>NZ_JAJUXG010000038.1 GCF_021390535.1 Dyadobacter sp. CY312
GGACGGAAAAGGCAAGTGCTCGTTGACAGCGAAGGCAGGATCTGGTTTGCGCATATTCATGCCGCAAATCAAGGCGACGGTCCTTCATCCCTAGCTTTCATGGCTGATCTAATTTGCCAAGATGAACGTCTGGTCAAAATTTACGGGGACCAAGCATATAACGGAGTTTTCGCTGATGAAATCAGAAAAAATGGTATCGATTTTGAGAAAGCATCAAAGCCAGAATCTGCAAGTGGATTCATACCAGTCGCAAAGAGATGGGTTGTCGAAAGGACATTCGCGTGGACCAATTTCTTTCGCAGAATCGTGAAAGATTATGAATATACCGTATCATCTTCCGTTTCCTGGCTATTTTTGGCCAATATTCAGTTGATGTTACAACGAATAAACTCTGTAAGCGAAACTTAATTCCCAAACACACTCTTAAACCTATTAAAAAGCAGAAACTATTAGATACCATAAACAAATTTATAGCTTGGAAACAGCTACATAGTTACTGGTATCCCTCTGCGAAACCGACTTTCGGCGAAATCTTGTTGAGGCAACAAAGTAAGATATCGATTCACAACATTGACACTATTGACCTGATTCCAATCAATCAGATTATCCATGTTCATGGAGAGGAGAACTACTCTCGTTTTTATATCCAGAATCGGGAAAAAAGTCTACTAGCCTCTCGGACTTTAAAATATTTCGAAAAACAACTGGAAGGGTTCGGATTTATCCGTATTCATAAATCTCACCTCGTAAACATAACATTTGTTGACCAGGTGATAACCAAAGATGGGGGGCATATTCATTTAACAACAAATGAACTTATCTCATTCTCCCGTGAGAAAAAATCAGAGATACTAGACTGGTTTAATAGGTGAATTCAACGATCAAAATGGAAAGCTAAGGGAAAAATCGATAAAAGTCATTCATCCTCGTTCTATTTTTTTGCAATCTGGAACTTTTTAATCCTAATTGATTATCACAGAAATTAATAGGTGGGACTGCGTGACTCTGTGATCGATGCAGGTTGGGTGGAATTGAAACACGTTGGGCAAAGCTTATTTCGAATATGTTTTAGTAGAATAATGGAGTATGAATTCCAATTAAACAATACTTTGTACAAGGTAGCAAGTGGACTGATCGAAAAATATCCTATTTCGAGTTTTGGAATTGAATTGCTGCTAAATTGTGAGGTTGTTGATTTGAAAATTTATGCAGCTACTAACTTAAATGAAGTTTGATCTAGCTAACAAAAGTGATGTATTTGATATAATTATTCTGGATATATCAGATCATCCAACTGAAAGTTTTATATCCCGTGTAAAGCTGTGTAATCGGCTTAATCCAGACACGCCAGTAATACTTTATGGTAGAGCCATAGAGGTAGTGGCTATTGTTGAATGCCTGAGATTCGGAGCTAGAGGGTATGTAATGAATCTAAGTGAGAAAGATAATTTGATGGTATGTGTTAGAAAAGTGTTAGAGGGGGAAGCGTTATATGGATCGACATATTGAGGAGTTGTTACTTAATTACCTAGTGAGACTTAATACCGCGAAAGCAATTGTCAAGCCTAAGAAACAACAATTGACAGACCGAGAATATACCGTAGCATCATATTTGAGCATGGGCATGCGGTCTTCGGAAATTGCACGGAGTCTCAATCTTAAAACTTCTACGATTAGTACATTTAAAAATAACATCTATCGGGAAACCAAGGTGAAAAACAGCATAGAGCTAAAGGAGGTATTGAAGTTGTAGCTCTCCTTGTTTGTAGCTACGAAGCTACGAGTAAGTAGCTGAATAAGTCTTTTAACGATGATGCCAACTTTCTTAGTTTTGTATCTGGTGGATGTTAAAGTAAAGTTGTTACCTCAGATATTACAAAACAGTGAAGCGACTCTTTCAGGTATTGTATAATTTTTACGCAATTCTGTTGTATTTAATTTTAATGGTATTGGTTTCCCCTTTAATTTTAGCATCAACATTATTTTCCCAACCTGTAAAGGGTAACGTAATATTTGTCGCTTGTAAGTACTGGAGTTCAGTATGGTTCGTCTTAGTTGGTATAAGGTATAAAAAAATATCACTTCAACCTGAGCTAGTCAGGGAGCCATGTATTTTTGTTGCTAACCATAGATCTTATCTGGATGTTGTTTCTTTGGTACGCCTCATAGATAGACCTACGAGGGTTTTGGCAAGACATGATATTGCCGAATTGCCGTTATTAGGACACTTCTATGGCCAAGCTGTTGTGTCTGTGAATAGGGATAATCCGATGGATAAGGCAGCAAGTGTGATAGCTATAAGTGAGGCACTCGCACAGGGTTTATCCATCTTTATATTTCCGGAAGGGACGTTTAACGAGAGTTCGGACTCATTATCTTCATTTTATAGTGGGGCATTTAAAATGGCCATTGACAATGGGGTGCCGATTCAACCGGTCCTATTTCTGGACAATTTGGATCGTATGAGCCCTTTGGGTTTTTTAAAATTGTCTCCCGGGGTTTCTCGAACAGTTATTATGAGAAAAATCGATGTGAAGGGATATACGAAGAAAGACGTATCCAGATTAAAGGATATGGTGTGGAATCAGATGTCAGATCAAATTTTAAAGTATCAAAACGGATGCGTCTAAAAATTTAATCCGTAACACAAAATTATTATTATGGGAAAGAATGTGCTTAATGAAAAATCGCCGGAGGGTGGAAGAAAAGTTGTTTCCGAAAAAGGGAAAGTTATCTCCGACCTGAAGGCCAATCAAAGATTTGATGAGTTGTTGATCAAAAAATTGAAGAAGATTATTTCAAAATATACGGACAGGCCTGAGTTACTTAATGGAATAGAGAACATCTCGAATGACACAGATATAAATTTTATAAAAAATCTGAATATCGATTCACTAGATGTGGTTGAAATTGTAGTTGATATTGAAGATGAATTTAACATTGTAATCGAAGATGAAGAGCTCAAAGCGTTTAAGTCGTTTGGAGATATGTACGATTTGATTGAGAAGAAATTGAAGCTGGTTGACCTCGGTATAAAGTAATAGTAATAAAATAAACCTTTGATGGCACATGGGGATTTCTACCGAAGACATTGTAAAATACTTTCCAATTAAAAATTCTTATAAGTACGTAGATGCAATTCTATCGGCAAATGATTACTCTATTATCGGTTCATACCGATTTAAAGAGGAAGAGTTTTTTTATAAAGGACATTTTCCTGGTTATCCCGTAACACCAGGTGCCATTTTAACCGAATCAGCTGTTCAAATTGGATTATTGGCTTTTGGTATGTACTTATTAGGCAACGGTCATATTGAATTATCAAATGTTCATAATGACTTGTTTGGAAATCAGCTTCAAGCCATACCTGCGATCGGCGCGATATCTTCTATTGATCATTCGGATTTACCTCCCGATATAGATCCAAGTATATTGTCTAACCGATTCTTTCTTACCTCTACAGACATGACATTTAAAAGAGTCGTTTTGCCAGGGGAGCAGATTATTGTGGAAGCTGAAAAGGTATTTTTTAAACTGAACAAGTTAAAGACCAGGGTAACAGTTAAGACACCTGGTGACGACGTAATCAGTACTGGGGTCATCTCTGGATTTGTAATAAATGTTACAGAATGGAAAGTCGGGTGGTAATTACCGGACTGGGAGCTATTGCTCCTACCGGAAACAGTATAGGGGAATTCACAGAGGGACTTCGAAAGGGGAAATCGGGAATAAGGTATTGTCCTGATTTGATAAAACATGAGTTTTTATGTTTACTTGGAGGTCAACCGCAACTTGACGAAACGGAAATAGAAAGTTTTACTAATCGGTTTAGTTTGGTAAAGCTAAGAAGTATGGGCATCCTATATGGATGCATGGCTGGTGTTGAGGCGTGGGGCGATTCGGGATTGCCCATTCTTCCGCATGATGCTGATGAACCGGACTGGCAATCTGGGTGTTTTTTTGGGTCAAATTCCAATGGTTTGGAGGCGATTGAACAGGCCATTCGCCTCACCAAAAAGGGCGAGGTAAAAAGAATTGGAGGCAGGGCTGCACAGCAGGCAATGAATAGCGGGATCAGTGCTTATCTGGGAGGTATTATAGGTCTAGGCAACCAGGTTACCACAAATTCTTCTTCAGGCAACACAGGTTTGGAGAGTATTATTGAATCTTATTACAGGATTAAATGTGGTCTGGCGGAACGGATGCTCGCAGGGAGTTCCGAAGGAAGCAACTATCATATTTGGGCAGGAGAGGATGCCATGACAACTGTGGATTCCATTCATTCGGTCATAAAGGGGAAAGAGTCTATTCTGCAAAGGGAGGATTTCTATCAGAATCCAGATAAAGCGTGCCAGCCATTAAGTCAATATGCAAATGGATTCGTTCCGGGAGCCGGAGCGGGTGCCGTGGTATTGGAAAGTCTGAGTTCGGCATTGGCGCGTAATGCAACGATCTACGCTGAAATTGTAGGAGTTTCTGTTAGCTCAGGGGCAGGTACTGAAGGATTGCTTTTCGATATGAATGAACGTGGTATGAGAAATTGTATAGGGCAGGCAATAGCGGCAGCTGGGATTGATGCATCAGAAATAGATCTTATTTCTGGCCATCTGACGGGGTTGCCTGATCATGATCTGGCCGAAGTAAAGGCATGGGTAAAGGAATTAGGAAGACAAGGGGAGGACTTCCCGCTCATTAATGCACCCAAATCCATGTTAGGAAATTGTTTTGCAGCAGCCGGAAGCCTGGAAGTGATTGCATCCATTTTGCAATTGCATCATAAATTTGTCCATCCATCCCTTAATGCTGTTGACCTACATTCGGCCATAAAGCCGTTGATCGGATCTGGCAAAGTTCCATCCAATACTATTGATGAGGCCAATCTTAAATATATAGCCAAAGGGAGCTTTGGTTTTGGTGGAGTTCATTCATGTATAATATTAAAAAAATGGCAAAATAGTTAAAGGATCCCAGATGTTACTAAATGATCGTATTGTTATTACCGGTATGGGCGTCGTAGCACCAAATGCTATTGGTCTCCATGATTTTCATATAGCTATTAAGACTGGAAAGTCTGGTATTTCTTTTATTTCAGAACTAGAAAAATTAAAGTTTCGCTGTCAGGTTGCCGGCGTACCTCCCATTTCTGAAACGGATAATACTGAATTCCGCGAAAAATACCGGCTGGCAAACTTAAAAAGTACCGGGATTTTATATGGAATCATGGCATCGGTTGAGGCTTGGAGGGATGCTGGATTGCCGGAGCCGGATAGGTGCAATCCTGATGATCACACAGGATGTATTTTTGGAACCGGAAGTAATGGTGTTGAAGCAACTAGCTATGGAATAGAAATTCTTGAAAGTGTGGGTGTTCATGGAGGTGATGGCTGTAATTTTTTACAGGTATTAAATAGTGGGGTCAGTGCCTACATTGGTTATCTCCTTGGACTGGGGAATCAAACGACCAGTAATGCTTCTGCATGTAATACAGGTACTGAGGCGCTAATCATGGCGGCAAATCGTATAAAAATGGGGTTGGCTGAAAGGATGATTGTAGGAAGTTCAGAAAGTGATTCACCCTATGTATGGGCACCTTTTGATTCCATGTTTGCCACTGCTCAGGGATTTAATGCTACGCCGGAAAAAGCGTCATGCCCGATGAGCAAGAATGCTACGGGTTTTGTTCCTAGTTCTGGAGCTGGGGCGTTTATTGTGGAGAGTTTGAGCTCTGCAAAGGAAAGAGGAGCACGAATTTATGCTGAGGTATTAGGTGGACAAATTAATTCCGGCGGGCAAAGGGGAGATGGATCGATGACGCTCGGCAATCAGAAGGGAATTGTAAAGTGCATTCAAGATACCCTTAGAGTTACCAATGTAAGGCCTGAGGAAATCGATTTTATCAGTGGTCACCTGTCATCAACTATCGGCGACATTCGCGAAATTCAGGGATGGAGCACTGCATTGAATTTACCTGAGAAAAGCTTTCCATATATCAATGCTACCAAATCAATGATTGGTCACTGCCTGAGTGCGTCCGGGGCGATTGAAACAGTGGGAACAATTCTGCAGTTGTATCACGGATTTATACACCCCTCCATTAATTCAGAAGACGTGCACCCCGATGTGGAAAAACTAATTTCGCCAGATTCAATACCTCAGACTGCGATTGAGAGAACGCTTCGAATTGCTGCTAAAATAAGTCTGGGATTCGGAGATGTTAATTCGTGTGTAATTTTAGAAAGATGGGGAAATTGAAATTGCCGGCAATGACCAAGTGGGATTGGGTTGCATTAGTCGGTATTGTACCTGCCAGTCTGGCCTTTCAGATGAATGGCATAATATTGGGTTGGCTCACTTACACCATCTCTTTCATCGCTTTCGTAGATGCCACTCCACGGCAATGTTTCCGTCGCGCTGTCATAGCCGGAGCAGGTGCGGGGATAATTAACTTTGGCTGGATGCTTGCGGCTGGAGACCGGTTCACAGGAAGTGGTATGCTATTAAGTGTTGGTATTGTTGCATTGCTTTCTTGTTTTTTAGCGTTGTATCTGGGTACAATAGGATGGCTATATGCTACCCTGAAGCGAAAACATTTCTATAACGTATATTCACCATGGAACTTCGTGAATGCAGTTATTCTTGGCTGTATTTTTGTGATGTTTGACGGATTTATGATTTATGTGGCGGATAGTTTTGCTTTGATTCTCTACGTGAGTTATATCACTGTTGCTTCTGATTTTTACGCAATACAGCCAGCATCTGTTTTCGGTCCATTAGTCATTTCATTTTTTGTAATATTTATAAACGGAGTGCTTGCACACATCATTTATTACAGAACCTGGAAATTACTTTATCTACCGGTGTTGACTTTGGGTCTGTATTATGCCTGGGGTGTTTCAATATTAAAATTCTATGAAGGATCAGTTATAAGAGAAAAAAGTTTTTCGGCAGCGATTATAGCTGAAAACGTGGATCCTGAATTTAAATGGAATGATATGAATGGGAATGCTTTGGTAAAACAACTGTTCAAGTTGACTAATGAGGCGATTAATAAGAATGCTAAATTAATTGTGTGGTCGGAAACGGTTATCCCATGGAATTTTCAACCGGACGATCCGTTCATGATCGAGTTGAGCAGAATTACTTCTCCCAAAGGAATTACGAATTTGGTCGGAATGAACACCGATTACAACGGCAGAACCTATTACAATTCAATCTACTGTTTATTGCCTGAATATCAGTTGGGCGGCAGGTACGATAAGCGGCTGGCGTTAAGTTTTCTGGAAAAGCCATTTATGGGATTGGTTTTGCCTTTTTACAATGACCATGGTTTTCAGGTAAAAGAAGGAGAGTCGGACTTGCCGTTGGCAACTCCGGTTGGAAATGCGGGTGTATTACTCTGTAATGAATCTACGATTCCAAGGCTTTCTAACAAATCGGTAAAGCTCGGAGCTCAGTTTTTGGTTAATCCGGGTAACGATGGTTGGTTTGCTAATACTTATTTGGCTAAACAGCACTACTACCACGCCAGACTTCGGGCAGTAGAAACCCGCCGCGATGTAATTGTCAATAATAATTCGGGATTTGTTGGATTAATTAAAGCCTCCGGCAAAATTGAAAAAATGGAGCGGAGATCCGAGGGTTTTGTTTCGCTGGTTCATGTTACCCCCAGTGATTATGCTTCTTTTGGGATAAGAAACCCAAAGTTGTTTATGGTGTTTGCCTTCTTTCTTTTGCTGGCATCTGTCTTTTTTGGTGGCCGTTTCTCCTGATTCATATCTTTTATTGCGTTGTGGATTTAATGCAATTTCCACAATGATGAGTCTTTTTGTAATTGAATCCGAAGAAAACAGAATTTCCTGCGAGAAAGTTGAGGCTTAATAGCTACATAAATGTAGCGAAGATCGGCTTTTAAAAAACAGATTGGAGATACAACTTTGCACCTTCAATGTAACCTGCTTTTAAATCCTATTTCCATAAGACATTTCCAATGAATTGGTTTTTAGGAATGAGGCGAATAAAAAGCAGTCTTTTTAAATTAATTAAAAACCAAACACACAGTTTCATGAAAAAACTAGTTTTACTGTTTACCCTGTTTTTTTTGCTCCAAGAGGCATTTGCATCAGGCCGAACCATTGCAAATCATTGGCGATGGAGCATTGATGAAGGAAGTATTACAAGTAAAAGTAATGCCTCTTGGCTGAAACCTGTAAATGTGGCTCCTGTCATTTCTATGCCCGGAGCATACAGGCTTAGAATGTTAACGTTTGCAGAGGGTAATTATACCTTTGAAGCGGGTGATCGCCTGGTATTGGAGTATCGTGAGGAACCTCAGTCTAATTCCAATGTTACGATTGATGCCAATGGTATAATTGTAAATAATAACTCCTCAACAGCGGGATCATGGATTCAGGTGTCGAGTGAAAATCCACAGACTTCGACTAAGGCATTTGCCGTTGATGCAGGTTATAATGATAGCGGTGTAGGTGCATTGAAAGATCGCGTTTATAACAGCGTTAGTTCAACTAATCTACTTTACAATCAAGAGGCCGAAACTGGAGCCAATGCCGTATTACCAGCAAGGCATGAAAATCTTACTTCCAATTTTACCAGAAGAGGTGGTGTTGGTTTGTCCAAAAATAGCACGGTTGGTTATGGTGATCCAGGTGGGTCGGGAACTCTTACCGGAATATCGTCTGGCGGATTAGAAGTAGAATATAGATTGGTGGCTACTAAAAATGCAAAACCAGGAGCAGCATATTATTTCCGATTACGCAACACGAATACGAGTGGTAACGGTAGAGGTACAACAGATTCATGGGATTACGCAGCAGGCTATCCTAGCATTGCGATAAGTAATAACTATATGGGTGCAGTGGATGGTAAACTACCTAATATTGGGGTAGCCTTAAATGTTGCGTCATCCACATCATTTGAACCAGGGATCGCTAAGGCTGGTACTTTGCTTGTCTCAAATGGTGGAACAGTCGCGTCCACGGGCAATATTAGTGGAACATTTGTGGTTCCAGGTGGATGGAATGTTGCCTTAGGTTCTGGTGCACCTAGTGGTTGGACTTTGACAGGTAACACATTGACTACTACAAATATTATTCCGGCTCCGGGTGGTGTGTCAATTCCGATTGTTATAACACCTCCGACCAGTACTCTACCTGGTGGAGGGGTGTTAGCATTTACTCTTGGCAATGCCACTGGAAACGCAGGTGGGGATGGAACAGTGTTTAATAATAGAGGCTCGGTAGCAGTTTTCAAGCCATAGAGTCGCTAGTGATCTAAAATTTTAAAATAATTAAGATGAAAAAAATATTTTTTGTTACAGCGTTGTTTTTAGGAGCGACTGGTTTTTTGAAGGTCGATGCTCAATATTCTCTTGTGTCTGTCGCACCGTCTCCGCTAAACGTTCCTATTGGAGGGTCGACTACAGGAACTTTCGTGTTCAAACTAGATGGTAACGGTAATGGTGAAGGGGGATTGGGAGCTCAATTTGAGGTTAACGTGCAAGCACCTGATTTCGGTTTGTCAATTACTCAGGCGAATATTACAATGAATCCTAGCACAGGAGTGCCTGTTGTGTTTACCCCAGTTGCTGGTGGGAATGGGATGGAGGCTAATGATTTTCTTACCAACTATCCCATCGGTACGGAATTCATAGTGAGCTACACGGTTACATCTGATGGGTCGGGTAATGTAGGAGATGCGGCACGGATTGGAATGCGCGTTCTAGATAATTTAGCTGGGACTGGCGGAGAATGGAGTAATAGTCCTGCCACTCTTCCAGTAACCCTAGCATCGTTCAACGTAACGAAGGAAGGAAACAAAGCAGCAACGTTGAGTTGGAAAACAACGGAGGAGACCAATAGCGACTATTTCGAGGTGCAGCACAGCTTAAATGCCAAAGATTGGGAAGCCGTTGGAAAAGTGCAGTCACACAATGATGGAAAGGCGGTACATAATTACACTTTCTCATATGGTGGCAAAACCAATGGGAAAAACTACTTCCGCCTGAATATGGTGGATCTGGATGGCACCTCTACAAGAAGTAGCGTTAAAAGCGTTACTTTCGAGAATCTGGCAGAAGAAGCTGTATCATTTGGTCCTAATCCAACATCTGACTACCTGAAAATTAATTTATCAGATTGGTCGACAGTGAAGTCAGTCTCTATTTTAGATAAAATGGGTCGTAATGTATATTCTTCAGGTTCAAAACCTGAGAATACCATCAGTGTTCGCAATTTCAATTCAGGTCTTTATGTGTTGAAATTGACTCGTAATAACGGAGAAGTTGTTGTTAACAAAATATTGGTTAACAAATAAGAGATCCACACTATACATGCATAAAGAAGTCCGGCTGGGAAGCCGGACTTTCTTTTGTGGCTTACTTTAAGAAATCCGCCAGATCCTCGGAAATGCCGGTGGCAGAATATCCTCCGTCGTGATATATGTTCTGCATCGTGATCATTCGGGTATAGTCGGAAAATAGGGTCACCACAAACTTGGCGCAATCGTCGGCAGAAGCATTGCCGAGTGGACTCATTTTATTAGCAAACTCATAAAAGGTGTCGAAGCCCTCTATTCCACTGGCCGCCAGAGTTCTGGTGGGCGATTGAGAAACGGTATTCACTCTTACTTTCTTAAGTCTTCCATAGCGGTATCCATAATTACGGGCAATGCTTTCGAGCATGGCTTTGGAATCGGACATATCTCCATAAAAGGGAAAAGCGCGCTGGGCTGCAATATAGGAAAGCGCCACAACGGAACCCCATTCATTGAGTGCATCCATTTTTTCAGCCACCTGTAAAAATTTGTGTAGGGATAAGGCAGAAATATCAATGCCTTTCTGGTACCAGTCATAATTGAGGTCGCCATAGGATTTTCCTTTGCGAACATTTACAGACATTCCGATGGAATGGAGAACGAAATCAATTTTACCGCCTAATTCATCCATCGATTGGGTATATACGTTCTCGATTTCTTCGACCACCGTCGCATTTGCTTGGATTATTTTGGCACCGGTTATTTTGCTTAACTCTCTTATATCGCCCAGTCGTAAGGCCATGGCGGCGTTGGTGAGTGTGAATGTTGCGCCTTCTTCCATGGCCTTGATGGCTATTCGCCAGCCAATGGAATTCTTGTCAAGGGCGCCTGAAATAATTCCTCGTTTCCCTTTAAGGATATTGTTGGTCATGCGATTATTTTGTACGATGATGGTGATTAAAATTAATATAAATTAGTGGCACTAATGTCAACGAAACTAAAAAAATAAACATTGAAAAATAAATGGATCTGTTCGCAAATCAGGTATTGTTAATAACAGGCGGTTCTAGGGGAATAGGGAAAGCAATCGTTCTTTTATTTGCAAGTAAGGGAGCTCATGTTGCATTTACTTATCTGAATAGTCAGGATGAGGCGAGTTCTTTATGTGATTTGGTGAAGAACACTTATGGAGTTCAATGCAAGGCCTATGAATCGGACGCATCCAGCTTTATTCAAAGCGAAAAGCTGGTTAAAGAAGTAATGGACGATTTTGGTGCCATTGACATTCTCATTAATAATGCTGGGGTTTCAGATGATAATTTGTTGCCCAGGATGTCCGAGAAACAATGGGATAGGGTGATGAATACCAATGTTAAATCTGTGTTTAACGTAACCAGGGTGGTTGTGAAATCTGTAATGCGGAACAAGGGGGGGAAAATAATTAATATAACATCCATTGTTGGGATCAACGGCAATCTGGGACAGTCCAATTATGCAACGGCCAAGGCGGGAATTATCGGATTTACTAAATCAATAGCGCAGGAGTTACATGGTCGTAATGTCAATGTCAATGCTGTAGCTCCCGGTTTTATTAAAACAGATATGACCAGCCGTGTAAGTCCCGAGCTTACTGAAAAATATAGACAAGCCACAGCCTTAAAACGACTGGGTTCTCCAGAGGATGTTGCCAATGTCTGTTGTTTCCTTGCCTCTAACATGGCTTCGTATGTTACTGGACAAGTAATTGTTGTGGATGGAGGGATACATTTCTAAGCTCTTTCGCAGATATGCTGACCATTATTTGACGAGATTGGGGTTACGACTCTGTAGGAGGTATACGATGTTTTGACGGCACGGAGGTTTTCTCAAGAGAAAGTAAAATTTCTCGATTTGTGTATGCTCCACCTTTCAGAGCTACTGAAATGCAGGAGATTAATTCATGGATCGATAAAGTTTTGGTGAGGTATCCGTTCGCTCTAAAATTTAGAAGATCAGCGATTTGAGGGCCTTTGAATATTGATTCTAAAATAACAATCACTGGCACTTTTTTAATTACATCTTCGATTTTTGTATTTAATTCTAATATATCATTGATATTATTGACACCAAAAATAATGAGTTCGTGGTCCTGGGAATGGGTATAGGTCAGCGTGTTGGACTGGGTGATGATGGAATCTGGATATTCATTTTGTAATACAATAGAAAGTCCCGTTCTAAAAATAGCATGTTTGTCGAGTATTGATATTTTAAGCATATTAAATATCCATGTTCATCTAAATACAGATTTAAATCGAATCTTAAACGGATCCATTTTAGTGGCATTAAGCATCAATGTTACTAAAATGAAATCAATATTTATTTCGTTAATCGTTGAGTTATTTAGTGGTAAATATATTATTAAAAATGTTACAGTCAAATAGAAGTGACGCTACTTTTTTGTATATGTATATTACTACACGTTTTTTTGAAGTATCCTATTTTGATGTTTTAAAGACTAAATTGTATTTCTAGGAAGTAACCTAATAAATTATTAAAATAGGACTGTTTTGGGGCCGTTACTGAGGGACATTGAGCTATTTATTTAGAGAGCTTAATTTGTAATAGTAAATTGTTTTGATTTATAGAACAAATACTTCATGGTAGTTGCGGTAATCTTGAAGAATGCAAGCAAACCTCTTAAATGAGGAAGGTTAATATAATCTGTGGCTATGTATAGTTATCTGTCATTAGCGACAGATGAGCGAGGTTCTGGATATAACAGACAAATACATGGATTATTGATTCTGGCAAGCTTATTCACCATGGTGTACTTGCTCTGGCACATCTCCTTAGTAAAGGATTAAATAGGCTGGGCAATCATGCAACTAATTAGAATACCTGTTCGGGGAATCCCAAATAGCATAGGAGCAAGTAGTTGAAAAGGGTTTAAACAAGAAGGATATGCCTATAAATTTGAACAGGGTAATTCCCTTAGGCTCGAATTTCAGGGGAAATGATTCCATCATTAGAAATGAGAACATCAACCGGTTTGAGAGTAAAAACTGGTTGGTTATGCCGATTGTTGCACAGTCATGGTTGGGTGATCATTGTGCATGGTTTTGGGGTGGTGTAGTTGGTATTGTTTTACTGGCTGGGGTTATAATCTATTTTAGAATCAAATGCAGAAAAAAGTTGTCACTTATTATTGAACAGCAGGTCCTGGTCAGAACTTTGGAATTAAATGCAGCAATTGAAGAATTGGGGCAATCCGAATTGACATTGTTAAAGAGTAATCAGATGAAGGATAAGTTGATGACTATGGTACTTCACGACCTGAGATCTCCAATTCGTTTTGTTACCACTCTAAGTGACAATCTGTTAGAAAATCATCTTTCTTTCGATGAGGATACGATGTCTCTGAAGTTGTCGGAACTGTCAAGAGGAGTAGGAGGGATCAAAGACTTTACAGAAGATTTTTTTTTGTGGGTCCGGCTGCAGCATGAGGAATTTGGATTCAATTCATCCTGTTTCCCTATACAAAGGTTATTCGACGAGTTGGCAGGTCTTTATGAGAATATCACCAGTCTGAATGGTAGTAGATTATGCATAGGACAATCAACGGTACATTGTAATACAGATTATCAAATACTAGCGTTTATTTTGCGTAATCTGATTGATAATGCCAATAAATATACCATTGGGGGCACAATAACTATAAATTGTGAGGTCGTTGAAGATTTGGTTGTGATTAGGGTGTCGGATACAGGACAGGGTATGACTGAAGCACAAATAGAGGCATTTCTGGACCCTGCGGCGGGAGTATCGATGCAGAGAACGGGTAGTTTTCTTGTCATGGAGATGCTACGGCACATACACGGATCATTAATAATCGAGAGCAATGTGGGAATGGGGAGTCGGTTTTTAGTCAATATCCCATATAACAAAGTGGACTCATTATAGTGGGAGGTATTGTATATGGGTGAGCTCAATGTTACCGTGGTATAAAAGTTGATCAAATACTATCCGGAATTTCAAATGGTCCGATATGGACAGATCTATCCAATCGGGAGAGGAAAATGAGAGATGGTATTATTTAATGAGTTTTAGACCATATTGTAGCAACCGCTGTAATCAACATGAATATGGGTGCATTTCAAAACTTCGTTTTGTTGAAGGACTAATAAAAAAAGGTTTACATCCTAAAGTATTAACTGGTTTATGTTCGCTTTTAAGTAAAAATAATTGATTTTTACTGACATGACGCGCGAAGAATTTCTTTCCTTAGCTAATGAACAATACGACAGACTGGCTGATTTACAGTCAAGGGAGACCTTTTACGCGTTTGAAGAAGGGTTCGTAAAGGTTTGGACAGAGCTGGTAGCCAAGTAATGCAAGCCAGTTTGGATAAGCCTCTTTCTAAGGATAAACGAAAAAAAACAGTTGTCAAACCCGCTTCGGAAAAATAGAACTTTCGAAAAATCACCGTTTTGAAGCGAAATGCAATGGTTTTTTTATAAGCCCATACCTTCAAAATTTGATGGTTTTAGCTGGCGTGAGCGATGTCTACTCAAAATCAAATGATTTATTAAACTCCTTTCTTGGCATTAATATATCTGATAGTCAAGTATATAGAGTAACTGATTATCTAGGTAATGCAGTTGCTTCTGATGTGATGATTGAGGTTGAACATCCAAAGTTGAACAACGATGAACGGGTATATGCTTCGATCGACGGGAGCATGATTCAAATGGATCGAGGATGGCAAGAGATTAAACTCGGTCGTGTTTTCAGAGAGGACTGCAGGTCAGAAAATGGTATAAAAGAGCAGGGTAAAATACGTTATAAACTTGGCGAGTCTACCTATAGTGGACATTTAGGGTCTAATACCGATTTTATTCCAAAGTTTGAGGCAAGCCGGGGGACATACAAAGACTACGGAAATCGATTGGTATTTATTACAGATGGAGCCCAATGGATACATAACTACCTGACTGGCAGATTTCCTGACGCCATACATATCCTAGATTATTTTCACGCTGTAGAGCACCTAGCCGATTTTGCGAAGATAAATTTTTCGGACACTACCAGACGCAGAAATTGGGTAAAAGATCAAGAAGGAGAACTATTTGAAGGGTCAGCCAAGAATGTTCTTGACAACATATTGAAACTGAGAAACCTATCCAACGATGCTAAGAAGAGAAGAAGAAGCCTTGTAGAGTATTTTAAAAATAATATGGCGAGGATGGATTATAAACTATTTTGCGGTCAAGGACTTATGATTGGAAGTGGCCCAATGGAAGCAGCGCATAGAACCGTGATTCAAACCAGAATGAAGCGTAGCGATCAGCGCTGGACACCTGCTGGTGCGCAAGCCATGTTAAATCTCAGGGTTATAAAGGAAAGTAATCGCTGGAATTGCGTCTCAAGCATATTAATGCAGGCTGCGTAGAATTGAAATGCGCCGTGTGTCACGAACCTGGAAAGGATGCTGTACAACCGATGAAGGAAGGCCCTTCGGAACCACTGTCCACACAGGGGTTTCAATCTGCCGTAAGGTGCTCTGGTCAAAAGCCATGGTATTGAACGTTACGGTCAAAAGGCTGCTGCAAAGGAGTTAGGAACGAACTATGAAGATGAATGCAAATGAACCATTTAAGAAGCGTCGAAAACAAATGAGATGATGTCAGAACCTGATTTTGGTGCTAAACAGGGAAGAGTAACAAGGGTGTGTGGTTACTGTTGTTGCGGCATCCGGCGTAGAGATGGCATGAGCATAGTTCAGGCGGTTGTATGGAACGTGAGAACCTTCGTTCCCAATGTTAAGGGAAACGGCGCAAGTGGAGACCCCATAAGGCCAAACGTACCAAAGTGGGTTCAAGGGGCGGATGTCCTTATAGTACCGTTGAAGCTGTTGTAATGACGGTAGAGGGAAGAAGGGCAATTATCCAGTTTTCATTGAGGGGGAAACTGATTTTTTTTAGGAGAAACCAATCAATGAAAACAAGAGCATTTAGTATTTCGAAAGAAGCGGTGTGGCTAGCTTATAAACGGGTAAAGGCCAACCGTGGGAGCGCTGGAGTTGACGAGGTAAGTTTAAAAGAGTTTGATAAAGACTTGAAAAACAACCTATACAAGCTATGGGCGAGAATGTGTTCAGGAAGCTATATGCCTCCACCTGTTCTTTTAGTAGAGATTCCGAAGAAAGATAGCGGCATGCGTCCTTTGGGTATACCGACGGTATCTGATCGCACAGACAGTTGTAAAGCAAGCATTAGAAACCGATCTGGATAAACTGTTCCATGAGGATTCTTATGGCTATCGTCCGGGAAAATCGGCGGTAGATGCAGTAGGTAAATGTCGCAGCCGCTGCTGGCAATACAATTGGGTAGTTGATCTGGATATCAAAGGATTTTTCAACAATATACCGCATGACCTGTTGTTGAAGGCTCTAGAACGACACACTTCTGTAAAGTGGCACCTGTTGTATATAAAACGATGGCTGTCAGCCCCAGTGCAGCAAAAGGACGGGAGTCTGCATACGAGTGAAAAGGGGACACCTCACGGAGCTGTTGTCAGTCCCTTATTGGCGATTTTATTCTTACATTACTGTATGGATAAATGGCTTACGTTGAACTATCCCAACTGTCCATTCGAGCGGTATGCGGACGATGCGGTAATCCATTGCCGCACGGAAGCAGAGGCCAAGAGCCTAATGAATTCTTTAAGTCAACGAGTAAAAGAATGCGGTCTTGAGTTACATCCTGAGAAAACAAAGGTTGTGTACTGCAAGGACGGCAAACGAAAAGGGGATTACGAGGTCAAAACATTCGATTTTTTAGGGTACGGCTTTCAGCCAAGATTATGCCGGAGTAAAACTGGTATGAGCTTCCTGAGCTTCACACCTGCAATTAGCAAGAAATCCCAAAAGCATATCTTAGAGAAGGTTCGGGAGAGCAAGCAATTGCAACAAAGTCAGAGTGATCTTGCATCAATAGCAGAGGAATTAAATCCGACGCTACGAGGTTGGATAAACTATTACGGTAAATATCGTAAGAGCAAACTTGATCAAGTCTTATCATTGGTTGACATCCGGATCGCAAGGTGGGCACGTAAGAAATACAAAAAGCTACATGGCAGTATACAAATGTCTTTGAGATGGGTGGGGAAGGTAAAGAAATCAATGCCTAACCTTTTTGTTCACTGGCGAATACAACGAAGTAGCACCTCAGGATAATAAGAGCCGTATGACAGGAGACTGTCACGTACGGTTCTGTGAGAGGCTCGGGCTGAAATGCCCTTGCCTACTCGACCCATGAATATGAGATTTGAAGCTCTTATTCGTGTGCATCATCCAAAATATCAAATTGACGCGATAGCCTAACGAGTTCCATGAAATTTTTAATATTAAGTTTTGCAAAGACCCGTGCTCGGTAAGAGCTGGCGGTCGAGGTGTTTATTGAAAGGGCGTTGGCTATTTCAATTGCTCCCAATCCTTTTAATAGTAAATTGGTAACCTCAAATTCCCGCGTGGATAGACTGTCAAAGGGATTGTTGACGGCTTTTTTAGTATGAGAGTTGGCGAATGTTTCGGCAAGTTCCTCACTAATGAAACGCTTACCTTTACTGATTTTAAGGATGGCCTCCTTTAATACTTCGTCGGACTGTTTTTTGTTGACAAAACCATGAACTCCAGCACCCAGATAGCGAGGAGCAAATATGTTTTCCTGGTTTATTGTTACTACTAGTATCTTAAGATCAGGTGTTATTTTCAATGATCTTGACACCAACTCTAAACCGTCGGTATTAGGCATGAGTAGATCCATTATCAGTATGTCATAACGAAGGTCTAAAAGTTTATTGATTGCTTGTGTTCCGTCACTTGCAAATGAAATTGAGCAGTGTGAACCCAACACTTCACCAACAATTACTTCAAGGCCTTTCTGCACAAGAAAATGGTCATCAGCAATTAAGACATTCATTTGGTTGGTCTTTATTTAATAATCTTATCTAAACTTCTTTTCTGTATATACCGATGGAAATATTCGAAGGCGGAATAATTTTTGATCTGACTTCTATGTGATTTTTATCGCAAATTGCCTAGTAATAGACATCAGTATTATTAATATATGTGTATAATAATGAGAGTGTCTCAATATTTATTTGAGACACTCTCATTGCATCAATTCACGCAAATTCTCTTATCTGACAATCACAATTTTTGCATGTCGGCTTGTTCCATTTTTCAAGGTAATTGACAGTATGTAAGTGCCCGTTTTGAGGTTTTTAACATCTATTACTCCTTCTACCAGCTTGTTGGAAGTATACACTGTTTTACCATCCAAGCCTAACAGGGTAACCTTGCTTACCTCGCCGCTTACCACTCCACTGATATTGATTTTATCGGTGGCTGGGTTAGGATACAATGACGCAATGATAAAACTCACGCTTTCAATCTTGCTGTAAGCAAATGTCCCGTCGCGGTCAACCATTTTCAAGCGATACAGGTTTTCTCCAGATAATGGAGTAGTGTGTGCATAGTGGTATCTGGTCAATTCACTGCTTTCTCCTTTTGCAGTAGTGGTTTCAATTACGTTCCATACTTTCGCGTCTGTACTATGCTGTATTTCAAATTTTTCGCTGTTTGTTTCTGCCGTGGTTGTCCAGTTCAGTATGGTTGTCAGTCCTTCTCCTTTTTTAGCGGTGAAGCTGGTCAGTGTTACAGGTAGTGGCTGCGCCCAATTAATGGTATAGGGTGCAGGCTCACTTACCAGGCCGACTGCATCTACGTAAGTGTAGTCGAACGAAATAGAATTATAACCAGTACCCGTTAGTTCCACCGCCAGGTCTGATGCCTGCAAGCTCGGAATGGTGTAGGGGTTTGTTGGCGAAGGAGGGTTCAGTCCATCTGCTCCGAACTCGATCGGGTTACCTTGGTACAGCAGTTGCCCATTGCTAGGTAATGAAGTAATCTGAACCATCTTGCCGGTAAGCACACCACCACCAGGTTGGTCTTCTGGGTCAATTCCACTTAAGATTGGGGAGGTTGTTCCATCCAAAGCTATAACATCACCCGAAAATGGTTGCGTTGGCAAATCATTGGTAATTGGCTCTGCCGTTGGTGCCTGGTTGATACCGAAACTTACACCAGTTGCATCAGTCGTTCCACTTACAGAAACATTGGTGCTGCGATCGGCTGGGCTACCATCCGAAGAACTTACGCTGCTAAAACCACTTGGGTCTGTAACTTTTACAACATAATTACTTGGAATGATATTCGGGAAACTGTAAGCACCTGTTCCGTCGGTGGTTGTGGTGGCCAGCACGGTGGTACCATCTGCCGCATACAGCGTTACGGTTACACCGCTTACGCCCGTGCCATTTACAAGCCCGTCTGTTTGTCCGTTATTGTCGTTAAGTACACTTCCGCTGATGGTTGAAGGGGTTGCATAATCTACAGTAATGGTGGCATAGTTGCTGGTGTTACCAACTGCGTCGGTTACAGTATACCGGATTGGTGTTGGGTCTGTGGTAAAACCTGACTGTGGTGCAAAAGTTACAGTGCCATCGGGGTAAAGCGTCCAGGTACCCTCATTCGGAACGGAAAACGAGGGTGTGCCGAACTCCAGGTCGATATCGCTTACCAACAGTGTGCCTCCATTGTCACTGTCGTTGGCTAAAATATTAGCTACCGTTGCAACACTGCCCGGGGTAACACCGGACACTGCATCGTCATTCACCACAGGGGGATCGATATCGATAAAAGGTCGTAGTCGTAAACCAACGTTTAGGTTCGAAATATTTGTTGTTGTAGAAGTAAATGTAAATTGTCCATCGATTAGGCCATCAACAGCCCCCAATGCTCCATTGGTATTTTCGGTAGCTGCAAAATATGATCCCGGGTATGTTGCGGCGGCGGGACCGGTTGCACCAATAGCCAAATCTGAGGTAGAAACAGTCGCTTTTAAGCCAATCTGTCCTGTTGCGTAAGGAACTTCAAGTCCAAAGTTGTAATTCCCACTGGCATCAACTGGTGCCCTTGCAATAATTTTTCCGATATTATCCGTCAGATATACAAATAATGAATTTCCTGCGCCACTTACACCGCTTTCACCTGAGTCCTGGGTACCGTTTGCATTCACATCGTTAAAAATACGGCCCGCCATGCTTACGGCCTGCATCTCAATAATTATATCATCCAAAGCAAGGTCGTTACCTCTATCAGAAGTTCCTGCCGGAGCACTATTAAAAAAATTAAAGTACAACGCTGAGGAGTTATAGCTTGTAGGTAATGTGAAACTAACAGAATGTTGCTCCCAAGGAAGCGTTACCTCATCAGCTAAATTTTGAGTTCTGGGAAGAATCCAAGTATCAATACCGCTATTATATTTAGTTCCATTTGCATCGGGCGTATTGCGTACAGCTACCCCAATATAAGCTCCATTTACAACTGCATAAGCATTTCTTCGCAAAAGTAAATTCGCTGCCCAAAAACTTAATCTATAACTAGCACCCGGTATATCTAAATTTGAAGTACTAAACAAATAATAAGAACCAGTAGCCTCTCCTGTTTTGGCTGGATTGGCATTAATTACCATCATATATTCCAACCCAGTTGTATGATCGCCGCCACTTTGCCAATCATTAGCTGGCCTACCTGAGGTTTTAGCAACAGAATATTCACCATCATTAAGACCAGCTGTTAGCCTGGCTGTATAATCACTAGTACCGGGGTTAATATTACCTGCGGGATTTTGACTAATCGCGTTTGTACCAGTGCCAAAGTTCTCTGTCAATAAGTTTTTATACGTTTGGGCTTTTGCCTGCGTAAACACGTATGTAACAATAAGTAGTGTAAAAAAAATTTTCATTAGTTGTTTGTTTGAATTTATGATTATCTATCTATCTAAGTTTAAATAGCACTAATTGTTCAAACCAAGTGCGGAGCAAAGTGACTTTTTTTACTATGAGATTCAATTAAAAATTGCCTCGAAACTTAACCTCGGATCTATCAATGCACAATGGAGAAAACGATTACACCGCAGAGGCTGCTTCTCTGATTATTTTCAATACAGCTTCAGGTTGGGAAAGCATAGGTACGTGGCTGCTGTCCAATTCTGTTATGTTAGCCCCCATTCTATCAGCAAAAAGGCGTTCCAGATCTGGATTAATGGTATGGTCATTTTTTGCAACTATGTACCAGCTTGGCTTTTGTTTCCATGCGGGTGTTGTTACCTGCGCACCAAATAGAGCCAAAGATGCAGGACCTTGTGTGGCATACATCAGTAATGTATCTTCTTCCGGTAGGTCACCAGCAAAATGTTTCTGCATACCTTCCAAGCCCATCCATATCAGGTCATTTGCAATTTGCAGGTGTTTGGAGGCCTCCGCCGGATATTTTTCAGATAGTTCCCCCAAGCTCTCTCCTTCGTCAGGAGCCAATGCTGCGACATACACCAGCGTTTTTACTTTTGGGTCGTTACCAGCCGCTGTAATTACCGCTCCACCCCAGGAGTGGCCCACTAATACTGTAGGGCCCTCCAACCTTGCCAGTGCTTTTTGTGTAGCCGCTACATCATCCTCCAAAGTTGTTAATGGGTTTTGCACCGAAATTACTTCGTGGCCTTCTTTTAAAAGGGTTGGAATAAGTGAATTCCAGCCCGAGCCGTCGGCCCAAAGACCGTGTACAAAAACGATGTTTGCTTTTTTCATATTTGTTTCTTTTTGAGTTTATTGGTTGACTTAACTTTTTAAATTGAGGTGCAGCAGGGAGTTCTAATCTACTCTCAGAACAATAATGCCATGCTTTGGCAACGTAAATTGCTTATTTTGAGCCACTGTGCCCAAATCTCTATGTTCCCACAGATCCCTCAGGTTGCTTTTTTTACTAATGCCAACTTTGATAGGATTTAACTTGAACAAAGCCTGCTTTTCGCCTCGGTTGAAAATTGCTATGGCTTTGGAACTACTACCCTGACCGCCTAATGGCTTCAACCATACTTCGACAGATCCCTGTGACAAAACACGGGTAGCTTGCTTGAAACCTTTATCCTGATTTAAAGCAATTAACTCCTCATTTGTTAGTATGGAGATTGTTTCCTTAGAGATGTATCTTAAATCGTTCCCTGCCATCAACGGAGAGTTCATCATACACCACATAGAAAAATGACTTCTATCCTCGTCGTAAGACATACCTCTTCCTACCTGTAGCATATCCATATCATTGTAATGACCCGGTGATGCGTACTGAGCCAGGTCACGGTTCAAATCAATGATCTTGAGAACGCTTTGAAAATTTTCTCTGATATCCTCAGATATACGCCATGAATCTGCCCTTTTGATGGCCCAGGTGCCCGGAAACTGCCACATGCATAGGTTGAAAGTAATCGTGCTGTCGATGGACCTTACAGCATCAATGATCCTACTATATTCCGTTTCAGGGTTCAGTTTCTGAACCTTTCCTCCACACCAGTCAACTTTGATAAAATTGAAATTCCATTGCCGGAAAAATAGATCTAAGTCACGGTTTATATTGCCATAGAGCCCGACGCCAATGCCATGAATATCATTATCGTAGATTGATCCGCAAGTATTTTTGCCCGCATCGGTGTAAATACCTGCTTTAAGTCCCTTATTATGGATATAGTCAGTAAGTGACCGCATTCCAGAGGGGAATTTTTCGGCATTTAAGAACAGGTTACCTGAAGAATCACGTCCACCCAGATATCCGTCGTCGACGTTGATGAACTGATAACCCACCTTACCCATACCAGTTGATACCATGGCATCTGCCTGTTCCTTAATCAGCTGCTCACTAATATCAACATGGAAACTATTCCAACTGCTCCATCCCATTACAGGTGGACTGGCATTTTGTGAATAAGCTGATAAAGTGGTAGTAGTCGATATCCAAAACCATAAAAACTGCCTTTTGTATCTGGAAAACATATTATAATCAGGAAATTGAAAGAATGAAGTGGAGCTTTTGACATGCATGTTTATCCTAAAAGTTCGATGACATTAGAGACATTCATTTTTCTAAATATGGTAGATTTTACGGTGCTAATAGTAGTTGACTTTAGACCCAATATGGCAGCGATAGTACTGGTACTTTTCCCTTGGACAAGCAGGTCATAGACCTGCTGTTGCTTTTTGGATAGGGTGGACACAGTTCTTCGACCAGGAGCGTTGTTGATTCGCTTTTGAGAGGTTCCCCCGGCAACTAGGTGAAAATTTAATGCATCATGTAAAGTGGCTTTACAATAATAAGAGGTGTTGCAAAACATGGCTTGAATGCACTCAACTAATTCTGAGGGTTTTGCCGCCTTCGATACCAGCCCTCTTATCTGTTTGCTTAATTTTGTAACCCGAATGGCGGCTTCGAAGTCATCGTAAAATAAAATAATTGAAGTGTTTTTTTCGATATTTCGTGGAAAATTATCGATATCTGAACTATACAAACTCCATAGCAGGACATCAATCTTGTTATCTTCCATACAGCTTCCAGCAGCTTCTAAATTCGCAGCATTGTAGATTTCAATTTGTTCGATTTTATCGTGAAAAAATGAAGATAGACCAGCTAAAATAATTTCTTGTTTTTCAAGAATCAGTATTTTTTTAGAGTGAAGCATACATATTTTTTTGATTTGGATTCTATTTTGTTTTGCAAAATTCACTTGTTTTTCATTAGCAGGGGGGGGAGGATCGGCTGAAATGAGGGGGGGGGATTTCCTTAGTTTCGAATTACGTGGGGGCAGAATTGTAGGTTGTGCTGAGATTGACACTCCAAGGAGCGAACAGTAGTTAATTACAATGCTACCTGACTTTCAGGATAACCGTTGAGTTATTTCAACTTTCATTTAGTAAGTTTGAACTTGATTGGAAAAACTTTTTCTATATTTTATAGAATATAATGATACTATGCTAGAGAATTCGGATGGCTTGACCAGTAGATTTCGTGGCAGATTGACCACTAATCCATTTTTTTTATTTAAATAACTGAAAGTCAGTTATTTATGTTGTTCGGTTTCAGGATTCCCAGTAGAATTTTGCCAACCTACTTACTCCTTTCAACGTGTAATTTTTTTGGCCGATCCGATACCAAATCGTCAAAAACAGAAAACAAAGATTCATATTTCGCTTTGTTCGGACTGGTAAGAACTTTAAATTTGTTGCAGGTCGCTCGGGCTTTTTCGTTTCACAGCTACAAGCTTAAAAACCGAGCGGCTATTTTTATGTCCCTACAATTCTTTCGTAATATTATCTATTAAACCTCGTACGAATTGTCAAAGTTATTTATATAAAACCGGTGATCTGCAACAAATTACCTCTATCTAAATAGTTATGTCGACTAAGAACTTCATAAACAGATTTACCTTATTGCTCTTCCTATTACAACTATTTGCCTCTATGCAAGTTCACTCCCAAGAGTTAGTGGGGAGCAGCTTAACAATCAAAGACGGATTGGTCGACCCATCCATTTACTCCATGGTTCAAGGTAAAAGCGGATTGATGTGGTTTGGATCCTGGAAAGGATTGAGTAGTTACGATACCAGAGAATTTAAAAACTATAAAAACGACCCGAATAATCCTCGGAGTATTTCTTCTGACTTCATCAGAGCTTGCCATAGTGACGACAAGGGAAGACTATGGTTTGGCACCAATTGGGGATTAAACCTATATGATCCCGTCACGGATTCATTCGACCGATTTTTAAAAGACAGCTCAAATGCAAACAGTCTGAGCGACAACATGATCATCTGTCTAATGGAGGATGACGAGGGCGATTTATGGGTAGGAACAAGCAATGGTGTAAACCGGGTACGTACTAGTGGTAATAAGGTAACCATTGAACGGTACCTATATACGGATAATCCAAAAGAAAAAAAGAAAAATATTACGGCCATGTATAAGGACCCTGAAGGTATTATTTGGGTATCCGCCTCGCATGCACTGATGGCCATTGATACTCGAAAGAAAAAAACGGAATATATGTCCTTTCCCTTTGAAGCTGACCCAGAGAATAAATCCGTTCTAACCATATATGGAGATAAAGCAGGTAACATGTGGATTGGTTCGCGATGGAAGGGGCTGGGGCGATTTGACCGAAAACTTAAGAAGTTCCACTCATTTAGAAATCTAGAGGAAACCAATGAAGAAAAATCAGACGTTCTGTCTGTGATGCAAATCATTCCGTCACGCGATGGCAATCTGTTATTACGCACAAGTCGTGGTGTCTTGAGCTATAATGTTATTGAAGATAAATTGGAGAATGGTATCTCTGATAATCTTCTCAAAAAAAAATTACGCATCTCCGGACTTCTAAGCATCTATCTGGATTCTGAGGGCAATCTATGGATAGGGACGTTAGCCGATGGTTTACACCATATGACCAAGAGAAATAATTTTTTCGTTCCTATTTCGCTCAAAAACGGAGAGACCAATGTCGAACAAATATTGCTAGACCCCAGTAATAACCTATGGTTCCAGTCCTATGACCGAGACCGTTTGGGTGGCATGCAAAACACCTGGTATCATTTGGCTAAAACCAATCGTTCACTGGTACGGGTTTCCATGTTGGCTGGTTATGCCACCAGATCCTATTTTGACCGCTCTGGCACACTTTGGATTGGGCTTTGGCGCAATGTAATAGTGAATTATAAGGTTGTAGCAGGTAAACTGGTGGAACAAGGGCGATACGTATTACCCCACATTCCATCCAGTACCGAAGACCAGATTACAGTAATAGGTGAAGACAAAACGCGACTGCTTGTAGGGACTGCATTCAATGGATTATATATTTTTGATCGAGAGATAGGCATGTTTCGTCCGTACAACATACTCACACGAACGAAAACGGGGTCTATCCAGAAGTATATTAGCTTTCTATTTAATGACTCTAAAAACAACCTATGGATTGGAACTAGCTTTGGTGTAACCAAAATCAGCCCAAACCATCGCAGGCAATTCTTCCAAACTGCTAGTGTAACGCAGGCGTCTTCTTTCAACAGAACGGTTAACAGTATACACGAGGATACGTATGGACAAATTTGGATGGTTTTATCCAACGATGGCCTGTACCGTTATGATTCTGCGAAGAGTGTTTTTGTACCCAAAAACCAATCAAAGGCAATCAATGGGTACAACGTAACGAATATGCAGCATGACAATCAGGGGAATCTGTGGCTCAGCAACGAACTTGGCATTATAGAATATAATATTCTTAAAGATAAAGCGCGTCAGTTCTTTTTTCACGACGGGATTCCGGGATCAAGGTTGATGACGAATAGTTCCTTGAAAACCAAAGATGGATATATATATTTTACAACCAACAACGGAGCTGTTTACTTTAATCCAAAAAATATTCCTTTTAATCGGCAACCTCCGTCCGTTGTATTTACGCGTCTAAAATTATTTAACAAACCTGTAACCATAGGTGATCAAACAGAAATCTTAAAGCAGAGTTTGGCAGAAAGCGATGCGATCACTTTTCGGCACAATCAATCCATTTTCTCCATTGATTTTGCTGCGCTGAGCTTTACCAATATCGAGAAAAACGAATATGCCTATAAATTAGATGGTTTTGAAAAGGATTGGAATTATGTAAAAACTCCCACAGCGTCCTATACCAATTTGCCGGCCGGAACCTATACATTGCTCATTAAGG
>NZ_JAJUXG010000039.1 GCF_021390535.1 Dyadobacter sp. CY312
ATTGGAGATCGGTCAGTCTAGTAAACTGTTTAATCAATGCTTTAATGTTTCGTCACTGCAAAGATGGTACGATCTCCATTCTTCGCAATTCCCAAACACCTTCTTAAGCAGACAGAGAGAACCAAAAACTGAATAAAATGCATGGCCATAATATCGAGACTTTAGATTTCTTTATACAATTCGAATTAAATGGAAAGGGACTGTTTTATATTTTACTGGAAATAGACCTATTGTCAAAAGATAGACATCCCTGGCACCCATTAGCGATTGAAAGCACACATAAATGTGGATTAACATATCGTTATTGACGTTCCAATAGGAAAAAAATCAGTAAATATCGGTAGGTAAAGGTAGGGTAAAACTTCTACCTGCTTGTAACCCACCAAAGTAACCACATAACATTGCAGTATCAAACAAAAAGACGCAATGTTATGGAACAGTATTCATTTGATCAACTGCCACGCGCAGTTTCCGAGCTTCATCAGAAACTCGACACCCTTCAGGATCTTATTCTGGAATCCCGGCAAGCTGCACCACCGGTCATCGAGCTGATGACAATTGCCCAAGCCGCTGAATTTCTTAATCTGTCTGTACAAACTCAGTATGGAAAGGTTTGTCGTAAGCAAATTCCAGTCAGCAAGAAAGGCAAACTTCTTTACTTCTATAAGTCTGAGTTGGAAGACTGGATCCGTTCTGGAAAAAAGAAAACCATGGCTGAATTAAGACAGGAGTTCCCGGCTATTGATAGGGTTGGTAGAGGGAAATTACGTTAAATCTTAATTTATCTATGATGTCAGCTAACAACTATCCGTTACATCTGCCAGGCAGTTATATACGGGTGCAGACAGGCTACTACAAAAAGTGTATGCAGCCTACAGTCAGTAAAGAATTTACAGAATTATGGATACCGTGGTCGGCTTAAATGCTAAGACAGGACCTTTTGCCAAGCCAGATCAAGAAAATTAAAAAGTATGATGGCTTCTGCTGTGTTCCGGATCATCTGGACTATAAAGAGATCGTTGGTAACTTTTATAATCTTTACCATCGGCTTGAAGCTAAACCCGAGCCAGGCGAACCGGTTGCAACCCTTGGGTTTATCAAACATATTTTCGGTGAACAGTACGAAATCGGGTTGGATTATTTGAGCCTGCTTTATCAAAGACCTACACAAAAACTGCCTGTGCTATGTTTGGTTTCCAAAGAGCGAAAAACCGGAAAGACTACCTTTCTGAATTTTCTCAAATTGATTTTCGGGAAGAACATGACCTTTAATGGTAACAGCGATTTTCGTTCTCAGTTTAATTCTGACTGGATGAACACTTTAATTGTTGCCGTTGATGAAGTGTTGCTGGATCGGAGAGAAGATTCAGAAAAGATTAAAAATCTGAGTACAGCCAGAAACTCGAAGGTAGAAGCAAAAGGAAAAGATAGGAAAGACACGGAATTCTTCGGCAAGTTTGTACTCTGTTCGAACAACGAAGAAAATTTCATAGTCATTGATCCGGCGGAAACGCGGTACTGGGTCCGGAAAGTGCCTGTCCTGGCTTTGGAAAATATCCATCTTTTAGATTTGATGACCAAAGAAATTCCTTCATTTCTGTACTATCTGTTGTCCCGAAATCTATCAGTTCCGCTTCCATTGACCAGAATGTGGTTTTCGGAAAGGCAAATAAGAACCGAAGCGCTCATGCGGGTAATCCGTAATAACCGCAACCGATTGGAAACAGAAATGCTTTTTATCCTGCGAGAAATCTTTGAGAATGCCGGCATTGACAAGCTGGAATTTACCAATAAAGATATGTTGGAACTCTTGAAGCGAAACATGCCCAGGTTGACAAGGCAAGAGGTCTCTAACGTTCTTCAAAATGATTGGGGACTTCGACCAGCAGCTAACAGTTTAAATTATCAAACCTACTTGTACAATAGTGCAAATGATCTGGTTAGTGTCCACTCAACGGGGAGATATTATAGTATTTCCATACAATGGATCAGCCAAAAGTTTGATGAGGATAATTAATTAGAATGTAAATGCTTGGTCATCAGCGAATAATAGACTCATCAATATATCATAATCCATGATGACGTTTGATGAGAGCGATGAGGGAATTCATCAATGTAATTGTGTTTGATGAGGTGATGATGAGCCTATAACTTTAATAGTTATCAAATAGTTATATGTAATTCTCATCATCCCATCTTAAATGCGGCTGCTACCAGTCCGCTTGTAATAGTCTTTGCTTATCAAAATGATAAAAGAATGAATATCAAACAACTAAATCAGATGCCAATCACGGATTTTCTGAATAAAATCGGAGTCATTGCCAGTTATAAAAAAGGTGAGAACCATTGGTACATTTCGCCAGTCAGAGAGCCTGAGCAGACACCGTCCTTTAAGGTAAATACAAAACTGAACCGCTGGTACGATTACGGAATACAGCAAGGAGGAAAACTATTTGATCTTGCTGAAAAGATAAATCCAAACTTGGACGTCAGCGACCTTATTACAAAGATCAATGATATCTTTATGTTTGAACAGCAAGGTTTGTCCGATCATTTTTTTAGGAGACATATAGACCTCACCGTTCAGTTGGAAAAATATAATCCTCCGGCTATCGTAATTGCTGAAGTCAAACCGCTCGGCGGTAACATGGGGATTTTAGGCTACCTGCAAAATAGGGGAGTCGACATCAATCTTGCAAGCCACTACTGCCAGGAAGTCTACTATCAGATTGGAGACAAAAGCTACTTTGCAGCAGGCTTCAAAAACAGGTCAGGTGGGTACGAACTTCGGAGTAAGTACTTCAAAGGTTCGTCGTCTCCCAAGGATATTACCCACATTCAAAATAGTCACCGGCCAGTTTGCGTCCTGGAAGGATTTATGGATTTTTTGTCTCTGCATACACTCAGAAAAGATAGCCCGATCCGTAGTGATTTCGTTATCTTGAACTCTGTCAGTTTCGTAGACCGGAGCATGGATATTCTGAAAAATTATGGCAATGTTTTTCTCTATCTGGATCACGACAGCGCGGGTAGAAAGGCATTGCAAAAATATGAGTCACAGCGGCTGAACATTGTCGATGCTTCCGGCACTTATCAAAACTTCAAAGATCTCAATGAGTATTTATTAGAACAACAATCAGCAGAGAAGAAGCCAAAACGACGGCAGGATTTGAAAAAGTCCAGAGGGCACAGCTTATAAGTGTCTTTAGGGAGCAAGTTTGTGTTTTCGCTTCGCAAAAACCCATCCAGCTCCGCAGGATGCAACTTGCCTTTTTCTCCCGTTGGTCGCAAAAGGTTTGAAACAGATAATTGGTATGTGTGATAGATAAGACAGAAATGAAGGACCAGAAACCTTATAATCCAAAGGGTGGCAGACCGCCCAAGAAAATAAAGCTGGATAGTCAGCTCATGGTGCGGCTAACCCAAGCAGAACGTTTCCTGATAGCGTCCAAAGCGAAGGAGGCGGGCATGAAACCCAGTGTCTGGTTTCGGCATGCTGCGAAAAAAGCAAAGGTTGTTGCCCGGCTCAAACCCGAAGATGCCGGACTCTTGAGAATGCTGGCCGGCATGGCCAACAACCTTAATCAAATGACACATCTGGCTCATGTTGATGGATTGTTATCCTATCAAAGAAAGTGCCGCGAACTCCTTTCAGAAATTGACGACGTACTCAAAAAACTAACAAGCGATGATCGGTAAGGTAACAATCGGCAGCAGCTTTGGCGGAGTGGTCAGGTATGTAGCCCAAAAGCCGGAAGCCAGGTTGATACATGCCGAAGGGGTGCGCATGGAAAATTTTCAAACTGCAATAGACGATTTTAACATGCAGCGGAAATTGAACCCGGACCTTCGGCGTGCGGTTGGCCATGTTTCTCTGAGCTGGAGTAAAAACGATACCGAAAAATTGACCAGCGAAATTATGATGCAGCGGGCAAAAGAATACATGCAGAAAATGAAGATCGATGATACGCAGTACCTGCTGGTGGAGCATCGGGACAAAAATCACCCGCACGTGCATCTGATCTATAACCGTGTGAGCAATGAAGGCAAAACAATCTCTGACAGGTTTCAAAAAGAAAGGAACCAGAAGATCTGTAAAGAGATGACTCTGAAATACGGCTATTACCTGGGCAAAGACAAAAGCCAAGTCAATCGTTTGCAGCTCACAGGTGCGGATAAGGTCAAATACGAACTTTACGATGCCGTCACCGCCGCTAGCGCAGCCGCGCAAAATTGGCACCAACTGGAAACCGCGTTGAGAGCGCAGGGAATCAGCCTGGCATTTAAGTACAAATCCGGCACCAACGAAATACAAGGAATCAGTTTCGGAAAGGGCGATGTAAAGATCAAAGGATCAAAAATCGACAGAAGCCTGAGCTACGGAAAACTGAATGAGAAAATTCAGCAGAATCAAAAAGGGCTGATTGTAGAACAAACCCCTTTGCAACTGGTGCAGAAGCCGGTCAGCCCGATGAAAATACTGGATCGCCCGGCTACTTCCAGAACCGATGATTTCGAAAATAATTTGCTAAAAGAGTTGTTGAGCCCTGTCGAGTCACATTCTCAAACAGACCCGTATGAGCTCAGACGACGAAAAAAAAGAAGAAAAAAATCTAAAGGACAATCGTTATGAATAAGATAGAAGAACAACTCGATGTAATTGAAGAAGTACTCACGGAGCTGGTTAAGAAAATTTCAGCGGCGGAAAAAAACAGCAAAAACCAGAAAGACCATTTGGGTGACAGAATGGGAAATTTGATCACTGAGGTCAATATGTATTTGAAAGAGCAGCCACCGACGGAAGTCCTGGTCTCTCAGATAAGTAATTTACATAATAGCATTAAAACCTTTCCGCAGCAATCCAGGGTTAAGCACCATCATCATTTTGACCTGCAATCCAGGGGTTTTATTATTTTAGCAGCTATTTTACTGATTGTCTCTGCAATTAGTGTCGGCATTGCTTTCACAAGCATGCGTGAAAACAACCGGTTGCAAAGTAGTGATGTAAGATTGCGGATGATACGGCAGGTCAATCCGGAAGTTGTTGCCTGGACTGACAGTATCTATTACAAGAACCCAGAGCTTGCCGAGCAGGAAACCATTAAACGAGAGGCTCACGAAATGGTTCTGAAAGATGCAGAGGCTCTTTTGAAGCAAAAGCAACAAGAGACTAAAAATGCTCAAAATTTCCTCAAAAAGCTCAAAAAGGACTAATTAGGACTTTTGCTGCTCAATAAAGCCCTTTATGGATCTAAAGCGACCAGTTGGGCGGCAAAAGTTTATGAAAGTTCGTGTTTGGTAGGAAAAGTTAACTTTTGACCATGTTTATCTTTCAGAAATTGGATGTACGCACTTCTGGAAGAAACGAGGCGTAAGTGGGGATTGTATAGTAGTTAGACTTTTTTTCTTAGCAATTCCATTAACGTGTCGGCTGCGTTTTCAAGTCCAACTTTCCTGAAGTTTTCAAGTACCTGTAAAGCGGTGAGTGGAGGGTTCCTCAAATAGGATACTTGGTTTTTAAAAGCTTGGAGCGCTATTTCTGGATTCAAGCCGATCACATTGGTAATAAACTCATCAGGATGTTGCACTTCGATTCCAAACTGATCAAGATATTTTTTCGGAAAATCTTTGAGGTTTGCAGTAACAATCACGTCAGCTTTACAGCGTACAGCAGCTGCCAGAATATGCCTGTCATCGGGATCGGGTAGATTTATGGCTTTGATTAACGTAGTATAACCCGAAACATTTGCGTCAGGGAATGCCCGGGACATTGCATCCACTGTCTTTTGTAACTGATCCTTTGATAGCTCAGGCCTATTTAATAGAAGATTTCTTGTCCACTCATCGTGGATTTGATCTGTCCACTTTGGAATAAACAAACCAACGTCAGCTAAGTTGAGTAACAAATCTCTGATTGGCGCCGGATACAAAACACAAGCATCTAGTATGGCAACAAACCGGGAGGAAGAAATCATTCGTAACCCATGTTTAAGTCCTGTGCCTGTTGAGCTAAAAACTCCAGGCTGGTTTTTCTTACTCGCTTTTGCTCGGTTTCATACGCTAGCAATGGTTCTAATGGAATTCTTCTATGTGTACCAACCTTTTTGAAAGGGATTACACCTGTTTCAAGCAGCTTCACTACATGCGGTCTGGACACATTAAGCATGTCCGCCGCCTGCTGAGTAGTTAATTCAGAGTCAGATGGTATCAGAGAAATTGTTTTCCCTTCTGCCATACTTGATAAAATCTGAGAAAGAAACTTTAGTGCCCTGAGAGGAATAGTAAAAATTTCACTGTTTTCTTCTATCTGAATATGTACCATATCCGACTTGCGGCTAGCTACTGCGGCAGAAAAGTTAAATAGTGATTCACCTGCCATTTTTTGTTCTCGGCGTGATGGCTTTCTTAATATTGTTTCCATCTTAATTTCTTTTTTTACTTAAAGATACTAAACGAAATAAACGAAACAATAATTGTGAGAAGTTTAAATTGTAGTTGATTGAGATGGTTTCTGAAAAGAAACTCACTTTCTACAATTCCTTTCTAACTTATGTCTTAAGAATTATCATTTTCAGTTGCTCCAAGGCCATTTTTTTCTCCCTTGACCTTCCTACTCTCAGAATATCTACGCTCGATAGTAGCTTATAAAGTACCTCATCCTCCAATACAGCCTGCGGAACGCCCTTGTGTAATGGTTCGATAGATAGACCTCTCATAGATCCTTCTTCACTTTTCCAAACATAATCCACAGAGCCTGAAAACTGACTTTTGTAGAATGGATGTGAATATGCAGTGGGTATACCTGTAACAATCTGCCCCGGCACTACCGGGAATACGTAGGAAATGCCAAATTCTATGAATTCCATCAGGCCATTCATGCGTATGTTCTTTTTGCTTTCATCAATAAGCCCTGCTATATGACTTCGACTGAGTGATTCTGAAACCTCCGAAACACTGATATATAGCTTGGCTGACAGATCCCGATACTGCCAGGCAGCATCACCGAGACTGATGATTTTAAGTAAAATAACCACATCCAAAGGACGCATTCCATTGTGTGCTCTCATGATACAAATATAGACACTGTTCTTTGTTTGCAAATCGCGAACAAAGAACAGTGTCTATATAAATATGCAACTTTGACAAAATTCCCGGCTAGTTATATCTTCTTGATTTGGCTATCTAATAACCTTTGAAGAAGTTCGTTTTTTTCTTGCTCTGATTTGAGAAGACGCTCATAGAGGTTTTTATTTTCTTCAAGTGCTCCAACCCATTTATCGATTGGATTGAAATTATATTGAACAGAAGCAGATTGGTCGTTATAAGTATTAGAAATGATACTGATAGCAGTTTCTTCGTTAAAATTCTTAATAGCATCTGCTGGGACCTGCAATATCTTAGCAACCTGATCTAAAATATCTTGTTCTATGGTTTCTTTTTGTTCAAGCAACGAAACTCTTTTTTGAGTCCATTCTTCACCCAATTCATACGCAAGACCTTCTTGCTTAATTCCCAGCATTTCCCGGAAACGCTTCACGTTTCTGCCTTGGTGTATGTTTTTGGTCATATCAGATGATGAGCTCATGCCGTAAATGTAGTGCTAATAGATTGGTTTCAAAGTTCTAAAATAGTCGTTTCGGGCTAAAAATCCCAATTCCGGAATTTTTTAGAAATTGTCTTCGACCGAATTTCAGGAATGTTTTATCGTAAATGAAAACGTTATGAGATTCATTTCAGAAGATGATGCGGACTCCCGGCCGCTTTGGATGTCTCCGAAGGAAATCGATAATCCATCGGAGTTCATTAATCAATTTTGCAGCTTGCACAGCCTGGCCGATTGCAGATTTTACCTTTGGCAAATGTTGGCTAATTCTGTTTCTACCGAAACGCCTCACATCAATGCCTCTGCCGGGGAGCAGCTATATTTTTTTGAAAATCTTATACCTTTTATAGAGGCAGTCTTCTTATTGCAGCAAACTGAATCAGAAGAGATTCTAAACCTACCTTCAGAAAAAAATAGCTGCGGTGGACGTATCCGAAGTTCGTCGCCAGATAAAGATTCCGATGAAAGCGCTACCGATGATCCGCCCCTCTTTGGACAGAATGAAAATAGTAAACTGAGGAAAAAGCACAAAAAATTAAAAAAGCATTCAATTTGGTACCGAGAAAGGATACACGATCCTTTCCAGGTTATTCACGATTTCTTTGACGCTTCTTCATTGGCTAGCTTCAAGGCCAATTTCTATGAAGTACTTAAAGCTACATCTGAAGACCAGTTTTATCAGAAAGGTAGCCCTAATGAGGTCTTACATTATCTGGAAAGATTTGAGTCTATGATAAATGTAGCGTATCTTATAAACGGAGAAGAATTGGGGATCAGGTTCATGAATTCCAAATCTGATAATCGGCATTTATTTCAGTTAAATCAGAAGATGTCTCACACCTTATTGTCAACCGACCAAATATCTGATCCACAAAAAGTTCTTGCATCCTTTTTCGAGTACAAATCTCTGAAAGAATGGAAGGAGGCTCTAATTGAAATCAATGATTTCGCATTAAGCAAGCATCCAGCCCATGAATGGGGTGTCTGGATTGACGTACTTTCAGTCTTCGTATATTCAGTTAAACTAGCGGAAGCTTTGTACCTGATTGGTCGCACTTATAAAGAATAGAGTAAATAACCATTTGTCACTGAGGTTCAGATCCTTGCAAGTCCATATCGGCTAGCAAAGGCTTCTTGCATTTATAAATTTATTTTACACATTAGTTTTAAATTCGTTGAATGGAGAATCAAATCGAAATATACCAGAGCAGTGACGGGCAGACTCAAATAGACATCATGTTTGGAGAAGAAGCTGTTTGGCTCATTCGCAGCAGTTGGCTTACTTATTGGGTTGAGACATCAAGGCAATTGATAAATATGTAAACAGTGTATTTTCCGAAGGTGAACTAGGTAAGTTGGTAGTTGTCGCAAATATTGCGACAACTACCGAAGACTGTAAAGTGTATTAGGTGGATCATTATAACCTAGACGTCATTATTTCCGTTGGCTATCGTGTTAAATCAAAGCAAACAATTTAGGCAAGCTATTGGAAGTTCAAGAATAAGGTTGTTTTCAGTTTGAAATTGTTCTCCGTTTTCCTATCTTTTTATGTTTTCTTCAATTGAAGTAATGATCCCTTCATTTAAAATGGGCTGATTTGTTGCTAGATCTGTACGTGATCCCTGGTAGATAGCCTTAATTATTCCAGCTTTATCGACAATTATGTGATATGGATAGCTGTCAATGCCCAATGCAGAAAATAGCGAACTCGCGTCGGGCAAGATGTTATACTTAAATGCGTGTTTATCTAGACTTTTATTGACCTTTTCAAGAGTCTCCGGAGCCGGTGCCAAAAATATAGCTGGCTGACTGGTATAGCTGCTTACAAGTTCATTAAGTTTGGGCATCTCCTCAATACACGGTGCGCATGTAGTTGACCAAAAGTTAAACACAACCACTTTTCCACGCAAAGATGAATTTTGATATATTTTTCCATTCACGTCTTTTATTTCAAAATTAGGAAACGCTTGACCAATCCATTTTTTTAAAAATGCTTCAAATGGGTTAACGGTTAAAACCTCAAATGTGAACTGAATTTCTTTATCCTTTTCTATCCTGTCAATTATTGCAATCGGCTTACCTATGTTGGCAGCGCTGATGCTGTCAAACTGAGCTCTGGTAAAGTGATTTCCATCCGGGTTAATGTACACGCGCGGTTTTTCTACCTGTGCGGATGTACTGGAAGTTGATGCAAACAAGAATAACGCTAGCAATTTGAAAATACAATGCATAACATGTTATTGCTGAGTTAGATACATATTTAAATATTAATAGGAAGTACGATATGTACAAATCTAACACAAAATAGTTATAAGGTGCAGTTTTTTTTAACTCACTGACCTACTATATTGAACCTGTCTATACTTATTCTATTATGATTTATGATGCTTTTCAAGAACTTAATAATCCTTCTATTCATAACTGTAATTGCAAATGCTCAGACGATCGATACTTTGATAGATGTACCACCTTTTAACCTTCATTTCAGAATTTTAAAGGGGAATAACCCCCCAATACTCTTAGAATCTGGCGGTGGGCTGGATGCTACGCAATGGGATTCAATTGCTGATCCTGTTCATCGTCAACTTCGAGCAACTGTTATAACTTATGATCGTGCTGGTTTTGGTAAGAGTAGCCTTGACACAGCAAACTTCACTATCCTTCAAGAAATTAAGAGCTTAGAGGCTGCACTGGAAAAATTTGGCTATTTGGACGCGAAATTTCTTTTGGTCGGGCATTCATTAGGTGGATTTTATAACCGGGTATTTGCAGCACGGCATCCAAAACAGGTAAAGGGGATTATCTTACTAGACCCACGGATACCGTCTTACCAGGATATGAAATTCGCCAAAAAGATCTTTGAAATGTATAGTCGTAAAGATTTTGAACCTGATAATTTAAGCTTATACCACCTGCTCGCCAACATGGAACGCACTAGTGATTATGTTAGACAGGTACCATTGTCTGACAGTATTCCTATATTGGACGTTATGGCAGAGATCGGACCTTTTCAGGATTCAAACGAAAATGAGCGGTTTAAAAATGACCAGCGGAATTTGGTCAATGGATATAAAAACCGGAGACTAATATTAGCGGAAGGTAGCTCACATAATATTCCTGACGATAAGCCAGGTTTGGTCATTAAGGAAATAGTAGATTTCTATCGAAGGCACCTACTTGAGAAGTGACTTTATTAAATTTGGATAATTATAAGATGACTTACTTTCGTGATCGGTCTCTCAAAAGATTGATATGGTACATGAAAATGGTGGTTAAAAGTAATTTTCCTCAAATCTTGTTTTACATGTCTTTAATAGTAAGAGGGTCATTATTGTACGGTTTACTACGTCCAATGCAGGTTAAATTGTACTATATATCGCCTAAATAGCCCTGTCATCTTACAGGAGGTTGAATTGTTACTCACATCAATAAGGGAATTCAGGGGAAGGCAAAATATCGCAATGCGGTCTGGGTTCGTGTTGGTAAAGCGACCATGGAAGGTTAGAGCTAAAAGGGAAAGGAACTCTTCCTTCACCTGGTGCGCAGCAGATCCGGAACAAATGGGCAAAGTAAACTGGTTTCTCACGAACTCAGGACAGCTATCAAAATGACATTTTGATTTATGAGATAACAAATTGATACAGTTTTTGAGCCGTTTATGCCCACCAGGTCAAGACCCACGCCGGTCTCATTAAACAGACGTTTTCTGAGACTCCGGCTGTAAATTACTATTCCTCAATAAAGAAACTATTGGTAAATTGATTCAAATTACGAGGTTATGAAAATTATCCAGATTACTACAATAATTTTAATAGCCATTTCCATCCTTGTGTCAGAATTGTGTGAACCAGTTTTGAAAGGCACCTTCACATCGAAAAAACTTGTATCTAGCAAGGGGGAATCACTATTTATAAATTCAATTAACTGGGGGGTTACAGATGACAAACAATTAAGTAGTATATCAAAAAACGAAAAGAAACTTCGTGAAAGAGCAGATAGTGCCGTAGCTGTGAAGGGTCTTGATCCTTTCATATATAGTTTTAGAAACGACAGCTTAAATTTGTTTTTTGACGGTGAAGTCTCTTATGTTGTTCCTGATTCTTTTAGCTCGATTACAATAACCTATCATACTTTAAGCAAAAGTGAAATGGCGAATTTACTGCACATGGCAATGAAAAATGACGGTTACCACATGGTGCCGGCACGTCCTTAAAAGCTATCCGCTTGGTGCAGCTGCTGATCCGGAACAAAGTAGGAGAAGTGAGCTGTGCTTGCACTATTCAAAGAACTTTCACAAAACAGTTTCCGGGCTCTTGTTCTGTGTTTTGTTGTTTAATATAAAATGAGTTATGAAAACAAAATTTTAACTTTCCCGGAAAAGTTCTGTTTTTTTTGTTTGGCTGCAAAAGTATAGTGTTGTACTTTTCTGCTTTTCAGCTGGTAATATCAATGCTATTTCAATAATTGATACTCCGAATTTGTTACGGATCAGGCTGTCGCTTCATTGAGAACGCCTAAACCAGGAAAGGTGCAGCGATTGCAACTGCGTATGAACAATCTGGATACGGTGTGTATCTCAGATTATCACTGCCTGGATAAAATTGCTAATGATATATTATCTATCGCTATTAACTAAAAAAGGCATTAATTTAGGGCTAAATTAACCAATCCTATGTCTGATACTATACCGAAATTGACTACAAAAACAATCATCGTTCTTTCGATATTTTTTTACTTTCTATTTGGTTGTAAAGATAAAATAGTAGATCCACATCTCGTAACGGACAACGGAGTGATGGTCGATTTAAGCCCTCTTCCGTGGTTCCCACCATGGTCAAACATTCCTAAATCTGCTCAAGAAAATGATGCACGACTTCCTAAATCACCAGCCTGCGACTCTTTGCCAGTTGAGCATCATAATTTTAAAATAAGTGTTCATAAAGCATCTCCCAGCGAGTCACCTCTTTTTCAAAATTGCAGTTTTACTAGTGAGACCAATTTCGTCATTATCGGCAAAGGCACTAAGATTGTGGTAGATGTTTCTTATTATAAAGGTGTAAAAAAAGTAAGGGTGCCAGTAACTTCTTCGGGTAACAATCCAAATAAGAGCTCCAAAGCTGCTTATGTAATTTTGAAAGATTCCGAAGGAATGGTAATTGCTTCTGACTCTGTCAAAACAGATGATGGGAAAATCCTTGTCTTTAATGACAATCTTGAAAAATTAAAAGAAATTATCGTTATAAATTGTAATAGCGACCGTGCCCTTCTTAGTTTTTTTATGTTATCTAATAAAATAGAGGATTAAGAATTACATTGTTCTTAATCCTCTATTTAGTTTCTTGCCAACATCATGTCCTTCTCTCCGGAGTCTATCCCTGTCAGCTGCTAACTGAAGCTCATTCTTATTGATATCAGCTTGCAGTCGATGTCGGATATACTCGACCCCAATTTTCCCCTGTTCCCGCCCAAGCTTTTTACTAATTTCTTCAATCGCTAAAATTTAGACCATTTATCATGTCACTTTCAATCAACATCTGTAATTTTGAAATTGACTCATATACATCAACCACCTGTTTAGGATTATTAACTACCTCTTTTTCAAGGTCATATATCAGGTTGAGCTTTATAAGAATGTCTGTAAACTGTGCTTGAATAGCGTCACTGAGTCTGGCATCACCGTATTTGGCATTAGCTCGATCCAGCAACCAATTGAATCCATGCAGTCCAACTGTATTGCCAGGTTTTGAAAAAATACGCTGCATGCTTATCAATTCAGCACGGACGAAGTTAATCGATTCACCACCATATTTCGATTCTACCAAATCTGGTCTGGCGAGTCCATTTTCTCCCAAAGGCCCTCCAATCCGGTCATTCTTAATCTTTGATAAGGTGGAAACGATGTTGTCTGCCAATATCCCAATAGACGAGTTACGCTCTGGACCGGCTGCTGCCATGAAATTATTAAGGTAACCACCACCTCCTAAACTCCATTGATACAATAAATAGTCACTTTGCCACTTTAAATGCCGGCACAGTGCGCGCAGAAAGCTACCCCTGCGAGAACCCACAGAATTAAATGTTGAGATCACTACCCCCAACATCACTCGGTCTTGAACCAAATATCAGATATTCCATTGCTGCCAAGCCAGTAGAATTTTCTTCAAGCGATTTTATATATGCAAGATCAAATTGTGGAACATTTGACGACATAACATTCTCTATTGATGAAGTATTGGCAGAAGCATAAAGATTTGAGGACCTGATATCACTACCGAGTTTTCCTTGCAAAAATATGGATGTCAATTTCCATGATATGACAGTGTTAGTCCATTCTTTCCTTAGTATGAGCAGTTTTTGTGTATTAGTTGAATCGTAGGTATATGAATCTACAAAATGATTTAATGAATTCACAGAATTTTGAAAATCCAGAAAGCTTTGGATAATAACAGTACTTCCTATACCATGAACAACATATTCACGATCTGAAATTGCAGTGGGTTCTGGCTGTTTATTCTTGCAACTGTTGAGCAAAAGAAGCAGAAAAAAACATAGGATATGTCTCATACTATTATTATTTAGTACTTTAATAATAAAGCTTTATTTTCGTTTTGTCTATAAGTTAAATCTTAGATTGTACCTACCATGGGAAACGCGATGAAAAGAATTGTCCGGATTCTAGTTTTTAGTGGTTTATGTGGGTTTCTCTGGGAATGTAAAAAGAATGATATCCATCCCGATAATACAAACCCATTTGAAAAATGGAAATTGCATGGAGAAACTGTCGGTCGTTCCGGGGCAGGATTTTCCTGGAAATTATCAACAGACAATCAAACAGACGGGCATTTTGATCTTGCTGGAAATCGCCTGTTTTACCTCAATAAATCCATTGACCATATTAGGGAAATAACCCTCACTATTACAAAACTGGATGGAAGAGTCGTGGATCCAACTTTCAGAATATACGGCCGCTTCCAACAATGTCTGATTATGTCGCATCCGACAATTTCTTCAGGTACTTTCAAAGCATCAGGCATTTTTCAAGAGGATGACATTTTAAACAGCTCTCAGTATTCCGGAATGACTTGGACACCTGTTTTAGCAAAAAGTACAGTTGGCAGCAAGGAAACATACAAATGCAAAGTTTACTTTGATGAAAAAGACTCTTTATGTACGGAAGGCTTTGTAAAAGTTGATATGATTTCTCCCGCCGATATCAAAAGTGTCGGCAGTTATCCTGACGGCGACTATCTGTATTTTATTAAAAAAAAATGAGAGAAGTAGTAGTAATGAATTTTTATCTAATACCTACTCAACCCCTTATCTCTTCCAACATCATATCCCTCTCTTCTCAGTTTATCTCTCTCTCGGTTGCTTATCCCCATTTTATAGATTTTGTCTATCATTGTACGTATAGAAGTAAAACGGTGGTTTTTCTGTACACTCGGCTTCTTCGATTTTTCTTCCCTTCTAGTTTAAAAAGTACCGAATTTTACCACTTCCAAATTACAGATTATTGGTACACCAAAACAAATTACTGTATATTGCAGACTAGCGCGTTAAACTGTACTATTTCGAATGGTGATTGGATACATAAGGGTTTCGAAGACCGAGCAAAACCAGGATCTGCAATTTGATGCTCTTAAGAAAGCAGGTTGTGAAAAATTTATCATGAAAAAATATCCGGTGCGTCAATGCAAAGGCCGGAATATATACGAATGATTTCTGAGCTTCGAAAAGGCGATGTCATAGTTGTCTGGAGAATTGATCGGCTTGGTCGGACAACTTATGAGCTTATTAAGCTTATGGTGGAATGGAAGGAAATGGGAGTCAATTTTAGGAGTATTTCAGAAGGGATTGATACTTCTACCAAAATGGGTCGGCTTTGGTATATGCTTAGCTCGGTCTTCGCGGAAAACGAAAGAGAGATCTTGATGGAGCGAACGCTTGCAGGGATGGAAGCTGCGCGAGCGCGAGGGAGGGTAGGAGGTAGGCCTAAAGGATTGACCGAAAAATCAAAAGAACTTGCAAGTCTAGCAGCAACCTTATATCAAAGCAAAAAATATACTACCATACAGATTTGTCAGCAATTGAAAATTGGAAGTAAGGCTACGCTTTATAATTATCTTAGGCATGAGGGGATTAAAATTGAAGGTTGGGTAAGAGAAAGCAAAAATAAAAATGAGTTATAATCGCCAATTCTAACCCGTGTGAAAAAATGTGCGGGCTTTAGAAAAGAAAAATATTATTTATAAAACATGAATGCTGTTGAAATAGAAGAAGCTATCTCGTCCCTTGCAGAGCAACCTTTTGAAGCTGCCGAATTCCCTTACGCTTTTTTGGAGGCATTCGGAAACAAGGAAACAACTATAAGCGTCTTAAATCTGGCAACAGCAACAAGTCAGATGTTGAAGGTGGCGTCTTGCAGCAAAACAACATCCATATCGCTGTTTGTCAGGAAGGCCAGGTAACAGAGGCACTTTTACAACTAAAAGCAAGTCAAGCGACGACCCGTGGAAAGGTAAAATTCATATTGGCTACAGACGGTAAGGATTTTCAGGCGGAAGACATTAACAGCGGTGAAACGGTATCCTGTGACTATCAAAACTTTCACGATCATTTTGGTTTTTTTCTGCCTTTGGCTGGTATTAGTACCGTTAAGCAGATTCGCGAAAATGCGTTCGATATCAAGGCGACAAGTCGCTTGAACAAACTTTATATCGAATTGCTTACCCATAATCCAGATTGGGCTAAAGCAGAGCGCCGTCAGGATATAAATCATTTTCTGGCACGCCTTATTTTCTGTTTTTTTGCTGAAGACACTGGTATATTTGAGAAGGACGGCCTGTTCACCGATACAGTGCGAACAATGAGTGCCGCAGATGCTCTTGATATCCATGAAATTATCGGGGAAATTTTCCGGGCAATGGATACCAAAAAAGATGAGCGCTCGGAAAAACAAATTAAAAACTGGGCTGCAAAGTTTCCCTATGTGAATGGGCAACTGTTTTCCGGATCGGTTGAGGTTCCCAAATTCAACAAAATAGCTCGTTCGTATCTGCTGCACGTAGGCAACCTGGACTGGAAAAAAATCAACCCAGATATTTTTGGCTCTATGATCCAGGCAGTGGCCGATGACGAAGAACGCAGTGCTCTGGGGATGCACTACACATCGGTACCCAATATTCTAAAAGTACTAAACCCGCTCTTTTTGGACGATTTGAGGATCCAACTGGAAGAAGCGGGAGAAAACCCCCGAAAGTTATTGAATCTGCGTAGGCGCATTGCTCATATCCGGGTGTTCGATCCTGCTTGTGGATCCGGAAATTTCCTAGTCATCGCCTATAAACAAATGCGGGAAATAGAGTCGGAAATTAATAAACGTAGGGGAGAGGAGTATCGTAATAGTGAAATCCCGCTTACTAATTATAGGGGTATTGAACTAAGAGGCTTCTCGGCTGAGATTGCACGACTGGCGCTTATCATCGCCGAATACCAGTGTGATGTATTACATCGTGGGCAAAAATTGGCATTGGCAGAATTTCTACCACTTAGTGCTGAAAACTGGATTATTTGTGGCAATGCGTTGCAAATTGAATGGCTTTCTATTTCTCCTCCCACGGGCACCGGTGTGAAACTTTATGCGAATGATTTATTTTCTACCCCATTAGATCAAGTCGAAATAGCCTTTGAAAATGATGGAGGAGAAACTTATATCTGTGGAAATCCTCCGTATCGCGGTAGTCAAGATCAAAACCCCCAACAGAAAAAAGACTTAGAGACAGCTTTTCAAGGTTCAATTAAATCTACCAAATCTGCAGATTATGTATCGGGTTGGTTTATAAAGGCTCGTCGTTACGTAGCCGCAAATAGTGGGTCTTTTGCCTTTGTGACAACTAATAGTATTTGTCAAGGCCGACAGGTTGAACTGTTTTGGCCCTCATTCCTCGGGAATGATTTGGAGATTCGCTTTGCTGAGCCATCTTTCCTATGGAGCAATTTAGCATCAAAGAAAGCGGCTGTGATTGTATCCATCATCGGAATCGGCTTGAAATCTAATACGCCCAAAAAATTATTTGATAATGGGCATGTACTTACCACTTCATACATTGGTCCATACTTAGTTCCTGATCATGACACTATTGTGTCATCTTCCCGAAAAGTGCTTTCAGACCTAACACCGATGACTAATGGATCAATGCCTAATGATGGAGGCGGTCTATTAATGAGCGTCGATGAATATCGATATTTGATATCGAACTATCCAGAAGCTGCCCATTTTTGTCGTAAATTTCTTGGATCAAGTGATAGCATTCAAGGTGATATGCGATACTGTCTTTGGATTGAGAATATTGAATTAGATGATGCAAAAAAAAATCAGGAAATTTTAAGAAGAATTGATTTAGTAGCGAAGCATAGGCTCAAAAGTGACCGACCAGAAACAAATGCGCTAGTCAAAATTTCTCATGCCTTTGGTGAGCGTCGTCACAAAGAGGGTATTGCTTTACTCGTGCCACGACATAGTTCCGAAAGGAGACCATATCTACCTTCGGTTATTGTGGATGGTTCCACAGTTATTGGGGACAGCGCCATCGCAATGTATGACCTTCGGCTTCGCGACTTCGCGATTTATTCATCAAGAATGCACTTAGTTTGGGCAGCAACTGTGTGTGGAAAAATTAAGGAAGATTATAGGTACTCTAACACTCTTGGCTGGAATACTTTCCCGTTTCCACCGCTTACAAAAAAAATCAAGGAGATTTAACCGCTTGCGCGGAAGAAATTTTAATTGTGCGTGAACGGCATTTTCCTGCCACTATTGCTGATCTTTATGATCCAGATAATATTAATGAAAAGTACCCTGACCTACTTCGAGCTCATGACCGCAACGATGAAGTTGTGGAACGCATTTATATGGGCCGTCGCTTCAAAAACGATACCGAACGACTTGAAAAACTTTTTGCACTTTACACTCAAATGACCTCCAAAGGCAAAGTCTAATGAACGAAGCTAAATCTATTCCCTCCGTTACAGTTAATTATAAAAGCACTGGTAGTTCCACTCAATCGAATGAACTGGGTATGCGTGCGATGCAGGAGCGAGCCTACGAAAAACGTGGAGAACAATATCTGCTAATTAAATCCCCGCCGGCCTCAGGAAAAAGTCGAGCGCTCATGTTTATTGCCCTTGATAAAATTTATAATCAGGACATCAGACAAGCGATCATAACCGTACCGGAAAAGTCTATCGGTTCGAGCTTTTCCGATGAGCCATTGACCAGATTTGGTTTTAACTATGACTGGGAGGTACAACCAAAGTGGAACCTTTGCAATGCACCTGGTGAAGATGGCAGCAAAGTTAACTCGGTTAGGTCGTTCTTGGAAAGTGAAGACAAAATACTGGTTTGTACACACGCTACCTTTCGGTTTGCTGTCGAGCGTTTAGGAATTGAAAGTTTTGATAATCGATTGATCGCTATTGATGAATTTCACCATGTTAGTGCAGATGGAGATAATGTGCTTGGTTCTCAACTTAGACAACTTGTAGCACGTGATCGGGTGCATATTGTAGCCATGACTGGCTCATATTTTCGTGGTGATGCGAACCCCGTTTTGATGCCGGAGGATGAAGCCAAATTCGAAACAGTCACTTATACATATTATGAGCAACTTAATGGATACGAATATCTTAAGACGCTTAACATAGGCTATTATTTTTATAGTGCGGCATATGCTGACGATATTTTAAAGGTTCTTAACCCCAATGAAAAAACCATCATTCATATTCCGAACGTGAACTCTAGGGAGAGTATGGGAGATAAGATTAAGGAGGTTGAACATATTATTCATGAACTGGGAAAGTGGCAGGGCGTAGACCCTGTTACAGGGTTTCATTTGGTCAAAACTCATGAGGGGAAGGTAATAAGAATCGCGGATCTGGTTGATGATGATGCGAAACGGGCAAAAGTTCAAGCTGCGTTGCGAAGCCCCGAATCAAAAAAAAACCGGGACTATGTTGATATTATTATTGCATTGGGCATGGCTAAAGAGGGGTTTGACTGGATATGGTGTGAACATGCACTTACCGTAGGGTATCGTTCAAGCTTGACTGAGATAGTGCAGATTATCGGGCGGGCTACACGTGATGCTCCGAATAAAACACACGCGCGATTCACAAATCTGATCGCCGAAGTGGATGCATCACAGGAAAACGTAACTGACGCGGTTAATGATACATTGAAAGCAATTTCTGCAAGCCTGTTGATGGAGCAAGTATTGGCGCCCAGGTTCAATTTTGCTCCGAAAAATACGCAAAGCAGCCCTGTTGCAGGATATAGTTACGGCCAAGGTGGTTATGACCCTCAAAGGGAAAATATCGGTTTTAACGAGGATAGCGGCCAGTATCATATTGAAATAAAAGGTCTTTCTATCCCCCAAAGCGAGCAGGCACAGCGTATTTGTAAAGAAGACCTGAACGAGGTTATTGCTGCATTTGTGCAGGATAAACAAACAATCGAGCGTGGTCTTTTTGACGAAGAACTCGTGCCTCAGGAGCTGACGCAGGTAAGGATGGGAAAGATTATCAAAGAGAAGTATCCGGATCTGGACGAAGAAGACATTGAATCCGTTCGTCAACATGCTATTGCTGCACTCAACTTTACACAAAAGGCAAAAGAAGTTCTCAATCAGGACAGCGAAATAAATGATCGCGGCAACACAGCTTTGATTGATGGAATCCGTAAATTTACAATGGATGTGCGGGAGCTAGATGTCGACTGGATCGATAGTATTAATCCTTTTAGTGAAGCCTATTCTATTTTATCGAAAGCCATGACCGAACAAAGTTTGAAGGCAATGGCAGATATTATTTCGGGTAAAAAACTAAGTTTATCATTAGATGAAGCGCGAGATCTGACTAGGCGGGCTGTCAAATTCAAAAAGGAAAGAGGTCGCTTGCCAGATATAAAATCGGCAGATCCGTGGGAACAGCGCATGGCGCAGGGAGTTGCTTTTCTAGCTCGTCTAAAAGCGGAAGAAAGAAATGGCTAAAAACAAAACACTTACAGAGGAAGATAATGAGCTTTTGGCTGAACTCGGCATCGAGATTGAGTCAAAAACTGCTGCCAGGTACACAGCGCGTGAAGAACGGATTATCGCAGGCTTCGAGGAAATTCAAAAGTTTGTGACTGATCACGGCCGTATTCCCGAACACGGTGAAGATAAAGACATTTTTGAAAGATTGTATGCGGTACGACTGGATCAAATACGCAATCAGGAAGAGTGCAGAAATCTTATTGTTGAGCTAGATCACCAGAATCTGCTTAGTGGTGATTTTAAGTCTAATATGGACGTTATCGCCGAGCTGGATGATGATCAACTGCTAGCTGAACTTGGCGTGGATCTGGAAAAAGAAAATTCCATTACCGAACTAAAGCACGTTCGATCGCAAGCCGAAAAAAAGGCAGCGGAAGAAATTGCAAACCGTACACGCTGTGATGACTTCGAGGAATTTAGGCCATTTTTTGAAGCAGTAAAAAAGGATCTGGATACTGGATTTAGGAAAGCAATACGGTTTAGGAAAGACGCAGGATTTACTAAGACAACTCTCAAAACAGGACAATTTGTTATTATTGGAGGCCAAACGGCATATATAGCTGAGACAGGAGAGACATTTAAGGCTCCAAACGGAGAGGATGACGCTCGCCTACGTGTTATTTATGCCAATGGTACAGAAAGTAATATCTTGTTGCGATCACTTATCCGTGCGATGTATAAGGATGAAACTAGTAGATTCATTACAGAGTCCAATGATGGTCCCCTTTTCTCGGGAGAAAGTGCGGATGATGATTTGGATAGCGGGACGATTTATGTACTTAGGAGTTTATCTGATAATCTGGTGGTTCAGCAAAATAGAGAGATTGTCCATAAAATTGGAGTGACAGGTGGAGATGTAAAAAAGCGTATTGCCAACGCAAAATTAGATCCTACCTTTCTCATGGCTGATGTAGAAATTATTGCTACTTACAAGCTGGCCAACATTAACAGGACAAAACTTGAGAAGGTTATTCATAAATTTTTTGGGGCAGCTAAACTAGATATTGAAACGAAAGATCGTTTTGGCCGTAACGTTAAATCGCACGAATGGTTTTTAGTACCGATCTTTATTATAGATGAGATGGTGGAGAAGATAATGGATGGAACTGTTAGCGATTATTACTATGAGCCTGCTTCGGTTGAACTGAAGAGGCATTAGTTCAAAAAGGAAGTAACTCATGGAAGGTCAAGATAAAAGTAATAAAGGAACTGCTTTGCTACAATTTGATGATAACTTGTTTCTTGAGTTATCTCAGCTTATTGAGCAGACACAGGAGCGGGTGGTCTTGCAAACGAATAGTGCAATTACTATACTTTTTTGGAAAATTGGTAATCGTATTAACCAGAATATATTACTAAGCAAGCGAGCTGACTATGGCAAAAGGATTGTCGTTGAGTTGTCACGTCATTTGGCGCAAAAATACGGCAGGAATTTTGAAGAGAAGAATCTGCGTCGAATGCTGCAGTTTTCAGAACAATTTAACGATGAGGAAATTGTCGTGACACTGTCACGACAATTGAGTTGGTCTCACATTCTGATATTATTACCTCTCAAAAATGCGGATGCCAAATTGTTCTATGCTAAATCCATAGCGGTTGAAGGTCTTGGTGTCAGAGATCTACGAAGAAAAATTGCGACAAAGGCCTTTGAAAGAACTGAGATATCTAATCTTCAAAACACCAGTAAACATCCTGCAATCTTAAATAATTTTAAGGATCCATACTTTCTGGATTTCTTAGGTTTACAAGATACTTACCTTGAAAAAGATTTGGAGCTGGCAATCCTCCGTGAATTAGAAGCTTTTATTTTGGAATTGGGCAATGGTTTTGCTTTTGTTGAGCGTCAGAAAAGGATGATTATAGACGGTGAAGATTTTCATCTAGATCTATTATTTTATCATAGAAATTTAAAGCGCTTGGTGGCAATCGAACTCAAACTTGGCAAATTTGAAGCGAAGCATAAAGGACAGATGGAATTATATTTAAAATGGCTTGACCGGTACGAGAGAAAAGAAGGTGAGCTTGCACCAGTGGGTTTGATTCTTTGTGCTGAAAGAAGCCATGAGCAAATTGAGCTACTAGAAATGCATAAGGACGGCATTGTAGTAGCGGAGTATTGGACAGAACTACCTCCCAAAAAGGAGCTTGAAAGGAAAATTCATAATTTATTATTTGAGGCAAAAGAAAGAATTGAAAGAAAAAGGCTTCTAGAATAGTAATATAAACTATCGTGGATCCTATACGTAGTGTTTAAACGGTAAGATACTTGTAGTTATATGCTTTCCGGCTGTCAGCACTTCTCCAATGGAATCGGCAAACCTTAACGTTACTGGCTGTCCGTCAGCAAAAATACATGCATTATAGTTCAATTTAGTCAGGGCTAACACATCCTTACAAACTTGGTTGATTGAAGCATTTCCTCGGGTTATTTCAACAGAAACTGGATTAGGCGTCTCTAGGCAATCTGTGTTTGTAATCTAGGTATGAAGCCTTTTGTCCACAAAAAAGCTTTATTCGAAGCAACTTTCATTGCCATACCCCTTGGAACACAGAAAGAAAATTCTCGATAAAGCTTAAATTCATTTGTAGCTTGAATACGAATGCCAATAATGGTCGATTTATTTTTGACTGCTTCGGAAAAACCCTGCCATTCTTGATCGTCAAAGTAGGTTTTCGCATGGATAAAGATTTCCTTTGGATACTTGCTGGATATTCCAGAGCATGTTGACCCCCTAAAAGCCGGAATGTTTTGGAATGTTAAAGTAGCCTGATTCGCTGGAATCGCCTGCCATTCCGGCACATATTGCCCCCCT
>NZ_JAJUXG010000040.1 GCF_021390535.1 Dyadobacter sp. CY312
CCATAGACCGGCCCCGTTTGAAGCGCAAAACCGGCTGTCGGATCTACCATTTGCAAATAGGTCGCACGACTGGAATTGACGTCTACGACATAATAATGGGTATGGTTATTGTTATACAAGAGCATATAGCCACCGGGCAGCTCGGCACCCACATTGAGCCCTGATGGCAGGCCGGTAATTGGATATGACATTGATCCCCCTTCTCTGTCGATCCTTACAATGTTATTGGTACCCGTTCTGGAGGCCCATAACATATTGTCCACGGAATTGTATATTAAACCATTCAGAATATACGGCAATGTGGCGATCTGGGTTTTAGCTCCCGTAGCGACATCAAATCCGTGAAGTGCTGACGTGCCATCCGGAATAGAATTGATAGTCTGATAGGCGATACCGTCGTTACAGTTGAACGGAAGATCTACCAGCGTTGTATTGGCACAACTTGCTCCGTCATTATTACCTGATGGAGTACTCGTTGAAATTAGAGAAGCCGTGTTAATTGCAGGATCTACCCTAAAAAAAGATCCCATACCGTTGTGAAATGCGTATAACTTACCGGAGACATCACTGAATATGGCACCATAGTTACCTCCTGCAGGCAACCCGTCGACTGCGGCCCCCAGTACAACGTTACCAGTGAAAGGATCAAGCGTCGCAATTTGAGAGTCTCTTGTAATACCGTAACAAAGTTGATTGTTGGAGACAAAAGCTAAATCAGATACATCAAGAGGACTACTCATCGCTGTCCCATAGTTCGGACCTGTTTTAAGCACAAACCCGGCAGTGGGATCTACCAGTTGCAGGTAAGTCGCACGACTGGGATTAACATCTACAACATAATAATCGGCCGTGTTGATATTATACAAAAGCATATAGCCCCCGGGTAGCTCAGCGCCCACGTTCAGTCCTGATGGCAGATTTTGTATAGGATGCGATGTGGTTCCTCCTGTTTTATCGATCCTTACGATGTTATTAGTACCTAATTCAAAAGCCCATAACATATTATCCACGGAGTTGTATATTAGACCATTCACGTGAAAAGGTAAAGTTGCGATCAAAGTTTTAACGCCTGTGGTAACATCAAATCCGTGAAGTCCTGATGTATTATCTGCCGTGGAATTGATAGTCTGGTAGGCAATACCATCATTACAGTTGAATGGTTCTTCGGCAAAAACCGGTCTTGCAGCGATGCCCACATTCAATACAACCAGGCAAAGGAAAAGCGCTAATAAAGTTTGGGTAAATGTTCTTTTCATTAAAAATTTAAGTTTTGAACCCTTTGTTTTCATCACGATGAGATTAAGTGAAACAGACACTGTCGTTGAGTAATTGATACAACTAATTTTACTGTTTCGAATGTAGGGCCGTTTTTTGGGGATGGCTAAAAATGGGTGTGGACAAAAGCGTGGACACGAAGAAAAAAGTACTCAAATCGCCTAAAATCATAATTTTTTAAGCGTTGCAGAAGCTTGTAACCCAAGGAGACCAAATGCCACAATGAATATTACAGTTGCAGCCCGGAGTCTATTGACGGTTTTGTTAAATGTTTGCTATCGTAAAAGTTTGTCGAACAAAATAGAATAACATTTGGCAAGTAGAAGTATTTATGTTTCATACTTGTAGATTCAGTACTATATTAGATTGCCTGGTTGGAGAAATTGAATTTCCCTGATTCAAAGCAATCATCACGGTTTGCCAGTTATTTTTCAGAATGCGTTTGCCCGATTATGAAGGAGTATTTTATTATCTTTTGTCTGTATTTTGTTGTCTTCTTTCACAATACCTCCGCCGCTCAGCAACCCGATGAACTCGAAACCGTTATACTTGAGCTCGACAGCGAAACTCCCTCCCGGCGCATCATCAGAACTTCCAGATATATAGATAGTCTCAGGGAATCACAAGTTTCATTAGCGGGTGTTGGCTATCGTTTGGAAAAACTGCATCAAAAGGCAAGCCTTTGGGGTGATCAGCCACTGTTAAACCATGTCAGATTCCACCAAATCACAAAGAAAGGTTTTCAATCTGCCTTGCCGCCCGAGGACATTATTGCCGTGTTCGATTCGGCCAGAACCTACTTTCAGAATAGAAATGACCAAAGATATACGGGTGTTTGTCACTATTACATTGGCGTCCAGCGGTATGAACAGAAACAGTATGGAGAAGCATTTTACCATCATGCCAAAGCACTGGAACTCTTCGAAGCTGTGGGATTTGATAATATCCCTGAAATGGGTAAGTACCTGCATGTCATGGCTATCAATAATCTTTATTTTCACAACAATTCGAAAGTTATAAAGCTCATGCGGGCAGCCATCAACCTTCCGCCCTACAACAGAAATCTTGATGTTCAGCGCTTTAATACCCTGGCGGTGGCCTATCAGAACCTAAACCAACTTGACAGCACAATCTATTACCTGAAGCGCACCCGGGATATTGCGGTGTCAATTGGCAACAATACCTGGCCGTATATTGCAGTGGGTAACCTGGGAAGGGTGTACCTGAAACAGGGCCGCCACCGTGAAGCCTTGAAACTGCTGATGCAAGAATACATGCATAACCAGCACAAAAAGCCCCACCCGATACTGGCCCGGAATGCGGCCATAGAAATCGCTTCTATCTGGGGGAAGTTTGGCCGGAACGATAGTGTTTTACATTATTTAAGGATCAGTGAAAATTTGAATACTTTGGTAGGTAATACCGAGCCTATGTGGAAGCAACAGCGGGACAAGCAGTTTTTTCTTAATTATTATCGGGTTTACCACGATTACTACAAAGCCCGGAACTATATGGCAATGGCCTACACTTACCTCGATAGCTTGACTCGTCTCAGCAATGAAACCAACGTCATTTACAATAAAGCAGAGACAAAGCTGGCTGAGGACCGATTGAAAATACAGCAGCAACTTGCAGATATTTCAGAACAACAAGCTGAGAAAGAAAGAATTCGAACGCGCTTACAATTCATTATCGGGATCGTAGGACTGATTGCTGTCATTTTGTCGCTGCTCTATTATCTGCTTAGGTTAAAGCACTCGAAGGATCTTCTGATCGCCAAAAAGGAACGGCAAATACAACTTGCCTTACAGGAAAGAACGGAAATGCAACTCGTGCAGGCAAATATTGAATTGGACGAGTATATGCAGCATTTGCAGGAAAAGAGTAACCTGGTTGAATCATTTCGCCACCAAATAGAAGAGTTACGCAAGCTTCCGGATCTGGAAAACCAGCAACTGGATGATTTGATTAACCAGTTAGCCAATATAAAGCTGCTCACGCCTGACGACTGGAATGATTTCAGAAAGCGTTTTAACCAGGCTTTTGCAGGAGAACTTGACCAGCTTAAGTTGAACTACGGCGACTTAACTGTTGCGGAAGAAAGACTTTATGCGCTTGAAAAAATGAATGTGTCCACCTCTCAGATTGCCTGGATGCTTGGCATATCAAAGGAATCTGTCAGAAAAGCCAGATACCGGCTGCGAAAAAAAATTCAGGTTTAGTGTAGCCACAATACAACATGAACTATCTGGCGAACTTCAAAAAGCTTTTGGGTAGCATTAAAACCTCATGTGATCAGGCGTACCAAAAGATTCGGGTAGAGCTGTTTGCAAAGACCGGGTAAAATCAGACGACCTTTTAAACAAACTAACTTCGGACGTTTAAACAAAGTGTGTCGTGCTGTGCTGCTGTACATTTGTCTCATCATAAAAAACAAAATCATGAGACAGACCAATTATCAGGGAGCGTTACAGAAACCAACCGGTTCGGGATTTAACGCCGCATCTACCAGCAGTGAAGTAATAAAAGGAATTGATCTGACCGGCAAGATCGCTATCGTAACAGGAGGCAATACGGGCATCGGTCTGGAGACTGTTAAAACATTGGCATCCGCTGGTGCTACGGTAGTTGTGCCAGCCAGGGACACGGAAAAGGCTAAAATCACTCTAGCCGGCATCGAGAATGTAGAACTGGAACACCTGGACCTGATCAGGCCAGAATCCATCCAGGCATTTACCGAAAAGTTCATCCAGTCGGGAAGAAAGCTACATCTGCTTATTAACAATGCAGGCATCATGTGGGTGCCGCTCCGAAGGGATCTGCATGGTAACGAGTCTCAGTTGGCAACCAATTATCTTGCGCAATTCCGGCTGACAGCAGGGCTTTGGCCGGCTTTGAAAA
>NZ_JAJUXG010000041.1 GCF_021390535.1 Dyadobacter sp. CY312
CCGAATTTCTCTAAACGTGAATACGAAACGCTCCTGGCTTATGGACAATCAAAAACTGCCAGCAATTTATTCGCGCTTGAACTCGACAACCGAGGCAGGGCTTTTGGCGTAAGAGCGTATAGCCTTCACCCGGGTTCAATCGGCGGAACGGAACTAGGTAGAGAGGCGCCCCTGGAATTGTTTCAGGAAATGGGCTTTGTAGATGCTGATGGTCAGATGCTGCCGGAAGTAGCCGCTTCCTTAAAAACGGTTCCTCAGGGTGCCGCCACCACTGTCTGGTGTGCCACGAGTCCAATGTTGGAAGGTATTGGAGGGGTGTATTGTGAAGATGGCGACATTGCAGTACTGGCGGATGATAAGGGAACGTCAGGTGGGGTGAAAAGCTATTCGCTTGACCAGGCAAATGCAGGACTACTTTGGCAATGGACAGAGGAGGTAACCGGAATAAGATTTAACATTGGGTGATGTTATAAAAATATCAGTTTGAGAGATTGTGTGAAGGCCGTAAATGATATCTTGTAAGAGGTTTTAAGATTAAGAGTTGACCATGGACTACCAGGCTAAATACATAACCGAAGACATTAAACTTTCCTGTTACGAAGACAGGTTTTTTAAGTCGGATATCATGTTCGAGCATCACATGCTGATATGGTTCATTTCGGGCGAAACGAAAATTGTGCAGGCAGATGCCACATATATTTTTAAGGCGGGTGATATTTTCCTGATACCCCGTAACCAGTTAGCTACGATTATCAACTATCCGAAAGACGGCAAACCGCACAAGACCGTGGTGATGCATCTGACCACAGAACGTCTTCGGGATTTTTATGCTGATCGTGTGATGAGCACTGTTGCTTCTGAGTCTAAAAGGATTTATACGTTCAGTGCCCATCCTTTGCTGGAAAGCTGCTTGGCTTCGCTGATTCCCTACTTTGAATTAGAGGAATTGCCTGAAGATATTGCTTCTTTAAAAATCAGAGAGGCAGTCAGCATTCTGCGGGTGATCGACAAAGACATAGATCATGTTCTGGCCAACTTTAAAGACCCCGGTAAGATTGATCTGGCAGACTACATGGAAAAGAACTTTATGTTTAACCTGCCGCTGGGAAAGTTCAGCTATCTTACTGGTCGTAGCCTCACAACATTCAAGAGAGACTTCACCAGAGCCTTCAATGTTACACCGCAGCGGTGGCTTACAAGAAAGCGCCTGGAACTGGCCCATTACCAATTTGTTGAAAAAAGAAAGAAACCCATTGAGGTCTGCTACGAGGTAGGTTTTGAGAACTTATCGCACTTCTCATATGCTTTCAAAAAGCATTTTGGTTATGCGCCGACCAAACTAATTGGTCAGTCGGTCAGCGAGTAAGATAGCCTCAATCAAGTCCGCCTTAGTTTAAATACCTGGATTGGATTTGAATGGATGTCTGTCCAGCGTCGTGAAACAAACTATTGAATTGCGGGAGAGATTATTATGATTTGCTCAACTAGTTATTTAGTTTTGAGTATTCTTAATCAGAAAGTGATGAAAACAAAAGATCTTACAAAAGCAGAGGAGCAGCTTATGCAGGTGTTGTGGAAAATGCAAAAGGCTTTTGTTAAAGAAATGGTTGAACACATGCCGGAGCCCAAGCCCGTGCAAAGCTCTGTGTCGACGATCATGCGGGTGTTAGAAGCCAAAGGGCTCGTGGGATATGATGCATTTGGGAAAAGTCACCGCTACTATCCATTGATTTCCAGAGAAGAGTATAAGCGGTATCGGCTTGTCAAACTAATGGGCAATTACTTTGATAACTCCGTGCAAAAGCTGTTTTCTTTTTTCATGGATGAACATGCAGTTCCCAAAGAGGACGTTAAGGAAATTGAAGAAATGCTTCACAGACTTAAAAACCAGCAGACCGGAAAATGACAACATATTTTATCACCGCCAATCTTCTCCTGATTGCAGGCTACGGATTTTACAAAGGGTTTCTTGCAAATGAGGTGTACTTCACGCTCAATAGAATTTCCCTGATCTTACTTGCAGTACTTTCATTCTGTATTCCCGCAATCCCCATCAGCCCTCAGTTTTCTTCCGATATTCCACTTGACCTGGTTATCCGGACAGAAACAATACCAAACATTTCAAATCAAATCCGGGGTATGCAATTCTCTGACTGGCTTTGGCGGATCTATTTTCTGGGGGTCTTGCTGAAATTTAGCGGGCTCATTTTAAGGTTGTACGCTATCAGAAACAGAATTAAAAGGCCTACAAGCAATGCTGCATTCTCGTTCTTTAAATACAAAGTAATTGATCCAAAAGCGGGCAACTACGAAGTTATCAATTACCACGAAGACGTACATATAAAGCAATGGCATAGTCTGGATATCCTGTTCTTTGAAGTTTTGGCAGTCGTTGTCTGGTTCAACCCGGCTGTTTATCTTTATCAGATGAGTATTAAAAGGGTTCACGAATTTTTAGCAGATCAGCTGACGGCCACTCACTTCGGCGATCGACATCAATACGCACTTATACTCCTTGGCAGGGCAACGCCCGATGCGCCAGGAATGACCAATCAGTTTCTTGCTGACAGGCACATGCTCAAATGGCGGATATCTATGTTAAGCAGGCATGCCTGCTCCAGAGCACGACTTTTAAAATATGTTCTATTGATCCCATTGTTATTTTGCCTGAGCTCATTTTCTGGATTCTACAAAAGCGCGGCAAAAGCGATAACAGTTGGTGAGTCGACGATTATTTCTCCGGTATTCCCAGGCGGATTGGAAGGTTTTCAGAGCTATTTGTTTGAAGCCGTTCTTGAGTCAGAAATTTTCAAGGCGCATCATGATAAAGGTAAAGTTTTGGTGCATTTCATTGTCGACTCAGAGGGTAAAGTTGTTGAGGCAAAAGTGAAGGAAAGTCCGAATACCAACCTGAGCCGGGAAGCTGTCAGGATTATCAGTAACTCACCAAAATGGTCACCTGGTTACCAAAACAGTCAACCGGTACGTGTAGGGTATGAGATAAAATTAGGTTATGAGAGAAGGGTTAATTAGTTGATATTTAAGTAGATAAAATCAGTACAGAAAACAAATTATACTTATAACTAATAAATAAGCTGAGATAAACTTTAAAATAGTTTTATAACTAAATTATAAGTTATACTTTTGGTTGGAAAATATATTTTCCGATTAAACAGCTTTTTCATGAAATCACCTAAGGGTTACATCAGACTAATACTGCCCCTGCTTTTTATCATTGTTTTATCTGGTTTTGTAATGGCTCAGAATAAGGGCGTGAGTAGAATTTTTGGCGCAGTCACTGATTCAAATCAACAACCGCTTCCATTTGCTGCAATCGTTTTGAAGACTAAAACTGATTCCGTTGTTGTTAAAACGGCATTGAGCGAAATGAACGGCAGCTTTGTGATTGCCAATGTTCCACAAGGGAGTTATAGGCTTGAAATTATGATGCTTGGTTACGAGCGGTTTAGTATCGAGGTTGATACAGAGGTTACCGGACAGGATCTTCAGCTGGGTGCCTTAAAGCTAATAGCTTCGGCAGAAACCCTGTCTGCGGTTACTATATCGGGTCAGAAGCCATTCATAGAACAGCGGGCTGACAAGATTTTGATCAACCTGAGCGATAAGCTTACCGGCGGATCATCCCTGATGGAAGTAATGGACCGCCTGCCGGGTGTACAGGTTACGCCGGATAATCTGATCAGTTTAAATGGGCGAATTGTGCGTATATACATTGACGGCAAGCAGACACCGTTGTCTGTTGACGCTTTGGCAGGACTGTTGCGAGGGATGTCGGCCAGCTCAATTGAAAGGGTAGAGCTCATCGCCCGGCCGTCTTCGAAATACGATGCTTCTGCCAGCGGTGGGATTATCAATATAGTCAGAAGGAGGGGCACCCGGGAGGGGCTAAGAGGTAATATTTATGGTGGCACAGGATATGGGAAATACGGGAAATATAATGGCGGGATCAATCTCAATTTCAAAACCAGTAAGTACAATCTGCTCCTGAATTCAGATTATAATTTCAATAAGTACTTCGTAAACAATTCCCTTGTGGCAACGTCCACAGAGCCACCAGCTTCATTTTCGGATGGCTCAGAATCTTTAATTCACAGCGTGCGGAAGGCTAATAATATTACGCCCAACGTTGGAATCGATCTGTATTTAAGTAAAAAGACAACGCTTTCGTTTGCTGTTACGAATGCATTACAATTATTTAAAAAGGATGCTTTTTCTGAAACCACCACGCTCACAAAGCATGATGTGACCGGAAATTTCGACAACAGGGTAAATACGAAAATGAACAATTTTTCAGCGGGCCTTCATTTGCTTCATCAGATGGATACCCTTGGGAAGGAACTGGTGGTTGATCTGGATTATTACAGCAATAACAACAACTCGGACCAGTACAATACAGAGCGGATTTTTACTCAAACCGGGCAGGAACACAGACGCACTTTCTTTGATCAGAACAACGCATTTAAAGTGTACTCTGCCAAAGCGGATCTGACTTTTCCACTCAAAAACAAGGCCCAACTGGAAACCGGCTTTAAGTCCAGTCATGTAACAACCGGGAACCAAAACCGGCTGTACGAAATGCTGGGCAGTGAAATGGTGCCGAACAATGCTCAAAATGACCTGTATCGTTATACGGAGAGCATCCATGCCTTATATGCCACCTATCACAGAGATCTGACAAAAATGTCTTATCAGGTCGGCGTCAGGACCGAATGGACCTGGAATAAAGGCAATCAGGAGCAATCAAACCAGCGATTCAGGCAAAATTACGTGCAACTCTTTCCAACATTATTTGCAAATTACAAGCTCACAGCTAACCAAAGCATCATTCTCAGTGCCGATAAAAAAATTAATAGGCCGACCTACGAGAATATGAACCCGCTGTTGCGGATTGTTAATGCCAACAACTTTGTTGAAGGCAATCCGAAACTGCGACCCGCGTCATCTTACACTGGTTCAGGTACGTATGCATTAAAGAATGCGTTATTTGTAACGCTCAACTATGGGATAGATTTTCGGGATTTTACCTACTTTGCGTTTCAGAACGCGGCAGGGGACAGCACAGTGATCCGTCCTGTTAACAACAGACACACCCAGACTTACAGCCTTGTTACAGCATACAACAAACAAATAAAATCCTGGTGGTATACAAGCACCAATATCACCATGAGGAAATTGTCATATCGCATGGCAGACAATGATAAAGCGGTAAGTGGCATAACATCGTTTAATTTTGATACCTATAACAGCTTTTCACTTAGCAAACAGCTGTCGTGGCTGGTCCTTTTCAGATACCGCGGAAAATCACAGGAGCGTAATATAACAACAGAGGCTTACTTTACATTGACTACCGGAATCAGGCAATCACTGTTCGATAAACGGGCAACAATAGCCTTAAATGTGACAGACATTTTTAACACCTACAAAAACAAGTATTTGCAACAATCACCAGTACTTCGGCAGATTTGGGAGAACAAATACGAAACCAGAACGATCAGACTGAATTTTACCTATAGTTTCGGTGGACAGATCAGTAAAACCAAAACGAGCGATGCCGCGGCAGATGAAAAACGCAGAAGTGATATCAGAGAGAATTGATCGACCCGAAATTGCAAGAGAGTGAGGGGAACAGATTTGGGCCGTTTCTTAATATGTTGCAGTCTGTCGCAACAAGTGGTAATCTTTTCCGCGTAAAGTTTCTTAACATACAGCAGGTGATAAAATCTCAGTCTACGTCAAGGCTAACTGCTGAGGAATATTTTTCAGTGCTGATTATAAGATGTGATACCACCCAATAAAAACCTGTATGCTGAAAATCTTCAACCTTCCTCTGTTATTTCTATTTATTCTGGCTGGTTGTGGTTCCGAGAATGGTGGCAGGCAGGAATCATCCGTCAAAACACCGTCTTATCAGGTAGGCTACCGGGTTATGTCTTTTGTAGACAGTTCAAGAACTTACAGACCAAATGTTGAGCAAAGCGATCCTTTGTATTTTCGGCCAATTGATGTGGATTTGTGGTACCCCGCTCACCCGGGCGCTTCTGATACCACGCTGCGGTTTGGTTATTTCCTGAACTTGCTGCAAGAACGGGCTAATTTCTACAGTGCTCCGCAGAAGTTCGATAGTTTGCCCATTACCATAGGAAGGTCATTTTGTGACGCCTTCGCCTGCTCCCAGCCTGATCTTCTTTTGCAGCATCCTACCGCTACATTTGATCAGGCCAAACCATCGTCGAAAAAGTTTCCGTTAATCCTTTACCTGTCAAGTTTTGGTTCGATGGGTTACGAGAATTATCTTCTCTTTGAATCGCTTGCCCGCGAGGGTTATATCGTTGCCTGCGTGAATTCCATAGGTCGTTATCCTGGCGATATGACGATGAAAAATGCAGATTTGATCCAGCAGGTTATGGATGCCGGGAAGATTTTGAACCGGTTGAAACAGGAAAGCGGGATAGACACGACGAGGATCGGCTTGCTAGGTTATAGCTGGGGTGGGATGGCCGCAGTACTGCTGGCAATGGCTCGGAAAGACATACGCGCAATCGTTTCCCTGGATGGCTCAGAAGTACATCATTATGGCTACTCGAAGTCAGAGGATATGGATTTCAATTACACAGTCAACACAAAGGATTTCAAAAATGCAACCTTGTCTATTCCTTACTTACGGTTGGAGAGCAACCCTGAACCCGGGAAGGCAAACAGAGATTCTACCTATAACTTTTTGAGCAAGGTCAGTGGTGAGAAAAATGTAATTAAAATTGATTCTGCCGGGCATCAGGACTTTTCTTCTTTGCCCTTGGTTGTCAGAACCTCTGGCAAATGCTCCCTTTCAGAAGTTTACAGTATTATTTCCTCACAAACCATCCGGCATTTTAACAGGTATCTGAAAGGCGACAGTGGTGGGGGAAAATAACCGGAAATAATTCGGCCTGATTTTTATTTTTATCAGTTTCTCATTACTGCAAGTTGAATACAATAGGCAGATTATAGTTGACTCTCACTGGCACACCATCTCTCTGGGCAGGTTTCCATTTGGGCATATCTTTTACCACCCGGACTGCTTCGCTGGACATCAAGTCATGCGGAGAAGCCAAAACGGAAATGTTGTACAGACTTCCATCCGTATCGACGGAAAAATTGAGAAGTACTTTTCCTTCCATTCCTTGTTTTCTCAGACCTCTGGGATAACCGATATTCTCTTTCAGAAAGCGGTACATCTCGCTGACACCGCCAGGAAACTCTGCATTAACAAGGACACTTTCGGATCCATCTTCCTTGAAGTATCTGGCTTCAATCTGCTTGCTGGAATTATCATAACGCAGATAAAAATCAATCTGTCCGTTTTTGTAGTAGCTAATTTCTTCGTCTACCTTACTTCCATTCATAAACATGGACTTTGACTTAACTTGTCCATCTGGATAGTAGTATTCAAAAGGTCCGTGTTTGCGAGTCATCTGCTTGTCCTGATAAGTGCCGGTCATCTGCAACTGTCCGCTGCGATAGTAGTCGGAAACCTGCCAGAATCCGTTCTCATTGTTATACGCCACTCTATGAAACGCCGCTTTGGCGGAATCTGAGATTACTTTCCAGTTTTGATCGTAGAAAACCCGGATCGTATCTTCCTGAGCAAAGGTGGCTGAAAGGCCATAGAAACTCATAAATATCAAAAGTGTTAAAAATCTATTCATAGCGAATTTTGAAGGGTAAGGTAAAATTAGCAGTTACATAATTAAAAAGTAAGATAGCGATCTGGTTCGAAAAGTCGCTGACCTTATCCTGAATAAGGTGAGATACCTACCGTTACTGAAAGCGCTTTCGGCTCTTGGGTAATGTCCTTCGGACTGCTAATCCTTTTATTGAATTGCTCTTCAATGGTGTTCAATATCGAACACTGTTTTGTACGCTGGTGAACAATTTTTCAATGTAAATACTTCGCTAACAGTATTGTAGTCACTTTTTAGGCACTGGCAAAGTATTTGTTTGACATTTACATATCTAATGCTGGTGTTATGAAGGGAACTTACCTGGGTGAATTTGAAGAAGTGGTGTTGCTGGCCGTTGCAATCCGGACAGGCGATGCGTATGGAGCAGCTGTGGTCAATGAAATTGAACAACAGTTAGATCGTTCTGTAAATCTGGGTGCGGTGCATACTGCCCTGCACCGGCTTGAAGAAAAAGGACTGGTCAAATCCGAAATGGGCGGAGCGACCGGTGAGCGGGGTGGGAGGAGTAAAAGACTCTACCTGGTGACAGCATTGGGGCGCCGGGCGCTGGAAGAAATCAGGCAGCTTCGTAACCAAATGTGGGATAACATTCCAAAAATAGCCTGGTCATGAACCGATCCAAACCAAAACACGAAATGCCGCCTCGATGGGCGACGCTACTGCTGAAAAGTGTTTGTCCGGCGCGTTTGGCGAACGAACTGGAAGGTGACCTGCATGAATTATTTGAGCAGCGGGTAAAGACCTTGGGCCTACGCCGCGCCAGGTGGCGCTACATAAAGGACGTAAGCAGCTTAATGCGGCCATCGCTTATGAAGAGCAAACCGAGTCAGTATCCAAACCCTAGCCATACAGATATGCTACAAAACTACATCAAGATCGCCTTTCGCAACCTTGTCAAAAACCGTACTTATTCCGCAATCAACATTGTCGGTCTTTCTGTTGGTATGACCACTGCCATACTCATCGGTCTTTGGATGTGGGACGAGCTCTCATTCAACAAATATCACCAGCATTATGATCGCATTGCGCGGGTGATGCAGCATCAAACATATAACGGAAACACGAGTACTACTCCGGCTACACCTCTTCCCATGAGGGCGGCGCTACAAAATGAACATGCGGCGGAATTCACTCATATGGCATCGTCATCCAGAACAGAAGACCATATCCTGGCGGTGGGGGACAAGAAAATTTCCAGGAAGGGCAACTGGGTAGAGCCCGACTTTCCCACTATGATGTCGCTTCGGATTGTTAAAGGCACAGCTGCCGGTCTTGATAATCCTACTTCTGCGCTGCTTTCAGAGTCGGTTGCCGAAGCGCTTTTTGGTGATCAGGATCCGATCAATCAAACCATGAAGGTGGATAACAAAAACTACTTTAAGGTGACAGGGATATATGAAGACTTACCAAACAATACAGAGTTTAAGGATGTATCGTTTTTGCTACCCTGGAAATACTTTTTGCAGGAAAAACCATGGGTAAAACGATCAGAAAATAATTGGGGGAACAATTCCTTTCTGCTGCTGGTCCAGCTTGCTCCAAACACGGGCTTTGATCAGGTGAGCGCTAAGATTGAAAAAATTAAGGCACGGCATGCCAAAGAAGAAGCCAGATTTGACCCGAAGGCCTTTCTTCATCCGATGAACCGTTGGCACTTGTATTCCGAATGGGAAAATGGAGTGCCCGTTCGCGGAAGGATACAGTTCGTTTGGTTATTTGGTATTATCGGAGCTTTCGTTCTTCTTTTGGCCTGCATCAACTTTATGAACCTGTCTACGGCCCGGTCGCAAAAGCGTGCCAAAGAGGTAGGTGTTCGCAAGGCAGTAGGTTCTTTGCGAAGCCAGCTGATCGCCCAGTTTTATACTGAATCTATTTTGGTGGCCGTATTTGCATTCTTACTCGCCCTGATACTGGTACAACTGTTTTTGCCATGGTTTAACCAGGTTGCGGACAAACAAATAGCTTTTCCATGGACAGATGGCAGAAGCTGGCTTTTTGGTCTTGGCTTCACGCTTGTAACGGGCCTTTTAGCTGGCAGCTATCCTGCGCTGTATCTGTCCGCTTTTCGTCCTGTTAAAGTTCTTAAGGCGGCTGGTTCCTCCTTACGATTACAGGCGGGTCGTTATGCCACCTTGCCGCGTCAAACCCTTGTAATTGTACAATTTACCGTATCAATTACCCTTGTGATTGGAACACTGGTTGTACTGCGCCAGATCCAGTATGCCAAAGACAGGCCTGTTGGCTTCGATCGTGCCGGATTATTATCGGTGGCGATGAACACGCCCGACCTGCGCAAAGACTCTGACGCACTTGCCCGGGACCTGTTTCAAACAGGAGCTGTGGTAAACATGACGAAATCTTCCAGTCCAACTTCTGAGGTGTGGAGCAGGGATGCCAGTTTTAATTGGGAAGGTAAAGATCCAAACCAACTGGGCGATCTGGGTACGGTAGGGATCACCCACGAGTATGGTCAAACAGTGAATTGGCATATTAAACAAGGTCGTGACTTCTCGAAAGAATACGCGACGGACAGTCTTGGAATGGTGCTCAATGAAAGTGCGGTAAAGTTTATGGGACTAAAAGAACCTGTTGGCGCGCGTGTCCAATGGAACGGTGAGAAGTATACCGTTGTCGGTGTCATTGGCGATGTTGTTACCGGATCTCCGTTTATGCCTATCGAACCCACCGTTTTTATGTTGCGGGAAGACTGGGCCTCATTTATTCACATCAGGCTCAATGCTGCGGTAAGTACCCGGGACGCAATTGCAAAGCTTGAAACCGTATTTAAGAAACACAATCCGGGAAGTCCTTTCGAATACAAATTTGCCAGTGATGAATATGACTACAAGTTTCGCGCGGAAGAGCGCATTGGTCAACTCTCTTCAACTTTTGCATCTTTGGCTATTATTATCAGTTGCCTGGGGCTGTTTGGCTTGGCATCATTTCTTGCAGAACAGCGTCAGAAAGAGATCGGAATCCGTAAAGTCCTGGGCGCTTCTGTGGCTCATTTATGGCAGATGCTCTCAAGGGATTTCCTTGTTCTGGTGCTGATCTCCTGTGTGGTAGCTGCACCGATAGCCTACTACCTGATGCATGACTGGCTTGAACAATACAGCTACCGAACCGCTCTTTCGTGGTGGATTTTTGCTGCTGCAATCCTGGGAGCCCTTGTCATCACACTTCTGACTGTCAGTTATCAGGCAATCAAGTCGGCGCTTTTGAATCCTGTAAAGAGTCTGCACAATGAGTGATTAAGTAGATCCCGAAATAAGTCAGCTAATTTCTGGTAACTCTGATCAAGCGTTACGGCTTACACAGCTACTCCATTGATATCGTTCAGTTTAATGAACATGGCAAATAAAAATCCCTGGTCGTCTGGCCAGGGATTAAATCGTTCTATATCAGACTTTCAGGCCTCTGCCAGATGTAATTCTTTCGCCTGATTGGAAAATTGAGGGGATGGTTTAAAATAGGGGATAACGTGAGAAGGCACCGCAATAGTTGTATTGGCCAGCATATTTTTGGCCGTCTTTGCCGCTCTTTATTTAGTGATAACCTCCAAGGTCGCGGAAATAAACATTTGCTCATTATGAAAACAAGAATCATTTCACTTACACTGGTCCGTTTGGGAACAATCGCAACTGCCCACGGCAAACAGCGCTGAAGGATAGCCTCCACAGAAAGTTTTTATCGGCAGTACGCTATTTTTGCGGGGTAATCTGAGTTGTAAAAATGCTCCTGCCAGGTTAATTCTTGTTCCGTTTCGCTCAAAAATTACCTTTCCATTGCCGGGGAAATTGCCATTCCATTTCGCATAAAATCTCTACGCCAGCGGTATAGCCTCGCTGGTGGAATGTCCAATTCTTTTGCCAAGACACCAAGGTCTGTGCTGCTGCTGCGCGGCGGATCGTTCAGTTCAACGCTCATCAGTTTGAACTACTTATCAAATACTCTTCTTCTCCAGACACAAGTGTTAAGTTATAAAAGTTTCACTTAACTGCTTGTCCTCATAAAGTATCCCGATCCCGATAAAGCGCTAATGTTTCGGTTGAAATAACTTCAAGAATGGGTTCGACTAAAAAGATGCCACCATGCAACGAAGTCACAAAGAAAATCCACGATTTGTTGTCTTTGCGACTTCGTGGCAAAACGAAAGTTATATAGTAGGTAGCATGTCTATCTTTTACAAGTTTCGTTCAAAAATCCGATTCAGATCAGATTATTTTCATACACATATTTAACCAATTCCGTAGAGGAGTGGAGATTCAGCTTTCTCATAATGTTTCTCTTATGAGCCATGATGGTGATCGGGCTCACAAAAAGAATCTCTGCTACCTTTTTTGTTTTATTGCCGGCAGCTACAAGGCGTAAAACCTCCATTTCTTTTTTGGTTAAACCGGAATTTCCAGTAAATAAGATGCTGTCCGTAAGTCTGCCCGTAAGGTCGCCGCTTATGAACCTTTTTCCGTCAAAGGTGTATTCCAAAGCAAGAATAATTTCGTTAGAAGTAACTGCTTTACTCAAATAACCATTGGCACCGGCTGCCAGGCATGACTTGATGCTGTTTGCATCTACCACACTGCTAATGACCAAAATAATAATTCCTTCGTAGGCTTTTCGGCAGGTAGCAATAAAGTTTAAAACATTCTGTCCGGGGATAATCAGATCCGTGATAACGATGGTATAATTTTCGATCTCAAGACCCTTTGTGGCACGTTCAGTAGACGAAAAAATATCAACTGTTGATTCTGGTGGCAAAATTTTAAGTAATAATTCTCTGAATCCTTCAGCTACCAGTGCATGGTCATCAATGAGCATCACTTTGACTGCAGAACTATTGTTGGTTTTATTCATAGAAGTGTAATTTTCCACAAAAGTATCACATATGTTTGCCTTAAAAAATACTATAATCATAGTATTTTTTTGATATTTCGTAGTAGCAAAATACTAGCATTGGATAATTGTATTACGATATCCAACAACGGTAATTTGCACTATCGAATTTACGATTAATCTATCGGTGTCCGGAGTGGATATCCCCAGGTAAGCTAGCTATTGTTTGACTCTTCATCACTTATACTATGTCCACTATTGCAGTTATTGACCAGTTTCCAATTGTTAGGTCTGGCTTGGATCTTTTTATTAGAAGCAATTTTAATGATACCACCGTACTCGAATCCACCAGTTTTTGCAGTTTTCATCATGTCAGTCAAAATGTAAAGCCGGATTTATTTATAGTCGGAGCTACTACTGAGACTATTAATAGTCAGTGTGATTTTATTACACAATACATACGGACAAATAAAAGTACCAGGGTCATTGTCTACGATGACTGTCCGGATTTTGCAAAATTATCGCTCTATTTTAAATCCGGAGTTACAGGGTATATCACAAAGTCATCTGGAATGGACGAGCTACTGAATTGCATTTCAGACGTTCAAATTGGTAAGAAGTATATCAGTAATGAAATTCTGGATGTCATGCTGTCCCATTGGTTTCCTGCCAGGAATAAAGGTTCTGTTAAGAGTGCAAGCAAGTTGACACCAAGGGAATATCAGATTGGCAATCTCTTAATGGAAGGAAATTCAGTCACCTCTATTTCGCTAAAACTAAACAGGAAAACTTCAACCGTAAGTACGATCAAAAAGAACATCTTCAAAAAGCTGGGAATAACGAGCTTGTTGGAGTTGAAAGATTCTATGCCGGAGTTCTAGGGCCAATACCATTACCAATTAATTCAATTATTTATCAACCAACAATTTAGTTTGCCTCAAAAGACAATTTTAGAAAATGAAAACTACTACACACAACATTAAGTTTAAGAAAAGTAAAATACTGCTCAGCCTTTTACTAATATCGTTAGCCATGTCGATGGGGTCGCTAGCAATAGCTCAGGGCTATATCTATGTGCACTCGAAAACATTAAATGAAGCAGGTAGCCCTCCAATTACCTACACGGTAAGTGGAGGCAGCACAGCTATACCCTCTTTTACACTGAATGATGATCCTACGCAAACCATTTTGAATGACATTGGTGCATCACAAAATGGCCGTTTATGGGCTGTAAGTGATGCCAATGAATTATACTATCGTGATGCGCTTAGCCCCAATTGGATAAAAACGAGTATTACCGGCGTACGCAGGGTGGATGGTGGACCCAACGGCACCTGCTTTTACATCAATACATCCGGAACCGGTTTTTCTTATACGGGATCTGGCTCCGCCACTCAAATATCTGCGACAGGACAATTTTCTTCTTCCTCCGCAGATATAGGCAGTGGATGGACAGCAACTCCTTATATTGTTAATAACGGTTCGATAGTATATAAGTATAGCGGTTCCGGGACTTCGTGGAACACTTATAGTACCATTTCTGGAAATTCTTTATATAGGATAGATGTAAACCCTTCGAATGGAAACGTTTACGTTGGAGCCAGTAATGGAACCACAAGAACGATCAGGGAAATAACCCCGGCACTTGCTGTTTCAAATTTAGGTAACCCGGGAGGATCTACCGAATATTACAGAGATTTGGCCGTGAACGAGAACGGGGAAATTTATGCTACCGCCTATACCGACTCAGCTCCGTTTGGCTGGTATGTACATAAATTTTCCTCAGGCACCGCTTGGGTAAGAGAACTGGGCTCCTTTGACGGAAGCAACCTTACTGGTGGGGTAGGTAATTCATTATGGCTTACCATGAATAGCGGTGGATGGAACAATGACAATGGTCCGTATCCATTTTATAATATTTTTTCCCGTGGTTTTGACGGCACTGTAGCCACATATATTGATGATGAAAGAGTACGGACAGCACCTGCTGCGGGAAATTCACAGTTAATCCCTGTGGCACCTGGTACTTATACCATTACAGAAACTGTACCAGGAGGATGGAGCTTACAGAAAATTACAGTTTATGATCCAAGTGCCAATTCTTCCGTCAACGTTGGTACACGTAGTGCTATCGTCACGGTGGCAGCGGGCGAAGTGGTCCATGTAGTGTTCCAAACAGGGGAGATTAACCCCTTTAATATGACCACGGATTGTGCCAACGCATACCTTGAGACGTTCGGAACAGGAGCTGTGGGAAGTTATGGAAGTCCGGTAGACGGGCAAACGACCTATCACTACTTAACTGGCAATGCACCGGGTGAAGACGGACACTATAAAATTGTAAACCGTGCCAATCCTGATTTCAATACATGGGACGGAGCGGCAGGAATTGTAGACCATACTCCGTCAGACGGAGCATTGGGATACATGTATGCTGTAAATGCAGGTTACGACAAAGGAGAATTTTTCCGCCGCCATTTTACTGGAGTAATATCAGGTGCCAATTATAGTTTTTCTGCATGGATCGTAAATTTGACGGCTTCGGCTTCGGTAAATCCCAATGTAACTTTTACCATTTTGGACCATGCTACACAAGCCATTTTGGGCGTTTATAATACAGGTGATCTTGCAAGTAACACCGAACCTGGCACCTGGCAAAAATATGGTTTTGATTTCATAGGAGGTTCTTCTTCGGATATAGATTTGGTTATCAGCAATAACGGTATTGGAGGAAATGGCAATGACCTGGCCATAGACGATATCAGTTTCTCGCTGGCTCCACCAACTCCAACCATCGTGGTTGAAAATGGAAGCTGCACCAGTGGACAAGGTTCCATCACAGTCACTTCTCCTCTCAGTGCAGACTATGAATATAGCGTTGACGGGACTACATGGCAAGCAACAACATCGTTTGCAAATCTTGCAACGGGGGCTTATACGGTGTATGTACGTTTTGCTAATACCACCAATTGCACCAATGGCGTTACAAGCGCAACAATTAATCCTTCTATTTGTGGAAATGTTTTTCATGATGCAAATGGGCTGAATGACTCTCAGGTTAACGGTACGCCAATAAACATGGCCGGAACAACTCCGCTTTATGTGAGCTTGTACGATGGGGCAACTTTGGTCTCAACCATTCCCGTGGCTGCCGATGGCGCCTATGAGTTTGTAAATACTACAATCGGTACCACTTACACTGTGGTGTTAGGTACTAATTCAGTTGCCAATGCTACCTCTCCATTCGCAGGAACTGGAACGGGCGGTTGGGAAACTGTTGGAGAAGATTGCTGCGACAATACGGGTGGCGATGGAACTACAAATGGTTCCCTTACAATAACAGTAGGAGCGAGCAATACCAATGCGAATTTTGGCATTGAGCTACAGCCGCAAAGTGACGAGCATACAACAACAATTCCGCAGCCGGCAACAAATGATGTGTTGACACTAAACGGAGTTGGCACAAACCCGCCGCTATTGTCAGGAAGTGATCCTGAAGATGGTACTTACAGTGGAGCAACCGGAACTGTCACAAACCCAACAGGAGTGATTATTACGAGCTTGCCTGCCAACGGTGTTTTAAATTATAATGGCACTCCGGTAACTGTTGGTCAAACAATTGCCAATCCAGCACTTCTTACAATTGTGCTTACGGGAACCGGTTATACCTCTGTGAGCTTCAACTATGCCTACGTAGATGCTGCAAATGTTGACGATCCTAGTCCGGCAACCTATACCGTTAGCTGGACTGGGGCATTGCCGGTAACTTTGATAAACTTTGAAGTGACAAAGTCCGAATCGCAAGTGAGAATAAGCTGGGCTACTTCATCGGAAACTAACAGTTCTTATTTTGATGTAGAACGAAGCACAGATGCACGCACCTGGAACGTGATAGGGAAAGTGTCGGCCAAAGAAAATAAGGATGCGCTTACTGAATACAATTTTACAGATGCAACTCCTGCACAGACTACCAATTATTACCGTTTGAAAATGGTGGATCAGGATCAAAGTTTTGCGTATAGTAAAATACGTTCGGTTTCATTCGAGGGAGTAAATTTAAGAATGTACCCAAATCCCGCCACTTCTGAGTTACATATCGATAACGTGGATTTTAACCAGATTCAAAAGATTGTTTTATATGCCACCACAGGTAACGCTGTGTATGAAAACACTGGTGTGATTAAACCAAGTATCAATGTATCCAGGTTTAATTCAGGTACATATATATTGACAATCACATTGAAAAACGGTGAAAAAATTTCAAGAACCGTTGTGAAAAATTAAATGAATTATTCAGGCTGGGTGATGATCCAGCCTGAATACACAACAAACAGTTACACTATACACACAATAATTGGCCAGCCCTCACCATAGCAGAATTAGCCACTGTGTACTATTCCTAACCTTTTTCATTACAACAGAGACAACCAAAAGTGAAATCCGCTTTTGTTGGTCGACAATTGCCGTATTGCCATTCCTCTTTCCTAACACTTTTTCAAACTTAAACAATATATGATAACACTTTAAACATCTACTTCTATGAAAACCAAATTATGTTCTCTGAATTTCACGACCCCTGGTTATTGGTGCGTCCGTTGCTTTTTGCTTTTCGTTGTGACTGCTTTATTAAATGTAAGATCTCATGGTCAATGTATCCAGGCAACTACCCATACTTCCGCTAGCATTCCGCTTTTAAGTTCTGTTACGAATCCTGCTTTGGCATATGATCTTTCGGACGGGAATACTACCACAGCAGCGACCCTGACCGTAAATGGAATTGGGTTAGCCACATTACGGGTATCTTTTGACAACGTTGCCAACCAAGGTGATTCAATCATTGTTTTATTTGGTGTGCCAACCGCCAACATCTTTGACTGGGGATCTCTGGGCGGAACTACTTTCACTCCGTATTCGGGTACCAATGCAACGGGCACGGCGAGTAGTTCTGTTACAGCGGCCAATTTGTCTTTCCTTGTAACCGTAGGAGCCAATTCGCTTGCACGTATTGCAATACCCGTTACATCTGCTTTGGGTGCCCGGTCTTTGCAAATCAGTTATTTGGGTATTGGAGCCGCATTGAATAAAAGAACTTTCATTTATGATGTCGCCGTAAAACCAGGACCTGTTGTAACCAGTGCTGAACAGTTCGTTTGTGCTCCTGGTGGAACTGCTACCTTCACAGGTCAGTATAATGCTTTGGCGGCTAAGCCCATTGATGTGATTTGGTACGCTTCGGATGGCACGACTGTGTTGCAAACGGATGCCAACCACACAGGATCGCCTTATACCAGTTCTTTCACTACACCATTTGTGAATTCCACCACAACATTTTATGTTCGTGAAAGATGGGCGGGTTGTACGGTTCTCTCAGATCCGAAGCCAGTTACGCTCACGGTTCGTCAGCCTTTAACACCAGATATTTCCATTACCTGTGGATCTCCGGTTACACTGTCAACGACGCTTACAGGTGCGCAGGGTGCAGTGAATTATGTTTGGTCTGCATCCAATGGAGGTGTCATAACTTCGGGAGCCAATTCGGCTACTCCTTCGATCACCACGACAGGCAGCTACCAGGTTACGATTACCGATGCCAATGGTTGTGTCGGCACTGTTACAGAGAATTTTACAACATCTGACTGTGCTGCTCTTCCTGTGACACTTGTGAGTTTTACTGCAAGAAAAAAGGAATCAGCAGTTTCTCTGAATTGGACTACGTCTTCGGAGACCAACAGTGACAGATTTGAAATTGAACGAAGTGG
>NZ_JAJUXG010000042.1 GCF_021390535.1 Dyadobacter sp. CY312
TGTCGCAGTTATTGTTATTGGGAAAGCGCTCTCAGAATAATTCCTTTGAATTGCAGCCAATTGACTCCAATTAGTCACAGTTATAACCTCAGGCGTTATCCCTGTACCACTTATTTCTATAGTTATCGGGTAGGTCATCTCGTATGACGCCGAAGGATAAAGGTTAACCGTCACCCTTAGGGAGTCGCCAGCTGCACACAAACGACTGGGTTTTACCTCCAAGTTTAGTTCTGACGCCACAAAACACGAAACCACTTCCTCATTTCCGCAAGGTGAGGTAACCACCACCCGGTAAGGCTGCCCTGGCTCAATACCCGGTATAGACATAGAACTTAGAGTTGTCGCTGTGGTTATATCCGTATTGGGAATAATAACAGCAGCGGGAGGCTGAGTCTCGCAACTTGTTGAAGAAGACCTCTTTTCCACACGATAAGTGTAATGCGGAGAGCTAAAATCGGTTATTTCCGCACCATTCGGATCTACAAGTTTAGCATTTGGATATGCATAAGTAAAGGTACCTCCGACGCAGGTAACGGTAGGTGTTCCCAATGAAGCTTTGCCTACTGGTTTAGACGGTTTAAGTATAATACTTTGAGTAAAAATATTTCCGCAATTATCCTTTACACGCACAAAATATTTTCCTTCCACCAGTGCATTGCCGAAGCTTGGAGAAGCACCATAAGTTAAACCACCATCCACGCGGTTAGCACCACCGGCAGACTCCGGCCACATAGCATACTGGTAATTAACACCCGCTCCACCGTTATTAAATCCGCCAGTAGCAACGGCATTAATTGCACCAGTGCCTGCACAAGCCATTATTCCAGTAAGGCTCATGCCTAATGGAGAATGAGCATCAGCAACAGTTACCGGAATAGACTTGGCCAGCTCACCTGTGCATAGAAGGGTGAGCGTATAGTCTCCCTCTTCCAAACTGCCAAATACAGGAGAATTCTGCTGAATTTCGCCAGCTATTCCACCTCCGGACAGCTGGTAAATTGTTGTAGTAGCCAAAGTAGGTGCCGTAATAGAACCATTACCCGGGCAAGTTGCGGGCGTAGTGGTGATATCCGTAGAAGTCACATCTCCACAGGTTGCCTGCGCATTGGCAATTTTTACACCTAGGAATAAAAAGAAGGCAACAAACGATGCCATTGTACTTCCTTTGATCACTGATGATAAACTCCAGAAGGCAATTGTTTTTTCTAACATATTGCCCTTACTATTATCTGGGTTTCCAGATAGATTGGTAAAGTACGTCATGATTTTGATTTCAGGATTATTGAGAAAATTGATTGTGAATAAAAAAATGCATTGGACCGAGGTTTTGATGATGGAATAATGTTTAGCTGAAATGTAGCCTTATCAATATGTCCGGGGTAAGAAACAGTTTGTACCACCTTAATCACTCATGATGTTCAACCGTTTCATAAAAAATTAAAGTGGATAAATTCACCATGAGAGTACTGGTTGGTTAGATAAATCATTAAAATAACAAAGCGGCTAATTTGAAAAGCCGCAGATAAGTACACGCAAAGGGACAAAAAAGACGAAAATTAGAAAAGTACAATTAAACAGAATTGGTTTATTGTATTAGCCATCCATCTCGCACCGAATGCACACATTATACTTTCGCAAATTTGGTGGACTATCAGCCGTAAGTCAATACCCAAATTGCCGTATTTTAACGATGTATCCCCTTACTTAAATACCTATTATGAAGTATTAAGCGTTTTCAAAAGTGTCGCTGTTAATCTCCTAATTAATTCACGAACACCACTGCTTATTTGTCTACAAATGTGTCAACAGTCCCTTTTATAAAACAATCAACTTAAACGACTCAAAGGAATAGTACAAAAATACGCACCTCGAACTAGTTCTCATTGATGTGCTTTAAATAGAATTTAGATTATGGTTCTACATACCTGCAAGTATATATTTCGAAGTGGGCAATAGATTATCGACCGATGCAAATGCTGTGTGTATTTTCCTTAATCCCGACCGGGTATCTTTCCGATTTAGCATCAGTTAAGTTGATTCCCTTCAAAAAAATAAGTTTGGTTTGTTTGGGAAAAACTTTCCACTCAAATCTAATATCTCAACCAAGGCGGTCTTGAAAAGACTATCCATCTAGGCCGATGGATCTCCTGCATTGGGATCAGGTTATTAGCAGTGGTTTACTTTTAGGAGCAGTAGTAAACAGAGATATAAAAACCAGACCATTGGTCACAGTAAAGGAATACTAATGCATGGACTGCACAGGTTGCCGCTTCTGAAATGTTGTTGTAAATCTGCCGGGAGCCGTACATTCAAAACCAAAGAGCGGCTTGACAAACAACAGGAACAGGCGCGAAACAACCTTGACTCACAGAATTCTTGGGAGCTGCAAAAGCGAGGAAATAATGAAACAGGAAGCTCCTTGGGCGAGATAAAAGCCAACTTTTATCTCGCTTCCATTTAACAGGCATTAAAAATGTTACTACGGAGTTTATCCAGGTTGGTACGCCCGACAATCTGAGAAAACTGCACCTTAAAAAAGCAGGGAAAGAGGCCTAGGAAGATAAAAAGGCAAGAAAGCGGCTCTTACAAGACTTTCCTGCCATTTTTATGTAAATCGATTAAGAGCTAAAAATCAAAACGAAGCTACATAGTCATAAATCAACTGAACCTTTTTCGTCAACCCCAAACGAAAATCCGGTCATATTTTTTTAGCAAGACCCATCTTTACTAATAAATCCCTTTTCTTGTGCTTCATCATTGAAAGGGAGTTGGTTTTACCCCATCTGGAAATTCTACTTGCCACGCCTTGTATATATATTATTCTACCCTAGCTCCTTCGTATTATTATCAACCTGCGATTTCAGATCAATGATATTATCCACTTTAAGTTTTTTGTAAATCTGCATTTTAATGGTACTTACCGTTGATGTTTTAATCACCAGTGAGTCAGAAATTTCAGAAGTCTTCCGTCCCTTGACTAACAGATCCGCAACCTGCCTCTGCCGCTTGGTTAAAGCATCCTTGGCTACCCGCTCAGGATGTTTCCTTAAAGTCCCGTTAAAATGAGATAGTATATAACGGTCCCTAATATATTTATTACCAGCTAATACAGTTGCTAGACATTCTAATATCTCATTAACGTCATTGTCCTTTTTTAGGTAGCCCCACATCCCCAATGACAAATATTCAACAATATTATCTGTTTTTTTGCTAGCCTCGCATATAATAAGTTTGGACTTTGCGAGATGCTTTTTCAAATTTTTACCCAAGCTAATTTCTCTAAACTCCTCATCAGAATTCAATCCAAGAATTACAATATTTACTTTTTCAAGACGCGATTTGTAAAATTCTTTAAAACTGAAATATTCAGCTACCGTTATTTCACTATTAAAATCTTTGACAATCAGGGAAATTCCTTTTCGAAAGATAGGATGCTTGTCTATTATTACGATGTTAAGCATATAATTATTTTTTAAAACCATTTTACCTTAGCGATTTATTCTAGTCGCGTTGAATCGTCCTTTTGCAGTCAAACAGTTACTAATGAACCATTTTTTGAAGATCATGAGCAATAAATATCATTAAGTTGAAATAGAGACAATTAAGATGTAAAACCCTGAAATAGTGAATCATACCACTACAAATACACGAGAGAGCAGGTCAATGTTTTTCTACATAAAGATAGCTAATAGAATTAATTTATAATATAGACATGTGTATGATATGTAATTTTTTTTATGTAAAAAGTACAAATATTTAATAAAAACCTTAGCATTAATAGTCTCGTTTAGATTTAACAATCACAGTCAATTGTGACAATCGAAGGGCACCACGGATTAACGTTACCTACCCGTCCAAAAAACTTATATTCCCTTTTCAGGACACATACTTATTTGTCGATTTGAATATCTGTCGCTACTGGCTCCTCAATTCATATTGTTACCAGCCAGGGAGAAGAAGTGAATATAAATCAACATTCTTTGTAACCATTATTTATTTATAGTGGGCTCAATAATTTATTTCATAAACTTTATTCAGTTCCAAGTTAGAATTTACAAGAAGCTAAAGCATTGTTCAAATGGGCACACTTCTATCTTTGACAGTTATGATAAGTGTTATAGAAAGTTGCCTTTTGTACAAATGCCGCTAGGTTCTTTCTATGGCACTTGGGTCAGTCCCAACGGTAGGCAAAAAGTAAAGTTGAAGCCAGCACTCTATCCCAGCCAAGTATTTATTCTCCTTGTGGGTGATACCATATTTAACTGCTTCGGTTTCGGGAAATTTATCCTACAACCTTTCTGATAAGGGAACCCGGTAATTCAATAATGTTATACAAATCTTCAAGTTTTCCTCTCATCTGACCCAAAGAAATGTGATCGAAAGTGATTAGTCAAATCCCACTAGTTGTACTTTCATCACCTCGAAAACAGCTTTTACTTACTCCGACTTACAATTCCAAACCGTTATACAAGTCTGGTCATAAATATATCTTTGTGATTTCATTCAATGATGTAATATTTACATGTCCTTTTTATAGACTTAATGTAGGTTCTCGTCGGTTGAATTTATAAGGACCACATAAAAATAGTACACCCCGAATTAATTCAGGATGTACTATATCTCTGCTATTTACTAATCACTACCTTCTGCGTTGAGCGGTTTCCATTTTTTTCCTGGATCTGTATCAGGTATATCCCGTTCACCAGCGACTTAACGTTAATACCAGAAGTTGGCAGTCCAGCAGTTTTTTGAACAACCACACCGGAAGTATTAATTAGCGAAACCTCGTTAACCAGACTTGCATCCACCCCTTTCAGGAAGACCACATCCGCCACCGGATTAGGATAAACGGTAATCCTTGTGCCTTCAAATTCTGCACTCTCAATCCGACTGTAGGCAAACGTAGCATCCTGGTCCACCATTTTAAGGCGGTAATAATTACTACCAGATGCAGGATTCGGATGCGTGAAAGTATAAGACTGTCTCACATTGCTCTCTCTGTTCGAAGCTACCTGACCTATTCCTACCCAGCTTTTTGTATCAAGGCTGTGCTGAATCTCAAAATGATCGCTATTCACTTCCTCGGTAGTTGCCCAGGTAAGGTTAGCTTGAGCACCCTCCTTTTGCACTGTAAACGTTGTTAACTTTATAGGCAAAACAGTGCTTGATGAAGTGTACGCAGAAGTGTTATCATTGGTGGTACTACTATTAACCGCACCTGGAGCGACCACATTCACATTTAAACCATTTGCTTCGCTTCCCGGCGAAGATAAACCCGTGGAAACTAGGTTAGAGATAATTACTGCGCCTCCGGAAGCAGGTGCCCACACAGAATTCAACGTACCAGTTACTACGTTTGTACTAGGATCATAAACCCAAGTAAATCTTGACGCACCTCCACCAGAAATATCAGTTAGAGGATTAAATGTAGCAGATGGTTTCAGTAATGACAGTGATACAGTAATCTTTACCGCAGCACTACTGGTTGAGGTTCCATTATTAGCTGTGTTAAAAGATACCGCAATTCCTGTTGGTGCAACAATTGGTGATGGATTAACAGCAGCTCCATTAACGACGGGATCAGCAACTGCCCAACACAAACTAGGAGCAAATATGGATATTATCCCCAAAAACAGGAATATATTAATTTTCTTTTTCATATTTTTTTCAATTAATTAAAACGCGATTATTATGGTTTGTATACGAGGGTATCGTCATCCGCATTATTGGAGTCATCTACCTCTCCACCACTACCACTGTCAATAAATGTTGAAATAACAGTTGATCCTTTGGTCGCACCTGGATTAAAAGTGGTTGTAAAACCGGCGGCCAATCCACCACTTGCTGGAATAACTTCATTGGTTGTTAGTATATAATATAGAGGGTTTGAGTTGTCAAATATCCATTTACTATTATTCACAACCTGACCTTTTACGTTCACATCTGCAGGATTAAAAGATAAAATATATGTTGGATCCTTTAGTATGTAAACTGTAATTAAACCACTGGTTGGCACATCATTAAATTCATATACATTTAATATGATTCCTAACTTTGTTGAGCCGATGATTGTAGCAGGCAAAAATGAAATACTTGGCGACAAATCCGGTACTTTACCGTCTACCAGTATATGTAGCGTTGCATTTGCAGTAGCTCCTTGTGCATCAGTAGTAGTGTACGGGAAATCAACTTCGCCCGTAAATCCTGGCTCTGGAACGAAAGTGTAGCTTCCGTCTGCCGCCAAGGTCAAGGTTCCTTTACCCGGTACCGTGGTTGTCTGAGCAGTTACAGTTTGAGTATCGCCTTCTTTATCCGTATCGTTTGCCTTCACACCGTTTGCCACAGACACAGTAAGTGTTGTGCCCGCCTGAGTAGTAACATAATCGTCAGCTGCCAAGGTGTTATTCGTGCTACCATCACCCGAAACCGTGATGATCTGATAAGCAGATGCACACAACGCAGGCACATGGGTGTCGCAAACTGTGTATTTAACTGTGTCCTTTCCTACAAAACCTGTTGGTGGCGTGTAAGTGATCGCACCGGTGGTAGTATTTACAACCGCTGTTCCACCACTACTTGTATTTCCAGCAGTTGCTCCATTAAGATCCGTAATTGTAACCGATCCCGGAACAAGCTGTACATCGTTGTCGCCAGGTTTGTCGTTAACCAATGTATTAATCGTCACCGGTGTATTGACCTTCGTAGAAGCAATATCTGTATTAGCAACCGGAGGATTTTTTACAGCCGGATCGTCGTTTAAAACCGTAATTGTAAGTAACTCATTAGGGCAAGGTGTTGCTCCACCAAGTGCGCAAACAGGCACCAGGAATTGATAAACACCAGGCGTATTGGTTACGAAGGTATAAGTCCCGTCGGGGTTAATAGTTGGAACTGCACCATTCGGATTGGTAACGCCAGGAACGGATGAAGCACTACCGTAGGTTGTACCTGCCACCACCTGATCATTTGTGGATACATTTCCTGTTACAGGTACGTTCACCAACGTAACATTGAAATCCGGGTTGGTAACGTTACACAATAGACCCGCTCCGCTAGCAACGCTTCTGGTGTCAACAAACGCTCCATATACATCTACGTATTGATCAATAGCCTGCGCCAGAGAACCAACTGATATTTTAATTTCATCAAAAGGTTTCGTTGCATAAAAACCAGGATTGTAAAAATTCGTAGGTGTTCCAAACCATTGAGTCAGTAATGAAAAATCAAACAGAGAACCGTTAGATTTCACTTCCTGCTCCATACCATTAAGATAAGTCGTGATGGTAATGTTTGTAAACAAACCGGCCGAAATAAGAAACGGGTTCTTTTTGATTGTAAAACCTGCGAAAGTACCCACTGGGAATGTTGTAGCCGGAACCGCAACAGCGAGTGAGTTCACTTCTGCTCCGCTTGCAAGATTGTATATACGTGCATAATCAGCAGTACTTTTCGTTACTGCGTTCCAAGGAGCTTTTACTTCGCAACCTGCACAGGCAACGCCTTTCGTTCCTGTTTGTTCAGCATCAATGACTGCACCATGATCTTCTGCGTTTAAATACGCATTAAAGTTACAAGTCAACTGAGTCGCACAACTTTTTTGAATATAGGCACGGTATATTTTAATGGTTCCAAGGTCTACCCCTGCAAGGTTAGCTACTTCCAGCTGTACTTCATCAAAAGGCACCTTGCTAATAATCCCAACAATTTGGCGGTTAGAACCACCTGTTACCAGTGAAGTAGTAACACCAGCCATTAACGAAGTTCCTGTTCCACTTTGAACGATGGTTCCGTTATTGTAAAGATTGATAGTCATTCGAGCCAGAACCTCCCCTGAAAGCAACGTGGCAGACTCAATATCCAAACCGGCAAAGGATTCAGCCGGATACGTTTCCAATGCATTCGCAACCGCAACTTTCGCCGTCGAACCCACACTCGCACCCATTACCAGGGTAGCAGGTATTGCAGTGGCTGCGTCTACAATGTTTTCAGAATTATTAAGCTGACAAGCTACGCATCCCAATGCGTCAATAGAGGTATGTACTCCATTCACATAAACAGGATAACCCGGGTTTGTTACAGCCGTAAGTTTGTTACAAACAAGTGGGTTTTCGCAAAACTTCTTAAAAACAGCATTGTATATTCTGGTTGTTCCAATGTTGGCTTTTATAACTGAGCTAGTCGTGATTTTAACCCCGCTAAATGGTTGCGTTGCTAAAAAACCCACCGTTTGTCTTCCGGTTCCATTCAAAATCGAACTATTAGCAGAGATAAGACCCGTGTTGCTAGTAAAAGACTCTATTACGTGCCCATACTGATCTGTAGTAGACAACGTAAGACCGGACAATGCCTCCGCACCAATTAAGTTCGGATTTTCAATATCAAATCCGGCAAATGTGTTTGCAGGATATATCTTCGCACCATCGGTTATCCCATACGCTGCAGTGGTAGCAATATTGGCAGGTATTACCAGTTGCGTATAATTGTTTGCATCCGCATCAATTGCGTTATCTGCATCAACAATATCACACTGTGCACAAATAGCAGAGTTAATGCTGGTGTTACGTGCATCCACAAAAACCGGATATGTAGGTAAAACCATTTTTGTATTGGTATTACAAGCCAATGCCGGGCCTTCGCAGAAGTTCTTCACCACCGCTCCATAAATGCGTATTGGTGCCAACACCGAAATTCCGGCGGCATTGGACGAACTGAATTTTATTTCATCGAATGCAAATTGTGTTTTAAAGCCAGTAATTATCCTTCCTGTGGAAGTGAAAAATCCTCCATCGACCAAACCACCTCCATCTGACACAGCTTCCTGCTGAACCCCATTCTTAAATGTTGTTATTGTATGAGTTACCCCAATTGTTAACTGAGCCACCCGATCATCCGCGATGTCGAATCCGGCAAAGCTACCCGCCGGGTAAACCGTCTTGGCATTTTTTACTGAGATACCCGCCGTAGCTCCCAAAGAGCCTAACATATCAATTTGAGCAAAATTATTCGGATCAGCATCCACCAGATTTGCAGTGTTTTTTACTGTACAGTTAGCACAGAGTACATTTGAGAGACCGCTCCCAATCTGGTTAACATAAACTGGGAATACCGGATTCGCCCATTGCTCTAGCGTGTTGCAAACTCTCGGCATTTTTTCAGGGCAAAATTTAGTGACTACTGCATTGAAAATTTGTGTAGTTCCCAGATTGATACTTATTGTTTGTTGCTGATCGATTTGAATCCGATCAAAGTTTTTAGTAGTCACAAACCCAACCGTTGCACGTCCTGCATCATTAACAACGTTTGCGGTCAGTGAGCCACTGTTCCCTGAATATTCTTCCTGTAATGTTGTTCCCAAATACGTTCTGATTGTAAGCGACCCAAGTATGGAAGCTCCAAAAACACCCGTATTTTGAATGTCAAACCCGGCAAAATAGCCTGCCGGATAATATCCGTTATTACTTTTAACCGTTAATCGCATACCGCCTACTGCCGAAACAGCAGCTACAAAAGTAGCGGCATCGGTGGTACTTGCACTAACTGCATTTACCTCATTTGTAACCGCTCCAAGCGAAACGCCGTAAGGACCCGTCCATGTTTGTGTACACGGAAAGCCGATAATTGGCACACAACCTGAATTTCCAACTATACTAAATGAATAATTAGGTAAATTCATTCTGGTAGGCGTATTACATACCAGCTTACTTGTATCGGGTGATACCACCTGTGCCATACCAGACCCCGCCAAACAAACCGCAAGGAACAGGGCAGCAAAGAGGCGGAATGCGTTGTGTTTAGGGGCGCTCCAACTCGTGAGCCCCCTTCTTTGTATTTGTTTGTTCATTATTTAAAGGATAAATTATTAAAATGATTTCTTCAAGTCAAATAATATGACTTATGGTGGCACTTTTTCTCTTTTCATGGTTTCTCACTTTATTCTATAAGAACAAGTGTTCGACGAAAGAAAATTATATGGGTAACACGCCGTTATTTAAAGGCTTATTCTAGGCTCAAAAAAAATATTTTAGGCAAAAAAAAATGTGCTATTTTATAGAATATTGTTCACGAATAATTACACAGACAACCTTACCTAGTTCAGCCTAAAAGGCCCACAAGCACACCAAATCGACATTACGGTCAAAATATTATTTGGCAAAGAGATAACTAAATAGAATAATTTCAAATTTTTGAAGTAGATATAGAATAATAAATTATAAAAAAAACAGAGTTGCAGAATGCAATAAAAAAGAAATAAAAATGCACAATGCTATGTTAAAAAATACGGCATTGAATGGACATTATTCTATAAATAAATACTACAAAAAAAAATTAATGTTTAAAACTGAGATGTATATACGTAACAATCCTTGACTCAACATAGAAACGTCATTAATCCGCTACCTGCTAAATAAGACAGGTCTCCTCCCTTAGAACCGGGTTCTATGTTAAAATGCAAGCGAAAAGGTATATTTGTTTCAATTTGCCCATGTTAGATGAAACGGAACGGTGCACCCAGGGAGAGCAATAGGTCACAGATAGCCTAATCGACAGAAATAAATATTCGGGCTGACAATTGTCACCCTGGCCCCGCTTTTACAAGCAGTCGGAATGAGTGTAAGTCTGTTTCATATCAAAAGGAAAGGCGCCCCCAGGCTCGGAGGAGCAATTATTTGCAACAGACTGTATTCTGTCACTCCAATCAATGAGTTATTATGCAGGTTTCACGTATAAAAAAAACAGTCTCATACGCCATCTACGATTATTTACTTTCCAATCGCCCAGCATTTCATCAAAAATTCTGGTCTTTCTTAAATGTAGGTCCGGAACAACATTAAAAAATACCAGTTGTCGGGATCAAAAAATGATCCCGACAACTGGTATTTTTAACTACTTGATTATCTGATAATGATCACCCTATTAGTGTGTACTGTGCCCCCAATTTCTGTAATCCTAACGGTGTAAATTCCAGTAGCCAGTTTGGATATATTTATACCAGTAGGTGAAACAGAGCTTGCAGCATAAAGCGTTTGCCCAAGGTTATTGTGAATGGAAATCCATTTCACATTCTTACTCTCAATTCCAGTGACAAAAAGTACATTATCAACAGGATTAGGATAAACATGTACCAATCCCTGTTCAAAGCTAATACTTTCAATCCGACTATATGAGAATGTAGCATCTTGATCAACCATTTTAAGACGGTAGTAATTAATTCCTGCTACCGGATTAGTATGTGTATAATTATACCTGTTCAATTCCTTGCTTTCACCGTGGGATTTTACTTGGGTTACTACTTTCCAGTTTTTGCCATCACTACTATGCTGAATCTCAAAGAAGTCACTATTTACCTCCTCAGTGGTCGCCCACGTCAGATGCGCCATTGTTCCTTCTTTTTTAGCATCGAAACCGGTAAGTTTCACCGGTAAAGTACATGGAAGAGATGGATCAGACTGCGAGGTTCTGGTGTCTACAAATGCCCCGTATACATCCACATATTGATCCACAGCACTCGCCAATGATCCTACCGAGATTTTAATTTCATCAAAAGGTTTCGTTGCTACAAAACCAGGGTTATAAAAGTCTGTGGGTGTGCCGAATAACTGGAACAAAACACTCAAATCAACCAAAGCCCCATCACTCTGGGATTCCTGCTCAACTCCATCAAGGAAAGTGGTGATCGTGATACCGGTAAACAATCCTCCTGCAATGATGAATGGGTTTTTCTTGATGGTAAACCCTGCGAAGGTACCGATCGGATAAGTTGCAGAAGTTGTGGCTACGGCAAGAGACCCGGTTGCAAGCCCACTTCCCGAGTTGAAGATACGGGCAAAATCTGTTGTACTGGCAGAAACTGCATTCCATGCGTTGTCGACCTTACATGCAGCGCAGGCTCCTCCTGTGAAACCTGTATGAGCCGCATCGATCACCGCTGAGTTGTTCGGATTGGTGATGTAATAGGTTGCGTTACATGGTATAGCTTGTAAACATGAAGTCTGAATGTAGGGACGGTAAATTTCCACCGTTCCCAGGTTTACGGATCCGATCTGCGAAATACTTATCTGCACTTCATCAAATGGTACCTGGGCAATGATACCGACGATCTGTCGGTCATTTCCTCCTGTTAAAATGTCCGATGATGCAGCAGCAAGCAGTGCAGTCCCCGTTCCATCCTGCACTTTGGCACCATTATTCCATAAGCTGATTGTGATACTACCCGCAACCGCCGCTGAGAACAGGCTTGAACTCCTGACATCAAAACCTGCAAATGCACCTGCCGGATAGGTTGTTATTGCATTGGCAACAGAAACACTCGCTGTCGCGGCTGCTCCGCCTACCATAATTATAGAAGCAGGGGTAGATGCGGCTGAATTAACAATATTCTCTGAGTCATTGATGCTACATCCCACACAGGCTCCTGAGCTAATACCCGTATTTTTAGCATTAACATATACAGGGTAAGTGGTGTTGGCAATCTCAGTAAGCGTATTACAGGTAACATCTGCTTCGCAGAATTTTTTAATTACAGCAGAATAAACCAGAACATCTCCCAGGTTGACACTTGGCCCTTTGCTTATCTCAAACTTAATTCCGGTGAAAGGTAGACTAGCGAGAAATCCAACTGTCTGACGGCCTGTTCCACTCACAATACTAGAGGATAAGGACATCAAATTACCCGAGGTTGTAAAACTCTCAACAACTTCACCTGCTGCATTAAGCGTGCTTATGGTAATATTATCCAGAAAACTAAGGCCAGCGAAATTTGGATTCTCAATATCAAAACCTGCAAACGTATTGGCCGGATAGGTATTACCTCCATCCTGAACGGCAACAGAAGCCGTTACCGCGCCAGAGGCAACTGTTGATATGGTTGCATAATTGGCACCGTTATCATCAACCAGATTATTCAGATCATTGATAACATTGTTAACCGCGGCACCTGAGTTAATTCCGGTGTGACGCGCATCGTTGAATACCGGAAAATTGTTTCTAACCAAAGGTTGTGAGGCATTACACGCATCATTAAAGGTCGGACAGAAGCGTTCGATAACAGCATTGTAAACGCGTACTTCGGAAAACAGGCTCCCACTAACGACCGTTCCAATGGTATAGCGCACTTCACTGAATGGCTTGGTAGTCTTGAAACCGATCAGATATCTTCCGCTGCTGTTTAAAAACGTTCCGCCCAAAACGCCGCCATCCGAAAATGACTCTTGTTCAACCCCGTTTGCGTCATAAGTAGTAAGGATATTTCTTACCACACCTGCCGCCGTTGCTACATTTACATTTTCTACTTCAAACCCAATATAAGTGCCCGATGGATAACCACCTGTTTCTTGTGATTTTACGCCAAGATAAAGACTTGAAATACCCGAAAGAGTTTGCTGTATGGTGGCATAATTGTCAGAGTTGTCATCAATAACTGCTTCCTGATTCTGGACACTGCAATTCAAACAACCCAGGGCTGTCACATTCGTGGTGGTATAAACAGGGTAATTGATGTTGGTGCCATCCCCTTCATGCAGATAGGTTGGGGTATTGCAGGCGGCATTCGCAATTGGGTTATCGCAAAAACGTTTGATGACAGGGTACTGGATTGTTACTGTTGAAATGAAGCTGACACCAACGCCGAGCACCGAATACCTGAATTCATCAAAATCTACGTTTGGCACAAAACCAACGGTAACCGAGCCATCCAAGGCGAGTACTGACCCCGCTGCCAGCTGAGCGGATGTGGCTGAGAAAACCTCGACCCCATTACGGTATGCGCTTAATGTACCCAGATCCAACAAGCTTCCTCCGGCAAGGTTATTCGAGGAAATTTTAAATCCAGCAAAAGTACCTGCGGGATACTCAATGTATTCGTCTTTTACCCTGACTGTATAGGTCAATGCCAGACCTGCCGTCACAAAAGAAGAAGTGGAAGCGGTACTGGCATCTTCAAGATTGGTCAAATCTGTCTGAACAGGTAATACATTTCCTTGCCAGAAACCAAGTCCACTGCCCCAGGAATCCAGACCCGGACCTACAAGGGGCGTAGAAGTGTTGCAAGCAAAAGTACGTGTGTAACGTTTCAGATAGGCAACCCTGACCTGGTACGTTCCGGTAGGTGTACCGGTAATGGTGCCGATGGAGCTGTTTACTGACAGACGGACTTCATCAAAATCTTCGTAGGCATGGAAAGAAACCTCCGTAGCATAAGCTTGTGAAAAAGTTTCCTGCTGAGTACCTGCTTTAAATGTGCTAATCGTTATGGTAGCAGAACTAAAATTCCCACCGAAGCCTCCGCTGATTGTACGTGCAAGATGGAACCCTACTGTATAACCTGTACTCGGGGTGGTCCTGTAAAGATTACCGTCAGATACTGAAATAGATCCTGCCAAGGTACCGGTACCGGTTCTGCTAAGTGAAGCGAAATCGCTTGTATTGGAATTGGTAAGGTTACCTGTATTGGTCCAAAGGCTTTGCGGATTCCCTTGTGTTGCGGTTGCATTTACTGTACCAAAACCGCCGTCAATTCCTCCACCAATTACCCAGGGGGTCTCCGCTCCTCCCGGAGGTACCTTATTATCCTGTGCCGTTACAAATGGTTCCAAAATAAGCAAAAATAACAGCGACATAAAAAATCCGGTAAATGACGCGGAATTTCGTTTTTGCCATAAAGTGGCCGAGATAGACTCGTTCAAGCCGAAGCGAATTTTCTTGATATTACCAGAACTAACTGTCAGTTCCAATAATCGTAATATTGTTTTCATATTATTAGAATATTGAATTGATGAAAGAAATGATATAAAATAACCAATATAAGGGACGTAATAGTCCAATTAAGTTATAAAAATATTTCTATATAATAAAACTATTTTAGTATTAATTTAGTCGTATTCTATAAAATCACTTCCATTACTTTGCATTTGTATTTTAAACTGTATTAGTTTACCATTTGGTTAACATTGGTTACATTTTTACCTGTGAGTTATTCAATAAATTAGGGCAAAAATTGCTGGACTGGCTTCACTCAAAATCATCTACTACAATGCCATTGTTTAGCTTATTTGTTAATACTTTAATCGTAAGCATCATTGCGCAAAGGATCTGCCACAAGTCATAATGCTATTTCATCAATGTAACCCTGTGTCTGGAAATCATACCATCACTAGTGTCAATACGGATCAGGTAAATTCCCGATGCAAGCAAACTTAAATCGATCCCCTTAACCGGAACAGATTTGAGATCCAGCATTAGTCCTCCGCTAATATTGCGTACCTGCGCTCTTATTATTTCACTATATACAATAGAGGAGGGGAGGAATCTTTCGGATACGGGACGTGAATACAAAATCAAACCCTCCTCTCCCGCAATTCTGATGCTACGAACATAACTATACGTAAACGAGCTATCCGTATTGATGAATTTGAGACGATATAAATTATTACCAGTCCTAGGGGTTTGGTGTTTAAAAGTATACTTCTGGATGGCAGTCATCAGGTTATCAACTTGCACTTCCCCAATTTTTCGCCACATTTCCGGGCTCACACCGTATTCAATGGCAAAGAGCGCCACATTTTTGTCCTTGTCTACGGTCCATTCAATTTGGACTTCATTCATTCCCTGAGTGGCTTTAAAAGAAATAAGGGAAACAGGACTTCTCTCTGACGAATGGTTAGCATCTACATTCGGTTGAATTTCTTGCAAAGTAGCTATTCCAGAGGAGGCGCGCTCCGAAACCGGAGCCTGGGAAAATGCCAGATTGGCAATGGTAAGTAATAGAATAATAAATTGTAGCCTTTTCACAGTATATATAAAAAAATGATTCTTACAGCTTTCAACCCGGGAGGTTTTTCGACTTTCATTGTGCTCAATCATGCGTTAAATAGTTGGTGAAGCTCTCTGGAATCGTTGTTAATACCAGATCAAATATGATCGTAACTCAGATTTGCATACGTCGGTCAATAACCTGGGGTTTATTAACTGGGGTTTATTAAATTGAACACTAAATCGTCAGATCAATGTGTAGCAGTTATTTATATCAATGTCCAGAATTCGGAACTTCCTGAAATATCTGGACGAACCAGAAAATGTCGGTTCTATCTACATCAATTGAAAATTTATCCGCGCCTTTTATGGAATAACCACCAATAACCCCATTAGAAATGTACATCGTATAAAGCAACTGGGCTTTGCTTTTTTTATCGTATACTTTAATGCCAGTAATTTTATAGCTAGGCTCCTTTTCGATCTTGAACGCTTCAAATATTTTCATGTCATACAAAAATCTTCGCCGGTACCTCACATTGGGATCATTCCTGATTCCGATAAGCAAACCTATATCAATTTGTTCCTGGAGACATCCGAACTCAGCAGGCAACTGTTTCAGCACGTTTTTCAACAGTTGAATTTCCCAATCGCGGATCCTTAGTCCTTTGAATATCTCGAACATTGTGTGCGTGATGATGTGTGAATAGTACGGATTTTTAACTTACAAAGTATTTTCATAAATACGAACCTTTAGACCTTTTCAGGCCGGAAGGTTCGTATCTTTTGTTGTCAATAAGTTTTATCTGCTTACAACAATTTTATGCGTGCTTACTCTACCATCCGAATGGCTAATTTTTATCAGGTAAATACCCGCAGAAAACGCCTTGACATTGATCCCATCCGGTGAAATAGCGCTTGACTGATAAACGGTTTTTCCGTTCATATTAACCATCGTAACCCCATTTACATTTTTCGTCTCCAAATCCTTTATCTTCACAACATCAGATGCGGGGTTCGGATAAAGTATTATACTGGAGCTACTTTCTCCAAACGACACACTCTGTATACGGCTATAGGCAAAGGTTGCGTCCTGGTCCACCAATTTTAAGCGGTAGTAGTTGGTGCCGCCAAGTGGGGCGGAATCCGCAAACGAATAACTGACTGTGCTTTTGCTTTCTCCGGTTGCATCCTTTTTACCAATTGGGTTCCAGTTTTTTGCATCAGAACTCCGTTGTATTTCGAAATAGCTGGCATTGGTTTCTTCGGTTGTTGACCAGGTAAGTAATGTTACATCGCCTTCTTCTGAAGCAGTGAATGAAACCAACGTTACCGGTAGCGGGGAGGTTACACAAACCACAAGTGGCGAATTGCTGATCGCAGCACAATCTCCACCAATATCCGTTATTGTGGTGCCGGCAGCAAGCGTTGGTGCGGCATTGCCGTTGTTCGTATCGTAATTAACCACATAGATCTTATAGGTGCCTTCCGCTGACGGTGCGGTTATCGGACTTGCATTGGTACTGGAGATAATAACATCTGCATTGTCGGTAAGCACATACCTGGTTTCGAAACCAGCATCTGTATTCTGCCCCGTTGCGGAAAATGCGATTGGGGCTCCGGTTGTTACACAGTTGTTAATCGCAGTAGCTACACAAAAGGCCAATGGGGCGTCGCTGGCTTTTGCACAGGATCCACCAATAGCGGAAATATTTGTTGCTGGCGACAAATCAGGAGGAGTTCCTCCAGTATCATAGTTTACGGCATATACCTTGTAGTTCCCATCCGTAGCCGGTGCCAAAAATCCACTGCTGACGTTCTGTAATATATTACCGGAATCATCTGTCAGGACGTATTCGGTGGTGTAACCTGTGGTTGTGTTGTTTCCGGCGGTGCTGAAGTTGATGGCCGTGCCAGGACTAACACACTGAGCGAACCCGGACAGGGCACATATGCTCAGGGTTATCATTGTCAACATCACACCCACCCCAGGTACCCATTTCTTTAAATAATGTATCATACTTATATTGTTTAAATGATCGAGACCGGTTATTGACGTGTAATCGTACCCGCGTCGGCAGGGCAACAATCTTGTGGTGCCGGCTGAACCGACTCTGAAATAGCAGTTGCAGAACCGCAGTTGGGTGCATTGAATGCAGTTACATAATAAGTAATTGGCCACGGACTTGAGTACGGATCTGTCGGAACACCGTACGGAACACCGCTTACTAACCCCGTCGGATCAATGGTTACAGCTGTAGGAGTTGTTGACCCTTCAGGAGTTACAGTATAAGTTAGTGTTGGGTCGTAGTTGGTGATGGTAAACGATCCCGTAGGAGTAGCACACGTAGGTTGCGTTACCGCGGACAATACAGGGGTGTAGGAGAAACAAGAAACAACACTTCCGGAGCAGAGTAGCACTGATGCACCATTCAGGTCAGTATTTCCTTGTGTATGTTCCAATGTTAGCTTTGTGAACGGGGAATCAGCATGTACTACAAAAACCCCACCTGCCGAATTCGAACCGTCTGACGACTGGGAACCTGAGGATGTAAATGTGGAATCGCTAAGTATACCCAGGCAATAATTTGATGACGTAACACTTGTATTCCCGCCATTCGTAGACCATACGACCTTCTCCACTCCGTCCGCAGGCGTATCATGCATGCCCCCAACCCAAAATACGATGTCGTTTACAGGACTTGAAAAAACGTATGTTCCTGATGTTAGCGTGGCTCCGTCTCCATAAAACTGACTAGTCGATGGCGCCGATTGGCCACAAGTAACCGGTGTCCCGTTGTGAAAAAAAGCACCCCCGTAATAATTAATTATAACGCCGTTTGCCGTTCCCGGGTAGGAAGTAACCGTGTTGGTACATGTTTGAGCTGAGGCATTTTTGCCAGCAAGGATAGCTACTGTACCAACGATAATAGCCGAAAATCTTAAGTATTGTATAATCTTTTTCATGATAATGTTTAAATATTTATTTTTGATATGAAGGGATTGTCTTTTTTGGGCAAACCGCTTATTGTGAGAGTTTTGCTATCAGGTGGGTGCCTTGCTGATCATTATGATTTATGTTATAGGTAAAAAGTGCAGACGGTCCTTCCGCCCGCACTTTTGGATACTACCGAAGCCTCATGTTGAGTATTGTGAAAGAGTTAAACTGTCTGTCTTTATTGCTTCACAACCAATACCCGTGAACTTTTTTCAACTCCATTTCTTAGTTTAGTCCGCACGACATAGATACCTGCCGAAAGTTTGTCTACATCAATTCCTTCCACAGGGAAAGCGCCTGCCTGGTATAAAACCCGGCCCGTAAGATCCGTGAGCGATACTTCGCTCACGGAGGCAATCAAATCAGGATTCAGGAACAGTTTCTCGGAAGCAGGATTGGGAAACAAAACCGCATGATCATCTGAATTTCCCGTCCTCACGTGCTGAATGCGGCTGAACGTAAAACGCGTATCAGCATCAATCATACGCAATCTGTATAAAGCATCGCCGGGTGTGGGGTTGGTGTGTGTATAGTGATAGTTTTGTACAGAATTGCTTTCTTTTGAGGCAAAAACGGCCCCGATCTTTTTCCATGATTTTCCATCAAAGCTGTTTTCAATCTCAAAGCGGTCACTGTTACTTTCCATTGAAGTTGCCCATGCGAGCACAACGGTTGTTTCTACCTTTTTTGCAGTGAAACTGATCAGTGTAACAGGCAGAGCGCTTTTTATACCGGCATCAATGTTCAGATTAAATTCATTGTCAGCCAGGGTTATCACACCCGTTTTTCCGTTGGTATCTGCATCGCTGTTTCCCGCATCGCTGGCACTTCCGGCAGAGGTGGTGAAACTATATCCTGAAGGTAAATTACTGAATCCAATAATGTAATCTCCTTCCAAAAGATTTCCAAAGTAGTAACGGCCAGCAGCGTCTGTGGTGGTGGTATCAAGCGGGGTTACGCCATCTCCTGCATATAAGATCACCTGCACTCCCGCCACACCTGTTTCCGCGTCATCCTGCAAGCCATTCATATTACTGTCCATCCAGACAAAGTTGCCGATTCCCGAATTGTATATAGGTTCACCACAGATTTCACTGTTGAGATTTACAGTGGCAACTTTAAAAATACAGCCATTCCAGGTGATCACACAGGTGTACTTGCCATCATCAGCCGAAGAATATGATGGAAATACGAGATCTTTTGAAGTTGAAATCTCTACGCCATCTCTTGTCCATGAATAACTTGCACCTACTACGTCTTCTGCACTCAGTGTGTAATTCTGACCCTGGCAAGGCTGTTGTGTATTGGTTACCTGCCCTGCCTGCGGCGCCCTTACAAATATCTGGATTTCAGAAATATTGCCACACTGGTCAGTGACCTTTACATCGTAAACTGTTTCTGCTTCCAGAGAATCAACTGTATACTTATCGGGAACAGCGTTCCCGATGGTAATGAATGTACTATCCGTCGTCTTTTTCATTTCCAACTTAAAGGGACCATACCCTGCGAATTCAAAGACAACCAATCCCGTTGGTGCCGCCATGATCCGGTTATTTCCCCCTCCACCTCCGCACTTCTGAGTCACACCAATCACGGGAGGGGTAGGTTCGCCCCCAACTGTGGTATTCAAATAATAATATTGACCACTACAATTAATTTCGATCCAATAGTCTCCCGAAGGCAAGTTCAAAAAACTGTTGGAGCTCTGAGGATCCATTGAATAAATGCCAGAAGGCGGTCCGGCGATAATCTTATATTCGGCTGTTGGTTCCGACTCTGCACTGGATTTGACAACAAGTGACCCAACCGGTGCGCAGTTTGCCGGGGTCATAATTGCATAAGCAGTGTCTATGGGAGTAAGACACTGGGAATTAACCGTGCTTGGGATTTGAAACAACATAAGCAGTAAAACTGCAAACTTCACATTCATCATCCATGCTGCACGCCAACGCAGCGATTTTGGCGCATTTATATCTTTGGTATTGATTTTCATAAATTAAATTATTGATTGTGTTGAAACCCTCACATTGAAGAGGAAATAAGAATTTTGCTCACAAGTGATCAGGAAAACCACAGGCTTTAAGTAGAGAGTAGCAGCAGCGTCTAAGCTTCTGATTTGAACACTTCCTGAAGTTGGATTACGTTATTTACCTTCATTTTTAGAAAAACATTTCTTTTCATGGTGCTGACAGTCGAAGGCTTGATATTCAGCTTTTCAGAAATCCATTTGGTTCCGTTTCCCTGGGTAAGGTATGACGCCACCTGGTTTTCACGCGGACTAAGCCGTCTGTCCTTTTGTGATTCCGGAAATCTGGGCGTTAGCAGCGTGTTGCTTATCAGGATTTCCAGCACAGCAGGTGCCAGATAGATCTTCCCTCCCAATACTTTCTCAATGCAGGAGGCAATTTCGCCGGAAGGGTTTTCTTTCAGGATGCAGCCTTTCACTCCCAATTTCAGATACGCTAAAAACTTCCCTGAATCCACATGCTGATCGTATATGACCAGGGGGACGGACGGATACGAAGCCAGGCAGAACTTCACAATGCGCAAATTTTCCTGCACTACGCATTCATTTACCCCCAGAATGATCAGGTCAGGTGTCGGAAAATCCTGTTTTGAACGGGCGCTGTGAATGCTCGTGCTTCCGAAAAGAGATGCTTGCCCGAACTTCGCGCCGAGAAAATGGCGTAAACCTTCCAGAGCTATTGGATAGTTGTCAATCAATAAAATCTTAGACATGACTAATACCTGATTTTTAAGTTAGTGTGATGAAAGTGTCAATAAAACGATTCAAATAATCTTGTAACGATAGTATATATACGACAATACAATTGGGTTGTTTTTAATAAATAATCCAGCCTAAAACGATAGCGGATTTATGAGGATACCATGCATGCTCTGAAAGGCGCGCAGCTGCTTCATTAAACTTCGCTCTGGTTTTCCGAAACCCTGTCCAGCGCCTGAACCAGATCTTTGATGTGATCTATATTCAGCTTCTTGAATATGTTCTTTTTAATCGTGCTGATCGTCGAAACTTTCCGGTTCCTATGATTGGCTATACTCGTAATGCGGTCGCCATTGGCAAGAGACCTTGCTATTTCATATTCATTGCTGGTGAGGCTTTTGACCGTGTGTTTCCTGAGGTGATTGGTCGGCAGCCATTTTGGAAGTAAAACCTCCATTACTTCATTGCTGATAAAGTTTTTACCATTCTCAACCTGCGAAATACATCTCAGCAATTCGGGTCCGTCGGAGCT
>NZ_JAJUXG010000043.1 GCF_021390535.1 Dyadobacter sp. CY312
TGTAAAAGATTTACAGGTTGGTAAGTATGTGATACGTATCAAACTAAAAGATGGAAGCGAAAGCAGCCAGATATTCGTTAAAAAGTAAATGATGTTGTCCGGGTGGGTTTTTTGGTAAATCTCAGGATTTCCATGAAGAGCCCGCCTGGACTTCACGTTATATGAATAATGATTTCAGATCCCGGTAGGTGTTCCGTGCCTGCCTGATCTATCCATATCATACTCCACACATATACAGACAATACTCCGTTCGGGTTTTCAACCCATGCTTCACTCATTTTCAACTCACTTTGTGTACGATTAAATTTCGAAAATTTGACTTTTCAATCGGTACCTTTTAAAGGTAATTATGCGGTTGTGAGCCGTTGCGATTTGGTTTGACGAGGAATTTTATAACAAATTGTCTGGAATTATTTCGACAAGGATTTCCGCGTTTTTAAGTTGATTTTTTTTTAAATCAACCTCCTTTTTTCTGTACTTTTTTACGTCATACAGCTATTAAGATTTGCTGGTAGTGCTATTTAGATATATTGAGAAATTAGAAGTACCTGTCTGTTAAAAGTTGAAATATTGTAATAATCTAATATTGTCAATCAAAAAGATGCCTTTCCGTTAGCCGTATTACAAGATAATTCACAATGCTTCTACAAAACAATTAACCGATTTTATACTTCAAAATGTGTACTTGAATGCGCAAATCAATTAGAAAAAATACTCCTTTTGGATGATTGTATGGCTTCATCCAGATGATCAGATTTGCAAAGTCAACAATTTGTACAATTCTGTTATTTGCGAAAACAATAAAATCTCTGAATGCTTAAACAATTCTTGTCTTTAAAAACCAAAAACCATCTTTGCTATGCCTCATTTTACAAACTCCGGATTAAATTACTATTTAAAGCACTACATGTTCCTTTTGGGGTTATTCCTGTTGGTTCACAGTACCTATGCGCAGTGTCCTGCTGATATATCGGTTACCACTCCGCCAGATGTGGTTGGTGCGAGCTGTCCTTCATCAGGTCAGGTAACGATTCATTCGGATGTTGAAACATTGTCAACTGCAACTTATCAGATTATTTCGGCGACTGAGATCGGTTCGAGTACACCTTTGGAAGGTTATCAAACTACATCTCAAAGCTCCAATGTATTTACCAGTCTACCTGCCGGTGATTACACAGTCAGGATTTCCTGTGGAACTGTTTTTGAAGATGTCACTTTTACCATCAGCGATTTATATACACCACTCACTTTAACTCCTACGGTGAGCAATGTGTGCGCAGGGGGTGGCATGGGCGGTACGATTACTGCAGCTGCTATGGGTGGAAAAGCGCCACTAATTTATGGATTTTTGCAATCAACCAACGCGGCGGAACCGGATGCTAATTTTAGTTATCAAGCGTCAAATGTTTTTACTGCGCCTGGTTTTGGTATCTACCAGGTAAGGGTGAAAGACGCTTGTAATAACTTTACAACGGCATCAGTGGATGTGCAGCCCAGCTCTCCAAAGGCAAAATTTCATCTGCAGTATGAGAGTTTTACATGTGCCACAACGACCTATACCGGAAACAGATTGTTGAGATTAGGCGATGCTACGCAAATCGATCCGGATGGATCTGGTTATGTGGTTGATATGTGGAATATCTTATCAACGGAACCTTGCACTGTACCTGCCGGTGCCCCGGATATGCACATCACCGTTAACTCAAATGCCGACATTAGCAGTATTACATTTCCAAGCACCGCGGAAAAGGTTCTTATTCGTACCACTTCACCATGTGGAGAGGTAAATATTGAATGTGTTGACATAAAACATCCTGATATTTTATCCTATGGAACGGTGCATGTCGGATGCCCTGATGGCAGCGAGGTTAATCTTGCACTTAATACATATAATGGTGTAACATTTTCCTCAGCAGCAGGAAACTATTATGAATTGGACGTACAGGGATACGATGCCAGCAATAATCCGGTAACAGGAACTACGCTAACCGACTACCAATGGGTAACGGGTGCTATGGTTCCCGTTCCATATGCCGATCATTACACATATACGATAACAGATGCGTGCGGAGATACCGAAACCAAAACGATTGTAACGCCCAAGCCGTCCAATGCTGGATTTGTTAATTATGTAGGTTATTCCTTAGCTTGTGTAACTACGGTAGGGACACTTGATTTGGATATTCAAATCGCCGGATACGTGCCTGATCAGGATTTTTCAACTATTAAACTGTTAAGGGCTTCTGACCACAGCTTTGTAGCCAATGCTACCGGATATAACGCGGCCAATGGTGCAGTGTCGTTCAAAGCAATACCTCCCGGCTCCTATATTATTCAGTTTACGCCCACCGACGCCACTTGCGGCGTGATAACGGAAGTCCCTTTTACCACAGACCCTGCTCAGACAGGATTAACTCTGGGTTTAACAGGTACCACTTCACAGCTTTGCGGAGGCAATGGTACAATTACTTCAGCGCTTACATACAATGGTAACAGGCCTGTAAGTTTCGAGTTACTTCAGGGATCGACTGTGGTTGCTACAAATTCGTCCGGGAGTTTCCCTAACCTTGCTGCAGGAACCTATACATTAAGAGCAACTATGGACATGAGTAACTGCGGTGTTCCTAATTTGGTAATTGATTCTCAGAATTTAACGATTACGCCATCTGGTTCAGACCCGGTAGTTGTAAGAAAATTAGGTATCAACTGCGAGGGTACGGTAGCCACGGGTAAAGCGATATTCCAATTTGCGGGTTCGGGTCCGTTTATTTTGGAAATGAAAAAAACGACTGAAACAAATTACACTTTGATTAATGCCGCAGTACCGAATGACTATACCGCCGACGGCTTAGAGGCAAGTACAGACTATGATGTGCGCATAACCGACCAGTGTGGAGAAACAGAAGTAACGCAGGTATCTATAAAGCCTTTGGTTGTTGTTTTGGTTACCAATTCTGCGCAGCCATGTCTTAATCAGCCTTATACATTAAGTGTTGATGAAATCACAGGAGCTACCTATTCATGGACATTTAATGGAACGGCGATGCCAGGAGTGACGGGCAAAGATATAGTTTTCGGAAGTTACACAGCGGCAAACAATGGTACTTATCAAGCCACTATAAAGCTGGGCGATTGTATCACGCGGATTACTACTGTTAATTTGAACAGCATTAACTGCAGTCAACCACTGAATAAATCAGGCTTGGGTGATTATGTATGGCAGGATTCGAATATGAACGGGATTCAGGATGCTGGCGAGGCAGGGCAAAGTGGCGTTACGGTGACTCTGTATGGCCCGGACGGCACAACCGTAATTGCAGTTACCACGACCGATGCCAATGGGTATTACAATTTTTCAAATCTGGAAGCAGGATCATATGTTGTAGGGTTCAGTAACCTGCCTTCCGGGTATGGCTTTACCTCCCAAACAGGTTCTTTAAACGATGCAAATAACAGTGATGCAAATACCAGCGGAAAGACAGCTGTAATTATTCTTGCAGATAACGAATTTAATCTGAACGTCGATGCCGGGATATACAATACCCTGCCGGTAAAACTAATTAGCCTGACAGCAAAAAAGGTGGAAGAGGCTGTACAATTGAATTGGTCAACGTCTGCGGAGACTAATAGTGATCACTTTGAAATTCAATACAGCACGGATGCGAAATCCTGGACTGCTATTGGGGTTGTTGAATCTAACAAGGAGAGTGCCACTGTCAAAAAGTACTCATTTGTTGACACTCGCTCCATCTCAGGGCAGCACTTTTACAGACTTCGTATGGTAGATTCCGATTTATCTTTCGCCTATAGCCGGATCGTAAGTGTTCAGGCGGATAGCGAAGGCAAGGCGTCGGTATATCCTAATCCGGTTTCTGATGTCTTGTATCTGAAAGATGTGACATTGGCCTCAGTTGCGGATGTAGCAATTTTCAACGCTGCCGGACAAATGGTTCTTCATTTAAAGTCAATTACCTCTGAAGGTATCAGTCTTGCAAAACTGGTTTCGGGAGTTTACACGGTAAAAGTTAAAGAACTAAACGGATTTGTACAAACCATGAAAGTGGTTGTAGTTAAATAGTAGGAGCCGAAGTATTTTAGCTCAAAGTGCTTATTGCTGAATGAAATGTCCCCAGGAGTTTTTAATTCCTGGGGACATTTTTAATGCCTTTTTCACATACTCAAACATTGAAAATCTAATAGGATTTTAACAGAACTCACAAATCAATAAATCTGAGTACAAGAAAATATAAACGAAAAAGGGCGGCTCAATTTAAATCTGAGACGCCCTCAAAATATAACTTTTAAAAAATGATGTCTTGCGCAAATGGCTCTTCTCAGGTTATAGCAGCAACAGCTTCCTGGTCACAATGCCATTATTTGTCTGTACACGTACCAGCAAGATTCCGTTGGAGAACTGGGATAGATTCAGGATTGCTGCTTTTGAAAGCAGCAGGACCCGGCCGGATAGATCAAAAACGGTTACCTGCTCAATCGTATCTTCGGTTTGGATGTGAGCTTGTCTGGCGGCGTCTGCCCAAACGGTAATGCTCCCTGCTGCATCTTCGAAACGAACAGGTATGATCCGTGAGTACTCCGTTTTTCCATCAAGGTCGATTTGCCGCAAACGATAGTAGTTGATTCCCGCGATTGGGTTTCTATCCTCCCAAACATAATGTTGTGTCTGTGATATTGTGCCGTTACCATCTACAAAACCAATTTGGTTCCAGTTTAATCCGTTTGGACTCCGTTCGACGAGAAACCCCTTGTTGTTGATTTCACTGGCTGTACGCCATTGTAGATGGACTCCGGTATCGACTTTTTTAGCTGTGAACGCAACCAGCCTTACGGGCAATGCGGTATCGTAAACCAGCTTAACCGCATTGGAGCTGTAAACAATTTTCCATCTGGGAGGAAGATTTACATCAGAGAAGGAACCGGATATCAACGTAGCACTGACAATAGTTACTTCATCAAGATTAGTCGGCGTATAGTTAACTGATACGGTCAGGGTGCCACCCAATGTGGCAGTCCCCGTCACCGCAATCTGATCAAAATTCACACCTGCTGCGGCGGTTCCGTTCACTTCAATATCCATATTGCTGTTGGAGAAGTTCTGACTGTCGCTGAAAGTCAGTTTTCCTGGTGAAAAACCGGGCGATAATGTCCCTCCGACGAGAACAAGGGCAGATGGCGTGATGGTCCCGATACCTTTGAGTATCCCATTGGCGTTATTGTTGAATTTACCCACCCCGCTTCTTGTAAGCAAAAGCATCACACCATTTGCAGAGCCTATGCTTACAGTACCTGCATTGTTAAATGTGCCCATCTGATTGTAAATACCATCATGTGACCATTCGATCTTGATTTCTCCTCCTATATTATTTTCGAAGGTTGCCTGATTACGGATTCCGTGATCCCCGGCATAGTACACGGCTCCGGTGGTAATGCTACCGGCGTTGGTGAAAATATTCTGGAAATTTCGTAGAGCAGAACTGGTTGAGCGGTCGATCCGAATGTCTCCACCAGCATTGTTGTTAAAAACAGACTCATTGAAGATACCATTAATCCCGATGTTGTTATCCTTCCCGATGGTGATAGCCGCGGCATTGGTGAAGGTTCCGGCAGCGTGATAGAGCCCGGTGTCAGTTGAACGGTCGATCCGGATATGACCGCCGCTGTTGTTGTTAAATGAAGCACGGTTCACGAGCCCGTACGTTCCCACGCTGGTAGAGGCTCCGATGGTAATATCAGCCTCATTGTTGAAGGTTCCGTAGGGATTTTTCAGAGCGATGTCGCTCGTGTTGTCGATGTAGATATGCCCACCTGTATTGTTCGAGAATATTGCCTGGTTTTCGATACCTGCACTACTGGCTGCACCGACAGCGCCGATCACGATATTTCCTGTATTGGTGAAGGCCGCATTGGGAGAAGGCGCATCGCGATTTGTCTGAAACAATCCTGCATTTGAGGCACGGTTAATGTTGATAGTACCGGTTGTGTTATTAAATGTCCCGGTATTTCGCAAACCATAAACCCCAACGCTTTGGTTTGCGCCGATTGTAATATTCGCTTTATTGGTAAAGGTTCCTGAAATATGATAAAGGCCTACGTCGGTTGTACGGTCTATTTTGATACTTCCGCCTGTGTTGTTGTTAAATTCCGATTGGCTTTCAATACCCGTCGTTCCGGCAGAGGCCGCCGATCCGATGACGATGGATGAGGCATTATTGAAGATTCCGGTTGGATGGTATAGAGCAGATCCCGTGGAACGGTCAATCTGAATGCTTCCTCCGGTGTTATTGTCAAAAATGCCCTCGTTTGTCAGGGCATGAATGCCGGTGGTGCTCGTAGCTCCGATGATAATAACGGCTTGGTTGGTAAATGTGCCCGAACTATTGTAAAGTCCAATATCACTTCCCTGGTCTATTTTGATATCACCTCCTGCATTATTATTAAAGGTTGCAACGTTACGGATACCCACAGTCCCGATACTTGCGACAGCCCCGATGGTAATGGCTGCCGCGTTGTTAAAGGTTGCGTGTGTAGATTTAAATTCGTCGGCATGGTTTACCAATGCCCGAAGCGATGAGCGGTCAATGTGGATGTGCCCGCCGGCGTTGTTGCTAAAAGTGGCGTCGTTCCAGATACCGTGGAGACCTGTGCTTTCCGAAGCTCCGATTACAAGTTCTGCTGCATTGGTGAAGGTGCCAGCAGCATTGTAAAGCCCGGTATTAAGAGCGTTGTCAATCCGAATTTCAGCAGTCGAGTTATTGTTGAATGTGCCCTGGTTGACAATACCATAAGTTCCAACACTCCCTGCCGAGCCCAGAATGAGCTGACCATTGTTGATTACAGTGCCGAGGTTGTTCAAGCCAGTGCTGAAAGTAAATGGCACTTCGTAAGTGGCTTGTCCGTTAACGGTCAGGCTGCCGGTTGCGGTAATGGTCAGTATGCCACCCGTTTGAACGAGTATGGATTTGGCGAAGGCCGTGGTGCCGTTTTGGATTACGGGATCATTGGTTACGTCCGGAATAATGGCCGCATTGTCGCTTTCCGGTACTCCTGCCGACCAGTTTGCTTCATTGTTCCAGTCAGAACTTTCGCTGCCTGTCCACGTGGTCTGTGCAAACACGCTGGTCATGGTCATCAATAACACGGCTGCGAGAAGTAGCGAAGAACGTACGGATTTTCGCCGCGTTATTGCGACGGCTTGTATAATTTGTTTCATTTTTTTCAGGGATTAGATTGACGATTGCCCATTGACGGGTCACTATATTCGACCATCAATGGGCAGAAAACACATTAATTTTTTCCTGGCTGAGGAATAATTCGCAGATATGGTTTGAGTGTTTTCCATCCTTCCGGATATTTTTCTTTGGCCTCTGCGTCGGAAACTGCCGGAACGATAATTACATCTTCGCCATCTTTCCAGTTTACCGGTGTTGCAACCCGGTGTTCGGTGGTAAGCTGCATGGAATCCAGCACGCGAAGAATTTCGTAGAAATTACGACCCGTAGTCATGGGGTAGGTGAGGTTAAGCTTTATCTTTTTATCAGGACCTACGATAAAGACTGAGCGCACGGTCTGATTGGTGGCAGCGGTCCGGCCTTCCGAAGTTCCCGGCTCTTCTGCCGGAAGCATATCATATAATTTTGCGATCGTCAGATTGGGATCACCAATCATAGGATAATTCACCGCGTAGCCCTGCGTTTCTTCGATATCCTTTTCCCATTTTACATGGCTTTCCACGGGGTCAACACTCAGGCCAATCACCTTGCAATTTCTTTGCTGAAACTCGGGTGCAAGTTTTGCCATATAGCCCAGTTCGGTTGTGCAAACGGGAGTGAAGTCCTTTGGGTGTGAAAAGAGAATAGCCCAGCCATCTCCAATCCATTCGTGGAACCGAATTGTTCCCTGGGTAGTGTCGGCCTGGAAATCGGGCGCGACGTCATTTAATCTTAAGCTCATAATCGTTGACGGTTAGTTGGTTTATGGCGTATGCAGGGTATTGTCAACTGTCAAAACAGGGTATACCGCTTTTTGCAGGTCTCACATTCGTAGCATTCGGGTTTGAGGTGCCCGAGCGAACCGATTTTTGCAATCCGGCCTATCAGGCATAATTTTTCGGTAACAACCAGGTTTCCGCCGCACATCTTGCAGCGAATTCCGAGGACGTTTCGTTTGATGATTATTTTGTCCAGATCGAGCAACCCCATAACGCTGTCAAAAGTGGCTCGCCACGAGCGTAAGGGCAAAAAAAAGGGACGAGCGAGGCTGTGGTGGGATGAATGAGCGGAAGTTTGGGAAGACTTAGACGTCTGCCTTAATGCCAAGTGCCTGTAAAAGCCTGTCGCGGTAGGATTTCCCTATGGGAAGTTTTACGGTTCTAAGAGATAGTTCGTTGGGGAAAATATCTTCTATGAAATGGATGTTGACCGAAAAACGACGATGGATTCGGATAAAACGACCGGGTTTCAGCTGTTCGATAAAATCATTAATTGTGGACCGTACCATTACTTTTTTTTGAGATACAAGGTGAAGCAGCACATAGTTGGCTTCACTTTCCAGATATAAAAGCTCATCAAAAAATATTTTCCTGAAAACATAACCGTCCTTCACAAACATAAAATTCTTGTTAGGAGATGAAGCGCTGTTTTCTGATTTTGGCTCGATCTGGTTGCCGGTAAAGTTGCTGAATGCAATTTCGATGGCTGCATACAGTTCCTCTTTTGTAAAAGGTTTGACGATGTAAGCATGGGGCTTGACCTTTTTTGCGCGGTCAATCGTTTCAACATCGCTGTTGGCTGTCAGAAAAATAAAGGGAATTCGATGTGTTTCGTTGATTTTTTCGGCCACATCAAATCCGTCTTTCCTACCGGCTAATTGTATGTCCAGCAGCACAAGGTCCGGTTTTTCATTTTCAAGTAAATCCAGCGCTTCTGTGTAATTGATTGCGGGCCCACAATGCGGATAGCCGAGCTCTCCGAGAGTCCCCAGAATCGTCCGGGCAATGACGAGTTCATCTTCGATAACACCAATTTTTAGAACAGCCATGAGGGTTTAGTCTTCTTTTTTACGTACATCACGATTGGTAAAATTAATCGAAAAGGTAGCACCACTGCCATAAGAATAGCAAACTTTACCTCCTATTTGCCGTGCCAGGTCATTAATCAGTTGCAAGCCAAGTGTTGTTGCCCTGGACAGGTCAAAATCCTCCGGTAAGCCTGGGCCGTTATCGGTATAAGACAACTGGTATTTTCCTTCGTCCACTGTGTGGATTTTCAGACTGATTTCGCCTGCTTCCTGATTTGTAAACGCGTATTTAAAGGAATTGGAAAGTAATTCATTGAGAATGAGACCGAGTGGAACCGCAGAGTCGATGTCGAGATTTAAATCGGGTATATCAATTGCGATCGTTACCGTTTTTTGTCGTTGAAAGACACTTTGTACTTGTCGGCACAAGTCAGTCACAAACCGTCTCAGATTAATAGTGCTGAGGTTTTCTAATTGGTAAAGATTCTGATGAATTAACGCGATACTCCTGACTCTGTTACGACCTTCCCGTAGGGCCTCTTTGGCCGTTTCGTCATTCAATGTTTTACTTTGCAATTCCAGTAAGCCCGAAATTACCTGTAAATTGTTTTTCACCCGGTGATGGATTTCTTTCATCAGCACATCTTTTTCAAGAAGCAGCACCGATTGTTCCGCGAGTGACTGTTTCAATTGGGTAGTTCGTTCGTTAACAGTCTGTTCCAGTTTTCTTTTTTCTTCGGCTAATTGCTTTAACCTGAGTTGAATAATGAAATATGTCGCCAGTATAAATGCAAATGCCACGCCAATGATAAACCACCATTGGAGATAAACCGGTTTTAAAACGGTGATCGGAATATTCAGTTCCCGCTTGTTCCACGCGCCTTCGCGATTTTGAGCTTTGATCCGTAATCTAAAGTCACCATAAGGCAATCCACTGATGCGGACTGAATTTTCATTGATGTAATTCCAGTTTTTGTCGAGTCCTTCAATTTTATAGGCATACCTATGGCCTTCGTCTTTGGTGAAATCGAGTAGCTGAAAGTCAAGTGTGAAGAACTTATCGCTGGGTTTGAGTACGATATGAGAATTGATCAACAACTCGGTAGTTTTATTGATCAATTCATTTTGTGAGCCGACAAACTGATTAAATTCAATGATCCTCAAAGGTACCTGAAGGTCGGAGATGTCGGTCCTGAAATCTCTGGGATCGAATGCATTCACACCGTCTAAGCCACCAAAAAACAATCGGCCATCAATGGCTCTGAATGATGAAGTCCTGTTAAACTCGTTATGGGAGATGCCGTCAATGGTAGTATAAGTATTGATTGAAAAGCTTTTTCGGTTGAAACGGATTAGCCCGTAATCCGAACTGATCCAGAGGTTTCCGAAATCATCGGGTTCAATCCTGTATAAAACATCGGAGGGGAAACCGGCTGTGATGTTAAATTGTCTGACCGAGTTATTTCTGGGATTCCAGTAGTAAAGTCCCTCCCCGTTAGTGGCCAGCCAGAATGATCCGTCCGAATCCTGAAAGGCATCTAACAAACTTAGCCGGTCTAAAAATGGTGAGCGGAGTTTGGTTATGGACCAATGGTGGTTGGCTGTTGGCGATTGGGGATTGGCTATTGACGTCTGATGATTGGCTGTTGGCGATTGTGCATTGATTGTTGAGTGCGATGTTTTATGGTCGATGGTCAATCGTCCATCGTCAAATGTCAATTTATACAAACCATTCTCCGCCACTGCCCACACGGTGCCTTGTTTGCCTTTAAAAAATCTGTATACAAATTTGGCCGCTGGCGTGGAAGCGGTTGTCATTGGCAGTGAGTCAAACTTACCGGTGTTGGTATTGAAGAAGGAGAAACCATTGCTTCGGCCAAGAAGTAAAAGGCTGTCATTCAGTGCGTGCATCGACCATATTTCTGACAGCAGGCCGTCGCTGAATGTTGTCACTTTATTTTTAATGTCGTCATATCGCGACAGTACATATCCGCCGGTGTACAATGCCGACCGGTGCCTGACGAGTGCATAATTGATAGCATCGTGCCCGACCGCATGAGTTTGTGCTCCGTGTTGGCTGAACGTATGTGTCCATATATTTGAAAAAACTTTCCCGTCTTTGTCTGCATAAATGCCCCTGGCCTGGGTATTAGACTGAATGGATTGCTGATTGCCTGAAAAATAGGGTTTAAAGCGGTTCTTTTTAAGCTTCATCTGCATTACACCGAGGGAAGTGCACAACCAGAGATTGCCAAGCTTGTCCGGGAAAAGCTGGTATACGAACAGATTTTCGAAACCTTTGAGCTCGGATTTGTCAAGGACTTTCACAAACGTATGCTTATTCCATAGATACAGGGCATCGTTACCAATATAGAAAAATGAAGCAGCCCCACCCGACGCAATGCCGGCCTGATACCAGTAACGACCTTTCACGGGACCTAAATTATATTTGGCCAGATCCCGGACAGGGCTAAGTTTGCCTTTCGCCGTGAGTATATCCACGGAAAACTGATCAGAATTGACAGCCTTGTTATAGGTAATTAAAACTTCATTTTTGTTTGTGAAAGCGATGGGTAACGAGCGCCATACGCCGTCCTGGCGGAAGGCAACCACCGTGTCGCTGGTTACGAAATATTGTTTTTCATGATTGGCTAATTTTAATACTGCGTTTCCTTCTGCGAAGCTGCAATAGGGTCCCGAAATCCGATGATCGAATGTAAAATTGACCTTGTTCCAGTCTTTCATTTCATAGCGCAGCCTGAAACCTTTTTTGGAGGAATACTTCCAGAACCGGAATGGAAATGCTGTTAAAAAACTAACTTCACCCGTGCCGTCATTGGCTATCCAGTATACGTCACGCTCTTTGAAAGGTAAGTCAGGAAATGCCGCGGTGAGTGTTTTAATTTCTTTGGTGGTGGCATCCATCACATCCACCTTTTCGTTTGTAATGAGCTGGAAACCGGTACTTCCATATTCGATAAACAAATGGTTGGCGTCATCGATTGCCAGTTGGACTATCTTATTGTCTTGTAGTTTGTTGCGTTGCCTGGTGAAAAGCTGAGTGCTGTTGCCGTCGTAACGGTTTAAGCCATTTCGGGTACCGAACCACAGAAAGCCGGTAGAATCCTGTAAACCGCAAAATACTTCATGAGAAGCAAGCCCGTCTTCAACAGAGAGCAGCCTTTTCGTAATCGTATAGTCAGAATTAGTCCGTGCAGAATCGTCTTGCCTGGAAAAAGACTGGCTTTTAGCCACAAAAGTCAGGGCCAGCAGGCAGCACAAAAGAAGCTTACGTTGCTTGAAAAGTACAATGAGACCGGTCATTTTAAAACTACATGAAGCACCTGTTTGAGAGGGAAGTCAGCAAAACGTTCAATTCACGGTGGTGACTATAAAACCTGAACGGTTACAAAAGTAGGCAAATATGCGGAACCTAAAACAAGCTAATGTCAACATCTTGTTGTAAATTCTCTGGTACTGAGTTGGATGTTGTTTTTGTAGATGAAATTCGCGGTTGCTCGCAAGCGGCCACCTGCTGCGGTAGACATTCTTTGATTTTCTTTTGGCTGATCCCAGGCAACTTTTGCAGAGACACAAGGAAAAATGCAGAAGGGTAAAACGTAGCGTGTTTTGCGTATTTCTAAATATACCTTTAAAAAATTGCTGGCTGAATGTTATTGATAAACCTGACCGCTCAAGTAATTGTATGACAAAAAGCAATGTTCGACAACGCTGCCCTGATCATTAACAACAACCAGAACGGTCTCACCTTTCCAACCGCCCTGGCTTAAATGCAGGCGTACGTAGTTTTTATCTGCAATGTTGATGTGGTGAGCTATGGTGAGTCGCCGGCCATTGCGCTTGGCAAACGGCCACCTTTTTCTGGATTGAATTGGGGAACGTGGGCGGACATAGAAACGGTGTTCTATGTTCTGTTTGTAGAAATTGGAGTCAGCAATTTCTTCATCCCTTATCCGCCTCTCTACACCATCCGATTTGTAAACAGATTGCAGCGAGTTACATTTTTTGGCAAAGGGAGCTAATAAAGTGGCATCTTCTTCCACCAGTCCAGTCGAATAGGCAGTAATATCACCATAGGTTTTAGAGAGTAGCAAACTATCAGCATAATAATTCAAAGCAATCTGTTCATAGCAAATCGTACTCTTGGCAAGTTCAGGCTGGTTAATTTCAAGATATTCAAATGCTTTTAACAATGCCGGATCGTTACCCATTAGCATCTCCGTACGTGTATGCAGTACCAGCACATCGACCGGAACCCCCTTTCCTTCATAACTGGTACGTTTGCTGCTCACGGTCTGTCCATTTGATAGTGAAATTTGCCAGCCATTCGGTAACCGTTCTCCATGCATGGAAGAAAAAATCCCGTTTGTATTTTCGCCTATTTGTCTGACATAAGGAAACTCTCTGAAATACAGGGCGCAGTGATCCCCGGCACTGATCGTGGCACCGCTGGTCAACAGGATTGTTGGTTTAACCAATTGTTTCTTACCCTGTGGTGCAATATGATAGGAAGTCCAGGAAGTAAAATCCTGTTTTGGTTTACCGATGCGCGTGCGTCCGTATCCGACCAATCGTTTAACTTGTGTAAGCCGCCCTGCCAAAGCATTGAGATAGGCGGGTGAACCACCGCCATTGATCCGAATATCAATGATGAGCCCTTTTACGTCAGCCAATTCATCAACCATCTCGTCCAGTTGTTTTGTAAATAGTTCAATGGGCATACCGCCAAATCCGTTTAATTGAATATATCCCAATTCTGCTGACCGGCAGTACCCACCAATCTGATAAGGCTCGCTTTGAAACTTTTTGAACTTGCTGAATCCCTGTTTTTGTAGATTATCAAGCGTTACCTCATGAAATTTAGCTTGAAGATCCCGGGTGGGGAATTCACGATAAAATCTGGAATATTTGGCACTGGCTGGCAGGTCGCCAGTCTGAGATATAACAACATGACCATCCTTGAGTGGAGCTACCATTTCGTTCAGTACAGTCAGTAATTCATCATCGGTTGTTTTTGCATTTACCAACGGCCTGAAATTTCGATACTGCTGCTGCCAATCTACCTGTCTGTTTTCAAAATGTGCGTAGTTCTGTTCAAATAGCTGCCAGAATTTCTCAAAATTACGTTCAGGACTGAATTTCGAAAGCCGGTCATCAGCTTTGGAAATATTTTGAAAACCGTAGAGAAGTAAAATCAAAAAGATAAATCTCATATCGAAGGCAGTTTGGATCTGAATGTAAATTTGTTACAATTATTTCATAGATGAATAAAAAATTTATCATCAATCAAAACCGCTCAAAAAACGTCAGCTTCCTTGAATTGGTGTTATTGTATTTGTACAGGTGATTTTTCATAGTAAAGGTCACCCTGTGTTTCCACGATCAGAACTCAACCCGTTGTTTTATGTTGTTGTATTTCAAAAAAAGCGGCCATAAGGAGATATGCAGATTTAATGTGAAGGTTTTAGATCTCATGCCTAATCGATTGGCTCATGGGGTTATATAAAGTATAACGCTGTTGGAACAACTTTAATAGGGCGGGACATCCGGCCGATACGGTGTCAGCGGCGATGAATTACTTACCATTAATACCGTGTTGAGAAACACATTAATCTGTTGATGCCAGGGAAGTGATGTGTGTTTATCGAAAATCTCCCAACTTATTGCTCTTTGCAGCCAGGGCGGTGGAGTAGGCGCAATGATGTGATCTGGACAGCAACCGAATTATTCGTAATTATTTAATTTGTTGAAATGAAAATAAATTCGAAACTAGCAAGATCATACTCATTATAGCTTTCTAACTTTGTTGCTAAAAAATACATGAAGTACTTTACCACACTCATTCTGGCATTTCTCAGCTCGACCTACTGCTTTTCACAAACAGACAGAGGTCTCTTCACAAAAAATATTGACGCACACATTGATCTTATCCCGCTTGGTTTCCCTGATCCGGCTATCCGTTTTGGCTCAGAGTGGATGTTGGGCAATAGGTGGGCTGTTGGATTGAACCTTGGTGTGGGAGTGCCTGTTCCAGGTAACGGTGGATTAGGGTTTCTTGAGCCTGAATGGAAGAAAGGATATCACCTTTTTGAAATTCGCCCGGAGGTGAAGTATTACTGGCTAAAAAGGGAAAGGATGGGCTGGGCTGGTATATGGCAGCAGAGGGTTTTGTATCATCAATGAAGGCAACAGCGGGCTCTGGTTACCATTTTTCCCCAGGCAGTGATACGTTACAGATTAATTTTGAAAAGGCCGACTTTCAGAAAACAAAGATCGGAATGATTGGAAAAATAGGCGGACGTTTCTTGCTGGGTCAGCGCTTCACGCTTGATTTTTTCACAGGTTTGGGGCTGTCGAACACCAATTCATCTTACAAAAACCATTTAAATCCTGTTCCAAAAAAGTCGGACCCGTTTTTTGAAGGTGAGAATTACACGGTCGGTAAACGCTTAACCGCACATCTTTCCTTTGGGCTTCGACTTGGTATGATACTTTGGCAACAGAAAGATGTTACGCCGGCTTATATCAAATGATCATGCTGGTCATGCACTAATTATAATAAGTCATACCTGCAATTCAGGCTCAACTTATAGAGTACTTTAAATACAGTGCTAACATTGGAACGTCATTCGTTTCAATTGCACCGTATATAAAGGATATAATCAGACAAGTTGAAATCCTTTCTTGGTCTGCCCAGCTTTACCACGTTACCAACCTTTAGTTTTATACATATACTATAGTGTTCCGCGCAACCGACGCCATATCTTATAAGTCGCACAATAAGCGGACATCAGCCACTGTTGAAGTATTAAGAGCTACAAGGCGGGTACCTTCAGGCAAGTTAGTTTTTTCCTCTGAATCGTGAGGTTTGGTGTAAGGTCAGTATTACCGTGTTGATCTTCTCATTAGAATGATAGGTATTCTGATTATCTCATACCGGGCTGCTTGCTGTTGGAAATTTTCCTGTGGGGGCAGAAATTAATTTTAATTGCGAAATAGAAGGTCATTCCAATTCATACCAGCAATCTTTTTCTTCATAATCTTGCTTCAACGCATCAGAGGGCACTTTTGGTATCTGTCTGGTTACCCCGGATCCTTACTTTATACATCCGTTATGGTGCCATGATGAGCACGATTCACAGGTGAATTTTATTTTTTTAAATTTTTTTTTGACCAATGCTTGTAAGTTAAAATATTCTTCCTACTTTTGCACTCCCAATCGGGAACAACGGTAGCGAAAACGATCGCTACAACGAGTTCTGAGAGAATCAGAGCAACGTTCTTTGACATGATGAAGAGAGCAAAAAGATTATTCGTTTAAGAAGATTCGGTCCTCTTAGTGATAAGAGAGACTACAACAAAATTTACAATGGAGAGTTTGATCCTGGCTCAGGATGAACGCTAGCGGCAGGCTTAATACATGCAAGGCGAGGGGGCAGCAATGTCACCGTCGTACGGGTGCGTAACGCGTATGCAACCTACCTTCAACTGGGGGATAGCCCGGGGAAACCCGGATTAATACCGCATGACACAATGATATAGCATTATATTGTTTGTTAAAGATTTATTGGTTGAAGATGGGCATGCGTTCGATTAGCTAGTTGGCAGGGTAACGGCCTACCAAGGCGACGATCGATAGGGGAGCTGAGAGGTTGATCCC
>NZ_JAJUXG010000044.1 GCF_021390535.1 Dyadobacter sp. CY312
AATCCAGTAGCTTTTGAAGCCTTGTATTACCAAAAAGCAGGATGAGATTTAAATTGTAATTATTTAACTAACCCGCAAAAAGTGTAAACCGAAAGTGAACCACGTCAAACAGCTTTGGATTTTGGAAACCGTCTTACTTAATTCCAATTTATCTCCGAACGTTTTTTCAAGCGTGCCAGTATCCTACGTTGCTCACAATACTTCCAATATACCATCAGTAATTGTCTGTATGCAGGCTACATTCCTTCAGCATATCTACCAATTTAAGGAATAGAGGGGAAGTACAGAACAAGCTGTCCGTATCAATGCAATAGCTGATCATACGTGAGGGCTGGATGGAAGCAAACGATGAAGTGATTGATGCGTGACGTGCATTTATTTTGACATATCATTTTGCGAAGTCTAAATTTTAAGTTTTCCTACCTCAATGAGGTTCAGCTTCTTTCAGTCGAGACTCCTCCTCCATGTGTTAGCATTAACCGGGGTGACTAGGGGTATTTGACCAGCTGATAAGTTTGTCGACTCGTTATGGGCATGCAAAATGGAGATACCTTGGGAACTTTATGCTACGGAAAATTGAATTATTTTAAACACTAAAATATCATTATTTCTAATTGAAAGCTTAGAACTGTCCGAGATCAAAGGGTACTTTAATTTTGTGATTGGACTGAGTAATCAGTCTGTAGATCATGTATCATGTGATGCAGCGTTGGATGTTCTACACAATATTTTGTGACAGTAAAATCAACTTTCCTTTTTTGTATTACCTTATTTTTGATATTTGCTAGTCAGTAATTCCATTCACTTTGGTGTCGTTCGCTCGTTGATAGAGGCTACGGATGAATGAGATAGTTGTTTACTGTTCTTGTAATGAGTGACTTATTTGCTTGGCGGATCTGCTTCTGTGGCGATTCAACATGCCTGTGGTCCGGTTATCTAAACGATTCCATAAGACTTGGGAGGGATCTGAACACTGGTTGTACCTGGAACATTAGATATTTATATTGGTACTATAGCTTATGACGGAAAATAACAAAATTAGAGATTAAAGAATTTAGCCTATTAAAATGAATAAACAACAATTAGCAGCTAAAATCTGGGAGTCGGCCAATCAGATGCGTTCCAAGATTGAAGCCAATGAATACAAAGATTACATACTCGGTTTTATTTTCTATAAGTACCTGTCGGAATCACAAATCAAGTTTGCCAAAAAAGAAGGATTTACGGACGAGGATATTGCGAACCTTTCTGAAGAAGATGCTGAGACCGTAGATTATATCAAAAAAAACGTCGGTTATTTTATTGCCCATAAAGATTTATTTTCAACCTGGATTGTTAAAGGAAGCGATTTTGAAGTATCGAATGTTCGGGATGCTTTGTCGGCATTTAGCCGTTTGATTAATAAAACTCATGAAAAACTATTTAAAGGTGTATTTGATACGTTGCAAACCGGACTGAGTAAGCTGGGGGATACGGCTGCTCTGCAAACCAAAGCCATCAGTGAGCTGATTCAACTCATTAAGGACATCCCCATGGATGGCAAGCAGGATTATGATGTGCTTGGTTTTATTTACGAGTACCTCATCAGTATGTTTGCTGCCAATGCCGGCAAAAAAGCAGGAGAATTTTATACTCCGCATGAAGTGTCTGTACTGATGTCTGAGATTATGGCGCATCACCTCAAAGACCGTAAAGAGATACAAATTTATGATCCCACAAGTGGCTCGGGATCTCTGCTCATTAATATTGGTAAGAGTATTGCCAAGCACATTAAGGGAGAAAACAACATTAAATACTACGCTCAGGAGCTCAAACAAAATACCTACAACCTTACCCGGATGAATTTGGTGATGCGGGGTATTTTGGCAAACAATATTGTAACCCGTAATGGCGATACCCTGGAAAAAGATTGGCCGTATTTTGATGAGAACGATCCGGTTAATTCCTATGATGCGTTGTATGTAGATGCCGTAGTTTCAAATCCGCCGTATTCTCAAACGTGGGACCCTGCTGATAAGGAAACTGATCCGCGTTACGCCCGTTTTGGTTTAGCTCCCAAATCCAAGGCAGATTTTGCTTTCCTGTTGCATGATTTGTACCACTTAAAGCCCGATGGCATTATGACCATCGTCTTGCCACATGGTGTATTGTTTCGCGGTGGTGAGGAGGGAGCTATTCGCAGAAACTTAATTGAGCAAAACAATATTGATGCGATCATCGGTTTGCCAGCTAACGTCTTTTTCGGTACTGGCATCCCGACGGTTGTGATGGTGCTGAAACAAAAACGTCCAGAAACAGATGTATTAATTATTGATGCATCGAAAGGTTTCATTAAAGACGGAAAAAACAACAAACTCCGTGCTTCTGATATCAAGCGGGCAGCTGATGCGATCATTGAGCGCAAGGCAATTCCCAAATATGCCGCATTGGTAAGCCGTGATACCTTACGGGCCAATGAATACAATCTTAATATTCCACGTTATGTTGACTCGGGCGAGGCTGCCGAAAGCTGGGATATTTATGCCACCATGTTTGGTGGTATTCCCATCCGGGAGATTGAGGAGCTGCAAACCTATTGGGAAGCCTTTCCGGGATTGAAAGATCAGTTGTTTACCAATACCTCGACAGAAATGGCGGTTTTAAAAACCGAGGATGTAAAGACTAGTATCCAGCAACATTTCGATACGCAGGCTTTTGTACAAATCTTTGCCGATGCTTTTGCCGATTTTGACGACAAACTCCGGGAGCGATTGATTGGGGAAATGCTCACGTTGAATATTTCCAGTGAAAAATCGGATTTGAGTGCAGATATTTTCAAACGTATGGCTGGTGTCCCTTTGATCGACAGATATGAAGCTTACCAATTGCTCGATAACGAATGGCAGGGCATTTCTGGTGATCTGGAAATTCTTCAGACCGAAGGTTTCAATGCCATTAAACAGGTCGATGCCAATTTAGTTACCAAAAAAGTAAAAGGCAAAGATACGGAAGTGCAGGATGGTTGGAAAGGGCATATCTTACCTTTTGAACTCGTGCAGGCGGTACATTTGGCAGATCAATTGCAAAGCCTTTCGGATAAAGAAAACCGTTTGGCGGAAATTACCGCCGAATATGACGAACTATTGGAAGCTTTGTCCGAAGAAGTCAAAGACAGCGACATTACCAACGAAGCCAAAGATGCTTTTGTGAATGCAGAAGTGATAAAAGTCGTAAAAGAAATTGCTGCCGACATTAAAAAAGGTGCAAAATATGGTGAAGACGATGACGAAATGAAAATCCTGAAAGTAAATGCACTCATCACTGAGGAAAAAAGCCTTCGAAAAGACATCAAGGAGGAGGCCGAAGCCTTGCATTTGCTTACGAAGAAAACCATTGAAGCTCTAACAGATGCCGAAGCAAAAGCATTGCTGGGGCGTAAATGGATTGCACCGTTGGTGGATGCGTTGCACAGCCTGCCTACTAAAAATATTGCTTCGCTGACGCAGAAAGTAAGTTATTTGGCAGGCAAATACACTACTACTTTGCAGGATGTGAGCCTGCAATTGGAGGATACCGAACAAGCCTTGGCCGAAATGATGGGCGAACTGACCGGCGGCGAACATGATATGCAGGGACTGAACGAGTGGCAAAAACTTTTAAAAGGTGAAGAAAATGGCAAATAATAAAAAAGTACCTGCCATTCGGTTTAAAGGTTTTGATGAAGAATGGGAGGAGAGAAAGTTGGGAGAGATTGGGGAGTTAAAAAATGGAATGAACTTTGGAAAAGAAGCTATGGGGCATGGCTTTCCATTTGTAAATTTAGAAAATGTCTTTGGTAAAAATATAGTTGATATTTCAGATTTAGGTTTTGCGGAAAGTTCGGATAGTCAAAGAAAAGATTATAATCTTGTTAAAGGAGATGTGTTATTTATTCGTTCGTCCGTTAAACCAGAAGGTGTTGGTGAGGCTGCTGTTGTGACAAAGGACTTAGATAATACAACATACTCAGGCTTTATAATTCGCTTCAGACCTACCATTAATTTGAGCGTTAACTTTAACCGTTTTGTTTTTACCACAAACAGTTTAAGAAAACAAATATTGTCTAGTGCTACAAGCTCAGCAAATACAAATATCAATCAAAACTCTTTGCAAAAAATAGGAGTTTCATTACCATTATTTCAAGAACAAATCCAAATCGGGAATTATTTCAAAGACTTGGATGGTTTAATCCGACTGCAAGAGCAAAAGCTGGAAAAGGTAAGTAACCTGAAAAAGGCAATGCTTGAAAAAATGTTCCCCAAAGAAAATGCTGATGTTCCTGAAATTCGTTTCAAAGGTTTTGCCGAGAAATGGGAAAAGAAAAAGTTGGGGGAGTTGGGGCAAGTAGGTGATATTGATCATCGTATGCCAAATTCTACTTTAGAAGGAATTCCCTATTTGATGACAGGAGATTTTATTGGAATTAATGGTCTTAATTTCAGTAATGTTAAACTTATATCACATCAGGATTATGAACAAATATCAAGAAAAATCAAGCCTGAATTTGGTGATATATTAATTGCCAGATATGCTTCCGTTGGTGCAGTAAGATATGTTAACGTTTCCTCAAAATTTCTAATATCATACTCTTGCGCCATTTTAAAGCAGAGTAAGTTGGTAAATGGGAAATGTCTATTCTTTTATTTGCAGGGACATGAAGCTCAACGACAGATAGAGCAAGAAACGAATACTGGATCTCAGCGAAATATTGGGATTGATAGCCTGAAAAAGCTTGTTATCTCTCTTCCGACAATTCCAGAACAACAAAAAATAGGCCAATATTTCCAAAACTTAGACCAGTTGATAACCCGGTCCCAACAAAAAATAGAGCAGTTAAAACACTTGAAGCAGGCATTGCTCCAAAAAATGTTTATCTAACAAAATCTTCTTTATGCAGGCCTATACCAGTGAAGCACTTTTTGAAAACGCACTTATTCAGCTTCTTTCTACCAAAGGGTGGGAAGCCGAGGTGCTCAAAAATCCTACGGAAGAAGATTTACTCCAAAACTTGGCAAACATCCTTTTTGAAAATAACCGGGATATAGACCGTCTCAATGATACGCCGCTTACAAGCAGCGAAATGCAACAGATCCTGGAGCAGATCAATGTGCTGCGAACGCCGCTCAGGCTCAACGGTTTTATCAACGGCAAAAGTGTAGCCATCACCCGCGACAATCCTGCCGACTCACTGCATTTCGGAAAGGAAGTTAGCCTTAAAATATACGACCGTCTGGAGATTGCCGCCGGGCAAAGCCGTTACCAGATCGTGCAGCAACCTCGCTACAAAAGCAAGTCAAAAATACTAAATGACCGCCGTGGCGATGTGGTGCTGCTCATCAATGGTATGCCGGTCATTCATCTGGAACTCAAACGCTCGGGTGTACACATCAGTCAGGCGAGTACGCAGATAGAAAAGTATTCCTACGAAGGGATTTTCACGGGCATTTTTTCGCTGATACAAATCTTTGTTGCGATGACACCCGAAGAAACTGTGTACTTTACCAATCCCGGTCCGGATGGGAAGTTCAACAAAGATTATTTTTTCCATTGGGCTGATTTCAATAATGAACCCATCAACGATTGGCGGCAGATTGCCAGCTCACTGATTTCGATACCGATGGCACACCAGCTCATTGGTTTTTATACCGTAGCCGACAACTCAGACGGCGTGTTGAAAGTGATGCGGAGTTATCAGTTTTATGCCGCTAATGCCATATCCGACAGTGTAGCCAAAACGACCTGGAAAAATCCGGATGTGCGGGGTGGTTACGTTTGGCATACCACAGGTTCAGGCAAAACGATGACCAGTTTCAAATCCGCTCAGCTTATTGCGAACTCCAAAGATGCCGACAAGGTGATATTCCTGATGGACAGGATAGAGCTGGGAACACAGTCGCTCAGAGAGTACAGGAACTTTGCCGATGACAATCAGTCTGTACAAGCCACTGAGGATACCCACGTACTAGTAACTAAAATCAAAAGTAGTGATCCTGCGGATACACTTATTGTGACTTCTATTCAGAAAATGAGCAACATAGGTATCGAAGAAGAAGGGTTGAATGCCAAAGATTTGGAACAGATGCGTAGCAAAAGAATGGTAATAATCATTGACGAAGCGCATCGTACTGTTTTTGGAGAAAATATGCTGCCAGCCATTCGTGCTGCTTTTCCGCGTGCTGTATTTTTCGGATTTACGGGAACACCTATTCAGGAAGAAAACCAGCGCAAAGAAGCTACGACATCAACCATTTTTGGAAACGAGCTGCACCGTTACAGTTTGGCAGACGGGATCAGGGACAAAAATGTACTGGGTTTTGACCCTTACAAAATATTGACCTATAAAGACCGTGATATCAGAAAAGCCGTTGCCTTACAAGAAGCCAAGGCAACAAGTGAATCGGATGCCATCAGCGACCCTGATAAAAGTAGAATCTACTACCGTTTCATGGATTCGTCGCAAGTGCACATGGCAGGCAGGTTCAATAATGCAGGACAATACATTAAAGGAATAGAGGATTATCTGAATAGAGCGCAATACGATCGCATCGAACACCAGGAAGCTGTGGTTACCGATATTCGTGAGAATTGGGTGCGCCTAAGCCATGACGGAAAATTTCACGCAATCTTGGCAACCAGTAGTATTACAGAAGCTATTGAATATTACCGATTACTAAAAGCCAAATTTCCAGCACTTAAAGTCACAGCATTATTCGATCCGAATATTGATAATAATGCCGGTTTTGATTTTAAAGAAGACGGATTAGTAGAATTGATTCAGGATTATAATGAGCGTTATCAGCAGGATTTCACGTTGGCGTCTCATGGCAGATTAAAGAAAGATATAGCAGCACGTTTGGCACATAAAAGACCGTATGAACGTATCGAGAAATCGCCTGAAAAGCAAATTGAGTTACTTATCGTCGTGGATCAAATGCTCACCGGTTTCGACTCAAAATGGGTAAATACCCTATATCTGGATAAGGTGCTGAAATATGAAAATATTATACAGGCATTCTCTCGAACTAACAGGCTGTTTGGAAACGAAAAGCCATTTGGCAATATACGGTACTACCGTTTCCCGCACACCATGCACCACAATGTTGACAAAGCTGTGAAATTGTATTCCGGAGATAGACCATACGGTTTATTTGTCGAGAAGCTGGACAGGCAATTGGAAAGCATGAACTTCATGTATCAGCAAATTTCCGTTTTGTTTGCAAACGAAGGGATAGAGAACTTTGAAAAACTGCCTGACAATTTAGTGGTGAGGGGACAGTTTGCCAGGCTTTTTAAAGATTTTAATGGCTATTTGGAAGCAGCAAAAATTCAAGGTTTTTTGTGGAGTAAATCCGAGTATGTATTTAAAGATCGAAAGCCCAAACTGATTGTTATACTGGAACTGGATGAAATCGTATACAATACCTTGCTTGCGCGTTACAAGGAATTGTTTGCAGGCGCTGGCACAGGTGGAGGTTTGCCAGGCGTTCCGTTTGAGATCGATTCTTATATCGTAGAAATAGACACCGGAAGAATTGATGCGGAGTATATGAATTCCAGATTTGTAAAATATCTCAAGTCATTGGAACAGACCAATATTTCCGCTGAGCAACGCAAACAAATCTTAGACGAACTGCATAAGTCTTTTGCTACGCTTAGCCAGGAAGAACAGAAATTTGCCAATATATTTTTGAATGATGTGCAAAGTGGTAATGTGAAATTTACTGAAGGTAAAACCCTGCGAGATTACATTACCGAATATCTGTATCAAGCCAAATACGGGCAGATCTTAAAGCTAACTCAGCTTCTGGGCGTGGATAAGGACAAGCTTCAAAGGTTAATGCAAAGCGACGTCACAGAGCAAAACGTTAATGAATATGGTCGTTTTGATAAATTAAAAGATACAGTGGATAGAGAGAAAGCAAAAGCCTATTTTGAAAGATTGGCAGGCAAGGCCTTACCTGATTTCAGGATCAGTATCAGAATAGATCAGCTGCTGAAAGATTTTATTTTGAAAGATGGGTTTGAGGTGGAATAGAAGTTACCTTTTTTGATGATCAACCAAGTGTTCAAGCTGATTCTATGAGTTGACAAGTACTGTTGTTTATAGGAAAAAGTGCGCAACTGCAATGCTTATACAATTGTGTGTGAGTTGATAAATTTTATATCCCGGAATCACACAAAATATGAAAGTAAACGTCAATAAAGTACGAAATTTCCTTAGTGAGAACAAGATTTTTTTTGAGGTAATTGTTGCTTCATTACTATCCTTCATGGCGGTGTATGTTTCGATTCAGGCAAACATAATAGCTCAAAATCAGACAGAAATTATGAAGGAGGAGAATTTACCTCAGTTGGAAATCAGAATGACACAGGAGTATAACGAGGAAATTAAGCTATATGACAATAAAGCTTGGTTATTTTTTAATCGCGGTGGACGACTATCTGATTTTGATACAAAAGAGTATTCATTTCTCAAATTCATCCACCGTCCAGACTATGATACTTTATTAATTCCTCTACATAACTATATTGACATGAGAGGTGTTTTAACAGGGGACAGTGAAGGCTTGGTGTATCAAGTGGAAAACAATCACCAAGGGAAAAAGGAAGTTGAAATAAGAGACAGTCTTTCAAGTTTCGGTTTTTATAATATTGAGGTATACGTCGCTGTGTCATACTCAGATATATTTGACGACAACCATGTAGAGTATTTTCAAATTAGTCCAAGAATAATTAAAATTAAAAAAAACGAATGGAAAAAAATAGAATCGCATTTCCAAAATGCTAAGGACAGGTTTACTTTATCCAATCTAAATGCGAAGACAATAATAAATATGAGAAAAAACTTACGCCAATGAGTGATTGGTTAAATATATGCGGAGCTTCTCGAGATGGAAAATTCCATAATTATAATCTACTTATAGCAAGTTTCATTGTAGGAGGATGTCGAACACTAGTAGGGGATAAATGATACACCCAAATTATATTAGCAAACTACTTCATAGATTTTTAATGAGATGTAGAATGTCGTTGAAAATGGGGTTTTATTCTTGAAATTGGATTAACTTTTTAATGGGAATCCAATTTCAATTTATAGACCAAAAGTTCAAATTAATTAATCATCATCTTCATCTCTTACATTTCGCGGCTTACCTCTACCTTGTTCTGAACTCTGATCGCTCCGTTGTCTTTCTTCTTGAACCTGTCGTTCTCTGCGTTCCTGTTCGTATCTCTGACGTTCTTGCTGCTCTTGAATTTTCCTCCTTAACTCTTCATTATCTGGCATAGTCGTTTTTTTTAAACATTGGAATAAATAAAATATACTAAAGTGACAACTGCTGTCAGAAAGGATAGAAGACTCAATCCATTCAAAGCCATTGTTCCCGAGTTAAATATATCAGAAATTCTTTCAGGTTGCTTGGGATCTTGCTTAATGATTTTACTTTGTCTTTTTTTTATAGCAAGTTTAAGTGCTTTTTTCTCAAAGCGGTTGGAATAAAAGCTTGTTACATGAGAAATTAAATTCAAGATTAGAGATAGACCAAAACATATCCAACACACTTTAAGCCATAGCAAATCGATTTTGTGAAAATCTTTAATGACGTCTTTTATAAATCCTATTGAAAATACTAAACCTCCACTTGAAAGAGAAATTATTAAAGAATCGAATTTTTCGATCGCATAGTTCTCGTCTTTAAGCAAATCGGCTATACAGTCTTTTTTTCTTTGTATATAATCATTGTCTTCCTTTGTTAAGATTTTTACATCATTATCGTCGATAGCTGATTCGCTGTTTTCCTTTTTTGTATCTTCTTCCATTGATTTAGCGGCGCAGAGCCAATTTTATCCAGTATTAGGGACTTGTAGTTACAACGCTATTAGTCCATCTATCGGTTATAGATTTTATTTTTGTCGAGTCATTCGGATCATTTACCCACCCATCAACAAAGCTGATATCATCTGAATCCGGTAATTTATCCTTTGATAATTTATTGATTCGTATTCTACTTGGTAGCGCGCTGGCTTCTCCAATGAACAGAGCTTCTCTGCCTGTCAACGATGATAGCATTTTAGTAAGCCCCGCAAGACTATCTGGTAAAAACTTTGCAACATGCTCTTGATCGCTTGAATTTGTTAATCTCAGTATTAGCCAAGAATTACATTGTGATAAAACTGTCGATTCCACATCTGAAGGTCTTTGAGACACCAGCATAAGTCCTAATCCATACTTTCTACCTTCTTTGGCAATTCTCCTAACGGCCTCTTGGGCCTCCTTATATTGCGCTTCACCATGATTTGGAACATAACGGTGGGCCTCTTCACAAACAAATAAAACTGGATCAATAACACGCTCTGCTTTGTTTTGCCAGAGTTTATACTGGAACAACAATCGCGCAATCAGCGCAGTTAGTGGGCCTGCAACCTCATTAGGCAAACCAGATACATCAATAATACGCAAATTTTTACCGTCGGCGTCTACACCAACAAATTGAGCCACCAAATCTTCCAGTTTTGGAGAACTAGAATCGTATTCTCTCATCATAAAAGAAAGTTGTGGATTTGACCTAAGAACTTTTAGTTTACTGAGTATAGATTCAATACTCTTTCTATCACTTGCGGAAGCGTAGTCCCTACACCCGGGTTTTCTACCCTGAACTTTATCAATATGCTTTTCGAATTCTGATAACAAAAACGGAACAGGTTTATCCCTATCAAAATTTAGTATTTGAGTTTGAGTAACATCTGCTGCCAATTCATCGTCTTTTGCCCCACCAGTTGGGTCATCACCCACATTTTCAACAAGATTGCAGTATTGCATTCTGGCATAGGTAATCGCTTTATACACAATATTATTCTGCGTGGTAGCCTCAAATTCAGTTTTTCCTAGTACTAGTGATCTAAATTCATCACTCGACATCATCCAGTATGGAAGATGTAGCTGTGTGGCTGAGCCAGATGCAGCCGAGGCCTCATTGTAAGCTCGATAAACTTTTGCTCTATCGGAAAATGCTTTGGAATATTCGTCATGCGGGTCAATAATTATTATTCTTGGTTTCAGGGATTTTGAGTTAGATTGATGATCTAATACAGAGTGTATTATTGAAGCGACAGTTCCTGATTTACCATAGCCCGTCGAGCCCAATATTGCACAGTGATGACCAAAAAGTTTATCTATGTTTGCACGGCAGATGGCATGATTGCCTCCGATGTAGTGGCCTATGGGGACTAGTGGGTCACTTGTAGTGCCATAAGCGGATTTTTCAGCGGCTCCATATATTTTTTCAACCTCTTCACTGAGACATAAGAATACATCTTGAAGAGGTAAGGGGTAGGTTTCAACACCTCTTGTGAACTGTAGGGACATATCTGTCTTGCTCCAAACGCCTTGACCGAACATATCTGCTTCAAGTATTCGAGAATCATCTCCGGGTAAAATATTGACTTTCCCTTCTTCTGCTAGCACATCGGATTTCATTCGGAGCATTCGAACGTATGCAAACAGTATTTTCCTTCCGAAATGTATTTTGATAATGCTGCCGAGTTGTCCAATTGGATATACTTTGCCGTTAACAGATCGTGTCAACTCAGTTAGTCTAATATCCAATTCAATTTTTAAGGAGTTGCCACTAACTTCGATAATTCTCCCAATTTTTAGATCTGGTATTGCTGAAAATAATTCTATTGCCATATTAGCTCAATAAAAAATCTGTTAAACCGGTAAAAGTCCACCAATATATATCTTTGCCGTCGTCTGGCGGAATTACATTAATGGATTTGTGATATACTCCTTTTTTTCCTATTACTCGTACGCGCTCGCCGAAACTTACGTTTTTCAGCCATCGATCAATCGTTGGATTGACAATTGTGCCATTCGAGGCATCAGGAGCTTCTTCGGAAAATGCGATCACTATTGTCTTGTTTGAAGGAGAAGATAGCATTCCCTCAATTTCAGCATTAATATGTTCATCGCCAAAGCTATATCCACAAGTAACCAGAATGTGGTCATCTTTGGAATTGAGCGCGTTTCGAAGACCACTGAATAGGTAGGAGAAAGGATCTTTTTGTGTTTCGACATACTTTGTAGCTTGCGGATAAATCATAATATTATCTGGGCTTGGAAGATATTTAGTCCCATATCTAGTCCGAATCAGGCGTCCGTCTGCGTTGATGCACCAATCTATTGATCCATGGAGTTTGTAAATATAACATGTTCGTGGATCAGTGTTTTTTTCTTCAAATTCTACATGTGGATTCCAAAAACCTAGAAGACCACCAGAGAATCCATCTTTAACAATGTACTGTTCAAGGCCTAATGCATCTTCTAATAAAGTATCATAGTTGGTTGTAAATAACCGCATTTTACTTCTTGATATCACATTGGACCTGTTCGCAAAAAGGGCTTTCACAAATTTTATGTGATGCTCAACTTCTATAATTGGGTCAGTCACCGTGCCTACTAGTTCATTTGGCTGTTTTTGGTATCCAAATCGAACTGTATTTCCTATGAATGATATGATGGATTTATAACATCCTCGTAATTCGTCTATCGAAAATTCGGAGCCATTTATTATCGCATTTTTATTTTTCGTTCTTTCTGCAAGGGCAATTAGATCTCCTATGTGACTTAAAAAGTGTTCTATATGAGCCTTACTATTGAGGTCTGCTTTAAGGCAAGAGTACAAGGAAATATTTTTCAAGTGACCCGAAGAATTAACAAGACTTTCAACTCGATCGGTCAAAGGGAACATCAGAGGAATTTTTGACAAGTAGCTTATTCCAGCTCCGAATAGCCAATTTTGTTTTCCACAGTCTAAGTGTTTCTTGATTTCTTCAATTTGTAATTCAAAATTGCTCATTGAGGGTTGTTTTGGAGTAAATAAACTAAAATAGGTAGTAGTTGCTGTCGACAGTAGTTTAGGGTTTACTTAATTATTTTGTTTCTCCAATTTAATCATTGAAATCGGAGATTTTAATGATTAAATGCTTATTAACTGGCCTAGACACCATACATTTCCACAATTTTAGCAAGCTCCCTGCGTGTGTAGTTCGGAGATTCTCCGGTAAAGCAAAATGTCGACTCCTGAACTAGAATGGCAACTGCCTGGACGGGCAGTTTGGCAACTGTTTCGGTTTTTACTTTACCGACGGGTTTAATCGCAGAAACGGAATGGCAAAAAGATAGCAGCTCCATGTGCTCATCGGTAGAGAAGTGCTTATCCGTATTAATTCTGTCGATGGCTGGAAGGAGGGTATCAAACGGCCAGGTGTTAAACAATGATGCGTTTTCCGATGACCAGCTTTGCAATGCTTTTAACTCAGCTTAACGGTACTGTCAGCCGATATTCCTGCCACAAATCCGCCGAGCTGCTGCGTAGCGGAGGTGATCACATCGTAATATGAATTGGTGTTGTAGTCCAGATAGCTTCTGCACAGCCAGATCATATCTTCGGCCTCTTCTTTCGTTACGATTCCATCTTCAAGGATCTCGTTGATTTTGGCAACCAGTTTATGGTAGGGCGCTTTCGTCCGTAATGTTCCAAGCGAATTCACCCAGCAATGCAAAAGGCCAATTTCTGTTTCGTTGATGTGTTCATCTGCCTGTATGCCTACAATGAGGCCATAGAGGGTATTCAGGTCCTTGTGAAGCTCGGCAGGACCGCAATAATTACGGAAAGTGCCGCTATCGTAAGCGTCGAAGTAGGTAGTATCAAGCATGAAGGGTACTTTATAGAGTCGGGTATGCCCTAAATATAGTAACCTCTTTGTTACATCGAAATAGTTTGGGGAGAAAAATTTATTTAATGGCAGGAGGAGGGGCTTTTGCGCAGATTATTCATATATGGATTTTGTGGTATTGCCATTAGATTTTGTAGGTGACCAATTTTAAAATTGTACGTCTAAATCACACATATGGTGCCTACCGTAAGGAGGGTTTACTGGAACGGGATTGAGGCTACTTCAATCCCTTTTTTATGTCATCGCAAAAACAGAAAAAATGAAAAACGTATTTTTATTAGCCTTGCTTTTGACTTCCGGTACCAGATTAGTGCCTTTGAAAAATCAGTATGACGAACAGGTGAAAGTTGCTGTAATAAATAAACCGTTACAGGAAATTTGGGACCGTTTCGCATTGCTTGCGCTAGATAATGGGTATCCTGTGAAGTCTATTGATCACAAAACCGGACTTGTCACAGTTGATCAGACTTCTTTTGACGGACATGGAGGATTTGAAAGTAAAGACGGACGAGTTCCCAATCAGCAGGCATATATTGTAGCAGAAAGGTTTTCTGACGAATACCCGGACCACACAGATGAATATACTTTCGTTGCTAACTGGAATCTGCTCATAACTGCGATTGACAGTAACACTACACAGCTTCGTATCAAACTATACGATACAGCAGCCTACTCTGATGACGTATTTTTGAAAGGAAATCGACGGGGAAATTTGAAAGCTGGCTATTGGAGGAACTTGGAAAGACGGGCCAGTAACAGGACATAAACCATTACCTTTTATCGGGTGACCTATGTTGTAATGTATCCGGCCTACCAACTACATATTTTTTAGTTGCTGAACTTTGTTAAAGTTTTGCGGATATAGGTCAGTAATGTTTTTATGATTGATTGTGGAGATGTTTAGCAGAGTGTTTTTTAGCCAATTGTAGGGATTGACATTATGTTTTTTGCAGATCGCAAAGAAAGAGTATATCATGGCAGCTCGCTGTGCTGCTTCGTGTGATCCGGCAAAAAGATAATTTTTCCGACCTAGGGCCAAGCCGCGTATGGAATTTTCAATCTGATTATTTCGATCAGCAGATTTCCATCATGTAAATACGCACTGAGCGCATCCCAGCGATTATAACTGTACTGCATCGCCTTTCCAATCTGGCTTTTTGGGAGCGTACTTTTAATTTGTTCAAAGATCCATTTGCCCAGCTCATTGAGAACCGGAAGGGATTCGGCCAGCCGTAGCTCTTTGATTTCGGCAGTATTCAGCATCTGCTGGCTGGCTTTCCGCTCCACAGCGTACAGCTGCTGGATCATCGATAGCGCTATTTGCGACCTGGTTTTGTCATTATCTAGGGCTCGTTCAAAACGGTCCGCCGTCGCGGTCTCTTCGCGCATGCGCCCAGCAAGCCAGATGGGTAACGTCCTTGCGTTTTCCGTGCTTTTC
>NZ_JAJUXG010000045.1 GCF_021390535.1 Dyadobacter sp. CY312
TCTGGAAGTTGACCGATTCGGACACCATCACCGTTTTTAGGCGCATACTTATAGCGTATGTATCTTTTGATCAAAAAGCGGGCAGGTTCATAATCGAGCTCGTCGGTGACTTCCTTGCCAATACATACCATTTCAGAAAGATCGCCAGTGGGGTAAATCTCGATCGCCCGGTGACCCGGTTCTTCGACAGGTAAGTGCGATGGAAGTGCTGCACGGCCTTTGTGATTAGGCCTGCTACGGACGTAACTGATCTTTTCTTTCAGGATTTCTTCTTGTGCGGCAATTTGATCGGCGGGCGCTTCAAAGGGGAGTGCAATCTGGGCAGGATCACTTTCGAAGCGTTCCCGTTTTTGCCCAAACTACATCCGCTTGTACATCGCAAGCTGCGATTTGAGATAAGCATTTTCATCTTCCAACTCTGCAATACGCACTTCATTGTAGGACTGCTTTTCCTTGTTTACAAGGGCTATTAGTTCTTCTTTTGAAAGCGATTCCAGAGACATATCCATGCACTAAAGATACAGATCCGGAAGCATTTCAGCTAGTAAAATGTGCCTTTTTTGCACCTAAATGTGGAATCTCGTCTTCTGTATGCTCTTTTGTATCTGTATGCCCTCTACCATCAGAACTAGCTCAGCCCAACTCATAGATACGCGTCCATCCATTGCTTTGGGTAGAGAAAACGTTCCTTTTTCAAGTCGTTTATAATATAAAACAAAGCCCCCGTTTTCCCAATGCAGCAATTTGATATGGCTCCGGGGCCGGTTCAGAAATACGAATACTTCACCGCTTGTTGGATTACGGCCCAGCTCTGTACTTACAAGGCCACAAAGCCCGTCAAAGTGGTCCGCCACCGCGGCCCTTACGCATATCACAACGGCCCTGGTAAAGAAAATAGTGGTGCGATGAACTCAGACTGAACATCAGTAGAGCCTGATCAGTTGGGAAAGCACAGCATGGTCTTTCACTTGGTAATTTACCTTCACGCCATTTGGGTAGACAATCTGGCAAGAATCACTTGATGCAGATTGTTGGCCTGATATCTGAACAAAGCCACCTACCTTTTCGGAAGGCAACCGCGCGGCCAACTTTTCTTTCCCCGCCCAGTAACCAAATTTGGCTACCGTCATGCCATGTGGCTTGCAAAATTCACTCTGAGTTAGGCCACTTTTACGCCATTCTCTTACTAATTTGAACATCTCTTCCGACTGATCCATTTTGATTGGTTTTTAAGTCAAAAGTAAAAACCACGTTTCTAACAAGAAATATGTGGTTCATAGGATGCTTACGTTGTAATCCTGGAAATAGAAACAGCCGAAACATTTTCGGCTGTTTTTGAATTATAGAACTACACAATCAATTTGTGCTACTTTTTGAAAATACTAGCTATTGTAGTTGGAACTCCTATTGATATATTCAAATATTCATCTTTTGCCAGAAAATCTCGGTGATCTATCGAAATACTTATTATTTCCTTGTATCGAATCGAGAACTTGTATCCAGAAGTTAGTTTTGAAATTATAGGGCTATCCCGTAAATCAGCAGTGACCGCATATTGAAACCTTGCGCCAAAAATCGGCTGAAAAAATAAATAGATATTGCTTAAATTAACTTCGGTGAAAATCCCGCCGGACACTATGGCTTGATTAAGTGTATATTTTTGTACGATCCTGTTACTGGTGTCCGGGAATGCACGTTTTAACATTCTTGGATCTATTATTACTTGTCTACTGTATTGAATCGTATCAATTTTAGATGAAGAAAACCTAACGGTTGGTGTAGTTATTCTTTTTGCAAATTCAAGATGAATTGCCGGTGCTAGTCTCATTCCCCTCTTATTTTCAATCTTCGGTTTAACTGGGAAAATGACATCTGTGTAGAAACCGATACTCTGGATTTTTTCTCCCCTGTTCATTGTTTCCGAAAATCTTCCAATCTTAGATTGATTGTCTACTAAGTCACTATCGTCGAGCCTGTAATAAGTTGTATTACGATGAACCAATGTGTCCCTACTAAAATTGGGATGCAAGTATATTCCAAATCTTAACCACAGATTCTCATTAACCATAGTGGTAAACATGGGCTCAATTGATAAGCCTGAGATTTTGTTGGATGGATTGAAATGGTCATAAGTTGTCCCTGCAAATAAAATCAACTCGTTTTTATGAAATGGTATTTGGGGCGTAGGCTCTTGTGCCAATACTTTAATTGTAAACAATTTATCTTTTTTGAATTCGGTTTCTGCTTTTAGTTTGTAAAACAGTTGAACCTTATATGTCATTGTTAGTTTAATGGTTGTATCCGGCAAGATATTTACTTCAACCATTGCAGTACTAGGGAGGCTGCCTTTTTTAACATCTTTGCTTAAATAGTCCTTAAACGTGGCCTTTATTGGTTCATTTTCAAAGGTAAAGAAGTAATCTATTGATTCTCCGGCCTTTCCCGTGAAAGATACGGTAGAACGGGTTGTTACTGTTTCAGTCTTTGATCTGGTAATTGTTAGAAGTGTATCGCTGAATGCAGCTTTAAACGTATCAACGTCATCAGCAGCAATTTTCTTCTTCACAATGCCATCCAATTCCAGCTCTGCTAGCATCACAAAGGATTTAGTTTTATTTCTGGCATAGGCTTTTTTTGTTTGACCGATTAGGTTGCCAGTATTATCAAGAAGGGAGATGTAAATAAAATTATTTTTGAATGCTGCCCTTTTTATCTCATTGCATTCAATGATGTAATCTGTGTTTGCTCGATCAGGTGCGAGCAAATAGTTATTGTCCAGAACCCACAATCTCAAGTCAGCTTCGACTGAAGAATTAGCCCCAGTGATAAAAAATTTTTTCTGAGCAAAAGATTGAATTGAGCATAGTAATCCCAAAAGGATGAGTGTGAAGTTTTTCATTAGAGGAGAGTTTAAATTTATTGCACCAAAATACACTAAATAGTCGAAATGTTTTGGAACAACTAGTAGTATTTATTTATAGGTAGAAAATTAAAAATAGTTTGCACTTAATCGTCTTGAGAAAAACCTGCCTGCTAAGCACGCTCTATACACGCAACCAACGCCCAGCTCTGTAACCTCCAGGGCTTGGTTGACCGTGCCGAAATTATTTGCAACCCCGAGGAGCTGCGCTGTTGGCCTCGCAAATGCATGCCGGATCTTGGTTGCACATTTACCACAACAGTATTACAAAAGTGTAAGCAGTCGGCCATCCCCCTATTTTTCCAAGAGGTGTAATACAGAGATTATTGATTCAGTTTCCAGCGGTTTGGAAGAAGGTCTGAGAATCTACCATCATAATCAGGATCATTCATTTTACGAAGAATATCCAGCAGCCAGTCGTGCGGATTTACTCCATGCTTTTTACATGTGGCGAAAAGAGAATAGATCATGGCAGCATTTTGAGCAGTGTCATGCGTGCCTGCGAAGAGGTAATTACGCCGACCCAATGCGATTGGTCTGATAGCATTCTCGATCAGATTATTATCGATTTGTAAATCTCCATGGAGCGCATATAGTCTCATACTTTCCATCAATGGAAGAGCATATCCAATCGCCTTTCCAATAGGCTCTGTGGTAGTACTTTGGGATACTCCTGCTGCATCCATTCGTGTAGTTGGGTGAGTATCGGCAGGGTGGACCTGCTACATTTAACTGGACACTGAGTTAAGCATGATCTAACTTAGTGAATTATGAAAACAAGTAGAAGGCAGTACGACGAAAAATTCAAAATGATGGCCGTCAATCTCTCGGTGGCCAAGGGCTCCATCAAAACGACCGCTGCTGAATTGGGCATTGCCGCTCAGCTTTTGACCCGATGGCGTCAAGAGCGGTTAACTCCCACAGGAAAGGTTGCTACTCAGGGAGCTCAACTCAGTGGAGAGCAGCAAGAGATTTTGCGGTTGAAAAAAGAACTCCGACAAGCTGAGCTAGAACGCGATATATTAAAAAAGGCGGTCAGCATCTTCTCCAGGAACGACGGGAAATATTCCGATTTATAAAAGCCCAACAAACTGTTTTTCCCGTTGAGTTGATGTGTAAAATAATGAAGGTGAGTCGAAGTGGCTATTATTGCTGGCTGTCGCAGCCAGATAGTAAACGAGAATTCGAGAACGAACGTATTTTTGAATTGATAAAAGCCTCATTTTCAGCCAGCAAGGAAAGGTATGGAAGTCCTAGGATCACGAAAGACCTTAACGCGCTTGGGCATAAGGTTTCCCGTCCCCGAGTGGCTAGACTAATGCAAAAAGCGAAGATCAAAAGCCTGATTCAGAAGAAATATGTGGTCAACACAACTGATTCGAAGCATACCTATCCGGTGGCAGAAAATCATCTAAATCGAGGCTTTACCCCTGTGATGGCGGGTAAAGCCTGGGTTTCCGACTTGACCTATATCCACACGCGGGAAGGGTGGGTGTACTTGACAATGGTTATGGACTTATACGATCGCAAGATTATCGGCTGGGCATTAAGCGAGTCAATGAAAGCCATCGATACCACCATTCCCGCCTGGCAGATGGCCCTTAAAAATAGGCCAATCACCGGTGATCTAATTTTCCATTCAGACCGAGGTATTCAGTATGCCTGTTATGCGTTCACTGATTTGATCAAACAGAGCTCAACCGTATTACAAAGTATGAGTAGGAAGGGAAATTGCTGGGACAATGGTGTGCCACGAAGGCTTTTTAGGAAGTTCGAAAGACGACTAGAAAGTCATGCTGCATAAATGACGAGGGAAGGCCCCTCGAAGTCTGGGTACAGGCCCTGGCTTCAAACCACCACGAGCTGCTAAGATCAAAAGTCTTGGTAGTGAGCGTCGTTGGAAAAGGCATAAAAAAAAAATGTCAGGTAAGAATTAAGAAGATGAACGAAAGTGAACAGTCGATGACATATCGAAAAGCAATTCAACTAACGTCAAAACCGGGAGGCGTTGTTATTCCGGGACAAATCCAGACAATACCTGTTTATGGGCTGGGTGGCGTTCGGTGTAGAGGCTGCATGATCTTAATTCAGGCTTTTATGTGGAACGTGGGAACCTGCTGGTTTAATGTAAAGGGAAGAGGTTCCGAATGTTATGGAACTGCAAGTACCAATGTGAACCAGAGGGGCGGAGTAACCCGTAGTAGTGAGGAGATCTGTGAAAGCAGATGGAGCGAAGGGGTTACGTTATTCGGTCAAAACTATTAGTCAACCAATAAAGGGAGGAACTAAGAGTAATGGCAAGGTCATTTAATATCAGTAGGCAAATGGTTTGGGATTCCTATCTTAAGATTAAGGCTAACAAAGGTTCAGCTGGTATTGATAGGCAAACAATGGATGATTTTGAAAAAGACCTGCGCAAGAATCTATACAAAATCTGGAATCGGTTAACATCAGGAAGTTACTTTCCCCCAGCTGTCCGCAGAGTTGATATACCGAAAGGAAATGGTAAAACCAGACCACTTGGTATACCGACTATTTCTGATAGGATAGCCCAAATGGTTGTGAAGGATATCTTGGAGCCTATCATAGATCCAAGTTTCCATCATGACTCGTACGGATATCGTCCTGGAAAGTCTGCACTGGATGCTGTTTCAACAGCAAGACAGAGATGCTGGCGGGATAACTGGGTTCTGGATATGGATATTCGCGGTTTCTTTGATGCAATCGATCATTCTTTGGTTATGAAAGCGATATCTACCTTCACTAACGATCGGTGGGTGCTGCTGTACATTAGAAGATGGTTGGAAGCAGATGTCATGTTTCAGGATGGTACTGTGGAGAAAAGGACAAAAGGTACACCACAAGGAGGTGTAATCAGTCCACTTTTAGCCAACGTATTTCTTCACTTTGTATTTGATAAATGGATGGAAAAGCAATTTCCAAACGTTCATTTTGAAAGGTACGCTGACGATATCGTTGTGCACTGCCGCAGTTACAAGCAATTAAAACTAGTGGAAAGTAAGCTAAGAGATCGCTTCCATGCTTGTAAACTGGAATTATGTACGGAGAAAACCAAAATTGTCTATTGCAAGGATTCGAAACGTACGGAAAACTTTGAGTGCTGTAGTTTTGACTTTTTGGGATTTACATTTAGACCAAGAAGTACTCGCAATCAAAAAGGTCAGTTTTTCGTAAGTTTTTCACCAGCTGTATCGCAAAAGAAATTAACCTTAATGCGGAGCACGATCAGAAGCCATCCTATCATTTCAGGAAGCTACAGTAACAGTATCGAAGAGTGTGCCCATGATTTAAATCCAATCATTCGAGGTTGGATTAATTATTACGGTAGGTTCGGAAAGTCTTCATTAAAAGCTCTTTATCGCTATATCAATGATAAGCTAACAAGATGGATAATGAGGAAATTCAAATCTTTACAAAGAGGTATCACACGAGCGGGTAAATGGTTGAAGAATCTGTATTTGCAAAATCCTAACTTATTTGCACACTGGAAACATTTCAAGTGGGTGACTGAATAACAAGAGCCGTATGAGTCGAGAGGCTCACGTACGGTTCTGTGAGAGATTTAGGGGTGAGATTCCCCTTTATCTACTCGACCGGTGGCAGAAAGTTTTTTTAAAACGCCAAAGACAGAGCTTATTTACCAGCAGGACTTTATTACAAGAGCCATAGCCAAACAAAGTGTATTTGAGTATATCGAGATTTGGTACAACCGCCAGAGGAGGCATTCCGTGCTGGGTTACCTATCCCCGGTTGATTTCAGTAAAGTGTCATTTCAACAAGTCGCTTAAATTTTTGTCCAGCGTTTTGTTGCAAGTCCAAACTTATTTAAGCATCTTAGCAGTTGTGTCCAGTTTTTGTGCGATAGGCATCACATTTTATCAAGCTTATTTGCAACGAACTCAACAATACGCATCGGTCATACCAATACTTGACTGGTATCATACGGGCCGACTAGATGACAACATGAGAGGCTCGGCTGCGACCGTAGCTAATTCGGGGTTTGGGCCAGCTCTGATTGATAGCATCCAGTATTACTATCAAGATAAACGCTATTACGATATGTACAGCCTTATCAAAGAGATGAAGGCAAAAGCGCATATTAGGGACTCCACTTTATTAATAAGCGATTTATGGGAAGACAAGGTAATTCCGCAAGGAGAGAAAATTTATCTGTATCAAACCACCAATCAGGCGGTAGTAAGCCAATGGCAGCAACAATGTCAATTTATAAGTTGTGTGATCTATTATAGGTCAATCTATGGGGAGCATTGGGTACTTGATCCCCGTAAGCCTAAACACAGCCGTAATCGAAAATTGAACTGATGGTATCAAGATTTTATTCATAAAACTTACTCCGACACTGAAAGCCTGGAAAATATGAAAAAAATTCTCCGTTTAATGATTTTTGTTTTTTTCTCAATTCAAGCACAAGCACAAGAGAAAACGTTCTTAAAATCAATTGACAAAAAATTATGGATACCCTTCAGATGGACGAGTGACAGTTTGGGTGGACGATTCTATGACCGTTTGTCGATCAATATTGATGGTAAAATCAACAATGTACCTTATCCCCTCGAACTACAATTTGATACGGGGGCTTCCAGCAGCATTTTGTATGGCAACACGCTTAAATCATTGGTTAAAGTACAACCCAGCTTAGCCGCTCAATGGCCTGAGTTAAAAAGCGATACAGTAAACCAGTGGACACAAATCAATGTTGAGTTATCCATGCCACTCACCGGCTCCCGAGTAAGCAAAGCCTACGTAATGAATCGCTATGGTCAAACCGTTTCGGCTGAAGAATTCAAGGAAGGCAAACCAATTCATATCGGTTCATGGGGATTGGATGCTTGTTTAGGAAAAATCGTACTTCTTGACTTTCGGAATCAACGTATTGCTTTCTTAGACCAATCCGTCAATGAAAAACTGGTCAGTTTTGTACTATTTAAATTGGAGAAAAACCGGATCAAAGTTCCGCTTACCATTAATGGAAAGGAGTTTTACTTTCTCTACGATTCGGGTGCCAGTTTATTTCCCATCATGACGGTTAAAAAGGGTTGGGACTCCATTAATCCTGTAGCGACTAGTGATACGATTAAGGGCGTCAGTACATGGGGAAAATATTATGATGTATATGGAGCCCCTCTTGCCGCTAAAGCTTATCTGGGGGATACCCCACTCAGCTCTAAGACAATCTATTACCACCCTGATCCGGATAAGTATCATGAGCCCATTTTTGATGAAGCGGGCGTGGTTGGCAGTATCGGCAATAGCTATTTTTTTGATCAGATTCTAGTCATTGATTTTAGAACCAATCGATTTGGCGTAGTAAAGAAATAATATCACGACTACCATTTTAAATTAAGCTCTCTTTGAACGCATAGCTTTGAGATGCTTTAGCGTACCCTCTCCAGTAAGTTGTTGTGTTAAATCAGGTATTAATAGGAAAAGAAGCTTTCTAGTTCCAATGAAAGGAATGTTGCTTCTATATTCTCGGACTAAAGACAAAACGAGCATGTGAGCTATTGATGTTTTCTTTTCATGCTCTGCCGCATCGTAATAAGCCTGACGGGTGACACCAAACAGGTCGCAAAGACTTCCGAGGCTTTCTTCCGGATGTTTCTGCCGCATCCTTTTTACCGTTTGGTACCAGGCTTTTTTCTGATCTTAATATGAACTTCCTGTTCACTTACTTCGATCATAGTTTGCAGTCCGCTGATCTTCAGGTTTGCCTTTTCAAGTTGCTTCGTTAAATCCTGGACTTGTTTGGCCAGAATTCTGGTCTTTGAATTCTCAGTCATTTTGTCAATTGCTTCTGCTGCCACTTCTCGTGGCTTAACATTAAACGAAGAAAATTCGACTACCCATGCGCCAACAGTTTTTCGATTTAGACTGTATTTTCGAGCAGCAGCCCTCTGACCAATTAATCCGGAATTGATTTCATGAACAATCTTCTTCTTTTCGGTATCGCTCAATCTTTCATAAGGTTTCCGAGTTTTCACAGTAACTTTTTTCTCTTTTGCTTTCATCCTTTTTTGCTTTTGTGTAAAGCTATTTCAGGACAATACAGAAAAGGCGACCATTCATTATCACGACATTGGCGATTATCTAAGTCAATCCGATAAATTGGAAATCATTCGTAAGTTTAAGACGACGTCGAATGATAAAATGTCGTGGGAAACACTTTCTCCAAACGAACATGGAGACTGGATAAGTCAAAGAAATAAAGGATTTAATACTTTTATTGCATTAGAGCCTGGCAAGAAATTTGACAATGGTACAAAGTCTTTCTTTAATACTTTTTCCTTGGGACTTGGTACAAATAGAGATTCATGGATATACAATTCATCTGTACATAAGTTGTCAACGAATATGGAAAAGGCAATATTCTTTTACAATAGTCAAAGGTCTGACTATCATGTTATTAAAAGAAACTCTACCTCCTTGCATATCAACGAATTCTTAGTATTTGATTCTACTAAGCTTAGTTGGACCGACTCGGTAAAGAGAGATCTTGAAAAAAATGTCCTTTACGCATTTAATAAAGAACTTCTATCAATTGGCATGTATAGACCTTATTTTAAACAAAAACTTTACTATTCTAAGGATTTAATTCATAGGGTTTATCAAAATATCAGACTTTTCCCAAATAACAATCTTAAAAATCTTGTCATATGTGTTTCATCAGTTGGATCTAACAAAGGATTGTCTGTGTTAATTTCAAATCTGGTTTCAGACTTACACTTCAACGGTGATACTCAATGCTTCCCATTACATTATTACGAAGAAACCCAACGCCAAGCCCCATCATTATTTGATGGTGAGGGACAAAGTAACTTTGTAAGAAAGGATGGAGTGTCAGATTTTATCCTAAAACGTGCCCGAAGTCAATATGGCAAGCAAGGAGGATATATTCTTTTACGTTTATGGTTTCCTACATGCTCCAACGTATCGCACCACGTTTGAAGCTGACTTAAAAAAGATGCTCCCAAAACTGCCATTGGTGGAAAAAACAGAAGATTTCTGGGCATTCAGCAAAGCGGGTCGCAAACTTGCGGATCTACATATCAATTATGAAATCGTCGCCCCAGCTGATGGTGTCACTGTAAAAGGTGATGAAAGTGGTTTCTTCAAAGTTGAAAAGATGCGGCATCCTAAAAAGGATCAGAAGAACACCATCTATTACAACAGCCAAATCACCATTGAAAACATTCCCGACAAAGCCTATCAATACATTGTCAACGGCAAAAGCGCCATTGACTGGATCATGGAACGTTACCAGGTGACAACACACAAAGAAAGCGGCATTAAAAACGATCCCAACGATTGGGCCGATGAAGTAGGAAATCCACGTTACATCCTGGATCTGTTGCTAAGTGTGATACGTGTGAGTGTCGAGACCCTGAATATTGTGAATTCGTTGCCGGTGCTCAAGTTTGAAGAGTCGTTGGCGGTTGATTTGGAGGAGTGAATTAACCAGCCAATACTGCATACTTAATTAAAGTGTGATGGTTCATGACATTCGCTACACTTAGAATATTTTTCATTTGCTGGTATCAAAGCAAGAGCCAGAAGATCAACAAGAAATTATAGTCCACAAGTAGAATGTCCGACTCCCCCGTTTGGGGATAGAACGGATTAGCCCAGAGCGAAGTGAGGGCTATGACTGATAGCCCGACCTTTGGGCATGCTGCCAAAGGCCGGGCTACGTTGTATGGGGATTGTATGAATCACTCCTGAGCGCTTTAACTGTTTAAAAGAAAACCGATTTTATAAACCTGTTTCCAAGAGCACTTTAATGCATTCGCCACAGCGTGAAACAAAGAATAATCCATGCATATACTTTTAGCACATGCATTGATAATTAGCCCATTACCGCTACATTTGCCATTTCATTTACGAGTAAAAAGACATGACAAAAGCAGAATTAATATCAACAATCACCGACAAGACAGGGGTAAGCAAAGAGCACGCTGAGGCCGTACTGGAATCTTTCTTTGTTACAATAAAGGATTCACTGGCAGAGGGAGAGAATACTTACTTCCGTGGTTTTGGTAGTTTTATAACCAAACAAAGAGCGGAAAAGACCGCCAGAAATATTTCAAAAAATACGACCATGGTCGTTGCTGCCCACTGCATTCCGTTTTTCAAACCTTCAAAAGAATTTGTCAGTCAGGTAAAAGAAGGGCAATTGCCGACTGCGTAAGCAGGTTGCTTTGATTATTCTCAATAAAAGGCCTTTGCGATCATTTCGCAAGGGCCTTTTGTTTCTATACAAGTAATAATTTACTCATCCTTAAATAGTTAAGTTGTGGCAAAACAGTCCTGAGAAGTTGTACCCTTTTGCGAGCTTTCCGCCTGGCTGACCAGAAACCAATCCTCAATCTGGCAGCATTACCCTGAATTACCCGGGATTTCACCTTATGGCTGATCAGCCAGGAAGAGAGGGGGCGTTGAAAAGTTGGACTTTATTGCTACCCTTCTTGTGCATTTACTTTGTGACATCAATCTAGCGGGCCAGTAACTTTTCAAAAGGAAAAGGCATCGGGCTTCACTGTCAACCAAATCCAATGCTCATGTTCACAACCAACCCCTGGGTGGAGAATTCGGAAGAGTTGACCATAAGATTTCGTAGCAAACTGACCATCAGCGGACTATCAATAAAACATATTCTAAATTATAATCAATCAGGTATTTAAATCCGTCAATTTGAACCGAAATGTCCTGTTGGTAATTTCCGAATTGAGGTGGTCAGTGGCTCCGAATTCTCCACATAAGTGAAAAGTTAAAAATGTCGGTCCAACTATTTGATATCCTGCGTCTAAAGAGCAAAGCGGAAATATCCGAGCTTTGTCGGAAAATTGGTATTAGCTATGATTTGTTGAAATACTATAATGATAACAACATCCTGGCTTCTTCTTCTGAGTTGGACGCAATCACCTCGCAAACAAGTGTAGAGAAATTTGAGATCATGATCTCGATGGGAATAATGAGTCGTGAATTAAAGAACATCCTCGCGGTGAATGCTGAAAGGATTTCACATATCCTAATTGACGACAATGCAAAAAAAACATCTGATACAGATGATCTGAAACCTGAGTTAACAACAGATTACGGGTCTCTGTATAGAGCTGACTGTATGACAGTCTTAAAAAATACTGCAGATAATTCAGTCGACGTTGTTTTTGCAGATCCACCTTTTAACCTTAATAAAAAATATCCGTCAAACATGAATGACAACCTGATAGAGGAAGAGTATCTATCCTGGTCAGAAAAATGGATTGACGAATGTATCAGGATTTTAAAACCAGGCGGTAGTTTTTTCCTTTGGAACATTCCGAAGTGGAATACATATCTCTCGGATTTTTTGAATCAGCGCTTAACTTTCAGACACTGGATTACTACCGATATCAAATATTCGCTTCCGATTCAGGGGAGGTTGTATCCGTCTCATTACTCTCTACTTTATTACTGTAAAGGGAAAAAACCAAATTATTTCAACTCTGACCGGCTTCCGATGGAGATATGTCCAAAGTGCAAGGGTGATCTGAAGGATTATGGTGGGTACAAGGACAAAATGAATCCAAAGGGAATCAGTATGACCGACGTATGGTATGACATTCCTCCGGTTCGCCACACAAAATATAAGAAGCGAAAAGGAGCTAATGAGCTTTCTATTAAATTGTTGGATCGTATCTTAGAGATGTCTAGCCAACCGGGTGATGTAGTTTTCGATCCTTTTGGGGGCAGTGGTAGTACGTATTTGGTCGCTGAGCTAAAAAAGAGAAGATGGCTTGGCGTAGAAATAGGCCCGGTGGAAGACATCATTGCCAGATTCTCAGACATTGAATCGGAACGGCCATTATTAGACAAATACAGAAATGGTTATAATAGACTGTTTACCAAGGAAGGCCTGGCTGAAAGGAAAAAACGTGGACTATGGACAAATGAGACTTTTAAAAAAGATCAGGTCCTGGTTCTTGATCTGGATTAGGTTGAATATTCAGATCGCTTTCAACTAAGGTAACAGCTTAAAGATTAGCGTCCTATAGAGAGAGACAACAGCCTCTCTTTTTGATCTTAATATATATAATCTTAAAATTTTTTGTCGCCCATTGCCTTTAAGGGACAACATTGTCTTTTCGTTCGGTTAACAAGCACCCACCCGTCCGTTATTTTTTCAAACGCATTAATGATTTTCTGCAATAGAGGACTTTCCTGACATCGGACATCGTAGGGTGAATTCTTCGATGTCGACTGCTTCCCATTTCCGGATGCTGCCGTAGCGGTATACCAATCGCCTGTGCATACAATACGCTGTTGATCGGATCAAACTAAAATTCTCCAAAGTTAAGGTCGAATTAGAAATTTCTTTAAACGCAGAGACCGTTTTGGGTTTTTCTTGAAAGAGTGGATATTCCGGAGCATGTTGACCCCCTAAAAGCCGGAATGTTTTGGAATGTTAAAGTAGCCTGATTCGCTGGAATCGCCTGCCATTCCGGCACATATTGACCCCCTTAAAAGTTGAGAACGGAACGTACCGGAGCATGTTGACCCCTCTAAAACGGATTTCGACATGGTGTACCGGAGCATACTGCCCCCCTCTTAGCGTTGGTTTTGGTTTATTTAGTGATCTTTTAATGACTAAAAGCAGATCACTGATGGCTGGAAAACCAAGACCTATGAGCCAGATTAAACAACTTTTACGATTACATTCTCAAGGCTATTCCATCAAGGCTATCGCCCGTACGCTCGGTATAAGCAAGAATACCGTGAAGTCGTATTTAAGCAAACTGGAATCAGTCAATATCGAGCCGCAGGAATTATTGCAACTGGAAGATCCTGCACTGGAAAACAAGTTCCATGCAGGCAATCCGGCGTACAAAGATCCAAGATACGTGCATTTGAAGGGTAAACTTGATTACTTCCGAACCCAACTAAAAGATGTAGGCGCAACGTATCCGGCCTGCCAACTACATATTTGTTAGTTGCTGAACTTTGTTAAAGTTTTGCGGATATAGGTCAGTAATGTTTTTATGATTGATTGTGGAGATGTTTTAGCAGGGTGTTTTTAGCCAATTGTAGGGATTGATATTATGTTTTTTGCAGATCGCAAAGAAAGAGTATATCATGGCAGCTCGCTGTGCTGCTTCGTGTGATCCGGCAAAAAGATAATTTTTCCGACCTAGGGCCAAGCCGCGTATGGAATTTTCAATCTGATTATTATCGATCAGCAGATTTCCATCATGTAAATACGCACTGAGCGCATCCCAGCGATTATAACTGTACTGCATCGCCTTTCCAATCTGGCTTTTTGGGAGCGTACTTTTAATTTGTTCAAAGATCCATTTGCCCAGCTCATTGAGAACCGGAAGGGAGTCGGCCAGCGTAGCTCTTTGATTTCGGCAGTATTCAGCATCTGCTGGCTGGCTTTCCGCTCCACAGCGTACAGCTGCTGGATCATCGATAGCGCTATTTGCGACCTAATTTTGTCATTATCTAGGGCTCGTTCAAAACGGTCCGCCGTCGCGGTCTCTTCGCGCATGCGCCCAGCAAGCCAGATGGGTAACGTCCTTGCGTTTTCCGTGCTTTTC
>NZ_JAJUXG010000046.1 GCF_021390535.1 Dyadobacter sp. CY312
ACAGGTACTCTACTAAAGGCAAGAAACTCTCCAAAACAAACTAGGTTGATTAAAAACACAAACCTAGAAAAATCCTATGCGCTCCACAAGTTTTTGACTTGACCCATCCTATGCCCTCCACAAGTTTATGACTTGATCCTATTTTTGAATATTTTACTGAATTGTAATCAACAAAAAACCCTGTTAAAATAATTTAACAGGGTTTTGAATGTTTTGCAATTGCTTATTGCAGAGAGGAAGAGATTCGAACTCTCGATACAGTTACCCATATACTACCTTTCCAGGGTAGCTCCTTCAACCACTCGGACACCTCTCTTTGTGGTTAACAGGGTGCAAAGATAGCGTAAGATATTTAATAAACAAATCAGATACTCATTTCGCCACGCAATGGTTTCCCAAGCTGTTCAGCACATTTTTGTACATCATTTTCTTTGCTGAATATGTACATCATTTTAGTAATGGCTGCTTCTGCGGTAATATCCGATCCACTTACCACACCAACTTGTTTCAGGTACTTACTGGTTTGATAATGACCTTGTGTGACCTTGCCTCCGTCGCATTGGGAAACATTGAAAATTACTATACCTTTTTCAATGGCTGTTCGTATTGATTCAAGAAACCAGGCTTCCGTAGTTGCGTTACCAGCTCCATACGTTTCCAGTACAACACCTCTCAAACCTTCAATTCCTAAAATCGACTGTACTACTTTTTCACTGATGCCGGGGAACATTTTAATGAAGGCTACATTCGTATCCAAAAGTTTGTGAGCATGAAGCGGTGCCAATTCTTCCTGCGGTTTTATGAAAGGGAAATTATATTCAATCTGAACGCCGGCATTGGCCAAATATGGATAGTTTTCAGAATGGAATGCATTGAAGTCCGAGCTTTCCTGCTTTTTGGAACGGTTGCCTCTCAACAATTGCGAATTGAAATAAATGCAGACTTCCGAAAATACAGGCTTTTGATCCTCAGTTTTAGCCGCAGCCAACTCTAAGGCAGTAATGAAGTTCTCACGCGCGTCTGACCGTGCAACTCCAATGGGAAGCTGGGCACCTGTTAGAATTACCGGTTTATTCAGGTTTTCGAGCAGGTAACTTAGAGCGGAGGCCGTGTAGGCCATGGTATCGGTGCCGTGTAATATTACAAAGCTGTCATAAGCCTCATAATTTTCTTCTATGATGCCTGCCAGTTCTATCCAAATCGCAGGATTCACATTGGACGAATCGATGGGCTCTTTCAGAGAGAGAAATGTAATCCCAAAGCTTAATCTGCTGATCTCAGGCACTTTTTCAATGATCTGATCGAAATTGAAGGGAACGAGCTGTTTGCCTTTGCTTTCGTAGACCATTCCCAAAGTTCCTCCGGTGTAGATCACCAAAACGGATCCTTGCGCAGGCTCAGGAGAAATCGGGTTAATGTGAATTGTATTGTATGACATCTTCTAAATCATTTTTTATACTATGCCGCAATCATTGCCAATGCTGTTTGGCTTGTTACAGATATTACTTCTTCTTTTGAAATCGCTTTCAAATCTCCAACACGCTGCGCTACGAGATCGATGTATGCAACCTCATTTCTCTTGCCACGATATGGAACCGGTGCCAAATAGGGACTGTCGGTTTCCAGGACAACGTGTTCAAGATCAATAAAGGGGAGGACTTTATCCAGACCGCCGTTTTTGAAGGTAGCAACACCTCCAACGCCAATTTTGAAACCCAGTTCTATGGTCTTTTGCGCCTCTTCCAAAGTTCCTGTGAAACAATGGAATATGCCGGTTAGCGCCGGGTCAGCAAATTTTTCAATGAGTGCTACTGTTTCAGCAAAAGCGTTTCGGCTGTGAATGTCAATCCAGAGGTTGTGTTTCCGGGCCAACTTACATTGATATAGAAATGCCTCTTCCTGTTGTTTCACAAAGGTTTTATCCCAAAACAGATCCATTCCAATTTCTCCGATTGCAATGAACTTCCTTTTTTCGAGCCAGTTTTCTATAATACTGAGTTCATTTTCAAAGTCTTCTTTAACGTAACACGGATGTAAACCAATCATTGGAAGGCATTGATCAGGATATTGGTCAGCCAGTGCCATCATAGGTTCAATTGTGGTGTGGTCACAATTCGGCATCCAAATCTGTTTTATTCCTGCTGCCCAGGCTCTTTCCAGCATTTGATCCCGATCTTCTACATAGTCATCACTATAAATATGCGCATGCGTTTCTATCATTATTTCTTGTATTGGAGAGCTGTACGCTCGTATTTACTATTTCATTTTAAATCCTGCCTATTCAATTTTAATTTTCAGGACATCGAAAGTGCTTCAAATTTGTATCCCTTTTGAGAAAAATGTTCCAGAAACCTGGGTAGAGCATACATCATATTATTTGCAGCTTTCAGACTGTCATGAAATAATATGATGGAGCCTGGCTTGGTATATTTTATGCTTTTGGAAAGACAAACTTCCTTACTTACCTGAGCTGAAAAGTCGCCGCTCAATACATCCCACATTATGATTTCGCGCTCTTTTGGTAACAATTTGGCCTGCGCTCTTTTGATTCTGCCATACGGTGGTCGGAACAATTTGGTGGTAATCCCAAGCTGCTGGTCACAGAGAGATATATTTTCATGATAGACACTGTCCTGTGTTTTCCAGCCATTCATGTGATTATATGTATGATTCCCCACAGAATGCTCTTCATTCAGCAACTTCTGATACACATCCGGATGTTTGCGGACATTATCCCCAATACAGAAAAAGGTGGCTTTTGCATTAAAATCACGAAGTTGATCAAGTACAAATTCAGTTATTTTCGGTATCGGTCCATCATCAAATGTCAGGAAAATTTTATCCTCCTTAACCGGAACATGCCAGATGTAACGGGGATAAATCGCTTTTAACCAAAAAGGAGAATAATGCAGAAACATTGATTTAGATTTATGGAAATCGCTTCGAATTGTTCAAATTATAGTCCAAAGATAAGGATCACTTGCAGAAAAGTGGCGTAGGAAAACGCCATTGATGGTTTGGAAAAAGAGAAACCGCACATTGCTGCGCGGTTTCAGGGTATTTTATTCGAAATAGAGGTTAATTCTTGTTCTAAACGTGAGCGAAAGAAGGATTAAGCATGGAAACTGCTTTTGCTTCCAAAAACGATTCGCCCATCAGGAATTCATCAACCGCACGGGCAGCCTCACGTCCTTCACTTATGGCCCATACTACCAGGGATTGTCCGCGACGGCAGTCACCTGCGGCGAATATTTTCTCATTTGTAGTGGATTGGTAACCATGAGATTTGATGTTTCCTCTTTCGTCAAACTCAACACCAAGGTCAGTAAGTAAACCTTCCTGTTGCGGATGAAGGAAACCAGCAGCGAACAAAGCAAGTTCACAAGGTATTGTTCTTTCGCTTCCTGCAACCTCTTTCATTTGCATGCGTCCGTTTTCAGGATCTTTTTGCCAGTCAAGATCAACAATCTTGATTGCTTTCAAATGTCCGTTTTCGTCACCTATAAATTCCTTGGTATTGATAGACCAATGTCTGTCGCAGCCTTCCTCGTGAGACGTAGATGTACGCAACATCATCGGCCAGTTTGGCCAGGGTGTGCTTGAATCACGTTCTTTTGGAGGAATTGGCATCAATTCAATTTGCGTAATGGATTTCGCTCCATGACGGCCAGATGTTCCAACACAGTCAGATCCAGTATCACCTCCACCAATTACCACAACGTTTTTGCCAGTAGCAAGCAGGTCACCATTGCTGTATTTCGCACCACGGTGATCCACCACAGTATCAATACCGGCAACCCTTTTATTTTGCTGACTAAGGAATTCCATTGCAAAATGAATGCCTTTGAAATGACGTCCCTCGATTTTCACATCTCTTGGCACAGTCGATCCCATTGTCAGAACCACCGCATCAAAATCGTCCTGCAATTCGCTGGCTTTGATATCCACACCCACATTTACGCTGGTACGGAATTCAATTCCTTCCTGCCGCATTACTTCCAAACGACGGTCAATAACGTATTTGTCCAGTTTGAAATCAGGAATTCCGTAGCGGAGTAAACCTCCCATACGGTCAGCACGCTCTAACAATACCACCGTATGCCCCGCCTGATTCAACTGACTAGCCGCAGCCAGTCCTGCTGGTCCGGAACCCACCACAGCAACTTTTTTGCCGGTGCGATGTTTCGGGATACGCGGTTTTACCAGATTCAGTTCAAATGCCTTTTCGATAATTGCCTTTTCAATGTATTCAATTGCAACCGGCGGTTTGTTTATACCCAATACACATGAGGCTTCACATGGCGCCGGGCAAATTCTCCCTGTAAACTCAGGGAAATTATTGGTCGAAGAAAGAATCTCGTATGCCAGTCCCCAGTTGCTGTCATAAACAGCATCATTAAACTCAGGGATGATATTTCCCAACGGACAGCCGTTGTGGCAAAAAGGGATCCCGCAGTCCATGCAACGGGCAGATTGTTGTTTCGAATGGGCGTCAGTCGGAGCAGTTTCTATTTCTTTGTAATCGTTGATACGCTCTTCTACTGCTCTTTTCTTAGGCAATTCCCTTTCAAACTCTAAAAATCCGGTTGGTTTTCCCATTATTATTATTTCAAATTAATCGTGATTGAATTGGGCCGTTTTGTGATTTTCAGCCGACCAAAGCTTACAGCCAATAGCTACCGGCTACTTGTTACAGATGATCAACATCCACAACAATATCCTGATACACTACATTTTTGTCAGCTATTTGCTGCGCCAGTGATATACCACGTCCTTCAAGCGCTTTCTTGAAATCAGATGGCAACACTTTCACAAAAAGCTTCACCGATTCTTCCCAATTCTGGATAAGCTGGAATGCAACATTACTGGTTGTGTACTGGAAATGTTTGTCAAGATATTCACGCAGGATGCCCTGATCTTCTTCATTCAATGGATCAAGTGCAACCATTTCCATGTTCACTTTTTCACTGAAATCTCCATTTCTGTCAAGCACATAAGCAACTCCTCCCGACATACCCGCGGCAAAGTTTCGTCCTGTTTCTCCCAATACAATGGCAAGTCCGCCAGTCATGTATTCGCAACCGTGATCACCCACACCTTCCACAACAACCTTGGCACCGGAGTTACGTACGCAGAATCGCTCTCCTGCCGTTCCTCTTATGTAGGCATCACCGGAAGTAGCACCATAAAACGCTACGTTTCCAACGATGATGTTGTGTTCTGGTTTGAATTTGGAATCACGATCCGGATAAACAACTAATTCAGCTCCGCAAAGCCCTTTTCCGAAGTAATCGTTCGCATCGCCTTCCAGTTCCAGACGAAGTCCGGATGTATTGAACGCACCGAAACTTTGTCCGGCAGTTCCACGGAATTTGTAATGAATGGTTCCTTTAGGCAAACCAACACCTCCGTGTTTTTTAGAAATCTCGTTAGAAAGCATGGTTCCAACGGCACGGTTTAGGTTGTTTATCGGGAATTCTCCGTAAACTTCTTCTTTAGTTTCCAACGCCGTTTTAGCAGCTTTGATCAGTTCAAGATCAATAATGGCGTCTATACCGTGATCCTGCTCTTCCTGCTTAAACTGAGCTACATTGATGTTTCCTTCTTTGTAAAGGATGGCATCAAAGTTCAGGTTTTTATACTTCCAATGTTTGATGTCATTGCGAAGTTCCAGATACTGAGCCTGTCCAACCATTTCATTCACAGTACGGAAACCAAGCTGCGCCATAATCTCACGCAATTCTTCTGCCATGAAAGTGAACATATTTACCACGTGTTCAGGCTTACCCGAGAACAATGCGCGCAATTCTTTACGCTGTGTAGCAACACCAACTGGACAGGTATTCAGGTGACACTTACGCATCATGATACAACCAGCCGCTACAAGTGCCGCAGTAGCAACACCCCATTCCTCTGCACCAAGCAGAGCCGCAACGGCAAGGTCTTTACCAGTACGAAGCTGACCGTCGGCCTGAACCGTAACACGTCCACGCAATTTGTTACGTACAAGTGTCTGGTGCGTTTCCGCCAATCCAAGCTCCCATGGCAAACCTGCATGGCGAATAGAACTTAAAGGAGAAGCTCCTGTTCCTCCATCATAACCTGATATCAGAATATGGTCAGCATGTGCTTTCGCAACTCCGGAAGCAACCGTACCTACACCAGCCTCAGAAACCAGTTTCACACTGATTCTGGCTGCTTTATTCGCATTTTTTAGGTCAAATATCAACTGAGCCAAATCCTCAATCGAGTAAATATCATGGTGAGGAGGAGGGGAGATAAGCCCTACACCCGGAGTCGAGTGACGCGTACGCCCGATCCAGTCATCCACTTTAAATCCTGGCAACTGACCGCCTTCACCTGGTTTTGCTCCTTGTGCAGTTTTAATCTGCAACTCACCTGCATTGCTCAAATAATGGCTGGTTACCCCAAAACGTCCGGAAGCAACCTGCTTGATCTGAGAATTCATGCTGTCGCCATTTGGCAACTTGGTGTATCTCAATTCATCTTCACCACCTTCACCGGAATTCGATTTTCCCCCGATGCGGTTCATCGCAATGGCAAGCGTTGTATGTGCTTCCCACGAAATTGAACCAAAAGACATGGCTCCAGTAGCGAACCTTTTAAATATATTTTCAACTGGCTCAACTTCTTCAATCGGAATAGGATTTCCTTTTTTGAAACGAAGTAAACCACGCAACGTAAGCGCCTTATGACTTTGATCGTCAATCAGTTTAGAGAATTTCTTGAATTGCTCATAACTGTTGGTTCTGGTAGACTGCTGTAAAAGGTGAACAGACTGCGGATTGAAAATGTGCGCTTCGCCGCGTTGTTTCCATTGGTAAAAACCACCCACTTCCAGTTTCGGATGCTGCTCAGGCGTTTCGTGATAAGCCACTTTGTGACGTACCAGAATCTCACGTGCAATCTCCGATATACCCATTCCTTTGATCCGGGAAATGGTTCCTGTGAAATAACGGTCTACCACATCTTTGTTCAGACCAACACATTCGAAAATTTGTGCGCCCTGGTATGACTGCAAGGTAGAAATACCCATTTTAGAGAAGATTTTAAGCAACTCCTTATTTACAGCCTTGATATAGTTGTAATGTAATTTTTCGTCCGTAAATCCTTCGTCGATCATGCTCTTTCTGTTCATATAAGAAAGAGTTTCGAACGCCATGTAAGGACAAACACCCGCAGCTCCGTAACCGATCAGGGTTGCGAAATGGTGTGTTTCCCAAACGTCGCCCGCTTCAACCAAAAGACCAACTTTCCCTCTTAATCCTTCACGGATCAGGTGGTGATGTATGGTAGCAGTTGCAAGCAATGAAGGAATTGGTGCGTGGTCAGAGTCGATGGCACGGTCGGACAGGATAATGATCTCAAAACCATCTTCAATTGCATCCGTTGCATAGCGGCAAATTCTGTCCAACGCTCTCTCAAGCGCTTTTCCACCTTCGTCGGCACGGAAATACGTATTGATCGTTTTTGCCTGGAAACCTGCTTTATCTACAAAACGCAACTTGTCAAATTCAGTTACGGTAAGCACAGGATGCTGCAAGGCGATCTGACGGCAATGTTTCGGTGTCTCTGTAAGTATGTTTTCGGTTCCACCTACAAATGAGATCAGCGACATTATTGCACGCTCACGGATTGAATCAATCGGAGGGTTAGTTACCTGCGCGAAAAGCTGCTTGAAGTAGTTGGAAAGGTGTTGGCTTTGCTCGGAAAGTACAGCCAGCGGCACATCTGTTCCCATAGAACCGATCGCTTCAAGACCAGTCTGGCCCATTGGCGCAAGGATCATACGCAAATCCTCAGAAGTATAACCAAATGCAACCTGACGTTTCAGCAAAGCATTTTCTTCGTATGGACGATACGTTCTTATTGGTGCGTCAAGCTGGTCAACGTGCAATTTGTATTCGTCAAGCCATTGCTGATAAGGCTGACCTGAGCAAACAGTTGCTTTCACTTCTTCATCAGGAATAATGCGTCCCTGCTCCATGTCCACAATGAACATACGGCCTGGCTGCAAACGTCCTTTTGTAACAATCTTTGCCTGATCAACTTCCAGTACTCCAGCTTCCGATGCCATAATGATGGTGTCATCATCCAGTACCCAGTAGCGCGAAGGACGAAGTCCGTTTCTGTCCAGCGTTGCTCCCACCATTTTACCATCTGTAAAAGAGATAGAAGCCGGACCATCCCAGGGCTCCATAATCGCAGCATGATATTCGTAGAAAGCCTTTCTTTCGGGATCCATCTGATCGTTACCATCCCAAGCCTCCGGAACCAGCATCATCATTACGTGCGGTAATGACCTCCCCGAAAGGTGAAGCAGTTCAATGGCATTATCAAGGTTAGCGGAATCGGACTGGTTTCTGTCGCAAATAGGCAGGATCATATCCATTTCCTCTTTGCTGAAAAATTCGGAAGAGAAAGATTTTTCTCCGGCTCTGATCCAGTTCACATTTCCTTTAACAGTGTTGATCTCACCGTTGTGGGCAATGTAACGGAAAGGCTGAGCTAGTTCCCATGCCGGGAAAGTGTTGGTTGCAAAGCGGGAGTGAACCACAGCCAATGCAGAAACAACCGCTTCGTTTTCCAGATCCGGGAAATAATACTTTAACTGGGCAGTAGTTAACTGACCTTTATATGAAATGGTACGGCAAGACAAAGAAGAGTAATAGAACTTTCCTTTCGACCCTTTGACCGTATCCGTAATAAGTCGTGCAGAAACCTGACGAAGGATATAAAGCCTGCGTTCAAACGCAAGGTCTTCTGTTACATCGTCCGGGCGTTTTATAAAAAGTTGCTCTACATGCGGCTCAACAGACAATGAACCTTCTCCAAGCGTGTTGTTCAGAGTTGGTACTTTTCTGTAACCAAGCAGGTGTAATCCAAGCTTTTTAACTTTGCGGTTCAGAATATCGCGGCATTCTTCACGCATTGTTTCATCGTTAGGGAAAAATATCATCCCTACACCATACTCACCAGCCGGCGGCAGCTGAAAACCGAGCTGTAAACACTCGTCAACAAAATATTCATGGGGTATCTGTATTAAGATACCAGCCCCGTCTCCCGTGTTGGGGTCAAAACCTGTGGCGCCTCTATGCTCCATGCGTTCAAGCATGTGAATTGCATCAGCTACGATCTGGTGTGACTTGCGGCCTTTGATGTTAGCCCGGAAACCGATTCCACATGCATCATGCTCAAATTCCGGACGGTAAAGTCCCTGATTTTCTACCATTGGTTCAGACATTTGCGACATATATCGAAGAGTGTAGAGTAATTAACAAATTCGTATATAGAATTTTTATAAATAAGCACTTGAAAAAAATTGCTAAACCTCTCTTGTGTTACGAATAGGGTAAAGCCTCGCAAGATAATCATAAAAAATATTTGGTGGAATACACAAATGACAAAATTTTCTTTCATTCGCCATTTTTGATTCTTTTATTACAAATAATCTCAAAATATTGATAACATGATAACAAAGGCGTTAAAATGTTCAAAATTTGGAAATGGGTTATACGTTTGTACAACAAAAAATCTCACCCCCGTACGAGGATGAGATTTCTATATTCGTTGGTTTGAGAAGCGCTCAGGGCTCGCTCGATTCACTCACGCCTTCATAATCCTCGTCGTCGTAGTCATCATCACCAGCACCGAACTCATTTTCAAGATCATGCATAAAAACGGCGTCGATCGCTTCTTCTTTTGTGGGCAGAATGTTGATGTCCGGAATTTTCAATGCTTCAAGCGTATCTATAAAATCATCGTCACGGGTTACAAGAACTAGTAAACCCAGGTCGTTTGCGCAAAGCCAGTTAACCTTTTTCAGCACAGCTGTACCTGCGGTATCTACAGATTTGGTCAATTGCATATTCACAATGAGGTTGTGGTATCCTTCACGGAAAAGTGATCTTGCTGTTTCTTCAAATGAAGCCGGAATGTCATCAGCAAATGCCGGTTCTTCAAGATCTATAAATACGTATTGCTCTTTTTTTTCAAGTTTATGGTTCATGGCAATTTCATTTTAAGAGCCTGTTTAAATTTAGAATGTAAAATTGTTTATAGCTTATTTTTTGAAGGAAACAAGACAAGTTTTTGATGGAATAGCGAGCTATTGCGAAAAAACTTGGCGCAGATGTACTCAAAAAATAGCATAAACAAATTACAGAATGAATTTTAAACAGGCTCTAAACCAAAAAATATTTTTGCTTAGTTAAAAAATCAATTAAAACTTTTCGGATGCTTTCAATATAGCTGCTTCAATCCTTGCAACAGGATTTTCTGTTTTGCTTTTTTGGAATTTTATACCTGTTACCTTCTCATAAAGCTCAATGTAGCGATCTGAGATAAGTTGTATTCTATCGTCATCCATGGTTGGAATCGTTTGTCCCTCTTTCCCCTGGAAGCCATTCTGGATCAGCCATTCTCTCACAAACTCCTTTGAAAGTTGTTTTTGAGGAAGATTCGCTGCCTGATTTTCGGCATATACATCTTTGTAAAAATACCGTGAAGAATCAGGAGTATGAATTTCATCGATCAGATAAATGACACCTTCCTTTTTTCCGAATTCGTATTTGGTGTCAACCAATATCAAACCCTGGGCAGCAGCCATTTCGGCTCCTCTGTGATACAACGCAAGGGTATATCTTTCCAGATGCTCGTAATCGTCTGCACTCACAAGACCTTGTTTGAGTATCTCTTCTCTGGAAATATCTTCGTCGTGTCCTTCGTGCGCTTTGGTTGTCGGTGTAATGATCGGTTCAGGAAGTTTGTCGTTTTCCTTCAATCCATCGGGCAGGCTAACCCCGCATACACTTCTTTTTCCTGCGGAATACTCGCGCCATGCATGACCAGCCAGATAACCTCTCACTACCATTTCGACCGGGAAGGGAACACATTTAACGCCAATGGTCACATTCGGGTCCGGAACCTCTTCCAGCCAGTTTGGAACAATGTCAGAAGTGGCATTGAGAAAATATGCAGCAATCTGATTCAGCACCTGTCCCTTAAAAGGTATAGCGCGGGGAAGTATTACGTCAAATGCGGATATACGATCCGTTGCTACCATCACCAGGTGCTTTTCGAAGGAATAAACATCGCGCACTTTTCCTTTGTAGAAGGCCGTCTGATTTGGAAACTGGAAGTTGGTTTCTGATATACTGTTCATTGGTTTTTTATAAAAATTACCACTCAATTTGCTCGTTCTGCTCCGTTTTCTTTGCATACTGCTTTCGTCGGAGCTGGTAAATATATTGGGATTCGTTCGATTTCATTGCATCCAATATTGCCCGTGCCTGATCCTCAGACATATTCATTGCTTTCAGACTTTGAAGCAGCTGATCCCGTTTTACGTTTTCTTCCACCTCGGTATTTGCCGGTTTGTTCACCGGTGGAGTCTGTGTGCTTGCCAGTTGTTCTGTTTTCTTTTTTACGGCTTTTTGCGCTGGCATCAGTTCCAGGCCGGAATATTTGTTTTTTAAAATGATAAAATTATGCCTCGCTACATCATTACCAGGCTCAATTTGCAGAGCTTCCTTTAAACTGGTTAGGGCAGATGCTGTATCCTTCTGGTTTACTTTTATTAACGCAATCTGCTGATTGGCTGCGGAAGCGATTCTTTTATCGTCCACGCGCCTCAGTAACCGGTACTGTTGCAGGGCAAGGTTATATTTCCCGGCCAGGAAATAGGAATGAGCCATGTTTAATCTGGCTGCCGGCTCAGAGAATAAAGAACCATAGGTGATCTGATGATATAGCTCCGCGGCCCGCAGATATTGTTTGTTTTCATAAGATTTTTCGGCACCCGCTTTCCTTTCGTTGGCTTTGGTTATGGAATCGAAGTTTCGATTGTCCATGAGCCATAGCAATACATAAAGGATGAGTGATGTCATGAAAAAACAATGTTTGATGCACAAAAATAAGAAGAGATCGTTAGAGACGAAACGTTCCGATGGTAATTAACACGTCGAGCAGGATTAAAATCAGTGCCGCACCCAAAAAATAATAGTATTTATTGCTCGCCACAGTTACCGTTCTGGAATCAACCAAGGTTCCTTCCGCGTTATTGATATCGGTGATCATCCTGCCCACCTCATTCTTGGAGTTACTGAGCTCATAATAATCCCCCTTGGCGTTCGCGGCAAATGATTGCAGAAATCCTTCATCCAGTTTTGTGATCACAATCTTTCCGCTTTGATCCTGAAGCGGTTTTCCGTTGGCGCGAATACTGATCCCATTTTTTGTTCCCACTCCCACTACATAAGTGCCGATTCCAAAGCGTCTCAGATTGTTGTAAAGGCTTCTGCTGCAATCGCCTCTGTTTTCGCCGTCTGTAAAAACAATCACCATTTTTGACCGGCTTGTGGGGTCCGTCCCGTTCATTAGTTTATTAAAAGCCAACTCTGCGGCTGAGCAAATATTGGTTCCACTGGTTGGTAGCAGGTCTGTCTGAAGAGAATGAATGAAAAGTTCAAGTGCAGCGACGTCGTACGTAAGCGGAGCTTGTACGAACGCTTCATTAGAAAAAACAATGATTCCAATTCTGTTTGCCCGTTGGTTCTGTATGAAATGATTCATCTCAAACTTAACTTTTTCCAGGCGGGATGGGTTTACATCGGCCGCGTCCATGGATCTGGATAAATCAACAAGCATTAATATGTCCTTTCCTTTTGCCGATATTTCTCTTTCTGCTTCTCCAAAGGATGGCCCGAGCAAACTTATGATGAGCAGAACCAGAGCAACACTACGTAAGAAGAGCTTGATGATGATGGTTCGTGCAGTGGTTTTTAATTGGCGTGCAACACGAATTGTACGGATTATATAGGCAACGTATACGAGAAGGAAAAAAAAAATGAAAAAATATTCTGTGCTCCCTATTGGGTAATTCCAGTTCATACTGAACGTTTTGTGTAATTTAAAGTTTTTCAAAAATAGGGGTTTTATCGCTCCTGATAAAGTTTTTTCACTTAAATGTTTGCTTTTGTAATTGACAACCTCCTATATTTGCAACCCAGAACGGAAAGAAGGAGGGATGGGTGAGTGGCTGAAACCAGTAGTTTGCTAAACTGCCGTACTCGCAAGGGTACCGCGGGTTCGAATCCCGCTTCCTCTACACTGTTTCTAATTTGGATGAATTTGATTTTAAGATTAGCAAAATTTAAAATCAAATTATTGGGAAAATAACTCGGGGAGTGGCGCAGCCCGGTAGCGCATCTGGTTTGGGACCAGAGGGTCGCAGGTTCGAATCCTGTCTCCCCGACAAAAGAGTTAAAATCTGGTTTAAGATCAGAAAATGGTAAACAAAAATAGGCAGTAGGCCGTATGCAGATGACTGCGAACCGCTGACTGCCTATTTTGTTTTAGTAAAGGGTCCGGTAGCTCAGCTGGATAGAGCAACTGCCTTCTAAGCAGTAGGTCATGTGTTCGAATCACATCCGGATCACGTTAAGTTCAATGGCTGCCTCAAAAGGGTAGCCATTTTTTTGTGAAATGATGTAGGCTGTTTTGGGTCAAGTCAAAAATGGGTCAAGTCAAAAACTTGTGGAGCGCATAGGATTTTTCTAGGTTTGTGTTTTTAATCAACCTAGTTTGTTTTGGAGAGTTTCTTGCCTTTAGTAGAGTACC
>NZ_JAJUXG010000047.1 GCF_021390535.1 Dyadobacter sp. CY312
CCACTTCGTTCAATTTCAAATCTGTCACTGTTGGTCTCCGAAGACGTAGTCCAATTCAGAGAAACTGCTGATTCCTTTTTTCTTGCAGTAAAACTCACAAGTGTCACTGGAAGAGCGGCACAGTCGGATGTTGTAAAACTCTCTGTAACAGTGCCGACACAACCATTGGCATCGGTAATCGTAACCTGGTAGCTGCCTGTGGTGGTGATCGTAGGAGTGGAAGAATTGCCCCCCGAAGTTATGACACCTCCATTGGATGCAGACCATACATAATTTACGGCACCCTGCGCACCTGTAAGCGTCGTTGACAGTGTAACCGGAGATCCACAGGTAATGGAAATGTCTGGTGTTAGCGGCTGACGAACCGTGAGTCTAACTGGCTTCGGATCTGAGAGAACCGTACAACCCGCCCATCTTTCACGAACATAAAATGTTGTGGAAGTACTTACGAATGGTGTGGTAAAGGAGCTGATATAAGGAGCTCCTGTATGGTTGGCATCCGTTTGCAACACAGTCGTGCCATCCGAAGCATACCAAATCACATCAATGGGCTTAGCCGCCAAAGCATTATACTGACCTGTGAAGGTAGCAGTTCCACCAGGAGCACAAACGAACTGTTCAACACTGGTTACAACAGGTCCAGGTTTTACGGCGACATCATAAATGAAAGTTCTTTTATTCAATGCGGCTCCAATACCCAAATAACTGATTTGCAAAGACCGGGCACCCAAAGCAGCTGTAACGGGTATTGCAATGCGTGCAAGAGAATTGGCTCCTACGGTTACAAGGAAAGACAAATTGGCAGCTGTAACAGAATTACTGGCCGTGCCCGTTGCATTGGTACCCGAATACGGAGTGAAAGTAGTTCCTCCAAGAGATCCCCAGTCAAAGATGTTGGCGGTTGGCACACCAAATAAAACAATGATTGAATCACCTTGGTTGGCAACGTTGTCAAAAGATACCCGCAATGTGGCTAACCCAATTCCATTTACGGTCAGGGTCGCCGCGGTGGTAGTATTCCCGTCCGAAAGATCATATGCCAAAGCAGGATTCGTAACAGAACTTAGAAGCGGAATACCGGAGGAAGTATGGGTATTTGCCTGGATACATTGACCGTGAGATCTTACATTTAATAAAGCAGTCACAACGAAAAGCAAAAAGCAACGGACGCACCAATAACCAGGGGTCATGAAATTCAGAGAACATAATTTGGTTTTCATAGAAGTAGATGTTTAAAGTGTTATCATATATTGTTTAAGTTTGAAAAAGTGTTAGGAAAGAGGAATGGCAATACGGCAATTGTCGACCAACAAAGGCGGATTTCACTTTTGGTTGTCTCTGATGTAAATGAAAAAGGTTAGGAATAGTACAGTACAGTGGCTAATTCTGCTATGGTGAGGGCTGGCTAATTATTGTGTGTATAGTGTAACTGTTTGTTGAGTATTCAGGCTGGATCATCACCCAGCCTGAATAATTCACTTAATTTTTTACAACGGTTCTTGAAATTTTTTCTCCATTTTTCAATGTGATTGTCAATATATATGTACCTGAATTAAACCTGGATACATTGATACTTGGTTTAATCACACCAGTGTTTTCATACACAGCGTTACCTGTGGTGGCATATAAAACAACCTTTTGAATCTGGTTTAAATCCACGTTATCGATATGTAGCTCAGAAGTGGCGGGATTTGGGTACATTCTTAAATTTACTCCCTCGAATGAAACCGAACGTATTTTACTATACGCAAAACTTTGATCCTGATCCACCATTTTCAAACGGTAATAATTGGTAGTCTGTGCAGGAGTCGCATCTGTAAAATTGTATTCAGTAAGCGCATCCGTATTTTCGTTGGCCGACACTTTCCCTATCACGTTCCAGGTGCGTGCATCTGTGCTTCGTTCTACATCAAAATAAGAACTGTTAGTTTCCGATGAAGTAGCCCAGCTTATTCTCACTTGCGATTCAGACTTTGTCACTTCAAAGTTTACCAAAGTTACCGGCAATGCCCCAGTCCAGCTAACGGTATAGGTTGCCGGAGTAGGATCGTCAACATTTGCAGCATCTACATAAGCATAGTTGAAGCTCACAGATGTATAACCGGTTCCTGTAAGCACAATTGTAAGCAGTGCTGGATCGGCAATAGTTTGACCAACAGTTACGGGAGTGCCACCATAATTTAAAACACCGTTGGCAGGCAAGCTCGTAATAATCACTCCTGTTGGGTTTGTAACAGTTCCGGTTGCGCCACTGTAAGTACCATCCTCAGGATCACTTCCTGACAATAGCGGCGGGTTTGTGCCAACTCCGTTTAGTGTCAACACATCATTTGTTGCCGGCTGCGGAATTGTTGTTGTATGCTCGTCACTTTGCGGCTGTAGCTCAATGCCAAAATTCGCATTGGTATTGCTCGCTCCTACTGTTATTGTAAGGGAACCATTTGTAGCTCCATCGCCACCCGTATTGTCGCAGCAATCTTCTCCAACAGTTTCCCAGCCACCCGTTCCGGTTCCAGCGAATGGAGAGGTAGCATTGGCAACTGAATTAGTACCTAACACCACAGTGTAAGTGGTACCGATTGTTGTATTTACAAACTCATAGGTGCCATCGGCAGCCACAGGAATGGTTGAGACCAAAGTTGCGCCGTCGTACAAGCTCACATAAAGCGGAGTTGTTCCGGCCATGTTTATTGGCGTACCGTTAACCTGAGAGTCATTCAGCCCATTTGCATCATGAAAAACATTTCCACAAATAGAAGGGTTAATAATTGCGCTTGTAACGCCATTGGTGCAATTGGTGGTATTAGCAAAACGTACATACACCGTATAAGCCCCCGTTGCAAGATTTGCAAACGCTGTTGTTGTTTGCCATGTAGTCCCGTCAACGCTATATTCATAGTCTGCACTGAGAGGAGCAGTAACTGTGATGGAACCTTGTCCACTGGTGCAGCTTCCATTTTCAACCACGATGGTTGGAGTTGGCGGAGCTAGTGAGAACCGAATATCATCCAGTGCCAGATCATTTCCCTCTCCTCCTAATCCATTATTTCTAATTATCAAATCAAATTCGGCAACTGTTGCTTCGAAAGTTATACCGTATTGCTTCCAGGTCGTATTGTTAATATTTCCCGTACTCAGGCTTTGTAAAATCACCCCCGTAGCCGGATCAACTACCTCAAAGGTTACATTTGGCTTTCTTGGAGCGGAAGAATTAATATTGGCAATCCATGAAGAAAAATTATACGTTGCACCTGGTATTATATCCGTAAACCGACGACGAAAAAAAGCATCTTTTTCATTGTTTGCATCCACTGTCATCATTTTGCCTAGTCCATCACCCGCAGAGTGGTCTGTAAGGCTTGCCGCTCCGCTAAATGTCAGATTGGCATTACCTACTATCTTATAATTATTTGCGAGAGTGTTTCCAGTTGTTTGGTAATGATAAGACGTTTGTCCCGTAAGCGGGGCACCGTAAGTAGAACTGCTACTTCCAAAAGTTTCAAGATATGCTACGGTACAACTGGTAGTCATTACAAATTCGGCCACTTTCCAGTTTTCAAATAATGCCGTAACTGTTTCACCGTCAGCTACAACTACTGTCGCGGTTTTGCCCGTTAAGGAAGAAGATGAGTTGGTGGAGGGATCGTATACATTTATGCTTTGCAAATGCCAGTCTGTCGGCACTAGCTCCTCAATTGTATAAGTGCCGGGATTGACAGCAATCATTATGCTGTTACCCGTGGAAGCAGATGCTAGTCGTACCCTTTCGTCGTTAAGCCATAATATATTTGTACCATTCACAGTACGGGTAAAAATATTCAAGTTAGCAGTACTTGTTGCTCCCGCTGAATAAATCCCCCAAACCTGCTCACCAACACCACCTGTCATACCGGCGTTGGTATACTCTCTGCTGGTCGCTTCCGGGGCAGACCAAGCCGTGCCCGTCCAGTTAAATGCGTAAAAATTATTGCTAAGCGATGGAACTTTGTAAGTTCCAAAAATAATACCATCTCCTGTTACGGCAACTTCGCTTACGGCACTTTCAGTTGTGGAGGTGCCAGCAGGGCTGCCCAGACTACTTTCCGTACCCCCACTTGTGATAGTCCAAATGGTATTCTGCTTGGTATAAACAGCATTTCCATTAGCGGGATTACCATCAATTCGGAGGTTACCCGTAGAGCTGCCAACTTGTGGCCAGCTTGTGCCACCGGCTACACTACTGCCGAAGCCAGTGTACCGGTATATCCTCCCACCATTAGCAATAATGTAGGGGCGGTTATCCCATGCGCTACCAATATCCGTCGCGTTGGTGCCCGAAAAAATCGTAGTTGCACTGCCATTAAAGTATACAACACTTCCACTCGAAGTAATTACATATGCCGAATTAGCTTCTCCTCCATCTACTCTTTCTGCATTTGTTACACTGCTGGCAGTCCAGGCAGAAGTACTCAAATCCCTATAATAAAGGACCTTATTAGTTCCAACAGCCCACAACCGCCCTCCTTCTGATGCGCCAATATCTTGAATTGGGATCTGATCATCCTGGTCATTTAAATTGAAGTTCGGCACCACGGTTGCCCCAGGTGTTGTCCCTACTACGGTGAAAGGGAAATCGATACTCACTGTTTCATCCAATGTCTTCTTTTGGATATAAATGTATCCCTGAGCCAGTGATTCAAAACTTCTCATAGCTATTAAAAGAAAAAAAAGTAGTATCAGTAGAAGTTTAGGCTTCATTGTTAAGTTCGAGTTGTGCATAGTTCTTATCATTACATTATTGGTTGTTGTGAATTAAATTATTGGTTGGTTAATGAATTACCGATTTATGTTAATTGGCAAGGTTGATTGCACTAGAACTCCGACATAGAGTCCTTGAGCTCCAACAAGCTCGTTATTCCCAGCTTTTTGAAGATGTTCTTTTTGATCGTACTTACGGTTGAAATTTTCCTGTTTAGTTTTAGCGAAATAGAGGTGACCGAATTTCCTTCCATTAAGAGATTGCCAATCTGATATTCCCTTTGTGTCAACTTGCTTGCACTCTTAACAGAACCTTTATTCCTGGCAGGAAACCAATGGGACAGCATGACATCCAGAATTTCATTACTGATATACTTCTTACCAATTTGAACGTCTGAAATGCAATTCAGTAGCTCGTCCATTCCAGATGACTTTGTGATATACCCTGTCACTCCGGATTTAAAATAGAGCGATAATTTTGCAAAATCCGGACAGTCATCGTAGACAATTACCCTGGTTTCCCGGTTCGCCCTAAGTATCCGGGCTATGATGTCACACTGATTTTTTGTTGGCTCTGGAGTTGTTCCGATGATGATCAAATCCAGACTTATAGAATGCCCGGTCCGAAGAAGGTTATCCAGGTTATCGGATTCAAGCACGGAGGCATTTTTGAAATTATTTTTGATGAATAAATCTAATCCAGCCCTCACAATTGGGTACTGGTCTATAATTGCAATAGTGGGCATAGCATAGTTGATGAACGATCGAAAAATGGCTCGCCATGTTTACGATTTATACTATTGGAGTAGCCCATCGTAAATGACAATACAAATGTCCCGCGTTTAGCATCGCATCGCAATTGTCCGATAATAGTATTTCACTACTACGAAAGATCAAAAAACTACTATAATTGTAGTATTTTTTATGTTATTATATATGATACCTTTTTATAAAATTTATACACTTTTATGAAAAAAATAACAGTTCCTCAGCAGGAAAAGTGATGCTCATTGATGACCATACACTGGTGGCCGAAGGTTTTAAAGAACTTCTGCTAAACATTCTGCCAAACGAGTCGATCGTGAATGTTTTTTCATCCATTGAACATGCAACAAAAAGCCTTGAAAAGGAAGTTACCCCATCATCATCACCGATCTGGTGATCCCCCAGCCAAAACGTGCTCAGCTTTATCGCGTTGCCGAAAAACTTACAAAGAGATTATTATTCTGGTTATCAGCAGTGTAGTAGATGCCAATAGCTTTAAGGCCTGCCTGACCGCTGGTGCCCACGGATATCTGAGTAAAGCAGTTAATTCCTATGAAATTAAACATGCGCTGGATTGTACCGCCAACGGAAAAAAATTCATTAGCGGTAATTTGACGAGCAAGCAGCATCTTATCCATAGATAATACTACGCTCACGAAGAAACAAATAGAAGTAATACGACTGATGGCGGCAGGAAATAAAAAAAGTCGCTGAAATACTCTATGCAAGCCCGATCACCATCACGGCACATAGGAGAAAGCTAAATCTTCATTATTCCCCCCTTGTTCCCGTAATAATCAGTTAACAAAATGAGTTATGAGAACAACAGGAAGGATTTCTGGGTTTTGCACCGAATTATTACGCTGTAAGTAAGCGCAGTAAGTTGCATTTTTTCACTACTTGGATAAGTAAATAGAAAATAATCTTTCTCAATCCTCTGGGAAGTTTTGTCCCGTTTCTTTAAACTAAGTGTGATTCTACAGGTGAATGGAAATTTTTAATCGATTTTTGAAGTTTCAACTATTAACGCATGAAAATTAAAGATATAGAAATAACACAAGCAAATGTTGCCGATTTAGCGGTAATACTCGCTTTACAAAAATTATCATATCAATCTGAGGCGGAGATTTATAATGATTATCAAATTCAACCTTTAACTCAGACTCTATCATCTGTATTACTGGAATTTCAGTCAGGAGTTATACTTAAAGCTAGCAAAGGATCTACTATTGTTGGTAGTGTCAGAGCTCAAATAATTGACGGTACTTGCCAAATAGGGAAATTAATTGTCCATCCTGCAGAACAAAACAAAGGATTGGGTTCGGCTCTAATAAAGAAGATAGAAGATAAATTCAAGATGGCAAAGAGGTATGAGCTTTTTACAGGAAGCCAGAGTCTGAAGAATATCAACCTCTATAAAAAGTTAGGTTATATCCTGTTTGACACACAAAAAATTAACGACCAGTTCGAACTTGTTTTTCTCCAAAAGAACAATTAGTAATCCCTGGTTAATTGGTTAAAAAACAACTGACTAGGGTTAATTAAAAGAATGGAGAAAATCCGTCACAACCTCCGTGTACGGTTTTTCATAACCATCAGCTTAATATATTCAATCCCAAGGCATTCTACCGGCGATAGCAACCACCATAGAAATCAATTTAAAGCAGCTAATTGGAGACAGGAACGTACCACAAGCACACCAACCGGATAATTTCTATTTAAATTGACAAGAGATGATGGATAGATACTGGGATAAAGGGCCTAGATTACTAATTTGGCTCTATTGCATTTGGTTCGATAGCCGGTACTGGTTGAATACGAGCTTATTGCTTACAGTCAGACACTTGAAAAGGTAGTGAAGCATCTGGTTGCGTGGGGCATACAGCACAAAGAAAATCATGAGTGAGTTTGGAGAAAACTGCGCTCCTGCATTAAAACAGCAGCAGGGTACGCTTCTGTACTTCCCTGATTTGAAAGAAGGCAAGCTCCTGTTCATGTGGAGCAAGCGCTATGTGCATTGCAAATTATTAAGGATTAGCTGGTGCATGGGTAAAGGTAAGTGTGATAATGCCGTCTGTTGCGTCATATACAGTTTCAAATCGGAGAGAGCAGCCATCCGAAGTGGTTGCGCTATCTCGCGGTAAGCAACGCTATGCGCCACAGTCAGAAATGCATCGGCGCTGGAATATTCCACGATGAGCATAGCGTCCCCGTCTTCGCCATCATCCGCCATTACGCTGGCCAATACGTCGCTTATCAGATTCACTTTGGCTTCCATTCCTAACAGTCCCATAACCCGGTTAAATGCCGGGAGGTATTCTTCTATGTACAGGCGGCGGTCCGCAAATTTAACCATATTCAGTATCAGTACCGGGTCCTGCGGCTTGCACGGTTTCCGGAATTGTTACTGATCTTTAAAAGAATCCTACAATACGGGTGATACGGTGCTGTTCATCGAGCTCAAAATAATCCATCCCCTCTGCCGGGTAACTGTCTGCTGGAATATTTAGCCAGCGAAAATAGCCGCTGAGGTGGTGCATAACCGGCTCTGCCAGCACATTAGAGTTCTTCGGATCTGGTTTGGCCATACGAACTGACTACAAGGTCTGCAATGACATCCCATCCGGTGATGGTGTCAGTTACCTTGTCTGTGAGTGTCCCCTCAGCCGACCAGCATTCGTCGATCTTTTCACGAATGACTTCAAGTTTTGTCTCATTCCACGCACTGATGTAGATGATAATGATTTCTTCTACACTTTTTATATTTCCATATCACAAAGGTCGTCCGACCCTGCTACACAACCTTGATAGATTTTAACAGTGCTACCAAATCAACAAATCGTGAAACACTAAAAATATAAATGAAGCAGGGCGCTCAATCTGAATTTGAGACGCCATCCTTATTATCATATCCGTTTTGTTCTGTCGGTTGATTTGTGCCAAAAACCCGTGCCTGCCTGCCAGTAAAAAACCGGTAGCAGACAGGCGTTGCTATGCAGGGATAGATCCAGAGTCTTCTATGACTGAAGA
>NZ_JAJUXG010000048.1 GCF_021390535.1 Dyadobacter sp. CY312
TGTCGCAGTTATTGTTATTGGGAAAGCGCTCTCAGAATAATTCCTTTGAATTGCAGCCAATTGACTCCAATTAGTCACAGTTATAACCTCAGGCGTTATCCCTGTACTACTTATTTCTATAGTTATCGGGTAGGTCATCTCGTATGACGCCGAAGGATAAAGGTTAACCGTCGCCCTTAGGGAGTCGCCAGCTGCACACAAACGACTGGGTTTTACCTCCAAGTTTAGCTCTGACGCTACAAAGCATGAAACCTGCTCCTCACTTCCACATGGCGAGGTAATCACAACCCGGTAAGATTTACCCGGGACAATACCTGATATAGATGCCGAACTCAGCGTTGTCGCGGAGGTAATATCGGTATCCGGGACAAGGGTGGAAATCACGGAAGCAGTATTACAGGCACCAGCAGAAACCTGCTCGACCCGGTATGTGTAGTAGTCGGAGCTAAAATCAGTAATAGGCGCACCGGCTCCATCTACGAGTTTTGCATTCGGAAATTCATAAGTGAAGCCACCTCCCATACAAGTAATTGCTGGAACACCCAATGAAACCTTTCCAGTTGGTTTTGATGGCTTGAGTATAATACTCTGCGTGAAAATGTTTCCGCAATTGTCTTTTACACGCACGAAATATTTCCCCTCTGTCAGTGACCCGCCACCAAAACTTGATGCAGAGCTATAAGGTAAACCTGTATCTGTACGATTAGCCCCTCCATCTGCTTCCGGCCACATAGCATACTGGTAATTAGCACCCGTCCCGCCGTTATTATATCCACCGGTGGCAGCAGCGTTAATTGTACCCGTGCCTGCGCAAGCCATTTCTCCCGTAAGGCTCATGCCTAATGGAGAATGAGCATCAGCGACAGTTACCGGAATAGACTTGGCCGGCTCACCTGTGCATAGAAGGGTGAGCGTATAGTCTCCCTCGGCCAAGCTGCCAAACACAGGAGAATTCTGCTGGATTTCGCCAGCTATTCCACCTCCGGACAGCTGGTAAATTGTTGTGGTAGCCAAAGTAGGTGCCGTAATAGAACCATTACCCGGGCAAGTTGCAGGCGTAGTAGTAATATCATCCAAGGTGATACTTCCGCAGGTTTGCGCATTGGCGACTTTTGCAGATAACAATAGAAAGACGACAACTAATGAAGTAATCGTACATCGCTTGATAGCCGATAAGATCTGCAACGCAACTGTTGTTTTTAACATATTGCTCGTACTAATACCTGGCTGTCCAGGTACATTGGTAAAATAGGTCATGGTTTTGAATTTCAGGATTACTGAGAAAATTGATTGAGAATTAAGAAATAATGATAATCAGGCAGAGGGCGGGATAATGCATACTTTTTCTAAGTATGTATTACTATCAATACAGACGCACTACTTATAAATTACATTGGCTTTAACAGAGAACACATTGATAAAATCGGGATAAACATAAAATTAGTACCACAATAAATGAAGCGCATGATATTAAATAATCTTAAAACTCTATCTACCTGAGCATTCGTACTGCATTGGTCGTATAGATATCTGTTTACAAAATTGGCAGCATGATTCAAATCCGGCAATCATCCGTTCAACGTATTTTTTGGCCGCAGTGGAGGTATTATAGTACCTCGGCTTATGTACCTGATTGGCGGGATGAATGATCGAATTTCACACAAGTAATTTTCAACTACAAGTCCGTGTTCAGCTACAAACGTTGATATATGCCGGGATCTCATTTGCTGAGAACCCAGGTTCTGATGCTTTCTGGTGGTAAAATCCAAAAAAACGACCACGAATTAATTCTTAACGTAAAAAGCAAAAATACGAACGGTTATTAATATACGTTATTGTTGCTTTTACAATTTGTTATGACTTCATCTGCTACTCGTTTGATTCCACTGTAATGTACATTAGCCTATATTGAACCGCTTCTGCGTCTGTGCGTTGCACTTATATGTTTTTCCATTCCCGGAAATAATTTCATAAACCAGGAGACATCCGTTTTACCCACATCGATTGTGAATTTTGCGGCACCTCTAATGGAATAACCATCAATGATCCCTTTTGATATATAAATCGAATACAGCAATTGCGCTCTGGACTTTTTATCATAAACCCTGATGCCCGTAATTGTGTAAGTGCTGCTCTTTTCGATTTTTAACCTCTCAAAGATTTTTGTTTCATACAAAAATCTTCGCCGGTACCTCACATTGGGATCATTCCTGATTCCGATAAGCAAGCCTACGTCAATTTGTTCCTGGAGAAATCCGAACTCAGCAGGCAACTGTTTCAGCACGTTTTTCAATAGTTGAATTTCCCAATCGCGGATCCTTAGTCTTTTGAATATCTCGAACATTGTGTGCGTGATGATGTGTGAATAGTACGGATTTTCAACTTACAAATGGCAAAGTATTTTCATAAAACGAACCTTCAGACCTTTTCAGGCCGGAAGGTTCGTATCTTTTGTTGTCAATGGGTTTTATCTGCTTACAACAATTTTGTGTGTACTTATTTTACCATCCGAATGGCTAATTTTTATCAGGTAAATACCCGCAGAAAACGCCTTGACATTGATCCCGTCCGGTGAAACAGCGCTTGACTGATAAACGGTTTTTCCATTCATATCAACCATCGTAACCCCATTTACCTTTTTCGTCTCCAAATCCTTTATCTTCACAACATCGGATGTCGGGTTCGGATAAAGTATTATAATGGAGCTACTTTCCCCAAACGACACACTCTGTATGTGGCTATAGGCAAAGGTTTCATCGTTGTCGATCATTTTCAAACGATAATAGTTTAAGCCATCCACAGGTGTGCTGTGTTTGAATATATATTTTTTAGCTGCCTTGCTTTCTCCTGAAGCCGTCACCATACCCGCAACATTCCAATTCGTAGCATCAGCACTATGCTGTACTTCAAATCTGTTGCTGTTACTTTCTTCGGTAGTAGTCCACCTCAAATCAGTGCTGGTTTCTATTTTGGTGGCCGTAAACGACATAAGTTTAACAGGTAAGGAAGTTGTAAATGGTACACGGATCGTTTCAGGATCTGATTCTACCCCTGCCTCATCCTTTACGGTGTAGGTGAATATAGGATCCGGAGAAACACCTGTTAATCCCGTTGTCGATCCTGAAGCGTCAGGGTCAATACTTACCTTAGTTGGATCAAAGTTGGTAATTGCAAGAGGACTATTTACCGGATTACCATCGTAGTACAAAGTGCCGCTGGTAGCCGGAGACAGTGTAACCTCTCTGCCGGTCAGGTTTGTTGGGTAAGCTCCATCTTCATGGTCGTCACCTGTAAACAGTGTAGATGTAACAGGACTTGTGGCAGCTCCTCCGGGGTTTGGGCGATCAGTATCCACTGCTTCATATACCACAGGTTTTTCTTCAATCCCAAAGTTTTGTTGGGTTACATTGATAGAGCCCGTCGAAACCGCCAGTACTCCATCTGGCGAACCATCTCCGGCACCAGTGTTCCCCGCTCCATTTTCACCTGTTGTTATCCAGTTGGTTGGAAGTGTATTATCAATGGGTGTAGTATTGGTGTCGGTACCCAGTGGATAGTTGACCGTAGATAACTCAATGGTATAATTCGAATTTTGCAAAGCAGGAAAGGAATACGTGTTACCGGTACCCAGGTTTACAGCATCAATTATTACGCCGGCATCGTTGACCAGGTAAACATACATGTTTGCCGGAATTGATAAGCTCGCATCCGCTCCATCGATAAGAGTATTGCCGTTGGCATCATCGAATACAGTGCCTGAAATCAAAATGGGAGAATCCAGCGAAACGCTCATAACGTATGTATCCCCAGATATTTCTTCGTTCCTTGACCACAATGGTGTGTATGCCCCTACTGGTGCTGTTGCATTTCCGCTGCTACTTCTTACTTCACCACCATCACCTTTCAAATACATCTTAAAAGTAATGTTGGTAATACCCTCACCTGTAACGGCCACACTGCCTGATGCCGCGTACTGCGTAATACCATAGTAAGTGGTTCCCTGAGTACTACGCCCATAATTTCCCGCAGAATTATGAATAGTATTGCCCGTTACTGAGAAATAATCACTTCCCGACAATTTTGATAACCCATACTGAGTGCCTACCAAATCAAATTCCGTAGAAAAACCCAAAAGATAATTCGGGTTGCCGCCTACATCCCACCAACTATCTCCTCCTAAACCAGCCAAATGTATAACGGGATTAGAAACAGGCCGATTAAATGTCAATGTAATATCGCCATAGTATATCCTGCCGTCGATAGGATAGAGATTATGTCCATAACCTGAATTTGCAGCAGAGGACTGTATTAAAGCATCCGAGAATAAAGTTATATCGACGCCTCTGTTCGAATTAACCCTTATTCCGCTGCCAGGAGTGCAGGTGGCACATGCCGTAAACATTGAATTTGTGGAACTGCCAACATAATCCATCAATCTGTAAACCCAGTCCGGAGGTATGGGAGAGTTTTGAGTCTCGGAAATAGCTGAACCAAAACTCACCCCATAATCGGTTGGCAGCCCTTCTAAGGTTCCAACCGGCATTCCGGGTCCAAACTGCTGATTGGAAATAGAATAAGTTACCGTTGTTAGCGGTGTAAAGTCTGTATAAGTAGTAGTTGTACCTGTATTCTTTTGCAAAATGACATTTACATTTGATACACTCGGTCCCTCGGCAGTTAAAGAGGAGCCCTGTGGTCCCATTTCCAAAGTAGTCTGTGAAATTGCATTAGAAAAAGACAATAATAGAAACAGCAACGAATAATAATAAGTCCGCCTGCTATCCATAATTTGCCATTTTTTTGACCTGACTTGTAAATTTTTCATTTTCATGATTTTGTTAAATTATTAGTTTTAGATGAGAGGAAGAGTCCTTCTGACTTCTCTATGACTAAGAGAATGTTACAAAACCCACTCTCATATTATAAGCGACGAAGCAATTCAGTGATGAAATTAGCTTTATCAGGATGTGTCAAACATGGTATGATCAGTTATATTAAAAAGTGCAGACGGTCCTTCCGCGCGCATTTTTGGATACTACCGAAGCCTCATGTTGAGTATTGGGAAAGAGTTAAACTGTCTGTCTTTATTGCTTCACAACCAATACCCGTGAACTTTTTTCAACTCCATTTCTTAGTTTAGTCCGCACGACATAGATACCTGCCGAAAGTTTGTCTACATCAATTCCTTCCACAGGGAAAGCGCCTGCCTGGTATAAAACCCGGCCCGTAAGATCCGTGAGCGATACTTCGCTCACGGAGGCAATCAAATCAGGATTCAGGAACAGTTTCTCGGAAGCAGGATTGGGAAACAAAACCGCATGATCATCTGAATTTCCGGTCCTCACGTGCTGAATGCGGCTGAACGTAAAACGCGTATCAGCATCAATCATGCGCAATCTGTACAAAGCATCGCCGGGTGTGGGGTTTGTGTGTGTATAGTGATAGTTTTTTACCGAACTGCTTTCCTTTGAGGCAAAAACGGTCCCGATCTTTTGCCATGATTTTCCATCAAAACTGTTTTCAATCTCAAAGCGGTCGCTGTTACTTTCCATTGAAGTTGCCCATGTGAGCACAACGGTTGTTTCTACCTTTTTTGCAGTGAAGCTAATCAGGGTAACAGGCAGAGCGCCTTTTATACCAGCATCAATGTTCAGATTAAATTCATTGTTAGCCAGGGTTATCACGCCCGTTTTTCCGTTGGTATCTGCATCGCTGTTTCCAGCATCACTGGCACTTCCGGCAGAGGTGGTGAAGCTATATCCTGAAGGTAAATTACTGAATCCAATAATGTAATCTCCTTCCAAAAGATTTCCAAAGTAGTATCGGCCAGCAGCGTCTGTGGTGGTGGTATCAAGCGGGGTTACGCCATCTCCTGCATATAAGATCACCTGCACTCCCGACACACCTGTTTCCGCGTCATCCTGCAAGCCATTCATATTACTGTCCATCCAGACAAAGTTGCCGATTCCCGAATTGTATATAGGTTCACCACAGATTTCACTGTTGAGATTTACAGTGGCAACTTTAAAAATACAGCCATTCCAGGTGATCACACAGGTGTACTTGCCATCATCAGCCGAAGAATATGATGGAAATACGAGATCTTTTGAAGTTGAAATCTCTACGCCATCTCTTGTCCATGAATAACTTGCACCTACTACGTCTTCTGCACTCAGTGTGTAATTCTGACCCTGGCAAGGCTGTTGTGTATTGGTTACCTGGCCTGCTTCCGGCGCCCTTACAAATATCTGGATTTCAGAAATATTGCCACACTGGTCAGTGACCTTTACATTGTAAGCTGTTTCTGCTTCCAGAGAATCAACTGTATACTTATCGGGAACAGCGTTCCCGATGGTAATGAATGTACTATCCGTCGTCATTTTCATTTCCAACTTAAAGGGACCATACCCTGCGAATTCAAAGACAACCAATCCTGTTGGTGCCGCCATGATCCGGTTATTTCCCCCTCCACCTCCGCACTTCTGAGTCACACCAATCACGGGAGGGGTAGGTTCGCCCCCAACTGTGGTATTCAAATAATAATATTGACCACTACAATTAATTTCGATCCAATAGTCTCCCGAAGGCAAGTTCAAAAAACTGTTGGAGCTCTGAGGATCCATTGAATAAATGCCAGAAGGCGGTCCGGCGATAATCTTATATTCGGCTGTTGGTTCCGACTCTGCACTGGATTTGACAACAAGTGACCCAACCGGTGCGCAGTTTGCCGGGGTCATAATTGCATAAGCAGTGTCTATGGGAGTAAGACACTGGGAATTAACCGTGCTTGGGATTTGAAACAACATAAGCAGTAAAACTGCAAACTTCACATTCATCATCCATGCTGCACGCCAACGCAGCGATTTTGGCGCATTTATATCTTTGGTATTGATTTTCATAAATTAAATTATTGATTGTATTGAAACCCTCACATTGAAGAGGAAATAAGAATTTTGCCCACAAGTGATCAGGAAAACCACAGGCTTTAAGTAGAGAGTAGCAGCAGCGTCTAAGCTTCTGATTTGAACACTTCCTGAAGTTGGATCACATTACTTACCTTCATTTTTAAAAAAACATTTCTTTTCATGGTGCTGACAGTCGAAGGCTTGATATTCAGCTTTTCAGAAATCCATTTGGTTCCGTTTCCCTGGGTAAGGTATGACGCCACCTGGTTTTCACGCGGACTAAGCCGTCTGTCCTTTTGTGATTCCGGAAATCTGGGCGTTAGCAGCGTGTTGCTTATCAGGATTTCCAGCACAGCAGGTGCCAGATAGATCTTCCCTCCCAATACTTTCTCAATGCAGGAGGCAATTTCGCCGGAAGGGTTTTCTTTCAGGATGCAGCCTTTCACTCCCAATTTTAGATACGCTAAAAACTTCCCTGAATCCACATGCTGATCGTATATGACCAGGGGGACGGACGGATACGAAGCCAGGCAGAACTTCACAATGCGCAAATTTTCCTGCACCACGCATTCATTTACACCCAGAATGATCAGGTCAGGTGTTGGAAAATCTTGTTTTGAACGGGCGCTGTGAATGCTCGTGCTTCCAAAAAGAGATGCTTGCCCGAACTTCGCTCCGAGAAAATGGCGTAAACCTTCCAGAGCTATTGGATAGTTGTCAATCAATAAAATCTTAGACATGACTAATACCTGATTTTTAAGTTAGTGTGATGAAAGTGTCAATAAAACGATTCAAATAATCTTGTAACGATAGTATATATACGACAATACAATTGGGTTGTTTTTAATAAATAATCCAGCCTAAAACGATAGCGGATTTATGAGGATACCATGCGTGCTCAGACAAGCGCGCAGCTGCTTCATTAAACTTCGCTCTGGTTTTCCGAAACCCTGTCCAGCGCCTGAACCAGATCTTTGATGTGATCTATATTCAGCTTCTTGAATATGTTCTTTTTAATCGTGCTGATCGTCGAGACTTTCCGGTTCCTGTGATTGGCTATACTCGTAATGCGGTCGCCATTGGCAAGAGACCTTGCTATTTCATATTCATTGCTGGTGAGGCTTTTGACCTTGTGTTTCCTGAGGTGATTTGTCGGCAGCCATTTTGGAAGTAAAACCTCCATTACTTCATTGCTGATAAAGTTTTTACCATTCTCAACCTGCGAAATACATCTCAGCAATTCGGGTCCGTCGGAGCT
>NZ_JAJUXG010000004.1 GCF_021390535.1 Dyadobacter sp. CY312
TTACATAATATAAATTAACTCTTACTGATCTCTTCTACTTCCAATATGACATGAAATTCAATGTTGATCATTGAATAACTCAAAGATCTTGTTGGTGGCTATTGGCCTGGACGGTGCGACGATTCGCCGAGACGCGAAGTCTTCACCTGTTTCCATTCCAATGTCACAAATAAACCAACGAAAATCTTGTTGGTGGCTATTGGCCCGGTGTTCACCTCTTCCCATCCCGAACAGAGAAGTTAAGCCCGGAACCGCCGATGATACTTGGATCAAACCTGGTAAAGTAGGTAGCCGCCACAATACTATAATCAAAAGCCTCACAGAAATGTGAGGCTTTTTTGCGTTTAAGCCGCGCCACGTAGGCCGGACCGCGCAGGTCGGGCCGCGCAGGCTATTGGCCTGGATGTTCACCTCTTCCCAGGCTGCGCGCCCCGTCCCGGCTGCGCGCCGCGGAACAGAGAAGTTAAGCGGGGCTGCCCAAGCGCGGCTGGCCAAGCCGGGGGCGCCAAGCTTGAACGCAAGTCCGGCCGGAACCGCCGATGGTACCGCGCCGCGCAGGCTTGGCCTGCGCGGCCCCGGTCAAACCTGGGCGGTCCGACCTGGTAAAGTAGGGGGCACGCCTAGTGGCGGGACGCGCAGTCTAGTCGCCACAATACTATTACAAAAAAATCCCATCTTCACAAGAGATGGGATTTTTTGCGTTTTTGGTCTATTGGATGTTGCTAACGCTATCATCTAGCTGCCTTTAAACTACCGTCATTACTATATCATATTGTAAGTTTACCGCCTTGGTCGGAAAGTGGAATAAATACTTGTGCAAATTCATATTTTTTGAAGTATTTTATCATAAAATTCTAGATCACAAGGAATTACGCCATCCGAAAGATGGGCCTGTAAGGCTTATACTTCCCGAAAGTCCACCAGACATAATCGGATTTATTGCTGATATTTGTAGACAATAAATATGGAAACTTATGTCACTGACGGGTCCGATAATTCTGATTGATGATGATTTAGATGATCAATTCGTGATCAAATCTATGCTTGAAGATCTTGCTCTCCCCAATCCGCTGCGCCTTTTTCAAAACGGTCAGGAGGGGCATCAATATTTATTGACTACTATAGAAACGCCGTTCCTGATACTGTGTGATGTAAATATGCCGGTAATGAATGGTTTGGAACTTCGCAAGGAGATAGATGCTGATCCATATCTGAAAAATAAGGCAATTCCTTTTGTGTTCCTGAGCACATCCGCTAATAAAGAGACAGTTGAAAATGCTTATAAAGGTACAATACAAGGCTATTTCAAGAAGCGTGAAAGGTATGACGACGGAAAAGAAAACCTGGCTATGATTATTAAGTACTGGAAATCTTGTCTGCATCCCAATAGTTTTAAATAGCTGTGCTACTTGTGGGTTCATCCCTGATTGTTCTGTGAACGGCTTTTGTATCTGGCCGAAAAATGATCGCAACCTTTTCCGTACAGAGGTATAGTTACCGGTAACGGATTCTTATGTAGAAAGTACCTCAGTCAGTGGTGCCAGAGTGTTTTGCCTGACTTAAATTCTGTTTCCGAAAATGATACAGAAGTATCACAGAAAGTGCGAAAGAGATGATAAATGACATGCTGCTGTCAGTAATGACTTCGAGGTTTTTGTATGATGAGGGCCATTTTTGTTTTGTAAATGCAGTGAGTACGAAAAATGAGTTGTTAATAACGTGGGCTAAAATGGGCATCCAAATGTTGCCAGACCATAAAAAGAGATAGCCGAATAATGCCCCTAAAAGCAAACGGGGAAAAAAGCCGTAAAACTGGAAATGAATCAGACTGAAAACCGTTGCGGCAACCCAAATGCTTTTAACGGGAGTCAACCCCCAGTCATTTAGTTTTGTCTGAAGCACGCCACGGAAAAAAACTTCCTCTCCAACCGGACCAATGATGCCGAACACAAGCATGGCAACCAGTAGTTTGGAGCGTGATTCCATCTGCAAAAGGCCTTGCGTCAGTGAAATTTTCTCCTGTTCCTTAGCGCGCATCCAGTCTTCAACTGCTTTAAAAGCATCAGGGAGCTGTATATTTTGGTTCCAATCAATGATTTGGTGATTAACAGAGATCAAAGCAAACGCCACCACTATTGTTATCCATGCAGATGAAACCCGGCTTAGCTGCAATCGGGAAAAGCCTTTTCTTGTCTTATTTTCGAAAATGCGCCAAAAAACAATCGCAGGAATTAAAAAAGTGAAAGCATGTCCGAGTCCTTGTACCAACATGCTGAGATACCAATGCTCTACTTCTTTCGGAGGAAACTGCTGATTGATGTCATTGACCAAAGGTGTAAGCTCAAAAAAATGAGCAATAAGTAAACTAATGCCAATGCCAAGGGCCATGCTTATTAGTAAAGTTCCTAATAGGAGCAACACCGAACTACTTTTTTGCATCAGGAAGGTTATCGGAAAGTGCAAGAAAAGATTTCATTTGCCACAAAAGTCGCAATTTTGCGGGCAAAGTCAATTGGCAGAATGCGCTATTCCCGATCCGCTACATCAGATGGTTTTAATTCAGACTTTACATTAAAGAAATGCAAGACGGACGAGACTTAATATATCCAGTGACACGGTAGCCAGTCGGATCCAAAATCTGGAATGTTTTTTCTTTTCCATATTTGTAGTAATTTTTTCTGAAAAATATACAATAAACACTGTGCCACAAAGAGATATATGACGAGTGGTATACAGATCATTCTGCTGACTTGGTGTTTTACGATACAATTGGGAAGTCTTTTAGAAGCGCAGCAGAAGTAGCAATTATATACGCAAATAAGATCAATGGTGGATTAAGTTGATGTATTGGCTGTGATTAATTGTAATTAATTGCTGATTATTGCATTTCGAAATTTAAACCTCTTCCTGCCGAATTTTAACCAGTTTTAGAAATGATAAAAACAAAATCATACGCTGCCCAGAGCCCTAACGAAAACCTGGCACCCTGGACGTTTGAGCGCAGGGAAGTTGGCTCGCACGACGTTCAGTTTGATATTTTATACTGCGGTGTATGCCATTCGGACCTGCATCAGGTCAATAACGACTGGTTTCCGGGCATATTTCCGATGGTACCAGGACATGAAATCGTTGGCCGTGTGGTCAGAGTTGGCGATCATGTAAAGAAATTCAAAGTGGGTGACCTTGCAGGAACGGGCTGCATGGTTGATTCGTGCCAGGAGTGCGAAAATTGCAAAAAAGATCTGGAACAGTATTGTCTGGAAGGCAATACCCAAACTTACAACGGCCTGGAACGTGATGGAAAAACACCGACTTATGGAGGCTATTCGAACACGATTGTGGTCCGGGAGGAATTTGTACTGCATGTTTCAGAGAAACTGGATCTTGCTGCGGTATCGCCCTTGTTGTGCGCAGGTATTACCACCTACTCGCCCCTCAGACATTGGAAAGTAGGGAAGGGGCATAAGCTGGCGGTTCTGGGTCTTGGCGGCTTGGGCCACATGGGTGTTAAATTTGGTGTAGCTTTTGGTGCGGAAGTAACTGTATTAAGTACGTCACCCAAAAAAGAAGAAGATGCTAAAAGACTGGGTGCACATCATTTTGTTGTTACAAGCGATGAAGCGCAGGTAAAGGCAGCTTTGGGGACATTTGACTTTATTCTGGATACCGTTTCTGCCGAACATGACTTCAATATGTACCTTTCATTGTTGCGGACAGACGGCACGATGATCTGTGTAGGCGTCCCTCCCAAACCGGCCGAAATAGCGGCATTTAGTTTACTAGGCGGAAGAAAAAGTATTGCGGGTTCAGGCATAGGCGGTATTGCGGAGACGCAGGAAATGCTTGATTTCTGTGCTGAACACAACATCGTTTCTGACATTGAACTCATTGACATCAAGGATATTCAGACAGCCTATCAGCGAATGGAAAAAGGTGATGTTCGTTACAGGTTTGTGATCGATATGGCAACCTTATAATTGCTGATTTAACAGTAAAGGCTTGTCTGATTAGCATGTATATCGGTGGGGTTTTGTGTGAATTGTTTCGCACCAGCTAGGCTGTTCAATAAAGCATTATTGGAGATAGTCCGTCTTCAATAATGCTTTTCTGACATTCATATGTCGTACTGGCTTATTTGATGTTTCGTAGAGTTATACCAGTCAAATGAGGTGCCGTACGTATATCGAGCGATCAGCTCTGAATCGGTTTTTTAACATATGCATCCGGAATGGATTTTAGTTCTTTTAGTACAGATTATCCTCTGATCTTACTCTTATCGTTGAGTACGCTTGCTTTCATTGCGGGATTTATCGATGCCGTAGTAGGAGGTGGCGGCCTGATCCAAATACCTGCGTTGCTTATCGCATTTCCGGATAAGGCTGTGGCTACGCTTTTTGGCACAAATAAAATCGCCGCCATTTCCGGAACATCCGTGGCGGCATATCAGTATAGCAAACGCATCAAATTTGATTACCGGCTCCTCATTGCCGTAAGTGTGACGGCTTTTGTAGCATCGTTTTTAGGGGCGAAAGCGGTAAGTATGGTAAGGGCGGATATACTCAGACCCATTATCCTTGTTATCCTGATCTTTATGTTAGTTTATGTGTATACTAACAAAAATCTGGGAGCGGTTCAAGCCAGAATTTTACCGTTCGCGAGGCAGTTGCTGCTTGGGTCGCTGATAGGTTTGGTGGTTGGTTTCTACGATGGCTTTTTTGGACCGGGAACTGGTAGCTTTCTTATCCTGGGGTTTGTTGTTTTGCTCAGATTTGATTTTTTAACCGCTTCGGGTTATGCAAAACTGATTAACTGTGTTACAAACATCTCTGCGTTATCGGTTTTTATCCGGCATGGCAATTTCCTTTTGGGGATTGGCTTGATGATGGCGGCCTTTAACATTGCCGGCAACATCATCGGTAGCAGAATGGCCTTGCGGCAAGGAAATGGATTTGTCCGAAAGATATTTCTGGTCGTTGTTTCACTGATGATCCTGAGGTATGGTTATGATGTTTTTACAGGTTATTATACTTTTTAGATCGGCAGTATTACACATTTGCAGGCCTTTAAGGTGTAATAACTACAATGGCCTTGCTGATAACGAGATTGCCACACCGGAGAGAACCTGGTTGTCCTTTCTATCTCACACTACAAAACAAAACAGGGATCTCAGCATTGGTCTGACATCCCTGTTTCAATCAAATTCGCATTAAAATTAATAACCCGGATTCTGTGTTAAACCCCAGGTCTGTACTTCGTTCAGAGGAATTGGAAGCACAGGAACAGGATTCACACTTCCAGGAAACGAGTGTTGCTGAGCACGTGTTCTGATATCGCCCGAAAGTGAGTTCATATAAGTCCCTGTACGCACCTGATCCCAGAAACGGAGCTGCTCCATGCCAAGCTCCACGCGCCGTTCGTGCATGATCGCCTGTTTGAGCGCTGCACCAGTAACGGTCGTTGCAACGTCTGGCAGTGCTGTTGCCGGGATGTTGGTTGGGGCGTAAGTCATCGTTCCCAAAATAGAGCCCAGCGGCTGGGTAGAGGCTTTTGCTCTTCTGCGGATTGTGTTCAATGCTGTGCGTGCTTCGGCCTCGTTTCCTAGTTCAGCAGCTGCTTCTGCTCTCATCAACAGGATTTCAGCATAACGCATTTTGCGGATATTCTGTCCAGAAGCCGAAGCCTGTGCAGGCTGAACAATCGCGGCTTTACGGTTCAAAAATCCGGTCATGTTTTCGTCAGGAAAACTCACAACCTGTCTTACTCCGAACAAAATGTATCCGTTTCCATACAAGGTCATTGCCTTACGCGGATCGTTTTCTTCAAATTCTTCCGCCAGATCGGTGGTAGGATTGTTGAAGCCCCATCCCCATGTTGCGCGGTTGTTTTGAATGACATTGTTGGTCGTGCCGGTTTTAATTGGTCCCCAGGTTTGCCCTGATTCCGCTACCTGAATCTCGAAAAGTGACTCTGTGTTGTTTTCGCTAACCTCGTCAAAAATGGTGGCATAGTTAACGGTAAGTCCATATTGTCCCGACTGCGCAAGAGCAGTCGTCAGGTCAAATACCTCCTGCCAGGTGTGGTTGTTACCATTGTCTGTGCCAAGCTGATACATGATGGCACGGGCCAGATATCCGCGCGCTGCACCTTTGGTTGCACGTCCGAGGTCAGAAGTTGCATACCCGTTTTTCTCAGGAAGCAATGCAATGGCTTGGCGCAAATCAGCCTCTACAAATGCATAAGTTTCTGAAATTGAAGACCGCGCGGTGGTAGAATATTCAGTGGTTTTTACAGGCTCCGAAAATAAAGGCATACCACCAAAAAGACGTACAAGATAAAAGTAGTAGTAGGCACGCAGGAAGTGCGCTTCACCCTTAATACGGTTTTTCAGCGTTTCACTGATCGGCGCATTTTCGATATTCTGCAATACCCAGTTGGAGCGGTAGATCCCGATCCATTGATTACCCCAAACGCCGCTTATTGGTCCATTGACCGGTAAAGCGCGCCATTCTTTCAGGTGTTGAATATCAATAAAATCACTGGCCGTACTGCCTTTTTCGGCATCGTCTGACAACACATCACCAAACATCCACTCGTAGTTATGAGGCAGGTAATTGCCTAATCCGTCATTTCCTTCGTCATAAGATGCTGCATCGTAGACGGCATTAATGGCTAGTATGGTGTTGGTAGAATCCGAAAAGTAATTCGTATCCGTTTCACGACCGAGCGGCTCTTTCTCCAAAAAATCACTGCATCCCTGAGCAAGCATACCTGCTATTACAAGGCTTAATAAGCTATATTTTTTCATTTTTATCAATACAATTAAATTCTAAATGAACCCTGTCCTTAAAAGTTTACGCTCAATCCGATCCGGGCTACGCGTGGTTGCGGATATGCACCACGGTCCACTCCGAAGTTCAGCGGATTGCCATCAAACTCACCAATTTCCGGATCCATTCCTTTGTATTTGGTAAAGGTCAGCAGGTTGTCGGCTGCCACGTACACACGCAGGTTGCTCATCCCGATTTTGCCGGTTACGGTTGCAGGCAATGTATAGCCCAATGTCAGGTTGCGAAGGCGCATGTAGCTTCCGTTGCTCACAAAACGGTCGCTGAACTGATCGTTGTTGTTCGGATTAAGCTGCGTCATTCTTGGCTGATCCGTATCTGTGTTTTCGGGAGTCCAGCGGTCAAATCGTTCGGCTACGGAGTTGAACATCCCGTTGGCATTGTTCATCCAGTGTCCCAATCCGTTCACGAGCTCAACGCCGGTAACTCCCTGCAGGAAGAAACTCAGGTCAAAACCTTTGTAACCCAGGTTCGCGTTGAAACCAAAAGAAAGATTTGGAGTAGCACTTCCAAGATATGTCCGGTCATCGTTGTCGATCACACCGTCGTTGTTCAGGTCAACAAACTTCACGTCACCAACTTTAGCATTTGGCTGTATGGCAACACCTTCTCTTGTGTAAGCGTCCAGATCAGCCTGTGTTCTGAAAATACCGTTTGTTTTAAGTCCGTAATAATAAGCGATTTCACGGCCCACTTCTGTACGGGTAGTCTGCCCAAACCCGTTAATGTCACCACCTGCAATAGGTTCTCCGCCTCCGAGGTCGGTCACATTGTTCAGGATCTTGCTGCCATTGATGCCGATCTCATAGTTGAAATCCCTGATCGAATTTCTGTATGTCAAAGCAAGTTCTATACCCTTGTTGCTCATGCTTCCGGCGTTTACATACGGAGGGCCTACACCTGCAAATACCGGAATAGGGACGCGGACGATCATATCCGATGTATTTTTAATAAAATAATCAGCAGTTAAAGAAAGACTGTTTCCGAAAAATCCTGCATCAATACCAAAGTTGGAGCTCGTCGTTGTTTCCCATTTCAGGTTCGGGTTACTCGCTACAGTAGGGGCGAAGCCTTGCACAGCGGTGTTGCCAAAAACGTACATGTTGTTACCCGAAACGGTGGTTACATAACCATAATTGGCAGCACTGTTCTGATTACCAACCTGTCCCCAGCCTGCACGCAGTTTCAACTGGCTTATGGCAGGAATTGATTTGATAAAGGATTCCTCTGCGAGGTTGTAACCCACAGCGAATGACGGGAAGGTTCCCCAACGGTTGTCAGCAAGGAACCTGGAAGAACCATCGCGGCGTAAGGTTGCTGTCAGCAATAGCTTTTCGTTAAAATTGTAGTTCAAACGACCAAAGAAGGATTGTAACGACTCGTCAGACTGACCCGTTTCCAGTAAGTAATCTGTGCTTTTTGTTGCCGACAAATACCATTGTGACTGATCGTTGGGTACATCCAAAACCGTCAGCCTCATATCACTGAAAGTAGTCCGCTGATTTTCGATACCAGCCATTGCCGTAAAGTTGTGTTTACCTATTTCCTTCGTGTAAGTCAGGTAATTGGTCCAAACCCAGCCTAAGGTTTCTCCTCTGCCTTCACGCAGACTGCTTTGCTGGCGCTGGTCGTCATTGGCAAGAAAATATTGAGGTAAATAGCGCTTGTCCTGTGCATTCAGCCAGTTTACACCAAATTGGGTGCGGAAACTCAATCCTTTTGCAATCTTGGCATCTGCGAAGAAATTCGCGTTGATTAGTTTCTGATATACCTTGTTGTTTTTGTAATCGTCCACAATGCGTGCAGGATTGGCGGCATTACCCTCAGCCACAGGACGTCTGCCCCAGAAATTGGTCGCCGGGTCCCAGGCTTTAGCCAGCGGAGAAACGGAAAGCGCGCTGGTAAGGATCCCACCGTATTGATCCCCGAAATACTGTGTTTTGTCCGTATCGGCGTAAGCAGCAGAAATTCCCGCATCCAGCCATTTTGTTACGTAAAAATCATTGTTGAAACGCAGGAAAAGCTTTTTTACAGGCGAGTTTTTTACAATTCCTTCCTGATCAAAATACGTTCCCGTGAGGCTGTAACGGTGTTTTTCATTGCCACCCATTACGTTCAGACTGTAATTTTGCATAATACCTGTCTGCATTACCTCATCCTGCCAGTTGGTGCCCGGATCAGTGCTGTGACGGAAAGCATTCAGTGTTTGATAAAGCGCTCCGTCAGGAGGAAGTACCGTGCCATCGTTTGTATATGATTCCAGTCTCAATGTAGCATACTGGCTCGCGTTGAGCATATCCACTTTGTTGCCGGCTTTCTGTACACCCGCGTAAGCATCGAATGAAATTTTCGGTGCGCCACTTTTTCCTCTTTTTGTTGAGATCAAAATAACGCCGTTTGCACCGCGTGAACCGTAAATTGCGGTTGCAGATGCATCTTTCAAAATTTCCATGGAGGCAATGTCGCCGGGAGCCAGAAAGCTGATGTCATTGGTCTGAAAACCATCTACCACATACAGCGGATCGCTGTTGTTGATCGTACCTACACCACGGATCCGCACCCGTACAGGAGCACCTGGCTCGCCCGACTGACTTACAATATTGACACCCGGAACACGGCCCTGAATTCCCTGCAACGGGTTGACGGTAGCGATCTTGGTGATCTGCTCAGCCTTCACCGATGCTACCGCACCAGTAATGTCGCTTTTTCTGGTAGTTCCATAACCTACCACCACCACTTCATCCAGTGCTTTTGTATCTTGTTTTAACGTAACCTGAAGAGAGGTTTGCGATCCGGGTACAATTTCCTGTGCGTTGTAGCCGACAAAGGAAAAAACGAGTGTTACCTCATCGTTTGGAATGGACAACGAAAATCGTCCTTCCACATCGGTGGAAGTACCGGATGTGGTTCCTTTGATTGCGATGTTGACCCCCGGCAGAGCCCCGCCAGTTTCATCCTGCACAGTGCCATTTATAGTCCGTTCAGCCAGCTCTCCGGTCGATGTCAGATTGTTGTTTAGCTCCCCGGCGCTGGTCTCCTTATTATCAGGGCTAACCTTTTTTATAATGACTTTATTTCTGATGAGCTTGTATGAAATATTGTCTGGTGAAAACATGGTTTCCAGAACATCATCCAATCTCTTGTTATCAATTTTAAGCGTTACTTTACGGTTTACAGGTAGTAACTGTAAGCTATATACGAACTTTAAATTGGTGCTGGATTCGAGCGAAGATAAAACTTCTCTAATCTCTTTTTGGTGTACCTGAATGGATACCCGTTGCGTCAATAACTCCTGGGCGTTGGAATTATGCGCATATCCATAGGCAGTTGCTATGCATAATAACAATAATTGTACAGTTGACACCTTCATAATTGTCCATACCGGATTTATGATTTTAAGTCTTTTTTTCATTGATTTGTAATTGTTAGATCTCTTAACATGATGATTTACAACTCCCACCGCCGATTTTCCAGAGAGGCGGCCAACATGAAACATGCTGGGTGGGGAAAGGTCGAAGCATGTTTCCAGCATCTTCGGCCTTTTTTAGCATTTGAATGATAGTTTATAGCATATACGGGAACGGGTTAAAGGGTAAAAATTATTTTGATATATCGCATCCTTTTCCGGACAACATGACGGAATCATTGATTAACAGATATTTTGCATCAATACTTTCACAAAGAATTTCAAGTTGAGTGAAGAGCGTGTTTTCCTGAGATAAATCTGCGGTAATAATGCAGTTCCGAAGTCTGTCATTGGACAAGTTGATCTTAACTCCGTATGCTTCTTCCAAAATTGGCACAATGTCGGCAAGTGGTTTTTCCAGATAATTAAAATTCAGCTTGGCAACTCCGGATATTTGTGTTGTTATGATCTTGGGTTGTTCAACAATACCGGTAACCAGTTTTTCATCCTGTGGATAAAATGTCACTTTCTTATTTTGGGTAAGAACCACCTTTTTATCTGCAGGTTCCGGTTTGTCATCTTCATCAGACTGCTGCACTTCTACGACTCCTGTCAGCACGGCCACCTCAATACTGTTCTTTTGCTTATTTTCTCTGATCGTAAAACTGGTGCCCAAAACCTTTGTAACGATGTTGTTGGCATGAACGTAAAATGGACGTGAAGTGTCGTGGGCTATTTCAAAAAAAACATCTCCTGACAAATACACCCTGCGCTCACGATCCGCGAATACTTCTGGATAGAACAATTTGGCACCGGGTTCAAGAGTTACCTTGCTTCCATCCGGCAGATCGAAGATTTTCTGTTCCGATGTTTCATTGGTAATTTGATTCATATTTTCAACAACCTCATTCTTAACTCCTGCAATAATTGAGGTGTTATTCAACGTATACTGGTATCCGATAAAAACACCAAGAAAGAGTACACAGGCAGCTGCGAGTCTCAGATAAAAATTTCGCTTCCAAAACGGGAGAGGCAAGGTGATGCCATCGGCAGCATCCGGTTCCATTCCCTTGTTGATTGCCGTCCACATCAGCTTACCGGCCTGCTCATCGTCCAGATGATCTTTTTTGGTTTCAGTATGGTCAATGGAATCATACCATATGTCCAATACCTTGGTCTCCTCCTGATTCAGGCGCCTTTTCTGATAGCGATCCAGCAGTCGCAAAAAAGCTTTAAGATTCTTTATCATTATTTAAACGTTTTTGTCAGCGCTCCACCTTCATGGCCTTTGAATAAGCTTGCTTCTAAGCGCTGTTTACATCGGTGATATGTCCCACCATATAGTAAGTAGATCATATCCTGATTCACCGCAAATCATTTCATAAATTCTTTGAAAATTTACAAAAAATGGGCTCTTTTGATAGGAAAATATTGGAATTGTTATTTCTGTCAGAGCAGATGTGTGACGCTGAGGAGCAACGCAATTATGTAGTCTTTAAGATTTGTCCGCAAGGATTTCAGACCCTGGGTAATATGATATTCAACCGTGCGCAAAGGGATATCCAGCATCTGAGAAATCTCATCGGCTGTCTGACATTGTATTCTGTTCAGCTCAAATATGACCCTGGTTTTTTCGGGAAGTTTTTCAATGCAGGAAAAGATGGATTGCGAAAGCTCATTGTATGCCAGCACTTCTTCCGTATCTGATGATTCGTCCAGGCTGTTTAATTTGACTGATTCAGCATACAGTTTTCTCTGCACCTCTTTTTTGTAAAAATCAAGAACTTTATACTTCACAGCCGTGTAGAGATAGCGTTCCAGGTCCTCAATTTGCACTAACTCGCGACGTTGCCACAGGTCCAGGAAAATTTCCTGCACAATCTCCATCGCGTTCTCGTCGGTTCTTACTTTGCTTAGCGCTGTCCGGTATAACCTGGACCGAAACTGATGGTAAATTTCTTCAAACGCAGCCTTGTCCCCCTGTCGCAAAAGTTGCAGTAGTTCGGCTTCATTTGTTAAAATCCCCTCCATAATTACTTATAGCTGTAAGCTTTTGTACGTAGATATCTGAACAAATATCTGTTTTTTTTTACTATATACACAAATACTACCATTTTAAATATGGTTTAGTAAGCCTTTGAAATATGTTGTAGATGGCAGGTTTTAGAGGTGTAATCTGAGGGATTTCCGGGAGCTCCTGAGCAGCAAAATACGTTCGTAATGAAAGTCTCAGCGGGTTATATGCGCAAAGAAATATTCCAAATGAAAAACATTCTGGTTGGGAGTAACTTCGATCACAGTCCGTTATGGTGTTGTGCAGTTAGTAGGTTGGAAATATTTGGTTGTCGATCAGGAACGACCAGATCCATTCATATCTGCCTCACCAGGTCGTCAATTATTATGTCACGCAGGCAGTCTAAAACGGTTACATATGAGCATTGACTTCAAAAAATATCGACATCTTCTTTAATTTAATCCTTGATAATTAGCTCATTACTGCTAAATTTGCGTTTCAAATTACCGTGCAGAATATGACAAAGGCAGACGTAGTATCAAAAATTATCAGTAAAACAGGAGTCAGCAAAGAAGATGCTGAAAAAGTGCTTGAATCTTTTTACGTTACAATAAAGGATTCACTGGCAGAAGGCGAAAATGTTTATTTTCGGGGTTTTGGAAGTTTTATAACCAAACAAAGAGCAGCAAAAACGGCACGAAATATTTCAACCAATACCAGTGTTATTGTGCCTGCGCACACGATACCTTTTTTCAAACCATCTCCGGAATTTTCCACTCAGGTAAAAGAATCGCAGCTGGCGGAAGCATAAGTAAACAGTAAAGATATTTTAATCCCTGGCTGAATGGCCGGGGATTTTTATTTACAACACATTGAGCTGTGGTCTGAGAAAATCAAAGTTATGGAACAAGAGTTTGAACTGCCGGTTGAATACAGAGGACAAGAGCTGAACTTCGCAGGACGTATTGTTACCGTTGGTTATGTTTATAAATTATACATCCTGATCCATGATGAGGAGTTTGTTTTTGAGAGGGATGATGATGGTAAATACCGGGTATTAACCGAAGGCGTGACCTATGAAACACCCGTCGACAGGGGGTTACTGGAAGCTGTGATAGCGGTGCTGGATGAATTGTCGGAAGCTTAAGCAACGGATTTAAAAAAAGGTTGTAAACTCCCGACATCCGGGATGTTACAACCTTTTTTAATACTTGTTTCGGCGCAATTGTCACATGCGGAATTTGGCTGTGAAGCCGTTACGCAGTCATTATAATACCTTTTTTACAGAGTGCCTGCTTTCATTTTTGTCAATGCGGATTCGATATCGGGGGATAGTTGTTTGGCGGCTTTACCTGCTTCAACGGCTTTGGTTTGCCATTCAATCGCTTCTTCTTTTCGCCCAAGCTTATACAATAAATGTGCATAGGTGTCCAAAAACGCCGGATTCCCAAGCCGCATCGGGTGGTTTCGGCCTTTATTTAACTCATCAAACCATTCCAATGATCGTTTGGACCAGATGAGCGCTCTTTCAAGTTCTCCCTTTTTATCAGACATTTCATAAACATGCCAGGCATGTTCGTTGAGCTCTACGTTGAAATAATGAGAAGGAGGAGGGAAACCAACACCATTTGGTACGATTTTCTCGTTTGAAGAATCGTTTACCTTACTCATTTTTTTGAAATAAGCTTCGTCCATTCGTCTCAGCGAGTCGGAGGAAATCACAAGATGGTTGTAATTGAGCAATGAGCTGGCTTGTTGTATGTAGGACATTGTGTCTTTAACGGCATAGTTATACTGAAGCATTTTCCTCTGCTGTGCAAGATTAGCCATTTCATGGTCTGGCAAGTGGCTTCGGTAAGTGAAATTACTCACCAGGTATGCCAGTTTCTGATCTTTTGTCTGAACCGCTTTGTGAAATGAGTTACTAATAATTCCATTATTGATTGCCATCGCTTCGCGGTAGGAAACAGACTTGTACAAGCTGTCGATCATTTTCGCCGGTGCAACGACCTGCACCGCCTTGTAAATTCTGCTATCTAGCGTAGGACCGGACTCGTATATGAACTTGATCGTCTCATAATTAGTCAGAGAATCAATGCTCAGCTTGCCCGCATATTCATCCAGCAGCTTGTCAACCGGATTACCTAACTCACGACGCCTTTGTATATAGTTCCTCAAAAATTTGGCTGATCTTTCTCCGGATTCGTATTCTTTATCGAGCGTTTCAAGTGGCTTCCTGCTCATCCTGTTAAGCGCCAGGTCCGCATTCTGCAAATAGATCTCGCTGTTGCTCGTAGAACCATTAAACCTGTTTAAAACGTTGCCGTCGGCGGTCAGGAAGAGGGAGACGAGCGGATGAGAAAGACCGAATTTGTTTGCCAGATTCGCTCCGTTTTTGGACTCGATGCGCACCTTGGATGATACAAAACTTTTATCAAATCGCTCCTTCAAAATCGGCGAGCTGAAACCTTTTGCTGCAACCTCATTACATTGCTCACAGCCCTCTCCTTCAATGTGTAAAAAAATAAGTTTTTTCTCTTTTTTGGCTTGCCTGGAAAGCTGCTCCCAGGTCAGGGAAGAGTCAACAAAGGTGATTTGAGCGAGGCATTGTGCCGATATTAACAACGGTAATGCGAATAAAAGACGTTTTAGCATTGATATCATGGATAGGTTTGTTCAAAGCTAGAATATTTTTTGTGTCCGTTTGTTTCCTAAACATGATTTTTGCTTTCAGGCAGTTGGGATCACAATCAATCAAAGCTTGAATCGGTCTGAATGCACCTGATACAAACTTTTTCATATCAAATCTGAACAGTACCAAACATAGAATTTGCTCAGCCGGGAAAGAACGTACAGGTAATATTGGTAGCAAAAACGGGAATCTGTATACCACTTGTGCCATTGAAAGAATGGACCTTTGCATTGTCGATTGTTTTCATGAAATAGTCAAAAGAGCAACCGGGTTGAAGCCCGCTTTGAATATGTTTTTAGAAAAACAGTCAGACAATGAGAGGGTATAATTAACCACTTCGAATTTTAAAACAATGGAAAAAAGACAATTAGGAAATACTGGGCTGGAAGTATCAGCACTTGGTCTGGGTTGTATGGGACTGAGCTTTGGATATGGTCCGGCGACAGATAAAACCGCAGGAATTGCGTTGATAAGAGCAGCCTTTGAACGTGGTGTTACATTTTTCGATACCGCCGAAGCATACGGCCCGTTTGTAAACGAAGAGCTGTTGGGCGAAGCACTTGAACCATTTCGTGATCAGGTCGTGATCGCTACAAAATTTGGTTTTGATGGCGGCGATTCCAAGGCCGGACTGAACAGCAAACCAGACAACATTAAAGCGTTTGTGGAAGCGTCGCTGAAACGATTGAGAACGGATCGTATTGACCTTTTGTACCAACACCGCGTTGATCCTCAGGTACCGATCGAAGAAGTTGCGGGAACAGTAAAAGAGTTGATCGAGGCAGGAAAAGTCAAACACTTTGGTTTATCAGAAGCGGGTGCACAAACCATCCGAAGGGCACACGCCGTCCAACCGGTTGCGGCACTGCAAAGTGAATATTCCTTATGGTGGCGGGAGCCAGAAATTGAGATCATATCAACGCTGGAAGAACTGGGGATTGGTTTTGTGCCGTTCAGTCCGCTGGGTAAGGGCTTTCTGACAGGCAAGATTGACGAGAACACAACATTTGATAAAACCGATTTCCGGAATATCGTGCCACGTTTCACGGCGGAAACCAGGCGATGGTGGATTTACTCGGCCGAATTGCTACGGAAAAAAATGCTTCGGCTGCCCAAATTGCACTTGCCTGGTTGCTGGCACAAAAGCCATGGATTGTCCCTATTCCGGGCACAACCAAACTGCACCGTCTGGAAGAAAACCTGGGTGGAGCCGCCATTGAGCTAACCGCTCAGGATTTAAGCGAAATCCATGCTGCTGCGTCTGAAATCACAGTCGAAGGAGCCCGTTATCCGGAAGCTTTGCAGAAGCGAGTTGGAAATTGATTTGCTGATATTTGTTGGCCCGGATGCAGGTGTAGAGCTGTGTCCGGGATTTTTTGGGTTTTGAATTTTCTCAAAATGTAAGATTTTATGGGTTTGGCAACAACGTTTTGGTAGTATGGAATATTATACTGATTTTGTGATGCATAGATTTTGAAAAACCATGCAGACAAGAGAAGATATATTGCAGAAATTAGAATCAGTCACTGTACTGATTCCAGTAAATGGAAAGAGCGGGTTGCCAGAAAATCCGACAATACGAAAGCCCTGGAAAAGTCAAGGGTTATTGCAATCAATATATTGAGCCAGTTGCGAAAACTTGGGATGAGCCAAAAGGATTTGGTAGAGAAATTGCAGGTAACCCCACAAACCGTAAATTCCTGGGTCAAAGGAAATAGCAATTTCACAATTGAGACGATGTAAGAATTGAGGAAGTATTAGGGGTTGAGTTGATTGGGGTTAGTGTGGGTTAAATTTGGTATAGCGGTTGACCTTTAATTTTACGTTCACAAAATTAGAAGTTTAGTAAAAACCTACATGATTCCCCGCTTCAAGAACAATTGGACCCGAGAAGACGACAAAAGGTCTTAGCGGATCCTCTGGTCAACCTACCGAATCTGTTAAGGATTAATTTGGTGTTTTTCCGACTGCCAGAGTTTCGAGGTTTTTATGAGGCGTTTCGTAACAGTCCTGTGAAGACACATGCCAGGGTTGCGGGTTGCAGTTATCATAACCGTTTTTATTCTTATTAACCGTAAAAGTCACTTGGTGACTTTTACGGTAGATTTTGTTACTCCATGATCGACGACAATGGAGTAAGTATAATTTTCGGGAAGCAATAATTTTTGTTGTTTGATATCATTTAGAGGATATTGTAAAAAAGGAACAGCCTGATTACTATACTTTTCCACCTCATTTTTGATATACACCTGTAACAAATCACCCACTTTACAGCTGGTTTTAGTTAGGTTTACTTTAATTTCTTTTTTGTAACCTTCTGAAAGCCAGTCAGAATATCCATTAGTGTATTTTGTTCTCGGAAAAACAATTTGCAAGTCTATTTGTTCTTGACTGTAATTCCTTAGAAATACCTCCTTGGTTTCGTTGTTGAGTATTACGGATGGTACTATGATGTTATATTTTTCCATAGCAGCTTTGTAAAACTTGTTTTCATATTCTGCAGAGGATCTTTCAGCCATACCTACAAGGTCGATCGATAATGGGTTAATACCTGAAATATTTTTGAATTGTTCTGCCATTTTGATCCATCCATCATCAGACTTTTTAATGATATGTGCATATCCAGCTGCTACCAGTATCTTAGCATTAGGATTTGTTTTAATAAAATTGAAAATATTTTCTGCTGCAACCTTTTCTCTTTGATTGTTGCAAACAAATGGCTCGGTAGAATTGCAGGTAGTAGTGTCATTGTCATAAGAAGCAATTGTAAAACCAAGATTTTTTGCTTCTCTAAGCATTTGCCCAAAAGCGGGTTCTTTTGTATAGGAACCTGTTTTTTGGAGTGGATAACCTCTATCATTTAATAAGGAATCTTCATTTTCAAAATAAGCTTCAACAAGTAATGTGCGAAAACCTAAACTGTAAAAGTCCTTTAATAAACTACGTATGAAGGCTCGGTGTTGTGGACGATGGTGCGCTTCATTGAACATGACTACCTGTTTATTTGCACTTAGGTTCATTATTACGGTACTCGCTGGTGTAGCCATAAAATTTTCAGGAAATGAGTAATCTTCCGTTTGTTTGTTAGGGCTTAGCTGTGATTCATATTTTAGGGCTGCTTTTGTATCTCCCTTATATGATTGATAAGTCATCATGACCTGGTTAAACATGCCTTTTTCCATTGGGTCACTGTAATACTTTTCATAATTCGTAAGAAATTCAACAGCTTTCTTATACCCATGCATCTTGATTAGAGAGTCCGCAATAGTAAATAATTCGTAAGCCTTTGGCACACGGACTGAGTCGTTATGGATCTGATAATTTGAGTTATTTTTTTCAAATGGAAAATTATGTTTTGCAAGAGAACAATGGCTAAACATAGCAAAGAGAATAACTGCCAGATAAAATTTTATTGATATATACATGTAATTGATATATTTAAGTAAAACTTAAATATACGCTATTTACAAAAACTAACTATTGTCATAGTTGAAATTATCAATACTTGTCTAAAGTCAAAGATTTACTTTCTCAGTCAATAATTCTCTAACATCAGGAATATTGGTAGCAAAATCAGGAATCTGTATACACGTCATCTGTGCTAAAAACCAGAACTTCGCGATTGCCGGAACTTCGGCGGGTGTGGGTTTGAAATTGCAATTCGCTCTTTTATACTGCTTTTAGATTTGTTATCTTGGCTTTTGTCTATTCATTATCAAAATACTACCATCGTGACTGCATTTAGTTTAAAGATCAATGGGAAGATCAAAAAGGTGGATGTTGATCCATCTACACCTGTCCTGTGGGTTTTGCGTGATCACCTGGATTTGCGTGGGACCAAATTTGGCTGTGGTGTTGCCGCCTGTGGTGCCTGTACGGTTCATCTGGATGGTAATGCAGTCCGTTCCTGCCAGCTGCCCGTGTCGGCGGTAGGCAAGTCGGCAGTTACCACGATTGAAGGGTTGTCTGAAAAAGGGGAGCACCCGGTTCAGAAAGCCTGGCTGGAACATGACGTGGCGCAATGCGGCTACTGCCAGTCGGGACAGATTATGAGTGCGGCTGCATTGCTGAAAGCGAATCCAAACCCTTCGGATCAGGATATTGAAGCACACATGAGCGGAAATATTTGCCGGTGCGGCACTTACTTGCGTATCAAGGAAGCTGTCAAATCGGCGGCGAAGAAATAAGACTTTTCAACAGGAAACCAGAAACTTCACCATGGACAATAGTAAAACGACATATAACAGGCGGTCATTTCTGAAAGCTTCCGCACTTTCGGGAGGTGGCATGCTGCTTACAGTAAGCTGGTTATCCAGCTTTAAGTCCGCCGATAAAATGCAGGAGCTGCCCGAGCAATGGGCCACGCTGAATGGTTACATCCACATCCTGCCCGACAATAAGGTTAAACTCATTTGTCCCAACCCCGAATTTGGACAAAACGTAATGACTTCTTTGCCCATGATGCTGGCCGAGGAGCTGGACGTGGACTGGAAGAATGTAACGGTTGAGATGGGACCGCATGACAATGCCAAATTGGGTGCACAATTTACAGGCGGGAGCAATTCGGTGCGCATGTACTGGAAACCACTGCGTGAAGCCGGAGCAGCCGCAAGGCAAATGCTGCGTGAGGCTACTGCCCAAACCTGGAATGTGCCAGTGAACGAGGTGACCACAAAGGCAGGTGTGCTGTCCCATTCAAGTGGAAAATCGGCAAAATATGGCGATATGGCCAGCAAAGCGGCCGTAGTGCCGGTACCAAAAGATTTGAAGCTGAAATCACCGAAAGATTTTACGATTGTAAGAAAACCTACAAAAAATGTAGAAGGGCATAAGATTGTGACAGGCAAGCCATTATTCGGGCTGGATTATCACATGGACGGTATGCTGATCGCCATGATTCAGCATCCGCCGGCATTTGGAATGAAACTCAAATCCTTCGATGCAGTCCAGACGCTGAAAATGCCGGGAATCAAAGATGTATTTAGCATTAAATTGTATGAAGACGGCTTTGAACAAGGCGGTTTCGATACCCGTACTTTCAACGAGTTACTGGTGGTAGTTGGCAAAACGACCTGGGAAGTAATGAATGCCCGTAAAAAGCTGATCGCCAATTGGGAGCCTGCCGGTGATGTGAAAGACACGATGTCGGGTAGGGGAGGAAAACGGGAGGTGATCGTTCCCAGTGAACTCGAAACGACAAGTAAACAATTGGAAAAAATGCAGGAATATGCCAAAAAACCTGCGCAACAATTGAGGAAAGACGGCGATCCTGAAACGGCTTTTAAGAATGCCGCGCAGGTTATCGAGCGGACATACAATGCGCCGTTTTTGGCACACAACTGTATGGAACCGATGAATTTCTTCGCCCATGTTACCGACGAAAAGGCGGTTTTGGCAGGACCGTTGCAGGCACCGGGCTGGACGGAACCTACGCTCATGAAATTACTGAATCTGCCTGCGGACAAAATTGAAATACAAATGACCCGGATGGGCGGTGGCTTTGGTCGCAGGGCTTACGGACATTATCTGTCAGAAGCTGCCTTGATTTCCAGGAAGGTTAAAGCGCCTGTAAAACTGATGTATACCCGTGAGGATGATATGACTTATGGAATTTACCGTCCGATGTATACAGCCACTTACAGGGCGGCGCTGGATGCAGACAAAAACCTGATTGCTTTTCACGTAAAAGGTGGGGGAATACCCGAGCATGCGATTCATGCGAACCGTTTTCCTGCCGGAGCCGTGGATAATTACCTGGCCGAAGGCTGGCAAATTGCTTCCAATATCACCATCGGTGCTTTCAGGGCACCACGTTCCAATTTCAACGCCGCTGCCGAACAGTCGTTTCTGGATGAAGTAGCTGAGGCCGCTGGCAAAGATCCGATCGAATTCAGGCTTGAACTTTTGAAAAAGGCAAAGGAAAATCCGGTGGGCAAAAACAACGAGTATGATGCCGACCGCTATGCCGGCGTGCTGAAACTGCTCCGTGAAAAATCCAATTGGGGTAAGCCGGGCAATGAGAAGTATAACCGTGGTGTGGCAGCTTATTTCTGTCACAATTCCTATGCAGCGCATGTGGTCGATATCGTTACACGTGACGGAGAACCTTATGTGGAGCGTGTGTTCAGTGCGATGGATTGCGGTATTGTTGTGAATCCCGATGCTGCCACCAATATGGTGCAGGGAGCAGTGGTGGATGGAATTGGTAATGCTTTTTACGGACAGCTGACACATAAGGATGGCGTGGCGCAGCAAAACAATTTCAGTAATTACCGCATGATCCGCATCAACGAAGCGCCCAAAAGTATTGAAGTGCACTTTGTAGAAAACGATCTGGATCCGACCGGACTTGGAGAACCTCCGTTCCCGCCGGTATTTGGCGCGGTAGCTAACGCGTTGTACAAAAACAAAGGAAGAAGATTTTATAACCAGCCTTTTCAACCGGATTTCAAGAATAGTCCGAGAGAGTCTTAGACTGTTTGGTTGAGAGCTGTACGCCCAATTCCCGTCATATTCAGAAATCAAAACCCCTGCCAGAGCGTTCGTTCGGGCAGGGGTTATTTATTTTAGCTACTTGATAACTAACGTTTGAAGATCCGGTAGAGCCTGCCTGCGTCTGTTACAGCATACAATGCTCCGTCATTTCCTTGTGTGATATCTCTGAAACGTTGGTTCTCAGAAGCAAGCAAACGTTCTTCGCCAGTAACTTTGTTATCCGTGATAACGAGCCTTACGATATGCTGGCCACTCAAACTTCCGATAAACAGGTTGTTTTTCCATTCGGGAATGCTGTCACTGCTGTAAAAGGTAATCCCGCTGGGAGACACGACCGGATCCCAATAATAGGCGGGCTGTTCCATACCGTCACGGCGTTGTATGGCTGTTCCCACAGCCGCTCCGGAATATTCCAGCCCGTAGGTAATTGTTGGCCAGCCATAATTTTTTCCTGCTTCAACCCGATTTAATTCGTCACCTCCTCTGGGTCCGTGCTCGGTTTGCCACAAATCACCAGTTACGGGGTGGATGGCCAGCCCTTGCGGATTTCTGTGCCCGAGAGAATATACTTCCGGTCGCGCATCCGCTTGTCCGGCGAACGGGTTTCCTGCTACTGGCTGCCCTTCTTTGCTGATCCGCACAATTTTACCTAGTCCCGAATTTAATGACTGCGCCTGTGTCCTGACTGCATTGTCGGACCGCTCTCCCGTACTCACCAGGAGGTTCCCGTTCCGGTCGAATAAGATCCGGCCTCCATAATGCAACGTTCCTCTGTAAGCAGGCAGTGCACGGTAGATTACAATGGCGTTTTCAATGCGGGTCTCGTCTTCAGTTAATCTTCCTTTGGCCACAGACGTTAAATTACCGTCAGCTGTTGACTCCGAAAATATCCAGTAAATCATCCTGTTCGCTGAAAAAGAAGGATCCACCCGTACGCCAAGCAAACCACCCTGCCCGGCAGAATTCACAGCTGGCAGACCTGTGATCGGCTGACTCAGGGCACCGGCAGTTGTAGCAATACGCATCGTTCCGCCCTTTTGTGTAATGAGCAGCCGTCCATCTGGTAATGTCGTTATTCCCCATGGACTGCTGAGGTTGCTTGTTAATATACGTCCTTCGAAAGCAGTCGCCGATTTAACGCCGGCGATTCTGGTTTGTCCTGCAAATGAAGGTGTGTACGAACTATTGGCACGGTTGGTTTCAACCGGAAGAATCGAGCCCGGGATGGTTGTTGTGTCCACAGCGACCGGGTCCGTGCCAGTGTCTGAGTCATTGTTTTTGCATGATATAACAGCAAAGGCAGAAACTACCAGGAATGTCAAAATTTTTGTCGTCATAATTCCTCGTTTGTTAGTTGAAGTCAGGAACTTTCACCAGCGGTCTATTTCCGTACCAGACGTTTAATTTGGGTACGCAAATCAGCCTCGTTTTGTGAAACGAACATCACTTTTCTATACAAACGACCGGGAATCTGCATTGTTTCCTTTTTTTCGGTCGAATTTATTGCAGCAGAAAGGCGCCCACTGGTTGATTTCAGAGGACGCCTTTCTGCTTTCTTAATGCATTTGGTGTTTAAGCAAATTCCCGTAAATGATTTTGCCGTCTTTTAATTTGCCATAAGCACGGCAATGTAAATTGTGTTCGTTAAAATAATAAAGGAGGATTACGTGATGTCCGTATGGGTTTTTATTTACTTGCAGTCAGCTTCATGATCAGTCCGGGACCGTAATAAAGCGCGTAATAAGTGTCGGCAGAGCTGGTACTCAACAATAGGTCAACCGGTGTGATGGCTGGTGCAAGCAGGCTGATCGTGGCGTCTTCTCCACTGGCGATTCGTCCGCCGGCTGGTGAAAATCCAAACTCAGTCACGATTAGCTTGCCATTCGGTGAAAAGATAATGTCAGTAATTTCTGAAAACCCGGACTTGTAAACCTCAGGTTTAACAGGCGTTTTTTTGGTGTCAATCTTATAGATATTGGAAAGGCCAGCCGGAAAAGGAAAACCTACGAGCGTGGTAACGAAAAGATTGGTTCCGTCAAATACAATTCCGGTGGGAACGGCATCAATGGTTGGAGGACCTGCCAGCGGTTTTGTCGGATTGGGCACATCAGGCAGCACGGCATATATGCTCAGCTCCCTGGAATTCTTGTTACGACGTACCACGGCATTTCCTCCCGCATCAACTATAAACAGGTCTCCATCCGGTCCGAATGTCATGTTATAGGGATTGGAATCCTTATCATCCGGTGCGTTTGGGTGTTCATCTCTTACAAACTTGCCTATATCTTCACCCGTCAGACTGCTCGCTTTCATGGGCTCTGTTACACCGGGAACAAATTTGGATACGTCAGCGATGTAAAGCATATCATCCACGCCATGCAGGATGTATAAACTTCCATCATGATAAAGAAGGTGATTAAGTCCTTCGGGAGAATTCTCAGGGCTCATTTTAGACAGGAATCCGGTAATTACAGGATATTTTTTTCCATCGGGTGTGATGAGTGTAACCTGTCCGTCGTTGCCTTCGCCACTTCCCGCCTCAGTAACCCATATGTTCCCTTTTGTGTCATCTGCCAGTCCAAGAGGCGATTTAAGGCCTGTTACAAATGGAGCGGCATCCGGAACGAAACCTTCCGGTCCTCCGATTTTGTGATCCTGCATGCAGCTTGTTACACTAAATAGAAAGCCGCAAATAATGAGGACTGCGTTAAGTAAAGTCTGTTTCTTCATCATAGTAGTTTGAAAGGGTTGGTTTGTAACCAGATTTAATCTTGAAGTTTTTCGTAAATAATCGGGTACTTTTTTGTCAGGACAAAAGTAGGCAGGTCTTGCTTCGGTACGCTGCGAAAATTTGGACAAAAACTATCAATTTTAAGACAAGCGGTTCTATTTTGGGCCGTGAGGGCACATTTACTGAACGCTCATTTTCAAAAAGCCAAAACGCAAGGGTGCCAGATTTTAGATATTTCAGATCGTATTGTCCTGTGCTCTGGTTGCAAATGCACTCGGTGTAATGCCATATTGTTCTTTAAAACATTGTGAAAAATATGAGGGACTTTCGAAACCAATCTGGTATGCAACTTGTGTTACGGGATCCCCCTGTGAGAGAAGAACGGCCGCTTTTTGCAGACGATATCTCCGTATAAGCTCTCCCGGTGTAATGTCAAGCAAAGCTTTAAGTTTTCTGCTAAGCGAGCGGGGGCTCAGATTGACCGAGTCTGCAAGGATTTGAACGTCTGCATTGGAATCATATATGAGCTTATCGAGCTGCATGTAGAGATTACTGATAAAAGGATCGCCCGGTTTAGTGGATTGAACGGAAGGAACCGCAGGCAATATTTCAAGTTGCAGATGTTTCCTGATCCGGTCACGTTGTGAAAGTCGTGTAGTGATTGTTTGTTCGAGTTCCGCCAAATGAAATGGTTTGGAAAGATAGTCATCTGCACCGGCAAGCAAGCCGTCTAAACGGCTGTTCTGAGAAGCTTTGGCTGTAAGCAGTAAAATAGGAATGTGGTTGATCCGCTCATCTGACTTTATTTTTTCACACAATTCATAACCACTGATTCCCGGCATCATCACGTCACTGACGATCATATCCGGCATTTCTTCAAAAATCATCTGCATCGCTTCTTTGCCATCGGATGCCGCAATGATGCGCCAGTTGTCATGGAGACTTTCAATCAGAAACTGTCTTAGTTCCTCATTGTCTTCCACCAACAGCAGCAGGGGAGCTTCATTAACCAAAGTGGTATTGTGCGTTTTGAATCCGGCTTCGTTTGTGTTTTTACCCGGACTGTCAGCGGTAATTTCAGTTATGCTGCCAGCAACTGTTAACGGAATTGTTACCTTAAATTCTGAGCCTTTATCAACTTCGCTGCTGACCTCTACCTGACCATACATCAACTCCACGAGTTCTTTAACTAACGATAAACCGATGCCAGTTCCGGGCTGCGTTCCGCTATCGTTGGCCATGTAGAACCGCTCGAAAATGTGTGGTAAGTTTTCCGGGCTGATGCCCATACCCGTATCCCTGACAAGCAGATTGATTTGCTCTGTATTTTCGTCTAAGATTCTTGAACTTACCAACACTTGTACCGTACCACCGGCAGGTGTGAACTTGATCGCATTTCCCAGCAAATTAAAAATGATCTTCCCCCATTTGTCCGAATCGAAATGGTATAGCTTCGGCTCTTGCAGGACGTTGATTTCTAATCGGATACCCTTTCGCTCAGCCTCCTGATCAAAAGCTTCTACACACTGTAAACTGTATTCGAAAAGGTTGCCCACAGCCAGGTTGGTCTGCATCTTGCCCGATTCAATTTTCGAAACATCCAGCATCTGGTTAATGGCATCCAGCAATCGGTTGGCATTTTCCCGGATTCGACCAATGTTTTTTAAACTCGCCGGCGATAGCTCCGGTTGTTTGATAAGCCTGTCAAGAGGAGTGAGAATGAGTGTGAGCGGTGTACGCAACTCGTGGGTTATGTTATCGAAAAAGCGTGTTTTTACAGAATTGAGCTCTTGTAAATGATGCGCTTTGGCCTGTTCAACAATGACTTCGTTGCGCAGTCGCAGCTGATTTTCTCTGAATTTCCAATAGATCCTTAAAACTGCCAAAAATAGCAGGACATAGAGCACGTAAGCCCACCAGGTTGCCCAGAAGGGAGGGGTTATTCGTATTATAACCTTTTTTATAAGCGGACTCCATTTTCCCGAGGTATTGGCAGTATTCACAGCGAATGTGTAGGTTCCGGGAGGTAATCCGGTATAAGTAGCAGTGGTAGCATTGCCATTGAAATTCCACTCTTTATCATAACCTTCCAGCATGTAGCGATAGGTGAGCTTGCCCGGATTGCCAAACGCAATGCCGGCATAGGAAAGCGATAGGTAATTTTGGTCGTAGGGTAAGGTTATGGATTTCAGTTCGTTGAGCGGTAACGCTATCCAGGGAGACTTGCCAAAAAGCTGTGGTTTGTTCTTTATGGAGAGCCCTGTCAGGGCAGTTTTTGGACTGCTGTTATCGGGGGAAAAAAGCTTTGGATTAAAGACCACATAGCCTTCGACGCCCCCAAATGCAATTCTTCCGTCACCGAACCCAAATACGTGGTAACGGTTGAATTCGTCGCCAGGCAATCCGTCGGGTTTTTGAAAAGAGTATACCTTCCTTTGGTCCGGACTGATCATGGAAAGCCCTTTGTTGGTACCAATCCAGACACGTTTGTCCTGATCGGTTGTCATGGTGTAAATGACAGCACTTGGTAAGCCATCTTTTTCGTTCAATACCTTTTGAAAGCCCTTGTCGATGTGCCAGTCGATGAGTCCGTCTCCCATGGTACCCACCCAGAAACGCTTTTTGTCGGTCGCATTAGGAGTTATGCCGGTGAAATAACGCACAATAAAAGGCATGGTACTTTTATCAGGATCGTTGGCTTTGTACCACTTTTCCAACACCTGATTACGGAATTTGAAAATACCTTCGCGTTGCGTCAGCACCAGTAGTGTGTTTCCATCAGTGGCCAAACCAATGACTGCGGGCATGGCAATCTGTTTGTTTAGTTGTACAAATTTGGGTAGTTGGTCCGGTTTTTCCCAGGTCCATAAGCCTCCTGCATAATCAACTGCGTAAATGCTTTCTCCTACGCTGGTCAGGCCCGTAATGTCGGCGAATTTACCGGCAGGTAAAGGCAAGGTGGTCCATTTTCCGTGTTCGTATTTAAGTATGACGGGATTGAGATTGTCCTCAGGTCCTTTTCCCAAGGTGCATATCAGCGCCCCGCTTTGGGTGTAATGGTAGCGGAAGCCATAAGACCATTTTTCATTCAGCCATCGCGCCGGTACTACGCCCGAAAACCCTGGCAGGAGGCGTAATACATCGCTGTGGAAATTATGGTGGTAGGCGGAAGCGAAGAGGGGCAGGGTTTCAAGATTAATTTTGTAGACACCATTTGCGTTGGTGCCGACCCATAGAACGTTGGTGCTGTCTATAAAAAAACTAACGACTTCCTTTGACTCTCCGAAGCTGTCCGGGACTTTCCATACCAGTTCGAATGCACCGGAAACCTGCCAACGGTACACACTGCCGCCGGCTACAAAGTATAATTTCCCGTCGGGACCCACTGCCAGCATGGGTTTTTTTGTTGAGATGTTCTCGGAACCAGGAATTATTGTTGCGGAAATTTTTTTTGATTCCGGGTCGAAAACAATCAGTCTGTTCCGATCAGTTGTCACCAGGCGTCCGTCGGGTAAAGCACAAGCTTTAAAGGTGTTCGATCCGTCGACGGAAAAAGGAAAATGGATTGGCTCCGTGGCAAAACGATGGCGAACAGAGTCATATTTAGATATCCCTTTGTGATTGAAGGCCCAAATGTCTCCATTTTTATCTTCTACTAAATTTTTGATATTCTCTTCGGGTAAATTATTTAGCGCCCTGCTGAAACGGATGATCCTTTTGCTTTCCGGAAGAGCCAGTGCCCAATTTGCGTACATATCCTGAGTCCATAGCCGTCCGTGCCTGTCGGTCATTTCGAGGCGCAGCTTTTCTGATTTTAACCATCTGATCACATCCCTGGAAACCACACGCTGCCCGAGCGGATCGAAGATTTCTCTGTCCCAATTTTCATAACCAATAAAAAAATTTTTGCCGGGTCCTTCTCTTACGGACACAATCACGCTGGATAATACGCTGTTGGAATCTGCCGCGTTGGGCAGGAAGTAGAGGAAGTTTTTGCCGTCGTATCGGGCAAGTCCGCCCAGGGTACCAAACCATACAAACCCATCTACATCCTGAATGATGCTGCTTACATAGCTTTGCGGTAAGCCATCATCTACTTTGTAGTGAACCTGGCTGTTGAATAATGGGATCTGCGCCTGCAACCGGACGCAAGCCAGTAGGAGCAATAATGTAAGAATTTTCAAAACGTGAGGGAGGTGTTATCTGGTAAAAATGTCAGTCAGGATTTCTGGGCGTTGTATAAAACAAACGATCGCAGAAACGAACCGGCATCGTATCAAATATACGTGAAATGTCTAAAAAATTGATAGTTTTTGTCCAAATTTGGCGACTGTGACATGTGAACTATTCCTATAATTATAGTATGAGTATCAACTTGTTCTACCCGGTAATGGATACTACAATTCTACAAATAACCTTCCTTGTTATAACATCCCTGACGGGATTCAGGTTTATCATTGACCGCGATGTTTTTACCAATGTTACATCGCTACGCGATTTTCTTTTGAACCTTGTAGTCGGTTTCAAGTGCTGTTAAATTCTTCCTTACATCACGCTGAATATCTTTGGGCAATAAACATCGGTAGCCCATGTTCAGGTTGTTTTCTTTAAAATGCCTCTTGGCATGTAACTTATCCTGGTTGGAACTGACTTTGAAATCTTGGATGCGGCTACATGATTAAAGTCAGATTGGAATACGTTTGAATCGCAGTTGCCAACGGCATGAAACAACAGCGGCTGCGGCGCAGAACAGTGCTTTTTGTAGTAATCTTCTTTTTGTATCACTTATAAATACAATATTAATATTTATTGAAAAATCTAAATAAATATTAATAATTGCTAAATCTAAACTAATATATGGCAACACAATTGAACTCCGGTTTATTATATTTATAACTTACAAATAATCGAAATAATCTTCTTTGGAGATTAACTTGAAGGATTGACTGGTTATCCTATGTTACTGTCGTTGACAAATTGTTGATAATCATCGGATTGATCAGGAAGACGCAAGGTAATTGATATTTGGATTATATGGAGATGTGTAAAATTAGTTAGCTGTAAATCGAACTAATACATGGTTTAAATTTTGGAAGAATTGCCATACTAATATTTGTTGATTACATTGTGACGGAAATCAGGCTTGATATTGGAAACATACAAATCCTGATTTTAAAACAACTTAACCTTCATCCTTCACTCGTTTAAGGACTAAACTAAAACAAATGAAAAGAAGAGATTTTATGCAAATGTCGGGTATGGGGCTGGGTGCTTTAATGTTTCCGTCTGTGCCTCTGATAGGTAACCCGGTATCTGCCGAACATTTAATGGAGCCCTGGCTGGATGCCGCCGCCAAAAAGCAATTATCGGAAACCGCGCTGAACGCGGCAAAAAGTAAGGGTGCTACTTACACGGATGTGCGCATTGGCAGGTATTTGCAACAGTACGTTTTCACAAGAGAAAAGCAGGTACAGAACATTGTAAATGCAGAGTCTTACGGAATCGGCATTCGAGTGATAGTGAATGGCACTTGGGGTTTTTCTGCAACGAGCGATGTGACGCCCGACGGAATTGCAAAATGCGCAGCAACAGCGGCAGCTATTGCGAAAGCAAACTCAAAATTTCAGAAAGAACCGGTTGTACTTGCAGAACAAAAGGGTGTAGGAGATAAAACCTGGAAAACACCCACTGTTAAGAATGCTTTTGAAATACCGGTAAAGGAAAAAATAGATTTGTTGATGAACGTCAACGGTGCGGCCATGGATAATGGTGCAGGTTTCGTAACATCAAACTTGTTTTTCGTTAATGAACAAAAATACTTCGCTTCATCCGACGGGTCATTTATAGATCAGGATATTCACCGCATATGGCCGACTTTTACCGTAACGGTGATTGATAAGGCGGCGGGAAAATTTAAAACCCGGGATGCCATCAGCTCTCCGATGGGGATGGGTTTTGAATACCTGGATGGCGTAACTTCTGAAAAAATTCCCGGCCCGAATGGTCTGGTTGGTTATCGTAATTCATACGATATGGTTGAAGATGCCATTGCAGCGGCAAAGCAGGCCAAAGAGAAGATAACTGCGAAATCGGTGATGGCGGGTAAATATGACCTTGTTCTGGATCCGAACCACCTTGGGCTGACGATTCACGAATCTGTGGGACACCCGACGGAACTGGATCGTGTGCTGGGTTATGAAGCCAACTATGCCGGAACCAGCTTTGCAACATTGGATAAATGGGAGTCTAAAAACTTCAATTATGGAAGTAAGCTGGTCAACATTGTTGCCGATAAAACACAGCCGCATTCGCTTGGAGCAGTAGGTTATGATGATGAAGGTGTGCCCTGCAAAGAGTGGGATATCATCAAGGATGGCGTTTTGGTTAATTACCAGGCTACACGTGATCAGGTGAGTATATTGGGTGAAAAAGAATCGCACGGCTGCTGTTATGCCGACAACTGGAACTCTGTTCAGTTTCAGCGTATGCCGAATATTTCGCTCAAACCAGGCACTGAAAAAAGAAGCGTACTGGATATGATCAAAGGTGTAGAGAAAGGTATTTACATCATTGGTCGTGGTTCGTATTCTATTGATCAGCAGCGATATAATTTCCAGTTTGGCGGTCAGGTTTTCTACGAAATTAAAAATGGACAGCTTGCCGGTATGCTCGACGACGTCGCCTACCAATCCAATACCCAGGAATTCTGGAACTCTTGTTCTCAGATTTGCGACAAGGATGATTACCGTACTTTCGGTTCTTTCTTTGACGGAAAGGGACAGCCGTCGCAGGTGAGTGCAGTTTCTCATGGCAGTGCAACCACCCGCTTTGATGGCGTGAACGTGATCAATACCGGAAGAAAGATCTGATCCAACGGAAATATCTAACAGTTAAAAATTAAACGCATTAACCTTTTTCAAATGGCAATTTTAACTAAAGAAGAAGCTAAAAAAATTATAGATAAAGTGTTGGCTTATTCGAAGGCTGACGAAATGAGTGTTGGATTGTCCGGATCGCGCACAGGAAATATCCGCTATGCAAGAAATTCGGTATCAACCAGCGGTGAAACGACCAATTTGTCCCTGGCCGTTACAGCGGTTTTTGGTAAAAAATCAGGAACATCTACCATTAATGAATTTGATGACGCTTCGCTTGAAAAAACAGTAAGGCGGGCTGAGGAAATAGCCAAACTGGCACCGGACAATCCGGAATATGTACCGATGCTTGGGCCTCAAAAATACCTCGATATCAATTCTTTTTCAGAAAGCACAGCAGGAATTACCCCGGATTACCGCGCTCAGGCGGCTTTCGACAGCATCGATCCTTGTGTGAAAAAGAACCTTACAGCAGCTGGATATCTGGAAGATACGACCGGGTTTTCTGCAATTGGAAACAGTAAAGGTTTGTTCGGATATAATAAATCGACTTCTATTGATTTTTCTATAACTGTTCGTACCGCGGATGGAAAAGGATCAGGATATGCAGCCCGTGATTTCAACGACGCATCTAAACTTAGTGCCAAGTCGGCCACGGAAGTAGCCATGCAAAAAGCACTGGCATCTTCGGAAGCGAAGGCATTGGAGCCTGGGAAGTACACCGTCATTCTGGAACCAACAGCTGCGGTGGATTTGCTACAAAATATGATGGGTAGTATGGATGCCCGTAATGCCGAAGAAGGCAGGAGTTTTCTTGGCAAAAAAGGAGGTGGAACAAGATTGGGCGAAAAACTTTTCGATGAGCGTGTAACCATCTATTCCGATCCTCAGAATCTTGAAATACCAGGCTCACCTTTTGGTGGCGGCGGTGGCCGTTTTGGTGGTGGAGGCAGTGATGGCCGTCCGCAGGAAAAAGTAGTTTGGGTGGAAAAGGGTGTTGTTAAAAACATGTATTACTCCCGCTACTGGGCTGAGAAAAAAGGGGTGAAAGCAATAGCGCCACCTTCCGGTTTTATTTTCGAAGGCGGAACGCAGTCTCTTGCAGACCTTATCAAAGGCACCGAAAAGGGAATTCTGGTAACAAGGTTGTGGTACATCCGTGCGGTAGATCCACAGACATTGTTATACACAGGATTAACACGTGATGGTACTTTTTACATCGAAAATGGCAAGATCAAACACCCTGTTAAAAACTTCCGCTTTAACGAAAGTCCGGTGATTATGCTCAATAACCTGGAAGCAATGGGCAAGCCGATGCGTGCCAGCGGAAACCTGGTACCGCCATTGAAAATCAGAGACTTTACATTCACCAGCTTGTCTGATGCTGTATAGAATTGTTTAATATTTTTAGGATAATCATTCATCGTACTAAGCAAACAGAATTATTTTGAAACGTAGAGATTTTATACAATTAGCCGGACTTGGAACAGGAGCGTTCATGTTACCGGGACTGGCAATGGGAAGAAACGTAGCACCGGAAGCTCTTTTGGCGCCGGGATTGGATGTGGCAGTTAAAAAACGACTTGCTGATGCAGCCCTGAATGCAGCGAAAGCGAAGGGTGCTTCTTATGCCGATGTTCGCATTGGCCGCTACCTTAATCAGTTTGTAGTAACCCGTGAAAATAAAGTTCAGAATATCGTTAATACCGAATCATATGGTGTAGGTGTACGTGTAATCGCGAATGGATGCTGGGGATTTGCAGCAGTTGTAGATGCCAAAAATGAAGCGCAAATGGCAAAAGCAGCAGAAGACGCAGTGGCTATTGCCAAAGCGAATTCCAAACTGATGAAAGAACCGGTTCAACTGGCTCCGCAAAAAGGATTTGGCGAGGTAAGCTGGAAAGCACCTATCAAGAAAAATGCTTTTGAGGTTCCGATTCAGGAAAAAGTTGATTTGCTATTGGCAGTAAACAACGCAGCCATGACCAACGGCGCCAATTATGTAAACTCGGTCATGTTCCAGGTGAATGAGCAGAAATACTTTGCTTCAACGGACGGATCTTACATTGATCAGGATATTCATAGAATTTTCCCTCAGTTCAACGTTACGGCGATTGATCCTAAATCAGGAAAATTCCAAACCAGAAATGCGCTGAGCGCACCTATGGGAATGGGTTATGATTATTTGCAGACCAATCCTTCGGATAAAGTAACAGGTATTACAACACGTTATAACAAAGGTTATGACATGTTGGAAGATGCTACTTCGGCAGCTCAACAGGCGAAAGAAAAGCTGACTGCAAAATCGGTTGAAGCAGGTAAATATGACCTGATCCTTGATCCTTCTCACCTTTGGCTGACGATTCACGAATCGGTGGGTCACCCGTTGGAGCTTGACCGTGTACTTGGATATGAGGCCAACTTTGCAGGAACCTCTTTCGCTACTCTGGACAAATGGCAATCGAAAAATTTCCAATACGGAAGCAAAGAAGTAAACCTTGTTGCAGACAAATTGCAGGTAGGGTCACTTGGTGCTGTCGGTTGGGATGACGAAGGAGTGAATACCAAGAAATGGGATCTGGTGAAAGACGGCGTACTGGTAAATTACCAGGCAACACGTGATCAGGCGCATATCATTGGCGAAAAGGAATCACACGGATGTAGCTATGCAGATAGCTGGAGTTCTGTTCAGTTCCAGCGCATGCCGAACGTTTCTCTGGCAGCAGGTAAAACGCCTTTGTCGGTAGAAGATATGATCAAAGATGTGAAAAAAGGTATTTACATCATTGGCGATGGTTCGTTCTCAATTGATCAGCAGCGTTACAATTTCCAGTTTGGCGGACAATTGTTTTATGAAGTAAAAGACGGAAAAATTGTTGGTATGCTGAACGACGTAGCATATCAGTCCAATACACAGGAGTTCTGGAATTCCTGCTCACAGGTTTGTGATGATCGCGATTACCGTTTGGGAGGTTCGTTCTTCGATGGAAAAGGCCAGCCTTCACAATCCAGTGCCGTTTCACACGGTAGTTCTACCACCCGTTTCAACGGTGTTAATGTCATCAACACAGCTAGAAAAATATAAAGAAACAGAGCCATGTCAGTCATATTAACCGAATCAGAAGCGAAAGCACTTTTGCAAAAAGTACTAAGCTATTCAAAGGCGGACGAATGCGAGATCAATCTTTCCGGTGAGCTCAGGGGAAACCTGCGCTACGCACGGAATGAAGTGTCAACAAGCGGGTCTTTGATCAATCAGAATTTACAGGTTCAATCCGCATTTGGTAAAAAGGTAGGGGTTGCAACCATCGACGAATTCAGTGAGGAATCTCTTGAAAAAGTAGTGAGAAGAGCAGAGGAACTGGCGCGACTTGCTCCGGAAAACCCAGAATATGTAGGTGTTCTGGAACCTCAGAAATATGTCACTACCAAAGGTTTTTTTGAATCGACTTCCAATGCAAGTCCGGAAACACGTGCTACGGCAGTACTGAAAAGTCTGGAATTGACACGAACTCAAAAGCTTACCGCAGCAGGTTTTTTGGAGAATCAAAGTGGTTATTCTGCCATGATGAACTCAAAAGGTTTGTTTGCCTATTACCCGAGCACAAGCGTCAATTTTTCTCTGACCGTCAGAACCGAAGATGGTACCGGTTCAGGATATGTAGCAAAAGGATACAGCGACATCAGCAAGCTGGATACAGCTGCTGCAACCAAAATCGCCATTCAGAAATCGCTTGGTTCGGTAGGAGCAAAGGCGTTGGAACCAGGTAAATACACCGTGATCCTTGAACCGACTGCTGCGGCTGTTTTACTGGAAAATATCTTCTTCCGCATGGATGCCCGAAGTGCTGATGAAGGCCGATCGTTCCTGAGCAAACAAGGTGGAAAAACGAAAATGGGTGAGAAAATCATGGATGAAAGGGTTAACTTTTATTCTGATCCAACCAACCCTGATTTGCCATCTTCTCCCTGGTCTGGTGACGGACAACCTCAGGAAAAGCGCTATTGGATTGAAAAAGGTTCTGTGAAGAACATGCACTATTCAAGATACTGGGCTCAAAAAAACAATGTTAAACCTGTTCCATTCCCGGGCAATATGATCATGGATGGTGGCACGGCTACTTTGGATGAAATGATCAAATCCACCAAACAGGGGATTTTGGTTACCAAACTTTGGTACATCCGTACAGTGGATCCGCAAACATTGTTACTCACAGGCTTAACCCGTGACGGTACTTTTTACATCGAAAACGGAAAAATAAAACATCCGATTAAAAACTTCCGTTTTAACGAAAGTCCCGTGATCATGCTTAATAACCTGGAAACGCTGGGTAAGCCGGAACGTGTTGTAAGTACTGAATCGGATCAGAACTATCTTATACCTCCGATGAAGATCAGAGAATTTACTTTTTCATCTCTATCCGACGCAGTATAGGGGTGTTTCAAACGCAGGGTATCATGGAGTAGAATGAGAGCTAATGGTTTACAGATTCTGTTTAAATAGAGTCTTGGACTTCTGATGACAAAATCTCCGTGAATCTCTTGTTAGCTCTGTGATTCTCTGTGTAACAAAATTTTAATGAAACCATTCTTTTTTACACGTATTCAATACACTTCCGGCAATTGGGATACCGATCAGCGCATGCCATCCAACTTGCTGCATTCACTGGTTGAATACACCACAATTCCGGTTGATGAAAAAGAGAAGGTGGTTCAGCTCAACAGTAACGAAATATTCAAAAGTCCGTTTTGTTATTTGAGTGGACATAAGCTAGTTGAATTTTCAAGTCAGGAGCGGGATCATTTTCGCAGATATGTGCAGAACGGTGGTTTCGTTTTTGTGGACGATTGTAATCATGATATTGACGGACTTTTTGCCAAATCCTTTGAACAGGAAATGGAGCGGACTTTCGGAGCGAAAGCCTTACAGAAGATTCCCAACAACCACCCGATTTATAGTAGCTTCTTCAAGTTTGAAGACGGTCCGCCTACCACATCGTTCGAACTGAATGGCTGGGGTGATGACCTCGTGCACGACTATTTAAAAGCAGTTACGATAAACGGTCGGATCGGCGTTTTGTACAGCAATAAAGATTACGGTTGCGAATGGGATTACGACTTCCGCAATAAGAGATTTTTGGCAGTCGATAATACGCGTTTCGGTGTCAATATCGTGATGTATGCTTTAACCGCATAAGCCAGAACACCCGGTCTGAACGGATAAATACTACACTGTTCAAAGCGCTTTTCTGCGGTCTGAATAATAAACAGAATACAGGGCCTTGCCTAAAACAATCCTCGTTCAGTCCGCCACGGCGTACAGACCGGAGTATTTAGAAAACATAAAATCTTAACGATTGGAGACTCAGGATTTAACCCATTATAAGGCATTGGTGGCCAAGCTGCCACTTCTTAAAAAGGAAATTGCAAAAGTCATTGTCGGTCAGCAGGAAGCAATTGATGAGATATTAATTTCCTTGCTTGCTGGTGGACATTGTTTGTTGGAAGGGGTGCCTGGTTTGGCAAAAACGCTGATGGTAAAAACCATGTCGGAAGCTTTGCACATGAGTTTTAAACGGGTACAGTTTACGCCGGATCTGATGCCCGGTGATATTATTGGAACTGAAATTCTGGAAGAGGATCACGAAACCGGGAAGAAGTTTTTCAAGTTTAATCAGGGACCTATTTTTGCAAACGTGGTGCTGGCCGATGAGATTAACCGGACGCCACCCAAAACCCAGGCTGCGTTGCTGGAAGCGATGCAGGAAAAGAGTGTAACCTACGGTGGTGAAAATTACGCTTTGCCAGCCCCATTTCTGATTATAGCAACCCAAAATCCAATTGAACAGGCGGGAACATATCCTTTACCCGAGGCTCAGCTTGACAGGTTTTTGTTGTACATCAAATTGAACTACCCCAGTGAGCAGGAAGAACTGGATGTACTGAAAGGAACAACTGGTTCATTCAAACCACAGATCAATCGGATATTGAGCGATGTGGATATTATCGAATTGCAAAAATTGACCAGACAGGTTCACATCAGTGAAGAACTTATTGTGTGGATTAATAAACTGGTGCGTTCAACGCGCCCTGACGGTACCCCTTCTGAGTTCGTAAAAGAATGGTGCGACTGGGGAGCTGGTCCGCGTGCAGGTCAGGCGTTGGTATTGTGTGCAAAAGCGAGGGCTGTTCTCAACGAAAGATTTTCAGTAATTCCGGAAGATATTCAAACACTTGCTTACCCCATTTTTCGTCACCGAATCGCCATGAATTTCAGGGCGGAGGCGGAGAATATTACCTCTGACGCTGCGATTAGTGAATTGCTTAAAACAGTAAAACCGGCGAAATAAAAGAACCAGGCATTGTTGTTACATCCCTACGGGATTTCACAATTGTGCGGATATTTTGGCTACCGATATTGCATCGCTATGCGATTTATCATTGGAATGCGTTGTCGAAGAGGCCGGAGAAATTGAATTAACCAAGGCTGTTAGGTATAAAAAATTGGTAGAAAGAAGTTGGAGGGATACGAAATGGCATCACGTATAAAATAATGGCGCGAAGGTTAACTTACGAGATATTTTTTAAATGCCTTTAGGCATGAAATATTGGTAGAAAGAAAATGTTGCAGAACATAAAATGCCGTCAGGCATGAAACAACGATTAAAATCGTTTTTGAATACATTAAAAAATGGTAAAAAGTACCGGTTTACTGGCTTCCGATCTCATCAAGCTCAAAAATCTGCAACTGACGGGCAAACTCGTCAGTGAAGAATTGATGCTGGGAATTCATGCCAGTAAAAGATCCGGAATTGGAACAGAATTTGAACAATACCGACACTATGAACCGGGAGATGATCCGAAAAGAATAGACTGGAAACTGTTCGCCCGAACCGATAAACATCTTGTTAGGGAGTCATCAACAGAAAGCGACCACCAGGTGCGTTTTGTTCTGGATCTTTCAGGATCAATGAATTACGAAGAAAATGGCATAAGCAGATTGAACTATGGGCGCATTTTACTGGCTTCGCTGGCTTACCTGTGCTACATACAAAACGACCAGATGAGCCTGTATACTTTGCAAAATGGTGCTGTTCAAACCATTACGGCAAACGGAGCATCTGCATCGGGAAAACAGGCTTTTCAAAAAATATTGGTCGGGCTTGAAAAGACAGAAGCCGGTGGCGAATGGCCAAAAGAACATGTACTCAAATTTCCGGAGTTTCAGCAAAGGGGCAAGGAGCAGCTCATATTTGTCACAGACTTTTTGCAGGCAGGTGAAGAGTGGATGAGATTGATCAAATCGCTGGCGAATCCGAGACGGGAAATTGTGATTTTTCAAATTCTGGGTGATCAGGAAATGGATTTTAATCTAAAAGGATTTTATCGGTTTAAGGATCTGGAAACTGGCAAAGAAATAGAACTGGACGCGGAATCGGTACGGGAGAAATTTGTAGAATCTGCAACTGCTTATTTACAAAAAGTGAAGGCTGAATTACAAATTCCATACGTGCACCTCGTTCGGACAAAACTCAGCGATCCGATTGGCATGGTGTTGAAGGCATTTTTAACTAAAAGAAAAGGATAATGGCATTTTTGCAACCAGTCATGTTTTGGGGCGCATTGGCCATCGTGATACCCATCGTCATCCATTTCTGGTATCAGAAAAAGGGAAAAACAATTGCCTGGGCTGCAACACAATGGCTTACCGATAAAACTAATCTGCAACACAGAGGCATTCGTCTGGACGAAATACCGTTGCTGCTCATTCGCTGCTTACTCATCATTCTGCTTGCTTTGCTGCTTGCTAAACCTGTTGCCGACTGGTTGAAAGGAAATGAGGCAAATGCGGTTACACATGTTGTTGAAACAAATAGCCAGGTGGTTGGTAATTACCGGTTTGAAATTGAAGAAGCTCTGAGAAAAGGAGAGAAGGTATACTGGATTTCTCCTGGAACAGAGGAATTAAAAGACGTTTCTATTATTCCTGATTACGGTGCCCAGGTTTTAAATTTGCAGGAAAGCGTGTCACAGGCTGCCAAAAACGGAGCAAGAATTCATGTATATATCCGGAATAAGGCCGGTTTGGCAAGATTACCAAAAATCGTCATTCCTACCCCTTTTAAGATTTTTTCCACTATTGATTCTACAAAAAGAGCAACGCAACCTTTCATAAACGGAACCGAAGGTAAAGTAATTTCTGCTGATGCTCGTACTGGTTTGCTTACAACCGACACAGATAAAAACAACCTTGCTTCGGAGCCTGTTAATAAAGGAGATATTAAGGTTTTGCTTGATTATAAGAACGCCAATGAAATGCAAACTGTACAGGCCGCTTTGCTGGCTTTGCAGGATGTCTATTCCATTCCTTTTGTAATTGATAAAGAAAAAAAGGCGGTTTCAAATTACGATTGGGTATTTACCGACCAACAGATTGTAAATCCTGAACCTTATATTTTTTACATTACGTCAGGGAAAACTACGAGTGGGTTTTTGCCAGAAAACGTAATTGAAGTTCCGGACTCCATGCGTCTGGCGACATCTGATCTTGTGAAAAATGGCCGATTGCCCGAATGGTTGGGAAATAAATTGGTGGATTTTTACGGATTGAAGAAAAACGAAAATCCATTGAGTCAATCGCAGTTGAATGCTTTGTTTGTGCAATCTGACGTTACGTCCGGACAGAAGTCGGACTTGCTCTACCAATGGTTATTACTTGCTTTTGTGTTGACCTTATTATTGGAACGCTGGATTGCGATCAACAAAAACGTTAGCAGGAATTATGCTTGAATTAAAGAAACTGATCAATTCTGTCACCAATCAGCTCTACGCCAGCGCCGTGCTTCGTTGCATTTTGCTTGCACTTACCGGATGGCTTTTGATGTCCGCCGTTGAAAGTGCGCCGATTGCTTTGCGCTTTTTGGCAGCGGTTGTCGGGCTTGGTATCGGGATCTGGCAAACAGGAATTTATAAAAGCAAAAGGTCAAAAGCAGTCACACTGATTCATTCGCATGTTGGAGAAGCGGAATATAGTCTTCATTTGCTTGAAAAAGAGGAACTGAATCTGGCTGAACAATTGCAGCTCGAACGCCTGGGTGAGATTGCCCGTGACCTGCGTTTTCCATTTTCCAAGCTTTATTCCGGATTAGGCCTGTACATTGGGTTGCTGATGTTTTCGCTCGTGTTCTATTTCATTTACCCCAAAATAAACAGCTCAGCAGATGAAACGGAATCTGTGATTTCATCTGTCAATAATAAGCCTTCCAAGCAGAATGTGCTTGTAGCGCCTGTTTTCGAGAAAGCCAGTGTAACGGTAAATCCACCGGCTTACACGCAGCTTCCGGAGAAAACGGGTTCGGATATGAACATCAGTGCTATTGCTGGATCGGTGGTGCGCTGGAACATTCATTTCAGTCATAGCGATCAGTTATCTGTGAAGTTGGCAAACAGTCGGGGAGAAGAGGTTGCTTTTAAAAACAATGGCACTTCATTTCAGTATAGCGATCGCCTGACCGGCTCGGGATTATATGCTTTTAAGGCCTATTGGAAAGATTCTGTTGTATATCAGTCCGACTTTTACAGGTTGGAAGCACTTCCTGATTTTGCACCAAAAATTGAGCCGGTATCCAAAGAGCTATATAAATACCATTTTTTGAAGGAAGCAAAAACGCTTAAAGTCTCGGCAAAGATGTCCGATGATTTTAGGGTTAAGCAGGCTTTCATTGTTGCAACTGTGGCACGTGGAAGTGGTGAAAATGTCAAGTTCAGGGAAATGAAATTTCCACTGAGCCCTTCGGATTTTAAGGAAGCCAATCTTCAAAAAACGATTGATCTTAATGCGCTCAATTTTACGCCCGGTGATGAATTGTATTACTATTGGGCGGCGGTTGATAACAAACAGCCGGAGGCGAATTTTACCAAATCGGATACTTATTTTTTGGTCTATAAAGACACAGCCCAGGTGGAAGAAGCAGAGCTGGCAACGATGGCAGTTAACATTATGCCGGAATATTTCCGAAGCCAGCGGCAGATTATCATTGATACTGAAAAGCTGATTGCGAGAAAGAAAAAGCTGGATAAGAAGGAGTTTAATTCTATATCGAACGAAATAGGTTTTGACCAAAAAGTGCTGCGGTTGAGGTACGGACAATATTTGGGGGAAGAGTTTGAAACGAGTCTGGGCGGAGATGGTGGACCTCCTCATGGTGGAGAAGAGCCAGCATCAGGCAATATTCTGGATGCGTTTACACACAAGTCAGATGGAGAAGGCGAGGCTGCTGAAAGGCGCGCTTCCGAACCAGATCACAAACATGAACACGATCACGGCGGAGGAACAGATGCAGGTGAGCCCAAAGATGCACTTGCAGCCCTGATGGAGCAGTATGTACATACGCATGACGATGCAGAAACCAATACCTTTTACGAGCAATCGACCCGTAGTTTGCTGAAAATGGCGCTGGAAAATATGTGGCAATCGGAGTTACATCTGCGCATGTACGAACCTGAAAAAGCAATACCATTTGAAAACAAAGCACTGGAATTTCTAAAATCAGCGCAGCATAAAGCGCGCACTTTCGTGAAAAAAAGTGGTTATGATCCACCTCCGATTAAAGAAAAGGAAAAGCGGCTCACAGGTGAATTGAAGGATATGAGTACGGATTTTTCTTCGGAAAAAATTTACGATCAGAAACGTACCGGAGCATTGGCATCGCAGGTGCTGGGTTATCTGGATTACGGGAGGCTGAACAAATCACAGCAGGCCAAACTTCAAATGGCGGGTTCAGCATTATCCGACCGACTGATTAACAGCGGGCCGTTGAATGGCGGATTGCAGAATTGGGCAGGTATTGCTTCATTACAGAAACTCGTGAGTGGTAAATCACTAACAGAAAAGGAGAAACAGCAGTTAAAAGATGCGCTGTATAAGATTGCAGATCAGACGATATTGAACAGTAGAAGTTATTCCAGCGATAAAAAACTGGAAGAGGTTTTCTGGAAAAAAATGAGGTAGGTCTCAATGTGGAAATCAAATAAGAAAAATTAAAAGCGCTCGCACTTTTGTGAGGGAAGTGGGTTTTGGAAAGGCAATAGAAATATGATCCAATTTAGTTTCGACTGGGGAAGTGTATTAAATCAGATTATACTTGCATTTGCTGTTTTGCTTTTGCCGGTGCAGCTTTGGCTACTGGTGTTTCGCGGCAAGCCGGGCTTTTCAGGAAGACTTGCAGTCCGTACAGGACTTAATTTAATCTTGTGGATGGCGGTTCTTGCATTTATACTGCAACCATTCATCAGAAGGGAGCAAGCTTCAGGTGTTGGTCTTTTGGTAGGAGATGATGTGTCTTCTTCATTTAAAGAAAAACTTACAGACAGTCTGGCTAAGGCTGAAATGCTGGATTTGTCAGAAACGAATGATGTCGAAAATCTGTCGGTGATTGATACATTTTTGATTGCAGGGCAGGATTTTAAACCAGGTGTATTTCAGTCCTTGCTGACCTCGGAACATCGTCCTGTTTTGAAATGGATTCCCTTTTACAATGAAAACAAGGCCAGGAGTTTATCCTGGAAGGGCATTTTGAGAAAAGGTGAAATGCAGGTTTTACGTGGCGAAATCAGCTCTCGAAAAGATCAGATTTTGAGTGTTCGTTATGGCGCGCAGGTATTGGATAGTATCAAACTGAGTACTGGCGGGAATTCTTTTAAATTCTCTTTCCCTGTATTTACAGAAGGACGAGCTGCAATAACTCTGAATCTTGCTGGCACCACACTGGACACAATCCGTTATTTTTCACGCCCGGCAGAGTCGCTTACCTTCCGGTTTATTCAGGATAATCCTGATTTTGAAAGTAGAAATCTCGCTACCTGGCTCGGCAAAAATGGACATTCGGTATTGTATACCACCACACTGTCAAAAGATATTCAAAGCCAGCAGCTGATAAACAAAGCCAAAGATCCGGACATAGTGGTGACCGACCCTGGTAATGCTTCACACGCTGTTGTGAAAAAAGCACAGGCCGCGGGTAAGAGTGTTCTTTTTATAAATCTCACCAATCCGGTTACCGAAATTTCCAGAATTAATATGGCTATGGGCACCAAACTGGCGGTTCGTAAAACGTCTTCGCAAGAGACAGTTTCGGTTCTGCCAGGGTTAAGTGCATTGCCATATCAGTTTGCGGAATCAGGTCAATACATGTCGGTTGACAAATATCCGGTGGCGGTGGAACGCATGAAGGGAAGTATAGGTGTAAGTATGCTGAGTGAAACTTTTCCGCTGATGCTCGCAGGTGATAGTGTGACGTATCAGAACGTATGGAGTCGCATAATCGCAGCAGTTCGCCCGGCTTCGGGAGATAATCTGGAAGTGGTATCACCAATATATCAGGATGTTCAAAGCGAACTTAAACTGAATAATTTTTCCAAAAAACCGGAGATAATGTTAATGGGAGGGGACACCATTTTTCTGAACCATTCGGCCTTGAATGCGTCCTCATCCGTAGCGAATTTCCGGGCCACACAGGTAGGTTGGCTTACGCTCTCCGATTCTCTGAACAGCGAAATGTATATAGAAAAGGCATCTTCCGGTCTGAATGCTGCCAGAATGAAAGACTTCGTTCGGTCGTACACATTTGCACAGGATCAATCACGCCACTCCGTAACGGACACAGTTGTAAGTCAGGGTGTGAAAAAAAAGTTGCCAGATTGGGCATGGCTGGTCATTTTGGTATTTTGTTTTACAGCGGTCTGGATTGAGAACAAGCTGTAAAGTCAATTTTAATACAAAGAAATATTGAGCTTCTGATTTGCGAATCAGGAGCTTTTTTGTTTCGCTCCGCGAAGAAACGTGAAGCGGGCGGGTTTGGGTCATGACAATCGATAATTTGTCACCTTTCCAATAAATACTATGAAAAGGTCGGTATTGAAAATTTAAAATTCTCATTTCTGTTGTTTTAAAATATTTACTCCCTTACTTTTGGACTATATTATATAATTGGTCGAAAAATGAGAGTTAAAGCGAAGGATGAAATATTGAGAGAAAGAATATTGTCAGGGGCCGATAAGCTTTTTCAAAAGTATGGACTTGCGAAAACGACCATGGAAGATATAGCCAGGGAAGCTGGCAAGGGAAAGAGCACACTCTATTACTATTTCAAAAGCAAGGAGGAAATTGTGGATGCCATTATATACGATGAATCCGACAGGCTTTTTGCTGCAATACAAAGTGCTGTTGCAGAGGCGCCCACAGCAAAGGACAAAATGAAAGCATTAATTGTGACCCGGTTCAACCGGCTCAGGAATCTGACAAATCTGTACAATGCGCTGGTACAGGAAGTGAGGGAGGCTTTGGCTGAGCAATGTGTGAATGAGTTTTCAATCAGATACCGGAAACAATATGACTTAAAGGAGGCCGGTATTATCAAAAGTATACTGCAATACGGTATTGTAACAGGTGAGTTCCGGATTTTTTCCGAGAAGGAGCTTGAAATGATGTCTTTCATTTTTATGAGTTCTCAGCGGGGCCTGGAACTTGACCTGATCATTCATAACAAACTTGATGAAATACTACTTCGCCTGAATTTTCTGATTGAGATCATGCTTAGCGGAATCAGGAAGTAGTTATTTTTTTTGTCATTTGTTAGACTATAATACACAAATGTTCTATAATTCTATATATTTTACACCAACCGAAAAATGAAAATGTTTTTAAGAAGAGGTACTCTGGTACTGCTCGTATCCGGAGCATTGGTAGCTTGTAGCAAAAAAGAAGAGGATAAACCTCAGGCCCCAGTTCCAACAAAGGTTACCGTGCAGGAAATAACATCGGGCAACCAGGCCGAGGTTTTGCGCTATTCAGGTACGGTGGAGGCTGAAAATACGGTTCAGATAGGTTTTTCTGTTCCGGGCACAGTGTCGTCTGTATTGGTAAATGAAGGTCAGATTGTGCATGCTGGCCAGTTGCTGGCCAGTATTGATCCTACCGAGTACGACAATGCGTTGCTCATCGCAGGTGCGGGGCTGGAACAGGCGGAAGATATGTATACCCGGTTGAACGGTTTGTACGAGAAGGGAAGCCTTCCGGCAAAGGATTACATCGACATCAAGTCGAAACTTGCTCAGGCGAAGGCTAACAAGAACATGGCTGCAAAGCGTGTGAAAGATACGAAGTTATACGCTCCAATGTCTGGAATCATAACCGCGAAGCTTGTTGAAAAAGGGGCAATGGCAGCTCCCGGCGCACCGTCGTTTGCCATCATCAATACTTCGAAAGTATATGCGAGGGTGTCTGTGCCTGAAAGTGAAATCGGTAAAATAAGTAAAGGTCAAACTGCAAATGTTTCGATTTCAACGATTAACCAGCAGTTGACTGGCAAAATAGCGATCATCAATCCGATGGCCGACGCTGCTACAAAATCGTATAGCGTGAAGATACAACTTGCCAATGGTCAGGGGAAAATACTTCCGGGTATGATCGCTGACGCGGAGATTTCTACCGGCCAGAGCGTTGGCGCCATCACCGTTCCAACCAAAGCGGTTATCCGCGATGCAGACGACATCACTTACGTTTACGTGGCAAGTGGTGATAATAAAGTGGTTCGTAAAAGAATTACAGCCAGTGGACTGAAAGGCGATGACGTGGTGATCAGCGGTGGCCTTCAAAGTGGCGACCGTGTAGTGATCACCGGTCAGACAAAACTGAAAGACGGCGCGGCGATCAGCCTGTAAGCTACTTCTGTTTACAGGATTATAATAATTTGATAATCAATATAAATGATGGTAATGGCTCGCCCTTTTCCCGGAGAGAGCTCATGCCCAGTAGCTAACAGCTAATCGCTTCTTAAAATGAAAAAACGTACATTAAACTTTATAGAAGCCGCTATGAAGTATAAGCAGGTGACTCTTGTGGTAACCGGTCTGCTTGTGCTTTTAGGGGTGAACGCCTTGCTGACTATGCCGCGCAGCGAGGATCCGAAAATAGACATGCCGGTGGGGCTGGTGATGGCTTTTTATCCTGGTACAGATGAGGTTCAGATGGAGAAACAGGTAACCAACAAGATTGAGCAATATCTGTTTTCTTTTGAAGAGGTTCGTAAAGACAAAACCAAATCGGAAACGAAAGACGGTCAGGTTTTTATCACCGTAGAACTGCACACCACAGTAAAAGACCGGAAAAAATTCTGGAGTTCTTTGCAGCATGGTCTGAACATGAACATGGCCGGTGTGCTTCCAAAAGGCGTAATCGGGCCGATTGTGAACAGCAACTTCGGTGATGTGGTAGCACAAATGATCACCGTTTCTTCACCAAAAAGAAGTTATGCGGAGATTGAAAAGTATCTTGATAATCTGGAAGACGGTCTTAAAACGATTCCGACAGTTTCCAAAATCAATCGCTCCGGTGGGCAAAAACAGCAGATTTACGTAACCGTTGACGATCAGAAAATGCGTCAGTATGGTTTTGATATTTCCGCTATTGTAGGTGCACTGCAAACACAGAATGTGACGGGTTATACAGGCGAACTCACCGTTGCAAATAACAATGTGCCGGTATTTGCCAGTACAAGATATAATACGGAGGCTGACGTTGCCAACCAGATTATATACACCAATCCGAACGGTACGGTGGTGAGATTAAAAGACGTGGCGAACATAGAAAGACGCTATGAGGAAACATCGTCGTATATACGGGTAGGTGACGACAAAGTGATGATGCTTACCGTTGAAATGCAGCCTGGAAATAACATCGTAGAGTTTGGCCAGGAAGTGGAAGCCAAAATGGCGCAGGTGCAAAACACTTTTCCAGACGATGTGAAAGTAGAAGCGATCGTGAACCAGCCTGAAGTTGTAGGAAAAAGTATCAGTCATTTCATGGTTGAATTTGGCATCGCCATTGCTACGGTACTGGTTGTGATTATGTTGCTGATGCCATTCCGTATCGCCGCAATTGCTTCGCTTGCAGCGCCTATTTCCATTGCGATCACTTTTGGTATCATCAATCTGATGGGGATTGAACTACATCAGGTAACGCTCGTAGCGCTTATCATCGTGATGGGTATGGTGGTTGATAATGCAATTGTTGTTGTTGATAATTACATTGAAAAACTGGATGAAGGCATTACGCCATGGACAGCGGCATGGCAGGCGGCAACCCAGCTTTCGTTACCGATTTTCACTGCTACATTGGCAATTATTTTCGCTTTTGCTCCCCTGGCATTTTTCATGAATGGCATCGCCAAAGACTTTATCGCCGCATTGCCTGTCACGGTTGCGGTAGCCTTGGTCGCATCCATGGCGGTGGCATTGCTGGTGACACCGTACACTTGTTATTTGTTCATCAAGAACGGGTTGAAACACAAAGTATCTGATCGTCCTCCGAAACTGACAATTCTTGACAGGCTTCAAAATGGCTTTAATAAGGTGGTTGAGTTATGTTTCCGCCGCCCTAAATCCACCATTGCTGTGGCGGTTGTATCGGTCGTGATGGCATTGATTGTGGCAGGAAATGTAGATCAGGAGTTCTTCCCGACAGCGGAGCGGAACCAGTTTAACATGGAAGTGTGGCTGCCGAGCGGAACTTCATTACCAGTTACCGAAGATGCGGTTAAAAGGCTTGAAAAAATGCTGAAAGAAGACAAACGCGTGGTAAGCGTCGCCAGCTTTGTGGGAGGAAGTTCACCTCGTTTCCACATTACCTATGCACCGGAAGTGCCAAGAAGAAATTTTGCCCAGATATTCATTACCACCGTTGACGATGACGCGACCAACGAAATGGCAAAAGATTATCTCAAAAAACTGGATGGCTTTTTGCCGGATGGGGAAATAAAGATCAGGCAGCTGAGTATGCAGGCTACTTCTCCGATTGAGGTGCGCGTGATTGGTGATAACCTGCACGATCAGAAAAGGGTAGCTGCGCAGGTGGAAGAAATATTGAAAGGAGAGCCGGGTGCCAATTTCATTCGCAATGATTACGATACGGATAATTTCGGTGTAACTGTTAAAATAAAAGATGATGTAGCCAGCCGTTTAGGCGTTTCCAAACAGGCAATTACGCAAACATTGGGCGCTCAGCTGAAAGGTTTCAGCGCATCTACATTGTGGGAGGGCGACAAACCGGTTGACATATTCCTGAGATTGGATGCAAACAGCCGGAAGGATTTCAATGATCTTTCTGATCTGTACATCAGCACGCAATTTGGTGGAAAAGTACCTTTGAAAGAAGTTGCTGAACTGGTACCGGGATGGCACACGGGTAAAATAGCGCACCGAAACGGACTTCGTACACTTACGATCACTTCTGAAGCACAGAACGGAATTCGGGCCTCGAAAGTACAAGCCAACATCGAACCTAAAATTGCGGCATTGGATCTTCCCGACGGAATCCGGATCCAATATGGCGGTGAGCTTGAAAACAGTGGTGAAAATGCGCCGGGAATGGGCACATCGCTGGGTGTAAGTTTGATCCTCATATTCCTAACGCTTTTGTTTCAGTTTAAGAATTTCAAGAAAACACTCATCATTCTTGCCACTTTCCCGCTGAGTTTGCTGGGAGCATTTCTTGGTCTGTATCTGACAGGTAACCCAATGGGAATGACCGCGTTCATGGGGATTATTTCGCTGATCGGGATTGTAGTACGGAACGGTATTATCCTGGTCGACTATGCGGACGAGCTGGTACATGACCATGGTTATACGATCAAAGCAGCTGCATTGGCGGCGGCAAAACGCAGGATGCGTCCGATCTTCCTCACTTCATCTGCGGCAGCGGTGGGCGTAATCCCGATGATCATTGGTAAATCTCCAATGTGGGGACCATTGGCCAGCGTGCTTGCATTCGGACTCATGGTTTCGATGGTGTTGACGCTGTTTGTGGTGCCTGTTCTGTATTACATGTTTGTGAAACCAGAACCGGAAGAAGAGGAACTGGTACAGCCGGACGCCGACGAACACATCCAATACCGACCATCTCACGCATAAAAAAGGAAATTAATCATGAAGGCATATATAAAATACAGCTTTGCGGCGGCAGTGATCCTGCTTTCGCAGAGCACCATGGCACAACAAGTGCTTACGCTCGAAGAGGCCAGAAAGATGGCTCTTGAACAAAACAAGAAGATAAAACATGCGCAGTATAACATCGATGCTGCAAGGGCTGTGCAGGATGGAACGGAAGGACTCAACAAGCCAGCCATTGATGGTTCCGTTGCTGCTTTTCATGTCGGCAAGCCGCTCAGCAATCTCTTGCCCTCGGTAGGCGTAAGTCCATCTCTGACGGTAACGCAGCCTATTTATGCCGGAGGGAAAATAAGGCTCGGGCAGTCTGCGGCGGCGAAGGGTGTGGAGATTCAGGAAAAACAAAAAGCGCTGACGGAAACCGAAGTTTTGCTGAATGTGGACAAAGCCTATTGGCAGATTGTGAATGTGAATGAGAAGATCAAACTGGCGAACAAGTTCAAGGCGTTGTTGGAGTCGCTTGATAAAGAGCTCACCAATTCTTTTGACGCAGGTATGATCTACAAAAATGACCTGTTACGGGTTCAGGTTCAACGCAATGAAACAGAATTGAATATTGTAAAGGCCAGCGACGGGTTATTTCTTGCCAAAATGAATCTGGCTCAGATCATCGGCGCGCCAGCTGATTCGGACCTGACGCCAGGTGATTCGGTTATCGGTTCTTTCGAATCGCTTCCTTCGCAATCTTTTGAATCTGCTGTTGAAACACGTCCTGAGATTGAGCTGTTGAAAAACGTACTTCAAGCACAGGAGTTACAGAAGAAAATGCTTCAGGCAGATTTCAAACCAACCGTTGGTGTGCTTGCAGGTGGATTTGTTGGTTTTGGTAAAAAAATGAACATCGAAACTGGTGGCAATACCATGGCATCTTATTTTGGGATGCTGAGTGTGAACATTCCGATCTGGGACTGGGGACAAAAAGCGAGCAAGGTAAAGGAGCAGGGTTTTAAAATCCGTGCGCAGCAGGTTCAGATGGAAGAAACGAAAGAATTGCTTTCGCTTGAAATCCGGAATGCCTATCTGCAACTGAATCAGGCGGCAAAAAGAATTCAGCTGTCGGGTGCATCACTGCAACAGGCTGAGGAGAATCTTCGTTTGAGCAACGACCGTTTCAAGGCCGGAACTGTTACAGGTCAGGATGTACTGGAAGCGCAAACCCTCTGGGCTCAGGCGAATAGTAACATCATCGACGCGCAGATCGAATACAAAGTGAGTGAAGCGGTTTATAAAAAAGCGATTGGCGAGAATAAGCGTTGATAGGAGAAGAACGCAGCGCTTGTTTAATGCTAAGTGAAAGTGTCAATTTAATTGTCACCCTGAGCCTGTCGAAGGGCGCATTTCGAGGCTTCAACACGTGGTTATTGAGAAATTTCAACTGATTGATTGGTCGCAATTTGCACTTGGTTTCTCGGACTTCGACCGCATCGGCGGTTCGATCTGCTGCCATTGACACATTTGTAAAGTATTGATTGTCAATGATGAAAATTGGTTGCCCGCACTTCGACAGGGCTCAGTGTGACACACATTTTAGATAATTCAAGTCGGGTCGCCGGTGCGATAGTATTCATGTCATTTTCAACCGGGTCGCCGGAGCGACAGCTTGTTGCTCCAAAATAGTTACTCAGCATGACAACCACTTTGAGCGTCACCTATTGTTTTGATACAGCATATTAACATTGGGTTTCGGAGAAAGCGATTTTTCCGAACCCAATCATCAACAAATGAATGATAAATTAGTAGAACTGATGTTTTATACTTCGGGCCTGCCTGCTTCTGCAATGGTTGCGCATGCCTGCCTGGAAGAAGATCTTGGATTTGATAAGGCGAAAATGTCCGGGCTCGCAGACAAAATAAATGCGGAATTTAAGGTAAGCATTCCCGAGCAGGTTTGGTCGGTTTTCGAGAGAGTTGGTGATATAGATGATTATTTGAAAAAAGTAAAAAATGGCCATAACAACTGATGAGCGGATCGTGAGGAAGTCGTTGGAATTGTTCACCCGCTTTGGTATCAATTCTGTACGGACAGACGACATTTCCATGGAATTGGGTATATCCAAGAAGACTTTTTACAAGCATTTTATTAGTAAGGAGGAGTTAGTCGTATCTGTCACTGAGCGGCTGATTACTGATGCGCTGACAGAGATTGACAAACCTGTAAAAACATGTTCCAATTCTATTGTTCAGGCAAGTGAAATTTGGGACACTCTGATTGGTTTCCGGAAGAAAAATAATCCCAATTTCCTGATGGACATGAAGCGTTATTATGCACGGGCATGGAATCTGGTCGAAACGTTCAGAACCGAATATCTCACATCGGTACTTACCCGTAACCTGGAACGTGGTGTACGCCAAAGTTTGTACAGGGCAGATATGAACGAAAAGGTAATGGCACTGTTGTGGTTGGATTTAAGCCAGATGCAGTACAATGAAGATCCTTCGGACGTTGAAATAAAACACCATTTCATAAGGGGTTTGCTCACGCTCGAAGGGTTTAAAAATTACACGCAGACCTTCTGTAACAAATCGGATAAGCGTGACCTGCAAACAGTTGAATAGGTTTCTTGGGCTGATTAGCGTCTAACAATTGTTTCTTATGTCAAAATATTTTCTGATTTTTAATAGAAGTATATAAATGGATTGTTTCAGGAAGGGCTGAAATAACCGCGTTGACTCTTAGATTATGGAACAGATAAACAGAGCATGTGCCATTGGTTTTATTGAAAATATATGGAATCAGAGCCGGTTCGATATGCTTTCTGATTTTCTGCATCCGGGTTTCCGCGATTTCTCCCAGCCGTTTTTTGCTGTTCAGAACATCTCCGGTTTACGGCTCTATCTCAAAGAAATTGGTAAGGTTTTCATTCACAAAACAACGATTCAGGATTTGACCTGTGAGGGAGAAATGGTCCGCCTGAAAATAAAAATCGATTTTGCCCTTATTGAGATCCCGGATTTAATTGAAGCAGGTCAGCATGTTACTTCTCTGGCAGGATACCGTTACTTCAAAATGTCGGAAGGTAAAATTCTGGATCACTGGGAAGATCTGAAAGTGCCGGACCACGTTCTATCCTGATTTTTTTTCTAAATTTTCAGTAACCTCCCGGTTCATTTTTTTAGATCTGAGTTAGCCTTTGGCAACCAAACCAGGACCACTGGATTTTGGTCTGCTGGTGGTAGTAAACCTTCTACACGAGCAATGGTAATAAGCGATCTGCTTCATTATCAGGATGCCCGCCCATTCTTACCATCATCTCATATTTATTTGTTTGCATCCCCAAAAATTGTAACTACCGGGTAATTGAATTCTGTTTTTGTTAACCATTTTTTAACGCCTGAGGTTTAGATAATTAAGCGTGTTTCAAAAAAAAATTGTGCGATGTACAACATTGCTAAAAAATGCTATATTTGTCCAAATTAATGAAAACGGACACATACTTTACATAGCTTAAAGGTACTGGTTGAAACTAACTTAAATTCTATAACAGAACGACCTGATGCGGATGGGGAACGTTTGATTTCCCGCACAAATTCCAAGCGGATTTAGCAAGGTCAAAGCCACAACGGCGACTCACCCAACGTAAACGTCCAGTTTGCAAACCTTCCCAAGATCCTTAGGCTATATGCCTGTTTTACATTAACTTTTAAATCCCCTCTAAATGTACGTATACCTTATTTCGTACCTTTTGATCGACTCGTGAAATTCCCGAAAGACCGAAAGTGCACCCGGCATATACTGTATGCTGAGTAATAACCTGTATTTGATTTATTAGAATACAAAGCAATGTCATCCCCTAACACATCATTAATAATATCTACGTATAACTGGCCGGAGGCCCTTTATACTTGTCTGCTAAGCGTAGCAAGGCAGAAAGTTCTACCGGACGAAATCATCATTGCCGACGATGGTTCCCGGGAAGAAACGAGCGCTCTTATAAAAGCTATGAAGAGTGTCATCTCTGTTCCGATCGTTCATGTCTGGCATGAGGATCTTGGATTCAGAAAGGCTGAAATTTTGAATAAAGCTGTTCAGAAAAGTGCTGGTAAATACCTGATCCAGATCGATGGGGACGTGATCCTGCATCCATGTTTCGTTAAGGACCATTTGCTCGCTGCTGAGCAAGGTGCTTTTGTTCGGGGAACCAGAGCCCGGCTAACGCCTTCAAAAACTTCCGAATTGCTGGTAAGTGGTGATCTTGATCTTCATTTTTATTCTCTTGGAGTTTACAACCGGCTGAATGCGCTTAGGCTGCCATTGCTGAAATCATTCGGTGAACGTAAGGAAATGAAAAGCCGGAATGTGAGAGGAAGCAATCTTGCTTTCTGGAAGGCAGATTTCGTTCGTGTGAATGGTTACAATAATGACTTGCAAGGTTGGGGTCACGAAGACGAAGAACTTGCGGCCCGTTTTGTCAATAACGCTATTATCAAGAAAATTGTCAAGCTGAGCGCGGTTCAGTATCATTTGCATCACGACGAGTTGAAAAGGGAAAACGAGCCTTTTCATGCAAGCGCGGTACAAGATGCCATTATCAACAACCTTAAAACCTGTTACAATGGATATGGCCGCAGCTAGTTTGAACAGTAAACCAAAAACCAGCCTCATCATATCCACATACAATTGGCCCGAAGCGCTCAATCTTTGCTTGCAGAGCGTATGTAGTCAATCGGTATTGCCAGATGAGGTAATCATCGCGGACGATGGGTCGACGATCGAAACTTTCGATATGATTGAGGAAATGAAACGCAGGTTTCCCGTTCCGCTCGTTCATGTATGGCAGGAAGATGATGGATTTCAATTGGCTAAAATCCGGAACAAGGCAATCGCACGTGCCTCTCATGAGTATATCGTTCAGGTGGATGGAGATCTGATCCTTCATGAGAATTTCATAGAAGATCATCTGGAACTCAGCAAGCCGGGTACCTTCATAGCAGGTAGCAGGGTGATCATGAGCAAGGAATTGTCTGAAAAACTGCTGTTTTCAAAAGAGACCAGAATGGGATTTTTTGTTTCAGGTATGAGCAATATCATGAACCGGTTTTGGATCAAATCGCTCAGGAATTACTTCGCCGATCACTATAAACCACATGATATCAGAAAACTGCGGGGTTGCAACATGGCTTTTTGGCGGCAAGATCTGATACGTGTGAATGGATACAACGAAGATTTTTTCGGGTGGGGGAGAGAGGACAATGAAATTGCGGCGAGGCTGATAAATATTGGTGTTTATAAAAGAGCCATGAAGTTTGGCGGCATCGTTTTTCACTTGTACCATCCTGAAAAATGCAGGGAACGTTGCATCGAAAATGAACAACGTCTGGCTCAAACCGTTACTAATAAAATTATTTACTGCAACAGAGGCGTAAATCAATATGAATACGTAACTGTTTAATGGATCGGTCCGGATTGATATCGATCATATTGGTTACCCGCAATGCTGAAAAATACTTACAGAAATGTCTGGACAGTATTTTTCAGCAACGGTATCCATATATTGAAATTATTGTGATGGATGGATTAAGTACAGATGGAACCGCCGCCATTTTACAGTTCAATTCTGCCAAAATCGGTTTTTGGAAAAGCGAAGCGGATCACGGTATTTACGATGCTATGAACAAAGCCCTGGATCAGGTGAAGGGGCAATGGGTTTATTTTATTGGTGCGGACGATGAACTCACTCCTGAGTTTTCGGATCTGGCAGTTGAACTGGACAATCCGCAAAATATCTACTACGGAAGTGTTTGGAAAGAGAACAAAAAGTATCTGGGAAGAGTCTCGCCTTACAGGCATGCCAAAACTGGGATTAATCACCAGGCCATGATTTATCCGGCGAGTGTGTTTAATAAATATAGATTCGATCTCACTTACAAAATTTCTGCCGATCACATCCTGAACATGTGGTGCTGGAAAGACCCCAGCTACCATTTTGAATTCCGGGATTATGTCATAGCTACCTTCAGTCACACAGGAATTTCATCCGTGCAAAAGGACCGGTTGTTTGAGGAAAACAAGGCTAATTTTATCCTTAAAAATTATGGAATGATTATCTGGCTTAGATTCTTGTTCAAAAGACTTAAAGCAGGAAAAGCTGATTTCTAAGTTATCGTTTGCTGAATATCATTCCTTTGTGTCGATCGAATATGATCTTTTTCGGTAGTTTCAAAAGCTTGATTCTGATTCTGTCTCGCCATTTTTTTATAGGAATCAAACTGCTCAGTTTTAGTGCTGATTTGCAATACAGAAGATAGGCTTTACCTTCTTCCAATTTCAATTCGCGGTTAAGCACCGTTTTCATTTCCTGTATGTATTGATTCCGCAGATCAAGGCTCTTCTGGTTTTCAGTACGTAAGCGAAAACCTCCAAGGATGTATGATGTTGTATATAGTTCATCTTTTCTGAAAAAACGGGACCAGAGTTCAAAATCAGCTGCCAGCGCATAGTTTTTATCGATATAGCTGCCTGTTTCAATCCATAGATCACGCTTCCAAAAAACAGACTCCTGCTGAATGTAATTTCCGTCATTTAAATACATCCGCCACTTTGAACAGCGTTGCTGGTACGCATCATTTTCATACAAAAAAGAATTTCCTTGTTCATCATAAAAAGTATTACTTCCCATTAGCCAGCGCACCTTGCTGAAACGTTCGAAAATATCAGCTACCAGAAATAGAGACTTTCTATGATACATATCATCAGAATTGATCCAGGCCATAATTTCTCCCGTCGACTTTTCAAAGCCCTTTTGCAGAGCATCGTATAGGCCGGCGTCTCTCTCACTCACCCAGAATGCTATTTTGGATTCGTATTTTTTGATAATGTCGACTGAGCCGTCAGTACTGCCGCCGTCAATTATAATGTATTCAAGATTTGGATAACCCTGACTAATTACCGACAGTATGGTGCTTTCAAGATATGCCGCCTGGTTGAATGAAGGCGTAACGATAGAGATTTTAGGAAAATAGGGAGGCATAAGTAACCTTGATTAAGAGTTTTTTAGCAGGAAAAAACCTTTTTCATAACCTACTGGCTGATGATCAATTTCCATAATTGCCTCACCTTCCACGTAGGTCCCAAATTCACCTTTAACCTCATAATTTTCTTCGAAGTGGCTGAGAAATCCTGATTCGCTGAAAAACCAGGCTGGATAAGACGCTTCATAGATGTTGGGCCAAACTTTTTGTATGGTTATCCTGTCTTTTGTATCCCTTACAAAAGCCGTCCGGTCAAAAAGAATGGCTTTGAACCCGTAAGAAGCCAGTTTTTTCAGGAAGATATGCGGGTCGGGCAGGTACTGTACAACACTTGAAAGTATGACTAAATTGATAGGGTAGTGTGACTGACATTCTTCAATGGAATGAAAAAAATGGAGCACATCGTCTTCGAAAAACTGCTTTCCGCAATCGTTGTAATGAGCTTGTTCAACAATGTTCCAACTGGAACAAACGCCTGGCGTGAGAAACTCTTTTACCTGAAAATAAGTGCTGCCCAGCGACCCGCCAAAATCAAGAATATGCAATGGAGATTTATTGCTCAAAGCGGTATGTAGCAGAAATGAAATCAGTGGGAAAGGGTATTCTTTTTTATCAAACAGTACCGAATCTCTTTCATACACAGCCCCTCCATTTTTCACTTTGAGCAACGCTTCTTTGGTTATTTCAAGAATGTTGGCTTGGTCGTACCCCTGAGTAACCGCAGACGCTTCCTCCCAGGAGTTATAATTGCCAAACCAGCCATAATCTGGTTTTTTATTCTTGGTTTTAAATAGACGATTTAGCATAGAGAATTGAGGGACAGCGGGCTAGCGAAATTTGGACTGCTTATAATAGTTTTTGTAAAAGCCTTTGATTGAAAAAGTTAACTTCCGTCCAAAATTGGTTTTTACCCAGCTTAAAGAATGTAATGGTTCATGAAAAACGATCTTCTGATCCACACGCTTTATGGTGCTTTCAGCCTGGGATAAAGCCTGAACATATGGTTTGTAAACCAGTGAAACCGCATCTGAATTCAATTTGTATTGCTCATCGGTGAGGCGGAAAACCTGATCCAAGCAATATCGGAAGTCGTGAAAATGGAAGAAAACAAGTGATTGTTCCTGTATGGATGTTTTTACAATTACCTGATTTCCTGATTTTTGGAATGAATACTGTGTGCTGTTCCATGGCGCAACACCTCCACCGGTATGTTGGAGCACATGTATAGATTCAAAGCGCGTTGTCCAGTCATCCAGATATTTCTGGTCGCCAAATTTCCCATCTTCAAATCGTCGGTAGCACCATTCTATGCATGCTTTTCTCCACCAATCCAGCGCGAGAAGTCCGGCAGTTGTGTTTTTAAAAGTAATAAACTGAACGCAGTAGATTCCGCTCAATGCAGATTGATCATATTCCGGACTGTACCGATGTTCGGTGATTAGCACGGAGTTTTCTCCCATTTCATCCGTTAAAACCTTCGGATCCGAAAAAAATAACAGATCGGCGTCCACGTAAGTGCAGTGATCCAAGCCAAAAGTATGAATGCAATACCAGATACTTGAAGAGGTGCAGGTCCAGCAATATTCTCCTGCGGTACGATCTTTTTTGACACGCAGCAGTTCTTCATCTTCAAAATTTTCAAGAGAAATAATTGTTGCGTGTTTCAGGTTTAATTGTCGCAGAACTGACTGGGAGCTGTCGTCAAACGAAATGACATAAAGGTGGAAATCGGTACAGTGTTTTTCCAGAGAATAGTACATCGCCAAGCCACGGGAAAGGTAATTGGAATCAAACAAAGTACAGAAATACTGCATTATGTAAACGTAAAAAAATGTTCAGGTTGAGAGACATTCCAAGGTAGTGTATAAAATCATTACTTGGAATTAATCGCTAAAAATAATGGGTTTGGAATCGCCGGCTATGTTGAATTAATGTTTTCTTAATTTCTTCAAAACATCATTTACAACCACCCGAAAGTCATTTTGGCTTTTTATCTGCTCAAAACCCGGGAATTTCATTGCTTCCGGTATATCATCAGCAAGATCAAGAAGCGTTTGGTTTTGGCAAAACAGTAATCCTTTGTCAAGCAGTCTTTTTCCCAGATATTCCTGCTCGGTTTGTCCGGCACAGAACAGAGCGAGTTTCAAAATTCATATGCATAGCTATCTCGTCGTAAATGCAGGAAAGTGGTTAATCTCTTCCGGATTTCTTTCTTTTGATTTTCGATGCATCTCACTACTTTTCAGTGTATGGGAGTCTGGATGAGAAAATCTGGAGGAAAAGGAGTACGAAAAACTGCTGCGAGGAGAAGGATAAATACTCAATATATAGAAAATGCCTGCAAGACTTTCGTCCGGCAGGCATTTTGCTTTTAAAAAACCATCAGATTATTCTTTTAGTAGCCACATCACACCATTGGTGTTGTCATTTCCTGCAAACTGGCTTGTGACCGCCGCCGACATATTTTCTCCGTTATAGTTGATTTCGTTTGATGGATACAGCCAGCGAACCGGAAATTGCGTATTTGGTGTGTTCAGGTTGGTTGATGAATTAAGAATGAATTTGGGATAACCGGTCCGGCGATTGTCAAACCAAGCACTATAATTTGTACTGTGCATAAATCCTGCAATGTACTTCTGGCTCAAAATCTGTTGAATCCTTGCTTCATCTGTACCTTTCAATGCCACAGTTGGAAGATAAGCCGCTATGTAGCTATCTGTAATCGGCATCTCGTGATTGTATTTCGGATTGTTCGGTGTTTTTGTTGCAATAAAATTCATAGAAGAACTGATACCAGCCTCGTAGAATGTTTTTGCAGATTCACTGATCCAGCCTCTTACAGCAGCTTCCGCCATTGTAAATTGCAGATCCCAAAATGTATAAAGGCCAACTGGCTCGGCATTGAAAAGGTCCGCGTACCGATCATTCAAATCCGTGAAGTCCTTGGACGCGCGCATGGCTTGCAAGGAAGCAAAAGCTGCGGAAGCCTCTGCAGCAGGATAGGCATCCCAATCTGAAACCTTTTTACCTGCTGTGATTTGAACTGATGAGGGCTTGGCGAAATAAAACAGGCGCCGGTCCTTCATGTCCTTTAATGGATTTAGCAGATTGGCTGTCAGCATAGGGTAAATAACCGATGGGTTAGAACTGTTGATGTTAACCCAAGGGTATTTTTGTCCATCTAAATCCGAAAATGTAAGGGCAAAGTTGTCATTTGCATCCCGCATCAAAGGCCGTGTTGCAACAATTTTGAATTTTTCGATGATATTCAAATCCTTATCAGCGCTTTTCTTAGACAGGTTGATAAGTACATACAACTGAAAACTATTTGCAAGCCTTTGCCATTGATCGATATCCCCATTATAAATCGGATCGCCACCAAAATCATTTCCTTTTGCAAAAAGCTCATTGGCGAGGTCTAGCTCATTCAATATCCCCTGAAAGACTTGTTTTTGCGTGTTATATTTTGGTTTGATGACTCCTTCGGTTTCTCCCAATATTGCCTCTGAATAAGGGATATCTCCAAGTTGCATCGTTGTCAGGAAAAATTGCCATGCACGTATAAAGTGTCCCAATGCAGTGTAAGAATTTGCTAATTTCTCGGTTTCTGCATATCCGATCATTGGTTTGATATTGCTAAGAAGTTCCAGTCTTTCAAAACTTGCACGCGGGAGACGGTTATATTGAAAAGACTCCTGCCCCCCTTCCTGCCATGTAATGTATTTGCCCAGGATGAATGGCTGTAAGAAAGTCTTCTGATTCGAAATCGAACTCCTGGTGATTGCCAGGATCATATTGGATGCCAGCATTTGAGAGGTAACCTGAGTCGTTGCATTCGGATTCGTATTGATTTCGTCGAAGTCAGAACAGCTGGTGCCAGTCAGAATCAGAATCGCAATAATGTATTTCAAAATATGTCTTTTCATGTCAATTAACTTTAAGGTAAATTGTTGGTTTGTCAAAATCCAAGTCTAATATTCATCCCAACCATACGTTGAGACGGTGCATTCAGATTTTCTGAGAATACGTCAGGATCTGAAAACTTAAATTTGGTTATCAGCAACACATTTTGAGCGGTAAGCGAGATAGAAGCATTTTTTATTCCTTTTCCAAGAATGCCAGATGGAATTTTATAGCCCACGGAAATCTCACGTATTTTAAAAAAGCCTTGTTTTTGAACGGATTGTTCACCACCACTCATCCACTGTGTATAATCCTGGTATCCAACTTCAACATTATTTACAGAATATTCTCGGGAGTCGCTTGTAATGGTACCGTATTTATCAAATTCGACGGTTCCTCCCTCCAAATTCACGCCTTTTCCAACATAGTTTGTCAAACCATTTACGACCTGGTCATAACGATATTGGTTGTCGGTTTCAGGATTTGAGCCTGTGTCGAACATTTTGTCCCAAATGTTATTGAACATCAAGCCACCAAAGCGACCGTCCATGGCGAGATTAAATGAGAAGTTTTTATAGGTAAGTGAATTAATGAAACCTAGTGAAAAATTGTAGTCTCCGTATCCAATTTTGGACTTATAGTCACTTTGCATGGGCAACCCGTTATTATGAATGATATTTCCCTCTTTATCGCGAAGCCATTGATAGACCGTGTAATAATCGGTTCTTTCGCCTTTTTTTGTCCATGGGTTGTCCGAAGAATACACGGGATCAAGGTCAACATAATATCTGTGGCTAAATGAATAATTGATTGCAGAGTGCCATTCTAAGTCGTTATTTTTAACAACGGATCCATCCAGTGTGATTTCAAGACCGCGTCTGGCAATCGTTTCTTTCGTATTCACCAGCGTAGTAGCGAAGCCGGATGCACTTGATATGGATTGTTTAACTTGCTGGTTGAAGAAATATTTATTAAAGTAAGCCACATCCAGATGAACTCTTTTTCCAAATGCAAATACTCCGGTGCCAATTTCCCAGGTTCTTTGTGAATTTGGCAACAAATTTGTACCCAGCAGCGAATTTGGATAGCTTGCTGAATTAAGCGTTCCCCATACCGCAGGACTAACTCCGTAAGTACGGTTGCTTTCGTACACGCCCAAAGGGGACTTGTCTACGGCAAAAGAGGCCCGGACTTTCCATAGATCTACCGCATTAGGCATTTTTAAAAATTCTGACAGGAGCACACTTGTAGCAACTGATGGATAAAAGTAAGACCTCGTTGCAGCAGGCTGCGTTGAGCTCCAATCGTTTCTACCAGTGATGTCAACGAATATAGCATCTCGCCAGGAAATGGAAGCTTTCCCGAAAACACTGTTGATTTGCCTTTTTTTAAATGATTCAGAAGCGATTACATTTCCCAAAGAAGCACCCAATGAATACCAGCCCGGAACACTCAATCCGTTTTGTGTGCCAGCTCCCAAATTTCTATCCTGATAATAGTAGACTGTTCCACCTACCAGTCCATCAAATCCCCAGTCTTTGACTTTCTTGTTGTACATGAGCAGGAGGTCATTATTTGTACTCAGCCCCCAGTTTTTGTTAATTCCGTATGTTCCAAGGGAGTTGAATGGCAGATTCTTGCTTCCTATGTAAAAGCCACTTCGGGTTGAGTTGATTCCGATCGGGTTTCTCATGGTCTCAATGTCACTGTAAAAGTCATATCCTGATCTGAAAAGTAGTTTCAAATCCTTGGTAAAGTTGTAGGTGGCGGACAAACTCGCGTTAAGCTTATTCTGATTGATACCGTTCAGCTTTTCGTGAGCGATCAGATATGGATTGTCGTACCAGCTATCGTAAAGCCAGTTTTGGCTCTCATTTGGGGTGACCCAATAATCCTTGTATTGACGAATGTCATAATCAACACCGGTCCACATCAATATTTGATACAAATATCCCTGGTTCCCATACCCACTTCCCCAGATCTGCGGGGCAGTTTTACGGGTGTAGCCCGTGTGTGCTTCTATGGTGAATTTATCACCAACACGTAACTCACCAGCTGTTGTAAAGCTGGTCATGTTCAGTTTTGAATTCGGGAACTGACCTTTGTTGAAAATGTGATTGACTCCAACCCTGAAAAACCCGTTTTCGCCTGATTGCGTCACGTTGATGTTGTTGTTGGAGATCATACCTGTTTGCAAAAAATTTTTCAGGTTATTTTTCCCACTTGATACAAGCGGCATTTCTTCATATTGCTTGGTTATCGGATTCCATTGTTCAGCAGTCTGACCTATGTCAAGCTTTGGTCCCCAAACATAGTCATTTGCAATTTTTCCGTTAATCCCATGCCCGTAAGAAGTCTGAACTTTTGGAATTGCTATATAACCGAGAGTTGCCATAGTATTGACATTCACATCAACAGACAAACCCTTCCCCTTTCCTTTTTTTGTAGTAATGATCACCGCTCCACTTCCACCACGTGAGCCGTACAATGCCGACGCAGTTGCACCTTTCAAAATATCCATGGTTTCAATGTCATCAGTGGGAACGTCACGCAGTGTCATATTTCCATAGGGAACACCATCGATCACCAGAAGTGGATTTTCTCCCCGAAGTTCGATGGTTGGTCTTGTGTTAAATTCCGTCGAGTTTAATATCACCATACCTGCGACACGACCAGTAAGGGAAGTTGCAATGTCTACACCCTTCACAGTTTGCAGTTCCTTACCTGCAACTTTTTGAACCGCGTAACCAAGTGATTTTTCCTCCCTTTTGATACCTAAGGCAGTGACAACAACCTCGTCCAAAACTCTGGAATCCGGGGTCATTGAAATTGTAAACTCTGATTTAGTACCGACTGGTATTTCCTGAGAATCGTATCCAATATACGACAGGATCAGAACTGAGCGTTCGTCCGCCACGGTTAGGCGGAACTTGCCATCAATGTCTGTTGATGTTCCGTTTGAGGTACCTTTTTCAAGCACATTCACACCGGGAAGCCCGTGTCCCTTTTCATCTGTGATTGTACCACCAATCTGTGTTTGGATTTCCCGGGACTTATCGGAATTTGCAGGGGAAAACACTCCCTTTTTTATTTCCTTTGCTTTAACAACCACAGTCTTACCCACAATCGTATAGGTAAGGTCTTGATTTGCAAAACATTTCTCCAAAGCGTCTTCCAGGCTAACATTCTTCACATTGAGGTCAACAGGCTTGGAAGATCTTAATTGTGCCTCATCGAAGAAGAAGGTATATCCTGACTGCTTTTTAAGTGATTTGAAAACTTTTTCCAACGAGGCATTCTTTTCGCTAACCGAAACTTTTTGGGAATAGCCAAATCCAGAAGCACATAGGTTGACGGAAACAAAGAAGATCATCGTCAGCCTTAAAATTCTTGAGATACGGATAGGCGATAAGCCAGAATGATGCCTGATATGCCGAAGGCTAGCGGGCGGGGCTGGTACATTTCGAGTCATAGTTTGAATTGATTGAGTGTGAATTATAGGGAACTGAATTAAGTTTGCTGAAAATGTGCTCGTACACGAATTGTACTTCTTGGAAAGAAATTTATGCTGCTCGACTGGTTTACATGTCTTACAGAGTTATGATTTAGGAATAGTCAGCCTTCTTCAATCAAGTCATTGGAATAATCACGGCAGTACCACTATTTTTCTTCCCTCCAGTCGAAAATGTATTTTACTGATTTCCAGTATTTTCAAAACATCTTTGAGGTCCGAGTCTCGGGAAATTTCGCCACCGAACTGTCTCGGCAGTATTTTGCCCTCGTAGGTGACGTCAATATCATACCAGCGCATGATTTGGCGCATTACCTCAGGAAGAGGCGTGCCGCTGAATTGAAAAGATCCGTTTTTCCATGCTATGGCTTTTTCTAAATCGGCCTTTTGTATACGTACAGGCTCATTGCTTGTGATAACAGCCTCTTCGCCAGGTTTTATCAAGGAGGATTCCTTCCCTGAACTTATTTTTACTGACCCCTCAAGCAAAGTTGTTTTTAATGATGGCTCATCCGAATATGCGTTTATATTGAAATTTGTTCCTAAAACCTCTATTTCAGATCCATTAGATTTTACTTTGAAGGTTAAGCGGGAATGTTTGGCGACCTCAAAATAGCCCTCTCCGGTAAGTTCGACGACACGTTCCGAGCCGTCGAATCGGGTAGGGTATCTCAATGACGATGCGGCGTTAAGCCATACTTGTGTACCATCGGCCAGCTTTATTTGATATTGTCCGCCGCGCGGAACTGAAATGGTGTTGAATGTAGCAGCCAGTTCATCGCCTTTGTTGGCTTTATAAATCAATTGTCCATCTTCGGGCTTCTCGATTTTCGTATCTCCGTACGTTGATATGTGTCCGTTTTGGATTTGGTCAAGATTTATTATCGAACCATCACCTAATGTCAAAGTCGCCTTGTTGCTGCCCGGTCTTATTTCAGTTTGTTGATTTTGAACGACTTGCTGCTGAGCTGGCACCTGCATGTTTTTACCAAAAAAGTAATAAATGCTCAATCCCAGCGTAATGAAAACTGTGGCAGCAACGCTCCACCAGTTTTGCGACCACCAGTTTGGTGCTATAATGTGATCATCTCTCTCAAGTTCTACCTCGGAAATCTCACCTTGTGGCCTGTCAAAAACGTTAGTTAAAATTTTGCTGCTAACCTCTTTCGAAAAAACTTCCTGATCTGCTGAAAAAGTCGTCCACGCTTCCTCCATGAGTGTTTGTATCTGCTCCCTGCTTTCTTCAAGGGAGAGTAAGCGAGTTAATTCCTGCTGATCTTCGTGGGAAGCAGTACCGTCAAAGTATCTATAAAATAGAAATGTAATTCTTGAATCAGACATAAGGCAAAACTGAAAACACAGGAGAAATGGAATTGTAACCCGGATCTGGTACTAAAGACACAGCTGGGTATTTTGAGGGTCAACGGATTTATAAAAATTTTTAAGATTTTATTAAAAAAAAGATCAGTGCAACGCCCATTCTTTCTGCATTTGTACGGACGTATTTTGTTATTGAGCTTAATGACAGGCTAATATGGCGCTTTACAGTTTCTCTCGACAACTGCATGTTTTCGGCGATCTGCTCATGTTTCAGACCATCCTTTCTGCTCAGAAGATATGCCTTTTGCTGCTGTGGAGGCAATAGTGCAACTGCTTGCTCAATGAGAACGTAATATTGTTCCATTTCTGGCTGTGATGCGGAATCTTCATGATGGTTTGTGAGCTTTTCGGGGTCAAGTTCCGTGTGCAGACCGTGAATTCGTGCCTCGTTTCTGAGTACATTGTAGGTATGGTTCCTGGCCATAATAAACAGGTAGGAATTGAAGTCATTTATCTCGTTCAGGTTTTCGCGTCTGAGCCAAATTTTTACAAAAACATCCTGTACAATTTCTTCTGCATGACGGTTTGACTTTGTCAATTTCAAAATATACGCTCCAAGTTCCTGATGGTAGGCATAGAATATCTCCGTAAAAGCCTTTTCGTCGCCTTCCGAAACCCTCAATAGCAGGTCTTGTTCATTATGGAGTTTCTTTAATTTCAAATTTGCGTTTCATCGGGTGGTTTAGTCAAATGTATCTATTTTGCCATTAAATAGAAATTATGTTTGGTTGTAATATCTAATGGTAATATAAAATATGGTTACTAGTTGAAGCGATAGAGCAAATTAAATATTTGTACTACGATACCTTTACTCGGAGTGATTCCTGCTGGTTGGAACGGATATCTTAATTGTTGGCATTATCAAATCCACAAATTAACTCAAATATGGAAAAGGATCCGCAACATATAATTGTCGCAGAACTGACAGGGAGCTGTCGTCAAATGAAATGACATAAAGGTGGAAATCGGTACAGTGTTTTTCCAGAGAATAGTACATTGCCAAGCCTCGGGAAAGGTAATTGGAATCAAACAAAGTACAGAAATACTGCATTATGTAAACGTAAAAAAAAGTTCGGGTTGAGAGACATTCCAAGGTAGTGTATAAAATCATTACTTGGAATTAATCGCTAAAAATAATGGGCTTGGAATCACCGGCTGTGGTGGATTAATGTATTCTTAGTTGATTCAAAACATCATTTACAACCACCCGAAAGTTATTTTGACTTTCTATCTGCTTAAAACCCGGGAATTTCAATGCTTCCGGTATATCATCAGCAAGGTTAAGAAGCGTTTGGTTTTGGCAAAACAGCAACCCTTTATCAAGCAGTCTTTTTCCTAGATATTCCTGTTCGGTTTGTCCCGGAGTTGGTATAACTAATGCCTTTTTGTTCATCATCACCAAATCCATCAGCGTGGAATAACCACTTCTGCAAATCACCAGCGATGCTTTTTGCATGAGCTCGTTGATCTTCTCTGCATTCAAATGAGTATAGTAAGTGACATGATCCGGGAGTTTGTCGGGTACTGAACCTGTTGGATTCCCTGCCACAAGATTGAAATGATATTCTGTGGCTGTTTTTAGTTGTGTAAGAATTTGTTGCTCCAAAATACTACGCATCGGTTCAGGGCCGGAAAGCAATACCAGTATCTCTTTTTGATCAGATTTATTTGCAGTACTCATTTGATCCAGCTGCGAGAGTAAACCAATGTACTTCGCGTTTGAAGGGATTTCAGCTGGATGAGACAAACTGCCTCCGAGGTTATTAATGCCTTCGTTATCAACGACCCAGCATGCGTCAAACTTTTCAAGAATACGATAATGCAGCCATTTCAGCATCTGGTCGGAGAGCGTTCCGGTTCCTGACTGTATTTGAAGCTGGTGCGTCATTATTACGGACGGTAATCTCTTGATTTTTAAGCCGTAGCGGTTGTCGGATATGACAAGATCGAAGTGATGCTGTGTCTGAATCTGTTTCAGCCATCGCTTTTCTGCTTTTATGGCCCGAATAATTTTGGGGATCTGAACCAGAATTTTAGGCACAAAACCAGAAGCAGTATTGCTGTAACTGATGCGATAGCCTGGTAAAGGCAGTATTTCAAGGTCCGGGAAATTGCTTTTTAAAAGCTGCGCAACTGCACCTTCACCTGCAAGTACCACTTTACAATTACTTTGGATAAGATGCCTGATAACGGGAATACAACGCGTGGCATGCCCCAAGCCCCAGTCAAGCGGTGCTATAAGTATTTTCAAATCAGCTTTGGGATCAATCTGATCAGTTTGCACAGGGTTGGGTTTAAAATAGCTGCTTATTGGTAATCAATTTGAACGGTCATAGAGTAGCCGGGTCATGTTATTTGAAAGCAACGAATTTACAGATTTCTTACTGCTGGTTATCGACAAATCATTATCTGACCAAAACTCAATACTAACCTTCAAAGTTACACCTCATATGTCTTTGAACACATCCAAAACTCACCTTTTTAAGTTTAAGTATGCGCACTTGCTGACGATTTTCTTTTCACAATCATGCGGAGCAAACAGGTTAATTATTGATTAAACGGTGCAAGTTGCTACTTTCCAATTGTTTATATTGTCTTTTCAGTATAATGGAGATCAATCGCGATTTTAATCATCAGGGACAGCTGTTTTTAATTCATCAACAAATATGAATCGTTTCATTTGGATTGTCTTAAACCTGTTGCCCTTTTTTAGTTTCGGTCAGCAGGCTCATCAAACGGTGGGATCTTCAACAAGCCAACTCGTTTTCGAACATTATTCCCAGGGAGACGGATTGTCTCAGGGAAGCGGCTATGCATCTGCACATTTCGACGGATTCATGTGGCTCGGAACCCAGGATGGGCTTAATCGTTTTGATCAGAATGAATTCAAAGTGTATAAGGATGGAGCCTTGAATTCTAACTACATCCAAACGCTTTTGAATGACCAGCAGGGGCACCTGTGGATAGGCACCAGTCGGGGACTTGCAATTTGCAATCAGTCTACTTTCAGGATTCAGAAGTTTAGTGATTTTTTTGGTAAAACAAGTCCGCTTGACTACGCATCAGTGAGGCAGCTATATCGTTGCAGGGATGGTTCTGTATGGATTCTTACCGATGGAAATGGCCTTCATCGATACAATCCGAAGGGAAAAAGTACTGAATCTTTTCCTCATTTCTCAAATAAGTTAAGTGACATCACCGAGGGTAAGGGTGGGGAAATTTACATAGCAACAGATGACGATGTGTTTAGATTTGAGTCGAAGACAAGGAGGTTTTCGTCTTTACATATCAAATCAACCAGCTGGTTTCCGGAGTCTTCGACCATACGTGCTGTTCTGGCGACAGAAGGAAACAGGCTGTGGGTAGGAACCTATGAGCATGGTTTGTATTTGTGTACACAGGTTGCAGGTTCGCTCAGTTTGGTCAGCCATTTCCAGGAAGGATCAGCAGAAACCGATATCAGCAGCAACGAGATCACACGGCTGATGCAAGATTCGAAAGGGAAGGTTTGGGTTGGTACAAGGACAGGCGGAGTGTCTTTGTATAGCCCTGTCAACAAGGGATTTCTGCATTTAACACATACGGGAGAAAATCCTAATAGTCTTGCAGAAAACTATGTGCTCTCATTTGCAGAGGATGTTCAAAACAACATTTGGGTCGGGCTGAGTGGTGGTGGTTTCGATAAGTTCGATCCGGGTAGATATCAGTTTGGACTTATCAGGAAAAACGATGCCAAACCGACTGCATCGTTGTCGGACAATATGGTTTTTAAAATATATGGATTTGGTAATTACCTTTATTTTGGAACTCAGACGGGCGGACTTACAAGATATGACCCGGTTAGTAAAGTTTTCAAGGTTTACAAAAATGAGCCTGGGAACCCGGGAAGTTTGCCGCATAACGAGGTGTATGACATAACCTCCGATGAAAGTGGAAAGCTATGGCTGGCGCTAGGCAAAGGGCTTTGTCGTTTTGATCCGGTAACGCAACGATTTGAATCATTTTTTCAGTCCAGGGAATCGGGGTCGGTTTACCTCTATGCCTCGCAAGTGATCAAGAGCAGAAACGAGGTGTGGGCAGGTGGACAAAGGGGATTGAACCGATTCGATATTCAGACAAAAAAGTGGCTTTCCTGGGACGATCTGCCCGCAATGAAGCCTATCTCGAAATATGTGATCCGGTTAATTTACGAAGATTCGGAATCCAACATATGGCTCGGAACGACCGGACAGGGGCTCTTCAGATACTCATTCAAAACAGGAATACTTACGCACGTAAACAAAGCTTTTGGCCTTGATTGTGCAAATATTCGCAGCATTTTTGAGGATGATAGCTCTTTCTGGATCGGGACGGATTGCGGCGTGTATGTTTTTGATCAAAAGTTAAAATTGAAAGATCGGCTCGACAGCAGAGACGGGTTGCCTAACAATGTGGTGTATGGAATCTTAAAAAGCGCGGACGGGCATTATTGGTTATCAACCAATGAAGGTATTACTTACTGGAGTTCGAGCGAAAGAATATGCAAAACCTTTCGGATTTCTGACGGCTTGCAGAGTAATGAATTTAATACCAATTGCATGTACAAGGCGCAGGATGGTACCATGTATTTCGGTGGAGTAAATGGAATTTCCTATTTTAAACCCAGGGCATTGCAACCCAATACTTTTGTGCCTCCTGTGCGTATAACCAAAATCACTGTACAAGACAGCGTTTTCGCTCCCGAGGTCCGGGAAATGAATCTTTTTCACCATCAGAATTTTATAAACTTTGAGTTTGTTGCGCTCAATTTTTCCGATCATCAGAAAAATGAATACCGTTACAGAATGGAAGGGATTGATGCGAAATGGATAAATGCAGGTACAAAACGTGCTGCAAACTATACGAATCTGCCACCCGGCAACTATGTTTTCAGGGTTACAGGCAGTAACAACGACGGACTTTGGAATAAAGAAGGAGCCATGGTGAAAATCTACATTCAGCCACCATGGTGGGGTACGGGGTGGTTTCGTCTGTCGCTTATTTTGTTATTGATAAGCGGTATTTATGGCTTGCTCAGATATCGACTGACAATCAGGTTGCGGCAACGGGAGGCAGAAATTAAGGCATCGTTGATGACTCAGGAAGCTGAGCGGCAGCGTTTTTCAAGAGAACTCCACGATGGCGTTGGTGCAAATCTGTCGCTTTTGAAGATGTACCTGTCATCCTTTGGCAATGAGCAAATTCCCATGACCGAGCTCAAAGAGCGTTCGCAAAAACTTCTTGCTACATCCATGGATGAGATACGCCGGCTGATTCAGGATATGCATCCACAAAATCTTAAACAGCTTGGCCTGGAATGTGCGATAGATGACATGGTGACTGTCCTTAATCTGGGCGTGAGATTTACTGTTACTTTTAAGCCGGTAAATATTCCTGCAAGGTTACCCGAAACGGTTGAAATTAATGTTTTCCGGATTATTCAGGAACTCCTGCACAATGCTGTGAAACACGCTAACGCCCTTCATGTCGTGTTGGATCTGAGATATCATCAGCAGCGACTCACTTTAATTTATACTGACGATGGAACCGGATTTGATACCACTAAATTTGCCGGTGGTAATGGGTTACTGAATATCCGTAACCGAGCGGCACTTCTGAAAGGAGATGTTCAGGTACGGTCGGTTCCGGGAACAGGTACTACCATAAGGGTTGATGTCGGGCTTGGTTGACAAGTGAGAAGAAAGTAGAAAGAAGTGAAATGTAAAAAGTAAAATGACCGGGAGGCTGTATGACATATATGGGCCGTTCATTTCACTTCTCACTTTTACTAAAAAATCACCTTTTACTCTTCACAAAAAAGGCTACAACGAGCGACGTAACGATGCCCATTCCAATTGCTCCGACGAGTCCTTGTTTAGCGTAATTTTCAAAATTGAAAAAAGCTTCGGCTTCTGCACGGGTTTTATGATATCCGGTTTTTAGCGAATATTCGATCACATTAGGGAAAAACTCAGGTGTGATCACATACGTAGTGATCCACTGTGTAAGCGGACTGAATAGGGCCACAATCACGGAGATGATGAGGCCCGAAATAAAACCCTGTTTAAAAGTCATTCTGCCGCGGTAGTCTTTCTTCTTTTTGTCTTTCAGAGCCAGAACATAAATCCAGATTGCAGGCACCATAAATCCCATGGTGAGGTATTGCTGCTTGTCAATGTGGTTGGAATGCAGACCAGTTACTTTTTCGAGTACCATCCATAGTAACGATGTCACAATGAAAATGAAAGCCCATTTGATTTCAGTGTAGTATTTTTCCATGTTCCGCTATGGTTAGAGGTGAGTTGCTTTTGATGCTAATATTGGTATGAATTTACGGATATATTCCCGTATTGAGATAACACTATACGTTATTTTAATATACCTCTGTAATTAAAAAAATATCTTTCAGGAAATTCGATTTTAACCCAGGTTAAACTTATTGATGGAATGGCTATGCACCTTTGTATCATCAATTTAAAACAACAAGAAAATGAAAAATTCAAAAACCATCGTCCTTATTCATGGCCTGTTTGTAAATAACAAAAGCTGGGCTGCCTGGAAACAATATTTTGAAGCAAAAGGATATACCGTACACACACCTGCCAATCCTGGTCACGAAGGAAATCCATCGGATTTAAGAACAAATATTCACCCACAATTAACCCAAACAGGCTTTGAAGATGTGGTAAACAACATTGTGAAACTGATCGATACTTTGCCTGAAAAACCAATTGTGGTTGGTCATTCGCTGGCTGGACTGGTGGTTTTGAAATTAATTGAAATGGGCAAAGCTGTTGCCGGAGTTAGTATAGATGGTGCTCCTCCAAAAAATGTGCTGGCTCCATTCTCCACTGTCAAAATCGTGTATCCGGTTGTAGATTTTTTCAAAGGGAATTCGCCATTTTTGGGAAGCAGGGATTGGTACAAAAGAGCATTTTTTAATAACATGAGCCAGGCCGATGCCGACAAAGCATATGACGAAGTAGCTGTACCGGAAAGCAGAAAAATTGCGAGAGACACGCTATTGAAATCTTTTGCCAAAGTGGATTTTAGCAAACCGCATCAACCGTTGCTATTCATCGCTGGAGAGCAGGATACCATTTTTTCTCCCGAGCTTATCAGAAAAATCGCCGGTCGCTATAAAGACGCCAACAGTGTTGTTGATTACAAGGAGTTTGAGGGCAGAAGTCATTTCATAGCTGGTCAGAAGGGCTGGGAGGAAGTAGCAGAGTATGTTGCGAATTGGATTGAAGAACGGAATTAGAATAGTTGGTCGGTGCGGTTAAAAATGAATTAAAATTGGTGTATGGGGAATTGGCACTGTAAAAGAAAGACGCCGATGTTTGTTGGGATACATACATCGGCGTTGTTTTATGGTTCGGTTCTAAAACCTGTCAAAACATTATTCAGTTTTCGAACTACTTAGGATGCAAAAATTTCGTCGAGACCTTCCATAGCAGATGTGAAGCCTTCTTTAAAGCCCATTTCGATAATTGCTTCCAAATCTGAAAGATTTTGGTGACTGATGGAGATATTGACAATCGTATTTTCTCCTGCCTCCGTAAAATCCAGATTCCAGTCAGAGCTGGGGAATTCCTGATTTACGTTGCCGTCACTGTCGCAAAAGGCGTCGTGGTATTTAAAATTGCTTTCTGGGGTAATGGCGGTGTAGTTGGCCTTAGCCCAATGTTCTTCTCCTTCCGGTCCCACCATGGCGTACATCCAGCTGCCGCCTACTTTAAAATCCATAGATTTTGTCCGAGCTTTCCATGGGCGTGGCGCCCACCATTTATCCAGCAATTCCGACTGTGTCCATGCCGCCCAAACGTCGGAGCGTGACGCTGCAAATTCTCTTTTTACCTTTACAGTACTGGTTTCCTTGTCTACGGAAAAATCCATTAATAGGTTGGTTCTCATTTTTTCTCAGCTTTAATGGTTGATAATAAATTGTCTAACTCACTGAAACGATCCTCCCAGATTTGTCTGAACTGGTCGAGCCATTTGTCAACTTCCTTCATTTTCTTTAATTCTAACTGATAATAAATTTCTCTGCCAAGCTGCTGCTGGGTAACCAGTTCACATTCGGTTAAAATTTTCAGGTGCTTGGAAACTGCTTGTCTTGAAGTGTCAAAATGTTCAGCAATAGCATTTGGTGTCAATGCCTGAAGTGCGATCAGGCCAATTATCGCTCTGCGAGTCGGATCCGCAATTGCCTGAAATACATCTCTTCTCATCACATAAAAATTTATTATGAAACTATATGGTTGCAAATATATGTGCAACTGTTCGGTTTCGCAAATTTTCAGAAAAAAAAGTTTGATGGAATTTCTAAAATATATCCCGTGCGATTGTTGCGATTTGAGATTCTTCTGCTGAATTGTTTTGCCGGGATAGCTTGGAGTCCCAAAAGTATTGGGATTTTGTGTGCTGATTACTGGGGATAAGTAACCAGCACCTTCTTTAATATTTTCCTTTCGCTACCTCCCTGATATCTGCAATTTCCAGAACCTGTTTGGGATAAGGTTTTGATACCAGATTAATCATAGCCTGCCCAACCTCGTTTAATGTTAATGATTGCTTTGGGAAAAATATAGGATAAATGGCAATGACCGGCTTGGAAAACCACTTTACATTTTTTTGCCCTTTTACAGGTTCCATAAAGCCCGGACGGAAATTATATTGTCCCCGAAACCCCAGTTTCATCAGATCATTTTCTGTTTTTCCTTTAACCCGGGCCCACATTACCTTGCCTTGCTCAGTACTGTCGCTGCTGGCACCTGTAACAAAGGTGAATACCATCTCCCTGTTGATACCGGCTAAAACTTTGGCAAAGTGAAGGGTGGTATCGTAAGTGATTCTTGTGTAGTCATCTTCATTCATTCCTACCGAACTCACGCCCGCACAGAAGAAACAGGCATCATAACTCTTCAAGCTTTCGGCAAAAGTTTCGATTTTCAAAAAGTCCGGGGCAAGTAATTCTTTTAGTTTAGGATGGCTGATATCCACATGTTTTCGGTTGACAATCAATACTTCCGACACAGCGGAATTTTGAAGACATTCCAGCAACACGCCTTCACCAACCATTCCCGTAGCGCCTGTAATGATGATTTTCATAGTGGTAATGTTGTTGATATTTGTTTAACAAATGTAGCTAATTAAACGAGTATCAACCTGGTAGGGAAGGTGGCGGCAGGCAAATTTCACACAAAGGTTTGAAGTTTGAGGAAAGAGCATAAAAGTCTTCTTCCCGTCTTTGGGCATTTAACTTACCTGCTTTGCGTGAAGCGTTAGCAGTTTAAAGGTTTCACGCAAAAGTTTGAAGTTTCAGCAAAGAGCGCAAAAAGAGTCTTAGCGTCCTTTGCTGATTTACTTTTTGCTTTGCGTGAAATGTAGCAGTTCAAAAAGAGTCTTGGCGTTCTTTGCCATTTTACTTTTCTGCTTTGCGTGAGACCTATTAGATATGATTATTCCACCAATCGCTCCAACGCCTTCCGTATTCCAAACTTCACGATCGCCACCTCTATATTTTCGTCGTTTATTGCATTAGTCCAGGCGAATTTGGGCGTCATGTCGTTGTTGAAATATTCCAGATTCAGATCGTAATCCCTGGTGCCCTCAGCGCAGAGTATTGTTGCTGAAATGTACTTATCGCCGTAAATCATCCGGCCTGTTTGCTGGTACCAGACACCGTCGTATTCGTAGCGTTTTATCCAACAGCATTCCAACGCATTTTCATCCCGCCATTCCAGGTAATTATTGGCGGTAAAGGAAGGATGTACCATGAGTTGTTCTACCGAAGACTCGAAAATCTCCTGAAAATCGACGTGTGTAAAGCTTGCTTTTTTACTTTCGTCGATAAAGGATTTCCCTTCGAGCAAATAATCCAAAGCACTGTCTTCATCTTTTTCTTCATATAATTCCTGCTGGCCGTAAGGTGTTCTGAAATACAGATTGTCATACACTATATCCGAAAGCTGGCAGGTGGGAAGTACATATTCCTCTGAAAAAACGGGTGTCTCGTCTTCGTCTGTCAGCGAACAATAAAGCTTAATTTGATCGCCTACGATGCCCGCTACGTTCCCGAAACCGCCGAAATGGAGCATCATGTCGTTTTCGTAGATGAGAGCAGCATAAGCGTTGCCTTTCACAAATAATTCACCGTGGTTGTATTCTCCCCATATCACTTCGCTGTGAACATCGCCGCCAATAAAGTGCACATTTCCAAAAAGGTGCAAATGACTGGCTTTCAAATCTCCAAGGACGATAAGTGCTGGCGAATTGTCGGTATCATAGGCCATGATATACTTTTCGGCAGTCAGGTTTTTTAGGAAAATAAAGCCAAGAATGAAGATATCGGGATGCTCCCCGGTACTGTATTCCAATTCCAGTTTTTCGACCTTCACATCTTCTTCGGCCAAAAGGAAAAAACTGTTTGGCTCTTCCGGAAACCGCCAGGTGTTCTCATAAACATCATAGATTTTCTCGCCCTGAAAATCGGTCAGATTGCCGATGATCTCCTGAGCCTGATTTCGACTAATAAGCTTGAATGCTGTACCAGCAAACTGTATTTCTGGAAAGGGAACAGTTTCAGGTGTTGCCTTTTGTAAAGCCTTTTTTTTCTGGCGTTCTGTTTCTTCTAGCTTTTCTTCGAGGTAACTTTTGTTTTCCTGCTCAAATGCAGGCTCTACTTTGGCATACCATTCCAACGCCTCTCTGTACAATTTCCAATCGTAAAGATATACCTTGTAAATATCACCGTAGCCCGAGTACCTGTCAGTGGTGTTGTCTTCCTGGCTTGGAGAATAGTATAACTCGGAAAACGTCGGGTTTTCGAGGCGGTCGGGACGAAAGAAATACTTACGCATGTCAAACTCGTCACCTTTTATTTCTTTGCCCACATCAACGCTACCTTCCAGCCCTTGTACACCATGTATCCTTGCAGAAATACTGTAATTGCCATACCAGAAGCCTTTTTTGTCCGAGTCCCAATAGTCGTTGTATTTTTCCTGCACCACGGGCAACGATAAATACCGGAGCAAATCAGCGGGTTTTACTTTTGCCAGAAACTGGTTGTGGACGTAAAAACCGATTTCTGCTCTGGTGAGCAAATCCGTCCAGAAATGCTGAAAGGTCTCGAAATTTTGCGAAGAAATTTCCTGTCTGAAAATACCCTTGAAATCTTCACTGGTATTATTCCGGGACATGGCATATAGCTCTTCGACTTGCACGCTCTTGCCAAATATTTTTTTTAAGCCGGTCGCAGGCTCTTCCCATTCATTGATCTGTACATAAAACTGCAGACCCGATGGGTGTTTTGCCATTACATAGTCATTCTTTTCCGGTGATTTGTAATGGACGCGCACTGCAAATCCGTTCCACTCGTAAAACTGATCACATTCGGCATGGGATCTGGCAATGTCCATCAGCTTTTTAAAATTGCCTATCTGGCTGATAAATCCTGCTTCGTCTGCGAAAAACTTGTTTTCAAACTGGCGGGGAATTGATTTTTGAAATTCGATTTCCTTTTCTGCCGGGGAAAGTATCTTAATTTCTTTCAGGACGATGGGTTCATTTGCAGCCAGTCGCTCAACGGCTGCATATCGTAGCAGCCAGCTTGCCCAGGAAAAAACATCATCCGGTTCCACTTCACTTTCGTCTTCCAATAGCTCGGGCACAAAAATGGATTCAACCACGGATCTATCAAAGGTGCCATCCTCGTCATCATCATCGCACAGAAAATGTTGCGCACGGGTTCGCTCTTTGTTGTAATCGTAGTGATACTCTTCGGTAGCCACAAAAACGCGTGCGTCCGTTTGCCCTTCCACGATCAGATCGCCGTGATTGTAATGTCCCCAGAAACAGTCCGTCACTTTGAGGTCGCCCGTGATATACACATCCTGTCCGCCCACGACCATGTTTTGCACAAGCACGTCACCGAGCACTACTAGCCCGGTGGAGCCGTCGGTTTCATCATTGTAAATATTTTGAGCCCTGAGATTTCCTTCAATCAGGATGGTCATGCAAGTCTCCTGTTGAAGATAGGTTTCGTAATTGCCGAAACGGTCTTTGAACGAAACAAATGGTGCATCCAGATCCAGGTTTTCTGTTTCAAAGTCACCTTCCAGATAAAGTATATTTTCTTCCTCAAACTCCCCATTGTTGCTTTCGTTTCGTGAATACATCCAGCTTTTCTCTGGGAACTTGTGTTTGATGTCTTTGAATTTCAGGTATTTCATGCTGATGAATTTTGTAATTTTATTTCAGGGCCAGTTGTCGACTTTCTAAATTTCATGCAAAAGTTAGAAGGTATACACCAGGAACGCAATAGTCGAGTGCCTTTTCATATCAGCTACTTTATTCGATACATCACATCCGATCGCAGCGCATATTTTATACCACTCGTTACTGGGCAGCCCTCATGTTTTTGCTCATGTATAAAACACAGGGCATCACCGGTTGCGGGCACGATGGTAACGTTATCAAAAGCAGTTTCACCACCCTCAAACTCGTCATTCAGATATATCATAAAAGTAATGCGGCTTTCTTCCTGATCGTTTCGTTTGTACCGACCATCCACATGTCTTTTAAATCGTTGGTCCAGTTCGTATTTGTAAAACCGGAACTGCTCATTCAGCCCAACTGCGTGATAATCGTCCATTTCCGAGGGGCAAAATTCCCTGAGCTTATCCCAAAGTCTATTGGCAAGCCTTTCATCTTCATGTAACACCCGGTAATTGTTACGGATGTTTTTAGCCATTCTGGCTCCGGACGAGAAGCCGACCTCAGCTTCATTGTAGCCTATGTTTTCACTCAACAAGATTAACTCCTCACATTGGTGGGCGGAAAGGAAATTTTTAATTGTCCAGATTGTTTCACTGTGATATATCGCTTCCATATTTTTTTCTTGTGATATGTTTTTCTGTAAGTGTTGTTTTCTTATCCCCCTGCGTCTTTGTATGTTTTCGAGGTTTCTGTCTTCTTTATAATTTAAGTGTCACCTTTTTTGTGATTGATTCCGGACGAAGTAAACACAGAAGGAAGTAAATTTCAGGGTACTCCATCACGGCATATTAATCGTCTTGTATTCCACACCATGTTTTTCGGCATAGGGAATCAGCAGATCCATCATTTCAGTATACAGCTTGCCCAGTTCAGCGCCTTTTGTCGTATCCAGTTGCTCAATAGCAGCGTCTATTTCCTGGTCGGTCTTACCGTCGTCTATCATTTTAGCAATGATTGGAAAGTCTTTTTTGTAGACTTCGTCGGCATATTCAAATGTCTTTAATCCGGCAGCGACAATAGGTTTAGCTTCATCGGTAACTTTCAGTTTTTTAATATTTTCAATGTCGGCATCAAACGTCTGTTTGTAGGCAAAATCCATGTATTCTACACAGGTTGCATTCTTCATGGTTTTGTTGTCTTCGGCCACAATTTGCAGTACACCATTGGCTTTTCGCTGCCGTATCTCTCTGAAATGTCTTTGAAAATCGTGGGGGATTTTGTTGCCATTCAACCCAATGGTTTCAAATATTTTTGCCGGACTGTCATACATCAAATCGCAGGATGTCAGAATTGTTAATGCGCAGATTAATAGGTAGATGGTTGATTTTGTTTTCATGTTTTGTTTGTTGGGTTAAAAATATTTCACGTAAAGGTTTGAAAATGAGAGTAATGGAATGCTTTCGGTCGAAATTTTAGCCAGCATTTATAAGTTTTTCAATTTCCGTTTGATTTGTCGCAATAGCTCTGTCTAATGGGCTTCCATCGTAAGCCATCATTTTCCCTTTGAATTTTACTTTTGTTTTAAAGTCCACATTTAGCCCCAACAAAAGTTTTACTATTTCTTTGTGTCCCAATCCACAAATCCAAAATAGCAATTCGGATTTTGGTGTTGTCTCACTTTTATAGTCAGTTCCGCAATCCAATAAATACGTTGCTATCTCTGGGTTGTTTCGCCAACAAGCCCACTTAAAAGCCGTTGAGAAATATTTTTTGTCGATGCCGTTTTCAACCAGTGTTTTAGTGGCTTCTATATTTCCTCCGTGCAGATTTGTAGTAAAGTCAAGCAACGAACTTCTAAGACTGTCAACTATGTTAATATCAATGCCTTTTGATAATAATAGTTCTATAATTTTCCTACTCCCGCTTACACAAGCAAAATGAATTGGCTGTAAATTATTTGGACCTTTGGAATGGATGTCAGCGCCAATGTCTATTAAATATTTAGCAATGTCGTGCTGGTTGTTTGAAACAGCAATTGATAAAGGCGATTGTCGGCCAACATCTTTAATTTCTTTGTCCGCACCTGCTTCAATTAAAAGTTTTACGATTTCAAGATTACCATGCTTACATGCAATTTGCAAGGGTGTCCCTTGAATTGGGCTTGAATAGTCTGCAAGCTTCTTATTGAGTATGGTCGGCTTGATGTCAGCCAAAAACTGTTGCACCAACTTGATGTCTTGGTTGTAACAAGCTGAATGTAAGCCTTCTTTTTCGGTCATTTTATTAAATGTTAGTGGCTGACGTTTGGTGAATTTGTGTTCGAACGTGCGTCGAATCGGTCGAAACCGTATAAAAGAACCCTCTCTGTACCTTTAACTTTCCCTGCTTTGCGTGAAACCGGAGCAGGAAGATATATTACACACCCTTCCCCACGAATTCCAGTATAGGGTTCAATATTTGCTCCACATATTCCTCTTCCCGTTGCTGACTTTTCTTGCCATTGTCGAAAGAATCGCTGATGGAATAATTCCGGACGAATTGGTTCTTCTTTTTCCCGATGGCGTATTCTATGTCACCGCATTCCGAAGTATTAATTATCGTCATTTCATCGAAAGACATCAGTCGCTTTTTGAAAAAAGGAGGGGTGATCCGGTAAATAGCACTGGTCTTTCTGTCGAAAAGGAATTTTACATTGAGTTTAAACAAAAATTCATAAATCCCGACAAGTACAATTACAGCACCGATGGCATAGGCCGTGGAGCGAACTTCGTAACTCAATGCTCTTAAAAAAGGCACAATGCAGAAGATCAAAAAAGCCAGTAATGCGTAGATCAAGAGTTTGCCTTTGTAAGCAAAATAGGGTTTGATCGTAAGATTTTCGGCTGTTATGGTCAGTTTGTATTTGTCTTTCATAAGCTTACAGACCCGATTCTACTCCCATAATTTCACTGGCCTCATTAATGGCTCGCTGTGCAGGTTTGGCTGTAAACATGGTGGTCACCAGCGTGACATGTTGCTCTTTCCCATTTTTATCAAAAATGATGGAGCCCATACAATTGCTTTTAATGAAACTTACATAATAGGTAGCCATGTAAAAGCGCTGAAAATCATCGAAGCTGTACGTTTTTTCACTGGTAAAAGCATTGTGTTTGTCTGTAACAGTACGTGAAGATGTGTCAATAGTGAGCTTTTTCGTTGTTTTCAATAGCATGAGAAGCCCTAGAATAATGAAAAAGATAGCGAAGTAAAGTCCAAATTTGTCTTCTTTGGTAGTGAAATAAAGAAAAAATAACGCAATGGCAAACCAGGTGCCGACTCCTGAATACAGCGCAATTTTATCGGTTTTAAATTGGAACTGACTCCCTTGCTGTTCAAAATATTTGTATTGTGCCATTGTTTGTGATTGAAGTATTTGGTAGAATTAAAATGTAAGTAGTAAAAAGTGAAGTATAAATGTATCGGCGATGTGATTCAAAGCCGGGGGGCCGGTTGTTTCAAAAAACACTCAATTACCGGCAATGTGTCCTGTTCGTAAAACACTTGTTTCCGCTTGTTTGCGTAAAACGGGCTGATTGCGTAACCATCTCCATAAGGGTTATTCCTGTCTACAAGAGCATAGTAAGTCCTGCCATTCCGGGATCTTGCAGCAATGAGTACATCATCAAAAGGTAGACTCTTTCTTTCAATCAGCCCGCTCATCAGGTAATGTACCTTTCTTGTTTCACGAGAAAAAGTAGCTTTTGTGGACGCCTGAAAATGCATGAATACCGCAAAAAAGAGTAGCCCAAGTGCGATTGCAAGCGGCAATTGCCAGAAATCGCCCATTTTTAACCAACAGAAAACAGCCAGCAGCAAAAAGGGTATACCTGAAATACTTAAAATTAGACTCAATCTTTTCTGATGCACATAAGGTTTGACGATCAGAGTGCCACCTTCCAGAGCATAAATGGGTTCGTTCATGCAGCGGTATTTTGAGCCGGGTGAAATCCTATGATCTCTTCTGTTTCCAACAGTAGCTTCTCCATCGGTTTTGGAGTCATCAGGCTCTGGCCGATCCGGAGGTGATGCTCTTTGGAGCCATCATGAATAACGATAAAGGCTCGTGCGTTGAGCACCAGTGCATATATACGCGTAGATAAAAACAGATTGGATACCTGGCTGAGCGGGAATGTTTTCTGTTCTGAGAAAAGTGATGGCTTGTACAAAATCACCTTCCGGTCCAGGTCCACGCTTACTTTACTGAACATCCGTGGCAGATAACTTAACCCGATAACCAAACAAACCCCGGCACAGGCGTAACCGAAATTATCCGGTCTGCGATAGGCGATAATCGCTCCCGCCAGCACAAAAAGCAGGCATATCAGCGCGTACAGGCCTTTTTGCGGAATTCTGTGGTAATTGTTTTTGTCTGTGGTGTAATGGAGGTATGACGTCATAGCCATCGTTTGTGATTGAAGTGGATGTTTTAGGATATTTGGTACAAAGTAAAATATAAATGTGAAAAATAAAGAGTAAAAAATAAAATGTATCGGTGATGTGATTCAGTGCCAGGATTCCGGTTGTTTCAAAAAAGGTATAATTACTGGTAATACTTCCTTTTAGTAAAACACTTTTTTTCCTATTTCTTGAAAATGGACTGATTGCGTAATCATCGCCATAAGAACTAGTCCTGTCTACAAGAGCATAGTAAATCCTGCCATTCCGGGATCTTGCAGGGCGGATGCCTGAAAGTGAATAAAGAGTGGCAACGGCCAGAAATCGCCCAATTTTAACAAACAGAAACCTGCAAACAACAGAAACGACACAGGGAATACCTAATATCCAACTCAATCTTTTCTGGTGCATATAGGGTCTGATCGTCAGTGTTGTCCGTTATTCAAATTGGGTTGTAATTATGGCTTCGCACCTAAGCGTAACAATATGCAAAAGGCGCTCATTAGCCGATAAAAGGGAACTGATTTTCAAATGTTTTACCGATAATGGGTAGAGGTTTTTTTATCTCATTCGAGGCGTTAATGGCGCCCAATATCAGGAGAATGAGAATTCCGAAACTTGCAAAGCTGAGGAATGATAATGCCGGTGCAATCGCAATAACGATGTTTAGGGCAATGCCCAATACGAATCCGATAATGAGTAAACCGAGTGATTGTCTAAGGTGATATTTAAGCAGATCATCGGCTTTTTCTTTTCCGGAAAAATAAGCAACAAGCCAACCGATAAGGGTAATGTAAGAGACGATGGAAAGTGTTTTGTTAGTCATAATTGTGTTTTGTTAAAATGAATTATTGATTGGAAAAGTAAAGGCTAATAGCTATCAGCTATTTAAAAGACTAGAAATGGTTAAGAGTGCGACAATGGCAGCACCTACCAGCAACCAGGAAAATGTCCAGATGGGTGTTTTTGCGATTTTGACAGCTTCTGTTTTGGCCTGTTTCAGCTCATCGTCAAATTCATTGTTAGTCAATACCTGTTTACAATGGGTACATTGAGAAGCAGCTGATTTCCAAAGTGGAAAGGCGGGAATCCAGAAAATATGAAAATAATGGCGATAGATGTAAAGCCAAACCGACTCATTGGTATGGCAGTGCCTGCATTGGAGCTGAGAATTTAACGAGGCGATCGTAGTGGAGCGTAAACCGAAAATAACCATGGGTGCTTGGTTTGGATGTTTGAAAAATTGATGACACAAAATTCAGTCACAGGTTTTTCCAATGCTAAATTTTGCAGTCTACAAACCAACTACTATGATTTTTCGCAGCGTCTACAAAGTGTCTACAAGAGTAGTTAACATTTTGATTATCAGTATTTAATTTGAATTGTATAAAGCGAATTACTTGCTTATGCACAGTTATGATTCCGGAACTTTGACCTATTTTTACGAAAGAGAATTGATTTGGAATGCAAAAAGAAACGGATTTTTAGAATGAGCTTGATACAGGATTATAATGATGATATCTGGACCAGGGGCTGGCGAATGTTTACCACTTCGAAAAAGGAATTGGAGAATATGTTTGTTGGAACCGGAACGATGCAGATTATTGAAAACAATATCGTCATTCGTGATTACCCATTCGAACCGTCCAGAGCATATCACGAGCAAATATTTAAGTTATCGGACATCAATAACATATCCGTTACGTCTAGGCCATTTAGCATACAAGTTCAGGGTGAACTGATATTTGTATCCACTGAAAACAAAAGTGAGCTTTTGACTTTCGCCCACAAGAACCATATTCCATTGGTTGGCAGGTCTTATGTGTGGAGTTGGATATTGGAGCCGTTTTTGGATACTGACTACAGCACTGAAACAGATGAGCGACTGACGCTCTTGCTCGCCAAAGCGGGTTTGTCGGAAGAGAGGATTTTTGAATTGAGGCAGGAAGTGAAGACTCAAATGTTGAAATACAATTTTGACACCATGCTTTGGGAATGGGTGAATCTTGATGTTTTCGATGTATTGCGTGCGATGCGCACCAATTACGATAAGGAGCAATTCTCTGATTTTTACAAAAGAGCCATGGCTATAGCTTTGATGGATTAGCAACATGAACTTAATCAGGTGCGCTTCCAGATTACTTAAAATTTCTACCGTATATATGTAAACGAGTAATACGGTTGTGTCTTGGTTGCGAAAGCGTTTGACTAAGGGACGCAATCATTTAGTGGTCATCAACAATAATGAATTTTCAATATATGAAGCGTTTGATATTTCTTTCGCTGGGTTTGCTTTTATTGCTTACTACAACCTCATCCGCTCAAAACCGCTATATCGATGGTCTGGAACAAAGGCTTAGGACGAAAAACATCGCGGTAGACGAAGTAGTGGCACTTCACCAGCAACTTGCTGACTGGTACCGTACCAACGAGCAATATCCTTTGGCGACGCAACACGCTGAAAACAGCCTGAAACTCACTAAATCCGGCAAGAATATGGAGCTTTCGAAAACGAAGGCTTATGTCCTTTTGTCGAACATCGCTGTGAATCAGGAAGAGTACGAGCAGGCGCGTAACCACATCGATACTGCGTTTACCGTGGCACGTACAGGGCATGATTCGCGGGCGTTGGGATATGCATTTTATGCAGAAGCGACTCTGAATGAGACACTTTACGAGAACGAAAAAACGGTTAAAAATTTACAGGCTGCATTAAGGCAAATAAAGGATCTTAAAGCGGAAGCGTTACTTGTTTCCCGAATCTATTACCGTCTCTATTCGATATACAGCGAGCAAAACGACCTGAAAAACTCTTCCAATTATGCCAACAAGGCAGTTGAGTATGCAATTATTTCTGGCAATAAAAATCAGCTGAGTAATTGCTATCTGGCTCAGGCAGTTGTATATACCTATAGATACGACACTTCGAAACATAAGGCCGATCTGGATTCGGTGATCAATCTTGCGGAAAAAGCTGCTGCGGTATATCACAAATATCCGGAGCAGGTAGCGTTCAATACCTATTGTATAGCTCGGGTGAACAAGGCGAATTATTACCTCAAGTATTATCCGGCCACGGATCTTAAAATAAAGCAGGCGATCAGAGACAACCTTAATGAAGCACTTGCAGTAGCCAAACATGTATCGAGCAGTCCGCCGGTGGTTGCGAGCTGTTACGGGATTTTGAGCGAGCTGGCTCTGCGAGACAACGATCTGAAAGGTGCCGAAAAATACCTTTTACAAGCCTACACGCTCATGCAGGTGCAGAAAGTGCCATATTATCATACACTGATTAATGTAGTAAACGGTCTGGCCAGTGTGTATGCCGAAAGTGGCGATTATAAAAAAGCATTTTCTTTTCAGCAAAAAGTGAATGAATACAGCGGTCTGCTTTTTGACGAGAGCCAGGCGCAGCATACCAAGCGGCTGGAAGCGCAATACCAGGCCGATAAGAGAAGTCGGGAACTGGTGGTGCTAACCGAAAATGCAAAATCGCTTCAAAGAGAGAAATGGTTGTATATCGGGTTGGGTATCATCGCGCTTGTCGGTGCTTTTTTTATGTTTCGGTCTTACGACTACCGGCTCAAATATTCACTCGCCAGGGAAGGTAAACTCAAAATAGAAAAGCAGGAAGCTGAGTTGCAGACAAAACTTCACAAGGAAGAACAGGAGCGATTGAAGGCCGAACAACAGTTGCTTACCTTTCAGCAACAGCAACTGCAAAAAGAAGCTATGGCTGGTGCATTACATATCGAACACAAAAACGAGGTGCTGCAAAACTTAAAGAATAGGCTGGCAGAAAATGAAACCGTAAATATCCATAAGATCCTGCGAGAGGAAAACCTGCTGGATGCAGACTTTGAAAAAGCGATTTACAGGATCAAGGAAATTAACCCCGGTTTCTTTAAAACACTCAATGAAAAAGCACAGCAAAAACTAACTCCGCTGGATCTGAAATACTGTACCTACATACATCTGGACATGGATACAAAACAAATTGCAACGCTTCTTAGTGTAGAGCCCAAAAGCGTGCGCATGACCAAATATCGTTTGAAACAAAAACTGAATCTGGATAAAGATGAGGAGTTGGGAGATTATTTGCGGAGGATGGGGTAAGTGGGATACAGGTTTATCGAAATCAGTTTCTATTTTTTCTTTGACACTTTCGCCCTATCATTAAACGCCAGACATATATCCACCCAAAATCTGAAATCTTTTCTTGATTTGAAGCCATCGGCGTTTACATAACAGTATCCTTTCAATTCCCGTCCTTTCATGATCATCGTTTCGTAGCCGTTTCGCTCGGCTACTTCTTCCTGTAAATCCGGATCGAAGCGGCACATGAGACCATCATCCGTTACATTCACGCACATTTTCCCGTTCACCATAAAGGCGAGGCCGCTGAACATCTTCTTTTCTTCAATTTTTAGGTTGGTAAACTCAGCAAGATATTCCCGGACCCGTTCAGCAAGTTTGGTATCGTATGGCATGATAGGTAGTGTCTGTATGAGAATGGGAAATTAGGAAATAATCGTAAATGTTGCCGTCACTTTTACTTGGCAATGCATTATTTAATACTTCGGAGTTTTAGTATCTATTTTGTCTTATGCCAAGAATTAAAAGTCTGATTTGCTAAGACAACCATGAAGCCAATTATGTGATTTCTAGCTGCACAAAGCCAATTTCTGCCCAATTGCTTGTCTAGATAGTACATTTTTAATAATAAGTGTGAAGAATACATTTAATATTAATTTTATATAGTCTATCGGATTTGTAGCCTAAATAAAAAATATATCTTTGCCGGAAGTGAAGTCAGCGCGCAGAGCAAGTAGAGCCTTGTCTGATACCGAACGAAGTGTTGAATACGTCCGGTAGATAAGGGTGTTTTAATTAAAATAATAAGATTTTTAACCTCAATAACATGAGACTTCAGATGTGTTGTTAATGCAAAAATGAAAAGCCTCCCTGCTGGTGACAAGGAGGCCGATTAAATGTTTCACAACGGCGCCAACCGCTGTGAAACGTGTTTCAAACAATTTCGGATATCACTCAAAACTTTTAAAATTATGACTTTTTCTTCATTTTATGTAGAAAATAAGAGGCTTTGTGCCAAATGGGATCTCAAACAGAAACGAAAGGTTTTTTATTCCCATCTCAAAACCATCTCTCCTGGTATCGCAATGGCAGCTCTTGCACTTGCTCCCTCCACTGCTTTTTCCGGCTCGTTTTATGAAAGTGGATCGAGAGCAAAATCTAAAACAGCACAATTTTCTGTTTTGGGCCAACCCAAAAACCTTTCAGGACCTGAAACTTATTTCAAACTGAATGAGCGCCGCATTCGTGGTGTGGTGGCAGATGAGGCAGGAGAGGGGCTTCCGGGCGTTAACGTCGTGATCAAAGGGACAAACACGGGAACAAGTACCGATGTAAGTGGAAAATTTGACCTACTTATTCCTGATAATCAGAGTGTGCTGGTGTTCAGTTTTGTGGGTTATGTTACACAGGAAGTTCAGATAACAAGTCAGTCAGAATTGGCGGTAACACTTCCGGCAGACAATCGCTCACTGAATGAGGTGATGGTGGTAGGTTACGGGACCCAAAAGAAAAGCGATATAACAGGTGCTATTTCCAGGCTTGGTGAAGAGCAGATCCGGGAACGACCGGTTCAGAACGTGGTGCAGGCTTTGCAGGGGAAAGCTTCCGGTGTGGATATCACTACCAACCAGCGTCCCGGCGAAGTGGGGCGGATCAGGATCAGGGGTAACCGTTCTATAAATGCTTCAAACGAACCACTTTATGTAATCGACGGAATTCCGCTATCGGCAAGTGAAGTGACGGCGATCAATCCGAACGACATTGCATCCATCGAAGTTTTAAAAGACGCATCTGCAACGGCAATTTACGGTTCACGAGGTGCGAACGGGGTAATTCTGATCACTTATAAAGAAGGGAAAAAAGGAAAGACATCTATTAATTACGACGTTAGTTACGCGTCAGGGAAGATACATTCTACCACCGATTGGATGAATGCGGGTGAGCTGCTGAATTGGCAGAGACAGTCGCACATCAACGGCGGAACTTACACAGGGAATTACGGCACGGCCCCGGATCCCAACTTTGACGTACAGACTTTCGGAGGCGGAGAGGAGTATGGCATCAACAGTATCAGAAGAGCTTACGAATGGAATGAAGACGGAACAGTGAGAATGCGGAATGCAACGGCTGAGGAAATAGCCGGCGGCTACGCAGCGAGCGTTCCTGTATACAGTGCAGCGAATGTATTCGACCAGAAATGGGGCGATTTGGTTACCCGCACAGGCCGGACACAGAATCACCAGTTGTCGCTTTCATCCGGATCTGAAACGTCTCGGTTGTATCTGTCGCTGGGTTATCTTAATCAGGAAGGGACCATGGTTGATCAGGATTTTAACCGTTATTCGCTCAACCTGAAAGGAGATGTCACTCCAAGAAAATGGCTGACCGTTGGGCTGGCGCTGAATGGTGCTTATTCCTTACAAAATTATGGGACTTCGGAAAACTCATCGAACAGCGGTGCCAAAGATTCGTACGGACAAGCGCTCGCACTGATGCCTTACGCTCCTGCTTATGATGAAAACGGTGCTATCCTGAATACGAATAAAGTTGGTCTCTCAACGCATAACGTTTTGTTAAACATTGACAATTCGACCAACGAACATAAACTGGCCTCGATATTGTCGAACATCACCACCGAAATCCGGTTTGCCCCCTGGCTGAAATACAATCTTAAATTCGGGGCGCAGTACAGTGACAATGAGTATGGTTCGTTTTTTGGACCAAACTATACCAATCCTTTTAGTGCGGTGGGAACTGCTCCGCTTATTGGTTTTAACCGGCATGGCAAACGTTTCGGCTGGACAATGGAAAACCTTTTGTTTTTTGATAAACAATTTGGCGTTCACATTTTGGGAGTTACGGCGTTGCAGTCTATGCAACAGAATACCAACAATGGTATCAATATCCGTGCTCAGGGAATTACTTTCCCTTCTTCGCAATGGTACAACCTTTCTGCAAACGATTTTGGATTGCCAATGTCGTACGGTACATCATACTCCCGGTCGGCATTGATGTCTTACATGGGTCGCGTGAATTATTCGTTGCTGGATAAGTTTCTGGTGACTTTAACTGGTCGCTGGGATGGAGCATCAGTTTTGGCTGATGGTTATAAATGGGAATTTTTCCCTTCCGCGGCAGTTGGCTACAAACTGGAAGAAGAGGATTTTGTAAAACAAATAGACTGGATCAGCCAGCTGAAACTGAGATACAGCTGGGGGCGCACAGGGAACTCCTCCGTGAGTGCTTATTCAACAGGAGGTTCTATCACCGGTGCAGCTTATGTTTTTAATGAAACACAATTTTCGGGGTACAAGTCGGAATCCATGCCGAACAGAAATCTGAGATGGGAAAAAACAGTTCAGCAAAACTTAGGTATTGATTTCGCATTATTCAGAAACCTAATAACCGGTTCGGCGGAGGTGTATCAGGCACGAACCAGCGATCTGCTGATGTCGAGGTCCATTCCACCGGTTTTAGGATTTACCAGTATTCTGAGCAACGTAGGTCTTACGCAAAATCGCGGAGTAGAAATTACGGTTTCCTCGGTCAATGTTGACAACAAAAATTTTACCTGGAAAACCGATTTCAACTGGTCGGCAAACAGAGAAAAAATACTGGAACTTACAGACGGGAAAGTGGATGATACCGGAAACGGCTGGTACATCGGTCAGCCGATATCGGTTTTCAGAGATTACAAGTATGAAAGATTGTGGCAGAATACGGAGGAAGACGCCCGTCTTATTGAGTTGTACCGAAAAATCGGAAACATTACTGCGATTCCGGGTCAGGTGAAGGTTAGAGATCAGGATCTGGTATTGGTGAGTGAAAGCACGGAAAACGCCAAATCGGTAACGTTGAACAGTGGTGAAACTGTAACCTACCTTGACAACGGATTTGGAACGATCAACGACGACGACAGGGTAATTCTTGGAAGCAACCGTCCCGACTGGGTTGCTGGTCTTACGAACACATTAAGCTACCGCAATTTCGATTTTAGTTTCTTCTTGCAGGCGAGGGTAAACAACCTGTATTACGGTGGTTTGCAAACTTTGGGACGCCGAGTGGAAAACGACACATGGAGCCCAACCAACCCGGGTGCGGAATATCCACAGCCTACTACTGCAACTTTTACCAACTACAATGCTGCCCGCAATTACATAAACGGGACACTTGTCGCTTTGAGAAGCGTGTCGCTTACTTACAATCTGGATAAGCGCTTTTTGAAAAAACTGAACATTGGCAATGCCCAAATCTACACCCAGGTTCTGAACCCATTTATTTGGGGTGGAGAGGCTGTTAGAATTGGTTTGAATACGGAGGATACCACCGGTTGGGACACAGCCTCATCGGCTCAGTCGGGCGGCCAAACGAACAATACAATCCTGAACCGAAGCCTTGTTTTCGGTCTTAGAATTACGCTATAAATTACAAATACGATTTGCAATGAAAAAATATCTTACACTTATCCTGTTGGCGTTACCCCTGGTTTCGTGCGAGGATTTTCTTGAAGAAAAAATGGTCTCCACCATTACGCAGGACTATTTTGAATCTGAAAAAGGACTTGAAGAACTTGTCGTTGGAACATACAATACGTTGCGCTGGAAATATGGTTTTATGGAAGGGCCGTATATGTTTGAAACGGGAAACGACATTGCCGAGCCTACCGACAACAACTGGGCGACGATCAGCCCCGCTACATGGGCGCCTTCGGGCGAAGCGGGCAGTTATGCCAACAACCTCATGGGTTATTACGCGACGCAGCTACTTGGTGGTTATCCCATCATCAACGACTGCAACAAGGCAATTGAAATTATAAAAGAAAAAGCACCTGGGAAGTTTGGTGCCAATGCGGCTTATTCGAATACCCGTCTTTCGGAGGTGTATTTCCTGCGTGCCTGGACGTACTACATGCTGGTAACACAGTTGGGCGACGTACCCATGCCTCTGAAAAGCAACAATTCGCTGCCCGCAGCATTCAACTTTCCAAAGTCGACCTCGGCACAAATTTATTCGCAGATTATTTCTGATCTGAGATTTGCACACGATCATTTGCCTTTGCCGGGAACAACCGAAAGAGGGCGTATTACCAAATATGCAGCTGCGCATTTTTTGTCAAAATTATATCTTCAAAGAGAACAGGGTAAGGCATTTCAGACGCACCGCAATGAGGACGGAACCATAAACCCAAACAATCCGGACGCTTACCTTGGATTACTTTACAAAGGAAGAGGAGCCAATGACCTGGATTCTGCAAGAATATTCTCAACCGAAGTGATTGATGCCTATGCTTCAAAAAACGGCGGTGCTTATCAGGGCCTTGCAAATGACTTTTGGGATCTTTTCAAAACTGCAAGAGGTGACTGGAGTAATGAGGAAAACGCTGAAATAATTTTGCAGGCCTCTTACGGTAACAACCTGGCCAATGGACGTTACGGAATGCGTACCACGGCAGCTTTCACCAATGATTATACCAATGCCGCCTGGAATATTCCTTCCAAGACCTGGGCTTACGGGCTAAGAAAGGGAACGGGATTTCTTCCGACGGACTGGGGATATGACGTTTTTACAGATAAAATAAATGACTCCCGTTTCGAGAAAAGTTTTCAGATTGAATACGAAAGTGCTTCTTTTGACAACACTTCATTGACAGACGGACCTGGCTTGCCATACAACCACGTCAGCAACAGATCCCTTACCTGGACGGCAGATGAGGCTGCGTATTTTAACGCAAACATCCAGCCGGAATATGACCGCGCTTCGTGGGCAGGGCGCAAGGCTGTAACCGGCCAGCGGAAAATAGGGCAGGGAGATTTGGGACTTGTGTTCCTGGAAAATACCAAAGAAACTGCGATTGATATACAGGAAGCATTGGCTCAGCCTTACGTACTGTATCCAAGGTGGGTGAAAAAAGGAAGTGAGTACTATTACAGAAAAACTGGTGCAGACAGACTTGTTTCCAATACCGGTTTGCTTTTGGGTCGTACGCTGAGACCGTCTTCACGCAAGTTTGTAGATCCGAACCGTAGTACCGTTGACAACCATTTTGGAACAAGAGACGTCGCTATTTTCAGACTGGCCGAAACCTATTTGATACGGGCTGAGGTATACGGCAGACAGGGCGATTATGGTAAAGCAATCGCTGATATCAACGTGTTGCGGGCTCGTGCTGCTTATAAAGTTGGCGAAAAACGTGCCGAAGTTTTGGCAAGAATTTATCCTGGTTCGGATAAATTGCTCAAAACGGAACGCAGTTATCCGTATAGCTCGGCTGAAAATACCTACGATAAAATCCGTGTGGATGCATCGTATTGGGATGGCGGTTCTAAAAAATCACTGGCTGAAAATTACCCACCGGAAGCGAATACGACAGAGAAACGTTTTGTACATTTCATTTACAATGAGTTGTCTCGTGAGTTCAATTTTGAGCAGATTGTGTACGAAGGCATTCACCACGCCGGTATTCAGTTGGAGCGGGTATTGCACCACAATCAATTGGCATCTTCCAAAGTTGGAAACTGGCCGACGTCAGATAATCCTGTTGGTAACAACGGACAGAATGGTAATGGCAAAGGCGTTTTCTCTGCAAGAAATACCTTTAAACCTTTCCCACAATCCTTCATGAATATGCTGACGGACGAAAAGGGTGTACCACTGACGTCCGGAGACCAGATCAGGAATTACCAGAATCCGGGGTATTGATGGGTAGGAAATAAGAAGTTAAGAAGTTAGCCGGGGTCGCGGGCGACAATTAGGAGTTAAGAATGGGAGACACATGAATTAACCATTAACACTTAACATTCAAAAATTAAAAACAGGTAGGGAAGGAGATGTTCAGCCTTACAGGGAAATGTTGAATGTGTAATTTGATAAAATATGAATAAAATAAAATTATTAATTGGTGCGCTTTTGATTTCGGCAACTGCCTGGGCTCAGCAGACACCTAATATTGTTTTTATCCTGGCTGATGATCTTGGTTATGGCGATTTGGGAGTTTACGGACAGAAATTGATACGTACACCAAACATTGATCAGCTCGCAAAAGAAGGCGTGAAGTTTACCGATTTTTATGCCGGTGCACCTGTCTGCTCTCCTTCACGGAGCGTGTTGATGACCGGGCAGCATACAGGGCATACGACCATTCGGGGAAACATGACCAAACAGGGTGGCAAGCCTGGAAATAAGGGAAATAAAACCATTTACAGGGCTAATCTGGCTGTGAACGATTTTACGATTGGAAACTTGCTCAGAGAGTCTGGCTATACAACAGCAATGGCTGGTAAATGGCATTTGGACGGTTATGACAGCCTGGCAACGCCTATTCACCGGGGTTTCGATTATTTCTCTGGTTGGTTGATCAGTTATCCAGAAACTTATGCAAACGGCTATTGGCCTACGCAACGTTATGTGAATGGAACGACTGTGAGTATTGATAAGAACAAAAACGAAGCAAAGGGCTATTATGCTGATGCCATCACAACGGACGAAGCTCTGGACTTTTTAACAAAACAGAAAAATACAAAAAAGCCATTTATGCTGATGGTCAATTACAACAATCCGCACTCACCGCTGGATGCTCCCGACAACTCAGCTTACGCAGATAAAGAATGGCCGGAAAGCATGAAAACATACGCTTCGATGGTGCACAATCTGGATCAGAATGTAGGAAAAATTAAAAAGTACCTGGTTGATCATGATCTGAAAAATACCATAGTTTTCTTCTGTTCAGACAATGGAGCAAGATCCGAAGGAACGAAAAAGTTGACTGAGGTGGCGGAATTTTTCAACTCCGGCGGAGAACTAAAAGGTTACAAACGTGACATGTACGACGGCGGAATTCGGATCCCTATGATCGTCTGGGCGCCTGGATTACTGCCAGCAGGAAAAGTGGATCACATACCGGGTTACTTTGCCGACATCATGCCCACCTTCGCCGGTATTGCAAAATCCAAAGTGAAATACCAATCCGATGGAACCAACATTCTGTCTTTTGCGGGAGCCAAAAAGGAGCCGGCAAAACCAAGATTTTTGTATTGGGAATTTTTTGAAAACGGTTTCGAACAAGCCGTTCGATATGGAGACTGGAAAGCAGTGAAACGAGCTGGCAAACTGGAACTTTACAATATTTCGAAAGATATAGGTGAAAAGAATGATGTTGCTGCCCAAAATCCAGCGGTGGTTAAAACCATAGAAACCTACCTGACAACAAGCCGGACCGAATCACCGTTCTGGCCATTGAATTAGCGAGGGGTATTTGGTCCTGGTAACATTATTGAAGCGCCTGTCAACTTTAGTTGGCGGGTGTTTTTTTGTGGTACGCCTGTATAAATATGTAGAAGTCGCGTTCCAACTTGTATAAGACTTATAATTGAAATTTAGATTTTAATAATTTAATTAAGAAATTCTGAATTTAATTGTTAATTTTATTCGTTCATCAACAAATATCATGATTATATTCAGTTACAAAACGATCAGAGATTTCTGTGACATATATGCTGAAACCTCTGATGCTCTGAACAATTGGTACACCATTGTTTCAAAGGCTAATTTTTCGAATTTTAATGATTTGCGACTTATGTTTAACTCTGTTGATGCCGTGGGAAATGATTTATATGTTTTTAATATTAAGGGAAACCATTATCGCCTAATAGCAAGAATTCATTTCAATGTCAGGACAGTATACATCAAATTCGTAGGAACTCACAAACAATATGACAAACTTGATTTGACTAAATTATGAAAATGAATAAAACCAAATACGTGATTACTTCCGAAGAACAGCATGCAGAAATGCTTTTAAAAATTGATGCATTGATGAGGAAAGGAGAAAAGAATGTGACAGAGGAGGAGTCAGAAGAAATAAGAGCCATCGGAACCGCGTTGCAAAAATACGAACAGGGAATTTACACAATCCCTACTCCTGCAACGTTGGAAGGAATGATTGAGCTACGTATGTATGAAATGCGCCTCAAACAAAAGGATCTTGCAGAAACTCTTGGGGTGTCTCCCGTGAAATTATCTATGATTCTCCGTGGCAAGCAAAAACCCGATATTCCTTTTATCAAAGCCCTTCATACCAAATTGAAGGTGCCCGCTGATTTTATATTGGAGCACATCTGAAATACATTCCAACACGTGAGCCTTTTCATTTAGTCTTAGTGCCGTAGTTGCATGAGCTTACATGCCTACGGCACTTATTTTTAGCGTCAATATTCCGGTTGATTCTAATCTAACAAATCCGTTTTGTCATTATAGTTGTTGGTAAGCCAAATCTGTTCATTACAACGTACTACAACTTATTTATGGAAACGTGACATTCCGGCACCGACTTTTCCTTGCTCTAAGTCTTCTTTTTCAGAATTATGTATTGTTGCCTCTCTATGCTCGAATACTTATATTGGTAAATGTGAAAAATCTGATATTTTATTCTACACTATTTCGGAATAGTAATATATATGCTTGTTATTGTTAATTGTTGCCGAATAATACTTTATTGTTGTTAAAATTGCTTGGGTTTAGGTTAATATCGGTAAAGAATCCATATTGTAATGTCCTTAATATTGTGATAGCGAATCCGGAAGCGCCTTTTGCAGAGTCATTTAATCAAGAGGTTTGTGCTCTTCATAATTTTAGTTTAGTGTAGGATAAAAATTGTTTAAAGTATCTATGTAGCCAGGAAACAAAGTTTCGGTTCACATTGCTTCGTTGCGTATATACCTGTACGATCAGCGTTTGCTGCAATGTATTTTTACTGCGAAAGGATAACGTCATGCGGAATGGCTGGATGTTGTTCATTGATCATTTAGATTGATTCGTTTGCAAAACATGGGTTTGCTTCGGGGATGGCTGGTGTCTTCCTGACGAAGTCCTCATGTCCGTGAATAGCTGTTTACCTTGAATTATTAAGAATTTTTGTTTGCCACTTATCAAAGGGAAACGGGACGCTGGCTTTGCGTGCCCTGTTCGCGGTTGTGTATTGCGTCTATTGCTTGCCAAAAAGTTTAAATGTTGAGTCTTAACCTATAAATACAGTATGAGAAAGTATCTTTATCTGATGTGCTGTTTGCTGCTGACACAGGTCGCGCTGGCACAAACAAAATCGATCACGGGAACGGTGATCGGCAAAAATGACAATAAGCCCATTCCGGGAGCTACCATTCGGGTGGAAGGAACTTCGTCGGGAACACAAACAAACGCGGAAGGGGTATTTAGTTTACAGGTGCCGGAGAAAAGTGTGCTTACAATATCTTTTATAGGTTATGTAAAAGAGACGGTTCAGACAGACAATAGAAAAGACTATCAGATTTCCTTAGCCGAGGATGCCACAGCTTTGCAGGAGGTTGTGATTAATGCCGCCTATGGAACCTCCGATAAAAAAGCATTTACAGGTTCTGCCACTGTGGTAGGCAGCGAACGGATCATGTCCACGCAGCCAACAAACCTGTCTCAGTCGTTACAGGGAACGAGTCCGGGTGTGCAGGTGCTTAACACAAACGGTGCTCCTGGTAGCGATGCAACCATCGTGATTCGTGGTTTAAGTTCTGTTGGAGGTGGAAACAGTCCGCTTTACATACTGGACGGTATGCCTTACGATGGTAACCTGAACTCGATCAACCCGAATGATATTGCCAGCATGACCGTGTTGAAAGATGCGGCTGCAACTACGCTTTACGGTTCACGTGCTGCTAATGGTGTTTTGGTGATCACAACCAAAAAAGGAACATCTTCCAAACCCACAATTAATGTGAGAAGCAACTGGGGCTATTCTGATATGGCCGTTGCCTATCCGGATAAATTACAACCACAGCAGCTTCTTGAAATTGCCTGGGAAGCGCTGCGAAATGGTAGAATGGACAGGGGAATCGCTGCCGATGTAGCGGCTCAATATGCTACGGACAATGTGGTGCAGGAGTATTTTCAAAACCGTGAAAGAAACGTTTACAACACGGCAACGCCGATCGGCCTGGATGGAAAATTGAAAGCGGATGCAGTACAACTTTATTCGGGCGACTGGCTGAGCGAGTATTTCAAGCCGCGATTGAGACAGGAATACAGCCTCGATATCAGTGGAGCTACGGGTGAAAACAATAAGACATCCTACTTTATTTCCGGTTCGTATCTGAATGATAAAGGTAGTTTTAAAGTGCAGGAATTCAGTCGTTTCTCCGGTCGTGCCAATGTCAATTCGCAGGTGAATAAATGGCTGAATCTTGGAACGAATATTTCTTACGGTCATTCGAAACAACAAAATCCAAATGTACAGGCTCGATTTACACGTGTGATGCCGTCGGTGTATCCGGTGTACGAATGGGATTACACCAACGGAGGCTATAAGCGCGATCCTTACGGAAACCTGATGCCAGATTATGGCGATGCAACCCGTACCGAATGGAGAGGCTGGAACCCGGGTTTTGTGGGTGATTATAAAAACCCTTATGACTGGAATTTCGATTACAACCAAACGGACAACCTTTCTACAAGAAACTTTGCAGAAGTACAGATACTTCCAAGTCTTAAATTCAGAAGTGGAATCAGTACCGATTTTCAGCTGTATTCTGCTCACGCATATCAGTCGTCAACGCTTACTTCTACTGCTGGTTACGGTGGTTGGGGATCAAGGTCTTCCGATCGCAGGTTTTCCTATACCTTCAATAACCTGATGACTTACGATAAGGATTTCGGTCTACACAATGTAAACCTTTTGGCAGGACAGGAAATATACCGTGCCCGTTACAATTACCTGAATGCCGGTAAACAGCGTTTTGCTTTGGGTGGTTTATATGAATTGGGTGCAGCAGCTGAAATGTCCTCATCAAGTTCTTCGGAAGACAATTATCGTTTGATGAGCTATTTGTCCCGTTTTGAGTACAACTACAATCAAAAATATTATCTATCGGCCAGTTTCCGTAAGGATGGTTCTTCAAGATTTTCGCCAGACAATCGATGGGGTAACTTCTGGTCCGTTGGTGGAGCCTGGATCATTTCAGCAGAAAACTTCCTGAAAGGTGCAGGATGGATCGATAATCTGAAAATTCGTGCCAGCCATGGTGTGGTTGGTAACGACCGGGTTGCAGCAGGATATTATGCATACCAGGGACTTTACGCAACCGGAAGTAACGACTACAACGATCCGGGAGTAATTCTTTCAAAATTGCCAACGCCAAATCTGGTTTGGGAAAGTAATGAGCAAACTGACCTTGGTGTTGATTTTCAGCTGTTCGGTCGCAGGTTACACGGAACATTGGATTTGTTCAGTCGTAAATCGAAGGATTTGATTTTCAACAGACCATTGGCTCCGTCTGTTGGTTTGAGCAGCATTTCAGAAAACATTGGTGATATTAAAAATGATGGTATCGAATTGGAATTGGGTACGTACATTTTCAAGAATAAAGATTTCGCCTGGAATATTGATCTGAATGCATCTCACTACAAAAATGTAATTACCCGCTTGCCACAGAAAGAGATCATCGACGGTCGTTTTAAAATGATGGAAGGCAAATCCCGCTATGAGTTTTTCCTGGTAGACTGGGCTGGTGTAAATCCTGAAACCGGAAACAATACCTGGTACAAATACAACGCCGACGGAAGCCGTACAGTTACGGAACTGTATACCGAAGTGAATAACAACGATCAGAAAAGATTTCAGGGTAGCTCATTGCCGGATCTGTTCGGTGCACTTACCAACTCATTCAATTACAAAGGTTTTGATCTTTCCGTAATGCTTTATTACAGTGTTGGTGGCAAACTTTATGATGCTGATTATGCAGAAGGTGTAAGGTACAGAAGAGGTTTCAATATGAGTACAGATATTCTGGATCGCTGGACACCGGAAAATACCGACACACGCATTCCACGTATTTCAGAATTTACACAAACAAACGTAGGTTCAGCCTCATCCCAGTACTTGTTTGACAACAGCTTCCTGAGACTTCGCAACGTTTCTCTTGGTTATTCATTGCCAAAAAATGTGGTTCAGAAACTGAGAGTTGGTAACATCAAATTGTTCGCTCAGGGCACCAACCTATTCACCTGGGGTGAAGCTGCAAAAAGAGGTACTGATCCTGAAACCGGTCTGAACGGAACGGTTGCCAACGGAACAAATGGCGATGGTGCCGGTTCAATCAGAAAAAGCTGGTCATTCGGCTTACAGGCTACTTTGTAATCAAGTCATCAAAGCAAAATCATCAAAGACATGAAGTTTAAAAAGATATTAATATACAGTTTGACCGCCCTGCTGGCTTTTTCATCCACAGGATGTGAAAAAGATTTCCTGGAAACCGGTCCTTCCACCGCCATTTCGGATGAACTTTTGTTCAAAACAGTAAGCGGTGCACAGAATGCAATGAACGGCGTTTACAATTACATGCGTCTGCGTAGTCAGGATATTGAATTTGGAACCATCATGCAGTTTAACAACGGATTCGACATCATGGGGCAAGACCTGATCGTGAGAAATTCAATGGGGCAAATGCAGGTTTACTATGCGCATAACACCAATCCTACCAGAGCCGATGGTGCGATGAGCTTTCAGGTTTGGACGTACTTCTACACGATCATCAACAATGTCAATATCATTCTTGACAACATCGACAGATCGGAAGGAAATGCGGCACAGAAAAGTGCAATCAAAGGACAGGCCATGGCGATCCGGGGCTGGGCATATTTTTATCTGGTTCGTTTTTATCAGCAATCCTACAACGTAGCCAAGGATATGCCCGGTGTTCCATATTACGACAAAGGTGCAACTACCGAAGGCAAGCCGCGCGAAAAGGTTTCAGTTATTTACGCCAATGTGGTTAATGACCTGAAAGGTGCGATTGACTTGTTGGGACCTTACAGCAGAGCCTACAAAAGTCAGATCAACCAACCGGTAGCGCAGGGAATATTGGCAGAGGTATATTTGACAATGGAGGATTGGGCTAATGCAGAGGCAATGGCAAAAGCTGCCAAGACCAACTTCCCGCTTATGAGTGGGACAGAGTTCCAGGCAGGTTTCAACGACTGGGCCAATGCGGAATGGATGTGGGGTGTACACCAGTCTTCGACCCAGAATTTCGGAAACGGATCACCTTTTACACTTTGGGCAAACCAGACGAGGGGAACACGCTGGACATTTGATTTTCTTTATGTAAATGACAAGTTTAAGGATCTGTTTGAGAAAGATGATGTACGTAACCAGTTTTGGTTCAGAACCGACCACGGGCATTGGACGTCCAACAAATTCAGAGAAGCGCAGGACGATTTTTATGGTGATGTGGTACTGATGCGTTCTGCGGAAATGTATCTGATCGAAGCCGAATCGCTGGCACGACAAGGTAAAGACGTGGAAGCAAAGGACGTATTGTGGATGTTGCAGGATATAAGAAAAGCAACCCGCTCTGTTACAACAGGAAACGCGCTGATCGAAGACATTTTGCTGGAACGCAGAAAAGAACTGTATTCGGAAGGTGTAGCCTGGTTCGATCTGATCAGAACGGGAAAACCAGTGAAACGCAGCGGCGACCATCCTGCTATGGTTGAAATTCCTGCCCGGTCATGGAGATTTATTTTACAATTGCCGGTGAACGAATTCAATAGTAACAATAGCCTGGTTAGCAGCGACCAGAATCCCTACGACGGCGTATATCAACCCTGATTATTCCTGAATTCTTAATATGAAAACGGCTTCATGATCAGTTCACGAAGCCGTTTTCTTTAAATATTAAACAGCTTTTCAGTGCGAGGCAGTGTTGTAATTGATCATCCAGAGAATACCGAATTTATCTTTCAGTGAGCCAAAATAATCGCCCCAGAACATGTCATCCATTGGCATTTCAATTTCTCCGCCATCGGCCAATGCATTAAAAATACGGTCTGCTTCTTCTCTGGAATCAGGGCTCAGAGAAATGTAAGAATAGTTGCCGGGGATGAGCTTGTGACCCATTGATTCCACACAGTCGGATGCCATCAGTATGTCGTTTCCAATGGGCAGCGAAACGTGCATGGCCAGGTTTTTCTCTGATTCCGAAAAATTCTCCGATCCCGGTGCGTTTCCCATTTTCTGTATAGATATTTCACCGCCAAATATGGATTGGTAAAAATTGAATGCAGCTTCTGCGGTTCCGTTGAAGTTTAAATAGGTGTTAATTTTCATTGTTGTTAATTGTTTAGTTTTAAGATGGTTATTTAATATTGATTTGGCTAAATTACTGTTGAGGCATCTTGCTCATGTCCATGTGCAGCATGGCCCAGCGATGTCCGTCCAGGTCTTCAAAACCCATTACATACATCCAGCCTTCTGCTTCACCTGGTTCCGCAAAAATTTTTCCGCCTGCATTTCTTGCCGTTTCAGCCATGGCGTCCACTTCTTCCCGGCTTTCAGCGTCGATGTTGATCAGCATTTCTTTTCCCTTTGCCGTATCCGATAAAGGATTGTGAACGATGTGAGCAAATGCGGCTTCCGGAAATAACATCAGTACAAAGTCTTTTTCGCCAATGAAAAAACTTCCCACATGCGGATTTTGCTCATGCATTGGGTTGCTCCGGAATCCGATGGCTTTAAAGAACTCCTTTGACTTTTGCAGATCCTTCACCGGAATATTCAGCCACGCCTGTTTAACGCTCATGATGTATATCGTTTTAATTGTGATGTAAAAGTCCTTTACTGTTAACCATTTGAATAGCACAAATATCAGAATATCTTGTGTTTAAAAAACGGTGGGAAAGCGACAATTAAGGGGGGCGAATGTGACAAACCGTGAGGAGGGGTTTTGCATGCACCTACCCAAACTTTTAAATAATTTCAGATATTTGTAGTTTGAAATTGACAAGATGCCGGATAACAAAAAACACACTATAAAACGAAGCGAAGAAATTACCTCAACGTATTTTGCATTTCTGGACAACCACCTGAGCGACATCGTTGCCGGGGATGTGACCAGAATGTTGGAATTGAATGAGATTGCGGATGAAATGAATATTTCGCACACACATCTTACCGATACCGTACAGCAGACCACCGGCAATCACCCCTGTTATTTTTACGATCATAAAATCTTGAATATTGCCAAGGTATTGCTGAAAGACCAGACACTGTCTATTGCCGAAATAGCTCGTATACTGACTTACGATCCGTCTAATTTTTCTAAGTTTTTTAAGAAGTTCGTTTCCATGACACCGGGAGAGTTTCGGAAAACCTTACAGGAAGTTTAAAGCCGCTATTATCGGTAAGTATATCTGATCGGGAAAATGAATTTCCGAAAAGTTCACCATACTGTATTTCTCATATTATGCGAATTTTACGGAATGCTATATTGTATAGCAATTGGTGAGGATCTATTAAAAGGGTAAGTTAAGAGAGATAAATGAAGATTCAAGAAGCAACAGCACTGCTGAGCAAAGCAGGTTTTAATACTTCTGCTCCACAAACATGGCTGGATCTTGGTTGTGGAAGCGGCACTTTTACCTACGCGCTGGGCAATTTGCTGCCAGATGGAAGTAAAATATACGGCATGGATCAACACCCCCAGAAGCTGGAATCACTTGCAGGAAATCATGTGCGTATTGAGTTCAAATTGTCAGACTTTGAGACAGTGGAGTTTGCTGTAAATGAAAAGCCGAACGGAGTTATGATGGGTAATTCCCTTCATTATGTCAGAGATAAAAAAGCATTTCTTGACAGGCTAATGAATCGATTTTCATCAATCAGTCAAATGATTATCATCGAATATGATACGCAAAGAGCAAATCAATGGGTTCCGTATCCGATTACTTTTTTACAGTTGCAACGTTTGCTGCGAGATACAGGATTTACACAAATACAAAAGATCGCCGAAAGGCCTTCAATTTACGGGCAGGGTAATATGTATGTAGCTGATATCCAGAACACAAAATGATTTTACACTAAAATAACTATATGCACCACACTTTACTTCTGATTCTTGGTTTGCTCTTTCTCATGTTTCTGCTTGTGATGCTGGCGCAGCGGATCCGTATTGCCTATCCCATTTTTTTAGTCATAGCCGGTCTGGCCATGAGTTTTATTCCGGGCGTTCCGCAATTGCATCTGGATCCCGAATTAATATTCCTGATTTTCCTGCCGCCACTTTTGTACGAAGCCGCCTGGTATACTTCCTGGAACGATTTCTGGAAATGGAAAAGACCTATTGCCCTGCTTGCTTTCGGACTGGTATTTTTCACTTCGATGGTTGTCGCTTATACTTCTGTCGCCATCATTCCTGGTTTCACACTAGCATTGGGCTTTTTGCTTGGAGGAATTGTTTCGCCTCCCGACGCTGTTGCTGCGGCCACGGTTCTGAAAGGAATAAAAGTTCCTAAAAGGCTGATCACGATTCTGGAAGGTGAAAGTCTTGTCAACGACGCATCTTCACTGATTGTATTCAAATTTGCCCTTGCGGCAGTTTTAACAGGAGCTTTTTCAATGCAGGAAGCCACAGGTCAGTTTTTTCTGGTTGCCAGTATGGGTATCGTTGTCGGACTTGCAGGGGCGCACATCATGTATGTCGTTCACCGGTTTTTACCCACAACGCCTGCTATTGATGCCGCGCTCACGGTAATGACACCCTACATTCTGTTTCTGGCTGCCGAGCATTTTCACTTTTCGGGTGTGATGGCTGTTGTAAGCGGCGGTTTGTTTATGTCGTATCGTTCGCATGAAGTGTTCCAAACCGGAAGCACAAGGCTGAATATGCTTGGCGTATGGATCACCATGATTTTCGTAATGAACGCACTGGTATTCATCTTAATCGGCTTGTCACTTCCTGAAATTGTGCAGGGGTTAGGTGAATATTCTATTGCAGATGGCATCAGGTATGGCGTCATCGTCAGCGCTATTATTATTGTGCTTAGATTTCTTTGGGTGTATCCGGCAGCACACGTACCGCGATGGCTGAGTGCGAAAGTCAGGCAGGATCCTTCGCCGGGTTGGAAGGGACCCGTAATCATTAGTTGGGCAGGGATGAGAGGAGTGGTTTCCCTGGCAACGGCTTTGTCTATTCCATTAATGATGGGTGATGGCGTGGCTTTTCCACAGCGTAATCTTATCATTTTTATCACATTCGTAGTTATTTTCATTACTCTTGTATTCCAGGGACTTACGTTACCCATTGTGATCAGGCTGATTAAATTGGAAGAAATAGACAAAATGATGCCCGAAGATGAGCAACGTGCCGGAATACAGTTGCGTTTGGATTCCATTGCCCTGCAATTATTGACGGACAAGTACAGCAGCGAGGTTTCGGGAAATGAGCTGGTTGGTCAGATGAAAAACTATGTTGAAAGCGAAATCGACGCATTGCAGGAAAGGCTTTCTTCTTTGGAAAGCATTCACATGAAGCACGCGGAAATAGCAGAATATCACCATGTATTGCTCGGTATTTACGCAGCACAACGCAAGGAGTTATTTCAGCTAAGAAAGGAGAAATTTTTCAGCGACGAGGAGATCCGGAAGGCTGAACTTCAACTGGACCTCAATGAGCTTAAAGTAACAGGCGGAGGGCATTAGCAGGAGTTTTCTGTCGACTGCTGATAGCCGAAAACAAAATTGTCATACACTATAATTCGTGATAAGGTATAATTTGTAAAAAACGTAATTAACAAACGCAACGATGTATATAGGAATTAGGTATAAACTTGTTCATTTCATCCCGTGGACCAGGAAGAAAATTTATAAAATGCTGTTGATCAGTGTCATTCCAACACTGCTGTTTTATTTTTTTGGCTGGACCTGGTTGGCTATTCCGTGGGTTCCGGTTGCTTTGCTGGGAACGGCCACAGCTTTTATATCAGGCTTTAACAATACACAGACATACAACAGACTGTGGGAAGCCAGGCAAATTTACGGCGCGATTATCAACACGAGCCGGGCGCTTGGTATGATGGTAAAGGACTTCGTGAGAACGGACGACAAGTCGCAGGAAAGATTATTACATAAAGAGATTTTTTACCGGCATTTTGCCTGGCTTACTGCCCTTCGTTTTCAGCTAAGGGAGAGCAAAGCCTGGGAGAATGTGAAGACCAAAAGTTATAACCGCGAATATCTTCAATATTACACCGTACCAGAGTGGGAGAGCAGCCTGGACGAAGAGCTGAAACTATACCTTGCTGAGGACGAGCGGCAGTTTATCTTATCTAAAAAAAACAAGGCGGTTCAGATCATCGCTGCGCAGACAGATCAGTTGCGGAAGCTCAATGAAGCCGGTGCCATTTCCGATTTCAATTATGTTGCCTTGGAAAATCAGTTTAAAGACCTGTATGACCAGCAGGGTAAATGTGAGCGTATTAAAAACTTCCCGTATCCAAGGCAGTTCGCGACCATCAATATATTTTTTACCAATGCTTTTGTAATGCTTTTGCCGTTCGGTTTTTTAAATGAATTTTCCAAAATCGGAGAAAACTACATCTGGTTCACGATTCCTTTCAGCGTGCTTACAGGCTGGGTGTTTCTGGTGTTGCAGCAAATCGGGGAGAGTACCGAAAATCCGTTCGAGGGAAATGCAAACGATGTATCCATCACACAGATCAGCCGGAATATAGAAATAGACCTGCGCGACATGTTGGGAGAAAAAGACCTGCCGGCTCCTATGGCGCCAGTGAATGATATTTTGATGTAAGAGAGTTTTTTTCTTACAGCATCCTTTTTAAGCATGCTTTGTGATAAAGCCAAGCCGGTAGGCTAAACCAGCCTCTGACCAACTGGTCAGAGGCTGGTTTAGCAATGCGAAGCATAGTTTTTTTAAAATACCCTCGGAGCATAAACTTCCATCACCACACCGCGGTCACGGGCAACCAGGGTTTCTTTGGCCTGATAGGTATTTTTTCCTTTTACAACGGTATAATTCAGCTCAATGCCGTTTCTGGCTTTGTTTCCCCACTCAAAAGCACCAGTTTTGAATTCGCCGGTTCCGGTGACTGTATAATCCGGACTGGCTGATGTTACTGTACATTTTCCATTGGTGAAGTTGAGCAGGAGCCTGAGTTGTCCGCTTAGTTTGTCGGATTGAAAAGAGGTGTTATAGGCAACCTGATTTCTTCCGCTGGTGGTGAGCAGGATCACACCATTTTGTTCAACATATTGCGCTTTGTAAACCTTCTGTTCAATGAGGGCACCCGTTGAATCTGTTACGCTGGTTTCACCATGGAAAAAGTAATTTCCATGAAACTCATTGATGTATTTGATGGCAAACATGGTAAAGTTTTTTGGAGCTACTGTCCAGTTTCCGGCAACGCGTGGATCGGCATTCGGGTTGGTAGTTCTTCCGGATACGATGGAATCCACATCGGGTGAGCCTACGAGTTTTAAAGGAACTACATAGCCCAGTTTAATTGCCTTTGGGTCATTGAAAAATGCGTCCGTCAACTGTACCTCAATTCCACCGTTGAATTTCCCTTTCGGAATTACGAGGGAATTGGTCGAGCTCAGTGTGTAGTAATTACGGGGTAGCGGCCGAATGGTATCTCCGTTTGCATTAAATAAAATATTCCGGCAAAGCGTTTCATCTACCGCAATTTCGAAGTTGCGATCTTTCCCATTTTCATACACGCCACCCATGGCTGCCGATATGACAAACTTATGTGCGTTGTCATTGGAGTTGTCATAAATATCGTCTCCCAAAATGAGCGTCCTGACAGGATACTGATAAGGAAAATATCCTGCTGTGTAGTCGAAGTCAGGATGTACTATATCGGCATTTTTGCAGGAAAACATGCCGGTAAGCAACGCAAGGTATAAACAGATCCTTTTCATGGATTTATAGTTAATGTTTTTTATTAATTCCAACCCTGGTTTTGAACAAAACCAAACTTGATGATCTCTCTCTCCGGAATAGGTCCGTAATGCATGTAGGCGTTGTCGTATACCCGGTTTTCAACATTAAAATAATTGAACTCCCCGGAGTTGCTGATACGCACTCCCTTCGCAGGTTCGGCCAGATTCTCTTTCCAGCGACGCATATCCCAGAAGCGGAAACCTTCAAAACACAATTCCAGTCTGCGTTCATTTCTGATGAGCGTTCGCATGGCTTCCTTGCTGGTCACAGACACCAGGTAAGAATCCGGCTGAACAATTCCTGCACGTTTTCTGATCAGCCCGATAATATCTTTTGCTGAATAGGCGTTAGGTCCTGTTCCTTCCGGTCCCCAGGCTTCATTTGCAGCTTCGGCATAATTCAGGTACAATTCCGTGTACCTGATATGTGTGTTGAAATGCTTCTGGTTAGAAGCAGAGGCGGGGTTTACGTTTACGTCTTCACGCAGCAGTTTTTTTAGATAATACCCTGTTCGCGTGGAGTTGGGAACTGCTTCAATGGCGTTGTCACCTCCGCCTTCGGCTGTTGTGATCACCGTGTTTCTCAGCCTGCTGCCGTTGTAAACGATATACAATGAAAGACGCGGGTCGCGGTTTTCGTATGGTTTGGCAGGATTGTATAGCGACTTTGGATCTGAAATGGGGTAGCCATTTGCAGCCGGAAAAGCGTCGACCAGGTTCTGGGTTGGGTTTATCCTTCCCGTGCCGTATAGTGATGGAGGAAAGTTACTGGTTTCCCGTACCCGGTCGGTGTAAATCGGGCGTCTCCACATAATTTCCTTGCTGTCAAGCTTATCACCTGTCGTGATGTCTGCCTCATCCACCTGTTCTTTCAGATAAAAAATATGACCTTTTGGATCAATACCCGCAATCCCCCCGATGTCATTAAGCAACTGAGCTGTATTGTTGGCAGCCGTTTGCCACAATGTGGTGTTGTTGGTTAGGTTAAAAGCCGGGCTGGCTGCCAGGAGCGCTGCACGTGCTTTTATGGCAAGGGCATGTCTGCCACTCATTCTTTGCTGGCTGTAATCACCAAAAACCTCATTGTAGTCAGCTACATCGACGGACTCGAAACCAACCGGAACTGCTGCACGGTTGCCATAGTCCATAGGGACGTATTTTAAAGCCTCTGCAATATCCGCATTGATACTTGCCATTGACTCTTCAAAAGTGGGACGTGGAGCCGCAAAATCTTCTTGAGTTTCCAGGAATTTGTCGTAAACAGGCGTTCCAAGAAGTGTCCCGTTAGCACCGACACCGCCATGGTTGCGAAGCAAAAAATATTTGAGCATAGCTCTCAGGGCGTAGGATTCTCCTTTGAATTTACGGATATACAAATCCTTCACTTTGAGGTTGGTCCATTTCCAGGGCACATTGTCAACCACGGTTAAAAACTGGTTGATATACAGAATCCCTCTGTTGGCTGTCGTCCACAATTCCTGCGGATTGAGCCTTGGAGACCATTCCCCGTTCGCGATCCGGAGGTATTCGCTCAGGCGGTCGTTGGTAACTGCGTCGTCTGTCGCTACCTCGTCGTAACGATAATCGTTTGTGGGGATCTGTGTATATGCGGTTATGAGTAATCCTTCTGCAAAAGCCGGGTCGCGGTATACACGGTCCAGCGTGTTGTGGTTGTCGTCTTCCGGTTCCAGCATGGTGCATGATGGATTCAGGAAAAGGACAAACAATGTCAGTAAAAAACAAGTATATGATTTCATACAATTATCATTTTAAAAGTTAGCTCTCACACCCAGAGAAAAGGTCCGGTACAAAGGTTCACTTCCTGCTCGCACATATTTTTCTCTTGGATTTTTTGCCATTTGAAAAAGATCAGAAGCATTCGCGAAAATATCTGTCCCGCTCATCAGCAGCTTTTTAGAGAGTACTTCGGGAAGGCTGTATGTAAGCTGCACTCTACGGATCTGGAAGTAATCCTGCTTAAACTGCCAGAAGTCGGAACGGCGGAAATTGTTTGTGCTGGTTTGTGAACTCAGGCGGGGGTACGTAGCAGTTCCGGCTGTTTCAGGCGTCCAGCTGCCCAGCACCACTTCCGAATATTTCCTGTTTCCATCGATACGAAAATAGTTACTTTCTGTAAAACCGGTAGATCCTGCACTTCCTTCTCCAAGTACATAAAGACTTAGATTTTTATAACCGACTCTTGCCTGAATCCCGCCTGAGAAAGGAGATTGCCACCGACCCAGATAGACTTCATCATTTGCGTTGATGATACCATCGTTGTTCTGATCCTGGTATTTAAGATCTCCGGGCCGTACAGTTCCAAATGAGTGAATGGGTGAGTTGTCTACATCCGCCTGATCTTTAAAATAACCCAGAGATTTAAGGCCAAAATAGGCATCACGTGGTCGCCCCGCCCGGTTTTGGTAATCATTATCCCAGATCTCATTCACGACATCACGTTTAGAGGTGATGTAAAGCGCATTAACACCGGCCATGAAAGTCCAGTTGCCGATACTTTTGTTGTAGGTGATACCCAACTCAGCACCGGTATACTTGTCGGCTTCAAAGTTTTCATATCCAACAAAATTGTCGTAAAAGCTTGGATACTCTACATTTGGCCTCACAACCAGATTGTTGTAATAATTGTAAAATACATTTGCCTGCACTTCAATCGTCTTGTTGAAAAAAAGTCCGTCCAGTCCGAGATTGATCTCGTTTCGGCGTGCAAAATCCAGCTGATCATTGTTACTCCAGCCGGATACTACGCCGCTGCGGCTTCTTGTACCTTCATACCAGTTGTATGAACCGGAAGTATTGTAACGATTGTCGTAAAGGAAGAAATTGCTGATCGGAATATCTGATTTCAGAATTCCGGCAGAAACACGCAGTTTCAGATAATCAATGGCAGAAACCGAGGAAAGGAAGGCTTCTTTGTTCAGCATCCACGACAAACCTACTGACGGCGAAAAACCTCTGCGGTTATTTTCCGAAAGCTTCACTGAATTGGCATAATTGGCGCTGAAATCAATAATGTATTTGCTGGCATAAGTGTAGGCAGCCTGGAAGCCCAGATGCGTATTTTTTACACCCTGAAAAACAGATATGTCGCCACTTTCTTTAAAGGAGCTTCCAAAACCGATCAGGCTTGCTGTGACCCGGTGATTGTTGGCAAAGGTACGATCGTACTTAAACTGACCGTAGAAACCCACTCTCCTTCGGTAGGCAGAACCACCCACAACCTGTGTGCCCGGACGTGTGTCACGGCCATGTTGCGTAAGCGAGATGATTTTGTCTTCTGTAGCTGACCATGTTGGTGCATACACCGAGTATTCATTCGCAACAGTCTGCGTATAGCCGGTCAGGTAGTCGAAACTGATGTTGGAGTGAGCCGACAATCCTGGTGTAACGGAAGCAAGGTCGAAATCAATCCGGTTGTTAAATGTGAATTTTCTGTAAATGGTCTGTATGTTTCCGGCGGCATAAGAATCTCCGAAAGGCGTGGTTACAAAGCTGGTATTTCCTCCCAAAAGATATTCACCATTCACGTCGTTTTTACGCGATCCTAACAAGGGGTTTTCGGGATCAATCAGACTGATCGGTAATAGAGGTGTATATTCATGTGGCCTGATAACCAGTGCCCGTTCCCAGTAATTGCCTCTTTGTGACTGATTACTACCGTAAAACGCAGCAGCATCTATCGACGTTTTGATCATTCTGTTCACTTTCAGATCCACATTCCCACGTACATTGAACTGGTTGTTTCTGGCGTTTTTACCTTCCCCAAAATTTAGCAGTCCACCTGTGGAATTCCAGCCTACGTTGGTGTAGAATTTAGCGTTGTCGTCGCCTCCCGAAAATTCCGTTACGATGTCATGATATGTTTTGAAAGGTCTCAGGAATTCATCAGAATAGTAATCCGTGCTTGGGTAGCGGTATGGGTTTCCTGATCTGTGGTTTTCAATTACCGCATCTGTGAATTGAGGGGTAAGGCCGTCGTTCACACGTGCTCTGTTGAAGTAAGTCATATAGTCTGCCGAGTTCAGGAATTTTGGCAGTTCTCTCGGCTTCGACAAACCATAGTTGAGGATCACATTGGATGTTGGCCGGTTGGCTTTACCCCGTTTGGTCGTAATCAGTACCACACCATTTACGGCTGCGCTTCCATACAAAATGGCTGAATTGATGTCTTTCAAAATGGTGATTGACTCAACTTCCGACAGGCGTAACCCTTCAATATCCCGCGGCAAACCATCTACAACGAACATGGCATTTCCTGAAAACAAACCGCTTCCGGTAATATCTCCCACTTCGATTCCAATCCCTACACCCCTGATACTGTTATTGCCAATCATACCGAGGGTACGTCCGGCAAGTGCGTTACTGACCCAGATGTTGTTATCGTATTTATTGATCGAAACCGCGTCCAGTACTGTAATCGCACCGGTGATGTTTTCGATCTGTGTTTTTTTGAAAGCTACGTTAACACCTTCGGATGGATTGTTGAGTACAACCACATTGTTCAGTGTCGTATCGGTCTGCGCTTTCAATTTTGCTGGGCTTATTAGCAGGAAGCCGCAGCAGAATAGTAAAACGAGTATGTTTCTCATTTGATAAGTTTTTTTAGATAAGTAAGGTGACTACCAACCCGGGTTTTGAGGGAAGTCTTTATACATCCTCGTGAATGACACCTGTATGGGAAGCCAGTTGTGCTTCTTTTCAACACTTCTGCGCACCACAAGCCTCTCGACAATGTTGATGGGTTTTCCATTGGCACCACGATTGAAGTCCAGGGCCGTTTTGTCGAGATAACGTGGATCTCCATTGCGATTCCAGCGGCGCAGGTCACAAAAACGGGCACCTTCGAAAGCAAGCTCAACGGCCCTTTCCCGAACTATTTCCTCAAAAAAAACATCTTTAGAAGTTGCGAATTTAGGATCCAGGTCAGGAAGCTGTGCTCGGTTGCGAACGGTATTCAGCGCTTTTTCGGCAGTCATCGTATAGTTGGATGAGGTTGCTTTCGGACCTCCGCCGGTTGCGAAGTTTACCGCTTCCGCATACATGAGGTATATATCCGCCATTCTCAGGTAGGGCTGATACGCCTGCAAGGCGTTAGCAAGTGTTGCCGTAAAAGCAGGACCGATGGGAGAGTAACGTTTGTAGTAATAACCGGTAACACTGGGCGGGTTGATCTGATTTCTGTGGAAACCGCCATTGTAAAGCTGGGCGAATTTGTCCGAACCGGCAGCACTGTGAATCTGGTCACCATCCACAACGATGTCCTTGTAGAAACGTGGCTCTCTTCCCGTCCATGGATCGTTTGGATTAAATCCCGATTTCGGATCGTCAATGGGCAGACCGTTTGCCATACCATAGTTTTTAGTGAAACTGTGTGCGGGTACGTCGGCATCTGAACCACTGTTCATGGCAAAAGAAGAGGGAACCGTAGCACCCATGGCCGACCAGCGTACACGGTCTCTCTGGAAAATGGTAGGCATCATAATCGCCTCAGTTCCGCCGGGACGCTCCCAGTTCCAGCGCCAGAAAATGTCTGTCCATGAGGCCCATGGCTGCAATTTGTATTGCCCTGTTTCATCTGCCAGTTTCAGGAACTCACCAAAAGCATCCGCAGCCTGCTTGGCTAGTACAGGGTCAAAAGCATTCACACCCTGTGCTTCTTCATTGATCATCGGGCTTGCCGCATACAACAGCGATTTACCCAGATAACCCAGCGCATGAAACTTGTTGATACGGTCGCGGTTTTGCCCCAATGTTGCTTGTCCGGGTTGTGATTTATCCCAATGTACGGGAAGCAAGTCCGCAGCAGCACGAAAATCGGCAGCCATTTTCTTTGCAGTTTCCTGAAAATTCAGTCTTTTGAACTCCTCGGTTGTCATCTCTTCCGAAGGGTTCAGGGCACGGTTGATGTAGGGCATTCCACCCCAGTAGCGGCATATCTCGAAATAAAACCAGCCACGAAAGAACAAGGCCTGGCCTCGCAGGTGGTCTTTTTCTTCCTGAGTTCCCTGAAACAAACCTTCCTGATCCAGCTTTTCAAGGGCTATATTTGCTTTGCGGATTCCGTACCAGGCATATTCCCACACCCTTTTTGTACGTGAATTGTTGTCGGTGGTATTAACCGTTTGTCCATAAAAGTAGGCTTCGTTACCCCAATAGTTACCGTTGTCGAATGCATAAGGGTAGTTATTGAGCGTTTCGTCGGCGAACAGGTACTTGTTCCATGCACCACCTTTGTTGGGATCCATGATACAGTTGTACATTTCCTCAATAAATCCCTGGAAGCTTATAAAGTTACCAAAAGCAACTTTTTCGGTAATGTCTGCCTCGGGAGCCTTGTCCAGATAACTCTCACAGGAAACCAGAAGGAGAGCTGAAAGCAACACCTTTGCCGACAGCATTTTGGTATATCTAAATGTAATATTTTTCATAATTTAAGAATAGCTAGAAAGAAAAATCAATGCCCAGGTTAAACCTTCTCATGGTTGGGTAAGCACCTTGGGTAGCACTTCCGCCCTCGTAGGTCGACTCCCTGTCGTCTGGTAATTTCGACCACAAAAACAGGTTGGTGCCGTTGGCAAAAATTCTCATGTTGCTCAGGCCTATTCTTTTCACCAAATTGCTCTTGTCGAAGTTATAGGCGATTTCAGCTGTTCTCAGTCTCAGGAAGGAGGCATCATAGAGATAATAATTGCCAATATTTTCGGCCTGTGTTTTCCAGCGTGGGAGAAAAGAAGTGGCGTTCTGATTGTCCTTCGACCAATAATCCCGAACGTGGCCAAATACGATATCGACGTCACTGAGGTAGTTGTTGAAATCGATACGTCTATTCACATTGTTAGCTCCATAGAATTGAACCATAACTGTAAAACCTTTGTAATCGCCACCTAAACCGAGAGTTCCTGTATTTTGAGGAACACCCGTATAGCCGACCGGAGGAGTATCTTCATTATTTTTGATGACGCCATCCGCGTTGAAATCTACCAGGTTGTAGTACCCGGGCAGTTTTTGCAGATCATTGGTTTCTGTCGGAACGCTGGCGTATACCTCATCCCAGTTGTTATAGAATCCGGCACTGAGCAAACTTCTGTTTTGTCCGATTGAATAACCAGCCTGTTTAAGATAATCCAATTGCAACGGAGCATCGTCGCGCGCAATGATCTTATTCTGGTTGTGGGAGTAGGAGAGGTTGGCCCACACGCTCAGGTTTGGATTCACCCTTTTGTTGAACTTAAGCTCCACTTCATAACCATGTGATTTTACCTGACCCAAATTCGCACTCGGCGGTGTCGTTCCAAAAAACGGTGGTACATTTCGGCTCCCTCCACTCATTAAGATGTTGGTCCGGTTTTCGTTGAAAATGTCCACATTGAGACCAATCATGCTTTCGAAAAAGCCCATTTCGACTCCGAAGTTGGATTTCACTGCCGTTTCCCAGTGAATATTCGGATTCCCTACCACGGTTTCACGGTAGAATGTATATGGACTCGCTGCTGCACTGTTTTCATTCAAGCGGGCAGCGCCACCGAAACCTAGCTGAGAAGCATATAACCATCGACTTCCGCTGATATTGTCATCACCAACTTTTCCGACACTGTATCGGAATTTGAGCAGATCCATGAACTTATTCTTGAAAAACTTCTCATTGGAAACCACATATCCAAGTCCGATAGATGGGAAGAAATCGAATCGATAAGCCGGACCAAACTGCTCAGAGCCATTGTAAGCACCATTCACCTCAAACAGGTAGGTTGTATTATAGTCGTAAGTTGCACGGAAAACCCAGTCTTCACGATAATTTTTAAACATGCTTCCCTTTGCAAATTCTTCCCTTTTCACCAAACCCATAGCCGTTACATTGTGCTTTTTGAACTCCCGGGCGTAATTAAGCTGGAACTGGTACATGAGCCTCCTCTCAATAGGAATGGTATTGTCCCAGTTGGCAGCCTGGATAGCTTCCGGACGAATGCTCCATGGGCGAACGATCCAGTCGTACTCTTCATCGCTGATCGGTAGGTAAGCGGTGTATTCGCTTGGATCCTGGTCAGAGCCTTTATATAAGAGCGGGTAAATCTGCTTGTAGATAACGTTGGTTCCGGCTTCGGCGGGTCTCACGTGGTTATTTACATCATAAATTCCACCTTCTGAACGAACATTATTATCGTAAAACAAAGACCCTGTGGCTTTGAGCCCCTTGGTTAGGAAGCTCAGATCCTGTTCTATTGTGAAGTCGGAGTTTAGCTGGGTGGCGCGCGTTTGGCGAATACCCATGTTGTAAACTACAGCAAGTGGGTTCACGGTGTTGTTACCGCCTTCCTGATAAGCTCCCCAACGTCCGTCGCTGTAACGCGGTAGAAATAAATTCGGAGCCATAAAATAAGCAGCTCCCCACATCCACTGATCTGCCCTGCCTGTACTTCCCTCGTTATTATAATTGGTGTTTTTCTGACTGTAATAACCTGCGAAATTCAGTTTCAGCTTGGTGGTTTTAGTCAGCCTTACATCAATGTTGTTTCGAAAATTGAAACGGTTAAAGTTATAGTTGGGCTTATAACCTTTGTCGTTGTCATAGTCGCGGAACATATCACCTTCGTTCAGATAGGCGAGAGACCCAAAATACTGAACCGCCTTGCTTCCTCCGCTTGCACTCAGCGTTGCCCTATGCGAAAAACCTACATCCTTGAACATTGCCTTGGCCCAATCTACATCAGGATAAATTTCAGCATATTCTGCTGACTGCGGCCCTCTGTATCTTTGAACAATGTCATAAGGTACGTAGGCATTCCAGGAAGGCTGGTTAAGTACGCCTTCTCTTTCAATGATCTCATTTTTTGCCATCATGGCATCATAGGAGTTCAACTTATCTGGCTGGCGTGAGACTGCCTTTGCAGTTGTTGTATAGTTAAAGTTAAGCTTGGTTTTTCCCTGTTCACCTCGTTTGGTAGTGATCAGTATGACCCCGTTTGCACCTTTTACTCCAAAAACGGCCGTTGCCGAGGCATCTTTAAGAACCGATATGCTGGCAACTTCATTTGGGTCGATGTTACTCATACTTCGCTCCACGTTGTCAACAAGAACGAGTGGTTGTCCGCCGTTCCAGGTATTTTGTCCGCGAATAAATATATTCGTTGCGCTTTCCCCGGTTGTGATCCCACCTGGCTCTCCTGATGATGTAAGTGAAACAATACCAGGAAGTTGTCCTGCCAGTGCTTCCTTTAAATCGGTTACATTACCATTTCGTTTTATCACTTCGTCGGACATCTGTACAATAGACCCGACAACACTTTGCTTTTTCTGCTGCCCAAATCCGACCACAACCACCTCGTCCAGTACCTGGTAATCTTCTTCCATTACAATTGAAATAACAGCTTTGCCGGCAACCGGTACACTTTGGGCCTTGTATCCGATAAATGAAACTTTCAGCGTGGAGTTCATTCCCACATTTTCGAGTGAGAAATTTCCGCCTACGTCCGTCACAGTTCCTTTTGAGGTGCCTGCCACCATCACGGTTACACCGATAAGCTCATCAGACTTGATGTCGACAATCCGCCCTTTGATGTTCAGGGTTGTGTCTTTGGCGGAAATCCTCTTTCCCGTGGTTTCCAGACCAGCGGCACTTACACCAGCTTTACGCGATAAGTCGGTTGCGCGGGCTAATAAAAGATAAGGATTTGTTGTTTTTGAATCATCCTTTTCGGATACCCGCGGGAGATTCTGACTTTGTTCAGGAGGGTCGGGAAGCCGCTGAAAGGAGGCTTGCCTTGCCAGTGCGGAGAGTTCCGGGAACGTTGCCAGAAAGAGCAAAACTACCGTAAATCTTTTTTTCATAAATTAAGGAATTTAGGTGAATTGGTAAAAGGACTTGAATGGATGCATCAGGCAGGTATTATATCAAAACATGACATGCAGAATAACAAATCGGAGCGGAAATGACACCTTTCGCTGATTCTGATTTATACTATAAAAATTCTGAGAATATCTATGACTTAATACATGCATTTTCTTGACGCACAAAGCCGTATTTCACACTTACAGGAAATTTTGAAAAAAATGGCGGGGAGACAGCGTTAACAGAAACACAGTCTGATGGTTATATAATTTTTAATCTTATTTTAATCTGATAATTTATTCATTATCAGTGGGTTAATTTTTTATAGAATTGGATAAAAATAATGTGTAGATAATGTAGAATTAGTATAAAAAAATTCAATTTTCTGCACTAATTCTACAAATAAATTCTTGGGAGGAGTGCATGTAAGCGTCAGAAGCTTGTGTGTATCTGCCTGAAACAGGTCAAGTTAATGGTCTCTAATGCTCGAAAGAACATCTATTTGGCAAAAATTAGGGCCAAGATGGGGCGACTCATAATCTTTTCGGGTTGAGAGGAAGCGCATTTTATAACGGCTGTCTATGGCCGCCAATCCACTTCCTGATCTTCCGGGCTTTTCCGCAGGGTTTTCATTTGTTCAATGTAATTGTCTGTGACCTTGATCGTCTTGTAAGCTGAGCCATTTTCAAGGATGACGTAAAAGCTGGTTTTATTCGGCAGTCGTAGTTCCTTGGCACTGATGATCTTATACTTTTTATAGGTTTGGTAAATGTTTCTCAATACTTCCTCAGGTAGCTGTTTGGCGGTGTAATTGGTCAGGGAATAAGAAAACGTGCTGTCAGGCATGTAAAAGGCTTTTGTGGTTAATCCATCCAGGGTAAAAACCGCCTTGCGGGAATTTTCTGTGGTAGTCCATTTCACATTCCGGGCCATCGGGAATTCTCTGAGCAGGCCCGAAGGTTTTTCTCTGTTTACATGTTTAATCGCACCAGTGGCGGGGAAAGCTATACGCGTGTTTGCTACACCTGAATAATAGGCAGAGCGGTCGGATTGCTGCCCGAGGGCTGGGAGGGAGGTCATCAAAAGCAAAGCTTTTGTGATATAATGTGAAGTTTTCATAACGAATTTTTGAGGGTTGGTCGGTATCAAATTGTGGTCATAAAGCTAGTAGAGGGCTGTGTAACGGACTATCAATTTTGGGACAAAGACTATCACATTTATGACGTTTTTATTAAGCGGTCAGAAGAAACAGGTGACCCATTTGCTTTTTTGTCTTCGTTTTGATCTTCGCGTTTGCTTGGACGGGACCTATTTTTCTGATGGTAATCTTTTACAGGATTGCTATTCCTCAGAGGTAGGAACAGGGATCTGTCCGGCTCAAAATAATTGCTACTTAATTTGCATAAATCTAATATTTGTAACGAATTTTGGAGTATTGCAAACGTTTGCATTAAATTTGGCGTTGGATTAAACGTATAACAGACTTTCTGCTGATTTTTAATAAAAAGATCAGTCTGGAGGTGTCTGAATGATCCATTTACAAGCCACAATATTTCAAATTCAGTATTATCCATGTATAATCAACGGGGAAAAATTAAGGTTGCCATTTTAGGCGTAGGGAACTGTGCGAGTTCGCTGGTTCAGGGTGTAGAATATTACACTGCATTTTCTGATAAAACTTCCGGCCTGATGGCGGATGACATTGGCGGTTACAAGGCCGAAAGTATTGAGTTCGTTTGCGGGTTCGATGTGGATGAAAGAAAAATTGGTCTGCCATTAAGGGAGGCCATTTTTGCCAAACCAAATTGCACCATTGTCTTAAATGACAACATCACTTCTAACGCGCCGGTTTATCGTTCGCCGGTGATTGACGGTGTATCTCCTCAAATGGCGGCTTACCCGGAAGTAAACAGGTTTGTTGTAAAAAATGAACTTGCGGAAACCGATCTGTTAGCCAATCCGGCTGCCTATAATCCGAAGCTCGTTGCAGCGCTTCGGGAGGAGATTGTAGGTCATTTGCAGGAACATAAGGCGGAGGTTCTGATCAATTATTTGCCGGTTGGTTCGCAGCTGGCAACGGAATTTTATGCCGAAATATGCCTTGAACTGGGTATTTCCCTGGTTAATTGTATCCCGGTATTTATAGCTTCCGATCCGGTTTGGGAACAGAAGTTCATTGATGCAGGTATTCCAATCATCGGTGACGATATGCGCAGCCAGTTTGGTGCCAGCATCCTTTCTCAGATGTTGCAGGAGCTTGCATTTGAACGCGGTCACCATGTAAAAGCGCACATTCAGCGGAATGTGGGTGGTAATACCGACTTCCTGAACATGGAAGATAAAAACCGTTTGAAATCCAAAAAGATCTCCAAGGAAAATGTGATCCGTGCGCAGAACGATATTCGCGGGATTTCAACGACCGACAGTTTTTTACATGCCGGTCCGTCGGAGTACATTGCTTTTTATGGGGATAATAAGGTTGCCAATTTTAGGCTGGAGCTGGAAGGTTTTATGGGTGCGCCTGTGATATTGGACGCGCAGCTTTCTGTTCAGGATTCTCCAAATTCGGCCGGCGTTGTGATTGATGCGATCAGATATGTATATGTTGCCCGCGAGCTGGGATTGGTTGGTGCTTTAAGAGGGCCATCCGCTTCAACTCAAAAAACGCCTCCACAGCAAATGATGTTCAGTGATGCGATTTACGAATGCCATGCCTTGGCAAAGCGTCAGCTTACGGAGTCGACCAGAAAACAGCTGAGAAAAGTTGAAATGATTTCGGAAACGGAGTAGGATTTTAGGAATTTTTGCAACCATCCGGATTTAGTCCAATCCGCAGAAGCAACAGGAGATATTCCAGTGTTTCTGCGGATTTTTATTTGGTCAAATTTTCTTCATAAGTCATTGTGGTTAATTATCAAATAAAAATTTTATATTTTTCATTGGAGAAAAAATGTTTACAAATATTTATGGTTAACTAATTGATAATAAAATATTTAATGTTTTTATAAAATTAAAAAGTTAACAAATAAATAATATAGTTTGTAGATTTGTCGTCACGAAACAGTCAGAAAATTTAGAGGTTAGCTCGGGAAAATCGCAGTGGACTGTATATCAATCAGTAACGAGATTGAAACAAAATATTGAATGGTGGAGACCGAAACGATCCCTTATCTAATCGAGAAAAATAGAAATTAAAATATATAATTACCGCTATACGACATGAGCATTTTTGATAAACGTCTGCAATACAAGCCTTTCGAATACCCTGAAATTTTACAGTTTACCGAAGCGATCAACAAAGCATATTGGGTGCATTCAGAGGTTGACTTTACAGCCGATACACAGGATTTTCATTCTCATTTGAATCATGCGGAAAGAAATGCGGTAAAAAACAGCCTGCTTGCCATTGCGCAGATTGAAGTAGCCGTGAAATCGTTTTGGGGGAATTTGTTTCATCACCTCCCAAAACCTGAGTTTAACGGTTTGGGAAGTACGTTTGCTGAATGCGAATTCCGTCACTCGGAAGCATATTCCCGTTTGCTGGAAGTACTGGGCTACACCAATCAATTTGAGTCGCTGGTTGAAATTCCTGTGATTCGGGAGCGGATCAATTATTTGTCGGAAGCACTCGGAAACGCCAAATCAACGGACAGAAAAGAGTACGCTTTTTCACTGATCTTGTTTTCGATTCTGATCGAAAACGTGAGTTTATTCAGCCAGTTCGCCATCATTTTGTCATTTGCCCGTTTTAAAGGATTGATGAAAAATGTGAGCAATATCATCGCCTGGACGTCTATTGACGAGCAGATTCACGCGAATGCTGGCATCTATCTGGTTAACAAAATGAAGGAAGAATTTCCGGACATGTTCGACGATGCGACCGTTGCTGAAATTGCAAGACTGGTACGTTCATCCATCGAAGTTGAGTCCCGTATCATCGACTGGATTTTCAGCGAAGGAGAAATTGACAGCATCAATAAGGAAGATCTGATCAACTTTATGAAATACCGTGCAGACGATTCGCTTCAAAAAATCGGAATGCCACGTCAGTACAACCTGCCACTTTCTGAGATTAAACTTCTGCAATGGTTCGAGGAAGAAGTGTTTGCAAATAGCTTGGACGATTTCTTCGCAAAACGCCCGGTTGACTACACCAAACACGACAAGAGTATCTCGGCTTTCGATCTTTTCTGACCGGAGGTTTTAGAAAGTCATTTATAAAATATCAACGAAATTTAATTATAAAGTCAAATGAATACTCCCGAACTTGATTTGTTGGATGGCGTAGGTGTGCGCTACGAAATGGAAAAACTTTGGTGGAAAAACACTGAAAGTGAGCAGGTACTGAACCGGGGATACCTGTTGAAAGGTGAGACGGTTGAAGGAGCAATAGAGCGCGTTTGTGCTGCGGCAGCGAAACGCTTGTACCGTCCGGAATTGAAAGAGGCTTTCATGGAAATGGTGGAGCGCGGCTGGATGAGCCTCAGTTCTCCCATTTGGGCCAACATGGGAACCGAGCGCGGATTACCGATTTCCTGTTTCAATGTACACGTTCCCGACAACATCGAGGGCATCACGCACAAGCTCGGTGAGGTGATTATGCAAACCAAAATAGGAGGCGGGACTTCTGCTTACTTTGGTGATTTGCGTGCCCGTGGAAGTGCTGTTACCGACAATGGAAAAAGCAGCGGTGCAGTGAGCTTCATGCGGTTGTTCGATACTGCGATGGATACCATTTCACAAGGCGGCGTTCGTCGTGGTGCTTTTGCAGCCTACATGGATATCGACCACGAGGATATCGAAGAGTTCTTGCAGATTAAAGACATAGGTCATCCGATCCAGAATCTGTTTTCGGGTGTTTGCGTGCCCGACTACTGGATGCAGGAAATGATTGATGGCGATATGGATAAACGTGAGATTTGGGCCAAAATCCTTCAAAGTCGTCAACAAAAGGGGTTGCCTTACATCTTCTTCTCCGACAATGTGAACCAGAACAAACCTCAGGTTTACAAGGACAAAAATCTGAGAATCAACGCAAGTAATTTGTGTTCGGAGATTATGCTGCCATCATCAGAGGACGAGTCGTTTATCTGTTGTCTGTCGTCGATGAACCTCGAACTTTATGACGAATGGAAAGACACAGATGCGGTACGTCTGGCGATTTTCTTCCTTGATGCCGTATTGCAGGAATTTATTGAGAAAACAGAAGGAAATCACTTCCTGGCAAGCGCGAACCGTTTTGCAAAACGCCACAGAGCACTTGGACTTGGTGTGTTGGGATGGCATTCGTATTTGCAACGCAATATGATCCCGTTTGAAGGATTGCAGGCAAAGCAGCTGACGGTGAAAATTTTCCAGGAAATTCAGAATAAATCAGAAAAAGCAACGCAGGAACTTGCATTGATATACGGTGAACCTGAATTGCTGAAAGGATACGGACGCCGCAATACCACATTACTTGCAATTGCGCCAACGACTTCTTCATCGGCAATTTTGGGACAAACCTCACCAGGAATTGAGCCGTTTAGCAGCAACTATTACAAAGCCGGACTTGCGAAAGGAAATTTCATGCGCAAGAATAAATACCTGAAAGACCTGCTGGCTGTGAAGGGAATAGACAATGAGGAAACCTGGCGCACGATCATGCTTAACCACGGCAGCGTGCAACATCTCGACATCCTGACCAGCGAAGAAAAAGATGTGTTTAAAACATTTAAAGAGATTAGTCAGCTGGAAATTATTCAGCAGGCTTCCATCCGTCAAAAATACGTGGATCAGTCCCAAAGCCTGAACCTGAATATTCCTTCCAACCTGCCGGTGAAGGAAGTGAACAAACTGTTGATCGAAGCATGGAAGCTGGGTGTGAAAACTTTATACTACCAACGCAGTCAAAGCGTATCGAAAGAGCTGGTGACAAGTCTTGTAAGTTGCCAATCCTGTGAGTCGTAAGAAGTAATATTGATAAACTAAAAAACGGTCTGTCCGGCATTTGCCAGGCAGACCGTTTTTTAGTTTGGCGCTAGATGTAATTGCAGTAATAAGGATAGGGTTCAGTCATGTCAGTATCTCCCGAGTGGTTTTATTACAGTGCGCTGCACCTGATGGGAAATCTTTGTTGATGGCTTTTCCTACAAACATTACGCTGCACCTCAAAGTCTCTTTGTGACCTTTGTTTCTATTGTGGTAAAAATAAAACCCTGAATTTGTGATTAAAACGTTGACTGGGAGAAAGCGGAAGAGGTGCGGAGCACCGCAATAATTGTAGAGAAGAATGTCGTCCAACGAAATCGGGAAGGTGCAGCGCACCGAAATAACAACACTTTCAGAGGAACTGCCATCCAAAATATGCTCCAATTCATTTAAGTTTTTATTCTTCAAAAAAATATAACTTAACTTTTCAACATTGGTTGTCGCATCATTTGCATTTGTAATGATATACGTGATAGTCTGCGCTACGAGATATTAATAAATTTTCACAGAATATTTTTATAGTTATAATCATATAGATGTCACTGTATGAGCACATTCATCTTTATTTTTGATATTTCAATATAATTCTGAATTATTCTTTGTAGGGGGAGCTGTCGTAACGATTCGTCGGGATGAGTAATGTAATCGATTGCAATGTGATTCGATTGCAGATTTTCAACCTAAATCCTATAAAAAAATGAACAAAGGATCTACTCCTTTTGCCAGGCAACTGATTAAAGGCTGTATGCTCACAGCCCTTTTTTTGCCCGTGTCACTAGCAAAGGCACATGTTCCCGAACCACTTAATGTTCCCGGAGCACTTGTTAACATTGACAGAACCGTAACAGGGAAGGTTTTAGCAAGAGAAGACAACACACCAATACCAGGTGTAACCGTGGTGGTTAAAGGTACCACAACCGGTACGACAACGGATGTGGATGGGAAATACCAGATTGAGATTAAAGGGAATAGCGATGTTCTGGTGTTCTCAGCTGTTGGTTTTTTAACGCAGGAAAAGGAAGTTGGTAACGCTAGTAACATGGACATTGTCCTGAATACAGATCAGAAAACGCTGGATGAAGTAGTTGTTGTTGGTTATGGTACCTTGAAAAAAAGGGATTTAACGGGAGCTGTGTCACAAATTAGTGCTACCAAACTAGAAAATGAAAACCCGCAAAACGTACAGGACGTTTTAAGAGGCAATATTCCGGGTATGAATGTAGGTTTTTCAGCTTCGGCTAAGGGCGGAGGAAACCTGGCAGTTCGGGGAACGAATTCTCTGGCCGCTGGCACGAGTCCCTTAGTAGTGTTGGATGGCACAATCTATTACGGAGGACTTGAAGATATCAACCCCAACGACATTGAGACAATTGACGTATTGAAGGATGCCAGTTCTGCGGCGGTGTTTGGTGCCAAAGCGGCGAGTGGCGTCATTCTTGTTACTACCAAGAAGGGTAAGGAGGGGAAGACGATCATAAACCTGAATACTAACTTTGGTATGGCAGAGGTTGCCAAAAATCAGCCAGTGTTAGGACCGTACGAGTTTATTGGTTGGAGGCAAGAAGTAATGCGTAATATCAATGCTTCTGCACAGCAGTATCGGTTTACAGATCCATCAAAATTACCTTCGAATATATCACTAAGTGATTGGTTAGCATACGATAACTCAACCGGAGATCCGACAACGGTTTGGTTACAGCGTTTAAATATGCAATCGGTGGAAATTCAAAATTATAAAGATGGAAGGTCTGTTGACTGGTATTCAAAAATATTCCAGCGGGCTTTTCGTCAGGATCATACATTAAGCTTATCTGGAAAGAGTGATAAGGTTTCTTATTACATGTCTCTGGGCTATTTGAGCAATGAGGGGATTGTTGTTGGAGATAAATTTAGTACGGTGAGGGCAAGACTTAATCTGGAAGGAAAAGTGAATAAATTCCTTTCCGTGGGAATGAATACCCAATTTGCAAATAGGGACGAAAGTCAAATTCCGGTGGATTATCGTCTTGCGCCTAATTTGTCGCCATGGGGTTCAGAATTTAATGCGGATGGAACCTACAAATGGAGACCAAACGAAGAGGCCAGCGGAGGAAATCATCCATACTATGCTCCCAGTTTTACAACCAGGGATAAAGGATCTATTACTCTCAATTCAGTAATATTTGCCAAAGTGAACCTGCCTTTTGGTATTACTTATCAGGCAAATTTTACACCCCGTTATGAATTTTACCATCGTTATAATGCGGAATCTTCAAAACATGCGGAGTGGGCTGCTGAAGGAGGACGTGCCTCAAGAAGGGAAAATACATTCCTGAACTGGCAGATTGATAACATTCTGAAATGGAACAAGACTTTTGCTGAAAAACACAACTTTGATGTCACTTTACTGGTGAATGCAGAAAAATACAGAAGTTGGGAAGACAGTACCTCTAACAAAGGCTTTGCACCAAATGATAACTTAGGTTATCACAATATGCAGGCAGGTAGCGCACCTATCATGTGGAGCAGAGATGAAGTGAGTAGTGGTGATGCATTAATGACTCGCTTGTTCTATTCGTTTAAAGACCGATACATGGTTACGTTGTCGGCGCGTAGGGATGGATATTCTGCATTCGGTCAGAAAAATCCCCGTGCAGTGTTTACCTCGGCAGCATTGGGATGGGTGTTTACCGATGAGCCATTTTTTAAAGTGAACTGGTTAACCTACGGGAAATTGAGGGTATCCTATGGGAACAATGGTAACCGGGATATAGGAAGATATGATGCACTTTCAAATCTGGCTACAGGCAAATACCTTCATGTGAATTCCGGGGGAACAGTATATCAGGTAAGTCAACTATATGTGGATCGAATGGCTAATCCTAACCTTAAATGGGAAATTACTAATTCTCTCAATTTTGGGTTAGACTTCTCTTTGCTAAACGGTATTGTTGATGGTAGCTTGGAATTGTACAAATCCTCAACTAAGGACTTGCTCGTAAAACGCGCACTGCCAAATGTTTTAGGTTTCGATTTTGTACTTGATAATCTGGGACAGGTAGATAATAAGGGATTGGAATTGAGCCTGAACTCTAATAACATGAAAAGAGAAAATTTTTCATGGAGAACCACTTTTAACCTTCAGATGAACAGGAATAAAATCGTGAGTCTATATGGCAATATGATCCCTGAAACGGATGCCGCAGGAAATGTAATCGGGCAACGCGAGGCGGATGATATAACCAACAAATGGTTTATCGGGCACGCAATTGATGAGCTATGGAATTATAAAGTATTGGGGGTGTGGCAGAAAGAGGAAGTGGAAGAAGCGAAGAAATATGGCGTCAAACCGGGGGACCATAAGATATTGGATGTTAATGGTGATGGCAAGTTTACTAATGAGGATAAAGTGTTCCAAGGATACAAAACTCCTCGTGCGAGACTGACTCTCAGGAATGAGTTTAAACTATTCAAAAATTTCGATGTAGCATTTATGCTGTATTCTTATCTGGGGCAGAAGAATGAGTTTAATGAGATGAAAAACAGGCCTGGATTCCCTGATCGTAGTAGTTCCTATGTATTCCCATACTGGACAGAGGAAAATCGCAACAACGAATGGGCACGTCTTTATTCAAGCGAAGGATCTGCAACAGGTTATGCAGTTTACAGAAGCAAGTCATTTGTCCGTTTCGAAAGCCTTTCTTTAGCATATACCATACCTAAAACGTTGGTGCAGAAAATTAATATACAGAATCTTCGCGTTTACGGAAATGTTCGCAACATAGGTTATATTTCTAAATGGAAATTCTGGGATCCGGAAAGCGGTACGAATGGTGACACCAATCAAGATCTGAATGTTTCGGTGCCGAGTCCGCGAATTATCACTGTTGGTCTGGATATCACTTTATAACATTTTCAATTACATGGAATCGATATTTAATAAATTCAAATATATAATGATCCTTTCGCCGCTTATCGCCGGCGTGATGCTAACAAGTTGCAAGGAGAGTTGGCTTAGTCCTGAACCCTTGTCTTTTTATGATCCTGACAAGACGTTTAACGACGTGGGTGGGTTGAAAGCTGCGATAATTGCATGTGAGAGGAACCTGAGATTGGAATGGTATGGAGATGCAGCTCCTATGATTACCGAATCCATTTTTTCTGATATTGCTGTGGATGGTACAACGGATAAGTCGGGACCTGCTCAAGACTTGAATCTGTTGATTACACCGGATGCTCAGTTGAACCACACCGACTATAATAAAATTGGATGGTACTGGCTGGAAGGCTTTAAGGGTATTAAATATGCTAATGTGGTCGTTTCTCGAATTGATCAGCCCCAGAATTATAAGGATGAAGCCGAGAAGAATTCGATTCTTGGCGCAGCTTATTTTCATAGAGCTGCAAGATATTACCGGTTAACTCAACAATTTGGCGATGTACCCCTGATTTTAGACGAGGTAATCGGGCCAAAACTTGATTTTAGTACCACAAAACGTGAGGTTATTCTTGCCAAAATGAAGCAAGACCTAGAATTTGCTGAGCAATGGGTTCCAGCAATAACAGACAAGGGATCAGTTAATAAAGGTTCCGTAAGTCATTTGCTTACCAAAGTAAATCTGGCTCTTGGACTATTCGATGACGCAATTAAGTCAGCAAGTAATGTAATTAACGGAAGTCCTCACCGGCTCATGACAGCCCGTTTCGGTGTCGATGCAAGTAATGCTTCTAGAAATGTAATCTGGGATCTTCATCGTCCTGCAAATAAAGCTGTGTCCACAAATACAGAAGGACTGATGTTGGTGATTGACAGGTTAAATGTTGAAGGAAATGTTGTCGATGGTATTCAGTTGATGCGTAACGCCGTACCTTTCTGGCACAACAATATCAATACACCAGCAGGCAATCGCGGAACTATTGATACATACAACATCGAGATTGATCAAATTACTAAGATTGGACGAGGAATTGGTCGGTTGCGTCCAACTTACTATTCTCAGGAAGGCGTTTGGGATGACACGAAGGACTTGAGACATGCCCCGGGTAACTGGATGCGGATGGAAGATTTGGTTTATAATAATCCATCCATCAAGGCCACTGATCCTTACTACGGAAAGAATCTTCAGTTTCGTAATGCGGCTGGGGGATTGCTAACGATTGATACGATTCGTTGCTGGTTTGATTGGCCGGCGTATAAGTTATTTGTTGAGGACCCTCAAAGAGTGCAGCCGGCGGGTGGAAATACGGATTGGTATGTGTTCAGATTGGCGGAAACGTATCTGTTGCGAGCGGAGGCATACGCCTGGAAAGGTGATTTAGTCAATGCCGCCGCAGATATCAATGCTGTCAGAACAAGAGCGAACTGTAGTCCTGTCACGCCTGCTAGCGTCAACATCGGAACCATACTAGATGAGCGTGCTCGTGAGCTATATTTTGAGGAGCCTCGCAAGACGGAACTAACCAGAGTTGCTTATATTTTTGCCATGACGGGAAAGCCCGCCCCCAATGGAAAAACATATAGCCTGGATCGATTTTCTGACGAAAACTATTTTTATGATCGTGTGATGCAAAAAAGTGACTTTTATAACAAAGGTGTACGAACCCGCCATGCGGATGAATACACCATGAGTCCTTATCATGTGCTATGGCCTGTTCCTCAGTCTGCAATTGATGGTAATGTGCAGGGGGTAATCAATCAAAATAAAGGTTATAATGGATATGAGCGCAATATTCCGCCGCTAACGGAAATTCCTGCGAAATAAAAGTAGGTTGGGAATTTGTTAGGTGGTGAAAGGTAATTAGTGAATTCGACGGTCTGTCCGGCATTTGCCAGGCAGACCGTTTTCTAGTTTGGCGTTAGATGTAATAGTCTTTTATTACGGTGCGCTGCACCTGATGGGAAATCTTTGTTGATGGCTTTTCTACAAATATTATCGGTGCGCTGCACCTTGGAGTTTGTTTGTGAACTTTGTGTCTTTTTTGTGGTGAAAACAATGCGGCAGAAATTTCTATTGTTTCCATCCGTCCAAAGCCCAACTTGTTTTACGGGGAGGTTGGTGCTTTTATTCGTCTTGTCATAAATAAGTTACCACATTCCTGACCTTAATTCAAAACAAGATGAACAACATGGACCGTAGGATCTTTCTGCGTAATATTTCCCTTGCTTCCGGGGCACTGCTCACATCTGTTGCCTGGGCAGAAACATTTGCAAAAAAGGGAGCTTTTAAAATTGGCTATTCTTCAATTACCTGGGGAGGTAAAGATTTGCAGGCCATAGAAGATTTGGCTTCGCTAGGGTATAAGGGTATTCAATTAAGGGCCAACACGTTTGCTCCATACCGTACCAAAGTTTCAGAATTGAAGGATGCATTGGTGAAACATGATTTGCAGCTGGCTATGTTTTCAAGCGGGAATGTGGAGGTGGATCCCGCAAAGTTTCAAAGTACGGTAGACACCCATGTTGCGCATGCCAGTTTTGTAAAAGCACTTGGCGGAAATGCTTTGCAGGTCACAAACAGTCTGCGAAAAAATAACCAGGCGCCTACCACAGAAGAGCTCAAAAAACTTACCGAAGTGATGAATGAGATTGGGAAGCAAACTGCCGACCTCGGTGTACAGACGGTTTATCACAACCACATGAACCAATGGGGAGAGACACCGGAAGAAGTGGATGTGATTGTTCAGGCTATGAACCCGAAATATGTGAAGTTGTTGCTGGACATTGCACATTACAAGCAGGGTGGAGGCGAGCCGCAGGAAGCTGTTGTCAAATACAAGGACATCATTCATGCCTTGCACCTCAAAGATACCAAAGCGGTTGAATCGAAAAGCGGATATAAATTCGTGGAGCTTGGTCAGGGAAGGGTGGACGTACCGGCTGTGTTTGCGGCATTAAATAAGGTAAAGTTCAAAGGCTGGGCAGTTGTGGAGCTCGACGGTGTTCCTGATCCTGACAAAACGCCGATCCAGTGTGCGGAGATAAATAAAAAATATATTACGGAGACTTTGAAGTGTTCGCTAAGTTGAAAAGAAGTGATTCAACGAAGTGTGCTGTATAATGTTTACTTCGTTGGATCACCTATCCAATGTTATAGTAAATGATGATCTTTCAGAAGCTGAGTCAAGATTTTGTCAGCAATATCGCTCTGTACGGATTTGTCATATATTGACACAAGTGTAATGCGATCATCACTAATTTTGATACATGCAATTACCCTGGCACCTCCGGATTTGCCTCGGTTTTTTGAAGAGATAGCCATTCTGATTTTGTAGCAATCCTTTCCAAGACTATCTCCCTGGAACGAGTTGTCAACAAGATTTTTCAGAAAAAGCCGAAAATCTGAGCCAATTGAAGGATACTTTTTGATATTGTAGACATAAGCAGGTCCACAGTCATCGCCCTGGCTATGAATCTGAGTCGACAATCCTGCACTTGGGTAGCACACTGCCTGGGGTTGATCATTTTATCAATTTCAGCCTTCACCGCATCAATGGAACTGGAAAGGTTTGTAACCGTTTTGTGGCATTTATAACTTAAAATTTCATTAGTTAAATACCTTCTCTGTACTTTGTAAGGGTATATACCCGTTATTTTCGTTTATAGCTATTGAAGGATAATTCGAGCCTCAGTGCTAAATTATATTTGTTAATTACCAACAACCCCGCTTGCCGTTTTCTAATATGAAGAGATCAAGGATCTACGCCGCAGTATTACTCACAATACTTGTTGTATCAACCACATATGCCCAGAAATCCAAAGACGGATGGCAGAGCTTGTTTAATGGAAAAGACCTTTCTGGCTGGAAACAGCTGAATGGAAAAGCCACTTACGAAGTAAAGGACGGAGCCATCGTGGGCACATCTGTCATGGATACGCCCAATTCTTTCCTGACAACAGAGAAAGATTATGGCGATTTTATATTTGAGTGTGAACTGAAAGTTGACAACAAACTGAATTCCGGAATTCAGATCCGCAGCCTTTCCAAGCCGGATTATATGAATGGTCGTGTACATGGCTATCAGGTGGAGATAGACCCGAGTGACCGTGCCTATTCCGGTGGGATTTATGATGAAGCCCGTCGAGGCTGGCTTTACCCTTTGGATATTAATCCGGCAGGTAAAAAAGCATTTAAGAAAGATCAGTGGAACAAATACCGCATTGAAGCAATCGGAAACACAATCCGCACATTCGTAAATGATGTGCCTGTTGCCTATCTGGTTGATGACGTTACGCCAGTCGGATTTATTTGTTTGCAGGTACATTCGATCGGAAAGGATCAGAGCCGTGAGGGAACTCAGGTGAGCTGGAAAAATATCCGCATTAAAACTACTAACCTGAAACCAAGTCCTGCAAGTGACATTCGTATCGTGAATATGATTCCGAATTCGATCACGGATACAGAGAAAAAAGCGGGCTGGAAACAGCTTTATGATGGTAAAACAGTAGATCAGTGGAGAGCATACGGCGGCACTGAATTTCCATCTAAAAGATGGAGCTACAACGACGGTACCATTACGATCTCAAAATCGGACGGATCAGAAACCGGGAATGACATCGTAACCAAGCAGCTTTACGGTCCTGCATTTGAGTTTCAATTTGAATTTAAACTGACAGAAGGAGCAAACAGCGGAGTCAAATACTTTGTTGATCAGAAGTTCAATTCAAAAGGGAAATCCGGAATAGGTTGTGAGTTCCAGGTACTAGACGATGCCAAACATCCGGATGCTAAAATGGGCAAAAATGGAAACCGTACCATCGCTTCATTATATGATGTGATCACTTCTGAAAAACCAGCTAATGCCATCAAGAAGATCGGAGAGTGGAACCAGGGACGAATTGTGGTTAAAAAGGATGGAACCGTTCAGCATTTCTTAAATAATTATAAAGTTGTTGAGTATGTTAGAGGATCCCAGGCTTTTAAGGACTTGGTAGCCGGCTCGAAGTTTAAAGACTTTGACGGATTCGGGATGTCAGAAAAAGGAAATCTTCTTCTTCAGGATCACGGGGATAATGTTTCATTCCGGAGTTTGAAGATTAAGGAGCAGTAGGGAAGTGAGAAGTAAAAAGTGAAAAGTCCGGTCTGAATGATTCTTGTCGGGCCGCGCAGGTCGGTCTGAACGGAAGTTAGGTGCAGTAAGGAAGTAAGAAGTGAAAAGTCCTGTCTGAACGATTTTTATCGGGTCGCGCAGTTCGGTCTGAACGGAAGTTAGGAGCAGAACGGAGGTTATTGTCACCCATGCCCCAAGCTCCTTGCCCATTAACAATTAACTATTAAAAATTAACAATTAAAATATATCATGACAACCAGAAGAGATTTCATAAAAAGTGCGGCTCTCGCTTCTGCCGGAGTAGCTGTTGGTACAAGCGCTTTCAGTGCTTCCAGTTACCGTCGTATTTTAGGTGCAAATGACAGAGTTCGTGTGGGGATTATCGGTTTTTCTGATCGTTTCCGCAGCTCATTGGCGCCAAGTTTTGCTGACCATGCCAAGGAATTGAACTTCGAGTTTATGGGTGTTTCCGATATATGGAACCGCCGCCGCGATGAAGCTGAAAAGTTTATGAAAGACAAAGGCTGGGCAACGAATGACTTTGTAAAGGCTCGTAATAACGAAGAATTGTTAGGTCGTAAAGACGTTGATGCGGTAATTATCAGTACTGCCGATTTCCAGCACGCATTACATTGCGCAGAAGCTGTGAAGTCCGGACGTGATGTATATGTTGAAAAACCTTTTGCTGAATCTTTGGAAGATGCAAGAGCGGTAATGAAAGCGGTTGATGCTTCCAAGCAGATCGTTCAGGTTGGATCGCAGCGCCGCAGTGCACCCAACTACCATGCTGCCCACGACTATATCAAATCAGGTAAATTCGGAGACATCACTACGGTAGAAATGACCTGGAATGTAAACCAGCCCGGACGTTGGAGAAGGAAAGAGCTTGTAGAGCAGATCAGAAAAGAGGATACAGACTGGGATCGCTTCCTGATGAACCGTCCGAAAGTTGCCTGGAATCCTCGTTTCTACCTTGAATTCCGTTTGTTCTATCCATATTCATCCGGTATTCCGGGACAATGGATGGCTCACCAGATTGACACCGTTCACTGGTTCTCAGGACTGGATGCTCCGCGTAACGTAGTTGCCAATGGTGGTATTTACACATGGAAAGACGGAAGAACCAATGCTGATACGTTCAGCGCCACATTCGAGTACGGTCCGGAAGATGACAAGTCGAAAGGTTTTCAGGTAATTTATTCATCACGTTTCAACAACGAAGCGGGTGGGGTTAAAGAATACTATTTCTCAAATGGAGGGATGATCAATCTGGACACCAACAAGATCACTTCCGAGGGTGGTTTGAAAGAGAAAGATGCGAAAGGCATGGGACTCAAAGCAAACCTGCTGACTGAAACTTCGCTTAAAGCGGGAGACAAAATTGCAACGGATGCCAATACAGGAGGAGACCCGATGACATCGCTTCACATGCGTAACTGGATGGAGTGTATCCGTAGCCGCAAGGAAACGAATGCACCTGCAAGAGTTGGGTTCAACCACTCGGTAGCAAACATCATGGCAACTCAGGCGCTTCATACTGGCAAAAGAGTTACGTGGGATACCAAGAAAAAGGATATCGTGTTAAGCTAAGAAATTCATTTACCCGGAGTTATCAGGACGTTATGCAGTATTCGCTGTGAATCAATCTGATAACTCTGTGTTTTTATAACCATAAATTGATAATCAGGTGAATCTCAAAAATACGAGTTTGGCATTGGCAACACTTTCACTGGCAGCAATGACCGGTTTGGCACAAGCCCAAAAGGTGGATTTGGTTAATAATGAAAAAGACAAAAAAGTAGAGGTAAGTATTGATGGAAAACCTTTTACTTCTTATTTCTACCCGGGAGAGGACGTTTTGAAAAAAGCGGTTTTGTATCCGGTAAGAACGGCGAAGGGAACGTTGGTTACGCGCGGCTGGCCGCTGGACCCGCGTAGCAGTGAGCGTGTTGACCACCCACATCATGTTGGGGTCTGGCTCAATTACGAAGATGTGAACGGTAATGATTACTGGAACAACTCTGATGCCGTAAATCATGAGAAACGCGCCTACGGAACCATTAAACACACTGGAATTACTTCAATAAAAAGTGGCAAGGATAAGGGTGAACTCATCGTTACTGCCGACTGGGTCGATAAGGATGGAAAGCTTACATTAAAAGAAGTTACGACTTATACTTTCAGTGGCAAAGGAGATACCAGAGTGGTTGACCGCGCAACGAAACTGACGGCGGTAAATGGAGATGTGGCGATGCCTGATATCAAAGACGGGATGTTTGCAATTCGCGTGGCGCGTGAGCTGGAATTGCCTTCCAACAAGCCGGAGATATTTACCGATGCTGCCGGAATTGCCACAAAGGTTCCTGTAATGAACAATGAAGGAATTACAGGTAACTACCGAAACAGCAATGGTATTGAAGGTGAAGAGGTTTGGGGAAAACGTGCGATCTGGTGTAACCTTACCGGTAAAATCAAAGATGAAAACATTTCCATCGCGATTATTGACCATCCTAAAAATGTGGGCTATCCTGCATATTGGCATGCAAGAGGTTACGGTTTGTTTGCTGTGAATCCTTTGGGACAAAAACAGTTGAGTAACGGGAAAGATGTATTGAATTTTAAAATCAAAAACGGTGAATCGACTACATTCCGCTATCGGATGGTGGTTGCTTCGGAGCACCTGAAAGATGCTGCACTGAACGCTATGGCGGCAGACTATGCGAAGGTGAAATAAGAAGAATTTTATTGCAGTTTTGAAACCACGGCGTCGTCCGTGGTTTTTTGCATTTAATTCCCTGATAAGTAAAATTATTTTGTCGCCGTACAGTTATTCTGTAAATTCAAAAAAAGGAATATATTTCATTCAATGCAAAATTGGTTTTTCAGCCTTTGTTTAGTTTTAAGCTTCCTGCTCGGAAATAGCAAAAATGGTGCTGCCCAGTCGGCCGAGTACCAGTTTGCCCGATACAGCACGGAAAAAGGGTTGTCCCACAATCAGGTTAATTGTTTTCTCAAAGATCGTCAGGGTTTTATTTGGGTTGGTACTGCCGATGGTCTCAATCGGTTTGATGGTTATTCTTTCAAGATATTCAAGCATGATCCTGCCGACTCAACCACCATTGTCGACCATCACATCAACGAGCTCTTCGAAGACCCTGAAGGCTTCATTTGGATAAAAACCCCGAAGGGTTATAATGTTTATGATCCGAGGACGGAAAGTGTGGATCGTAATGCTAATAAGGCTGCAATGCGTCTGGGAATTCCGGACGCAGATTTTACCAAAATCATCAAATCCGAAACCGGCGATTACTGGATAAGCCATAACCGGCTTGGCCTTTTAAAATATCTGGGAAAAAGTAAAAAAGTGTTGCGTATCAGGTATAATCCAAAGGACAAAGCCGGAAAATCATTCGTCATTTCCGATTTGAACGAGGATCCTGATGGCAATATCTGGATCGTGTATACCAACGGATTTCTTGCCGGGGTTGATGGTAAAAAGTACTCGGTGTTGTATCAGAGCGAGTTGTTAAGTGCTCGAAATCAAGGAAATTCTGTTAACCACCGCGTTTTTGTGGATCAGGATGGGGAACCCTGGGTGTATACGGTTAAGGCTGTTCGGGGCATTTCGTATTTCGATATTAGAAACAATCGGTTGGTAGAAGGAAGCACAACTTCATCTGCCCTCAGGCTAAGCAACAACATTGTGAGTGCGGTAACCAGTGGTCCTGATGGGCGCCCATGGATTGGCACGGACCATGGGGGAATTAATATTGTAGACAAAAAAACAGGCGTGGTTTCTGTTTTGAGCTACAATCCGAACGATTCCAAAACCATTAGCCAGAACAGTGTAATGGCGCTTTACAAAGACAATACCGGCATGATCTGGGCAGGGACGTTCAAAAAGGGCTTTTGTAATTATCATAAAAATATTTTCAAATTCTCATTTATCCGTCACCTTCCAACAGTTGGCAGCAGTTTGCCTTTTGATGATGTTAGTGTATTTGCAGAAGATAAAAAAGGAAACGTGTGGGTCGGTTCAAATGGGGGCGGTCTGATCTATTATGACCGGGCCAGAAACAGTTTTAAACAGTACCAGAATATACCTGGCGATCCGACAAGTTTGAGTAACAATGTGATTGTCAGTCTTTTTCTAGATTCCAATGATGTCCTTTGGATCGGGACCTATTTCGGCGGACTTAATAGTTTCGATGGAAAAGGCTTTAAGAGATACCTTCACAATCCTGCCGATTCCACCAGTCTTATCGATGACAGGGTGTGGGAAATTTTTGAAGATTCTCAAAAGCGGCTTTGGATAGGAACACTGGGCGACGGACTGGATCTTTTTGACAGGCAAAAAAATGTATTTAAACATTTCAGACCCAATACACCCAATTCCATCAGCTCCGATTACATCGCTGCCATTATGGAAGACAGGGAAGGGAATATCTGGATCGGTACAGCTTTTGGAATGGACGTCCTGATGAAAGCGACCGGTAAATTTGTTCATTATCAGCACGATCCGAATAAGGAGGGAAGTCTGAGCAGTGATGCTGTTACGGCCATCATGCAGGACGGTCTGGGAAATATATGGATAGGTTCGCTGGAAGGGCTCAACCTGTTCGATAAAAAAACGGATCAGTTTAAACATTATAACATAAAAGATGGCCTGCCCGATAATTCGGTATTGAGCCTGGTGGCCGATAACCAGCAAAATCTCTGGATAGGTACACCTAAGGGGCTGGTTAATTTCAGGGTAACCACAAGAAAAGGAATAGTGCCCGAAATGATCAGCGTGCGCACCTATAATGAAGTAGACGGCTTGCAGGGAAGAAGTTTTAATGAAAATGCAGGTCTTCGGCTGCGGTCCGGCGAGCTTATTTTTGGAGGTGCAAGCGGATTTACTATTTTTTCTCCTCAAAAAATAGAGGACGAAAGCGGAAGTGCGCATGTGGAACTAACAGATTTTCAAATATTTAACAAAAGTATCAAGCCTGGTGAGCTGCTGGACGGCAAACCGGTATTGGAAGCGTCCATTTCTCATACAGATAAAATTAAGCTGAAACACAGCCAGAACGCTTTTACGATTGAATTTGCAGCACTTAACTTTTTGCATGCAGATAAAAATCACTACATGTACACATTGGAAGGTTTCAACGATCAATGGTTTGAGGCAGACAACAATACCCGAAAAGTAACTTACACCAATCTTGATCCGGGAGAATACACTTTTAAGGTAACAATGCGTAATGGCAATCTCATGTCAAAGGAGCGTGTTTTAAAAATTGAAATTCTGCCTCCGTTCTGGAAAACGCCGCTTGCCTATATCCTGTATTTTATAGCCATTATTGGAGCATTGGCTGCTTCACGCTGGATTTTGCTGGAACGTGAAAGAATGAATTTCCGTCTGGAACAGGAGCGCAGAGAAGCGCAGCAGCTGCACGAACTGGATCTGATGAAAATCAAGTTTTTTACCAATGTTAGCCACGAATTCCGGACACCGCTGACACTCATGCTCACGCCACTCGAAGGGTTGCTGAATAACATGCAGTCCGATTCAGGGATCAAGAACCAGATCTCTTTAATTCACCGGAATGCCAAACGGTTGCTTAATCTGGTAACTCAGCTCCTTGATTTCAAAAAAATGGAGGTTGAGGAAACGGAGTACACACCTGAGCGAGGTGATATAGTCCAGTTTATCAGGGAGATTACGCATACTTTTTCAGACTTGTCGGAACGGAAACACATCGCTTTTTCTTTCAGGTCCGACGTGGAAACCCGCTATACACTTTTTGATCAGGAAAAATTATCGCGGATCATGTATAATCTCCTTTCAAATGCTTTCAAGTTTACGCCAGAGCAGGGCAGGATCGGGGTCGAGTTAAAAGTTGTTATGGAGGATGATAAGCCATTGCTGGAAATTCGGGTATCGGACTCGGGTATTGGCATACCGGCAGAAGACCAGCCGAAAGTATTCGACAGGTTTTTTCAGCACAACTTACCAACCCACATTGTGAACGGTGGCAGCGGAATAGGTCTTTCCATTACGAAAGAGTTTGTGAAATTGCACAAGGGAACCATTCATCTCGAAAGTGAGGTTGGCGTTGGCAGCACTTTTATTATTCTGATGCCATTGCTGGAGACACAAGGCGGTTTGGATACACAGGAAGTAGCCACAACCTATTTCCCTGGCGCAGAAGAGGAAAAGCAGACCGAACCGATCAGTGAAGACAGAAACAAACCTGTGCTGCTGCTTGTGGAGGACAATGACGAGTTCAGGGAATACATGCGGGAAATGCTTCAAAAGGACTACCAGGTACATGAAGCACCAAATGGAAGAATCGGGCTGGAAATAACGCTGGAAATAATTCCGGACCTGATTGTGAGTGATGTTATGATGCCTGAAATGGACGGAATGGAACTTTGCAGGATTGTGAAAACCGACAACCGTATTTCTCACATTCCGGTAATATTGCTGACAGCCCGCGCTGAGGACGAGCAGCAGCTGCAAGGCTACGAAACAGGAGCGGATGCCTACGTTACCAAGCCGTTCCGGCTGGACATACTTTTGGTGCGGATACGTAATCTGATCAAAAGAAGGGAGCTTGGACAAAAACAGTTCCAGCAGCATATCAAGGTGCAACCCAGTGAGATTGTGATACGGTCTATGGATGAAGAGTTCATCACCAAAGCTGTGAAAGTGGTCGAGGATCACATTGCCAACCCGGATTTCACAGTGGAAGAACTGAGTTCCGAAATGGCCATGAGCCGGATGTATCTGTATAAAAAGTTATTGTCGCTGACGGGTAAAACGCCGGTTGAATTTATCCGCATCATACGGATGAGAAGGGCTGCTTCCCTATTGGGCAAAAGCCAGCTTACCGTTTCTGAAATCGCTTATCAGGTTGGGTTCAACAATCCCAAATATTTTGCCAGACTCTTCAAAGAAGAATTCAAAGTGCTGCCTACTGAATACCGTAAAAAGGAAATTGTGAATGATTGACCGATTGTTGTGCTATTGAAATAGTACAACAATTAGGTTTTATATTCAAAATACGGAACCCCTTCTTCTGCTCTTCAAATTTCCATCGTTCTACGCCAGAGTTACTCCAAAACAGGAATAAAAGTAGAAATTACAAGTATTTTTTGTCATTTGTATACATCTGAATCCCTATTTGTAAACATTTGATACCCTTCCACTCCCTTTTAATCAATCACATTTGTCCAAGAATAAATTCGATTTATACTAAAACGTATCTGCACTGACATAGATATTGGAAATGTATAATACGGATATATTTTATGACGCATTTTTTAAACCACAACAACATGCAAAAAAACATGTACGCAAAAAAACGGGCACATCAAAGCTTGTTATCTTTTATGAAGTTACTTCAGGTTCCGCTTCTGGTGCTTGCCATGTTGGTATCTCACGCAGGAGCATTTGCGCAGGAAGCAAGGAAAACAGTAACAGGTTCTGTACTGGCAGAATCGGGCAACGACGGGATCCCGGGAGTGAGTGTTGTCGAAAAAGGAACTTCTCACGGAACAACCACCAACACCGAAGGTTTCTTTACTTTGGATGTAGCAGCAGGAAGTACACTGGTGTTTTCTTTCATTGGATTTGAAACCAAGGAATTGAATGTAGGAAATAAAACGAAAGTTGAAGTAAGACTTAAGGAAAGCATTTCCAACCTGAGCGAAGTAGTTGTTGTTGGATATGGTGAAATGAAAAAAACGGACGTTTCAAGTTCGCAGGTTACCGTATCTGGTAAAGACCTTAGCAAAACCATCAATACCTCTCTGGAGCAGGGTTTGCAGGGGCGTGCGGCTAACGTAATGGTGCAACAAAACTCAGGGCAGCCAGGTGCGGCTCCATCCGTTTTAATTCGCGGATTGAGTTCTCTTACCGGTACTACTCAGCCTCTATATGTAATTGACGGGGTACAGATCAAACCTGATAACATGAAAGATGATCCGAACAACCGTCCGACTGGTTTTTCCAATATTCTTTCCAGCATTAACCCGGACGATATCGAAACGATCAACGTTTTGCAGGGACCTTCCGCTACTGCAATTTACGGTGCTGTGGGTGCAAACGGCGTTGTAATGATCACGACTAAAAGAGGAAAAGCAGGTGAAGCGAAAATATCTTTCAACTCACTTGTAACGATTCAGTCGGAGCCGAAACACATTGATGTAATGAATCTGAGCCAGTATGCCCAATTCAGAAATGAAATGGCAGCAGTGGGCGGTACAGCAACGGAGCCTGAATTCGCCGATCCTTCGGTACTTGGAAACGGAACTGATTGGCAGGGAGCACTTTTCCGTCCTACAACCTTGCAAAAATACTCTCTTGGACTGAGCGGTGGTACAGAAAAAACGACTTACTATCTTTCAGGTGAGTATTTTAACCAGAAAGGTATTGTCGAAGGATCCGGATTTAAGCGTTACAACGGACGTTTGAACCTTGAAAATCAGACACGCAGCTGGCTTAAAGTTGGTGCGAACATGAACGTAGGTCTTACCGAAGAGAAGGTAAACACCAACAACGGAGGTATCATTCAGCTTGCTCTGGATCAAAACCCATCCGTACCTGTTACCAATCCTGACGGAAGCTGGGGCGGACCTGCAACTACGCAGTTCCAGTTTACCAACCCGGTTATGATTTCTAAAATCTACAACGATTACAACCGCAGAACTTCTATTTTGGGAAGCTTATTTGCAGACGTAAAATTGCATAAAAACCTTACCTGGCACACAGAGGTGAACGGTAGTTCTGAGTTTTTGAAATACTACTCTTTCCATCCTTCTTACACCATTGGTGGTTATGTAGTATCTCAGGATGCAGCAACTTCGACTCGTTCGGTGAACACTAACACGTGGTGGAGTTTGCACAGCCGTATGACTTACGATCTGAAACTGAACAAACATGGTATTAATATCATGGCAGGTCATGAAGCGCAGCAGTTTACCTACGAGTCTTTGACAGGTACACGTAAGAAATTCATTACCAATACCATCGAAGAACTTTCTGGTGGTGACGGATCGGTTATTTCCAACGTAATCAACAACAGCGGAAAAGGAGCAGGTTCTCGTGAATCGTATTTTGCCCGTGTAAATTATAGCTATAACGATCGTTATTTCTTACAAGGAACGTACAGAATGGATGGTTCGTCTGCATTCCGTGAAGGCCGTCGCTGGGGAAATTTCCCTGCCGTATCTGTTGCATGGCGTGCATCTGAGGAAGAATTCCTGAAAGGTGTAAATGCGATCAACGACCTGAAATTCAGATTTGAAATTGGTCGTTCAGGAAACCAGGGGAGTGGTGGTAACGCCATTTACTCTACACTGCAAACCGTACCAACAGGATGGGGAACAGGATTTTTGGCTTCCAACTTTGCCAACGAATTCCTGACATGGGAAAAAGATGACGTGATTAACGCTGGTATGGACCTTCACATGTTCGGAAACCGCGTAGAATTGATCGTAGACGCTTATGTTAAAAACATTACCAGTCTGATCACCGTTAACTCATATCCATTTACTTACGGAGGAGATATTGCATGGTCGTCGGGTTACCTGAGCTGGCCATCTGTGAACGCAGGTTCGATGAAAAACAAGGGTATTGGTTTCACTTTAAACACTGTTAACATTGATAAAGGTGGTGTTTACTGGAAAACAGGTATCAACCTTTCTTTCGACCGCAACAAAGTTACTTCATTGTTGAACCCGATAACGCCGATCTGGAATGCAACTTCGGTAGGTTTCAGAACCGAGGTAGGACAGCCTGCAAGTATGATCACAGGTTACGTTGCTGACGGACTTTTTCAGGATGCTGCTGATATCAGAGGACATGCGATTCAGACTTCTAACAACACTATGACAGTGAATCCGCAGACGGGTAGCTGGGTAGGTGATACCAAATTCCGTGACCTGAATGGCGATGGCGTAATCGATGCAGGAGATCGCACCGTAATCGGAAATCCATGGCCGAAGTTTACACTTGGTTTGAACAACAACGTAAGTTATAACAACTTTGAATTGAACGCATTCCTTACCGGAAGCTTTAAAAATGATGTATTGAACTACCCTCGCTACCGTGCAGAAACGCCGGGTGTTGGAGGAACTTTTGGAAACCAGTGGTCATCTGTTGCCAATTATGCACGCCCAAGCAGCTACAATGTTGCGGATGCAGAAAACGTAACACTGACGAATCCTGGATACAACATTCCAAGAATCTCTCCGGGAGATCCTAACGGAAACAACCGTATGAACACCAACTTCATTGAGGACGGATCTTACGTTCGTTTGAAAAACATCACGATCAGCTACAACTTCCCAAAAACACTACTTAAAGACACTTTCATTAAAGGTCTGAAAGCATCTGTTGGAGCGCAAAACCTGTTCACAATCACCAAATACAAAGGATATGATCCTGAGATTGGTATGGTTAACTACGGCGGAACTGTAATGGCTGGTATTGACACAGGACGTTATCCGTCGGTTCGGATGTATTCTTTCGGTCTGCTGGCCGACTTCTAAGATCTTAAAGCAAACGCTGATATCTTATTCAATTTCAAAAATATTCTTTATGCAATTCAAGATAAAACTCATAGCAGCCATCGGAGGGTTAATGCTCACACAAGGATGCAGCGAAGATTTCCTGGACCGTCCGCCGCTGGATGCGCTTACATCAGGTAATTTTTACAAAACTGACGAAGAGATTTTGGCAGGTACTGCACCGCTTTACAACATTGTTTGGTTTGACTTTAATGACAAAGCCAACATGGCGTTTCAGGAAGGTCGCGCAGGAAACCTGAATTCAAATGACCGCACGGCTTACATCAAACATGCCGTGGCATCCACTGATGCAGGTACGTTGTTGCCAGGTTATAAGTCGTTTTACAAAATCATTGCTCAAAGTAACAATGCCTACAAAGCCATCAAAACTGCGGCAGGTAGTACAGCTTCGGCGGCTGTAAAAGGACAGGGATTGGGTGAGTGCCGTTTCATGCGTGCAACTGCCTACTACTACCTTGTAACCAATTGGGGAGCTGTTCCAATTGTATACGATAACGTTGCACAGCTCAATGAGCCGCCGGTTCGTAACACAATTGAAGATGTGTGGAAACTGGTTATTCAGGATTACCGCTTTGCAGCAGCCAATTTGCCTGCAACAGCTGTTCAGGGTCGTCTGACAAAATATTCGGCAGAAGGAATGTTGGCTCGTATGTATCTGATGCGTGCAGGACTGAACCAAAACGGTACACGTAACCAGTCGGATCTTGACAGCGCGAAATACTATGCTGAAAGTGTGATCACCAAAAGCGGACTGACTTTGGCACCAACTTATGCGGAGCTTTTTGTTAGTGCAAATCACAACAGTTCGAAAAACAATCCTGAAAGTTTGTTCTCGTTGCAATGGATGCCGATCAGTAATCCATGGGGTATCAACAACTCATTCCAGGCATATTTCGCTTACGAATCTGCCATCACCGGAACAGGTGACGGATGGGGAGCCGCACAGGGAGTATCTGCGGATCTTGTAAAATACTTTACCGAAAACCCTGCTGACTCACTTCGCAGAAAGGCAATAGGAATGTTTGACGGTGATGTGTATTCTGAAATTAACAAAGCAGGCGGTGGTTTGAAATACAACAGACCCGGCGCTTTGTCTGCAATCAAAAAGTACATCATTGGTTCGCCTGCTGATAATGGCGGCTTGGGTGGATTTATGTCGGCCAATATCAATTCTTACATGTTGCGTTTGGCGGAGGTTTACCTGATCTATGCCGATGCAGTGTTGGGAAATAACGCAACAACCTCAGATGCGAAAGCGCTGGAAGTGTTTAATGCGGTTCGTAAAAGAGCAGGATTGGCGGCCAAAACGTCTCTGACTTTTGATGATATTTTCAAAGAAAGAAGGATCGAAACTGTGTTCGAGGGTAATTCATGGAACGAAATTGTAAGGTTGTATTACTTCAACCCTGCCAAAGCAATAGCTTACACTGCTGCACAGCATAAGGAAAATTACACCATGACTTATGTAGCGGGATCAACCAATCCTAAAAAGTACACAGTTACTTATTCGCCGGCTGAATTTTATCCGTTAGCAGCGAATACACTTTACCTGCCATTCCCGGAAGCAGAGATTATCAATGCACCTTCTTTAAAGAATGAGCCGGTTGCTTTTGATTTCAGCAAAATAGTTGACTAACCTCTAACTGATCAAGAACATGAATTTCAAAAATATATGCAAAACAGGTCTGGGATTATTGGTAGCGGCAGGTATGCTGCTATCATTCCAGAGCTGCGATAACAATGATGATGTGGATGGTGCTCCGATGATCAGCAATGTTCGTCTGCTTGATCCTACAAAAGCAGATAGTTCACTTAATGGCGCTTTGCCGGGAAGCCTGATCGTAATCCAGGGTCAAAATCTGGGAAGTGTTTTAAAAGTGTATTTCAATGATTTTGAAGCTACTTTTAATGCATCTTTGGGAAGTAACAGTAATATTATTGTAACTATTCCGGGTGAAGCACCCACCAAAGCGGTGGATCCAAATGTTACGAACAAGATCAAAGTTTTGACGAGAGGTGGAGAAGCACTTTACGATTTTAGTCTTACGGCACCAACTCCTGTCATGTCAGGTCTTTACTCTGAGTTTGTAAAACCAAACGGAACGGTGATCATTAACGGAGATTATTTATATAATATTAAATCCGTGAAACTGGGTGCTGCCAATCTGCAAATCCTGACAAGTTCGGAAAAGCAGATTACCGCTAAAATGCCTGCCACAGGCATGATCGATTACCTTACAGTTGAAGGTGAGTTTGGAACGGTAAAAACCAAATTTAAGATGAACGATACAACTGTGTACATGATGAATCTTGATGTGCCTGCAACCACCTGGGGATCTACGGTTTGTTATGGTGCCATGGCAATAATTCCAGGTACGGATGCAGGTGCTATATCAGGCAAATATGCCCGTATTAAACAAACTAAACTTCCAAAGACTGGCTATGACGATGCCTGGGTACTCTCTACCTGTGGCTTCGATTTTAAATTACCGGCGGGTGCAGCTGCCGACAGACAATTCAAGTTTGAACACAACATTGCTGAGCCCTGGAAAGCGGGTAAATATGATATTACTCTTAAAGCTGGTGACGTTGAATATATCTATTCATTCCAGCCATGGAATTCAACAGCTTACGCAGCAACAGGTTACCAAACAACCGGATGGAAAACTGCGGTGATTGAACTGTCAGAATTCAAAAGTGCTTCTGGCGCCACAATTGCCGATGTATCTAAAATTGCTGATCTGAAAGTGTCATTCGGCACGCCGGACGAAGCAATAGCTTCTTTCAATGGCAGCGTTGATAACTTCCGTATCGTAGCTAAATAAGTTAAGAACGTTCACGCAAAGAAGGTGAGGAATGCACAATGAGTTTCTCATCTGCTTTGCGTGATTTATCCTTTCTTTCTTTGCGTAAAAAAACTTTGCGTGAAAAAAATATTTAAAATGCACCAACATTTACTTCGAATTATACAGTTAAGTGCATTATCGATTATTTCGATACAAATTTTCCTTACCAATGCTTCTGCTCAGGTTACAATCAAAATTGATGCGAACGCAGATCTGAAAAAAGTTTCACCATATCTGTATGGTCGCAACAATTCTTTTTCATCAACCAATCCGAACTGGACGTTGCCCGACGAAGATCTCGTACGGTTACGCGATGCGGGAGTAACGTTTTTCAGAGAAAGCGGAGGTAACAATAGTTCAAAATACAACTGGCGACGAAAACTGAGCAGCCATCCTGACTGGTATAACAATGTGTACAACAACAACTGGGATCAGGCTGCACAAACATTGCAGAAAAATTTTCCGGATGCGCAAGGGATGTGGGCATTCCAGCTTCTTGGATATGCAGCCAAAACGAATGCTGCCAATTTTGCTGACTGGGATTATAATAAGTCGCAATGGTGGGAAGGTGTGAACCAGAACCTTGCAGGAAAAGGGGAGCCCAACGCCACCGGGACCAAAGCGAAAAAGGAAGGGGATGTAAATTTATACCTTGAAAAGTGGAATGCTGACTCCACTGCCGCGATTCTGGATCATTGGTTCGGAGCGGACGGAATAGGTTTGAAAAAATCTGGTGTCCAGTATTGGAACATGGATAATGAGCCGGAAATATGGGTGGGCACGCATGATGATGTGATGCCGGTTCAAGTATCGGCTCAGGAATTTATGAAACGATATATAGACGTTGCCAAAAAAGTAAGACAAAAATTCCCTGAAATTAAACTCGTTGGGCCGGTAACAGCGAATGAATGGCAATGGTACAACTGGACCAACGGTACAATTACAGAAAACGGGAAAAGCTATCCCTGGCTGGAATATTTTATAAAATCCATCGCGGAAGAAGAAAAAAAGAGTGGAGTGAAATTACTGGATGTACTTGACATTCACTTTTACCCATCCACTAAAAAAGCGGAAGAAGTTGTGCAGCTGCACCGCGTTTACTTTGACCGCAGCTTCAATTTCCCGGAAGCAAATGGTGTAAAGGTTGTTAGCGGGAGTTACGATAATAACCAGAACAAAGAATACATTTTTGGCCGTTGTAACGACTGGCTAACCCAATACCTAGGGGCAAATCATGGTGTAACGCTCGGAGTAACTGAAACGGGAATTGATGACAGTATAGAGCCTACCGTTACCTCAGTTTGGTATGCGTCGACGTTGGGGGAATTTATGAAAAATGGTGTGGAAATATTCACACCCTGGTCCTGGAAAACAGGCATGTGGGAAACATTACATCTTTTTACCCGATACAATCAGGAATTCTCAGTGGGTGGTATATCCGGAAACGAAACGCTGGTTTCTGCTTATCCTACTATAAACGCAGCCAAAGATTCGATGACCATTGTTTTGATTAATCGTTCACCGAATCAGAGTCAGACTGTCAATATCCAGTTTGATAACTTTTTTCCTGTTCAGGAAAAGGCTCCGATGTACACATTGGCGCAACTTCCGGTAGCGGAAACGTTTAAATCGAATACTCAAAACGCTTTGAAAAAATCAGAAGTATCTGCGTCGGGTAAAGTGCTAGCTGTGACACTTCCTGCCATGTCGGTGAGCACAGTTGTGTTGCGGGGTGGTGAGGCAGTACTTGCCACAGAACCCGTTTCTGAACTTTCTATGAATGTTTTTCCGAACCCGAGCTGGGATACCGTGACCGTGAAATGGGGCAATAAGGATTTTGAAAAAATTGAAATTCTGGATCAGAGTGGGAAAGTTGTTTTCTCAAAACCAGTTAAAAAATCACAGCGCGAGATTGAGCTTCATCCGAAACTTCCGGGAGGGGTGCATGTGATAAAACTCATAGGCAAGGATAAAACAGTAGTAAAGAAAATTATAGCCAATTGATTTCGGGCAAACACTTTTGAATTTAATAAAATGAATCAGACTAAACTCCTAAGGAAACCTCTGCTCATTCCTCTTTTGCTTGTATTGTGCTTTTTGAGCATGAGGATTTCCGCGCAGCATAGCAAACTTGTAAATGAACCAGTCGATGTCAGTGTCGATTTTAAGGATTTTTCAAACACTATATTTTTCGCCGACAGCCTCGCGTCATTTGATCCGCAAACAGGTTCAGGGAAGCTGAAATGGAAAAGACATGAAGCCTTTTCGGCTCATAATTTCGATAATTCGATGCTGAGCTACAAGCGATCGTATAGCAACGAATTTCCTGCAATTGAATACGCACAAGATCCCGTTTTGCCTTTTTCTGTGGAATTCACCTCTCCAAGAACCATTCGTATTCGTGCCAATACAAGTTCGCAAAAACCAGGTGCCGAGCAGTCGCTCATGCTTGTTAAAGAACCTGTAAAAGACAACTCCTGGAAATACAGCAAGGTTAACGGAGGGCATCAATACACTGGCTCTTATGGTTCGGTAACGATTTATGAGAATCCGTGGAAAATACTGGTGCGTGACGCGAACGGCAAAGTTTTAACACAGACCAGAGGTCAGCAGGATGGTAAGGCCTCTTATACACCTACATTGCCGTTTTCTTTTGTTCGGCGCGCTTCCGATTACTCGCGGAGTGTGGCAGCGGTGTTCTCGATTTCACCGGATGAAAAAATATTTGGTTGCGGCGAATCATTTACCAAACTGGATAAAAACGGGCAGAAAGTGGTACTTTGGACACACGATCCCAATGGCGTGGAAACGCAGACTATGTACAAGCCCATTCCATTTTACCTGAGCTCGCGCGGTTACGGCATGTTCATGCACACCACTTCTCCTATTACCTGTGATTTTGGAGCAACTTATGGGGAGTCGAATGCAATGCAGATTGGAGACGAAAATCTTGATCTGTTCATTTTTTTGGGAGAACCAAAAGAAATTCTGGACGCTTACACCGATTTGACCGGAAAAGCATCTATGCCTCCGTTGTGGTCATTTGGTTTGTGGATGAGCCGCATAACTTATTTTTCAGAACAGGATGGCAGAAATGTGGCGGAGAAATTACGTAAAAACCGGATTCCTTCGGATGTAATTCACTTCGATACAGGCTGGTTTGAAACCGACTGGCGTTGTGATTATAAATTTGCCCCAACACGTTTTAAAGATCCAAAGGGAATGATCGCTGACCTTAAAAAACAAGGTTTCCGAACATCACTTTGGCAGCTGCCATATTTCGTTCCAAAAAATGATCTGTATCCCGAAATCGTTTCCAAAGGTTTAGCAGTTAAAAATGCCAATGGGAGTATTCCATATGAGGATGCTGTGCTTGATTTTTCGAATTCCAATACCATTAAATGGTACGAAGATAAAATTGCCGGGTTGCTGAACCTGGGTGTATCAGCGATCAAGGTTGATTTTGGTGAAGCTGCTCCGTTGTCAGGTATATATGCTTCCGGACGTACAGGTTTTTACGAACACAACCTCTACCCATTGCGTTACAACAAAATCGTTTCGGAGCTGACCAAGAAGCTCACTGGTGACAATATCATTTGGGCAAGAAGTACCTGGGCTGGGAGCCAGCGTTATCCGATACACTGGGGCGGAGATGCTGAAACGACTAATAAAGGAATGGAGGCGCAACTCCGCGGCGGGTTGTCGCTTGGCTTGTCAGGATTTACCTTTTGGAGTCATGACATAGGTGGTTTCACCATGAAAACGCCGGAGGATCTTTACCGCCGCTGGCTGCCAATGGGACTGCTGAGTTCTCACACGCGTACCCACGGACAGGCGCCAAAAGAGCCCTGGGAATATGGTGAAGGATTTCAGGATTACTTCCGTAAAGCAGTTGAAATGAAGTATAAACTGATGCCTTACATTTACACGCAATCTAAAATCGCTTCGGAAAAAGGTCTTGCGATGGTGCGCGCACTTTTTGTGGAGTTTCCAAATGATCCGGGAGCATGGCAGGTTGATAACCAGTACATGTTGGGCTCTGATATATTGGTCGCACCGTTTTTTGAAACCACAAAAACACGTCAGGTGTATTTACCAAAGGGGAAATGGGTTGATTTCCAGACCGGAAAATCATTCAATGGAGGATGGCATGAAATCGCTTCGGGAGAAATTGAAGTGGTTATGATGGTGCGCGAAGGTGCTGTATTACCCCAGGTTAAACTGGCGCAGTCAACAGGTGATATTGATTGGGGAAACATTGAGCTTGTGACTTATGCAAACACGCCGGTCAATGTGGTTGTGAAGGTTTGTCTGCCATCAGAAAACGAGGTGAAAGAAGTGGTTTTAACCAAAAAAGGAAACTGGTTTGTAGTTAGCAAGGATCCTTTTGGTGGGAAGATTAAATGGGCTGTCAGGTAAAAAAGGCGGATCTGCAATTGATAGATGTATCATTTCGTATGCTTTTGTAACTTGCATTAGAACACATAATCTATTTCGATGAGCAAAACTGAAACATACATCGCCATGCTGAGAGGCATTAATGTGAGCGGGAAAAACATGATTAAAATGCCTGCTCTCATCGCTTCTATTGAGAAACTCGGTTTAAAAAATATAAGAAGTTATCTCCAAAGCGGAAACCTGGTATTTGAAAGTGAAGTGCGTGAATTGGCAGAGTTTGAAGAAAAAATAAAAGCTGAAATAGCACAAAGTTTTGGGTTGGAAGTTCCTGTACTTGTTTTGAGTAGTAAAGAGGTTTTGAGAATACGGAACGAGAATCCGTTTATTAAAACAGAAGCAATTGACGAAACAAAACTTCATGTTACATTTCTGGCTGATATTCCAGCGAAGTCGAATATTGATAAAATAGATGCTGGAAAGTATGCCCCGGATGAATTCATTGTAGATGGAAAAGTGATTTACCTGATTTGCCCCGGAGGTTACGGGAATACCAAACTGACCAACAATTTTTTTGAAAGCAAATTGAAAATGACGGCAACCACCCGTAATTGGAACACGGTTAATAAACTGGTTGAGATGGGAGAGAGGTAGGTTTTGATTACAATCGGAGGATGCAAAAAAGGTTTAGAAAGGTATAATTTCGATATTTACGGCAGACGATTTTTTACAAAGGAATTGTTCCGTTCAGTTGTACCAAAATAGAAACTGCAAGATTCAATTATGGAAGATAATTCAAGAAGGAAATTTTTACAAAATGCTGGTCTCGCGACATTGGCCTCGGTTTCATCACTTGCTGCTGAGCCAGAAAGGGTCAAGGAGCTTTTTATTCACCACGTTTTCTTTTATCTAAAAAATAAGAATAATGCTCAGGATGAAGCGAAGCTTTTAGAAGGGCTGAAAAAGCTTGCCAAGGTGCCGACAATCCAATACGTCCACATAGGAACGCCCGCCCATACCAGCCGCGACGTTATAGTTAAAGATTACACCTTTTCCTGGATGTGTTTTTTTAAAAATATCATTGAAGAAGAAATCTATCAAACACATCCGATTCACCTGGAATTCATAGAAAACTATTCTCATTTGTGGGAAAAAGTAGTCGTATATGATTCTATTGGTCCGAAAAAGGTTTAGCAGTATTTGGCTACAAATTCTTACCCGGGTCAGTGTGATCTGTTAAGTTATATTTCCCTCCTTATTAGTTCTTTGCTCTGGTACACAGAGTTTACGTTTTAATGCTCTGTGTACCTCTTTTTTTACTCTGTGGTTCTCTGTGTCCCATTTGTACACAAGGATGTAATTACATTATATCATTTCAACCTTATGAAACTGCTCCCTTTAACTACCTTTTTTTTATCCCTTCTATGTCATCAAGTCTTTTCGCAGAAAGTTACAGATGTCCGGTTAAACCAGGTGGGCTTTTATCCTGGTTCTCCCAAACTTGCCGTCGTTGTTGGTGAAGAGAAAGGTCCCTTTGTGATTAAGGATTTGAAAAATAATAAGGTTGTTTACAAAGGAGAACTGGGTGCGAAAAGAACAAGTCAACACTCCGGGAAAACAACCAGAATTGCAGATTTTTCCGAATTTACAAAAACAGGTAAATACAAAATTGAAGTACCGTCTCTGGGGCAATCCGGAACTTTTGAGATTAAGGGAAACATACTCAAACCTGTTGCGATCGCCGCTTTAAAGGGATTTTATTACCAAAGGGCATCGACAGCACTACCGGAAAAATACGCAGGGAAATGGGCGAGAGAAGCGGGGCATGCAGACAATAAAGTGCTGATACACGCCTCTGCTGTTTCAGAAGCAAGACCTGAGAATCATGCAATCAGTTCTACCAAAGGTTGGTACGATGCGGGCGATTATAATAAGTATATCGTGAATTCGGGTATCACCATGGGGACTTTGTTGTCACTTTATGAAGATTATCCGGCATATTTTGAAACCTTTAATGCTGACATTCCGGAAAGTAATGATGCCATCCCGGATTTGCTGGACGAAGTAATATGGAACCTTCGCTGGATGCTTACCATGCAGGATCCGTCAGATGGGGGCGTTTACCACAAACTTACCAATCCTCAATTTGACGGAATGGTAATGCCCGACAAAGCTACGAAGCCAAGGTATGTTGTACAGAAAAGTACGGCTGCAACCCTGGATTTTGTCTCAGTGATGGCTCAATCGGCACGTGTTTTCAAAGCCTTTGAAAACAAATTACCGGGACTTGCGGATTCCTGCGCTACTGCGGCAGTGAAAGCCTGGCAATGGTCAAAAAAAAATCCGGAGCTGATTTACGATCAGGATGCCATGAATAAAGAATTTGAACCAAAAATTGTCACCGGAACATATGGAGATAAAAATGTAGCTGATGAGTGGATCTGGGCAGGGTCGGAAATGTATGCACTTACAGGCAAGAAAGACTATCTGGATGGGGTTGATCTGCAGTTGGACAAACCATTAGCACTTCCAGGATGGAATCAGGTGAAAACGCTTGGCTACTATACAATACTCAGAGCCAGTGGCAAGCTTAAACCGGAAGGTAATCTTGCAGAAAAGATCACGGAAATTTTATTGTCTTATACGAATGGTTTGGTAACAGATCTCGAAAAGCAGCCTTACCACACTGCTATGGGCAAATCTGCCCGTGATTATGCATGGGGAAGTAGTTCCGTAGCTGCAAATCAGGGAATAGCGCTGCTGTATGCTTACCGTATTACGAAGCGTCCGGAATTCCTTCATGCAGCAATGGGCAATCTTGACTATTTGTTGGGAAGAAATGCAACCGGTTACAGTTTCCTCACGGGATTTGGAACAAAACAGGTGATGCACCCACACCACCGTATTTCTATTGCTGACGGTGTGGCTGAACCAATTCCGGGCTTGCTTTCAGGTGGTCCCAACCCGGGTCAGCAAGATAAGTGTACAACCTATCCCAACAAATTTGCTGACGAATCCTTTACAGACCACGACTGTTCCTACGCATCCAACGAAATTGCTATCAACTGGAATGCACCGATGGTCTACCTTGCGGCGGTTGTCGATGCGCTAATGAGTGAAACCAAGTAGACTTATGTAGACAACGGTTAGTTTGCCTTTCTGTCAACCGATTTTACAGGTACATCCTGAGGTATTTCGTAATAACCTTTCTGGCCGTTCATATTATCTTTTTCAGAATTATTGATGGCATCATCTTTCACTTTTTTTGGAGACTTTTTACTGTCGTCCTCATGCCTTTGGTCATGATCCGGGCCTGATTTAACCGGCGTACCACCCTCTACGTTCTCTTTTTTATTTTTCATGATACAATTTATTATGTAGACCAATGGATGTTCAAATATTGTGCCGAGGGTCCCAATTAAATCGTACCTAAGGCGTTGATGGTTGTATTCGCACGCTGTTGCACTAAGTCTACACTTTCACAAATGGCTTTTAGTAAAAATCGAATTTTTTCTGGTACTTCGTATTACACAACAAAACGACTCATAAAATGAGCTTTGATGAAGATGATCCGGACTGGTTCAACGAATACGGCGAACCGGAAGACGACGATGAGCTGACCAATGAAATGGACAAGGAAAACGAACGCGTGGAGAATCTTCCGGTGATGGTCAAAGCCAAAGAAATTTTTGACATTGTGAGCTCTCTTGTTGATACCATTCCCGAGGACAACGACCTGTATTTTTTACGGGAGCAGATGTTAACGGATGCGGCAATCATTCCGGCCAAAGTTGCCGGTGCGGAAGGTGGCGACGTGTACACTTTGAGAATGGAAAATGCAGTGCTCATTAAATTGGCTGCCCGCGCTCTGGTAACCCATACTTATACCTGCCGAATGTTCAATATCTCTGATGAACGTTATCTTAATCTGCTCAGAAGTGCCGTTGATGAGTTTCGGGTTTTGTTTGTTGATTGGGTCAACACATTCGACAAATCCAATGATATCTCAGACGATTGGGGAGAGCTGTTTCGATAATACAAATCCGGCTTATTTGCCTTACTGCAACGTCAATTAGCTTCATTATGTTTTTGTGCTTAAATATTTGAAATACACAAAGTTTGCTGCTCTTCACTTTCTCTTAAATTCTACTGCAAGTGTCTGATCGGGCACGCTGGGGAGATTTAATTCGCCAATCCGTTTGCTAAAAATTGCCTGTTATCTTCTGAAAAGTAAAGGGGAATGCGTATCTTTTTGGTGTTAATCAATACAATCACGTTATGACATCAACATCAAGAACCGCCCTTCTGGTGGGTGCTACCGGACTTATCGGAAGCCAGTTGCTGACCAAACTTTTGCACGTACCATACTATGATAAAGTAGTCGTACTCACAAGGCGTTCCCTGGAAATTACCCATACAAAACTCACCGAAGTTATATTTGATTTTGAAAACCCTGATGCATCTGTTGTGCAAGCCGATGACGTATTTTGTTGCCTGGGTACAACCATTAAAAAGGCAGGATCGAAGGAGGCTTTCAAAAAGGTTGATCTGGAGTATCCCCTTACGGTAGCCGCCTTGGCTCAGAAAAACGGAGCAGAAAAATTCCTGATCGTGACCGCAATGGGTGCAGATGAAGCCTCGGGTATTTTCTACAATCAGGTGAAGGGGCAGGTAGAGCAGGGGCTTACCTCAATGAAGTATTCAGTTTTGCATATTTTCAGACCGTCGCTGCTTTTGGGGGCAAGAGAAGAAATGCGTTTGGGAGAGAAAGTTGGAGAGATTTTGTCGACCATATTGAGACCGGTTATGTTTGGTTCATTAAAAAAATACCGGGCTATTGATTCGGGTAAAGTTGCGAACGCCATGCTTGCTTTTGCAAAAAAATCAGAGAAGGGCGTGTTTGTTCATGATTCAGGATCTTTGCAGGCTTTTTGAACCCATGCCAAACCAGGGACTAATTATACGTGAAGCCATGTCTGGGGATGAGGGAATTGTGTATCGGATGATATGTGAACTGGAAAACCAGGAATTGAACAGGACATCTTTCCAAAGGATATTCGAAGTGAATCTGTCGTCCGACCATGTTGCCTGTTTCATCGCAGAGCTGGAAGACATTGCAGTTGGAATGGTAACTTGTCACATTCAGCCGTTGTTACATCACGCCGCGTTGGTGGCCGAAATTCAGGAGATGTTTGTTTATCCTGAATTTCGATCGCAACAGATTGGTCATGCTTTGATGAATCATGCGGTTGAATTTGCCAAAAGTAAGGGCGCTATTCAGTTGGAAGTTACTTCCAGAGCTACGCGGGAGAGCGCACACAAATTTTACCAGCGCGAAGGTTTCGAAAAATCACATGTGAAACTAGTCCGTTACTTCGGAGATAAGCAATAAAAAAGCATCCCGTCAGAAACAGGATGCTTTCCAAAATTACCCTAAACCTTCAACTGTCTTAATATCTGTCGTCACGAGCCCAGCCATCATCCCGGCGGCTCAGGCGATGCGTGTCCGCCATGAGTCTGCGCAAATCGTCACGGATTATACGTGTTTCACGTGCAGACAAACGGCCGCGACGGCTGAATGCCCTTTCCTTTGCCTCTATTCTCTGATATTCGTTCATGAGCACGTTGGCCTCACGGCGTGAAAGCCGGCGGGTGCGAATTCCGGCAGAAATTTTCTCGCGGGCTTCTCTTTGCATGTAATTGACTTCTGAATTACGTCCGCCATTATTGTCTCTATCCTGATAACCATATTCGCGGTCATTATACCGGTCACGGTCATCGCGGGGACCATATTGAGCATTTGCACTTGTAAAGCCTAAAACCAGAATTGCTGCTACAAAAAGTATCTTTTTCATGACCTGTTTTTTTTTAAAGTTCATCGGTTAGAGATGAAGATGTAGGTCAGGTTTAAAGGGTATTTGTTAAGGATTGTTAAGCGGGGAAAGATCAAAAGAAATGGTAAATCAGAAGAATTTCAGATGCTTTGATTTACAGTGTATTATGGTATTTTATGAAGTTTAAATATTAAGTGTTAATGATTTGTTAATTGAAATTGGAAGGAGAATGTACGAATTTGAATCACCACTGTAAGGTGAATTGGAAGTAAGATTTCAAACCAAACTACAACTGATCTATCTATTTGCGATCAAGTTCTATTTGTATAGCAGCCTGTGCTTCGGCTAATATTTCTTCAATTTTTTTACCTGCGGGTTCAATGCCCGGGAGTACAGTCCAGGAAAGTTTTGAGAAGGATCGCAAAGGAAAAATACCTTTTGGGTTTAGCCGGCCCGTTCCGTTAATAGCCACGGGAACGATGAGTGCACCAGGGGCTCTTTTCAATAATGTGGCTACGCCACCTGCCACAAACGGTTTCATTTTTCCACTTGCCGTACGTGTGCCTTCGGGAAAAATAATGGCAGACGTTTTTTCGTCATGAATGAGCTTTCCCAATCTCGCGATTTCGACAATCGCCTGTTTTCCGTCTTTTCGGTCAATAAGTGCTGCCCCACTTTTTCGAAGGTTATAAGAAATGCTGGGAACTCCGGTAGAGAGCTCAATTTTGGCAACAAACCGGGGATAATATTTTCGCAGGAACCAGATGATGGCAGGAATGTCGAAAGTACTTTGGTGATTTACTACAAATATGATGGTGCGATCATCCGGTAGCGTGGCACGGTTTATGAGGGAAATACTTGAACCTGTGAGGTACAAACCATAGGTAAGAAAAAAATTGAGGCAGTCAACCGTTACCTTGTGTACTTTTTTTCCAAAAACATTTAAAGCAACAACCTGAATGACGTGGAATATCAGGAGACTTAACCCAAAATGAATCAGATAAATAACACTCAGGACATAATCGACTATTTTTTTCATTCCTCTTTTTTTTTGCAAAAATAGGTTAAAACTGCTTTGGTTCGTAAAATTTGTAGGTTAGTAAATGAGAATTATCATACAAAACTTACATTAAATTACCGTACTTTGTAAAACTGTAAATTTGAGTTTTAAAATCACATTAACAATGGAAACCGCACTTTCAGCAGAAAGATTAGAAGTCATGCAGCATGTAGGGAAGGATTTGGACGGACTTATCTCCGAATACCTTAAGCCGATTGAAGAGAATTGGCAGCCTACTGATTTTTTGCCGGATTCCAGCAAGGAGAGTTTTTTCAATGAAGTAAAGCTCTTGCAGGAAAGCTGCCGGGACTTACCATACGATTACATCGCCGTTTTGATTGGTGACACGATAACGGAAGAAGCTTTGCCGACTTACGAATCATGGTTGATGGACGTAATTGGAGTGGATCAGGTTGAGAACCCTTCGGGCTGGTCGAGATGGGTACGTGCCTGGACGGCAGAGGAAAACCGTCATGGGGATCTTTTGAACAAATATCTGTATCTCTCTGGTCGTGTCAACATGCGCGCGATGGAGGTATCGACGCAGTTCCTCATTGCCGATGGTTTCGACATTGGAACGGATCGTGATCCATACCGGAATTTCATCTACACATCGTTCCAGGAACTTGCTACGAACGTTTCACACCGAAGGACGGCGACGCTTGCCAAGAAATTTGGCAATCCACATCTTTCCAAGATATGTGGTGTGATTGCATCTGACGAAATGAGGCATGCAAAAGCTTACAAGGAATTTGTGAGACGCATCCTGGTCGTAGATCCATCGGAACTGATTCTTGCTTTGGAAGATATGATGAGGAAGAAAATCGTAATGCCTGCCCATTTTCTGAGGGAGACTGGTGTTAAGATGGGAGATACTTTCGCACATTTTTCGGATGCCGCCCAGAGATTGGGTGTGTACACGACCAACGACTACATCGAGATCCTTGAATCTTTGCTGGTTGAATGGGAGATAGGAGCTGTGCGTGACATAAATGAGAAAGCCGAAAAGGCACGCGATTATTTGATGGCATTGCCGGCCCGTCTGAAACGTATTGCTGACAGGACGAAAATACCTGAACTGGCTTACGAATTCAGCTGGATAAAATAACTGTAAATGAAAAAAGCCGGATTAATGTCCGGCTTCTTTTATTTTGTAGCACCAAGGATGTTTATTCTGCTGCCGGATACAGGTTGTATATCTCAACGATATCCTTAAGTATTTTGTCAAAATCAATTTTAAGGTCGATCAGTTTACCGGTGTGAATATCAAAAACCCAGCCATGTACTTTCAGGCCGCGTTCTTTGTTAGCCTCCTGAACTGCCGCAGTTTTGATCAGGTTCACACATTGCTCCTGCACATTGAGCTCTACCAGCCGCTCATATCTTTTTTCTTCATCCTTGATCGCATTCAGTTCGTCACGGTGAAGTCTGTAAACGTCTCTGATATTTCGTAGCCATGGATTTAGAATCCCCATATCAGCAGGTTGCATGGCCGCTTTAACCCCGCCACAATTGTAATGTCCGCAAACAACAATGTGGTTCACTTTCAAGTGTCGCACAGAATAATTCAGAACCGACATCACGTTGAGATCCACGTTATTTACAAGGTTGGCAATGTTCCTGTGAACGAATGCTTCACCTGGTTGAATTCCCATCAGATCTTCCGCTGTTACGCGGCTATCCGAACATCCAATGTAAAGAAATTCAGGCTTTTGCCCGGAAGCAAGCTTTTCAAAATAATGCTTGTCAGTAGCCAATTTTGAAGCAATCCATTTTTCGTTATTTGCAAAAACGCTTTTAATATCCATATTCTTGTTTAGTTAGAAAATTCTATTGATTATCTGTTGTATCTAACAAATGTCAATCCCAAATTTATGATAAAAATCAAAGGGAACAAGAGTTTGCACGGCTGGATTTTGTAACTTTTCTTTCATTAATGTTAATAAAGGATATTAACGCAGTAGCAATACACTGCCTTCTTTTTTTATAATTTTTCCTTTTGAAGTGGTTCCCATAAGCTCGTAAGTATAGACGCCGCTCACGGGTTCCGCACCCTTAAAACGCCCATCCCAACCTACTTCAATCTGCGTGGTATGGAACACGAGCTGTCCCCAGCGATTGTAAATTTTGAAATAGTGGAAATCACTGATTCCCTTCGTATATAAGTTTAAAATGTCGTTTTTCCCATCGCCGTTGGGAGAAAAAGCTGTCGGGATATTGATCCAGTCGGGTGGTATCACCGTCAGCTTTACCCGAGCCTCTGCAAAACAGCCGTCAACGGAGGTGCCACGAACGGTATAGGTTTGATTTGAAAGCAGCGTGGCAACAGGATTTTGAATGAGTTGATCGTTAAGTCCAGTTGGCGGGGACCATCGATAACTCAGGACGGAATTGCCATCCGTTGGGTTGGCGTGTGCTTCCAGTTGAAAAGGAACCTCCGATTCTATTTCTGTATCGGGAGTAACAATGAGGTTAATTGTTGGAATCACTGTAATACGTACCGTATCTTTTACTACACAGCCATCCTTATCGGCAGTTATAATGTATTCGGTAGTGGTGTTTGGTGTTGCAATTGGATCCTTCACAGAGGCGTCGTCAAGATCCGTAGCTGGTAGCCAGCTAAATGAGGTTGCGTTGCTGCTTGTGAACAACGGTACAGACTGCCCTTCACAAACGGTAGTGTCGCCAACTGTTTGAACAGTAATGGTTTCGACCGGGAATATCACAACGTCTCTGGCAGAAATACAACCAATCGCATCTTTTACAAAAACACGGTATCTATCAGCCGGAACCCTGAAACTAGCTGTGTTGTAATAGTTAACGGAATCAATGGAATATTGAAAAGGTGTTTTGCCATCAATGGCTGTAATGGCAATGGTGCCGAGGTCGTCGGTGCAAGTCGGATTGGTCACCTGAGCTGACAGATCCAGCGAACTAATGGTTGCTATTTTACTATTCGTGATTAGATTGTTACATTTCAGGTTGGTGACCGTCAGCGACACATTTTTTGGACCGGGAGTTGCCCAATTCACTACAAAAGGTCCCATGTCTTTACCAGAAACGACGGTTGCTCCACCCCAGTCCCATTCGAATTTGTGGTCAGTACCGGGTTTGGTCACACTTCCGGTGTAGGTTACAGTAATGTTTTCAGGGAAACCGCAACTTGGGTTGGGGTCGATGGAGTAATCGGCGGCGGAGTTGATGTTAGCCGTAAAGCAGATCTGTCCGTAGTTACTGCTCACTTCCTGTTCCGTGGTGTATTTGTTGTTGAAAGCGAGGTATGCAAAGTTGGCTCTGCCAGTTTCACAGGATTGGATATTATCATCCGTGAAAATGTTTATGGGCACACCCGCCTTTCCTGTATACTTCCCGGCGGCGTCGTTATGCCTTATAAAAAGTTTATCATTTACATATACATTCAGCTTATTGTCCAGACCATTTCTCGTGAATGTGAGCAGGTAATAATTGTTTGCATTAAAAAACGGGCATTCTCCTGTGACACCAGCTGGTGCCAAATTTAAACACCGTTCGTCGCTATTGGATGCCTTTGTAAAGTATATACCCTCATCGTCCGTGCCATTAGAGAAATCAAGGATCCTTGATCTTGCCGGTCCCCAGTCAGTGATTTTCAGGTACATTTGAATGGTATAAGTGTCACCAACAATACCTTCTGAATTAGAATAAGCAAGTCCCCAGTTGGCTGCATTGTGGTAAACTTTTCTCTGAACACGGCACGGGGGAGAATCGTCGGGATAATCTCCTCCTGTTGCGCCCGCACTGCAACTTCCGGGATTATTAACAGGAACCAGGTCGGGGCCGCATTCAGGAGCGGAAACTTTCAGATCCTCATAAAACCGATAGGTATTTTGGACAGTTTGTCCGTACAGCTCTTGTAGTGAAAACCAGGTTATCAGTAATGACAGTAAAACTCCTGATTTCATATTGGGAAAATATCACTTGGGTTAAATTAAAAAGAGTCGCCCCAGGTCTGAATTGAGGAGCTAGTCAATTTTAGCTGACTTAAAAAACGAACAAGCCGGCTCGGTAAATATACAATGTGATTTAACCCAAAAAGATGTTGTAAAAACCATACTTCGGAGGCATATAATCTTGATGATCAAAATAAAGAAAAGAAAACCTTAAAACGGAATGAATGTTTTTTTAAAAATAACCGCACCAGCAGTTTTTTTCAATTTGCGAAAATATAACCGAAGACGCAGGTGATGATTGTGATCTGTTTAACTTAGTGACTATGAGTTACTTCGATTGTTGTGATCAGTTATTTCATCAAATTTTTATTAATGAAATAAGGAAATATAGGAATGGATTGATAATTGAGTCCTTTTCGAATTTCGTCGTTGTCAATGATATGTAAAATTTACATATTGGGTAAAAATCTGCATTCATCTGACCCAATTTCCTGACCATGGCTAAACTTTATAGTCTCCTGCTTTGTGCATTTTTTGCACTCATCATTTTCTGCTCTAAAATTCATGCACAAACCGTCCTCATTGAGACAACAGAAGGTAACATCGTGGTTGAGCTTTATCCGGACAAAGCGCCAGTTTCGGTTGCTAACTTCCTGAAATATGTGGATGAGAAGCGTTTTGATGCCGCGAAATTCTATCGTGTGGTCAGATTGAATAATCAGCCGAACAATAAGGTTAAAATAGAGGTAATTCAGGGTGGGTTGGAAAATGATTCCACCAAACGTTTACAGCCTATCGTGCACGAGATTACTACGAAAAGTGGAGTTAAACACCTTGATGGGACACTGTCCATGGCCCGTACAGTCCCAGGCTCAGCCAGTTCCGAATTTTTCATCTGTATAAATGCGCAACCGGAGCTGGACTTCGGAGGCTCGCGAAATCCTGACGGACAGGGCTTTGCTGCTTTTGGCAGGGTGATCAAGGGTATGGATGTTGTCCGCAAAATACAGCTTGGAGCAACCGGAGAAAATGAACTGATCCAAACCTTAAAAAAACCGGTAAAAATAACCGCTGTGAAGAGAATGTAACCTGCTTAATTATATCTGATACCTTAAACTATTCGTTCATGAAAAAAAATCTATTTTGTTTATTATTGTTTATGTTGCCGGTGTGGGTACAGGCTCAGAGCAAGATCGTTACGGGCAAAGTGACCTCGCCTGAAAAGGAGGCCATACCCGGTGTTAACGTGTTGGTGAAGGGCACGAGCACGGGCACGACCACCAATGCCAACGGTGAGTATAGCATTAGTGTAGGAAGTAAGGAAAATGTAATTGTGTTTTCATTTATTGGTTTTAAAACCGAACAAATTGAAATTGGCGATCGTACGAAGCTGGATGTGCAAATGAGTGCGGATCTGGTCAATTTAAATGAGGTTGTCGTAACGGCGAATGCCATTGTAAGGGAAAAAAAGGAACTAGGTTACGCTGTTTCGACCGTAGGAGGTGCCGAGCTCATTAAGGCACGTGACCCGAACCTGCTCAATTCCATGGCGGGCCGGATCGCTGGTGTGCGAATTTCTCAGCAGTCGGGTACGGTTGGAGGTTCTACGAAAGTGATGATCAGAGGTGCCAACTCTATTTCAAGTGCCAGTGAGCCATTGTTTGTTGTGGACGGTATACCCATTTCCAATTCGTCGTTCAACAATTCTGAAACCGATGCAGTAACGGGAGGTGTGGATGTTGGAAACCGTGCTGGTGATATCAATCCTGACGATGTGGAAAGTATGACTGTATTGAAAGGTGCGGCTGCATCAGCGCTATATGGTTCCAGAGCGCGTAATGGTGTAATTGTAATCACTACAAAAAGAGGGAAGCCGGGTTCTAAAAAAACGAATGTGTCAGTCAATTCCTCGTTTCGGTCCGACAAAGTTTTGCGCACTCCCAAAATGCAGGATACCTACGCTCAGGGCGTTTTGGGTGTTTACAACAATCAGTTGGGTAACGGATGGGGACCTAAAATAAGTGAGATTCAAGGCCAGGTTGTGGATTACAAGGGCGACCTTTCGACGCCCAGAGGTTATTCAGATAATTGGGGTAAATTTTTTGTGACGGGACATACATTGATCAACAGCATTGCAATAGATGGTGCAACCGAAACAAGTGATTACCGTGTAGGTTACACCAATTTAAAGCAAGTCGGAACAGTTCCTGGATCAGAACTGGGAAGACATACAATCGCACTGAATGGCGGTACCAAAATCGGTTCTAAAATTACATCGCGGGCATGGGCAAATTATGTGAGGACTACGAGTGATGGTCGTCCGGCACAAGGTTCAAATACTGAAAATATTCTGGCAACGATTCTTACAGGTGTGCCTGCAACTGTTGATATCAATGAACTGAAAAACAATCTGTACGCAACACCAAATCAGGCTGTTCCGGATGGTTGGACCGGCGACCTGGCACGATCTATTGATTTGAATGGAGTTCAGAACAATCCTTACTGGGTCACAACTTTTAATAGATTTTCTAATTCTGTCGACAGGATTTTTGGAGGAACAAGTTTAAGCTATGATCCAACTTCCTGGCTTAATTTTACGGGTAGGGTAGGTACTGATTTTTTTACGGAAAATCGACGTAATGTAACCAGAAAGGGAACAAGAGGCCGGTTGAATGGTCAATTTGAAACGAACGATATTTTTGAACGTGAGTTACAAACGGATTTGATGGCGAGTGTAACGCATCAGATTACCCAAGACTGGGGTTTCAAAGGAATTATCGGACATCAGTTCAATCAACGTACGGTGCGCCGTTCAAGGATTTTGTCGCAAGGACTTAACATCGACCAGCTTTATACATTCGCCAACGCACAGTCCAACGTAGCTTCCAATTTTTACAGCAGAAAAGAAATCTTTGGAACCTATGCGGATCTTAGCTTCGATTACCGTAATTATTTGTTCGTGAATCTCACGGGCCGAAACGACTGGAGTTCAACGTTGCCGGTTGAGAACAATTCTTATTTTTACCCTTCTGCAAGTGTTTCGTTTGTACTCACAGAAGCTTTCCCTAACCTGAATATCGTTAAAAATGATATTTTGAGTTATGCGAAACTTCGCGCAAACTATGCCAATGTAGGAAGTGACGAAGATCCTTATCAGCTGGCTTTCACCTACAATCCACTCATTCAGGCTACGGATATTTACACCTTCAATATTTTATATCCGATTGGAGGTGCATCTGCATTTGGAGCAACCAATGTTTTGCCACCAACGAACCTGAAACCGCAGCGTCAGACATCTTATGAGTTGGGCGCGGAATTGAAATTTTTAAAAGGCCGCGTGGGATTGGATTTTACCTGGTATAAAAGCTTGAATTATGACCAGATCATATCTATTGCCGTTCCGCAGTCCACAGGTTATTCCAGCAAAAGACTAAACATTGGAGAAATTTCAAACAATGGGATAGAGGCGATGTTGACTGTAACACCCATCAAAACGACCTCGGGTTTCCGCTGGGATGCAGCATTTAACTTCAACAAAAACAAAAACAAGGTGGAATCGCTTGCACCAGGTTTGGAAGAGTTGATTTTAACCTCCGGCGATGGTTTCGGAATATTTGTTGTGGCTCGCCCGGGAGAGACCTTCAATATCCAGGGAGTGGGCTGGCTGCGTGATCCTGATGGAAATATTGTTATTAATGAAACCACTGGTTTACGTACACCGGGTGCAAGAAAATTGCTGGGAAACATTTATCCTGACTGGACGCTGGGGATCAACAACTCGTTTTCATACAAAGGATTTGACCTGAATTTCCTTGTTGATATTCGTAAAGGAGGTGTGATCAATTCACAGACTGTGAGCATTATCAGAGAAGCAGGAATGGCTGCTGAAACTGCGGTGAATAATCGCACACCTATTGTCGATCCGGGTGTGATTAAAAATGCGGATGGTACGTACCGTCCTAACGACGTACCTGTTGCCAGCATGGAGCAGTATTGGTCACAACTGGATAACACAAACAGTCCCGAAGGCAATACCTTTGACGCTTCCTATGCCAAACTTCGCGAAGTGCGCCTTGCTTACAACCTGCCTAAAAGCCTGGTAACCAAAACACCATTTGGAAATATTTCCGTGGGTGTTGAGGGACGTAATTTATGGATTATCAAATCGCACGTACCACATATTGATCCGGAATCAAACGTATTGGGAACGGGCCTGATCGGAGAAGGGCTGGAACGTGGTAGCATTCCAAGCACGCGATCCATCGGTGCCAACCTTCGTTTTACTTTCTGATTTTATTCCTGATTTCATTCATAAAAGTTAATAGATTATGAAAAAGATATTTGTTTTTTTACTTCTGCTATGCTGTTCTACGTCTTGTTTTAAAGACAGCGATATCAATATTGATCCGAACAGATCTGTTTCTGTTGATCCGGCATTGCTGTTCAGTGGTGCAGCAACGCAATTGTCGCTATTGCGAGTTGGTGAACTCACATGGCCCATTGCATTGGGTAGCCAAATGTGGGCTTCGGGTGCACGGTGGGGTTTGGCGCAGGCTCAGTACGATCAGACACGTATCCGCAGTGCATGGGGCAAAACCTATACCGACGTTTTAAAAAACCTGGGTGTTGCAGTGAAACTTGCTGAAACTACAACTCCGGTTCCTCGTAATGCAGTGGCTCAATGTAAAATATTACAGGCGTTCACATATTCTCAAACGAGCTTTTTGTGGGGTGATATTCCCTTTTCAGAAGCGGCAAATGGAGAAGTAAACTGGCCCAAATTTGACAAACAGCAAGATGTCCTGAATGGCTGCCTGGCCTTGCTTGATGAAGCATTGGGAATGATTGATACCAATTCGAAAGGAATAATTGCTCCAAATGACCTGTATTACGGAGGTGATATGGTAAAATGGAAAAAATTTGCCAATTCGCTTAAACTGAGAATTCTGTTTGCCATGGTCGACTCTGATGGAACCAAAGCAGCGGCAATTGGGAAAATCGTTACAGATGGATCGGGTATTACTTCCGTTGCGGATGCGATGCAGTTCAAATATTTTAACGAACCTGGACGTCAAAATCCCCGCTTTTCATTTACAGCTATTTTTCGTGGCGGAGTTCAATCCGACTGGTATTGTTCAAAACCGGTTTACGACTTACTGGTTTCCTTGAAAGATCCCCGGATTCCGTACTTTTTCCAGCCAGGACCAGAGGCAGGAGCCAATGAATATATTGCATTGAATAGTGTGGAATCGTACACGACCAAATCTGCCTTGGTCAGTCTCAACTTGTTAAAGGCTGACTTGCCCGAGGTTTCTTTTTCTTATTCCGAGCAGCTTTTGTTTGAAGCAGAAGCTTACGCAAGAGGTTTTGCTTCCGGTGGATTTGAGATTGCCACGACCAAACTTCGTGCAGGTGTAAGTGCTTCGCTAATCTCATTTGGTGTTCCTGCTGCTCAGGCAGAGGCTTATGCTACCAGCTTGCCTGCGCTTACTGCGGCTAACTATAAAGACGTACTTGCGAAACAACAATATCTGGATCTTTTTATGCGACCTGTTGAAGGTTGGACTCAGCACAGAAGGTCGGGTGTTACAGGGCAGGAAATCCCGGTTATGACTCCTCCGGTTGGCTCTCCTGTTACTGGTTTAATGCGTCGTTTGTTGTATCGCAATGAGGAACTGAATTCCAATCCAAATACACCAAGCGGAATTGCACTTGATGTGCCGCAATGGTTTGATAAGTAGTTTTATCGAAAAGGCCCGGATTTTGCCGGGCCTTTTCACTGTTAAACGAACTATATTTTACTTACCGATTGGATTCAGACCAGTCGTTTTGATCATGAGTTTTTCCCGCAATCGAAGATCATCCCGATAGGTTTCCGTCGCAAAGGTACTTACTGTTTTCGTTGCAGCAAGCCTTCCGTTTGTGCTTGCAGGAACGCCCATCACATCCAGTGCCTTTCTGAAAAGTGTCTCGTTCTCATCTGCAAATGCTCTGTAAGGAACCGTTAGATCATCCACCTGATAAGTCGGTGTCATTCCATTAATTGTACCATAGTCTGATTCCCCGTTAACGTTGGCTGTTTGTCCAAGCATTAGATACACACCCCACTTCCATCGTTCCTGATCGTCGGGGATCAGGGAACCGAATAAATTTTTTCCCGCCGTGTGGCTTCCGATTGTAATTACTTCCATATATGGTTTCAATCCATTGATCACCAGCTCGCTGGCCGAAGCAGTACTTTCGGATGTGAGAACAAACAAACGGTTCAGGTTATTGCCGATATTGTTCGTTTCATTCCGAAAATTGTAATTGAGTGCATTAGCACCTTTTTGCTTTTGCCAATAGGCGATGTATTTATCGTTCCATTGTTCTTTGTAAAACACTTTGCTGCTTCCGATATTTTTCCCGATCAATGAGGCCAGTGTATTGGCTGAGCTGATGTAACCACCAGAATTGAAGCGAAGATCAAGTACGAGCTCATTAACCCCGCTGCTTTTAAAATTGGCAAAAATCTGACGCAGTTCATTGTCGTATTTTGATGTGTCGTTACTTATCCCCGGTACAAATTGCGTGTAGACTACGTAACCAATTTTTTTGCCGCTTGCAGATTTATCAAGGATGGTAGAAAACGCAACCGGATCCTCGGAGACCACCGCGCGGGTAAGTGTTATGCCAGAGCTATTAGCTGTAAAAACAGTACCATTCAGCGTTCCCAGGGTAAATGTGGCAGTTTCGCTTCCTGAAAGCAGCGTAGCATAGTTGTCTTTCGTGAGCTGTGTACCATTGACTTTAAGCACTACATCGCCTCTTTTTAATCCTGCAAGGTCAGCCGGACTTCCTTTAACTACATAGTTGAGAAACAGACCTATGTTGGTGTTGGCATTGTCCGCGAAAGACAATGAGTAACTGATACCGAAGATTTTGCTAATACCATTGAATGAATTTTGAAGCGCGTCAATATCGTCCGTAACCATTGAAAACCTGTCTACCGATGTGCGCTGGTAAACCAATTTTTCAAAGTAATCATTTGGATCCGCTTTTGCGTCCAGTGTGCTCTCTGCCGGAAGTTGTTTATACCAGAAGTAGGCATCATCCATCACTTCGTAAAGCCAGCTGTTAATTGCCTGATAGTTCGTATTGTTATCTGTCCCCGGTTCGACCTCCTTGTCTTTGCAGCTCACAAATGCTGTAAGGAGAAAGATATAGATCAGTGTATTGATTTTTCTAAAATGTCTCATAATTGGTTACTTGTAAAGTGTCCTAAACCAATGGTTTTGAGGTGCAGTTGGTTCTGGTTCGAATAACGTATTTAAAACTTATTACGTATTCTGACTTTAAAGTGTGGCAGATTTTATGTGTGACGCACAAAAAAAGACCCGAGAAAATCCCAGGTCAATTTATTCTAATAACATCCTTTTTATTTCAATCTTAGAGTCCATCGGAAATCTTTTTCGGTACGCAACGGACCGTGTAAATCCCCCGATTTGTAACGCACTTTTCCGTTTACTCAGTAGCGTAATTCTACTATATTTTGTCTTTGCCAGCCTGTTTAATTTTACAAGAAAAACAAAAAAGCTATGCAAAAGATATTCAGAACAATAGTTACAGCAGGCGCTTTTTTTGCAGTAACGTTATCCCTGTCATGTAGTGACAAAGACAATTCCCCCAGTCCCGTCAATTGTAGCAAAAATGCTGAAAAGGTGACAGCAGCCAGTCAGGTTTGGACAGACGATCTGACTAATAAGGCAAAGTGCGAAGCATACAAGACAGCGGTCAGGGATTTTTACAAAAGTTGCGAAACGTACTATACGGGTGCTGCGAAAAAGGCTATTGACGACTTTCTGGCTACACCCTGTCCCTAAGATCGCATGACTGATTTCAAGTTAAAAGCTGTCCTGCAATATCAAACGGGACAGCTCTCGTTAAATTCCGGTCAGGTGGTTAAAGAATTTACGGGCAATGATCGCATATTCCAGCGGATTGGCTTTTGCGGGATCCTGTTCGGCTTCCAGCACGATCCAGCCATTGTAATCGCTTCCCTTTATTACTTCAAATAATGAAGGAAAATCAATACAACCTTCCGGATCTCCCGGAACAGTGAAAACGCCTTCTTTTACTGCTGTAAGAAAGCTCAGTTTCTCGTCATGGACTCTTTGTAAAATATTAGGACGCACATCTTTCAGGTGTATGTGAGCTGTTCTTCCAATGTATTTTTTCAATGCCGTTACCGGATTTTCTCCTGCAAAGTAGAAGTGTCCGCAATCGTAGTTCAGATATACATTCTCAGGATCAGTTTCGTTCAGGAGGCGATCTGTTTCTTCAATGGTCTGAATACAGGTTCCCATGTGGTGGTGAAAAGCCAGCTTCATACCCCGATCCCGGGCGATTTTACCTAATTCATTCAAGCCATAAGTGAAGCTTTTCCATTCGTCATTGGTTTTAAGCAACCCTTTTCCTTCGAATACAGGTACATTCATTTGGCCCTGACAACTGTTACCAGTCTCGCCGCCACCAATCAGTTTTGCTCCCATGGTTTCCAGGAAATCGAGCAGCCGTGTAAAGCTTTCGCGGTTTTCAGCCAGCGATTTGGTGGTGAGTTCATAGCTGTTCCACTGGTTGCAAATTTGCAGTCCGCGTAGTTCCAAAGCTTTACGAAGCACATTGGTATCTCGTGGAAATTTATTTCCAACTTCGCAACCCGTGAATCCTGCCAGAGCCATTTCACTCACGCACTGTTCAAAGGTATTTTCTCCGCCCAGTTCAGGCATATCATCGTTGGTCCAGTTGATAGGAGCAACCCCTAGTTTTATATTTTCGAAATTCATAAATTAATGAAAAGTTAAGAATGAAGACCGGGACGCCGGTGCGATTAAAAATGAAGTGTTGAAAGTGTTTAGTACGAGGTTGATTAATAGCTGATTAACTGCTAGCTTCTTAACTCCTTCCTCTTTAACTTCTCTAACTACTTCTTTACAAAAATATCCTCTGTTCCTTTTTATTCTCCTTGTAAGTCTCAAAAGCCTTTTGAACCGATGGCGAAGTGGATACTTCAGCAACGGGCACTTCCCACCAGGCGTGATAACCTTTTACGGTTCGGTACAAGTTGGTTTCTATGTAAATTACCGTGGTTCGGTCATTCAATTTGGATTGTGCTAATGCTTCATCCAGCGACTTTTTATCGGTTGCTTTGATGACAATGGCGCCCAAACTTTCAGCATTTTTGGCAAGATCAACCGGCAGGAATTCACCCGACAACTGCCCGGAATTTTCATCACGATATTGATATCTGGTTCCAAATCGTTCACTTCCAATGCTTTCAGAAAGTCCGCCGATGCTGGCATATCCGTTGTTGTTCAGCAGTAAAATGGTAAACCGAACGCCTTCCTGAATCGCCGTAACGATTTCGTGGTTGTTCATCAGATAACCTCCATCGCCACAGATCACATAAATTTCTCGTGAAGGATCCGCCATTTTTGCGCCCAATCCGGCAGCGATTTCGTAGCCCATACAGGAGAAACCATATTCCAAGTGGAAATTTTTGGGGTCTGTAGCACGCCACAATTTGTGCAAATCGCCCGGAGCGCTTCCGGATGCATTGATCATCACATCACGGTCATCCATAAAACTGTTGAGCGCACCAATTACGACCGCCTGATCAATAGGAGCAACGGTTCCGTTTCCTTCCGCATATATTTTGGTCACCTCATCATCCCAGGCTTTGTTTATGTCAGCGATTTTTTGACGATAATCGGCGGCAACTTCAAAATCTGCGAGCAAACCGGAAAGTTCTTCTAAAACTGCTTTCGCATCGCCCACAACGGGTAGGGCAGCATGTTTGAAAGCATCGAATTCGCTGATATTGATATTGATAAATTTTACATCAGGATTTTTGAATATGGATTTGGAAGCGGTGGTGAAATCGCTGTAACGTGTACCAATTCCGATCACAACATCGGCTTCATTAGCCACTTCTATTGCGTATTTTGTGCCCGTAGCGCCAAGCCCGCCAATGCTGTAAGGCTGATCAAAACGAACAGCACCTTTTCCTGCAAAAGTCTCTCCAACAGGTATTCCGGTAGCAGTAGCAAATTGGTGCAATACCTCGCAAGCATCACTGTAAATGGCTCCACCACCTGCAACGATCACCGGATTTTTAGACTTCCTGATCCAACCTGCCGCCTCTTTAATCAGATTCAGATCCGGGCGTGGACGGCCTATTTTCCAAACTCTCTTTTTGAACAGATCCTCCGGATAGTCGTATGCAAAAGTTTGCACGTCTTGCGGCATGGACAGCGTGACGGCACCCATTTCAGCTTGTGAGGTAAGCACCCGCATTACCTCTGGCAACGAGTAAATCAGCTGCTCCGGACGGTTGATCCTGTCCCAATATTTAGAAACGGGTTTGAAGCAATCGTTTACGGAAATGTCTTGTGTTCCCGCGCTTTCCAGTTGTTGTAAAACCGGATTGGGTTCACGGGTGGCGAAAATATCTCCTGGCAAAAGCAAAACGGGTAAGCGGTTGATGGTTGCCAAAGCCGCGCCGGTAATCATATTGGTTGCTCCCGGTCCGATTGAGGTCGTACAAACGAAGGCACCAAGCCGGTTTTTGACCTTGGTGTATGCAACCGCGGCATGTACCATCGACTGTTCGTTGCGGCTTTGGTAGTATCTGAAATCCGGATTTTCCTGCAAAGCCTGTCCTAGTCCTGCCACATTACCATGCCCGAAAATTCCGAAACATCCTCCGAAATAAGGTGCTTCTACACCGTCACGTTCAATGTATTGGTTTTTTAAAAATGTTATGGTAGCCTGAGCTACAGTTAATCGTCTGGTCTTCATAATTCGTTTCGCTTCTTATTTGTAATGAAAGCCTGTTTTTGATAAAATTTTGTCAGGGATTGTCAGGGAATGGTCATTTTTTGTTGCTGAATCGTCGCCTTTGGTTCTGAAAGTTCTTGCTTTATTGGGCTGGAAAATCGTATCTCACTGGTTTTGAAACTCTACCGCTTTACCCGTACACCCGAAAAGTTCAAATTTCCCGATCATAAATTTTTTATACTCTTCCATAAATGTTTTGCCGGGCGTTGTGGGAGCAAATTCATCCGGCTTATCCCGAAAAAATTCCCGATTCACCATCGTCCACAGCAAACGCATGTCCGTTGCAATGTTGATCTTACAAATGCCTAGCGGAATCGCTTTTTTGATTTCAGCCTCCTGAACTCCCTTGGCATCTTTTTTGATTTTCCCACTTGCGGCATTAATCCTCGCAACCACTTCGTTGCTCACATTGGAACCTCCGTGAAGCACCAGTGGAAAACCTGGCAACCGCGCCTGAATCTCTTCCAGGATATGGAGCTGTAAACCTTGTCCGCCGGAAAACTTGTATGCGCCATGGCTTGTTCCTACGGCAATTGCCAGACTATCACATTCCGTTGCTTTCACAAAATCCTCGACTTCCTGTGGATTGGTGTAAAAAGAATGGGCAGCATCTACCGTCAGATCATCTTCCACTCCGGCCAGAACGCCGAGTTCTGCTTCCACGCTAATTCCCTTTTCATGCGCTTTTTCCACCACAGATTTGGTTCGCTGGACGTTCTGTTCAAATGAGTCGTGGGACGCATCAATCATCACAGAGGTGTAGCCACCCTTTTCAATGGCATCAAAAATGTGTGATTCGTAACCATGATCCATGTGAATGGCAAACACCGTTTTCGGGTATATTCTGGCGGCGGACTCTATCATCGATAACAGCATATCCGCGTGGGCGTAATCCCTTGCAAAAGGTGTTGTCTGCACAATAAATGGTGCATTCGCCTCCTGAGCCGCAGCAAAAAGTCCGTGTAGTTCTTCCATAAAAAAAACATTCACAGCCGGAATCGCATACCGGCCGTAGCATTTTTGGAAGAGTTGTTTTGTAGTTACTAGCATATTGTTTTAAAAATTTTCACGCAAAGCAGGAAAGGAAAGAGCAAAGACCGCATAAGACTTTGCGCTCTCTGCCATTCTCTTTTTTTTACTTTGAGTGAAACCTCGTTTAGCCTATGTAATCATTTTAAAAAATTTCACGCAAAGCATATAAGTGAAAAGAGGTAAGAAGGCCGAGAACCGATAAAACTTCGCGCTCTCTGCCCTCGTCTTTTTTACTTTGCGTGAAACCTTCCTTACCAAACCTTCCCTACCAGAACACCGTATACAAAGCAGCCAGAACCCCGCATAGCACGATCGAGGCCACCACAAAACCTCTTCCGGGACTGAACATGGAGCTGTCAATATCGAGTCCTTTCGGGTTTGATTTGCTTTTTGGATCAGCCAGAGTCATGATGATAATGACAGCACTCAGCACCAGAAATATGATTCCCATTCTATCCAGAAAAGGGATATCAGGCCATAAGAATTTACCGGCGGTCGAAAGCGGAATTGTTAACAATGCTGCTGTTAATGCTGCGGCCGAAGTTGTTCTTTTCCAGAACATACCGAAAATAAAGATCGCGAAAACACCTGGCGTAATAAAGCTGCTGTATTCCTGAATGAACTGATAGGCTTGTTCCAACACGCGAAGCTGCGGTGCAATGATGACGCCAATCGCCATAGCTACCCAGATTGTGATGCGGCCAATTTTAACCAGTTTCACCTCGCTTGCCTGCGGGTTGATGTACTGTTTGTAAATATCCAGGGTGAAAATCGTAGATATACTATTTGCTTTGCCAGCCAGTGAAGCAACAATCGCAGCAGTCAGAGCAGCAAACGCCATTCCTTTTAGTCCCGAAGGAAGCAAATTGAGCAATACCGGATACGCATGATCTGGCTTAACAGCTCCTGCCGGATCCAGCATTTCTTGTTGGAACATGCCGTTTTGGTGTAAAACATAAGCTGCAATTCCGGGAATAACGACAATGATCGGAATAAGCAGCTTTAATACAGCAGCAAATAAAATTCCCTTTCTCGCAGTGGAAAGATCCGCCCCAAGGCTACGCTGAATGATGTATTGGTTACAGCCAAAATAAGCCAGGTTGTTGATCCACATGGCGCCAATAATCACAGAAAGTCCCGGGAGATCTTTGTAGAAGGGATTTTCTTTTGGCAATATCATGTGGAAATGGCTGTCGCCCTGTTCTTTTAATAGAGCCAATGCATTGAATATTCCAGGTCTGTTGAAATGCTGAGAAACCAGATCCAACGCAAGATAAGTTGTTGCCAGACCACCCAAAATGAGCACAATCACCTGTACCACATCGGTATAACCGATTACCTTCATGCCACCAATGGTGATGATGACCGCAAAAATTCCCAAACCAATAATCCCGTAAGTGAAGTCGAGCCCGGCTGTAACTTCCAGAGCAAGAGCTCCCAAATAGAGTATTGACGTAAGATTTACAAACACATAAAGTAACAGCCAGAACACGGCCATGATTGTCGCCACAGTTGGATTATACCGTTGCCGTAGAAATTGCGGCATGGTGTAAATTTTGTTTTTGAGGTACACCGGCAGAATAAAAACAGCAACCACAATAAGCGATGCGGCAGCCATCCACTCATAAGAAGAAATAGCCAAACCGATCGCAAAACCGGAACCCGACATACCTATGAAATGCTCAGCCGAAATGTTGGAAGCAATGATAGATGCCCCAATAGCCCAGAAAGTGAGCGAACCCTCAGCCAAAAAGTAGTCGGTCGAACTTACCTCTTTTGATTTCTTCTTGTTATAGATCCAGTAACCGTAAGCAGATACACCAACGAGATAGGTGAAAAAGACAATATAATCCAGCGTTTGTAAACCAGTGTTCGACATGCAGGGTTTTATATAATGAAAGTGAATATTAATTGTACTTTACGAATTGCAAACGTTTGCAATTCGTAAAGTGTGCAATGTAATACATAAGAGATGAAAGATGTTAAGCGTGAGTTAACTCCAGTATCTCATTTATTTGTACAACCCGTCCTTCCGTCAATGATTTCATGGCTGCAATACCGATCGCGGTTGCCATCAAGCCATCGTGCGCATCTACCGGTGAAGGATGGTCATGAAGAACACAATCAATAAACGATTTCAGGCAAACGCGGTAGGCTGTCTCGTATCTTTCAAGGAAAAAGTGAAGCGGTAATGCACTGTGGCCTCCGTTGCTGTCGAAGTGAATCAAAGAATCCGTCGTATTATTCTCGGCCTTGGCCATGCCTTTTGAGCCGAAAATTTCCAGGCGCTGGTCGTAGCCGTACACAGCCTTGCGGCTATTATCAATCACACCAATGGCACCGTTTTCGAAAGTCAGAACAATTACAGCCGTGTCGATATCGCCGAATTCTTTTATTTCCGGATGTATCAGTGCATCTCCTTTTACAAAAACTTCTTTTACCTCACTACCTACGATATACCTTGCCATGTCAAAATCGTGAATAGACATGTCGAGGAAGATTCCTCCTGAAATTTTCAGGTATTCGACCGGCGGTGGTGCAGGGTCACGACTTGTGATGCGAAGTATGTGCGGATCGCCGATTTTATCTTTTTCTACCAAACTCCGAACATTGCTAAAATTGGCATCGAAGCGTCGGTTAAAGCCTAACATCAATTTAACTCCATTATCGGCGACAGCTTTTTCTGCTGCAAGAATTGCCTCTATGGTAACGTCAAGCGGTTTTTCGCAAAATACATGCTTTTTCTGCTGAGCCGCCGCCACCGTATACGGAACGTGAAATGGAGTAGGGGAACAGATGATGATTGCCTCAACTTCCGGGTGATTGATCACTTCGTAAGCATCCGTGGTAACGTTTTTAACACCAAGATTGTATGCAAATGCATGAGACTCTTCTGATACGTCAGAAGCGATAATTACTTCTGCATCAGGCATGTGGTGTACCAGATTGCTCAGGTGGATCTGTCCGATCCGACCCAGACCGATCACACCGGTTTTAAGTTTTTTTGTCATAGGTATAAGTTGGTTTAGGTGATGTGAGCATGCGGCTTTGGGTGGAGGGCAGGGGGAGAAGGGTATGGAGGCTAACCCTTTGCCTTTTTCCACATGCCCATCGCCCTCAAAACTTGCGGTTCCATTCTTTGAGCCAGCGTTCGATTACTACTTTTGTCTGAGTGAAAAATTCTACTGCATGTTTGCCTTGTCCATGGAGATCGCCATAGAAACTGTCTTTCCAGCCTGAGAATGGGAATTGAGCTACGGGAGCGGCCACACCAATGTTGATTCCAATATTACCCGCTTCTGCTTCGTGGCGGAATTTACGCGCATTGAGTCCGCTGCTTGTGAATACGCAAGCCATATTTCCGTATCTGCCGGAATTGATAAATTGAATGGCTTCGTCGATGGTATTGATGTGTACCAAACTTAGTACCGGACCGAATATTTCGGTGGATGCCAATTCCCCATCGAGTGGAATATCCTCGATGATCGTCGGGGCAATAAAGTTGCCGTTTTCAAATCCTTCAATTTTTGCATTTCTACCGTCCACAAGCACACGACCTCCTTCCTGTACACCTTTTTCAATCAGATTATTAACCCTGTTTTTACTTTCAGTCGTGATAACCGGACCCATTTGTACGTCATCGTCCAATCCGAATCCAGTCTTACGGGTTTTGGTGGATTCGACAAGACTTTCCGTAATTTCTTTGTGTTCACCAACAGTGATAATCGTTGATGCCGCCAGACAACGCTGACCAGCACAGCCATAAACGCTGTCAATAACGATTTGGGTGGTCATGTCAATGTCGGCATCCGGCAGTACAATCACTGGATTTTTTGCGCCGCCCTGTGCCTGAACACGTTTGCCATTTGCAGCGCCTTTTGAATACACATATTTGGCAACATTGGACGATCCGACAAAACTGATTCCTTTAATAACCGGATGTTCCAGCAGCGCGTCTACAACTTCACGTCCACCCTGAACAATGCTCAGAACACCTTTTGGCAAATCGAGCTGTTCCATCAAGCCTACGATTTTGGTCATGGTGAGAGGCACTTTTTCTGACGGTTTGATAATGTAGCTGTTACCGCAGGCAAGTGCATAGGGCAGGAACCAGAAGGTGATCATGCCCGGAAAATTGAACGGAGCAATACATGCGCAAACACCCAGTGGCTGCCTGATCATGTATTCATCAATACCCTTTGCGATATCTTCCGAAAATTCACCCTGCATCATTGCCGGCATTCCGCAGGCATTTTCCACATTCTCAATGGCGCGAATCATCTCGGCTTTCGCTTCCAGAAAAGTTTTGCCTGATTCGAGCGTGATGGTGCGTGCTATGTCATCCAGATTGTCTTCCAGAATGGTTTTTAGTTTGAAAAGGTATTGCACACGTTTTGAAACGGGCGTTCTTCTCCATTCCTGAAAACCTTTTTCAGCCGCTTCGGCCGCATCAGCTACGTCCTGAGCATTTCCCGCCGGAACTTGCGCCAATATTTCCTGGTTCGCAGGATTGACCACGTTCAAAAACTGATCCGAACGGCTATCAACCCACTGTCCGCCGATATAATTTTTTAATTTTTCCATTCCTATTGTTATTTAAACGCAGAGTTCACGGAGTTATCCGCTGAGTTGCGCTGTAATTATTTGATATTTTTTTATCAACGTTTGTGTCACCGGGCGCCAGCGTTTGTGTCTTCACAAACGATTTTTTCCGCCGTCGTTTGTGTCCTCACAAACGATTTTTTTGGCTCACATAAAAGTTTTGTGAGGACACAAACCTCGGCTTCTGAGGACACAAACCTCGGCTTCTGAATACACAATCCTGGTATTAGTCCGATGCTCTAACTTCTTAACTCCTCTAACTACTTAACTTCTCCCTTCAAAATCCTCCCCGACTTTCCACAAACGCCATCACCTCCGCATTGGTCGGCATGAAGTTGGCACAGCCTTCCCTAGTTACGATGATCGCTCCGCAGGCATTTCCCATTCTCACTGATTTATAAAAATCCCAATCGTTCAGTAAACCGTAGGAAAATCCGGCGCAAAAGGCGTCTCCGGCACCCAACACATTTAATACTTCCACCGGAAAACCTGGAACTTTCACTTCTTCTTTTCCTGGCTGGAAAATGGAGGCGCCTTCTTTCCCTCTTTTTACAACCAGTGTTTCCACACCAGATTTCATGATTTCTTCAATCGCATTATTGATATTTCCTCTGATCTCGGGAGCTGATATCTGCTGATGTTTAATCAGTAGCTGCTCTTTGTCTGTCAGATACGTTGCCAGTATTTCCTCTTCCGTACCCACCACAATATTGAAACTGCTCAGAGCAGCGCGAAGCGTCACACCGAATGATCTTGGATCGTCCCACTGATCGGCGCGGAAGTCGATGTCCAATAAGGTTTTTACGTTATTCTTTTTGGCAATTTCCAAAGCGTAGAACATGGCAGTCCGGCTTGGATCTTTACTGAAAGCCGTTCCTGAAAATGCTGCTGCTTTAAAATCAGCAAACGGAATAGCGGCTACGTGATCAATGTTTAGGTTAATGTCCGCACAGTTTTCACGGTAATAAACCAGCGGAAACTTATCCGGAGGTTCGATGCCAAGCACCACTGCCGAACTTCTGGTACCTTCAATGGTTGGAACCCATTCCGTAGATATCCCTTCCTGATCCAGAAAATGTTTGATAAAGTTTCCCACCTGATCATTTCCTATACCTGTCAGAATAGCTGTTTTAAGTCCCAGACGTTGTCCGCCTGTGGCAATATTCAGCGGGCAGCCTCCAACGAATGCATTAAACGCAGAAATTTTTTCGAATGGACTTCCAACATTGGCTGAGTACAAATCAATGGACGAGCGGCCAAGGGTTAGGAGATCGTAATTTTTGTCAGGCATAATTAAGAGCTATAGGCTGATACGGTCTGCACGCTTTTTAGCGGTCTGAACGTTTAGTTTTTTTTAGTTACTTTCTTTGGATTCAGCCCACATAAAAATGTGTGCAGACTCCTTTACACGCCATTCATCTCCGCAGTCACAAGCGGTAATCTTGGGTCAGAGCCTTTCCAGGAATTGTAAATCCAGTCGTGATCCGGATCCGATGTATTGGCAAGAGACTGATCGCTTCCGGCAAGGAAATTGAGATAATAAACATTGTAACCATGCCCGGCTACAACAGGATGGTAACCTTTGGGAACCAATACAGCCTCATTGTTTTTCACCCTGATAATCTCATCCAAAGACCTGTCTTCCGTATACACCTGCTGAATCGCGTAGCCTTGTGGTTTATCAATTTTGTAAAAATATATTTCTTCCAGATTGGCCTCTATCAGGTTTCCGTCAGCGTCTACTTTTCGTTCATCGTGTTTGTGAGCGGGGAAAGAACTCCAATTACCGGAAGGTGTATATACTTCTACGCAGACAATTTTATGACAGTCGAAACCAGGTTCGAGCAAACTGTTAATTTGTCGGTTTGCATTGTCTCCGCCACGGTATTCTATTGCCGCTTCCTCAGGGCGTTTCATTCTGGGTGGGTGATCTTCGTCCGTTGCCACGCGACATATTGCTATATCCGTACTTGCAGATTGAGCAGTTAAGACGAAATCAGTGTTTCTTGATAAATACATGGCATGACCTATTCCACTGAACACATCCTTCCTGCCATTTACAGTCTCCCACGTCTGGCCTTTTGCTTCCACTTTGAAATTTCCACCGAGCAACGCAATACAATATTCGTATTCGCCGGTGTTACCCGTTATTTGTTCGTTGAGATCAAGTATTTTAGCTTCGAAGTTTAAATAGGTCCATCCGGCTTGCTCACTGGTGAGGTGATGATAGGTTTTTGAGTCGCGCTGCGGTCTTATCAGTAAATCACTCATTCGTTATTTTCGATTACATTTGCACAATAATAGTGTTGTATTAATGAAGTACAAAATGTAAATATGTCTATATTGAATGCAAACGTTTGAAAAAATTTATAATTTTTAATTGCCAAAATCCTACTAATGAATTCATCTCGCCCCGTTACCATTAAAGACATTGCCAAACGCTTTCGCTGTTCACCTTCGACGGTTTCCAGGGCGCTAAACGACCATCCGGCTATCAATGAGGATACCCGAAAAAATATACAGGAATATGCTCGTGAAGTAGGTTATCAGCGTAATGAAGTTTCACTTAGTTTGCTCAATAAAAAAACCGCCACATTGGGTGTTGTGGTACCTACAATCAGCAATTATTATGAAACTGCTGTGATAGAGGGGCTTCACAACGTGTTGCAGCCAATGGGTTACACCCTCAATATCTGTGTTACCAATGAGAGTTATTTACTGGAAAAGGAGTATTTATCAAAACTTCTTTCCAACCGGACGGAGGGAATATTCTTATCCGTTTCTCAGGAAACGTACGATTCAGGCTATTATGAACATTTAGAACAGGTCATCCAGCGTAAAACTCCGTTGATTTTCATAGATCGGGAATATGAAGATTTTGAGACAAGTCGCGCAACCGTTGATGACTACCACGGTGCGTTCGCTGCTGTTGAACATCTGATCAATATGGGCTACAAGCAGATCGCACATTTAAAGGGACCAAATGGACTTACTGTTTCAGAGCAGCGTTTTAAAGGTTATAAAGATTGTCTGACTAAATATGGCTTTCCCGTACGTGAAGAGTTGATTATCAATACCAATTTCAGAGTTGAAAGTGCGATTTTGCCGGCCAGAAGATTACTGGAAATGGATTCACCGCCCGACGCGATTTTTGGCGTAAACGATCAGGTTGCAATCGGAGCTATGCGCGTGGCAAAAGATAAAGGACTGCGTATTCCGCAAGACATTGGTTTGGTTGGTTTTGACAATTCACCCATCTCGGCATACACATTCCCCTCACTCACAACTGTAAACAGACCTGGAAGAAAGATCGGCATGGAAGCATCCAGGTTGTTTCTGAGCCAGCTCAATGCATCCGGAGATTTTAGCCATGAAAGCATTGTGTTGCCTTCGGAGCTGATTATCAGGGAGTCGTCGTTGCGAGTTTGAGAATAATAATGTTTTCTACTAAAAAGCGTTAGGTTGGATAGAAGCGTTTATCAGGTAAGCAAAGCCAAACCTTTTAAATATCAATGAGATGGATTCTGTCAACTTTGAGGTTCATGTTGAACGGATGATTCAACTTAGTAAGGATAAACCTTTACTACCCGAAACATACATTCCCTGGGATGATGAGCCCAATGAAGATACTTTGTTTATGCCTGAAAAGCTGGTCTCGCTGGAAGGACATGAATTATGGGCAACACTAACCAGATCGCAACAAATTGAATTGGGCAGACTCGAAGTGGTTCAGGTGATGTATTCCTACGCCTGGTCAGAAACACTAGCCTGTTATTTTTTCAACCGTCACCTGTTAAAGTTAAATCCTGATTCGATAGAGTATCGTTTTTTGATTCGTGAGATCATTGAAGAATTCAGGCATCAGGAAATGTTTGGCATGGCTATCCGCAAGCTGGACAGAAAGCCCATACTGCCCACACGACTACATCATTTTTTTGGAAATTTTACCGTGAAATGGCTTCCGTCTTCCTTGGTGTTTATGTCTGTATTATCTGTTGAGCTAATGGCAGATATTTACGCCAAACACATCAGGAAAGACGATAAGGTGTTTTCCGTCATGCGCAAGTCGTCGGAACTGCATCATATTGAAGAGGGCAGACATATATTCTACACAGAAGCGTGGTTGAAGAAGTTTACTCATAATGCAGGTTTTTTCAAAGCCAGCTCATACAGCATTATCGTCATGCTGAATGTCTATTTTATGCGTACACTTTATGTACAAAAGCGATTTTTTGAGCAAATGGGAGTTAGTGACCCCGACTTGTATTACCGGGAAGCGAATCAGAATTACAACAAAAAATTCGTTGAGCATGCGCTTGGAGCAACGGTTGAGTTTGTGAAGAGTTTCAATGGGTTTAACTGGCTCACAAAACCGTTATGGAATTGGATCTTAAAGGTAAAATTATGAGCAAGGCAACAATAAAGTCCGTAGCCACATATTTACCCGAAAACGTGGTTCATAATCTGGAAATTGAGGGTAAGGTAAAGTTAGAAGGAGGAGGTATTGGTGAGGGTATTCTTGAAAAGCTTTTTGGGAGCCAGACACGAAGAGTTGCCTCGGACGAGGTGCAGGTAAGCGACATCGCCAGCGAGGCAGGCAGGAAGATTATTCAGGCAAACAGGGATACAAACATCGATCTTCTAATTTTTGCAGCAGCTTCTTCTGATCTCATTGAGCCGGCGACTGCAAATATCATCCAAACCAAACTAGGGCTTAAATGTCCGGTGATGGATATTAAGAATGCATGCAACAGTTTTGTTACGGCAATCCAGGCCGCATCGGCATTTATCGAATCCGGAATGTACAGGAATGTCCTTATTGTTTGTGGAGAAAAACTAAGTGAAGTAATCAATTATTCCCCTCGGGATAGCGAGCATTTAAAAAGATGTATTCCGGGATATACATTGGGTGATGCCGGTGCTGCCATGTTGATTGGTAAAAATGGTGGTAGTGAAATTGTTTATCAGAAATTCAGGTCATGGGGTGAGCATTGGCAACTTTGCACAGTAGAGGGAGGAGGATCTCTGGCTTACCGTGATTACGATAAATATTATTTTCAAAGTGATTCCAGAGCGCTGTATAAAATATTCGAGAGCGAGGGGCCAAAATTTGTGAATGAATGCCTGACTGAGGCTGGTTGGAGGCGGGAAGATATAAATTGTGTGGTGTGTCATCAGATTTCGTCAGCAACAACAAGCCAGATTTCAAAAAACATGGGCATCGAAGAATCGAGGTTTGTAAATACTTTTTCCAAATACGGAAACACCGCGGCGGCAACAATTCCGCTGGCTCTTCATGAGGCCATTGTGGAAGGTAAATTAAGGAAGGGAGATAAGTTAATGCTGATGGGGCTTGCTGCGGGTGTAAGTTTATCGGTACAACTAGTGGAATGGTAGTATGACTCATTATACCAATTACTTTATTCAATCACTTAGGGCTCTCCATGCGTCGGACATTATTTTGTACGATGGGAAAAAGTCTGTAACAGCTGGTTACCTGCTAGAATCCGCTTATGCGCTGGCTTCCGGTTTACAAGCCAATGGTGTGAAAAAGGGTGACAGAATTGTGATGGCGGTAAAGCCAGGGATTGAGTTTTTACAAATCATGTATGCCAATATGATGGTAGGAACCACCGTTGCCATTATAGATCCGGAAATGGGAAGAGAAAATTATCTGCAAAAATTGAAGCAGTTTGCTCCGAATCACGCTTTCGTAGACAGCATGCTTGTGTTGCTAAATGAGCATCCGCTACTGAAATTTGTTGTTCTGAAATTGAGTAAAACCGTTCCATCTTTTCCTCGAATCAAAAATTGCCAGTTGTTTACATCAGGTACAAGGCTACCATTGTTTCAAAAGCACACGGTTGTTTCCCGGTTGGTTAAAGAAAAAAGCGGTATAATGAACTTTGTCTCAATAGATGAGAAAAGCGATTTTTTGGTAACATATACAAGTGGTACATTAAGTGAGCCGAAAGGTGTGGTTCACCATTATTTGGGCCTGTCCAACAGTATCAGGCATTTGACTAAATTATTGCTTGATAACAAAGATGAAATTTTGGCCACACACTTGCCGCATTATGCACTGTTGGGAATTAACGCTGGGATAAAGGTTTATTTGTGGGATAATAAAATGGATGCCGCAGCAAAAGTTGCCTTTATAACGGAACGAAATATTACAACCTTGTTTGGCCCGCCCAGTGACTTTGTACCCATCATTAACTATTTGAGCAATAAGGGAGCTCACTTTCCTGATTGTGTCAAAAATCTGTATCTGGGATCTGCTCCAATTTATAACTCATTTTTGTCGCGTCTCGTCCAGCTGTCTGATTCGTTGAAAGTAACCTGCATGTATGGAATGACCGAGAATTTAATGGTTACAATCCAGGATGGGCGTGAAAAACTGGCTGACCTCACGCAGGGCGACCTGGTTGGAAAACCTTTGCCTGATGTTGAGATAACCATTGCCGACGATGGCGAAATCTGCCTGCAATCGGATCAGATGTATTCGCATTACTGGCAGCAGGAAAAAACGCAAAAGGTCCATTTAACTGGTGATATGGGTAAAATGGATGATCAGGGGCGACTTGTTCTTCTTGGCAGAAAAAAGGATATGATCATACGGGGCAATTTTAATATTTATCCCGGTTTGTATGAGCCCACCATACATAAAATAGAAGGTGTAAAAGAGGCTGTTATGATGGGTGTTTACAACAGTGATATTGCGGACGAGGAAATTATTTTGGTAATAGACGGTGAAGAGGGGCTTGATGTACGAAACATCATGAAACAATTGGTTGCAGGGCCGTATTCGATTGATAAGGAAGCCCTACCAGATAAAATCTTATTTATGCCTATACCACATTCTGGTCGACAGGCAAAGATAGACAGGAAGCTACTCTTGAGTCAGTTAAGTACGAAAAATCAATGAAGATACTGGTTACAGGTGCATCGGGATTTATCGGAAGTAATATTGTGGAATCTCTTGCCGCTTATGAAACCAACGATATTTGGGCAACCGGAAGGTCGTTTACCCTGAAATTTGACCATTTCGAAAATGTAACATATTTTCAGCTGGATTTGAGTGAAGGGCTTCCGGATCTAATCTTTGATGTTTGTATACATTGTGCCGGTTTGGCTGATGATAAGGCGACACGAGAACAATTCAACAAGCACAATGTAAAAGCAACCGAAAATTTGTTACGGGCTCTTCGTGGTTGTAAAACATTCATTTTCATCTCTTCTGCCTCGGTTTATGATTATGCCGATGGTAAAGTAAAGTATGAAGAAGATGCTCATTTGGATAATGACCTTTCTCTGTACGGTCATAGTAAGCTGCTTGCAGAAGATTTAGTACGTGCTTCGGGAATCTGTTCAGTGTACATTTTAAGACCAAGAGCAGTCTATGGACGTGGGGACAGAGTTTTGTTGCCTCGCATTCTTGGCCTGATCCGCAGAGGGAGAATGATTTTGCCGGCAAATGTTACTGGCAAAGCGAGCATGACACATGTTCAAAACCTCGCTGAGGTGGTACAAAAGTGTATTGGTCAGTCAGCTGCCGGAATACATGTGTTTAATGTAGCTGATAAGAGAATTTACGATCTGAGGGAGATATTCGGAGCGATTTTGCAGCGGAAGTTCGGAAAGAAACGATTCTTTTATATACCGGGATCGGTTGTGGTATTTTTTGTTTTTTTAGGATCTTATCTGAGAGGGGCAGGGAGACTAAGCAGGCAATCACTAAAATATATCACAGAAGATTCAGTAATTGATGTGGGCAAAGTGGAAAAATTAGTAGGATACAAAGGGCAACATGAATTTTTTAACAGTGTAGCGGACTTGGATATTTGAAACCTAAGAAGTTGCATTGAAATATACTTGACACAGCAATTTTCAAGATCAGTATAACCCGAATTGCCATCTGTAATAATTTCTAAAACAATAAAATAAATGACCGAAGAAATCAATCAACCTTATCCTCAATTCTACAACGAAATTGATGCTGCCACAAAAGAGTCCGGTTTTACAATGGCTTCTGATGTGCTTACATGTTCACTACTAAGAACATTGGCTGCTACCAAGCCGGGAGGGAAGTTTCTGGAACTGGGAACCGGAACAGGATTGTCGACAGCCTGGATTCTGGAAGGAATGGATCAGAGTTCTACTCTTGTTTCTATTGACAATGAAGCTAAATTTCTTGAAATAGCCGATCAGTTTCTCGGTGCGGATAAACGTTTGACTTTGGTGGAAACCGATGGAGCTGCGTGGGTGGAAGCAAACATTAATGAGAAGTACGACTACATTTTCGCCGATACCTGGCATGGAAAATACCTGCTTCTGGATGAAGTTTTGGACATGTTAAATCCTGGCGGGCTGTACATTATTGATGATATGCTTCCTCAACCCAACTGGCCCGAAGGTCATGATCAAAAGGCGATAAATCTGGTCAAGTATCTCGATTCCAGAGCGGATTTATTCCTGACCAAACAGGTTTGGGCGACTGGTATTATAGTGGGAGTGAAGCGGTAAAGAAATGGGGCTTTTCCAAATTTGGTTTTATTAAGATCTCCTCAGTTAATGACATTAAATAAACCAGAGTTTGTCTAACAGTTTTGGTAGCCAATCAATATTGTGATAAAAACAAAAACGAGCCAATCCTTTCAGATTGACTCGTTTTGCATTATTCAGCTTAGGTTAAAATCAATATCCGTCATTTTGTTTCATATAACCTGGCAGGTTAGATGCACCGTCAATGGCGTTTTGCGGAATTGGAAAGATTCTTTTCTTCACATCAGCATTGGTTTTCTCTGTCCATTTTCCTTCGTATTTTCCAAAACGGATCATATCCGGGCGACGAACCATTTCCCAATAAAATTCAAATCCACGCTCGCGGAAGAGCAGATCAAGTGACATGGAAGTAAGTGCTGGTGGAGGGGTTGTGGCTGTTCTTGCTGCACGAACGGTGTTTACATCTGCCAATGCACCGGCTGCGTCGTTGCCTTTACGCAATTTCGCTTCGGCACGCATCAGGTAAATATCTGCAAGGCGCAGAATAACGATGTCTGCATCACCTCTGTTACGACCTGTGTTTGACTTCTTACCAAACTCATATTTCGAAACCCGGTAACCTGAATTGTAATTACTTCCTGCGGTTGTGAAATCAATCGTTTGTGAAAAACTAACCGGAAGATCCGCTCTGTTTCTGGTGAGGTAAGCCAATTTGCCCACTTTTAGTTTGCCATCCGGACATCTTAAAAACGCACCATTAATCCGAATTGCACCATACTGCTGGTCACGTAGAATTCCACGGTTGATTTTGTAATCTGCATCGTTCACACAGGTATCCGCTTTGTTGGAATAAATTGACATGTTTTCCTGATAAAAACGCGGATCGCGTTTTGGATCAACTGCTCCGTAAGCCTCTACCCAGGTCTGGTAAAAATCGCTGGTGATACCTGGTCCGTCTGTTCCGTTGGCAGCAGGGAATTCAGCAAGCGGGAACTGATCTCCGGAAATAGAGAAATATGCCATACGGTTGTGTCCGTTTAAGTCTGCCCGCTGATCAACTGCGAAAATAAGCTCTTCGTTAGAGTGATTGTCATCGTTGAAAAGCTTAAAGTAATCCGGCGATAATTTAGCTTGTCCGGAAGCAATGATTTTATCCGTATACAAAATCACCTTATCCATATCCGCAGCCGGGAAGTCGAATGTGGCTCCGTAAATGTTACGATAAACCGCCGAGTTCAAATAAAGTCTCGATAACATTCCCCAAACAGCAGCCTGGTTTATTCTACCCGGTCCAACGATTGCTTTGGACTGCACCAAAGGCTCCACAGCAAGCAATTCACTTTCGATGTATTTCACAGCTTCGTCTCCTCTCAGAATGACAGAGGTTGTTCCCGGATCTTCTTTCAGGAATGCAATCCCGAAAAGATCGAGCATGAGCATGTTATAATACGCACGCATCCCGCGGGCTTCCGCCAGATATTGTGCAGCATTAGGATAAGTAGCGCCTTTAAAACTACTGATTGCTGTGATCGATCTCGAAAGAGATTGAACAATAGCATTCCATGTACCATTCACGTTCGGGTCTGTACTGGTGGTGTTGTGCTGATGCAGCGCAAGGTAAATCCCATTATCGCCCCAGTCGGTTCCTCCACGGTAGGGCAGGATGGCCTCATCGGTTGATATTTCCTGTAACGCAAAGTATCTCGTATGCAGGAAGAGGTCCGGCAGAAGTGCGTACACCGGAGCAATAAGCCCGTTGGCTGCTTCTTCGTCCGTAAGCTTTACACTAAGGCTTTCATCAAGAACCTGTTCTTTAAGATCGGTACAGGCGTTTGTCATGAACAAAAGACTCGCCGCTGTAAATATGATTGATAGTTTCTTTTTCATTGTTTTTTAATTAAAAGCCAAGATTAAGACCAAAAATTACTGTTTTAGCCTTCGGATAGCTTAGGTAGTCAACTCCATAAGATGTAATTCCGTTGATCTGACGATCATTGTTCACCTCCGGATCATAACCATTGTATTTGGTCCAAAGGAAGAGATTCTGTCCTGTCACAGATACGCGTGCTGTTTGAATCCATCTGTTGATACCAATTTTGGTGGTGTTCAGGTTGTACCCCAACGAAAGGTTGTTAAGTCGCAGGTAAGCAGCATCTTTCAGGAATCTTGTTGATACAGGAGCGGAGTTGTTGACAGACTCAGCAGACTGGCTCAAAGCTTCCGGTGTTACGTTCAAACCTTTGGAAAGACGTAATTTGTAGAAGTTTGAGTTTGCAGTGTTGTCATATACTTTATTGCCGCCAACACCATTGAAGTTTGCTGTAAGATCAAATCCTTTGTAGCTCACGTTACCACTGAAATTGTACATTCTGGTTGGCAATGCAGTTCCGGCAACAATACGGTCGTTGTCTGTAACAATTCCGTCTCCGTTCACGTCTCTGTAAGTACTAATTCCTTTGTCGTCAAATCCTGTAAATTCTTTCAGGAAAAATGCGCCGATTGGTTGGTTGTTGATGTAACCATTGATGGTTGCAGATGTCAAACCAGAACCTTGTGCCGCACCTGATGGAATGACCGAGTATGGTGAGTTTTCAACTTTATTTTTGATAAAGGTCATGTTACCGCCAACCGAGAAACGAAGTCCGTTTTCAAGTGATTTTCTCAAATTCAGGTCAAATTCAACCCCTTTGTTAATAATACGCATATCAGGAACATTGGTCCAGAAGGAACCCGCTGGTTGAACAGGGTCAGCTGGAATTACTTCTAAAAGCATTTTTTCAGATACTTTGTTGAAGTAGTCAATCTCACCAGTTAACAGTCCCCTAAACAAGCCGAAATCTAAACCGATATCTGTCTGTGTTGATACTTCCCACTGAATGTCCGGATTGGCTAAACGGGTGTAAGTAGTACCGCCTGGATATGGACCTGTTGGAGTAAGCGGATAACTTGTAAGTGCAGAAACGGATGACGTGAATCGCGCCTGAGTAATTTTAGAAGGGATTTCTTGGTTACCAGTTCTTCCCCAGCCAGCTCTCAGTTTCAGGTCAGAGAACGGACCCGACTTCATGAAATCTTCCTCGGATATTCTCCATCCAAGCGAGAAAGAAGGGAAAGCCCCGTACTTGTTGTTATCTCCGAATTTGGAAGAACCATCTACACGTAAAGTGGCTGTTACCAGGTATTTATCCCTAAAACCATAATTTACACGTCCAAAATAGGATTGCAGTTCGTTCACGGTTGCAAAGCCACCTGGTTTGTTCAAAACCATACTCAAATCCTGACCCAAGCCTGGGTTGTAAATAGGCTCAATGTCTGAAATCGGGAATTTCTCAATACTGTAATTGCTTCCCTGAAGTGATATTTTTTGGTATGAATGACCCACCAACGCTGAAAAACTGTGGATTTTGCTATTGAACGTATACGTCAGGTAGTTTTCGATCAATCGGTTTGTATTAGTCTTGCGGTGATCTTCGAGACGTCCAATTTCGTACGGAACAGCATTAGGTCTCCACTGTTTGTTCTCGACAGATGTAGCATTATCTATCCCGAAATTAAGCTTGTACACCAAACCTTTGAAGATCGTAACAGAAGGAGATATGCTGGCGAGCACACGATTCACTACGAGTTTTTCTCTATACAACTTTTGAATAATCAATGGGTTTGTTCCATCCTGATACTGATAAGGTTCGCCATTGTCATCATAGATTTTATACGTAGGGTTAGCCGAAACTGCCGCTCCAATAAGGCTTTGATTATTTGGACGAAGGGTGGTCGTATTGTTCGCATTCAGATTCACGTCAATGGTTACTCTGTCTTCAAACAGCTTCTGAGACAAGTTTATTCTTCCAGTGTAGCGATCCTGCTGGCTGCCTTTTAGAATTCCCTGTTGTTTTTGCACACCAAATGAACCGTAGTAGGTCAGTTTGTCTGTTCCTCCGCCAAGAGAAATGTTGTGGTTATGCGTGGTTGCCGTGCGGGAAATTTCTTTCTGCCAGTCGGTGTCCGCGCCACCATCAATTACAGTGCTTCCCAGTTTGGCTGCTTCTGCCAAAAACTCAGGCCCTGAAAGTACATCCAAGGGACGAGCCATTTTGGAAATGCCAAGGCTTCCGGAATAAGTTACACTTCCCTGACCCGATTTTCCTTTTTTCGTAGTGATGATGATTACACCATTTGCACCACGTGCTCCGTAAATAGCCGTTGCAGATGCATCTTTCAAAACATCCATAGACTCAATATCCTGTGGATTCAGGAAGTTGAGCGGGTTGGCGTCACCACCTGTTCCGCTGTTGTCAAGTGCCATTCCGTCCACAACAAAAAGAGGCGAACTTCCTGTACGTACACCACCCGGACCACGAACGGTAATACTGGTTTTACCACCCGGCTCTCCTGTTGCAGAAGTGATGTTCACCCCGGATACTTTTCCTTGCAAAAGTTGTTCAGGCGAATTGATAATCCCTGAGTTGAATTCTGCGCTTTTAAGTGACTTTACAGAACCTGTAATGTCCTTCTTGGATGTCGTTCCGTATCCGACAACCACCACTTCACCCAGGTTAGAAGCCGATTCTTTCAGGTTGACAACCAGGGAAGTTGCGTTGGATTCTGTGAGCAGGTAGCCAGTCACAGATTGTTTTTCATATCCTATATAGCTCAGTTGCAGGTTGTATTTTGAACCCGTCTGAAGTCTGGCAAACGAAAATTTTCCGGATTCGTCCGTAGTTGCACCTTGTTGACCGGAGCCGTCTTCATTGGTAAGTAATACAGTCACACCAGGAAGACCTTCGCTGGTTCCGTCTGTCACAACTTTACCTGAAAGGGTAATTTCCTGGGCCATAACGATACCAGATGGATTGCCGATGGGCGATGTTCCTGCAAAAGAGGTTGTACACAGGCCGCAAATTGCGGTTAGCTGAAACAGCCTATTCCGAAGTAATCGCCTTTCGATAGAAAAGGTCGATGTTTTTTTCATAAACTCAACTGATTAGTAAATGTTTAATGTGAATAAGTTAGCTCTCTGGCTACAATTAGGGTTGCAAATATGCTACAAGGTAGTAATTGTATTATTGATATAAATAATGTAAAATACCGAATGTTAAATGCAAACGTTTGTAATTTTTTGTAATGTGTAAAAAAAGTTAAGTTCGGTCACAAAGAGCGGGAAGATGACCCTTAATTGGAGTGTAATAGAATTAATAAGAAGAATTTTGGGACTATTTCATTGTTTTGTTTGAAGTTATAATTCGTTTTATGAGGTAGCGAATTAAGGTCACCAATGTTACTTTACTGTTAATTGCCGGTTAAGATTATGTTATAAAGAAGCGCGAACAGACAAATGAAAATATAATGATAAAAGCTATAACGTATCAGTGCAAACGTTTGCAGAATTGGAAGTGTAGCTGCGATGCTAAAAGTTTAGTTGACCAGTTTTACCAAAAAAAATAGCTGCCAACCTTTTTAGGGCTGACAGCTATTTTTGAACTATAGTATTCTTACAAAAATCAGTTATGTGTCCTGGCGCAAAACTTCCAGGGGTGGCTGTGATAATATTCCGCGACTATTGATGAGCCCAATGATTACAGTGAGAATTGATACAAAAAAGAACAGTGCGGCAACCGGTAAAAAATCGGGTTTGAATTCTGCTTCAAAACTGAATTTGGCCAGAGCCCAGCTTCCTGCAAATGCGAGGAGTATTCCGGTGAACGCAGCCAGGGCTCCCAAGAAGAAGTATTCCAAAGCGGTTATCGTGAAAATCTGTTTACGACTTGCTCCCAATGTTCGAAGCAAAACACTTTCCTGCAAACGCTGATACTTGCTGATCATGACAGAAGCGATGAGTACAATTAGGCCGGTTAGAATGCTGAACCCTGCCATGAAACGAATCACAAAACCGATTTTATTGAAAATGTCGTCCAGTACTTTTAGTACGAGAGCAAGGTCAATAATGGAGATGTTGGGAAATTGTTGCACAATAGCCTGCTGGAATTTGGCCGATGCTGCCGGATTAGGCACATGTGTGAGCATTACATGAAACTGTGGTGCTTCTTCCAAAACACCTGTCGGAAACACAACCAGAAAATTCGTTTGCACTTCGCCCCAGTTCACTTCCCTCATGCTTGAAACGTAAGTCTGCATCATGGTTCCCTGTACGTTGAAGGTCATGGTATCGCCCAATGCCAGTCCACTTCGTTTTGCAAACCCCTGTTCCATAGATATCGGAATGAGGGAGCCGTTATTTTTATAAACTCCTTCCCATTTACCTTCTACCAGTTTCTCTGATTTTGTCAGCGAATCCTGAAAAGTAACGCGGTATTCTCTTCCAAATATTCTACCCGATTGTTTGTCGGTGGTGTCTTGTTTGAAATCGGCAGCCGTTTTTCCATTCACTTCTTCCAGTCTCATATTGACAATAGAAACGCTTTGATTCACCGGGACGTTTTGCGATTTAGCCAATGCAAGTACTTCTTCCTTCTGCCCAGGCTGAATATCAAAAAGCACAATGTTAGGTTGGTTTCCACTGGTAGATAAATTCACTCTTGTTAAAAGGATGGTCTGAGTGAAAAACAGCGTACATATCAGCGAAGTACCAAGTCCGATTGAAACAATGAGAATGGCGGTCTGGTTATTAGGACGAAACAAATTTGCCAATCCCTGCCGCCAGAGATAACTCCAGGATGTCGGGAAGAAGCGACGGGTGAGCCACATCAGCAGCAGTGCAGTTAGGTACAGCACAATGAATGATGCTAAAATACCCGCCGTGAAAACGAGCGCCTCAACCCAGGTACGCATTTGCAAAAATGAAAAGCCAAAAATGAACAGAATGATAAGTCCGTAAAGCAGCCAGGTCACAGGATCGCGTTCCGGTTTAGAATCGTTAGAAGTTGCTCTTAAAACATTGAGTGGAGAAACCTTTCTGATTGATAAAAGTGGTGGCAAAGAAAACAGTATCGATATCAACGTTCCAATCGCGAGACCTTGACCGATAGATAGCCAGGAAATATCTGTCGTCAATTCAAATGGTAAAAAATCCTTGATGACAATGGGTAAAAATTGCTGGATTGCAGTTCCGAGAATGGCTCCTAAAATTGATCCGAGAATTCCTATTCCGACTATTTGAATGAGGTATATCAACACAGCCTGATATGCTTTCACGCCCAAACAACGCAGGATAGCGATTGAACTTAGTTTTTCCCTGATGTAAATGTGAATCGCACTTGCAACGCCAATGCAACCTAAAAGTAGTGCAACAAAACCAACGAGTGCCAGAAAGCGAGTAAGATCCTGAAAGGATCTGCCTGTATCTTCTTTTTGGCTTTGCACCGTTTTGTAATCAAGATCAGCATCTTCAAACCGTGGTTCAAGCACTTTTGTCAATGCCTCTACATCCGTTTTGGGTGCGTATTTTATATAGTATCGGTAAGCAACGCGACTCCCTTTTTGCATCAAACCAGTTTCATCAAGATACTGCATCGGAATATAAACCGAAGGAGCCACAGTACTGGTAAGTCCGGTCTGACCCGGTGCTTTCTGTAATATACCGGCAATGGCAAAAGTTACTTCTCCTACCTTGATGGAATCGCCCACTTTGGCCTCGTATTGCAGCATGAGGGTTTGGTCTACCAAAGCCTCTTTTTTATTCCTGAAATCCTTACCAGCCTGAACGGGAATTGTTTCCAATTCGCCGTAGTAGGGATAATTTCCTTGCAGTGCTTTCACCTGAGCCAATCTGTTGCCCCCGCTTTTGGTGAACAAGACCATGGAGGCAAAACTTCTTTCCTCCGATCTTTCGGTTCCAAGAGAGTCAACCATTGTCTTCACTTTCCCTTCCACTGCCTTATTGCCTGAAAGCGCCAGATCTGCCCCAATGAGTGTGGCGGCCTGGTTGTCTATGTTTTGCCTGAGGTTATCTCCAAGAGAATAAATCGCCACCAGTGCGGCTATGCCGAGCACAATAGAGGAAATAAAGAGTAGCAAACGGGAACGATTCTTCCTGCTATCGCGCCAAGCCATTTGTAACAGCCACGAAAAATTTAATCCTTCCTGATTCATTTGAAATACTTTGAATGATAAATTTTTTGTGGTTACTGATTTTGAACGGACGATGGTGCATCGGAAATGATCTTTCCTCCTTTTACTCTGATGATCCGTTGTGTTTTGGCTGCCAAATCCAGGTCGTGCGTTACAACCACCAATGTTGTCCCTGCTTCTCTATTCAATTCAAAAAGAAGTTTGACTACCTTTTCGCTTGTTTCTGCATCCAGATTTCCTGTGGGTTCGTCGGCAAAAAGAATTTTCGGACGGTTGGAAAAAGCCCTTGCAAGAGACACACGTTGCTGCTCGCCACCGCTGAGCTGAGTAGGGTAGTGATGGCTTCTTTCAGCCAGACCTACTTTGTCGAGCAAATCCAATGCACGTGGTTTTACATTTTTTTCGCCGCGCAGCTCCAAAGGAACCATCACGTTTTCCAGTGCGGTAAGTGTCGGCATCAGTTGGAAATTCTGAAATATAAAACCGATATACTGGTTACGTACAGCGGCCAGCTGGTCTTCCGACAACCCATTCAATTTGGTGCCGTGCAGTTCCACAATACCGGAACTCGCACGATCTAAACCGGCACAGAGACCAAGTAATGTTGTTTTACCACTTCCCGAAGGTCCTACAATGGAAACCGTCGAGCCGGTATCGATAGAGAAATTTACGTTGTCAAGAACAGTGAGTGAGCGGTTGCCGCTTTGGTATATTTTACCTACATCTTGCAGGCTGAGTATGGTATCCATCAATGATTTATCTTTTTTAAGTTTACTGTGGTGCTAAGCTTTGGCAACCGTGTTTAAAAACTTTTGGTTCTTACAACGGCGACCTTGTATATAATTATGGTTTGAGCGGCGTTTTACGGTAAATGAACGGCGGTAATGTGAGGGCAATTGTACATTCCGTACTTTTATGTTTTGGTATCAATAAATCTTTAAATTAATATGCCTGATATGCTTATCCAGTCTCGTTTTATCAAATATAAACAATCATTTTTTGTCCTGCTTTTATCGGCAGCACTAATGTTTTCCTGCAATTCGGAAAAAAATAGTGAAGAAAACGGCAAAGATTCTGCACAAGGATCGGCTAAAACACCTGCGGCAGCAAAAAAGACAATCGTATTTTTTGGAAATAGCCTTACCGCTGGTTACGGTCTTGATGATCCATCTCAGGCGTTTTCAGGGTTAATTCAGAAAAAAATTGACTCACTCGGATTGGCCTACAAGGTAATTAATGCAGGAGTTAGCGGTGAAACTACCGCAGGCGGAAACAGTAGGATTGACTGGTTATTGAAACAGCCACTGGATATTTTTGTTTTGGAACTTGGCGGCAACGACGGTCTGCGCGGTATTCCTGTTACGGAAACCCGTAAAAATCTTCAATCAATACTGGATAAGGTAAAAGCGAAATATCCGAATGCGCAGCTTGTGCTTGCCGGAATGCAAATTCCACCGAACATGGGGAAGACTTATTCCAACGAATTCAAGGCGGTTTACAAAGAACTTGCAGACAAGAATAGTATCAAACTGATTCCTTTTCTGCTTGAAGGTGTAGGTGGAGAAGCTAAATTGAACCAGACTGACGGCATACATCCAACAGCGGAAGGACACCGGATTCTGGCTGATAATGTGTGGGTAATTTTGAAGGATATACTTTGAGTTTTCTCGTAGTACACAGTTTTTAGTTAACAGTTCACAGAACGACCGAGCAGGTGTTAAGTAATTGTAAATCTAAGGGTAACAACTTTACTACGAGTCCGTAGTTGAGGTACTGTTAACTGTTAACTTCTGAATTATGGGTCCTGAGTTTAACTACTGTTAACTCCTGACTCCTTTAACTCCTGACTTGCACTAGTTCGGTTTAATTTTCTGCCATAATTCAAGTTTTGCTGCACGAATTTCGTCGGCAGATACATAGTTGTCGAAGGTGTCCATTTTTAGGCCATCTATAAACTTGGGCTTCATTACTCGGGCGAGGTAATCGCGGTCGCTGAAAGGATCCAGCCACCGATCAGAATTGGCTTCACGCAGGAAAATGAGATAGCCCCAGTTCGACTTGTTTTCATGTACATAAAGCCAGACTGAAATCTTGACCTGACTGCCGTCTTTCCTTTTGTAAATTTTGTCGTGGTTCATTGCGTTTGCTTTGGCACAAAAAACTCCGGAAATCTAAGGATTCCCGGAGTTTTTTGCTAGTCAATATTTTAAACCACCCTGTCTCCTCTGATCACACGAAGTATAACGGCCACGATTGCGATAACTAATAGAATGTGGATGATGTTACCAAGTCCGAAGCTTGCAAATCCGAAATAACCGATTAACCAAAGAATAACCAGGATAACGGCTATTGTATAAAGAAGATTTCCCATTGTAGTGATATTTAGGTTAGTAAGATGATATGTTGTTATAACCTTCTTATCCAATTTAAATGCCAGGCATATTTAGCCCCAATCTTTCCCCGCATTCTACATAATTGGTATGTAACAAGTTGCGATAAGAGCTTTCAGTTGTAGAAAATTATCTCAAATGAAAACCTACAACATTATGCATTGTTACTAATTTGTTGATGCGTGGGATTTAGGTGGAAGTAAATATACGGTTTTCATATCTTTGGAATTGATTCTCATTCATAAACTGGTTTCCTATTGTGTGTTCAAAAATGAAAAAATACTTTTTCCTTCTACTAGTTGCCTTCTCAACGTATTCTTCGATAGCCAACGCCTCCATTATCGACACTGTCGAAACATACAGCAATGCGATGAAGAAGAAAATCAAAGCGGTGGTGGTGCGTCCCGATAATTATGAATCATTGAAAGAAATGCCTGTGGTGTATTTGCTGCATGGTTACAGCGATGGGTATAACGGGTGGTTGAAAAAAGGAGATGGTTTTCAGAAAACCGCTGATTTGTATAACATCATGATTGTGTGCCCGGATGGAGGTTACAGCAGCTGGTATTGGGATAGCCCGGTTGATGATAAATTCAAATATGAAACTTATGTTTCCAAAGAACTGGTCGGTTTTATTGACAGCAAATACAAAACGATCAAGGATAGAAAAGGGCGAGCCATCACAGGTTTGAGCATGGGAGGCCATGGTGGATTGTATCTTGGAATTAAACATCAGGATGTATTTGGAGCGGCCGGAAGCATGAGCGGAGGAGTAGATATTCGTCCTTTTCCAAACAACTGGGATATGGCGAAGCGTCTTGGAAGTTATGCCGAAAAACCAGAAAACTGGGAGAAAAATACAGTGATTAATCTGTTGCATTTACTAACACCAAATTCACTCGCACTCATCATCGACTGCGGTACAGACGATTTCTTTTATAAAGTAAATGAAAACCTGCATCAGGAATTGGTATACAGGAACATTCCCCACGATTACATCTCCCGCCCAGGCGGACACAGCTGGCCCTACTGGAAAAATGCTGTACAGTATCAAATGCTGTTTATGAGTAATTTTTTCAATAAGGTTTCTGAAAAATAGTCGATCAACTTTCGGAATACAACAATGCCCTTACGCCGAACTTTCCTGAAAAATATATTGGCTGCAACCGCCATAACGAGTTTATCGGTAAGAGCTACAAGTGCGAAATCGCTGAGTGCTGGTCGCAGTGAGACTTCACAGAACGGCTTGACAATACTTTTTCAGGGAGATTCAATCACGGACGGAAATCGAACCCGAAACAATGACTGGAACCATGTGATGGGACACGGTTATGCGTACACTATTTCAAGCAAACTCTGGTATGAACATCCGGACAAAGGATTTCATTTCCTGAACAGAGGCGTCAGCGGAAATCAGGTTATGGATCTGGCGCAACGCTGGCAAGCCGATGCCATTGACCTCGAACCGGATTGGCTAAGTATTTTGGTTGGCATAAATGATACAGAAGCTTTCATTAAAGGCGATACGCAACGTACGGTAGAACATTTTGAAACCAACTATCGGGCTTTGCTGAAAGAAACCAAAGAGAAGCTTCCAAATGTCAGACTTGTACTTGGAGAGCCGTTCATTTTGCCAGTCGGAAGGGTAAAAGACAAATGGGAATTGTATCAGTTGGAAGTCGGAAAAAGACAGGAAGTGGTAAAACGACTGGCAACGGAGTTCAAAGCTATTCATGTTCCTTTCCAGTCTGCTTTCAACGAAGCTCTTGCCAAAGCGCCTGCGGAATACTGGATTTGGGATGGCATTCATCCCATGCCGGCAGGTCATGAATTGATGGCAAGACTCTGGCTTGAAAAAACAGGTGCTGAACTGGGCATTTAGATATTCTATAATGCTTCCCTGATTTTTATCAGCCTTGTGCCTAACGCAGGTCAATTTTTCTGAACCTGCGGTGTTATAGTTTTGGATCTTCAAATTTATTGCTCCCGGCAAATCATGATCCAGACAAACAAAACGCATACTTTTCATATTCCGGTTCTCGGATTGGGCTATTCTGTTGATACGCCCATCAAAGTTTCTCCATTCGGAATTTCGTCCGTGGCCTCCATTGTCGACGACGAAATGATTGAGCGGATGAGAAAACATCATACCATTCAGCACAATGAAGTTTTTGTACCGATTTCCAAGAGTGACACCGATTTTCGTAGTAAACGGATCACTGCTTATCTGGATTTGATGGACAGGATCATCGACAACCATTTCAAGCGTTTGCAAAACGAACCTTTCGAACCTGGGACTGATATTACCAGATATTTTGAATTACTCCCGGATAGCTCTCCACTAAAAACAGATTATCTGCAAATGCTTGAAATGCCAGATGGCGAAGCAAAAAATGCTTTTCAGTCGGAGCTCAGAAAGCAGATTTCAAAAGGAGCGATTGACGTGAACATCATGTCGAAGGTAGATAAGTTGAATACGGATGTATATGGTGAACCGCTCGACGATAAATTTTCCGATGCTTCCGCTGCCTTGCGCGGATTTGCCAACAGTACTTTAACTTCCTCTTTGGTATTATCGGCAGGAATGAACCCTAGATTATATAATTATCTCGAAAACTTTCCTGATTTTTTTCCTGACGAAAATGGTCATTTGATCAAAAAAATCATTCTTAAAGTAAGCGATTTCCGCTCTGCGTTTATCCAGGCAAAGTTTTTGGCGAAAAAAGGAATCTGGGTTTCAGAGTTTCGTATTGAATCTGGTCTCAATTGCGGAGGGCACGCATTTGCGACAGAAGGCTATTTGTTAGGGCCTATTCTGGAAGAGTTTAAAATCCGTAAGCATGAAATGCTGACTGAGCTTTATGGTTTATACTGTGTGGCGTTATCGACAAAAGAAATTGAAATACATGCAGCTCCACAGCAGCGCATTACGGTACAAGGCGGAATTGGGACAGCCGAAGAAGATCGTTTCTTAATGGATCATTACGAAGTAGACGCAACCGGTTGGGGCAGTCCGTTTTTGCTGGTGCCGGAAGTAACCAATGTAGATGATGAAACACTGAAAGACCTTGTCAGCGCTAAAAGTGAGGATTATTATGTAAGCAATTCTTCGCCACTCGGTGTTCTCTTTAATAATTTCAAAAAAAGCAGTGCTGAAAAACAACGGTTGGAAAGAATTACAAAAGGCAAACCGGGCAGTCCGTGTAAGAAAAAATACCTGGTATCGAATACCGAGTTTACTAAGGAACCGATCTGTACAGCTTCAAGAGAATATCAGAATCTGAAAATCAAACAGTTGCAGTCCATTGAGCCAAAACCAGCGGATTACGATCAGCAGTTCAACAACATTACCGAAAAGCTGTGTTTGTGTGAAGGATTGAGCACGTCAACTTTGCTGAAAAACAAACTGTTGACACCTCGTGAAAATCATGCAGTTTCGATTTGCCCCGGTCCAAATCTGGCCTGGTTTTCTAAAGTTTATTCGTTGGATGAAATGGTGAAACACATTTACGGTAAACTGGATTTGCTCTGCGACGTGAACCGTCCGAACATGTTTATCAATGAGCTAAATCTCTACATGGAGCATTATCGGAAAGATATTGAAACACAAGCTCAGGTCATCAACGAGAAAAAGAAAAAGTACCTGCAAAAGTTTAAGGATCAGCTTTTAGTAGGAATAGAGTATTACAAAGAACTCATTCCGCAGCTGACCAACCAGACGAATGTATACCGTGAGGAGATGTTTTTACAGCTCAGTGCTATTGAGTTGCAGTTGAAAACTTATGCGGTGATGTAATTTATTGATTTTCTGTTGCAATCGTCCTGTTATAAGCTGCCAATGCTGGTGGTTTGCGGCAGGACGATTGGTGTATTAGAAGAATTTACAAACCTCACTTCGGAATTGATTTCAGGCAGAATGTCGACTCGAATGGGATGTAGGCGTACTTATTTAGCAATTGCCCAAAAATTTAAACCCTGGGTAGTTTTTAACTTTCTGTGACTTACATTTGTGAAAATAGAACCTACCTTACATTTAATTTTACTTTTCAGCTAAATGAGTAACTTTTCTTCGCCTGCTGATTCGGCGGCGCCACCCAAGTTCACAGATCAGAAATACCTCATCACACTCATCTTTGTTACGTCCCTTTTCATGTTCTGGGGTATTGCCATTACCATGGGCGACGTTTTGAACAAACACTTTCAGCATACTTTAAGTCTTACCAAAACACAGTCGGCATTTGTGCAGTTCGCTATTTTCGGGGCGTATGGTGTAATGGGTATTCCAGCCGGATTATTCATGAAACGGTTCGGTTATAAAAACGGCGTATTATTTGGTCTTACGCTTTTTGCCGCCGGTTCTTTTCTGTTCGTACCAGCTGCTGCGGCTGCTTCATTCCCATTTTTTGGTATAGCGCTGTTTATTCTCGGATGCGGTATTTCTACACTTGAAACGGTAGCACACCCATTTGTAGCCTCGCTTGGAGACCAACGCACAAGTGATTTGCGGATCAATTTTGCGCAGGCTTTTAATGCTCTTGGGACGATCATCGGACCGGCTGTCGGATCTTATTTCTTGTTGAGAAACAACGTGGAAGGTAGTTCAGATCTTACTTCGGTCAAAACACTATACATCGTTATAGGAAGCGTAATCGCATCCATCGCTGTGCTTTTTTCTTTCGTTAAAGTACCTGCACTTACCGATCCGCATGCTACAACAGATACGCCGGGAGCTAATGTGGACACTGCACCTGGGAAAACACTTTTCCAACACAAACATTTTAAATGGGCTGTGTTAGCACAGTTTTTCAATGTGGCAGCGCAAGCTGGTACATGGGCGTTTTTTATCAATTACGGTCATGAGAAAATGGGCTTTACCGATGCGGTAGCAGGAAATTACATGATCTTGTTTTTTGTGCTGATGTTGATTGGTCGTTTTGTCGGCACATTTCTGATGCGCTTCATTGCGCCTCCTTCGCTACTAGCCATTTTTGCCGCGTGCAACATCGTGATGTGCTTAATTATTGCGCAGAGCTGGGGATGGCCTTCGTTTATAGCGTTGATGATGCTGAACTTCTTTTTCAGTATTATGTTCCCAACCATTTTTAGTTTGGGATTAAAAAACCTCGGAGCTCATACGCAACAAGCATCTTCATTCATTTCTATGGGTGTTGTAGGTGGTGCGTTTTTCCCGTTTGCGATGGGCGCAGTTGCCGAGCATGATGTGGCAGTAGCTTATTACTTGCCAATCATTTGCTATACTGTAATTTTCTTTTTCGGGTATAAGTTTTATAAGGTGCAGAAGTAGGAGGGAGAGGAGTTAAGGGAAGTTAGGTAGTTAAGATGTTACCGGCGTGGTATATGTTTGGACTGCTAATACCTCTGTCTTGATCGCCAAGGTTTGTTTCTTAGTCGCCAAGGTTTGTGTCCGCACTGCCGAGGTTTGTGTCCTCACAAACCTTGAAGCGCAGGCTTTTTCGGCAAGTTCAGGGCGAAAAGAGAGTCGTTTGTGGAGACACAAACGATGGTAAAATAGAAAAGAAACTCGTTGGTGAGAACACAAACGAGGGCATATCAAAAAATATAATTGGTAAATTAATAGAAGGCTGACAGCCATTGGGCAAAAGCCAAACAGTCAAGAAATATGAAACTCTGGGGAATAGATTTAGGAGGCACTAAGATCGAATGTGCCGTTTTGGATTCAGCTAATAATCTGGAAGTAGTTGTACGGATGCGTTTGCCTACGGAATCGGCAAAGGGATATGAGCACATTTTGTCTCAGATAAAAAAGTTGATTGACATGGTAGCAGAGCAGGTGGGAGAGCGCCCTTCAAAAATTGGGTTTGCAACTCCTGGTGTACTTGAGCCGGATTCTCAGTTAATGAAGAACTCGAACACAATCTGTCTAAACGGGAAACCGATGAAGAAGGACCTGGAAGAGATTCTTGGAATCCCTTGTCAGCTGGCTAACGACGCCAATTGTTTTGCGTTGGCCGAGGCACTTATCGGAGCTGGTAAAGACTACCCGAGAGCAGAGGTGGTTTTTGGTGTAATAATGGGTACCGGTGTAGGTGGCGGACTGGTAGTGAATAATAAGATCATTGGCGGGCATCATGGTATTGGCGGAGAATGGGGTCATAACATTCTGGAAGAAAACGGGGATTCATGCTATTGTGGAAAAGCGGGTTGTGTGGAACAGGTAATCGCCGGTCCTGCTTTGGAGCGTTACTATGAGAAAATCAGTGGCCAAAAATTATCTCTGAAGACCATCCTGGAAGAATATCAGACAGGAAAAAATGAACACGCGAGTGCAACCATTGAGCGTTTGTTGGAATTCTACGGTCGTGCCATTTCAACGCTTATCAATGTACTGGATCCTGGGCTGATCGTGATTGGCGGTGGAGTCGGCAATATTGATCTGCTGTATACGGCTGGTTATGAGCGCATAAAAAAGTATATATTTAACAAGGGGATGATTACAACACCAATTTTAAAACCCCGGCTTGGCGATAGTGCAGGGGTGTTTGGTGCTGCATTGTTGTAACAAAACGACTGATATTGGATGAATCCCGGATTGGCTGAAAGTCAGTCCGGGATTTGTTTTTTTAGCGGGCGCACTTTTTTAGTCGTAGCTATAAACAACAAAAATGTTTACCTTAACTGTGGTAAATATTTTCAAATCACTCGGTTTAAACAGCAAGGATTTATGAAAAAAGTATTTTTTATTATTCAGTTCGTAGCCATTTCAATGGGAGCTTACGCTCAGCAGGCATGGCAGAATGACAAAGCGCATTCTCAGTTGAAATTTGATATCACCCACCTTGGCGTTTCCACCATTAGTGGCGCATTCAAAGATTTTGACGCGACCATTTCCGCTACGAAGCCGGATTTCAGTGACGCGGTTTTTGAGCTTACGGCCAAGACCGGGAGCATTAATACCGGGATTGAAAAACGTGACGATCACCTCAAATCACCTGATTTTTTCGATGCAGTTACCAATCCCGAGATCAAGTTTAAAAGTACAGGTTTGAAAAGCGCCGGGAAAGACAAATATCAGTTAACTGGCAACCTGACTATGCACGGAGTGACCAAGCCGGTGACAATGGAGCTGTGGTACAGAGGAACAATTACAAATGATATGTCTAAAAAACAGGTGGCAGGATTTCGTGCTACCGGAACTGTAAAACGTGCTGACTTTAGCATCGGACCAAAATTCGCCCCGCCTATGTTAAGCGAAGAAGTGACGATCATTGCAGATGGTGAATTCGGACCGAAGTAACCGCTTTAAACAATTAACCATCCACCAGAAGGTGTAACAAGGCAATAAGTTTCAAAAAAATGACGACCGTAAGACGATTATCTATCGTTTCGGTCGTCATTTTTTTTAAAGGCATTGTGGTTGGATCTGGCTGATTGGCGTAAAATCTTTGAAAATGAGCGGATCAGGCATAAATATTGTGTACGACTAAGCTTATAGACTAACGCGGTGTACGTCGACTGGTTTGAATTTAAAAATATATGTATGTATAAATTAAAAATAATTTCCTCGACTGTGAGGCCAGGAAGAAAAGGACCCGTTGTTGCGGCATGGATATTAGAAGTCGCCAGAGCATACGGACATTTTGATGTCGAGCTGCTGGATTTGGGTGAGATCAATCTGCCGATGATGAATGAGCCCAGGCATCCCTCTTTGCAGCAGTATGAACATGAACATACCAAGCAATGGAGCGCTGTGATTGATGAAGCAGATGCTTTTATCTTCGTTGCTGCTGAGTATGATTACAATTACCCGGCACCGCTGAGAAACGCACTGGAATATCTGGTGAAAGAATGGGGGTACAAGCCTGCCGGAATTGTTAGTTATGGGGGCGTGTCAGCCGGAACGCGCGCCGCAAGTTGTCTGAAGGGTGATCTTGCCGTATTTAAAACTGTGGCGTTACCAGAGGCGGTCAACCTTCCATTTTTTACTGAAAACATCAATGAGCAAAATGAACTGGTGGTGAATGAGATATCCCAAGACGCCGCTGCAAAGATGCTCGATGAACTATTGAAGTGGACAAAAGCACTCAAACCTATGCGGGAGAAATCTTAGGGATTGACAGAAAGATTGGAAAGTAGAGATTGATTTAAAATATGTGCGATCTCAGATAAGACTGCCGGAATGATCCCGTATCATTCCGGCATTTTTTTACGTGTGATCCTGTCAGGAATAAATGGGTACAAAATCAGGATTGAAAAGAATATTGTTCAGCTAGTGAGGAATTCTTTATTGACTCTTCCCATATCGGAATTGGATTTTTATCGGAAACCGTAAATTTGTTATGAGAGATAATTTACTATTTTTGGCGTCGATTTGTACATAGATACGTTATGATTAAACTTAGGCACCTCTTAATATTCTTGTTTATCTGTTTGCTATACAGTGTCGGTGCTTATGTAATTGCTGGTTGCATTCATCACGATGAGCACTTCCAGATCCTGGAATTTGCGAACTATAAGAGAGGTTTGCTTGACGCGAAGTATCTTCCCTGGGAATTTGAAGCCAGATTACGACCCACACTCCAGCCCACATTGGCACTGATGTTGCTCAATTTTTTTGATCTTGCCGGTATTTCGGATCCGTTCGATCAAGCGTTTTTGACCAGACTAATCAGCTCAATGCTTTTTGTCTTTTCTGCATTCCGGCTGTACCGTGTGCTTGAAAAAGAATTTACTTCGCCATTTTTCAAATGGGTGTATATTTTGCTTTCGTTCTTTCTCTATATTTTTCCGCTTACAGCCACGCGTTTCTCCTCAGAAAACTGGAGTTCGTGTTTTTACGTTTTGGCTTTTTCTTACTTGTATCCTTTTGTAAGAAGAGGTGACTCTTCTCCGATATCATTTAAACAGTCTTTTATTGCGGGGGCCTTGTTTGGTCTTTCCTTCCTGTTCAGGTATCAAACTGCCATCATGATTTTCGGGCTTGCCTTATGGCTTTTGATATTTCACTTCAAATTATTTAAATATTGGCTATCCATGTTTATGGGGTTTGCTTTTGTGCTGGTTATTGGATTTTTTCTGGATCACTGGTTTTATGGCGAATGGGTGTCCTCTGCATGGAATTACTTCTACGTAAATTTGATGGAAGGAAAAGCGGCGAGTTTTGGTGTGGAGCCCTGGTGGTGGTATCTCAGTAAGATAGATTTCAGTAAGTACATGATCATTTTGAATGGGGCGCTGCTACTGATGATTTCGTTTTTTGCATTCGTTAAGTTCAGGCATCCTGTTACCTGGGTCTTTTTTCCATTTCTGATTGCCCATTTTCTGATCGGGCACAAAGAGACCCGGTTCCTGTATCCGCTTCTGGTATTTGTTCCGTTTATGGTGTCAGCAACCCTGCAGTATCTTGCCAGAATAACAAAAAGTGAGCGTGCAATTGCTGGGGTGGTGATTCCGCTGCTTGTGATTAATGCATTTGCTGTGGTTGCTACATCTGTCACACCTGCTGACAATTCAACGGAAATATGGAAGTTTATCCGAACACTTCCCGATAAGCCCATTCTTATTTATCAGAATAATCCGCGTTTTTACTACGCCCTTAACGACGGTAAACATGCCATAACGCTTTGGTTTTACAAAGATGATCATTCGGTAACTGTCCGGAATAAAAATTCAGGCTCAGGTAATGAGGCAGGCGAGGACACATTAACTTATGCGGTGATGTATTCAGGAGAGGAGGCAAAATGGGGCAGGGAATTAAAACCTGTTTTCGATCCTCAGCCGCGTTTTGTGAAAGCGCTCAACTACCGTAACTGGATGCGATTAAGTAACAGTGAATGGAAAGTGTATTCCTATAACAAACATTATTTTAACTGATTGGCCGGAGACTTTTTTTTGATTGAGGCAACTGGAATGGAGAACGGTTGCGGGAGAAATGGGAGGCTGCGTTTTCAATAGGTTGGTAAGCTGGGATTAAACGACAGTGGCATTTTTAAAAATTGTTCATGGTTTTGCATTAAACATTGGATAGCAGGTACTTTTGAATTCAGAAAACCTGAACTTGCCTGTCTGCTCATGTCTCAAATCGAATCGCGATCTCGTATAACCTCCATCGATACAGTTAGAGGAATCATCATGATCATCATGGCTCTGGATCATGTGCGTGATTTTTTCCACATAGAAGCCTTCACCGGAAATCCGGTGGATCCGGTCACGAGTACACCAATTCTCTTTTTTACGAGGTGGATCACCCATTATTGCGCACCTTCGTTTTTGCTGCTTTCGGGTATATCAGCGTACTTGTCGGGTAGAAAAAAAACACTTGCCGAAGCCGGGAATTTTCTTGCAAAACGGGGATTGTGGTTGGTTTTTGTTGAAGTTGTGTTTGTTACTTTTGCCTTGTCTTTCGACATAACTTATAAGGTTTTTTTCCTGCAGGTCATATGGGCGCTGGGCATGAGTATGCTCATTTTATCTTTGCTGGTAAGGTTTATTCCTGCAAAAGGTATCCTGGCAATAGGTCTGGTTTTGATATTCGGACACAATTTGCTGGATGATATCAGCCTTTCTCCCAATTCTCCTGCTGACGTTTTAATGAATGTGTTTTTTACGGCAGCAGGGAAGTTTTATCCGATCGGAGGGGGGAAAACGGTAGCGGTTTTATACGTGATTTTGCCATGGACTGGCCTTATGCTAGCCGGATACGGCTTAGGTAGTTTGTTTCACAAAGATTATGATCCGGCCAGGCGAAAAAAAATCTTACTATCCGTTGGGATGGCAGGTACTGCAATGTTCTTTCTGCTGAGGGGCATCAATGGCTACGGAGATCCTGCACCCTGGTCTGTTCAAAGTGAAAGCTGGCGCACCGTCTTGTCTTTCTTCAACGTATCCAAGTATCCGCCATCTCTGATGTTCACTTTAATGACGCAGGGGCCGTTATTAATCCTGCTGGCATTTACAGATCATGCCGAAAACCGGATCACCAAATTCGTTTCAGTTTATGGAAGAGTGCCCTTTTTCTATTTTATCATTCATTTTTACCTTATTCATACACTTAGCGCCCTTGCTGTTTTGGCATCCGGTTACACCTGGCGTCAGGCAACAGATCCAAAATTATTTTTCCAGTTCCGTCCTTTCGATTTTGGTTTTGCACTCGGATATGTATACCTGATATGGTTGGGAATCGTTTTGATTCTTTATCTGCCATGCAAATGGTTCTGGAAATACAAAATGCATAACAAGAAGAAATGGTGGCTGAGTTATTTGTGAAATGTCAATCAGATTTGGTCTGGCGTGATTTTTATATGAAATTTCCAGACCGTGGTCCGGGCTCATCTAATTACACGTTAAATTGAAGTTTAAATACGCTTGCATTTTCTTACTGTCATTTGTTGCAGTCGAAGATGCTTTTGGACAGGATAAAAACGGCTGGCTCAGGCGGTTTATCAACAAAACCATATCCGACACCACGGCTCCTGGTAAACCCAGTTTCCGCGTTTACCCAACGCTGGCTTATTCACCTGAGACAAGTTTTGAGTTCGGATTTTCCTCGCTTCTGCTTTTTCAGGCAAAGAATGACACCCTCAATCGTTTGAGCGAGGTGAATGCTTTCACTTTCATTACGCTCGAAGGGCAATATGGTATATGGCTGGACAACGCCATTTACGGCGACCATGACAATTGGTTTTTCCTGGGTAAAACAAAGTTTCAGAGGTTTCCACTGTTGTATTATGGCATTGGCCCTGAAACAGATGGTCATGAGCCCGCTCTCATCGATGCCAATTATTTGCTTTTACGTCAAAGGATACTTCGGAAGATCGTACCAAATATGTTTATCGGGCCGGAGTTCGATTACCAGCAGTTGTACAACACGCAGTTCAATCAACCAGAAAATCACCATGTTTATGATCCACCTTTAGGCAGTAATGGTGGCAGGAACCTCGGACTTGGTGCCGCGATGGTTTATGACAACAGGCATAATGTGCTCAACGTACGTAAGGGCTTGTTTGCTGAGTTGTCCTTTCTTACCTACCGGAAGGCACTTGCCAGTGACAATAACTTTTACGGTTTCAATCTGGATGTTCGATCTTCACATCCTACCAATGCGAGAAACGTTTTTGCATGGCAGGTTTATGGGAACTTCATGTCGGGAAATGTCCCGTTTAATCAGTTGGCGCTTATGGGTGGCGAGATGATCATGCGCGGGTACTATTCGGGAAGATACCGGGATAAAAATATGATCGCAGCCCAGGCGGAGCATCGCTGGCTTCCTTTTAAATTCAGCCGTCGCTTCGGAGGTACTATTTTTGGTGCGGCCGCTGTGGTAGCTCCAAAAGTGAATGAATTTTCTTGGAAACACATTCGACCTTCCGGCGGAGTGGGTTTACGTTACCTATTGTTTGCCAAAAAAGACATTTACCTGCGACTGGATGTTGGCTTCACAAAAGAAGGGCCTGGTTTCTACCTATTTACGGGTGAAGCGTTCTAGCTGCTACATTCTCTTTTCTTATCGGGATCACTTGTCTTTCTCCGTATAAGTAGCCGCGACCAAAAGTAGCAGTGCGCCAACCAACCCCAAAGCCAATGGAAGGGAGGTGAGCTCAGCAATAAAGCCGATAAATGCAGGCCCCGCCAGCTGTCCTGAATAGCCAAGTGTGGTTACCGCAGCAATAGAAACAGAAGTAGCAACTCCCGGAATATTGCCTGCGGCTGTAAAAAAAACCGGCACTGCGTTGGCTGCTCCAAGGCCAACAAGCACAAATCCAATGAGTGCCGCTCCCGGCCACGGTATTGAAACTGCTATCAGGTAACCCGCTGCGGCGAGCAATGCACCATAAACAACTACTTTGCGGGAACCCATTTTGTGCACCATTTTGTCTCCGGTTAGCCGCATTGCGGCCATTGCAATAGAAAATGCGGCATAACCGAGTCCTGCCATTGTAGCATCGAAACCGCGGTTGAATTGTAAAAAGACGCCGCTCCAATCCAAAATAGCACCTTCTGCCAAAAAGAATACGAAGCACATCAAACCCAGTACTAACACCGGTCCTCTTGGAACAACAAAACTGAACGACTCAACTGAGTTTTCTTCTGAATGAGGTAGCAAATATTTGTATTGACTTACTGCTATTAAAAGTAACAATACAGAGATGCTCACGGCTGCAACAGTAGGCGAAACACCGGCATACCTGATGAGTAAGCCGAGCCCAATGGAGCCAAAAAGTCCTCCAACACTAAATAATCCGTGAAAGGAAGACATGATGTGGCGTCCATAACGCTCCTGCACCAAAACAGCGTGCGCATTCATAGCCACGTCAATAGAGCCAATTGCAGCCCCGAATACAAACAATGCACCGGCGAGCTGCACACCGGAAGATGCCAGCAAAAGGAGAGGAAGAATGATCGCAATAACAATAGCTGCGGTAAGCATCACTTTCCTGCTGCCGTATTTATTAATAAGCATCCCGGCCATGGGCATGGTGAGAATGGCACCGGCTCCGAGTGAAAGCAGGATAACTCCCAGGGTTGCATCGTCAAGTGCCAGATTGGTTTTGGCAAACGGAACCATTGGTGCCCAACTGGATAAACCTACACCACATACAAGAAATATCAAAAGGGTGGCTCTCCGCGCGGAAAGCGTTTTTTTGTCCGTACCAATTGATTGTGAGCTAGCCATTTTGATTCGTTTAAACTGATTTTGCAAAAATATGCAAATTTGCATATTTTTGCAAAATGTTAATTTTATCATGGCAAGGGAAATAAGATTCAATTACATTCTTGAAGAATTACAGGACAAAAATGAGGTCGGCTTCGCTGAACTAAGCAGCGCGCTTAAAGTCTCCGAAGATACGATCAGGAGAGATATCGAGACCCTGGCCAATAACGGCTTACTGTTAAAAGTACGTGGCGGGGCGATTCCCCGTACTCACAATCCGCTCACTTTTAAGGAACGTATCGGACAACTCCGGGATGATAAGGAAATCATTGCGTTAAAAGCCCAAACATTGATTAAATCGGGACAAACGATTTTTATGGATGGTGGAACTTCGGTCTACACGCTGGTATCTCTTTTGTCTACTGACATTAAGCTCACGGTGGTTACCAATAATGTTGCGATTGTTCCCTTGCTATCTGCTTTTTCGGGTGTAGAATTGATCGTTTTAGGAGGTAAATATTTGAAAGAATCGGAGACCGTTGTTGGAATGCGGGCTATAAAAATGGCTGAGAATTTCCAGGCGGATCTCTATTTTATGGGGATTTGTGCACTGGATTCTGAAAAAGGTGTTACTGCGAGTTTTATGGAAGAAGCAGAATTGAAACAGACGATGTTACAGCATTCCCAGGTGTCAATCGCATTGAGTACGTTTGATAAATTGAACACTTTTGAGTCATATAGGGTCTGCCCGATTGAGGATCTGGATTACATCATTACAGAGATGGAAATCGCTAATGAGAAATTTAGCAGCTTTAAAGAGGCGGGTGTAAAAATTTTATAGAGAACGTTCTGGACTTTCCAAATCTTTAAAATTGGCTATAAACGGTTAAAGCCGGTCACATTGCTGCAACCGGCTTTCATATTTGGGTCAGAAAAGATTTGATTTCTTAACTCCTCTAACTTCCTATATCTTCTATAACTCCTCACAATTATAAATTCTTCTTTTTCGACTCTTTCACCGCAAAGTCAACGGCTCTTGCTGTAAGTGCCATGTAGGTGAGCGATGGGTTCACGCAGGATGCAGAGGTCATTGCTGCTCCGTCGGTCACAAACACATTTTTAACAGCGTGCAACTGGTTGTTGCCATTCAGTACAGACGTTTTCGGATCACGCCCCATTCTTGCTGTACCCATTTCATGAATAGCCATTCCCAGGTATGAACCATTATCATAAGTTTTGACATTTTTTAACCCTGATTTTTCCAGCATTTCAGCCGCATCAGTGGCCATGTCTTTTCTCATTTTATGCTCGTTCTCCCTCAAATCGGCGTCGAAGACCACAGTTGGCATGCCAAATTTGTCTTTTCTTTCCTTGTTGAGATACATGTAGTTTTCATGGTACGGCAGCGTTTCTCCGAAGCCACCAAAGCCCATTGTCCAGTTGCCCGGAGTCGTCAGTTCTTCTTTAAAATCGGCACCAAAAGCAAGTTCGGCAATGTTACGCTGCCATCCCTGGCGACCACCGCCACCCTGATATCCGAATCCGCGGAGGTAATCACGTTTATCGGAACCGACATTCCTGTAACGTGGAATGTATATCCCGTTAGCACGACGTCCGAAATAGTACTTGTCCAGGTCACCCTCCCAAGTGCCGCTCGCACCCGTACGGAAATGGTGATCCATTAGGTTGTGACCCAGCTCACCGGAGTCATTACCAAGTCCGTTTGGAAAACGATCTGAGGTGGAATTTAGCAATACCAGGGTAGAGCCTATTGCGCTGGCGCAAACGAAGATGATTTTTGCATTGTATTCTCTTTCCTGCAAAGTAACCGAATCGACCACGCGTACGCCGGTTGCTTTTTGCGTTTTGTTGTCGTAAACAATTTCCCGTACAACGGAATCAGGGCGAAGTGTAAGTAAGCCAGTTTTTACAGCAGGAGGCAAAGTACTCGATTGCGTGCTGAAATACGCTCCATAGGGACAGCCCAGCGAACATTTATTGCGATACTGACATGGCCCACGTCCGCCTTCGAGCTGTATTTTGGTTGGCTGCGACAAGTTGGCAACCCGCCCGATAGTCATGTGACGGCCCGGAAATTGTTTTTCAAGTCTTTTTCTTACTTCTTTCTCCACAAAATACATATCCATCGGCGGAATGAAATCGCTGTCGGGCAATTGTGGTAAGCCAAGTTTCTCTCCCGATATTCCAACGTGTTTTTCCACATACGAATACCAGGGAGCAATATCTTTATATCTGATCGGCCAGTCAACTGCGATGCCATCTTTCAGGTTTGCTTCAAAATCAAGATCGCTGAGGCGATACGATTGCCTGCCCCACATGATGGATTTTCCACCTACGATATCCGGACGGAACCAGTCAAACCGCTTCTTTTCCTCATAAGGAGAATCCGAATCCTTCATCCAGTATTTCTCCGTCATTTCATTGTACGGGTAATCCCGGGAAAGGAATGGATGCGTTTCTTTCTGTTTTACGGTCAGCCTTCCGTTGTATTCCGACTCCCAGGGAGCCTTTAAGGCATTTTCGTAGCCAGTTACATGTTCCAGATTCTTACCTTTTTCAAGCATCAGCACTTTAAGTCCCTTAGCTGTAAGTTCTTTTGCGGCCCAACCGCCAGATACCCCCGAGCCAATGATGATGGCATCGTAGGAAATGTCTTTAACTGCGTCTATATTTAAATTCGCCATTTTTTAATGTTATTCATGATGGATTTGAGGAATGAAAGAGTGCCGGTGCAGCTTTAAATTGCCCAGCTTTTTTGTCCTTTAGGAAGCGGCCACGACCCATCAAACCGGCCTGGTATTGGCAGGTAGTCGAGTGCTTGTGTAGCTCCTATTTCTGATGTGAAATATCCTGTAACAGTCAGTCCTTTCATTTGAATAAAAAATGGCTTGTCAGATTTTGTAGCTCTTGTTACCATGTCTTTTTTCTGTGTAGCATCCAGTGTTACAAAGCTTTTCTGATAAACCTCCTGGCTGTCTTTATCCAGCTTACTCACGCCATCATAGAATTTTTTCTGCTCATCAAGCTGGTAACAATCGCGAACTACACGCACTATAAATTTCTCTACACCAGCAGCTTTTGCGCCAGGAGTTCCGGTTGTCGGGATAATCACGTCAGCAATTTCGGCAAGCAAAGCTTCCTGATCAGCGGATACATTCAGGGACGGGCCAAAATTTAGTCTTTCGCCCATTGCACCCGCCATAAGGGGCGCTGCGATAACGCCACCCAGCATGAGGGTTATTTTTTCAATCGCTTCTCTACGGTTCATCGTGTTTGAAATGGTTAATAACTTTAGGTTTTTTGCTTAACTCCGTCGGAGTGAGTGGCTACAAGAACATTTGAATAAATCAAGATTAAATATTCCTAAAACTACTATTTCCTGTTGAGAAAATTGAGTCAATTTAAGTAAGTTATTGATTAAAAATATTCCTGTTAACGAAATTAACACTTCAGAAATAAAAACGGGGTTTGAAGCTGAACGGCAGCTGTCAAAAAAATGGCCGGCCTGCGTGAGTTCGCTCAGCAGGCCGACCATTTTGTGTTCATTTGTTCAACACACACTCCTATTCAAGAACCGGATAATACTTCATCTCATGAAGCATCATTTGAACCGCCGAAGGTCCTTCATCCAATAGTATCTCCGCGCAAAATCCCATTCCCTGCAACAACTTAATGATCGCCTGCGATGGAACAAATTCGCTACCGGACTGTACCCGGAGCACTCTGTCGCAATCTTCCAGGTCGAAACTAGCCGAGTATCCTGCAAAATGCAGACAGATCAGCTCTGATATTTTGATTGCTATGGAATGATCGGTTACGTTGGTCTTAAAAATCTCGATCATTAAAAATAAGTTTTAAAAATCAGCTAACTTATAACAAGCGTCATCTGGCCCGGAATAGGGGCTCATAACTTTTGCGATAGTGCCAGGCAAGAAACAAATTCGCCGCCAGAATCACGATCGAAATAACAAGGCCTTCCGGTGCCAGTACAGCATGATAGGCAAAGATGTGAACCGATATCGGGAACAGCACAACCAGCGCCAGCGGGACAAAAAAGCCCGACAGTAAGGCGATTCCACAAATGAGTTCGATCACTTTCAGCATCGGAATAAAGTAACCTGTTGCCATAAGCCCCTCATTGAAAATCTTGACATTGCCCGTGAGCGGAGGAGCCTGAACAAGATTAAACAGTACAACCACAGCCGAGGCAAGAAAGATAAAGCCAAGCAGACTACGTATGATTATTACAGCGATTTTCATAAAAATAATGAAGGTTAAATTGTTGAATGCATGTTTAAAAATGCTTGACTTCTCGTACTACTTTTCGAGAACGGCTTTAAGATTCTCCAGACTTTTAGTCATTTCTTTACCCAGCATACCTTCATTGAACAAGTTCATGAAGTTCATAGGATATTTGCTTTCGCCTTTCATTCCCCAAGTCACTTTGGTTTGGTTGGCACCTGCTGCTTCGGTGAGCAAATACTGCTGAGCTAGGGCTTCAAACGGTTCGATAAAATGGATTTCGGTTTCCAGACGTTCTCCCTCTACAATGTTTTTAATCTGCTGTTCACCTTTTCCTACCTGATCATTTCCGTCCCAGGAGTAAATAAATCCTACGGTACCGTCTGTCCCTTTTGATTCTATTTTTGCGTTGGGATCGGCCATTAGCCAGGTATTATAGTTCTTCTGGTTTTCCAGGTATTTTGCGTAGTCGAAAACCTCCGATTTAGGCTTATTGATGACAATTTCACGATGTACGTCATAGTCGTTTTTTACAAAAAGCGCAGCAACCAATGCCAGTCCGATCAGGGAGGCGATAACGGCGAGAATTCTTACGATAATTTTCATTTTTCAGGTGTTAATAAGTTAAATTTTAGATAGCTGTTGGCTGTCAGCGATTAACTATGGATGGAGCCATTTTACTTTTCACAAAGGATCATTACAAATCAGCCGAAAGGCTTTTCGCTTATTTTTCATCCGTAATTCTCACAAGACAAAGTACATCGTCGTTCGTGTGATACCATTCTACGCAAGGGAAGGTATAGTCGAGACGGGGATCGACAAGCATCTTTTTGAATGCTTCGCCAATCAACGTCGGATCTTTCATCCAGTCAGTGATGTTTTCGGACAGATATGTGCCTTTTTTAATTGTAAAACTTTCAAATTCATGTTGTTCATCCTCTTTTAGTTTGTTGACCGCCGCTTTGTATACAATTTCTCCTTTTTCGTTCATATATGAGATGCCATACCAGTCTCGTTTTTCGCAATCCGAAACATTTTGTTGTACGGTATCAAAAGCCTCTTGTATACCCTCAGGAAAACTTTTGGCAGTGTAACAGAAAAGATGAACATCCTCCTTCCATTCATATTTTTCCATGGTTATTTTTGGTTTAGTTTTTTCAAAAGTTGCTTTTACATTTAACAAAGCTGGCGTTAACTTTCTAACCACCCACTGTTTCCGGTTTGTGTTCCAGGTAGTCCAGTTACAAGCGATAACAGCCTTTTTGTCACACTACAAACTAACTACTCTTGGAGGGATTTTCGGGATGTAATTCAGGACAACGTGAGGGGGGAGACAGGACATTGGGATTAATACTTATGCTTCTGCAATCCTTTTTAAGTCCCGTAATGCCAATGGGAATTTCTTGTTCATTTCATCGTGGAATTCTTTTTGGTTGTCGAGTTCCAGCCTCAAATGTGTTCCTGAGGGTGTTTCGGTAAGCTCATAACCTTCCTGGCTTCCTGTCCACGCTTCCATGTCTTTATCCAGTGGCAGTTCTTTTTTATCTTTCAAATACCCGATGTGGCTAAAAATCAATTGTTCATTTTCTTTTAAGACAACAACGTCGCTGTACATTCCTTCGCCCGATGGTGACAACAAATGCACGCGTTTGCCTTGTTCAATTTCACCTTCGAAATACGATCCGTCTATGAATGCTTTGGTCCATTCTCCATAGGTTTCTTTTCCCCAAAGCACTTGCCAAACCTTTTCTCTTGGAGCATTAATATCAATTTCAAAAACAAGCTTTTCGATACCATGTAAGTAATTTCTCAGAGAAACTTTTAAGATGTGGTTCCAACCCATCAGGAAGTTTTCTGGTAGAAATGCAGGACCTGCGTCAGCAAAATTTTCTATACCGGTATGTGTGAGAGTAACGGTGGTTTCCTCTTCATTTTTTGCGGAAATTTCCCATTTCACCACGGATTTGCCTTTGCTGTGAGACGGATGCTCCCACGTATGTTCGAAAATTTGCAGAGGAACTATGTTCAATATTTTGCAGCTGTGGAGAAAAGAGCCTCCCGTTTCAACTTCATAAAAAGTAAAAACGGCCTTTTCTTCCAATACAAAGTTCTGAACAGAAAAGTACCAGATTTTCATCTCGGCGGGCTTTGTTAAAGCATCCCAGACCTTATCGGGCGAGGTTTGATACGTGTGTGATACTACGAGTGGTTCCATTTTTTTCCTTTGTTTGAAAATATAGTGGCGAATTTTCGAGGTCAATTTTACAATCAGGCAGGGTATTTCTCATTGACCCATTCAATGGATTTTTTCATGATGGCGATCATGCTTTTTTCATTGATATCGGCTAATTTTTTGACGTAGATACAGGCTTTGCCAATTTTATATTTCCCAAGATCTTCCAGCAAATATTGATGCTCTTCGAGGCCTGTATAGATATAAAGTGAAATGGCAGCCTTTCGTGGTGAAAATCCCAGAATCGGAGCGTCGCCTTCGTGCCCACTTTCGTAGCGATAATGATATGTGCCAAATCCGATAATACTTGGTCCCCACATTTTAGGTTCATGACCCGAAACCTCCTGCATCAACTCAATAAGACTATAACTGTCCTTGCGTTTCTGTTCGTCATCAACCAAGTTAATAAAGTCGTATACATCTACACTGGTTTCGGCGGTTTTGTTCTTTGCCATTGCATGAATCAAAGATTTTGTTAGTAAATAGGTGAAGGTAAATCTACACTTATCCTCTGGCTCAAATTTATAGAATTTTTTGCAAGAAAAATGCAGGTTTTTCGGACCTTTAAAAATGTCATTAATACACAAAACACCTGCGATCCGGAGCGGACAGCAGGTGTTTCTGTAATTTAAAGGTTGTGATAAAATTCGATTTTGTTCAGGTCAGTTATTTCAATTTCCCTCACCAGATTTTTTGTCGTCGTTATTGATTTTTTTCTTCTGGCGCTGATTGTTATTCATTTTGCCAAATTCATATTTCAGATTGATTCGCCAGCCCCGTCTGAACATGGATACATCCTGCATTTGTTGAAAATTATCTCCGTAAAACTCGTTGCGCCAGCTGATCTTCCGGTTAAAGGGATTATCATAACCAACACCGATACTGCCTTTTTTATTCAGGATCTCCTTTTGTATTACCATGTTGTAAAACCCGAAAGCACCGTAAGTTCCCTGCAAATTGACTTTGGCTGAATTGTAAAAACCGAAGAGCTGCGCTTTGAATCCCTTACCCAGATCAATCGTTGAATTCAGATTGATGCGGTACATCCAGTCTTCATTTCTGGTTTTAAGTTCTGCACTTTCAAGTACATTGTAAAACAGATTGAGCGAACCATTTACCGACCATTGTTTAGTGATTTTCGTATTCGCACTCAGATTTACTCCATAAGCTGAATTCTGAGCTACGTTTTTGAACAACTGCAACATAACGCCAGACGTATCTACCGAGTTTACACCCTCAATCGCGTTGTTGGTTTGGCGTAGAAAGAACGATGCATTAAGGCTTGTTTGTTTGATAGAAACACTGTAATTGGCTTCAAGAGAATGGGTGAGTTCCGGTTTTAAATAGGGATTTCCGCCATACTGGTTTTTGGAATCTGCCTGATTGATATAGGGATTAAGGTAAAAAAACTGAGGACGTTGAATACGCTGTGAGTAGCTGAAACGCACTTGTTGTTCCTTTTTAAAGCTGCGCGACAAACTTATATTCGGAATGAAATTGCCATAGGTATTTGAAAAAGCCGTGGTTTGGTTCAGGAAATTGGCCTGAATGAAAGTATGCTCATAACGGGCTCCCAGGTTGATTCCCCATTTGTTTTTAGGTGTCCGACTGTATACAATATACGCCGACGCAACCTGTTGTGAATAGTCAAAGATATCGGCCAATGAAGGAATATCTATGAAATTGCTAGAACCATCCGCAGCACTGGAAATCCGGTAATCGCTTGAAATGCCTCTAAAAATGGCTTTGCTTCCCATTTCCAGTGTATTGATGCTGTCCAGCGGATTGGTGAAGTCCAGCTGAATTGTTCCTTCCTTGTTGCCGCTGAGATTGTAACTTTTTTCCCGGTAGTAAATTGAGTTGCCTTCGTTCATCAAATTGGACCAGTAATCGCTGTCTTCATCTTCAAAGGAATACATCATCAATAAAGTGAGCTCTTTTTTTGGTTTTTTAAATAGCCGGGTATAATCCAGATTAATTGTCGACCCGTTCCAATCATAGGTTCGTTTCATGTCTCTTTGAAAAAACTGGTTGGTATTTCCCAGGCTGGTTTCTCTAAAATTGATGTCGAACGCATTGGTATTGATGCCATTGTAGTAATTTAAACCCGCGCCAATTCTGTTCAAAGAATCTATGTCCCAGTCTACATTTAAGTTGCCGTAGAAATTTTTCCCTTTACCGTTTATCCATTGTGTTTGTTTCTGATCACTGGTCACGTTTTCATTTTCAAATGATCTCAAAAGGGTCATGTTTCTTTTGTTTTTCCAATCACTGAAACCACCGTTTGCGGATATGGAAACGCTTTTCATCCGGTGGTTGATCGCCGCATTTTGCCAATTGTTCCACTGACCAAAATTCGGACTTATTGATCCGTTGGTTCCTTGCAGGCTATTTTTCTTGGTAATAATGTTGATAATTCCGGCTGTGCCTTCCGCATCATACTTTGCTGATGGAGAAGTGATTACTTCTACCTGTTTGATGATATCAGCAGGAATTTGCTTCAATGCGTCTGAGACACTGCGCGCCACAATGCTGGATGGTTTGTTGTTGATCAACACCTTAATGTTGGAACTTCCCCGAAGCTGGACATTGCCCTCAATATCAACGGCTATGGATGGAATTTTTTTCAAAACATCTGTTGCATCGCCACCTTTTATACTGATGTCTTTTTCGGCATTGTAGACCATTCTGTCGGATCGCTCCTCGAACAGTGATTTTTGCTCGGTTACCGTTACTTCGTCCAGCTTGCGTTCATTGAGTGAAAGCGCAATTGAGCCAACATCTGTATTTCTGTCCTTTGAAACGTCTATGTTTTCAACGGTTTTGGTGGTGTAACCCAGCACCGATATCTGAAGAGAATACTTGCCGATTTCGATATTGGCAAATGAAAATTTTCCATTGGTGTCGGAGGTAGTACCCTCGATGATCTTACCGCCTTTGAGCAGCCCCACAGTGGCAAATTCAATGGATTTTTTTGAAACCGAATCCATCACGGCTCCGGCAATTTTAATTTGCTGAGCTGACGAATAGCTGGTTGCAGCCATGACAGCAACCATAAGGAGAAGTAAAATTCTCATACGATGTGTTGGTTTGTGAAACCGTTTTTGTTAGGAGGTAAATACAGTTGTGTACAATTTTTGAGCTAAGGACACATGCGATTCTCAAATGTTGCATTCGAGGAAAATAAATGGGATATTTTTGAGACGGCAGGTTGTATATGGTTGGAAGAATTCCTTCTAATTTGCTGAGATTAACCAATATAATTCCGATTTTAACCTATACGAGAAGAGGCTGGTTGCTGATCAGAAGTTGCTGTTATATTTAGTGGATAAAAACCTTTATTTCTCTATATAGCACAAATGAAAAGTAAAATACTATTAAAAACCCTGATCGCAGTATTCTCCACCGGGGCAATGTGCACGTCCGCTAATCTCTTAGCCGGTGGCCGATCTGAGGTTTCGAGGAAAGTCTCCACTGAAAAGGAATTGTATATTCCGGCCAAGGTAATGAACGTGCCGGACAGTAACGATTACGCCAATAACGACAGCGAATATAGTTTTGAAAGAATGGTGCAGTCGGACAATATTGCCATTTTTTGGAATAAGGAATTTGGCAATGATCCACTCAAAAATCCCAATGAAACCAAACGTTTTGATGTGCAGGCCGCATTGAAGGAATGTGAGCGGTTTTATGATTACTATGTTAATGATTTAAAGATCGTACAAAAGGGGAAATCGCTTACCGACAAGTATAAAGTGATCCTTTACGTGATCGGCGGCGACGAGCAAACTGCCTATGGTGGTGGCGTTGAAAATAAAGTAGGGATTTTGTGGACACCGGCAGTCCGTATGGCAAAAGCTCCATATGGCGCGCTGGCTCATGAGCTAGGTCATGCTTTTCAATACCTGGCAAGTTCAGATAGTAAAACCGGACCGCGTGGACCAATTATGGAAATGTCGGCGCAATATATGCTTTGGCAGGTTTATCCAGAGTGGATGACTTTTGAGAATTACCATTTGGTGAGTTTCATGCAAAAAACACATTTCGCTTTCCTGCATCCTACAAATATGTATCATTCGCCCTATGTTCTGGAATACTGGTCTGACAAACACGGGAAGGAGTTTTTTGGCAAACTTTGTCGGGAAACGCTTGCCGGCGAAGATCCCGTAACAACTTACAAGCGCATTACAGGAATTGATCAGAATGCATTTAACGAAGAGATTTTCGATGCCTCACGCAGGTTCATTACCTGGGATATCAAGCGGGTTGAAGGTGTTGCAGGCAAATATGCCAATCAGCATAAAACCAAACTTGACAGCGTAGGAGAGGGTTGGTATAAAGTAGCCGTTTCCAATGCACCTCAAAACTATGGATACAATGGAATTGAACTGACTGTACCAAGAGTTGGTAAAGAAGTGGTGCTGAACTTCAAGGGAATTGCCGGGACAGAAGGATACAGCCAGGTGAAGACTGACAAAGCAGGATGGCGATACGGTTTTGTGGCGCACCAAAAAGACGGAAAACGGGTGTACAGTGAAACATTTAGCAAAGCAGAAGGGACAGCGAAATTTAAGGTTCCGAAAGATACAGAGCATTTGTGGCTGGTTGTGAGCGGTGCGCCAACCGAACACTGGCCTATTGTTTTCGGTCGTCAGAAGGCGGCTGCACCGGAGGAGCAGTGGCCCTATCAGATCAAACTGAAAGGAACATCGCTTTTGGTTAAAAAATAGTCGGCAGAAGACTTAGAAAATTAGTTAAAGCCCGTGTTGATGCAAAAACTGCGTTAATACGGGCTTTTCTGTTGGTTTTTGAAATAGATAAAAATAATTTCTCTGTATTTGTCCAATATCTGAAACCCGATTGTCATTGATTTTTAACATAGATTCTTAAAACCGATAACAACATGAACGAATTTCTCATTGCCATTCACAGGGACATTACGAGCAAAGATGCGAGTCCATCTCCCGCTCAGATGCAGGCTGCTATCAAACCATTTCAGGATTGGATCGGCAGTATTGCGGCGCAAAACAAATTGGTAACTCCTCCGAAACGCTGGGATCTGGACGGAAGGGTGATTAAAAATAATACCGTTCTCAACGGACCTTATGCGGAAATTAAAGAATCCATTGGCGGACTGGTTTTGATCAGAGCCAATGATTACGATGAAGCAGTGGAGATTGCGAAAGGCTGCCCGATTATTGAATGGGGAGCGGTGGTGGAGGTGCGTATGGCTATTCAGCCTCCTCAGTGAAAGGGTTGATTATCAGTTGTGTTTAAAAAATATCTTATCAGAATTAAATCCGTTCTGACGAACATAAATATAAAATCATGAAAATTGTAGTAATAGGAGGAAGCGGACTCATTGGCTCAAAACTGGTAGCAATACTGAATTCACTTGGACATGAAGTAATAGCTGCTTCACCTGCTTCGGGAATAAACACAATCACAGGAGAAGGTCTTGCCGAAGCGTTGGCAGGTGCGCAGATTGTGGTTGATGTCGCCAATTCTCCTTCATTTGAGGATAAAGCGGTTTTGGAATTCTTTGAAACTTCGGGTCGGAATTTGCTTGCAGCGGAAGCAGCCGCAGGTGTTTCTCATCACATTGCGCTGTCCGTTGTGGGTACCGATCGTCTTGCTGAAAGCGGTTATTTCCGAGGTAAAATAGCCCAGGAAAAACTGATCAGAGAATCGCCAATTCCCTATACAATCGTTCATTCCACTCAGTTTTTTGAGTTTTTGGGAGGTATAGCCAATTCTGGTTTCGATGGAGAAACGGTTCATTTGTCCCCCGCATTTGTGCAACCGATTGCTTCGGGTGATGTTGCAGAAGCGATGGCAAAAGCAACATTAGGTACACCACAAAATGACATTGTGGAAATTGCGGGTCCTGAACGTATCCGTCTTTCGGAGCTGGTTGAACGTTATCTGGCTGCGTCAAATGATCCAAGAAAAGTAACAGCCGATGTAAATGCCCGTTATTTTGGAGCGCTATTGTCCGATCTGACGCTTGTTCCTGCTGACGGTGCCGAGCTTGGTAGTATTGATTTTCAAACGTGGTTCGATGGGCAGGTGAAGAAGTGAGACGTGCAGTCCCGAGTAAATAGTTTACAGTAAGAAGTAAGAAGTAAGAAGTGCTGGGTCAATATCCAAAGTGGATATTGACC
>NZ_JAJUXG010000005.1 GCF_021390535.1 Dyadobacter sp. CY312
ACGCAAAAGTTACATATCCACCTTTGTATTTTTTGTCTGGATTCGGGGTGACGCCTATCGTGATGTATTGTTTCCCGTTGATCGAATAAGTGGAGGGAATAGAATAGCCGCTGCCTGGTAATTCTTTATTCCAAAGCGTTTTGCCTGTTTTCTGATCGAATGCACGAAAGCGACCGTCACCCGTTGCCGCAATGAAAACGAGCCCGCCGGCTGTGGCAATTCCTCCGCCACGATTAAACAATCCTGAGTTTTTGATGCCCATTTTAGCCAGTTTCGGATCTTCACCCAGCGGAACCTGCCACAGAATTTCTCCTTTGTTGAGGTCAATGGCGTTTAATGTTCCGTAAGGCGGTTTAATAGCGAAATTGTCGTTTGCATCCTTATAGAAATCATAGCCCGAAAATCCGTAAGGTTCTTTGTGCACAACCGCTTCCTGTTTTGAAACAATGTTTTCGTCTTTCAAAAATGAAATGATCGCATCAATTTGTGGTTGGGGCAAATGATTGAATGAAGGCATCGGTTCCGCGCCTTTTTTAATAAAAATATCCAGCTTTTCGGCAGATAATAACTTTGCTCGTTTTGATATATCCGGCCCGAAATTGGTTCCCTTTTTATTCGCTCCATGGCAACTGCTGCAATACATTTTAAACAATTCTGCGCCACTCAGATTGTTGTCTGCCGCCAATCCTTTTATCTCTGTCAGTTTAAGAAACCAGGGCAAGTCAGCCGAGTTGACGAACATGACACCGGTGGCAGGATTTACCGATGCACCACCCCAGTTGGATCCTCCATGCGCAGTGGGCAAGATTACCGATCCGTTCAAATTTGGTGGCTCGTAAATGCCGGTTTGGTAGTTATTGTTTTTAATCTGATCTTTAAAATATTTGTTGAGCTCAGGAGTGATATCGGTAATGTATTCCTCCTTAAATCCTTGTCTGGCAAAAGGTTCTGGTTTGGTAGGGAATGGTTGTGTAGGCCAGGGTTTCTCTCCCGGCATATCGCTTTTGGTAGGCACAGGCACTTCTTTGATCGGAAATAACGGCTCGCCCGTTTCCCGGTTAAACAGGAAAATATAACCCAGCTTGGTCGCAAGTGCTACCGCATCAATGGACTTCCCATCGTGTTTTACTGTTAAAAGATTAGGCGGAGATCCATTGTCGCGATCCCAAAGGTCGTGGTGGGTGGTTTGAAAATGCCAGAGTCTTTTTCCCGTTTTGGCATCAAGCGCCAGCAAACAATTGGCAAACAAATTTTGCCCTTCCCGGTCGGCTCCGTAAAAGTCGAACGAAGGCGACGCCGTAGGGACATATACAATTCCCCGCTCCTGATCCAGAGCCATACCTGCCCAGCAGTTGGCTCCACCATTTTTGGCGCGGGCATTTTCAGGCCAGGTATCTGCTCCGAATTCTCCTTTTTTTGGTATCGTATTGAAGACCCATTTCAATGCGCCGGTGTTTACATCAAATGCCCGAATGTCTCCGGAAGTGGCCGGCAGTTCGTCCGGAACTTTGCAACCAACAATAAAAAGGTCATTGTATATTACTCCGGGTGCATTGGAAGTGACGTGTACAGCCTTCCTTTGCGATTCTTCAACCGACAGTCCGGTGTAAAAATCGACCCTTCCATTGGTGCCGAAGGTAGGATTTACTTTCCCCGTTTTCGCCTGCAAAGAGTAAAACGTTGATCCGTAAATGAAGAGAAGGAAATCTTCATTTTTACTTTCGTTGTGGTGAAAAGTGATTCCACGAGTCCAGGTGCTTATATCCGTACTGTCGGGTTTGAACTCCCAGATTTTCTTTCCTGTGGCGGCATCCAGAGCCACCAGCTTTTCAGTAGGCATGAAGGCATACATAACGCCATCGACAACCAACGGATTAAACAATACCGACGAACCATTTTCCTGGTCATCCTCATGCTGCCATACCACTTCCAGGCCAGTCACATTGCTGGTATCAATCTGAGAAAGTGTAGAGAATTTGTTGTTGGTAGCATCATGCCCAAATCCTGGCCATTGGTCTTCTTTGTTTTTTTGACAGGAAAGGAGGAAAGAGGATAAGACCACAATTGCCATTGCAGCTGGAATAATGGCTTTTATTCTTTTGTAGAAGGACATGTTATGCAAATCGGAATTACAGTTCTTAGATTGTAAAATGAAGTTGGTTACCAGTTGTCAGGTCGGTGAAAACAGTTTTATGAAGTCAAAAGTAAAGCTTAATTTAAATTCTTTGGCGAAATAATGCTAATTCAGTGTTTCGGTTTACCTATTGCCGCAATAGATAGCCAGACTTTGAAACCTGGTATTTAGAATGATGAAAGGAGCACGCGCCCAGTTGAAAGCACGCACTCCTCACCGAAACAGATGTATTTAGTAACCCGTGTTTTGTTTTAATTGCGGATTAAGTCCTATTTGGTTCAAAGGGATAGGATAAAGCTCTCTGTATTTTTCCGAAACAGGTTTAAACTGCCATGCCGAGGTAAACTTGTCAAACCTGATAAGATCCTGGCGGCGGTGAAGTTCCCATGCCATTTCACGTCCGCGTTCCGCAAGCAGGTTGGCGTCGGTTAGGGTGGAGAAGTTAGTTACACCTCTTTTACTGCGAATAGCGTTAATGTCAGCAAGAGCCGTTGGCATTTTTCCAAGCCTGTAATTGGCTTCCCCACGCATCAGATACACGTCGGATATACGATAGATTACAAAATCGTTACTCATATCAAAGTTCGCACCAACCTCCACCTCGTACTTAACCGAACGGTAACCTGCGAGCCTGGCTACCGGTCCTGCGTTCATTTTAAAGGCGGGAATTTCTTTTGTCAGAATAGCGGGAACGCCGTCGTCTTTCAGCGCTTCTCCACTTGAACTGTAAATCTGGCCGGTGAGCCACATATTTCTTCTTTGGTCGGTGGGCTCAAAACTGTCGTAGAATTCTGCCGATGTACAGTAACCGTTCCAGGGTGAAGAACCTAAATCGTAAGTGAATTGGTGGAGATAATGCAAGCCAGCCATCGGAGCAAAAAATCCCGTCCGTTTCGATTTATCATAAGGTGTGGAGAGGATAATTTCCGGAGAGTTTTCGTTGTTGACACTGAATGTCGACAGGAAGTCGCTCGATATGGTAAACTTGCCGGACTCTATAATCGCCGTGCACTGATCCACGGCTTTTTGCCATTGTGCCTCGCCTGTATACACCTTTGCGTTCAGATACAATTTTGCCAAAATCATATGTGCTACGTACTTTGACATTCGGCCATATTTTGCCCTTACATCTGTTGACAGGTTCGGGAGAGATTCCAGTAATTCTTTTTCCACAAAGTCGTAAACTTCTTTCCGCGTCCGTTGCCCTGAGTTACCCGAATCCACATTGGTAGCAATGATTACATTGCCAAAATTGTCCATGGCGATGTAGTGGTAAAATGCGCGTAACGTACGAAGCTCTGCCTGTGTTTCAGGATTGGCAAAACCCGGGTTGGTGATCTTTTCATTGATCTTGGCAATGTTGGAATACACCCACGTCCAGAGCCCGTCGAAACCGTAGAAGTTTGTTGGCCAGGTATGTTCTTCCATAAACTTCCATTCTGGTTCTCCCCAGTCGCCGCCACGGGTGGGAGCAAGTTGCTCGTCGGTAACACAGTTCAGGTATTCCAGTGTGTTCCAGTAATTGCCGAGCCCGCCATAGAGCGGCCCGATCAGCGTGTTGAGCTGTCCTTGCGACACCCCGAACTTGTCTCTTTCGACCTGATCTTTTACCACTTCGTCCAGATTGGTACAGCTCATAGCGATGAAAGTTGCCGTCCAAACCGCGAGGGATTTTATGCTGAATTTGCGTATTGAAGTCATATCAATTGTTTGCTAAATGTCTCGTATTAAAAAGTAAGATTTACGCCAAGCTGAAACGAACGCGTTTTGGGATAGATGTAACCAGAATCGACTCCAATGCTGCTTGGTTTTTGTTCATTTGCAGCGATGTTTCCGTTCACAGCCAGTTCCGGGTCAATGCCCGTGTACTTTGTAATGGTGAAGAGGTTGTTGCCTCCAATGTAGATTCTTGCATTCTGAATAATCCCTTTTGCAGGGATGTTGTAGCCAATCTGCCAGTTGTCGAGCCTGGCAAATGAACCGCTTTCCAACCAACGATCTGAAAGTGCCGGCGTGCTGTAATTGACAGGGAAGTCGGCAATGTCCCGGATCATGTTGTTTTCAAGAACACTTCCTGACAAGGTGAGATTTGAACGCAGGTTGTTCAGGATTTTATTTCCAAAAACACCTCTTAGCTGAAAGGAAAGATCAAAGTTTCCATGAGAGAAATTGTTTGTCCAGGAAATGGTTGTTTTTGGTATACCAATGCCTGATTCAAATTTTTTGGCATCTGCGTAGTTGGTTGATGTACTTCCATTTTCAGCTTCAAAAGTTACATTTCCGTCATCGTCATATCCTCTGAATTTCGGAACATAAAACTCACCCAGCGGATGATCTTCTCTGAGTTCTGATGCTGTTATGAGGCCAAGTCCGCGGCCATCAAAATTGTTATAAAGTATTTGTCCGGAATCAAAATTGTTACCGTTCAACCTCAGTATTTTATTGCTGTAAACTGAGCCCACAATGTTGGATGCCCATCGGAATTTGTTTCGTTCCAGCACCGTTCCGCCAAGTGAAAGCTCTATGCCTTTGTTGGACATTTGACCAATGTTTTTAAGAATGTTCCCAACAAAAATGTCAACGCCATTTTGAGCTACTGAATAATTGTAAAGCATGTCATTGGTACGTTTGTCGTACACTTCCAACGTACCTGAGATACGACCCTGGAATAACTCAAAGTCGAGTCCGAGATTCACCTGCGACAATACTTCCCAGCGTAAGTCCGGGTTGCTGTTCTGAATCACGTCCACACCGGGCAGATAATCTTTCAGGATCGGATCATAATAATTGTTGGTGGAAGGGCCATAGAGCAGCAAGGAGTTATATGGAGTAATACCTTCCGAATTTCCGGTTCGTCCCCATCCGGCTCTGAATTTCAGGTAGTTTAATGTTTTGTTGCCAGATAAAAAACCTTCATTGGAGATCGTCCAGCCTGCTGCTAAGGACGGGAACATACCCCATTTGTGGTTGGCTCCGAACTTGGAACTGCCATCTCTGCGTAACGTTGCCGTAAGATTAAATTTGTCGAGCAAATTGATGGTCGATCGACCGAAGAAAGAGATGAGTTTGTATGAATTGGCGAAAGACGTGGCATAATTGTTCTGCCCTCTGATCAGCGTTCCCTGATATCTGCCCAGATTATTATATCCAAAAAGACCATACAAATCAATATCCTGCAATGAGGGGTCGCCAATGTTGTTCCGGGCACCAAATCCGTCATTGGAAACCTCCTGGTAAGAATATCCTGCCAACAAATTGAAGCTGCCATTGTTGTTAAATTTTTTATTGTATTTAGCAGTCAGTTCCAGCAGTTTATCGTCCTGCTGATCGGTTTTTCTGGATGCCTCGCCAAGCATTCCTTTGTATGCTTTTACAGCCATATTGTATGCCGCACTTTCTACATTATTCTGGTAGCGGTAAGCTCCGTTTGCGCCCACACTGAAATTTTCAGTGAGATCGTAATTCAGATTCATAGAACCAATCAGAACATTGTTTTTGCGTTCGCTCTGGTAGTTATTTTGCATAGCCACCGGATTGAAGAGATCGAAGCTGCCATCAACCTCATAATAACTTCCATCGGCGTTGCGGACAGGGAGTGTAGGCAGGAACAACACAGCCCGATTGATGATACCATCATTGGCAAGATCGGAAACGGCGCGGGAAACGGTGAGGTTATACTGGATTTTGAGTTTATCACGCAGTGCCTTCTGATCAATATTCACCCGGCCGGTTGTTCTTTTGAAGCCCGTATTTTTTATTATTCCCTTGCGATCAATGTAGTTCAAAGAGCTGCGGTAAGAGAAATTTTCGTTGCCGCCGGAGAGTGCCAGTTCATGGTTATTGGTGTACCCGACACGTGAAATTTCCTTAATCCAGTCAGTATCATAACCCTGTCCATTCGGTCCTTTTGGAAATTTCAGATTGTCGTCCAAAGATCCGGCTCCTTTGATACGTAGTACCTGTGCACGGTATTCGTCTGCATTCATCAGGTCGAGGCGTTTGGAAATGCTTTCCGTTCCTACGTAATTGTTGAAATTGAGTGTTGCTTTGCCCGTTTTACCCCTTTTGGTTGTGATGATAATAACCCCATTGGCAGCGCGTGAACCATAAATTGCCGATGCACTCGCATCTTTGAGCACATCCACCCGATCAATATCCGAAGGAGAGATGCTATTGATAGGGATACCAATTACACCGTCCACCACATACAAAGGCTCACTTCCGCCGGCAAGTGATGTATACCCACGCAAACGAACCGTTGGCGATTGGTTTGGATCACCCGACGCTTGTGTGATGTTGAGCCCGGCAACTTTTCCCTGAATGGCCTGCAAAGGATTGGGGTTTATTCCGGCATTAAAATCCTTGGAAGATATCTGCGAAACGGCGCCGGTGAGGTCTTTTTTCTGAACGGTTCCGTAGCCAATCACAACCACTTCCGAAAGCGCCTTTTCGTCGGCTTCCATGGATATCGAAAGTCTGGTTTGTGCGCCTGTGCTCACTTCCTTGTTCACATATCCGACATAGGAGAATACCAGCGTTACCTCACCGTCGGTCTGAATCGAAAAGTTACCGTCGACATCTGTGGAGGTGCCATTGGTTGTTCCTTTTTTAATGACATTCACTCCCGGCAAAGGCTGATTACTGCGGGCATCAACAACAGTACCAGTTATGGTTTTTTGCTGAGCAACCAGCATCGTTGGAATCAGCAATAAAAGTGACAGATACTGAAATCCGTTTTTTCTGATTGTATTCATGGGCATGATGGTAAATCGGGTATTAACGTGGGACGATAAACTCAAAGAATTTAGGTTAAAATTGGTGATAACAGTCTGGTAACGGGTTGTTGTTATTATCCAATTATTTCTCTATTTTATCTTTATCCGGAATTTTGGCAGGAGTTAGTGGTTATGTCGGAAATGCTTTACCAATTTTGTAATAGTCATTTGCTACATTGTTATTATTTTTTGATTTGGCTGTTTTGTTACGTATGAAAAATCCCTGGTTTATTAAGATCCATTTTCCGCAAAGCAAAGCTTTCGACATCGTGAAAGTGTCGCGGCCTTACTTTGTGGTGCCCTGGCATTTTCATCCCGAGATCGAAATCATGTTTTTGACAAGTGGCTCAGGTACACGTTTCGTGGGAGATAGCATCGAAAGTTTTGATGCTCGTGAACTTGTGATGATGGGTGCTAATCTGGCGCATGTCTGGAAAAACGGAGAATCGCACTTCGGACAGCATGCGCAAAACCTGGCCGGAGCAACTTACATGGTGATGAAAGAAACGGCGATGGAAGACCTGCTCGATTACACGGAAATGGAACCTGTGAAAGATCTTTTTTTGAGAGCGAAACGAGGTATAAAGTTTGGCGAAGAAGTAACTGAAAGGGTGGGGGAAATGATACTGAACGCTTACCAGCAAACGGGACCGACCCAGCTCATTTCTTTCCTGAATATACTTAAAGAACTTGCCGAAACAGAAGACTATCGTTATCTGTGTCCGGCTCATTACCGCCAGAAAGTAGATGAGCACGACCTTGCCAAACTCGACAGTGTGCTCGATTACCTGATCATGAATTACAAAAATGAAGTACGGCTCGAAGATGTTGCCGACATTGCCAATATGTCTTTGACTGCATTCTGTCGGTATTTTAAGGAGCGTACACATAAAACCGTCATCCAGTTTTTGAATGAAATTCGTATTGAACAAGCCCAGCGAATGCTCGTGGAAACACAGGATAATGTGGAGAAGATAAGTGTGAAGTGCGGGTTCAATAACATCACGAATTTTTACCAGCAATTTCAGAAAGTAGTGGGCTTAACCCCACTGAATTTCAGAAAGAATAATCTTGCAAAAATTTATTGAATGTTGCTGACAGGTTTGTTTACCGGGATTTTGATAAACACAGCGATGAATACGCAAACCGCAGCCACCACGATTGCATTGATAAAAAATATGGACGAAATCCGCATGTGCATGTCGTACAGGTAGCCTGTCCAGAAGTTTCCAAGAATAGCGCCGAGGCCAAAGTAGGACGCATAGAGCAATGACTGCCCGGTGGCGCGGAGTTCTGTTTTTACAAGCAAATTGGTATACTCCACACAAACAACCCAGAACAGCGACCAGGACAAGCCGTGAAGCAAATCAATTCCCAGAGCCCATTCAGGAACATCTACGAGGCTATAAAGTAACATCCGCAGGGCAGATGCACCGGCACAGAGTAAAAGCGTTTTTTTGATCCCAAGCCGTCGAATAATGGGTACAGAGAAGAAAAAGAAAGGGATTTCGAATAGCCCCTGTAACGACAAACCAACGCCAACAAGTGAAGCCGATGCGCCGTTTTCTTTCATGTATATGGAATAGAAATTCCAGATGGTGGTAACAGCAGCGGAAATGAGCAGTACAGAAACCAGAAAATACAAGAGGCTTTTGTCGTTCAGGTATTTTAAACTTTTTAAAAGTGAAACCTGTGATTCCTGTTGAGCAGATGCTTTCGGGGATAATGTCAAAGAAATGAGAAAGGCGATGAACAGGCTGCCGGATGAGAAAAGATAGATCACCTTTGTGTCGACCTGATCAATGAAATAACCGGTAACGATGCCGGTTAATGCCCAGCCAATTGCACCTGCAACCCTTATGGATCCGTAGTTGAAAGTGGGAGAGGTCTCTACCAGTTCGAGGGTGAGACTATCCAGTATGGGTTGAATTCCATTGTAGAAAACCGACATGCAGACCGTTACGGCTGCCAACGCTATAAAAGAATTCCATTGGAGATAGAGCAAAAACGATATTCCAGCCAGTAGTGTCGAAGCAAGCATACACTTGCGAAACCCGATTCTGTCGGCCAGAAATCCGTAAACCGGCTGGATCAGAAACATGGTAATGGGCGTGATGTTGATGATCATCGCGATTTCTATTCCCGAAAATCCCCGTGCTTTCAGGTCGTCCGCGAAAACGGGCAACCATGCCGCCGTGCAACAAATTACCAGCAGGTACAAAATGCGTAGCTGGTTTGCAGGGGAAAGGAATCTGGCAGAAATCATTCTTGCGGCTTTAATAAGGACGCAGCATTGCGGTCGATCATTACATGGCCATTTTCCAGCTCACGCATCATCGTCGCGGGTACTGTTGTGGTGATTTCCCCTTCCAGTGTTTCGCGGATTATCGGCGCCTTTCTTTCTCCGGAAGCCATTAAGATTGCCGTTTTTGCCTCCCGAACGTATTGTAATCCCAATGTGATGCCTTTCGATAACTGTGTTTTTCCTTCAAAGTATTTCTGACCCACCGTTCTTGTGGTTTCGTCGAGATCAATGACATGCGAATATAGATTTTGAGGGACTCCGGGCTCATTGAAGCCGATGTGTCCATTCATGCCAATACCGACAATGATCATGTCAAGGCTACCTTTTTTCAGGATAAATTTGTCCATTGTCTCACATTCCTGACTCAGATCTTCGGTAAGCGCATTAAAAAGCCTGTATTGATCTACGGACAAATTTAAAGGCTGAATAAGATTGGAATGCAGAAAATAGGCACAGCTTCCCGGATTTTCAGGAGTAATATCAATCCATTCGTCCAGACCGATCAAGGTGAATTTACTTGTTTCAATTTTCTCGGATTTTAATAGCGTCACCAGCAAATTATAAGCGAGTAATGGTGATTCTCCCGAGGCAAAGCAGATTACGGAATCAGGTTTGGTTTTTATCTGCTCAGCAATAAGCCTCGCCACCCGGAATGATAAGTCAGCGTGATCGTCGAATATGTGTGTGGTCATTTGACATTGTATTTTATTTCAGGAACTGCAAAAGTGGTGGTTATTTTTTAGGAGTTAATGTTGCGTACCTACGGCACTTGGGAAAAACTGTTTGTTTTATTGTTCTACCAATATTTCATCCCTACGGGATTTTTGAAATCTACTTAGAAAAATAGTGAAACGGATTTCAAATTCTACACCACCATCTCAATTTAAAGTACTGTGTAATTCTGAATCAATATGCAATCCTGTTAGGGATGTCTTATTGATAGAAAATTGATGTTCAGGTTAAGAGTAAGTGCCGTAAGTACGTAACATTTTGAACCTACGGCACTTTAAAAAATCGCTACTGGAAATATCTACATTAAACCAAAGGCCATTTAAAGTTCGATTTCAGCTGAATTCTTGTGCCCGTTGCCTGAGATTTTCTTGCGGCTTCAATGATCTCGAGAACATGTAGCGAGTGTAAAGTCGTTATAATCGGATCCACACCTTTTGACATACTTTCGGAAATTGCACTGGCACCTTGTTGCCAGACAAATGAACCGGTGTCAGTTGCAAACCGCTGCGTTTTCTCATGCTCTTCTGTTGCCATATCCACTCCGGTTGGCGCCCAGTCGTAGCCGATAAGCTGCATGTTCCCTTTCGTTCCCCAAATCGAAATAGTGGGCTTGTCCTGTCCGCTTCCTTCATGTCCGTAAGGATCAAAGTAGTTGAAACCGCTCTGTACATGCGATAAAGCGCCGCTTGCATGTTCCATAAGCACCATGCTGTTATCTTCTTCTTCTACTTTAATCGGAGCATTACGGTTGTCGACTTTGCGGGTTGGGGTTATGATATTGAGCATCGCTACCACCGATTTTACAGGTCCTAGCAATCCGGTGAGTGTAGCCATGTTGTACACGGCAAGATCGGGCATACTTCCACCTAGTTTTTCATAGAAAAACGCCGACCAGGTTGGTCCGAGATGACCATAATGTGCATGCGCAGCAGATACTTTTCCGAGTTTTCCTTCCTGCACCGCTTTCGACATAAAGGCAAATTGCGGACTCATGATCACAGCCGGAGCTCCCCAAATTTTCAGGTTCTTTTTCTTTGCAAGATCCATCAGCGACTTACCTTCCATATAGCTGTTCGCCATTGGTTTCTCGCTCCAAATATTTTTGCCACTGTCAAGGCCGATTTTGTTGAGCCTGCCGTGTTCCTGCATATTGGTCAGGTTCACCAAAAGGTCAAATTCTGCTCCCGCAAGCATCTTTTCGATGGATGGGTAATAATTGGGGATGGCATATTTGGCAGCTGCCGATTTTGCTCTTTCTTCAACGATATCACAGGCACTCACCAAGGTTACATAAGGAGATTTGCTCAAATGCGGGAAATACTGACCCGATACGCTACCACAACCAATAACACCTATGCGGATTTTTTTTATGTCTTCGGAGCTACCTGCCATCAAACCTGGTGGAAAAAATGACGCAATAGCACCCATTATTCCCACCTGTCGGATAAATTCCTTGCGTGAAATGTCATTTTGATTTTGCATACTGAAACGTTCTTTGGTTGTGACATTGGTTCATTGTAATGACCAAAAATTGCACGCTTCAAGTTCAGCAGCAAGCGCAATTGAAAAAAAGATAAAATTCTAAGAAAATACTGTAGATATCGGCAAACTTTGTGGAGAGGTTGGAGTTCCGACAACTGCTAAGTTTACATTATGAACAGGGAATGATCTATTACAATTTGGCTTGTCGCAAAATCTGCTGTATTAAAACCGAAGAACTATGAATACCATATCGCTGATCGAAAACTATGAGTCTGGTGAAAGTCTGCCGCAGGCGTTTTACACAGATAAGGAAATATTTGAAATGGATATGAAACATATCTGGCAGCGATATTGGCTTTTTGCAGGTGTAACGGCGGATATTCCTAAAAAGGGAGACTATTTTACTTACAAGGTTCATCACGATTCAATCATCATTATCAGGGACGATCAGGGTGGAGTTACGGCGCATTATAACACTTGCAGGCACAGGGGATCATTAATTTGTACCAAAGAGCAGGGGAATGCCCCTAAATTGATGTGTCCTTACCATCAGTGGGTTTACAACAAGGATGGCTCGCTCCTGAAAGCCAGACACATGCCCGACGATTTTGATAAATCTGAATTTGACCTTCATCCGGTTCACGTACGCATTGTTGAAGGGCTGATCTTCATTTCGCTGGCCGACAGTCCTCCTGATTTTGAACCGGTGCAAGCTGGCTTCGGGCCTTTTCTCAAACCATTTAAAATTCCCAGCGCCAAAGTAGCGGCAAAGAAGCGATATGTGCTCAGGACAAACTGGAAGCTGATCACCGAAAATTTCCGGGAATGTTACCATTGCGGCGCAGCACATCCGGAGTATTGCAGAGCAGTTGTTGGAGCAAATATGAAGGAATCGGCAGACGAAGAGTTACTGCAAAAGCAGGTTGAATGGTCTGCAAAAGGTTTGGCAACAAAGGGAATTGACTTTGTAGATGACTCATTCCATTTTGCAGTGCGTTATCCGCTGCGTTCCCATGTTGAAAGTTACAGTCTGGATGGCAAAGCGGTTTCGGTACCGATGGGCGATCACCAGGATTATGATGCCGGGGTGTTGGGTTTGGTTTGTTATCCCAATTTCTGGATCGATGCCGTGAGTGATTACGTTTGGACCATGCGCATTACACCTGTGAGTGCTTCAAAATGCTATGTGGATTTGTCGTGGCTGGTGGATGAAAACGCGGTGGAAGGCAAAGATTATGATGTAGAGCGGCTGATTGAATTTTGGAAAGTTACCGGAGAGCAGGATTGGGAACTGTGTGAGAACAATTACAGCGGAATAGAATCGTCGAGATATCAACCCGGTCCCTATGCGCCGTCAGAACTGGATGTAGTGAAATTTGTGGACTGGTACATGGGCCGGCTGAAAGAAGGAATCGGCGGATAAGGGCATTGTAATATCCTTTATCGCTTTTGAAGCACATGTTCTAATTGCGGACTTTGCCCGGTTGAAATATAGTTACGAGTAACCTCGTGCCCCATTTCGAGCGCTTCCGCAGGGGTCATTCCTAAAAGCAGGGCTGCACAAAAACCCGTGTTGAAGTTGTCGCCTGCGCCGGTCAGCAGTTTGGGGTTGGATATTTTTTGAGTCTCTTTTGTAACAATTCCATCTGCATTGCAGCAGCAGGCCGTTGTGGAATGGTGTATCAGCACCGTATGTATTCCCGTCGCGTCATGAATCGCTTTTGCCGTTTCTTCTATTCGTGGTGTGTGTCCTTTATACAAAGCCTTGTAAATCCATGTCGATTCGTTCATATTCAGGCTTAACACCACATTCCAGTAGTCGCCAAATCGCCTGATAAGTTCCAGCGCTTCCAGAAGTTCAACATTTGTTTTTTTAGAACAATCCGACAAGTCGAACAATCCAATTGGTTTTGACTGAATTTGAGAACTAAAGGGCAACACTTCCGTCAGCAATCCCCGCCACACGTCGCTGGAATGTGCCAGTTCGCTCCAATTAAGCAATCCAATCAGATCTTTACCTGAAAAAAGTTTTATTAACAATTCCAGACCAATTGTTTCCTTGATATACGACCAATCTGCATTGTTGATCTGTGTCGACTCCGCCAGCATCATTTTGTTGTTTCTAAACTCAATAGCTGTGCTCATTCCTGGCTCAGCATAGCTATGGAATGTACAGTTGGCCGACATTTGTTGCTCAAAAATGTGGTGTATGTCGGGTAAACCCAGTGCGCCAATACAATCTACTTTACAACCCAAACGCGCAAAAGCATTGGCTGTGATGGGCATATTTCCGCCAACTTTGAAAATTTCCTGATGCAGTTCCAGCGAAAAATTCTTGTCGGCCTTGTCGATGATATAAGATCCGAACTCGGTGCTGTCTTCAAAATAGTGTTCCACTCCGTCTGCACCCTTGGTTTTAACGATTTTAACGATGGAATCAATGTAGCCATCGAATCCCAGCGTTATTTTTTTGGAATTTAATTCTTCGAGAAGATGCTCCTTGGAATACCCGGATTTTTGATGTGTGTTGACGACTAACATGTATAAACCTTTTAAAAAGAGAGAATTCGATGCAAACGGAATCATGTCCAATAGGATCCTTCCTTATGAGGCAAGGTAGGAGTAAATACTGGCACACATCTACGTTGTTTTATCTGGCTCTTACAGGATTTTATCAAATTATAAGATGACTATATTAATTGAAAGGATTCATGTATTATTGCTAAAAATAATATGATTAAATCATCATGGATGCATCATTTTCTAATTTTTTGCCTGATTCTGAGAATAATGCCGGAGCGAATATCTGTTTCCTGAACGTTGAAGATCGCAGTCATTTTGTAAAACATACTGATGTTAATACTGAACTGATTTGTGTGTTATCAGGTAATCCTTCCTTGTTGGTTGGGAGTCATGTTGAAAAATGCCGTTCAGGCGATTTCCTTTTGATCGGGAAGGATTTGTTACATGCTGTACAAATTGAGCCGGGTGAATATGCAGAACTGGTAATTCTTCATCTTAATGATAAATTTTTAGACGATACCGTAGTCATTTTAAAAGATTTTCAGCCAGTCGGCGACCTGTTTGGGCAACGTAACCGGGGACTTCTTTGGAGAAACCAATCACGGGATTTGATAACCGCTGTGCTCAATTTGAAAACGGCAAGTGGCATTGCAGCTGTTGTCGGGCTTATTGAGGTCTTGTCGGAATTAGCCTCTCAAAAAGAATATCATGCTTTAAACCAGATACGCTCTGCCCCGGTTTTCGCGCATGACATAACGGAGGAAAAGATAAAAAGGGTTTTTGACTTTACACGAGTCCATTACCGCGAGGCCATAACCTTACAACAGGTTGCCTCGCAGGTGAACTTCACGGTAACCTCGTTTTGTCGTTATTTTAAGAAGATGACCGGGAAAAACTATTACAATTATTTGAATGAGGTCCGCATTGATAACGCGTGCTATATTTTGATGGAAAACAATTCAAAGAGCATTGAAGAAGTATGTTACATTGTTGGATATAGCAGTCCGTCAACGTTTTACAAGCACTTTAAAAAAATAGTGAACATGACACCAACCGAGTATCAGGATAAAGCAATGGCGGGAAGCAGAAGTATTAGTGCTGCCTGAATTTTAGATTTTATAGTTTCACGAAAAGTGGTTTGCAAAATGAATAGGTCAATTTCTGTACTGGAAATTGACCTATTTGTATTCAAAATCAGATTATTCGGGTAGAATTCCAACATCATTTTGCTTCTATGATTTTAGTGAAAACAAGAAAATAGGTCACTTTCAAATTTTCAAGTTGATATAATCCAATGATGAACCGAAGAGAGGTACTAAAAAGTGTTGCTGTGATGTTGGGTGGTGCTTTTTCGGCTCCAACATTAATGGCTATGGATAACTGGGAGAGAAAAGTTACTGCGAACGCAGAAAATCTTCAATTAACAGAAATCCAGAAAAATATCGTAGCGGAAGTTGCAGAGATGATCATTCCAAGAACCAATACACCGGGAGCAAAAGATGCCGGTGTTCCTGCTTTTGTCGTAATGATGTTGCAGGATTGCTACCGGAAACCGGAGCATCTCAGTTTTGTTGCCGGCGTGCAGGATCTGGAAAAACGTGGGTTTCTTTCTCTAAACCAACAGGAAAAAACCAAATTACTTAAAGCCGTGGAGGCAGATACGGTACAGCAGATGATCGCGTACAATGTGCAGCAAACCAAGATGGGCGATAACGAAGACCGGGAACAAATGAAGGAGGTGCCCAAAGGACTGCCATATTGGAGGCTGATGAAGGAGCTTACGTTGCTCGGCTATTTTACTTCTGAGGCGGGTATAAAAGCGTCGTTTGATTACGTGCCCATTCCCGGCAAGCTGGAAATAACCAAACTAAAACCCGGACAAAAAGCTTTCGCCTACTGAACTCACTACCATGAACTTAAATTTAAACGTTGCAAAAACACATACCTTCGATGCCATTGTTGTGGGCTCTGGAATGACTGGCGGAATGGCTGCAAAAGAACTCACCAAGCGCGGTTTGCAAGTTCTCATGATTGAACGGGGACGTGAAGTAAAACACATCGAAGGCTACGACACAGCCATGAAATCTCCATGGGAATTTGAACACAGGGGAAAAGTTTCCATTCATTCGGCGGAAGAATATTGGGCCAACAACCGCTTCGGGACGTTGGCAAATGAGGAAACAGGTGGTTTTTTTACCGATGACAAAAAGAATCCATACATAGAAAAACGACCGTTCGACTGGATCAGAGCATATCACACCGGAGGGAAATCCATGCACTGGGGCAGGCAGTCGTACCGGATGAACCGACAGGATTTTGAAGCAAATGCAAAAGATGGAATCGCCATCGACTGGCCGATACGCTACGATGACATTGAACCCTGGTATGCACATGTGGAAAAATTTGTAGGTATCAGCGGACAAAAAGAAGGGTTGGAAGTGTTGCCCGACGGACATTTTTTGCCAGCCATGCCGATGTATTCCCCTGAGCTGCATTTCAAGAACGCAATAGCGAAGAAGTTGAATCGCCCCGTAACAATTGGACGGATTGCCAACCTGACCAAACCGCAACCTTGGCATACCGATTTGGGTAGGGCGTCGTGCCAGTACAGGAGCAAATGTGCACGTGGTTGTCCGTATGGAGGGTATTACAGCTCACTTTCAGGGTCGATTCCGGCTGCCCGTAAAACGGACCGGCTTTCTGTTTTGCATGATACCATTGTTTCAGAAATCATTTATGACGAGAAGACGCAAAAGGCGAAGGGTGTTCGGGTGATCAATCAGAATACGATGGCTGTTGAGGAGTATTTTGCCAAAATTGTATTCCTGAATGCCGGTTCAATGAATACGGCTGCGTTGTTGCTGAATTCTGTATCAAACCGCTTTCCAACTGGTCTGGGTAACGATAGTGATCAGGTAGGGCGAAACATTATGGATCATCATTTGGGTGTTGGCGCCACCTCGACTGTTGAAGGTTTTAAAGATGATTACGTTTTTGGTCAAAGACCCAACGCACTTTATATTCCAAGATTCCGGAATTGGGGGAATGATAAACAAAGCTTTTTGAGAGGTTACGGTTATCAGGGCGGAGCAAGCCGTGCCGACTGGAAAAGGGGAGTGACGCAGGATGGATTCGGTGCCGACTTCAAGGAAGATCTTACACAACCCGGAAGCTGGAATGTCGGTTTTGGTGGCTTCGGCGAAGTGTTGCCTGATCCTGAAAACCGCATGTATCTTGATAAAGAAAAAAAGGATAAATGGGGTGTTCCGTTAATTGTTTTCGATGCGGCTTTTGGTGAAAACGAAATAGCCATGCGGAAGGATATGATGAGCTCGGCTGTGGAAATGCTGGAAGCTGCGGGCTTCAAAAATGTGACAGGTTACAACCGGCAGGATACGCATCTTGGTCTTGGGATCCATGACATGGGTACAGCGCGAATGGGAAAAGACCCGAAGAGTTCTGTTCTCAATAAATTCAATCAGGTACATGCCTGTAAAAATGTGTTTGTCACAGACGGCGCAGCAATGGTGTCATCTTCCTGCGTGAATCCGTCGATCACATATATGGCGATGACCGCACGTGCAGCGGATCATGCGGTAAAGGAATTGAATAAGAAAAATTTGTGATAGATAAGAATGTTGTACAAAGCAAAAGCCCGGGACATTGTGCTCCGGGCTTTTGCTTTTATATGAATTTCAATAATAACTTATTGAACCGTTACAGCGTAAACTTTTCCAGCCTGCGTGTCAAAAGTTGTTACATAACCCAGTTGAGTTTTCTCTGTTTTGGCACTTGTTCCTGTTACTTTTATCGGAAGTTTGGTTTTGAGAATGCACTTTTCACCCTTCAAAGATTTGACGGAAGAAGTAACCAGCGTTCCATTTTTCCAGGTAATGCCTACTTCAAATCCTCCGCGGGCTCTCAGTCCTTTTACCGTTCCATCCTTCCAGATGGCTGGCAAAGCAGGAAGCAAACTAACCTCATTCAAATGGCTCTGGATCAGCATTTCGGACATTCCTGCTGTTCCTGCAAAGTTTCCGTCAATTTGGAAAGGAGGGTGCGCATCAAAAAAGTTGGGGTAAGTGCCGCCACCCATGGAGCTTCCTTTGATGTTATTGGTGTATTGCATGATCTGGCGTATCAGTTTGTAAGCATGGTCACCGTCCAGTAATCTTGCCCAGAAGTTGATCTTCCATCCTTTGCTCCATCCCGTTCCCACATCACCTCTGATGGCAAGTGTTTTTTTTGCAGCTTCAAAAAATTCAGGTGTTTCCGGCGAAATCTGACGGCCAGGATGGAGACCAAACAAATGCGATACGTGCCTGTGCAGCGTATCCGTTTCCGGGAAGTCTTTATACCATTCCTGCAATTGTCCTTTGCTGCCGATTTTTAATGGATAGAGTTTAGAACGCTTTTCTATCAGCAGCTTTTTAAAATCAGGATCATTGCCCAATACATCAGCTGCGTCGATCAGGTTGGAAAACAGGTCGTGGATGATGGACATATCCATGGTGGTAGCCACAGATACAGCAGCATCTTTTCCATTTGCGTCACGGAATTTGTTCTCAGGAGAAGTTGAAGGAGCCGTTACCAGGTATCCGTCTTTGTCCTCAACCAGCCAGTCTATACTAAACAAAGCGGCTTCTTTCATGATCGGATATGCTTTCTCTTTCAAAAAGGTTTTGTCTCCTGTAAAACGGTAGTGCTCCCACAAATGCTGGCACAACCAGTTTCCACCCATATACCAGTTTGCCCAGACTGGGTCGCCCGCACCAACATCACCCACCGGATTGGACATACCCCAGATATCGGCATTGTGGTGCGCCACCCAGCCCCGTGCACCATAAAATTCCTTGGCAGTAACCTTGCCAGTTTCCGAAAGGTCCTTAATCCAGTTCAATAAAGGCACGTGCATTTCTGACAAATTCGTCACTTCCGCCGGCCAGTAATTCATCTCCGTATTGATGTTGATCGTGTAATTAGAGCTCCATGGTGCTCTTAATTCTTTGTTCCAAATTCCCTGCAAGTTGGCAGGAGGAGTGGAAGGAAGACCGTTTTGTGCTGGTCGGGACGAAGAAATAAGCAAGTAACGACCAAACTGGAAATAGAGCATTTCAATTCCAGGATCATAATCACCTTTGGAATGGCTTTGCAAACGCTCGTTGGAAGGTAGTTTTATATTCGGATTGTTGGCAGTTGTATCCCGAACATCCAGCGTCATTCGGTTAAAGTAAGAGTGATAATCGCTGATGTGATTTTTGAGCAGGGCAGGATAGGTCTTTGCCAGCGCTTTGTCCAAAAAACCTTTGGCTAGTGCATTTTCATCCTTCCCGTCTTTGTCAGGACATTTGTCAAATCCGTTGAAACTCGTAGCCGCCGACAGATAAAAAAGTACTTCCGTTGCACCGCTAACGGTAATTCCGGAAGTATCGGTTTTGATCTGGCCATCTTTGTTCACCGCTTTCATTCTCATCTGGAATCTTGGTCCATTGCAAGCAGCCGGATCGTCGTAAACAATCGGCTCCTGATCTTTTGGGTTGTAGTAGTTCGGGTTTACATGGGCAGGTGCTTTGCCTTTTAGCACTAACTCTTTTGCATTTGAGGCCTCCATTTCATACCTAAGCTGGCTGCTTGCAGAGACTTTCAAATTCAGCTGTTTTGCTTTTGAAGCGCTGATTCTGACCACCAGAATATTATCCGGAGCCGAAGTGAAAACTTCTCTTTTGTATTCCACACCATTTACCGTGAACCGGGTGGTGGCAATGGCATTTGCAATGTTCAGATCACGGTAATATGCAGTTGGTTTTGCGCCTTTAAAATCCTGAACGATACGTAGGTCGCCCATCGGCATGTAGGACTCAGTGTAAAGCCCCTGCATTTTTTTGGTCAATTCGTTTGCTTTCTGAAAGTCGCCTTCTTCCAGCAGAGCCTTTCTTACCTGTTGTAAATACTCAGGAGATGAGGTATTTACCTTTGTTTTCACCGGTCCGCCAGACCATAGCGTACTTTCATTGAGTTGTAAAAGTTCTTCTTCCACACCTCCGAAAATCATGGCACCAATTCGTCCGTTGCCAACAGGTAGCGCTTCCACCCATTGCGTGGCTGGCTCGTTATACCAAAGTTTTGAGTTGTTTTCATTTTGGGCAAAGGAAACGCCGCAACAGAACATGGCGACAACGGTTAAATTAATTTTCATGTATTTCAATTGTTGGTAAATCTGATGGTGTAAAGTTAATCCGGCAAGAACGAAATTCGATCCGACGAGCAAAAAACAGTTTTCCCGGCACTTTTTCAAGAGTTGTCGTATCGTAACAGTAAATCCGGTTTAGAGAGTTTATACTGCTTGCAGGGCCTGAAAAGCAGATCGTCAGGAATTACACAATTTGTGAATAAAATATTAATTAATTAAATTGAAGTACGTTAAAGTGTTTCAAAATGCCGGTCGAGTCATCTATACTCCCGGCATTTTTGTAATCGTAATACCTCCAATATTGCTTCTCATTACTCTGAATTTTAACTCCTGAAAGTTTTATTTAGCTTATTTTTTTAAGCATAAATAGGTCTGATCGTTCTTGAATGGACTTTTTATGATAATTTTAACAAAATCTACTAAATCCATATAGTATATATGAAAACTGATTGTACATTTGTGCCATAATCACTCAAAACGTTTTATATGAAAGGATTTATCCTACCAGCAATTCAGGGGTGTTGTTGCAATATGTAGCCATTGCAAGAATTTCAGTTGTATCAATACGCCACCAGTACCACCAAAAATGAATAGAATGAAACAAATTTTAAAATCAGCCTTCCTGCTTTTGGCTGTCACCTTTCCTCTCTTTTTGTCTGCTCAGGACAGAACTTTAGTAAATGCCAACGTTACCGGAAAAATTCTGGATTCCCGTAATAATGAACCGCTTATCGGCGCTACCGTTACCATTAAAGGAACTACAAACGGAGACGTAACCAATGCAAACGGAGAGTTTAGTCTTGTTACCGGCCAGACTTTACCTTTCACACTGATTGTTTCGTATGTAGGATACATTAAAAAAGAGGTTCTGATCAACAAAGGAACAGTAGAAATAACGCTTGATCCGAATACGAATCAGCTGGAAGATGTTGTGATTTCCTCACGTCGTCGTACAGAATCTGCGCAGGAAGTGCCTATTCCTATTTCCGTTATTGGCGGCACAAGGGCAGAAGATGCGGGAGCATTTAACGTGAATCGTCTTAAAGAATTGGTGCCAACCGTTCAGCTGTACGCTTCCAACGCAAGAAATACAACCCTTAACATTCGCGGTCTTGGATCGACTTATGGGCTAACAAACGATGGTATCGATCCGGGTGTTGGTTTTTATGTCGATGGTGTTTATTATGCACGTCCGGCTGCAACAGCCCTTGATTTTATAGATATCGAACGTGTGGAAGTGTTGCGCGGACCACAGGGTACATTGTTTGGGAAAAACACAACAGCCGGTGCATTTAACATTACAACCCGTGCAGCAAGTTTTGATCCGGGTGCAAGTTTCGAACTGAGCTATGGTAACCTGGGCTTCATTCAGGCGAAAGCGTCTGTTACGGGTCCTTTAAGTAAAAAACTAGCAGCGCGTGTATCTTTCACAGGTACACAACGTAACGGTACTTTTTACAACGAGCATACGCAATTGCCCATCAATGATATCAATAACATTGGAGTGAGGGGGCAGTTGCTTTACACACCGAGCGACAAAGTGAACATTACCCTGATCGGAGATATTTCAGACCAGAAACCTACGGGATACGGCTGGCCTGTTGCAGGAGTAGTTACGACGAAACGTGCAGCTTACCGCCAGTTCGACGCAATTATTAAGGATCTTGGCTACCAACTTCCATACAAAAGTGCTTTCGAACGCAAACTTGATCTGGATACGCCTTCAAAAGCGGATAACCAGTTGGGCGGGGTTTCTGTTAATGCGGATATCAAAATCGGTAACGGAACACTGACTTCTACTTCGGCTTGGCGTTACTGGAAATGGGTTCCTTTAAATGACAGGGATTATATCGGTTTACCGGTATTTACCATTTCTTCTGGTAACTCTGCTCATGATCAGTTATCACAGGAACTGCGTTACTCCGGAAAAGTATCTGAAAAGATCAGTGGTGTAGTTGGTGTATTCGGACTTTGGCAAGATCTGACTTCGGATCCTGTACAAACAGAAGAAGCTGGTTCGGCTCAATGGAGATTTGCGCAAAGCACTACAAGCGAACTTTGGAAAACGCCAGGTTTGTTCGAAAACTTCGGTATCCGTACCACAAACCGTATCAAAAGCACAAGTTTGGCAGTGTTTGCACAAGCTGACTGGGCTATAACAGGCAAATTCCACATATTGCCGGGTGTACGTTACAATTACGATAAAAAGGTAGTGGATTATAGCAGACAAGCTTACGGCGGACTGCAGACCACTGATGCCGCATTGCTTGCTTTGAAAAACGGAATATATTCTAACCAGTCTTTCAATACCGATTATGCTGAGGGGAATTTCTCCGGACAGGTTTCTCTTCAATACAAAGCGACCAACAAGGTTAATGCTTATGCAACTTACTCTATTGGATATAAGCCAATTGGTGTAAACGTGGGTGGTTTGCCATCAGCAAATGGCCAGGTATTGATTGATCTTGCGAAAGTAAAACCTGAATACGTTGAGCACAAAGAATTTGGTATTAAGACAAGACCAACCGGCAATTCGGTATTGAACCTGACTTTCTACCGTTCGGATATAGACGATTTCCAAACTCAGGTACAAACTCCGGAACCAGGTGTGAACCGTGGTTATTTGGCCAACGCTGAAAAGGTACGTGTACAAGGTGCCGAACTTGACGGAAATGTGCGTTTCGGAGCTTTCACTTTTAATGCTGCGGTGGCTTATACAGATGGCAAGTATGTGAAGTTTGCGAATGCGCCGGTGCCATTGGAAGAAGTAGGAGGAACAGCAGCTTTCAAAGATATTTCAGGAGGAAGACTTCCAGGTATCTCTAAATGGTCTGGTTCTGCAGGTGGTGAAGTTGTAGGAAAAGGAACACTTCTTGGGCTGAAAGGAAATTACTTCCTTGGAGTGGATGTTTTCTACCGCTCAGAATTCTCATCAAGCCCGTCTCCTTCGGAATACCTGAACATTGATGCCTATTCATTGACCAACGGTCGTCTGGGTTTCAGAGCATCTAACGGTCTTTCTGCCTTCTTATGGGGAAGAAACCTGTTCAACAAAGATTACTACGAACAACTATTGGCAGCTCCGGGAAGTTACGGACAGTATGCAGGTATCGTGGGTGACCAACGTACTTATGGTGTTACTTTGAGATATTCATTCTAAGGTTTTTAAGTTTCAAAAAAATCCTCCGCGACAGACCTGTTGCGGAGGATTTTTTGTTTTACATAAGGTGTGTCAATGTGCTTATTTAGAGTTCGATTGTCGTGGTTTGTGCCCCATCATGGTCTGCCGTGGTTTGTGTCCCCACAAACCAAATGTATCCATCGCCATGGTTTGTGTCTCTGGTGCCGTGGTTTGTGTCTCCACAAACCACCCCTTCTAGCCAGGAGCGACTAGCCCGTTTGTGAGGACACAAACGGGGGAAGTCTTAGTTGAGATCGTTCAGTCAATATATTGATGAAAGGAATGATGAGTAGGGACATCCAAATATGGTTTATTAAAGTAGTTTTGTTTTAGTAACCCAGATTGAACTTACATTAATTTTATGAAATTCAGATTTATCCCTCTTGTGCTCTCTGTTGCTTTTTTCTATTCATGCCGTACAACGCAGCTTGTTAAATCCCATTCTTCAACACGCCCCGATCTGAAATCAGAATTTGTGATCGTGAGTAACGATACATCCATGATTATTCCTGTTGGAGTCTATCCCGACCAAAAGGATATTGAAAAATTCGTCGTTCGCAAACAGCCGTCAATTCAACGTATTGATTCTCTTATTTTTACTGAATTGATTAATAAAGGTCATACGGCCCGGATTGTTGGTAAAAAAACTGAATTTGAACAAGGGGCTAATTACGTAACCTACCAGGATTACTGGGCATGGGATTTCAAAAAATACATGCACGTGCTGAAAATATTCTTTTACAGTCCGGAAAGTGGGGAAAAGATATTGGAAGTGGTCAGTCAGGGGAATAAAATGGGTATGCACGATTATCCAAATCCAAGAAAACAAGTACCTGTACTGATCGAGAAAGCGTTGAAAGCGGATTGATTTTTGTTGTGGTTTGTGTCCTCAAAAACCATTTTTCAGCCAAGAGCGACTGGCTCAATTGTGAGGACACAAACGAGGCCAGGTCTACAAGCAATTAATGAAATTATGGTATTTGTCTGCACTAATACCAACTATTCCTCCTTATCTGTCAGTCCGATCAATACCTCTTAAAACCATTTTGCAACAATACTGTCTTTTAAGGCGAATACCATTTTATACGAACCATTCTATTTTCGATGAAAAAATCTCTCCTAGGATTTTTTATAGTGATCCTGACAGGATTATTTGCTTGCTCTCAGTACACATATGGGCAGGATGAACCACTGTCAAGCGAAGCACTTTTTTCTAAACGGCGGAGTTATAAAAGTTTCCCTGTGAATGCCGGTGAGAAGTATCTGGCTTTGAACAAAGCACCAAGAATCGGTAAGTTTCGCCGCTATCGGTTTCTGATTGGGGATCGAATAAGCTTCAAGTTAAAAGAGGACAGGAAACGTTTTAAAGGCACAATTCTGAGCATATCAGATTCTTCTTTCATTGTTACAAATGACAGCAGTGGCACCATTAAACATAAAGAAGTTAAGCTCGGTGATGTACGGGTTTTCAAATTTTACCAGCGTGTTCCATTTGTAAGTGAAGCTGCCTATTATTTCCCAATGGGTGGTTTACTCTACATTGGTGCGGATTTCTTTAACAAAGGAATTGATGGTAAACGCTTTACAACGGATGCTTCCGCATTCATCGTAGGCGGAGCGCTAATGGCAACAGGTTTAGTCTGTCACAAATTATCATCCGGCACCATTAAAGTCAATGACAGAAACAGACTTGGAGTATTGACAAGTTATTGAGGTACTCGCAGCAAATGAAGCTGGTATGAAGGAAAGTGCTATTACTTACTAGATGATCTAATGTATAAACCACTCCTGGGTGAGAAATTGTAAAAAATTTTGCGGACATATCCCGTTTGTGAGGACACAAACGAGAGCGGGTATGGGTGACTTTCAATCCAGTCAACGCCATTTTAAATATTACAAACACCTACCTTTATCCAAATTTTCAGAGCAACATCGTTTTGCTCATAAGCGATAATAAATAAATGGAAACCCACTGCGGAAAATGTAACAAACCCTTTGTCTGCTCAGCAGAGGATATCAGTCGATGCCACTGTTCCAAAGTAAAACTTAGTACTGAAACTACTGCGTTTTTGTCTAAAACCTACTTCGACTGCCTTTGTAATAGTTGTCTGAAAAAAGTGGATGAGCAGGTAACCATTTCGCAACGATATCGGTTTCCTACACAGCGTGCCGACTTTCAGGAAGGAATTCACTACTACATTGAAGGATCTTACTGGGTGTTTACGGAATTGTATCACATGTTGAGAGGCCAATGCTGCCAAAGCGGATGCAGGCATTGTGCATATGGATTCAGTAAAAAAGTAACTACTCAGAAAGTCAGAAATTAACAAATCTAACAGCTTCCCCATTGGGTTGTTTAAATATGAAATTCAACAATTTTCGAAGTAAAATTTGTAATCGTATTGATTCAAATCGTGGTATCGTATATGTCGGAATACTGGCATTTTTAATTTCTTCCTGCAGTGCAAAACTCTCTCCTGAATCGACCAAGAAGACCCTCCGCGAACCGGTGTACGTTGAGAATTCCGGGAAACAGTATACACTTCATGTATCCAATCCGAAGGCTGTTTCCGAAATACAGTTCTATACGAATCCACAATCGAAAATAAAGCTTCCACGCAGCTTGTCAGACAGCGTTTTTACATTTAAAAATCCTCCGTCGCGACTGTATGTAGACTTGTTGTCTGGCAATGACACGCTACTGGTAACCAACAGGCAAGTTGATTTCAAAAAGATTGTCAATTTTCGTGATTTGGGCGGGATAAAAACCATGGACGGACGAACTGTAAAATGGGGTAAAATATTCCGGTCGGATAATCTGTCAAAGCTGAAAACCAGTGAGTTTGAAAAGTTTAATAATTTAAATATCAAGTCCGTCATTGACCTTCGGACGGATCATGAAATAAAGGGAAAAGAAGATCATTTGCCGTTGGGAGTGAAATATGCACATATGCCAACGGTTAAGGACAATGAAGGAGAAATAGCGCTCTTGCGTAAAAAAGTAATTAACGGAGAAATATCTGAACAGCAGGCGATAGACAAAACGGTCGGGTTTTATCACGATGCGGGTACGGTAAACCTATCATCGCTTCCGGGTATTATCGGACAAATTACCACTTCCCCCGACGCTGTGTTGTACCACTGTTCAGCCGGGAAGGATCGTACCGGGATTGTTTCTGCGCTTATTCTGTCTATTCTCAATGTGGATCGGGCAACGATTATGCAGGAATATCTGATGTCTAATTATTATCGCAGACAAAAAACTGAGAAACTGCTTGGAAAAGCTAAGCTGGGCAGGATCATCAAACCTAAACTTGACCTTAAAGCGATCGAAGTTTTTATGTCTGTTGACAAGGCATTCCTCAATGCTTTCTTTGAAGTAGTGGATAAAGAGTACGGCGGGACGGACACATTTGTTCAGAATCAGCTTGGCATTGGAAAAGAAGAAAGACAACGAATAATTAGCCGGTTAACTTATTAATGTAAGTAGTAGTGATGATTAATAGTTGCCTACTGCCAGTGGCTCACAGCCAATCACCAAAAGCTACTTTTAAATCATCCACTTCCTTTCGGTCGTAAATGAAATGGTTAGCCACATTTTGTAATCACCTTTAATCTGGTCGTAAAGTTGTTGTCGAAGCAGATCGAGCTCACCCACCTGCATATTCGAGGATGTTTTAGGAATCAGGAAGTCAATTTCTACCGTATAGCTGCTCCCGGTTTTTGCCACCCGAACAAGTGAATCCAGAAATTCCTGTTCAACCACAAGCTGTTCGGCAGCTTCGTGTATTCGGTTTTCTACGTCGTCATCCGGAGCGAATTGCAGCAGTTCCCGTACATTTTTCCAGAAAGTTTTAGCAGGAATTCTTAGAAACAAAATGGAGATAATCAGTACCATTCCCGGATCCAGGTATGGCGTGAGATAGGCCATTTTGGTATCTTTTATAAAATAACCCAACGATAGTCCGATGAGCACACCGAAACTCAGCAGGGCGTCGAGTTGCCATTCAGTGGCTTCTATGCGAACATATTCGGACCCGAGCCTCACAGCCTGGCGTTTGAAATACAACCAGAGCACAAAACAGATAAAAATGGATGCGATAAGATAGGGCAGGGCTATACCAAGTTCCACCACTTTTCCACCGGCGATGATATCCATAATGGACGTTGCCAATGAATAGAGGCACAAAAAGATGATTACCGAAGATTGAAGCGTAATGGCAAAAGGTTCAAATTGCGAGCGACCAAAAGGCAGATTTTCGTCATCCGGTTTTCTGATAAAGTTGTTCACCAAAAGGGAAATTCCTGATAAACTGATCCCAACCATGGAAAAGAGGGCATCGAAAATGATCGATTTGGAATCTCCCGCAATCCCAACAACAATGGCCCATATTGTTAGCAGTGAACCAAGAAAGATGGATATTTTAATGAGCTTTCGCTCTTCCAGTCTTTTATATCTGGCATTCAGTATCATGTTGATGTTTAGGTTAATTTCTAACCTGAATTTTTACATACAAAAATAGTCATGATTTTATACTTTGAATATTAAGTTTTCATATCTGAAATGGACGCTGATATCTTACTTTCTTTTCACATTTTGGTAATTTGAGGGTAAAACTCAGGTAATGTTATTTGGCCATCTTTGTAGAGAAATCGGGAGTTAAGAAGTCTTCTGAAATACACACACTAACATATAGCCTGGTAGGTAATTAAAGTTTCTAGTGGATATTTAGTTTTAAAAGGGAGAGCATTTTTGCTCTCTTTTTTTGTACAAAAAGTGTTGAATCTGAAACAAAAAAGAAGACCCCAAAATGGAGTCTTCCATGTATTTACTTCAATAAAAGTGACTCCGTTATTACCCCAGATCATCAATATTGAAAGGCAGTTTTCTCATTCTTTTTCCGGTTGCAGCGAAAATTGCGTTTCCTAAGGCGGGTGCAATAGGAGGTAATCCCGGTTCACCCACACCGCCCGGTACGGCACCACTATCAACAATGTGAATGTCAATCTTTGGCATTTCGTTCAGGCGTAAGATGTTGTACTGGTGAAAGTTACTTTGTTCACATTCGCCATTCGCAAAAGTGATTCCGTCTTTGATCGCCGCCGTTAACCCCATTACAATGTTTCCCTCCGTCTGTGCTTTCACGTTGTCAGGATTTACATAGTAACCGCAGTCAATCACCGTTACCACTTTGTCAATCGTTACGCCTTTGTCTTTTTTGGAAACCGTAATGCAGCTAGCCGAAATACTGCCAAATGATTTGAACACGGCTATGCCTCGCCCGCTTCCTTCCGGCAGTTTTTCATCCCATTTTGCTTTTTCGGCCAATGTCGAAAGTACCTTTTGGAAACGTTCGTCAGGAAGTATTTCCAGTCTTGCTTTCAACGGATCTTTTCCTGCCAGATGCGCCAGTTCGTCTATGAAACATTCCTGTCCCCAACCAAAATTAGACGCATAAACCGACCGCCACCATACAATCGGAATATCTGTTTTTACGTTTGTCCAGCTTATTTTCGAAGCAGATGTGAATTTATACTTGTTGTTTTCGGTACTCAGTTCTTCACCGATCCAGCCATCTGCCTCATCGGGTTTCAGACCTTTGAATACTTGTCCAAGAATGGATTCTCCGATGGCGTGGTGATGAAATCCTGCCAGTTTCCCATTTTCAACATAGCCCTGCATGTGGCTCAGCATACCCGGACGATAGGGTCCCTGCGAAATATCATCTTCTCTTGTCCACACCACTTTTACCGGTTTTTTAAGCTCTCTTGACAAATGACATGCTTCAAGCAAAAAATCATGGTACGCCTTCCGGCCAAAAGCTCCGCCCAATAACGTCACATTGATTTTGATCTGTTCCGGTTTAATTTTCAGATAACCGGCCACGTCCCGCAACGCCCAGTCGGGGCCTTGTATCGGTGCCCATATTTCTACCGTGCCGTCATCCTTTACATGCACGACAGCGTTTTCAGGTTCAATCGGTGCATGAGCGAGAAACGGAGTTTCATAATGTGATTCTATCTTCTGCTCAGCAGTAGCGTATTTCACAGTAAAATCCCCTTTCTCTTCGTAATTCACGCCTTCCTTTTTGGCAGCTTCGTAGGTGTCTGCAAAGTATTTGGCAGTGTTTACGGTTTTGTCGTAATCGGCATTGTCCCATTTCACTTTCAGCGCCTTTTTTCCTTTTAGTGCAGCCCAGTAGTTGGTTGCAATTACGGCAACGGCCTCAGAAGTGCGGTGCGGCATGGTTCGCTCCGTTTTCATCACTTTAAGAACGCCCTTCACCTTTTTCGTTTCGCTATCGTCAAAGGAAACCACTTTTCCGTGGATCGCAGGCGAGTGAAAAATGCTTGCGTAAACCATTCCAGGTATGTCCACATCAATGCCATATACCGCTTGTCCGTTCACACGCTCGGGTACATCCAGGCGTTTGTTGTATTTGCCAATGATTTTAAAATCCTTCGGATCTTTCAGCTTCGGATTTTTTGGTATTTCAAGTTTGGAAGCATCGTCTGCCAACTCTCCGTAGGTGAACGATTTGCCACTGGCTTTGTGGTGTATTTTGCCATCTTCGGCAACACACTCAGTTACTGGAACATTCCAGCGTTTCGCTGCGGTGGTGGTCAGCATTTCCTTTGCCGCAGCACCTGCTTTGCGTATCGGTTGCCAAAGTTCGCGTACCGAGCTGCTTCCTCCCGAGGTCTGGCTACCGTATTTTCCTTGTCCGTCGCTCTGTACAATGAGCACCTTTTCAAGGCTCACTTCCAGTTCTTCGGCAAGTAACGACGGAACAGCCTGCGTAGAACCCTGTCCCATATCGGGCCGTGGATTCACAAGCGTGATGTTCCCGGCAGTATCAATAATGATAAAGGGATTTATTTCCAGCTTCAGTACAGCAGCTGTAATTTTTTTGACTGAGGCGTCTTTCCCAAAGGACGTAACGCCGAGAGCCAAACCAAAGGTGGTGAGGCCAGTCGCTTTGAGAAAACCCCGGCGTGATGTTTGTATATTTTCCAAAATATTGAATGCTAATTGTGGATAGAAAATGAAACCAGCCTACTTCTTGCCGATGCCTCCAGAGGACACCTTCATCGAATCGGCAGCTCTGTGAATTGCCTTACGGATGCGGTCATACGTTCCGCAACGGCATAGGTTTCCGCTCATTGCTGCATCTATCGCCGCGTCATCCGGATTCGGATCCGTTTTAAGCAAAGCCACTGCGGACATAATCTGGCCCGACTGGCAGTAACCGCACTGTGGAACCTGTTCTTCAATCCAGGCCTTCTGAATCGCATTCAGCTGTCCATCTCCAACACCTTCAATCGTTGTAATTTTATCGGATTTGGATAAACTTGAAACCGGAGTCTGGCAGGAACGCGTCGGTTGTCCATTTACGTGAACCGTGCAGGCCCCGCAAAGTGCCATGCCGCAACCAAATTTTGTTCCTTTCAAACCTACGAAATCCCTTACTACCCAAAGCAAAGGCATGTCGGGCTCTACGTCCACCTTTACTTTCTTGCTATTAACTGTTAGATTGTATACTGCCATGGTGATTTTGTGTAATTGTTGACTCTAAGGTAAATAAAAAGGAGGAAAATAAGCTGTATAAAGATTTCATGAGGCTCTGTCGCCGATTACATGATTATTCCCTACAATGTCAAAAGCGAATCAAGGTACTTGTTGGTTACAAGCTCAGAGGGTCTGGCAGCATTGTAATTTATAATTTTCCCATCCTTCCCAATCAGAATATACCTTGGTATACCACCGATATTGTAAAGACGCATTACGTTATTGCTGTCAATTTTGAGGTGATCGTAATCATCTTCTTTGGGTGGTTGTATGCCGTGAACTCCTTTCAAAGCAGGGTTTTTTATTAAGAAGTTTTTCCAGGATTTTTGCTTGTTATCCTTCGATACATAAAGGAAAACCAGGTCCTGGTTTTTACCATATCTCTCCACCAACTTCCGGGAAAACTGGAACTCCTCCACACATGGCCCGCACCAGGTAGCCCATACGTCAACATAAATCAACTTGCCTTTATAGTCTGACAGCCTGAACGTTTTACCATTTTTATCGGACATCGTGAAATCCTTCATTGGTGCCCCTGGTTTTAGGGTAGCATATTCTGCAAGAATTTCTTCCAGTTCGGGCAAATATTTTGAACGCGGATAATCCTTCTTAAACCCACTGATCAATTTAAACAGATCATCATACGCAACTCCGTCGAGTACATATCCGGATGCAATGAGGTTACTTAATACAAAGTCATGATGTTGTGCCGATTTTTTATTTAAACGGACTGTTGTTTTTAGATAGTCATAACTGAAACTATACTCCTGATGTTGTTTGTAGTAGATTTCCATTAGCTCCGACATCCTGCTGCCGATGTTTAGATACCAGTTGTAAAATGAACCATTAAATTTTAAGAGATGAGGATTGATGGTAAGGCCGGAGAAGTATGCATGCGTCACAGAATCCTGGTACTTAACAATTTGCTTATCATCTTCATTGTCATAGTATATCTGTCTGTCATACAGTAATTTGAAGAAGTCAAAATCCAGTCGACGGTAGGTTTCAAACCCGGTGTTGATACTGTGAAGAAAATCTTTTTCGTAGTGAGAAAGTGAAGCGTCAGAAGAGACCTTTTTATCAAATTCTGCTCCGAATGATTTGATAATAGTAATGTAATTTTCGAGCGAGTCTTTTGATTTAATACGATCACTGTCGGTCCTCCAAACGTTTCTGAAATCCAAGCGCTTGTTATCAATTTTACGTAAGTCGCCCAGATAGGTATTTATGGTTGCCAAATCACCACTGAATCGAACATCTTTTTTCTCAAAGTTAACTTCAATGTGTGTATTGGGTTCAAGATATAAGTAAGCATGAAAATAGATACTATCACCTTCATTGACTTTTAGCGAAAGCCCCAGCGTATCCTGATTTGGTAATTTCACCAGCATACTACCAGACGAGTCGAACTGAGCCTGATATAGTTTTATTTCGTTGTTCCGCAAAACAGAGTGCTGGGAAACGCTGATTTTCTTACCAATGCACTCTTTACAGTCAACACGAATCTCCATCCCGTCGCGCTTTGATGAGTCGTTACATGCAAGGCATGTGAAGAGAAAAAAGCTTACTACTAATCGAAAAGCATTCATGGTGGGCGGACATTTGGTGAGAAAGACTGACTGGAAATGGGATTAAAGTATTTTGGTTACGTGATTCGTAAAACCAAAAGAACCCTGACTTTTATATATACCAACCAATTAGCCAATCTGTGTCAAAACGGTCACATCATTTTTATTCCACACAGCACACTATTTCTTCCCGCTCATTTTTTGGCCGTTCAAGGCCATGTTAACGGTTTTAGCAATACGTTCGATTTTGGTATCTTCTGTTTTTGCTGAATAGATCCAGTCGATAAATTGCCGTTGGTCTGCTTCGCTAAACGCCATGAATTTTTGGTGAGCAACAGGTTCGTCGGCGAGGCAAAGCGAGAGTTCTTCGGGAACACCCAGCGGGGTATTGTCTGCGTATAAAGTGAGCTGCACCCAATCGCCACCTTCTTTTCCTATTTTCTTTCTGATTTCTGCTTTTACCGGAAGGAAAAGTTTACCCTTACCCATCGACATCAGGTTGTAGCTTTTTAATTCATATTTGTCAATGGTGCCTTTCACCCTCACCTGTCCAAACCAGGCATGTTCGGCAGGCGGAATTTCATTGATCACAATGTAAGTCCAGCCACCCTTTCCGGCTTGCTTTTCCAGTTTATACTGCTTGTCAACCAATGGCTTTTCCAATGTTTTTTTAATTTATGAGAACTCTGTTCCTTATCAGAAATCCAAAGTTTGTTTGCAAAGATTAATCAGAAACAAGAAAGCAAAATTAGTTAAGAAAAGGGAATCAGGTCTATCGGATGGTTCACATAATCACCAAAGCGGCAACGCCGACAGAACAAGTGATACCAGTAACGATAGGAAAACCAGCAAGGACGATTGTACTTCTTCTGATCCCAAAAAAGAAACAAAAACGGTAACATTGGCGGCTACGGGGAAGAGTGGAACGAGCGATAACATCAGATAATCACTTATGTATCATTTGTAGCAAGTCAGGATGTTCGCTATAGTTGTTAGAAAGTGGTGCGCCGGAAGCCAGAATCAGATACTGGCAGCTATGCTTCTGGTGCGCAGTTATGCATGCATACAAGGCCAGACCCTTGCCCACTTCTTCATTTTCTTCAATGATTGTGATGCAGACGGGAAATTCTTAACCGGAGAAAGAGTTCTATAAATGCTGAAATTCCGCAGGCACCTCCCCCAATGATGGGTTACACTTGTCAGACTCATTTTACCAAAATTATTCTTCTTGAACCGGGTATGAAATAATCATGCTACAAAAGACCGCGAGATAACGTGTATGCGATGCTTTTAAAAAACATAAGAAAAATTATGTAGTCATTTAACTTCATTTTATATTTGAAGTCAAATGACTACATAATGAATTTAAGAAGAGATGTATTTCAGGCCATTGCAGACCCGACGAGGCGGGGAATATTGCTGCTGGTAGCGTCACAAACGATGACCGCCGGAGCAATAGCCTCAAATTTTGAGACGGCACGGCCAACAATTTCCAAACATTTGCAAATACTCACGGAATGCGAGTTGCTCATGCAACAGCAAAGCGGGCGAGAGGTTTATTATCAGATCAATGCTAAAAAAATGAAAGAGGTGTCTGATTTTATTGAGCCATTCCGTAACATGTGGGACGATCGGTTCAACAAATTAGAAAACATCATGAAAAATTATATACCCAAAAAATAGATTGTATGGAGCGTAAAACGAAAGTGAATGCAGAGCCCGACAAGCAGGAAGTTGTGATCACAAGGGAATTTGACCTGCCGTTGGAATTACTTTTTAAAGCTTATGAAGACCCGGAAATTGTGTCACAATGGATGGGAACGCGGGTTTTGAAACTTGAAAACAAGAAACATGGCAGTTATCAGTTCGAAACCTGTGATCCGCAGGGTAATGTGCTTTTTCGTGCCAATGGCACCGTTCATGATTTTGTTGCAGACAGGAGAATAACACGAACCTTCGAAATGGAAAATTCTCCATTTCCTGTTCAGCTCGAATTTCTTGAATTTGAGAAGCTGACTGATGTCACAAGCAAACTCACTATGCAGATTTTGTATAAATCTGTCGGGTTCCGGGATCAGATGATGAAATTACCCTTTGCTCAGGGGCTCAACATGGCACATAACCGCTTACAGGAAATTGTAAAACAGATAAAATAACATCATGTCATGGAAAAGAGAAACAGAATTATTTATTGGGTAGCGACAGTCTGGCTTTCGTTGGGAATGCTTTCCACGGGAATTGTTCAGGTGATTCATTTGAAGGAAGAAGTGGAAATGATGACACGGCTGGGTTATCCGCTCTATTTTTTAACCATTATCGGAGTCTGGAAAATTTTGGGCGTGGTGGCGGTACTCATTCCTAAATTTCCATTGCTTAAAGAGTGGGCGTACGCAGGTTTCTTTTTTGTGATGTCGGGCGCAGTATTTTCACACCTTGCCAGTGGTGACGCCGCCGTTGAGTTTTTTGGCCCGTTGTTACTGATTGTACTGACGGTGGTATCCTGGTATTTTAGGCCGGCGAATCGAAAAGTGAATTCAACCAACTATTAATATGAATCCGAAGGTTGATTTTTATTTCGACAAAGAGCAAAAGTGGCAGAGCGAAATCAGGAAATTGAGAAAAATTATTCTTGATTGCGGGTTGTCTGAGGATTTGAAATGGGGCTCTCCATGCTACACGTTTCAAAAAAAGAACATTGTGCTGATACATGTTTTTAAGGAGTATTGCGGGGTTCTGTTTTTCAAGGGCGCCCTGTTGCAGAATGAATACGGAATTCTTTTTCAACAGTCAGAAAACGTACAGGCAGCCCGGCAGGTCCGGTTCACCAGTGTAGCGGAAGTTAGCGATCGAGAGTCTGTTTTGAAGTCTCATATTTACGAGGCCATTGAAGTTGAAAAGGCGGGTTTAAAGTTTGAGTTGAAGAAAACCTCCGAGTTTATATTCGTTGAGGAGTTTAAAAATAAACTGGACGAAATGCCGGAACTGAAAACAGCTTTTGAAGCACTTACTCCCGGACGGCAGCGCGGATATTTGTTATATTTTTCTCAACCCAAGCAATCCGGTACCCGAGAGGCACGTATTCAAAAATGTGTAATGCAGATTTTTGAAGGCAGAGGTTTGAAGGACTGAAAGCGGGAGGTAAGAAGTCATTAGTTTGTGGATTCCGTTTTCTTTATTATAACGGAATGATGTTTAAAAGTTAAAAATGAAAATTAAAAGGAAGCTAAACAATGGGCAATAAAAGAGAATTATCATCAGAACAAAGCGCCGACATGCTCGCTATTTTAAAAGCACGTTTTGAAAAGAATAAAAATCGTCATGAAGCAATTGCGTGGAATGACGTGCAAACCAGGCTGGAAGCCAGCCCTGAAAAATTATGGATTCTGGATGAAATGGAGGTTACCGGTGGCGAACCGGACGTAGTAGGGCAGGATTCAAAAACAGGCGAGTTTCTCTTTTACGACTGTTCGCCGGAAACACCGAAAGAGCGCCGGAGCTATTGCTACGACCGTGCCGCGCTGGATTCCCGAAAAGCGAACAAACCGGAGAACAGCGCCGTGGATGCAGCTGCCGAAATGGGTATAGAACTGTTGTCAGAGGAAGAGTATATTGAATTGCAAAAGCTTGGAAGTTTTGACACCAAGACATCCAGTTGGCTAAAAACACCTGCCGACATCCGTAAACTGGGTGGTGCAATATTTGGCGACCGCCGTTTCGGAAGGGTTTTTATATACCACAACGGTGCGGATTCCTATTACGCAGCAAGAGGATTTCGGGGGGCTTTACGGGTGTGAGTGAATAGATTTAAATCCCGTCTTTTCTTATGTACCTGGTTCTGGACATTCCGCAATAGGAGACGATGATCTCGTCACCATGCGTTTCAATTCCCCAGGTTTCGCAATAGACACAATTCACATACATGCACATGGCACTATATAGAACATTTTGTTTGGGAGCGATCTTGACGACATTTCCATCAATCGATAACGAGCGAGGAGCGCAGCAAATTGGGAGTCCAGTTACATCAATAAGATCACCGTCTTCACGAAAAACCAAAACTTCCGGGTTGGTTTGCGACACATCAACCCAAACATTCTTACCCTCTGCCAATTCTTCTCTTGCAGCAAGTTCCCAGGTTCCGGCTATTTTGTTTATTTGAGTTTCCGGGTCATCCTTTTTGCAGGCCAATGCTGCAATGGTTACAAATAGAAATAGGAAATATCGTTTCATAGTATATTGATGTTTATTTAATGAAACGAAAAGAATCTGAATGGTTGGAATTTGGTTTTAAGTTTTCCTGGTGAATTCATGTTTTTACTTTGAAAAGGATAAAATGGATGATTGTCAGATCGGAAGTAAGTGACTAACAAAATGAAATAAGGCAGTATTTATTACCTTTGGGCATGACAAAAAAGCATCCCAATATTCCGGTATCCAGTCTGGATTTTTTGAAATTATTAAAGGCAAATAACAACCGCGACTGGTTCAATGCACATAAGGACGTGTTTTTGACAGAGCAAACCCATATAGAGCAATTTGCAGATGGGTTACTGAACGAAATGAACGTTCATGATCTGATCGAAACGCCCTCAGGTAAAAAGAGTCTGCACCGGATTTACCGCGATACCCGGTTTTCGAAAGAGAAAATTCCATACAAAAACAATTGGAGTGGACGTTTTTCACGTGCTACAAAGCAACTTCGTGGCGGCTATTATTTTCACATAGAGCCAGGAAACAGTTTTTTGGCAGGAGGCTTTTTTGCACCCAATGCGGATGACTTAAAACGGATTCGTGAGGATATCAGTTTTGATCCGGCGCCGTTGCAAGCCATTTTAAAAAGCAAGTCGTTTGTTGATACGTTTGGAGCGCTGGAAGGGGAAAAGTTAAAAACAACTCCGAAAGGATTTGATGCGGACGATGCAGCAATTGATCTGCTTCGTTACAAACAGTTTCTGCTGATCAGGCATTTTTCAGACAGTGAAGTAACGAGTGCTGACTTTTTGCAGAAAGCGAATCAGACGTTTAAAAACATGAGACCTTTCTTTGATTATATGAGTTTGGTGCTGACCACTGATGGTGACGGATTGGATGTTTGATATTAAAATATACTTTTTACATTATTTTGTAGCTGGTAAGACAAAAATTGACTTACGGCATCTTGGGAGATTTTACTTTTTTGCCTTGACACAAAAAAGTAACAAAAAAAGTCAAGGCTGTACTCAGATCTTAACGGAAATTGCGTCTTCCATGACCTAAACAAAAAAAACTCCTCCTTCGTCGTCAAACAGTTTTTTGTTTTTACGGCCCTGGAAGACGCAATTTCCTAATCTGCGTAAGGCCGGTCTGGATTCGCAATACCTTCTGCCGCTGTAATCCATTAAGAGCAATAAGTAATTATGAAAAACACCAGGACAGTTAAGAATAAAGAAAAGCCTGCTGAAAAGACCAACCTGCATCCTCGCAATCTGCACCGGTTTCAGTACGATTTTAAGGCGTTGATTAAGGCGTGTGCGGAACTGCGTCCGTTTGTTCAGATGAATCAGTATGGAAATGAATCCGTGGATTTTGGAGATCCGAAGGCTGTGAAAATGATTAACAGAGCCATTTTGAGTCATTTTTACAAAATCAAATACTGGGATATTCCGGCTGGCTATCTTTGTCCTCCAATTCCCGGTCGTGCCGATTACATTCATTACATCGCCGATTTGTTATCACTTAAGGGTAAAATTCCTGCCGGGTCTGATGTAAGAGGAATTGACATTGGCGTCGGGGCCAATTGTGTCTATCCGATCATTGGTCATCAGAGTTACGGTTGGTCGTTTGTGGGGACCGATGTGGACGCAAAGGCACTTGAAACAGCCAGCCTGATTGTACAAACCAATCCTGAACTAAAAGATTTTATTGAGTGCAGACTTCAAAAATCGTCTTCTGATATTTTTAAAGGTATTATTGGTGACACCGAAAAATTTGACTTTACGATGTGTAATCCGCCCTTTCATGCTTCACTTGCGGAGGCAAACCAGGGCACACAGCGCAAATGGAAAAACCTGGGACGGGACAAATCGAAGCAGGGAAATACACTCAACTTTGGCGGACAACAGGCTGAATTGTGGTATCCGGGCGGAGAGCAGGCATTTATCCTGAAAATGATTGACCAGAGTAAGGATTTTGCAACGCAGTGTCGCTGGTTTACTTCGTTGGTTTCAAAGAAAACGACTTTACCTTCTTTGTATCAGAATCTCAAAAAAGTGGGTGCATTGGATGTGAAAACGGTAGAAATGTCACAGGGACAAAAAGTGAGCCGGATGTTGGCCTGGACTTTTCTGGATGAGACTTGGCAAAAAAAGCCGGATTGAAAACGGAAGATGAATTTTTACAGATCGTGATGCAGAATTTTGAGAAATTGTGCCTTTAAATGCCATTTGATTGAAAATTTGCTACCGGATAGGTATATTTGATTATACCACAAAGCTGACACCTGTTATATGTTAAAAAGAATGGATTCGATTGACTATTTACGTGACGAAATAAAATCTTACTTTCCGGAATCAACAGAACTTCAACTTTCGAGTCGTTACGACAAGCAGCCAAGATTCAATTTTTATTTTCAGATCGTCTCCGATTACCGCTATCTGCTTTATTTGAATTGGGATGGAGAGGGTTACCGGTTTACATTAAAGTGTTTAGAGTTTAGCAGTAAAGAATTACTAAGCCAACTCATTGCAGATTATACGGATGGTGGTTCAAGGGTGTTCAATGTTGGCCAGCCGAAGTCGACTATTTCATTTATTTACAGAGAAAAGGATAACCTTTCAGGAACGGAATTTAAAGGAACAAACTCGTCTGCGTTCGATTCTAACGCCATGTCTGGTAAGGAATTGATGCAGTGCGTCGATCCTGCTTATGCATAGGTTTCCTGCTATTCTCTCCTGCGTATTGATTTAATAACAATCCATCTGCCAGCCGTTTTATTGCCATCGCTTTCGTCTTTTCCATATCGGATAAAAACCGGTTGCATGGGTTTGTCAAATGGTGGAGCAACATCTGCCCGATACATGGTCGTATCCTTGTTTTCCACGACATGAACAAGCCACCCGCCGCATCCTCCACAAAAAGTGAAATCACGACCCGTAATTACAGCTTCATATTCTTGTGGTTCAGCTTTTTTGCAGGCAACAGCAATCAGTGTCAAAAATAGAATGGTGGAAACGGATCTCATGGTTCGAATGGTTATTTGACTAACAGATGTTTAAACTCAGTAAAAGGTTGGAATAACCATAGAATTTTTTGTGCTGAAAAAACAAATTCCGGAAGAAACAGTAACAAGCCTGCATCTCCCGGAAGTTTTTATATTTATTAAAGTAAATCAGCCAATGTAGTTTGACCTATAAATTGAGCGTTGTCTTGCTGAGCGGAATTGAAGCATTTTGCCCTTCGACTCCGCTCAGGGTGACATTTGGCCTCTGAGGGCAACTTATTTTAACCGTCATTTTAAGCATGACACCACACTAGTGTCGTTTGACGTTTAGTTAACGGACATTTTACTTTTTACTTCTCACTTTTCACCCAAAATTTTCAACCAATAACAGCCTACAAATCTTCTTTCAAAAACGGGTAAACGTATTCTCTTGGCGGATCAAAAGTTTCTTTAATCGTCCGCGGAGATACCCACCGAAGCAAGTTCAGCATCGACCCCGACTTGTCATTCGTGCCTGATCCTCTTGCTCCGCCAAATGGCTGCTGGCCAACAACCGCGCCGGTTGGCTTGTCGTTGATATAGAAATTACCCGCTGCGTTACGAAGTTTGTTCAATGCAAGATCAATCGAAGCCCGATCCTGTGAAATCACTGCACCTGTCAAAGCGTAGATCGACGTGTTGTCAATCACATCAAGAATTTCCTCAAAATTATCGTATAGATAAACCGATAAAACGGGCCCGAAAATCTCTTCACGCATGGTGACGTAATAAGGATCGGTCACTTCTATAATGGTCGGATCAATAAAGTATCCGGAAGTTTTGTCATAAGTTCCACCGGCAATAATGGTCGCTTCCGGTGCATTTTTTGCATTGTCTATATAGGAAACAATGCGGTCGAAAGCCTTTTCAGAAATAACCGCATTCACGAAGTTGCCGAAATCTTCAACCGTTCCCACCTTCACTGTTTTCAGGTCGGCAAGCAGTTTTTCTTTTACAGCAGGCCAAAGTGATTTTGGAATGTAGGCGCGGGATGCTGCCGAACATTTTTGTCCCTGATACTCAAATGCACCACGTAGCAATGCCGTGCTTACCACGTGCGGTTCGGCTGTTTCGTGGGCAACCACAAAGTCCTTTCCACCCGTTTCTCCAACGATGCGCGGGTAGCTTTTATACTTGTGAATGTTGTTCCCGATGTTTTTCCAGATGGTCTGGAAAACAGCCGTAGAGCCGGTAAAGTGCAATCCTGCAAATTCTGCATGATTGAAAATAATGTCTCCCGCTTTTGGTCCGTCCACATTGATGAGGTTGATCACACCCGCTGGCAAACCCGCTTTCTGGAAAACTTCCATGATAACAGCTGCTGCGAATACCTGATTTTCGGATGGTTTCCAAACGATCACATTACCCATCATGGCAGCCGACGCCGGCAGGTTCCCTGCGATGGCAGTAAAGTTGAATGGCGTGAGCGCATACACAAATCCTTCCAGTGGGCGGTAGTCGGTACGGTTCCAGATTCCTTTACCTGATACCGGTTGCTGCTTGTAAATTTCCGACATGAAAGTCACGTTGTAACGCAGAAAATCAATCATTTCACATGCCGCATCTATCTCCGCCTGATAGGCATTTTTGGACTGACCAAGCATGGTTGCCGCATTGATTTTATAGCGGTATGGGCCGGCAAACAAATCAGCGGCTTTTAAAAATATGGCTGCTCTGTTTTCCCAGGTCATGTTTTCCCAGGCTGGTTTGGCAGCAAGGGCTGCGTCTATAGCCGCGGTAACATGGCTTTCGTCGCCTTCGTGATAGTATCCAAGAATGTGCTGATGCTCATGTGGCGGCCTGATCTCCATTTTCTTCCCAGTCCTGATTTCGTCCTTTCCTATAAACATAGGAATGTCCGCCACGGTTGATTTTGCTTCTTTAATTGCAGCTTTTAGTTTGAACCTTTCGGCACTTTGTGGTGCATAATCCAGAACGGGTTCGTTCTGTAATGCAGGCACATTGAAAAATCCGTTTGCCATAGCCAGATCGTTTTTAAGTTTGTATTAATGTATAAACCATTTTCACATGATATTGTTCCATCCGATCGGACATTGGAATAATCATATCCTTTCCAAAGGTAAAACAGCATGCCTTATCAGGTTTAATCTCAAATTATCCATATATAAGCAGAAATTGCCAAAATATAAATCCAAAGATTTCGTCCTTTATTTTTGAGGTAAATCACGATATAGCTATTCATGAATAAAATATTTGAAGACTCGGAACATGCATTTGCATATAAAACAAACTGGGAGCTGCGTAAAGCATACTGGTTGTTTAAAATGATGAAATTCAATTGGTTAATATCGGTTGGGACAGGTTTTATTTTGACTGCAATCAAGTGGCGGCTCCCCGTATTGGGTTTGCTGAAGGATACATTATACAGCCAGTTTGTAGGTGGAGAAACACTGGAGAAAGCTACACCGGTTGTGAAGAAACTTGCGGACTACGAAGTAGATGTGATACTGGATTACGGTGCGGAAGCCAAGGAGGGAGAAGCCAATTTCGATCTTGCGAAACAGGAATTTATCAAGGCGATAAACTACGCGGCCAGCCAGAAAAGTATTCCTTTTATCAGTCTGAAAATAACGGCACTTGCAAGATTTGAATTGCTGGAAAAAATCAATCCGCACGTGTCAATAACACCAGCTTCGATCTCGGTGGATACATCGGTGCTCACGGCAGAAGAAAACCAGGAATGGCAAAGGGTGATAGACCGGACTTTTGCGATATGTGAAGCTGCAATGACCCGCAATTTGGGTGTGCTGATTGATGCTGAGGAATCGTGGATACAGGATACAGTGGATGCTTTGGTAATGCTTGCTATGAAAAGTTACAACAAAAAGCATGTGGCGGTTTACAATACCATTCAGTTATACAGGCACGATAAACTTGAATTTTTGAAACTGAGTGATGAAGTAGCAAAACAGCAATCCTTTTTATTGGGGGTAAAGCTGGTTCGTGGAGCGTATATGGAAAAGGAACGTGCAAGAGCAGAGGCCACCAATACACCATCTCCGATACAACCTGATAAGACTGCTACCGATAACGATTTTAACAAAGCTGTTGAATTTTGTCTTTCCAAAAACGAAGGTATAGCTGTGGTAGTGGCAACACATAATGAGCACAGCAACATGCTGGCCATGGATATTTTGGCAAAACAGAATAACAAATACAACCACACATTCTTTTCGCAGTTATATGGAATGAGCGACAACATTACCTTCAATCTTGCCCGCAATGGATATAGTGTAAGCAAATATCTACCGTATGGTTCAGTCGCCGATGTGATTCCATATTTATTGCGGCGTGCGCAGGAAAACAGCTCGGTGGCAGGACAAACGGGACGGGAGTTGTTTTTGCTTGGAAAGGAAATGGAAAGGCGGGGATTGCTCTGAGTTTAAAGACGGTTATTTGTATGGTAGTAATTTTAAAAAGTCCCGTTTGCGCATTGCAACGGGATTTTTTGTGATAAGAAATGAGCCATCCGACACTCAAAAAAATCTAATACTCCGCAGCACTTAACATCAAATAGTGACCTGCATACAAATGGAGATGCCTGATTTACAGGGTGCTGGAAAGATTGGATAATATTTAATTATTATTAGTGATTATTAAACAAATATTAATCTGCCTGTTTCATTTGAACAAAAAAAATGATAATATTGGTAAAGGCTATAAAACACACCTGTAACGGGAAAGTTGTAGAGAAAGTGCTCTATTGCGCTCGTATGGAGATATTTGAAGTTATTTTCAGTTTCTGATTAAATAATATGATTATCTGAATATTTATATTTTTTGTGTGTGGTTATTGAGGTAGGTTATTCCGGTTTTATTGAAATTTGTTTTTATTGATACTAATATTTGTAACCTTTTCAACTAGTCTGTTATGAAAGTACTACAGTTTACTCCACCTGTTCCAAAAGAAGATGCCGTAGTAGTAGAGGAGGATATGTTGCCTCACTTTTATAATTTTCTGCACCGGCACAAAGAATTGCAGGTTACCCTGATTATCAAGGGAGAAGGAACGCTCATTGCCGGTAATTATTCGCAAGCGTTTAAGTCTGGCGACGTGTATGTGATAGGAGCGAACCAGCCACATATTTTCAAGTCGGATCCTGCTTATTTTGATAATCTGGATAAGGAGAATGCGCATGCAATTCACATTTTTTTCGATTTGGAACGTATTCCTGAGGCATTTTTTAATTTGCCAGAATTGCTTTCAATAAGGAAATTTATAGATTCCTGCACCACTGGGTTGCAGCTTCCTGAGGAACACGGCAAACATATTGGTGATGCGATCAGGAAAATAACAAGCAAAACAAATCTGGAACGTTTGCTGTCGCTTCTGGAAATTTTTCAGTATTTCTCCAAAGATGTGGTAGGCTGGAAATCGCTTTCGACTGGCTTTTCAAATTATCCTTTTTCAGAGTCGGAAGGCAACCGCATGAATGACATTTTTCAATACACCCTCGAAAATTATGCAGAAAATATTACACTGAACAAGATTGCTTCCATTGCCCACATTACCCCGCATGCCTTTTGTAAGTACTTCAAACAGCATACGCGTAAAACGTACAATAACTTCCTGAACGAAGTGCGGATCAATGAGGCATGTAAGAAGATTATCAGCGGGAATTATGATGGGATTTCAACGATTGCCTACAAAACGGGATTTAATAGTGCCATCAATTTTAACAGGGTTTTCAAGAAAACAACAGGCATGTCGCCAAGCGATTATAAACGCGAATTTCGCCACAAAACAGCGTGAGCGATAGAAACCTAGTTTGCGTATATTAATAATCGTTCATAAAACATCCCGGTATGATCTAAGTCATATCGGGATGTTTTCTTTTTTATCGGGATGTAACTATTCTTACTTCTGAGGCTCAACACCAGGTTGTGTAATTTTAAATCCGGCAGCAGCTTTGTCTTCTTCTACCAGTTTCTTTACATCAGCCAGCAATTTTTTAGCATCGTAAATAATCCCGTCTTTAATGGTGTATTTCACGCCGCCAACCCTGGTTATTTTATTTTCTTTGGTGAGTTTAATAGCTCCCGTTCCGTACAATACTTGTAAATTTTTAAGTGGATTTTCTTCTATCAGAACAAAGTCAGCGAGCTTGCCAACTTCTACACTTCCCAGCTCTTTATCCAAACCCAGCGATTCAGCTCCGTTCAGTGTTGCCGACTTAATTACTTCAAGCGGATGGAACCCAGCTTCTCTCAGCAGTTCAAGTTCACGTACAAAAGCGAAACCGTATAATTCATAAATAAAACCTGCATCTGTACCGGTTGTTACCCTGCCGCCCCGGTTTTTATATTCATTGATAAAAGCCATCCAAAGACGGTAGTTTTCTTTCCATTGGATTTCCTGTTCCGTTCCCCAGGAGTGCCAGTACGATCCATGCGAGTTCCAGCTTGGTGCATAAAAGTTCCAGACCTGCGGCATGGTGTAATCTTCGTGCCATTCTGCTCTCCTGGCCCGCATCAGATCCCGGTTCGCTTCGTAAATGTTGAGAGTAGGGGAAAGGGTGAAGTCCAACGCAAGCAGCTCGTTCATCACTTTGTTCCAGCGATCAGAAAATGGTGGTGCAGCCTGTTTCCATAACGTTCCGGCCTCGCCAAATCGATCCTGTTCGTTGGTGTAGTTGTAATCCAGGGAGTAATTCTGGACCGTTCTGTCGGTGAAAAGTGCTTCGGGAAGTCCGTACCAATGTTCCATGGAGTTGAGTCCGGCTTTGGCGCTATGCATCACATTCCAGCGCCCTACATCCGTTTGCGAGTGGTGCATCATGGAGCGGAGTCCCAGTTTTTTGTTTTCATCCAACGCTGCCGTCATAATTTCAGGCGCCGCACCGAAAAATTTAATACCGTCGGAACCGGCCTTGGCGTTATTGCGAACCCATTGTCTGGCTTGTTCCGGTGTTGCAATAGGCTCGGTGCTGCCTAATCCAAAGCGGGAATAGGCTTTTATTCTTGGCGCAGTAATTAAATTTTTGCTGCTTTTTTCCTTTTGATCCAATGTCCATTCGAGACCGTTCATGCTGCCCGGTTCCGCAATGGTGGTAACGCCGTGCGCCATCCAGAGCTTGAAAACATATTCCGCATGTGCACCTTTGGAACCTCCGCCTATATGTGCGTGGGTATCCACGAATCCGGGCATGATGTACATCCCTTCCGCCTGTAATTCTTTGCCGCCGGCTTTCAGCGCAGGGCGTCTTTTAGGGTCAATCGGCAATGCCGTGGTACCAACTGTGGTAATGCTTACGATCCTGTTTTTCTCAACAACAATATCAATCGGTCCGATGGGAGGGGCGAGTGTACTGTTAATGAGGATGGCGCCACGAATGATTAGCTGGCTGTAAGGACCTTCCCCTTCCTTGATCTCAGGTGCTTTTTTGGTTGCCTGTCCCATCGCATTGACCTGCAAAAACAATCCCAGAGCCAAAGCTGTCCATTGGTAAATCTTGCGCATAGGAAATTGGTTTAAATGTTAAAAATGAGTTAACAGCGCTTTCAATTTGCACTGTTAACCCATCCGTTTTTACAATTAATATTTAGCCGGCTGACCCGGTTTTGGAGTAGCTTTTTTGATAAAATCGCGAAGGTCATTGTTCGCCGAAACCAGATCTTCCTGGCGCAGGTACATCATGTGTCCGCTGCGGTAGCCTTTCCAGTCCATTCTTGTTTTCAGCTTACCGCTTGGATCCATCTGCCACATGTTGTTTTGCGCATTGAAATAATCACAGGCACCGTCGTAGTAGCCCGATTGTACCAGCAAGTGCAGATAAGGATTCTGAGCCATGGCCTGGCGCAGGTTCTCACCTGTTTTATCAGTATCCTCGCCCGTTCTGGACCAGGGATGAACCGGACCAAACATGAAGTATTTCAGGTCGGTTTTATAGTTAAGCACCTCACGGAAATAGTAGTTGATCGGCGGGGTGAACGAGTGCAGCCAGGAAGTTAGCTCAGCAGCGTAATCCGGTTTTTCGCCCGCTTCTTCTTTGTCAATCCCAAGATACCGGGAATCAAGACGGCCAACGGTGTATCCTTTGTCGCGCAATAATTCTTTCCAGAAAAAAGATGGCGGGATCATCAGATTATGCTCCATCACTACTTTTTCCGATAAGCCTGAATAGCGGGCCACTTTTGCAGCCATTGCTTTTCTTTTTGCAGGATCAAGTGCACCGCCCATTGCTAGGGCCGGAATCAATTCGTTTGTTGTAAACTGCTCCACTTCCGGCAGCATTTGAACAAGATCTTTCTGTTGCAGATCGGAAGCCAGCACCTTGTGATGCCATGCCGTGGCTGCATAATAAGGCAGCATATTTGCCGAACCGACCGGTCCTTTCCGGTCGATACCCAGGTTGGTTGGAGATACCAGCACAACACCATTCAGATACATCCAGTTGGCATTCTGCAATTCAAGCGCAAGACCTGAAACGCGGTTTGTTCCATAACTTTCACCGATCAGGTATTTGGGGGATAACCAGCGGTTTTGGCGACTAACGAAGGTATTCAGCCAGTCGGCCAGATACTTGATATCCGCATTAACACCAAAGAATTTCGACTTCGCAACATCCTTGTTCGCCATACGAGAATAGCCAGTGTTAACCGGATCAATGTAAATGATGTCGGCGATGTCCAGAATCGAATTGGGGTTTTCCTTCACTGTATACGGTTGTAGAGGATAACCTTCGCTGTCAACGTTCAACAGTTTTGGGCCTGTGTATGCCAAATGCATCCATACAGAAGCAGTTCCGGGACCGCCGTTGAAAGAGATCACCAATGGACGGGTTTTTCGGTCCTTGATGTCGGAGCGCTCGTAGTAGGTATAGAAAACACCCGCTATCGCTTTTCCACCGTCGTCCCAAACGGGTTGTGTGCCAACTGTCACAGAATAAGGTATTTTGACGCCTTTGATCGTAACGGTATGATTCAGCGTGGTTGTAGAATCGAGCTGGAGTTTAACGGGCTTAGGTTCGCCCGTAACTTTTGCTTCGGGTTTTGGGGCAGGAGCGACCGGTTTCTGGGCAGCCAGCGGGCTCATTGCCGCTACGGCTAACATTGCCAGTACAAGTATTTGCTTCATGATATTTTCGATAAAAGTGAATGACAGATTTTAAGATTCCCGGTTTCAGGGACAATTAGTACTTGGCTGGCTGATCTGGTTTTGGAATCGTTTTTTTGATAAACACCCGTATGTCCTCGTTGGATGTTACCAGATCTTCTGTCCGTAAATACATCATGTGTCCGCTGCGGTAACCTTTCCAGTCGAAGCGGTTTTGTAGTTTTCCGCTCGGATCCATCTGCCACATGTTATACTTCGCGTTGAAATAATCGCAGGCTCCGTCGTAGTAACCCGACTGCGTCAATACATGCAGATAAGGATTTTGAGAAACCGCCTGGCGCAGGTTTTCTCCTGTCAAATCAGTGTTGGCACCTTCTCTGTCCCAGGGGCGTGTTTGTCCAGCCACGAAATATTTCAGGTCTGTTTTGTAACCCAATACTTCGCGCAGATAATAATTGATCGCTGGCGTAAAAGAGTGCTGCCATGAAGTATTTTCTGCTGAATAATCCGGTTTTTCGCCCGCTGTTTCCTTGTCAATTCCCAGGTAACGTGAGTCCAGTCTTCCGATGTTGTATCCTTTGTCGCGAAGCAGTTCTTTCCAGAAGAAAGGCGCGGGTACCATAAGATTGTGTTCCAGTATCACTTTTTCGGATATACCTGCATATTTGGACATTTTTGCAGCTATTGCTTTCTTCTTGTCTGGTTCCAGAAAACCGCCCTTGGTAATGGCAGGGAGTAGTTCGTTTATTGTAAATTGTTCAACTTCGGGCAGCATGGCCGTCAGATCTTTGTTCTGAAGGTCGGGTGCGAGTACCTTGTGGTGCCATGCAGTGGCTGCAAAATAGGGAAGAAGGTTGGCTGCTGCCACCTGACCACCACGGTCGAGACCAAGCGAGGTAGGCGACACCAACACAACTCCATTCAAATACATCCAGTGAGAATTTTGCAGTTCGAGCGCAAGCCCGGAAACCCTTGTTGTTCCGTAGCTTTCTCCAACCAGGTATTTAGGTGCAGTCCATTTGTTTTTTCTGGTCACGAAATTGTTGATCCATTCTGCCAGATATTTAATGTCAGCATTCACTCCAAAGAATTTCGATTTCGGAATTGAATCGTTTGCCGCTCTGGAAAAACCGGTATTGACCGGCTCAACATATACGATATCAGCTACATCCAGAATCGAATTCGGATTGTCCTGAATTCCATAAGGCTGCACAGGGTAACCTTCATCGTCAATCAGCAGACGTTTTGGACCTGTGTAGCCAAGGTGCATCCAGCAGGAAGCTGCACCAGGCCCGCCATTAAACGATACAACCAAAGGCCGCGTTTCCCGGTTGGGGACATCGGTACGTTCGTAGTATACATAAAAAAGACTCGCTATTGCTTTGCCGTTTTCATCCCAGACAGGCTGGTTTCCGGCTGTTGCGGTATAGGCCACTTTCTGGCCTTTGATAGTGACCTGATCTTTGGTGACAACGTCGGCGTCGAATTTGATTGTCCTGTTCTGAGCCGACGCAGTATGAATTGCTATCGTGCAGAAAAGACAAATGGTTAAGAGTTGTTTCATACGGCTTTTATTTAAATGTGAAATTGTTAGCAGGTTTTATTTGGTTGGAAAAAAATGTAAGTTTTATTTAATCAGGATTAAGATTCATTTACTAAGATTGAATACGACAGGCAAAGAATTACAACTGACGTTCAAATGTGTCCGGCTAAAAGCTAATGACTTAAAGCTGCGAGCTTACACTACCTGTAAGCCTCATTTTGAACCAGTTTGGTATTTGTTCTCATTTCCGCAGAAGGAATGGGCAAAACCTGCTTTCCTGCAATCTTGATTGAGTAAGAAGGCAAGCTTCCTTTTGATCTCACGATATTTGAAAAAACAGTTAGCGCCAGACCTCTGCGAATCACATCGAACCAGCGGTGCCCTTCACCAACAAATTCAAGTTTGCGTTCCTGCAAAATGGCAGCAATCAGCGCATCTTTGGTCGCTGCGGTCGATGCCGCTACACCTGCTCTTGCTCTCACGATATTGAGATCCGCGGCGGCTCCTGTCAGATTGTTGAGCTCCGCTCTTGCTTCGGCACGGATCAGATATTGCTCCGATCTTCTCAAAATCTGAATGTTATCTGCATTTTGGGCCGTATTCCATTTGGTTGTATAAAAGGTATTCGTCGTCGTGTTTTTTGCAGTCAGTTTTCCTCTCAAATCAGCAGGATCAGCAATCATTTCGGCATAAGTTGCATCGTGTAATGCTGTGCCTCCACGTCCGCTCAGGTTGGATGGATAATACCAGTTTCTCAAACCTGCTCCATCCGTTGCATTAAACTGTAGTTCGAACAACGATTCGGCTGTATTTTTGCTTCTGAATGCTGTTTCAAAAGCTACACTTAATGGCAGATTGGCAATGGCTTCCGTGGCAAATTGTTCTGCTTTGTCCCACTGTCTGTTGTACAGGTAGTAGCGGGCAAGCAGGGCGCGGGCAGCTGGTTTGGTGGCTTTGGCCTTACTCAAATCTGTCGAAGCTCGGGTTTCCGGTAGTTTGGCTATGGCTTCAATCAGATCTTTTTCAACCTGATCGTAGGTTTCACGTAATGTATTTCGCGGAACAAAATCTTCATCAGTTACACCTACGGACGGAGTAAGCTTAATTACCACGCCTTCGGTTCCATACACATTGGGGATTCCACCGAAGAAACGCGCAAGGTCAAAATAGGAGAGAGCGCGCACGAAATGAGCCTGCCCCATCAGATCGTCTTTATTTAGCTGCGCAACAGTCATTGCCGGTACGTTGGCGATAATACTGTTTGAAATGTCGACGCAGCGATAAAGGGAGGTATATAAATCGTCAATTTCGGAATTGTCAGCACTGAAATTGAACTCATCAGCCGCATTAAGTGCGTCCCAGGTGTCAATTTGCTGCGACATATCGGAAGCCACGTCACTCAGGATCTGAACCCGCCACATGTATACCGTTTGGAGATTATTGTACATCCCGTTCACCACGCCCTCTGCATTATTCAGGCTGGTGAAAGCCTGATTGCTGCTGATCTGGGATAATGGTTCTATATCCAATACGTTACAAGCCGAAACCGAAGTAACTATGAGTATTGCTGTTATGAGCTTTTTCATGATGTTTTCAGTTAAAAAGTTAAGTTAATTCCACCCATCCAAATGCGTGGCTGAGGCATTACACCCTGGTCAATTCCCTGAATGGTCTCCGACGGACTTACTGATACCTCCGGATCAAGTCCGGTATATTTGGTGAATGTCAGTACATTCTGGCCAGATACATACAGTCTCGCGCTTCCAATTCCTATTTTGGAGGTCAGGGATTTTGGAATAGCATAACCGAGCGAAATGTTTTTCAGACGCAGGTAAGAGGCATCTTCAATATGGCGTGATGGACGGAAATTGGTGTCGTAGTTTCTGCGTGCTAAACGGGGAATATCCGTTTTGTCGCCTGGTTGCTGCCAGCGGTCGAGCTGCTGCGCGCTGTAACCTGTGGTACGCTCACCACCGTGCTCAAAGAAATACCGGTTGTAGTTAAATACATGATTGCCATAACTGTATTGCAAAAATGCCATCAGGTCAAACCCTTTGTAATTGAAGGTGTTGGTAAGTCCTCCCTGGAAGTCTGGCCAGGCACTTTTGCCGATCATGAAACGGTCGGTGTTTACATTGAAAACTTCGTCCGATCCTGTATTCCAGATGATGTCTCCGGTTTGCTCGTTTACGCCCAGCTGTTCGTGCACATAAAAGGAGAATAGCGGGTAACCTTCTTCAATCCTGACATATTCGCGGGAGAACATGGTAATGGGTGCAGCCAGTTTCTTCACAAGGTTTTTGTTCCGGGAAATGTTGAATGCAATATCCCAGGTGAAAGATTCGGTGCGAACCGGTGAAGCATTTATTCCAAGTTCAAAACCCTTATTTTCCATTTCTCCATAGTTTTGGAGCAAAGTACTGTATCCGGTGGAACGCGGCGTGGGCACTTCAAGAAGCATGTCTTTGGTTTGCTTGTTGTAATAGTCGAAGGTAACATTCAGTTTGTCCTGGAACAACCCGATGTCAATTCCCAAATCCAGCTGTGCTGTTGTTTCCCATTTCAAATCGGGGTTAGCGAGTTGTATCGGATTAAAGCCCGGGTAGTCGGCGTATGCGGCTGCACCACCGGCACCAGGCGTTATGCCACCACCGCCACGTAATCCGCCCCTCTGTCCACCCCATAAGCCGAGTGAAGCAAAGTTGCCTATACCACCCTGATTCCCCGTCACACCATAACTGGCTCTCAGTTTCAGCTCAGAAATAACCTTTACATCTTTCATGAAATTTTCTTCCGAAACAGCCCAGCCCACAGATGCGGACGGGAACATACCCCAGCGGTGATTGGCTCCAAAACGGGAAGAACCGTCGTAGCGAATGTTACCGGTGAAAAGGTATTTTTTAGAAAAATCGTAATTCACGCGACCGAAGAAAGATGCAATTCCCCAGGCAGTTTCGTCGGCTGTTGAATTTTTGACAGCAGCTGCCGCAATGGTTTTAAAGCTGTTACTCGGAAAACCACTACCTGTTGCAGAGGTAGAATTGCTCGTGTTTTTTTGCAATGTGTTACCAACCAGAATATTGAAATTGTGCTTTCCAGCTAATCTTGTTTGGTAAGTAAGCACGTTTTCGTTGATCCAGTTGAAATCTCTCACCACACTGTTTGTTGCCGTTCCGCCGACACCCGCTCCCGCGGTGAGGTTGGTATTGGAATACTGATTTTCTGTAATGTAGTTATTGTCAATGCTCCAATTGGTTCTGAACACCAGACCGTTTGCCAGTTTCCAGTCGCCATACACGTTTCCGATGATGCGGTCGGTATTCATGAGATATTCGGTCTCATTCACAATCGCTACAGGACTTTCCCAAACCGGGCGGTTGTAGGTTCCGTCAGCATTATAAACAGGAATGTTGCTTGGGTAAAAATAGGCGTTGGCGAGAGCAGAGTTGATATTGTTTCCGTTCTGAATCCGGTTGCGTTTGCTGGTAGAATAAAATATGCTTGTTCCTAATTTGATGGCATCCGAAGCTGAAAAATCAAGATTGGTACGGAATGTCTTGCGATCAAACAGAGTAGGTTTCATGATACCTTCCTGCTTGAAGGTGTTTCCCGAAACCAAATATTTAATTTTTTCAGTACCACCAGAAACCGATGCGTCGATATTGTATAGGGCGCCGCGCTGCATAATCGGATCGATCCAGTTGGTGTTGATCGCAGCATCAGGATTGGCGTATGCCGGCTTGTAGGCAGCTCCTGATGGATTCACAGCTGTTATAGACCCGTATGTGTCAATCCAGTTATTGGCAGAAGCTTCGTTTTGAAGTCTTTCAAATGTTGGACCGTCCACGCGGAGGTCATTCGGATCCTTCCAGGCTTTGGAGGTACCCACGTACGAAGAAATGGAAACCGTCGGTTTGCCCGATTTCCCCCTCTTGGTTGTGATCAGAATTACACCGTTTGCAGCTCTTGCACCATAAATCGCCGTTGCAGAGGCATCTTTAAGGATTTCCATTGATTCAATATCGGAAGGGTTCAGGTCGGCAAGCGGGTTACTGGGTTGTCCAAAGGTGGTTCTTGCCAGGTTTTGAGATACAATAGGTACACCGTCAATCACATATAAAGGTTCTGAACTTGCATTAATAGACGTTGCCCCGCGGACACGCACCATGATGCTGCTCCCAGGCTCGCCGGAACCGGCGCTCACCTGCACACCCGGGCTACGTCCCTGTAAGAGCTGGTCGGGGCTCGGGCTCGGAATATTCTTGATCTGCTCGGCAGAAACTGTTGATATGGCGCCTGTAACGGTTCTGCGATTTTGCTCGCCGTAACCAACCACAACGAGTTCCTGTAATGCTTTGGCTTCGGCTACAAGCACAATCTTGTAGTTGCTCTGCGAAGTGACGGGTATTTCTTGCGTGGTGTACCCTATGAAGGAGGCAACAATTTTTGATGCCGGAGGTACATCTACTTTAAACTTTCCGTCGGCATCGGTTTGTGTGCCGGATGAGGTTCCCGCAACGCGGATTGTCACCCCCGGCATCGGCAAGTTATCCTCCTTTGCCACAACCACACCGGAGATAGAAACGGACTGTGCTTTTACAGCTCCGGCTGTAAGCAACAGTAACAGCAACCATGGTAATTTAGCTCTCATACGTCATCTGATTTTCGTTTACTTTGGGATAAAGTAAGTGAAAAGAAATATGACAATCTGCTCTGTTACAGGGCTGTGTAACCTTCTTGCTAATATCGTTTTAAGATGCGATAATTTTGGTAAAAATAGGTTAATATTTGTGTGGTTTAATTCTGTCAATTTTAAAAATTGTAAAATTAAATTCTGAGTGTTGTTGACTATTAAGTTTAATGTGAGTGTTTGTGAGAAATTGTATTATAAATATTTTGTTTTGATTTTAAGGCTATTTTGAAGGTGAGTTATTAAACTTTCCGGGGATTGGAAGGTTGCACCGATTTCTGAATCATCAAAAAATGCCGGAAAGGCAGGGCGCAATTTTGATGTACTCAGAGTAGAGTAATTTAGTACTAAATATGGAGTATATCGGTTTATAATCTGCTTATGAAACCGGACATACCTGAGGTGGATGATACATCTTAATTTCAGAGAATAGCTCAGATATAGCTGGATTTTGAATGAGCCACAAAAGCAACAAAGGTTCACAAAGTCCTTCTGGGTTCTTTGTTGCTTTTGTGCTGTAAATGAACCGAAAACAGTTTTGTAGAATGATTATAATGAACCACAAAACAACAAAAATTCACAAAGTCCTTTTGGGTTCTTTGTTTTTTGGGTGTAAATGAACCGAAAACAGTTTTGGTAGCATGATTATAATGAACCACAAAACAACAAAAATTCACAAAGCCCTTTTGAGTTCTTTGTTGCTTTTGTTGTGTAAATGAACCGAAAACGGCTTTGTAGAATGATTTTAATGAACCACAAAAGCAACAAAAGTTAACAAAGTCCTGCTGGGTTTTTTGTTTCTTTTGTAGTGTAAATGAACCGAAATCGGTTTTGTAGAATGATTTTAATGACCACAAAAGCAACAAAAGTTAACAAAGTCCTTCTGGGTTCTTTGTGGTTAAATTACTGGTTGCTAACTTCATTAGTAGCAAAGAAATTATTTTTTCTTGGAAGAAAACGGAGGTTGAATGTAGAGTTCAATGGTGGCAGCGAGGCCGGAAGTTCTAACGGGTACAAGCCCGGCTGGTAAACGATTGCTGAGGTTAGCACGGTAGCCTCCAAACACTTCCACGCCCACAAATCTGTTGATTACGCGGTTATACGTAATACCAGTATCTACATCTATCAGGCGAAAACGCCCGGGGACATTATCTGTACCGTAGGTAAAATAGCTTTTGGTAACAGCTTCACTTTTAAAATACAGGATGTCGGATGGGGAGAGATTTTGGCGCCAGGCCACCTTTTTCGGTAGCGCAATTTCAATTCCCGACTTGCCTGAAAGGTTGTTGTGGTTGAAAACAAAAACAGGAAGAACGGTAAATCTTTCGTTTTTGCTGACCATAAATCCAAGACCAATTTCCTGCCGTTCGGACTTCTTCATCATCAGTACCGAAGTAAATGCAAAATTAAAGGGAATGCTTTTCAGCGGTGTTTCTGTCAGGTTTCCGCTTTTGCTGATGTTGGATGCCACAACAAGGTAGGAAACGGGATCAAGCTTGAAAAATGATTTCATATCAAGCCCGACGGTTCGCAAATTCCAATCCGACATTCCTGTCATCGGATTGTCGCCTGTGTGTTTCAATTCCAGTTGTTCGGTGCGATAGCTTGGTCCAAGTACGATGGCCACATTAGGTTTGTGAATGACCGGAATCCAGGCACGAACGTGTAAATCTTCCTGCGTGTATCTCTTTTTAGGACCGTTTTCTGAGCGGTAATATTTACCGGGCGATTGCGTGTGTTTGATCGTGATCCACTTGGATGGCCCCATTCCAGTGAGTCCCGGTTTCAATGCCTGTCCTTTGCAAGGCTTCATGAAAAGCGCAGAGCAGCACAAAAGCGACAACAGGAAACGGAAGTCCATTGAAATAGGATAAAACCTTATTGTAAATACTTAACGAGGGTAAAAACGCTGAGAACTTCGGTAACGAATGGTGAATTTACATAAAATAACGGTACATCCTGATGGTCAAGTCAACACCTTCTCTGATTCAATAAGTTCCGTGAAGTAAAAATCGCAGGATTCGCGGGTAGTTACACATAGAAAATGTCTAAATTAATGTATTGCACCTTCCTTCTTCTGAAAACTATAGATCAGGTAAAACAATGCCGGAAGGATAAAAATGCTACCTAAAAGCAAAGCCATGCCGAGTGTATAAATGGTTTTTTCATGCCCGCTGTGTTCCATGAGAGATAGGTAACCACCGTTTTTCAGGATCACAATATTAGGAAAGTGTTTGTATGTGGTTGTAAGCAGGATCATCGTCACCTGAAAGCCGGCGAGGGGGCGGAGCAGTGCGATTTTACCCTGATACAATAAATACCACATCAGAATTAAGGACGCGGTGGCAGAGAAAATAGCGATCCTTCCCACCCAGTTTCCGAAAACCCAATCCAGAAGGGGTATATTTTCAGCGAAAGAGGCGACAAAAACGAGGATACCGCACAGAACGGCAGCAATATTGAAGAACTGAGCCTTGTGCGCGAAGCGGAGACGGTCATTTTCATTGTCTGCTTCGCCAATGAGGTACACCGACGCGAGAAAGCCACAGATAGATACCGTGAAAAGCCCGACTGCCACTGCAAACCAGTGAAGCCAGCTGAAAATATATGCGTCCAAAAATGATGTTGCGCCGGGATCAATGTGGCCGGAAACCGCACTGCCCGCAATAATACCCAGGAAAAGAGGGGTTACAAAACTTGACCAGGCGAAGATAGGATTGTAGAGATTCTGCATGTCGTCTACCACTGCATCATAATGCCTGAATGTGAAAGCGGTCCCTCTTGCTATAATTCCCAACAGCATGATCGTGAGCGGTATGTGCAAGTTCACCGACATGGTGGTGTAAATCACCGGGAAACCAACAAAAAGAATAACGATCGCAATGATGAGCCACATGTGATTGGCTTCCCAAATGGGTCCTATGGCTGAATAGAGCGTTTTTCTGGTTACACTTTTATTCTTTTTGGACGTAAAAAGCTCAATAATTCCCGCACCAAAATCGGCGCCTCCAAGCAGGAGGTAAAGCAGAATGGAAACCCAGAGAAATGTGATGACAACGTAGAGCACTTTTTTAATTATTAATGGTTAAATATAAATTGTCAATGATGGGTTTTGACCTTTTAACAATCTACTTTTTAGTTGATTTTAATATGGCGGTGAGTAGTTTGATAATTTCTACGGCGTCTTTATTCAGGCTTTCAAACTGGGGTTCAGATAAGTATCCTGTGTGACTCATTAGTTCTAGCCAATAAATGGTTTCATTAATCTCTTTTGTGCGATAGAAAGTTTGTGTCTGAAATCAGCTCTCGATTCGGCATGTTCCGCCTCTCTGACCATTGCTCCAACACTTGTTCCGCTCCGTAATAATTGTTTAGATAGTATAAATTCTTTTTTGCTCTCAATCAGATGTTGATAGGACTTGACAATCCTGATTGCAAATGCAAAGCTTTTGTCTTTAACAATGTTCTGGTTCATAATGCATAATTATTAGTTGATGAAGAAATTGAAAATACTCCTGATAATAAATGACAGTAATTAGCTGTTTCATTCAGAAACTTTAAGATAGAATATTTACAGCACAAGTAACTAACCATTAACAACTAACCATTAACAATTACAAGATCAATTGTCATAGAGTTGGCCGACCATCTTTATCTGTCTGTATAGCATAAAAACCACAATGATTGCCAGTGAAAAATATACAGCGCTGAAAATGTAGAAGGAATATACGATGCCGGGCATAGGCGTTACTGCATCCGCGGTACGCATGATTCCGTTGATGATCCAGGGTTGGCGGCCTACTTCTGTTACTGTCCATCCGGCTTCTACGGCAATGAACCCAAGCGGTGTTGCCGCTACAAACATTTTGAGGAGCCAGCTACTGTTTAGCCATCGTTTTTTCTTCCACAAAGCAATGAAATAGATCACCGCGACAAGCATCATGAGCATTCCCATTCCCACCATAATCTGGAAAGCATAGTGCGTAATGGCAACCGGCGGATGATTCTCTTCCGGAATTTTGTCAAGCCCGGTTACTTCTGATTTGAAATCTCCATGTGCCAGAAAACTCAGAAATCCGGGCAGTTTTATGGCGTAGTCGACGGTTTTGGTTTCTTCGTTTGGTATTCCTCCCAGGATCAGTGAGGCGGACTCTTCTGTGTGAAAATGAGCCTCCATTGCAGCAAGTTTTGCAGGTTGCCTTTTCGCAACATCCTTAGCTGAAATGTCACCGCTCAATGGTTGCAGTATTGCAGCAACGCAAGCGAAAATGGCGGCAATGGTGAAAGACTTGGTATGGAATTCAATATTTTGTTTTTTCAGGATCATTAAGGCATGAACTCCGGCCACAGCAAAACCCGTAGCCACAAAAGCTGCCACCGTCATGTGCAAAGCTTGCGAAAACCAGGCGTCATTAAACATCGCCGCAATAGGGTCGACATTCAGATATTTTCCATCGACAAAATCGAAGCCTGCCGGGCTATTCATCCACGCATTGGCGGCGACCACCAAAATCCCGGAAGCAAGCCCACTCACGCCAACGATCACGCCCGTAAACCAATGGAACCATTTGTTGAACCGGTCCCAGCCATAAAGATAAAATCCCAGGGCAATGGCTTCAATAAAGAATGCAGTCCCCTCCAGCGAAAACGGCATGCCGAAGATTGGACCGGCGTGTTTCATAAATTCGGGCCAGAGCAGACCCAGCTCAAAGGATAGAACCGTGCCCGAAACGGCACCTGTGGCAAAGAAAATCGCCACGCCTTTACTCCAAGCTTTGGTTACGTTCTTATATACAAGTTGGTTGGTACGCAAATAATAAAAGTGAGAAACGGCCATAAAGAATGGCATGACCATTCCGATGCAGGAGAAAATGATGTGAAAGCCCAAAGAAAGGGCCATCTGAGAACGGGCAGCTATAAAATCATCCATGGGAAGCGTTATTTCATAAGTCATTCCGGCAATCGTAAAATCCCGGTGGAAAGTACATATACCGTGGCTCAAAACTAGTCAAGACTTGTCATAAGAACCATTTTTGAGGTTAATTAAGTCGGTTTTTTGATGATATTTTTCGGATAGTCCTCGTCTATCCTTTCATATTTCTATTTAACAAAAAAGTGCCTTTGAAGCACGAGGCTCCAAAGGCACTTTGATGAAGAGATTTACGAAATGTTATTTCGACCAGCTGCTTACTTCATCTTCTACTTCCTGACGGGTTTTACCCAATTTCTTTTGAAGTTTTCCAAGAAGTTCGTCTTCTTTTCCGTCTTCGTATAGCAAATCATCGTCAGTCAAATCTGCATATTGTTGTTTGAATTTACCTTTCAATTCGTTCCAGTTACCTTTTACTTGTTGTGTGAAAGCACTCATGACTATTGGTTTTTAGAGTTTAAAAAATGGCTGGTAAAACAGCCTTTTCAACAACTATACTTAAACAAACCGTACCAATAGTCTGGCGCTGCCAGGTGCCGATGATGTATATTCTTGAAATAATTACTTTAATTGATTGATATACAATTATTAATGTTGGCTCTGTAAGCAGTTGAACCTGCTTGCCGCTGACATGGAAAAGCTTTGCAGTGAGCATTTTATTCCCGGAATTGTCTAAAATTATTCCTGATAACAGGCTTAATGCTTTTACGCAAAGGGACAAAGTTGTGCGAAGGTCGCAAAGAAAAAACTGGCTACTTTTGCTCAGTTATCAACTTGTCTAGCCTGATAATGCCTTGAACCATCGAGCGAACAGAATGGTAGTTCACTTTCCAGGAATGGCTCATGTGTTTCCAAATCGGATCTCCCTGGCGTGTAAGCAGCGGCAGCCATTCGCCCACATCGTGTTTAATCATTTTGTCAAATACAAACCGGTGCGTAGCATCATAAGCTTTCAGATACTTTTCGTCTCCATAAACTCGGTAAGCATCCAACATGCCTATAATCACCTCAGCCTGCTGCCAGAATTCCTTCTCACGATCGTATACATCGCCTTTATGCGAACCTTCCACATACACACCACCGAATTCCCAGTCAATTCCGTTTTCTACGGCGTGGTTGTATGATTTCAGAATCTGACTTTCATATTCGGAATAAGGAATGCCGGCAATATCCAGAGCGTGCATCAACAACCAGGCAAATTCAACATTGTGGCCATAACTGGTATTGTCTTCGGCCGAACTTTTAAACCCATCCTCCGAGAAACGATCCCAGCCCCAGATGATATCAAATTTGATTTGCGGTGCCACCGTCCAGTCTGCCCAGAACTGAGGGATACCGGTCCCGTACACCGGATGCATGATCTTGTTGACCAAAAGCTCTATCATTTCCATCAGCTTACGGCGATGCACCTGCTTTCCGCTGGCTTCGTAGAGCGTCGTAAAAGCTTCCATCAAGTGCATGTGTGCGTCCAGCGTTTTGCGATCACCACCTGCCGGACCGCTTCCTTTTAGATCCCAATCGCGATGGAACATCTCGAAGTAACCGCCATAATGCGTATCTGCCCCATGTTTTTGCAGGAGATCAAAAACCTTTTCAGCATACTCCAATCCCCGTTGATCACCGGTTGCCAAAGTGTATTCGGAAAGACTGTAAATGGCAAAACTGAGGCCGTAAACTATTTTTTCATCAATCTTTACATTGCCTTTTCGATCCATGAGCCAATAAAATCCGCCGTATTCTTCGTCCCACATTTTATTAATGAGGAAATCAACACCATGGCTCGCGATTTTTGCATAACGCCCTTCTCCATATCCGGCGCGATGCGCCGCCGAAAAAGTGTAAACGGTTCTTGTTTGTGCAATCAGGGATTTTTCATCTTCACCGGAATCATTACCGGAATGATCAAAATGCGTGATAAATCCGCCGTTTTCCTGGTCTATGCAGCGGTTTTCCCAAAAGGGCAGGAGTTCTGTTGTTAAATGGTTGTGAGCTTCGTCACGGTAATTTTTTAGCTGGTCGAGGTTCATTTCAGGAATGATAGATTAAGAATAAGATTGTGTTTCCTTGTACTGATTAAAGTACTTTTAGGACTATTCCTAATCAGTTTTCAATTTCCCATTTCAGCATCAGTAGTATTTTTCCATTCCTGCACTTGCTCTTACAAGTTTGTTCTGAGCGCAACTCTCTATGAATGAAATCAATCGTTTTTCGAACAATATTGTATCTTCCCGGGCCGTCTCAATGGATGAGATCCGCATCCTTTTGTATGGTTCTGAAAATGACTGAAAGTTTTTCCATGCAAGCTCATTGGTTTTTATTGCTGTCATAATATCATCCGGATAAATGAATGGTGCATCTGCGACAGCCCGAAGCGCCGATTCATACCTGGGATGAACCAGATTTTGATCCAGTATCAGGCGGATGCGTTCAATGTTGAGCTGGGAAAAGTTGCCCTTCGTTTTTCTTGGGCTCATTCGCTGTGCGGTATGATGCTCGTCCAGGGTTTTTAGCGTGCTGTCAATCCAGTTGAAACACAATGCTTCCTCGATGATATCGTTGTAATCCATTGGCTTTTCCTTCTTGGGAATAGCTACCCATACCTCCTTTGCGGTTTCAAAATGAGCGGCCAGCCAGTTACGCCATTCCTGTCGAGACTTCGGGTGCACTACTTCGGTAATTGTGATTGCAGCCATTTTATTATGTTGATTTTGAGATGATTACCGATCGTAAATAACAGTACTTTAAAACCTTAAAATGTTTCTGAATCAGAATGATATTTGTTAACCTTCTTTTTTTAATTCATAACGAAGAACCGTAACGCCACATTCGTAGGGCGTAGCACTGATCAAAGTAAGTTTCTGTTCCTTGGTAAGCAGATCAAAAATCCTTAATCCTTTATGGATCATAACTGGATTTACAAAGAGATAAAGCTCGTCAATATATCCCCCTGCGATTAGAGAAGAAACAAAACCAGCACCTCCGTAAACCAGAATATCTTTGCCGATTTGATTTTTCATTTCCAAAATTTCGTCAGTCAAATTCCCTTTTGCAAGCGATGTGTTTTTACCGAATGGTTTTTTGAGAGTCTTGGTAAAAATGATCTTTGGAATATTTACCATTTTCTGAGCAAAGGGAAATCTTACGTTCTCAGGTTCGAACGATTCGAAGTGAGGAATGAAATCTTCTGCCATTTTTCTTCCCAATAGCAATGTGTCGGAGCTGTCGGGTAATTCATTAATGAGCTGCCAAAGTTGTTCGTCCGAACTTACAGTCCAATCAAGTTGTCCATCTGTTCTAGCAACAAATCCATCAACAGATATTTGTACTTGGAGTTTTAGTTTTCTCATGGTTTTCCGTTCGATGAAATGAAGGTTCGGGTATTCTGACAAAGGTATAAATGCCTGATAATGTATTGTCAAGCAGGCTTATGACTATGTAAAAACGTTTAGTTTTCCTTTCGAAATGAGAAAAACATAAAAATGCCAAATGAAATTTCAATGAGCGAACCAGTTAGCAAAGAACCAAAGGATGCCACTTGCAAGAAGAACAACAAATATGCAGCAAAGCCTAATATACCTCCCAAAATCCAATATAGTTTGGTACCATAAATGGAAGCAAACGTGAGATATCTTCCACCAATAATGAGCAGCATACCCTGAAAAAACCACTGAGTATGTTGCAAGGAAAGGCCCAAAGCAATTGGCATACACATGAGCATGAAAACTGTGCCCTCCATTGCCAGATTCGCAAGTGGATTTCCTTTGGTGTGAGCATCCTTCAATCCAAGCACCTTGCTCACCAACATACTGATAGGATGGATAAACATGCCTCCTATCAAAAGGGACCAAACTGCCTGTTTAGCAGAAAATTGATAGCAGATAATTGCTGAGATAAGCCAAACAACCCCGGATACGATGATTCCAACCGAACCATTCGTATAACCTTTACGCATATCTGTTTGGGCTTGGTCAAAAGTAGTAGTCTTGTTCATTGGCGTGTTTGAGTAATTTGGAGCAATTGTTGAGCTATTGTTAGCTGACCGCTAACGTTTCGGGGCTTTGCGATGGTGGGGCAATCGAATCGGACCGCCGATGCGGCACAAATCTTCAATTTTGTACAAAAGTTGAACCGAAGAACTACCGTTGAACTTTGCAGTTTCGCCCCACTATTGCAAAACCCTTGTTATGTGATGTTATTTTTATTCATTATTATGAAAATTTCATTCGGGCTATATGTTATTATAATTTTTTCTTTGTACACACATATTTCAGCCCCTTTCCAAAGTCTGTACTCAAATCTTTTGTCAAAATTATATTTTGTTGAACAAATTTCCTTTTCAATAATTCCGTCTCTTTTATTTATGATTCCAATAAAATATTGTCCGTTTTTATTTTTCAAAAGTCCTATGATACTTTTATCATTTAGGTTTTTTAAATCTTGTATATGATACTCTTGTGTCCACAATTTTTTACCATTTTTAATAGTGATTGCCGACAGTCTATAAACTTGTAAAATCTCGACAATAAAAAAAAGTTGGTTGTCTTCATCAAGAAGTTGTTTAGGTTCTGCTCCAACTTGTTTGTTTGTTCGCCATAAAGTCTCATTAGTTGTCAAATCAAAACAACTTGCATAAGAAGCATAAGAATTTGATAGCATTAAGTTATTTGTAAAGATTGGCGTACTTGCAATTGCCCAACCACCAGAATATTTGAATTCATTTTCAATTTCAAGCGTATCAATATTTACTTCAATAATTTTTGAATTTGAAGTAGATACAAAAAGTCTATTATTATGCTTTACTACTTTGCTGTCTAGCCATTTAACTCTGTATTTTTTCGATTTTATTGTTTTTCCATTTTCACAATTTATTACTTTTATCTCTTTGTCATTGCACAAATAAATCAAATCGTCTATTATATTTATATTGGTTATCCATAATTTATACTTTATCTGCCATACAATACTTCCGTCATTTTTGTTAAGTGCAATAATATAATTATTTGTAGTAATGTAATATTTGTTCTTGTGTAAAATAGGTTTTGAAGTAACATAGTCTCCTTCGTCTTTTAAAGAACAGTTCCATTTGACAATTTTTGTTTCAATATTTATAAGCCTTATTTCTGAGTATTTGCAAATATGTTCAGATAAATCTGGTTCAGTAAATCTTAGACATACAAAAACATCCCCATTGTCGAGAATGGGAAAAGAAGGGTAACAAAATCCTTCGTCTATAACTATTTTTTCAGACGTTGTCATTTTATAATATCACATAACGTTTTGCAGCTTGGCGAAGTGGCGGAAATCGAAGCACAAATGTTCAATTTTGCACAAAAGTTCAATCGAAGAAATACTGTTGAATTCAGCACTAAACCCGCCATTTTGCCAAACTGCTGTTATGTACCGTTTTTATAATTCGAATGGTTTCCAATTTTCGTCTCGTTCTTCGTCCTTGGTTGGCTGTCTTACATTCCTAATCATTTCTTTTTCACAGGCACCAAACTCAATGAAATTCTTTTGTCCTTGTCTAAGTGAAACGTGGTTTGCTCCACTTTCATAATTCGGGTTGTCAAATTGAATTGGGTCGTCTTCCCAAAAACAAACTTCACATATATCGTAATGCCCGTTTGGCTGTTCAGCGAATGTCTTATAGCCACAACAAGGACAAGCAAATTTTTCTGTTACCATACTTTACACCAAGGTTTTTTGTTTGAAAATGTACAGTAACTTCCACCTGTCAAAGTTTTTGTGTCAAGGTCATACTTAAACTCAACCCATTCATCTGCATCGTGCATTGGATTAAATGCAAGTCCATATACCAAATTATTTTCAACTTTAATTTCAGCCAATCCGTCCCACGAAATTCTTTCTGTGTCCCAATGTGTTCCGTCAGGCTCAATAATTGTCAGGTCGATTTGGTCTTGCAAAACAAGTCTGCCTTTGCTTGCCTTAAAAATGTCTGAATAGCCAACTCCAAAAACTTCAATGGGCTTTGTGTCGTTTGGGTTCATTAAATAACAAGTTCCACAAGCAACTATTAACAAGTTTTGAGTTTTTTTAAATTCAATAATTTGCTTTAAGTCTGTGCAACCTGGTTGAAAGTTGGCAACCCATTCTGTTCCGTCAGACTTATAAAAACGAACAGGAAAACCTTCGAAATAAAATGGCTCTCCATTGTCTGTTACAGGAACATACATTGGTCCGTAAGTCGGCAAAGAGTTTAATATTTCGTATCGTTTTTCTGTCGTCATTTTGTTTTGTGTAGGGTGGTCCTAAAATGGTGCATAACTTGTTTATAGACGCAACTTGTGGGCGCCTTTGCAAGATTATCAATTTGAGACTGATATTCCAAATACAATGCATTGTCTTTTTTAAATGACTTATTTTCAGTGTGTTGATGTCGTTTAATGTAAGTTTTTGCCTCTCAAATAATACAAAATACGCAACTAGTTTACTCCATGGTATCAATCGAAAATTTAATTTTTTAAAATCATCAGCTTGCTTACATGGGCATACTGCATGGTGGTTTTTATGTCGTTATGCCCAAGTAGCTCCTGTATCAATTTTATGTCCCCCTCTTTCGTGTAAGTGTCTGACCAGTAGCGTAACTGTGCCTCAGGCTATGAAAAGTAACTTGCACGAACAACGCCCACACATTTTGTTGTGTTAGTCCTACAATTGTAAATCCAACAATCTTGTCTTCGATTTGGCATACCCAGTCTTTGCCATATTTTGTTAGGTAATCAATGTTATCTTGTCGGGTAACCAGGGCTGGATTTCTTAAACATTTTCTTTAACAGCCATACGAACGATCATATAATCGTCTATGTCGTTGATTTGGGCTTCTTTAAAAATCATTTTTTATCGCTTTGGAACCCATGATTATTTCTTCCAACCCAACACACTGGGTATTTTTTTGATAAGTGGGATTACGAAGACTTGAATTGTATAACTCAGTATTGCAAAAAAGCTGGCAATTATAATGGGTAATACTCCTCCAAATGTATAAACCAGACCGATAATAAATCCCAGGAGATATTCTGATTTATAAATAGGAACCAGTATAGCAATAATAAAAAGTGCCTGAAACATGAAACCGGAAATTTGAGAATTACCGGTTGTATAGGATATCGCCAGAATAAGTGCATATGCCAGCGAAGCTAGAAATGGCAACAAAAACTTCCATTTTACGTCGTTACTGTCCGTTTGTCTTGCAGAGGTGATACGTTTTTTAATCCGTGTTAATAAAAAATATGACGTTAGCGGGAGTGAAAAAGCTCCCCACCAGTTGGAGATTTCTGGTAAATTTTTATTTGCAAGCAGATGATGACTCGGCACTCCTTCATGAAAGTGATCCCAAAACAATACGCCCAGTATTGAGGCTGTTACAACGCCAACGAAATATAGCGTTAGTCTCTGAAATGATTTTGCGTTCATGATGTTTGATTAGAGATGAGTCAATGGGGTTCATCAAAGTAATAAACAAGTGAACAAACTTCCATTACGCCAGGTGATGGATGGTTTATTTGAGGTACATGCGGAACTTGTAAATACTTGTGTACCTGTTGAATGGTAAGTTTCGATAGGTTTTTGGTTAGTAATGTATAGAATGATAACCTTGCGCCCATTGCGTGAACCCATTGCGCCGATTGCGGTTAAATATTACGCCTCGGAAATTTCTACCGCAATAGTCGCAATAGAAAAACGCAAAGTTCGCAAGGACCGTTTACAATTATTGACACTTGCGTCCCATTGCGTAAACCTATTGCGTCCATTGCGGTAAAAATGTTAGCGCTCAAAACAATCCCCTCTATTGCCATTCAATCTTAAATACTCGTACTTCGCATATCAATTCATAACCGTTTCCCATGAGCAATTCCGAAATTGTCGAGATACTAGAACTTACTGCCAAACTCCTTGAACTGCATGGCGCAGATCCGAACAGGATAAAAACTTATGGCGTTGCCGGATTTTATCTGGACAAATACAAGGATGGGGAGTTACAGTACATGACTCTTGATGAGCTCACTAAATTGCAAGGAATTGGTAAAAGTACGGCGGGCAAGATCATTGAAATTGTAAGAACCGGTACATTTCCTGAACTGGAAGAGCTTCTTCAAAACACTCCTCCCGGCGTGATGGAGATGTTCAATATCAAAGGTATTGGACCTAAAAAAATAGCGTTGCTGTGGAAAGAACTTGGAATTGACAACCTGCATGAACTGGAACTTGCCTGTCTGAACGGAAGTGTTTCAAAGGTGAAAGGTCTGGGAGGCAGCACGCAGCAAAAGATATTGGAATCGCTGGCATTTTTAAAGGATCAGGCGGGTAAACTGAGAATGGACAAAGCGGAAATGGTCGCTCAGCGCATCTCTGACGCTTTGAAACAAACGTTTGTGGAAGTACAGGTTGCCGGGGATATCAGACGGAAGTCGGAGATAGTAAGCACTGTGAAGGTTTTGGTTAAAACCGAATCGCCCGCGCTGCTGCAGGATACATTGAAGGGAATTGATTTTCTGATTCAGGATGAAAAGAATTCGTCTCCATTTGTCTGGAAGGGTAATATACAGGAAGCCGCGGTAGCCGTAGAAATTATTGCAGTGAGGCCGGACAGGATGGTAAATGAATTGTTTCTGGAATCGGCAGGGCAGGATCATTTGGGGCAAACTACTGCTGCCGGCAGTACGATCTGGAAACACGCTTATTTTGGTGCAATTGATAGCGAAGAAGCGTTATACCAAAGTGCAGAATTGCCATATATCGTTCCGGAAATGCGTGAAGGAGAAGGGGAGTTTCAATGGGCTCAGAACCATAACGCCAGTGACTTGATAACCTGGGACGATCTGAAAGGGATTTTGCATAACCACAGTACCTACTCCGATGGCCAGAATACGCTGGAACAAATGGCGTTGTTTTGCCAGGAATTAGGATTTGAATATCTGGGTATAGCTGACCACTCGCAGACTGCAACGTATGCTCAGGGATTAAAAGTGGAGGATGTACTTCGGCAACATGAAGAAATATCAGGATTGAATGCCCGTTTTGCCGCTGAAAATCCTGCCAAACCATTTAAGATCTTAAAAGGAATTGAATCGGATATACTGGGTGACGGTTCTCTGGATTATCCAACCGAGATACTTGCCAGTTTCGATTACATTGTTGCTTCTGTGCACAGCAACCTCACCATGTCGCAGGAGAAAGCCACCGCGCGCTTGCTGAAAGCGATCGAGAATCCTTACACTACTATTTTAGGACATCCTACCGGGCGACTGTTGCTTTCCCGTGAAGGCTATCCTATTGATCACAAGGTTATTATTGATGCCTGTGCCGCCAATCGTGTTGTTGTAGAAATAAATGCGTCGCCATGGCGCCTGGATCTTGACTGGCGGTGGATATCTTATTGCTTAGAAAAAGGTGTTTTGCTAAGCATTAATCCAGATGCACATTCAAGAGAAGGCTATTACGATATGCATTACGGTGTAGCAGTTGCGAGAAAAGGGGGACTTACTAAAGACATGACCTTGAATGCGTTGTCTCTGGCTGAAATGGAGGCATACCTGACAAAGAGATTGGGGAAGTAGGGGATAGGACTGAGATATAACTTCCAATCGGCCTATTTCTCAATGGACTCCCGGATCTGCACAACGAAGTCAACTGTGACGCCAACCAGGCTTGCGATTTTGATATCATCAAAGGCTGTTTCTTGAATCAGTGATTTTGTAAACGAAACATTTTTTTCATATTCCTTTTGACTCAGGCCTCTTTCATGACCTTTCACGTAAAGAAAATCCTTTTCCTCTTTGAAATATTTGCTGATACTTTCCATTGCTTTCTGTGTTAAGAGCTCTAATTTACGAATTTGCGATAAAACTCGCAATTGAACCAAATGTCTTTTTAACGTAAAATCGCTGTGGCTGGTTTCATGCACACGTTTGACAATATTGGTTACCGCATCCTTTGGGTTCTCGCTTTTAAAATCGCCAAGAATTGCAAAAACGACTTCGCCGGGATTGGTTGATTCTAGGAAAATTTGGTAATCGATATCTGCCATTACGATCATTGGAAATTGAAACTGGTGCCTTTTTGTTTGCAACTTCAAGGGCATGGCAGGCTTGCCTTTTCCTATGTAAATGACATATTGCTCTACGGGAAGACGGTATTTCCTCAAAAGCATCAAGTCATATTCCGCCATTCTGAAAACCATTTCCGGCTCATTTGAGAGTTGTATTTCCAGATGCAGTACAAATGTATTGTTATTGACATCGGTTATTTTTCTCAATACATCAGGACGTCTTTCGCGTGTGTGCTGAATGTTGTCTTGCAACTCCTCCGAAATAACAGGTTGTATTTTTAGTAATTTTGCAATTAACGTGGGAATTACTGCTTCAAGATTCTCTTTAAAAATTTTATCAAATTGCCCGGATTGCTTTTTTGCCATACATCTTGAGTTACCCGACCTGATAGAAATGGTTTACACCACTCAATACGTCAAAATGAGTTGTTGGTAACAAGTGGAAACGGATCTGGTAGCCTTACATGGTTCCCAACTGGAAGGTTCAAATTCAGATATCTTTACTTTTTAAACATCCGCTTTGCTTTAATCGCCGGAGTTATGGCAAGTATCAAGGATAATCTGGCCAAGGTCCATGGATTTTTATTGAAATTATTTTCATTACGAATGTCCAATCCTGGTATTGCCGGTTGTCATTGGTTTTTAAACTTCTAAATATCTTACAAAATGGAGCAGAGAATAAACATGAATGACAAGGGACAAGGTGCTTTGAAATTGTTGTTCGCATTTGGTGGCTATCTTAAAAAATCGCCTGTTGAAGTAAACCTGCTGGAACTGGTATTCTTCCGCGTTTCTCAAATTAATGGCTGCGCATATTGCCTTGATATGCACGCAAAAGATGCCCGTGCAAAGGGTGAAACTGAGCAGCGGCTGTATGGACTTAGCGTTTGGCGGGAAACTCCATATTACACCGATCGTGAGAGGGCGGCGCTGGCATGGTCGGAAGCAGTAACCGAATGCGATGTGCCGGATCATGTATATGTGGAGGCTTGCAAATACTTTACTGAACAGGAACTTGTTGACCTTACTTTTGCAATTACTACAATTAATACCTGGAATCGTCTTAATCTTGCATTTCCAACCACACCGGGTACCTATCAGGTAGGGCAGTTTGGATGATCGAAATTCAAATATATAAACCGAAATACAATGAATGAGTTTCTTTTAATTTTCCGCAGGGACTTTACCACGAAGGAAGAGCAACCATCGCCAGAGGTATTGCAAACATCGCTGAAAGCCTGGCAGGACTGGTTTGGCAGTCTTGCAGCACAAAATAAACTGGCAAGACCGCTCCAAAGATGGGATGGTGAAGGGCGGATTGTGAAACCAAACAGCGCTGTAATTAACGGCCCCTACGCTGAAATCAAAGAGTCAATTGGCGGTATGATTGTGGTTACAGCCGCGGACTATGATGAAGCCTCTGAAATTGCCAAAGGATGCCCGATTCTGAAATTGGGTGGAAATGTAGAAATCCGGATGGCTGTTACTCCTCCTGCTAATAAATAGCTCTGCTACATTTAATTTTGTGGTCAATCAAAGCCATTCAGGAATTATGGAAGGTGAACTTCTGCCAAATTTGTTTAGAACAGAGTACCGCAAGATTGTTGGGGTGCTCTGTTATTTATTTGGTATCGAACATATTGAGATTGCAGAGGATATTGTAAGCGATACCTTTCTTTCGGCAACCGAGCTGTGGAGTGTAAACGGGCTACCCGAAAATCCCACTGCCTGGCTTTATACAGTAGCCAAGAATAAAACCAAAAATCACCTTAAACGAAGCTCTTTATTCGAAAATAAGCTGGCGCCAGATATTAAATACAATGCGCCACTTTCGGAGGAAATTGAGGTTGATTTATCGGTCAAGAATATTTCAGATAGCCAGCTGGCCATGATATTTGCGGTGTGCCATCCGTCGATTTCCAGCGATTCACAAGTCGCACTTGCACTCAATTTGTTGTGTGGTTTTGGCGTTCAGGAGATTGCAGACGCATTTCTTACCAATCGAGATGTGGTATATAAAAGAATTAACCGTGCGAAGGAGCGGTTGAAGGAAGAAAATATCAGGATTGAGCAACCTTCAACTGCTGAAATCAACGAACGGCTGGGCAACGTTTTGACGACGATTTACGTGCTGTTTTCGGAAGGCTATTATTCAGCTGGTCATCAAAACACCATATTACGCAAAGACCTTTGTGCAGAGGCGATGAGACTGTGTTATTTGTTGGTAGAAAACGAAACTACCAATAGACCTGCCGCAAGTGCGTTGTTGGCGTTGATGTGTTTCCATGTTTCTCGTTTCGATGCGAGAGTGAACGAGAGCGGGGAAATGATATTGTACCAGGATCAGGATGAAACGCTCTGGAATCAGGAGCTAATTGCACGCGGCGGGTACTTCCTCAACAAAGCATCCGTGGGCAATGAGCTGTCGAGGTATCATCTGGAAGCAGGAATTGCATACTGGCATACGCAAAAGGAAAGCACAATTGAAAAATGGGAAAGTATATTGCAGCTGTACAATAGCTTACTTATACTGGAATATTCACCCATTGCTGCTTTGAACCGGACCTACGCCTTGTCGATGACAAGTGGTAAAAAAGTTGCAATTGCAGAAGCTGAAAAGCTGGATCTGAAAACCAACCATTTCTATTTTTCTCTGCTGGGAAATCTGTACACTGGAATTGACAACCAAAAGGCACTCCAACATTTGGAAACCGCACTGGAAATTTCAGTTTCAGGAACAGATAAGGCAACGATTATCCGGAATATTCAAAAATTGAAAGAGAGCATGTAAGCAGCTCTCTAAACAGCTTCCTTCGTTTTCGGTTTAATATCCTCTTTTTGGCTAAGTAGTGAAATCACCCTGTTAAAGTAAGGTTCTGCAATTTTGCTTGGTTTTATATCCCAGCCGCGGTCATAATTCACAATACAGGAGCCGATGAAACTGCCGGTACTTTCCATTACCTCCGGATCCCAGATCGAAAGTTTGGAGATATGACCGTTTTCAATAGCAAGTTTGGCAGGTATTTTCAGCACCAGGGCCGAAAACGCATATTTATCGACTACGCCTCCAATCCACATGGCGCCTTTCACCTTCACGTCAGGAGAACGTTCGTTAATGCGTGCAGCAATGTCTTTTTCTTTCGGAGCAACAAAATCGCGTTTCTGTTTTACAAGATACTCATCAATGGCGCGGTTGACGTGTTCAACGGGGTCCAAACCGTCGAACTCGCTCAGTTCGTGTAGCTTTTTGCTTTGTGTGACCGTAAGACTCACGCTTTTTCTTAATCTCTTCTGCTGTATCACCTTTGTAATTGTTGGGCCAATTTCAAATTTACACAGCTTAAAAAAGGTATTAAAGCATACCGGAGTATTTGTGCCCGTTTTGCCTAAATTTGGATTTATTCTTAGTATAGATACAGCTGATAAACGCAAAGTAGGTAGCTAATTCTTAGGTAAAAGAGTCTCCGCCGAACCATTTTTTTATGAAATTTCAGTAAACATTTGTTGCTAATAATCTGTCAGATAGTTGGTTTTAAACCTATTTGAGATAAATATCCAGTTCAAAATACTTTTGCCTGATGTTGCTGAGGGCAAACGCAGCTCCGGCGGCGGCAAAGATAGAATAATCAAAAGCTCCCTTGATTCCGGTCGAAAATGTCATCGATAATGCAAAAATGAGTAAAAGGCATCCGCTAAGTTTTGCGAAGAGCTCGGTTTTAAATCCAAGAAGCAAAAATATTGGCAAGATAATTTCTGCCGCAGTGGCAACTATGGCAGCGGGGGAAATGAAGGCTTCCGGGAACCATGGATTTAACTGAGCAGTGTAGCTCACGAAATTATCCCAATTTCCCCAAACGGAGTTCTCTTTGCTCCAAAAACCAAACCTGTCGGCAACCGCGGATAAAAAACCGGTAGAAAGTGCAAGACGTAGGAACAGTTTGAGAATGTTAGGTTTCATTGGTTTCGCATTTTTGTACAGAGTGTTGGGCAAACTGATTTAAGTTAATCAGGAAAGAATGACTTGTTTATACCCGGAAGTAAAGTAAGCGCATTTTTATAATAAACCTTTTTTAGTATTTGGTCGCTTAGTCCCATGCCATACATGTTCCAGTGTGCGTGGTATTTTTTGTGGTAAGGGAAATACTCGTCATTGGTTTCCAACACACGAAAATAGGTATTGTATTCTGACGGAACCCAGGAGTCTTTGCCAAAGAGGATCCTGTCCTGATATTTCTCAAAAAAACTACGGGCCATTGCGGGCTGTCTGCCAAGTTCCGCTATAACTGCACCAAATTCGGTGTACATATTTGGAAGCTCATCCATGAGCTTTGAGAGCTTTGCAAGGTCGTTGGCCAGCCAACCAAAGTGGGCATTGATAAATTTCGTTTTCGGGTGTTTACGGAACATCCTGTGTTGCTCGTCAATAATTTGCTGCCACGATATATCCAGGTTCATATACTGCCGATCGGCATGCTTGTACATTTCAAGCCAGCGTTCATTTTTCTCGTCCATCGGATCCCAAAACGACTTTGGCGCCGCGGAATGAATGAGCACAGGCCAGCCGTATTCGGCGCACTTTTGCCAGATCGGATCAAGCCGGGAATCGTCCACCGCAATACGATTCCCTTTTTCATCTTTGTATGTAAGACCAAGCTCTTTAAAAACTTTAAGCCCTTTTGCGCCGTTTTTAAAATCCTTTTCCAGTTGTTGTAAAGTGTTACGAGTCCAGTTGGACTCACCAAAACCTTTAAAGTTTACATTGGTAAAAATGACGATCCGGTCTGCGTATTGGTGCTTCTTTACATTATCCGTCATTTGTTTGAGAGCATCGCCGCCTTTTCCACTCAGGTTGATCATCACCTTCATGTTCATTGCGTCCATGGTCGTTACCAGCTTATTCAAATCCTGATTTTCCATATACGGCTGATGATTGTGTATGTCAATAAATGGAAATTTGGAAGCTGTCACCGAATGCTCCGGAACTACCAAGGTAGACACGGGATTGTACTGCTCAAATGTGAGCGGTTGGCTCTGTCCGAATGAAATGGCCGTACAGCCCAAACAGAATAGCAGTGTCCCTGCCAATTTCCCTAACAACATTTGAGCAGAGCTCAACTCATGACCGAATAATTGCATAAATAGATTTTTATCTGACAAGATAGTTTCTCAGCGTTGCGGAAGGTTGTCTCGGGCATACAGTTAAAGGGCCGTCCCGTTTAAAAGATGGAACTATATTAACACAGAAGCTAAATGATAAAGCCACCTACTGAATTTGTTTGGTGCAAATCCGGCAGATGGCTGATTTTGGAAGCTTTTAATCTCTATTTTTTTTCAGTATTTGAGTAATACTTTTGAACAAAGCCAATCCAATCTTTTTCTCCTTCTGGTATTCTTACATCTGGCTTAAAGCCGACGTTATCAATCCGAAAATCCTTCACCCAGCCATTGCGTCCCCAAGGTGTAGCTAAGTTGTAAATCCCGTCGCAAATTCTAAAATCCTGATCGCTTCCGTAATCCATTACACCATAAGAGTTTGTGCCAAAAAGAGTTACTTTTTTGCTTTGTTTGCCTTCAAATATGTAGAATTCCGTAGCACTTCCACTTCCCTTATCAATCAGAAAGGCGATTTGCCGGGGATAGCTTTTGGGGTCTACGTCAATGGTACGCACCAAATCGCCGGAGTCTTTCACCATTTTGCCTGGGTTTGCCTTTGCAGCATTCAGTAAATTCAACACACGTTTGTAGTAAGGATCGGTTGTATCCTTATAAGTCTTTATCTCCCGTTCTTTGGATTTGATAAATTCCTCGCTGCTACGGTAGTCCCATGCCGGATACACCATTGGATTGGTGTAAATGAGTCTGGCCATTTCGTCGGAGGTGCTGGTGTTGCCGCCACCGTTTCCCCTTAAATCCATAATCAGATACGGTGTTTTGGCCAGCAATTCGCGGTTTGCTGTTAACATGCTATCGAGTTTCCCTACTTCTCTCTGGTCAAAAACGGCAAGTTTTACATACAGAAAATCGTCATTTAGTTTCCTGAAAGTCACGAGATCGGTCCGGTTTTTATTCGCTTCCATGTTTGATACCGCCTGTTTTGTGCCTCTCATCCATACCGAGGCAACATGGCTGTCCTTAAAAAAGTCAGTATAGGTTTGTAAGACGGTCTGGCATGCCAAAGGAGTGCTAACGGAGGATGCTTTGCTTCGTAGATTTTTAATTAGTTTGTCGTAGGCTGGACGGGTTTTAGCGGTAACCTTGTCGTCAAATCCGGCATAAACGCGGGTTACTTTGTCAATAACTTCTTCCAAAGCCTGGGAGCAGGAACATTCATCTGGATTTACAGCTTTCTGGTCTGAATTTTCCTGCGCCTGAACAAATGTATAAGTGAGGGCAAAAATTAGAGTAAGAAATGGTTTTAATTTCGTTTTCATGGACTGATCTTGGTTTAGATGGCTTTTGATTTATAGAAAATGCTTTGTTACTTTCATGATTATGTGTCTTGATAACCGCTGTTCATGCCCCGGCATTTTAATTTCTAGTGATGACAAATACGCTTCGTTGTGCAATTATAGAAGATGAGCCTCTGGCTCAGGAACTCCTTGAAAAATATGTCCGTCGTGTCTCTTCGCTGGAACTTGCCGCAACATTCGATGACGCCATTGTAGCCTATGATCAACTCCCCGCTATGCATCCCGATATTATTTTTCTGGATATCAACATGCCGGAAATGACGGGGATCGAATTCCTGCGGGCTTATCCTGCACCACATCCCGCAATAATTGTAACAACTGCAAATCCGGCCCACGCATTGGATGGTTTCGATATGGGTGTTACCGACTATCTTCTGAAACCAATTACGTTTGACCGTTTCCTTAAAGCTGTTGGCCGGGCCAGGGAAAAAATGAACGGAACTTCTCAGCCAGTTTCTGCTGCTGTCACATCAGAGAACTCACCGGTTTTGTCAGAAACAGTTGCACCATCAGATTTTATATTTTTCAAGACCGATAAGAAACTGGAACAGGTTCATTTCGATGAAATCATTTTCGTGGAATCGCTTGGCGATTACATCAAAGTTTTTCTTTCAGATCGTTTTCTTGTTACACTTGTCACAATGAAGAAACTCTGCGAGACACTTCCTGCTGATCGTTTCCTTCGCATTCACCGATCCTTTTTGGTGCAACTTCGCTATATCAAAACACTCGAAGGAAACACTGTGATCACAACTTCCGGTCAGGAATTGATTATCGGCCCTAACTATCGGGAGGAGGTAAAGATTGCTTTGAAAAAATGGCTGATTTCATAATACCAATGCTTTGATTTAGCCTTCATCGACTATGGAAACAAAGGTATCGGGTCATTCATAATCAACTTAATTAATTCGATAGAGTCCATGTTATTTCCGATGAAAATGCAAAACGATCTTTATCGGATAAATCACTGCTCTCGTCGAAAAAAGTAACCGAAATACTTCATGAACAGATTCCTTTGAAGAACATTTTTAAAAGGCTCAGGATTTCTCCAATACTAGCATGATCAGACTGGATATCGTTGCAGACAATACAAAATACCACGGCTGGACACGTGTAGGTTTTCATGCCCTGCTGATAACAGGGATTTTACTACTGATATTTTCTGCATACGTCCCATGGTTTTTGTACCCATCAGTGCCGCTCGATTATCCATTTAAAACTTACGCTGGCCCCATTGTACGTGATGCATTTTGCGTGGTTGTTCAGTATTATTTCCTCGTATTTCTATTCACTCATTATTCCCGAAAACCTGGGTTTCTGGTTGTTGGGATGGTTGTTTACTATTTTATTTTGTTTACCTGCTATTACTACACGTCATATCTCGTTAAGCATTATTGCGGCTTGCCAGATGATTACACGGGTTCTATTAGCCATTTTGACAGGATGCCATATTGGAAAGCACTGTTTCATCCGGCAACATTCTATCATTTAATGTTCATTATAGAACGGGCCTTTTACCCGCTGGCGTTGAAATTGCTGATTGAGATATACAGGCGACAGGTACGGAATGCCAATTTGCAACAGGACTACAACCGTTTGGAACTTGATTTTTTGAAAAGTCAGATCAGTCCACATTTTTTGTTCAATGTCCTCAATAGCATCTATGCGCTTACGGAGGAAGAAAGCCCTCGTGCGGCAAAAATTGTTCAACAGTTGTCTGGGATGATGCGCTATTCTCTTTATGAAACCGCGGATGCAATGGTACCTCTGTATAAAGAAATATCGTTTATCAGAAACTATGTGGAACTGGAACAACTGAGAACTTCAAAAAGGCTAACCCTTGAAACCAGTTATCCCAATCCTGTGGACGAGACGCTGGTAATTGCTCCATTTGTTCTAATCACATTTATTGAAAATGCTTTTAAGCATGGCGTAGGCAGTACAGCCAAAAAGTCGTTTGTGAAAATTGATCTTAAATTGCGGGACGAAGTGCTTACTCTTTCGATTGTAAATAGTAAACCCGTCAATGCCAAAAAAACGATTGGAGGCTTAGGGTTAGTCAATGTACGCAAAAGATTGGCAGCGCTTTATCCTGATCACCAGTTACAGGTGCTGGATGATGAGCTGCAATATACCATGACGTTGACCCTGACTTTGTCCAAAAGCAAAATCCCCGACCTTACTTTGAAAGCCGGGGTATCGGAAGTTAAGGTGGATCATATCCGATAAAATTGAAGAGACTATATTTGTGACTGATAGATACAGTTAAGACGACATTGTGAGGGGAAATGGCCTTGATTTCTATGATTTAGGTCATAAGGGCGTTTTTTAACTTAAATAAACCTGTTTTTACTATTGACATTACGCATATAAAAACTAGCTTTGTGTTTATTATTTATATTGAGTCTATATAAAATTAGTATATAGGGTTGATAAATTTAAGTGCTAGTTGGTATGTCGAAGGAAAACAAAACACCCTCTCCAATTCAATTTGATATCTTAGAGGTTACAAAATACAGGAACGTTACACCCGGAATGCGCCGTATTTCTTTTAAGGGTTGCAAGGCGGTTTACAATAATAGTTTAAGTCCGGGAAGCCACCTCAAAGTATTCATTCCCAGGCCAGGACAACAAAAACCTGTGCTGCAAATAATAGGCGAAAATGGCCGTGTTGTTCACCCTGCCGACGATCAAAGGGCAACAGTAAGAACCTACACGCTTAGGAATCTGAATTTAGAAAACGGAGAAATCGACATTGATTTCGTGCTACATGGCGACGAAGGACCGGCTTCTGCATGGGCAGAAAAAGCCCGTCCCGGAGATTTTCTTGGAGTTGCTTATAGGGAAGGTTTAGCGCAATACAATGCCGACTGGTATTTGTTTGCCGGAGATGAAACTGCACTTCCTGCCATCAGTGCAATCATTGAAAATTTACCTGCATCTGCAAAAGGAACTGCTTTTATAGAAGTGGCCAACGCAGGGGAGGAGCAGCAAATTATCACCGAAAGTGGCATCGAAGTAAACTGGCTTCATCGAAACGGAATTCCTGCCGGTTACGGAAGTAAACTTTCTGATGCGGTTTTATCGGTTCAGCTGCCGGATTCGACAGTGAAACGCTACGTTTGGATTGCTGCTGAATTTGTAACAATAAAAGAGTTGCGTAATCATTTTAAGGAAACGCATCAGCTCGATAAAACCGAACTACACGCAACGGCTTACTGGAAGCTGGATATGGACGAGGATAAATTTCATGACCTTAGGCACCAGCAAATGGCTGAGAATAATCAGTGAAGATTTCTATACCAAAATATTTGTTCAGGTTCGCAATTGTTATTGCCGGTTATTTGCTGAGCGTTTCTGCCGGTTTTTCCATGCAGGATCGTAGCTGTATTCTGTCAGGGGCTGTAAAAGGTGAAACAGGTAATCCGCTTTTTAGGGCGGTGGTTCAGATTGAAGCAATTTCAAGAACCGAGATTGCCGATTCTTCCGGTTCTTTCTGTTTTCCGAACCTGGCTTCCGGTCGGTATAAAATTACCGTTTCTCATTTGGGTTACAAACAATTCCAAAAGGAAGTAAACTTAGACGTGCGTCAGCCGTTGGTTTTGTCAATTGAACTTGTCAAGGATAGTCAACAACTTTCGGAGGTTGTGGTTGCAGGCAAATCTGCCACTCAGGAAATGCGTGAACAGGCAATTAAAAGTGCGGTAATTTCTACACGTGAAGTATTCAATCAGCCTGCAACACTCACTGAACTGATGAATCGTTCAGCAGGTGTGCGCATTCGCCAGGCGGGTGGGTTGGGTTCCGCTCCCGATATTTCGGTTGGTGGTTTTCAGGGGAGATCGATTCGTTACTTCAAAGACGGCATTCCGCTTGATTATCTCCGTGATGGCTACAATATTTCTTCGGTTCCTGTCAATTCATTGGAAAGGGTTGAGATTTTCAAAGGTGTATTGCCGGTTTCACTTGGTGCCGATGCCTTGGGTGGAGCAGTTAATTTGGTAACAAGAAAAACCTACCGCCCGGAGCTAAACGTTGCGTACGAAATTGCCTCATTCAACACGCACAGGTTGTCGCTGAATGGTTTTTATACTGATGCTGAAAAAAAATGGATATTCGGTGCTGATGCTTTCTACAATCACTCTGACAACAACTATAAGGCCAATGTGAAAGTAACGGATCCCGTTACCAAGAATCAAAAGATGCAGAATGTTTCTTTGTTTCACAATGCTTTCACAAGTTACTATGCCGAAGCTTTTGCAGGCGTTGTAAACCGCAACTGGGCCGATGAGCTACGTTTTACGCTTTCCGGTTTTGTACTCAACCGCGAGCAACAGCATCCTGCACTTATGACCGATCCTTACGGTGCGGTTACCGGTAGACAGGCTTCTGTGATTCCTTCGGTGCGATATAAAAAGTCGTTTATGAACGACAAGTTTTTGATCGATCAGTTTGCTGTTGTGAATACTGTGACGATCAACCGCACAGATACTTTGCATGGACAATACGACTGGCTGGGCAATTTTACACCGAACCCTTCCCGCACCGGAGAGAGCCGTCAGGCTGCGTTATCGGACCTGCGTTTCAGAAATGTCATATCCAGAACAAATTTCATTTACAATGTAAATGCTCTTAATAAACTGGAATTCAATTATGTATATACCTCTTCCAGACGTTCTGGTAGCGATCCTTACGGTACAAAATTCGCGGGCACAGATATAGATGTTTTATCAATACCGGCTTTGTACAATAAGCAGGTATTTGCTGCGGGACTGGAAACGAAGCTGTTTTCAGAGAAATTGACCAACAACATGATGGGAAAGTTTTACCGGTTTTCTTCACGGGGAATAGAAGCATGGGCAGCAAGGCCGGTAGACCAGAATGAAGAAGTAAGCCAGAGCGGACAGTATTGGGGTTTTGCAGAAGCTGTTAAATACCAACTGACAGACCATAGTTTTGCCCGGGTTTCGGCAGAAGCTGCAAACAGGCTTCCCGAGCAGGAAGAATTATTCGGTGATGGTGCCTGGGTTGTTCCAAATTTTAACCTGAAACCCGAGCGAAGTCTCAATTTTAACCTGGGGTATTATTTGAGCAAACCCTCACGCTACACACTGGAAGTAAATGGATTTTACAGGCGAACCAGGGATATGGTTCTGATGGTGCCGACTCAGCCTCCGTATGCGCAATACATGAATATGGAAAACGTGAAAGGCTATGGTCTGGAAGCAGATTTATCAGTTCATTTTTTGCAATATTTTACGGCAGGAGGAAATTTCACCTGGCAGAGTTTGCGGCTTTTCGGTCTTGAATCTTCTCAGGATGTCTGGAAAAACGGCGCACGCTTACGCAACACGCCATACTTCTTTGCGAACGCAAGTCTGAACGGCAAGTTTACAGGACTGTTTTCGAAAACAGATCGAATTCAGGTTTATGCGCTATACAATTTCATTAGAGAGTTTTATCTGGAAACGATTCCCGAACGCGTTGAACCAAAAAGCTTTTTGGGTTTGACAGGAAGTGCGGATATTCAGTCGGATTTGATTATTCCTTCACAGCATTTATTAAGTGCGGGTTTCAATTACCAGCCGACAGATCGCTATTCTATAGGATTTGAAATCAAGAATATTACCAATACCAGTTTGTATGATTATTTCAGGATTCAAAATGCTGGAAGAAGTCTTCATTTGAAACTGAGTTACACTTTAAAACAAAAGAAAACCACTCTTTAACAATTCATTAAATCAGACCAGAACATGAAACGTATTTTTTTATCCGGAATAACTTTTTGCCTCGCAGGTGCTTTGTTTCTTACGGGCTGCAAAGATGACGATAATACACCCACACCAGTGGTTGAGAAACCAGTCAAATATGTGCTGATGACCATGAGTGAGATCACCTCGGCGAAGCCCGGATTCGTGAGTGCTTTCGCAGCCATGCCTACCGGCGATGTGACCAATATCAACGCACCAAGTACTTTGCAGGGACAAGGAATGGGAGGATGGAGACCCTATGGAAACTGGATTTTCAGGATGTTCAACTCATCAAACGAAAAGGGTATCGAGAGATTGAATATCGCAGCTGATGGGAAGGTGAGCGGCGGAACGTTCATTAAAACCAACAATACGATCAATGGCTCCGGGAATTTTGTGATCCAGAATGCTTCAAGAGGCTTTTACTGGGATGGCGATAAGCCCTGGGAGATACAGACCTTCAATCCAACTACACTTGCCAGTACCGGAAAACTGAATTTTGACTACGAAACGGCACTTAAAAAGTCAGACGCTGGTATCGGTTTTCAGGGCATCGGGCAGCATTTTCTTGCTCTGAAAGGCGGGAAATTGTATGCTGACATTACATATAGCAAAGGGACAGGTGCGCAAAGTGGTATGTTCAACGACTTTTTTCCGGATGTATACATAGCGGTGATCAATGTCAATACTGGCGCTTACGAGAAAACGATCAAAATTCCGGACACGGGTAGCATTACCTATATCAATGACAATGAGATGTTCTCCATTGATGAAAGGGGAGATTTGTACATCGTCACACAAGGAACAACAGCTTTGGGAGGCAAATCAAAAATTGTTCGTATAAAAGCGGCTGAAACGGATATAGACGCTACATGGAGCCTGAACAGGGATGAGGTTAGTGCCGTGAAAGGAAAATTTGTAAGCGTGTTCGCAAGAGATGGCAAAATCATTACGCTGATCAACAATGCTCCGCTTACCAGTGGTGCTACCGGTAACATCAACACAGGTGAGATCTGGGAATTTAACTCAGTGGATATTGCTACCAAAACAGCTACCAAAATTACTGGTATTCCTCCCGTAACGAATCCTGGTGCTGCATACGGAGCATTCCTGTTGGACGGTAAAACGCTGCTTCGCGTAAATGCTCCGACAGCTTCTGTGAACGGATATTATTCTTTGACAGGTACCGCAGCCACGAAACAGTTTGGCGTAAGAGAAGGTGGTGCAGTAACAGGATTGTTTAAAATAGAATTGTAAGATGCGGATTAGCAAACTTTTTGCGGTTATGATGTCAGTGATTTCTGCACCTTTAATTGCGCAACACACGGTTGTGATAGAGGTGGGAGGTCGTCCGGAATTCTTAAAAAGTGAGGATTTTTTTATCACAGGAAGTTTTCAAAAATGGCAACCCGGTGAAGACAAGTGGCAGGTGAAAATCAATTCGGACGGGGATCATCTCATTACGATCAAAGATGTAAAAAGCGGTCTGCTCGAATACAAGTTTACCCGCGGAAACTGGAAAACGCTGGAAAGTACTGCCGATGGTCGATTGGTGGCGCCAAGAAGCGCCATCATTACAAAAGACACAGTCATTCAGGCTAGGATTGAAGGATGGCGTGATCATTTTCCGGCTTCAACTGCTTCGGCTCAGGTGCAAATTTTGGATACAGCCATGTACATTCCGCAACTGAAACGCAGCCGGACTGTCCGCATTTATTTGCCGAAAGATTACAAAACATCAAAAAGGAAATATCCTGTCTTGTATATGCACGATGGTCAGGATCTGTTCGATGAAGCAACTTCCGAGGGGCGTATCGGTCCGTTGGAATGGGGTGTAGATGAGACCATTGACGCAGCAGGCAAGAGCTGTATTGTGGTAGCAGTAGACCATCATGCAGATAAGAAAATGAGGATTAAGGAATATTACACCAATGCCAATTCAGAAAACAAGGAAGTAGAGGGTAAGGCTTATCTTGAGTTTATTGTAAAAACACTTAAACCACTCATTGATAAACAGTACCGGACTATTCCTGACAAGAAACATACGGCAATGGCGGGAAGCTCCATGGGAGGTTTGCTTACTTTTTATGCGGGGTTGTATTACCCGGAAGTTTTTGGTTCACTAGGTGTTCTTTCACCTTCGGTATGGTTGGACCAACGCAATATTTACCGGGAATTGGAACAGCTTAAACCGGACAGCCAAATACACAACCAACGCTATTATTTCTACGCGGGAGGGAATGAAAATCGTATGAAACCCGACAGTAGTTTTGTCCGCATGCACGATGACGTGAAAGCAACATCTGATATTTTGAAGGAGAAAGTAAATCCCGACTTGCAAATTGCAATCAATCCTTCCGGAAGGCATGGTGCGTGGTACTGGCGCATGGCATTTCCTGCTTTTTACAAATGGCTATCCGAAGGCTGGGAGAGCAAATAGGATGGTTTTTTCTGATGATTTTACCAATACATAAATTCTAACTAAATCTATAATTAAGTTATGGCTGAGAAATCAAACATAGGTGTAAAAGTGAGGGTACTGACGCTTGGCGCGTTGCTGGCTTTGGGTTTTTCTTCTGAAACAATGGCTCAAAAAGTATCGAAATCTGAGCGTGTCGGACAGGGTCTTTTTGAACTTGCTGTGAGTGAAAAATCAAATGCTGTTTACGTAGCGGCAGCCGGATCGCGTACAGTTCCCGGTGGTAAAATATACAAACTGGATGCCAAAACATTGGCCGTTATCGACAGTATTGACCTTAAAGATGCACCTCCTTATGGCGTGGGTATCAATGACAAAACGCAGACCTTGTACACGTCGAACACGCGTAACAAGTCGGTTCACGCCATTGACCTGAAAACAAAAAAGGTGATCGCGACGATCAGTAACGGAAAAGAAAAATCGCATACACGTGAGGTGTTCGTCGATGAGGTAAATAACAAGGTATACGTTTCTGACGTAGGTGAAGGAAGCAGTGTTTGGGTGATTGATGGGAAAACCAACAAATTCAGTCATTTGATCGAAAACACCGGTAAATCCACTACGGGTATCGCCATTGACAAAAAGAACCAGTTGCTGTATGTAACCAACATGGGAACCAACGAAGTGGGCGTGATTGATTTGAAAACCAACAAACTTTCAAAATCTTTTGCGTCAGGGGGCAAGCAGCCTGTAAACCTGATCTTTGACGAAAAGTCGGATCGCTTGTTTGTTGCACATCAGGGTTCGAGTGAGGTGGTGGTGCTTAAAGGCTCAACAGGTGAAATTCTTAAAACGATACCTGCCGGAGAAGGTGCATTGGGCATCAATTTTGATCCTGCAAAAAAACGCATTTACACTGCAAACCGTCGTTCTGGAACAGTTTCAGTCATTGATTCTGAAACCTACGAGGTACTTGCTACTTTGGAGACGGGTTCTCACCCTAATACCATTGTCATAAACAAAGCGACTGGCGCAGCCTATGTTACCAACAAAGCCAAAATGGCGAGGCGAGTGCAAGGTGAACCAGCACCGGCAACACCTCCTGCACCTGATTTGAACGGAGATACTGTGAGTTTAATCTTACCATAAGTAGCTAATAGCAATTAGCGTTTAGCCGCGCGGCGGACCGTTATTAGCTTTAAGAGCCATTAAGATACAAGTTAAAATTATAGCGCTAAATGTTTATTAGTACTTAGTTTGATATTTAAACCGGTTGTCAGAATGAAATTTAATTCTGACAACTGGTTATTATTTCGATAGAGTTAGCAAAGAGCCAGCGGCTTAAAGCTCATGGCTGACAGCTGTTAAATTCCATGAACCGTATGAAAAAGTACATTTTTAAAGTTTTGAGTGTGTGTGCATTTGTTTTACTCAATGCCCATGTGCACGCACAATCGGTTACAGTAACCGATATTGTAGGACGAAAAGTGACGCTCAAATCTCCTGCAAAGCGGGTTATACTAGGCGAAGGAAGATCGCTGCTTACGCTTTCTCTGCTTGACCCGAATCCGGTTGGAATGGTGGTTGGCTGGACGGGTGATTTCGCAAAATCCGGTGGTAACATTTATGACGAATACATGAAACGGTTTCCTGCGATGGCGAAAATCCCGCAGATCGGTGGTAATGGAAAGGAAACAGTTTCTACCGAAAAGATTATTTCGCTTAAACCGGATCTGGCAATTTTTGGAAGTGGTTCTCATGGTCCGGATGCCAAGTCTGCCGATGTGATCCGCCAATTGGAAGCAGCAGGTATTCCTATTGTTTTTGTCGATTTTCGCTTGCACCCTTTCAAAAATACGCTTCCGAGTATGGCTTTGCTGGGTAAAGTTTTGGGTAAAGAAAAAAAGGCAAACGAATACATCGCTTTTTACAAAACCCGGATGGACCGCATTTCAAAAGCTTTGGCGGGCAAAAAAGCAAGCCGGCCAAAGGTATACATGGAGATGATCCGTGGTCAGCAGATCGGTTCTCCGGGAAAAGGCAATTTGGGGGAATTTATAGAATTTGCAGGCGGACATAATATTGGGGCTGACATATTGCCGGGCGAAGTGGGAACACTTAACATGGAATTTGTGATTCGCCAGCAACCAGACATTTACATTGCCTCGGGCATTGCCTCAGTAGGGGAGCCAGGTTTGGTAATTGGGTATGGAATAAGTGCGGCTGAAACGCAAAAAAGCCTTAAAGCATTGGCCGACCGCAGTGTGGTTTCTCCTCTTTCAGCTGTGAAAAACAAGAAAGTATACGGTATGTGGCATCTCTTTTACGACTCGCCGTTGAATATTGCTGCTGTGGAAGCAATTGCAAAATGGCTTAACCCGACACTTTTCAAAACAGTAAATCCTGATGAAACACTTCGTCAGATCAACGAGAAATTCCTGGCAGTTCCCTTCAAAGGTACCTATTTCGCAGAGCTGAAATAACGGAAGGCGAATACAAGCTTTCGGCTGTCGGGCTAAATGGGAAATGATCTTTTGCCCAATCTGTGCTGCCGAAAACTGATGGCCGATTGCCATTGGCTATACCATGATATGTTTATTTAAAGCTCTCTACCAATTGATTACAGACCAACAAAGTTATAGTATACTTAAAAACCCTTCTATCGAAGACGGCTACAACCGTATTCGGTATAAAAGGATACTGTTACTCATATTTTTATTTGCCGCCATGGTCGCTGCATTTTGTGTGGACATAGCTGTTGGCGCTTCCAACATTGAAATCAGTGAAGTGCTCAAAGCCATTGTTTTTCCGGATTCAGTTGATCTTGGAACACAGGTAATTGTGCGTGAAGTGCGGCTGCCTTATTCCGTTATGGCTATACTTGTGGGAGCGGCACTTTCACTTGCCGGCACCGAAATGCAGACCATTCTGAACAATCCATTAGCCAGTCCGTTTACACTTGGTGTATCTGCGGCGGCATCTTTCGGAGCTTCACTGGCCATCATCGCCGGGCTGAGTTTACCAGGAATCCCGGAAGAGTGGATGATCGCTACCAATGCTTTCATTTTTGCATTTGGTTCGGTCATGCTTCTGCAGGCTTTGTCCCGCATGCAGGGTGCAGGCGTTGAGTCTCTGGTTCTTTTTGGGATCGCATTGGTTTTCACCTTTAATGCGCTTATCGGCATCATGCAGTATGTTGCAAGTGCCGAAGCCTTACAGCAACTTGTATTTTGGAGCCTTGGCAGCCTCACGCGGGCAAGCTGGTCCACAATCCGGATTTTGGGTGTTGTTCTGGCAGTGATTGTTCCGTTTTCATTGGCAGCTTCCTGGCAAATGACCGCCCTTCGTTTGGGTGAAGACAGTGCCCGCAGTTACGGTGTGCAGGTTGGGCGGCTTCGTTTCATGTCGTTGATTCGGGTGAGTTTGCTTGCGGCATGTTCTGTTGCATTTGTCGGTACCATCGGATTCATCGGTTTGGTAGGGCCGCACATTGCCAAAATGCTTATCGGCGAAGACCATCGTTATAGCCTTCCCGCCAGTATTCTGACTGGTGCATTGGTAATGTCGCTTGCGTCCATTGCAAGTAAGGCACTTGTGCCGGGTGTTATTATGCCGGTTGGTATTGTCACTTCACTGATCGGTGTTCCTGTTTTTATTCTGCTTATTTTTAGAAAGGGGAGAAAATCATGGTAACAGGTAACCAATTGATCGTAAACAACATTACAGCAGGTTATGGTAAAAGGGTCATCATCAATGACCTGTCGCTACCACCTCTCCAAACGGGTACTGTTACGGCTCTGGTTGGTCCCAATGCGGCAGGAAAGTCAACTTTGCTTCGCGCTATGTCGGGCTTGCTTTCTGCAAGTGGTTCTATGATATTGAACGACTCCGATCTGATGCAGATGTCGCTGACTGAACGGGCCTCACATCTAACATTCATGCCTCAGAGTATTCCGCAGGATGTGAGTTTGTCGGTGATTGAAGCGGTAATCAGTGCATTAAAAGCTTCTCCGCTGGATGGTGTCAGCATCAAAAATTCTGAAATATATGAACGGGCGTTTAAAACCCTGGATCGTATTGGGATCTCCCATCTTGCGTTGTCACCCCTTAATCAGCTATCGGGCGGGCAGCGTCAAATGGCCAGTCTGGCACGCTCTGTAGTGCGTGAGCCAAAGGTACTCTTGCTCGATGAGCCCACCAGTGCACTGGATTTGAGACATCAGGTGCAGGTTATGGAACTGACCCGTTCCCTTGCTCGTGAAGGGCGGATTGTTGTTGTTGTGCTTCACGATCTGAACCTGGCGATGCGTTGGGCGGATCAGATCATTGTCATGCAAAAAGGAGCCATTACGTCTTCGGGCAAACCTGAGGAGGCCATCACGCCAAAAATCGTCCGGGATGTGTATCAGGTGAACGTACGAGTGGAACGTTGTTCGCAGGGTAACCCGCAGGTTGTTATTGATGGATTGTAGTTGGTGATCAGTAAAGTAAAATGACATGATCGTTGTCAAGCCAAGCGGACGGGACTGCACGAGTTATGTATGATCAGGAAGAATATAAGAGCAATGTATGGACGCGTAAGCTCAAAGCAGCGATAAGCACAATGCGTGCGCTGCTTTGACGAAAAAGCGGGGTGTGCGTGTGACATGAGCGAGGAAGCATTTTTTCGCCTTGATTTTTTTGTTACTTTTTTTATCAAGAAAAAAAGTAAGAGCACTGGAAGTTGCCACTGATAACCTTTATAAATTATTGAATATGAATAATTTGAACTTTGTTTCCTAGCCTTCGACGGCGTGACGGACCGCGGCTAAGGCTGACGTAGATCTTAGATATTCCAATGGTGAATCATGTCATTTTCAACTGCGCCGGCAGCCCGGCGCATCGCCGGAGCGAGAGCTTGTTTGCTCCAAAAATTAGTTACTCAGCGTGACACGTCAAAGAGCACTACAACGATTAACAAACTCTGTTGAGCACAGCATGGAGTTTGTCAATGTTAACCATCTCTTTACCAATATTGGTAGCTCCGCCAGCTTTGGTGTTTTGTGTAGTTGAGTTCTTGTGTGAATGTATATTTTTGAATACAAATCACCATAGGAAACTGAGGGGAAATCGACCCGAAAAATAGCACCAATGACACCAAACCACCGCTCCAAAAGTTTTTTTACCACGCTTCTATTTTCTCTTTTAAGTTTTGCAGTATTCGGCGGGAAGGGCAGTACGGTAAAATTTACTGTGAGTATGGAAAATCCAGAGCAGCAAATTTTCCATGTGGTAATGGAGTTTGAAGCGAAGCAAACCTCAGATGCAGTTTTGAAAATGCCCATGTGGTCGCCGGGATATTATCAGCTCATGGATTATGCCGAAAAGCTCGATAATCTTGTCGCAACAGATGCAAATAACAAGATTTTGCAATGGGAGAAAAAAGGTAAAAACAGCTGGATTATCCGGAATGCAAAGTCAAAAAATATCCGTGTTGAATATGATATAAAAGCGGATCGCCAATTTGTAGCAAACAGCTTTCTGGATGAAGAACATGGATACATTGTGCCCACCAGTGTTTTCCTTCACCTGGACGGAGAAATAAAACGGGATGCAAAAGTGACGGTTAACCCTGCAAAAAACTGGGAAGATGTCGCAACTGGTCTGGACGTTGCAGATGCTTCCAAACACATCTTCACCGCCACTGATTTTGACGTCCTTTACGACAGCCCCATTTTGATAGGTAATCTGGAAGAGTTGCCTGCATTCGAAGTAAATGGTATTCCGCACCGTTTTATTGGATACAAGATAGGCGAATTCGATAGAGGGAAATTGATGCAGGACATCAAAAAGGTCGTTGAACAGGCTTCCGGTCTGATCGGTCATATTCCTTATAAACACTATACTTTTCTGGCGATAGGTCCGGGCAGAGGCGGTATTGAACATCTGAATTCCACCACGATCAGTTTTGAAGGTTCGGAGGTGAACAGCGAACAGGGACGCATTCGTATGCTTAGTTTTATCGCTCACGAATATTTTCATCACTACAACGTGAAACGGATAAGACCAATAGAATTGGGACCTTTCGACTATGACAAAGGCAATAAAACCAATATGCTCTGGGTGTCGGAAGGACTCACGGTTTACTACGAATACATCATCCTAAACCGTGGTGGAATGATGTCACGTGAGCAGGTTCTGGATACGTTTAAAGGCAGCATCAAATCGTATGAAACCCAGCCCGGACGTCTGTTTCAGTCACTTGCACAGGCTAGTGCCGAAACCTGGTCTGACGGTCCGTTTGGCAGGACGGAAGATGAGTTCAATAAAACGATTTCCTATTATGCCAAAGGGCCTGTTGTAGGATTGATTCTCGATTTCCTGATCAGACATGAGACGGGAAATAAAAAGTCGCTGGACGACGTGATGCGTACGCTTTACAACAAATATTATATCAAGGAAAACCGGGGTTTTACCGAAGCAGAATTGAAACAGGTTTGTGAAAACATAGCAGGCGTTTCCCTCAATGAATTCTTTGATTACATCTACACAACCCAAGAGCTCGATTACAAGAAATACTTCAATTATGCCGGTCTGGATATAGATATAAATCCAGTTGAAGTTCCGGGAGCATATCTTGGAATTAATACAAAAATGAACGGTGACAGTCTTGTGATTACATCCGTAGATTACGATTCGCCGGCATGGAAAGCGGGTGTGAGAAAGGGGGGCATTGTCCTAAACGTAAATGGAACTACGCCTTCTCAAAACAGTATAGGGGCCATTATTCCCGACAAAAAAGCCGGAGATATTCTGGTTCTTGATATACTTAAATCAGGTGTATCCAAACCAACAACAATTGCGCTGGGGACGAAATTGCAGCGATCATTCGACATCAAACCCGTGAAAAATCCAACGGAATTGCAGTCGGCGATTTTGAATAACTGGTGTAGGTAACCTGCCTGATTTCACGGAAGTGTGAGTGGCAGAAAAGTATATTTTTAATATATAATAAAATTTTATATAAAATTTAAATTAAAGCGCCAAAAAGTAATTGTAATTACCTAATATTACTACGAATAACGGACTATTTTCTGCTCACAACTTATTCGTTCCTGAATTCAATTGAAAAAGCTGCTCATCATCAATTTTACACTTTTGTTGTTGGTTATAGCCGCAATAATATTCCCTGATGTTTATATGTATGGTTTCTCATCCAGCAATTTGAGTTACAGTCTCACAAGAGAGGGATGGAAAATACTTGCTGGCGTTATCCTTTCAGGCGTGGTTACTTCTTTTCTTCTGGGGATTCCACGCATTGGAATGGGTGTATATTTAGTACGGGTGCTAAGAGCCAATTCATTAGTAACTTCTCTTTTTTTGATTTTTATCGTCTATCATGCCAGTGTGGCAGTATTGGAATTCCAAAAGCAGTATGAATCACTGGTCTTGGAATATAAAACTAAGGCCGAATCGGATATAAAGAATGGGATGATTGTTTACGAACACGGAGGAGGTATGGCAATACCTATGGATTCCTCTTCGGAATTAAGATATAAAAAGATGGATAGCATCAGGGCGATTTATGGAGTAGAATATAGGAATATATGTGTATCCTGGCCTGCATTTGAAAAAGCGCAATCCCGATATTACGCTTTTACCAAACCCTATCTTGATAAAAGAAATGGAATAGGTTGGGAGGAAAGAATGGAAAAACAAATATTGGAGATAAGTAATAACTAAAACTTAGAATTCTTTCACTCGTTATTATTTATCCCAACAGCAAGCCAGGCATAAGTTAACAAATAATAGCCCGGCAATCAGTGTCTTCAATTTGCAATACAGATTGCCGGGTTATGGATAAGGGCAGTTATCACGCTATCGCCGTACATATCTCTATCAGAAATCCATCCGGATCGCTGACATAAGCTACTGTTTGCCCCCAGGGTTTTGTCTTTGGTTTTTCTACAAGTGTTGCTCCTGCTTTAAGAGCATTGTACACGGTGTTTTCTACATCGTCCGTCACAAATCCGATTTCCATTCCAAATGGCTGCCTATCAACAGAACTTTCAATAAAACCTTTCGAGAGATTGGACTTGGCAAGATCCACAGAAGCAAAAGCCAGCGAAGTTACACCAGTTACCAGTTCTGCGTAATCGTTATCGGGTGTCACAAATTTTCTTTCAAATCCGAACGCCTGTTCGTAAAAAGTTATGGTGCTTGTTACATCGCGTACATAGAGTATCGTGTATGAGAATTTAATCATGGCTTTTGGTTTTAAAATGAAGAATCACGTCGCTTTTGGCTGACAAATGTAATCGTTGCTTTATTAACAACACCAGATGTGATGGCCTAAACATATTTTTAATTTCACATCCGTACAACCATTCCGGAAAGTGAAGGCTCTTTGTGTTAAATCTGTACTGAAAGCGGCGAACAAAGAGCGAAACCAGGTGCAAACTTCTACTCTAAAAGTCTAATAGAACATTGTAGATAAATATATTAATATTTTATATCGGTTACATACCATGGAATTGACTTGCCCGTTCTTAGAAAAACCAACTTTTATTTATGCGTAATACTCTCCCTTTGTTAGTGTTTTTCATGTTAGTTTCAGTTTGCATCCATGGGCAGGACCGTGTTACCATCAGCGGTTTTGTGAGGGAAAAGGGGAGCAGAGAACTGCTTCCTGGCGTGAATGTCTACATCGAAAATTCCAATTATGGTACCGTCAGCAATACCTACGGGTTTTATTCACTCACCATTCCTCCATCCGATTCGATAACCATTTCCTTTTCCTTTGTGGGTTATGACCGGCAAAATATCAGAGTTTCCACGAAGGAAAGCAGAGAATTGAGTCTGGAATTGGCGGCCGTGAACCAATTGGAAGAGGTGACGGTAAAAGGCAATCGGCAAAATGAGAAGGTGAGTGAGTCTGCTCAGATGAGCCAGATTGAAGTACCCATTTCGCAAATCAAAAAGATTCCTGCATTTTTTGGGGAAAAGGATGTCATCAGGGTTTTACAGCTCATGCCGGGGGTACAAAAAGGAACCGAGGGACAAACCGGATTGTATGTTCGTGGCGGTGGACCCGATCAGAACCTGATCATCCTGGATGATGCCGTTGTGTATAATGCCAGTCATCTTTTCGGCTTTTTCTCCGTTTTTAATGGCGACGCTTTAAAGAGTGTCGAGTTGACCAAAGGTGGTTTTCCTGCCCGTTATGGTGGCAGACTTTCTTCCGTTGTAGAAATGAATATGAAGGAGGGTAGTAAAGAAAAACTACACGGCGAAGGTGGAATCGGGCTGATTTCGTCGCGTCTCACGCTGGAAGGCCCATTGGCAAAGAAAAAATCTTCTTTCCTTATCTCCGGCAGAAGAACTTATATTGATGTGCTGGCAGCTCCGCTGATCGCCCAGCAACAAACCAGTTATAGCAGCAAGGTGAAACCTGGCTACTATTTTTATGATCTCAATGCAAAGGTGAACTACGATTTTGGGCCAAAAAATAAAGTTTACCTGAGCGGATATTTTGGTCGTGATAAATTTCAGGTGAAAGAAACCGACAAACAAAGCGTAATGAAATCCGGGCTGAATTGGGGCAACGCCACGGCAACTTTACGCTGGAATCATCTGATCAGTCAAAAGCTGTTCGTGAACACATCGTTTATATACAGCCGTTTTAATTTTAACATTTTCTCTGAGGAAAAAGAACTTGCAACAGGGAATAAATCGGATGATTTTAGTTTGAAATACAACAGTTTGATCCGTGATCTGAGCCTTAAAACGGATTTTGATTTTTATCCAAATCCGAAACATGCTATAAGGTTCGGAGCGCAGGTAACCTCACACCGCTTTGTCCCTTCGGCTCTTGCGCTAGCCGGTGAATTTTCTTTTGATGATATTGAAATTCAGGCAAAACCGATTCACTCTACGGAGGCGGGTATTTATCTGGAAGATACTTACCAACCTTTTGAAGCCCTTAAAATGAATGCTGGATTCAGACTGAGTGCTTTCCAGACTCCCGCAAAAACTTATATCAGACCAGAGCCCCGATTCTCGGCAGCCCTGAAATTGGCCAAAGATTTTTCTGTAAAAGCTTCGTATGCCAAAATGAACCAATATGTGCATTTGCTGAGCAATACAGGATTAGGATTACCCACCGATCTTTGGGTGCCGACAACGAACCGGATCGCTCCGCAGCAGTCGAGCCAGGTCGCTGTTGGACTTGCCAAGGATTTGCCCAAGCCCGGTTTGGCGGTAACCCTGGAAGGTTATTACAAACACATGAACAACATCATCAGCTACAAAGAAGGCTCGTCGTTTATTAGTCTGGATGGTGCAAATGCGAACGAATTGAATTGGGAAGACAACGTGACGGCTGGCAAAGGCTGGTCGTACGGTGCCGAATTTATGGTTCAGAAAAAAACGGGAAAATTGTCGGGGTGGATCGGATATACACTTTCCTGGACGCAATGGAAGTTTCCGGAACTGAATTTTGGTGAAACCTTTTACCCTCGTTATGATCGCCGGAACGATCTTTCCATTGTCGGGATTTATGACATCAGCAAACGCATTACTTTATCAGCAACCTGGGTTTATGGTACCGGAAACGCCCTTACCTTACCCGTTGCCAAGTTCAGCACTTTCCGGGAACGCTATATGCCCGGCGGTTCGGATTATTACTACAATAATGGAAACACTACGACAGAGTACGGGAAAAAGAATTCTTTTCGTGCCGAGGCTTACCACCGAATGGACGTAGCCATTCAGTTTCATAAAAAGAAAAAGTGGGGAGAAAGAACTTGGGAATTCGGACTTTACAACGCCTACAATCGTAAGAATCCGTTCTTTTATAATATTGATAATAAGGAAGATAAAAACAATCCGAATGTGAGGGTGAATGTCCTGACGCGGTATTCGCTGTTTCCGGTACTGCCTTCATTTAGCTACAATTTCAAGTTTTAATCGGATTAAAACTTCTTCCAACAGATTTAACTTTAATAGAATGAATAAGATATTATATTTTCTGATTTGCTCATTGCTGCTTTGCAGTTGCGAAAGTATGGTCAACGATCTTGATCAGGACAAACTTCCGAAGACTGAATCCAAACTTGTGGTGGAGTGCTACATATCGCCACAATCAGAGATCATCATGGTTCAGCTTACGGAATCTCAACCACTTTTTGGACCTTCAACCTATGTTCCGGTCTATATTGCAAATGCAACCGTTACCTTGTCTGGAGAAAATGGAGCCATTGTGATTCCCTATGTCGATTCGACCTTTACATATCGGATCAGCAGCGATAAGTTTAAAATAGAAGCCGGCAAAAAGTACAATCTGGTGGTGACGGATGGCGCACGGACAGTGAGGGCAAGCTGTATTGTTCCATTGAAAAAAGCCGAGATCAAAAGTTATGCGATTGACACCGTTTTTGGTTACAGGTATGACGGCGACACGGTTGCAAGAATAAAAATGTCGTGGTATGATATAAAAGGAGAATCGAATTATTATACCCTTCGGGGCTATGCAGAAACCGAGCTCACCGCCCCGTATTATGACAGCGAGACAGGAGGTAGCAAGCCACAACGGGTAGCTTCAAAAACAATGCTGGATTACACGCATCAGGATTTTTTGGTGAGCGATACCAATCTTGATGGAATCACTTTTGAGGCACCCGCTTATTATGTACAGCTGCCAACCAAATTCAGCTTCCCTTACAAAGACCAGATGATTTATTCTGACCCTCGTTTTAAAGCGGTGCAGTTCGAAATACTGAATCTGGACGAGCACTATTATCGTTTTTACAAGTCGTTGAAAGACCATGGCAACGCAGACAATCCGTTTGTGGAACCAGCATTGGTATATACCAACATTGAAGGAGGTTTAGGCTGTTTCGCGTCCTACAATGCTGGAATTTATCTGGTAAAACCTTGAAATGAAAAAGCTTGTAGAATGGGAATATGCTTGTAGTGAACAGGCTAAGAGAATTTGTGACAGAGCGTAAAAAAAATCTTATAGAAAAAAGTGTCCTTTTGTATAATATTGCCGTCCATAGAATATCACAAAAACACTTGTTATGAAAAATTACTTATTCTCCTTTGCATTGGTATTAGGTTTCCTCGCTTTTTCTGCCGGATCATTCGCTCAGGGACTGTCGGTTGAAAGCTTGCTGGATAAAGCGGTTTCCCTTTCCACGAAAGGAGACAAAACCGGTACAGCAGAAGCATTGACGCAGAGCTCCGCAGCTTTGGAAAAGGAGGCAAACAGCTCCGGCGGCGATCTTAAATCAAAATTGCTGGGTCAGGCTGGAAATCTTAAATCCCTGATACCGTTGGCGTCTACTGGTAAACTTTCATCCGGCATATTGGGAAAAGCGGTGAATGCTGTGAAGATGCTTCTTGGAGCTAACAGAATCAGCAGTTTACTGGGAAAAGGTGAATCCGGATTGTTGGGAAATGCTGCCAGTCTTACAAGCAATTTGGGACTGATCAAGGCTGGGTCTTCCATTCTCGGCGCAAGTTCTCAAAGCCAGTTGGGCGGTTTGCTTGGTGAAGCTACAAAAAGCGTAGCAGGACTTAACAAAGGTGGTGTTGCCGGAAAGGTGGCTGCCGCTGCTGCAAACAAACAGCTTGGTGGAATAGTTAAGCTGGTAGGTTCAGCGCTCTAATCAGCGACTGGATTTAGTCAGAAATTTCAGGGGTTGTTTTCGTTGAAGGCAACCCCTGAAATTTTACTTTGGGGATTGAACCCGTTTTAAACTTGGGGCTCGGAAACAGGCTTAGTGTTAGATTTCAGTGATTCCAAATGTTTACGTTTTTCTTTGTCAATACGAATAAAATCGCTGATTGCCTCTTTTTGCTCTACTGTTAAAGGTTTGCCGTTTATTTCAAAATCGACACCTTTTGGTTCTTTGATATATCCCATCTGATCAATTTTTAAAGTACTTGTCAACAAGAATGCTGGCTGTGATCGTGTTAATCATCATTAATTGCCCTCCGAATGGAATTGCATTCAAGGTCTTAATATAATGCTCCATGAGCCTGGTTTTAGCTGTAAAAGAAACGTACCCATCAAAACCTTGTCGAAATGAGACCTTACATGCAAAGGCAACCAGATTTCCTGCAACACCTTCATACAATTTATTTTGCCCAAGATTAAAAGGTGCGTTTTCTAACAAGTCCATATAGACATGGTCCTCATTAATTGTAAAACTTATCAGGCCTTGAATTATGTTAGGGTTATTGACAATCGTAATCTTATAAACTTCTTTTGTGCTGTCGTCTAATTCTTTCTTCCAATTAAATTTCCAACCATTCTTTTTGCTAATTTGTTTTACGTCTGTCCTTGTTAACCTTGAAACTTCGGTTTGAAAACTATCGCCAGATATGACGTTTCTGATTGAATTTGTCAGAAAGTCAACCTCAAAATCGAGCTGTCTGTTTTTTAATTTGTTCACCTTACGAATTTACAAAAAATCAACCACAACTGGTTAAAAATTCAACATCCCCGCAACCTCCTCCGCATACATATTTCCAACAGGAACAACGTACGTTCCCAGATGCAATTGCTGTTTTTCGATCTTCGTGACTTTGTCTTTGGCAATGATAAATGAACGGTGAACACGTACAAAACCTGGCTGAGGCAACATGGCAAGCGTTTCGGCCATGGTGAGCCGGGTTAATATCTTTCTGTCGGGCAGTGCGAATGTCATATAGTTTCCAGCACTTTCGACAAACAGGATCTCCTGCGGATCTACACGAATTTTTTCATATCCTGATTTAAGGAAAAGAGGGGCAGATTGCCTGGTTGTGGCTTGCAGTTCAAGTATTGATTTTGCTTTCTCGCAAGCTTTTTGAAATCGTTCGGATGAAAATGGTTTAAGCAAATAATCGATTGCTTCCAGTTCGTAACTTTTAACAGCATGCTCGGAGTACGCCGTTGTGAAAATGACAAGTGGCTTTTGCGTCAGCAATTGGTAGAATTCTATTCCTGAAATATCGGGCATTTTTATATCCAGAAACAAAAGATCAACCTGCTGTTTGTCAAGATAATCCTTTGCTTCAAACGCATTGACAAACACAGCCTGTAAGTTCAGAAACGGCACTTTTTGTACTAGTGACCTGATGATTTCAAGTGCAACAGGTTCGTCGTCAATGGCAATGGCATTTATCATATTATTTCGCGGATTGCTTAAAGAAACATCGTCATGTGAACAAAATACTCCGTTTGGGACTGCCGGATGGTCAGTTCATGTTTGCCTGCATAGAGCAATTGCAGCCGTTGTTTTACATTTTCAAGTCCAATCCCTCCTTGAAATCGCTCCGTATCCGTTTCCCGTTTTGGGTGCAGACTGTTATAAATGTCAAAGTCCAGCCTATCCGCCTCGCAATGCAGGGAAATGGTGATCCAGGAACGATTCTGCAAACTTACGCCATGTTTAAATGCATTTTCAACAAAAGGAATTAATAACATGGGAGCAATGGTTTGGTGATAGGGATTTTCGGGCAAATTGACTTCCACATGGATTTGATCGGAATTTACAATTCGCAGTTTTTGCAGATAAATATAGTCTTTGAGATAATCAATTTCACGAGCTACCGGAATAGCGTCAAGCGTATTTTCATGTAACATAAACCGCATCATATCTCCCAATTTCTGTATTCCTTCACTCGTGCGGTTCGCATTTTCCTGTATCGCTGTGCCATATAGCGTATTGAGCACATTAAATAGAAAGTGGGGATTGATCTGAGAACGAAGGAATTGTAAGTCGGCAGATGATTTACCCAGGTCAGTTTTTAATGATAGGAGTTCTGTTTGTTTGAGGTGTTGGGAAAAGGAAAAATGAGATGAAATCAGAGCGACTGCGAGACAGAATAAATTAATTGCGATATAACTTCCAACACTCATGTCTTGCCAGGTTGTAAGCCATAATATGTAAAAGAAAGTGAAGGCGATTAAAATTGTAGAGCTAATAAGAAAATAATAGGTCTGTTTTTTTACTTTTCCCAAATGATAATCAGGTAAGAACTGAAATCGATTAAGAAAGTAAGTTATTCCTGCACACGGGATGGCTGAAATAAATATTGTGGCGAATTGATCCCTGATGTATCCTGTTAAAGAGCTGAGTAATATCCCAAGTAGAGTTAGCCATATTACACAGGCTACAGTCAATTGAAAAAACATATTTTCTTTTTCCGATCGAGTGTTTGAAACGGAATTTAGAAGGCCGTATTTAAGTATGTTATAAGCCGCAAGTATTCCAGTAATCCAGAGCATTGAGGGAAACATGCTCATAAGACTGTCAGGAAAGGGAATTGTATGCTGATTTCTGATTTGGTTGGTAATCGTAAACACAGCAAGAAGCAGGACAAGGATCCCGGTAGACTGGAAAGCTATGTTGCTCCATTTTTTTAAAGGAAAATTTCTGAAAATTATAACATTGTTTATAACTAAAAATGAAAAGTATAGGCTGAGCGAGTTTAGTAGACTCGGCCATACATGAAAAATTATATATTCTGGCGTAGGACTGTAAGTACTTAGCATATTCATGTAAATGAAAAACACTAAGAACGCAGTCGCAATCCAGAATTCGAGTCGGTTTAGTTTCATTTTTGTATGTTTTTTTACAATGTTAATCTTGCCAAAAACATTAAAAAAATACCTGTGACAGAAACCGGAAATGGTGTGACGGATTTTTCCCCGGCAATTTTTCAACCGTCCGGGATCAAGGTGAAGTCTAATTTGGATGAATATGATATTGCATTAACGAGCGTGAGTATTCGCCAAAATATTTTGCCACAAAGTCTCGAAGACACAAAGGTGTTAACATTCAATGTCAGGGTGCTTCATTAAAGCAAAAAGCCAACAGCTATCCACTGTTGACTTTTTACTGTAAAACTCAAAACTATTAACTTAAAACTGCGAAGCGCTAATTCTGAACAGCAAGTGGATTATACAAAATCTCGCTTTCAGGAATTTGCAAGGTCATATTTGCAACCGGATAAACAACCTTTACCATATGATTTTGAGAGCTGTTACGATCAACCGGAATGTTCCATCGTTTGTTGTTGTAAAACTCTCGACCGCCTTCTCCCCAAAGCTCAATACGGGTCTGGAGTTGAACCATTTGCAGTGTTGTAAGTCCGGCCATGGAAGGATAAGTGTCAACGGTAAGCGGGGTGGCTCCTGTTTTGGTACGGGCTGCGAGCAATTTATTCAGCGTGGCTTTGGCTCCTGCTTCGTTGGCAAGTTGTGCCTGTGCCTCTGCTTTCATTAAAAGCACTTCTGAGGTCCGCATGTAATAACAGGTTACAGTTCCGACTTCGTTTTTGTTCACACTGCCAATACCGTGCGTAGCAGCAAACTTCAGATTGGTGTATTTTGGTATAAAAGCAACTGTTTTGTCAACAGGGTAAGTGTAGTCGCCGAAGTCTTCTGCCATGAAATTGTCCTTGCGATAATCGTTCGCTGGCATTTTCTCATAAAGTCTGTTGTCGATTCTTTTATACGCCCGAAATCTACCACCATTTCCTTCACCAAATGGATTGGTATAAACGTTATGAAATGTCTTCGCCTGTCCCACCGGAAAACCCAGTATTACCTCAGGGTTGGAAGCGTTGTTGAGGAAACCGTTGGATTCCGGCAAATAGATAGGATCTTTAGCAGTTCCGGTGTTGGTTCCTCCATACTGGCCCTGGCTCATCAGGCGGGGGTAGGCATCCAGAATATTATCTGCGGCTGTAACAGCCGTGTTCCAGTCACCCGTCCAGACGGAAACTTTGGCAAGCAGAAAATTAGCCACACCAAGATCAATATCCGTAATGTCGGCTGTGTGCCCTGTCTTGGAGTCGATCAGCAACTGGATTGCCATGGTGAGGTCTTTCTTTATAAACGTGTAAGTTTCCGCGGATGTAGCCCGCGGCTTGCTTGGTTGAGTAGGAGAAAACTTCTCGTACAGCATCACCCCTAGTTTGTCTTTTCCGCCTTGCAGGTAGGCATCCTGGTAATTCTCCATCAGGTAATTATAACCGTAGGCGCGTACAACGAGGCCACGTGCTTTGCAGTTCTTCAGAAACTCATTACTCCCAACGATTTCATCGGTCAGGAAATTGAGCATTTTATTGGCCTGGTTAATGCAGTTCCATGCATAATTCCAGTACACCATGTTTTTGTTGGAGGCTGTGGATGTGAAGTTGTCCATGCCGTATTCTGGTGCACCCCATAATGCACTCAATCCCAGAACATCGCCCAAAACGACATCATTTCCTTCCAGATTTCTCATCACGTCGAGCCCCTGGTTGCTGCTGTACATATCTGCACTACCGGTACCTGCAATGCCGCCGAAGTTGAATTGCTGCGGCATGGCATTGGCCATACTTCCCATTACGAGTTTGATGGATTCTGCATTACCGGAAGCAAGTAATTTTTGTATTTGTTCGTCGGTGATGTTGTTTGGAGGTGTGATCTCCAACTTGTCCGAACATGCGCTGAATATGGCTGTTGCCACGAGAGCTAAAATATATTTTTTCATCTTGTGATTACTTTAAAGGTTCTTAGAAAGTAAGGTTAATTCCCATTGAGACCGTACTCATGTAAGGATAGCCGTAGGCGCCCACTTCAAGGCCGCCCACCAGCGACATCCGCGGATCATAACCAGAGTGTCCTGTGATCATCGCGATGTTATCCGCCGATGCAAACACACGGAAATTGCTCGCCTTGATTCTCGACAGTAATGATGCAGGCAGGTTGTAGCCAATCGAGAGGTTTTTTATGTTCAGGTATGACGCACTGAACAGACCCATGTCCGTATACAGCCAGCTTCCGAATGTGGAGCCGTTGGTGTAAGGAGCGCCGGTTCCGTAAAATGCCATAGGGAATTTGGCATTCGGGTTTTCCGGTGTCCAGGTGTTGCCGATCAGCTCCGCAGACAGTGCGCTTCCGATACTTCCGTTGGTATAAAGGCCGTTGGCATACTCTACACTCATGAATTTTCCACCCAGCTGATAAGCAAGAATGGCCGAGAAATCGAATTGTTTGTAGCGGAAGGAAGTTGTGAATCCACCGATCCATTTTGGCAACGCGCTACCCATTTCGTAGCGACTTGCCAGAGAATAATCTGTGGTTTTGATGTCATCACCAACCTTCGTATCTCCGAATTTTCCGGAAGTATGATCTGCCTCTGTTACACGGTGATGAAACAATGGAAGCCCTGTTTTATTATCAACACCGCCATATTTGAAAAAATACAGGTTGTAATAGTCTTTTCCGACGCCGCGCAAATAGGCAGTTTCAGTTGTAGAACCTCCACCGTTGGCAGCCCAACCATCAACGCCCGCAGTCCAGTTACCGTTCAGCTCTTTGGAACCAATACCGGCCGGTACTTTCGTGAGGATAGTGGTGTAATGTGTTCCGTTAAGCCCGACGGTCCAGTTAATATTTTTGCTCTTGATGATGTCAACATTCACCTCCACTTCAATACCACGGTTGCGTAAACCTGCTGAGTTTTTGGTCAGTGTGCCTTGTCCCAGAGAAATCGCAATAGGTTGATTGTAAACCGAGTTGATTGTGTGTTTGTTGTACCAGTCAACAGAACCGTGAACGCGGTTAAACATCGTAAAGTCTACACCAACGTCAAAAGTTCTTGTGTTTTCCCAGCTCAGTCCGTCATTTACGAACGCTCCCTGTGTAAGGGTATATGATGCCGGTATACCCGTACCCGATGTGGCGGATGTGTAAACCGCTCCATACGACCACAACTGGTATCCTGAGTAGTTTCCAATTCCACTCTGGTTACCAATCAAGCCATAACTTGAACGTATCTTCATATCATTCAGCCATGATTTGGTACCTTTCATGAAGTTCTCGGCACTTAGTCTCCATCCACCACCGACAGACCAGAATGTTCCCCAGCGGTTGTTTGAATACTTGAATTTGGATGAACCATCACGGCGAACGGAAGCTTCCAGGTAGTATTTTTCATCATAAATGTAACTTGCCCGACCAAAATAACTCTCCATTGCTGTTTTGATCATGTTGCCACCCGGTGCCGGGAAGGTGCCTCCGGTGTAACGTCCTACGAAATTGGCATAAGCCGGAAAGCCGTCTATCAGTCCGTATGCCGCATTGTAGTTCATGTTTTCGAGGTTGTATTCGTAGTATTCGTGACCTGCCATTCCGGTCACCGCATGTTTTCCGTAGGTATGTCCCCAGTTCAGTAATTGCTGCGCATCCAGAATCGAGACGTTCTGATAGGTCTTTCCAAATGCCCCACCGGTTGATACATAAGGTCCCGTTCCGGAATTTCCATAGCGTGTTCTGGTTTCCGAGAATCGGTCATATGAGATGTTGGTTGTGAGACTGAAATCCTTCAAAAAGTTAAAAGTAGCATAACCTTTCAGGTTCAGGTCATTGGACGCACGGGTATCAATATCGTCGTCCAGCAGTTTGATCAGATTGGCTTCGGAGGTTGGTATCTTTGTCAAACCCAGTGGAGAGTAGGTATCTCCTGCTTTCACATGAACCATGTCTGATCCATCCGGATTCTTCTTGATGTTCCCTTTATCATCCCTGGCAAACAAAGAAATCAAAGGACTCTGTCCATTGATCCAGCGGAATACGTTTGCCGTTGTTGAACCCGGGTTTCGTCCAAACCGTGTTGCGGGCGATTGGGTGTTTCTATTGGTATACCCAATGTTTGCGCCCACTTTCAGCCAATCATACAATTGTGCATTCACGTTGGAACGTACATTGTAACGTGCAAATTTGGAACCACGGATATATGACGGATCTTCCAGATAACCCAATGAAGTGAAGTAATCAATCTTATCTGTTCCTCCGCTGGCTGTCAGGTTGTATTCCTGGCGCAGCTTTTTTTCCAGAAAGAAATCGTCATAACTTCCCGCAGGGTATAGCTCTCTCGCATTCGGGTTTAGCTTTCCGTCAGGGTTCACCAGATACGCTCCCGACATGGTCGCACTTGCCGATACACCGCTTCCTGTGGTGGTGTATACCGCTCCCGGAACGTCATATAACATCCAGTTACCAAGCAAATTGGATTGAAAGTTTGTGGTAGATCCGGTATAATCAAACAAATGTGCACTCGCAAACTGGGCCGCTGCATCATGTGACATATTCGGGTTTTGCAGGTTGGTGCTGGAAGTATTATTGGTAGAAGGCGTACCCGCTACACCATAACGAACCGAGTTGTATATCGCCTGCCAGGCGTATTCGTATATGTCTTTGGAATTGGTGATTTTGTCAAATTTAAGAGCACCGGCATAATTCACTCCCCAGCGTCCTTCAAACCCTATCCTTGCCTTGCCTTTTGTGCCTCTTTTGGTGGTTACCAGCACCACACCATTAGCACCCCTTGACCCATATACGGCAGTGGAGGCGGCGTCTTTCAGCACACTGATGCTCGCAATGTCTTTGGGACTGATGGAAGATAGTGCGTTCTCATGTTCTGCCGGCACGCCGTCAATTACAATAAGTGCGTTTGAACTGTTTTGGCTCGTAGATCCTGCACCTCTCAGCCTTATTCCCATATCCAGACCGGGCTGACCGTCCACTGCTGAAACCTGTAATCCTGGCACTACACCTTCGAGCGCCCTGGTTACTGTGGAGTTGGCCTGTACAGCAATGGTTTTGGAATCTACCGTGCTTACTGCGCCCGTAAGGTCTTTTTTCTTGCTGGTTCCATAAGCAACTACCACAACTTCATCCAGTTGCTTGTCGTCCGCCGCCATGGTTACATTAAATATCCTCTTACTACCTGTAGTCATTTCCTGCGAAGCATAACCTACGAATGAAAAAACCAGAATTGAATTGTTGCCAGGGACATTGGGAATTTCAAAATTTCCATCCTGGTTGGTTGTGGTGCCCGTAGTGGTTCCTTTCACAACTATACTAACACCCGGCAGAGAGCCGCCGTTTACATCGGTAACTTTCCCGGAAACAGGGATTTGCGCATATGCTCCCAGGCTAAGCAGCATACAACACAGAAGGAACAATGGTATTTTTCTTTTCATGGTAATCGAATTTTAAAGGTAGGTGGATATTGATAAAAAAGTGAGGGAACGTACCCGCTTTTGCAGCGAGGTTCGCAAGGTGAACAAAGGTTTGATCTCTACATGGCGTGGCGTCTGTTTAAGGTGAATGGTTTAACAGAAACTGTGTGTGTCAGGAATTACGGTCTTTTTATAAATATCTTTAAATGAGTAGTTTATGTTTCCGGTAGCGTTAACGGAAATAAAGCCGGATATAACGTTTTCTGGGGTGTCGAATTAACCTTGGTAAACGATTAGCTTGCTGAACAGGCACGCTTAAAAAGAGCAGATCAGATGCGATAGAGATCACTGACGGTTCGTGGTAATTCATGAGCTGGCAGGGTTATATATGTAACTGTTTTGTTAATAAAGTAGAGAAGAAAATTGACTATCGTTTCTAATTGCCAATTGAAAAATTATCGCTACTTACTTTTTAAATACCACTTTCTGAGGAAAATGGGCCTTTATAAACTTTTTTTATAATCTATTCAGGATAATGTTGCTGGATCGAAAATACTTGAGTCAAAGCAGCAAAGTGCAAACGCGGTTTTAATGTAGAAAAAATATTTGAAAATCTGTACCGTATCAGAGTTTTTTTGATGAACGGAAAAGGGGAGGTGGTTTACGGTGTGGAAGAGGAAGTTTGTAAGGACGTCGTTTCAATCCACTACAGCATCCTTCAAAATGTAATTCAAATGCTCCACATCGGTGGGGTTAAGGTAAAGTCTGCCTCTAACAATTCTTACGTCATCTGTTTTGAAACGCTGCTTTTTGTTCCGCAGCTGCAATTCTATAATCGATTCTGGTCCTGCACCTCCGCAGAAAAAACACATGGTCATAGGTTGGGCAGAGATCACATAAATGTTGTTTTCTTCATCCACCGGAATCATATAACCTTTGATCTGAATCTCTTTTCCACGCAGCGCAGTCACCGACGGTCCAAAAGTTGGATAAAGGAAGTACATGCTCAGCTCATTGTTCAGCTTTCTGGTGAACTCTACATCGGTGAGCCGTTTCCAGTTAATTGCAATGGGAGAAACTTCTGATGCTGCCAGCGTTCCCGAAAGTACCAGCAAGGCAAGTGTAATTGTTTTCATTTTAAAAGTTCTATTGAGCCTGGCTCAGGTTCTTCAAAGCGCCTTCCAACTCCTGTATTGCTTCTTTTCCGTTTTTCTGATATTCCAGCATTGATTCTTCGGTCATGGCCGGTGCTGCTTTGTGCTCATGATGGGCACCATGGCTGTGCGCGTGCTCAAAGCCCGGAACCTCTACCAAGCCGGTTTCCCAGAGTTCTATAAGGTTGTGCAGGCTGTCGAGCGTTTTTAAACGTGAAAGATCCTTTTCTTTTGCCAACATCAGGTTGAGTTTCTTTTCAAGATTTTCATGAATTTCAACCGATTCAAGATGCAGCTGATTGGCTTCTGCGAGCAGTTCACTCTTTTCAGAATTGCCGGAACAGGCTTGCAGCATAGCGAAGAAGGAAAGGAGTAAAAGGCTTTGAATTGTTTTCATTACGGATGAACTTGTTTATTTGCAACAATGTTGCAAATAAACAAAAAATGATTGAGCCACAGAAATTTTTATTGAGTATATGACCTTTAAATCTGTTTATTCGTTGCCTATTTCTTTATTTTTCAGTGTGTTACATATTGGATGCTGCATATTGCCTTTGTTCTCTGCCGCGGCCGGTACTTTGCCATACTTTAACATATTTACTCGTTACAAATCCATTTTTACGGTTATACAGCTTTTGTTGCTGGTGTATTTGTTTACCGTTCTGGCAAAATATTACATGGGCAAGAAATCTTTTCACAATCAGACCGAGCGTATAGTCATGCACCTCAGTTTGGTTATCGTCGTGGTTGGTTTGTTCATTGGTTACTTCGAACCTTTCAAATCCGAAAATCAGCGGATTGCGGAGCAACAGTTTGCTTTTTTCAAAAACCACCGTAGGTTGGAAATTACCTTTCTGAATGAGTACGATCCGAACAGATTGGAGCAGGAAGTTAGAGCGATATCGGGCGTGAAGCCGGGAAGGGTCACAGCCGAACCGACCTCCGTAGTGCTCACTTATCGGAGTGACCAAACGACGAGGAAAGTCATTTTGGAACATCTGGAAAGTAAAGGCTACAAGGTTCAGGAAAAGCAATAACATTCATTTTTGATAAAAATGCTTGCTTTCATATTTTCCTTGTTTACCTTTACATTATATAATCTATATATTTAGTAGATTAAGTTAAAACCAATGATCACTCGTGAAATCATGCATTTTAATTTTCCACCCTTATTGCTTTATGGTCTTACCTTGATTTTCGCTGTCAGCCACGTGAGTTCTTACGGTCAGCAACCTTCACGACCATCTTCTGCCAAAATATTTCAGAGCATAAAAAAGCTGAATGTATTGGGCAACGTACTTTATTTCGGTGCGCATCCCGACGATGAAAATCCTACTTTCATCGCTTACATGGCAAATGAAAAGTTGTACAACACAGCTTATTTCTCGTTGACAAGAGGTGATGGTGGTCAGAATATGATCGGAACGGAAGTGAAGGAAAATCTGGGGATAATCCGCACACAAGAGCTGCTTCAGGCAAGAAGGATTGATGGCGGGCAGCAGTTCTTTTCACGGGCGGTTGATTTTGGTTTTTCCAAAAGTGCAGAGGAGGTATTTACGATTTGGGACAAAGAAAAACTGCTCGAAGATGCCGTTTGGGTGATCCGGAAATTCAGACCTGATGTGATCGTAACCCGTTTTCCTCCCGACGAACGCGCCGGACATGGACATCATATTGCTTCGGCTATTCTGGCGGAAGAGGCATTTGATGCAGCGGCAGATCCTGCCCGTTTTCCTCAGCAACTGAAGTATGTGAATGCCTGGAAAACGAAACGATTGGTTTGGAACGCCGGCATGTGGTGGAACCAGAGACGTGATGCGGTGGATAAAAACGACGAGGCGGATTGTATCAAACTGGATGTAGGAATTTATAATGCATTACTGGGCAAATCTTATGGTGAAATAGCCGCCGAAAGCCGTAGTCAGCACAGGACGCAGGGTTTTGGGACGGTAGGATTCAGGGGGAACCTGATAGAATATTTCAAACATGTTAAAGGAGAAAAGGCATCAGCCGACTTGCTCGACGGTGTGAACACAACCTGGAACCGCGAAAAGGGTTATGAAAAAATAAGTGCATTGTTTACCAAAGCAGCCGCTGAATATGATTTCGCACAGCCTCACAAGGTTGTCAGTCTGCTTTTTGAGGCAAAAGAAAAACTTGAACGTCTCCCGGATGGTTACTGGAAAAACGTCAAACTGGCAGAACTGGACAAGGTCATCACCGACGCACTCGGTCTTTATTTTGAAGTTACCACTTCCGAATCAGCCTATACCCCAGGAGAAACAGCCAAAATAAGCGTAGAAGCTATCAATCGATCCTCTGTGAATGTTGTGATTGATAAAATCAAATTGCCATTTCAGAGGCCTGACTCGGTTGTGAAAATTGCACTACATCAGGATCAGAAGGTGGAATTTGCCTCAGAATTGATTATCCCCGCAAGCTCAGCTTACTCGCAGCCCTATTGGCTGCGGGAGGTGGGAAGTCTGGGTATGTATGGAGGTATTTCGCAGACTGAGGTTGGTCTGGCGCAAAATCCTCCGGTTGCACAATTTGGTTTCGGCCTGATAATTGACGGAAAACCTTTTCATATCAAGGCTGATGTAATCTATCAAAAGTCAGATCCGATACTTGGTGAAATTTACCAGCCACTGGCGGTAACGCCGCCGGTTTTTACATCCATTAATGAAAAGGTATATCTGTTTGACCAGCATAAAAGCAAAAAAGTAAGCGTTTCTGTCAAGTCAGGAAAGCAGAATGTCAGCGGACAGGTTTCGCTTAAAACACCGGCAGGCTGGCGCGTATTTCCGCAATCAGCGGCGTATAATTTGGCAATAAAAGGCGCAGAACAAAACATTGATTTTGAACTTTTCCCACCAGATAGTGCCAGCGAAGGTGAGATATATGCCGTTGCGACATTTGCCGGTCAGGACTATAACAGAAGTCTGGCCGTAATCTGCCATTCGCACATTCCTACACAGTTGCAATTTCCGGTAGCAAAAGCGCGGGTTGTCAAAACGGAGATCCTTAGAAAAGGCGATCTGATCGGTTATGTGAAAGGAGCTGGCGACTTGGTTCCTGCCAGTTTGCAGCAAATCGGCTATCAGGTCTCTCTTCTTGAAGATCAGGATATCACTGCTGAAAATCTTGAAAAGTTTGATGCAGTCATTCTGGGTGTTCGGGCTTATAACATTCTTGAAAGATTGAAGGTAACCAATTCGGTGTTGCTCAAATACGTCGAAAACGGTGGCAATCTGATCGTACAATACAATTCAGACGAAGGTTTGTTACTCAAAGATTTTGGCCCGTATCCATTCACAGTGTCCAAAAACCGCGTGACAGTGGAAGCGGCGGAAGTACGTTTTGTTAATCCCGAATGCCAGGTTTTGAATTATCCCAACAAAATCACCGAAAAGGATTTCGAAGGCTGGGTACAGGAACGCAGTTTGTATCAACCTGCAAGCTGGTCGGACAAATATGAGACCGTGATTTCGTGCAACGACCCCGGCAGCGAGGTGCTGGACAGCGGAATTCTGGTGGCCCGTTATGGCAAAGGAAATTATGTTTACACCACATTGAGCTGGTTTCGTCAGCTTCCAGCTGGTGTGCCGGGAGCATATCGCATGTTCTCAAATTTGATTTCTCTGGGGAAATAGGTGCTAACGGATCATTGGCATCTAAATAGACTTTAATTGTATTTCGTATATAGTATAGCGTTTGTTTTGTTTTCTGTAAAGTAAATCTTCTCTTCATTTCAATTTATAGTAGTTATGTATCTGTAAATCAATTTTTTTTTAAAAAAGTCAATTATGTATTTGGCATTTCTAAAAATATAACTTTACTTTGTCTATTAGTTAAGTAGAGTTATTAATCAATGTTATAAAACTTCCTGAATCACCCATGAACCAACTTTTGCTTTTCACCTGCTGTCTTCGCTGTTGTTGCTGATCTTTTCATTCAGAACATCCAATCTTTGTACTAAATAAAAAAACCGCCCTGCCGGTTTCCGATCTCGAACATCGGAGTGGCAGGACGGAAGCTGATCTAATCGTCCAAAATTAAATCTGACAAATGTATGTATTTTACTCCTAAGGAGTCAATGTCCGTTTTGCGGATAATGGCACCTGTCAAACAGATTGTTCTTGCTTTTCTGCTCCTTACAATCTTTTCCACGCTTAAAGTTAATGCAGGGGAGCTCATCTCACTGAAAGGGAAAGTGACTGATGCTGCTGGTGAAGGCATTCCTGGCGTGAGTATTCAGGTAAAAGGTACCCTGCGCGGCACACTCACCAATGCCGACGGGAATTTTGAAATCAATGTAGACCAACCCGGTGCTTTACTGGTGGTTTCCTATGTAGGTTATGTAACTCAGGAGGTTCGTACCAACAAACAAAGCTCTTTAAACATCCGCCTGGTAGCTGACCAAAAACAACTGAACGAGGTTATTGTGGTTGGTTACGGAACACAGGAAAGAAAAAATCTGATCGGTTCCATCAGCAAGGTGGATCCCACGGATGTAAAAAGTATCCCCGCGGGAAGTTTTGATGCGCAATTGCAAGGTAAAGTTCCAGGTGTTCAAATCACATCCAATACCGGCGTTCCGGGCGAAACGGTTACTGTTCGTGTACGTGGAGCCACTTCTATTAACGCAGATAATGATCCTCTGTACGTTGTGGACGGCGTTTTTATCAATAGCAGTAGTTTGCAAACGGTTGGAACGGGAGGCAAGGCAACATCGCCCATTGCCGACATCAATCCGGCGGATATTGAAAGTCTGGAAATATTAAAAGATGCCGAAGCAACTGCCTTATACGGTTCACGCGGAGCGAATGGTGTGATTCTGATTACCACCAAACGCGGAAAATTCAACCAGAAAGCCAAGGTCAATCTGAACGTATCGCAAGGTGTGGCCAAGGCTGCCAAACTCTGGGAGCTTACAACCGGTCCTGAGCATGCGCAGCTTGTAAATGAATGGTGGATCAACACCGGGAAAGACACACCTTCGCTAAACCGCACGACCGCCAATCGCCCGTTTCGTCCTGTATCAGAGGGTGGCCGTGGCTTGCCGGAAGAGCAGCAGACTTACGACAGGCTTGGACAGGTTTTCAGGACGGCGAGTCTTAAAAACTATGATCTTTCTGTTTCCGGTGGAACGGCCACGACCAAGTACTACCTCGGTGGTGGTTATAACAGTCAGGAGTCCATTCTCAGACCGATTGATTTCAACCGTGCGAGTTTGAAGTTTAATCTGGATCAGAAAATCTCTGACAAAGTTCAGGTGGGTATCAGCAACACATTTTCGAGAACTTTCCGCAACCAGGCAAGGGCGGGAGATGGTCCGGCGGGAGGGTTGCTTCAGGCAGCTTTGCATACGCCGACTTATTTGTCACCCTATAATGAGCAGGGTGTGTTGGTGGGAAGAGCCGGATTTGATAACGTGGATCTGCTCCTTGAAAACTATGATGTGAAAGCGGTGAGTTTAAGGTATATCGGTAACCTTTATGCCGAAGCGGACATCCTTCCCAATCTGAAATTCCGTACAAGCTGGGGGTTGGATTTTAACAACTACGACGAAAATGAATATTGGAATACTTTCCTGATTTCAGGAAGCCCCGATGGACTGGCAACGGCAAGTAACGGACAAGCCACCACCTGGATCAACGAGCAAACTTTGTCGTACCGGAAGAAATTCGGCACCAAACATACACTTGGCATACTGGTCGGAAATACGGTTCAAAGTAACGTTTCTACCGGAACTTCGTCTACGGGAAGAGGGTTTGCAAACAACTCTTTCAAGTTGGTTTCGTCCGCTGCTACCACGACAGGTTCATCCAGCTGGTCAAAAAGTAACCTTTCGTCTTTCTTTTCAAGAATTGATTACAACTACGGAGGACGGTATCTGATCGATTTCAGTATCCGCGCCGACGGTTCTTCGAGTTTTGGAGCAGACAATCGTTGGGGCTATTTCCCATCTGTGGGTGGAGCATGGCGCGTGAAGCAGGAAAATTTTCTGAAAGATGTGAGTTTCCTGAGCGATCTTAAAATCAGAGCGAGTTATGGTACAACCGGTAATCAGAACGGTCTGGGCAGTTTCGCGGCTTTGGGCTTATGGAGCGGCGGCTCGTCGTATCAGGGTGGCGCGGGTATTGCTCCCCAGCAACTAGCCAATCCAAACCTGAAATGGGAACGGACCAATCAGTTTAATATCGGAGCTGATGTTTCCTTCTTTGCCGAAAGATTAGGTCTTGAATTCAACGTTTACCAGAAAAATACCAGCAACGGATTACTTTCTCTTGCTTTGCCCGGCACAACCGGCTTTGCGAACTACCGAAGCAACGCAGCTGAAATAAGCAATAAGGGTTTTGAACTGGCCATCCATTCTGTCAATTTTCAGGGGAAAAGTTTTACCTGGAATACCAGTTTTAATGTATCCAGAAACATCAATAAAATTGAAAAACTGGAAAATCCGCTGGAATACGGAAGCCGGAGTCTGATCCTGCAACAGCAAGGTTCGCCGCTTTATTCATTCTGGGTTTACAAGCAGCTCTATGTTGATCCGCAAACGGGAAATACAGTTTACGAAGACGTGAACGGAGATGGAAAAATCACCATTGCCGACCGTCAGATTGTAGGAAGCATCTGGCCAAAGTTCTTTGGCGGACTGACCAACAGTTTCACATTCAAAGGATTTGACGCCAACGCATTTCTTGCATTCTCATACGGAAACAAGGTTTACAACCACAACAAGTTTTTTGGAGAAGGCGGCGGAGCTCGTGATGCAGCCCGTATCATTTTCGCAAGCAACAACGATCGCTGGCAAAACCCGGGAGACATCACCGACGTGCCTCGTCCCGACGGCGTGAACGTGAACAACTACCGCGATGGTGGTAGCCGCTGGCTGGAAGATGGTTCGTTTTTACGCCTGCGTTCCTTCACACTTGGCTACACCGTACCGGTTCGCAAGATCTCCGCACTGAGACTTTACGTAACAGGAAGCAACCTTTTCACGATCACCAAATACACCGGACTTGATCCTGAGTCGAGTTCGAGCAGCGGGCATAACGAACAGGGCATTGACCTTGGTACACCTCCGCAGCCACGCAGTGTTCAGGTTGGGATCAACATCACTTTGTAATTCGAATCCATATGAAAGCATTTAAATATATTCTTGCCACCTCACTCATATTTTCGCTGGGCTCATGTGGGAATTTCCTGGAAGTGGAACCACGCGCATCCATCTCCGACCAGCAGACCATTATTGACAAGGTGTCGTCTGAAACCGCCATCCGCGGAGCCTATGATTCATTCCGTAGCTATTACAGTGTCAATCTGCAATCAATAGGATATTTGTCGGGAGACAACATTCAGTGGACAGGCTCACAATCGCAGGTTCAGGAGTTTATCAATCACAGTGTAAACGCGGAGAACGCTACAATCTCAGGTGTCTGGAACGGGATATACACCACGCTCAATCGCATTAATCACGTAATTGACAAGGTGCCTGCTGTAAGTGATCCTTTGCTTACAGATGCGTTGCGGAACCAGATTGTGGGTGAAGCCTATTTCCTGAGAGCACTTGGTTATTTCGATCTTGCCCGCATTTGGGGTGGTGTGCCAATCATTACCAAACCAACACTTTCCCCGCAGGACAATCGTGGTATTGCAAGAGCTACGCAGGCCGAAGTATATTCACAGGTAATTGCTGACCTGGAACTTGCCGAGCCATTGTTGCCGGCTACAACAGATCGTTTCAGGGCAACACGCAAGACGGTCTGGGCTTTGAAAGCAAGGTATTATTTGTACCAAAAAAATTACGCAAAAGCGGAGGAATATGCAGACAAAGTGATTGCCGATGCAAGCTATAAACTGGTAAAACCTTACAACGCTTTTTTTGCAAATGATGCGCGTGGTACGGAAGAGTCGGTTTTTGAAATCTTTTACAGTATCAACGAAACCAACAGCCACCGAGGACAATGGCAGCCTCAGCAAAATGGCGGTACCAGACAATGGGCGCCAAATGACGCATTTGTGGCACTTGTGAATGACCCGGCAATTGGGGGAACCAGAAACACATTGGTGGCAAAGGATAATCAGAACAGGTGGTATGGCAATCTGTATTACAGAAGTCCGGCAACGGATCCAACTTTTGTGATTCGTATTGCTGAGCTGTATCTGATCCGTGCAGAAGCACGTGCCAGTCTGGACAAACCAGCTGGTGCCATAGCCGATCTGGATGCCGTTCGTGAGCGGGCCGGACTTGCTAAAACGACTGCTTCAACCAAAGCGGATATTTTATTGGCTATTGAAAACGAACGCAGAATTGAATTTGCACTGGAACCGCACCGCTGGTTTGACCTGGTACGTACGGAGAGAGCGGCAGCTGTTCTGAACGTGAACGACCCAAACAAACTGTTGCTTCCGATTCCTGCCGAGCAGCTTTTGACAGACAAAGCATTGAAACAAAATCCAGGCTACTAAACATCACAACACATGTCAACCACAGCCACATATCAGGAGCCTCGTTCTGCGCAGAGTAGCGCTTTGCCAACCGAGAACGGTGAATGGAATGCGTTAGAAAAAAATGCTTTCCGCATAGCCTTTATCTACTTTGTAATTCAGTCGGTTCCGCTCGACTGGAAGTATTACCGTACGGTTTTTTCCATTAACTGGCTCAATCCGGCATATGGCGATATCTTCGAACTGGCGCGTTATTCACCTCGTTTTTTCAGCGGACCCGAGACGTTTGCCAACTGGCTTGTGGTGCTGGTCATTGCGGTCGCTGGTGGGATAATTTGGTCGATCCGGGATAAAAAGAGCCGGGAATACAACGAACTCTACTACTGGCTGCGCGTCATTGTGCGTTACCGGCTGGCTGTGGGACTTCTCGCTTACGGATTCATTAAACTGTTTCCTTTGCAGGCTCCGCTGCCTTCCATCAGCAATCTCAATACAGCTTACGGAGATTTGAACGCCTGGAAATTGTTCGCACTCAGCCTCGGCGTGGTGCCCGACTATCAGTCGTTTCTAGGCGCCATTGAAATCCTGGGCGGACTTTTACTTCTGCACAGAAGAACGGCTACCATTGGCACACTGATCATTATTCCTTTCACAGGCAACGTGTTTATTTCAAATCTGGCTTACGAAGGCGGAGAATACATTTACAGTTTTTATCTGATCGTACTGGCGCTTTTCCTGTTCGCTTTCGATGCCCCAAGGTTGTTTAAGTTGCTATCTCTGGAACAGCCTACAAAGCCTAACCGATTCAATCCGGAATTTGGCAAACAGTGGCACAAATACGGAAGAATTGCTTTGAAAACAGCATTCATTTTCTTCTTCGTGGTGTTGTATGGTGCCAAAACCTATGCGGGCTACAAAACGTATCCGTATCAATATCCGCAGAAGCCGGGACTCGCCGGTGCAGCTGGAATTTACAATGTGAAAGAATTCAAAATCAACAATACTATTCTTCCTTATTCCGCTCTGGATCCTGTTCGCTGGAAAGATGTTGTTTTTGAAAACTGGGCCACCTTGAGCATCCGTTCATCAGCCCCGACTGTAATTGATTCAACCAATGTGGAGGTCATTCATAAGGAGGATAAGGACAGGAATTTTGAAGAAGCGGGGTCTGGCGGCAGAAGTTACTATTCGTACGAATCAAACGAGGCAAACGGTACATTGAGCCTTACAAATAAGGTTATTCCATCGGATAAATTGACGCTACACATCAGCCGTCCCGACTCTTCAACGATCATCCTTTCCGGGGTGGACAGCAAGCGCGATTCCATTCATGTTGTGTTGGACAAGATCAATAAAAAATACCTCTATCAGGAGGTGAAAAGGGTTGGTCGCAGAGGTGAGTTCAAGCTTTAATAGTTTCATGGTACTGATTTAATCTTCAAGAATATGCCAACTACAAACATCAATGAGGGATCAGGGCTGCTGGTGGAGCCTATATTTACAAAACAAGCTGATGCCCCGAAAACAACATCTTCGGGACCGGTTTGGTCGGATTTTGAGAAAATAAGTTTCAGGATCGCCTTTATATTCTTTATCAGCATGTCGCTGCCCAACAGCGCAGGCTGGTACAAAGACCTTGTCGCACTTGACTGGGCACATCTGCATTACCGCGATCTGTATGACGTGGCACGTTTCGGTTCGGGTCTTGACTGGTTCGGTCGCACCATTTTTGGGAGCCCACTGAATGGCTACGCAACCTGGATCATCACCTTTGCGGTTTCGGTTGTGGGCGGACTGATCTGGACAGCAATTGCAAAACTTAAAAAACCGGAAACGCTGCAATACAATATTCTCTATTACTGGCTGCGTGTGGTGGTAAGATACCGGGCAGGTATTGGTATCATTGGTTTCGGTTTTACAAAATTGCTTCCAACCCAAATGCCATATCCGTCTCTGGGGTTGCTGAACACCAATTTTGGAGATTTTACCCTTCAAAAAATATACTGGCTTTCCATCGGTATTGTACCCTGGTATCAGGTTTTTGCAGGAGTGGTAGAATTGGCCGCAGGTATATTGTTGTTTTTCCGGTCAACTACTACGCTGGGTGCAATCCTGCTTTTAGGTGCGCTGGGTGATATTGTATATGTCAATTTTGCCTATGATGGCGGGGTGCATACTTACAGCTCGTACTTCGTTTTGCTGGCTGCTTTCATTCTGGTAAAAGATATTCCCAAGCTTTACAATTTGCTGATCCTTGAAAAATTCACAATCCCTGTAAATCACTATCCGGTGTTTTCACAGAAGTGGCAGCAATACACCCGTTATGCCTTGAAAGGTGGTGTAATCGCCCTTTTTGTTTTCTTTTTGTTTTATCTGCAATACATCAATTTCAAATTTGATCCTTACAAACAACCGGCAACTGCGGGTATCAAAGCTTTAAGAGGGAATTATGAAGTTGCAGAATTCAAAATAAACAATCAGGAAATACCTTATTCTCCAACCGACTCCGTTCGCTGGCAATGGGCTACTTTCGAAAACTGGACAACGCTGACTTACAAAGTCAACAAACCTCAGCCGCTGGATTTATCCAACGGCGGCGGCTCACCGATGCGGGATGTGGAAAGAACTTTCGAGCTCACAGGTACCGCAGGAGGGCAAAAAGTATTTCACTATCTGGCTGATACAATTCAAAATGTATTGTACCTGAGAGACAAATACAACCGGTCGGGTTATCGGGATGGAATAGGAGCAGGTGCACAGGGGCAAAGCGAGGGAGCTGGTCAGCAGGATACCGCCGTGCGTGGAGTGAAGGGCAAAGGGCAGGGGGAGAGGAATGAGCAGGGAGGCCAAGGGGATAACTGGATCAGTAAGGCAGCTTTGATCAATATTGGAGATGAAAATAAAATGCTTGATCCGAGAGGAGCTTCCACACGCCGTGACCGCGAATTTGCAGCCAAACCTAGAAAAGACAAGCGTAATAAAATGATTCTGAACTACAATACGACCGATGGTTCAAGAGTAGTGTTGAGCGGAATTAATGAGAATAAAGATTCGATTTATGTGGTATTAAACCGTGTAGAAAGACCTTATGTATTATCAAAAAGCACCCTGAATGCAGGTAAATATGATTAAAAAGTTGTCTGTGATAACGGTGTTATTTGTGTCTCTTGCCAGCTATCGGAGCTATACCGATGGCTGGCAAGAGCGTGTATCGGAAGGTTTGGTAGCAAAGCCAGACACATTAGAATGGCCCAAAAGTTTCGGTTTCGGAAGGCCGGCAACAGAAAAGGAAATTGCTGCCATCGATATCGACATCAGGCCGGATGGAAAAGGTTTGCCTGCCGGACAAGGAAACGCGGTAACTGGTAAAGCAATTTATGCCGCCAAGTGTAGTGCATGCCATGGCGCAACGGGTATTGAAGGGCCCAATGACCGGCTCGTTGTAGGAGATACTTCCTCGGTGAAAAGCCGCCGGGTGAAGGCAATCGGAAACTATTGGCCTTATGCTACCACCGTTTTTGACTATGTACGCAGGGCTATGCCTTTTAACGAACCTGGCTCACTGACCGATGAAGAGGTATATAGCCTGACCGCCTATCTGCTTCATGCCAATGGGCTGATTGATTCAAAAAAGGTTCTGAATGCAAAAACGTTGCCACAGGTAGATATGCCTGCAAAAAAATATTATGTACCCGATGACCGGGAGGATGGTCCGGTCATACGTTAGTTTACAATTTCAATGATGGAAATTCAAAAAGATAATAAGTTCAGCAGGAGAAAGTTACTGGGCGGGGCTGCCACTGCTGCGGTAGTGCTGGTGCAAACAGCTTCGGGCAAGGCGTTTCAGGCCGGAATGACACATAAAGAGATTGAAGATACAACCAAAATTCAGGGTGTATTACCAGGAACGCTTGGCACACGATCTGATTTTGAAAAACCGGTTAAAGCACCGTCGCCGACATCTTCCCGCACGCCGTTGCAGGATCTTTACGGAACCATTACGCCATCCGATTTGCATTACGAGCGTCATCACGGAGGAGTTCCGGCTATTGATCCGTCGAAGTATGAATTGGTTATTCACGGTATGGTGGATAAGCCCATGGTGTTTACACTGGCGGATCTGAAACGGTTTCCATCGGTTTCCCGCATTGCTTTTCTGGAATGTTCGGGCAATTACCGTGGTGCAAATGACGGTAAAATTAGGCCCCAGGATATTTGCGGACTCACAAGCCAGAGCGAATGGACGGGCGTTGCCTTATCTACACTTTTCAGGGAAGTGGGTGTGAGCAGCAAAGCAACCTGGTTTTTGGCCGAGGGAGGAGATGCTGCCGTGATGACCCGAAGCGTACCGATGACCAAAGGCTGGAAAGATGCAATCATTGCATACGCACAGAACGGTGAGGCGGTACGTCCTGAGCAGGGCTACCCGGCCAGACTGTTTTTGCCAGGATGGGAGGGCAATACCAGCGTGAAATGGATCAGAAGGATAGAAGTTTCCGACCAGCCATACATGACGCGTGAAGAAACTTCTAAATACACCGAGTCGGTGGGACCTGCCAAAATACGGCAGTTCAGTTTTACCATGGATACGCGATCGATCATTACCTATCCTTCCTATCCGGCCAGTGTAGAAAAAGGCTGGATCGAAATTCGGGGTATCGCATGGAGCGGTCGTGGAAAAATTGTACGTGTTGAAGTGAGTACGAATGCAGGAAAAAGCTGGCAACTGGCCGCTTTGCAGGATCCGGTGCTGGACAAATCGATAACCGCGTTCCGTTATCTGTGGAACTGGGACGGCGAGCCAACCGAAATCATGAGCCGGGCGATAGACGAAACCGGTTACGTACAGCCATTTTTAAAACAATTGCTGGAAGCACGAGGGGGAAATATGGGTTACCATTTTAACCCCGTAACGGCGTGGTATCTTCAAAAAGATGGAAAGGTATTGTTTAAGGCGACGTGAGGAAGGGAGGAGTTAGGGGAGTTAATTAAGAATTAAGAATGAACCGGGGTCGCGGGCGACAATGAAGAATGACCGTCATAAGTCGTCCCATGGGGACGTTTTGTCGACGGTCCGCCGTGCGGTAGAAAACCGTTAAGGTTTGATTTCCGGGCGTTCCGTAGGAACGCTTTGTAAGAAATCCGACAATTATGAATGTGCCGCCATCATTAACAATCAACACTTCTGGTGTCAGTCGTCCCATGGGAACGCTTTGTGAGAAATGCGACAATTGAGAATGCGTCGACATCATTAACAATTAATACTTAACCACGAACCGTTAAAAAATAGAACCTATCAAATGATTCCTTTAATTATATCTGGATAATTAATTTGAAAGGATAATCTACATAAACTCTATAAACTTTATATACTAATTATTGTTATTTTTGCGCTATCGAACTTTTAGACAGATCAACGCTATTCAAAACATTACATAACATGAAAAAACAATTCAGTTTTCCGGCCTTACTTTTACTTGGTGTCATCCTGTTTGCTTTCCGGGCAGACACGGCTTATGAAAACGAAATTAAGGAGTGGCATAAAAAAAGGGTAGAAGGTCTTAAAGCCGAAAACGGCTGGCTCAATCTCGTGGGCTTGCTGTGGCTGGAAGAGGGTGAAAATACATTTGGAGGAAGTAGTGATAACGATATTATTTTCCCAAAAGACAAAAGCAATGCGACGTTGGGGAAAATCATTTTAAAAGATGGAAAAGTGACCGTGGTTGCGGACAAAAACGCTGCCATTTTTCAGGATGAAACACCGGTAGAAAATCTGGAAATTTTTCCTTCCGAAAAACCAGTAGTGCTAAAACATAAAACACTCCGCTGGTTTATCATCAAACGGGGCGATAAATATGCTGTTCGTCTGCGTGACCTAGATGCTCAGCAACTAAAAGATTTCAAAGGCATTGACGCCTATCCGATTCAAGAAAACTGGAAAGTAAAAGCGAAATTTGAGCCAACCACTGGAAAGAAAATCGCGATCACTGATGTTACCGGGCGTACGGATGATCAGGATTCTCCGGGAACATTGGTTTTTAACGTAAAAGGAAAGGAATACCGACTGGACGCAGTAGGTTCGGAAAAGAGTTTGTTCATCATTTTTGCTGATGAAACCAACAAAAAACATACTTACGGATCAGGACGTTTCTTGTACGCCTCCGGCCCGGACAAAGATGGTTACACCTATCTTGATTTCAACAAAGCTACCAATCCTCCCTGCGCGTTTTCACCTTATGCAACCTGCCCTTTGCCTCCTAAGCAAAATAAGCTGGCCGTTGCCATCACAGCAGGAGAAAAGAGATTTGGAGATCACTGATCTTCACTGCGCAGCATTTATTTCAACCAGTAAGTCCTTGTTTTAATAAAGGCTTACTGGTTCACTTTATTCAGTTATGATATATTGAAGTTCCTTCACTTTATGCGGTTACTTTTTGTTTTACTATGTTTAATATCAACGCTGGCACAGGCGCAGCGTTTACGTCAGACCGATCACCAGAATCATGATCCCGAAGGTCGCAATAGCAGCGGAGGAGATAGCCACGATCACAATCACCTGGAACACATACTCGAATATCGTAAGGAAACGGTGTTTGTACACAACCTTCCTGCACCAAAAACATTACCGGGAATAGGAGCGTCTACTTTTAAAATAAATACTTCATCGCCCGTTACGCAAAAATACTTTGATCAGGGAATTGCGTTGCTGCATTGTTTCTGGGATTTCGAGGCATTTCGTGCTTTTAAAGAAGCCATCAAAAATGATTCAACCGCCATCATGCCCTATTACGGGCTATACAGCGCAGTTGGAGCCATTGAAGGAAACGAGTTCGCCGCTGATAAAAAACTGGCTGTTCGAAAATTGAAACAACTGAAAGAAAAGGCCGGCGAACATGAGAAGTTGTACGCAGAAGCAATCCTGCAAAGAGATTCCGGCGGCGATGCCGGTAAGAAAAATTACCAGAAACAGCTTGAAATAATAGTGCACAAATATCCCGACGACATTGATGCAAAACTGTTTCTTGCCCTGAGTAAAATGGGTGGCTACGACGTGGCGTTGAATCCGAGAGAAGGACAGATTTATTCCGAATATTTACTTCGTGATATTTTAAAGAAAAACTCCGAAAATGCCGCTGCGCATCATTACTGGATACATTTGATGGAAAATTGCTGCCCCGAGCAAGCATTGGAAAGTGCAGCCAAGTTACCCAAACTGGCACCTTCATCCAGTCACATGGTGCACATGCCTGGTCATGTTTATTACAAATTGGGTGAGTACAAAAAGGCTTATGACGCTTTCAAGGCTTCCGTTGCCGTGGATAGTATTTACATGAAAGAGCAGGGCATTCCTGAGGTGGACACCTGGAACTACATACACAATCTGAATTATTTACTGGCAAACAGTGCCGAAGATGGCCGCTACGGAACCGCTTTGTATTATGCAGGAAAGTTGGAAAAAATGCCGGCTTCCAAAGAGCGGAAGCAAAAATATGAAGGCCGCTTTTTCTATCAGGGAATAATCGCTCCGGCTAAAATGGAGATCTGTTTTGGTTTTTATAAAAAAGCTGCTGATCGCTTGAAGGCAATCAATAATAAGGATACGTTATACAGCGGCAAAGCAATGGCTTACAGAGATGCGCTGGTGTTTTTTGCTTCTGGTATGGATGCGGTGAAAAACGGAAAACTGGAAGAAGCGAGAAAAAATTCTGATGCTCTGGATGCTTATTTATGGCGAAACAGCAATCAGAAAGAGGAAAGTGACGTGATTGCGGGCAGGAGGATCAGTGACCTGAATGTGGGTTCGCTTGAACTGCAAGGCAACATAAAAGCACTTGAAAATAATTACAAAGAGGCCATTGACTTACTTGAAGCGGCGAAGAAAAAAGAGGACGACATGGGTTATAGTGAACCGCCATCGTACGCCCGTCCGGTTTTGATCAGTCTGGGAGAAATTCATCTGAAAGCCAAAGAATATGAAAAGGCCGATAAAGCATACAGCCAACTATTAAAAAGACACCCTAACAGCGCCAATGCACTTTGGGGTTTGTACAAGGTTTACAAGCAAAAAGGGGATAAAACAAAAGCACAGGAATACGCAAAAAAACTTCACGAAGTAGCACAATATGGAGACGAAAGCCTGTTTCCTTTGTAATTGGTGCAAATGTGAAATAAATAGCGAGTAATTTAGAAAACTCTGTGACTCTCATTTTAACTCCCTGAATCTCTGTGTAACCTTTTTATGGCACAGACTCGGGGATAATTATTAAAAAAACAAAGCGTGGCAAACCAGGAATATGATGCGATTGTGGTGGGATCTGGACCTAACGGACTGGCTGCGGCTATTACGTTGAGGCAGGCTGGACTTGCGGTTCTGTTGATTGAAGGGAAAGATGAGATTGGAGGTGGTATGCGGTCGAAGGAGCTTACCTTGCCCGGATACATTCACGATGTATGTTCAGCGGTGCATCCAATGGTTACCATGTCTCCGTTTTTCAGCGCCCTTCCGCTGCGGGAACACGGTCTCGAACTGATCAATCCAACACTGGCAGCAGTGCATCCTTTCGACGACGGAACGGCTGGTGTACTGCACCATTCGCTTAATGAAACTGCCAATGGTTTAGGTATTGATAAAGAAAATTACTTGAGACTGATGCAGTCCACCGTGCGCGATCTGCCCAAATTACTTCCTGATTTGCTCGGTCCGTTTCCTTTCCCGAGCCACCCTTTGGAACTCGCAGGTTTTGGACTAAAAGCGCTTACTTCTGCCAGCTGGATGGCGGGTCGGTTTGATACCAAACAGGCAAAAGGATTATGGGCAGGCATGGCCGCTCATGCTATTCAGCCTTTGACAAATCTGAGCACTTCTGCTATCGGCATGATGCTGATGGCAGCAGCGCATGTAGGCAACTGGCCGATTCCCAAAGGTGGTTCGCAATCGATTGCTGATGCACTGGTTTCTTATTTTCTGGAAATTGGTGGGAAAATCCAGACCGGATTTCATGTTAAATCTCTGAAAGAACTTCCGCCCTCAAAAGCCGTATTGCTGGACGTAACGCCAAGACAATTGCTGGAAATAGGAGGGGATAACCTGAGTTCTTCGTATCGTAAAAGGCTGGAAAAGTACCGTTACGGAATGGGCGTTTTTAAAGTGGACTGGGCATTAAGCGAGCCTATTCCTTTCAAAAACGAAGATTGCCGAAAGGCTGGAACGGTGCATCTGGGTAATACTTATGAAGAAATCCTGACTTCCGAACAGCAAACTTCCGAAGGAAAACATCAGGAAAAACCATTTGTATTACTGGCTCAGCCAAGCCTTTTCGACGATTCGCGTGCTCCCGCTGGCAAACACACCGCTTGGGCGTATTGTCACGTTCCCAACGGTTCGCAAGAGGATCAAACCAATGCTATCGAAAATCAGATCGAACGTTTTGCTCCCGGATTCAAGGACACAATTCTGAAAAGAAATACGCTGAATGCCATGCAAATGGAAGCATATAATCCAAACTACATCGGCGGTGATATCAACGGTGGGATTCAGGATATCTGGCAGTTATACAGTCGCCCGGTGCTGAGCTGGTCACCGTACCGGACCTCTGCAAAAGGTTTGTATATCTGCTCGTCATCAACTCCTCCTGGTGGCGGTGTACATGGCATGTGCGGCTATCATGCGGCGAAGAGGGCTTTGAAAGATGTTTTTGGGGAATGAAATGTGAGAAGTGAGAAGAGAAAAGTATACAGTAGGAAGTAAACATTGAAATAGGGAAGAAGCAGGATGTTGTAGCATGATGTCCTGTTTTTTACATATCAGTTATTTGACTTTGATTACATTCAGTTCAATATTTCTATGAACAAAATCGCACTTGTTACCGGGCCAACTTCCGGGATTGGTTATGTGACGTCACTCGAACTGGCCCGCAAAGGATTTGATCTTATATTGGTTGCCCGTAATGCCGATAAATGTAAAAAGTTGCAGGCGGAAATTGGCGATCTTGTGAAAACACATGTGGTTCAGTGCGATTTGTCAGAGATAAAATCGGTACGAAAAGCAGTAGAAGAAATCAGGCAGCGGTATACCAAGATTGATGTATTGATCAATAATGCCGGACTTATTCTGGATGAAAAACAGTTTTCAGCAGATGGCATTGAGCTTACTTTCGCAACCAATCACATTGGTCCGTTTGTGCTCACAACTGGATTGTTGGAACTGTTGAAAGCTGCCGGAAATGCCCGGGTCGTGAACGTGAGTTCTACTGCCCACCATTTTGCATTTTTTGGAATTAACAAACTTGTCAATCCTAAAATCTACCATGACCTGGTGGTTTACGGTCGTTCCAAGCTGGCGAATATTCTTTTTTCCAACGAGCTTTCCGAGCGTCTGCGACTTTTCGGAGTGACCTCCAATGCGATTCATCCGGGAACCGTAGCCAGTAACTTTGCCGGAAATGGAAACGGCGTTACTACATTTTTTATGAAACTGTTCAGAAGCTTTTTCAAAACCACCGAACAAGGTGCTGCAACGAGTATTTACGTAGCCACCGCTCCCTGGCTCGAAGGCGTTACGGGCAAATACTTTGTCGATTCCAAACCCGCGCGTACTTCTTTTACCGCCCGAAATAAGGAATTAGGCAAAGCATTATGGAAACTGAGTGAGGATTTGGTGAAAGCAGCGTGATTGCGGCGGGAGTGAGAAGTGAAAAGTAAAAAGTCAGAAGTAAAAAGTGAGATGAGTGGACGTACTTGAATTTGGCATAGCTTTCCCAAGCCCCAAGCCCTTCTCTTGTTGTACGATACCCAATTTTTTTATCTCAGAGTTGCATTAGTAAAATCTATTAACTTACTTTGTCTATATGTTTAATAGACTAATGAAGCTTTCGTCCACCCGTAGCTGATTGTTAATCCAAACGTCATTTCTATGAAAGCGGTAATTCTACATTTTTCCTCTGTTTCAGAAACCAACTCCTGTGGTGACGGGTCGTTAGTTTGCCGTTGTTGTTGCTGATCGCTTCACATCTCAAAAAATCATATTTCCCACGGGCAGGTGCTTGTAACCTGTGAAGGTTCGACATTTAATCATTTTTATTGACTTCTCTGTCAGGGATTTGCAGGCAGATTGTGTTCGCTCCAACCGTGTCCTGGATTATTTTTCAATGTCAAAATCTTTCATTATGAAATTCACCGATAGTACCATATACTACGAGATTCTTATTCTTTTTTTCGTCATCAGTACGGCAGAGTTTTTTACAGGATTATATAAAAGTGACAAGTGGTCAAAGAATGAATGGTATATCAATTTCGCCGGTCTATTCCTGTCCAGCACCATCACAAGGCCTATCAGTTTCCTTCTTTCTGCTTATGTGCTCAATTATTTCTTCCCGGATTATTACAATGCATTCATCGACGTGCCAATTTGGGCTGGTATAATTATCACCTGCCTGCTCGAAGATTTTACGCAATATTGGTGGCATAGGGCTGCACATACCTACACATGGTTGTGGAAAGCGCACCGGGTTCACCACACCGCTCCGGAAATGAGTGTGTTCCTCACGGGTAGAAATTCCTGGATCTATCTACTGCTTTTTCCATCACGTATAGTTTCTACCGTTCTTATCTTTCTGGGTTTTGGACAAGCTTTTCTAATCGGGTATTTCTTCAAAGCCATCATAGGAATTTCGGCGCATTCGAGCATTCGTTGGGACAAACCATTGTATGCAATCAAATGGCTCCACCCGGTAATGTGGGTTGTAGAACGTACCATTTCTACTCCGGCAACGCATCACGCACATCATGCAGCAACGGACGCGGACGGTATTGGCGTGATCAACGGTAATTATGGCAACATGTTCTTTATCTGGGATATGCTTTTTGGAACTGCCAAAATTACACGTGAGTTTTCTGAGCACATCGGCTTGGAAGATTACCACGAAGAACCCTGGTACGTACAGCTTGGTTATCCGATTTTCAAGTCAAAAGACGAGCGGAGCGAGCTCTCGAAATAATTTTGGGTGAAATTTAAAACAAGGTATTATGAAATGGTTTATTGTATTTCAGCTCCTGTCAGGGATATTTGTTCCGCCAGGTATACATGCTCAGACGGTCCATTACGACGTGAAAGTTGGGGGACGCACAATTGGTTCTGTCAAAGTGCTTCATTTTGAGGGCAAGACAGGAGCTGAAAAGCGCAGAATTGAAGCTGATTTTAGCGTGCCGTTCTACTCTGGTAGTTTTTACAGCGAGAATCAGTTTCACAACGGCGCCCTGAAATCATCCCTTACCGAACATCGTGTCAACGGAAAACAAAAAGAAAAAACGGCGACTTTCAGCACTATACCACAACGTTATCAGATTGATTTTTCTACCAACAGCCCAAAAACCGAAAAGTCCAGAGACCTTGCTCAGAGCATAAGCCATACCATTACCAGCCTTTATTATGAAGAGCCGCTGGGTTTGAAAGCGGTGTATTCCGAGCGCTATGGTCAAATGTGCATCCTGGAAAAAGCTGGCGCCGAACGTTACCGCATCAGTCTGCCTAATGGTAAACAAAGCCTGTACATATACCGCAGCGGAATATGCGAGGAAGTAGAAACCGAACTGGCCGGAGTGAAAATTCGCATTGTCAGGAAGGATACGAGATTGGCGGCGATGTAGTTTTAGGAAGTTTAAATAGTTTTGCAGTTTTTAGTTAACAGGAAACAGTGTGGTTGTATTTTCAATATCAAAGGATTGGAGCTATTGTTTGTCGAAATAGAACCAGTATTGTGAAGTATGGTTTTGCCACAAAAGCAACAAATAGGAATTTGAATGATGGAGTATAACAAGGTTCGTGTCTTTGAGTCTTAGTGAATTTGTGGCAAAAAAAGTGAAACAGGATTAAGTACGAAGCCAGGCAAATACTGATGAATTGTAATTCAAAAAAAATGCCAAGAATACACGAGTGTTCACAAATTAAAATGAAAAAAATCTGTGCTAATCCGTGCATCCATGGCAAAAAATCACTTTGTGTCCCAGTGGCAAAAGTCATTAAACGCTCATAAAAAAACCGCATTCAGAAAATCATTCAGCGGTTTCAGTGACTTGTAGATTTCGGCAAATCTTTTCAACGCATTTTCTTCCAAAAGCTCCTGGTCAGATACAGGATGAACCGCCACGAAATGTTTCAGTTTCAGGTATTCTGCCACTGGATCTTCTTTTTCAAAACCCGTGGGAACACGTTTTAATTTACCTTCATCACTGAGATCTCCGAAATAATGGCGGAAGGATTTTTCATCCAAAATCTTTTGAAATGCTTCGGCATTGCCGGAAATTTCTTTGCGCAGTTCTTTCAACTTATCGCTTTCAAGCATGTAGATTCCTCCTGCCAGAAATGACTTTCCGGGCTGAATGTGCAGATAGTATCCGGCATTTTCATAACTCATATTCGCGCCAAAATTGAGCTTGTAGGGATCTTTGTTGTGAGAAAATCGGGTATCTCGATATATCCTGAAAAGGGATTTTTTAACATCTACATTTCCTATCCCGGCATCGAATTGGGCTACTTCTAATATCAGCTTTTCAACAAATGAAGCTACCTGTTCGCGTGCTTCGGTATAGCGGTTTTTGTGCCGGTTAAACCATTCGGCGTTGTTATTGCTTTCTAACTCTTTCAGAAAGTTTAGTACGGAACTATTCATCTCTCTCAGTTTATAGAATGAACGGCCATTTTATTTCCTTCGGTGTCGATGAACATACCGATGTAACCCACTTCCGGGCTGATATAGGTTTTCGGAACAACAACTTTTCCATTGTTGCCTTCCACTCTGTCCAATACGCTCTGTAAGTCTTCGCCACCATTGAGGTAAACCACAACTCCGTCGCTGGATGATTTATAATTTTCACCCTGCACAATCGCTCCGGATACATTTTTCCCATTTGTTGGCAAAAAGCCCATTTTCGTGCCAAACATATCCGTTTCCTGAATCTCCAAACTCAGAATGGCTTTGTAAAAAGATACCGCTCTGTTAAAATCAGTAGCAGGTATATCAAAAAAAGTGATCAGATTTTCCATTATTTTAATTTACGTTATACCGCAAAGTTGCAATGGGCTGGAAAGGTAAAATTGTAAAAATGCGACAAGGTCATTCAACGGCGTCAAAAATCAGCGACATCTTCAAAAGGTCTCCATAAAACTCTTTCGGTGTAATGCCGGTAAACTCTTTGAAATCCTTGATAAAGTGCGCCTGGTCATAATATTCGCCTTCGTAGGCCAAGCCTGTGAGGCTCGTCACTTTTTGTGTCAGTAACGTTTTCAGTGTGGCTTGCAGTCGTATTGTTTTAGAAAGCTGTTTAGGACTGAGTCCAACGGTCGCCGAAAATTTACGTTCCAGTTGTCTGCGATTGGTATTTGTTTTGCGGGAAAGTTCATCCACTGTAAGCTGCCCGTTTGCAGTCAGAATTGTTTCAATGGTTGATTTTACAATGAAGTCAGCGGTGTTTTTATCAGCCAAACGGTTGAACAAAAATGTTTCGATCAGGTCTATTCTTTCCTGAGTAGTGCCGGCGTATAAAATCTTCTCTGCTATTTCCTGTCCATCTGAACCAAACAGCTTGTCCAGCGGAACGGCTGTATTTTCCATTTCTTTAATGGGCATGGTAGCAAATGGTAAAAATCCATTGGGATGAAAACAAACAAAGAAAGTGCCCGTTTCTCCTGCCGGTTCTACCTCATAGTGGCGCGTCAGCTGACCAATCACAAAACACCTCGGAAGCGTAGTGCAATCTCCGTTTTCGCTGTAATGTCTATACACATCGCCATAGTGAAAAATCATTTTCATACAGCCATCAGGAACGATGGCGTTTCTTCGAGGTGTCTTCTCCTTCGGGCTTTCCAAAGTCCAGTAACATTTGACAAGAGCTGTTAAGTCCTGATGTGGCGCAAATGTTTGTGGGATCATTGGGGTCGATGTTAGAGGATTGTAATTATCACAGAAATATATGGGTGTATTTATGTGGGGTAGTCCAACCAAGTTCGTCAGCTAGTGATTGAATGAAAATTTAATTCTTAAATACCTGACTTGTTATATGCTCAGCGCCGCTAAATTCATCTTCATCGTCCTATTGTTCTGTGTCGCCAAACTGCAATCACGTTTGTGTCTGCGTGATGCTCCGCTGGATTATTTATCAGCAGTTGTTTTTTTATCGAATACGCATTTTCGAAGTCGTCAATAAGGCCATACTTGTTTATCTCTTTTGGTGAAAACGTTTCGTCGAAACCTCCACAATTAGTCAACGCACTAATACCAAAGTCTTGATCTAACAATTCGTAGCCAACAAACACAAAATTTTCAATATGTATGTTTTTGCAATCTTGGTCAGGCTCAATAGTAACAGCCAGGAAATTAAATCTGTTTTTGGTTTTTAGCTTTCTAAGCACATACTCCTCTGTGGTGAAGAAACCTGTTTGATATTGTCCAACAACGTGAATGAAGTCCCAATCCTCGGCATTGTCATAGTCGGATTCAACTAAAATTTCGTTTAACATCCCATCAAGCGAAACAAGTTCTGTTAAATGTGTCAGTTTGGACCACTCGATATAGCCGCCCCAAGACATTCCTTCTCCGTTGTAAGTGTTGTCATATTTCCCTCTTGCAGTATATAGGAATGTCATCTGATTTGCCGTTGTGTAGCCTCTGATATGTAAACATATGTTAGCTTAAGATTTTCGTTACTGCTTCACCCCATCCCCGACATTGCCCCCGACATAGAGGCTATGAAATAATTTGAAGCATAAATACCAAGCAAAACCAGCAAGATGTTATCCGGTTTTTTGTCGTAAGTAATGTCGTAATTATAATCAAACTTGCTCCAATTAAATTTCGGATCGAATTGTACCAGTCTCTCCTGGTTGGTGTTTTCAAGTATAAATTTGGTCTGAAACATACCTTTTGCTTTCAGCACAAAATCCTGACCGTTTTGAAAAGACAAAACAATATTTCCATGCCAATTCATTTTTAAATTTGCAATCTCCGTTCCGTCCTTTGCAACGGTGATAGTTGTTCCTAAGAAACCAACTGGTTCGATCTTGTAAGATTCCGAATCGTTTAATCTGATTCCGGCCTTGAGGGAAAATACGCTTTCATAAATCAGTTCGCCTAGTAACTGCCCGTTGTCATTTAGTTGCAAACTTTTCTTGTCTGTTGATTTAGCTTCCATTTTTTATTTGTTTGAAGTGTATGAATTTTTCCTAAGGATTTGCCAGTAAGTTGGTCACTACAATTCTAGTGATTTGAATAGAATATTCCTAAAATTGTTTTTTTGTAATATTGATCACAAAATCAGAGCTTTATCGTCACGCAGCCTTCCTGATGAGGTAGCAAGGGGGCATCAGAATTTATATTGAAAAAGAGAACAATGGCGAAGTTTGAGAAGTAACAGGGAGATTACATTCCACAAGCAAGTAGTTCTCATAATTTGTTTATTTGGTAGATAGAATTCGTAACTTTCTCTTTTCATGTTTACCATTGTAACGGATGAGACGAATTATTCATGCACTTGCTCTAATACTAATTCCATGGGTAAGTAGCTGCGATGTTGAGAGGAAAAAAGACGACAGCTTGATTGTCAATATGGATAGCCGTGCCAAGGTTGATTCGAGCGTGTTTGTTGTACTACCCTACAAAAATCAGCGATGGATCTTTGAAAATGCAAGTTCCACCGATTTGAATCATAGGGATCTTTTGTTAATTGAAGCCGCTCTCCGGAATAGCGTTAATTTATTTAACCAACAGGAAGAAAAGCGCTTCTATGAGGTTAGCAGGAAAAATCCTGACATAGATTTCGATAAGTGGAACTTCTTGATTGACTTGTCACGATATAAAAGGCAATACATTGCGGTTGCTACAAACAAAGGTGATAAAGAAGTTTGGATTTACTGCCTCTCTGATAACGCAATTGAAAATATGAAACGTATGAATGTGTTGAAAGACTGGGACTGGCGAAAAAGTTATATGCAATTTAATGATGGCGGGAATAATTTTTTCACTGTAAGGATAAATTTAACTAGTGGGAAACTTTACTACTTCATGACAAACGGAAGTGAAACTATTAATAGCTACTCAAAATGAACAAAATGAAACCATGCCAATGCTCAAACTGCTCGCGGTCTCCGGGAACTCTCCTAAAAATTCATTTACAAAGGACTTCAATGTTGCTTGGCTAACAGAAATGTGGGTACTCTTGCCGAAATGGTTAGTAATGATTTCACTTGGGAGATAATCGGAGTAAAAACGATAACAGGGAAGGATGAGTTTTTAAAAGCGGTGGAAGTAGCAAAGTCAGACGAGATAGCTCACTTCACTTTGGAAACGGCTATTGGTCATGGTAAAAATGCTTCTGCAAATGGAACTTGAGTATTCAGATCAGGAAAAGTAGAAGCCTAGGCTGATATTTACCAGTTCTCGTCGGGAAAAGGGAATCTTATAAGCATTAACAGATCTTATGGCATCAATATTTCCATGTCCGATCATCCATAAATCGGTTAGTACCCTTGTGCTATCCGCACTTCCACGCGCCTGTTGAATTTACGATTTCTTTCGGTGTCGTTGGGGGCTACCGGTTTTGTACAGCCAAACGCCCTGCTTTTGATCCGGTTGGGTGACACGCTGTTGGCAAGCAAATATTGCCTGATCACACTGGCCCGATCTACGGAAAGCATCATGTTTTTATCTTCATCACCTACATTATCGGTATGTCCGGCGAGTTCAATTTTGAAGTATTCATTTCTTCTTAAAAATTCCAGAAGCAGTTCCAGTTCCTGCTTCGACCGGTTAGCCATATCGGTATTGCTTTGGCTGAAATAGAGTATTGAAGTGATTTCATCCTGTAAAATTGGCTTGGTATACTCATCACGTGCATTTGCCAGCCGGTCGCGCTCATCCGCTTTGGGTGTCAGGTAAAAAACCTCTGTTCCATTAAAATCATTTGCGACGATGGATGCGTTCAGCGGCTCGTAACCAGGTGCGTATATGGAAAAAGTTGTGGTGTCTTTGGCCGCAATTTTATATCTGTAAGCCTGGTCTTCAAAAATTGGCGCGATCTGATTATCCGGATTCTGGCTCGTGATGAGGATTTTAGCATCAACCGGTTTGAAAGTTTCTTTATCCAAAACGCGGACAATCACTCTGGAAACTAGAACATTTGGTTTTTTTTTGACAGCTTCATCCTGGCACAGTGCAGCAGAAACGGTGATCAAAGTGAAAATAATGGCGTATATGATCGTTTTCATAACATCTCATATTTAACTAGTTTCCAACTAAAACCCGACTTGATATAAAGAATACTAATATATAAAAATTGATTGATTTGATTAAATTATTTTTACTTTGAAAATATCAGATATACCAGTTAAGGTATTTAAAAGTCTGCTGAGAAAATAAAATTGCGATGACACATTAACAAAATAGGATATTAAAACAAAGTGCCGTAGATACGCAATACTGCGGAACCACGGCACTGACTTAGATCCGTACTTTAATTTACTTACTAGCAAGCTCTGCCGATCAGCGGCGTTAACCATTGATAACTAACAACTAACCATTAATTACTCACTTCCAAAATCTCGAAATGCTTGATCCCGGCTGGCATTTTCCACTGCACTTTTTCACCTTTGCAAAGACCTATTAAAGCGGCGCCCATTGGTGTAAGTACGGAAATTTTTTTATCGGAAATATTGGCCATTGCTGGCATTACAATGGAAAATTCCATGTCCTTGTTGCTGCTGAGTTCTCTTACTTTTACCTGGGAATTGAGGCGTACACAACCTTCGGGCAGCTCATCTTCTTCCACAACGGTGGCCCGGTTGAGTTCATAGGAAAGCGTCATTTCATTTTCTTTCCCATGCCCGGGAAATTGTTCTGCGAATTGTTTCAACATGCGGAAATCATCTTCTGATAATATTACCGGTGTTTTTTGACTTGCCATGATCTTGTTTATGCTTTGCATTTTTAATTTATAATTGGACAAATAGGCGGCTGTTAAGCGCGCGGCCTCAGCCAGGGAATTCAGAGAATTCCTGAGCGGATTGGAGATAAATAGCATTAGAGCCGATTGGAAATATCCAACCTGCCATTGTTTTATCTTAAATCTGATGTGTTGGCCGATAATCCCCGAATCCTGAAAGTCAGTATAGGTTCGGGGCTAAAGTATTGAAGTCCTTAAAATTTGAAATGTAGTACAGCTTTGAGCAAAAGCTTGTTGAGGATGCAAGGCATGAGGCAAAGGGGCTCCTCACTACCGATGAAATTCTCCGGGAGAGGGATTTAACTGCTGAATATGTAGCTGTCGTGTTTGCCATTGTTGCTAATATACCATCAAAATTTGTATTCAGGAAAATTTGATGGAGCTAATTGGGAAATGAGGTGCAGGTTTGTGGTAAAATGTGAGAACCGGGCCGCCGGGCGGTGAAATGTGAAAAGATTTTCAAAATTTAATTCCCAAAGGTTGTAGTCATTGCATCATTACAAATTGTGATTTGGATATTGAAATCCTATTAACAGCCTGTAAGACAGATTTTTGTCCTGGTCAATTGTCAACAGGCAATACACACGAAACCATTCTTAACTAAACGCTACTTTTCTCCACTTTCCATTGCGCAGGTCCAGGTGAGTACATTTGCGTAATTGCTAATGTCTGCTGCGATGCTGCTTACGTACATGTTGCCTGGATTACGATTTCCGTGTGTTCCCATGGCAATCATATCGGCATTAATTTCCCTGGTAAACTGAATGATACCGTCTTTCTCCACCGCATTATGCGCAACATGCACGTTGTAATGGCGAAGGCCGTGAAGTTCCGCATATTGTTTCAGTTTTTGCAGCCCGGCCTGGTTATCGCGTCTGGGATTAGTGTTTACAAAAAGCAAATGTAACCTCGCGTCGAAAAGTGTTTGTAACTTCTGAATTTCCTGAATCAAAAGCTTCTCTTCGGGTTGCATGCCACATGGGAACACAATGTTCCGGATCTTGGAAACGGAGGTGTTGTTTTTTACTGCAAACACCGGTACAGGAGAGGTACGTACAATTTTACCGATGTTCGAACCCATAAAAGCTTCGCTCCATCCACGCGATCCCGACGTACCCATTACTACGAGATCAATATTTTGCTCTTCAATAAAATTAAGCAGGGTCGGCGTGATTTTGCCGGTTCTGATATGGTGCTCAACAAGCAGGTTGTCTGTGTTGAATTTGGAAATGAACTCAGGGAATTTTTCTTCTGCCTGTGCAAAGCTCAACTGTGGGGCAGACTGGTTTTGTGCGGTTTCAGGATCGCTCAAAACGGTGCATACAAAGACACTACCTTCATTTTTTTCTGCTATTTCAATCGCAAATTGTATCGCTTGCTCCGCATGGACCGAAAAATTACATGGTACTAATATTTTTCTCATAACGTATAGAGGATGTTTTGGTAAAGATAGTCAGGAAAAGACCGCGATCCCGGGTTTACAGTTGTAAGTGTGACCGGGTTGAAGCGAGGCTGGAATGTACCGTTTTCACAACCTGCTGAAATACAAAGAGGAGCCAACCTGTTACCCGGCCGGCTCCTCTGCAAAGAAGTTGAAAACAATTATTTTACTTTTAACTTAACCACCACAGGAAGATGATCAGAAGCATATTTTTCATCAATTACCCTTGTCGAAATACTGCTGATCGCGCTCCCAGGTCTGAACATAATGAAATCAATAACACGGTTAGGATTCTCCACCGGAATCGTCGGCATGCAGTCATGTTTGCAACTTCTGGTAAAATGCTGGTCGAGATAGCCAATCACCTGGCTGTCTGGTTTTGCATTAAAATCACCACCGATAATGAGCGGGTAGGCTGCGTTGGCGAAATGTTTCACGATCAATTCCGCCTGCGTTTTCCTGTTTTGTTCTTTCAGATCGAGATGGGTGCTGGCAAACATTACCTTTTGACCTTTCGATATTTCGGCTGTTACAGCGGCGATCGTTCTTATTTCTCCGCCAATTGTGTTGTCAATCGGGAGAATGTGCTGGACAGAATCCAGAATGGGAAACCTTGACAAAACTGCCACGCCGTAATCTCCGCCCTGGTGGTCAATGGCTTTGGCAAAAAAGAAATTCATACCAGTAAGTTCAGCGAGCTGCCGTGCCTGATTTTTACCTTTTCCAGAGCGCTCTGTATTCACATCCACTTCCTGCAAAGCAACAAAATCGGGCTTTTCCTTATTGATGACGGCAGCAATGGCCTCCACGTCAATTTTATCTCCTGCCGAAGGGGGATTGCAGTGATGAATGTTGTAGCTCATCACTTTCAGGTTCGGTTTATCCTTTGCTGGTGGGTCAATGACCACTTCTTTTTCGGGGCTTCCTGCACAGGCAGAGAAAGCAGCAAAAACGGCAGCGTAAAAAAACAGTTTTTTAATCATCAGTTCAATTGGTTTAGCGTTCATTCCCAGCCAGGATTCTGACCCAGAGCCGGATTACGTTCGATCTGCACCAGCGGAACAGGCCACAGATAATGTTTTTCAGCAAAGTTGCGTCCGGTGAATGCGACAATATATCCTTGTGCATCGGTACGAATGTTTGCCACATCGGCTGGTACTTTGGCCCATTCTTTCTTCATCCCTTTCACATCTTGCGCCAGTATGGCTCCCTGTTTCCAGCGCTTGATATCGAAATACCGTTGTCCTTCGAGCGCGAGTTCAACCCGGCGCTCACGGCGAATTTCGTCACGGATATTCATATTGTTTGTAGCAAGGTCTGTCAATATCATCGGCTTCATGCCAACCCGGTTGCGCAGTAAATTTATGGAAATATCCAGATCCGCCTGCATCAGGGTTCCCTGTTCCATTTTAGCTTCTGCGTATGTTAGCAGGACTTCCGCATAACGCAGCACATGAATGTCATTCGCGTCTCTGCTTACCTGTGCAACGGTGGTAGGTTCCACATATTTGGTGAAATAATAACCTGTTATCGTTACAGATCCCCGCCTGTCGGAGCGGAACTTAGGTGCTGTAAAAATAGCCGGATTCGTGTTTTCGGGGTTCCCGTCGTACCGGCCTCCCCATGCAGCGTTAGGAGCAAATATGGTCTGGGTCATGCGGGGATCACGGTTTGTAAACACATCCTGGTAGCTGGTTTCCTTGTAAAGCGGCGATTTTTCAATCGGTAAGCCATCTTTGCAAAGGTAGCTGTCCACCAAAGATCTCGTCGGATTGAAACGGGCATTCTGATCCGGCACCTGGATCTCTCGGCTCAGATTGTGCATGTTAAGGTCTTCCAGATGGGTACGGGCGATGATGGTTTCCTTGTTATTTCCACGGGATAATTTCCCTGCATAGGTAAAGTAATTATTGTAGCTCGTTGCCGGATTCCCATTTGAGAACAATTGATATACGTTCAGGTCCATTACATCTTTGGCTGCTTTTTCGGCCACATCATATTTTCCGAAATATAGCGCTACCCGTGCTTTTAATCCCAGTGCGGCTCCCTTTCTCAATCTGCCGAGATCTTTTCCGGCAGCAATTTCTTTGGGGAGCACCGCAGCTGCCGCGTCCAGTTCTGCCAGGATAAAATCCACTACCTGAGCCGATGGCGTACGTGGTTCATACAGTTCATCAATGTTGAGGGGCTTGGTTACCAGCGGGACATCACCCCAGAATAATACCAGATAGCTGTACATATAGGCGCGGATCACGCGTACTTCCGCTGCTAGAATTTCCTTGCGGGCTTCTACCGGAACAACTGCTTTCTGATAGTTTTCCAAAAAGGTATTGCACTGGCGAATTCCGGCATACATATTCCGCCATTCGGTGTTGAACATACCGAGGTCTACATTGAAATTCCCGCTTCCGATAAGCTGGAAGTCTGTGGTGGAGGGCCACAGCGTGTTGTCGCCCATGTTTTCCATGTCCACAGTATTTTTTGCTTTGATGTTCGCATAGCAGCCGTTCGCCGCCAGTGTGAGCTGTTCTTCTGTATTCCAGAACGTTTCATCTGCGATTTCGTCCAATGGCAGTCGGTTCAGATAATCTTCATTACAGCCGGTTGCTATAAATGCAAGAATCGTAAACAGGTATATGACTCTATTTTTCATGATATCGATTATTTAAAATTAACGCTTACGCCAAATACGAATGTTTTAACCTGCGGATAATAGCCGCCGCTAGTGACCGGTGATTCCGGATCGTAGCCGTAGAAAAAGTTTGTTTTGGTGAATAGGTTATCTGCCGAAGCATAAATACGCATGTTGTTGATCCGAGCTTTTTTTGTTAATTTTTCAGGAAGCGTGTAGCCGATCTGAATGTTTTTCAGGCGTAGGTAAGCGGCATTTTCCAACCAGAAAGTCGACAAACGCTGATTGTAACTTTGCTGATAGGTGAGCCTCGGATAACTTGCATCGGTGTTCTCAGGAGTCCAGCGGTCGCGGTGAACTTCCTGGGGAAGCGATCCTTCGTTGATAAGCGCATGCCGTGCCGCACCCTGAATGTAGCCGTCGGCTTTTCCCACTCCCTGTAAGAAGAAACTGAAATCAACTGCTTTCCAGCCCAGCTCGCCACGGAAACCGTAATTGAAGCGGGGAATGGCACTTCCGATTACCTTCCGGTCGTCGTCAAGCGTTATTTTTCCGTCACTGTTCAGGTCTTTGTAAATAATATCCCCGGGAGCAACCGGATCGCCTGCATAAGCCGGGAATTTCGGCGTGTATTTGTTCGCTCCGGCGTCAAAATTAAAGTCTGCCTCTTGTGCAATCCTGTCAGCCACAAGTCCGTAAAAAGCATCAATGGGCTGGTCTACAATACGAATCCTGTCTCCATAAGTAGGTGGCATACCTCCGAGGCTGGTTACTTTATTTTTTACATCGGATATGTTAAAGTTGGCACCGTAGCGGAAATCATTCAGCTGCTCTCGCCAGGTGATCAGGAATTCCCAGCCTTTGTTTTCTACTTTTCCTGCATTTTGGGGAGGGTAGGTAGTACCAACTCCCAATACATCGGGTAACGGTACGTTAAGCAGAATGTTATTTGTTTTTTGAATGTAGTAGTCGAAAGTGATACCCATGCGGCCTTTCATGAGCGCAAGATCCAGCCCTGCATTTTGTTTAATCACCGATTCCCATGTCAGGAACGGGTTGGGAATACCTGTTTGCCGGTAGCCTATCGTGAGCGCATTGCCAATAGGAAAAGTGTTATTCACCGGCCCAAGTGTGGGCAGGTAGGCGAAGTCAAGAATATCATCGGAACCAGCCAGACGTACTTTATCATTTCCCTGGCTACCGTATGACAGACGGACTTTTCCGGACTCGATCACATTACGTAACCTGTCGAAGAATCTTTCTTCAGAAAAAACCCAGCCTACCGAAGCGGAGGTGAACCAATCCCAGCGAAGCTCCGGCGCAAAGCGGGAAGATCCGTCGTAACGGAAGTTGAACTCTGCAAGATATTTTTCTTTAAACCCGTAATTGAATCTTCCGAAAAATGATCTGAGAGCATTTTGTGAAGCACTCCCCTCGTTTAATTGATTTTCGGTACCCAGGTTAATGGATTCTACATCCTGAGAGGCGAGGTTGGTACGGGTTGCAATGAAGCTGTTTGAAATGGTTTCTTCCTGAGAAACAGCAAGCATTCCTTTGACATTGTGTTTTCCTGCAAACATTTTGTCGTATTCCAAAAAGCCCAGCATGGTTTGGTACATGGTGGTGTAATCTCTTACATCAATTTTGTTTTGCGGGTTGGTCTGGTAGATCAGTGAACCGTCTGCGGGGCTGAAATAGTTGATGGTTTTGCTGAATATGGACCGGTAAGAATTGGATCTGATCAGGCCATATTGTCCTCTCAGGTTGAGTCCGTCAACTATTTTTAATGTAGCGCTCAGGTTTCCTGTAAATTCCTGTGAGTTGAAACGGTTCGTTCCGCCGTCTGTTGTCACAGCCACCGGATTTCGCTGCCCGCCTATGTATCCCCATCCGCCTGTTGTGAATCTTACAGGTACCAATGGTAATATCTGATGTGCCGCATATAAGGGGCCTGCCGATGCGTCTATTCCTTCTGCGGAGCCTGAATAACCCCTGTCGATATATCCCAGATTGGCGTCCAGCTGCAATCTGTCCAGTAATGTAGTGTTCAAACGTAACCTTACATTATGTCTCTGGGCTTTGTAATTGTCACCTGTGATCATCCCGCCTTCTTTCAGGTACCCGTAGGATACGTAGTAATTCAGGTTTTTTGCTCCGCCATTAATACTCAGGTTATGATTTTGCTGAGGAGCGCTCTTTTTATAGATTTCATCAATCCAGTTGGTATTCGCAAAGTAATTTGGATCTGATCCGTTTCTTGCTATTTCAATGTCTGCATCGGTATAGGTCGGGTTTCTTCCTACGTTCACCTGTGACTCATTGAGCATTTGCATGTATTCAGGTGAGCCTACAAACTTTGGCAAAGCGGTTGGTGTTTGCATTCCCATGTAGCCATTGTAGGAAATGGTAGGCTGTTCATTTTCCTTTCCTTTTTTAGTGGTTACAACAATCACGCCGTTTGCACCTCTCACGCCATAAATAGAAGAGGAAGCTGCATCTTTTAAAACCGAGATGCTTTCAATATCAGCCGGATTCAAAATGTTAAGATCGCCACCCGGAATGCCATCCACGACAACAAGCGGGTTTGCGTCACCGAGCGTACCCACGCCGCGAATTCTTATGGAACTTCCGTTCTGGCCGGGCAATGCGGTTGAATTGACTACCGTTACACCAGCCATAAGCCCTTGTAAGCCAGTACTGATGTTTCTGACCGGACGACTTTGCAAATCTTTGGCTTCAATAGCGCTTACGGCTCCTGTAACATTTATTTTCTTTTGCGTCCCATATCCCACCACCACAAGCTCTTCAAGACCGGCAACGTCTTCCAAAAGCTGTATGGACAGCGATGACTCACCACGATAGGTAATTTCTTTTTTCAAAAAGCCTATAAAGGAAACAACAAGTATTTCACCGCTATTCACATGAAGAGAAAAAGCACCGTTCTGATCTGAAACCGTACCACGGTCTGTGCCTTTGACAACCACAGAAGCACCCGGCAACGGCTGGTTGGCCTTGTCCACAATTTTACCGGATAGCTGTTGAATTTCAGCCTGGATTGGCTCGGGTGTTACCGGTGCCGGTTTTGGGACAATGGTTACCGGCTTCACGGCAGGTGCTGGTTTTAACACAATGGTAGAGCCCACAGCACTGTAAGTAAGCGAATACGGTAAAAGCAGCTTGTCGAGTACTTTGCTCAGACGTTCGTTTTTTACGTTCACATGGGCTTTTTTTACGGATTCATTCTCACTTGCCAGTACGAAGCGTATTTGGGAAACCTTTGAAATTTCATCCAAAACCTCAGGGAGAGTCACTCTACCCGTTCTGAGTGTGATGGGTTTGTCCAGTACCTGGCTGTATGTGTTGTCTGCAAGTACGAAGGTGCAGCAACAGCCGATCAGGATGGATAATATAGCGCTGTATTTCATTATTGTTCGTATCCAATGAAACAGTGGTCTCTTGTAAAGAGATTTTTCCATAATTTTGAAAAGTTAAATGTGACGGAATTGTATCATGCCCTTGGTTTCGAAGGCTCAGGCAGGTACGATTAGCAACTTTTGACATCATTTCCCTTTGCGGCATAGCCGTCGGAGGGAAATTTTTTTGCTTGGATCTAGGTCATAGAGTTTTGAGATTTTGCAGTGATTTAAAATATGGGTTTAGGATAGTCATTCAAAGTTATTTGCAGCCCTTTCCGGTTATCCGGAATTTACCGGGGGCACGTTCTTTCACAGCACCTTCCAAAGACGCGGCCAGCTGGTCGAGCACAAATCTTGCAGAATCACCAGGCAACACATCCGTGTATATGAGGCATTTCAGCAGATGTTTGTCCGCCTCAATTTCAATACTATATCTTCTTTCCAGATCATTTAATACCTCGGCAAGATTGCTTTTTCGATAAGCCAGCCTTCCTGTTGTCCACGACATCATGCTGAGGCTGTCTATATTTTCTTTCACAGACATGGTCCCGGATTGGTGGTCGGCAGTAACCTGCTGTTGAGGCAGCAGGGTTATCGTTTCCTGCTCATCGCGCTGTTTCACAGCAACTTTTCCGCTTACAACTGCCACCTGGCTCTGTGCATCGTTTGGATACGCTTTGATCACAAAACGTGTTCCAAGCACGCGTGTATTCAGCTGTCCGGATTGTATTACAAACGGCATTTCTGTATTTCTGACCACATCAAAATAGGCCTCGCCAGACAATGTAACAGCCCTGGTGCTGTCATTGAATTTTTCCGGGAAGGTTAAACTGCTTCCTGAGTTGAGCCACACCATGGTTCCGTCGGGAAGTTCTTTTTTTATCAGTTTCCCAATCTGCGCCTGAACAACGATTGTTTGCACGGGGAAAAATTGGTCTGCGAGCTGAGCCCGGTAGGTATAGACTATAAAAAGACAACCTAACAGAAAGCTTGCAGCAAGAGCAAGACGCCAGGTAAATGCGTTTTTTCTAATCGGAAGTACGCTGGTTTCGGTCTGTTGAATGTCAGCCACGATCCTGTTGAACAAGCGTTCTTTCACAACCTGTTGATCGTCCATCAGTTTGTCGTCCCAGGCCGTGAATTTATTTTCCAGGGTTTTACATACTTTTAGAAAACGTAATTCTTCTTCCGGGCTCAACGTACCAGCCAGGTATTTGTCGGAAAGTTCTAAATATTCTGATTTTTTCATAGTTCTACCTGTATGTGTCAAAACACATATCGAACACCTAAGTCAGCCTGAAATTTATTTGATAAATTTTTACAATCTGTTCATTTCCAGATTGAAGGGAGCGTAATAGCAGCCCAAAAGAGAAAGTCGCCCATGCCGGTTCGCAGGCGGCCGAGTGCATTGCTAAGATGGTTTTCAACCGTTTTCGTAGAAATGTGCATTTGCTCAGCAATCTCCGCGATGGAGAGATGCTTTTTTCTGCTCAGGAGAAAAACTTCGCGGCATTTGTCCGGGAGACGCGCAATGTGGTTATCAAGAACCGCGTCCAGGTCTTCTGAAACAAGCATGTCCTCCACTTCGTTTCTGTCCGCACTGAGCTCAATGTCATCCGGAAGTGCAAGTTTTACTTTCCCTGCTTTAATTGCCTTAAAGACCTGATAGCGAACGGCAGTGTGGAGGTAAGATGGTAGTGAATCTATGCTCGCTGAGTCTTTTTTTAACCAAAGCTGAACCAGCACATCCTGCACAATGTCCTCACATGCCTGTTTATCACGCAGGATTCCATATGCCGAAAGATAAAGTTTGGACCAATAGGTATTGTATATATGTTCAAAAGCTCCCCAGTTGCCGCTTTGAAGCAGGCCAACGGTTCCTTTATCCATATATTTTATACCTTCTTGATTCATAGCTGTTTGATGAAAACAATAATATAAGCTTAACGTGTTATGTTTAAATCTAAACTTCCGGTTTCCGATCTGAACCGCAAAGCAAGCTTAAAAAGTGTAATATCTTCAAACTCTCAGGTTAAGTTATTTTTAAATCTGATAGAAAGCAATTTTCTAATATCGAATAATTTTATCTGGAATGTCGAAAAATTAACGCCAATAATTGCTGCGATGGTGAACGGGTACATTTTTTACCAATAGAAAAACTAACTCTTTTTTTGACAACTGCTCATCAAAACCCTCTTTCAATGCGTACCGGCCAGTATTATCATTTTGTTACCTCTGCTCTGGCGTAGAACTTTTAACGCAGGCCGGGTTGTAATAACTTTTATAAGATCGAAAACTGGTTTAGATGAATAATACGGAAACTTTACTCAAACGTTATTTTCCCTGGCTGCTCTCAATTGGCATTTTATTAAATATTCCTGCCTTGTGGTTACCCATTATCGAACCCGACGGAGCGCTGTATGCTACAATAGCCAAAAGGATTGTCTTGTACGACGACTGGCTCAACCTATTTGCCAACGGCGGAGAGTGGCTTGATAAGCCCCATTTTCCATTTTGGGTGGCTGCTCTGAGTTATAAGGTGCTGGGAATTAATGCATTTGCATACAAGCTACCCGCTTTTATCTTTTGGTTAATTAGCCTTCTTTATACTTATCTCATCGCCCGAGACCTTTTCAATGCCTCCGTGGCGCGTATATCTGTACTCATTTACGCCATCGCTTTACACAGTACGTTGGCAAACTTTGATGTGCGGGCGGAACCATATCTAAGTGCTTGTGTAATAGCTTCAATTTGGCATATGCTCCTTGTTTACAGGGGTAAAAATAACTGGCACCTGGTTGCTGCGGCCATTTTTACTGCTTGTGCCATTATGACCAAAGGTATATTTGTGTTGGTGACAATTGGCGGAGGCTGGGTAATATTCTGGACAGTAACACGCCAATGGTCACAATTTTTCAATTACAAATGGTGGGTGTTCCTCGCTCTGTCGTTTATTTTTATCCTGCCTGAACTTTACGCGCTTTACGTACAGTTTGACTTGCATCCGGAAAAAGTTGTTTTCGGAGAAACCAATGTTTCAGGACTTAAATTTTTCTTTTGGGATAGCCAGTTCGGGCGTTTTTTTAACACCGGGCCGATTAAAGGCAAAGGCGATATTACTTTTTTTGTTCACACCTCCCTTTGGGCGTTTTTACCCTGGTCAGTGGGGTTGGTGGGAGGAGTTGCGTATCTGGTTCGCTTCGATAAAGACCGGGATCCTGCACGATGGATTGTGTATGGGAGTGCATTAATCACATTTGTAATGTTCTCATTGTCAAGATTTCAGCTTCCGCATTACATTGTCATGATATTTCCCTGTTTTGCTATTGTCACAGGTTACTTTTTTTACCAACTGGCACAGAGCGGGAAACTGGAAAAATTGGCAATCACACAAACGGTTATTTTTTACCTGTTGGGTGCTGCGGTACTGGGTCTTTTTTACCTGACTCATATGCCTGATGCTCTTATTGGTGCGTCTTTGGTGGCGGTTCTGATGTTAACCGTACGTTTCATTCGATCGGAAAATCCGTTGCAAACGGTGCTTTTTAAAGGTTACGCAACTGCCGGAATTCTGTATATTTTTCTATTCTTCTTTTTCTATCCTTTTCTGCTGCAGTATCAGTCGGGATCGGAAACGGCCAGGCTGATTCCGGATAACAAGCAAAACCTGCCGGTTGGGTCCTATCAGTCCTTTTCAACCGCATTCGAGTTTTATGCACCTGGTGAGGTGAATTTGATTTACGACCGGGAAACGCTCACTAATTTTATGGAAGACGGGCCCTGTTTTGTCTATACTTCGGCAGTGGTGGGAGATAGCCTGATCCGCTCCGGACTTGATGCGGAAATTGTAGGAACAACAAAAAATTTCCACGTGACGAAGTTAAAGGCAGGGTTCCTGAACCACCAAAAAAGAGACGCTTTGCTCGACACAAGATATCTGTTGTATGTAAGTGATACCGGGCTGGATTAAGCGGTTTAATACTCAATGAACTTAAAATTTTTGTACCTCAAAAGGAAGAATTGCACAGGCGATCTATGCTTTTGTTCCCTTTTGTTGCTTTTGCGATGAAAATAAAGAGGAATGAAACCAATTTCTGAGAACCTTTCTTGGTAACTGTTTGCCATAAATTCTTTTACCACAATAGAAACGAAAGACAGCAACAGGTTTAAATCTCTTTTGTGGTTAAAATAAAGGTAGATCTTCGCATTGTTTACTCAGAATAATTTTATTCATAAATGCTTAATGTTTAGGTAAAATCACTGTGAAGTCATTGGTCTAGCTTTGTTGAAAATATAAATTCACCATGACAAAGACGACCTTTACCAACAAAACTGCAATTGCTGCCTTGATCTGCGGTTGCATGACTTTTTCGGGCTGTACACTCAAAGACCACGATCAGCCTGTTGATCCTGCTCAGCTTGTAAACAGGTCTGTTAATCCGGCGTTAATCAAATCAATGCCTGGTTTTGAGAGCCTGAAAATCACTACTTTGATCAGCTCGGATGACGAATTACAAGACTCGCCCGGTTTCGTATACGGAGCTCAGCCTGACGGTGGTGCTTTCGTGAAAAATCCAAATGGTGAAGGATTTATTATGGTAAACAACCATGAGATTCTTTTCTCTGTTTCGCGTGTGTTTCTGGATAAAAACCTCAAACCTGTAAAGGGAGAATACATCGTTGATGCCGAGGGAGGGCAGTGGAGATTGTGCTCTGCAACATTGGCAACGCCTCAGGAGCACGGTTTTGGTCCTGTGTTCTTAACCGCGGGTGAAACCAATTCTGAGTCAATGACTCACGCGATTGATATTTTTGCTCCTGCTGATAAGAAAAACAAAACCAGAACGGTAAGTGCTTTTGGTAAGTGGAATGCTGAAAATGCAGTTCCGCTTCCAAAAGATGCTTTTCCTGGCAAAACAGTTATTCTGATCGGAGAGGACGATACCAATGGACAGTTGGTTGCCTATGTGAGTGACGTAGTGGGTGATCTGGTAAATGGTAAATTGTATGCTTTACGCCGTACCAGCCAGCAGACAGTTGAAACGGATATGACTCAGGGACAGAGTTATGATGTGGAATTTATTCCATTCGACGATGTGAAGACAAGCACGGGAACGCAGCTTCAGACGCAAACGGTTGACAAGAAAATGATCCAGTTTGCACGTGTTGAGGATATCGATTACCGCAAAGGCGGAAATGGTGGTGGACGTGACGTTTATTTTACAGCTACCGGCGTTAGCCAGGCAGATAAGGTAACTCCTGTTGCCGGTAAAAACATGTGGGGACGCGTTTACAATCTGAAATTTGACGACAAAGATCCTTTGAAAGGAAAGCTGCAAATCATCATGGATGGTGCGGATCGCCCGGGAAATTTCATTGTAAATCCTGACAACATTTGCGTTACTCAAAATTACGTATATGTACAGGAGGATGGCGATTCGTTCTACCGCGACAACGACCACGACGGAACGATCTGGCAGTACAATCTGGCTACAAAAGAAAGCAAAGCGATGTTGCAAATGAACCACCGTCGTACAGATGCTGCTTTCAATGCTAAATACAATTCAGTGAACAACAACTCTCTGAGCACCTGGGAATACGGAGCGATGATCGATATTTCGGACGTGACTGGCATACCGGAAACGTTCATGATCAACATTCACCCGCATACATGGCAGGATCCGAAGTACAAAGGTGCTGATGGAAGCGGCATTTCGACCAATCAGGAAGGCGGGCAAACCGTGATCGTGAGAGGGATCAAACAATAAAATCTCCTGTTACTTTAATTTGTGGAAGGTCTTTTAACGAGGACCTTCCCTGTTTTTTTTATCATGAATAAATTTTTGGGGATAGTTGCGGTGTTGCTGCTTTTGATGAGCACTTTGTGCTGCAAACCCGATCAAAGCCCGACAGATGAGGTGTATGCAAGATTCAATGCAGACCTGGATACTCTGATTGCAGAGAATGAGATCTTTTTGGCGGCGGTTCGGGCGAAGGAAAGCTTGCCTGAGCTGCAAAAAAGATTTCTTAAAATGAGGCTTTTATACAAAAAAACCGAAGCGTTTGCAGAGTATTTTAGCCCGACTACTGTGAAGCAGGTGAATGGGGCGCCGTTGGATGAGATTGAAGATGAGGAGAATGCAGTGTTTGAACCAGGTGGTTTTCAGGTTATAGAAGAATTGATCTATACCGATGAACCGGTCGATCAGGAAGAATTGGTGCGTCACGTGAGAAAAACGCAGGTCAATATCAAACGGATACAGTCTTTATGGAAAGATATCCAAATTACGGATTCGCACGTTTTTGACGCACTTCGTCTTGAACTCTTCCGGTTGATCACACTGGGTATATCTGGTTTTGATACGCCGGGTTCGGGTAACGCGTTGGCTGAATCAAGGACAGTTTTAAACTCCTTCCATTCCTATATTAACGCTTATAGGGAGGTCATTCCAGATTTTTCGAAATTGGACGAACAGGTGCAGTTAGCGGATGAATTTATCGCTGAAACCAAAAGTTTCAATGATTTTGACCGTGCCGTATTCATCACCAAACACATCAATCCGCTTAGTCAGGCTTTGCATAACGCCCAGAAGAAGGCTAGCATACCGTTTATCGATGATCAGAGGTTGCTACGTGGTGATGCCGCCACACTATTTGAGAAAAACGCTTTTGACCAGGAGGCACTTGTCAGTAATCCTGATTTTCGCTCAACACCAGATCGGATTGCCCTTGGGCAAAAATTGTTTTACGAAGGACGGATCTCGGGAAACGGAAAGACCAACTGTGGCAGCTGTCATCAACCAGCGCTGGCTTATACCGACGGCTTGAAAACAAGCAGGGGTTTTGAGCGAGGCAATGTCAAAAGAAATGCTCCAACAATTACTTATGCCGGTTTGCAGCAGGCCATGTTTTATGACCTCCGATCCCCTTCACTGGAAGATCAGGCTGCTGATGTGATCCACAACAAAGAAGAAATGCACGGGTCTGTTGAGCGCGTTGCGGAATGGATCAGATCAGATGCTGAATATAGCAGGTTATTTAAAAAAGCTTATCCTGATTCCGATTCTATTCAGCCTGTATACTTGCAAAATGCAATAGCTGCTTTTGTGCGTTCGCTAAGTCCGTTCAGTAGTCCGTTTGACCGTTACATGCGTGGAGATGCAAAGGCGCTTACGGACAATCAGGTTGCGGGATTCAACTTATTTATGGGTAAAGCCCGCTGTGGTACCTGTCATTTTATGCCGCTTTTCAACGGAACCATCCCGCCCGACTATCAAAGAACGGAGTCAGAGGTGTTGGGAGTGACAACCAGGGCAGACTGGAAAAGACCAGTTTTAGATCCTGATCAGGGAAGAGGAACTCACAACCGTTTCCCTCAGTGGAGGCATTCGTTTAAAACCAGTACGGTTCGTAATATTTCTAAAACTGCGCCGTATATGCATAATGGTGCTTTCGGTACTTTACAGGAAGTAATGGAGTTTTATAATGAAGGAGGAGGTGCCGGATTGGGACTTGCAGTTGACAATCAGACTTTGTCAGCAGGCAAACTGAATTTGTCTCAAAAGGAAATTCAGCTTGTAGTCGACTTTATGGAAAGCCTTGCCGATCAATAATTTTTGAGCAAATACAGCGTCAGTTCATCGACGCCTGTATTTGCTCAAATTCTTTTAAAGCATTCCTGATTTGCTTGTCAGATAGTCCGCTGTATTGTATTTCAATCAGTTTGGATTCCTCAGCACTCAACTTTTTTAGCTTCCAGTATTGTGGGTGCGTCTTGCCTATTGGCGGGCGGAAATCTTCTTCCTTTGGTTCTTTGATTAATACTTCAAGATCGATTTTATCATATGGCTTTTCTTTTGGCAGTGTAGGTTTTGTGATTACCTTCACCGCTCTTCCAGTAGACAGGACATAGGTTTTTTCAAGTTTCATTTCAATGGCGTTTATCTTTTACTGCTGTAAAGTTATTCAACGAAATTTAACTCACACTGGTATTAACAATATCATAATAATGCAATTTACGTTTTAAGCCGTCAATTTTTAGGCAACGTGATTGTAATTTGCAAGTTGATAACGTAGTCTTTACATGACAACGAATAAGTTAACGTTAGGGTAAAACCGTCGAATGTAGTTTTGCAAAATAAATTATATTCAAAAAAGCAGCATAGTATAACATTATGGGGCATTTGGAGGTGACCTCTCAAATATGCCTCCTCTAAGCGTTTTGCTAGTTGCTACACCTTAAACGAAATGAAAAAGCTTGTTTTAACAGTTGCGTTGGTAGTCACAGGGCTTGTATCTCACGCACAAACGAATGTTGGTACGCCTGTAAAACGTCCAAAAAATGTTATTCTGATGATAGGGGACGGAATGGGTGTCTCCCAGATTTATGCCGGGATGGTAGCCAATAAAAATACCCTCAATCTTGAACGTTCTCAATTTATAGGATTTCATAAAAATCAATCGGCGGACAGTTTTATTACTGATTCCGCAGCAGGAGCAACAGCTTTCTCTATTGGTAAAAAAGCTAAAAACGGGGGAATAGGAGTGGATGCTCAGGAACGGCCACAAACCACTATTCTGGAAAGTGCCGAAGCAAACGGATTGGCAACAGGATTGGTTGCAACCTGTTCAGTAACGCACGCCACGCCGGCGTCGTTTATTGCGCACCAGCCCAAGCGCAGTATGATGGAAGAAATTGCGGCAGATTTTCTAAAAACCGATATCGATGTATTTATTGGAGGTGGCCGTTCCTATTTCAATCAGAGAAAAGACGGGGTGAATTTGCTGGATAATCTGAAAACGAATGGATATCAGGTTGCCAACTCGATGGATGAGATTGAAAAGGTTAGCAAAGGCAAACTGGCGGGTTTTCTTGCGGACAAAGAACAGCCAAGGTTTTCAATGGGACGTGGCGAGGAGCTGTCCCGCTCATCTAAAAAGGCTCTGGATTTGTTGAAACAAAATGAAAAAGGATTCTTCCTGATGGTTGAAGGCTCACAGATTGACTGGGGTGGCCATGCAAACGACACGGATTACATCGTGGAAGAGATGAAGGATTTTGATAAAGTGATTGGAGAGGTATTCGACTTTGCTGCCAAGGATGGCAATACACTCGTCATCATCACAGCCGACCATGAAACAGGTGGATTTTCGATCAATGGTGGCAATACTGAAACAGGTGAGGTAAAGGGAGCGTATACAACCAAAGGTCACACCGGTGTGATGATCCCCGTTTTGGCTTTTGGTCCTGGTGCAGAAGCGTTTTCAGGCTTTTACGAAAACACTGCTATTTATGACAAAATGATGGAAGCATTGCAGTTAAAGTAAAGCAACTGGCCGCATCCACTGAATTTACTTTTATGTTGGCAAGTTAGATTAATACACTAAAAACAAAGAGGGGCTGTGATGGAATAATTCCGACCACAACCCCTCTTTGATAATAACTCAATTTTATCTTTTGCTCACTGCTGGTATAGCCCAGAAGATACTCGCCTGAATTACACTGTTTTTGAAGTCAGGATCAATGTTGTTCCCTGAGAAGTTACCAACTTTCGACAAGCCAGCAATATATCTCACACCAATACCCAAACCGATGTTGGACTGGTAACCGATACCGCCACCTAATGAAAGGTCAAGATTATTTGCGAAGTTATCAATTGTTTGATTTGGAATGTCTGTTGAAGTTCTGAAACCAACCTGAGGACCTGCTTCCACATAAAATCCACCAGTAGTTTTAAGCCTGAACATAACCGGAATAGTTACATAGCTTACTTTAAAATCATCCTTGGAACCTTGTCTGTCTACTTTTGCTCCTTGGGTAGAGAATAAAACCTCCGGTTGAATTGCGAAATGATTTCCAATTCCGAAATTCAGCAAACCTCCCACATGATACCCAACTTTGGCATCCGACTCGATATTGCCGCCTGTGTAATTGCTAAGGTTTAAGCCTGCTTTTGGTCCAAAACTGAAAGACTGAGCCATTGAAAATGTACTAATGGCTGCAAGCATGAGAGTAATCGCTAATTTTTTCATTTTAATAGATTGTTTAAGGTAATAAATCCGGTCTGTGGCGCATCAAGTTATTTATACCTCTGTCTGCCGTGTCCGTTGTCTGTTTTATTCTAATATCGTACCAAGCAGTAATTTTCCCTGGAAAACACAAATTGGCGATAAAAATAGACCAAATGAGGAATTTGGTCTATACAATGAAGTAGACGCAGGTCTTACGGAAAGGTAACATAGTGCGGTTATTCTGGATACTTATGATGCGGTGCTTGGAAAGGTGCGGTATGCGTTGAAATTGATTGAAATTAGCAATTAGGTGGCATTGTTTCAAAAAATGGTCAGTAATCATGGGTTTATTTGAAAATATGCGGAAATGGATCGTTACGGATATAATTGAGAATCAGCAGTTACGAAAAAAAGCATAAATTTTTAGAATGTTTTTGAAGGACAATAAGAAAAAATACTCTAAGTTTGCACCACGTTAAACGATAACGATCGGAAACGAAGTCTGGTTTGGTAGTTCAGTTGGTTAGAATACATGCCTGTCACGCATGGGGTCGCGGGTTCGAGTCCCGTCCAGACCGCCAGATACAATATCAAAATACATAAAAAGCCTGTAAATCACATATTTACAGGCTTTTTATTTGTCTGAAATACACCAAATTATTCAAATATTCGCAAATAAAAGGTGAGCATTTGGTGAGCAGAAAGGGAGTCTAAAAAGTGCTCACCAGAATTCGCGTATTGATCTGTTTTACAGCTTGTTTACGAGATAAACATCTTGATTTTTAGATAGCTGCAATCGTATTTTTATTCACTTAAAAAACGTGTTGTTATGTTAGCTAAAAATTTCACACTGCTTTTCTATCTCAAAAAGCGCAGCAACTATGTCTCAGGTAACCTTCCTGTATACATGCGGATTTCAATCAATGGTACCAGAAGCGAAATGTCGATGGGTCGCGATTGCGATCCTGAAAAATAGAATACTATGTCTGGTAGAAAAACCGGCACGAAATCCGACACCAAGGAACCTGTGATTGAAAATAAATCCAACAATGGGCTTTATGAAGTTTCGTAGTACAATAAGAGTGGGCATTGGGAAAAATGATACCGTTCAATACTGCCTTATCCTATAACAATGCCAGCGTTAGCATGCAGAAATGGGAAAAAGAGAATAATTTAAAGTAGTTTTAAATCCAATTATGCACAATCAACTTATTCAACTTATAACGCAAGGCGTTGAACTTTCTGACATGGAAAGGGATTTGTGCGTACTCTATTTTGAACCGGTTTTATATCCGAAAAACAGACTGATTGAAGAAGAAGGAAAAATACCCGGATACTTGTATTTTGTTGTGTCAGGTTTTGTTCGCCTGTTTCATTATAATGATAAGGGCGATGAAGTGACTACACATATCAATTGTCCTCCTGGTTTCATTACTTCTTATACTCATTTTGCCAGCCAGGGCAAATCTGATGAAAACCTGGAATGCATTACTGAATGTGAGCTTTTACGCATTACAAAGATGGATCTTGATCAGCTTATCCAACAAAGCCCCGCATTCAAAGATTTCAGTTTTTTGGTATTTCAGCAATCTTTATCCTACAATGAAAAACGCGCCAAAGAACTGGCGACACTTAGTGCAGAACAGCGTTATTTAAAACTGATGGATGAGCACCCCGAAGTACTGCATAATGTTCCGATGCAGTATATTGCCTCTTTCTTAGGGATGAACCCTAAAAGTTTGAGCCGTATCCGCAAACAGATCATTAGGTAACAATTGTGAAGTGATTTTGAAGATACAAGGCTGAACTTTGTCTTATCATTTAAAAACAATTGATATGACAAATAAGAATTTAGTATTGGTCTCTGGTGCAAACGGGCATTTGGGAAATAACCTTGTGCGACTACTCATAAAGAAAGGATTTCAGGTTAGGGCCACGGTTCGCAATTTCAAAAATAAAGACTGTTTCAAAGATTTGGACTGTGAAGTAGTTCAGGCTGATATTACGGACAAGGCTTCATTCGTAAAAGCCTTGCAAGGAGTTGAAACGTTTTATGCAGTAGGTGCTGCTTTCAAATTGTGGGCAAAAGATCCAAAAAAGGAAATCTACGATGTTAATATGGATGGAACCCGCAATACGATAGAAGCTGCCGTAGAAGCCGGTGTAAAAAGAATTGTTTATGTGAGTTCTATTGCAGCCTTAGACTACACCAATCTGCCCACCAAAGAAAGCAACGGTTATAATTCCGACCGCAGGGATATGTATTACAATTCTAAAAATGATGGTGAAAAGCTCGCCTTTCAACGGGCAAAAGAATTGGGAATAGAACTGGTATCCGTTATGCCCGGAGCAATGATAGGCAGTGAAGCCTTTCTTCCTTTGAATGTATCTTATGGCGTGCTGCAACTGATTTTAAACAAACAGATCCCGATGGATACGAAGATTACATTGAACTGGGTAGATGTCAAGGATGTAGCAGAAGGCTGTTACCTTGCAGCACAGAAAGGACGTCCGGGCGAACGTTATATCCTCGCCAACGAAAAATGTATGACCATTACGGATACTACCAAACTTGCTCAAAAACTTTACCCCGAACTGAAACTCAAAGTACCTGGTTCTGTTCCTAAATTCGTATTGTACGCAATCGCAGGCTTTATGGAATTTTCAGCAAAGTTGAGCGGAAAACCTCCTGTAATTACAACAAAAGATATTGCTATGTTCTCCGGATTGCAACAGGATTTTGATATTTCCAAGTCAAGAAATGAATTGGGTTTTAATCCGAAAAAACCGGAACAAGCTGTGAAAGAAGCATTAGCTTACCTGATGGAAAACAAGCATTTGCTTTAAATGATTTTAGGTTCTTGAATGTGCCCTAATTAGTTATAACAGAACGAGTACCTTATTTCTGACCTCTTTGGCATTTTCTTTTTTCTTCATTTTATTGGAAAGCCCTTTCGCAAACGTCCCCGCGGAAGACGTTTGCGGGACACGCTGCTTCACCAGCGCTTCTGTGGCACCTGGTAGCTATTTTACCATTTTGTGGTTTTTTGGCGATCCAACACCTGGGTGGATGTAATCTGATGACATCAATCTGATGTAGATTTAACTTGCTTATCGATAATTAGGTGCCAGCGTAATTTTTGTTGCGCTGCTTTGATCTGAATAGATTTCTTCCGACGTTGAGTTCTGAGATCAGTGTAGCAGCAAAGATAAGTATGCCGCCGAAAAACAATCGCCAGGACAGCATTTCTCCCAATAGGTAAAAAGCAGCAATAGCACCAAAGATCGGTTCAAACAAATAGATGATCGATACTCTTTCTGCGCTCAGGTATCGCTGAGAAAGATTGGATACAGTATACATGTATGCAGTAGAGAACACAGCACAAAAAACAACTCCTATCCAAAAGTTGGTATTTTGAGGCATCCAGTCGGCCTGACTGTCACCCAGCGCCAGGCAACCTATGAGTACGGTACAAGCCGCGAACATGGGCACAACGGTAGCGATGATATTCCCGGACTTTGAATACAGCTCCACCCTGATGAGGTAGACAGCGAAACCTACGGCGCCCGTCAGGGTATACAAATCTCCTATATGGACCGAGAAGCTGGAAGTGACGCATATTACGGATAGCCCCGCCAGTGCAACCATTGCAGCCAGCCATACCCTGACCGGGGCGACAGTCCTGTGAAAAAAAGTTTTAATTACAGGTATGATTACTACACTCATCCCTGCGACAAAGGCGGCCTGTGAAGCCGAAGTGCGCATGATCCCCTGTGTTTGTAGATATATACCGAATAAAAGTGGGACCGATAGCACAACTCCATTCCTTACTGACTTCCAGTTGGTCTTTTTGAACTGCCCGGCAAAAATAAGAGAAAGAATTACGGTCGCAGTCAGGAAGCGATAAAATAAAAAGGTGGATGCAGAGAAATGACCTACTGCCAGTTTGGTTACGGAAAATGATATGCCCCAAAACGCGGTGCCGAAAATCAGCAACAATATGTATAGATTCTTTTTCTCCATTTTCGATTTTATTGTCAAACTCCAAAAGCTAATTGTTCCCATTCCGCTTTATTGATCTCGTATACAAAATTGAGCTTAGGTGCCTCTCCAAAGTAAGTCACCTCCTGCTCGCCGACCTTTATCGCACCCAAACGGTTGATTGCTATTTGTGAACGAATGTTTTCCGCCCCGATATGGAAAGACACAGAGTCGACAAACTGAAAGGCATGGTTCAGCATCAAGGTTTTGGCCATCTGATTGATGCCTTTGCCCCAGTATGCTGTTGCCAAAAAAGTATAACCTATAAAAATGCTATTTCTTTCGCTGTTGTAATCGTAAAAACGAGAACTGCCGATCGCCATTCCGGTCGCTTTATCAACGATACGAAATGCACCTCCGCTTTGCATGGCTCCCTTAAAAAATGTCAGGAATACCTCCTTTTTCCAGCGGTCTTTGTTAGGATGCTGCGACCAGATTTCCGGATCTGCGGCCACTGTATATAACGTCTGAAAATCTTCATCCTTTAAAGGATAAATTTCAATGCGGTCATTTTCCAGAATTGGTTGTAAATTAATATATCTGTGAACATACTTCTTCATCATGATATCGGTCTGTTCATCGTCGCCAAGCTTAAAGATGTGCTTGTCAAACGCTACAAAACCGTTCTTCTCATAAAAGCGTATTGCCCTGGGGTTTTCCTCCCAGACACCCAACCACACGTAAGTTGATTGTAATTCCTGCGATACCTGCATTGCCTTATCATAAAGCAACTGGCCAACTTTTTTACCATGATAGCCGGATAGCACATAGATTCGCTCAATTTCGAGTGCATTATCTGATTCAGCTTCTGTTTGCGCGTTTCCGGTATTCAACTTCAAATAACCGATTACCTGACCATCGAGCAGCGCGAAGTAAAACTGTGAAGCTATATTACTCACTTCTCTTGTCAGTTTATTGATATCAAACTGTTCCCGTAGGTATTTTGCCATATTTTCGGCACTGTTGCTATCTGCAAAGGTCTCGGCGAAAGTTTGCCTGCCTATTTGCCGAAGGGATTCTATATCGCCAAGGGTCACCTTCCTGATTACTATATTTTCCATGGTTTGCTTATTGTAAATTTAATTTGATATTTTAATAGGGCATATGGCTTAGATTCCGATAATGAAAGCAAAGCACGTGTTTAAAAGCAGTAGTCTAAAAAATATAACCGGCCCTTTCAAACACCAGTATTCCACTACCTTCCCTACGGAGCCGACACCTTTCCAAAGTGCACAAGGCTGTTCCCGATGGGCAGCGTCTTGGTCGTTTTAATTGACAGCCCCATGCACACGCATTGCTTATAACGGCAGTGTAAATCTTACCTTATCCTTGCCGATACCACCTATACGCTTGTAAAACTTGATCGCTCTTTCATTGAAGTCAGGGGTTTGCCACTGCATGTTGACACAGTTACGGGTTCGTCCAACTTCTTTAACCGTTTCCATTAATACCTGCCCGATACCATAGCTCCGGAAATCATCTTCCAGGTACAGACAATCCAGGTAAACAAACCATGCTGCATCCCAGGTGGAATAGTCAAAAGTATAGGTCGCATAGCCAATCACTTGTCCGTTCACTTCTGATACGATACAATGGAGTGGTACCTGTTCACCAAATAATGCGGCTTTTAATCTTTCTTGCTTATCGGTTTTGGTATAATCCGACTTTTCAAATGTTGCGTGCTTCTCAATTAGTTGCATCAGTTTATCCAGATCTGTCGGTATACAAGCCCTTATCAGGTATTCGATTTGTTTCATTATTATTCAATTTCGAGAATAAACATTTGTGACCGGCACAATATGCCTTCACATATACAAAGTTACCGCATTGATTAATTCAGTAAAATGCTATATTGTCATATACTAATGCTTAAATTGCATCAATGGACATTCAACAAATTAAATACTTCCTGGCATTGGCGCAGGAGCTGCACTTTTGGAAGACTGCCGGAAAGATGAATATTACGCAATCTGCTTTAAGCCGTCATATTCAGTCATTGGAGCGCGAGTTAGATGTTCCGTTATTTGATCGCGATAAACGAAACGTGAAGCTGACACCGGCCGGAATGTTTTTGAAAGACAAGTGGGAAAATGAAATCAATAAGCTTGATTTTCTTCATCAAACAGCAAGGGAAATTCAGTTGGGTAAAAGTGGCACTGTAAAAATCGCCTATCCTGATTCTATCTCAGCATCCATTTTGCCTGATATAGTTCAGACTATTATTGGTGCTTTTCCCAGGCTTAAAATTGAACTTGTACAGCTCTACGAAAACCAGCAGCAGTACCTTTTGAACTACAAAGTTGATCTTGTACTCACCAGAGATATTACTTCTAATAAGGAAGTAAGCACCAAAAAAATACAAACTGAACAACTGTCAATCGTTGTTCCTGAAAAACATGCTTACAAGCAATTCAGTGATTTGTCGGCAGCTACCCTTAGGCTACAAAAGTTTATCCTTATACCTGACGGCAACGATAGCAGCTATAATCAACTTATTGAGCAGGTTTTTGCTTCCTACAATATCGTTCCAGACATTTATCTGCATTGTGAATTCGGTTCGACCATTCTTGCCCTGGTAAAAAGAGGGTTAGGAATTTCAATACTTCCCAATTCTTACCAAAAGCATGAAGTACCGGGTATCAGGTTTATTCAGCTACCTTTTGAGACGGATCTGTTTTTAAACTGGCGAACAGAAGATGCTAACCCGGTAATCATAAATGTTTTAAAGCTGATTTGAATTGACAATTCCATTCCTTGCTTACTCCCGACAGAATTCCTCAGTTTAGGGACTTTTTTGATTATTAAATTAAGCATCTAGCCAATAACCCTTTTATAGAGGTGGGGCGTTAAGCAGTCATATAAAAGCAATGGAAATTCAAAGAGCTCATCCAACTTGGAAACATACTACGCCATACTTTAAATCACAACATGTTTATGACGACTGGATTCGGGAACGTAAAAAAAATGGGCTATGATAAAATATAAATTTTGTATTCTAATAATATGCGCTTTTTGGGGGTGCCAGAAAAAAAACATAGGTGAAGTTACATTTAAGAACTGTTCAGGCAAAGTAGTCATGGATTATGAGCGAGAGGTTGATTTCAATGATGGTCCACAAGGGTTTTTAAATATTGAAATATTTAATGATACAGATAAAGACACCGTATTCACCCCAATTTATGATACTAGTTCGAGGGCACCCGACGAAAATTCGAGCTTTGAACTAGTAGTTGATTTGGATAGCCTACACTTAAGTGGTCGACGTTTCACTATTGGAAAACAAGGTTATGGAAATAATTATGAACTGATACTTTATTTTAAAGAAATTGAGGAAGATAGTAGACCGGATTACATTACTGACTCTACCTATTACAAAAACAAACTGATCAGATGTTTGGAAAAGGGAGAGGTGATTTTTACGGATTATAGAAGTAAAAAAATTGCTCATATACCCAAGGCTCCTGGCTTTAAAATTGTAACTGACTGGCAGCCATATCCAGTTAATTCACGTTAATAACTTTAAAAGTCCAATTGCAGCAGCTAAAATAGGTTAAGAAAGTGAAAATATTTACAGCTAACGCTCTATGCAAGAAGTCGCACGGGCTAGCTTCTGATCTCATCTAAAACGGTCCCAACGCTCAAAAGTTGATTTTTTTCGTTGCTTTCAGGTGTATCATTGTACCTTTGCGGCTTCAAAAAATTAGAAGATGATTACAGTTGAAAATTTGGCCGTTGAATTTAGCGGTTCTGTCCTTTTTAGCGAAGTTTCCTTCGTTATAAACCCTACCGACAAAATTGCCCTGATGGGTAAAAATGGAGCGGGTAAATCCACAATGATGAAAATTATTGCTGGTGAGCAAAAAGCGAATCGGGGGCATGTGCGTGCACCAAAGGACGCCGTAATCGCTTATTTGCCGCAACATTTACTTACCGAAGATAACTGTACCGTTTTCGAAGAAGCAGCCAAAGCATTCAAGCAGGTTTTTGAAATGCGTACCGAAATGGAAAGGCTGAATCTTGCGCTCGAAACCCGTACAGACTATGAGAGCGATGAATACATGGCGATCATCGAACAGGTTACCGAGATCGGTGAAAAATATTATCAGCTCGAAGAGGTCAATTACGACGCAGAGGTTGAGAAAGCCCTCAAAGGATTAGGATTCAGGCCGGAGGATTTTCACAGACAAACCAAGGAGTTCAGTGGCGGATGGCGTATGCGGATTGAACTTGCCAAAATATTATTGCAAAAGCCGGATCTTATTTTATTAGATGAGCCTACAAACCATATTGATATTGAATCGGTGATGTGGCTGGAAGACTTTTTGGTAAATAAGGCCAATGCAGTGATGGTAATTTCCCACGACCGTGCTTTCATCGACAACATTACCAACCGCACGATTGAGGTAACCATGGGCCGGATATTTGACTATAAAGCAAACTATTCGCATTATCTGGTACTGCGTGAGGAGCGTAGGTCGCATCAGGTAAAGGCCTATCAGGAGCAGCAGAAAATGATTGCGGACAACATGCAGTTTATTGAACGTTTCCGCGGTACCTACTCCAAAACCAATCAGGTTTCGTCCCGCGAACGCATGTTGGAAAAACTGGAAATTATTGAGATTGATGAAATTGACAATTCAGCACTGAAGCTTCGTTTTCCACCTTCGCCTAGGTCAGGTGACTATCCGGTTACGGTGAAAGACGTGTCAAAGTCATACGGGGATCATGTTGTATTCAAAAATGCAAGCATGTCTATTTCAAGAGGGGAGAAGGTATCGTTCGTAGGCCGGAATGGTGAAGGTAAGTCTACGATGATTAAGGCAATTATGGGTCAGATCGATGTGGAAGGAACCTGCCAGCTTGGACACAATGTGAAGGTTGGCTATTTTGCACAAAACCAGGCATCTCTACTGGATCCTAATCTGACTATTTTTCAAACGGTTGACGAGGTAGCGGAAGGAGATGTCAGAACCCAGATCAAAAACATTCTGGGAGCTTTTATGTTCCAGGGTGAAGATATCGACAAGAAAGTGAGTGTATTGTCGGGCGGAGAAAAAACGCGGCTTGCCATGGTCAAGTTGCTGCTGGAACCTGTAAACCTGTTAATTCTCGATGAGCCTACGAACCACCTGGATTTAAAATCGAAGGATGTTTTGAAGGAAGCACTCAGAAATTTTGACGGTACGTTGGTACTCGTTTCCCACGACCGCGATTTCTTGCAAGGCTTGTCCCAAAAAGTGTTCGAGTTTAAAGACAAACGTGTAATCGAGCATTTCGAAACTATTGACGCATTTCTGGAACGTAACCGGATCAAAAGTATAGCAGATCTGCAACTTGCGAAGTAAATAACTACCAGTATGTGATGTGACATTTCACTTGAAAAACACATATTTCCAAAAATCCTGTGAATATTACATTTGCAGGATTTTTCTTTTTTTACCACCAACTTTTCATGTGTTTCTGAAAAGCTTAGAAGAACCAACTGCCGGCTGCCTGGATTGCAGGTGATGGTGTCTGTTCTTTGTATAGGACAAGTTTTAATTTCAGAACCTTCGGTCGTAGTGATGAGTGGAAAAATAATGTATTACGGAACTCAGCGCAGCGCGTTTTCAATATAGCGGATCTGAAACCGGGGAATCACAAGTTGACTATTTATATGATCGATCCGGGTGTGATCCTGAATCATATCTTCATTGATCTTGGAGTAGACCAGCCATTCTATGGATCGCTTGCCCCAACCTATCACAGTCCCAAATCCGTCAAAAACAATTAGACATAAACGGAATGTAGCTGATGTATTAAAAAGGTTAATCATCCTTTGAAGCTTCGCACTTGTTATATCAGTTAAGCTCCAAAACTGCCATTGTTCTTTGACAGTTTTGGGGCTTTATAGTGACGTAAGATGCTGATTTATAAAAGCTAAATTACGCAGGTGTATTCTGACTTTTGGAAGGTTTGAGCGATTGCCGATTAAAATGGCTGATTGTATTTTCCTGTTAAGGCCTTGTTTTCTATGCTTTTGGCAAATAACGGTGTTTCCTCCCTGTTATGTTCCTCAGAAGCGAGTTGTCTGGCCGCATGTGCCTTCTCCAAACTGACATGATGTTCGTTAATAAACTCAAAAAATTCCGGCGTGGCGGTGGCATGAATGGTATTAATGTATTCGCAAGTGTTATCGTCTATTCTCTTTGCACGAAGTTCCCATAAAACCTGCACCTTAGTTCTTCCGGCCGGAGAAATGGCGTCAGATATTGACAGCATTCTGCAATAGTCAGGCTGGTGAACCAAGGCAACGTAATGTTGTACCATCAGCGCATCTCCAATTGTTTCGACATTAAGAGATACTGGCTGACCATCAAACGTAGAAGATATGGCAGCGCCGATGTGTTTGGTGGAACAACGTTGATATTCCGCGTCGGGAAGGTTTAATAGCCAGTCGGCAATATTCACTTTTTCGATGGGGGCGTTGATGATTGCTGTCACTTCTGATTGGGATAGCGCGTTTTCAGGTGTTTGTAGGATTTCCATGAGTTGTTGTTTTTGTTTTCCCAAAATTGCAGATCAAAAATCAATCGTCTAAACTCTTTTTTTCGATTACATCGATCGGTTTTATCGATAAAAATTAGAATTTTAGTATTTTCGACAATGGAATTGCGACAACTTAAATATTTCATCAAAGCCGCGGAACGGTCGAATTTTACAGAGGCGGCTTATCTTCTGAATATCAGCCAGAGCACGTTGTCCCAACAGATCAAACAACTGGAAGATGAACTAGGCATTCCGCTTTTTGACAGGATTGCCAAGCGGGTATTCCTTACAGAAGCTGGGAGACTATTTTTACCACACGCAATGCAGACCGTCCGGAAGTCAGAGGACGGGCGGGAAATGATAGCAGAGCTCAATGATATACAAGCAGGATCCCTTACCATCGGCGTGACTTACGGGTTGTCCCCGCTGCTTGCCCAGGCTCTGATCCGTTTCTCTGAAATATATCCGAAGATCAAAATTACGATTGAATTCGGCACCTCTGCCGAGTTGTTAAGGCTAATTGCAGAATCGAGACTGGACTTCGCATTATCTTTTGTACCCGTGATCCCGTCTGCAAATCACGTTTCATACCCGCTTTTTAAATCCGTTTTGTCACTTATCGTACATAAGGATCATTCTTTTGCCTCATACCGAAATGTGAGTCTTTCTCAGTTGACTAATTTACCGCTCGTTCTTCCTGTAAAAGGGTACAGCATTCGCTCATTTCTGGATAAAGTGCTTACAGAGGCAGATATCATTCCGGATGTAACCATTGAAATCAACGACATTGATATGCTGCTGAAACTGGCCGATACCGGAAAGTGGTGCACAGTATTAATGAAAACATCCTTGTTCAATTATCCTTCTCTGGTTGCGGTTCCTTTTGTAGGGGAGGGAATGGAGAGGCAGGCAACTATCACCTGGCCCGTTGATGTGTACAGGAAAAAATCAGCAAAAATATTCGCTGGTTTTTTGGAGGTAATGAATTGATATTCCGTTGAGGTTGTAAAATCATGACTGGCACTGGAAGGTTTTGCAACAATATTTTTGTCAGAGAGATTGTATTTAGATTGATGATCATCCGGGTCAACTATTTCTACTTTTGAACCAATTCCTAACAATGCGTATAGCATAGAGTATGAGCAAACCTATAAAAATGGCATTAAATAACTTTCCAACAATGTCAAAAGTACCTTCATACTTATTCCCAAAATAATAAGCCACAAAAAAGACAAGTGACGACCAGGTAAGGGTGCCAACAAAGGTGTAAAGCAGAAACTTTGCCAGTTTCATCGCTACAAGTCCCGCCGGAATGGATATAAAAGTTCTGAAAGTTGGTACCATTCTTCCCCAGAAAACCGCAGCGGTGGCATGCTTGTCGAAAAAACCAAGTGCTTTCTGGTATGGCTTATCGGAAAGACCGATCCACGCACCATTTCTGCCAACCCAATTTTCCAAACGATCAGGACCGACCGTAATCCCTACCCAATACCAGAAACCTGCTCCTGCCAATGAGCCTAAGGTCGCTGAAAACACCGCAAGAAAAGGATTGAGTTCACCGCGGGCTGCGGTTATGCCGCTGATGGACAGGATGATTTCTGATGGCAGAGGTGGAAAAATATTTTCAAGAAGCATTAGCAGAAAAATCGCAATGTAGCTTGCCTGGCTAATAAATTTTTCGATCAGAGCGGTCATATTCTGGTAGCTTGTGAATTGACAATGGAAATGTGAAGATGCCAGTTGCGACCAGACCAAATTCTATCTGCCTGCATTGGTACCACATGATGCTCTAAAATAGTGCCAGCCAGACTACATCCGCTGGGTAATAAATGACGCACGTCAGGTATACAGGCCGCCAACATCATCGCTTGATTACCCGTGTCAGAAAAAATGAGACTGAGATATCAATATGCTAAATGCCTGCAACAACTAGAATTTTATCACCAGCTTCCATAATAAAAAGCCATGACCGGATGAAACGGAATCCGGCCATGGCTTTGAGACTTTACAAGGCTTTTGTATCACCAAAATTCAAAACTTCCTGAAGTTATGGATGCGATGAAACATTTCAGGATCACTTGTCACAACTTCTATTTCGGTTAATATTTTAGTTAAAACAGCACGTTGGTAAGGTGTGAAATTGTGATCTATTGAAACGGTACAGCACAAGTGTGATCACCACTTCCAATCCGTAAAGACCGAAGTTATCAACACCAGACTTTCTTATTTTCAAAGATTTCCCTAACACCATGTCAATTCACCTTCCTTTCAAAAAGCATCTTATCTAAATGGAACATGGGATTTGCTGAGTTTTGATTGGAAAAGACGAAGTATACATTTTGTTTACCAGGCGAGGGTTTTAAGGGAATTACAACTTGCTGCCATCCTGTTTTTAAATCACTGATCTGCCCTTTCTCAATATCAATTGAACCAATTTCAATTCCGTTCATCGCATTCGATCGCACAGAGATACGGCCGCCTGCTCCGTGCTTTTGTACCCATAGCCTGATAGAGCTGATCTTTGTCAGGTCGATATCATCGTAACGAACGTATTTGCCGTTCCTGATATTGGAAAGGTAGGATACATAACCTGTGTTTAATGTGGCGATCACCACGCCTACATTGCCCTCTGAATAATCCTCCATCTCAATCTGAGGACTTCTAAGCACAATATGCTTGCTTGCGCTAAGCGGTGCCATGGCTTTGGTGCCCGCATCGGTGTAAGATGCCTGCAAGACATAAGCGCCTTCGTTTCCTTTGCCAATGTGCTCGCTTAAAGCCAGTTTTCCCTGTAAGGGCAACCTAGATTGTTTGTCCTTAAGATGCAGGATATAACTTGTAATTTCAGTTGCCTGGTCCAAAGACAAATCAGGGTGGGGGGGCATGGGATACGAACCCCAGTTGCCACTTCCGCCTTTTAGGATTTTGTCTGCTAGTATGGCTCCGGCACTTTTATTTCCAGCGTATTTTGTTGCAATTGCTTTTAGAGAAGGACCGATGGACTTGGTTTCCATGGTATGGCATGCTTTGCAATCAAGACTCAGATACAACTTTTTCGTTTGTGCATAACGTACATCTTCGCTTCCGGATGACAGCACGCTGGCCAGGTCTTTCCCAAAAGGCAGGTAGTTGAATGCGGTTTTTACACGACCTTTCGCAATCGGATTGTCCTCCTTGTCGCTGATGGTTATTTTGTAATCCAGCTCGGAGTTGTCCCAGTAAAAACTTTGATTGGCACTGGTGGCGATCGTCACTTTCGGTGGCTGGTTACCGACTTTGATCTGAGAAGTAGTCGTACTACCGGCTCCTTTTGAATCCGTTACCGTAAGCAGAACATCATAAATGCCGGGCTTTGTGAAGGTATGCGTCACGTCGTGACCTTTCATTTTCAGGTTGCCTACTGTCCAGCTATACATGAGCTGGTCGCCCTGATCAAAATCTTTGGATCCACTGGCGGAAAGTTTCACTTTCAGAGGCGCTGCACCGACTGATTCCGAAATGCTGGCAACGGCAATTGGTCTTCTGTTTCCTTCACTATATTCAACACGGATAATTCCTGAATCAGTATTTTTTGCAAACCAGTTGGTCCCGTAAGCCAGCATGTAGATGGCACCGTCCCGGGCAATTTGCATGTCCATGGGGGCAACAACATGGAGCTGGGGTAAAAATGGCTCCATGGACACATAGTTTCCTTTTTCATCCATTGTTACGGCCATCATCCATTTTCTGATCCAGTCGTAAATCAGTAATTTTCCGTTGTAATACTGTGGTAATTTGTAGGGCGCATCGGGATAAAAATCTCTGTAATAAACCGGTCCCGCCATAGCACTCGCCCCGCCTCTGTCCACCATAGGCCAATTTTTAGAGGGACCTTTTCCATACCAGATAAAAGCAGGCTGTGCGGCAGGTAGGTTATTCAATCCCGTGTTGTTGGGGGAATTGTTAACCGGATGAGCAGGGTCTTTCCCGGGTCCTTCCTTTTTTGTTTCAAAATCATATTTGGGGAAAATTTCATTGGCTCCAAGGAAATAAGGATAACCAAAAAATCCTGGCTGACGGGCCTGGTTGATTTCGTCGTAACTGAGCTTTCCTTCCTGCGCTGGTATTTCTGTGTCAGGACCGACGTCTCCCCAATAGACAAATCCGTTTTTAGGATCTACCGACATGCGGAATGGGTTGCGGCAACCCATCACGTATATTTCCGGACGGGCTTTCGGGTCATTTTTTGCAAAAAGATTTCCATCCGGAATGGAATAAGTGCCGTCGGGTTCAGGTTTTATTCTCAGTATTTTACCCCGTAGATCATTTGTGTTTGCAGAGGTTGCCTGTCCGTCCGAAAGTTGTCGGCCCGGGCGCTCGTCCGTCGGGTTATGACCTTCAATTTCTTCGGCATTGGTGTTGTCGCCGGTTGAAAGGTAAAGCAATCCTTTTGAGTCAAAAGTCAAATAACCTGCTGAGTGGCAACAGTAAGTTCTTTGGGTGGGAATTTCCAGTAGCACCTTTTTTGAGGTCATATCCAGTTTGCCTTCCCGGTAAACGAAACGGGATAATTCACTGACATGTTTGTCGCCGCCGAGTCCATAGTAGAGGTATATCCAGTTGTTTTTTTCATAGTCAGGATCCGCTGCCACACCCAGCAAACCGTCCTCTATCCCGCTGAAAACATTCAGGTGGGCAACCGTACTTAGTTTTTTATCCTTTGCGTTGTAAAGCCGCAGTGCTCCTTTCCGTTCGGCAACAAGAACGTCGTAGTTGGGAAGGATGGCCATTTGCATCGGTTCATCAAAACCCGAAGCCAATGTGCTGTAACTAAATCGGGTAGAGTCTGGCTTTTCTGACAATGCATAAGAGTTGTTCGTGAAGATTTGCCTTTGTGTTTTTTCTGTGTAGAAAAAGAGCGAAACCAAGCCAAGTAATCCGGCTGTCCAAAGTTTATAACTGGTCAAAATTTGTAACGGTTTGGTTGAGGAATATAAAAGGAAAAGGAATTTATTTTTTCTTTATAACCATTACGAGCGGCAGGTGGTCAGAAGCATAGGTTTCTGAAACGGTTTTATAGGAAAGCTTGTCATATTTTTTTTGAGCTTTATGGCTTAAAAGTATGTAATCCAAAGTTTTGCCTGGACTATCTGCCGGAAAAGTAAGCGGGCATTGCAGGCAAGGAATTTCAAGATATTTACCCAGATTTTTTATGATAGCATTGTCAGGTGTTGTGTTCAGATCGGCACCCAGGATGATCGGCAGTCTGTTGTATTTTAGAAGTATTTTATTGAGCTGCGTGATCTGATAACTGCGTTCATCGTCACTGAGATGATCAAGATGGGCCGAGACAAAAACCATCTTACCCAAATTGGTTTTTACAGTGATTAAAGCGACTGCACGAATTTCGTTTTCTGGGTTTGTTGACCTGACATGCAGACGAAAGCTTTCGCTCTTTTCGATTGGAAACCTGGAAAGTATGCCCACGCCGTAATCGCCGTTGCTGCGGTCCACCGCTTTTGCGAAGTGATAGTACATTCCGGTAAGCTCTGCAAGTTTTTTAGCCTGATTAATGTCCTTTCCGGATCGGTCGGTAAAAGCGTCTACTTCCTGTAAAGCAACAAGATCCGGCTTTTCTTTTTGTATTGCTTGTGCAGTAGCAGCCAGGTCTGTATAGCCCCATCCCTTCGACGGGGGGCTGGCAATCCGGATGTTGTAAGACATCACTTTAAGTGTGCCAATATCAGAGTTAGCTTTTTGTGTTTGTGCGGATGACTGCGGCACTATCGCTAGCAATAGTATCAGGCTCAGAAGAATCTGTTTGGTTAAAAAGATCATTTTTAAATGTTTAATGTCGGTCAAAGTGCTTTATGACCGATGGTGTCAGTTGTTTAGGAATAGTCAGTATTTATTCAATGCGGAATTCGAATTGGTCATAAGGAGCGGTACGCCATGCCAGATGCCTTGTAGAAGGTGAGATGGCAAACAAGGGGGAAAAGGTCCTGACCTTTACCGTTTTTTGATCCGGTGAAAATTCCAGAATTCTTATCCATCCATCACCTCCGTTACCCCGCCAGTTTCCACCTTCATTCTGAGCATTAAAGAGCATTTGATTTACCGCTTTTCCAGAGGCATTTTTGTCGGTGCGGAAACCTACATGTCCGGCATGAGTTGGCTGGTCGATGACGTGGCCACAAATGACCATCCCGATATTAGAGGATGGCTTTACAAGTTGCTCCCAAAGCTGCCGGCCAAGCGTAACATCGGTAAAACCCGGTGGATAGTCCTCCCTGACAATATGTTCATTGTCTTTAACCGTGGATCTCATGTAACTGTGCGTGAGTATTAATCCCAAATGGTTTTTGAATTGCTCGCGTGCGGCTATGCTCTTAGCCCATTCAACAACTGTTTTTCTGGGGGCAAATTCAAGTGAGAAAATGAGCATAGGTTTACCGAATGCAGGCTTAAACTCATAACAGGCATTTTCTAACGTTTTTACACCTTCGCTGTTAGGTGCCATTTCGACAAGAATTTTCTTGTTCAAGGCATTTTTATCGGTTGGGAAATAGCTGTTGAACTGCGAATATCTGTTTTCGCTGCTGCCCGTTCCATAGTCATGGTTTCCTGTACATAGAATGTACGGAACCTTTCCATCCAGTTTACCAAATGCCCTGCTTACAGATTCCCACTGCGATGTGCTTAGTTGATCGCCGTTTTCTCTTGTCAACTCGGTGATGTAATTCTGTTCCACCAGATCGCCCGTACACAGTACCAGTCCGATATTAAGCTTTTCCCGGTTGTCCTCAATCCAGGTCGTCATAAGATCCAGCAGTGGCTGATTCCTTTTGAATTTGGTGTATCCCTGTGGATCAGGTACGATCACAATAGACCACGATCCTTTTTCAGTGAGAGCGGGAGCAGTATATTGCTGCGCCTGCGTGGAAAAAGTAAGAAAAATAAGGACAAGCCGAATCCCGATTACCGAAAACTGTTTCGGTACTAACCTGTGAATATTCATGTTCGAAATGGAATAAGTAGCTTCCCGGCATTGCTGTTCGGGAAGCTGTTTTCAGATTTAAGGCTTGTTGTATTTCATTTTATAAACCATGATCCCCGAGGTGGTAATAGCATTGGTAGCCATTGTAGCATAAAAATAGACTTCATCACCTCTCACATCTGTCACTATATCGCCGTAGCGATTGTAATTTGTACCGCCGTATGCCTCGGATTCAAACAGCATGAAATCGGAATAGCCGGTTGCTCCGGGTACGAGGCTGAATCTGGAAGGATCTTTTGTTTCAAATACCTTCACATGTGTGGCGTCCCATGCATAGTAACCCTGCGTGAGCATGGAAGTAAATTCTTCTCCTTGCAAAGTGAAAGTATCAAAGCCCAATACTTTGTAATAGTGGTTTTGCCTGGCCATTGTGGTCACTTCCATGTCAGGTGTAAATGACACAAATCGACTTCCCTGTGTCAGGTTGGGGTCGGCAGCATTGTAGTTGCAGTAGGTAAAATAATGATCTGAGTTGGCGTCCAGCGACTTACGTTGTATAGCGGCAAAAGTCCATGCTTCCGCAGCGGCGTAACGCATAATGGTGGGTTCCTGTCTCACCGCAATGCCATCGAGAAATTCCCAATAATAAACACTGTTATTTCCATTGGTGGTGGTATATATAAATGCCTTTCCACTTTTCAAATTTCCTATCACGCTCACTTTACGACCCAGATTGACAGGGCATCCGGAAGCTGCTGTGTAATTCAGTATTTGCTTTGGCTCACTGTCTACATTGTCATAATAGTAAACCACAAAACCAGCAGAGTAAATGTTATAACGGTTAATGATAAAATGACTTGCATCATCTGCGGTGACCTGCATACAATAGGTGGTGGGAGGGGCTATTGATTTTACGAGCTCGCCTGTATTTTTGTTTAAAACACGCACTCCATTATCCAGCCCGGTTGCTCCGCCATTAAAATCAGCAACAAGCAAATATTCGCCCGCAACCGCTAAGCCGGAAATGTTGGTTCTTTTAATGCCCAGAACATCCGAGGTTTTAAACCAGAGTTTTGAAAAAACAGTCTTGGGAAGACTCGGTACAACCTTCACTACATAACTGGCAACAGAGCCGTCCCCATTGGTTACTTTAATGTTGATCGGATTACTGAAATCCATTATGCCACCCAGTGCCGGTTCAATGGTACTGTTGTGATCCAGGCTGGCAAAAGGTTTGAGCTGGCTAAGGTTCAGAGGATTTTCTTCGGTGGAGGGGACTTTAACCGTAATGGTATCTCCGTCTGCGTAAGGTCCAGCTACGGTGGCCGGATATTCTGTTGCCTGATTTGGAATCGCTACCGAAAAATTCATCAGGCCTCTTCTAGCCGTGGCACCTTTGTTGATATCTACCTGCTCACAGGCAAAAAGCAGTACCATGCATCCAAGCCAGCACGCAGTTTGATATATATATGATCGTTTCATTTTTTGCTTTTGGATTTAGAATAGAGAAACATTTACTTCCATTCGTCAAATTGCTCAACCAGCGCGTTCCGTTGCAATTCAACAGAGGGTATCGGAAACCGGTTGTATCGCGGTAAATAGACACGCTTTCTGCCATTATCAGCATCCACCTCTTTGTAGGTGAACGTACCAGCAGGTGTAGCAACGGGGACGCGTCCTGTAATCTTGTTGCCATTCAGTGCTGTTCTGGCAAGGTCCCATCGGCGAAGATCCCAGTAGCGATGCCCTTCAAAAGCGAGTTCAATCATGCGCTCCTGTTGTAGCAGTTTCATGAAATCTTCTTTACTTCCTGACGTCAGATCCTGTTTAAAACCTGCTCTTCTACGCACTTTGTTGAGTGCTTCCAGCGCACCGGACAAGTTGCCTTGCTCCACCATTGCTTCTGCTTTGATCAACAGTACTTCTGCATAACGCATGAAATAAAAAGTAAACTCTCCTGGCTGAAAACCTTCATCCTGCGTTTTGACGCTTCCATCAAAAAACTTTCTCATGTAGTATCCCGTACTGGTGGTTCCTCCACCTATTGCGTACCCGTCCACACCGCCTTCCACAGTATTGATCGTGCGACCTTTCCAGGATGCGCCGTTGTAAAGAATGGAAGCATAAAAGCGGGGCTCTCTGCCTTCATACGGTTTTTTTGCCATAGCTGTATCAGCCCAGCTAAAACTGCTGCCGTCTGCCATCTGATATTCAGAAACCAGATTTTCGGTAGGGCTGATCTGCGCGTATCCCTTATCGCCGGGAGGGCAGAAGAAATAGTCAAATGAATAACCAAAGTTGGGTGACGAGTAGCCAAATTCCAGAATGCTTTCCTTGTTTTCAAGATGCTGGGCACGCTTCATTTGAAACAGCTTTTCATAGTCAGGATATAAATCGTAAAGTCCCAGTCCGTCCAGCGCCGTTATTGCGTCTGTAACAACATTCCAGCGTTTTGCATACAACATGGCTCTTGCCTTTAATCCTAGTGCAGCCCCCCTTGTAAGTTTTCCCGCTTTGGTAGCTGGCACGGTGGCTGGCAAGTTTGCAGCTGCAAAATCCAGATCAGTGGAAATAAAATTCCATACTTCTTCTGACGTGCTTAAAGCTCGTTGTGAACCATCAGGTAGTTTATCATAAAGTATGATGTTTGCTCCATAGCGTTTTGCAAGCTCAAAGTTGACGTAAGCTCTGAAAAAACGAACTTCGGCTTCTGCCCGCAATTTGATATCTGCTGGTAGTCTGTCACCATTAGCCTGCATTCCATCCAGAAACTCATTGCAGGTTCTGATCCAGTTATAGCCCCAGTCCCAGTTGCCAAGGGGATTTTCGCCAGGTGTAATAAAAGATGAGCCGAGCGTAAAAAGATTTGAGCTTTCGGAAGGTGTATTCTTTTTGAGAATATCTGCAAATGCATCCTGGTTTACATGAGATGTGTAATAGGTTTGGCCGATGAGCGGGTAAAACTTATTGAGGGAGAGTTCAAGGTTTGCCTCGCTTGACCAGGCAACCTCTTCGCCGTATACATCCGTAAGCTCAGGATCAATATTACAGCCGGATAACACCAGTATGAAGCCGACTGTAAACAGGTTGATTTTATTAAAGAATTTCATGATATATAAGTGGTAATATATGAAAGCCAGATAGTTAAAATGACAAACTTAAACCTACCTCAAACAGCTTTTGCTGAGGATAATAACCCTGGTTAACATCGGGCATTTCGGGATCAAGATATTCCAGTCCGCTTAGGGTGAATAAGTTGCTGCCCGATACGTGTAAACGAAGGTTGTCTATTTTGAGCCTTTTTGTAATCGCTGGTGGTAGTGTGTAACCGATCTGTGCACTTTTCAGACGGACATAAGAAGCATCTTTGATCCACCAGGAAGAAAATTTACCTCCGCTTTGTGCTGAAATTGTGCTTAAACGTGGATACTTGGCATTGGTGTTTTCTGGTGTCCAGGCTCCTTCTGCCAGGTATTTGGGGGCGTTTCCATCCTGATAAAATGCCATGGTATAGAACGTGTTATCGTATACCTCCGTGGAGGAGTACAAACCGGACAATGCCACGTCAGCCATGGCGGCTCCCTGGAAAAAAAGATTGAAGTCAAATGCTTTGTATCCGCCACCCACGTTAAGACCAAACATCATCTCAGGAGTGCTGCTGCGTCCGATCACGGTCCAATCCTGATCCCAGGTGATTTTGCCATCGCCATTCAGATCTTTCAGTTTCACTTCACCTACTCTTGAAGGTCCGAATAATGCACTGTTGGCAATTTCTTCTTCGCTCTGAAAAAGCCCGTCTGCGACAAAACCATATTTCATCCCGATCTGACGACCAGTACGCCTGAGGTGATCAGGTACATTTACATTTTCTGTGGTTTCAATAACCTTGTTACGAGCCCACGAAACGTTTCCGCGGACATTGTAATAAAAATCTCCCATGCTTTTGCGGTGCGTAAGGATCAGTTCGAATCCGCGGTTATCTACAATTCCGGCGTTTACTCTCGCGGGAAAATATCCACCCATTGAGGGCGGCATCAAACCACTCTGAGCTTGCAGAATATCCTTTGTGACATTGTAAAACACATCGGCTTCCAGCCCAAGCAGTCCATTCCACAGGGTGCTTTCAAAGCCTGCATTGTAGGTTGTGGTTGTTTCCCACTTAATATCCGCATTGGGAACTCCCGTTACACCCAGAGACCTAACCAGCTTGTCGCCGATCATCGCTACCGGGTTGGCGCCCATTTGCATGGTTCGCAGGTAAGCGTAGTTGCCTACTGCATCATTTCCAAGCCGCCCCGTGGATGCCCTTAATTTCAGGTCGTTGACGAAATTTACGTTTCTCTTAAAAAAATCTTCGTCCGATATACGCCATCCAACTGCAACAGCAGGGAATAATCCCCAACGGTTGGTGGACGGAAGGCGTGTGGAACCATCATATCTTCCGGTAAATTCCATCAGATATTTGCCTTTGTAATCATATGTGAGCCGGGATACATATCCTGCGCGGTGAAACATTTTATGTCCGCCTTTGACAAGATCGTCGATCACTTCCTCTCCCCAGTTCAAATCCATAATGTCAGTGATGGGAAAACCTCTCCGGCCGCCAGAGAGAGAGGTTTCGTTTTGACGGATGTATTCATACAACAGCATGCCACCAACTTTATGTGACCCGAAAGTTCGGTTGTAGTTGATGGAGGGCTGAATGGTTGTTTGCCATGAATCGGCAAACCACTGGTTGATCGTTGCATTTCCGGTCAGTGCATGACGGGCGTAGGTTTCTGTGAAGTTTCTAGTAGCATTGTTGTATACCGAAAGCAGGTAGGGTAGCAGCGAGGATTTGCGCATACTGTATCCCTTGTCCAGTCCACCGTTTACTTTCAGATTAAGCCCCTGTACGCCGGGGATATCATAGGTTAGTGAAATATTTCCCTGAACACTGCTGGATCTGGTATCCTGTTTCCCTGACAAATCTCTGGCAGCAAGAGGATTTTGATTTCCGTTTCCTGTATTGAAGCTTCCGACTGGCATCCCGTTAGCATTGGTTGTCTGCAAGAAAGGATAAGCCATCATTGCCTGGCTGAATATGGATGCATAGGAATTACCGTTACCGGCCGACAATCCGGGCTGGTTGGTGGTTTCGTCCCGAACGGCAATCCCGAAGGAAGCTTTAAAACGTTCAGCTACCTGAGCATCAATGTTGGTCCTGAAATTGTAACGGTTATTGCTCGTACGGGCAATGATTCCTTGCTGATTATAGGATCCAAGTGAGACAAAATATTTGAATTTATCGGAACCTCCATTTAATGAAAGGTTATTTGTGTAAATAGGTGCCGAACTTTTGAAGAGCATGTCAAACCAGTCTGTATTTCCAAAAACACCCTGAGAATCTCCATTTGTGATCCGGTCTATTTCTTCCGATGTGAAGCGTCTTCCAGTTTCGGCGATACCATCCATTTCCTGAGCTTTATTGTACCATTTTGCGTATTCGGGACCGTTTAAAAATTCTGGAAAACGGGTATTTGAGCTGAGCGCAAGCGATGAATTGAAGGTAATGGTAGGTTTTTGAACAGTACCACGTTTTGTGGTTATCAGAATGACACCGTTGGCTGCCCTGGCTCCATAAACGGCCGCGGAGGCTGCATCTTTTAACACAGTGACAGATTCAATTTCGTCCGGATTTATGGAAGGGAAACCGCGCTCAATTCCGTCAACAATGATCAGCGGCGAACTGCTGCTGAGTGTGTTCATTCCGCGCACAAGAAGAGACGCACCGTCAGAACCAGGCTGCCCACTCGACTGGCGGGTAATCAAACCGGGTAGACGACCTTGTAGCATGGAAGATAAGTTTGCCGTTGGTGCGGTTTTTAATTCTGCCGAGCTGACCTGAACCACGGAAGAAACCAGACTCTGTTTTGTGGTTGAACCGTAGCCCAGTACCACAACATCATTGAGCGACTTGTTTTCAGCCAGAAGCACAATGTCAATGGTGTTATTTTTTCTGACTGTCACTTCCTGAGAAATAAAGCCGATATAGGATACAACCAGGATATTTCCTTCCTCAGCCTGCAATAAGAACAGTCCTTTGGAGTCTGTCGTAGTACCCTGTCCCTGGCTATTTTTGATTAGAATAGAGGCTCCTATCAAAGGGTTACCGTCTTTATCATAAACCGAACCGGTAATGGGAATACGCAGATCCACCTTTTTGGTTTCCTCTTTAATGACTGGTTTAAGTTCCGGCTTTTTTCGGATCAGTATCGTAGACTTATCAATGGTGTAATACAGCGGCTGCCCTTCCAGACAAGCGTCGAGTATGGTGGTGATGGGTGTATTTACAGCTTGAAGCGTAACGTTTCTGGTATTTTTCAGATCGTCTGAAACATACAGTATGTCTATTCCTGCCTGCTTTTTAAGCAAACGAAAAACCTCCTTGACCGAAGCATTTCTTACATTGATACTGGCGTTTTGCCCGTAAACAGCGGCCGCTGTTACCTCCAATACGCCGAAGAGCACCATGATGATACATAGTTTCATAATGAGAATTAATTTCACCCTTGCCGAAAGCTTGTTTCGGTGTGTGGGTAATAGCCTTTCTTTGTACATTTGCTACAATAGGTTACCGGTAAATTGAAATTGTTCACTGCATTTTCTTTTCTAATGATGACCTACCACAGCTTTCCGAAGCTGTCGGGCCGGAGGTGTTAGAGCACTTCCGGCTTTTTCGGTACAGGGGTTGGATGAACGTTTTTATTTCATGATGATGATCTTTTTGCCCTGTTGTTTAAATTGAATATTACTTAATTGCTGTAAATAATTCAGTAACCCGTCAAGACCCTTCGATTTGGAAAAAGTTCCTCCAAATTTGTTGTCAGGTATCGCTCCCTGATACTCGATTTCGACATCATACCAACGGGAAACCATTTTCATGACAGACTTCAGATCCTGATCTTCAAACACAAAGTATCCTTCCTTCCAAGCCAGAGCACTCTCTACGTCAACCTTTCCGAAAGTGATGTCTCCTGATGCGCTGCTCACAGACTGCTGCCCGGGAATTAAAGCTCTTTGATGGCCTTGATTTGAAACAATCACGGCTCCTTCGGCAAGTGTGGTGATAACCTTTTGATCATCATCATAAGCTGACACATTAAAATGAGTGCCGGTTACAAGTATTTCCGTGCCATTGGAAATGACTTTGAAAGGCCGCTGTTTATCCTTGGCTACTTCAAAATAGGCTTCGCCTGTCAGCTCCACAAGCCGCTCGCTGTCAGCATTGCCTGCGGGATAGGTAATGGTGGTAGCGGAGTTTATCCATGCTTTTGTACCATCTGACATTGTTATCTGGAAAGTGCCTCCCCTGGGAACGGCAAGGGTATTTCTGCCTGCGGGTTTTACCTGGTTATTTTCAGATTGGTATTCCAAAGCGCCATCACCATTTTTTAATACACGGCTGGATCCATCGCTGGCTACAACGCCGTTGGCTACATCGTTTACCATTACAGACGATCCATCACTGAGTGTCAGCATGGCCTGTTTGCTTCCAGGTGCCACAGCGATCTGATGAAAAGGTTTTTGTGAAAGCTGCGTTTGATTTGAGAAGTAAAAATACCAGCCGGCAAATAAGAGTATCAGCACAGACGCGGCAACGCTGATGTAAGGCCATATCCATAATTTTTCCTGCTTAGGCTGCTGAGTAACCTCCTTAATTCCTTTTAAAATATTGGCCCTTGTACTTTCCTTCTGAGCTGGGTTCTTCCATTGCCAGTCTGACTGCTTTGAGGTGATGTCAAACCATAATTCAACAGATTCCTTTTCCTGCTCAGTGCAATTGCCTTGGCGGTAGCGCTTTAAAAGTTCTCTTATTTCTTCTTCATTCATACTTACTCTTTGGCTCAGGCTGCATGCTTATCGCAGCGTTTTATGTCTCTTTTATGGAAGAGTCAAAATAGCCTGGTTGGTAGTAGGTTAGAAGAGAAAAAATTGATTATATTTTTGAAAAGGCTCGTAAGGATGAGAATTTGCTACATTTTGGAAAGTGTAAAGAGCAAAATGGTCGACCACATGTGCTGTTCGTCGAGCTTCGAACGAAGATATTTTAAAGCGTTATGTATTTGTTTCTTGACGGTTTTGTCAGAAATATTGAGACGTTCAGCAATTTGGGCATAGGACAAATGTTCTTTCCGGCTCAATAAGAAAACCTCACGCATCCGCTCTGGAAGACGCTGTATATGAGATTCAATAAATGTTTCCATTTCTGAACCGATCATATCCAGTTCTGGTGAATGATCATAGTCTTTGAAATATTGCAGAAATGAAGTTTTATATTTTTCCTGTGAAAGTTGCAGGCTGATACTCCGTAGTGACTTGTAGCGGGCGATGGAAAATAGATATGATTTGAGCGACTGAATATCACCAAGATCTCCCCGTTTCTGCCAGATGGCAATAAATGTTTCCTGAACAATATCGCTTGCTTCCTGCTCATCTTTTAACACTTTAACTACATAGGTAAAGATTGCTTCCCAATAACGATCGTATAGCTCAGTCAAAGCCGCATCACTGCCCTCATTGATCAAATTGAGAAGGTGTGAATCCGTTGCGTTAGTTAGCCGATATTTATTGTAAATAAAATCTGTCACCACAAGTTAAAATAAGAAGTCAGGTTCTGAGGGTTATTTCGCATAACCTAAGCCAGAATGGGTTATCCGTCGCAAGTTATTGGAAAATTTCTCATTATGCAGATTAAGTAAATGTTAAATTTTGTGGTTTAAGTTTCGCGCAAATGTAAAGTTATGTTTCTTATCTATTAGTAAAATTTTAGTTTTTGCTTCTGTTGATGTGCCAAATATTCGCTCGGGCATACAGATGGGCTATTTTACAAAACTCCAATTTTTTTCGTACCTGGGATACTACCACCCACACTTATCGTACACATAGTTGTAGCCTGCAACAAATTTATAGGTGCCATATGGCGAACGTGTAAGCAGAGCTTTTACAGACTTCCAATGTCTGCATAGTGATAATACTATTCCTAAATCCTTTAAAATGAATGATGTAATTAACCTTAAAAATTCGGTTGTTGGCCTGTTATTACTAGTCGGCGGCTGCTTTTCTCAGTCTTCAACGGCACAGACTGTCGCAGTTTCCAAAAATCAAAATCCTGCCTATTCCATGTCCAAAGAAGTCCTGAAAGACAAAATAAAAGGTGGTTGGGCAGGGCAGACCATTGGTGTGACCTTTGGCTGGCCTACTGAATTTGTATATCTGGGAACATTCATGCAGGATTACCAGCAAATTAGATGGCATGATGATTACGTTAACGAGGCCATGCGCGTATTTCCGGGTTTATTCGATGATATCTACATGGATCTTACTTTTGTAAATACTTTCGAAAGGCTTGGACTTAATGCGCCTGCCGACTCATTCGCTCATGATTATGCGCATCGTGGTTATGAGCTATGGCATGCCAATCAGGCAGGAAGGTATAACATTTTGCAAGGTAAAAAAGCGCCTGTGTCGGGTCACTGGCTCAACAACCCCCATGCCGACGACATCGATTTTCAGATCGAAGCTGATTTTGCGGGTCTGATGAGTCCAGCCATGCCCAACACAGCGTCGGAAATTTCGGATCGAATCGGTCATATTATGAACTATGGCGATGGTTGGTATGGCGGTGTCTTTGTAGCGAACATGTATGCGCAGGCATTTAAAACCAATGATATCAAAGTTGTGGTCGGTCAGGCTTTGAAAGTTATTCCCCCCAGGAGTAAATTTTATCAATGCGTTTCGGATGTGGTCAGCTGGCACAAAAAGTATCCTGACGATTGGAAACAAACCTGGTTTGAGTTGCAGAAAAAATGGGCTGAAGAAATAGGTTGTCCTGACGGGGTATTTCATCCTCTGGATATTGACGCGAAACTCAACGCAGCCTACGTTGTGATGGGCTTGCTTTATGGCAATGGAGATTTCACCAAAACAATGGAGATCAGTACCCGGGCTGGTCAGGACTCAGACTGCAATCCGTCGACTGCGGCAGGGGTGCTCGGGACGATGATCGGATACAGCAACATCCCCGCTTACTGGCTCAATCCGGTTAAAAGGGCAGAGGATAAAAATTTTAGTTACACCGATCTTTCCTTAAATAAGACCTACGAATTGAGCTTCAGGCATGCTCTGCAAAACATAGAGGCGAATGGCGGCAGCATAAAAGGTGACCAGGTCTTGATTCCTGTGCAGATCCCAAAAACTGTTGCTTTTGAAGAAAGCTTTGCGGGGCACTATCCAAGGGAAAAAGTGACGCACAATAAGGTAAGTAGTGAAAGACTTGTGCTGAAAACCCAGGGGATTGGGTTCGTGCTACGCGGACATCTGCGAAAAAAAACTTATGGTGCTCCAAACAAAGTAATACGTGCCAAACTATTTGTTGATGGGGTTGAGCTGGAAGAATCTAGTTTTTCAACGGTTCCCACAGCGCGTAAAACTGAACTTTTCTGGCGATATAATCTCCCTGATGGAAGTCATCATGTAGAAGTAATGGTAACCGATCCGAGTCCTGATTATGAGTTGGTCTTGACGGAATCGCTGGAATACGATGCGAAAAAGTAGCGTGAAAAGAATGGTTTCAAGCATAAAAAAGGGAAACAAACTGAGTTGAAAGGATGGAAAGAAGGACATTTATACAAAAAACTGTTGCACTGGCCGGAAGTATATTGGCAGCAAATAGCACCTTTGCGAGTGATGATTCCGCTATTTCAGGTGGACGAATTGGAATCATCGGGCTTGACACGAGTCATAGTGAAGTATTTACCAAAATTATCAATAGCGATTTGATTGATAGCCAGGGATTCAAGGTTGTCGCAGCATACGCTGATGGAAGTAAGGATATACCGTCTGCCATTAAAATGAAACCTGCCGTCACCAATGCTGTCAGGCAGATGGGAGTCGAAATTGTGGATTCAATTGATGATTTGCTTGGGAAAGTAGATGTGTTACTCCTTGAAAGTAACGATGGGCGCATGCATCTTAACCAGGCGATACCGATTTTTAAAGCGGGTAAGCCTGTTTTTATCGACAAACCGCTCGCTGCAAATCTGAAAGACGTAAATGAAATTTTCAAACTAGCTGCCAACTCCGAAACTCCAGTCTTTACATCTTCCGCATTGCGGTTTGAAAAAAATGTTCAAAGTGTAGTGTCTGGCGCCATAGGAGAGGTAACTGGTGCTGATGTATATGTTCCGGCTGATATGGATCCGGGGCACCTGGATCTTGCATGGTATGCAATACACGGCGTGGAGATGTTATTTACTGTGTTGGGGCCTGGCTGTAAGTCTGTTTCCAGGGTACACAACTCAGGCACCGACCTTGTGGTTGGGGTATGGGAGAATGGTGCTATCGGTACCTTGAGGGGTATCAGAAAGGGAGCATCGGGGATTGCCGGAACTGCCTTTGGGACCAGGGGAGTTGCAAAGCTCGGTCCATTCGAAACCTACCATCCACTTGTTGAGCAAATTATACGCTTTTTTCAAACAGGAAAGCCGCCGGTAACCGCGGCGGAAACCATCGCTATGTTCCGCTTTATGGAAGCCGCGGATTTAAGTAAGAAAAGGGGAGGGAAGTCTGTTAATATGTGAGACTTACAGTCACCGTGCGGCAGATATTCATGCCAGCGTATGATGATCCATATCTTATTGATTGGTTACTTTGCGAATATAACAACTCCTCCTCCGGGGCAGGTTAAGCCTGGAAGGGGAGTTGTTGGTTGCTAGTATTGGAACATGGTCAGGTTTCAATACTCTTAGATCATTAATCAGCCGTTGGTGTAGGAATTAAACAACTGGATTCATTTGCCCAAAGAGTGTTTGGAATTCTGGTTGGCCAATCTTGCTAAACTTGTCGCTGAAACCGTAGGTAAGTTCTGTTTTTTCTTCTTTAAGTTGCTCAAAAACCGCGTCGATAAACAAGTCAATGGAAGGCATCGAATCGTGTATTCCTTTTCCACCCAAATCTGTGTTGAGTACAGGAGGAATAATTTCTATCAATTCGATATCAGTATTTCTTAACATATGCCGAAAAGACAAGGTTAAGGAATGGAAAAACGCCTTGGTGGCAGAATAGACCGGCACCTTTGTCAATGGTGAAAAAGCTAATGCGGACGTAACATTCATAATCGTGTGAAGGGATCCGAGTTCTTTAAAAAGCAGCATCATATGAAGCGGCGATTCGATGTTGATCGAAATTTCGTTTTTTGCCTTTTTGTAAAACTCAGGATCTTTCAGCGACATCCAGTTTTGTACGCCTGCATTATTGATCAGTACGTTCAGATCCGGATGTTCAGCAGCGATCCATTCGTATAGAGCAATCCGTTCATCTTCGTTTTCCAGATCACATTGTTTTGTAATGAGGGATGGGAGCTTGTCAGCAGCTTCCTGCAATGCCGAATCCCGTCTGCCACAAATGATCACCGTGTTTCCTTCTTCTATAAAGCGCTCAGATAGGCCAAAACCTATACCTGTTGCTCCGCCTGTGATTAAAATTTTATTACCCGTAAGTTGCATTGTTGAAAGTTTTAATTTTTGTCAAATTTCCGGGTTTTAAGGAAGGGCAAGGTGTATGGTTCAATCCGGTTCATGTACAAATCAATCAGAAATTATGTTCGGAACGGGCTTGGCGCAATCCCTGTTTGTTTCTTGAAAAATTTAGAAAAATGTGAAGACTCGTCAAATCCTAATGAGAACGCGATCTGTGAAATACTCCAGTCTGTGTGTTTTAAAAGTATTTTGGCTTCTCTTAAAATACGTTCATTAATGAGCTCAGTGGTCGTTTTCGCAGTGATCAGTTTCAGGGTTTTATTAAGATGATTGATGTGGACAGAGAGCTTATCCGCATAGGCATTGGGTGCTCGCAGGCCTACCTGTTGCTGTAATAATTCGATCGGGAATTGCCGCTCCAACAGATCGAAGAACATTTCGGAAAGGCGATATGCTGCATTTTGTGTTGGAGTTTGAATATGCCTGGGTTGCAGTTTCTGACCGTAATGGATAAGTTCCAGTAAATAGGTTCTTAGCAGGTCATATTTAGCGATGTAATCCGAAGGGATTTCAGAATACATTTTCTCGAAAATGAACTTTGCCTGGCGAAACTGACCAGCATTAAGATTTACAACCGGAAAATGATCTGCCCTTAAAATTGGAAACTCATCGGGCGTGGATCCGCCTTTGTATTTTAAAAGAAACTCCGGGTTGAAAATACAAAAGTACCCGCTGTCATCAGAGCATCTGTGCAAATATTGAAACGGAACTTTCGGCGTCGTAAAAAGCAGCGCTTTCTTGCCGGTGTTGACGATACTCTCACCATACTTGATTTCAGTATTGCCATTAATCAAAGTGATCTTGTAAAAGATTTTACGGTTATATGGCATGGACAGTGTGTCCGGGCTCCCGCCGTTTAAATCCTTAACTCTGAAAACGTCAAAATGCCCTTGGTCAGCAGTCCCGTCCTTGCGCTCAGCGGAAGTGGCACGGTAGAACTCATCCAGGCTTGCCGGTTTATTGATCATCAGAATGTCTCATAAATAAATGCCTTCATCACGGGCAGCTCGGTTCGAATTTAATTTCTTGACCAACAGGCTGATAAACTAGTTTTTTAAGTTGTCATATTCCGAATCGGTAACAGGCAAAAGCCATGTTATCACACCGTTTTCAGTATTTGGGTTGACGGCAACGTGTGTCATCGGGCTCCGCTTTGAGGCACCATGCCAGTGCTCAACACCAGGAAGACACTTGATCACATCGCCTTTTTTTATCACTTCAATTGGCTTACCTCTCTGCTGATGATAACCTGTGCCATTGGTAACCAGCAAGATTTGTCCGGCCGGGTGGGAGTGCCAGTTGCTTCGGGCACCTTTTTCGAAAGTAACGCTCCCCATTACCAGATTAAACGTTTTGTCATCGGCGGCCAAAGGATAGAGCCATACTTTTCCGGTGAAATTTTGGCAGGTGCGGCTTCTCCTTTGGGAAAAACTTCACTTGCATTTTTGGATTGTGCGCTAGCTTCGAGGCTAAAAAAAGTGAAGAGGCGAAATGAAATGGCAAAGATAAATGCTGTTCTGTTTTTCATTGTATCTAAATTTATTACGAGAATCTTAGACTGCTGTGACCTGTACTATTTTTTTAAACGTGTCAGCGTGAACGGCTGACCTGGTGCCAATACCTGAATGCGCTGCGGATTAACCACTCGTTTTTCAAGTTGTTTGGGGTCACCGTTGAAAGGAGCGAAGTCTGGTGCATCCACAGATCCCCAATGACACAACAGCAGAGGCGTATTAGGGTAAGCATTGGCGAGCTTAATAGCGCCCTCCAACCCGAAATGCCATTCGCTGTCTGAAAAATCAAAGAAAATGGCATCAGGCGTAGGCATGGTCAATTGTTCAGGAATCAGTCGGCTATCGCCCGTAGCCCAAATGTTCCCGTCGGGTGTTTCGATCCAAAAACCTGTACAGTCCTCATTCTTAAAAAATCTTGTACTTGTTCCTTTGTAAGCATTTTGCCAGGCGTGGTCAACAGGTAGCATCTTTACGCGGACCTGGTCCACATTGAAAACCTCGCCAATGTTGTGACCAAATGATGGAAATCCTTCATTTTTCATCAATGAATCGACGTAGATTGTTGAATGAAACGCTTTGGTGACAGCAGCCAACTTTTTGTTGGTTGGAATACTAAAATGGTCGTTATCGCTATGGGTGATCAGCACGGCATCCAAACGGGGAACATCTGTGGTTTTAATAGGGAAATCGATCAGAATAGGCATATCAAATCCTTCCAGCAAAGGATCCACCATCAGGGTTGTTCCCCTGCTATTGATCAAAAATCCTCCCAGCCCCAGCCAGCGGATCTCTGTTTTTTTTGAAGATTGAAACGCTTCTTTTCCAAACGGCTGCGTTTTTGGCGGTCTGGCCTGGTACTTTTTTTGTGCAGTGGTGCTGTCGGTAGATTTCTGTGCTTTCAGTTCAGCAGAAATAAAAAGCAAAACCACTAATAAATGGACGGATAATAATATTGAAGGTAACTTCATAGCATGTTGCTTTTGTTGATCTTATGACAAATGTCCCTGAATTTTTTCGCAGCACGCTTACCCGAATTACGGTTTTGCTTACCCGTTTTACTGGACTTCGCAGCTGAGTCTCAAATGTTTGGAAACGATATCTTAGCTTTGGGAAAACATCAGGATCAAGGCGATGGAAAAGATCAGAACAATGCAGAGTGTAGCACAGTTTAACAGTGAAAGGGGACAAAAAACCTTGCACCCATTGGTAAGTATACTGGATCAGTCACTTTCGACGCCCATTCAGGCGAACCAATACCTTTCTGAGCTTTACATTGTCTTTTTAAAAGAATTTAAGTGTGGTGAGCTGCGGTACGGACGCAAGCATTACGACTACCAGGATGGCACCCTGCTCTTCATTTCTCCCGGGCAGGTATTTGGCATGGAGGACCAGGGGCAACTGTTACAGCCAACGGGCTGGGCGCTGGTTTTTCACCCTGATCTGGTTCGTGGCACAGCGCTCGGCAGGCACATCAGGGACTATAATTTCTTTTCGTATGAAGTTGATGAAGCGCTTCATTTGTCAGACGGTGAGCGGGAAACGGTGCTTGAAAGTTTCAGAAAGATCAGCTACGAATTACAACATGCTATTGACAAACATAGCCGAACGCTGATCGTCAGCAATATCGAATTGTTTCTAAATTACTGCGTGAGGTTTTATGATCGCCAGTTTATTACCCGTGATCATGTGCATAAGGATATTCTGACGCGTTTTGAAGAACTCCTGGATCAGTACTTTCAATCTGGTCAACCGCAGCTTACAGGTCTTCCGACAGTAAAATACTGTGCTGACGAGCTAAACTTATCACCCAATTATTTCGGTGATCTGGTCAAAAAGGAGACAGGGAAATCGGCCCAGGAGTACATCCATTTCAAACTGATTGATCTTGCCAAAGTCATGGTACTGGACAACAACAAGTCTATCAGCGAAATTGCTTATGAGGTAGGCTTTAAGTATCCGCAGCATTTTACCCGTCTGTTCAAACAGCTTGTGGGGCAATCGCCGCTGGAATACCGTTCGCTGAATTAAGCTGAGAAAGTAGCTGGTAGGAATTAGTAAGGGGCTTTTTTGTAGTACACTTTCACCTTGATTTCATCATGAAAAGGATTTTTTTAATACCCATCTTATTTACACTTACGATCGCAACGGTTATGGCGCAAACTCAAAATACAGCATCTGATACCAGCCGTATCACCAGGGCTCAAAAGAAATACAAGGAGCTATTTATGCAAGAAATCACCGCAAGCAAAACGGATCCCGAATTGATGGATATCCTGCAAAGGTTCATTTTTGGAGAGGTATTTTACATCGGAAACCTGGACGACAAGACGCGCGAGCTGGTTACGATCACTGCTCTTGCTGTCAATCAAACCTATCCGCAGCTGAAAGCACATACCAATGCCGCCCTGAACGTTGGCGTTACGCCGGTTGAAATCAGGGAGGTAATCTATCAATTTTCACCTTTCATCGGTTTTCCCAAAGTGCTCAATGCCGTTGAGACAATTAACGAGGTATTTACAAGCCGGGGAATCAAGCTGCCTTTGGAAACCCAGGGGACGGTAACCGAGCAAAACAGGTTAGAAAAGGGTACAGAGATGCAGGTACCTCTATATGGTGATGGTATGAAAAAGAACATGGGTACACTACCGGCAGAATTTGCAGACGCGGTTCCGCGCGTATTGACCGAGCTGTGTTTTGGTGATTTTTATACACGTAAGGGGCTTGATCTGAAAACGAGGGAGCTGATGGTTTTTTGCGCACTGGCAACCATGGGTGGGACCGAAAGGCAAATGGCTTCTCATGTGGTAGGAAATCTGAAAGTTGGAAATGACAAGGAGACACTGCTTTCAGCAATGATCCAGCTATATCCCTACGTTGGATTTCCAAGAGTATCCAACGCTATCAATATTATCAAGGAAGCAAAAGTGGAGTAGTAAAGGTTGACTATTGTCCGACTGAATCAGACGTCCGGCTTGCGGGCTTTTACCTGTCTGTTGAGATAGAACGGATTATCACTTTTTAACATGGAAGTAAAAAGGGAGGATATGGAAAATGAAAATGAGTTTGGGAGTATCACCCGCCGCGAAATGCTTGCTGGAAGTGCAATAGCCGTTGCTGCCCTAGCTATTACGAAAGTGACAGGTTCGGAGGCGGCACCGGTTGCCCCGACTGTAACTCCGGTGGAGTCGGCAGGGTTAACTTTCAATGTCAATGGTAAAGCGGTTAACCTGGAAATGGATACGCGCACAACCTTACTGGATGCCCTCAGGGAACACCTGCATTTAACCGGTACAAAAAAAGGCTGCGACCATGGGCAATGCGGTGCATGCACAGTGCTTGTAAACGGAAGGCGTATTAATTCATGTTTGTCGCTTGCATTACAACATCAGGACGATTCGATCACGACAATTGAAGGTATAGGAACACCTGAAAGTCTTCATCCGATGCAGTCGGCATTCATCAAACATGATGGATACCAATGCGGTTACTGTACGCCCGGTCAGATCTGCTCCGCGGTGGCTGTTCTGGAAGAAATAAAAGCGGGAGTGCCAAGCCATGTGAGTGCTGATTTGAAAGCTCCTATGGTATTTAGTAATGCTGAATTCCGCGAACGAATGAGCGGAAATATCTGCCGGTGCGGCGCATACTCCAACATTGCGGAAGCTGCCGCGGAAGTTGCCGGGGTAAAAGGCTGACATCAACTTTCCAGCCGATTCTTTTCACATCTGAACTGTATCTACATGAAACCATTCACCTACGAGCGCGTGGAAACGCCTGCGCAGGCTGCGGCAGCGGCAGGCAAACCGGGAGCAAAATTCCTGGCCGGTGGCACCAACCTTCTTGATCTGATGAAATTGCAGATCGAGACGCCAACCCATCTGATCGATATCGGGAGGATCGGACTTGATAGAATTCAGCCAACAATTGATGGTGGGCTCAGGATCGGGGCAATGGTTCGCAATACAGACCTCGCCGCCGATGAGCGGGTACGAGCAGATTATGCTATTTTGTCAAGGGCGCTGCTGGCAGGTGCATCCGGACAGCTTCGCAATAAAGCGACAACGGCGGGTAATCTTTTGCAGCGCACCCGCTGCCCATACTTTTATGATACCAACCAGCCATGTAACAAGCGATCACCCGGAAGTGGATGTTCTGCGATTGCCGGTTTCAGCCGCCAGTTGGCTGTTATTGGTTGCAGTGATACGTGCATAGCCACGCACCCGAGTGATATGGCGGTTGCCATGATGGCTCTGGACGCTATTGTCGAAACCGTAAAACCGGATGGGAAGACGCGACAAATCCCAATTTCCGAGTTTTACTGGCTTCCTGGCAAAACGCCGCATTTGGAAACAACGCTGGAAAAAAATGAATTGATCACCGCTGTGGTGTTACCAGCACCGGTTGGTGGAATCCATGTCTATCATAAAGTGAGAGACCGGGCTTCCTACGCCTTTGCACTTGTTTCAGTGGGCGCGATTCTGTTTAAGGATGGCAGTGGAAAGATCGCTGTTGGCGGAGTTGCGCCCAAACCGTGGCGTAACACTTCTGCCGAGAAATTGATCCGGTCAGGCGCAAAAGAATTTACATCCAAGCTCATGGAAGGCGCCAGACCTACCGGTGAAAATGCTTTTAAGCTCACTCTTGTAGAGCGCACCATTGACGGGACTTTAAAAGAAAACAGGAGCTGATATGAAATTTGAAACACCTGCGGGTATCAACCCGATTGACCAGCTTAAAGTCGTAGGCAAACCTGCTGACCGTATTGAGGGACCCTTGAAAACAACAGGCAGCGCAAGATATGCTTACGAATATCATGGAGAGGTAACCAATGCCGCCTACGGGTACATACTTGGTTCGGCGATCTCCAAAGGTAGCATCACACGGATTGACCAGTCGGTGGCGAAGGCAGCACCCGGCGTACTGGCTATTGTCACGGCCGAAAACGCAGGACCATTGCAAACAGGTAAATTTTATGTCAGCCGTTTTTTGGCAGGCCCACAGATTGATCACTACCATCAGGCTGTCGCCGTTGTTGTGGCAGAAACTTTTGAGCAGGCTCGCTACGCAGCTTCCCTTTTGAAAGTAGGTTATAAAAAATCAAAAGGTTCTTTCGATCTCGAAGCGCTCAAAGACTCCGCCCAACAGCCCGCGCCATCCCAGTTCGGGCCACCACCACAGACGCTTACGGGTGATTTCGAAGGTGCATTCAAAACCGCCCAGGTGACACTGGATGAAATTTATACCACACCGGATCAGGCACACGCCATGATGGAGCCTCATGCGACCATTGCCAAATGGGAGGGAGACAAGCTTACCTGCTGGTGTTCCATTCAGCAGATGAACTGGGGCGTACGTGACCTGGCCAATATTCTTGGAATACCAAAGGAGAACGTGCGGTTGATCGCATCTTACATTGGCGGAGGGTTTGGCGGGAAAGGTACAGTACTGGCTGATCTTGTAGCAGCCAGCCTTGCTGCGCGGGCGGTAGGCCGTCCGGTTAAACTGGCATTGCAGCGCCCATTGATGTTTAATAATACGATTCACCGTCCCAAAACCATTCAGCGTATCCGCATCGGGGCTGATCGTGATGGCAGGATAACAGCCATTGGTCACGAAAGCTGGTCGGGCAACCTGCCGGGAGGAAGAACCGAGCCGGCTACGGCATCAACCCGGCTTTTATATGCTGGTGCAAACCGGCTGACCCGTTTGAAACTAGCCGTTTTGGACCTTGCGGAAGGAAACGCGATGCGGTCTCCGGGCGAGGCACCAGGCATGATGGCGTTGGAAATCGCCATGGACGAAATGGCAGAAAAGCTTAACATAGATCCAGTTGCATTCAGGATTAAGAACGATACACAGGAAGATCCTGAAAAACCAGGACGGAAATTTTCGACCCGCAAGCTTATAGAGTGTTTACAAACAGGCGCTGAAAAGTTTGGTTGGGAGAAGCGTCAGACTAAACCAGGCAGCATACAGGAAGGGCAATGGCTTATTGGAATGGGCGTTGCCTCTGCAATTCGCGGTGCACCTATTGCCAAATCAGCTGCTCGAGTCCGACTTGACAAAAGTGGCAGTATCACTGTGGAAACAGATATGACAGATATTGGTACAGGAAGCTACACCATTATCGGGCAAACCGCTGCCGAAATGATGGGAGTTGGACTGGATCAAGTGACCGTCAGAATTGGGGATTCATCATTTCCGGAATCTCCCGGCTCGGGTGGGCAATGGGGTGCTGCTTCATCCACTTCGGGCGTCTATGCGGCATGTGTGAAACTCAGAGAGGCAGTCGCAAATCAGCTCGGACTTGACGTGGAAAAGGCGCAGTTTTCCGATGGAAAGGTAAGTGCAGATGATCGCAGCTTTGCGCTGGGTGATGCTGCTAAAAGTGGCGACCTGATAGCTCAGGATGAGATCACTTACGGAGAGCTTTCAAAAGAATTTGCTCAGACGACTTTCGGCGCACACTTTGTAGAAGTTGCAGTCCATGCCTATACGTTCGAAATCAGGGTCCGGCGGATGGTTGCTGTTTGCCACGCCGGCAGAATACTCAACCCCAAAACAGCTCGAAGCCAGGTGATTGGCGCAATGACCATGGGTGTTGGGGCAGCATTGATGGAAGAAATGGTCGTTGATAAAAACGTAGGTTTTTTTGTGAACCATGATCTGGCTGGCTACGAAGTCCCTGTTCACGCAGATATTCCTTATCAGGAAGTTGTTCTTCTGGAAGATATCGACCCGACCATGTCGCCAATGAAAGCCCAAGGAATAGGGGAGCTCGGCCTTTGCGGCGTGGCAGCCGCAATCGCTAATGCGGTTTACAATGCTACGGGTGTAAGGGTACGTGATTATCCTGTTACGCTGGATAAGATATTAAAGAACAAGGTTTAAGGTTAAACGAGAATTTGTCAATCTATCTTAAAATGAATTTATTACAAACCAATGAATTGAAGTTGAGCAAGTGGACTTTTCAAGCCCTCTTGCTGATAGGCTATATTTTTTATGCACCAAGCGCGCATGGACAGAATGAGAAAGACAGAACCTGGTCGGTCTATAAAGCAGATGCGGCCAGCTCCAACTACTCTCCTTTGGATCAGATCAATGTTTCGAATGTAAGTCAGTTAAAACCTGCCTGGACGTTGGCTATTAAAGACAATGCGGCAGGAACGCGGCCCAGTCAGTGTAACCCCATAATCGTCGATGGTATTATGTATGCTACTTCTGCCAGTCAGCATGCTTATGCTGTTGATGCTGCAACGGGAAAACAGTTGTGGTCATTTGATCCTTTTAACGGAAAAGAGAGTGGCGGCGAAGTAAATCGCGGACTCACTTACTGGGAAAAGGGAGCTCGGACCGGCGCACCGGATAAGCGTATCCTGTTTACAGCCAACAACCAGCTTTTTGCATTGAATGCAGCTACCGGAAAACCGGTCACTTCCTTTGGCAAAGCAGGAAAAGTGGATATGAGGATTGGACTTAGGGATAGCGCAAAAGACATCTACGTCTCTTCTACTTCCCCGGGGATTATTTACAAGGATCTGATCATCATGGGCTGCCGTGTGCCGGATGTGTACGGTGCGCAGCCCGGTTATATCAGGGCATACAGTTGCTTGACAGGAAAGCTTGTGTGGACGTTTCATACTGTGCCACTTCCGGGTGAACCCGGTTATGAAACCTGGTCAAAGGACGCATACAAAGTAGTGGGTGGTGTCAATAACTGGGCAGGTATGAGTCTGGATCAGAAAAGAGGAATGGTTTTTCTTGCACTGGGTTCACCTTCCTATGATTTTTACGGAACCGACCGGAAAGGGGAAAACCTGTATGGCAATTGTGTGCTGGCACTTGATGCAGCCAGCGGAAAACATGTATGGCATTTTCAAACGGTGCATCATGACCTGTGGGACTACGATCTGCCTGCACCACCAAACCTTGTTACGATTAAACAGGACGGACCCGACGGTCGGCCCCGAAACATCGACGCAGTCGCACAGATTACCAAACAGGGATTTGTCTTCGTATTCGACAGAGAAACCGGAAAACCTTTGTATGATATTGAGGAAAGAAAAGTGCCTGCATCCAACCTTCCCGGGGAAAGTGCATCGCCCACACAGCCCTTCCCGGTCAAGCCAAAACCTTTTGCACGCCAGTGGATCACCGAAGCAGACCTTACCAGTTACTCACCGGCGGATCATGATTCGCTCGTCGTTAAATTCAGGTCTATGCGCTACGAAGGGCTTTATACTCCACCTGACCTGAAAGGCACGCTGCAACTACCCGGCACACGTGGTGGTGGAGAATGGGGCGGTGCTGCGTTTGATCCGGCAACGAATTTTTTATACATCAAATCTAATGATGCTCCCGACATCATTACGATCATCAAGGGAGATCAAACGAAAGCAAGCAGCGAGTCGGCAGTGAAATCGAGTGTTTCAAGCCAGCTGGGAACAATCGACCGCAACGCACATGCCGATCAGTATCTGAATTCAACGGGTTATAAAACCTGGAAAGATCCGAGCGGCAATCCGGCCATCACCCCGCCGTGGGGAACATTGCATGCGCTGAACCTTTCCACAGGTGAATATGAATGGCAGATACCGCTGGGTAATGATGAAGCACTCCAGGCAAAAGGTGCACCTGAAACCGGTCAGGAAGGTAAAGCCGGGCCCATTGTAACAGCTGGTGGTTTGATATTCATCAGTGGGACGGACGATAAAAAGCTGCGCGCCTTAGACAAATCAACCGGTAAACTACTTTGGCAGACGACACTTCCTGCACTAGCCAACGCTACTGCTTGCACTTATGAGGTTAACGGAAAACAATTTGTCGCACTTTCCGTTGGCGGGACTACTGAAAATCCGTCTGGATATTTGATGGCATTTGCATTGCCTTGATGAATTGCGGAGTAGAATAGTTGGTTTTTTGATACTAAGGAGAAGAGAAGTCTGGTCAAGATGATCAGGCTTTTTTTGCATGAATACAGATGTAATCAATCAGGCATCCGTTGCCAATAATTCGGTGGTTAAAAGTAATTTGTGGGATATTGGTATTGCAGCCTTCGTCGCCCACTGGATCGCAAATCCAGGGACTCATGTGAATGCAAATATTGGTATTAGCAAGCCCAATTAAGGCTAACGTCATAGAAATTTATAACGGCGGGCCACTTGAAACAGCCCGGGGTTTATCCCTTCTCAGGCAAACTTTAAATAACTTCTTCTTGAAAATGTATCGCAATTAGTGAGAGGACCGTGAACTTCAAATCAGATTTCGATCTTTCTTTCATTTCAGCACCCGGTACTCATTAGGTGTACAGCCGACGCGCTGCTTAAAAAGCCGTGAGAAATGCTGCGGATACTTAAACCCCAGGTCATAAGCCACTTGGGACACTGATTTTTCCAAATCAAAAATACGTTCCTTAGCAATATCAATTACTTTCTCCTGAATATATTCCTGGGCAGTTTTGCCGGTTTCCTTTTTAATAACATCCCCGAAATAATTGGCCGAAAGATTCAGCTCTGATGCACACCAGGCTACCGACGGCAGACCGTTTTCGAAGGGTTTTTCGGATGAATAATAACCATTTAAAACACCTTCAAAACGCTCGACGATGCTGTTATTCGAATGGTCGCGCGTAATAAACTGACGGTCATAAAAACGGTTGCAGTAATCAAGCAGTAGCTCAATATTGGATGAAATCAGTTTGCGGCTATGCTTGTCGATAGACTGGTCCAGTTCGTGTTGAATAATGGCGAACACGTCCAGAATGATTTGTCTTTCTTTGTCAGAGACGTGTAAGGCTTCATTGACGTCATAGGAAAAAAACGAGTAATCCTGAATGTGCCTTCCTAGCGGTGTTCCCTTAATGAGATCGGGGTGGAAAAGCATTGCCCAGCCTTTTGGCTCAAATGTTTTGACACCCGGCTGCACACCCATTACCTGACCAGGTGCGATAAATACCAGCGTACCTTCCTGATAATCGTAATGGTTACGGCCATATTTCAATTCTCCACAATTAAGCTCTTTCAAATACACTGCGTACAGACCAAAATTAAAGGTCTTGGCAGGCATTGCGGCTGCTTTGGACAAGTCTAGCAGGGTTACCAACGGGTGCAGGGTTTTTACGCCACGCATGTTGTTGTAGGCGGTAACGTTATCAAGCTTAACAATTTCTTCCATAATCCTTTAATGAATGTTAACTCAAAGTTAAACACTACACTTGCTATCGAAAAGTACATTTGAGCAAATCGGTAATATTGGTAACGAAAACTGTAATCTGTATCATACCAGATTGGTCTGGTCTGCTGAAATTTGTATGATCAATTTTTGTGAGTTTGTGTTCGAGGTTTATCAAAATGTGGAAGCGACGGATTGTAGGATGATCCACTTTCCATGACGTTTTTCCAGTTTTAGTTTTTGTTGTAAGTTCCATGTATTCCTGCTGCCCCAAATGCGCGCATCAACCCTGTTTCTTATGATTACATCCGCTTGTTTACCATTCAATTTTACATTGTGATCGACCTCTTGTGCTGAATAATACTTCATGCTTTCCTTGTGCACTTCGAGAAACCATTCTGATTTTGATTGCACATAACCCGTCATGTGAGTAAGCTTGTAATGTTGATCCAAAATAAGGTTCATGGAAATGATATCCCGTGCTATCATGAGCTGCGCTAATTGCCTCACTGTGGCAAGCGCAGCAGCTTCGTCGCCGATTGTATTTATTTCCATTTTAGTTTTTTTGTTTTCAGTTAAACCCTGCTGGCCGCTCAGGCAGAACGTTATTAAAAGAATATATTTCATTCTGCAAAGCTCACCTTCATTGATCTTAATATGGTTATACCAATCACTGTTATTCTTACCAATTTTACGGGTAAACAGCACGCTGATAAGCTGAACTACCCTCGAAATCTTAGCAGGTAAAAATGGTAAGCCTAACCGTAATCTGTAAAATCAATTTATGCAGACGTTGGCCGAATTTTGTGAGGATAAATTCAGAAATGTGAAAGAAAGCTATACAGCATGCAGGTCCGCCACAATAGAGGTTGAGATAACTGCTGTGATGAGTTATTCAATGGGAGTATTGGTTTATTCTAAGTAGCTAGTGAGCAGGATAAAATTCCGCATATCAAAAAACTATTCAGCCGGGCAATCGACCAATTTAGATCAGAGCAAAAAACACTAGTTTTCAATATTACGTACATGCCTCTAAAAGGCGGCAAATGGGTATGCTTCTGTGTCTGGATGGAGCTCACGGCACCCTGTTATTCTCGCATCAGATTGTTAGCTGGAAGTTAGGTGCTAATAGCAGGAAAGTCTTGTCAGGGACGCTTTAGAAAGAGCTCTTTTGAGGGCGGAAGGTAAAGTCAGGCATACGTTAGGGGATGGAGACTATCCAGATTGGAATTCTTCGTTTTTGAGTACAGGCGTGTACAATGGAATACATTCTATGACCAAGATTACCACCTATATGTGAAAATATTGGGAGGTTCCGCATCCGATACCAGGTATAATGAGCTGATGCCTCTTAAATGAATTCAGTTAGTAAATCGGATACGCCAGCCATTCGGAAGACTTCTATTTATTCAAAAAGATAATTGTTCCAAGGGCTTAATTCTTCTATTCGGCCCCGACAAACTTCAAGAGCCCAAATTCAGTATAATACATGCTACCTTCCTGGGTGTGGCACCATTGGTTAAATGAAATGAACGGATAGCACCGCTACCAGAATGCCGGCCCGGTGGAAAATCCAATACTTTGTATATCAATGTGTTTTAAAAAGTTTAAATATAATTTTTTTAATTGTATTAGGTTGTCTGTCAGAGTATATCGGTTGTGCTTGTGGCCTTTATTCATAAGTCTCAACTTTCCCCATTTTATATGAAAAACTGGTTTACCAACATACCTTTATTGGTCGGTATTGTACTAATCAATGTGTTCTTTACTGATAATGTCAGTAAATATTCACCCCAAGAGACAGAAGTGGTAATTGTTGATCAGTCACTTCTGAACTACCAAACGCTACTCAAAGATCTGCCCAAAGACATCACCGTGGTTCTGGCCGGAAATTCTCTAATTGATCTGAAAACGAAACTCACCAAGTACAGTGGTCTTAAACGCATTCATTTGCTTACCCACGGGAGTGATGGCGACTTAATTCTGGCTGGTATTCATCTTCAGCAAAGCAATATTGCTCAGTACCGTGACTTCTGGCAAACGTTAAAAACTTCTACTGCAATTGACGCCGAGCTGCTGATCTACAGTTGTGATCTTGCATCTGGAAAGAAAGGTCAGGCTTTTGTCAGAAGTCTGTCGGAACATCTGTCCATGTCAGTAGCTGCATCAACAGACCCTACCGGTGGAGCTAAGAATGGTGGTAACTGGAGCCTGGAATACGTAGCAGGATCGGTGGACCACCACGGTGTCCTGGCCCCAACTTTTTACGACGGTTTGCTCATACCTAAGTTTTCGGCCCTTCTTGGGAGTAGTAGCCCACTACAAAACTTTATAGCAAGTGGGCAAACAGAATTAATTTACGGGGATTTCGACAACGATGGGGATGTAGATATTCATTCTTACCCGGGGCCCGGCAATAACAATGATTTTTGGCAGAACAATGGGAATGGCACCTTCACGAAGGCTACCAATTTGGCTAGCAACCCTTTCAGAGATCTAACCAACAAAGCCGCCTTTGCTAATAAGCAATTTACTTTCGTGGCTGATTTCGACAATGATGGAGACGTCGATGTACTGGCTACACTCAGGGGTGGTGACAAGAATATATTTTATCAGAATAACAATGGGACGTTCGTAGAAAAGAAAGGAGCGAACAGCCCATTTAATGGAATCACAATAGCTCAAAATACACAGATTATTTTTGGAGATTTTGATAATGACGGTGATATTGACTTGGACACATGGGATGGTGACCTTAATCACGCCAATGACTTTTGGGTGAACAATGGAAGCGGAGGATTCGCAAAGCTGACAGATAATACACAAAATCCTTTCCGGAATCTTGGTTATGTAGGCGGTTTCTACGCTTCCGCGGCATTCGCACATGTGGCTGACTGGGATAACGATGGTGATGACGACATTTATCTTTCAAAGTATGATAACAATGTCCTTAATGTGTTTCTGCGAAATACTAATGGTGTTTTCGCCAAAGAGACCGGAGCAAACAGCCCGTTTAATGCAATTCCGCAAAACATAGCGTTTAACCAGTTTATCTATGGTGACTTTGATGCAGATGGAGACATTGATATCCAGGCCACGGCAAATAATAGTAACTTCTTTTTTTATCGCAACAATGGGTCAGGAACATTCTCCAGCGTCTCCGGCAACGATAATCCATTTGATCTGCTGACATACAAAAGCCCTTTTTACAATACCGCCACCAAGGCATTTGTAGCAGACTGGGATCATGACGGCGATGACGACGTTTTCAATACACAATGGGATAATGCCAATGCCAACGTACTTTTGATTCAAACCGGCGCTGCTGCCAAACTTACATCCACTTCTCCCGTTAAAAATAGTGGCAGTGTATCGGTAAGTGCCAATATCGTGCTCAATTTTGATAAAGCACTTAATGTGGTGGCTGGGAAAAATATCGTGATCAAACGTGCCAATAACACCACTTTCGCAACAATACCTGTAAACAACACTCAGGTGACTGGCGGTAATTCTCCTTCGATTACCATTAACCCAACAGCCGATCTGGACGGGGTCACAACTTTTTATATTTTGATCGATAAAGGAGCGTTCGTCGATGCGGACGGAAGACCTTTCGCAGGACTTTCAGCGGCTACCGATTTTGCTTTTACTACCGCTGCAACTCCCGTAACGCCTACTGTAACAACGGCCTCCGCAGCTACAATCGGTACAACTTCTGCCGCCTTAGGAGGAAATGTAACCAGTGATGGTGGTCTTTCTGTAACAGATCGCGGCATTGTTTGGGGCATTGCCTCGGGCCCGACCATTGCTAATAACAAGGTTCAGAATACCTCAGGAACAGGCGCCTTCAATGCAACAGTGGGCAGTTTGCAGGAAGGGACCAGAATATATGTCCGCGCTTACGCGACAAATGCCGTGGGAACGACTTATGGTAACGAAGTCAATTTCTATACGAAAACGCGAGTCGTGTCTATGGCCCGGGTTGGCACCACGCCAACGAACGCAAATACGATATCATACGACGTGGTTTTTGCGCAGTCCGTTACAGGAGTAAGTACGGATGATTTTAGCGTTACCGTTACAGGAGCTGCAACGGCGACGGTGAGCGCGGTTTCAGGATCCGGAACAACCTACACGGTCGACATTGCTGTTTCCGGTGGAAATGGCACGGTGCGTCTTGATCTTACAAATCCAGCGGGCACAATACCAAATGTGAATCAGAACTATACCTCTGCACCACTGTATACGATTTACCGCACAACAGAAGCATCCAATTATTTCCGCAAATTGACTTTGTCAGGCAATTGGAATGTTGCAGCTACCTGGCAGTCATCGGCCGATCAGTCGTACTGGATTACGGCCACATCCGCACCAACTTCCTCTGCGGGTTCGGTTCAGATCGCAGCAGATGCAACAGTAATTTTACCTTCCGGTGTGAACGCAACTTCCGGAATCCTGACCAATTCTGGGCAGCTTATCATCAATGGCGCACTGAGCGTAACAGGAGCCGTCACCTCAACGGGAACACTGGCGGGATCCGGAACAATTACCAGCAGCACAACCACGAGCAGTGGCATCATCGCTCCGGGAAATTCACCTGGTATTCTATCTGTTAGCGGAGCCGCTGCCTCTAATAATATCGTGAACATCGAGCTGGCTGGCACTACGCCAGGCACCGGTTACGACCAGCTGTTGGTATCGGGTGCTTTAAGCCTGAGCGGAACATTGAATGTAACCCTGGGGGCTGGTTACACACCTGTACTTAATGACGAATTTACTGTCATTGATGCCGGATCGATTTCGGGCTCTTTTACCACTGTCAATCTACCTCCTGTTGCACCCAGAGTCTGGAATACAACCTATAATAATGTAACAGGAACGTTGATTCTTAAAGTAGTGCTGGATCCACTGCCTGTGACGCTGATCCGTTTTGGAGCGGAAAAACATGAAGGGCAGATACTGCTCAGCTGGCAAACGACTTCTGAGACTAACAGCAGTCATTTCAAGATCGAACGCAGCGACAAGAATTTGAAATGGGTTGAAACAGGGGATGTTGCTGCTGTTGGTGAGAGTAGTATGTTACAGAACTATACCTACACAGATACACAACCGCTCAGCGGAGAAAACCTATACCGCTTGAAAATGGTGGATGTCGATGGCTCTTTTGCATATAGTAAAATAGTCTCAGTTCACTTTGAAAGCAAACGCCTGTCGGCATATCCCAACCCGGTATCAGAGAAACTATTTATTAAAGACGGCCCGACTGTCAATTCAGTAAAATTGTACAATGTGAATGGAATACTTGTTTTCAGTGCAGCGTCATTTCCAGAAAAAGGGCTTGACGTAAGGCCACTGGCAAGTGGTATGTATATCGTTAATATTACAGATCAGAGCGGCAAAGTCGAGACCTTAAAATTTGTGAAAGAGTAAATTGTATGGAAGTGATTGCAAACGGGGTGCTGTTCAATTGAATATTTCCCCGTTTGCATATTAGTTAACGCGAACTCTGTTTAATACGGATTGGGTCAACTGTCAGCGAATGAGATTATGAATTCATTTCAGATTGGAAGCTGTAGGCTATTTTACAAAGTCCTCCGTCATGCGGGAGTTGTTATTAAATCAACTAACAAAGGTCGAAAGTCAGAAGCCTTGTACTCCATGATTGTTTGTCAATGTCCAAACTTTCAACGTAAATGAAACCCCTTATTTATCTTTTCTGCATCTGCTTTTCTATAAAAGCCTTTTCCCAGGAAAAGCTGGTTAAAGTGAATGGAATCAATTTCAATGTTTACACAAAGGGATTGGATAGCAGAAAAGTCAATTCTCCTGTGCTGATTTTTGAAAATGGAATGGGTGTTGGGCTTGGCAGCTGGGATACAGTTTTAGATGAATTAGCCAAGACAGCGCCTGTGGTTGCCTATGATAGGGCTAACGTGGAAAAAACAGATGGAGATTTTGAAATGCCCACGATTAAACGGGTAGCAGAAAACCTAAAGGCCATCCTGAATACTTTAAGAATTCCACCTCCGTATGTATTAGTTGGTCATTCCATGGGCGGACTTTATGCAAGAGGATTCGCAGGCTTTTACCCGGCAGACATTGCAGGACTAGTATTTATTGACCCGGCAGATTTTACTGAGACAAAAGAAAACTGGAACCAGATTTTTCGTACAATAGGCGTTCCTGAAAAACGGATTGATGAAATGATATACAACCGTCTTTATGTACCGTCAAAAGTAGATTCACTTCATTATGGTACCTGGAGCGAAAGTCAAGTGCTCGGCCAGCTGAGACGGACTGACTTTGCGGAAGTAAAAAATATGCCATTACCACAGGTTCCAATCTACTTTTTTATGGGCGGAAAGTTCGAAGTTCCCCTCGACAGAAGAAGCAAAGATTATGATCATGAAGCCTTTTTCACTGAAAGGATCCATGTCAATATAGAAAGATGGAGGAAGTTTATCTATTCCTCCAGTAAAGGCGGATCACTTATTTATCTCTCCAACAGCGGACACTTTATACACAGGGATGATGCAAAGGCGGTAACAGGAAATATCAAATTACTATTGGAAAACTTGAGTGATAAATAATTTCATTGAGACAAAACTTCTAAGCAGATAATATTAAAATCTCTTAGCGCTATGCTTTCCGGTTACTAAAAGAGCCCCAACGAGGATAAGAACTCAATCAATTACAACAGCTGCATCAAGATTGAAAATGTTCCGAACAATTGATCGAATTGTATACACTTTCTGGAATACTAACTTGCTATCCTATGGATAAAGAGATATATGATTGGTCTATGGAAAACAAATATTTTGATCAGACAAAGGAAGAACACAACACACCTGTGTTTATCCAACGATTTTCATCAGGCTCCCAAGAGCACTATCATTATCTTAACGGTCAACAAGAATAGTTTTGGGTGCTGTAATTTAGTCTCAAAAAACCAACCGTAATTTGTACAACACTTGACAACCATTGAATTAGAATTTGGTAATTCACATTCAACGAATACCTTAAGCTGTAAACAACCTTCCATAAAAATGAAAAACATCTGCGCTATTCTGATTCTTTGCACGTTTTGTTTGTCATGCAAAAGGAAAACAAAGCAAGATATAGAACCAATTAGGCCCGATATCTACTTGGCTGGTGCTTCCCGATCGGCAAATGGAATCTACACCGCGCAATATTGGAAAAATGATAAAGCCGTAGAGCTGGTTACATCGCCATACTTTCCGAGCGCCGAATCTATTGCTGTATTAGGCTCAGATATACATGTGTTAGGCCAGGCTCACAGAGATAATACTGGTGCGTTCGGGCAATATTGGAAAAATGGAATTTTAACCCCTCTAACGAAAAATATGACGCCGGCATGGGTAGGGGAAATAAAGATCTTTGGTCAAGATGTGTACATAACTGGTGCGGGTCAAATGGACAATAGACCTTACTCTAGTCCTAACTATGCAACCTATTGGAAAAACGGGGAAGCTGTGGTCTTAGCTGATGCTGTTAACGGTGGTGCAGCAGGAATTTTCCTTTCTGGAAATGACGTATATCTTGCTGGCATGGCCTCTAATGACAAGAGTGGAGTGGCTAGATACTGGAAAAATGGAAGTCGGGTAACGCTTGGAAAAGATACAGATATATCGGCTGCATTGGCAATTTCGGTAATAGGCAACGATGTACATGTGGTGGGTTGGGGGGGTAGTTACCCTAATGGACATTTGTACGCTAAATACTGGAAGAATGGAGTCGAAGTTTCTCTAACCGATCATTCCGAGAATCTTTCTATGGCGGAAGATATAGCAATCGTTGGCAGTGACGTTTTCATTGTAGGGTATGTAGAAAGGTATCTAGAAAAGGGAGGAGTAGCAAGTGAAGCCAAAATCTGGAAAAACGGAGTTCCAAACACCTTGCCTTCCGGCACTAGGGCTTCGGATATTTTCGTATTTAATAATGACATTTACGTGGCTGGAATCGGCAATGGCTCTCCATTTGAAAGGGCCACTTATTGGAAAAATGGCGAACCCACCTTCATTTCAGACGGGACAAAAAATGCTTGGGCTACTTCTATATTTGTAAAAAATCCATAGCTCATTTTTACACTTGCGTCAGCTCTCAGTATTACAGAGTTTTGAACGACCGATATGACTTGTGATTCCGAAACAAGCTTCATTTTTCTTAAGTTTATTGCCCAAGGCTGAACTTCCCCAATACAATAAGAAGTGAAGTCGTATGGGCAAAAGTAAATGCAGTTGGAGAAAGGAGAGAAGATTTTTACCGTAAACACTCATTTTTGCTTTCCTAATAGATTTTTTAGATTAAACATAGATTGTTTTAAATGTGCATGTCAAGATGTTAATTAAGTTTACATCTTACTGAATTACAATTTGTTACATGTCAATTCGGTGCACCGAAAATTTCAATAACTTGGTGCACCGAATTGGCCCCTTGAAACTTGGTAAATAATGAATATTTTGGGTGTTTGGGAAAAAGAAAAATCCCGTAAATCAACGATTTACGGGATTTTAAGTAATTTTGATCTTTCAATCAGTGGAGATGCAGGGATTCGAACCCTGGTCCAGAACAGGGAAACCCTGCGCCTTCTACATGCTTATCCGTGATTAGGTTTTCGAGCCAGACAAGGTGCACGGCGGACCCGCGTCATGGCCTTAGATACTAGTGTCTCGTTGAATTTCCGTACCGCTATTTCAACCAGCGCTGATTTGCGACACCCCGGAGCCCAACCATCAGCACGTAGGTTGGAGGGATGATGGCATTTGGTTAATCCTCCGGATTAAGCAGCCATGGCGTAAGTAGATTCGCCAGATATTGTTTGAGAATATTATTTACGGGAGGTACTCTCAACTCCCGACATGCTTACACACAGAACCTCAGCCCGCTGTCAATACCAGTCACCCCCATTTTTGTTGGCACAGGTACTTTACTTTATGGCAAAGTATTGTTGCTATCAAAAGACAAACGTCGGTTTACAAAAGTTCAAAGTTTTTAGAAAAAAGTTACATTGGCTTGAAAGGCAGTTGTTTAAAATTTACAGATCAGACATGGTGCTCGTATGGCTTAATGCATATTGGTATTTCAATCTCACATGGATGAGTCTGGAAAACTTGTAAGAATGGCATTTTCAACTGGCACGATATTGGTTAGATCACAATTCATAACAAAAAATAAAAACCGATATGGCAACTTCAGAAAGTGGAATAAGTGTGATTAACGAACTTATCGAAATTAATAATGACCGTGTGGCTGGTTTTGAAAAAGCGATCGCGGATATCGACGATCAAAACATCGACCTGAAAGAGCTTTTTCAAGGTTACGCAAGTCAAAGTCGTAAATATGGTCAGGAACTGGCGGCGATTGTTGGCGCCCCTGATGAGGTAGAAACTGGAAACAGTGTTAGCGGAACCCTGCATCGTGCCTGGATCGACGTTAAATCGTTATTCGGCGGTAGCGACCGTGCCAGCATTCTATCAGAAGCCGAACGTGGTGAAGATGCCATCAAGAAAGCTTACAAGGATGCATTGGCAGACAGTGATATACCCTTTAATGCTGTTGAAGTAGTACGAAGCCAGGCGCAGGGAATTAACTCTGCACACGATCAGATCAAAGCGTTACGCGACGCTGCGAAGGCTTAATTCCAAGATAACATTGAAACGACAAAAGCTGCTCCAAAAGGGCAGCTTTTGTCGTTTTGGACAATGCATATACCGGCGCTTTTATTCAAAAACTGCTGGTATTATCTGTTTCGTAGATATACATTATTACTAACCGATTCTAAATTTAACTCTGGTCCGCCTCCATTCACTTCACCTTTGAGCATATATCCAACAATTGGATTTTTCTGTTTTTTATCTTTGAAATCAATGGTGAGATCTGAATAGACTTCGCCAGTAACTGTTTGCATGGCAAGATTTGCCCCTTTGTTTTTTGGCCAGGTCATATCTACCCACCCGCTGATTGTTTTTGCAATAACAGTGGTTTCCGCACCCTGAATGTCAATATTTCCGTTAATGGTTTCCAGTTTCAGTTTTGCGCTGCGCGGCAGAAATACCTCATAATGTAATGTGGCGCAAGTATATACACGATCTCCATCCTGATCATAGGTGTTGGTAGGTTTATCGTTGGGACAATCTTCCTTTTTGCCTGCTTTTAGCATTTTTTTGTCCAGATCTATGTCAAGAAACACTTCATCGGATGTGGATTTGGTATTGACAAGCAGCGCGTCATTTAGTTTGCCGCTATTGATGTCAACAGAAATTTTTACGGAGACTTCATCTTTATCCCAATATCGTACACGAATACTGTCGGCAAATGTCAGATGAAGATTTACCAACTGGTTTTTGGACCAGGGCAATTTTTTGTCAATTATTTTTTGTGCGATTAAAGAACTGGAAATAGCACTGAGAAACAATATTAGGAATATCTTTTTCATGGAAATGGATGCTAAATGTGTAACAGTTATTTTTGCTTGCGAATGTAAATATTGGTATTAATCGTGTTCAGCTGCATCTCCACACCGCCGCCATTGGTACTTCCTGAAATACTATTTCCGATGGCAATCTGATTTAAACCGTCTTTTGATTTTTTTATTCCAAGATCAAAATCTGTATAAATTTCCCCACTTATGGATTGCAATTTCATTGTGGACTTGGTAGCCGCAGGTAGCGAAATGTCCACAACGCCGCTCACTGTCGATATAGCGGTAGGTTTTTGCTGACTTAAACTGGAATAAACGACTTTAATATCTCCGCTCGTACTGTTTGCTACAACGGGCCCGGTTACGTTAAGCAGGTTAATGTCAGCAGTGTTTGTACGTATTTCCAGATCCCCGTCCAGATTGTTGATTGTGATAGTGCTGCCTCCCTGCCAGTTGGCTTCCTGGTATAGAACAGACACCTTTCGAGGAACCTTAATCGTGTATTTCATGGCGTTTCTCGTGGCCTTCTCTATTTTAATTCCACCTGCATCTGGTGTTACAGAAAGCCCGATTCCGGAGTTGTCTACCGAAGAATAATAAAGTGGTTTCAATCCTTTTGCACGTTCCGGAGTTGCTTGGATAGGGGAGTTTGACTGGATAATCAATTCCTCACCATTGTAACCTTCAATCTTAAGTTCGCTGGCAGCCAATTCAATGGTCACCTTGCGGTCCTTGCTGTTTGCAAGTTTGGTCTTGTATTCCTGTGCCTGCACTAATGCAGAGCACCAAAGAAAACCAACACCTAGCATCATTAATTTTTTCATGGATTTGCTGAAAATTAGTAAAAGAGAAATGAGTATTAAATTTATTTGGCGTGAAAAATCTGTCCTCATTTTCAAGAGGAAAATACTTCTGTAAATGCGATATTTTATACTGACGGACTCGTTTCCTGGCTTAGCTTGTGTGCTCCTTCCTGCGCTTTTGTACGGACCGCCTCCAGTATCTGCTGGTCTTTTGCAAGTTGTTGAATTTGGTCAACCGCACGTTTTTCCTTAATAGCAACAAGCGTTTCAATCAGCGTTATTTGCAAAATTGGATCTGTTTGAATACCAAGAGATTGTATTAAAGATTCTGTTACACCCTGCTCGTCCTTGAATCTCAGCAACGCCTGGCAAGACGCTAACCGCACGTTTACATTCGGATCAAAATTTAGCGTGTTAACCAGCAGCTGAGTAATGTCCTGATCTGCTTTTGATAATGTGTAACTTTGGTTCACTGCCTGAATTCGCTCGCTGGCCGATGTACTTTGTGTATGTTCAAAAGCAAGCACAGTTTTTATCTCCTGAATAGGGGCAACATCTATTTCTGCTACATCTGCTACACTATTATTTTGAAGTTTATTGTAGAGCGCTCCGCCTCCAAATCCAACGAGAACCAAGGCTAACCCTGCTGCTATACGCATGAACCAGCTCGTCAGCTTTTTAATCGGCTTTTCCGGTGCAGGATTTAGTATCAGATTCAGGCGTTCATCAAAAGTTATTGTAGGTTGTTCATGGGCAGATTCTACATAGTACCGGAATTGTGCTGCATGGCTTTGCAGATGCGCAGGCACATTTTCGTTTTGGAAAAAGGATTTAAGTACTTTTTCTTCTTCCAGAGTTGTGTCTCCGTCGTAATATTTTTCGAGTAATACCTCAATATCCTGATTCATAGTCGTTTTCTTTAACATAATTGGCACGCAGCTTTTGCCGGGCGCGGGAGAGTATCACTCTGATGTTATTTACACTCATGCCGGTTACCTCTTCAATCTCCTCAAATGTGTATTCTTCAACATCCCGTAGGTGAAGCACCAGTTTTTGCTGATCCGGTAATTCATTGATCAGTCTTTTGATCAGCAAATTGTTGTCACTAATTTCAAGTTCACGGTATGGTGATGCTGCATCAGCCTGAAAAGCAGACAAGTCAACTTCACCAGAGGTTTTCTGTTTTTGATGGGATTTAAGCCGGTCGAGACATATATTCCGGGTCATCTGTACAGCCAGTGCTTCTACGCTTTGGTAGGTTTCCAGCTGATGTCTGTTGCTCCAAAGTCTCAGAAATACATCCTGTATAGCATCTTCGGCTTCTTCACGACTGCGCAGAAAAAGCTGCGCCATCCTGAAAAGACGTCCACGAACCGGAAGTATGCGTTGGTTGAAGGCTTGTAAATCCATATCAATCACAAAGACGATTGACAAGGAAAATCATTACAGTTGCAGTGCATTTATTTTTAAGTTACCTGTATATTTCTTTCAATTTAAAGGTAACTTATTTATTTTCAGCTTGTTGGATTATTTTTTTCGACAAAAATTTCTACCAATTTTTCCGCAGATCATAGAAAACTGATCAATCATTCAACCCGGGTAGCACCGGCAGGAAGACACTAAAAGTTGCCCCATGGCCAGGTTGGCTTGTTGCCGAGATACCGCCGCCATGATTCGTAGCCACCCTTTCGCAAATAGCAAGTCCGATTCCCGTTCCGGAATACTGGCTTTTACCATGCAGTCGCTGAAACAGCTGAAAGATTCTGTTTGCAAACTGCTGGTCGAATCCAATACCATTATCGGTCACATCTATGCGATGATATTCCGCTGCTGTCCTGGTCACGATTACGAGGGGTGGGAGGTCTGTGACACGAATGATCCGGCTACTGATTTTGATCACAGGCATTACATCCGGCTTCCTGAATTTGAGTGCGTTTCCGATAAGATTTAAAAACAGTTGGCTAAACTGCATTTTGTCGCCAAGTACGTCCGGTAGATCGTCCACGGTAATGCTGGCGGACGATTCTGCAATTGTGAGTTCCAGATCGCTCAGTGCATCATTCACGATCCGTCTCAGCGATACTTTTTCAGTAATATCCTTGGGCGAAGTTAACCGCGAGAATTCAAGAAGGTCTTCTATCAGATTGGACATTCTGCTTGCGGCTGCCTGCATCCGGTGTAAATAGTTGACACCATCACCAAGGCTTTCGCCATAACGGGTCATCAGCAAATTAGAGAACGATTGTATTTTTCGCAGCGGTTCCTGTAAATCGTGCGATGCCACATAGGCGAATTGTTGGAGGTTCAGATTCGATTGCTGCAACAAATTATTCAGATCTGAAAGCTCTTCATTGGTAGCAACGTAATTCTTATTAATTGCCGCAAGCTCCTCATTTATCGTTTCCAGCTCAGCGGTTCGTTGATGCACCTCCATTTCCAGCGCGAGTTTGGCTCTGCGTTGAACGGTCACATCCTGGGCAGTGCCAATCATCGTCACTGGTGTTCCATCCTTATCGTACAGGATTTTTCCCTGAACGCTCAAAGTCCTGGCTACACCGGTTTTCTCGACATCTGTTGTAAATTCCATTTGGAATGTACCGTCCGACTTTGCCGTAATCGCCTTATTTATTTCGTCTTCAAGAGCCTGGCTATCTTTGGGACATACAGCTTCGTAAATTTTGGCAAGCGTAATTGTCTTTTCATTTTGCAAACCGAACCAGTTTTTCATCCGGTTTGAGCATGTGTGCGTGTAGGTTCGCAGATCTATTGAGTAAGTTCCCAGCTCAGCAATCTCAATGGCTCCGTGAAGGAATGCCTGAGATTCCTCCATTTGTTTCCGGTTCAGTACAGATTGCGTTAAATCCGTCGCTACAACCAACACACCTATTATGTTCCCCTCCAGGTCGCGCTGGGGCTGATACGCCAGATTGACATAAATGGTTTGCAGAACATTGTCGTAAGCGATTTCAACTTCCTGTTCTTCGGCGTGATATGGTATACCGGTATAAATAACGTTCTGCAAAAGTTGTTCAAATCCTTGTCCGTCAATTTCCGGCAGTGCTTCGGAGAGCGGTTTTCCAACGATTTCGCCGGGCTCTCTCCCCACAAGCTTTCCGTAGAACGGATTAGCCATGGTAAATGTGAGATTGTCCTTACTGATCATTGCGATACCAATAGGAGACTGCTCAAAAAGTGCCAAAAGTTGAAGCTGACTTTCTTCAATTTTTCTTTCGACGGTGACGCGTTCCGTCACATCTATGGCGATATCGAGAATAGCGTATACATTTCCGTTGCTATCGTATACGGGAGAGTAGGTGATGTCGTAGTGATTATAGGTCATCACGCCATTTTGAACAATATTGACCTGAGTTCCGTAGCTCTGGTAGGTCACTCCGGTTGTAAATACATCATCCAGAATTTGCAAAAATGCCTGATTTTCGAGTTCAGGCATCACTTCCCTGAGGGGAATGCCCACTATGTCCGGTCCTTTTCCAACAATATCAATAAACGACTGGTTTGGAAGTTCAACCACCAGATCACGGCCGACAAATAAACCGATGGCGGCAGGTGCAGACGATATGACAGTCCTTAGTTTTGATTCGCTTTCTTCAAGTGCTTTTTGAGCGAGAACCTGTGCCGTTACATCAATCGACATATTGATGATACCGTATATCTTACCGTCCCTGTCGAATATCGGCTTATATGTAAAGTTGAAATAATAGGTACTCATTTTGCCGTCGACAATGATATCGACGGGCGCATTCTTGGAGCTGTAAGCTTCTCCGGTTTTAAGGATCTGATCCAGAATATCCAGAAATGGCTGTCCTACAAGCTCCGGTAGTGCTTCGGCAAGTGGTTTTCCAATAACAGATTCGTCTTTACCCCAGTAGCCTATCATGGGTTTATTTGCAAGTTCAACCACCATTTGCTCGCCTACGAACAGGCATATTGCCATAGGTGCCTGGTCAATAAGTGCCCTGAATTTGGACTCACTTGCTGCCAGATCTTTTACTGAATTGTGCTGAAGTGTTACATCGTGAGCCATCACCAGAACGCCCGTTACGGAACCAGAGTCCGATCGCATAGGCGAATAAACAAAATCGAAGTAGACATCTTCAATGATGCCGTTCCGCTTTAATTTAACAAGAGAACCGTTGCCAAAATAAGGTTCCCCGGTTTGATATACGTTCTGTAAGAGTTCGATGAAACCCTGTCCATCAATTTCAGGTAGTGCTTCGGAGAGTTTTAAGCCGGTTATGGACGCATCTTTTCCCCAGACTTCAAAAATTTTATCATTTCCAAATTCGACGACAAACTCAGGACCGCTCAGCAGGCCGATCGCCATGGGGGCCTGTTCAACTACGGTTTGAAAGCTTCTTGCATGAATTTCACGCCTGGTGACAATGTCCCGGCTTTCAATTTCCTTGGTAATGTCCACAAAAGTCCCCAATAACCGCACCGTATTGTGAGCACCGCGATGTGACTGCCATTTACAAAGTACCCATCTCGATGAACCACTTTCGGTGGCCAGGGTTCTGAACTCTGTCGAAAACGCTGCTGGTGGAGCTTGGTGCCGTGATGCGTAGATTTTGTCATCAACAAGCTGCCTGTCGTCAGGATGTATGTGACTTAGAAATAGCTGAAAGTCGATTGTGTCACTTCCTGCAAAATTAAACAGGTTTTGAGCTCTGCTGCACCAGAATATTTCCTCGGTATTTAAGTCAAGTTCCCATGTGCCAATCCCGGCAGATTCCAGAGCCAGTTCCAGGCGTTCAATTTCGAGACTACTATTGGTATCAAAGGGTTTCGGTGAGCCTTCCATGTATAAATTTTTACGATCAATCGACAGGTTTATTGGTGACATAAATCAGTTACAAATAGTATTCCAGCAACTAATCTCACTTTATTTGCAGGAGGAATTGTTGGTATTGGTAAATGTCAGATTGGCCAGTGAAGCGCATAGTCGCCATTTTTTATTATGAATTGAGGACCTGTAGGTGTTAAATGCAAAAAAGCGAGAGCAAATCATTGCCCTCGCTTTTCGTAATGATTTGTACATTAGTTAGTTGCTTACAATATCGCAATCAGTCACCAATCCTTCCGCGGTTAAATGAATGATCACATATCTGATGGTATCATTGTTATCAGAAACGTAAGTTACAATTTCACTTACATCGCTGCCATGCCGTTGAATTTTTCTGCCGGCTACGTTTTCTGAATGCATAAAGCGAAGTGTCTTAATTTTCCCAAGGTCACCGTTGCCATGTACGAAAGCTTCTTTGGTACCGGTCGCGATACCCGGCGCTTCTTTCAAATCGTCACCGCCTTTGGACATTGCTTTTAAGGCAGACTCTATCCGTTTCATACGCTCCGGATCAGGATCGGGTGCCGTGGTTGAGCCAGTAAAAAGTGGTCCTATTCGTGGGATATTTCGTTCTTCGCTTCCCTCTTTCAACGTAAATCCTGTAACCTGTCCCTTCCCGTCAGGGCTAAAAGTTAGAAATAAGTCCCTGTCAACAGAAGCAAACTGCGTCGCTGACAACGGCACAAATTCTTCATCAGGGAATCCGTCTGATAGTGAGAAAAGGCGATTGTTTTTGGCCTGTATGGCAATCATATGATTGTTTTCCAACTCGTATCTTCCTTCAAATGGTGCAAGTTGAGCAGGCTCCTGGTGCTGAGCAATGCGGGCAATAGGCTTGCTTACAGGATACCATGTCCAGCCATATTGAAGCGCAACAGCATTCACGATCTGGTTCACCATCCGTGAGTTATCGTTTGCGTTAATCATGATCACAACACCTTGTCCTTTTTGGACACCAGCTGTAAGCACAGCATCAAAACCTTCGTCACGGCCACCGTGTCCAAAGCGCATGTCAGCGCCTTCTCCTTGCAGGAAAACGCCGAGCCCATCGTTATTTTTTTGGTCAGTAAGCATCTGGCGGGTCATCGATTGTGATAAAACCGAACCCGGTTTACCTGCGAACCCGTGTTGTATACTTATTGCAAATTTGGCAAGATCCGTGGGAGTGGTCCACAACCCGGCTGCTGCCATTTCGGGGTAAATATGCCAGCGGCCATCGACCACGGATCTGTCAGCCGAATGTGCAGTAGCGGTCAGTTTCGCTTTTTCAGCCGGCAGTGGCTGCTCGAATGTACTCTTGTCCATTTTGAGTGGATTTAACACTGTCTCCTGCATGTAATTCGGAAAGGATTTTCCGGTTATATCGAGCATAAGCTGCTGCATAACGGTGTATCCGCCTCCTGAATAACGCCATTGGCTACCCGGAATGTAGTCAACTCTTACGGCCTGTGTGTTGGCAGGAGCCTTCCCGTCAAGAATCTGGATCACCGATGGAACCGCACCTGTTGCCTCATAACCTGGAAATCCGTGCACGGTTAACCCTGCCGTGTGGCTGAGCAGTCCTCGCAAGGTTACTTTTTTGTCTTTGGTAAAATCATTTTCTGGCACTTTCCAGCTACGTAATTTGATGTTAACATCTTCGTCGAGCTGAATTTTATCTTTTTCTACAAGATGCAAAGCACCGACGGCAGCAACAGATTTGCTGATGGAACCAGCCTGAAAAAGTGTTGTTTCGGTAACAGGTGCAGAATTTGTTTTATCAATAAATCCGTAACCCTTCGCTTTCACAATCTTGCCATCCTGAATAACTGCAATCGACAATCCGGGAACCTGCCGTTTTTTCATGATTGACATTATGAAAGTATCGACACTGTCCACCGCAATTTCAGATTTCTGAACGGTCGATGAAGATCGAACAGGCGATTTGGTATTAGGAACAGGAGCAGACTTTTGCTGGGCTAAACCCGGGAGGGCAAGGAATGTCAGCAAGACAAACGTGTATTTCTTTTTCATATCAGGCAATCAGGATTTTCAGTAATTGACAAAGTGAGCGTAATCATTTTGCAAGCTATTTAAGCTCTCATACATGTTAGAAAACAAATATGATGCCATTGCCGGAACGTGCAGGAAAGCGGTATTCGGATCATTATCATGTTCGGTTCTGAACAACGAACGTCCGTTCCCGATCAGAAAAAAGCTGCAAATAGTACTGCGATTTCACAAAGTTCAGGATCAGAAATAGAACTCCCAGTTTATCAGGAAATACCTGAAAGCAGCGCAGAAAAACCACCTCTTCAAATGTCGAATGAATTGACTGCAAAGCAGGTGATTTTGGCTGTGGTAATCGGTATGTGTTTGATTCTTTTCAGCGCAGCCTTCCTTTCGGAGGCAGTCCTCTTTCCGGAAACTTCTTTCGAGCTATTTGCTTTTTGGGGAGGTGTAGCGGGTATTTATCTGATTATACTTCTGTGGTTGTTTAAATCTGAAATTTGAAGATTCAGCTGTGTACCTACACAAACAAGACCTCCCTTTGCGAAGGAGGTCCTGATATAGAAAGCGATAGAAATTGAATTATTTTTTCACCAGAGAATATACTTTTTTGAAACCAGTCATTACCAGTACAGCAGCCAGACCAACAACCAAACCGACACCGAATTCTTTTACTATTGATGGCAGATTGGGGAAAAGGTGATGTATGTATTCAACGTTGTGAACGAAAATTCCACCTGAAACCAGAATAAGAGCAACGCTTCCTACCGCACCCAAAACCTTGATAATAACAGGAAGGCCTTTCACCAGTAATTCACCCAGTACTGCAAAGAAACCTTTGCCATTTGATTTTTTAATCAGTTTGTAACCGGCGTCATCCATTCTTACAATGAGAGCGACGATGCCATAAACGCCCACGGTTGCCAGCAATGCAACAGCCGCAACTGTGATTATCTGTATTGTTAAATTCTGATGTGCTACACTTCCAAGTGCAATAATTACGATTTCCAGTGATAGGATGAAATCGGTTGTTACAGCAGATTTTACCTTCTCTTTTTCATAATCCGCACCGGTAACCTCTTTTTCAGTAATTGCTTCAACTGCTGGTTCTTCTTTGCTTTCATGATGAAAAAGATATTCTACTATTTTTTCAACACCTTCATAAGCCAGGTACAATCCTCCAAGCAAAAGTATGATGGTTATGGCCGACGGTAGAAACGCGTTCAGAAGCAGGGCGAGCGGGACAATGATGAGTTTGTTCACCAGCGAGCCTTTGGTGATAGCCCATAATACTGGTATTTCACGCTCGGACAAAAAACCGGTTGCTTTCTCCGCATTCACCGCCAGGTCGTCTCCGAGTATCCCCGCCGTTTTTCGTGTAGCGACTTTTGTTGCCAATGCAACGTCATCCATTAAGAAGGCAATATCATCTAAAATCGCAAAGAATCCTGAGGCCATTTATGTTTAATATTTGTAATAAATATGTTGTAAAGTTTAGTCGGTTACTGTCAGTAAAAACTGGCCTGGTGCTCGATTCAGATGCGAAGGTAATAAACCGATCGCATTCTGGGATAATGACCAAAAGCCCCACAGCACTTTTTTTGTGGGTCGAACCCTTATGCAGAACCAGGATTGTGTGTTATCTATTAATGGTATTGGATTGATTTTGAGTAATATATGTGTTTTTGCTGATCGTCGTCGCCACTTTGTAGTTTGGTTTGCTAAAACCTCAAAACTGAAATAAATTTTAGGTTTCTTCTTGGATCAGGAACGCTGGTTTTATCCTTGTGTTTCTACCTGGTCATGCTTTGGTTAATATATGACTGGTTATGGTTAAAAAACGGATACCAGGTTCAGGTCAGTTCGCTAATTTTGAAATGCTGATTTTAACATAAAAAAGTACATGCTAATCATACCAGAAGACAAGGTCAGGCAATATTTAAACTATCCGGAATTGATAGAGGCACTTCGGGAAATATTTCGTTCCGATTATACACTGCCGCTTCGTCATCACCATTTCTACACCAATACCGAAGGCGATCATAACACGCTGATTCTGATGCCGGTTTGGAACAGGGATTTTATCGGAATGAAACAGGTGACCGTTGCTCCGGGGAATGCCAGAGAGAATAAACCTTCTGTGTATGCACAATACATTTTAAGTGATGCCAAAACCGGACAACCGCTCGCGCTGATGAATGCTGCCGAACTCACATCGAGGCGTACTGCATGTACTTCTGCACTGGCATCAGGGTTTCTGTCAAGAGCAGATGCCGAAAACCTGCTGGTTGTGGGTGGAGGAGCAGTGGCTAAACACCTCGTTGAAGCCCACCTGGCTGTAAGGAAATTCAAAAAAATAGGTATCTGGATGAGAAATCCTGACAAGCTGGCAATTCGTGTAGAAGAGTTGAGAACAAAAGGAATTGAGGTATATGCAGTTGAAAATCTGGAAGAAGCTGCCCATGAAGCGGACGTGATTTCCTGTGCAACTTTGTCTAAAACACCGATTATTAAGGGTGAATGGATCAAACCCGGAACGCACCTGGACATGATTGGTTCGCACAAGCCCGATACCCGCGAAACCGACGATGACGCGATAAGAAAGAGTACCTTATTTGTAGACTCCCGAATGGGAGCATTACATGAAACAGGTGAATTGGCAATGCCTGTCGCGGATGGTATTATTTCAGAAAAGAACGTGCAGGCGGATATCGTAGAGCTTGTAAAGGGGATTCATCCGGGAAGAAAAAGTCAGGAGGAAATTACGCTGTTTAAATCGGCGGGACTTGCTGTGGAAGATCTTGCCGCTGCGTTATTGGTGTACAAAGGTTTTACTTCGGAGACTCTTTGAGGTGAACATATAAGCCTGTCTTCTACTAATATCAGATTCCTGAAAAGCCAGCTGTGGCGGTATGATATTCCGTACAGCTGGCTTTTGGTTTAAGTGATCAGTGTTGTTTAAAGGTTAAAAACGCTTGCTAAATGTGCTGGATAATTTTCCAGGCTTTTAACAATATCGCCATCTTTAAAAATGTCAAAACAGTTGTAATCCGCAACAATCTCCACACCACAAAACCGGTAGTTACTGGTGATGGGCAATAGCGCGTCTGCCGTTGTTGCACCACGGAATAGTTGTTGAGCTGCGTCACCAAAACTTGCCTCCGGCGCATTCCAGGTAGAGCAAACCATGAATTTCTTACCAGTCATTTTCCCGCCGGTTCCGTATTGCCGGCTCGGATCTTCTCTTGTTCTTCCATCACCTGAAAGAAATTTCGCACTGTGCAATCCGCTGTTAAAAACTTCATCAACATATTTTTTATAGATCCAGGGTGCACCAAACCAATTGATTGGCGTTTGCAAAACAATCATATCCGCATCCAGGTGTTTCTCTACTTCTTCATCCGGATTGTAGCCCGCTTCTACCTTCGTTTCCAAAATCTGAAATCCTTTTGCTTCAAAAAAATCTTTCGCTTTTTGATGAAATGCGTCGTTTAATAACCCTTCCGACCAGCTGGGGTAGGTGAGGTGTGTATTGATAAGTAATACTTTTTTTACTGTTTTCATTTTTGAGATATATCGTTTTTATTATTTGTTGAGAAGGAGTTATAAGCTCAGAACCTGCTTTAAATGAGCGGGATAATTTTCTATATCCTGTTTGATATGCTTGTTGTGAAATACATCGAAGCAGTTGTAGCCTTCCAGAATTTCGTAGCCGGAAAAACGATAGTTCGTAGTGATGTTGAAAAATACGTCTGCCGGTTTTTTACCTTGAAAGAGGTACTGTGAAGGATCACTGAAATCTTTTTGAGCTGCGTTCCAGGTAGCAGAAATCATAAACTTTTTGCCTTGCATTTTGCCGCCCGTGCCATATTGTTTGGTGCTATCGGTGGCAGAACGTCCGTCGCCCCAGAGCAGCTTCTGACTTTTTAATCCGCTATTGAAGACTTCGTCCACGTACTTTTTGTAGATCCAGGGTGTACTTATCCAGTTGACCGGAGTTTGCAGAATAACAATGTCGGCTTGCAAATGCTTTTCTACTTCCTGGTCCGGATTGTAGCCGTCTTCAATTTTTGTTTCCAGAATTTTGTAGGCCCGGGCATGAAAAAATTCTTTGGCTTCTTCAAAGAAAGCTTTGTTCAGTTTACCCTCCGACCAACCGGGATAAGTAAAATGAGCATTGATCAGCAAGACTGTTTTAGGTTTTGCAGTCTCTTTTTCGGGGTTGGCTTGCGCACTGGTTTCCAGGCGGATGGTCCATAAAAATGGCAGCAGAACGAGCAATATTTTTGTTTTCATCATGGGTTGATTTTTTGATGAAACAAAAATATTTACTGCCTACAAGATTGGCAGAGACAGATTACTAATTAAAAAGAAACAAATTACTGATGTGAAAAAATACCCGAGTTTCGAAGGTATTTTAATTACTGGCTTGTGGTTGTTTTGACAATTGCAGCCGATATTCTTTGGGTGAAAGGCTAACCTGTTTTTTGAAAAATTTGGAAAAGTAGTTGGGGTATTCAAATCCTAATTCGTACGCAATTTGAGCGGTGTTCAACTTCGTGTTGTGTTCCAAAAGCTCCTTAGCCTTTTCGACCACCACTTCATGTATGTTTTCCAGTGCTGATTTTTGAGTGAAATGTTTAACAATATCTCCCAGATAATTTGCTGTCAGTCCGGCCTGGTCTGCAAAATACTGAACGCTGGGAAGTTGTTTTACGGGTTGGTTATAAAAGTCGACCAAGTTCTGCTGAAACTCTGTGATGATCCGGTTGTATTGTTTCGGATCAGCAGAAAATTGTCGCTTATAAAATGCCTCCACAAGTGTTACCAGCACATTTAGGTATGACAGTAGCACCCCTGAATTTTTCTTCCCGGGTGCGTAATACTTAGTCATCAATTGGAAAACGGCGCTTATCTCAGCGACCTCTTCCTCTGTCAAATGAAGGGCTTCATGCTGGCCGTAATCCAGGTAAGTGCGGAACAGGTACCTGTTTTCCTCAATGGCTTTTTTAGAAATTTGCAGGTACATACCGGAGTATGTCGGCTCCGCTTCCCAACCCGGTGCTATAACAAGTTCAGGACTATTGAAAAACACAGCGGTAACTGGTTCAGCTTCTGGTGTCGCGGTAAGTTTAAAATTAATTTTGATGGAAATCCTGTAAAAGTCAACCATCACAGGTTCTGATTGAACTGTAATACTTGCCGGATCGTAATAGCCCAGGTCTATATCGCTGTTTAGTGGTGCTGCTAAACCAATGTATGCGTTGTACGATGCAAAATCTTTAAAAACTCTCATTTGAATGATAAAGCATAGGTGATTTTTGAAACTCTGTACAAAAATACCTGTCAGCATCCGTAATCTTGTTGATTGAGGGGAATTACGTTTGCCCCGGTCTATTTCGCCCTGACTACCACGTCCTTAAACATGAAAGGATTGTCGCTTGTTCTCAGTTTTTTTCCGCTTGTAGTGGTTACATTCCCGACGATAACTTCTTTCGTTTTGACATAGGGGAATTTTTCCTGATAAGTATCGTCAGTCATTTCTGGATTGAAATTGTTAAAAATAGCCGGGCCGCGGTAATTTTCCGGGTGGCTTGAGTCATCAATCCGGAGATTTTCAATCGTGATGCGTTCAGGCATGTAGCAGGTATAACCAAAATCGTGCTGCCCGGAGTACGATCCGCTGATCAGGGAAGCTGTGGCGGGTTTGCCGCCTGAGGGTACAAATACGCAGTTTCGGATCACCAGTTCTCCCTGCCAAGTGCTGCCATAATCGGAGCGCAGGTTAACGATACTTCTGCCGCGAATGGTCGAATTCTCGATCAGCAACATGCCACTGCCAATCGCATTGACGCCCATATGCCCGAGTGTAGAATTTCTGATGGTGGCATTGGCAACTCCCTGGTGCGCGTCAAACCGGGACAGTGTACAATTGTCGTATAGCAGATTTTTGCAAAAATTAGAACCTAGTATACCCCAAAATTTACTGTCGTTGATGTCATTGGTCTGGCTGCAATTCACGAATGATACATTGAGCGCGCGATTGACCGACAGGTCGTAGGTACCCATATTAACGGGCTTGCCGGCTGTGCCAATGGTGCTGTATGTTTTATGACCTGTAAGGACCGCATTTTTTACAGTTACATAAGAGCAATCACCAATGTTGATGAAACCTCCGTAGGGTGCGCCGTGGTCTCCTTCGCCTGTGATCCGGTGTTCCAGGCCGTCAATAGTTACGTTGGAACACCTCACAGCTATATTACGATTGTAATAGGTATACCTGGATTCGGCCCTGTTGGCAATGGTGGTAAATCGTCCTCCGGTAATTTTTAGCGGTTTCTCATCAATCGGGAGTGCCGTAATTTCGGTAATCTGATCAAAATCCCAGATGATGGGAGCATTGGGATCGATGTTGCCGTTCTTGTCCACGACAAAAATATCTGTCTGCGAAGACCCGTTATTTTGATTCAGGCCAAACCGGATATACTGTTTTACATTGGCATTTGTAACGGTAATCAGGCAGGGGCCAGGTAAAGATGCGTCAAGTTTTTTCTGATTTCTTTTCAGCGCTGTTACCTTTTCCAGTTTGAAAGATTTATGTGCCGAACCAACCGTAAATACAGATGCGTTGCGATTTTGTACTTCTGTATCATCAATGATGAAAGCCGCTTTGCCAAAATCAGTATCCGTGCGGATCACTGCTGTACGTTCTTTGCCACTGATGTAATAGGTTGCGCCATCATCGGCTTTCACCCGGAGACCATGCAGATTGGCTACTGCATGCGTAGCGGTGATCGCGTCTATGTCATCTGTTTTGCCATCACCTTTTGCTCCGAAATCAGCGTATCTGACCAAGCCGGCTTTTTTGTATTTCAGGATATCTTTCGCGTTTACATTCACAGATATCTGCCCGTTCTCACCAGTTGTGATCTGATTCGGACCATTTTGTGATGTAATCGTCACACTTTCTTGCATCGCTTTATTTTGTCCCTGTGATACGATGGGGGAGACCAACAGGAACCAGGTCAGGAATGTATTTTTCATTTTTATGGGGTTAGGATAGTTGTATCAGGTTCAGATTTTATGTTTCAACTCTTCGATCATTGCGAGCGGCGTTGCGTAGTTGCAGAGCTGGTTTGATCGTCTATATGTCTATTTGTATTTACTAAATATTGTGGGTCATGACGAACATATAATTAAGATCAATTTGTAGAAATTATACTAATTTATTGCCGGCAATGTCATAAAAAACACGTATTGGACGATTTGATAAGTAGCCGTTACAGAGCCTGGCAGGTACAGACCATCTTCTAATGCTGCATTGGCCACATGCAGGTACTAATAGGTTGGAGGCGTTTGTGGACCGGATTCAGGACATTGCTAATGGTATGGCAATCAGCAATTCGGTTCCATCTCCGGAGGTTGTTATTTCAAGTGAACCGTCCATTTCATTGACTCTGCTGGTCAGTGATTCCAGTCCGATACCTTTTTTATCGCTTTTAAAACCACTTCCGTTGTCGGAAATTTGAAGGGTGATCAGCTCATCTTCTTCGTACAGAAATAGTTGTATCTCACTCGCTTTGGCGTGTTTAAGAATATTGGCCATAGCTTCCTGAATAATGCGCAATAAGTGAATGCGTATTTTGGGAGAAACCTGTTCCAGGGAGTGATCGTCTATCTCGATCTGCTTTTCATATTTTTCGTCTGGTAAAGCCTGGTCAACGATTTTTTGAACCCGTTGAGAAAAAATCGTAGCCTCCTCTTCCAGTCCTTTAAAATACCACTCATGGCTTTTGAGCCGCGTGCTGGTGTAGGCGTCTTTCGCCATCCCGCCAATAAGTTCCAGCCGCTTTTTCTGCTCAGGATCCGATTCTGTAAACGTTTGATTTTCAATAAAATTACAGATATTCACCAGCCTGCCTGCAATATCATCATGCAATTCCATGCCCATTTTTTTCTGAACCAAATTGGCATTTGCTTCCAGTTCCGCAATCTGGATTTGTGTAATTCTGTTAAGTTCTTCCAGTTGTTTGGCTGCTTTGTTTTTGTTTTCCCGCAGCCTCAATATGGCAAGACACACAGTTAGTATCAGCGCTATTACAATAATGAAAATAACCAGCGTGCCCGTTTCCATCTTTTTTTCGGCCACCTGCAAGGCCTCGGTGCTTTGCTCGGCTACCAAATGAGCATACATATTGTTTTGAATATCCTCCATCCTAACCGAAATGATGGAGTCGTTGGCATCATAAGCCCGCATAACATCCTGATAAGCGGCCATGTAGTCTTTATTTTGTGCATGAACTTTCCCTGAGTACAGGAGAAATTTGGTACCATCGCCGCCTTCATTCTTTTTGTATGCAAGTACTTTGTTTTTGTATTGACTGTAATAAAAATTTGTGCTGTCTATTTCATTGTAATGAATGTGGTGGTCAATCTGCCTTCCTAAAATGGTCCTTTCAAAAGGTCCCTTAAATACCGGGCCGACATGTGCATGATCAGAGTTTACAATTTGATATGCGCTGTTGAGTAGTTGTTTCTCCTTTTCTTTTTGTGATAAAATTCTCGCTTCGTTACATTCGATCAGATAGAGCGACATACGGCATTGCTGCACTTTACCTTTGTCGAGACTGTCTTTCTTTTTTAATTCATTCCAGATGCGGTACGCCAGTTTTACTGTTTCAAGCACTTTCACAGTATCCTTTCTTGCCAGATAAAGCTGAGAAGATTGTTTTAAAATAGTGAATGCATTTATACAGGTATTGATGGAAACGGACTGTCTCGCGAGTTTGTCCGGCAGTGTTTTCAGGAATGGCATAACGCTGTCTATGACTGCTATACGTTTGTTTTCGTTAGCGCGGTCGTTGCCATAAAAGGATAAAATTAGTCTGGGCTGATTCAGAGAGGGTATGTACGGCCGTACCTGCATCAGTTCTTCTTCCATCTTTTGAAGATAATAAATAGCGAAGCCTTCCTGATGCGTAGAGGTAGCGTGGTTTGCTAAAAAAGCAAAGTACTTGATCCTGAAAGATCTGTAATTCGGGTCGCTCCATGCTATATTTCTATAAGCTGCCAACCTCTTTTTGAGAGCGGGATCCTTAAAAGATTTTTCCGTCAGGGCCTGTGCTTTAAGGAGGTAAAGTGTGTCGTTGAGTATGCGCGACTGGTGCTGTTTTAGTATATCTTCCCATTCCTTATCATCGGCCCATTGATTTTGAGCCTGGCATAATGGGCTCAGCAACAGGGAAACCACGGCGAAAAATATCAAAGTCGCCAAGGTCTGAACCAAACCTTTACCGCGATCGTCCGCAATACAAAATAGCTTTGGAAGATGTGCCATAAGTCATTTCAGATGATGGAAGTGGATATAATTTCAGTCTGCAGGCGGAATCAAACAATCCGATTCAAATCAGGTTGTTTTCATACACATATTTTACGAGTTCGGTGGCCGAATGAAGATTTAGCTTTCTCATAATGTTTCTCTTATGTGCCATGATGGTGATCGGGCTCACATAGAGTATTTCAGCGACTTTTTTTGTTTTATTCCCCGCCGCTATCAGTCGTATTACTTCCATTTCCTTCTTGGTGAGCGTAGTATTCTCTATGAATAAGATGCTGTCCGCCAGTCTGCCCGTCAAATCACTGCTAATGAATTTTTTTCCGTCGGCGGTACAATCCAGCGCATGTTTAATTTCATAGGAATTAACTGCTTTACTCAGATATCCGTTGGCGCCAGCGCTCAGGCAGGCCTTAATGCTATTGGCATCTACTACACTGCTGATAACCAGAATGATAATCTCTTTGTAAGTTTTTCGGCAAAATGCGATAAAGCCGAGCACGTTTTGCCCGGGAATCACCAGATCGGTGATGATGATGGCGTAATTTTCCTTTTCAAGGCTTTTTGTGGCGTGTTCAATGGATGAAAAAACATTCACGATCGACTCATTTGGCAGAATGTTTAGCAGAAGTTCTTTAAAACCTTCTGCCACCAGTGTATGGTCGTCAATGAGCATCACTTTTCCTGCAGAAGAACCGTTATTCTTTTTCATAAAGTGTATAACTTTTTACAAAAGTATCAAATATAATGACATGAAAAATACTACAATTATAGTAGATTTTTGATCTTTCATAGGAGTGAAATACTATTATCGGATAATTGCGATGCGATGCTAAACGCGGGACATTTGTATTGTCATTTACGATGGGCTATGGGATACTCCAATAGTATAAATCGTAAACATGGCGAGACATTTTTCGATCGTTCATCAACTAAGCTATGCCCACTATTGCAATTATAGATCAGTACCCCATTGTGAGGGCTGGATTGGATTTATTCATCAAAAATAATTTCAAAAATGCCTCCGTGCTGGAATCCGATAATCTGGATAACCTTCTTCGGAGCGGGCATTCTAAAACTCCGGATTTGATCGTCGTCGGAACAACTCCTGGGTCAACAAAAAATCAGTGTGACGTCATAGCCCGGATACTTAGGGCGAACCGGGATACCAGGGTAATTGTCTACGATGACTGTCCGGATTTTGCAAAATTATCGCTCTATTTTAAATCCGGAGTTACAGGGTATATCACAAAGTCATCTGGCATGGACGAGCTGCTGAATTGCATTTCAGACGTTCAAATTGGTAAGAAGTATATCAGTAATGAAATTCTGGATGTCATGCTGTCCCATTGGTTTCCTGCCAGGGATAAAGGTTCTGTTAAGAGTGCACACAAGTTAACGCCGCGGGAAAATGAAATTGTGAATCTCTTAATGGACGGAGATTCGGTAACCACTATTTCCAAAAAATTAGACAGGAGAACATCTACTGTTAGCACCATCAAAAAAAACATTTTTAAAAAGCTTGGAATAACGAGTCTCACAGAGCTCAGGGACTCCATGGCAGATTCCTCGAATAACCATATTGTCAGTTTCTAGATTGTGCGCTACTAAAGTGATAAAATAGTTCATTTTAGGCAACAACGTATAAAAGTTTGACAATTATTGCTCACAATACTTATTGTTATCAAAGCAAAACGTTTGGCCGGCTGTTTAAATCATTTGGTTAGGTCAAATTGTCTATATAAAAGGAACAATTGAATTATTAATTATATCGAAAATTTAATACCACTATAAGATGAAAACTCTACTAAAAGCCTATTTATTCTTTGTGCTGTTTGCCTTAGTGGCTGGTATAGCTACTGTTAACGCGCAAACCTGTGCTACTGCCCAACGTTTTGAAACTACAAATTTTGCCAGGCTTGCTTCAGGAGCAGGAGGCACCGTACCGGTGGCAACACATAACCAAAATGGTTGGCAGGGTAGTGGATTAGGTACCATTGATGTAGGTACTGCAAGTGTTTATTTTAGTGATAACGCCAATACGCAAACATTTACAAATGCTGTAACTAATGTAAACCTTAAAGGTACAGGAGCAACATTTACTATGGTTTTTGCCGCATTTAATGGTAATTCGCTTAACTTTCCATATGATGGCAACCAGTCCGATTTAAGAATCTCATATGGAGGTGTTGTATATGCAACAGTATCCACTTCCAATGGAACTGCAACAACCGGTGCTGGCACAGTAAGCTTTTCTAATGGCGCAGTAAATACGGCTACTGGCACAAGTGCCTCTTATAGTTATAATCTTAATGCCAATGGGGGTGCTGGTGTACAAAATACACTTAGTCTAAGGCTGCCGGTGAACATTCCTAATTCAGGAAATTTTTTAATAACGTTTGTGCCGAATGCTAATGCTACAGACCCGCAGACCTTTTCAGACGATTATAATGTAATTACCGCTTCGTTATTGTCATGTCCAATTGTGTATTCAGGGACTATTTTAAATGATACGAATGGTTTAACCGATAACCTGGTCAATGGAACGCCCATCAATACTACAACTGTAACTGGTTTGCAAGTTGCTTTATACGATGGGTTGGGTAACATTGTTCCGGGTACTACAACCAACGTAAATGCTGACGGGACTTATAATATTTCTTATTCAGAAACCGGTACGTTTACAGTGCGTTTATTGAATATGCCATCAACATATGTAAATACCGGCGAGTCGTCCAATGGCACAGGTACCGCTCCGGATGGCATAGCTGATGGCATCGTCAGCTCATATACTATTTTGAATGCAAATACGAATACAGATAAACCCAATGGCAATATTGGTATTGAGCAGTCACCAGAAACTGCAATCAGTTCTTTGGCTAACCAGCCCAACCCGGGTGGCAGCAATGTAGTAACAATACCCCCTGCTTCCTTCACAACGAGCACAAATGGAGATCCTAATACGGGTGACGAAGCACCGGGCGTAGTGAGTTTTATCAAAATCACGGCATTTCCTGCAAATGTAACAAGCATTGTGATTGACGGAGTTTCCTATGCAAACCTGGCGGCAATCAATGTTGCATATCCAAGTGGCATTCCAACGGATGCAAGCGGTGCACCCACAGTAACTGTCGGGGTTGATCCGATAGACGGAGCAGTAACTGTGGTACTGCCAATAGCAGCGGTAGACAATGCAGGAGTACAAGATCCTACTCCGGGAAGTATCACAATACCCTTTTCTGATGCCCTTATATCTGTTGGCGGTAATGTATGGAATGATGCTAACGGAGAGGCAACCAGGGATGGTTCGGAGCCTTTCACAAATGGCGGAGGGTTATTTGCAAATTTGACAGATGCCTCAGGAGCGGTAATTGCTTCCGTACCGGTAGACGCAGTAACGGGTCAATACAATTTCTCAAATGTATCCCCCAATACAACATATTCGATTGTCCTGACAGAAACGAGCCAATCCAACGGCACAGTCCTGACCGCATCGGATCTTCCTAGCGGATGGGAGAATACAGGGGTTAACCTGAATGGTACGGCCGATACTGGCAACCAAACTGGAATCATCGCGCTGACTACATCGACCATTGATGTCACTAGTGCCAACTTTGGGATCGAGCAAACGCCGACGGCAGATGATAAAACTATTACGGGTATTCCGAATTCTACTTTCAGTCCAACCCCTCCTTCTGGTTTCCCTCCGGTAGCTGGTTATGTGGCTGTTGGAATGGACAATCCTGCATTGCAACCGTTAAGTGGGAGCGATCCGGAAGATTGTGCTGTATCGGCATCTTGTAATACGGGATCTACTTTTGTAATTGAGTCAATCAAAACAAGTAATACGAAACTGTACTACGATTTTCCTGGTGTAGGTGTTCAGGAGGTTGTTGCGGGTACTTCTACCGGAACAATCCCGGATTTTGATCCTTCAAAAATGGTGATATACGGTGCAATTGGATCTGGTGATTCTGGTGATCCGCTTGTGTTTACCTACCAGTTGGTAGATGCCGCAGGTGTTGTCTCGCCCCCGGCTACCTATACAGTATCTTTGGTATCACCGCTTCCTGTTTTGCTAACAAGCTTCACCGCCAAAAAAGGAGAGGGGCTAAGCGCCAGACTGGACTGGGCCACTACCGCAGAGAATAACAGTCTTAAATTTGAAATACAACATAGCACAGACGCCAAAAAGTGGAATGTAATAGGCAATGTAGACGCAAAAGGTGAGAGTAAAGAAAGGGTTATTTACAACTATACACACACTACACCATCAAGTGGTGAAAACCTTTATCGGTTGAGAATGATAGATCTGGATCAGAGCTTCACGTACAGCAAAGTTCGCTCTCTTACTGTTGAAGGCGTTTCTTTGAGGCTTTATCCTAATCCGGCAACCTCTCAGCTTCACCTGGATAACGTGGATACCGACCAGATTCAGAAGGTTGTTTTGTATACCACAGCCGGCGTGGCCGTTTATGTAAATACGGGTGTGATCAAACAAACCATTGATGTGACAAAGCTGAATACAGGCACTTACCTGCTGACGATCATCTTGAAGAGCGGAGAAAAGATATCAAAAACTGTAATTAAAAATTAAACGGATTTTATTCAGGCTGGGCTGTGATCCAGCCTGAATATTTTTTCAACGATTACTGCCAAATACCACCAATAGTGGTGTCTTCTCGTTAAACGCAAATGTTTGCCGGTCCTTACTTAGGATTTTTTTTCGTTTAAACCCGTAAAGTCCTTTGCCTGATAGACCGCAAAAAATAATATCAGCATTTACGAAGTGCGCAATTTTTGCTCTAAAAGTGATCATTCCTTATTAAGGTTTTACAAAAATGATAAAACCGGGGTTTAGAAACCTTCTGCAATATGTCTGGACCACGAACAGCGTATCGTTTTAATATTTTGCTGTGTTTAAAATTTATTGTCGCAAGCGCGTTTGCAACTGCCTCTTCATTTCCGAAACCACCTCCGGAGATCCCAAGGATCGTGTTCATATATGATCAGCCTTTAAAGTCTGAGGATATACCCCTAATTACCAGTCTGCTCAACAGGCATCAATATTCGGAGGATATCAGCACTGAACGCTTCGCTCCCGGAACTTCGGTTTGGATATATGTTCCCGAAAGTACATTGAGAAACAACACTGCAAGAAAAATTCTCGTTACCGGCTATCAGGATTATATTGATGTATATGCAATCAGGTCAGGGGATTGGGTGAAATTACGGACGGGAGGGAAATATGTTCCTTCCAGCAAACTGGATTCAACTGTCGGAAGAGAATTCGTTACGCTTTATGACTCCCTTGCCGGTATTTCAAAGGGTGGATACCTGATTGCCTGCCGAAAGTTTAACAATTTCAATTACAGCCCGCTTCTGGCAAGCCTTAAATCCGAAGAAGAGCTAACCAGCTGGCAACTTGAATTCCGGATATCAGCGGAAAAATATCCGAAGTTTATCTTTCCATTTGTCGGAGTGCTGCTCACAACTGTTCTTCATTTGCTGGTCCTTTTTTTTCTGTCCAAAAATTGGTCATACACCTACCACGCAATTGGATTGCTGCTCACACTTTCCTTCTTCACTTTCTGTTATTTTCAATATCCTATAAACGTCAATGACTCTCCTTTTGACGATCCCAAAACGCTGATCAATTTCGATTGCTTCGTTCTGTTTTTGGCGCTGGCTTGTAATTTTATGTCAGTCAGGGGATTTTATGACACCGGCAAGTTAGTTCAGTTGAATAATCGGATTACTGCCCGATTGGCCTGCGTTGCTGTGGTTGTGGCAGTAGCTTCGCTCATTTTTTCCATTCTAACCAACCTTTATTACCTCGTCAATTACATCGCCATTGCGCTGGAACCTGTCATTTCCGGTATCTATGCCATTTATCTTATCAAGATCAGGAAGGAAATAAAAAATGCATTCAGGATTTACATCTTCGGACTGTGTATTCTCACTGTATTCCTCGAAGCCGCCTTCCTGCTATCCTTACTTGCGTCAAACAACAGTTTGGGAATCGGATCAGAGGTATTGCTGATCTTTCCGATGATCCTGGGAATTTCGATTTTTAACGGATTCATCATTACCGCCGTTATCACAAGGAACTACCAGACCCGGCTGGAATCGGCCAGTCTGCGGGCAAGAGCTACCGAAGCAGAAATGGCAGCGGTGCAGCGCGGCATGAGCCCCCACTTTATCTTTAATTGTCTCAACCTGATAGACTATTTTCTCTATAAAAATGAAACAACAGCCGCACGTAATGTTCTGTTCGATTTCAGTGATTTGCTGAGGCTCGTGATTGACAAATCGCCCAAGCAACTCATACAATTGAGTGAAGAGCTTAAAATTCTGGAACTCTACATGAATCTGGAAAAATCAAGATCGGACAACAGTTTCAGGTACACCGTCACCATTTCGCCTCATTTGGATATTGAGCTTTTTCTGGTACCACCTCTGATTGTGCAACCCATCGTCGAAAATGCTATTAAGCACGGAATACTGAACCGGAAACAGGCCGGTGGACAAATTGACATTTCTATCAGCAGAAAAAACGATGAGCTGCTGGAAATAAAGGTCGAAGACAACGGAGCCGGGCGCCGAATCGCAAAATTATTACAGCAAGGTAGTTACCGGCAGGTTGGTCATGTGGGTATATCACATACGGAAAAACGGCTTGAAATAATTTCAGAAGTGTTCGGTACCGACTCATATCTGAAAATTATCGATAAGCCCAATGACTATGAGGGAACGATCGTGAAAATGTACCTGCCACTATTACAATCGAAAACGAACGAGGACGTGCTCAGGAAAGTGAGCGACATATACATGTGAACAGCTACATTTTAATGAAATCATGATGACAAAGGCATACATAATTGACGATGAACTAAGGGCAGGTCAGCTCTTAAAAGCCAAAATCGAAAGCATAACAGACTATTTTGATGTGGTAACCGCATTTAACAATCCGCACCAGGCTTACAGAGCAATAATTGAAAATGCACCGGACATCATTTTTGCTGATATAGAAATGCCTCAAATGAACGGAATTGAAGTCCTCGAAAAAATCAAACATCTGAACATTCCCATGGTTTACGTCACAGCGTTTTCATACTATTCCATCACCGCCATCAAACAGCAGGTTTTCGATTATATATTGAAACCGGTTAAAGAGCAGGAGCTCCTGGAAACCATCAATAAATTTATTGCATGGAAACAGGTACAATCGGTTTCTACAGTGCAATTCCGACCGTCACTCAGTGACATAATCGCCAAACAAAACAGCAAAATCTCCATTCACACGGTCGAAAGTATAAACCTCATTTCCATCAATACAATTACCCAGGTGACCGGGGAGGAAAACTATTCAAACTTCATGTTTCAGGATGGCAAAAAACTACTTTCTTCCAGGACTTTAAAGTATTTTGAACAGCAGCTCGTTCCGTTTGGATTTATAAGAGTTCATAAGTCGCACCTGGTAAACATGGTTTTTGTAGACAAACTGATCACGCGCGACAGCGGCTATCTGCAATTACGCTCCACGGAGCTTATTCCATTTTCGAGGGATAAAAAGTCCGAAATTCTGGAATGGTTTAAATTGTAGGGCAATTGATCATCGGTGTAATCTGCCTTACCTTTATCCAGGATCCTACCATTTGTGCACACCAAAATAGTATCTCTTTATGGAATCTGATACTTTTGTGGCAACCTTTTACGTAAATCAACGTGAACTAAAAAATACATGTAATGAACAAAATCTTATGTTACTCGGCGTTTGTGTGCCTGCTTTCACTAGGCGCATGCAGCAAATCAAAAAAGTCAGGAGTTAAACAAGAAAACAAACAAGTGGTGAGCCAGGAAATTACGGACAAGAAATGGAAACTGATCGAGCTTTCGGGCAAGGCTGTTGCTGACTCGGTAAACGGGAAAGAGCCATTTCTACTTTTGCAAAAAGCAGACGGTCGCTATACTGCCAGCGGAGGCTGCAATGGTTTGGGCGGAACGTTTGAATTAGTGGCGAATGGTAAGATAAAGTTCACACAGGGGATGTCGACGATGATGGCCTGTGAAGATATGTGGGTAGAAACAGATTTGAACCAGGCATTGGTGCAGGCCGATAACTACACGGTTAACGGTAATGAATTATCGTTAAATAAAGCAAGAATGGCACCTCTTGCCCGATTCCGTGCAGTGGGTACTGAAAAGAAGTAGGAGGGAGGTAGACCGTCCGCTGCCGTGAGGTGCTTTAAGCGACCAAATACAAACAGTGTAGTGTTTTATGGTGCAAACAATTCGAAAAATGATGTGGACATGAGGCTCAACCTGAATTGCGCGAACGGTAATGAACACCCCGTTGAGCCCTGTGGGCATGGTGCGGTCTCCACTGGTGTTCAACAACAAATATTACACAGGAATAAGCCCTGTTGGCAAAGAGGCATTCATCTACTTTGATCCTGCCGGCGGAGCAGATAGCTTCAAAAAAGGACTTGCTCTTGACGGAGGTGGCTACATGCAGGTGCAGCTCATCGCCCCTAATCCGACGAAGTAAAAGTTGTTGGTTTGTCAAAAAAAGAGATCGCTGGGTATGGCGATCTCTTTTTTTTGGGGAAGAATTCGGAACACCTGAGTTGGCCGAAATTTTGAAAGCTATTTTACTATTACGAAGCTGAAAAAAATTACCCAAGCTTTGTCAGCGAATATGACCTTTGACGATTATCAGATGAAAGTTCACTCTGATGCCGTTGTCTGTGTCCCCACAGACAACAAGCGCTAACCCTATTTTGCAATTTTACTATACCTGCACAGGATCGACCACACCAGCATTGCGATGGCGCGGTAATATGCCGTTCAGACCAACTGCGTTGTTCAGACCGAGTCGCGTAGACCGGGTCGCGTAGACCGGGTCGCGTAGACCGGGTCGCGCAGACCAGACAATTACCCCTAGAAAAGCCTGCCATTCACATCCTCCACAATCTCAATTATTTTTCGGCTGTGCAAGGGGAAAACACCCGCTAACACCAATTCGCAGTTGGTGTTTCATTGTACAGCGTTTGCAACGCGCTATTGCAACGATTGCGTTGCAATAGCTGAATCATTTCCGCCCCGATTTCAAATCAGGGCGGGCTGTGTTTACAGTTGTGTGGAGACACAACTACGGTTGAGCTTGAACACTACCTAGCAAAACTTTTTACCAATATTGTAAAATTTCGATCGTAAGAGCAGACTCCCCAACCTTCCTCTAACCCACGACGTTGGTCGCCGAATCGGCGCTTTTGCTAGTCGATGCTCGCTCTGCATCCATTTGGCTAACGACCAAAGATTTCGTATATTGATTATTTCCGACAATCACCCTGCGCTGGCTTAAAAATTGCAGCAGAAGTTTTTTTTCTAAAACCGAGGACGGTGTGGTTGAAAATTCGCACTAAGTGCACCCTGATCCGTATTTACGGAATCCTGCCAAAGCAAGTTATTGCCGGTTAAATCTTGGGAATGTCCGTCTGCCGGCTTTGTCTGGTCCGTTTTAAACCTAAATGATATTCAATGTTATTGATAATACTGCTGGGACTAATTACATCTTGCCTGTTGGTACCACTGGGGAAATATTTCCGGTCTGGTCGTAGTGTCTTCCTGAGTCTGTTGCCTGCTGGTTTGTTCGCTTACTTTGCATCCCATCTTTCTCACATCGGTGCGGGAAACATCATCTACGAAAGCAATAAATGGGTTCCTTCGTTAGGGATTAATCTGGATTTCCGGCTCGACGGGCTTTCTCTGCTATTTAGTCTGCTGATAACAGGAATCGGAACGCTTATCTTTATTTACGCAAGCTCTTATTTAAAGGGGCATCAGTATCTGGACCGTTTTTACGGTTACCTCTGCCTGTTTATGTCCGCAATGCTGGGAGTTGTTTTGTCCGACAATATCCTGTTGCTTTTCACATTCTGGGAGCTCACCAGTATCAGTTCTTTCTTTCTGATCGGCTTTAACAACGACAGCACGGTATCGCGAAAAAGTGCATTAACCGCACTTGGAGTCACAGGGCTGGGAGGGTTTTTTCTGCTTGCCGGCATGATCATGATCGGGGAAATTGCAGGTACCTACACCATCCGCGAATTGGTCACTTCAACCGCAATAATCAGGGAACATCAGCTTTACCCTGTGGTTTTGGGTTTGGTGTTTATGGGTGCATTCACAAAATCTGCACAGTTCCCTTTTCACTTCTGGCTTCCGGGCGCGATGAAAGCGCCTACGCCTGTTTCTGCTTATTTGCATTCTGCAACCATGGTGAAAGCCGGTATTTTTCTGCTGGCAAGGTTCACGCCCATCCTTGGTGGAACCCCGGAGTGGTCTTACACGCTGATGATCGTAGGAGGCATTACGATGCTGTATGCCGGAGTACACTCGCTTTTCAGAACAGATTTGAAAGGCGTACTGGCTTATTCGACCATTGCTGTACTCGGCGTGCTAACCTTCCTGATCGGCCTGGGCACCAAAGAGGCGCTTATTGCTGCCAGTACGTTCATTATAGCGCACGCTTTGTATAAGGCTTCGCTGTTTCTTGTTACAGGCATTATAGATCATCAGACAGGAACGCGGGAGCTGACCCAATTATCGGGACTACGGAAAGTGCTCTTTCCTGTTTTCATCGCCGGCACATTAGCGGCATTGTCCAGCGCAGGGCTTCCGCTATCATTTGGGTTTATTGGAAAGGACCTCATCTATGAAGCCACGCTGGCTGCCGGTCCGCAGCTGGCTGTGTTGCTCACAATTGTTGCCGTTTCTGCAAATATCGGTCTGGTAGCGGCTGGTTTTATGGCCGGGATCAAACCTTTCATAGGAAATTTGCCAGCACAGTTGGAGAAAGTTAAAATGCCTTCCGCGGCGATCTGGCTGCCACCACTGGTCCTTGGTATACTCGGTTTTGTTTTGGGTAGTTTGCCCGGGATCGTTGGGGATTACATTATTTCACCCACGGTGCAGGTGTTGTCAGTTGAAGCGGTGGAATTCAAACTAAAAATATGGCACGGTTTCAACACAGTGCTGCTGCTAAGCGCAACAACGATCATTGCCGGAACCATTGTTTATTTCTTTAATAAGCCTGCAATCAGCAAGACCGTATTCCTCGAAAGGTTCAATCGCTACACACCACATTATTTTTTCGAAATGTCATGGGGAGCCTTCAAGCGTTTTTCGAGCTGGTATACCGATTTTATGCACAATGGGTATCTGCGGTCATATTTGATACGGATCATCGTTTTTGCCGAAATCCTGCTGGTATATGAATTGATCAGGGGCGGGCCTATCCACATCGATTACAGCAAATTGATACCGATCAGCATTCACGAAGGTGTGAACGTTCTGATTCTGTTAGGTGCGTTGTACCTCACCGTGACCACAACTTCCAGACTTACCGCAGTGGTTGGAACCAGTATTATAGGATATGCAATCTGTTTGATGTTCGTATTTTACAGCGCACCCGACCTGGCCATTACACAGTTTACAATCGATACGCTGACAGTGGTTTTGTTTGTTTTTGTTCTGTTTAACCTGCCTTCATTTTTGGTTATACCAAACAGCAACAAATCCATCATCGTGCGGGACGGCCTGGTCGCTGGTTCGTTCGGAATTATTTTGTCACTTACTGCGATCAAAGTATTGCAGGTGCCCACCGAAAAGGGTATCAGTGAATTCTATGGCGAATTTGCTTACTCGCTCGCCAGAGGTAAAAACGTGGTGAACATTGTTCTGGTCGATTTCAGGGGATTCGATACCATGTTTGAAATTGTCGTTTTAAGTATATCGGCACTGGGAGTTTACAGCCTGATCAAGTTAAAATTAAAAACATCTGAAAAAGAGTAGCTTATGAAAAGTGTCATCCTGCAATCGGCATCAAGATATTTGCTGCCTATACTATTATTATTCTCTGTGTTTCTATTACTAAGGGGGCACTATTATCCGGGAGGGGGATTTGTTGGCGGCCTTGTGGCCGCCATTGCATTCGTTTTGCACAGCTTAGCTTTTGGTACTGCCGAAACCATGAAAATGCTGCAGTTTACACCTTTGTCAATCATTCCTGTCGGGCTCATCATCGCTGCAATCAGCATGCTTCTTCCCGTGTTTTTCGGCTTACCGGTGATGACAGGTTTGTGGATTGAGCAGCCAATACCGGTGGTTGGGCTGGTTGGTTCAGCATTGTTTTTTGACATCGGCGTTTACCTGGTCGTGATAGGTGTGGTACTGACCATTTTATTCACCATTTCACTGGAAACACACTAATTATGGAGCTTTTACTTGTCGTTCTGATCGGTGCGCTTTACGCTTCTGGTGTGTACCTGATATTAAGAAGAAGCATGGTGCGCTTGCTTTTGGGAATTATTCTTTTAGGGAATGGGACCAACATCCTCATTTTTCTATTAGGTACGATCACCAAAGGCAAGCCACCTGTAATGGCGGCGGATATGAGCGTGTTCACCGACATTTACGCAGATCCCATTCCGCAGGCATTGATATTGACTGCAATTGTGATCAGTTTCGGACTCACCTCATTTGCGATTGTTTTACTCAAACGTGTTTATGCGCTTTTAGGCACGGATGATCTTGATACATTGAATACTCCACAGGAAGAAGACGTATGATTGATAACCAGATAATAGCCACAGTATTAGTTCATTTATTCACGGCGTTGATCCAGCTTGTATTACCACGGAAAACCGTTGAGCAAATGATACTGAGCATTGCAGGATGTTTAATCGGTTTTCTGCTGTCGGTAAATTTGTTCATAAAAATTTTGGATGGCGGCATCCTTACCATGAACGCCGCCAACTGGGAGGCACCTTTCGGGATCGTTTTCGTCGCCGACCTGTTTAGTGTTACAATGGTTTTGCTCACTTCAGTCGCAGCTCTGGCTGTGTCGATATTTTCAGCTGTCGGCGTAGGAAGAGCGCGAATGCTTTATGGTTATTTCCCGATATTCCATTTTCTGATCATGGGACTGAACGGGGCTTTCCTGACCGGCGATATATTCAACCTGTACGTATGGTTTGAAGTGGTCATCATTTCCTCGTTCGTGCTTTTAACATTGGGAGGAAGAAAAGCGCAGCTCGAAGGTGCCGTGAAATACATGGCGATGAATATTCTTGCTTCCACCTTTTTTCTGACAGGAATCGGAATTCTGTACGGAATCACAGGCACACTGAACATGGCAGATCTGGCGCTTAAAATACCTTTAATTGAAGACCAGAATATCGTAAATCTAACAGCGATATTTTTTCTGATAGGGTTTGGAATCAAGTCTGCAGTCTTCCCCCTGTACTTTTGGCTGCCTTCATCTTATCATACGCCGCCTTCGGCAGTGGCTGCGGTGTTCGGCGGGCTGCTCACCAAACTGGGCCTTTATGCATTGTTTCGTTTTTTTACTTTACTGTTCGTTCCAAACGAATTTTTGAAGATCGTTTTCCTGACCATCGGTGTAACCACCATTCTGACAGGTGCGTTTGGAGCGCTCATTAAGACAAATATCCGGCGCATGTTGTCCTATCTAATTGTCTGTCATATCGGATTTGTAATTGGTGGGCTTGGATTATACAACAAAATGGCGCTTGTGGGAGCCGTGTTTTATATGATCCACGACATCATGGTGAAAACAAATCTATTCCTGATTGCAGGTTTGATCAGGCAGCTGAGAGGGACAATGAATATGGGTAAACTGGGCGGCATATATGCTGAATATCCCAAAATATCGTTGCTGATCGCCGTTGTGCTTTTCTCTCTGGTTGGTATTCCGCCTTTGTCGGGCTTTTGGCCAAAGTTATTTCTTCTGGAATCAGCCTTATTCAATCACAGTTATTTTTATGCTGCGAGTATCATTTTAGGAAGCTTTATCACATTGTTCGTGATAGCAAAATTATGGTCCGAGGTATTCTGGAAAGATGCCTCGTTGGATGAAATGGTGGTCGATAATTTTAAAGCACTCAAGCCCGGAAGGAAAACATTAATGGTTCTTCCTATCGCGATATTGGCCTGCGCATCTTTGTTTATAGGTTTAAATGCGGAGTTCATCATTCAGGTGACCGACAGGATTGCAAACGAAATGATCGATACCACACCATACACCCGCGCGGTATTGGGTAAATAAACAGCAAATTATGGTAAAACACTTTCTGATGAATCTCCTGCTATCCTTTATATGGGTGGCGTTGACCGGATCTTTATATTTTATTAATTTCTTCTTCGGATTTCTTCTGGGCTTCCTGGTATTATGGATACTGAACAGAACCGAAGAGGATCATCGTTACTTTACCAGGGCTCCAAAGACGGTTACGTTCGTCATGTTTTTTGTCTACGAAATGATTGTTGCCAACCTTCAGGTAGCCTATGACGTAATAACACCGAAATATTTTTTCAAGCCAGGTATTGTTCGTTACCCTTTGCAGGCTGACACCGATCTGGAAATCAGCCTCTTGTCCACAGTCATTTCGCTGACACCAGGCACGCTGATTTTAGATATTAGCGAAGATAAGAAGTGGCTGTACATACACGTCATGTACCTCGGAGATAAAAACCGCTTTATACAGCGTATCAAAAATGGATTCGAAAAGAAATTATTAGCCATACTAAGATGACACTAAATCTGTATTTCGATTACGTGATCTTTCCCATTTTATCCATTTCGGCTATACTGATATTTATCCGATTGTTTAAAGGGCCTGATCTTGTAGACCGGGTGATCTCAATAGATTTGATTATCACGACCGGTATTGCCGTTATAACCGTGATCAGCATTCGTACTGCGCAGCCGGTATTTCTGGATGTGGCAGTCATTCTGGCGCTTATAGCCTTTTTGGGCACCATCGCGTTTTCATTTTATTTAGACAAACAGAAATAAAAATGACTGATATAATCATAGGAATATTAAGCACACTTGGCTCTCTGGCCATTTTATTTGCTTCTATCGGCATCCTGAGAATGCCGGATTTTTACTTACGACTGTCTGTAACTGTAAAGGCCGGGACTTTGGGTGTAGGGCTTTTATTATTCTGTGCGGCGGCTATTTTTCCAGACATCTCGGTAACGACCAAAGCCATTGCTATTGCCTTTTTTTTAATTCTTACCGCCCCCGTAGCAGCACACATGATAGCCAGAACGGCCTATCACCTCGGTGTTCCCATGTGGAAAGACACCGTGATGGATGAGTTTGAAACAGATGAGTTTGAAACAGATGAGGAAAGAAACGGGAAGGAGAAGAAAGATTAATAAGTAATTTCTGTCAGCTACGTAACAAAGACGCAAGAGATCAGAACCGCTCATGGGAACAGCGGATTATTCGGAGCAGACGTTGGAAAAAGACGCTGTCAGGATTCATATTCTGTGTATATTCCTGACCGAATAATAAATGGGAATCGTAACAAATAGTTTGTTAATGTAACTTACACAATCATAATTGACGAAAGGTTACTACTAAATAAAATTGTTATGGATCTGGATTCGGAATTTCTTGCAGAATTGGAGGGATATCAAGGAAATGACTTTTCAAAGTTTGATGACGATCTGACTCAGAAGATGATGATCGATTATGTACCGCAATTGGTAGATTTGGATTCCAGGAAGTGGCGTAGTTTTCTTTTTCCGATAGCCACGTATACTCCTGCGAAACCTCAATCCGCACCTGGGAGTGGTATTGAAATTATTAATGCTCGCTCTACCAAGTGTTATGGTATGGCCGATGGTGACACAGGTCATGTTTATTTCGATACAGGCACTGATAACCAAATCCGACCGGATTGCGGAGTCATTGTCAGATTTCATTCGAGTCCTGAAATCCGTTATGTCGCACGTTTCTATATTGAGATGTACAGTGAAAAGCAATACAACTTTTCTCTATCCGGCATCAGGCAACAATACACAGCCCGACAGGGACCGAGGAAGAGAATAATATCGGTTGAGCTGACTGACAATTCTTTAAAAAGGGCGAGTCTGATGCAATATCTGCGAGATCGGGCATCAACTAGATGGTATTTTTATAAGGTTGAGATTTGCCGGATATTTTTGTCTCCGGTCTAAATGAAAACATAATAGAGACAGCGGCTTATAACACAGTTTCTTGATCTGCTGGATGGGTTGCTTCCACGTCTTGTACTTCCCGCGGGTTAGTGAAATTGCATTTTCTCGCTTATTTCTGTGATGCCAGTTATAACTATTACTAGCATTGAAGGACTTTTGAACCTCTTTTTGCGGATTCGATGTCTGCAACTTCTCGTCCATTACTGATTATTCATTTTCTCAAATACGTGCTGAATCAAGCGCATCAAAACCTATTGCAAGACTGGTAAACAGTTGGCCGTATTTAAGTCTTTCTCATTCTGATATTTGCCTTAGCTCCATTATTTATAAACAGGATTTTCAGATACTGTACGTCCATTTGGATTAAACTATGTTCATTTTTTAGAATAGCCATGTGTAACAGGTTTGAACAATTTCTACTCTCAAATTTCGGACTTACATAAAATATTTTTACACGCCTCAAATGGAAGCGCAATTGACACGACTGCGGAAAACAACCTTTCAGTGCCTGATTGCCTGAAATTAGTTCGGGAAAGTGTAAGGGATATATTTAAATTTTTTCATCATAAAATAATATATTTTAAGTGTCGTATCGACAAATCATAATTTATTATTAGATTTGTTTTATTCAAATAATAGGGCGTTTCGTGGATCCCGTTTCGTCTTCTTGTTGCGCAGCAGTCGAGTCAAAGATTTTTTAATGTTACTCACCGTTTAACCAACTGTTTCCTATGCAGATCATTCCAATTTAGAAGACCAGGACTTACAAAGTGCCGCATTTATACTATGTCATGCAATCGATTGCGAAATTCATCTCAATTAGTTGTATGGATCGCTGATGCTTGCTTACAGGAAGGCTGTTTCTCAAAATAGCTTCATGGGAAAATACTGTCCGGCCGGTAAGCAATAGGTTTGTTTTAACATTAACCATTTTTGTTCTTGTCTTAAATATGCTAAAAAAAATACGCTGTATTTTAAAGGTGTCACTCTTGGGGCTGACGCCGATTTTAAACTTTTCCCACGACGCAGTTTCGTCATCCTTAATTGTTCATAATCGCAGCAGCGAATCAGGAAGGCATCGTTTTGCCGATAAAAGGATTACAGGAAAAGTAACAGATGAGCAGGGCAGGGAGCTGCCAGGTGTGAACGTGACCGTGAAGGGTACCACCCGCGGAACTTCCACCGATGTAAACGGAGTTTACACGCTGGAAGTAACTGAAGAGACCGATCTGCTGGTATTTTCTTTTGTAGGTTATCTGGCAAAAGAAGTGAAAATCGGCTCAGCCACAACGGTCGACGTAAAGTTGGATCCTGATACGAAGGCACTTGAAGAGGTGGTTGTAGTGGGGTATGGCAGCCAGAAAAAAGCGACAGTAACCGGATCGATAGCCAGTATCAAGGGAGATGCCATTGCAAGAGTTCCGGCTCCTAACATTTCGCAGTCACTTGCCGGGCGTGTAGCCGGTGTAAGTATGCGTCCAAATGGCGGCCAGCCTGGCAAGGACGATCCGGATATACATATACGGGGTATCGTTACAACCGGAAACAACAAACCGCTTATCGTTGTGGATGGTGTACGTAGGGACAATATCCGGCAGGTAGATCCCGCGAGCATCGAAACCATCACCATTTTGAAAGATGCTGCGGCTGTTGCTCCGTACGGTATTGGTGGTGCGAACGGTGTAATTATGATCACTACGAAGAAGGGCAAAACGGGCAAACCGCAGGTTCGTGTAAGCTCTTCTTATGGTTTTCAAAATCCGACTTATTTGCCTGACGTGCTGAGTGCCAAGGACTATATGACTTTGCAGAACGAAGCTTATCTGAACCAGACTCCGGGCGGGGCAAGCCTTCCCAACGATCCGGCTCTGATCCGGGACTATGAAAAGCTTCATGCGGAAGATCCGTGGAAATACCCAAGCTCAAACTTTCTGGAAGTGTTCAACAAAAACGTACCTGTACAAAATCACAATCTGGAATTGAGTGGCGGAACGGAAAACGTAACCTACCACGCTGGTGTTGGTTATTTTGATCAGAAAGGGATTTTTGATCCGGTGAGTTACAGGCGTTACAACTACAACCTGAACCTGGAAATGGCTGCGACCAAAACCACCAAGGTTGGGATGACACTCTTCGGCAGTATCGAAAACACAAAGGATGTGGACGCTGATGAAACCACTTCCGGGCACCTTTTCCGTAGTTTTTACAAATTTTTACCAACTCAGAGCCTGCTCTATCCGGAAGGGGACAGGTGGGGAGAATCGTCGGCCAATACACCAATCGGAGTATTGCGTTCGCCGGGTTATCGCAGAGCCAACGGCAATACCCTGCTGGGAACAATTTATGTAGAACAGCAGCTTGCAAAAGGTCTGAGCGTGAAGGGTGTGTTTAGTTATGACCCTTCTCAGCGCAACATTAAACTATGGCACGTACCATTTGTTTACCATAAAATTGACCTGTCACAAAAACCTTACACCTACACCAATGCTGTTTCTTTACAGGAAGGTGCAGGAAAGCCGTTCAGGTGGCTGGGGTTGGAAAATCAGCGCCGGACCAATTATACATATCAGGGTTATCTGAACTACAACCGTACTTTTGGCAATCATGCTGTGACTGGTCTTGCGGTGGTTGAAATGCGTAAAATGACGGCCGACACCATGATGACACGCCGTAATAACTTCGCAATCGGTATTGACGAATTGAGTTTCGGAAGCTCGGATAAACTCGACTACGACAACGCCGGTTGGGCTGCTACCGGCAGCGAGCTGGGTTATGTATACCGTTTTGGATATACCTATAAAGACAGGTACATTGTTGAAGCCGCGGGTCGTTACGACGGACACTACTACTTTGCACCAGGCAAAAGATGGGGATATTTTCCCGCCTTCTCTGCGGCATGGAGAATTTCGGAAGAATCGTTCATGAAGGGTTTCCGGTTTATCGACGAGTTGAAATTGAGAGGATCGTGGGGTAAAGCGGGAATGCTTGCCGGTGGTCCTTTTCAATACCAGTCGGGCTACAACCTGAGAGGTGGTGCTTATGCTTTTGGGAACGGTACACTGGTGCAGGGATCGCAGGTATTAAGAGAAGCCAACAACCAGATTACCTGGGAAATTTCTACTAAAACGGATGTTGGTTTTGATTTAAGCATGTGGAATTCTTTACTGAACATTGAATTCGATTATTTCCACGAGAACAGAACCGGTATGTTACTCGCTCCTCAGGTTACTTTGCCTGTTGAATACGGGCTTTCACTTTCTCAGGAAAATAAGGGAAGAATGAGCGCCAATGGCGTTGAATTGAATATTGGCACAAGAAAACGGGTATCGAAAGATCTTGATTTCTCTTTGAACGCCAACATGAGTTATTCAATCAACCGCATGGAGGAAGTATTCCAAACGGATGCTGAGGCTAAAAATCCGAACCGCACAAAAGTTGGCCGCCAGTTTGGTACACCTTACGGATTTAAATCGCTTGGCCTGTTCAAAAGCTCGGATGACAAAAACGGGAATGGAATTGTCAATGCAGAGGATGGATACAGCGTAGTACAATTCGGCGATTTACATCCTGGCGATATCCGTTATGCTGATTTAAGCGGCCCCAACGGTGTGCCCGATGGTGTTATTAATGATTACGATCTTACAGTAATCGGAAATCCGGTTTACCCTGCACTTACCTATGGTATCACACCAAGTGTAAACTGGAAAGGGTTTGACCTTACATTGTTCTTCCAGGGCACAGGAAAGTCGAGCATAGGTGTACGCCAATTCCTGACCGTTCCATTTGAAAATAATGGCAGTAACACAGGTTATGAGTACTATAACAACCGCTGGACGCCAGAAAATCAGGACGCAAAATATCCTCGTTCAACGCCGGCACCTTACGCCAATAATACAAAAGATTCGGATTTCTGGTGGATGAATTCAAGTTACCTACGTCTGAAAACGGCAAGTATCGGATACACGCTGCCAAAGTCGGTGCTTGGTAAATTGAAAATGAGCTCGGCGCGTGTATACTTCATTGCACAGAACCTGTTCACGATCAGTAAGATCAAACACATTGATCCTGAAATGGGCTATACGGACCGTGAGACGGCTTATCCGGTAATGAAAGCCAACACATTTGGAATAGACCTGACCTTTTAACTCGAAACCTGAAATTATATGAAAGCAGCCATAAAACATTTTAGAATCATTGGGTTGAGTTTAGCAATGCTCACGTTATCCGTTTCCTGCGATACCGATGAGTTTTTAGAGAACGTGAATAAATCCAACCTGACTGATCAGACACAGTGGGAATCAGAGCCTAATGCTGATGTTTTTCTGAATGATATTTACAGTGAAGTCCCTAACAAACTGACGCAGACAGAAACGCTGGATTATTATACGGATGACTACAACATCAGCCATTATTACACCGCATCCAACTGGCGACTGGGCGTTACCCAGGTTCCTTCCACAAGCACAGACAACCCCTGGGGTGGAACACAAGGCCCCACCTACGGCTACACATGGCAAAATTTCTTTGTCAAAATACGCAAGTGTAATACGTTCCTGCAAAAGCTGACTGAAAACAGAGGTAATTTTTCAGAAGCATATTTTAACAAACGTATTGACGAAGTGAAGTTTTTGAGAGCTTTTTTTTACAGTGAGTTCTTTTCGCAGGTAGGCGGCTTACCGATCATTACAGAACCGCTGGACCGCAATACAATGACCGAAGCTGAGCTAAAAAAACCACGCAAATCTTTTCAGGAAACTTTCGACTTCATCGTTGGTGAACTAGATCAGGTGGTAAAAAATGGACATTTGTCTGTAAAGTATGCTGCTTCTGATAAAGACGCGGGACGCGCAACACTGGGTGCAGCGCTGGCGCTCAAAGGCTGGGTAGAACTTTTCGGAGCAAGTCCGTTATTTAACACAGCTACGCCTTACCTTTCTGATCCGGATAAGTTTGTTCATTTTGGCAACTATGATCCTGCAAGATGGGTCAAAGCAGCTGCTACCAACAAACAGTTTATTGATCTGTACGGTGATGGTAAAAACTACAACCTGTTTGCCGATCTGAAAAACTTCTGGCGTGTTGCAAATGAATACAACCCGGAGGTGATCTGGGACAGGCAGGTTGTGGCTAACGTAGCCAATATGGGATCCAATTATGAAGGTCGCGGTGGCGTGACCTACGTTTTGGGAGAATATCGCTCATGGGGAAATTACAATCCTACTCAGGAGCTGGTGGATGCGTTTGCGATGGCGAATGGAAGACCCATCACCGATCCTAACTCAGGCTACGATCCGCAGAAACCTTATGTAAATCGTGAGAAGCGGTTCTATGATTTTATTGTGTACGACGGCGCTCCCTACAAACTTGACTGGATGCCTAGAGCGGATACAATTTACACCCGTGTTGACTTAACCTATCCAAATCCTGACCGTACCAATCAGATTGACCTGGCCGGCAAAACGGACGTGGGTGATTCGGGATATTACCAGCGGAAACGCCTCAATCCCGATGCTGCACCGGGTACCGATGCAAGCGGGCAGAACTACGTCTTCCTGCGCTATGCGGAAGTGTTGTTAAACTATGCCGAAGCCCAAAACGAAGTGAGCGGTCCGAATGCATCTGTATATGATGCCATTAACAAGGTAAGATTACGTTCTGAAATTGCGGCGTTGCCGGCTGGCCTTACCAAAGAGCAGATGAGAGCCGCTATTCAGAGAGAACGCCGTGTGGAATTCTGCTTTGAAGACAAACGTTTTCTTGATAGCAAACGTTGGGCAATCACCGCGCAGGTAATGGGAAAAGCACGTCACAACATGGTAATCCGTAATTCTGTTCCTGCTAATAACTCCGGAAAATGGGTTTACAGCGTGGAAGAAGAGAAAAAGTATAATGTGAAATTTGAATTGAAACAATACATGAATCCAATTCCTCAAAACGTTTTGGATCAAAATTCAGGAATTAAGCAGAATCCCGGGTATTGAGTGAGCTGGTGATGAGTAAAAAGTGAAAAGCAAAATGGGATCTGGCGGTTGTCGGATCCCACTTTTTTTGTTCCCAATACCTTATCTATTTTCCGAATTTGTCGGTTATTGTTTCCTCAGCATTACTTCCTGAAAACATCCATTATCGTTAGATTGCAGCGAAAGTGAAATGAGAGATGGAAAAACAAATCTAAATCAAGTAGGTTTGTCATATCAGTGATACGAGAATTAGATATTGTAAAATTATGGTTCCCGAAAATACCAACATACAACTTATTACCACAGAGGTTAAGCAGCTGATTGAGCAAAGCAGGCAAAATGTGGCTGTGGCAGTTAATGCGCTTTACGGGCGCACTGCCATCAGCAAGAAGCCGGAACAAACGATAATCAATGATCTTGAAATGCTGAAGAATGAACAGAAAGTAAGTCCCGATCTGATTTTCAGGGATCCTTATTTTCTGGATTTTCTTGGTCTGGTAGATACTTACTCTGAAAAAGATCTGGAAACGAGCATCATCGTTGAGCTGCAACGTTTCATCACCGAAATGGGTAGTGATTTTGCTTTTTTGGCAAGACAAAAAAGAATTACTATTGACAACCGGGATTACTATATCGATCTGCTCTTCTACCACAGAAGATTAAAATGCCTGATAGCCATTGACCTGAAAATCGGAGAATTTGAAGCTGGATTCAAAGGGCAAATGGAATTGTATTTGAGATATCTGGAGAAGTACGAGCAGGTTGAAGGTGAAAATACGCCCATCGGACTAATACTCTGTACCGGCAAAAACGAAGAGCATGTAGAATTGCTGCAACTGGATAAAAGCAATATCCGCGTAGCCGACTATTTAACCGCGCTGCCATCCCAAAAACTCCTGCGTGAAAAACTACATAAAGCAGTAGAAATTGCTCAACAAAGATTAAGCCAGAGAGACCATGAATAAAGCCAGAGAAGAAAATTACATTATTGACTAGACTCACGATTATAAAACTCACCTCTACAATAAATTATAACAGGCAACAGCCTTGTAGAATTTTTAATTTACCCTTAATGAATACAAAGTTTAAACTTCTCATTCTCTTAATATCCATTCTGTTCAGTTCTTGTACTAACGAAGAGCATCTTTATCTGCAAGACAAGCTTTGGAAAGGCGTTGTCGCTGCTGGTAAAGATTCAGTGACTATTTACTTTGCTTTTGATAAAAATTTCTTTGGGAATTTGCAGGGAAAAATCTCCATTCCAGATCAAAGCCTTCATGATATTGAAGCTTCCACATGCAATCTGAGAGGGGACAGTCTGTTCCTTGAATTTTCCGAGGCATTAAATGCAAAGGTTCATGCAAAGGTTGGAAGTGATAAAATTTCGGGGGCTTGGGAACAGGGTGGACATACATTTGCTTTAAATCTAAAACAATCGTCCGAAACCATTTTGCAAGCTTACATGGATAGGGCGATGACACTTGCCGAACATAATTCTGTTTACAAACAAACTGTCGACTGGAAGAAACTGAGAGAAGAAGTAACTGCAATTGCGAAAAGTGCCAACAATATAGATGAATTGGTTCCTGCGTTTCAGTTGATTCTTCGCACTTTGAACGACAAGCATGGCTTTGTAATGATCGATAATGACTATATCAAAAATGAAATCAATAATGCTCCAAAGGCGGCTTATGGACATAACAAGGAGATTGTATCTGCGCAGTTGTCAGGTTTAGTAGGCTACGTTCGTATTCCGACTTTTACTAATACAGAAGGAGTTAAAAGTGAGGAATTTAACCAAAAAATACAAAGTCAAATATGTAAACTTATTGAGGGGAAATCTCAAAATTGGATTATTGATCTGCGTCTGAATGAAGGTGGTACCATGTTTCCGATGCTGGGAGGTTTGAATAAATTGTTGGATGATGGTGAAATCGGAGCATATGTGGATGCTGATCGAAAAGAATCAACGACCTGGATTATGAAGGATGGAAATTACTACAATGGAGAGCAGCAAACGACCACTTCCGGCAAAAAATGTAAATCCCAAATCGAAGTTAGAAAAATTGCTGTACTTACAGGTCCGCTTACTGCAAGCAGTGGAGAGGCAGTTGCAATAGCGCTGCATGGCATGCAAAACACCAAACATTTTGGAGAGCCAACAAGAGGACGATCAACCGGAGTCCCGGGATATGGAGTTGGGAAAAACATTACTTTCTTCTTTTCCACCTCATTTTATGCAGATAGGAAAGGGCAGATCTATAAAAATGGTATTTCTCCCGACGTTCTGGTAACAGGAGGTGATAATTTTGCTGAGATTGAACAGGACAGTAAAGTGCATGCCGCTTTGAAATGGATTCAGGAGTAATTATTGATTTTCGAAAAAATTAGAATACGTCTGAAATTTATCAGATATAAAATTGGAGAAGAGCGCTTTTGACTAAACGATATTGAACTGAATAATTTTGCTTACAACATTGATTTAAGATTTATAAAATGAAAATAAAGAGTTACGAGTTGTTTCAGGTTCCACCGAGGTGGTTGTTTTTGAAAATTGAGACGGATGAAGGTATTGTTGGATGGGGCGAACCTGTTATTGAAGGCAAGGCTGCGACTGTAAAAGCGGCTGTGATTGAGCTGATGGAATCGCTGATCGGGAAAGATCCGATGGATATCGAAGGACATTGGAATACGATGTACCGTGGCGGTTTTTACCGTGGAGGACCTATTCTGATGAGTGCCATTGCGGGTATTGATCAGGCACTTTGGGATATAAAAGGGAAGTTTTACAACGCGCCTGTATACCAATTGCTCGGTGGAAAATGCCGTGATAAAATAAAGGTATATTCCTGGATCGGCGGCGATAGGCCTGCTGATGTCGCCAACACAGCCAGAAAATCTCTTGAAAGTGGTTTCAAAGCCATCAAGATGAATGCGACTGACGAAATGCAGTACGTGGATTCTTACCTTAAAATTGATAAGGTGCTCGAACGTGTAGCATCCATTCGTGAGGCAGTGGGTTACCAACTGGATATTGGTGTAGATTTTCATGGTCGTTTGCACAAGCCAATGGCGAAGGTGCTGGCAAAAGAATTGGAGCAATTCCGTCCTATGTTCATTGAAGAACCCGTTTTGCCTGAAAACAATGAAGCATTAAGAGAAATAGCGAACCATACCTGCATTCCGATCGCAACCGGAGAGCGCATGTTTAGTCGTTGGCAATTCAAAGAGCTTTTGATGCAGGGTTATGCCGATATTATTCAGCCCGATTTGTCGCATGCTGGTGGCATCACCGAATGCAAAAAAATACTTTCCATGGCAGAAGCATTTGATGTAGCCGCTGCTCCGCATTGTCCTTTGGGACCAATAGCTCTTGCTGCCTGTTTACAAGTTGATGCGACTTGTCACAATGCCTTTATACAGGAACAAAGCCTTGGGATTCACTACAATCAGGGCAATGATCTGATGGATTATTTATCCGATAAATCCGTATTCAGCTATGAAGATGGCTATGTAAATATTCCGTCCGGTCCTGGTTTAGGTATTGAGATCGACGAAGAGCAGGTACGCCGCATGGCGGCAGTAGGACACAACTGGAAAAACCCGCTCTGGAAACATGAGGACGGTAGCGCGGCGGAATGGTAGTAGTAGCTATTAGCTTTTAGCTGTCAGCTATCAGCATTTGGCTTTTAGTGTGCTTGTAATGATAATGTTCAAGCCGCTTGCCGGAAAATCAATAGCAAATTTTTAATCAATCAAACGAGGCAATCTTTCGGGGCTGCCTCGTTTTTTTGTATATCAAATGTTAGCATGAAAACCCTCATGTTTAACTGTAAGCCCAGTCCATATTCTCGGAAAACAATAACGGTTTTCCAAAATCCCCATCTTCGAAACTTCACATTTTCATAATACGCACTACCCATTGGCGTAACAGTGTGCGACTACTTTTGCGCGCTTATTCAGGCTGTTTTTTCGATCAAGTAAGATCAGTTTTGAAATAACACCTTATTGTTATAATTAAATAAATACGTTTTATGAAAAAACTATTTTTACCTGTAATTCCGATGATGATTGCCGGTGCTATGGTTTTCAGTCCGGGTTCAGTTTTGAGAGCTGCGCCGGTAAAAAGCCAATCGATCATTGGTAATAAACTTGCACCTAAAGCAAAGGTGACGGGTAAGGTAATTGATGAAAGCGGAGAGGCCTTGTTTGGTGTTACGGTCATTGAAAAGGGAAACACTAGCAGCGGAACGGTAACAGATGTGAATGGAGAATTTATCATCGATGCGAAACAAGGAAGCACACTCGTATTTTCTTTTGTAGGTTTTATCGCGCAGGAAGTTGTGGTGTCGAACCAAACCAATTTCCGTATCCAGTTAAAACAGGATGCGCTTATGCTTAATGAAGTGGTAGCCGTTGGTTATCAAACGATGCGTAAAAGTGATTTGACGGGTGCTATTTCAAGTGTAAAGGCAAAGGAACTTAATCTTACCACGCCAACTGTCGGACAAGCGCTTGTTGGAAAAGTGGCCGGGGTGCAGATCTCACAGGTGAGTGGCGCGCCATACGTTGGAACTAAAATCCGGGTGAGGGGAGTAGGTTCGGTGAACGCAAGTTCAGATCCGCTTTATGTTGTGGACGGATACCCAGCCGGAACGGATGTTTTTATCAATCCGAATGATATTGAATCCATTGATATTCTGAAAGATGCGGCTTCTGCTGCCATCTATGGTTCGCGTGCAGCTGGCGGTGTGGTGTTGATCACGACCAAACGAGGCAAAGAAGGAAAAGGAAAACTGGAATACGATTACCAGTTCGGTGTGCATCAGCTAAGCAAAAAGGTGGACATGCTCAATTCTTCGGAATTTGCGCAGCTGATGATCGATGGAAGGAATAATTCTTACCGGGATTTGATGGTAAACGGTGGCAAAACCTGGACAGACGCCATGTTCTCGGACGACAATGCGACCCGTATCAAAAATGTAGGGAATGCAGGAACGGTAAGCATCCCGACTGACATCTACGATTTTGCAGCGCAGAAAATGATCACGCCTAAGTATAATACCGACTGGCAAAATGAGCTTTACCGCAATGCGCCTGTTAACAGACACAACATCAGTTTCGCAGGCGGACAAAATGGCTTGCGTTATGCAATTAGTGGCGGGCATCTCAATCAGCAGGGGATTATTCTCAGTACCAAACAGGAGCGCACAAACTTCCGTGCGAACATTGATGCTGACGTAAACAAGCGTCTTAAAGTGGGAGCGAATTTGTCTTTCACTTCCAATACCAACCGCGAAGTTCAGGAAGGTCGTTTCCATCAGGGGCCGATATTGGGTGCGCTGGTTTATATGCCGATTTTCAAAGCATACAATGAAGACGGGTCACTGGCGAAAAATGAAGCGGCAGCTTTAAGTCCCGGATTTGGATTCCAGTCCATAGAAAATCCTGTGGCACTGGCTACCGAAACGCATATCAACAGGAAAGGACAGCGCGGAACTTACAACGGTTTTGCGACTTTCGAAATCGTGAAAGATCTGAATTTTAAGGTCAATCTTGGGATGCAGACATACAATGAAAAGTATGAGTTTTATTTGCCTACGAGTCTGAGTAGCGGAGCAAATCCTCCGGGTTCACCTCAGGCAATTGCTGCCGCCAATGCGACTGCACGTACCACCTCGCAAATGGACAAACTGGCGGAATTTACTTTGACTTACCGGAAAAATTGGGGCAAACACAACTTCGACGGATTAGCCGGATACTCGGTTCAGGAAAATAATCGCGATATCATAGAGGTTAATTCCAAAGGTTTTCAGAATGACAGGATTGAAGAAATTACAGGTAAAGGTGCAGACGCGACTTTCTTCTCGTTGAACACAGGAAACAACGGAACAGGCAAAACAGACTGGACATTGATCTCATACCTTGCGCGTGCAGTCTATAATTTTGACAATAAATATTACCTGACGGCCTCTTTCCGTACCGACGGTTCTTCCCGTTTCGGACCAAACAACCGCTGGGGTAATTTCCCTTCTATATCAGCAGGGTGGAACATTTCAAATGAATCGTTTTACAATGATTTCCTTGGTAAATCGTCCACAATGAAGCTTCGTGGAAGCTGGGGATTGAGTGGGAATAACAACATTGGTAACTACGCTTTCCTGCAAACCATGTCTGCACCGGGTGGAGTTGTTTTTGGGAACAATTCGGTGAATACTGCCATGTGGGCAAGTGGAATCAAAGACCTGAATCTGGGTTGGGAATCGACTTCACAGTATAACGTTGGTTTGGATCTTGGTTTGTTCAACGACCGTCTTTCGATCATGGCCAACTATTATCTGAGCCGCTCTTACGATTTGTTGTTCAACCAACCACTTTCGGCCATTTCCGGAACTTCGTCAATTCTTACGAATCTTCGCAATTCCAAGGTTCAGAATACAGGATTTGATATTCAGGCAGATGCACGTGTGATTTCTACCAATGATTTTGACCTGAACATCAGCGGTAACTTTTCATTGAACCGCAACAAAGTTCTGAATATGGGAGGTGCCAGCACGATTTACAGTACAGGTGCAGAGCGCTCTTACCTGACGCACATCACACAGGAAGGTCAGCCGATTGGTATGTTCTATGGTTTCAAGGTGAAAGGTATGGTGAGAGAGGCAGATATGGAAAATATTGCTGCTGACAATGCGGCATACAACTCTGCTACGCAATCATTCCCTGCGGGTTACGTATTGAAAGGCCCTGCACGCTCAACGGCTTCCACAAATCCTTTGCGCCCGGGTGATCTTTATTTTGAGGATGTAAACAAAGATGGTGTGGTAAATGACGCAGACAAAGGAATTATCGGAAGTCCTCATGCCAAATTTACCTACGGATTTGCGCTTTCGGCAAACTACAAACAGTTCGATTTTAGCTCTTCTTTCAACGGAAGTTATGGCAACAAGGTGCTCGACGGACAGGATTATTACATCTACAACATGGAAGGTTCCGGTAACCAGTATTCCAAAGTATTGAACCGCTACCGCTCAGAAGCAGAGCCGGGTGATGGCAAGGTGTACCGCGCTGCAAGAGGAGGAACACAAAGCAACAGCACACGTCTTTCCACTTTCTATTTGCAAGATGGTTCCTTTCTGAGATGTACGAACCTGACACTGGGTTACAACGTAACATCGATTTCCAAGCTCAGCAAAAATGCGATCAGCGCGTTGAGAGTTTGTGTTGGGGTGGATAATGCCTTCACCATTACCAAGTATTTGGGATACAATCCGGAAGTTGATTACAACGATGGTTCCAACCTTACTCCGGGTGTAGATTATGGAAAATATCCGCTGGCCCGCGCTTACAATATCGGAGCCCGTATCACCTTTTAATTTCTGAAAAATGTTTAGTTACAAATATAAAATATCAAGTGTTGTGGTTGCGGCCGGACTTGCCATTATGAGTTCGTGTTCGTCAGATTTTATCAATCTGCAAGATCCCAATGCTGTTTCCAACGAGAGCTATTACCGTACAGAAAGCGATGTACTTGCGGCTGTAAATGGTGTATATCAGTTACTGCGAAATGGTAATGGAGTTGGAGAAACCAGTGGTTTATTCAACGAAGAACGGTCGGATAATACCGGAAGAGACGACAACCAGTCGAACGCGGGTGAACCCTTTCAGTTCAATGATTTTTCGATCCTGCCAAGTAACGGCTATTTAAAAAGTCATTGGCTGGCTTTGTATCAAAGTGTTTCAAGAAGCAATCAGGTACTGGACGGCATCGAAAAGGTTACGTTCACAGATAACAACCTGAAAGAGCAATACAAAGCGGAGGCGAAATTTATCCGGGCGCTCACTTATTTTCATCTTGTTCGGAAATGGGGAGATGTGCCTTTGGTAACCAAGCCATTGATCACCATTGCAGAGGTGCAGGCCAGTACCGTACGTGCAAAAGAAGCAGTGGTTTACCAGCAAATTGTAGCTGATTTGAAAGATGCAGTTGGCAGCACTTTACCTAATGTGCAAACCGCTGCAACCAAAGGTAAGGTCACCAAAGCAGCTGTAAATGCGCTTTTGGGACAAGTTTACCTGACAATGGCAACAACGCAGGATCAGGCAAACCGTGTTGCAAATTTGAATGAAGCGAAAACGTATTTAACAGCGGCTTACAACCTTCGTTCTTTCGGATTGTTGAAAGAAATTCCTTACACGGATGTGTTTGATGTGGCTAAAAAATCAACCTGCCCGGAGATTATTTTTCAGGTGGTAAACCGCCAGGGTGATGTGAATTTTTCTTCTTCCATTGCAAGGAGCAATCAGGCAAAAGGGGAGACCATCAATTCGCCATTTACTTCAACCGGAGCAGGCGGAAATATCACTCAGGATCTGGTTCTTGACTATGAAGATACGGATTTGAGAAAAGCGTTTTCTATCAAATTTGCCAATGATCCGATCGTGCGGAATTATTTTATTACCAAATTCCGTGATGCGAGTCCTGCTGCAACCACAAACGGATGGGGTGGAAATGATTGGATATTGATGCGTTATGCAGATGTGATTCTGATGCTTGCGGAAGTGAACATGTATCTTGGCAACGAACAAGAAGCGATCGGATTCCTGGATCAGGTACGGGATAGAGCCGGAATGCCTGCCTACGAAGTAATGAAAAGCAACGCTTCTTACACTGCCAAATACCCGACACTAAAACTGGCAATTCTTCACGAACGCCGTGTTGAACTTGCATTTGAAAATCACCGTCTGTTTGATTTGCTGCGTACCTTCACAACCGACGAGCTGGTGGCGTATTTCAAAACAAAAAAACAGGAGGATTTTGGAACCGCCAAGTTGAGCAACTTTGGTAAAAAAGACAGATACTATCCAATTCCATTCGACGAATACAAACTCAATCCCGAAACCATGTACCAGAATCCAGGATATTGATACTGATTTGGTGAGTTTCGGACACGATTATAGAGGTTGCCCCGCAAAGGCAGCCTCTATTACTTTTATAATGCAAGTTCTTTACTGAAATCAAAATAACAACTGGCAGTATGAGCAATACGACAGCTGATATTTATCATCACGCTTCACTATTCTTTCTAAAAATAGATAGCCATTGATTTGGCAAATACTGCTCAATCAACAAAGAAAATATTAGAGTGGCAAGGTTAGGAAATCGTTTCATTTTATGTCTGGATTAAATGGTGAGTCTTGCTTTTAAACCGTCTGATGTTGAAGTACGCAGGGTTGCAGGTGTTCGTCTATTTGGGTTTGAATCACGTTGTTGAAGATGTTGTTTGCGATCATAACTTCTGCAAAAGCCGTGAAGAGCACAATTTTTTCATTGGAGTATTTTTTACGAATTGGTTTAAAAATTTCATCAGGCACGAATCCTTTATTTTCTCCAATTGCCGGTCCGAAATTCAACAGCGTTTGTTCTTGATCTGATACCACCCATTGCTCCGGATCTTCGCCTGAGTCAATGATCGTTTTCCTGAAATACGCGCTGGAATAATCAGATTGTGATGCTTCGGAAATGGATAAAGCAAAATGCGTTGCAAGCCTTGCACCCAATATTGTTTTGGCTTCTTCAAACAAAGGATACCATTGCATGTAAACCTTAAAAGCCAGCGCAGAATGTCCCAGCGTTGGTTTTGCATTGGTGATGCGGCTGTTGTAAATCGTCTTGTGCTGAATAAATGCGATCTGTGTTTCAGTCGACTGTTCTCTTGTTTCGAGTGGTGATATTCTCGGCATAATTTGATGGGGGGGTATGGGTGGAAAGTGAGTTGAGTTAAGTGGTTTTTTTGGAGTGAGAAGTGAAATGTAAAAAGTAAGAACCAGGCCGCCAGGCGATAAAATGTGAAAAGTGGGGATTAGGGTGTTTAGTAGTCTTTTTTTGCCCCAAGCCCTGGTAATTAGAAAATGATATTATGGAATAATCATATTTATTGAGTCAAATTGAATTGACGAGTTGGTGCATATCAGATTGAAGCAGGATCTGGTAAAGTGCTAAATGAGCGAAAATAATTTCCATCAAGAACTTTAACTGATAAGCGACATAATGTATTCGTGACTCTTCGTGTAATCAGTGGCAAAAAATATTAGTAGTATTCTTTATATTATATGTGCACTAACCATGAATTGGTCTGCTTTTAGGTAAAATACCCGAAAAACCACATTTCAAGTTTGATCGTATCTGAGTAATGAATACATTTGTCTATAAATTTGATAGACTTTATATGAAAATTCGTCTGCTTACTCTGGGAATGTTGCTTGCTGGTACTTTTTCAGTTGCTCAAAATAAGCCGGTACAAGTAACGATCGAAGGAACCGTGCCGGGTGTTACGTCTGGATACGTGTATCTGCAAAAGTTTCAGGAGAAATTGTTTTTTCCGGTGGACTCAGCCAAGGTTGAAAACGGAAAGTTTCAGTTGCGCTCGGCAGTTCAGCAACCGGAATTATACGGGCTCACTGTTGATCAAAAAAAGGCACCTTTGTTTCTTTTTGTACAAAACGCCAGTGCTATTCATGTTGTATTAGATACGGCTTCGTATTATAAAAATAGCAGGATTACCGGCTCCGAGGCTCAGGCTGTATTCGATAAGTACAGGCAGAGTTCCAATGTGAAAATTGATGAATTCATAAAGGAAAACCCCGCATCTATCGTTTCTGCGTACGTGCTGTATCGCAACTATGCCTACCGCCTCACGCCCGATCAGATCCGTCAGAATATTGCTCAGCTTGATCCGTCATTACACGGTACGCAATATGTGGGAACACTTGAAAAACTGATTGTTACCATGGATAAAGTAGCGATTGGAAAACCAGCGATTGACTTCACTGCAAACGATACAGAAGGCAAACCTGTGAAACTTTCCGATCATTATGGGAAATATCTGCTTATCGATTTCTGGGCTGCCTGGTGCGGACCGTGTCGTAAGGAAAACCCCAATCTGGTGAAGGCATATCATAAGTATAAAGACAAAGGATTTGATGTGTTCGGTGTGTCTCTGGACCGTACCAAAGAGGCCTGGTTAAAAGCCATTGCGAAAGATGAATTGACCTGGACACAGGTGTCTGACCTGAAATATTGGCACAGCGAGCCTGCTGCGTTGTATGGTGTAAGAGCAATTCCTGCCAATTTCCTGTTGAGTCCGGATGGTAAAATTGTGGGTAAAAACCTGACAGGAGAGGAGCTTCATAAAAAGCTGGAAGAGCTGCTGGGTGAAGGTGCCGCGAAGGCTACAAAGAGTTCGAAATAATGAAAACCGGATTACAAACAGATGCGGAAAATGGTGGGGCCTGCATTAACCCTTTATCCATTTCAAATGCTTAATCGTATGAGCAATGTCGTTTTTCTAAGGATTATGTACCGCAACGCGGTAAACCTGCACGGTGTCACTTCTATCATTGAATCTGTAAAAGGACTCAGGATCAAACACCTCAATTTTATTAACAGAGGGCGCGATTTTGTTGGCGTAGTCGCTTTCGAAACAGCCAGAAAAGAAGATGTACCACATTTGATCCATCTGCTGCGAATCAACAGCGATATATCCAAAGTGGAGAAAGTATCCAAAGGTATTCTGAGTTATTGATGTAGGTTAAATAAGTTGAAGGGGATTTTTTGCCTGGCGGCAGAGAATCCCCTTTTTTTACGTGAAATACGTTCAGGTTCATTTTCTAATGATTAGTCCTTTTGCATGAATAAGTGTGATATTCTTTTTTAATAATGGACTAATATTTATTTATTCCAGCCAAACTTATGTGTTTCGCTCCAAGCCTTTTTACTTTTGGGTAAATCAACCGATAAGTTATGGGCCTGATCGCCTCGCTGCCTGATATTGATAAGAATGAGTTCTCCGTTTTTGTGATGCACGAAAAGTCAGAAAAGCTGATACCGCTACATACACACCAGAAAGGACAGCTGAGTTATGTAGAAGGTGGAATCGCTTACATAACAATCGATTACAAGACATACGTAGTGCCGGCCCGTCATTTTTTCTGGATACCAAAGGGTATCGCGCATGTGGTTAGGATCGGTCAGTTTGCCACTGTATTCAGGTCTTTGTATTATTATACAGAAGACGATCATACAGATCCGTTTTATAATCAGATGGGCATTTATCCTGCCAGTGAATTATTGATCCAGATGATCAAATTCACTGAGTGTTGGGATAGCAGCCACGTGACCAGAGCCGATTACAATTTTGATTTTCTGGTCGCTTTGAAAAAACTACTTACTCAGAATGTTCATTCGCGGCCAATTATGCTTCCTTCGACAGAAGACGAAAGAATGAACGGTATCATCGAATATTTGCAGCAACATCTTGCACAGCCAATTGATCTGAAAGGTGTCAGCAGTCATTTTAATATGAGCGAGCGCTCATTCTCCCGGTTTTTTCAGTCCACATTACAAATGTCATTTTTTCAATACCTGAAAACATTAAGAATGATCCAGGCGATAGAATTGATCGTTAAAACGCGGACGCCGATCAACGAGATCGCGCATCTTGTAGGTTATCAGAACGTTGGTTCATTCAGCAACGCTTTTTTTGAATTTACCAATTCCAGACCATCAGAACTGAGGAATAATTAAGTTTCACACATGCCACACACCATCAACATATTGCTTGCAACACTCTGTAACAACACCAACTTTCTGATCGCACTCGGAATCCTGGCGTTCGTTCTGCTCTTCGCTGTTCTTTCTATCAAATCGTTTAAGCAGTAGGAGTGAGAAGTAAGGAGTGAGATGATTGCAAGGTCAAAGTATTTATATTTTTAAATGAAAAAAAGTTTGAGAAAGCATATCCGCAGACCAATTCGTTTGGCCCGTTACGTCGTTTACAAGGAAACACTTATTGATTTTAAAGACCATATGTGGACCTTTATTGGTTCATTTTTAGGTATAGGGCTAATCGGACTGTTTGCCAGTCACAACTTTCTCGAAATGGATGCTGTATTTTTAATAGGCTCCTTCGGCGCGTCTTCTGTGTTAATATACGGTCTGGTCAACAGCCCCCTGGCTCAGCCACGTAATCTCATCGGCGGGCACCTGGTAAGTGCTTTCACAGGTGTTACCATACAGTATATTTTACCCGGTGAATTGTGGCTGGCCTCTGCGATGGCTGTTTCATTGTCGATCGTTTTCATGCAGATCACCAAAACGCTGCATCCGCCCGGAGGTGCCACGGCATTGATCGCCAATATTGGTTCTGAAAAAATTAAAAGTTTGGGGTACTTATATGTATTGAGTCCGGTTTTGACGGGGGCCCTGATTTTACTTTTTGCCGCTATCGTAGTCAACCGGTTCGCCGCTCACAGGTCCTATCCTAAAAATCCGTATTGGTATAAATTCTGGAAAAAGAGGTACAGGCGAAGAGTCGATTATTGAGCTAATTGTGTCCATCTGTTATTCCTGGTGGGGCAAAACTACTAACTCTCACTTTCTAAAAATCTGATCGGTCGGGTACGTAATGTTGCGTGCCTAAAGGCACTTGGAATGTTCTTGATTTGTCTTGTATCTACCGATATTTCATCCCTGACGGGATTTGAAATCTAAGGTGTGTATTGACTGCTGATTAAAAGATTTATAGTCAGATAGTAGGAGCGATGTATCGGAAGTGCGAGGGATTTCAAAACGCCTGTTCATATTTCCCATCATAAAACTTTCTCCACCATTATCACTCAATCCCTTTAGGGATGACATATTGGTAGAAAATTTGTTTTTGTCAGGAACACCGAGTGCCTTTAGGTACGTAACGTTCCGTACCTAAGGCACTTATGATATTCCTAGCCTTGTCCTGCATCTACTGATATTTCATCCCTGATGGGATTTGACAGATTTATTCACCTACTAATTCTTATAGATTGATGATGATTAGTGACTAATTATCTGAAAATCATGTTGATATAATTTATCTTACATTTTATTAATAATAAGTCTAAATAAAATTAACTTTGCAATACTTAATTCAGTATTCAGAAAATTTTACACGGAAGAATGAGTCATCATACCAAAACCTTGTCGGAATGCCCGAATGGATATGTGGGTTATTGCGAGTGCTGCGCACGATACAATGTCAGTTTTAATAATTCGCTTTTTATATTTTCTGAAAACGAGTTTGAAGGATTCAAGCAACTTCTCACCGAGAGGGTGGGACTGAATCCATTTTACACTACCCATGGTAAAGAAGTGATCGCACAAACACCAATGAAAAATTACTATCTGGTTTTTGCAGAAACGGAAATTCAGCAGTTGCTGGATATGATGATAGAAGCGAGCCTGATTGTGGAAACAAATCAGATTCTGGCGCGAACCGGTTGTCAGTAACCAATTTCCTGATCATAATTTAAATTCTGACCATTGCAGTCATTTATAAAATACATCAATATGTGTGATTTCAGAACACTCCATTTGGATGCGAAGCTGGGTTATGTTTTGCAGTGCATTCATTGCAATGACATTACCATAGGATTTGGTATACTGACTTTCAGCCGTAGTCTGGACGAATTTCACATGATGGTTCAGGATGTGCATGAATGTCACGACTTTCATAAATCCATGGGATACGAGCCGGAAACCCGGAACATACCTTTTTGGCAACTCAACGAATGCAGCTGCGTGACACTTTCCCTTAATGAACTGCATCAGCTTGGAGAATTGCTTGATCTAGCCTCCGCCAGACTGATGTTGGATCAGTTGCTTTTAAACCTTCCGGAGAATTGAAAAACCATGAAAACGCTTAGCTTTCGTACCAATATTGATTGCCCGCTCAGGGTTCAAAAAGCGATTTGTGCGCTGGAATGTCTTCGTGGTCGGTATTGCCAGTTCAGTATGGATTTGATGGAAAGAGATCACATTTTAACAGTCAAGTCCGAAGATCTTGAACATAAAGACGTGATTCAGGTGCTTCGTAAGGAAGGTATCGTTTGCGAAACCTTTATTAAAGTAGCCTGATAAATTATCCCAGTTCTCTTTTTTGTCAAACCCGTATGTGTACTGTCTACTCCTGACTATTTACTGAAAACTCAACTTGTACTAACCCCTGAAATTTTATTAATAATTGTCAGGATTTTTAAGAGTATAAATTTAAGAATATCGCTTTGCTAACCTTTATTGTTGCCGGGCTCCCCTCGGATTTTATCTGAAATGGGGGGCAAAAACAGCAATTTCAATGGCTTATTGTTCTGCGATATGAAACTGTATTCTGACGACCTTCTCCTTTGGAGCTCCTTTAAAAATGGGGACAGAAAAGCATACGAAACACTGCTGAATCGATATTATTCGGCTCTTTTTCACTATGCTTCCAGGTTTACTAAAAATCGTGAGCAAGCGGAGGACTGTATTCAGGATAGTTTCGTTTACTTGTGGGTGCACAGGGCTACACTGGGGTCACCGGAGAATGTTAAATTTTATTTATTCAAAACCATCCGTAACGCCGTCTTTTTAGATATCAAAAAGAATTCGGTGCCTGTGCCTGCTGAATTGTGGGGAGATGATGAGATGGATATGGAATCCCAGATTATTGACCTGGAAACCCGGGATTACAATCTTAAAAAGCTCAGACATTTGTTAACAGGTTTGCCTGAACGCCAACGGGAAGCACTTTATCTGAAATACTTTGAAGAATCATCGGTTGACGAAATCGCACAGCTGATGGGAATAAATAGACAAACAGCTGCTAATTTTCTTTACAGAGGATTGAGTTACCTGCGCGAACACTGGTATCAGTTGCCAGTTCTGCTGTGGTCTTTCGGTTTTTGAAATGCCCTCCATTTCACCATTACAAACGCTTTTCCCCCGTCCAATAAAAATAGTTTCAATTCCGAGGGTATAAGAAAGGGATGTCTCTCTATTTAGTTATATCAATACCAGTTCATTTGCATGGATTTGTCCAACAACGAAGATATAGAGCAGCTCCTTAGCGATCCCAAATTTCGGAAATGGGTGATGAACCCCACTGTGTCACTTGACCGTTACTGGGCTGAGTGGAGAGCACTGTATCCGGAGCAGGAGGGAGTTTTTTGGCTAGCCAAAGATACGATTCTGGCATTAGGGGAAGAGTCTTTACCATTATCAGAAGAGCGGGCATCTATTAATATTCAGCGAATTTTAAACGAAACAACGGAAAGAGAAGTACCAGCAAGCCGACGTTTATACTGGCTGTCTGTTGCAGCAAGTGTGCTTATTGTATCCGGACTTTTCGCTTATTCCTGGTTACAATCAAAAGATGATTCGGGGCAAAATAGTATACAGCGGGCATTGGTGAAAAAGGGAGAAGAATCGGGTTGGATTACTTTTACCAATTCACAAAAATCTCCGGGACCCGTTACGTTGCCTGATGGCAGCACGGTGATTGTATTTCCATCGAGCAGCATTCGATATCCAGAAAAATTCAGCGACACAACCAGAAATGTGTTTCTGTCGGGCGAAGCTTTTTTCGAGGTAACAAAAGACGCTGCACATCCTTTTATCGTATCCACCACACACCTCAGTACAAGAGTGCTCGGAACCAGCTTCCGTGTTCGTGATGTGGAAGATGAGGCTCCTTCGGTACGGGTAAAAACAGGTAAAGTAGAAGTAACGCTCACTGAAACAAAGAACGGTTCCGGTTCCGGAACACTTATTCTGAGTGCGCATCAGGAAATGAATTTTAAAGAAAATAAAGCAGACCTCTTACCTCATATTGTGGATTTTGACCCGGAAAGTGCAACGGCTTTACCAATTGAAACCAACAATTACAATTTTAAGCGTACACCGTTGTCGCAGGTATTTCAGACGCTACGGGAAACGTATGGTGTTGAAATACATTATGACAAAGAAAAACTGGCTGATTGTAGTCTGACGGCAACTTTGGGCGACCAACCAATGCAGGAAAAATTAAGGATGATTTCGTTAGGTCTCAATCTTCATTTTGAAATTAATACAGATAATTCTGTGACGATTACAGGCAACGGCTGCCGATAGTTTTTACTTGTCTCCGGTAATACAGATGGTTTTTGGCGGTGCCGAAAACCATTTTTTATGCCCGTTGACCAAGTTAAAAATCAGGAAGATTGAAAAATTTACATTTATCCGAAAAAAAAATCCATTCTGGAGGGTATACAGAAGATGATATACTCTAATCGATATATAACTCAATAATTTATGCAATTTATCCCATTTACTAACTCATCTGGCGCAATCAGTGTGAAAGCTGTTTACACAACCCTTTATTCAAAAAAAAGTGATTTATGAGAAAAATGACTATGTACTACAAACGATCCAAAACGCTGAGCAGGATGGCATTAGGCTTGGGTTTGGTTCTCCTCTTTTTTGGTATATCGCAGGCAACCAGCGCGCGTGCTCAGGAATTTCTCAATCAGAAGATTTCTGTTTCTTTTCAGCAGGGAAAAGTTGAAAAGGTACTCGAATATCTGGAAAGCAAAGCAGGTGTTAACTTCCTTTATAGCCCTGAGTTGATCGACGCCAACCGCCAGATTTCTTTTGAAATGCCCAACACAAAGTTTGCCGACATACTGACCGGACTGACACAGAAGTTGCAGGTGAGCTACGAGATTTCGGGCAAAACAATTATTTTGAAACCACAGGCTACACAGAAACCAAAGGCAACAAGTTCCAGCACATCTGCTGTGGACCGGACTGTTACCGGTGTGGTTTTAGATGATACGGGCGAGCCGCTTCCGGGCGTGAGCATTCAGGCAAAAGGAAGTACGGTTGGAACCAGCACAGGATTGGACGGGAAGTTCAATTTTGTAGTTGGTGATGATATTACCACGCTTATCTTTTCATACATCGGTTACATCACGCAAGAGGTAGCATTAACCAACAGCAGTGATCTCAACATCACGCTGGCTCCGGATGTGAAGAGTTTGAGCGAGGTTGTTGTGGTTGGTTATGGTACGGTTAAAAAGAGAGACCTTACCGGATCAGTTGGTTCGGTAGATGCAAAGGCTATTGCCGGACGTGGTACCACATCAGCAATGGCTGCGATTCAGGGAGCTGTTGCCGGGGTAGATATCAGCACCAACTCCGTGAGACCGGGTGGTGGCTTTGCTATTCAGATCCGTGGCCAGAACTCGCTTGCTGGTGGGAACCCGTTGTATGTAGTTGATGGTGTGGTTACGGGAGATATCAACTTTCTGAACCCGGCTGATATTGAGCAAATTGACATTCTTAAAGATGCATCTTCAACAGCCATTTATGGATCACGTGGTTCGAATGGTGTTGTTCTCGTAAAAACAAAAAACGCCGGAACACCTGGTTCAAGTCGTACTTCTATTACTTATGATGGTTATTATAGTGTAAGAGAATTGGCTCGTGTTCCTGATTTCATGGACGGAAGACAATGGGTCGATTTCCGTACATCAGGATATTACCAATATGCCAATGGTGCGTATTCTCTTCCAAGTAAATCGGTTATTCTTCAAAATAGCCCGCTCCTGGAACAAAGACTTTACGATCAGAATTATGAGGATTGGTTGAAACTGGGAACACGCAGTGGTCAGCAGCAAAACCATTACATCGGTATATCAGGAAACAGTGATAAGCTTTCGTACAACCTTGGATTGGGTTACCAAAAAGAAGAAGGTAACTTCATCAACGAAGATTTGAGCCGTTACACGTTCAAACTTTCCGCAGAGCACAGAGCTTCCAAGTTTTTCTCAGCAGGCGGTAGTGTAAACATGACGATGGGGATCAATAACTCTGGTAGCCAGAACGGATACAGGGACGTGCTTCGTATGCCAAATATTTTGAGCGCTTACGATGACAATGGCGTTCTGATCGAACAACCTGGTATAGCAGCGTCGATCCAGGGAACAGGTAACTTCACAAGTTCTCCAAATCCATTGCTGGAAATTAATAGTGGTACCGAAGAGCTCCGCAGATATGATATTCTTGGTAGCATTTTTGCAGAATTTCGCCCGCTGGATGGTTTGTCTTTCCGCAGTTCGTTGCTTCCGCGTTTTAACAGATCTCGTACAGGTCGTTATTATGGCGTAGTGAATGGAAACCGTAGCCAGGATCATGCATTTCAGTCCAATACCGAGAACTTCGAGTTTACATGGGATAACGTGTTGAACTATACCAAAAGCTTTGAAGGAAAACACAACATCAATGTTTCTCTGATTCAAAGCGCATTCAGAACACGTTACGAGCGGATTCAGGCGGCTTCGAACAATTTACCTTATGATTCACAATGGTATAACCTGTTTAGCGGAACGTTTGTAAACGGAAGTTCGAATACCAATTATGCGGAAACTTCTTTGCTCTCGTATGCAGGACGTGCCAACTATGATTACAAAGGAAAATATTTCGTAACGGGTACACTTCGTTACGATGGTAGCTCAAAATTGAGAGACAAATGGCAGGCGTTCCCATCAGCCGCTTTGGCATGGAGAATTTCAGAAGAGGATTTTGCAAAAGCGAATTTCTTATCGGATTTGAAAGCCCGTTTCAGTGTTGGTTTCTCCGGTAATAACAACGGGATCAGTGCTTACGGTGCGCAGCAAACTCCACAAACCGGAAGTTTGGTATGGTACGACTTCGATGGAACTGCGGTATCGGGTTTCGCACCGGGTCGTCCTGTAAACCAGAGTGTTACATGGGAAAAAACACGTGAAATTAACTTCGGTATCGACTATAGTTTATTCAACTACCGCGTATCCGGTACAATCGACTTGTACGACAAGTTATCTGACGGACTTCTGATGAGCCGTGCGCTTGCGATTGAGTCTGGTGTGCCAAGTATGACAGACAACATCGGATCTGTAAGCAACAAAGGGATTGAGCTTTCTCTTAAAACGGTTAATGTCAGAACGGATAAATTTGAGTGGTCGACCGACTTCGTATTTTCTCACAACCGAAATGCCATTGAATCTCTGTATGGTAAAAAAGAAGATGTTCCGGGTGAAGCACGTTTCATCGGAGAGTCAATCAACGTCATTTACGATTACCGCTTGACGGGCATCTGGAAAATGGCGGAGGCCGAAGAAGCGTTGAAATGGGGACAACAGCCAGGACAGGCAAAAGCATTGGATGTTAACAACGATGGCAGAATCACTGCTGCTGATGACCGGGTAATTCTTGGAAGCCCGGATCCAACATGGACAGGAAGCGTAACATCTACGGTTCGTTTACAAAACTGGGATTTTGCACTGAATTTTTTCACCCGCCAGGGTGTGTTTGTGAGCGACAGGTTCCTTGAAGAATTTGGTCCGCAAAACAACCAACGCGGCAGGCCAAAAATCAACTTCGACTACTACGTACCACCGGGCGTTGACCGTTACGACTGGAATACCTGGGGAACAGGAGCTGCCGGTCAGCCAACTGCAACCTGGGGAACAAGTGGTGCAGGTAACGAAAATGCCGAATTTGCTCACTATGTAAACCGTGGTCCTTATGGTGGAAACAATGCGATGTACACCAATGCCTCTTTTGTGAAGCTTCGGAACATTACCCTTGGTTACACACTTCCAACCAAAACATTGGAAAGAATTAAAGTGAAATCATTGAGAGTATACGGAAACGTATTGAACCCATTCACTTTTACCAAGTACAAAGGCTGGGATCCTGAATACGCTACTACTGCACTGGATAATGGGAATGGCCCGAGCAACATTACATACCAATTTGGCGTAAATGTTAAATTCTAAGAAAATGAAGATGAAGAATATATTTAAACAACTCATAGTCCTGACTGTGCTCCTGACGGGTTGCAGCGACTTTCTGGAAGAGGATAACAAGGGCGGGATTTCCAACGATGATTTCTATAAAACGGAAACCGGATACCAAACTCTGGTAACGGCGTCGTACAACACGCTTCGCACCATGTATCGCAACACGCCATGGTTACAACTGGCGGGAACCGACATATACAACCTTTCCCGTGGTTTTGCAGAACGCGGACTGATGGAATACGAGCAGCTGTATCCGGAAAACGGACAGGTGAAGACGTTTTATCAGAATAGCTACAACGCGATTCAGGTGATTAATATGGGGCTTTATTACAACGATTTAGCCCAGATGAGCGATGCGACGCGTAAAACCCTTAAAGCTGAACTGGTGTTTTTGCGCGCATTTTACCACTTCCATCTGGTAGAGCAGTTTGGCGGGATCGTGATCAACAGTGAGGCAACCCTTGCACCGAGAATGAACCTGCCGAGAGCTTCTGTGGCGGATTCGTATCAGTTCATTATCCAGGAAATGGAAAGTGCACTGCCTGATCTTGGAACTGGGAAATCGCGTGTAAACAAAGCAACTGCAAACCATTATTTGGCGAAGGTGTATCTGACCCGCGGATGGGATCTTGGAAGTGCAGGCGACTTTGAGAAAGCAAGAACCTACGCCACCGCAGCCATAGCTGGGAAAAATATTACAATTCCTTTCGAGCAGCTTTGGTCTCCGACAAACCAGGTCAACGAAGAAGTGATATTTGCAGTACAATACGATGCGAAATCGATCTCGACTGAGTCGGACGGAAACAACCAGCAGGGAATTTTTGGACCTTATCTCGGTGGTTCAGAGCTGAATCATAAGTACATGAACGGCAACATTTTTCCATCATGGAACTTGCACAATTTCTTCACTGAAAACGATGCAAGATATGAAGCCACGTTCATGCTGACGATCTACGATCAGTATTTTGATTACTACGACGCAAGCAAAGACAAAAAAGTAATTCCGATCCGTGCCTACTACCCACGCGTATGGGGAAGAGAATATTCAAGTGCAGATTCACTTGCATGGCGTAATGAGCACAGAAGCCAGATCGCCAGCAATTTCAGATTCTATCCGTTCCGCCAGGATGAAAATCGCTATCGTGCAGCATTTGAAAGTGATATGTTTATGCCGGTTGTTAAGAAATTCGATAGCCCATCGACGCGTGCCATTTTCAACACCCATGCAAGTGTAAGGGATATTGTATTGGCAAGATTGGCGGAGACTTACTTCATTTATGCCGAGGCTTCCATCGGATTGAACGACTTTGCTGCTGCGGCACAGTACGTGCAAAAAGTATTGGATCGCCCGGGAAATGCGAAGGATGGTGGTAAATTATTGCCGAACGTGGATCTAGCAACAGCAGGAAGTCAAACCGCAGCATTGGATGCGTATCACATCGAAACTGCCAAAGAATTTGTAGGAGAGTACAACCGCTGGCCTGAACTTCGCCGTACCAAAAGATTGAAAGACCTCGTTGGCAGATACAACTATGATGTGAAACGCATTGGCGTAAATGTCGCTTTCATGGGCTTGAACGGTCAGGATAAGATTTACCGTCCTATTCCGCAGGATGCTATCAACCTCAACGAAGCTGAAATTGTTCAGAATCCTGGTTATTGATTTGTAGCTGTCAGCTAATGGCTTTGAGCTGTTAGCTTAGTTAAAAGTTACTTTAAACAAAATGAGGAACTCTTGCGGGTTCCTCATTTTTTGTATATCCACCCCATCTCTGGTTGGGATTCTTCAATATCGATGTGAAAAATCAGACCGATGGCTTATTCGCCTCCGCCTCGCATATCGCCTTCAATTCTCTTAAATGTTTAAACAAAGAGTCTCTCACCGTATCATTTCCTTTGTAGCGCTGTATGCTGGAAATTTTCATTTCAATCATTACCTTCGGATCTCCGGTGATGGTAATGTATTTATTTAATGGGAATGGGGTTTGCGGAAACCGTGCAGTTTGAAAAAAAATAGCCAGATCGGCCAGTTCCTGTTCGTGTTCTTGAATTGTCATGCAGCAAACTTAGGGAAAATATGTGAAATGCGGACGATGCATTTTAGTTGCTTTCACGCATTTTGTCATCAATATGCAACTCTTTCAGAGTTGGGGAATCCGATCAAATCGCATCTATTCACCCCGGGTTGCATCCAGAGTTATTTTACAACAACCCTGAAATATTTAGCAATAAATCTACTTGCGCGATAGTTAAAGCTGGTGCCGAAACTCTGATGGCCACTTATGGCGATCTTGTAAAATGATCCTCCGTAGATATGACTGCAAGTAACATATAATCTACAAGGGCTTTTAAGTGAAATGATTTTATAAACATGAAAGCAATCGCACTGATCCTTCTATTTACCACCGTCACTTTTACTAGTTATTGCCAGTCACTAAACTACCAATGGTCTACCGACACTTTATTTCTCAAACCCGAATCTGCGGCGTATGATCATAAAAGATCCATCGCTTATATATCGAACGTGAATGGCGAATTTCTTGCCAGAGATGGAAATGGATTTGTTTCAAGGATCAAACTGAATGGAGAAATTGAGGAGTTGAAATGGGTTAGAGGTCTTGACAATCCACAGGGTTTGGGTTTGTATAAGAATAGTTTATATGTTGCTGACATTGATAAGATTGTGAAAATTGATGTTATGAAAGGGGAAATTGAGAAGGTGTTAAAGATTGATGGCGCCGTTTTCCTCAATGACGTTTCGATTGATAAAAACGGAGATGTCTATGTTTCAGATTGCCGCACCAATAAAATTCACAGAATTGTGCATGACAAAGTTGAAACCTGGCTGACAGATCCTCTGCTCGCCATTCCCAACGGACTTTTGGTGGAAGAGGAAAGCGTGTATATTCTGAACATGCAAAATGGCATTGTTTACACTGCCGATAAAATCACGAAAAAGTTAACTCAATTTTCCACCGGTATAAAGGATTGTGACGGAATGGTGAGCGATGGAAAGGGTGGATATTTCGTTTCCGGCGCATGGCAAGGCACCATTTATCATCTTGACTCTAAAGGAGAAAAAAAGCTGGTTCTGGATCTGAGTAAAGAAAAAGTGATCACTGCTGATATTGAGTATGTAGCGGAAGAGAAACTATTGCTTATTCCGACTCTGGATAAAAGGGTTCTTGGGTATAAGCGGGAGTAGGGGGCAACTGCAGCGTATGGTTTATTGTGAGGGGCTGGTCTTTGAAGACGTGCAAATGATGTTATTCAACCCAAAAAGTCCAGAAGGGATTAAATACGAATAGCCCCGGATGCGAATCCGGGGCTATTAAGACAAACATCCACCAACCCTGAAAGGGTTGAGCAACATAGATTTTGTGTAGAAAATAGTGACGATTGTTATTCGAAATTTACAACCGCATCCCCAAAATCTACTTCCCTATAACCGTTACAATACTCCTTCCACCAACTTTTACAGTCGATGTGGCAGCCGAGATTTCCAATGGCGCCATATCACTGGAAGCAGAGGTTTGGTAGGCATTTTTTAGTGAGAATCCGGTTTTGGATGATTTTACTACCACTTCCTTTGCAGCAGAACCAGCGTTGATAATCACGCTCACTATATCTCCATTCGTATTTGTGTAAGAAGAAATCAAGAGGTCATTATCCGTGCGATCAGCTGTTATTTCCGTCCGGATAGCACCCGGGCGTATGAAGCGACTGTATTGTCCAAGCGCCCATAGCATTTTGGACGATTGGTAGTTTCCGTCGGTTTTATTTTTATCAATGTAAACCAGACCGTCTTTGTAGTCATACGGGGAAACAGCGATCCACCAATGCCATGCAGACGCGTTTGCATTAACCAGATCGTTGTGAATCACTTTGGCAACATACAATCCAGGATCAATACCCAGATCTTTGCCGTTGCCATTGATGTCGCCATCGTTATCACCCAGGATGCAATATTCCGACATCCAATATTTCAGTCCGGCATTTTTCACGGTTTCAGCAAGTTTGGTTCTTTTTTCAACCGCGGTCCGGTAGGGTGATGTGGTGAAATAGCTATGACCCGAAATGGACTTGGAAAGGTTTGGCAAATCGCCTACATAGTTGGACGAAGACTTGTCAAAGAAGGCAAATATCTGATTCTGGCGTTCCTGTTTGTTAAATTCGGAATACAGATATTCAATTTGACCTGCTTCCGCAATATCGATTTTGGTATTCAGGTTTTGTTTGATCAGCGCGGCACTCAATGATTTTGTGATTTGAGCAATTTCATTGTTATAGTAGGGTGTTCCTTCCTGCCCGCCGTCGCTCCAATCCCACTGCGGCTCATTCACCGGACTTACATGATTGAAGGTGATTCCTGTTTTTTGTTTTACGCCGCTGATCACATCGGCGAGGTAGTTGGCAAACTTTGGAAATTCACTTGGTGCAAGGTTGGTTTTGCCATTGTTGGCGTATCCTTTCTTGTTGATGGTGAAGTTCACAGGAGGACTATTTGGAAAAGCCAGGAATTCATTTACTCCGCGTTCTTTTGCAGCATTCAAAAACCAGACCTGACCAGCCTGTTTGTTCCAGTTGTAGGTTCCGTCCTCGTTCAGGAATGATTCGGCTCTGCGCCATTCGTCACCAATACCGCTGCCGCTTCCCTGTTCGGCGGTGCCACCGCCAATATTGAACCGCCATAGCGAAAGTCCTATTCCTTTTGGCTGACCGTTTGGCAACAAATCCTGACTGAAAAGTAGGTCGGCAATGGCATTTTTCTTGGCATCGGGCCAGTTACCAACAAATTGGCAAGCCCAGGCATCCGAGGCTCCGAAATGGTCAATAGACTGAAATGTCTTACCAGGATTGATAGTAAGTGTTAAAGGTTTTTCTGCTTCTGTTTGCTTAACAGGAGTTTCATTGGCCTTGCAGGAACTGAACGAAGCCAGCAGAAAAGAAAATGTTATTGTTTTGAAAAGTGTATTTTGTGAAGGCATGGGTTGGGTAGGGGTTAAGTTTTTTGGCGAGCAAAAAGGCGTATAATCGTTGCATAATCACGAATCGTTCCTACGGAACGAATGATTTGTACATGTTGTCATTCTACCGACAAGTCGTCCCGACAGGGACGATTCGTGGATGGCCGGCAGTGAGTGATTTCTATTGATCTTTTTAATTAACAGGTTCTTAAAAAGAAACAGCCCTCTTCCCAAATACGGGAAAAGGGCTGTTTCTTTGATATTAATACCCCTGATTCTGTTTAAGCTTGTTATTGGAAGCCTGAATTTCCGCGCGGGGAATTGGCAGCCAGTACTGCTTCTCAACGAAGCTTTTACCTGTAAGCGCTTCTTTTTTCTTGTAAGTGAAGGCTGTTCCGCTTTTCGCAATTTCGATACCATATGCAGGAACGTTTTCCTTATCCGGAGCGATTTTCCAACGACGTACATCATAGAAACGGTGCTCCTCAAAGGCAAGCTCAATACGGCGTTCGTTCTGGATACGAAGACGCATTTGTGCTTGTGTAAGTCCGGCTGGCAAAGCAGGCAGGTTTACACCCACACGCTGGCGAACTGCATTAATGGCTGCGTAAACAGTTGCATCAGGTCCCGAGGCTTCGTTTTGTGCTTCTGCATAGTTAAGCAAGATCTCAGCATAGCGGAAATAAATCCAGGTCTGCGTTCCTGCTACATCCCATGGGTTGTCGATAGGCAGGTTGTCATTCATGAATTTTTTAAGATAATATCCTGTCTTGGAAGTATTCCAGTTCGAAGGACCATCTTTGCTGTCTTTTCCACCCGGTGTGAAAGTCTCGATCGTACTGTTTCTGTACGGCGCGCCGTTGTACAAAATGGTTGCGTAGAAACGTGGGTCACGGTTTCTGTATGGATTCGCTGCATCATAAGTCGTGTTGGCATCAGTTATTCTGGTACCATCCATCATTTCATAGTCATCCACCAAATTCTGCAAAGGAACATTTCCGCCCCAGGCGTTGTAGCTGTTAGGACCATTTGCAATTTCGAGACATACATGGCGCGCTCCGATTGCATAGATTCTTCCAAAAATAATTTCTGAATTGTCCGTCGTAGTGAACAAGTTACCGTATCCGCCTGTGTACAGATTGTATTTGTTCAGATCCATAACCGCCTTGGCAGCAGCAGCAGCCTGTGCCCAGGTAGCAGCACTGTTGTAAAGCGGGCTGGCTCCGTAAAGCAAAATTCTCGATTTCAGTGCCATGGCAGCACCTTTGGTCGCACGGCCCAGTTTCCACACATTATTGTCGTTAGAAGCAGGCAAAAGAGCTGTTGCTTCGTCAAGTTGCGCAGCTACGTAGTCAATTCCTGCTTTAAGGTCGGCACGGTTGAACAGATCCTGGCTTGTTAAATCATCGCTGATTTCGGTAACCTTGTCGCCCATAAGCACCACTTGCCCGTAGTTACGGATCAGATCATGGTAACGGAACGCACGGATAAACTGCAATTCACCTTTCAGCATTCTCTTTTTGCCTTCGCTCATTGGTACTTTGTCCAGGTTCGCGAGCGCATAATTCACCTCACGGATGCTGCGGTAGCTTCTTCCCCAAAGTGTTCCGGCAATACCGGTGTTTTCAGGAGCGATCTGTCCGCGTTGTACAAGCCAGGTATTATCGTCATTATTGTAAATAGACTCATCCGTCAGGGATGACCACATCGCATATTCAAATCCTCGTCCGAAACCTGGTAATGTTCCCTCAGCTTCTTTGTCGGTAAGCCTGGTACCCATGTAACGGTTGATAACGTAAGCCTCAAACAAAACGGAGTCAGAGGTAATAGAGGCATCAGATACACGGTCGGTTGGTATTACGTCCAGGAAGTTTTCCTGGCATGAAACCATAAATAGTGACGCGGCAAGGGCTGATGCAACGGTGATATTTTTTATATACTTCATATTGATTCTTTTAAAACTTGATGTTCACTCCAAGGTTCATGATACGCTGCTGCGGATAAAACTGTCCGCTTCCCTGGCTTCCTTCCGGATCATAATCTTTCACACCTGTGATGGTGAAAAGGTTAAACGCACTTGCATACACTCTCAAAGAAGATATTTTGAGTTTGGACAACGCCGTTTGAGGAAGCGTATATCCAAATTCTACGTTTTTAAGACGGATGAACGAAGCGTTGTTCAACCAGAAGTCGTTCTGATTCAAACCGCCATTGATGGAAGAAGAAGCGCGGGTATCTGCACGAGGGAAAGATCCTTCTGTGTTCGACGGGCTCCATCTGTTATCAGCCCAGGTGCTGTAAAAGTTACCAACCTGACCAGATTCCGGAAGAACATACTGGCTCACCATACCTTGTCCTGCTAACACAACTGCAATATCAAAAGCTTTGTAACCTCCGTTGAACGTAACACCGTAGGTAAGCAATGGTACGTTACCATATTCAGTTCTTACTTTATCATCAGCAGTGATTTTGCCGTCTCCGTTGTAATCTTCAAAGATCAAATCACCAAGCTGTGCGCCTTGCAGGTGAGGATACTCGTCAAGATCGGATTGTGTACGGTAAATTCCGATCGCTTTGTATAACAAATAAGTATAAAGCGGACCGCCTGTTTCTCTTTGGTAATCCAATGCACCTGCCGCCTCATCTTTGAAGATGATCTTGCTTTTCGCGTAAGTAATGTTTCCCGAGATGTTGTATCTGAAATTACCGGAATGACTGTATCCCAAAGTAGCTTCAAAACCTGCGTTATTAACTTTTCCAAGGTTTTCGTCCGGTACCAATGGGGTGTTGGTATCAGTTTTATGAGGATTTACAATACCCGTTGTGTTTGGAATGGATGCATTTCTTGATGCAAGAATATCCGAACGTTTCTGGTTGAAATAGATCAACTCAATGTTGAAGTTTTTCAGGAATATAGCGTTCAGACCGATATCCATTTTCTTGGAAGTTTCCCAGGTAATGTTCGGGTTGGCCAGTTTAGTAAGGTCAATACCAGAAGTAATCACCTGCGAACCTGTTACATACTGATTTACAAAAGAGTAGTTGTTGTAGAACTGGAATTGTCCCACGTTATCGTTACCCAATGATCCGTAAGAAGCACGGAATTTAAGATCATCGATGAAACGTACGCTGTTTTTAAACCAGTCTTCCTCCGAAATACGGTATCCGGCAGAAACCGAAGGGAAGAAACCATACTGTTTTCCTTTCGGGAAAATGGAAGAACCGTCTACGCGTGCCTGTACTTCGGCCAGGTATTTCTCATTGAAATCGTAAGCAAAACGACCGATAAAGCTTTTTCTGGTAAAGTTGTAGCTGCTTCCGCTGTTGTTCTTATCCGTTGCAGCTGCACCACCCTGAGACAATTCAGGTGTAACGGTGGTTGGGAAATTGATACGGTTGGCATCGAAAGTGATCTCGTTCCTCTTGTTTTGCTCGTAAGCCACAAAAGTATTGATGTTATGCCCACCGAAACTTTTCAGATAGTTCAAACGGATGTTCTGGGTGATGTTGGTCAGGTTAACCTGCTTTTGATACAGAGAAGCTTTTCCAGCCGAACCACCTGTTACCACCTGCGAATAAGCATCGGTATTTTTGTTGTAGTTGTAAAGCGTGTATGGCACACCAAAGTTTTTGGTGAAGTTGAACGACTTATCTACTGAGTAGAAACCATCTACAGACAAACCACTCAGGAACGGCAGGTTGTAGCTGGCTCTCAAAATACCATTGAAAATAGAAACGGGGTTACTGTTTGTACCTCCGATATTTGTTCCCAATACAGCCGGATTCGCGTTTTCTACTCCAGTTGAATAATTTCCATTAGGATAACGGTCGATTACAGTAGGGTAGGCGCGGTAGATAGACCGGAAGGTGTTCTCTGCCGACGATGCCGGAAATACTCTGTTTTCCTGGCGTCCGTTTAGTCCGAGACTAACTTTGAAATCCTTCGTAATGTTGGCATCAATGTTCGAACGGAAGTTGTATTGCTTGTATTTCGTTGCCGAATTTTTGTAAAGCGCATCCTGGTAAATTGTACCCAATGAAACATAGTATTTCACATTGTCGGTTCCACCATTGATGCTCAAATTGTGCTGGTTTTGAAGTGCAACGTTTTTCAACGCCACTTTTTGCCAGTCGGTATTTGGGTAGTTAATCGGATCTGAACCGTTTCTGAATTTCTCGATTTCCTCTGCAGAATAGAACTGGTTCATTCCGCCTGTCGGGTTGTTGTAATAATCGATTTCATTCAAAATCGTCCCAAATGTTGCAGCATCAGCCATTTTAGGCAAACGAGTTGCCGAGGAGAAGCCCTGGTTAAAGCTGTATGAAATTACAGGTTTGCCAGTTGTTCCGCGTTTGGTAGTAACCAATATTACACCATTTGCAGCACGGCTACCGTATACAGCCGCAGATGCATCTTTCAGGATCGAAATACTTTCGATGTCGTTTGGGTCAAGACGATCCATGCCGCCAACTTGTCCCGGAATTCCGTCTACAACGATCAGAACGTCATTATTGCCGGTTGAAGCAAAACCACGAATGGTATAGGTCGATCCGTCATAACCAGGTTCACCACCACGGTTGTTGGCTACAAAACCCGAGAAACGACCTGCAAGTGAGTTGGAAAGGTTAGGCTGAGGACTTTTTACAATGTCAGCACCTTTTACCTCCGAAACCGATCCCGTAAGTGTTGCCTTCTTTTGCGTACCATAACCTACCACTACAACTTCGTCGAGTAGCTTGTTGTTAGGAACCAGTTTCACATCCACAAGGCTGCGGTTGCCTACCGCAACTTCCTGCGCAATGAAGCCAATGTAAGTGTAAACAAGGGTTCCGCTGCCGTCTGGCAAGTTAAGTGAGTATTTACCGTCAACATCCGTAGTTGTTCCGGTTGACGACCCTTTCAGGATCACACTCGCTCCCGGAAGTCCTTCGCCATCTTCGGAAGTTACAACGCCTTTTACTGTAAATGTTTGTCCATAAGAGAAAATGGAAAGCGTCAGAAGCAGCATGGTCAGCAGCCCGGTCGCCCTTATTTTCCCGCCGGATAGCCGGAACAATAAAGCGTTTTTATGAAAAACTTTTTTCATACATTAATAAAATTTGGTAGGTAAATAATTGGCTTCATGATCAGTGATAAAACTTCCGGTTGTAGCTCTTTAAACTGACAAGAAGAGGTGAAAATGACCTCAATCTTGGAATATTACCAGTAGCCAAAAAGCGTTCCGGGTTTTATAAACTGATCAACCAAAAGTAGGATTATTTAAATGTAGCAGAGAGGGGGTATTTTCACATTAAAGAGGGGGTATATCAATAAAAATGCCTGATTTTATTAGAATCAGGCATTTTGAACTAAACATATTTCAAAAAATGGATACAAAAGCATCACTTAGATTTGAAAATATCCTTGTTGAGCGCGTGTTGCTCATGAAACGGTTTTCTGTATTTCTTTATATATTCAGACGGTTTCATACCAAACAAAACAGTGAACTGTTCCCTGAAATATTTGATGTCGTTGATACCTACCTGATAGGCCGTTTCCAGGATGGTGGTGTCGGTACTGATCAGTATTTCGGCTGCCCTTCTCAGCCTGATGAACCTGATAAAGCTGTTGGTAGACTGCCCGGAAATAGACTTGATCCGGTTGTATAAAGTAGAGTGGCTCATGCCTATTTCTGAGGCCAGAACCTTGATGTTAAAATCGGAATCGGTGATGTGGCTTTCCACAATGGCGATGCAGCGCTGAAGAAACTCTTTATACTCAGCCGAGATCTTGAAATCGCCGGACTGGAGTGTAATCTCGTTGTAAAAGTATTTCTGAAGGTCGTTCCGGTTTTTGAGAATGGATGCTACCCTTGCCACGAGCAGATCTTTATCAAACGGCTTGCTGATGTAGTCGTCGGCGCCGCCCTCAATACCTTTAAGTTTGGATTCCTGAGAGGAACTCGCCGTTAACAGTACCAGCGGAATGTGGCTCACAGCAAGGTCTTCTTTCATTCTGGAACACATTTCTATACCAGACATTCCATCCATCATTACATCGCTGAGCACAATATCAGGGGCATGTTTCCTAATCAGCTCTAAGCCCTGTTCGCCACTATTGGCTTCTATCAGCTTGTATTTTTCCCTGAACATGTCGATCAGGTACTTCCGCATCTCTGAGTCGTCGTCCACGATCAGCATGGTAGCCGATTGCGTATTGAGCTCTTCAAGTACTGGTTTAACGGTATCTTCCTGCTGACGGCTTTGGAAGCCCACAGAGTCGGGCATGGTCAGTTCTTCCAGAAAAACCGATGTGTGATGTGTTGGCTTTACGGCCAGCTCTCCCGTTTTTAGCGTGGGATGATTTTTCCAGAGCAGAATCCGGAAGGTGGTTCCCTGCTCCGGCGTGGATTGATAGGTAAGCTCACCTGCGTGATTTTGTACAAATGTTTTTGCCAGAAACAGTCCGATGCCAAAACCACCTTTGGAAAGTGACTGCTTGTCGGGATACTGGTTAAAAACGGAGAATATCTTGTCTCCGGCGTCTTGTGGAATACCAATTCCGGTGTCTTCTACAAGAATTTCCACCTGTTTATTTAACTCAGATAGCTTCACAGTAACGCGGCCTTTTTCGGGGGTGAATTTCAATGCATTGGAAATCAGGTTGAACAGTGCAATTTCCAGTTTTTCGAGATCGGCTGTGATTTCGATATCTGCATTGTCGCAAATAAATTCATAACGTATATTTTTTTGCTCTGCCTGATAAACAAAACATTGAAATACATCGTTGATCAAAGTCGGTAAATGATGGACACCCAGGTTCAGGTCATCTTGTTTCTGATCGGCTTTTCTGAAAAGCAAAAGCTGATCTACCAGACTCAGGAGCCTTTTGGCATTGCGATGAATGATGTTCAGATTTGCCGGGTCGTGCTGCCCTTCTTTTTGAAGCAGCTCTTTTACAGGGTTGATGATCAGGGTAAGCGGTGTGCGGAACTCGTGGGAGATGTTGGTGAAATAAGAGATTTTGCGCTCATTCAGTTCTTTTTCTTTTTGGGTTTCGAAATGCGCCAGCTGTATTTCGTATTTGAGCTCAGCTTGTCTGCTTTTATATTTCTGATAGTAATAGATCACCGCTGCGGCAATGCCGATATACAACAGATAAGCCCACCAGGTCTGATACCAGGGCGGGAGAATGCGCACATTCAGGCTGCTGTACTGGTCAAACCAAAGTCCATCCTGATTGGAAGCTTTTACCTTAAAAACATAATCACCCGGCGGCAGGTACCTATATGTGGCGGCACGCTCGTTCTGAACAAAGTTCCAGTCTTTATCAAGTCCTTCAAGTTTGTAAGCAAAACTACCTTTTTCGGGAAAAGGATAGTTCAGGGCCGTGTACTGGATTGTAAAAACAGACTGGTCGGGTTGCAGTGTGATTTGTGTCTGATCACCAATTTGCTCATCCAGTATAATATTACCGTTCTGCTCACTTCCGATCTCTATCGTTTTCCCAAACAGCTCTATGCCCGTCACCAACACTTCCGGTTTGTATTTTGAAGTCACGATTTGCTGCGGATAAAACAAATTCCAACCTTCTGTGCCGCCGAAGCAAATGTATTTCCCTTTCTCATTATACAAGGTCGAACCGGGATTGAACTGCCCCGATTGCAGACCATCGCTCTGGTCAAAGTTTTCTATTTTATTTCCGGAAAGATCAATGCGTGAGAGTCCCTTGTTTGTGCTCAGCCATATTTTCTCGCCGCTCTCCGGTTGAATCGCATTGATCACGTTATTGGCCAGTCCGTTTTTCTCGGAGTAAAGCTTCGCAGTCTTTTTTTTGATGTCAAACAGCAGCAGTCCGTTTCCTTCCGAGCCAACAAACAATCTGTTGCGGGCGTCCATATAAAGTGAAAGAATGATTCGGTTGGAAAGGTGAAAACCATTTTGCGCGCTGTTAAAAAACTGCGTGAACCGCATGGTTTGCTGGTTGAGGTAATTGAGCCCGCCACCGTATGTCCCTATCCACAAATTTCCCTTTCCATCTTGCGTAATGGCTCTGACGTCGTTACTGTTTATACTGCTGTTTGATGGTATGAATTGGGTGAATTTCTCTGTTTTTCGATCCATACGGGCCAGCCCGCCACCGTTGGTACCTACCCAGATCTGTTTTTTTGAATCTTCAAAAATCACACGTACATCATTCGCAGGCAGGCTTTCGGGGTCTCCGTTTTTGTGAGCATAATGTATGAACGAATCGGTCGCCTTGTTGTAAAGGAACAGTCCCTGCGAGTAAGTGCCAAACCAAAGGTTATCGCCAGCATCTCTGTAAGCAGCTATTACCGCACCGTCGGTGATACTTCCTTTCCGTCCGTCAGCAGAATAATGTTTGATCACCTCGCCGGACGAGTCCGTTTTGTAAATGCCGTCTCCGTCAGTTCCCAGCCACAAATTGCCGTCCTTATCATGGCACATTCCATAATACCGCAGGTAAGTTTCCGCACGGGAATCGACTATTTTCTTTTCAAAAAGCCGGAATTTTTCTGGAATACTGCCAATCAGATACAAGCCTTCCCCATACGTGCCAAGCCAGATATTCTGGTCACGGTCTTTATACAACGACTGAACTGACCGCTGCGTAATGCCTTGATTAAGTGTGCTTTTAACTTGTTCAAAAGTGTAGCGGTCAGGGGATTGCCCTCGCGCTTTGTTGAGGTCGAGCCGGTATACGCCGCCATCTTGAACACCGACCAGCAGCATGCCGCTCTGATTTTCAACTACGGAAAGGTATATCCGGCTATTGTGAAATGTGTTGATATTCAGTACGTAAAACCTGCCTTCATTACGCTTGTAGAGAAAAAGCCCTTTTGCCGAAGCAATCCATACATTATGAAACCGGTCTTCATAAATCCTGTTAATACGAACTTTGGGTAACGAACTGAAATCAATATCTGATTTGGTCAGCTTCCGGTTTGCATCAATATGGAAAAGTTCGATGCCGGTGTCGCGTGTTCCGAGCCAAACCAGACCCTGTGAGTCTTCGAACACATTCAAAACGGAATTGGAAATCAGCCCCGGAAGTGTTTTCTGGTCGTAAAAGGTGTAAGCTTTGCTGCTCCTGTTGAAAGACGCGAATCCAGTTCCGTTCAGTGAAACCCATAGGTCGCCATTTTTTGCGGGAGAAATATCGCTGACGTCGTTCGATGTTCCGGGTTTTTGCGTGGAAGGAATATGATGGGCAAATTGCTCCTTAGAAGCAATGAATTCATTGAGACCGTTACGCGAGGAGACCCAGATAGTCCCGTCTTTATCCTGCAACAAAGACTTGATGTAATTTCCCGAAACACTGTTTTTGTCTTCTGAATTATGCTTGTAAACCTTAAATGAGTGTCCGTCGAAGCGGTTGAGCCCGTCGTCGGTTGCAACCCAGATGTATCCCTTTCTATCCTGCGCAATGCTGTTTACAACACCGAAAGACAGGCCATCAGGAATAGAATACCTTGTAACCCGCCCGCCGAGTGTCTGCGCATTGGAAAGAGATGTTGAAAAAGTAAACAAACAGATAGCCAGGAAAAGCATGAAGTATATAGCTTTCCTCTTATCCGTTGCTTCATTTAGTATAGTCATTCCTGCTTCGCTTGTTGATTTTGTAGGCTGCCCTGTTCCCGTTTCTTAAATGGGTTAGTCAGCATACAACAAGAAGTATCTTGTAAGAATTCGTGTAAAAATAATTTCTCCTGATAATTGCTGGTTTTGTCAATGAAGGCAGGAAGCATCATGTAATTTTGTGTCCAAAATATGGTTTTTGGTTTCTTTTTGGTAAAAATTGAATCTTTTTGAAAACTTACAGTAGAAATTTCTGAGGATGACATTATAGGTCTTTATTCGAATTTTCACCAAAAATATCGTCCCGCGAGCTCGCGCAAATGCGGGATAAAAAGGCTTATGAACGCTAAGAAATTGAGTTTGAAAATTGCTTTTGCTGCTTTGATTGCATGTAGTGCGGAAGCTCAGAATACGTCGCCTTACAGCTGGGATAACCTCCCAAAAATTCAACAACCCGTTTTTCGGAAGGATACCATCCGCATCAGCAGCTTTGGTGCCGTGCCAGATGGTCATCAGCTTAATACCAAGGCGATTAATGATGCCATAGCTGCCTGCAGTAAAAAGGGTGGTGGTGTGGTTTTGGTTACGCCCGGTATCTGGATTACCGGTCCGGTGGTGCTTAAAAGCAACGTCAACCTGCACATTCAGGAAGCGGCAACATTGTTATTTACAACGGACAAAACCCAGTATGACCTCACGGAAGGCTCATATGAAGGTAAAAGCGCTGCGCGTAACGAGTCGCCGATCTCAGGTATCAATCTTGAAAACATTGCCATAACCGGCAAGGGAATTTTGGACGGAAACGGGGACGTTTGGAGAGCTGTTCACAAGAGCCAGCTGACCGAGGGACAATGGAAAGCGAAAGTGGCGAGCGGCGGTGTGTTGAAGGATGATGGAAAAACGTGGTATCCGAGTGAGCAGTTTAAGGCTGCAAGTACTCAAAACATGAGCATGCTTCTCACGCCTGGTAAAACACCGAAGGATTTTGCGCACATGAAAGATTTCCTTCGACCGAATCTCGTGGTTTTGAACAACTGTAAAAAAGTATTGCTGGAAGGTGTAACGTTCCAGAATTCGGGTGCCTGGTGTTTGCACCCGCTGATGTGTGAGGATTTGACGCTGAGAAATGTAAGAGTAAAAAATCCGGAGTACGCACACAATGGTGACGGAATGGATATTGAATCCTGCAAGAATTTCCTGATCGAAGGTTGCACCCTGGATGTTGGCGATGACGCCATTTGTATTAAATCAGGAAAAGATGAAGAAGGAAGAAAGCGCGGCAAGCCTACCGAAAATGGCGTGATCCGGAACAACATTGTTTACAATGGTCATGGTGGATTTGTGGTGGGAAGTGAAATGAGCGGCGGAGCACGTAATATTTTTGTTGAAAACTGCACCTTTATGGGAACAGATAAAGGATTGCGTTTCAAGTCGGTACGTGGAAGAGGTGGTGTGGTGGAGAATATTTATGCACGAAACATTTTCATGAAAGACATAGCGCAGGAAGCCATTTTTTTCGATCTATACTATTTTGTGAAATTTGCAACAGACGGCGAGCGCGACATGAGCCCGGTTGTGAACGAAGGAACGCCGGTTTTCAGAAACATGCAGTTTGAGGATATCGTTTGCAGCGGAGCAAAAAAGGGCGTGTTTGTAAGAGGACTTCCTGAAATGCCTGTGAGAAACATTGTCATGAAAAATATGGTGCTGACCTCGGATATTGGTATGGAACTGACCGATGCGGATCAGATTAAATTTGATAATGTTCAACTGATCACCAGTAACACAAAGCCTGTAATTTTTACCGAAAATGCTACTAATGTCAGTTTCAGTGGAATAAAGTATAACAAGAAAAGTGATGTTCTTATTTCAGTGAACGGAGAGCGGAGCAAGGATCTTAAAATAGAAAAAACTGATATGTCTTCCGCACAAAAGGCAACTGAGTTCGGCAAGGGAGCTTCTGATAAAAGCTTGACTGTGAAGGTTGTAAAGTAAAGTGTGAAGATGGTTTTGTTGGTATTAACGCGTTGAATTCAGGAATTGATTTTTTTTATGAAATATTACTTTATAGCCGGAACGCTTACTTTGATGGCAGCTGATGCTATTGGACAGGTTGCTACAAAGAGCCAGACTACTCAACCGATTTCCAAAGTTTGGGTTTCAGATCTGGGAAACGGACAATACAAAAATCCGGTTCTCAATGCAGATTATTCCGATCCGGACGTTTGCCGGGTTGGGGATGATTTTTACCTGATCTCATCCAGTTTTGATGCGGTACCCGGCTTGCCAATTTTGCATTCCAAGGATCTGGTAAACTGGACGCTGATCGGTCATGCACTTCACCGTCAGCCACCAATTGAACATTTTGAGAAAACCCAGCATGGGAACGGAGTGTGGGCTCCTGCAATCCGCTTTCATAACGGAGAATTTTACATCTATTACCCTGATCCTGATTTTGGTATTTATCTTACCAAAGCAAAAAATCCGACAGGACCATGGAGCGAACCTGTGCTGGTTGAAGGTGGCAAAGGTTTAATTGACCCATGTCCGCTTTGGGACGATGACGGGAAGGTGTATCTGGTGCATGGCTGGGCAGGAAGCAGAGCGGGAATAAAAAGTGTGCTTACGGTTAAAAAGATGAATACGGCCGGTGACAAAGTTACTGATGAAGGCGTTTTGGTGTACGACGGCCACGTCATTGACCCAACCGTTGAAGGACCGAAGTTTCACAAGAGAAATGGATACTACTACATATTCGCTCCGGCAGGAGGCGTATCAACGGGATGGCAAATTGTGCTGCGTTCTAAAAATGTATACGGACCCTACGAACGAAAAGTGGTCATGGACGAAGGGAAATCAGGTATAAACGGTCCGCATCAGGGAGCATGGGTAGATACAAAACCTGTGAACGGGAAGTCGGAAGACTGGTTCCTTCATTTTCAGGATAAAGACGAATACGGAAGGGTGGTGCATTTGCAGCCTATGAAGTGGGTGAACGACTGGCCGGTAATTGGCCAGGATGTGGACGGGGACGGAAAAGGAGAGCCTGTGCTCACCTATAAAAAACCAAACGTTGGTAAAACATTCCCGTTGGCAACTCCGCCAGAATCGGATGAGTTCAACTCCGTAGCATTTGGAAAACAATGGCAATGGCAGGCAAATCCAAAAGGAATCTGGTCGTTTACAACGGCGCAGGGATTTTTGAGACTGTATTCTTATAAAGCACCGGAGGCAACTAAAAATCTCTGGACCGTGCCTAATGTATTGATGCAAAAGTTTCCGGCAGAGGAATTTATAGCTACCACGAAATTGTCATTTACCCCTAATACCAAACTCGAAAATGAGCGTACCGGATTGGTGGTGATAGGGCAAAGTTATGCAGGGATATTTTTGAAAAGTGATAAAGATGGCATTTCCATCGTGCAGGTAACCTGTAAAAATGCGCATGAAGACAAGCCGGAAAAAGAAAACGTAATAGGAAGACTTAAATCCGGCGAGCCAATTTTTCTTCGGGTGAAGGTAAATAAAGGAGGGAAGTCGCAATTTAGTTACAGTCGTGACGGAAACACTTTCGAAACGGTTGGTGAGGTTTTTCAGGCTGAGGTAGGACGATGGATTGGTGCCAAACTTGGTATATTCTGTACAAGAGAGAGCCAGACAAATGATTCCGGCTATGCGGATTATGACTGGTTCAGGGTGGAGCCGGTTCAGTAACGTTTAAAAACGATCTCCATATAGATTCTTAAAATTTAAAATCTTAGGCAGGCATAATTCTTAGAATTTCGCCTGCTTTTTTTGTGCTTTCTCCGGAGGTTTTGAACTAATTTTTTTATTCAAAGGCGTTGCTCTCAGCGTCTGGCTTATATCACGGCGTTTTACATCCATTATTTCACATCCAACATCGTAAGCTAACCATTACCTTTGCGTCATGGATTATTTTAAAAATCTGCTCAGTTTGTTGAAAATTGAGCGTGAAGAAGACAAGCAGTCTTACCTTAAACTTACAGAAACGACATCTGTTTCAGATCGGCGCGCTGCCGGTCTTTCCTGGTATCCGATTGCGATCAGAGGCTCCGAAATGAGTCGTGGCGATTATCTGACAGTGGAAATTGAACGCACCACGCATTTGGATGTGTCACATCAGCTCAGATTTGGTTCGCCTGCCGTTCTGTTTTCCAATCATGACGCAAAGAAGGACAGAGTAGAAGGTACGATAACACATCAGAGCGGAAACCGTCTTAAAATTACGCTGAAAACGGAAGAGCTTCCCGATTGGTCCAGGGATGGGAAATTGGGTATAGACTTGCTTTTCGACGATAATAGTTACGATGAAATGCAGTCTACACTGAAATCGGCCTCTCAGATCGCTGAGCATGAAGAGCAGGGTCGTCTTGTGCGGGTATTGACGGGAGCAAAATCGCCTACATTTAATGAAGATATTTTCGTGCCTGTGCTATCTTCTCTGAATGAATCGCAACAGGCAGCGGTCCGCAAAATCTTGTCGGCCAACGAGCTTGCCATCGTGCACGGACCGCCTGGAACGGGCAAAACTACCACCCTGGTTCAGGCTATTAAGGCATTGGTAAAGCAGGGCAATAAAAAGATTCTGGTCGTGGCTCCGAGTAATACAGCTGTTGATTTACTAAGTGAGAAGTTGTCCGAGGAAGGATTAAGTGTGCTTCGGGTCGGCAATCCTGCGCGGGTTTCTGAGCGCCTCATGTCACTTACACTGGACAGTAAAATGGCGGAGCACAGTCGGATGAAAGAGATGAAAAATCTCCGCAAACAGGCTAATGAGTATAAAAACATGGCTCATAAATACAAACGTCAGTTTGGGAAATCGGAGCGGGATCAGCGGAAAGCCTTGTTTGACGAGGCGCACCGGATCATGAAGGAGGTGGGCAATTCGGAGCAATACATCATAGATGACATTATTTCCAAAACTCAGATAATTACGGCAACTCCTGTTGGAGCCAATCATTACACGGTGAGAAATGTGAAGTATCATACCGTGGTGATTGACGAAGCCGGACAGGCACTGGAACCGGCCTGCTGGATTCCGATTCTGAAAGGCGAAAAGCTTGTTCTGGCAGGCGATCACTTTCAACTTTCCCCTACGATCAAGTCCGCAGAAGCAGCCAGGAATGGCCTTGCGAATACGTTACTGGAAAAATCCGCTGCATTACATCCCGAGGCGGTTGTGTTACTGGAAGAACAGTATCGGATGAACACGGCGATTATGGGATATTCTTCAAAGGTATTTTATAACAATCGTTTGCGGGCTCATGTGTCGGTTGCAGACAGGATTTTGTTTCCTGGTGATATGCCTGTAACGTTTATTGACACTGCCGGCTGTGGGTTTGACGAGCGGCTGGAAGGAACAAGTTCTACCAACCCGGAAGAGGCAGTTTTCTTATTCAAACATCTCACGCAATTGGCAGCAGAGCTTAAGATAGCCGGATTTTCAGCTGAAAGTTTTCCAAGTGTAGCCATCATTTCACCTTACAAACAACAGATTACGCTGCTCAAAGAACAGTTGCAGCATGCGCCTGATTTGCAGATTTACGGTGATAAGATTTCTGTCAATACCATTGATAGTTTTCAGGGGCAGGAGCGCGACATTGTTTACATCAGTATGACCAGAAGTAATGCTGACGGTGAAATTGGTTTCCTTTCGGACATTCGCCGAATGAATGTAGCTATGACCCGAGCGAAGAAAAAACTGGTCATTGTAGGCGATAGTGCAACCTTATCAGGTTTGCCATTCTACGCCGATTTTGTAACTTATGCCGAAGGTCTGGATGCTTATAAAAGTGCCTGGGAATTTGTGGAAGGATAGTACTATTCATTTTTTTGACGTATTAGTAACAACGAAACAACCTTTGATATGGAATACAGACAATTAGGAGCATCCGGTTTGAAAGTGCCTGTTTTAAGTTTCGGAACCGGCACTTTCGGAGGCGGAGGTGAATTTTTTAAGGCCTGGGGAAATACCCAGGTCGATGAAGCTTCGAGATTGGTAAATTTATGTCTGGATTCCGGACTGACACTTTTTGACACCGCCAATGTTTATTCACAGGGCCTTTCAGAGGAGATTTTAGGTAAAGCAGTTATTGGTTTACGGGATAAAATACTTTTGTCAACCAAGGCCACTTTCAAAATGGGCGAAGGGCCAAATGACTATGGATCGTCTCGTTTCAATCTGATCCGTTCGTGCGAGGACAGTCTGCGACGACTTAAAACAGACTACATCGACATTTACCACATGCACGGCTTCGATGGCAATACACCCGTTGAAGAAACTCTGAGTGCACTCAACGACCTTATTCAAAGTGGAAAAGTACGATACATTGCATGTTCCAACTTTTCAGGTTGGCATTTGATGAAATCGTTGTCGGTTTCTGAAAGGTACGGCTGGGCAAAATACATTGCACATCAGGCACATTACTCATTACTAAGCCGGGAATTTGAGTGGGAACTGATGCCTCTTGCGCTGGATCAAAACGTTGGGACCATTGTGTGGAGTCCGCTATCGGCAGGAAAATTAAGTGGAAAATACAGAAGAAATAGCCCTATACCTCAGGATGGTCGCATTGCGCAGGGAGGAGGAGAAGGACCAGCTGTTCCGGACGATTTCTTTTATGGCATTATTGACGTTTTGGATCAGATTGCAGCTGAAACGGAAAAAACAGTTGCCCAGGTTGCGCTCAACTGGGTTTTAAACCGGCCAACGGTGAGCAATGTTGTGATTGGAGCACGAAATGAGGAGCAATTAATTCAGAATCTGGGAGCCATTGGATGGAATCTTACCACAGAGCAGATCAAACGACTGGATAAGGCCAGTGAAAAAGCACCGATTTATCCATATTGGCATCAGCGTAACTTCCTACCGTTAAATCCGCTTCCGGAATTTTATGGGTAGTTTCTAATTATAATCCGGTCATTGTTCATGGCAATGATTTTTTTGTTTTGAAAATGGCCGGATCTAAATGTCTTTCGCTACTTCTTCTGATTCGGTTGGTCAATTTGACTGCAATAGTTCATCATTGGAATGCCAGAGTTTGCATTTTACTTTGGCTACAAAATCAAGTTGGTTGAGCAACTAATTTTGGAATGGACATTACCTAACCGTTTAATAAGTTTTTTAAGTTGTTGTCAATTACTTCTACATTTATAATTATATTTCTATTGTCTGCAATTTCTTGTGATTCTCCCAACTGATTTGGTTGCCTCTGATTATTAATCATTTATTCTTAGCAGATAAGATTGTGTTTTAGATGTCCTGACAGGCTTTTTTTGAATTCTGCCTCAGAAACTAGTCATTAATGATACTGATTCAAATTAGTTTTTGTGGCGTTGAAGAAAAAGTTTGTTGCCGTCCGGACATGTTTGTGTCCAATTATATGTTTTTAATCATAGAATTATTTTTGAATAAGGTTCAAAAAATTTTTATTGAAAGTTTAATTTGTTATTTTTGAACGGTAGTTGACGGAAGTTGCTTGTCGCATTAGTTAATTTTAAACCAAAACTTATTGTAAAACTATACATCAAACACATCTTTTCAGTTTCGCATTTAATACGCTGTAAACTGTTTCACTATCTATATATCGCACTTTAAGATTGCATTACGCTGTACGCTACGTATATCGTAATGAGTTAGTGTATTTTATGTTCGTGTCGCAACGCTTTTTGGGTTTAAAGTTGCTGACATGTTTTTGAAGCAAATTCTGAGTAACGGCAATATGTATCACCACTCGATTGGTGAGATATTGCTCTGTACTGATTCTTAACTAACGATTATTTAACTCTCAATTAATGTTCACTTTAACGTTTATCCTATGAAAGATTCAATTAAATGTCATCACAAACCAGCCAGGTTATTTTGCCTTATCAATATGCCAGGAGTACGCTAGATTACGGTGAGTCGTTTCGCGCACATTCTTTTTAATCAATTTTGAATTATGTTACACATAATATATGACCCTATGAAAACTTTTATTTTTTTAAGATCTTGCACTTTTACAAAGGTTAAAGCCATACTACTGGTAGCATTTTTGTTGGCTACTTATTCGTTTAGTGCCTCTGCACAATATTTTCAACGGGTTTATGCTACTTCCGCGCCATCAGGTGACGTAGATCATTCGGCTTTTGTAGCCGATGTTACTGATAGGACAAATGCGTTAGCTACCACTGGCGTGGAGGATTATTCCACCCTTAGTGTTGATATTGGGATTTTGAATTTATTTAGCGCTTCTCAGAATATTAGATTTGCAGCAGGCGATGTTCCAGCCGCTGGTACTCCGGTAACCTTAAAGATAGAATCGGGGGAAAGTATACTGGGTGTATTGAACCAAATCGAAGTAGCTGCAACCAATAATGGTAATGTAGTGGGTGAGGTTATTACTGGGGCTAATCTTCTGGGTTTATTAGGTGGTGGAGTTCTTTCGGGAGGTACCAATGTTTATGAGGTAACTTTCATTCCAAAAAATTCTGGTGGTACAGCTGTGGCATATAACGGTGTGCGGCTAAAGCTAAATTCCACCTTGGCTCTTGGACTCTCTGCAAAATTCTACCACGCCTACTATTTAAAACCGGTAACTACACCAGTAAATTGTGATTCGCCAGTTGATGTCCTATACGGTGTTAATGGATCAATTGCAAGTTTAGCTGCGGGAGTAACCAATCCATACGCTTTACTTACAGGTGCTACTCCGCGAACCCAAATTAATACAGGTGTTACCGCAGGCGGAAGTATCTCCGAAACTGTATTGTTCTCAGGTGCTGGCGCAGGCGACGTTGAGGTTACACTTTCCATTCCTCCCACTGTTGTTTCTGTTGGGCTACTTGATGGTTTTGTTATCAATGCATTAAATAATACAACAAATGTAGGTAGTCGTGGGGTTGGAAGTCTATTGAGTTTGGATTTACTTGGTTTATTTCAGAACGGAGATCCTGTTACTGTTCGGTTTCCTACAACAGGGGCATTTGACAGAGTCAGTATTTCGACAGTTGGAGTATTGAGCGCGCTCAGCAATTTAAAAATTCATAGTGTTAAGAGAATTTTGCCTGTACCGGTGGTGACTACCGGCACCGGCGATTTGATTTATACCGGGAAAATGGCAACACTTAGTGCTACTTCTCTTAACGCAACTGATGTAATTACGTGGTACAATAGTGACAATGCAAGCATTGGAACAGGTTCTCCATTGAATGTATCTCCGACTGTGACATCTACTTATAGTGTAGAATCTAACTTGCCAGGCTGCACAGCTAAGTCAGGGAGAGCAACTTCAGTTGTTACGGTTTTACCATTGCCTGTGCAAAACACACTGCCTGGTGGTACCAAAGGGGGTGCGTATACAGAAACTTATGTGGCTACCAACCCCACAGCAGGTCGTGCTTTAAATTTTGTTTCTCCTACACTTACAAGTCAGACTGGGTTGACACTAAATCTGACCACCGGTTTAATTAGTGGAATTCCAACAGAGGAGGGGACGTTTAATTTCAATGTAACGATTTCTGACGTTGGACCAGCTGCGAGTGGTGGTGCCAGAATTGCTGACATTGGTACAACACCAGCTTTGGGAGATGTCGTAACCTATTCTTATACCGTTACAGTTACAGGTTCCCTTCCCGTAAAATTAACTAGCTTTACAGCTAAAAAAGAAGGACAGATTGCACAATTGAACTGGGCAACCACCGAGGAAGTGAACAGTGAAAGTTTCGATGTGGAAAGAAGCAATAGCAGCAAGCAGTGGGTTAAAATCGGTAACGTTAAAACAAATGGAGAAAGCACTTCTTTAAACCGTTACTATTTCAATGATCAAAACCCGGTTGACGGAGAAAACCTTTATCGTTTGAAAATGATCGACAAGGACGGTACTTTCGCTTACAGCGGAATCCAGAGCGTTACATTCAATAAAGAAACGATTAGCGTATATCCAAACCCTGTTGCTAACTCTGAAACACTTTCTATTCAGTTTAAAGATTGGAACAACGTGAAAACGGTTAAGGTTATCAATGCTATCGGAAAGGTTGTTTTTGAGTCTGCCGGAGCAATCATTCCTGCCATAGCTACAAATCAACTGACTGCGGGTATTTATGTAGTACAAATCACCCGTAAAGATGGTCAGGTTGTAAACAGCAAGTTTGTGAAACTGTAATTCCCAGGATTAATATTTAATGAATAAAAAGCCGTCGGATGTACTATTCCGGCGGCTTTTTTGTTAACAACCTTATCTTCTTGTAATAAATATCTGTGCTGGAACGATTATTTAAGCCTTGTAGTAACTGTCATTTGTCTAACATAAACTCCTTGATGATGATCCAGTTCCTGATAAACATAGCTTCTTACTGGCCGTACATGGCTTTCGTAATTCTTCTGCTTTCGCTTGCCTGGGGCAACTGGCTCATTGGGCGGCTCACCGGCGGGCAGCCTTTAAAACAATTCCTGTCCCGTTCACGTGGTTTTAGTAATCAAAAAGAAAGGCGGCTCACTTTTTAAATTTCAGGATTATCTGCATCTGCGAATGATTGATAACACTGTCCATCGCGATGCGATTCAGGATTATACAATGCTATTATTGGTCTTGTAGCGGGATGGGGTCTGCCCCGCAATGTTTTTGAATATTCTTGAAAAGTAGGACAAACTTTCAAAACCGGTATCTGCTGCGATTTCAGAAAGTGGCAGCTCTGTGGTTAGTATCAGGTATTGTGCCCTTTCAACTCTCTTTTTTTGGATGTAGGCGAGCGGTCTTTCCGCAGTATAACGCGTGAAAACCCTTGAAAAGTAATTCGGGTTTTGACTTGCGCGTTCCGCCAGATGCTCCACTGTGATGTTGGTATGCAGATGCGTTTGTATATAATTGATTGCATCCAGTACTTTCGAAGGTATTTTTTTGTTTTCTGCCAATTTAAAATTTTCGGCGCGTAAAAATCTGGCGATGAGTTGAAAAATCAGCCCGTGAGTTTCTATATAATCTGCCAACGAAATCAAATCGTTACGTTGCTGAAAACCTGCGAGTGTAGATTGTCTTTCGTATTCCCTCGGGTTATCGATTCCTTTTAACCCGCGTCCGGGATTAAGTTGTATAATCCTCCTGAACTTGGCAATGTCCTCCTCAGTAGATGCGATTTTGTGAATTTTTCTGTTGGCGGCAAAAAGCGAATTGCCGTCTGCGCTTTCTTCCAGAACATGAATGTAAAACTGGCTCAGGTGGTGAGGACAATGATGATTACAGAGTGTAAAACTGGGAACGAGATACAAAAACCCCTTTTCCAGAATCAGGTCATTATCCTTGTCACCCAGTGAGCCCAAGCCATCGTCGATCAGGTAAATCCGATAAAATGGGCTGATTACATTGCGGTAATTCCACGTTTTGTTCAACCTTACGTAATCCGCGTTCAATAACGAAAAAGTAGATTTAAAGTCATTGTTATTCATAATTAACGAATTATACGAACAAATCTGAAACCCAAAAATATTCAAAATAGTCCGATTTGTTAAAATGAAGTATATTTTTGTACAATAGCTGTAATTTATTAAACTATACTTTTGTTGCGTATTCCTCCTGAGACTTTCGGAATAGCAGGAATGAGTAAAAATAGAACTGAACAAATTATGAAGAAATATTGCCTTGCGGTAGACCTCAAAGACGATCAGGAGTTGATTGCTGAATACGAAAAATGGCACAAACCAGAGAACGCCCGTCCGGAGATCATAAAAAGTATCAAAGATGCAGGAATCATCAGGATGGATATATTCCGTACCGGAAACCGGTTGTTCATGATTATGGAAACCGAGGATAATTTTGACTTTGCAACGAAGGCTGCAATGGATGCCGGAAACCAGGAAGTACAGGATTGGGAACAGTTTGTATGGAAGTTCCAGCAGCCACTTCCATGGGCCGCTCCTGGTGAAAAATGGGTGCTCATGGATCAGATTTTCGAGCTTTGATACCTTATCGTTTCGTTTTGATATCCTATCTTTTTAACTGACATTTTATAACCCAATTTAAATTTATGGCTGATCGTAAAACGAGGCTGGCTATTATCCTGATCACATCCCTGTTTTTCCTCTGGGGATTTGCATTGAATCTGAACCCAATATTAATTCCGCACCTCAAAAAAGCTTGTCAGCTAAGCGATTTTCAGTCTGCACTCATCGATTCTGCATCGTATTTTGCCTATTTTCTGATCGCACTGCCGGCGGGTTTTTTCATGAAAAGATTTGGCTATAAAGCTGGAATCACGCTGGGTTTGCTGCTTTTTGCCTTTGGTACATTCCTTTTTTATCCCGCAGCCGAAATGCGCCATTTTGGCTTTTTTCTGGTTGCACTTTTCATCATTGCCAGTGGGCTTACTTTGCTTGAAACCGCTGCCAATCCATACATTACGGTACTGGGAGATGCCGATTCTGCAACGCAGCGCCTCAACTTTGCACAATCATTCAACGGTTTGGCAGCATTCCTTGCGCCTTTAATGGGCGGCACTTTCATTTTATCAGGCAAGTCTTTTTCGGAAAAGGAATTACAGGCAATGCCAACAGCACAGCTGAACGATTACCTGGATATGGAAGCAGCATCCGTACAAATGCCGTTTATCATGATTGGTATCGTGGTATTACTCGTTGCCGCGCTGATCTGGCGCACACAACTGCCCGAAATTAAAGAAGAGGAAGAAGTTGCAGGTGCAAGTCAGGGTTCTATTTTTGGTGAAAAAAATCTTATTCTGGGTGTAGTCGCACAATTTTTCTACGTTGGTGCACAAGTCTGCATCAGCAGTTTTTTTATCAGGTTTGCCGATCATGTGGCAGGAATAGAAGAAAAAACAGCAGCCTATTTGCTTTCAGGAGCATTTTTAAGTTTTATGATCGGCCGCTTCATCGGAACCTATCTGATGAAATTTATTGCGCCTCCACGATTGCTGGCCATTTATAGTCTGATTAACATTCTGTTACTCGCAGCTGCCATTAGCACCACAGGTATGGTTTCGGTTTACGCATTGGTAGGTGTTCAGTTTTTTATGTCGATCATGTTTCCTACCATTTTTGCGCTTAGCATCCGTGGATTAGGTGCCAAAACGAAGATCGGGTCATCCCTGGTGATCATGTCCATCGTAGGAGGTGCCTTTTTCCCATTAATCATGGGGCAGGTATCTGATGTTTCGTCCATCCAGATCGCCTACATTGTGCCAGCGGTTTGCTTTATTGTGGTTCTTTATTTTGCCATTAAAAACAACTCAATTAAAAGCGTCAAACTAGGCGCTTCGCATTGATCAGGGCTGAGCTGTTATTAGTAAAATGGCTTGTTTAAATTTTCGTTTCGAGACTCAAACTTATAAAGCTAATGGCTAACAGCCAATAACCAATAAAATACAATACAAATGGATTTACAACTTAAAGATAAGGTCGTTATAGTAACTGGTGGCGCCAAGGGGATAGGTGAGGGGATTGTATACACGTTAGCAGCGGAAGGCGCGATTCCTGTAATTGTCGGTCGCAATGCAGCCGACAATCAAAAGGTGGTGGATGATCTCGCAGTAAAAGGGTTCAGGTCGTTTCAGGTAGCGGCGGAACTTACGCTGCCAGAAGCTTCAAAAAATGCTGTGGACGTGGTTTTAAAGGAATTTGGTCGCATCGACGGACTGGTCAACAACGCAGGTGTTAACGACGGTGTAGGATTGGAAAATGGTAATTATGAAGACTTTATTGCCTCATTACATAAAAATGTCGTGCATTACTACCTGATGGCGCAGCACGCTTTGCCGGCACTTAAAGAATCGAAAGGTGCCATTGTAAATATCAGTTCCAAAACGGCGGAAACCGGTCAGGGCGGAACATCGGCCTATGCAGCTGCCAACGGAGGGCGTAATGCCCTTACCCGTGAATGGGCGGTGGAATTATTGAAGTACGGAATCCGGGTGAATGCGGTCATTGTGGCCGAATGCTGGACACCGCTATATGAGCGCTGGATAGAAACTTTGCCCAATCCCAAAGAAAAGCTGGAATCAATTGTTGCCAATATTCCTCTGGAAAACCGGATGACAACTGCCGAAGAGATCGCAAACATGACCGTTTTCCTTTTGTCCAAACAGTCAAGCCATACCACTGGTCAGCTTATTTATGTGGATGGCGGTTACGTACATCTCGACAGAGCTCTGGCAAACGGATAGAGCGCAGTATGCTGTTTCATTCCAATAAATGTAGCTGTTAAAGTTTCTATCAAATTACAGTCGCTTAGTATGTTAGCTGATCGCTAACAGCTAAAAACCAATAGCTTTCCCATGAATACATTAGTTTGCATTACCCCAGGTGAATTTGCTTATCAGGATTCCGAAATTCCTGAACTGCAACCGGGGCATACCATTATTAAAATCAAGAGAATAGGTATCTGTGGAACCGATCTGCACGCTTTTGAAGGAACCCAGCCCTACTTTAATTATCCACGGATTTTGGGCCATGAGCTGGCGGGGGAGATTGTTGAAACCGATGGCGCGCCAGGTTTTGCGGTGGGTGAATCGGTTACTTTTATTCCCTATTTCAACTGCGGAGAATGTATTGCTTGCAGAAATGGGAAGCCAAATTGCTGTACCACAATTAAAGTTTTTGGAGTGCACATCGACGGTGGGATGTCCGAATATGTGTCTGTTCCTTCTTATTCGTTGATCCATGGAAACGGACTCAGCTTTGACGAACTTGCTTTGGTGGAGCCGCTGGCTATTGGTGCGCACGGCATCAGAAGGGCGGCAGTTACCAAAGAGGACACGGTGCTGGTTGTAGGAGCAGGGCCGATAGGACTTGGCACCATGGAGTTTGCTAGAATTGCAGGAGCAACAGTGATCGCTCTGGATATTAACGATAGCAGACTCCAATTTTGCCGTGAAAAAATCGGCGTTTCGCACACCATCAATGCTGTTACAGAAAACGTGCAGGAACGATTGGTGGAGCTCACAAACGGAGATATGCCAACGGTCATAGTGGATGCTACGGGAAATCTGCGGGCGATCAACACAGCGTTCCAATATCTTGCGCATGGTGGCCGATATGTATTGATAGGACTCCAAAAAGGGGAAATCACTTTCAGTCATCCTGAATTTCATAAAAGAGAAGCCACACTAATGAGCAGTCGGAACGCAACCCGCATTGATTTTGAGCACGTAACGGAAAGCATGAAAGCCGGGTTGATCGACCCAACTACATACATTACGCACCGTGTTGTTTTTGAGGACGTTAAAAATGAATTTCAGAGCTGGCTTGATCCCGCCAATGGGGTTATTAAGGCGATGGTAGCGTTGAGTTAATTTTATCTGAGTGAAATGTGAGATGTAGAAAGTCAAATGTCCACATCTCACATTTCAACTTGAAACAAAATTTCCTTTTATCTAGGCTTTTACCAGGTCAAAAAAGAATGTGCTGCCCATTCCGATTTCTGTTTCAACACCAATTGTGCCACCCTGCGCTTCAATAAATTCTTTACTGATAGCCAGCCCGAGCCCCGTACCCGTTTTCTGACTTCCGGGAACCTGGAAGTAACGTTCAAAAACTTTGGTGCGATATTTACTGTCAATGCCTTTTCCTTCGTCGGTTACCGAAAACTGGACCCTTTCATTGTGATCCCGTACGCTGACTTTAATCATGCCTTCCTGCTGTGTGTACCGGATGGCGTTGGTCAGGAAGTTGATCAGCACCCATGCAGTTTTTTCAGTATCCGCTTTTATAGCGGGCAGGTTTTCTTCCTTATCAACACAAAGTCGGATCTGTTTTTGTTCCGCTGAGATCTTCACAGCGTTCAGTGCATAATCGACAATATCTTTCACATTTGTCTGAGTAATATTCAGCTGAATGTTGCCTGTTTCTACCTGCGACAAATTCAGCAACTCTCCGGTAATTTTCAGAAGTCTGTCCCCATCTTCTTTAATACTCTCAACAAGCTGTTTCTGTTGCTCGTTGAGCGGTCCTGTTACAGCGTTTTCGAGTAATTGAAGGCTCATTTTTACGGAAGCAATTGGCGTTTTCAGTTCGTGAGAAACCGTGGCGATAAAATTGGTTTTGGCGGCATCCAGTTCTTTGAAAGGGGTAATGTTTTTAAGAATGATCACCTGGCCGATAAACAGCTTCTTTTTCTCTCCCGTTGGTGTAATGGTGATGTCGACAATCTCTTTTTCAAAAAAACTTTCCTTGTTGTCGGCACATATTTTCAAGGGAGATAATTCTGGTATACTTTCAGCACCATCAGTTCCCAAATTGCTGATCAGTGATCGCATCAGGTCGTTGTGTTTTGATAGGTCGATGGCAGACTTTCCTGTCATATCCTGCAAAGCGATCCCTATAATTTTTGCAGCTTCACCATTGGCAAACAGAATTGTTTTATTCTCATCCAGCCCGATTACGGGTTCGTGCATATTGCCGATCAATGCCTCAATACGTTTCTTTTCAATCAATATCCGGGATAAATTACTATTGTTATATTCTTCCAGTTTTTCAGCCATGGTATTGAAAGATCCTGCCAATTCGCCAAATTCATCCTGGCTGTTAAAATGAACTCTCTGCGAATAATTCTTTGCAGCAATTTCACGAATGCTCCTTGTTAACTCACCAATAGGATTTGCAATAGTGCCAGGCAAATTAATCAGTAATGTGAGTGCAAGCAAAACGCAGATGGTGCCCGTAATTGCGATCCAGGTATAAGCAACCTGCACCGTTTGCAGTGCCATGTTGCTTTTTTGCTGGATAGCTGCCATGTTGATGCGCATCAGCTCTGAAATTTCTTTTTTGATGACTTTATAACGGAATGCATTTCCTGGGTCAGTTTTCAAAGCTGCGTATTGGTCCGCCACTTTTTTGGTAGCAAAAGCTTCGCCCGGTTCAGTAATATTACCCGATTGCTGTTTCAGATATGCTTCAAAGTTTTTCCAGGCAGCTGGTTTCCCGGGCATTTCGTCCAATGCCAGAAGCATATTTCTGCCGTATTCCAGCGTTTTATAGTTATCTGCCAACACGTTTTTCGTATCGTTTTTCAGGAGGTTGACAAAAACCGCAGCCACCAGCGAAAGCAGGATGATCATGGCAAAAAGGAAACCGATGCCCAGCCTAAGTTTTGATTTTATTTTCATTTGTTGTATTCAGAAAATCTGTAAACAGTCGGGAAACCGCCGAAAAGTACTACGACAGTATCACCAGATCAATGTCTGACGACGATAGCTTTTTGAGCAGGTTGTTAAACACATTTGTGGCCAAAATTACCCTAAACAAATTGATATGTGGCTTTCCAAGGCAAATTGTAGTGATCTGTTTTTGCTCGGCAACCTCAATGATCGCTTCCGAAATTTTCGGATTATGGACTCTGATAATTTCTGCCCCCATTTCCGTGGCCAGTTTGAAGTTGTTGATCAAATGCCGCTGCTTGTCAAGTGCGATTTTATCCTGACTTTCCTTAGGCGTTTGCACGTATAGCACAAACCACTTACTATTGTAGTAACTGGCAAGGCGGGCAGTTTTCCGGATCACATGCCGGGCAGTCTGATCATTACTGCTGATACATGCCAAAAATTTCTCCCGTCGCGAAACCGGCACTCATACCGATGTAGACTTTGAATTTACCTTTCCTGGATTGCTACATCAGATCCAGAAAATGTTTGACGTGGCTTTCTTTTTCAGTCATTAAAAATCCGGGTGTCGTATTGTTGGCGGGCATGTTAAAATCCCTGGTATAAAATCCTTCCACATAGCCGCTTCTCGTCACCGGGCTGCTACTTTGTACAGGCTCCTGCGAAGAAAAGTTTTATCGCCGCCATAAACTTTTGCTATGTAACGGTTCAGTGGAATTGCAAGTGCAATCGCAAGGATAAACGGGAAGAGTATCCCAATATTTAGGTATTCATTTTGAGGTGTTTAAATGATTTCGTTTTTCATGAAAATCATACAGAGCAGCGACAACGTGAGAAGCCAGATGAGGCCGATGCCGATGACCTGCCTGCGGTCCGTTTTGATTGGGTTTTTCCGCATTAGCTTAAAATTTTTAAGGTTTGATCAGTACAAAACAGATGTATCCGAACACGGCCATTGATATGAGAAAGAGTGCTGTCATTATATTTTTTCGAAAAAGTGAATGACTTTGTAAAACAGGGCGAAGCAAAATATGCCTGCCGCAACTAATAGGATTGTGATCATGATTTGATGTTTTGATTGTTTTTCAGAACCGTTTCATGGTTGTTTTAAACCCATCATACCACAACCGTTCCTATTACTTGTTTTTGTTTATAATACTTTGATATACAGTATTTAAATTATTTACACGAAGTTTTTTATAAGAAAAAGCCTTGGCAAAATGATAGGGTTTATCAAAATGGAAGTGATGGAACAGGAAAATCGGACATAAAAAATGGATCCGATTGTGTCAGATCCATTTCTATTAAAGAGAGAAATTTATTGCATCAATCCTGCTGCTGGCTGATGCCGTATTCTTCCAGTTTTCGGTACAGCGTAGCGATGCCAATTTCAAGTAATCGGGCCGTTTCAGCTTTATTTCCTTTACAAAAATTCAGTACTTTCTGGATATGCAGTTTCTCCACGCTGTTGATCGAAAATGCTGATAATGAAGTGCTTTTGGTGGTGAACTGAGGTTGCTGAACTTCGAATGGCAGGGTGTCGGTGTGCAATTCTTCATCACTTAAAATCACCGCTCTTTCAATCACATTTTTCAGTTCACGTATATTTCCCGGCCAGCTGTAAAGCTGAATTTTGCTCATGAAGTCATCGGAAATGGTCAGGTTCTTTTTGTTGGTTTGGGCTGCAAAATACTCGGTAAAATAGCGGGTAAGCTGTTCTATATCCTTCACCCGCTCACGAAGCGGCGGAAGCTGTATCTGGAAAACGTTGAGCCGGTAGTACAGATCGGACCGGAAACGCTTCTGTTCGGATTCCTCCTGTAAGTTTCTGTTGGTGGCAGCAATGAGGCGAAAGTTGGCTTTTATCGGCTTGGTGTCCCCAAGCTTGATGAATTCGTGCGTTTCGAGTACTCGCAAAAGTTTCGCCTGAAGTTCAAGAGGGAGTTCGCCGATTTCGTCCAGAAACAAGGTGCCATTGTTGGCTTCTTCGATCAAACCTTTTTTGTCTTTATTAGCTCCGGTAAAGGCGCCTTGTTTGTATCCAAATAGTTCACTTTCAAGGTTTTCTTTACTGAAAGTGCTGCAATTAAGAGCCATAATGTTCTTGGCAGATCTCCCACTCGCGTGATGAATAGCCTGGGCAAAAACCTCTTTACCCGTTCCCGTCTCACCTGTCAACAATACGGCTGTTTCCAAAGGAGCCACTTTTTTGGCAAGGTCAATGGCTGTCTGTATCGCTTTTGAATTGCCGAGAATGGTGTCGAAAGAGTATTTGCGTCCGACAATATTTTCGAGCTGTTTTACTTTTTTTTGCAAGTGGCTTTTCTCTGTTGCTCGGGTAAGCAGCGGAATAATTTTATCATTGTCATCGCCTTTCACTATGTAGTCAAAAGCTCCGCTTTTCATGGCCTGCACGCCATCTGCAATGTTTCCGTAAGCTGTAAGTAGTATAATCTCTGCAAGCAGATTTTTTGCTTTGAGCATCGGAACAAGCGATACCCCGTTTCCGTCAGGCAGTTTTACATCGCAAAGTATCACGTCTATGTCCGGATGTTCGGCCAGTTTTAAACCTGTTTTGGCATCAGCTGCTTCCAAAACCTCAAATCCTTCTGCCGCGATGATCCTGCCAAGCAGCGACCGGAGTTTATTCTCGTCGTCAATGATTAATACTGTTTTCAAAGGTAATGCGGAATGAAGTTGATTTGTTAGTTGTAGTGCGGCACTTGGATTAGTTGTGATTTGACGACAGCTGCAATTTCATCATGATGTCAGTCTGCTCGTCAGTGCCCAGTTTGAAAATGTGCTTATCGAACTCAACAAAACCATTTTTCTTATAAAAACTGATTGCTCTTGGATTTTCCTCCCAAACACCCAGCCAGACGTAGTCCGCATTTTTTTGTGCTGCAATTTGTATCGCTTTTTCGTACAACAGCTGTCCGACTTTTTTGCCATGAAATTTCTTCAAAACATATATGCGCTCAATTTCAAGGGCTTTGTCATCTTTGAGTTCTGTTTGAGATTGCCCGAAGTTAAGTTTCAGATAACCAATGATCTTTTTGTCAAGTTTGGCAAAATAGAACACTACGTTTTCGTCGTTCAGTTCTGCTGTTAATTTTTCAGTAGAAAATCCTTCTTCCAGGTATTTGTTCATATTCTCCTCAGAGTTACTCGCCGAAAAGGTCTCCTGGAAGGTTTGTCTGCCTATTTTTTGAAGCTCATCCATGTCCTTCTGCTCCGCTCTTGTAATCTCGATATTATCCATCTGTTATTTTGTATATGATGCGGACGGTCTTGCTGCGGACAAATGTAAAAATGAAAAAGCTAATCGCTGTCTTTCTTTTACAGTAACCATATTTTTAAGCTAATTCTTTCCGATTATTTTTTTGCAAAAGAAAGCGTCACCTCAGGCAAACAAAAAAAGCTGAACACCGAAGCAGTTTCACCCTACTTCAATGTTCAGCTTTTCAAAGCATTTAAAAATTACTTATTCCACCAAAGCGACGTCGTGATGTCGTCGTTGCCCTGCGCTTTTACGGCGTTTTGGTAGTTGGCCAGGTTCACACTTTGTTCCTTCGGCGGGTAGTAAAGTCTGAGCGGCACACCTTCACCAAATAATGGTTCAAATTTGTATTCTGTCGACTGCCCGTTTACAACTCTTGTCCAAACCACGTCGCCCCGTTTTACAAGGAAGGATGGTCCGCCGGTTCTGCGTACTTCGCTCCATGCCTCGTCGCCCTGCGTATACAGCGCCAGATACTTTTGAGTAATCACCGCATCCTTAGATGCCTTGGGAAGGGCGACAAGGTAAGTTGTGATCTGAGCCGGAGTAACTCCCCACTTTTGCAACGATGCTGTAACACCGTCCACGTAACTCTGCTGTTCCCAGTTTTTGTACTCCGAGATCAGGAAAGCTACTTCCGCGTATTCCTGCAAAACCTCAGCATAATTGGCCGCATTTACGGCTGTTCCCGGTAAACTTACGTCCGTGGCAGTGAGCAAACCAGCTGCTGCTACGGGTAAGCCGTAAGGCTGACCAACATAGTTTCCTGCTACGTTTTTGGTTGCGTAAATCGCCAGCCGCGGATCTTCCACTTTTACGGGGCCGGTTTCACCTTTCAGCATGTTAATCAATACATGAGAAACTGCAAAGTCTTTACGGTTTGCTGTTACGGTTGCACGAAATAACGGCGCCTCATTAGGAGCCAGCAACTGGTATTTAAACACAGCATTATCTGCATTAGATGTAAATACGCCCTTTTGCAAAGCATCTTCAAAGTGTGAGTTTGAAACCTCCGGCAGTTGCTTGCGAACCCTGGTGGCAATCCGCAAACGAAGTGAATTGGCAAATTTTGCCCATTTTTCGTTACTGCCTTTGTATATCACATCATAGTTTCCAAAAGTGTTCAACGTCTTGTATTTCGCCAGGGTATCACCCGCGGCTTTCAGTTCGCTTAGGATATCGATATAGATCTTTTGCTGACTTGCATACGCCGGGCTCAGGTTTTCGGGTGTTTGCTGCAAAGCCTGAAACTCGGGATCGTTGTTTCCATAAGACTGGTATGGAATGTTACCGAATACATCTGTTAGTCCCTGAAAAGCATAGGCTTTCAGAATCCTCGCAATGGCAATCTGGTTTTGGTTTGAGCCGGCTACACCAGCCGCTGCAACGTCTTTTCTTGCCGGATCGGTATTCTGGATAATAATCTCGTTGAGATTATTCAGCGTTTTGTACGCGTTATTCCAATAGGTTTCAGAATAGGTGCGGGGGATGTCGTAGCGCGACTGGTCGCTATAAATATTCTGGCTGTAATATTGGGCAAAGAGCTGAGAGCCACGCAAGGAAATATTTTCGTTGCGGATGTTGTCCATCAGTTGTTTTTCGGCTGCGAGCAAAATTGTGGTTGTTGTTGCATTTGCCGGTCTGTTGGGATCTGTGTTAATATCCTCAAAATGCGTATCGCTGCAAGCAGAAAGCAATGCCAGGGCTCCAATAGCAAGCGATTGTACGGTATATTGTTTTATGAACTTCTTCATGATTTCTCAATTATTCTGTTTGAATACCTGTTATGATTACCTCGGAGTTGTTAAAATTTAACATTAACATTCAGCCCGTAGGTGGCCGGAACAGGAATGTTTCCGCCTTCAATTCCCTGAATGTTACCTCCGCTGCTGGTCATTTCAGGATCTATATATTTGCTGGCTGCATAAATATTTGCAAGATTCCGGCCATACAATCCAAAGTACACCGACTTCACAAGCTTGCCGGTAAGCGGCAGACTGTATCCCAGGGTAACTTCCCTCAGTTTCACAAAAGAAGCGTCGAAAATTGTTTGCGGAGTAGGTCCGCTGTATTCTCCGCGTGCCCAGGCTTGTGCTGTAATGCGCGTGTCGTTTGGCGTGGTGTTGGTTACCTCATAAGTTCCGTCGCTGTTATAGGTCACGGTTCCTTTCACGCCGTCGAGTATTACGCCTGTTTCACGAATTCCGTTGGCTGCTGTTTTATCAAGAATACCAGCGTACATCGCTACTTTATAGGTTTGCGAGAAGAACTTGCCGCCTACACGACCATCTATCAAAAAGCCAAGGTTGAAGTTTTTGTATGTGAAATTGTTCTGGAAACCGAAAAGATATTTTGGTAAAACACTTCCCAGCGGCGTTAGTTGCTGGCCTCTTTCATAGGTTCCGTCTGCTTTAATCACTTTTTGTCCATCGGCAGCATATACAAAGTCATATCCTAGCAACTGTCCGTACTGTTCGCCTTCGCGTGCTACAAGTGTTACCAGACTGTTGGTCAACTGAAATGTGTTCACACCCGGAGCGAGTGATATTACTTTGTTCTGGTTGCGAGACCAGTTCAGTGTACTATTCCATTCGAAACCATTTTGACGAATTGGCGTTCCGCTCAATGTAATTTCAATACCCTTGTTGTTTATTTTTCCCGCATTAATCACCTTTGAATCATACCCGAAAGCAGATGAAACCGGAATGTTGATGATCTGATTACGGCTTACATTGTCGTAATAAGTAACGTCAAGACCAATTCTGTTTTTCAGAGCCTGAAGACTCAGGCCTGTTTCCCAGGAGCTTGTGATCTCAGGCTTTAATAGTTGATTGTTAAGTCGTTCCGGAAGTTTATAACCTGCCAGTCCGTCAAATGCCTGTGTAGCTTCGTAAGCTCTTTGTAATTGATAAGGATCGGTGTCGTTACCAACCTGAGCCCATCCAAGACGAATCTTGGCAAAATCCAGCCAGGCAATTTCATTGATTCCTTTCAGTTCGCTCAATATCAAACTCGTAGTAACCGAAGGGTAAATGAACGAGTTTCTGTCCACCGGCAGGGTAGATGACCAGTCATTACGCACCGTACCATCCACAAAAAGCAAACTTTTATATCCCAAAGAGAAACTTCCGAATAAAGAATTGATCTGTTTGTGATAAGAGTTTGAATTGGTAAGTACCGAGCTAGCATTTTTAAGGTTGTAATATTCAGGAAGGATCAGCCCGCCTTGTGTCACCTGATCGGAGATACGGCGCTTCTGGTTCATGAGGTTACCACCAACATTCACATTGAGAGACAGATCATTCCAGCTTTTATTGGCAGAAGCAAGCAACTCGTAGTTGAACTCACTGAACGTGTTGTTGTATTCCTGATACTGCGATTGTGTACGTGAATACACGGCGATACGATCCTGATATTGATATTGGTAAAGATCGCCATTTACTTTTCCGCTGATTTTCAACCAGTCGTTTACGTCATATACAACACCTACGTTACCATAAAACCTGTCACGATTTTCTTCCAGATAACTTTCGTAAGCCGACCAGTACGGATTGTCGATAAACTTCGCAGCTTCTCCGGCAGGTGTATTCTGCCATCCGCTGCGGTTCCAAAGAATCTGCGTTCCATCAGCTCTTTTGTAATTTTTAAGCTTGTTATAGTCAACCTGCACAGCTCCCCACTGAAAAGCTTCCAGGATAATATTACGGTTGGTTGCACCTGTCCACGGACGACCCGTTGAGGTGTTTTTCATGTAGTTAAAGCTGTTGAAAATTTTCACTTTGCCCAACTGAGTAGACCCGGAAAAGTTAAGTGAATTTCTGTTCATAGAAGAATTCGGTACCGTACCATTCACATTTTTGTTGGTGTAGGAAAGCCGGTAGGTGGAGTTGCTCGTTCCGCCGCTCACAGAAAAACTATTAGTATTGGCTACGCCGGTTTCAAAGAAAGAATGCACATCGTTTTTAGGATAAACCCATGGCTGTGGCTGGAGATACTCAGCAGTGTTTTCCGGGTCCAGATTGTACCAATGCAGCACCGGTGTTCCATCCAGTTTCGGTCCCCAGCTTTCGTCCACGGCATATTCCGAAATGTTGTATTCTTCTCCACCAATATTCACTTTCTGAAAAGTGTTCGAAAACCCGCCGCCATAAAGCTTCTGGCGTTTGGGCAGGCGAACTATTTTTTCAAATTCGATACCCGTATTCAGAGTAAGGTTGACCTTGCTGTTTTCCTTCCCTTTTTTTGTCGTGATCAAAATGACACCGTTGGCAGCTCTGGTACCATAAAGTGCCGCTGCCGAAGGCCCTTTCAATACAGAGATGTTCTCAATATCATCCGGATTAATATCCTGGATCATATTTCCAACATCCTTACCGCCACTACCTGCACTGGTAGCTGCACTGTTCAGGTCCGCATTGTCGATTGGAGTACCATCAATCACATACAAGGGCTGATTGTTGCCCGAAATGGAGTTGATACCTCGAAGCAATACACGGGAAGATCCACCCATATTACCACCGGCGCTCACTACTTGCAAACCTGCAACTTTACCTGAAAGTGCACTCAGCGCATTTGTTGGCCTCGTTTGCAATGCTTCTGCTTTAATTTCCTGTACTGCATAACCCAGTGCGCGTTTTTCGCGGGAAATTCCCAGCGCAGTGACAACCACCTCGTTGAGCAATTTGGTGTCAGCTTTCAAAGCAACATTGATTTTGTCACGGTTATCAAGCACCACTTCTTCTGCTATGTAGCCAATAAATGATACTACCAATGTGGAAGCATTGGTCGATACGCCAAGTGTATAGGCACCATTTACATCAGAAAGCGTACCGCTCGACGTGCCCTTCACAGCCACGGATGCTCCCGGTAACGGACTGCCGTCTGTGGCGTCGGTAATGATCCCGGTTATTGTTCGCTCCTGAGCCTGGCTATATCCAACCCCTCCGAGAAGAAGCCAGAGCAATAATATAAATCTGTTTTTCATAAAATTGTATTTTGGTGAGATTCGTTTATTTTGAATTGTCTTTGTATTTGTATTAAATCAGTCAATTTTAGTTTTATCTTATTTTGATTTAAATTCATTAATTGAAATAATATTTTGCACATTCTAATATTTTTAGATCATTAAATACGAGATTTCTGAAAATCTTCTGCAAAAGTAATTAATATTTTTTAAATAATTAATCTCTATCGGTATTATATACTAATAATTATAATTGTCTTTTTTTAATATTATGGGAACTAAAATGTAACTGACTGTTGAATAATGCGAAAGCGGTTGGGTTTGTATTACGTACACTTACAAGTAAAGCAATGTCGAAAGCAGAACCAGGAGGTCAGAGTGTGACCAGGCGGACTTTAATTTACTGTCGATCAATAGGAAGTGACGAAAATTGTCATTGTCCGTAATCATTGCAATAATCCTTTTTCCTATGCGTAGAAAGAATGATATCCTGTTAAAAAGTGCGTTTGAGGAAGCTTTCCCCGATCTGCTGCGCTTCTACTTTAAGGATGCCGACATTATTTTCGATATACCTCGGGGTTTCGAATTTCTGGATAAAGAACTGAATGAACTCTTTCCCGATTTAGAAAAAAAGGGCGGGAGCCGTGTGGTGGATATGCTTGTGAAGGCATTTCTGATGAGTGGTAAAGAAGAATGGATTCTGATCCATCTGGAAATTCAGGGCGACAGAACCGATCAATTTGCTTTCCGCATGTTTCAGTATTGGTATCGCATCTACGACCGTTATGGTGTGGACATCGCTGCATTAGTAGTTTACACAGGCGGGAAGAACCAGAGTCAGCCGAACTATTTTCATAAGGATTTCCTTGGAACTGAAATTCTTTACAAATACAACACTTATCACATTCTGGATCACAGTGAAGCGCAGCTCTTAGCGATGAATAATCCGTTTGCCCTCATCGTGCTTACAGCTCAGAAGGCACTGCTTGTTGGTAAAATACCGGAGGAAGAACTAGGGGAGCATAGGCTGACCATTGCACGCGCACTCATTCACAGTAAGAATTACAATAGCCAGCAAATCAGGCGTTTTCTCTTCTTTCTGACAACGTTTATTCGGATTGAAAATCCTGAAATAAATATTAACTTTGAAAAGCACATTGAATTATTAACCGGAAAAACCACAGCTATGGGAATCATTGAAACCATAAAGATGCTTGCGAAGGAGGAGGGAATAGAGGAAGGCCTGGAAAAGGGTATTGAAAAAGGCGAGCTGAAAAAAAGCTATGAGGTTGTACTAAAATTATTACAAGCCGGGAAATTTACGGTATCAGAAATAGCCAATTTCGCGAGTGTGTCAGAGGCGTTTGTACAGGAGGTCGAAAAGGAAAACACTAAATAGTTTTTTGTCGGGTTCTGACCAGCCATGGATTAACCTTCCAAACCACTGATCAACCTTTCACAATTAATTGAGGTGTAGCCCTTGTGATAAACAGTTATTTTGGTAAACCTGTCGCACCTGACTGATTCCAAAATGTTTAAAAAAGCTACCTCCCAATATCACGATCCTTCACAGCTTAAAACCAAGCCGTTTAATTTCAGACATATAGAGCAATACTTTTTGCTTGCTGAAAGCAAAGGTGCACTTCAAAGCATTTCCGAAAGAGCCCATCAGGATCTGGATCTTGACGATGTTTTTAAATTCATCGACCGTACAACCAGCAGCATTGGGCAGCAATATCTTTATTACCTGCTCAGAACGATTCCTGCGGATCAAAAGCGAGCCGATCGTTTAGAAGGACTGATAGCGGTGTTTGAGAAAAATGATGAGCTCAAACAAACCGTTTTGGAAGGACTTTCCGGTCTAAATAACAATGATGCCTATTACGTCTGCTCTCTTTTTCTTCAAAAGTATATAGCAACTCCAAAATGGTTTTGGATTGTGCCGTTGCTATCTGTTGCAAGCGTGTGCTCGGTTGTTTTGTCCTTTATTTTTCCTTCTTTTTTGTTTGTAGTAATGCTGCTTCTGGCGGTCAATTTTGCTTTTCATTATTGGAACAAAAATAACCTTTACAAGTACGCCAGCTCAATTCCACAGCTATCGCGAATGAATACGCTCGCCAAAAAAATACTAACGTTTGACTCTTTCAGAAATGAAAAAGCAAGTTTGTCCGCATCGGTCGGTATGCTGGACCGCATGAGTATGTCTATGTCGGTGTTCAAGCTGGAAGCAAAACTGCAAAGTGAGATAGGTATGTTTGTCGAGTACCTTGTGGAGCTGATCAAGGCACTTTTTCTGATCGAACCGATTTTGTTGTTCAGTACCTTAAAAACACTGGATGCCAGGAGAGCGCAGGTGCGGGAAGTATTTGATTTTATTGGTGAAATTGATTCGGCGCTTTCCATTCAGGCATTGCGTGAATCATCGGTTTACAGTTGTATTCCTTCTTTTTCAATAAACGGCAAACAGCTCAATGTCGTGGGCGTATATCATCCTCTTGTGTTCGGAGCAGTAGCGAATGATATCAGATGCGATCACAAGTCGGTGTTGCTGACCGGCTCCAACATGTCGGGCAAATCGACTTTTATAAGAACAATCGGTATTAATGTGCTGCTCGCACAAACAATTAATACCTGTTTTGCTGAGAAATTTGAGACGTACAGAACGAAAATTCATTCAGCTATACGTGTTGCAGATGATCTGCTGGATGATAAAAGCTATTACTTCGAGGAGGTTTTAATTATCAAAAATCTGCTTGACGAAAGTGCCTCGGGCGCCGTTCATCTATTTCTTTTAGATGAGCTTTTTAAGGGAACCAATACCGTGGAGCGCATTGCTGCGGGGAAATCGGTACTCAGTTATCTGAACAGTGGTGCCAACCTGGTGTTTGTCTCCACGCACGATCTGGAGCTGGGAGATTTTCTGAATGAAACGTTCGACTTGTATCATTTTTCGGAGGTGGTCGAGGCGCGTGAAATTTTGTTCGACTACAAGCTAAAACAGGGTACGCTGATAACTACAAACGCCATCAGGATCCTGGAACTTAACAATTATCCTCCGGAAGTAGTCGCCGATGCACTGCTGGTTGCCCGGCAGTTGAGAAAAAAGAAATGACCGGAAAAGGGTACTTGATCCTTACAGTTTTAGCCGCAACACAGCTGGAATTGTAGTCGGTTCAAGTCAAGGATATTCTTTTTTGTCAGCTATTTAACTGTCCGGGATCATTTTTTTTGTTTAATTAAGATTGAAAATTGCACGCAGCATTGGTTAACACCTCATCGCTGATGCTTATCTCTCAAATAAATCCACTCGATATGAAAACGATTCTTGTTCCCATAGATTTTTCTGAAAATGCTGCACAAGCCATTGCGGCAGCAAAGGTAATTGCCTCCAAGACCGATGCGGAGCTTGTTTTTCTGCATGCGTATCAGCCCTATATCACAGATATTTCTTTACCTGTTACGGTGAACACGATGCCCGTTTACAAAGAGCTGGAAGAATCCTACAAGGCGCAGCTTGAAGAGCACGTTGTTCTTGCAAGGCAGGAAGGTTTCAAAACGGAGGGTATCTGGGAAACCGGCGGAATCCACGATGCAATCATTAAAAATGCCGAAGACCTGCTTGCCGATCTGATCGTGGTAGGCAGAACAGGCAAGGGTAGTTTTATGGATAAACTGATAGGCAGCGCTGCAACCAGTATCGCACTGGAAGCGCCATGTCCGGTGCTTGTAATTCCTCCACAGGTTATCAACATTGATTTCAGACGGATCGTATATGCCACCCAGTTGGAATATGAAGAAATGAACAATCTGCGGGAGGTGGCAACGCTGGCTCGTTTGCTTGGAGCAAGATTGACCTTTATCAAAATAAGCTCACTTGAACAGCCCAACATCCAGTCCGATCAACAATACATTGAGCAGATGACCAGCGGCCTGGGCATACCCGCCAGTGACATTGTGATCCACAAAGGGGGCGGGGTTGAGGAAGGTATCAAAAAACACTGCAAGGAAGTGAACGCAGATCTTTTAATCGTTTCAACCCGAGAGCGCGGATTTCTGGAACAACTGATCATTAACCCGAGTATTACCAAAAAGCTGGTCGTGGAAACAAACATACCACTTCTCGTTTACCATATTTAATAATTGGCTGTTGTATTTATGCCACAGATGCACGAATTTACACAAATGTGATTCGTATATCTGTGGCATCTATCATTGATGAATTTATAAGATACCATTCGTGACCATCTGTGTATCCGTGTCATTTTTGTGCATCCGTTTTACTTGCCAGATTTGATAACCTCAAATTCATGGCTGCCAGACTCCACACCAATAATCTTCCAAAAATTTCCTTCTGAAAAGCCTTAATAGATTTTCCCAAGTGACGCACCTGACTTTTAGCAAACGTTTTGGGTAGATAGACAATTCCGTCCGTATTCACAGGCAGTATAAGTTTTAGTATAGAATGATGAGAGGTATTTTCAAAGGATGTTTTTCATAAACGACATCTTGCATAAGTAAATAAGAAAGCGATAATAATCTGATTGTCTGAATTTGTCAAGACCAGGATGAGCAAAGTTCACATCATCAGGAAGATCCGTGGAAATTATTTCAAGATAAAGAAAGATTTGAATTCCTCCGTACATTTGAATTTTACAAACCCATGCATGTATGAAGGCAATATCGGTTGACGAGTTTTACAGAGAGGTTTCTCAGCTTATTCCCGAAGAGGTTAGCAAGGAGATCGGGCATTTTAATGTTTTCAGTATTGCCGATCTTGCCAAAACATCACAGGGGAAAATGCCTTACAACCGGAGAGCCTATTATAAAATCAGTTTGATCATCGGTAAAAACAGGGCTGAATATGCGGACAAGGTAATTGAAATTGAGAAAAGCGCATTGCTATTTGCAACCCCCAAAATTCCTTATCATTATCTTCCTTTGAATGAAGAGCAGTCGGGTCATTTCTGCATTTTTACACCTGAATTTTTAACGCAGAGTAAGAGCGGTGTAATTTTGGATGAGCTTCCCATTTTTAAAGCAAATGGTTATCCTATATTCCAACTCTCGGATGAAGAGACAGCAGAAATTGCTGCCATTATGGCTAAAATGAATAGAGAGCTCTCGTCGGACTATGCTTTTAAATACGATCTGCTCAGAAATTATGTAATGGAACTGATCCATTACGGTCAGAAACTACAACCAGCTACGGCGCTTTATCCCACCCACAACGCCTCCGCCCGGGTCTCGTCGCTGTTTTTGGAATTGCTCGAAAGACAGTTCCCCATTGAGTCCATGGACCAGCAGTTACGTTTGCGAACCGCCAAGGATTACGCAGACACACTTTCGGTTCACGTCAACCATCTCAACAAGGTTTTGAAAGAAAATACTGGCCACACCACCACGGATCTGATCAGCGAAAGGGTGGTACGGGAAGCCAAGATTATCTTAAAGCAAACCAATTGGAATATCTCTGAAATTGCAAACTGTCTGGGTTTTGAGCAGGTTGCCCACTTTTCCAATTTTTTCAAAAAACAAACCGAGATTTCACCCATGGCTTTCCGTGGCTAGTTGGTCAGATTTGAATTTTGTAAATAATGGATTGATGTTTGCAAACACACCTCCTTTCTTTTGCGCCAACTTTGTATCATCAAAACAGAACAAAAATTGTAACGACGATGAACAAAATAGCATTGGTAACTGGTGGCAGCAGAGGGCTTGGTAAAAACATGGCATTAGCGCTGGCTACAAAAGGAATAGACGTAATTCTTACATACAACAGCAAACAGGAGGAAGCACTTGCCGTAGTTGCGGAAATTGAAAAAGCCGGACAAAAAGCAGCTGCATTGCAACTCAATGCTGGTGAAGTAAAAGGATTTGACACGTTTTTTGAAAATCTGAAATCAGTATTGGGTACTCATTTCCAGGCTACGCATTTCGACTATTTGATCAATAACGCAGGAATCGGTCTGGGTGCTCCCTTTGCGGAAACTCCGGAAGAAAACTTTGATCTGCTGATGAACGTGCATTTCAAAGGTGTGTTTTTTCTGACCCAATCCGCCTTGCCTTTCATGAATGATGGCGGTGGTATTGTGAATTTATCAACCGGACTAACCCGTTTCACCATGCCGGGTTACAGCACTTATGCAAGTATGAAAGGGGCAATTGAAACGCTCACCCGTTATCAGGCAAAAGAATTGGGTGCACGCGGTATTCGTGTAAATGTGATAGCACCTGGTGCAATCGAAACCGATTTTGGTGGAGGTGCTGTGCGGGACAACGAACAGGTCAACCAGCACATTGCAGCTGCAACGGCTCTGGGCAGGGTAGGGTTGCCCGATGACATTGGCGGAGTCGTTGCCTTTTTATGTACCGATTATGCCAGGTGGGTCAACGCGCAGCGGATTGAAGTTTCCGGCGGAGTGAATCTTTAGTGGATCTAAACTTAGTAGCTCAATCAGGCTGCAACAAAAGTAGTTATGATGTCACATTGAGCGGGGTCGAAGGCCTTTTGATTACCCCAAAAGGCATTTCGACTCCGCTCAATGTGACAAATTCTACCTATTTTCCTATCCTGGTACAGCCTCATTGTCAGGAATATAGGTTTAAACAACTTGTTCTCTAAGAACTGTATACTGTTAACTAAAAGCTGTGAACTCAACAAAAATGAATCTCTAGAAGAAACATACTTCTAAGATAACCGTGCAATACACACCGCCAAGCTATCTCTCCAGTAAGGAATTTTAATACCGAAAGTAGTTTTAATCTTGGTTTTGTCCATCACCGAATACGCTGGACGAACAGCTTTGGTAACGTATTCTGAGGTTTTGACAGGATTTACAATTACCTCTGTGTTGCTGATGTCGAAGATCGTTTTGGCAAAATCGAACCAGGAAGTAACTCCTTCATTGCTGTAATGGTAAATTCCGTAAGCATCGCTGCCTGAGGCAATCACGTCCAGAACGGCTCCGGCAAGATCAATGGCGTATGTCGGCGAGCCGGTTTGGTCGGCGATCACGCCCAACTGGTCTCTTTCACTACCCAAACGAAGCATTGTTTTTACGAAGTTATTGCCAAATTCAGAGTACAACCAGCTGGTGCGGATTGTGAAATGTTCTTTCAGTATGCGGGTGATATCCTGTTCGCCCTCCAGTTTGGTAAGACCGTAAATATTTTCAGGTTCAGCAGGATCGGTTTCAGAAAGCAGCTGAGGCACGTTTCCTTTGAACACGAAGTCTGTTGAAATATGGATCAAAGTGGCATTGTGTTTCTGACAGGCAACGGCAATGTTCGCAGCACCTTCGCGGTTCACTTTCCGGCAGATATCCTGCTCATCTTCTGCTTTATCAACGGCGGTATAAGCAGCACAGTTGATCACAAATCCTGGTTTTTCAGCAGTGAAAAGTTTGTTGAGTAAGTCGCTGTCAAGAATATTGCCTTCCTGCTCAGATGGAAAAGAGATGTCAGTGATGTTTCTTTCGGCAGCAACTTTTTTAAGGCAGCTACCCAATTGTCCGGATGCTCCGAGGACGACGATGTTCATAGTTTGTGGTTTTTTCTGCAAATATAAAAGTAAACCGCGGAGTGACACGGCGTTTGGTGCAGAGTTGCATGGAGTTTTTTTAATTTCAAACGAGGAGTTTAGAATTGACAACTCTGCGAAACTCTTTGTGTAACTACTAAACTCTGCGTTGAACTCCAAGCCCCATGCCCTAAAGTTCCCGATGCTGCCGGTTCAGGTAATCCTGATGGAACTGCCGCAACTTCTGATCAAGCTGGTAGCCGAGCCGATAGCGCTCACCGATCCGATAGCCACGGCTGTAGGTGTATTCCCAGCGGAATTCATCCGTGGTTCGTAGCCTGGCATGTTTTCCCTGAACGATTTTCCCAGGTGGGATCGGAACGGCAAAATTGAAACCGAGTGTGGAACCGTTCTGTGTTTTCACTGCATACACTCCTAGTTCGACGTTGGTAAACTGGCGAACCATTTCGATTCTCGCACCTTTGTCACGCCACAAAAACTGACCACCGGATAATTTTAACGTAATATCAGGACCTTTAAAACGGTAGGAAGCATCTGCCAGCAACAGAAGCTGATCCGGACCTTCGTAATAAATACCACCCTTTGGATAGTAATAAAATCCGGTTAATCCTGCTTCCAGTCCAAATGACCATGGCTTGGAAAGGTCCGCCCTGCGGTACTGCACATTCACGCCATACTGGTCATTCTGAAAAAAACCAGCCGACGCACTGATGTAATTGCTGCCCTGGTTGTAAAATTGGTTCAGGAAGGTAGGGGCAAGGCGAATATTTTTCGGGCGACCATCCAGATCATTTACAATTGGAAAGAGCACTCCCGTTTGCAAAGTTAATCCCGGCAAAAGATACAGTTGTGTTTGAAGTGCCCCACTGGTATTGCTTTCTACCGGTTTTTCAAAGTTTCCGAAAATGGCAGCGAAATAGGGTTGTATCCAGAAATCCGCCTTGTATTTTTTATGCAGCAGGAATCGGTTCTTTTGTAGGTAAGCTTTCCTTTCTGCATCGGAGAGCGGGTCGTAGTTTACATTTTCATCAACAGCATACTTGCCAATGGGAAAGCCGTTAAAAAGCGGCACGTACTGTTTAATGGTTGTATCCGCGGTTACTTTTTGTATTTCGTAGAGACCAATAAATGGGTTGCGATAAAGGCGTTGCTCGTAAAATACCTTCCCGTCTATGGTCTGTATATTTTCAAAACTTTGTCTTAGTTTCTCAGGTGTGTATTTGTCGCCGGTATTTTGGGCGGAAGAATTAATCAGGCTTCCCAAAAAAAGCAGACAGAATAGTATACTATTTTTTCTCATCGGATTGCTTTTTAAGTCTGCGGGAAGGTTTTAATAAGTTGACGGCAACAGATGTACCTACGGTAATCTGGTCCGCGTTGAGCCAGCCGGCCTGAATGGTCCAGCATTTGAAAAGCCGGGCATAAGCACCCACATTAAGGTGTTGGGAATCCCATTCTGCCATCACGCCGCCCCAGTTTTTGTAATGTAAAACCGCACCACCAAAGGGTCCCTGCAGATAATGGTTTTTATAGCGGTCCTCACTTTTTTTCTGCCACTTGAAGTTAGACAGCATGTTGGAATTGGTCAGATTTCCTTCATCCCGATATAGATAATAAGGGCTACCGTATCCCGCACTCACTTCCAGTTTTAAATCCCGCTGAACCTGAAAGTTTTTTGTCGCCACCAGTGCATGTGTCAACATGGCCCCGTCAATGGTGAATGGTGTAGTGAGTACCAATGCAAGTGAGGGCTGTTTGGGTTTTTCTTTCAGGATCAGGTAGCGAATATCCAGTTGCCTGTCGCCAATAGCCTCTTTTACTTTGTTTTGATCTGTGCTGATCATTTGCAGCAGACTGGCATTAATTTCCAGTCTCTTTAGAATCGTCACGTTGGCATAGATAACACGCTCAGGATTTCTGCCCCGCCGTCTCAATGCATAATTAATCGGATTGTAGTTGTATCCGAACCGGAAAAGACCATCTTCCGTTTCCACCGCACTGGGTGTAAAAATAAGTCCGGGTTTGCCGGATAGGTTCACCTGCCCGTGAGAACCGAATCCCAAAAACAGCAAAAAGAAGGACAGCAAAATGCTGCCCTTCCAATATTTTATTAATTTCTTCAATTGCCAGTTTGTTAGGCGTTGAAAATGATTGTTATTTCTTAGTTACCACCACCCTGATTGTGGCAGCTTGCTATTAACTCAGCTTTCACAGCGGTAGCCGCAGCAAGTTTGGTAGAATATTCTGCCTGTACTTTTGCAAGGTCCGTATCTCTGGCCGCAGCTGCACTTGCAGTTTTAGCAGTACTCAAGGCAGTACATGCTGCTTTGTCTGCTGCTTCCAGGTTGTTGATACCAATGTAAGCACCGGCAGCCTGTACATTGATAAGGGATACAAATACATCATACAGACCGGCAGCAGTCAAAATTGCTCTGGCTGTTTCCAGATTAGCTAAAGCCTGTGCAACCTGAGTATCAATTGCCGTACGTTGTGCTGTGTAATTAACTGCCGCCTGGCAAGCCGTTACTTCTGCCGCATAAGGAGCAATGGTTGTGGAGTAAGTTGTCTGTACTTTCAGATTTTCCGCATCTCTTGCGGCATCCAGTTTCGTTTTTACAGTTTGGAAAGCATTCTCAGCAGAAGCTATACATGCATCGTCAACGAGCACTGCTTCAATAGCTTCGCCACTTTCTAATACATCAGTAGTTGCGGTAGTCGTTGTTCCGCCAACCGCAGCCACACGGCCGTTAACCACTTGTCCACCCACAGTTGGGTAAGTGAACTTAGGCAACAATGCCGCAATAGCAGGATTTGTCAAAGCCTTGTCTACCGCCGCCTGTGCAGCAGGAGATAATGCTCCACCCGCCTTTACAGATGCAAGCGTTTCAGGGGAAATCGCACTAAGTATAGCAAGGTCTGCCGCCGGAATAGCAGCTGATACTGCTGCACCTGTTGCTGTAATACTTGCTGGTATTACACCTGTTGTTGCCATGTCATTCAAAGCATTGCTAAGCGCCGCAGCTTCGGGAGATGCTGTCACACCTGCTGGTGTAGTGGCCACAGGGGCAGGTGGTGTAGCCGTGATTGGCGTAATCTCAATGTCGTTGATCTTGTCAACCAACTCCTTTGGTGGTTCCGTTGGGAAAGGCTCGTCTTTCTTCTTACAGTTGTACATCACCAGCATCAGCGCGAGTGCGCATAGCAACGTTGTGATCGATTTTGTTTTGGTAGTCTTCATTTTAAGCATGTTTAGTAAAAAATTGTGATTTATATATGGTAGGGTGTTTTTTTAGTAAGGAGTTAAGGAGGTATGGAGTTAAGAAGTTCAATGCAGCATAACCGTCTTACCGTCTGGTTTGTGTTTTACTGTTAACTTTTTACTTCTCACCCCGGCACTCCTCCTCACAGAATCATCTTCCTCTCCCAAGCACCATCACCTGTACGGTCTGGAAAATGAGGGCAACGTCGGTCAGGATGCTGTACTTTCTGAGGTATTGTAAGTCGTAGCGAAGTCTTTCCACGTTTTCTGCCAGTGTCGATGCGTAACCGACCTTGATCTGTCCGATTGACGTGATGCCAGGTTTTACGGTAAGTAGTTTTCTGAATTCGTGAGGTGCTTCGGCCATCAGCATATCCACGTCATATTTATAGAGTGGGCGAGGACCTACAATCGACATGTCGCCGATCAATACATTGTAAAACTGAGGCAATTCATCCAGTCGTGAACGGCGTAAGATCCGTCCTATTGGCGTGATGCGAGGATCGTGGTCACCCTGTGAATGCTGCATACCGAATTTTTCCGAGTCAGCGTACATTGTACGGAACTTGATCACCTTGAATATTTTTCCCCACCGCCCGGAGCGTTCCTGTAAAAAGAAGATCGGGCCTTTGGAAGACAACCTCACGACAAGCATTAAAAGCAGAAACAAAGGTGCTCCAAATAGCATTACCACTACGGAGAAGGTTAGATCAAACACACGTTTCACGGTCGCTTCCTCCACATTGGAAAAAGGTTTGGTATTTACCTGAATTACAGGATACATGTCGTGGTATTCAATGGAAGCCAGGTTAGTCATAAATCCGCGAAAATCCGGCACCAGCCGCACCTGTGTTTTCTGGCGTTGTGCCACGTGAATCACGCTCTTTACCAGGCTATCGTCCATGTCCGACAGGCAGCAATAAATGTAATCAGGCTGCGAATCTTCCAGGAAATGTTCCAGTCTGTCAAGCTCATTGGCATGTCCACGCACTTCAAATACACCGCATTTTTTGAAACCAAGTTCCTTGCGGTCATTGTAAAAGCCGTCGATCATGCCAGCCAATTCCCCCTTTCCTACAACCGCATACGTTTTTGAATTGTATCCGGCCTGGCGGTATATCTGTATGCTGTACAACATAAACACTCTTGCAACCACAGCAGTGATGGCAAAGAAAGTATACGAATAGGCAAACTGCTGACGTGAGTAGCTTTCGCCCTGTTGGGTGAAATACAAAAAGGCAAGCATCATTCCACCATGGATCACGGCAGTTTTCAGCACACTCAGGGTCTGTCGGTTAATACTGTAAGAGAAACGATCGAAACGGTAAGTTTTAAAGAGATTGGTGCAGAGTACCCAGAGAAGATTACTAACCAGAAGCAGGTTGACATACCGGTTATCCGGCATATCCGAAATTGCGTCAAAACGTACAAGGTACGCAATAAGGAAGGATGCATTCAGCAGGACTACGTCTGTCCATAGATGCACCTTCGGCAGGACTCCCGAAAGGCGGTTCTTCATAAAATTTTAAGATAACGTTGAGTAAATTAGTTCTTGAGCAGGTAGACGTTGAGTAAAGTTATTTCTTTATAGTACAGCTATTTAAGGTGAATAATATTACAGTCGCATTTACATCTCACGATTGAGATCATAATGTTTTTAGTTAATATGGTAGAATAATTTCTACAACAAGTTTACGAAAAATATTGTAATAAAACCATAGCGACAAAATGAATAAATTTTCAATTTGCTGAAAATCAATTATTTAAAATTATTAAAATTTGAAAATTTATGATAATTCATCAAAAAATTAAATAATAAATTTATTTGTAGAATATCTAATCACTGTTGAAGTTATAGTTTTTATAATTTTAGTGTAATTCGTTGATATGCAGCATGATCGGCTAAGATTGGTTTTGCCTCAGCAGTTTAATTTTAAAATACTCACCGGCGAACAAAAGAAGGAAAAGTGAATTCGTATAAAAGTATCTTTTCCACAACCTTCCTGGTTCTTGGTAGAGGCGGAAGAGCCATTCGAGGCTGTATTTTTGCATCCAAACCGGAGCCCGCTCCTGCAAGCCAATCATCACCGGTAATGCGCCTCCGATTCCGATCATGCAAGCGTTGATTCGGCCTTTCATGCTTGCCATCCACTTTTCTTGTTTGGGGCAGCCCAAAGCGACAAACACCAGGTTTGTTCCGGTTGCATTGATTCTTTCTATGATTTCGGATTCTTCTTCATTTGTCAGCGGACGAAAGGGTGGACTATGAAATCCCGTAGCTATTAAATTAGGAAACGCTGATTTGACATATTTTGCACTTGCTTCCTGCATGGCATTAGTTCCTCCATAAAAGTAAACCCTTAGTGCATCTTTTTCTGACACTTTCAATAGATCTGGAAGCAAATCCATGCCTGCAACACGATCTTGGTCATTTCCATACAGCAACTTTATAGCCTTAGCTAAGGGCATACCGTCAGGAGTGCAAATATCAGCGTCGTTAACTATTTTACTGAAATCCGCGTCTTTTTGCGCTTCCATTAGCATATGAACATTTGCAACGCAGACGTACGACGAAGTTCGCTTTTTTGCTAGGTCAATAATCCGTTTTACGAAAATTTCGTAGTCTCCAGAACTTATACCTATAGATATTAAAAACTGTTTCATAATTAACTGAACGTGACAACCTGAAAAGGCTATCTAATTGGTGAGCCAAGTTTTAACTTGAGCAGAGTATCGTTAAAAGAAGATTTTTCAAAATGATTTGGACCAAATTTTATTCGAGTTGTGTCTGTTTTATTAAATCTTATATCTTTATTTTGGATATTCAGAACAATATTGCTGTCTACTCGAAAATCAGAAGAACCTTCATCAAAGAAAAAACCATTGTTAGTTGATCCAACGGCATTTGGCGAGCGAAAAATATCCCTTATATGGTTTCCGCGAAAGACCGATCCAGTTTGCTTCCCCAGCGTGTAAATGCCCCCCCCGTCCGCCAGTATTTTCATGACAGAGTATATTGTATTATATTCAATTAAATTATTTATTGTGTATGTGTCTGCGAAGGAGTATGACCAACCAACACTTATTCCCGTGTACGGAAGATCGAAGACAGTATTGTGCTTAATTAAACTGTTGTTGGCTTGCATAATACCAATTCCGACGGATGCTGGAAAAATTTGTCCACATTTTGAAATTTGACAGCGCAAAATTTTATTGCCGGAAGGTGACATTTTATCTGGTATGCTCTTTCTCTTGCCACCTGAAACATTAAAACCGATTATTATACCTCCTCCGCCTATATTTGATATTTGAGAGTCAGAAATAATGTTATCGTTAGAGTATTTGCCAATACGTATGGCATAATTACCTAAATTGGAAAAATTGCAGTTTGTGAAAGTACAATTTTTTGCCCATTCAAAAAGTATTGCCTCACCACAGTCAAGTGCTGCCTGAGCAGAAGAAAATCCCTGGGAGAAATCCAAATATGGAAATTTGATAGAGTTGAAGGCTTTTACATCCTCTTTTAGATTACTTTTTCCCCATGCCGCCGAAGTATAACTAAAGTTTAGGTTTGAAAAACTGATATTTTGTACATGCCTTTTTTTTTGTTCATTGCCTTTCAGTAGGATAAGCGTGTCTAGATTAGGTATAGTAAATTCATAATCATTTGGGTTTTGCCCAGGATATGCGTGGTAATATATCTCACCAGATGCAGATGCGAGCACCCACTCGCCTGCGTGCTTTAAAAAATCGAGTGAATTCTCTACACGGAAGCGAAGTCTAGGGGCAAAAAATCCCACTGGATACGTTGCAGGATTATTGAAAGTGATAATACTATTTTTCTTGTCGATATCTCTTATGGTGTGCCAAGAAGCTTCCCAACTATTATAAACAATCACTTCAGCAGAAGAAATATCATATAAGCTATTTAGTGCTTTGCTTACATACTTGAAGCCACAAAATGCATCTAGTGAATCTTTGCGTAATTTTTCAATGGCTTTGAAGTCATATTTTTTAAAAGATTTAGCATACTGTGGCAAAGGTCCAGTAGAAAATAAGGTGTCGGATGATGCCCTAGTTAGTGGCTGATTATCTACATATAATGTGCGAAAATAGTCTTTTCCAGGATTGTAACCTTTAAGCTTTAATTTCCATATGTTAGATCGCTGCTTTATCCACTGTTCTTTGATTTTTCTTCCTCCACTTATTGTAACTTTTTCTCCCGGATATGAGGTTATTTCAACTTCGGTTGAAGGCAGAGAGGTATCTTCATCAGTAAATATCAGAGTTTCAGATAGCTCATATACGCCTCCTCGTAAGATAACAGTTATTTTGGAGCCTGCATTTACCCGGATTGCCTTCTGAACTTGTTTAAAGCTAGTAAAAGGAAATTTTTTTGAGCCGTCAGGCCGGCTAACCACCATTTTAGACATGTAGATTTGGAGACTATCCTTCGCAGCTAAAGTATTGCAAAACAGACTGATTGAAATAAGTATGCTGTAATTGAATATCATCTATTTGATTGAATATTTTTGTGCCCTAAGTTATTTTAACTACTACAATAACTATAGTATTATTAATCTAGAACTCGATTGTAAATCCTTTTTAAAATTTCATTATTTATTTTAGCCGTGTATTTTTCTTCAAATGTCTGTTTTGCATTTTCTCTAAATGTATATTTGACATCTTCACTTAAAGAAGACCAGTAATTTATACTTTTCTGTAAGTCACCTGAATCACCAGGTTTGAAAAGTAGGCCATTGTGATTATCTCTAATCATTGTCTGCATAGCTCCCAGGTTAGAAGCGATTACTGGAGTTCCTAGTGAAAAAGCTTCGAGGATGGTCATTGGCATACCTTCATACCAGGTAGACGGAAACACTAAGGCTGTGCATTTTTGCATAGCAGCCAAGACTTCTACTTTATCCAAATTACCAAGATATTCAAAGTTCTTATAATTGGCACAAGTTTCTTCTACCAAGTTCAAAAGGGGGCCGCTACCAGCTATTTTAAGACAGTTCCCTGAATCCTTAAATGCATTTATCAAACAGGCTATTCCCTTTTCTTCCATAAGTCTACCAACAAATAAAAATGTATTGTTTCTAGGGTGTGCCGAGTAAGAAGGTTTTTCAATAAAGTTAGGTTTGACGGATATGCTATCTACATTTATGTTTAAAACTGAATTTAAAAAAAGTTCTTTGGCAAAGTCAGTTAAGACTATATACTGATCAACCTTGATCCAAGTTCCGATCTGTCTATGAAACCAAACGATTAGTGATAACCAAAACGTTTGAAAATAGGAATTTCGATAAACACGATTTCGGACGGCTTTCCATGGAAAAGGTTCTGTGAGGCTGCTTAGGAATAAACTTCCTTTGTGTTGTAGGATTCCCGAGGGGCACAAGAGGCGAAAGTTGTGTAGTGTTAAAACAACAGGAATATCGAATTTCTTAGCTACTAATATTGCAATAGGACCTATAGCAAAATGTAAATTGTGAATGTGGATGATGTCCGGTTTAAACGCAACTATTTTTCGTCTAAGAATATTAGCATTAGAGATATTCCAAATCGATATAAGAAATTGGATAGCTCCACGCCATCCAGTTCTATTTTGAAAAGTAATACTTTGAACTTCATGTGATTTTGACAATAAGTCAATTTCTTGCCTGAAAACGCTATCTTCCCCTCCTTTTATTTGGTAAAATGTATGTACTAGAAGAATTCTCACGTGTATATGTTCTTTATGTTTCTCAGGTTGGTAATCAATCTTATCGTTTGTTTTTATGCGATCTATGTATGAGCCAGATATGACAATCTTTATACTAACTATTGCGATCAGTAATTAGAAGAACATTTATATATGGGGAATAGATAAATTTCTTTCGCTAGTGACATCCATCCGTTTATCGCTAATTATAGCGTAATTTTTTTTTGCAAAATAGGCACTATTGTACAGGACGCCACACCAAAAAAAGAAGAACCATGTTTGTTGCTGAAATATAATACTTACCGTTGATAAACTAGATATATAAAAAAGCAATAAAAATGATAAAAAAGTCATTAAAAATGTTTCTGCATGAGCACTGCTAGTTTTAGGACGAGTAAGCCTCACAAACCTCTTCATGAAAAGATAGCCTAATAACAAGAATAGAGTAAGGCCAGTATATCCTGTGGAAACAAGCAAGTATAAAAATCCGTTATGTGCATTATAAACTTCTTCAGACGAGCCATATAGAAGATTGATTTTTACATCGGCATTCAAACCTAGTCCAAATATCCTGTCGTATATGTCAGATCTGTAAAATTGATTTAGCAATATATCCCATATTTGGTTTCTTCCTTGCATGTTGCTATCACTGTAAAAGTTGTCAAAGTCAATCGTTAAAAATCCTTTCGGTACGAATAAAACTATAATTGTTAATATTGCCACGAAGGAGAATGAAAGAATAGGGGCTCCTATAAAAAAAGTTCTCAAAGGATTAGTTACAACCTGCCTACGAATAAGGTACAAAGCTACAATTAGAAACGAAGACAATAGGTGCATTCTCGCATTTGAAATAAATACCAAATAGATTGTGAGAGCTACTATAACTATCTTTATTATGTCACGCTTTGGTTTAAAGAAATACAATATATATATTAGGCAGATCACCATCGACAGAGCCAAATCGGTCTTAAAAAAATATAAACCCGAAAATGTATTAGTAGCTCCCCAGTGTTTATATCCTATACCAAGCAAAGCCATGATAAAGTGGAGGCTAACTATAATGATACTAAGTTTTGCAATATTTTTAGAGTCTTTGTAAAGAGAGTTATTGTGAACTCCAAGGAGGAAAAGTGTTAATGAGAAAAAAACTTTGCCCCAAATAACAATAGATGAACTAGAAAAGTCTTTTAACAGCGCAGTTGTTAGCAAGATTATAAATACAACTATAGTTGAATATATAGGTATTTCCTTTTTTTTAAACTTATACTTTAAAATTTTCTGTATTGCCAGAATAAAAGCAACAATACTTATTGTAATCGTAAATATTTTGTAACTCCATAGGAGATCCACAATAATCCTGAAGAAAAGTATCATATATGTTTAGAACAATCTGAATTGTGAATGGTTGTATCCAATTTGTCAATTAAACTTATACTTTTAGAACTACTCACTTTTCTTACAAATAGTTTTTCGGAAAGCAAAATCTTGTCAAAATCTTTTGTTGTGAACCATTTTAATAACGATGGATCTGTAAAATGCAAATTTGTTAAATAGTATTCATTTTCTCCACGATTCTCTTGTATAGCTATCTCGCCAGAACATTGAGATGCGAATGGAGAGTTTCCTATAATAGTGTGAAAAAAATGCTCATCTGGGGAAAAACTGTATTTGAATTTCTCATAATACATGGGATTACTAGCAAGATAGTCCAGAATATACCTGCAACATTCTGGAGTTAAAGCCCACCACTGAGAACCAAAATAAGGTACTAAATGAATATTCCATTTATTTTTTAATTGTAACATATTCATAAGCCTCCTCAATATTTTATCTAAATAAATTATAGGAAGTGAGCTACCTTTATAAAACGGCTCCTTGAACCATTTATTCTTAACAAATGAAATATATTTTTCGCAATTCCTCATGTCAACAAATTTCATAAACTGTTTGTCTTTTGAAGAATTTAGAAAACTGCTGATATCATTTGCAGTTTTAATTGGATAGCAGTAGCCTGATATCAAAGTTAGATGACAATATGAATTGTTACTTGCGAGAGCAATTTTAATCAATTCCAATGTCGCATCTATCATAGATCTATCAGCCCAATAAATACTTTTCCTCTCTAAACAGAAGGTTACATTGGAATATTGGGACAATTCGGAGAAGTATTCTAAACTACTTTTACCATCAATATGTATGTAAAAATCGCAATTATAGTTTAAAGAATTTATTAATCGATTCAAATGATCTGGATCGGTGTGCGCTAAAATCAAATATGCAATTTTGCTCATTGTTAAAAAAAATCTACTTGACAGGGACTAATTATTACCAACAAACAAGCGGTGATATTAATTGTCATTTATCGAAATACTTTTTTAGTTTGTAAATACTAGATAAGCATGCTTTGAAAGTACTAATTTTGTACAATTCTGATACAATTTTGAAGTAAGTTTTGCGGTAGGAATCTGAGTGTTCGACGAATGGCACCTCATTGAGATTATGGCCTTTAAGTATCATTGAATGAAAATGCTTAAAAATCGCTTTTTTTATTGCGGAGTCAATTTGGACAATTTTTGTCACCCCATTTCTTTTCACGTTTTCTTCAATTTTTAGTCTTTCTTCAGCTTTAAGGTCATTAAGGTCCTTTGCTAATTTTGCAAAAAATGCTTGTTGAACAAATCTTTCTGGTTTGACAGATGCACCATCCAAATATGCCATTCTTTGGTATAAAATTTTGGGGATCACACGTATGTTGCCCAGCTTGGATAATTTAAGCCATAAATCATAATCCTGTGAGTAAATAAAGGTTGAGGAATAACCCCCACATTTATGGTAATCTGATTTTCTAATCATAGTTCCACCGTGGGTCAGTATATTTTCCTTTATCAAGTCTTGGTGTGTTGTGATCTCTTTTCTCTTAGCAATAAACCACTTACCGGTGACTGGATCTATATCTTTCGTTTCACAACTTACTGCAACTAGCGATCTGTCGGAGTCGAGAATATCGACTTCTTCAGAGATTAAGGTAGGCATTGCGATGTCTCCTGATCCATGTACCAAGATATATTCAGCTTCCTTACAATAGTTATCTATAATATGAATCATGCCGTTGACAAATCCCATGTTAGATTCAAATCTAATAGCATGAAACTTGTTAGATGTGTATTTTTTTAATTGCTCATAAGTATTGTCTTTTGAACAATCATCGAAAGCGACTATCTTGTAATCGTCAAAAGTTTGGCTAAGAAGACTTTTCATTGAATCATCTACGCACCAATCTCTATTGTAATATCCTGTTATAACTATAACTTTGGCCATGTTACATGTATTTAATTAGTATTTAGTCATTTAGATAATGCGTTGTTCAATATCTAGTTCAACACCAAAAGAGGTTCTTATTCTCTCCTTAACATATACTATTATTGCGATTATATCATGACCACATGCATTATTGCAATTAACTATGAATCCACTGTGCTTCTCCGAAATCTTCGCCCCTCCAACCGTATATCCTTTCAGCCCAAGTTCGTCAATCATTGGCCCTACAAACCTTCCAGGAGGTCTCTTAAAGACACTTCCAGCGTTAGGGAATTCTCTCGGTTGTTTGGCCCATCTTGCAGCTTTGATTGTGTCCATTTTCTCTCGAATAACCGACGGATTGTTCTTTTTAAGACTAAGTAACGTACGGCAGACGATCATTTCAGGATTTTTTTGAAAAAAGCTGTTTCTATACTCAAATCCAATTTCTTCTTTTGTTATCTCTTCAATCCTTCCGGAACCTGGATTATAGTACCATACTTTATCAAGAACAGTCTGAATATCTTCACCGCCTGCGCCAGCGTTCATGACAACTGCTCCGCCCAACGAACTAGGAATATCAAAGAAAATTTCCAGACCGCTTAACTCACAGGAAAGAGCAAATTCGCTTAATTCTTTCATGTCGCAGCCTGCTTCACAAAGAATTGACTCTTCACCGACTAGTTCCATTTTGTTATAATTACCGGAAAAAATTACAAACTCGGTATCATAGTAGTCCTTTGAAAGCAGAACGTTGTAACCTCCGCCTAATAGGATTTTTTTTTGAGCTACGTTTGAGAATAACCTATGAATATCGTCATCTGTATCCGGAAAGTATGCCGTCTTACAAACCGCCTTTATTTTATATGAATTATAGTCGGTTAAATCGAAATTTTGAAATGTCTTCATTTTGGATGAATATAATTAGCGTCTCAATTTATTTATATACTTATCCAAAAAATTAAAATCGTTAAGTGAAATTTTCACGATGCTTTTTATGGGTATTTGAACATATCTTGAATACATGATTAGAAATATAATCGCGCTGACAGTATAACTGATGGTAGAGGCCATCGCTGCTCCCTTGGCGCCATATTGTTCGTCCCAAAGCCAGTTCAAAAACACGTTGAGTAACAAGGCTGGCAAGGCAGCAATTACAGCCATCCATGGTTTGCCCTTTCCGGCTAGATCCATGTTAAGAACCTTAAAAATTGTCATTAGCAGGATTCCAGGCAATAGTATTTTTTGAACTTCTGAACTTGCTTTGAATGGCGATCCATACATCGTGACCATCAAAAACTCGGAAATAAAGTAAAACACAACGGACATACAGAAAATTACCACAAAGCATATTCGTAATAACTGACATACTTTTTCGGAAAATAACTTTGGGTCAGTTGAAGTCACACTACGGGCAAAAATTATTGTGCTTAGCAGAGTAGGAACTTCCCATAGATATTCCACAATTGAGACTCCCTTCGAGTAAATACCAACTTCATACTCCGAAGATAACCTTTGAAGAAGCATTATGTTAGCCTTATAGTTTAAGCTGATAATTAATAAGGAAACTGCATAAATAATACCTAAGCTTAACATTTCCTTTAGAATCTGAAAATTCCAGCTCCATTGTATTTTAACTATGTTTTTTACTTTTCCCCAGACAAAATATGTCAGAAACATATAACCGGCTCCAATTCCAATAATAGCTCCCTTAACTCCCCAGGGTAGTAAGACTATGAGAATTAAAAAGGCAATCAACTTAACTACATTTGGAACCCAGTTTACCGTGTTGAAGTCCTTAATCATATTCTTACCCAAAAATACACCGGAGGAATATGTGTTAAATAGAGAAAAAGGTATCGGTAACAAAGCCAGAAAAATCAATGCGCTGTCATAGTTCCCCTTTACGGCATACTTGAGCAATAGAAAGCACGAGGCGATGCAGAAAAGACTTGTAAAGAGCCATACATTAAGCACAGACGAAAAGATAGCATCATCGGAATATTTTTTTTGTCCAATAAAGTAAGCCGCTGATTGGCGTATACCCAAAGATCCGATCACCATGAAAAGATCCGGGTATACAGTGAGAGTCGCAACTATTCCATTTCCCGAAGGACCTAGATATCTAGCTGTGATTACACTTGTTATCAAGCCGCAACCAATTACCGTTACCCTGCTCTTTAAAACAGCAATCAGGTCATTTGTAAATGAACTCAATGTGAGGTTCTTTTAATTTAAATCGATACGGCTTCAGTAATTTCGATATTTATACCTAAATTTTTCAATTTACCTTCGAGGTTATTGTATCCTCTGAGTGCCATCTCAACATTGTAAACTTCAGAATCACCTTCTGCAAGCAGACCAGCCATTACCAAAGCCATACTTCCTCTCAGATCAGTTGACTGAGCAGTTGCATTTTGTATTTTCTTTTTACCATAGGTAGTGATTGAGCCATATTCCCACTTCAAGCCACCCTCATAAAACTTGCTTAATTCTTCGCAATATTTCAAGCGCTCCGGATAACGATAATCGTAAATCTTACTTTTCCCATCCGCATGAAGTCCTAACAGCACGTAAAAGGGTTGCATATCAGAAATGATTCCTGGGTGTGTCCCACACGCAAGTTCGAAAGGTTGAATGCTGCCATTGGTGAGACATTCCTGAGACACAATGACGTTACTTTGGTTACGATAAATATCAATTCCTGCTTCTGCCAGATGTATGAGGGGTATCTCCATGGTAGAGAATGGTACATCTTCAATAGTGATTCTGCCTTTGGATAAAATGCCGTAGACAATCCATGTCAATGCTTCTATACGATCCGGCATTACCCGGAATATAGAACCCCGGAGGTATCTGCTTCCGACAACACGAACGAAACTATTTCCGACTACATCAATTTTGGCACCGAGAGTTCTTAAAAAGGCAATTTGATTTTCTATTTCCGGGGAGATGTATGCATTACGAATAATGGTTTCACCATCAATCGTGGATGCACATATCAATGCATTTTCAGTTCCCCCAATTGTGGAGATAGGAAAATTAATTTCGCCAGAGCTGAATCCATGGGGAGCTGATATCTCAATGTAGTCAGGCTTCTCTGTTACCTTGGCACCTAATTTTTCCCAAACCATGATATGAAGATCGTAGCCACGACTTCCAATTTTACAACCTCCTGGGTATGGAATGCGTGCTATTCCAGATCGTTTGATTAGCCCGGCTACGAGAAGATAAGTGGTTCTTATAGGATAATCGTAGCTATCCAATAGAATATCTGAGTAGTTTGTGGGGTCAATTTCAAGGTATTGTTCTTTCTCGTTGATTGTGACTTTTCCGCCACTCTTATTGATGAAATCAATTTTATACCTGGCATCAACCAGTTCCGTAGGAAAATTTTCCAGCTTTACTTTTTCATCCGCAATTAAGGATGCTGCCAACAAACGGGTAGCTGCATTCTTTGCGCCACTCACGCGAACATGGCCCTGAGGTATTTGTCCGCCCTGTATTAGAGCAATTAGGTCTTTTTTCATAAGTCGTTGAGTTAAATGTTAATTATTGACTATAATGCTAGACATCATTCAAAATAATTCAAAACCCCAAAGCCTTCTTTCAACAACAATTGGTCCTTCTGGAACAACCGAAGATCGGAGGTTGCCATATCTTCAATCAAAGTATCCAAGGTGTGTTTTGGTTTCCAGCCCAGTTTTTCGTTGGACTTGGTTGGGTCGCCAATCAATAATTCCACTTCTGTGGGGCGGTAGTATCTTGGGTCAATTTTAAGAACTGTTGTACCTGGTTTCAGATGTTCTCCTCCTTGTATACCCAGTTCAGCAAGGCGTGCTACATCTACATAAGCAATTGTTCCCACTTCGTTTTCTTCTGTTCCGTCAAAGGTTACTTCCACACCGAGGAATGCAAACGTTTTGCGAATAAACTCTCGAACGCGTGTAGTTACGCCGGTTGCAATTACAAAGTCCTCAGAAGTTTCCTGCTGTAAAATGAGGTACATAGCTTCTACGTAATCTTTGGCATGACCCCAGTCACGTTGTGCATCTATGTTACCCATATATAGGCAATCCTGTAATCCCAAGACGATTTTGGCTGCTGCGCGGGTGATCTTTCTGGTTACAAAAGTTTCGCCGCGCAGGGGAGACTCGTGATTGAAAAGGATACCGTTGGACGCAAACATGCCATAGGCTTCACGGTAGTTCACAGTGATCCAGTAAGCATACATTTTAGCTACTGCATAAGGGGAACGGGGGTAAAAGGGAGTCGATTCGGATTGTGGAACGGCCTGTACCAATCCGTAAAGCTCGGAGGTGGATGCCTGGTATATTTTGGTTTTTTTAGTCAAACCCAACAAACGAACTGCCTCAAGGATGCGGAGTGTACCGATACCATCTGCATTGGCTGTGTACTCCGGCATTTCAAAACTTACCTGTACATGGCTCATAGCAGCCAGGTTGTAAATTTCGTCAGGTTGTACTTCCTGAATGATCCTGGTCAGGTTCATCGAGTCAGTCAGGTCGCCATAATGCAGGACCAGTTTGGCGTTGTCTACGTGTGGATCCTGATACAGGTGATCAATGCGATCCGTGTTAAACAGGGAACTACGACGTTTGATACCATGTACCGTATATCCTTTTTCAAGTAATAGTTCGGTGAGGTAGGCACCATCCTGGCCGGTAACACCGGTAATTAGAGCGACTTTGTTTGACATTTTTCTGATTGTTTATATATTTTACCACAGAGTTCACAGCGTTTAAGGCGCTGAGTTCCGCGGGGTTTGTTTCTTTTATTTTTTTTCTCTGTGCAACTCTGTATTAAACTCCTTTAACTCTGTGTTTAATACACCTGCATCAGGTGTTGCTTGTAATGCTACTTGTAAACTGTCTTCGACCGCAGTGGCGGACCACCGCAGCGGCGGACCGCAAGCTCAGACTGACATTGTTCTTTTTCATGTCGTTGTCACATTGAGCTCCGTCGAAATGTCGTTTGCAGTATTGCTTGTAAACTGTCTTCGACGGCAGTGGCGGACCATCGCAGTGGCGGTCCCGTCCGCTCAGGGTGACATTGTCCTTGTACCTTTGCGAGCTTTGTTAATCTTACATTGCTTTGCGTGAACCTTTCTTTGTAGTATGCTTGTAAACTGTCTTCGACGGCAGTGGCGGACCATCGCAGCGGCGGACCGTTCCGCTCAGACTGACACTCGTTTTTTTAATTTTTTCTCTGTGCAACTCTGCGTTAAACTCCTCTAACTCCGTGGTTAACTCCCTCGGCACTCAATTCACCAATTCCGGCTTTTCTTTTTCCAGTCTTTCGTATATTTTCTTCACATCCTGGCTGTTGTTTTTGGACAGAACAAGGATGGCGTCTTCGGTTTCTACGAGTACAAGGTTGTCTACACCCAGAAACTCCACATGTTTTTTGGAACCTACCACGCAGTTGTTGTTCTGAAAATGGTGGTCTTCACCTTGTCCTTCCCAATGCTCCCAAATGGATTCAAAAGACCCCAGATCCGACCAGCCGAAACGTGTCTGCACGACTTTGATCTTTTCGGAACGTTCCATCACGGCGTAATCAATGCTTTTAGATGGAATTTGGGCGGTTTCTGTTTCCGGTAAAAAGCTGTCAGTTCTACATTCGTAGCAGGTTTGAGATTTTGCGAGGATCTCCGGCTCAAATGCACGAAGCTCTTCGAGAAAAGTACCCGCCTGAAAGCAGAACATACCGCTGTTCCAAAGGAAGTTTCCCGAATGCAGGAAACTTTCAGCTGTTACAGCATCCGGCTTCTCCCGAAAGGAGATCACTTCATTTCCGTTGTATTCGATGTAGCCATAACCGGTTTCTGGTTTTGTAGGCGTAATACCAAAAGTGACCAGGTAGCCTTCCTTGGCCAGATCGATGGCTTCCTGCAAAGCTTCCGCGTAGGCAACTTCGTCCGTAATGATGTGGTCGGACGGGGTCACAAGTAACACATCGTCCGGCTGAGCTGCCAACGCTGCAAAGGCAATGGCGGCTGCCGTGTTGCGAGGAGCTGCTTCGATGATCTCGGTGAATGTTCTCACACCTGCACGGTGCATATCTGCCTGGGAAAGCAGGTAATTGTCTTTGTTGCCTACAACTAGTGTGCTGTCTACCAAACTTTTGCTGCGTTCCGCGGTGAGCTGAAAAAGCGATTTATCCCCAAACATCGGAATGTACTGCTTCGGCATCGATTTCCTGGAAACAGGCCACAAACGGCTGCCAACTCCCCCGGATAGTATGACGTGAATGATCTTCATAAGCTGTCAGCAATTGGCTTTTGGCCGTTGGCTTTTTATATATAACGTTGAGTAAAATTTCAGTATTAAGGTTAATGTTTCACGCAAAGGGCGCAAAGGTTAAGCGCAATGGCGCAAAGTTTTTTTGTTGACGCTGTACTTGGAAACTGTCTTCGACTCCGCTCAGACTGACATTGTTCTTCTGCGAGCTTTGCTAATCTTACATTGCTTTGCGTGAAACTTTTTATTTCTCTTCGTCGCATCGAAACTCGGACAGACATTGTTCTTCTGCGAGCTTTGCTATCTTACATTGCTTTGCGTGAAACTTTTTATTTCTCTTCGTCGCATCGAAACTCAGACTGACATTGTTCTTGTAGCTTTGCTAACCTTACATTGCTTTGTCTGAACCTTTTCTAAGCCAATTGACTCACTCCATTAACCACTTCTCTTCCAATACTGTAATACGTAAACCCATGTTCGCGCATGGTGTCTAGTTCGTATAGGTTTCTGCCGTCGAAGATTACTTTTTCTTTCAGCAGTTTGCTCATTTTTTCAAAGTCGGGCGTGCGGAACTGTGGCCATTCTGTAAAGATCATGAGTGCATCTGCATCGTCCAGAGCGGCATAGGCTGTGTGACAATAGGTGATGCCCGGAATGAGTTTCTTTACATTGTCCATCGCTTCCGGATCATAAACGGTCACATTGGCACCTGCGTCCAGCAACGCCTTGATATTTTCCAGGGCCGGGGCTTCGCGGATGTCATCAGTATATGGTTTGAAAGCCAGTCCCCATACGGCGATGGTTTTGCCTTTCAGATCTCCTTCAAAATAGTCGCTTACTACGGGCAAAAGTTTTTTCTTCTGATCGTCGTTCACTGCCATCACGGAGCGAAGTGTACGGAAATCATATCCGTAGTCTGCAGAGGTTTTGGCTAGCGCCTGCACATCTTTTGGAAAACAACTTCCGCCATATCCGATCCCTGCAAAAAGGAAACGTTTGCCAATGCGGCTGTCGGTTCCGATGCCACGGCGAATGTCGTCCACATTGGCACCAACCTTTTCGCAAAGATTGGCGATCTCATTCATAAATGTGATTTTGAGTGCAAGGAATGAGTTGGCGGCATATTTGGTCATTTCAGCAGAACGTTCATCCATGAAAATAACCGGATTACCCTGGCGTACCAGTGGCGCGTAGAGCTTTTCCATTACCTTTTTAGCTCGGTCGGAGGTGGTTCCAACAACTACGCGATCAGGTTTCATAAAGTCTTCCACAGCAACTCCTTCGCGAAGGAATTCAGGATTGGAAACGACGTCAAAATCAACCGTTGCATTGGCTGCAATGGCAGCATGTACTTTTTCGGCAGTACCTACCGGTACCGTACTCTTGTCGATGATCACCGCATAATTTTGCAGAATCGGTCCCAGGTCGTTGGCAACACCCAGTATATATTTTAAGTCAGCAGATCCGTCTTCACCAGGAGGGGTAGGGAGAGCCAGGAAAATAACCTCGGCATCCTGAATACCTTCTACCAGATTGGTGGTAAACTTGAGGCGGTCTTCGGCGATGTTTCGGTCGAACAGTACATCCAGTCCAGGTTCGTAAATGGGTATTTCACCTTTTTGCAGGCGGGCTACCTTATTGGCGTCGATATCGACACAGGTTACCTGGTTGCCGGTTTCTGCAAAACAGGTGCCCGTAACAAGACCAACATAGCCGGTTCCAATAACAGCAATTTTCATAGGTTAATTATTTGTGGTGTTTGTTTGCTTAGGTTACACAGAGAACCACCGAGTCATAAGGGAGTTTTACAGAGAAATCAAACTCTGTGAAACTCTTTATTGCTCTGTGAATCTCCGTGTAATTAAACTGGACGCACCGTAGTTTAGGGTGCGTTTAGAGAAAGGCTGGTTGAATTTCATAGTCATAACGTTGAGTAAAGGGTAAATCGGGATGTTAAATAAGAATAAACAAAGATGGTTATTAGCTAGTCGATTGATTATCTGTATAAAACACTTTCGAAAATAATATTATTTTTAGTTTATTCCAAAAATTATTCTACAAAATTTGAAATGTCCTATTAAAGCCTTTTTAAGTATATCAATGAAATATTTCTACATATCAGAACTCATAACCTTGCACTAACCCCTTCTTCTCAGCCTTTGCTAACGAGCTTTTTTAACTTATGTCCAAACTCCATTCCTTTTGGTTTTTTGTCGTCCGTGTAATATCCATAACCGTAGCCGCCATATCCATATCCATATCCATACCCTGCGCCATAGTTTACACCATTGAAAATAACGGTGAGATTGGCAAAACGTTTGGTGCGGCGCAACTCACCAATGCGGTTGAGGTGATCCAAAATGGTGTAGTTGTATCTTACGACATAAAGTGTGGCGTCCACGTGTTCGGCGATCAGGGCCGCATCGGTCACCAGACCATAAGGAGGAGAGTCGATCAGAATGTAATCGTATCTTTCTTTAAGTTCAGCAAGCAGCTGCGTCAGCCGGCCATTGCCCAACAATTCCGAAGGATTAGGAGGCAGCGGACCGCTTACCATCACATCAAATTTTGGATGCACACCCGTACTATGAATCAGATCATCCAGGTTGGTTTGCCCCACCATGTAATTGGAGACACCTTTTTTATTTGATAGTTCCAGACGTTCATGCAGGGAAGGTTTGCGTAAATCCATACCCAGCAAAATTACTCTCTTGTCAGAAAAGGCCAGACTCGCTGCCAGGTTGATACTGATAAAACTTTTACCTTCTCCACCGATGCTTGACGTAAACATGATGGTGCGGCAGGTACCATCGCCCAGGTATTGCAAGTTGGTTCGTAGAGCCCGGAATTGCTCCGCAACGGCACTACGGCTGGTCATTTTAATAATGGATTCAGAAGCAGGTTCACCTTTGACGGTTTTCATCAGTCCGATTTCGCCCAATACTGACGAACTGGTTCGTTTCTCAATTTCTTCCCGCGACTGAACTGTATTGTTCAGCATAAAGATCAGGTTGATCAGTAAAATCGGAATGATGATACCAGCAGCTCCTGATCCCAACCAGATCAGGGATTTTTTTGGTTTGATTGGATTAAAAGTCGTGATCGGAGCATCAATTAACCGGCTGTCCGTCACGGTTGATGCATAAGCAAGTGCAGTTTCCTCTCTTTTTTGCAAAAGATAGAGGTACAATTCTTCCTTGATGGACTGTTGACGTTTGATGCCTACATACTCACGTTCTTTTTTTGGAATGCTGCGCAAACCGGTGGAGAAGCGGGTATTGATGCTTTCCAGGTTCTTTTTGGTGACAGCCATCCCACGTTTGAGGTTCTGAACGTTTTCCTTAATCGCTTGACGGGTACCATTCAGTTGGGTGTTGATGGTTTCCAGTAAAGGGTTTTTATCCGTAGTGGTGCGGGCATAACGTTCCCGCTGCAATTCAAGCTCATTGAATTTCGTGAGTAATGATACCAATACGGGATCGTCGATCATGTAAGTCGCCGGAGCCACGGCCCCAGCGTCGGCGTTCTGTACGAAATTATCAACGCTTTCGAGAATGCTTATTTTGGTATTTACCTCGTTCAGCTTGCTGTCATTTTCTTTGATGTTTTCAAGAAACAGCTGTGATTCAGCACTGATATCTGTGATTCCCTGATTGGTTTTGTAGGATTCCACATCCTTTTCAACATCTCCTAATTCGCCTGTTATTAGCCCCAGACGGTTCTCAATAAATTTGAGTGTGTTGCTTGCTTCACCGTTTTTATCATCAAGAGATGATTGTACATATACATCAAGCAGTTTGTTCAATACATCCTTGGACCGCTGCACGTTCTCATCTTCATAGGTGAGCTCGAGTACGGTACTTTTAACGTTAGGTTGCTGAACGGTGAGTTTCTCTAACATGGATTCCGCAAGGCTTTTGGGGTCAGCGAAGTCTATTTCGATATCCTCAAATTCCGATTTCGCTCCTTTCTCCACGACGAAAGCACCCCACTGATTGTTGAACCGCTGTCCAAAAGTGAACAATTGATCTTCTTTGCCAAAGCGAAAATGAGCACTGTCGACGATGTGAATGAGCATAGGCTCCTTAAGGCCATATTCTGTAATTACCTCAGGCTTCACAGTTAGCGGGGACACGCTGTAAAGATTGATAGTCCTGAGTCCCTCTTTGGAGGAATAGGATACATCCAGGCTCAGGTCCTTAATTATCTGTTCCATCAGCGTTTGAGATTTGATGATTTCAAGCTCATTTTCTACCAATTTATTGCCTCCGAACTGGGTGCTGAGCTCTGATAAAATATCTCCCTGCGCTCCTCCAAGTCCCTTTTTCTCATCCTTAATGAGGATGGTTGTTCTTGTGCTATATATGGGTTGTGTGATCTTTAAATAAAAGAACGCAGCCGTGATGGTTATTGCAAGGAAAATGGGGAACAAGTACCAATATCGGAAATAGCGGCGTATGTAGGAATTGAGGTCAAATTCCTGTTCGTCTTCCTCGAAGAACTCCTGATTCATATCGGTGTTTCTGTTATGGGCCATAGTCAAGATTTTTTGGAGTACCGGTTTTATCGGGTAAGGTTCAGGATAAGAATCCCAAGCGTACTGATCCCGCCCACAATAGTTACAATCAGCGGTACAGTGCGTACACGACTGTCAGTATCGAGCATTTTCGATTTAACTGGCTCTATGTAAATGACATCGTTTTTATGCAGGTAATAATAAGGAGAATCAAATATTTCGCGGGATGTAAGATCCAGGCGCGCATATTCACGTTTACCGTTCTCCTCACGGATAATCATGACGTTACTACGATTTCCATAGATGGTCAAATCCCCTGCGAGACTTAATACCTGAGGCAAAGTGATTTTTTCATCGGGAATTACGTACACTGCAGGCATTTTTACTTCACCTAAAACAGATACCTTAAAGTTGAGGTTACGAACTATCACACTGGGTTCTTTCAGATAGCTCATCAAACGAATACGTATCGTGTCCGCTGCGTCTGTGGTACGGAGTCCTCCTATTTTTATTTTTCCAACAAGCGGAACCTCAATGGTCCCGTCCATATCTACCAAATATCCGAGAGGCTGAACTCTGGCGCCGCCACCACTAGCTGAATAGTTAGTACTGGCAGTGGTAAACAAGTTTGGTGTGTTAAAAACTTCATTAGCTTCGGCATTCAAACTTCCTACTACAATAGAAAGGATGTCATTGGGCTGGATGAGCGGAACATATTTCTGAGTAATTTCCTGAGAACTATAACGTGCAGAATCTCCTTGGAAATATACAATTGTTTTTGGGGATACACAGGATGTGGTGAGTCCCAGGGCGAAGAGCCCGATGAGGCAGGCGAATGAAGTGAATTTTAGCACAGAACGGAATAAATGTTTCATAAAATAACGTTGGTTGAGGGGCAATGCCTTATTTTTTTCGTATTGTGTACTTCATAACTACTTGAATATTAGCGCTTGTTTCTTCTTTTTTAAGCACTTTGTCGTAGGGCAGTTGATGTGTTAGTCATTTTCCTTCAACTCCTCGCGTAGACATATTTATTTAAATGCAATTACAAATGTAGAATATATTCTAAATACATATACTATTCTGACAAAAGTTTTTCATTTTGGAAAGGGTACTTATCCAGCCATCCGCTTTTGTCGCATTTATCAATTAAATCCAAATGCTGTTTTCTGTGTGCGTCGGTGCCCAGGAAAGTTATCAGTCCTTGTTTGAGCAGGGTGATCGCCATTTTGTGAACGTTTTCTCCGTAGTAGTTCCCAAGGGAGAGAATATTAACCTGTAGTTCGCATCCCTGGTCGCACAGTTTCTTATAGATTGACGGATCAGAATAAAAGTAGGTGTAGCGCTCCGGGTGGGCGAGCACGGGCCGGTAACCTTTTTCGATGATGTAAAAAAGGGTTTCGGAAGTATTCATGAGCGGCGTGGAATAGGGGAGCTCAACAAGCACCCTGTTACCGGGTAGCGTCAGTATTTGCCCACCATTCGAAAGCATCTCTACAAAATGTTCATCGATGAAATATTCCGCTGCCGCATCAACTTCGATATGAAGTCCTGCATTTTTTGCGGCCAGGCGTACATCAGCCAGCCCATGTAAAATCGTATCAGGTGTATTTTTGTAACAATCCCACATGACATGGGGAGTAGTGACGGCTTTTTGGAAACCGAGATTTTGCATTTTAGCAAGCATTTCCACAGACTGCTCTATGGTTTCAACGCCGTCGTCAATGCCGGGTATAATATGGGAGTGTAGATCTATTCCGATGTGGGAAAGATTTACTTCTTTATTCTTCTTCTTATCGAACAGCCAGTTGAGCATAAGTATTCGGTTAACATTGGATCGTGGCGAGGGTAAAACCAGCGAAGTCGGAACCGGAATTTTGAGTTGAGTAATGTTGAGCAAATTTAAGGTAAAAAAAATGACACTTAACAGAATTATCTGTGGAATTTATTCGATATATAGATAAAGTGTAAAATAGGATTATTCTTTTGGATGATTCAAATACATTTTAATGGTGTGTAGAATTTGTTATTGCATCCTTAGACTATTTCAGGTGTGAAGCGGAACGATTTTTTATAGTACATTAATACAGATGTGGTTACAAATTTCACGCGTATTTTATTATTTCAACAAAAAATAATTGATTCTGACTATGGAAAATCTGAAAGACCCGGAACCGGACAGGTTTGTAATATTCACAGATAAACATGGGGTGACTCGGAAAGGAATGTACAAAATGGATGTGCTGGCTTTTGTGGAAATAGCAGAGGAAGAGACGCCTGTGGAAACTAAATTGATATATGAAAAAAGTGATGTGGCACACTGGAACTATGTGGAAGACAGCGATCCGGATCTGACGCGGTTTGTGCCCTGATGGCATGATAATTTAGTGCCGAGGCGTAAAACAAACTAAAAATAAATATGAAAATTCAATTTTTAATCGCGACGCTCGGGGTTATGACGCTGTCCCAGGAGCTTTCGGCACAGGCCGTGACAAAGGATTCTATACAAGCGCTTCATCAGCAAAAAGAGACCATTGAACTTAGCAAATCACTGAACGACAGGAAACTGGAATTGGCTAAGCTCGAAAACGAATACCAGGAAAAAGACAAACAGACGAAGGAAGCAGGGGAGAAGGCCAGAATATCTGCTCTTGAAAATCAGCAGGCAGCTGCGAGACTGAGCAACAACGCGCAGGATAAAAAACTGGCTAACCAGGCTAAATCCGCCGCCAGAAAAGCGGAGCGTGATGCCAAAGCCGCCCGGAAGACGGCTGAATCACAGGAAAAGTTACGCGCAGATATTTCATCCCTTCAAAAGCAGATCAGCGAGGAAGAAACCAAGTTGAGCGGTGTGGCATCGGTGACCTCACAGGCAGCTGTGCAGCCTGCATCTGTAACCTCGTCAGGCACAATGGCGGACCCTAATGCTGCTGTAACTCCGGTACCTGTTCCGGTGGAAAATCCCGGGCAGCCGGTAGCTGCGGGAAGTCAGCCCGTGCAAATTGACAACCCGGTAAGGTTAGGAAATGCTGATCCGAATGGTAACATCAGAACAATTACGGAAAGAGTGGTGGAATCTACCTACAAGAACTATCCACAGCAGGCGGGACAGCCGTCGATCATCATCAACAACATCATTATACCATCGGATTACGACAGACCTGCGCAGCCGGCTCCGAAAAATAATGCAGGCGTAGCGCAGCCAACCACAGATAACCGGGACTATGAGGAATATCTTGCCTGGAAAAAGCAAAGAAATACCCGGAGAGAATACTCCTATGAACCCCGGGAAGAGGACATTGCCCGGAGAGAGGAAGATTTACAACACCGTGAAAACCGCATGACTTTTAAAGAACGCTTTGGAGAAAAGCCTGCGCGTAAGTCCGGACTGTGGGTGATACCGCTGGTGGGTGTGCATGCATCTGATTTCAACGCTGACTTCTCAGCCGGAGAAGCAGAAGGCAGAACGGGTTGGAACGCGGGTCTGGATTTCAGAATGCATACAAGAAGGTTTTTTGTTCAGCCGGGTGTTCATTATTTCAATTCATCATTGAGATTCACCAGTGAAGACAGCCTTTCGTCTGCTCCTCTGTTAGACGGCCCGAGAATACACTCTTTGAAAGTACCGGTGATGCTGGGACTTTATCTTACCAAAGCGAATAGCGGATTTTTCAAATTCAATATCAAAGGCGGAGCTACCGGTAACTATGTGATTGCGGTGGACAACGACAACTCAGCACGGTTTGATAAAGACAACATCGAGGAATTCTCTTACGGACTGGCAGCAGGCGTTGGTCTTGAGTTCGGACTGATTACCCTGGATCTTTCTCACGAGTGGGGAATGAGTTCTTATCTCAAAAACAACGACATGAAAAACAACGTGTTGCGTGCGACGATCGGACTGAAATTGTGAGTTAGCACTTTCGGTTAGATAATACTAAACGGTCGGTGAAGGAGGTGAAAAAAGCTTCTTCATCGGCCGCTTTTTTGTGGGTAGCCTCATATCAAATCGGTGCTGGTATTTTCAAAATTAGCTGACAACATACTATATGTGCTGATTCTCCACAACAGCCGTAGCTGGCTTGGCACTTTCTGTGGGAGCGGTAATGTGTATCTCATTGTTGGCATCAGCTGGTGCAATTTCAGCGGGTTGTTCACAGCTGAAAAATGCGGAAACGAAAACTGCGATAGCGAAGAACTTGATGATCGTTTTCATAATATTGGGAAGTGAAAAGTTGGATGTGATGTGAATGACTGGTATGAATGATTATTGAATCTGAGGCTGGTTTGTTTTGATTTCCTGATTAGCAACCTCTGGTACACGTGGGTCTGTTGTGTGCGTATTGGTGTTGACAATCTGTACATCCACTGGCGCAATTTCTGCGGGTTGTTCACAGCTAAAAAATGCGGAAACGAAGACTGCGATGGCGAATAATTTGATGGTCGTTTTCATATATTGTTTGATTATAAATTTTGTGATTGATACCGTGTCTCAGAGGACATGACAAAGGTGCAGGATGAAAACGGACCTGGAAATTTGTTATGATCAATCGCTGCGAACAGGTGATCAAGACGTCTTGTAAAAGGATTAAGGCGGTTTCTGAGCTTTTTAAAGGCAATTGAGCCATTCATCCCTCGGAGAAAGGTATTGGTCAGCGATTGTACGGTGTTGGAGCCGTTCGTCGGGGTGTTGAGGTAACACAGAGGGCCACGGAGTTACACAGAGATGTAGTTCGCGAGACAGAAATTGCCGCCAATTCACAAAAAAACTGGATAATATTCTCAATGCCATCCGTGCAAAATCTGTGCATCCGTGGCGCTCTTATCACATTCTGGACAACTCCGTAATAAGAAAGCTGAATACAAAAGATGCCACGAAGTCACGAACTTGCTTAGATTGATAGGTAAACTAAATCCGTGCAAAATCTGTGTATCCGTGGCAATATGATCTCCGTGGCTCTCTTATTACACTCTTTGTAACCTGTAAGTCCCTTACAAAAAATGTCTTCCCCGATTCTGAAAACCGTGAATCCCGCAGCTGATTAACAAAATTGCAGCGGAGGCAAGGGCTGTATAGTAGATCATTTCATTTTCCTGGTGGTTTGCGACAGCTACCGCCGCCAATGCCCATGCACCCACAACAGCGGATTCGCGCAGATTACGTATCCAGGTCAGCAGCAGGTTAACAACCACCGCAGCAAGTACCATGATGATTGTCCAGGTAACGTCCGACAGTCCGAATCCGCTCCATTGTATCTTGGTAAGGTAGGCGGCTGCGTTGGCAATGAGCGCGACGCATATCCAGCCCAGGTACATGGCAAAAGGCCACCATTCAAAAACAATTTGTTTCAACGGAATCAGGTCCAGTTCCATGCGGGTGCGCAACATGATGGCACATAAAGACGAAAGAAGGAGTATCATGACAATAACCGACAGACCGGTATAATCATAAAGCCATGCTAAGATCCATAGACAGTTTGCGATACAGGACTGCACAAACATCCAGCCGATTCTGCCTACGATGGGACGCACCTCCGAGGGCTTCGACAAACCTTTGCTCTGGTAAATTATAAAGCTCGTGAGACCGATGTAAATAAGTCCCCAAATAGAAAAAGCATAACCGGCAGGCGTAAATAGGTTTTGGTACTGTGCCGAAACCGTCGCCATGGTGCTATTGTTGAATATGCCTGTATTCGACAGGTAATTCAAAATAATGGTTACAATGAGTGCAACAATGTTTGAGATTTGCAGTGTTCTGTTCATGTCAGGGCATTATAGCTTGTGGTTGAAATTACTATTCTGCAATATTAAAATCATACCGACAACCTATTGTGATCGGCACTGGCATTTGAGGTAGGGTCGCAGCGTGTAAAATCAGGTAATGTAGCTGAAAATTGACGTAAGGGAACAACTTGTTTTGAAGTTTGACAGATTATGATCATTTTAGTCGGTTATACGATCCATTTTTCCCAAAACAAACAACAGGTTGTCACAAAAAACGCTGCTTTTCTGGTTTTTTATTATCCTCAAATTCGGTCTTCATTGTATAATCATTTCTCCGGAATACGATTTACAGCGGGACGAATATCTGCATCTTGATCAGGCCAAACATCTTGCCTGGGGCTATTTGTCTGTGCCACCTTTTACTTCCTGGACATCTTATATCATTCTTCTACTGGGTAATTCGGAGTTCTGGGTTAAGTTTTTCCCCGCGCTGTACGGCGTGCTAACAATGGCTGTAATCTGGAAAACCATTGAAGCGCTTGGTGGTGGTTTGTTTTCACTTGTTTTAGGAGCGACTGCTATTACCTTTTCAGTTCTGCTACGGATCAACATGCTATACCAGCCCAACTCGGCTGACATTCTTGCCTGGACGCTGATTTACTATGGCGTATTTCAATATCTAAGAACGGAGCAAAACAAATGGTTGTACATCGCCGCAGTAGCACTTGGTTTTGGCTTTTTAAATAAATACAATGTTGTTTTCCTTTTGGCGGGCCTTGCTCCCGCGCTTCTGCTGGCAGGAAAAGGAAAGATATTCCTAAACAAACACCTCTATTTCGCTGCCCTGCTTACCTTGCTGATCATTCTTCCCAACCTGATATGGCAATATCAGAATGGCTTTCCTGTTTTATTCCACATGAAACTGCTATCGAAAACGCAGCTCGTGCATGTAAACCGCGCTGACTTCCTGAAAGAGCAGATTTTATTTTTTTTCAGTTCGCTTTTTGTTATGCTCACTGCATTTACAGCTTTTTTTACATATGAGCCTTTTAAAAAGTATCGTATGTTTTTTTTGTCGTTCCTCATCACGCTGGCGCTTTTCACTTTTATGCGTGCAAAGGGATACTACGCGATAGGGCTTTACCCGATTTTTATGGCATTTGGTGCAGTGTACCTCGAATCACTTTTTGTCAGGAAACTGATGTGGCTCAGGATTGCGTCTGTTTTGGTTGTCCTGATTTTGTTTGTTCCGATATTCAATGTGGCATTTCCTGTAAAAAGTCCCGATGAGATCGCCCGTAACCCGGAGGCGTATATGAAACTGGGTTTGCTGCGTTGGGAAGATGGTAAAAACCATACGCTGCCGCAGGATTTTGCGGATATGCTTGGTTGGAAAGAGCTGGCAAAAAAGGTCGATGAAGAGTATTCGAAAATCGGGGACAAAAAACATACGCTTGTACTTTGCGATAATTACGGGCAGGCTGGCGCAATTAATTACTATTCAAAATTTAAGAATATCGGGGCTGTGACAGTCAATGCCGATTATATCAATTGGTTTCCGTTAGATGAGGAGATTGTAAATGTGATCCTGATACAAAATGCGGACGACGACGATCCTGACAGAAATAAAGAAAAGCCGCTTTTTCAGCAGGTAAGGCGGATTGGCAAAATTGAAGCGCCGTATGCCCGCGAATTTGGTACCAGCATCTATTCGCTGACAGGAGCAAAGGTTTCTATCAATGAAATTCTGAAGGGAGATATTGAGGAGGCTAGGTGGAAGTGAGAGGGAGGCAATTCCAGGCTCGTTACTTGCTTTTAGTACGGCATTGCAATCAGTGGTGTTTATTGGAGCCATGATTCAGGATGCGATTAACGATAGACAATTATATACCTACAACACCTGAATGAGAGCTAACTTTCCAACAATAAAAACAGACCGATTATTGCTGAGACAATTCGTTGATGGTGATCTTGAAAATGTTTACACAGGACTATCTAATCCGGATGTGATTAAATATTATGGCGTCAGCTTTGATAGCCTGGAAGCAACCAGAGAACAGATGGTTTGGTTTGCTGATTTGGAAAAGAAAGAAACGGGTATTTGGTGGGCGGTTTGTTCTTCAGATAAAAACACATTTTACGGAGGAATCGGGTTTAATAACTTATGTAAAGAACATAGGAAGGCAGAAATTGGATTCTGGTTACTTCCCGAATTTTGGGGTAAAGGAATTCTTAAAGAGGCAATGCCGTTGGTTCTCAACCACGCATTCACATTTCATGGACTTCATCGAATTGAAGCGTTTGTAGAATCGGAAAATCAAAACTGTAAAATTTACCTCAACAAAATGAGCTTTCGACACGAAGGTACCATGATAAATTGCGAAATTAAGAACAACGAGTTTATCAGTGTGGACATTTACGCAAGGCTAAAAACCGGGGAGTGACCACCATTGGGCATACAAGAACAAAAGCCAATTTGCAGACTGGTGCATCCTTTGCGATTAAAAAAAACACGTTTCAAAAAATGACCTTGATCCGACCTTACCGTGCCAGCTGGGCTACCGATTTCCTGAGTATCCGGGAGAAACTTACAAGTGTTCTGGGGGATATTTGTCTTAATATTGAGCACATTGGCAGTACTTCCGTGCCCGGTTTGGCAGCCAAACCCATTATTGACATAGACATTGTTTATAATGAGTCATCCGATTTTGAGCTTATTAAATTGGCTCTTGAAACCTGTGGTTATTATCATAATGGTAATCAGGAAGTGGAGGGGAGGGAGGTGTTTAAAAGGCATGGCTCACAAGATCCCGTCCTTGATTTTATCAGTCATCATTTGTATGTGTGCCGTTACGATTCCGCCGAGTTACAGAGGCATATTTTATTCAGAGACTATCTCAGGACGAATCCTGCTGCCCGGGATTATTATCAGCATCTGAAATATGAAATTGCGCGCGAAGCGGGTGAGGATCGCAAAAGATATGCAGCCATCAAAACAGTGAAGGCAGAATCATTTTTTATATATATTATACACTTGTCTGTGGCTGAGCACGACGGTTTTAGTAAAGTATTGTGCTGATTATGATTCGGTTTACTTCTTTCTGACATAGATCTCAATAATTTCCTGATCAATTCCCAGGCTGTCAATCTTCTCAATACCGGTTTGTATCAGAGAATCGTTTTTCAGTTTGAGGTTGAAATGAAAATCGTGATTTTCCCATTCCCGGTAATTGCAATATGCCAGGTGTTCCGAATATTTCTTACCTTCCAACGTGTAAGTCCCGCTCCCGGCGCTAAAAACGGCAGAATCCTTTACGGCTTTATTGATGTCATGTTTAAAGAATGCAAAATCCTTGTCTGTGAACATCTTAATCATTTCCTGATTGGGAACAGGGTAGGTTTCCACCGTATCTCCTTTGGTAATAATTTTGCTGGCAACCAGCGTCCAGGAGCCAACAATTGATGGCGTTTCCGATGTGTTGCCGGAAGATTTTTTATCGCCGCAAGCACTCAATGTGACCAGCGAAAAAAGCAGAAGAGGTATTTTCATGTGTTAAATTTTAAATTGTTCTATTCAAACTCTGCACTGGAATGTTGCTTACATTTTAACGTCCTTCGGTTCGTTCTTCCACATTTCACTTTCCCCAAATTTCTTTTTCACGAAGACTCAATCCCATAAAGTTGGCGTTCTTCCTGAATTTTCTAATCTTAACAAAAAGGCTTTGTTTGGTAACCCGCCTGCAAAACCCGTGAGCTTGCCGGATACACCAATAACCCTATGACAGAGCGCAATGATCGAAATCGGGTTTTTACCGTTTGCGGCACCCACCGCCCGCACCGCTTTTATATCTCCCAGGTGCCTGGCTATATCGCCGTAAGTACGGGTTTCACCAAAAGGTATTGTCAGCAAAGTTTCCCATACTTTTTTCTGAAATTCGGTTCCGATAAAGTCCAGCGGCAGATCGAATTTCGTTCGCTTTTTCTCGAAATATTCGCCAAGTTGTTTTTCTGTTTCGAGCAGAACGGGATTGGAAATATCTTCCATTCCGGGGTCAATTTTCACGCGACCAGACTTCTCATTTTCCCAAAGCACAGCGGAGAGGCCATCTTCCGAGGCGATCAGTTTGAGCAGACCAACAGGCGAGTTTATTTGTTTATAATGGTTCATAGAGGCTTTGCCATCGTGCTCAATGCTTTAAGATTGTAAACTTGCAGATTTAAACGTCAATTTGAAAAGTTTTCAAGAAAAGATCTTCCACAATCAGGTAATGTCTGTTCATGATATACTTTAAGAATAATCAAGACATCGTAATATTCCGGACCTGTCAATTCACTTTTATGAAAAAACTCCTGCTACTATCTATTTGTATCCTTATTTATTCTGCCTTCGCTCCCCGAAAAATCACCTGGGTTGCGATCGGTGATTCTATTACTTATCTCAACGATCACCAGAATGAAACAGGTAACAGGGTCACAAAAGGATATATGACGCTGATCACAGAGAAATTTCCGCATGTGACATACATAAATAAGGGGTACAATGGTTGGACCTCAGTGAACATTGCTGACAAAATTGAAACGCTGGGACTCGAAAAAGCGGATGTTTATACAGTATTTCTGGGAACCAATGACTGGTGGCAGGGTAAGACGCTGGGTACATACTCAGACTATGAAAACAATACCGGTTCCGGAACGGTTTACGGAGCATTTAGGATCATCACCGGCAAGCTGAAAACGCTTAACAAAAAGGCGAAGATAATTCTTATCACGCCTATGCAGCGCGGAGATTTTGTGTACATCAATAATGCCAAAAACAATGCTTTCGGCTCTTACAAACCCAAAAAAGATCAGGGGCTGGAACAATTTGCAGACGCGATTGTCGAGATTGGTCGGAGGGATAAGTTCCCTGTGGTGGATCTGTACCACGACAGTGGAATGAATCTTGAAAATATGGTCAATTTTAAAAGATTGAAAGATGCCGCTACCGGCGAGTACAAAAATTATACATATCCGGAATATACTTCAATACCTTTCGATGCTGAAAAGGACGCATATCCATATCCGGTGGAGTCGATAAATATGACATACGATGGTCTGCATCCATCCGACAAAGGGTATCAGGTGATCGCCCGCATGATTGAGAAGAAGTGGAAAAAACTGAAATAATGATCGATTTCGATATATTTACACATACTCATATCTCACGTTTATGACATTCACCCGACTTCTCCTCCTGGTCACGACCACCCTTTTTCCCGTTATCACAAACGCGCAGGCTCTTAAACCGGGATTCGATAAGGCGGAATACATCGAACTTCTCAAAGTGAATCACCGCGTGCACATTGATGTTGCAAAATGGAGTGATACGCTGGGAACACCAGATCCTGAACAGTGCAAATTGGTTTATCGCTCTCCGGTTGTTGGTTTTGATAATTTGTGGGATCTCTGGAAAAAAAATAAGTCGGTCGGCGTAATAGCTGTGCGGGGCAGTGTGCAGACCGGACCAAGTTTTCTGGCCAATTTGTACGCCGCCATGGTGCCTGCGAAGGGGAGTTTGCAGTTAACAAAGGATGTCAGTTTCGATTATAATTTGTCTAATAATCCTAACGCCGCCGTGCATGTCGGCTGGTTGGTATCTATGGCGAATTTATCGGGAGACATTGTCGCCAAAATCGATTCCTGTTATAAGACAGGTATGAAAGAATTTATCCTGACGGGTCACAGCCAGGGTGGGGGGATTGTTTTTTTATTAAACAGTTATCTTGAAAATCTGAAAGTACAGGGAAAATTACCCGCAGATATTCGCTTCAAAACCTATTGCAGTGCCGGACCAAAACCAGGTAATCTCTTTTATGCTTACGATTATGAGAATATGACCAGAGGAGGTTGGGCGTATAACGTTGTAAATACTGCGGACTGGGTACCCGATGTTCCTTTCACGGTGCAGACGGTGGATGATTTCACGGCAGTGAATCCGTTTCATGGAGCAAAGGCTCAGATCAAAAAACTTAAATTTCCCAAAAACATTGCGTTGCGCCACGTTTACGATCAGATGAGTAAGCCGAGCTACAAAGCCAGGAAGAACTATCAGAAATATCTGGGAAAAATGGTTTCGCAAACCGTCAAAAAGCAATTTCCGGATTTTGTAACGCCTCAATATTACAACAGCAACTACTACGTAAGAACGGGGAATACCATCCCGCTTAATGCTGATGAGGAGTATTACAAACTATTCAGCAATGACCCTGCAAATCCCAACATCTGGCAGCACCATTTACCGAGGCCTTATTTGTATCTGGCAGAGAAACTGAAGTAAAACCCGGGTGAGAAGTGAAAAGTACCGTGCCTTCATTTCACTTCTCACAAAATGCTAGTTCTCCGACTGAACCATATATTCTTTCAGACTTGCCAGGAGTTTGTACATCGCATTGTTAATGTTTTGGTTGTCCGCTTTGGCGCGTTCAAGTGCAAGCTCCGCTTCCGCGCGTTTTTTTCGGTTGCTTTCCGTTTTAACAGCCATTTCTTTTTCCGCCACCAGATCGTTTTCTGTGGAGCCAAGTCGCGCCGGGGTACGATGCTGTGCGGTGCCGTCGAGCTTATTGATGCGCGCTTCATACTGATTATCATTACAGATGATCGTCATATCGAAACGGATGTAATCATACAACGATGTTGACACCGGCGTGTAGGTATTGATCACCAGTGTGCCAGCTTGCGGATCCTGGCTGGTGACGGCATTCTCAAAATTTCCAAAAGTTCTTGTAACCCAGGTCTGAGCAGATTTATAAAGCGCTGCCCGGGATTTCTGTGGAGCCGATTTATCCGTGTAAGTTGCCTGTTTGAGCTCGTCAAGTGGAAGCGTGCTTTGTTGGCAGTAGGCGAGGTGTGAAAACGAGAGCAACAGTATAAGGCTGAGATATTTCAAAATATTTAAGGATTGATGATTTACCGTAAAATAAGTATAACGCTGGTTAAAGCCAATAGCGTACTGGTTGAATTTTATGTAATTATCTGTATATTAAATATTTAAAATTAATATGTACCTTTAAAGAAATCATCATTAATACATTTCTCACTTAAAAAAACCAATTTATGAACACTTTTATGAAACGCATTGCACCATTTTTAATGGTATTGGTTGTCTTGGGTTGCAGCAAAGACCACACACCGGAAGATGTGGTAAAAAGAATCGCTTTGCCAATATCGGCGGATCAGGAAGTACCAGCGAAAAACAGTACGGGTTCTGGTTCAGCGGATGTGTATTACAATAAGGTTACGCACATGCTAACCTTCACCATGACGTGGCAAAATATTTCGGATATCCCGACTGGCGCACATATTCATGGACCGGCAGCAAGAGGAGCTAATGCAGGAATCAAATATGATTTTTTCAGCGCTTTTCCTAAAACGGCATCAGGGACTTTTTCAAGCGAAGTGCTTGTAGATGGATCCAAAATTGATGAGGCTCAACTTTTGGCCGGGATGTATTATTTTAACATCCACACCAAAAACAATCCCGGAGGTGAGATTCGTGGACAGATTGAATTCTGAATTTAGTGGAAAACGAAAATGACCGGATTTCGCAATACTGCATTTGGTGAATAAACGGCACCATTTTTGTAATATCGCAGTCATTATCATTTAACAACTAAAAACATTTGAATTTATGCGTTGGCAGGATTTACGCAGAAGTGGAAACGTAGAAGATCGTCGGGGGATGTCTGGTGGCGGTAAAGTCGCCATTGGCGGAATTGGCGTGGTTATCGTGGTGGTTCTTGGGCTGCTTACAGGGCAGGATCCGGGACAGATCATGGAAAACTTACAAAACAGTCAGGCGGTTGAGCAAACTGGCCCGAGGGCCGCAGGGCCTTTGCCTGATGATAAAACAGCCGATTTTATCAAGGCTGTCCTGGGAAGTACTGAGGATGTATGGGACCAGATTTATGCGGAAAATGATGCGCAATACCAGCATCCGACATTGCAGATATTCGAAAATGCAACACAGGGTGCCTGTGGAAGTGCTTCTTCTGCCATGGGTCCTTTTTATTGCCCGGCCGATGCCAAGGTTTATATAGACCTTTCATTTTGCGACGAACTGCGTGATAAATTCAGAGCACCTGGTGACTTTGCGGTAGCCTATGTTGTTGCCCACGAAGTGGGACATCACGTACAAAACCTGATGGGCGTATCGGAGCAGGTACAACAGCAGCGCAGAAGATTGAGCGAAGCAGAATATAACAAGCTTTCAGTTAAATTAGAATTGCAGGCTGACTTCCTGGCTGGTGTTTGGGCTAACCGGGCTAACAAGATGCAAAACATACTTGAACCCGGAGACCTAGAAGCGGCGCTTACGGCTGCCAACGCCATTGGAGATGATAAGCTTCAAAAGCAGTCGCAGGGATACGTTGTTCCTGACGCCTTCACACACGGGAGCTCTCAGCAACGCATGTATTGGTTCAAGAAAGGATATGAGACGGGAGACCTGAATCAGGGAAAGTTTAATGATATCCGATAATTTTTTCGGTCTGAACGCTTTTTAGCGGTCTGAACGAAAAAATGAATAGTCTGGTCTGAACGTTTTTTTTCGGTCTGAACGAAAAACAGAAGAATACAAAAAAGTGAGATGTGTGTGGATTTTCCATTTCACATCTCACTTTTTACATTTTATCCAAAATCGCTATTCTACCTTCCACCAGGCCCTGTGCTTCCGCCTGATCTGGTAACCATGGAGGTTGTGGTAAAGGTTGTTGCTGAAAGCGTTCCGGGGTTATATTTTCCGCTGGTATACAATCCGTTCAAGCTGGATCCGTCCGTTACACTCCCTCCATTGTAGATCTTATAGCTCTGCCCGGTTTTCAATTTCGGATTGGAAAATAACATGGTTGTGTAGGTTCTTGGAATCAGAAAGGTAAGTACTTCCGCACCTTCGGCCGACTGGATATGAATGAGCTGACCGGACGTTCCACCGCCCAGAACAACGGATGGTTGCGTGCTAACATTGGCAGTTGGCAAACTGGTAGCGCCACCGACTCCTACGATAAATCCACCTGTTATTTTGAAAGTATTGTTGTCGCAATCGAAACCTTCTTCCGGCGAAGTTGAACCAACGGAAACCGTTTTTCCTCCCGTTACAGTAATTTTTCCGTTGGAATCGATTCCGTCATTAGAAGAACTGTAAGCGTAAGTGGTGCCTCCATTGATGTAAATGAACGTCCCGGCGTTCAGACCGTCATCCGCTGTTTTGGCTACGATGGTACCGTTGTTTATCGTCAGTACACTCTTGGACTCAATACCTTCACCCGCACTGGATGTGATGTCAATTGTACCGCCATTTATTGTAACGTATGGATCAATGGTTGCGTCGGTATCGTAAGTTGCACAAATTCCCTTATCTGCAACCTTGATGTTAAAGGCTCCCTTATTGATCACGATATAGCCCTCCTCGCACTGGATACCATCTCCGGAAGCCGTGATGTTAACAGTCCCGCCATCTGAAATGAAAGCGTCATTGGTATGAATGCCGTCGGATACAGCACTTGTAACCGTGACATTCCCACTGATGAAACGAATATACTCGTCGCTACAAATCGCATGTTTGTAGTTTCCTTTCAGATTCAGGCTGCCATTTCCCGAAATTATCAGTTGTCCTTCGCTAAAAAGAGTTGCTTTCATGTCCTCCGTACCGCTGGCAGTATAGCCTGCACCGTCGGCAAGCGTATTTGTGGTATTGTCTGCTAACACCAAGAACACCCTTTTACCAGATTGAATGTTGATAGCCGGGCCGTCATTACTGGTAATATTGGCTCCATTCAGAGTCAGCTTAAATTTCTTATCGCTATAAATCTTGACGGATCCATTGGCCGTGGTACCAGAAAGTACGTATTCAACTTCTGCCGCAGCAGAGTTCACCGTGACGTCTCCATTGTTTTCGGTGATGGTTACACCTGCGGCAGCCAGCGGATTGGTGACTGTTACAGTTGAGCCAAAATTGATGGTGACGATGGATGAAAAAACTGAGTTTGCCAGCAAGTCATCTGCATTGGCTGCGGTTCCGGTGTTGCCCTCTGCTGCTGCACTGGAAACTGTTGTGCTGTCGATGGAAATTGCGTTTGCTTCTCCTTCCGCCGCAACGTCATCGCTGTCTTTGGAACAGGAGCCCAGGAAGAGAGAAGTTGCGAGAGCGAATGAATAGTATAGCGTAAGCCTGCACAGACGCAGAGTCCGACTGTTTTTAGAGAATCTGATTGATGGTGTCATTGTAGTTTTTAGTCTGAAAGGAATTCGAACATCAACTACCTTTACGTTGGTCAGATATTAACTGTTGCATGCAGCCGGGAAATGAATTTTATCAAACCGAAGCGTTCAATCAAGGCATGGTTCAGGGAAAAAGAGCAGCCGGTGTAATGCGCCGGATAAGTCTAATCTGTCTCCTTATTGATTTTTTCTTCTGCTTCGGCAATTTCCTCGCTGTCCGGCTCGGGTTCCTTCTGTTGTAAATCCGCCAGTGCTTCATATTGGAGGGAGATATAGATCGGGAAATGATCTGAGGAAAAGTTTTCAAGCCTTAGCATTTTTACCAGCTTAAAGTCAGTAGAGCAAAAAACATGGTCTAAGGGAAAACGGAGAAACGGGTATTTTGCGTGAAAGGTGTTATAGAAGCCACGCCCGATACGGGGATCGAGCATGCCGCTTATTTTTGTAAACAGGTTTGTGGTGTATGACCATGCGACGTCGTTCAGATCTCCCACAACAATGGATGGGGCAGGATTTTCCTTCACTTCCTTTGCAATTAAAAGCAATTCTTTATCCCGCTCTGTCGAGTAGAGGTTTTCACCGGGCACTGGCGGTGTAGGGTGCACGCAATAAAGCTGAATGTTCTGCCCCGAAGTTAATTTAACCGCCGTTTTAATTGACGGGATATCTTCATCAACCAGGTATCTGACCTGCGGATCGATCAGTTCCAACTTTGAGTAGAGTAACATACCATAAGTATTTTCCAGCGGAACCAACACACTGTGTGGGTACTTTTCCTTTAACTTTTCGGTCCCCTTGAACCAAAACTGGTCCGTTTCTAAAAGCAGTACCAGATCAGGGTCATATTTCGAAATAATCGACATACAGCCGGAGCTGTTTTTGTTGTCTTGATAAACATTGGAGGAGATGATGCTGACTTGATTTGGCTTATCCGTCTTGGTCTGATTAAGTAAAACCTTCTTCGCGAAAAAGGTGAATGGAAATATCTGGTAAATTAGATAAGCAGAGTTCGCAGCGATAAGCAGGATGATAAAAATCTCATAACCAGTGCTATTTCCAAAATAAAAGGTATAGACGATGAATATAACCAGATTTAAAAATAGCTTTTGAAGGCGCGGATACTCGAAGACTCTGAATACCCAATAGTCATTTTTCACAAGAGGAATAACAGAAAACAGAACGATAATCCCGCCGGTTATTTCCAGGAATAGTTTAAAAGAATGCATGAAATGAAATTTGCCTACAACGAATGAGGTGATAAAGGTCGGCAAAATGCGTTAAAATTTTCTAATATTTAAGCTATCGCAAAAAACCTTAGCCGACAGAACCCATCACTTTACGTCATTTAATTAGCAATTTACTCACATGCTGGGCATCACCGGATTTGAAATGTAGCAAGTAAATGGACGTTGGAAGTGTACCGTGCGTGATGTTTACTTCTTGCTGCTGACGAACCTGTTGCTGTTTTAAAACTTTTCCTGTCTGATCAAGAAGCGAGATCGTACCTGTTACGGGTTTTTTGAAGCGTACTTTTACATCTTCATTACCAACGACAGGGTTGGGGTAGACCGAAAACAATGTTGTATTCTCAGCAGCAGTACCCAGGACGACCTGAAAGTCGGATTCGGCGTATCCATATACCAGAGATTCTGCGTTGGCACTGACTGCTTTAACCCGATAGTATATTTTAGGTGCGTTAGGTAAAGATTTATCCTCAAAAGTTCTGATAGTTGCCGGTACAGTTCCCAAATATTCATAAGGAGCTGCCGTAGATGATTTACGTTCCAAAACATAAGCGGTTGCACCTGTGATGTCAGTCCAGCTCAGATTTACAATTCCTGCTGTTGCCGTTTTGGCTTCAAGTACAGGCGTTTTGAGAGCAACCCCGATTGGGAAGTTATAAAAGGAAAATGCACGCATACCAAGCTTGTTGGTGATGTAAGGACCGGTATACCTGAAATACGGCGCCACATTTTCGATGTAATTTGGAAGATAATTTAGTGAAGATGCATTCTGAGTCCCGTTGAGCTCCAATACGATTCTGTTTTCATCTGCTTTACCTGACAGCACCTATCCTGAATTGTGGTTCAGATAGAAAAAGTCTTTCATATCCAGTGTTACCGAAGAATAATCCGGTTTGTACTTTTCCGGATAAATCAGTTGTTGCCCTTCGTCAAAAGTAATGATCAACTGTTTTCTCTCATCATTACTATAAAATGCTTTTCTTACGGCTGGCGAATTAATGTTCAGCGTATCTTTAAGCTGATAAAAGTCCCTTTCTACAAGTCGGGCCAGCTCAGATCCTCCCTGTTTGTTGCCGTTTTTATCATAATGTAATCCGTCAAATCCAACCGTGCCAACTGTCGCCAGTGATTTCACATCCGGGTATATCTCGGGTAGTCTCCTTTGGTAATCGCGAAGGGCTGTCCCTGTCAGAGAGGGATAGTAAATAATATCAATCTGGAAGACATAAAGCATTTTTAAATTAGGAAGGTCGAGATGCAGATTTTTACGTAGTTTATCAAAATTGCCCTCCCAGTCTGCTCCTTCATGATAGGCCTCCGTTTCGCCCTGTCTGAAAATGAAAGCCTTTACTGCGTCTTTCAGTCCTGCTTTTTGTACACGATAAAGCATTCTTCCATATCCATTATTAAGATCAGCAGGATTACTTTCTGTTCGCTGGGCGTGTGCAAAAGCGGATGACCAGTGGAATCCGCCGTTGATTAAACAATTGGGAATGCCGGATTTTGCCACCAGTTGTTTTTGCAGTTTAAGCCCCATCGTGCCGACAGATGCACCAGTATTTTGCTGATTTGATAATGCCCACAGCGTGTCTGCCGGGTTGTAGGCAGCTGTGTTTAAATTATCCGTGATCTTTCCGAATGATCTGCAATATTCACTCGTTTCCGATTCTGTAAAAAAGCCCGTGGAGTTGGACTGACCTGTTAGGAGATAGACATCACCACTCACAATGTTTTTCCGGTGTGTCATCAGCACTGAATCAGCCGTTTTACAAGCATAAACTTTGAAGCTGTATTGAGCCAATTCAGCCTTAATAATAGCGGAAGTCGAAAAGGAACCAATGCCTTTGCTGTCGTACTTAATATCTGCCCTCAGATATTTCACAGGAACTTCATTCCGAAACACTTGAACGGACATGTAGTTGTAACCTGCAAGCTCAATATAGCCAGATACGGGGACGTTGGCTTCGTTGTTGGCATTTCTGGGGTAAAGCTGATAATCCTGCGGTAGCTTATTAAAAACGACAGAATAAATACGTTCAGCACGGGAAGTAATTGCAGTCAACTGGAATACCAGCGTTAATACTATGGCAACATTGGAGAAGAGAAGTATTTTGTAGAATTTTGAGTGCATATAGATAATATTTGTTCTAAGAAAAGTGTTTAGTATTACATTTAGCCCTTTATTTCGGAGTGAAATATAAGCTTATTATGTTTAGGTTCAATCTTTTACTGAGCTTTTATGGTGATCTGTTGAGTGGAAATGGCTTTTCATTTAGTAAGCTTATGGTTCTGAAATTCGGATGGCAGTTTTACTAATAAGTACTCCCGGCTCCGCCACCGCTAAACTCTCCTCCACCACCAAAATCGAAACCATCTTGTTGCTGTGGGGGCGCCCCCAAATATTCAGCCGCTAGTAAAGTTTGAATTTGCAGAAGTCTGCCGTTGTCGTTTTCCTGGTTATCGGAAATGCCAAAAACAGGTTTTTTAAGAAAATGAATCATCCCAGAGCTCAAAAGGATCATGATCAGGCCGGCAACACTCAGAGCCTGGGGGATGGTCAGGTAACCGGTGTAATACTGTACTGTGAAAAAGCTGAAAGCAAGGGACACCAGTCCGGTCACAAGTAAAATCCTGCTCTTGGATTTAAGTCCGAAAAAGATATAAGCAAGTGGAATGAATGCCGTAAAGAAGTAGAACAATCCAGCGTAGGCTATTTGAGGTGAAACAGAAGCAGAGAAGTTATTTAATACGGCATTGGCTTCTCTGACTACATAATAATTGCCTCCAAGGTAGAAAGTGAGCAGGGCCAGGATCTGAATCAACTTGCTGCACGAATGGTAATAGCTACTGCGAATTTTCTTTGAAATAAAATAAATGACCAAGGCCAGTGTCATTACGGCAAAAGGCAGCAGCGCTTTCCCAAGTGAAAATTTGAACATTAAATTTCCTAACAGTGTAAAAAGTATTGCATAGCTGCATCCTGCAAGCAGTACGTCTGCATAGCGGTATGTTGCTACTCCAATGATCAATAAACCGATGATACAATACTGCCATACTTCCAGTCTGTCTTCGAAGAAAATTACAATAGGAATAAGCAGAGATGTCACAGCTGAGTAGAGCAATGCATTGTCGATTCCGGAGTGAAATAATTTTCGGTCTTTGATCAGAAATTCTAAGTAAAAGAAAAAACGATGGCTGAAAGCAAACTAACCGGAATGAATGTATTACTGTTGCTTTTAATAAAAAACAGAGAGATGAATCCTGTAAAAAATGAACAGCCCATCATCGCAAAAATGAATAGACCAATTCGCACAAAAATGCCAGGTAAATAGAAATCTTGCGGAAAAGCGATTTTAGCCAGGTCGTTCTGCTGAGGTGTGATCAGCTTTTTACTTAGCCAGCCTTCACAGATTCGTTGTACTTGCAGGTTTTCTATCCAAATTTCATTGTAGGGCTTTTTCATTTTTTGATCCCGAGAAGTTTCTTAAAATTCAGTAAAAACCACAATACACCCATACTTGAAAACAGGAAATACCACAGTGCAAAAATTTCTGGAACAAAATCCGGCGCTATTTTAAAGAGGGAATAGGACAAAGCGATGTAGCCATATATCACACCCATGAGCAGAAATAGTGCCCACTGATTATTACGAGCCTGAATTATAAAATAGACCGTAAGCATAGCACTTACGATGAAGTAAACAATCTTGAAATCGTGATTTAATAACCCTGTTACCGAAGTGACAGCTGCCAGATTTCCACCCAGAAAAAGATATGTAAAAGCAAAGTGTTTTTTGATGTCTCTCGTTTCTGACACTTTGCTAAAAACGACCATACAGCATCCCAGAATGATTGCGGATACAAGTAATGACTGATCTGTAAAATCATTTCCTGAAAGTAGGGATAACGGCGCAATGGTCAGTCCGAGCCAGGATGCAAGCCCGGTAATTCCCATAGAGAGCACACCAGTATGATCGAAACGGTAACTACAAAAGAAAAATAGAACAGTAGGTATGATCACAGCAAATCCATACTTCGAGCCAAAGAGCTGGTATTGATATTGCAGATAACCTTCTAATATTAAAAATGTTACACAGCCAAGGAGCAGGCTGTAACCAGCCAGCTTATTCGATCCCGTGGTTTTTTCCCAGCTAAAAGGAAGCCGGTTTTTAAAGGCATGAAAGAAACAGGAAGCACTCACAAGAGCGATAAACGCAATAATAACCTGATGTCCGATGGTATCAATGTTCTCGTAAATGATAACACCAAGCCCTGATGTTAGCAGCAGAATGCCACCATAGAGAATGAAACGTAACTCGTTGAAAACTGAAAATGTTCTTGATGCAAGAAATGATTCGATCAGTTTGGATTGCTCTTCTGAAATAACATTTCTGACCAGCAGATTTTTCAGGACAGTTGCGCTATTCATAGTTATCAGAAACGAAGTGTGAAATTTTCTTTAACCTGTTCTTTTCTAAAAAACACCAGCCCGATCCAGAAGAGATCTACTGTGATAGTAACCTGTGGATGCGCTTTGATGTATTCCCAAGCCTGTGTCATTTCATCGGACCAATAAATGTCGTCGAATATAAACAATGTGTCATTGGTAGCGTACGGCAAACATTGTTCAAAATAGCGAACTGTTGGTTCATAACGGTGATTGGCGTCAAAATAAGCATAATCGATTCCGTCAGACAAGCCTTCTAATCGAGCCGGAAGCGTATCGTCAATATTTCCGACTACGATTTCAATGTTTTTTGCCCCGGTTTTATCAAAATTTTCCCTGGCAATCTGCGCTGTTTGAGGGCATCCTTCAAAAGAAATGATGCTCGCATCCTTTTTAGCCCTGGACATATACAAGGTGGTAAGACCTAAGGATGTCCCCAGTTCAATGATATTTTTAGGTTGAAGTCGCTTGATGAGCCTGTAAAACAGCTTGCCGAATTTCTCCGGCTTTTCAGCATTTTTAGCGATCGTACGGATTTTGCGGACATTGGATTTGTTCACCCGGGAACCTGCACCCAAATCAAGTATTTCTATTTCACGCTGACTGGCCAACAGTTCCTTGCGAAGTGCCTTTAAATCGATGTAATCAGGGTTGTCATCCTTGACACCCGAAATGACCTTGGTATATAATTCGAATAAAAATGGAGAATGTATAGCGTGCTCGTTACCGGAACGAAGCAGGTATTTAATGTATGCGGAAACCAAATTTTGTTATGTTAATGGCAAATTAGTATAGCTCGATTGTCCTGCCGCGGACTTAGTTTAGCCGGTAAGGAACCACGAGTGCAAACGCTGGAATAATGACTCTGAATTGTTTGCCGTCGATGATGCGTTCCATCAGATAGGTTCCCGCCATTTTTCCAATATCGGTTCGGAGGTTGCATCCGGAAACGTAATCGTGTACGTCGCCAGGTTCCAGCAGAGGTTGTAAACCAACCACACCTTCTCCTTCCACTTCGCGTACGGTTCCGTTTGAGTCGTAGATGAGCCAGTGACGACGTAACAATTTAACGGTATGTTCGCTGTGATTTTCAATCAGAATCTTGTAAGTAAACACATAGTGCTCCTGACCAGGGTTTGAATAATCCGGTTGGTATTCTGTCAATACGGTGACTTTTACACCATCTGTTACTTTCGAAACCATAGATGCTGAGGGCGTTTGTTAGTATTGCGGGGTTAAGGTATCATCAATTTTACTTGAAATACACATACTAAACGAAAATAGTCATCAATTGGTGATAAAACCAAATCAAAAAACATATTAATTTGGTTTTAAATTAAACATTGGATCATGGAAGTGAAAATAGAGGAGTCGTGGAAGGAGAGGCTCGCACCCGAATTTGAGAAACCTTACTTTCAGGAACTGGTATCGTTTGTGAAGGAAGAATATAGCAATAAACAGATTTATCCGCCGGCAAAGCAGATCTTCAACGCTTTTAACCATTGCAGTTTTGATAATTGCCGTGTTGTTATCCTGGGGCAAGATCCATATCACGGAGCTGGACAGGCCAATGGACTTTGCTTTTCAGTAAATGACGGAATCAGAATGCCACCGTCATTGCTTAATATTTTCAAGGAGATTCAGAATGACCTGGGTAAACCTTTCCCGCCGACAGGAAATCTGGAACGCTGGGCGTCTCAGGGTGTTTTGTTGCTCAATGCTACGCTGACCGTTCAGGCAGCTTCGGCAGGCTCGCACCAAAACAAAGGCTGGGAGAAGTTTACCGACGCGGTGATCAAGTGTATCTCCAACGAGAAAAAGGATGTTGTTTTTCTTTTGTGGGGTAAATACGCACAGGACAAGGGAGCGGTGATCGATGCGAAAAAGCACTTTGTCTTAAAATCAAAACACCCTTCTCCGATGTCAGCAAATTCGGGCGGGTGGTTTGGCAATCACCATTTTAGCAAAGCCAATGCGTATCTAGAACAGCATGGGTTACAACCAATCAACTGGTGAATTGACTAGTCCTAAAATAGCGATACGGATTTAAGATTCGTTAAGTTATTACAATTAAGCCGTTGCAAGGTTATTCTTGTAACGGTTTTCTCTTTTATAGGTGCGTAT
>NZ_JAJUXG010000049.1 GCF_021390535.1 Dyadobacter sp. CY312
CCTTAATGAGCAATGTATAGGTTCCGGCCGGCAAATTGGTATAGGACGCTGTGGGAGTTTTTACATAATTCCAATCCTTTTCAAAACCATCTAATTTATAGGCATATCGATTCTTCTCCGGATGCGTAAAGTTAAGTACAGCAAAATCCACTGAGAAGATGGATTGGTCGTGGTGAAAACTGATCGCATCGCTTTCTGACAGTTTAGTTTTTAACAGACCTGTTTCATCGTCAACTGTTACTGGTTTATTAAATAATCTCAGGTCAGTAAATACAACAGCTGGTGGCTGTCTGTTAAACGGAATCTGATCCGGATAGAAGTAAAATGCCCCTGAATTTGTGGTTACAAAAATGGCCCCATCTTTTGCCATTATGGCGCTATTGGACATGATTCTGGATCCCGGAATACCTTCGTTATAAAAATATTGACGTGTTGTGCTCTTTTTGGTATTAAACTCTACCAAACCGAGCTCGTTGCTGAGCCAAAGATTCCCATTATTGTCGTGCTGCAAATTGGTTATGTTGTGGCCGGAAATATCCTTTGATTGGTTCTTAGGTATAAGTTTGTGATTGACGGAATCGTACAAATATAGGCCGTCATTGGACAGTATGATCCAGATTCTCCCTTCATTATCCTGATGAATACTGTTCACCGTGCGGGTAGTAGCGGATTCCTGTATCTTGTTGGCTGTTTGAAATCGTATTATTTTACTTTTTGTACTGTCGACTATACTAATTCCAAAACTTGATCCGATCCAAAGATTATCTCTGGAATCTTTTAATAAAAAGCTGATGTGTTTATCGTCTGCCCATTTCACAATACCGGAGCCACTTTGATATGCTATAAACCGGTCTTTAACACTGTCAAAACAATATAAACCGTTATAGTATGTTCCCACCACCAAGCCTTTTTTGTCTTCTGCAATTGCGGTGATCCAATCCCGGGCGTGCATGTTAGTCACAGGTAAAACATATCGATTTTGTTCAACTAATTTGCCCGCTACCACCTTGTATTTTATCAAAATATTTTTGACCAGCCCTACCCACAAATTCCCGGAACCGTCGAAATACGAACGGGTACTTTCTCCGCCAGTAACGGGACCAGGGTTTAGGAGAGTATGCCCTTTGTTGGAACGAAACCAGATACTGTTTTTATTCCCGAACCGGTCACTTCCATACGCCTGGAACCAAAGCCCGCCATTACCATCCTGAAGAACCTGTTGCATTGCGATTTCACCAATGGAGGCTGGCACTCGAACAAAGAAGTTGGAATGTGGAGTAATGTATTTTACGCCGTCAGCAAAGGTTCCCACCCACAATCCGTCCTTATTATCCACATAAAGATCCAGAATTCCTTGGTCGGTCGACCTGTTATCTTGAATGGGGCCGGGAGCCTGGTTTTTAAATTTTCCTGCCAATGGATCGAAATTTAGAAGCCCCTGATTGGTCCTTAGCCATAGATCTCCTTTTACTGAGGCCGATATCTTGTCCACCATCAAGAAATCCATTTTCTCTCCATTAACCATTGGTACACTTCTGAAAGAAAGAAACTGTTTCGTTTTTCGATCAAATTTCCCAATACCGCTATCCCTTGAGCCTACCCATATATTGCCGCTGGTATCTCCATAAATTGCTAAAATATCCAACTTTTTCTGATTGGAAGCTTTATCTCTTGTCATCGACCTATATATGGGCTCGTCGCGATCAGGATCAATCCCAATAAGTTCATTGGATCCGACTGCCCAGACAAAACCATCCGGCGCAATATAAATTGATGTGATGTCCCATTTTTTCTTTGATAGATCCTTGGAGTATAAGAACCGTTTGATGCTCACAGTGCCCTTACGTGTACTCAGGCGACTAATTCCGTTTGAGGTGCCCATCCAAAGGTTTCCTTTTCGATCCTCCATCAAGCACCAAATGGTGTTATCACCTAAGCTGTTCTCATTTGATGTATTTTTAAAAAATCTATCAAATGAATCAGTTAATGGGTCATATCGGTTAAGCCCCCAATTAGTTCCAATCCATAAGATACCCTTTGAGTCAAGAAAGGATGATCTTATGAAGTCAGAAGAAATACTGCGAGGGTTTTTCGGATCATTCTTATAGGTTTTAAATCCTCTGGTATCATAACTGCAAAGCCCCTTCCAGGTTCCAAACCACATAAATCCGCGTTTATCCTGAGTGGTGGTATATACAGAATTGTCAATAAGACCTTCACGGACAGTAAGATCATATGAAATGGAATTCTGAGCTGATGATTGTAAGCTGACGATCAGCACTAGTAAAACAAAAATTAATCTCATTTGAAGCTCATTTAATACTTAGGATCTATGCGTTAAAGTCAACATTCCGCACTATGGAACCAGCATAGCATCCATGAAGTGATTCTCAGGTCAAAAGCCGCATAAATTCGTTGGCTGGCGCCTCCCTGTCCCTATGGTTGTACTTCCATCCGCCACTTACCAATCTTCCGGTTTTGTTGGTTTATGAATCCATTCCAGCCTACTTTTTGGGTTCATTCTAATTGGAAAACCAGCAATAGATATTAAGCCTATCATTGTGGTACTTCAAAATACCCGAAATCTCTAACTGCCAGCAGGTACAAAATGTTGAGACACTAACTGTTGTAAAATTAGCCATTCGATTTTGCCTTCCAAAAATATCAAGTTTAGCAGTTTCATTGACATAAGTACACTACAATATAGAAAACAGCCCAACACTTAAAAATCAAAATTACTAACAAATAAATCCCAGATACTGTTTCAGATACTTTCTGGACATGTAGTATAAAAACGACCTCTGGATAAGCCCTGATAGGTTACCTTCCCGGGTCCACTACTTTTCACACCACTAGACTTCATTATTTAGGAAATATCTCCCCCACATCTAAGTCGATTTTCACCCCCGTACTAATGAAAAACAAGTGAATTCTGCAAAAGAAAATAGAACCTAAATCAAAAAAAATGTACGCCACACTCTAAAAAATACTGATTCTTGAAAACCAGAAATTATTTTTTTAGCCCATCTTCTTTTTTTCGAGATAAAATCGACCAGATTGAAATCTACAGGGCTACGAATTTGGAAGCTGTATGGAGGAAAACAAGATCGATGTTCTGTTTCGGAGTTTGAATAGTTCAGATATCAATAGTTTTCCGCGTAATATCGAAAAAAAAACATTTCAATTATTTTGTTTTAAGAGGAACTGGAAATTGCCATTATTAAGCAAACAGACAAGAGAGCTAGTATCGAAGGCGGCAAAACCGTCGGAATTGCTAAGTGCATTTAAGCCATTTTAAAAAATACAACCTACTATTGTAAAAACCACTTTACATGATGCATTGAATTTTTACCGAGTTGCCGGAGGAAGCTTTCCAAAGCGAATCAATAACGTTCCTGGTCGAAGAGCCTTGTCAACCCTTTCCAAAAGCCCACAACAAGTGTATGAGGGTGTCTGTGACGTTATCATGTAGGCTGTTCACTATTTTGAGTTTGCGTCCCGCATTTATATAGCATAACAATAAGACTGTGACTCTTCAAAAGAAGATGTTCACTAAGAGAAGTGTGGTTTATAGAATTTAAGGGACCCCGTTAAAATGAGATAACCTTTCAGGTTAACACATTTCAACGGGAGATTAATAACCTATTGCCAAGATCCAACAAATAAGCCTAAAATTTAATCCGGGAATTGTTTTTCAACATAGAAGACACCCTCGTTTGTGTTGTTATAGAAATGACGTTGCGCTATTTTATCCAACTCATTATAAAAAAGTCAAAAAGTTGAATTACTCAATTTGTAAATGCTCAGAAGCATATTCACTCGGTGTTTTACCAAATTGTTTTTTAAACTCGCTGCTAAAATGTTTTCTGTCGTCGTAACCCACCATAGAAGCAACTTGCTGAACTGAGAGACTATCATTTTTTAAGAGTCTGGCGGCCAACTTAAAACGGATAAGTTTTACAAAGTCGTTAATGGTTAGGTCGGTTAATGCCCTGAGTTTTTGATACAATAC
>NZ_JAJUXG010000050.1 GCF_021390535.1 Dyadobacter sp. CY312
ATTCAATGATCAACATTGAATTTCATGTCATATTGGAAGTAGAAGAGATCAGTAAGAGTTAATTTATATTATGTAAGCTGTTGGGTAATTAGTACTGCTCGGCTGAATATATTTCTATACATACACCTGCAGCCTATCAACGTCGTAGTCTACAACGACCCTTGTGTGGAAGATTCATCTTCGGGCTAGTTTCGCACTTAGATGCTTTCAGCGCTTATCTATTCCCCACATAGCTACTCGGCCATGCCACTGGCGTGACAACCGATTCACCAGCGGTGGGTCCACCCCGGTCCTCTCGTACTAAGGGCAGCCCCCGTCAATCTTCCTACGCCCACCACAGATAGGGACCGAACTGTCTCACGACGTTCTGAACCCAGCTCGCGTGCCACTTTAATCGGCGAACAGCCGAACCCTTGGGACCTTCTCCAGCCCCAGGATGTGACGAGCCGACATCGAGGTGCCAAACCTCCCCGTCGATGTGAGCTCTTGGGGGAGATCAGCCTGTTATCCCCGGCGTACCTTTTATCCTTTGAGCGATGGCCCTTCCATACAGAACCACCGGATCACTATACCCTGGTTTCCCACCTGCTCGACCCGTCGGTCTCACAGTCAAGCCTGCTTGTACTATTGCACTCCACACACGGTTACCAAGCGTGTTGAGCAGACCTTTGGAAGCCTCCGTTACACTTTTGGAGGCGACCACCCCAGTCAAACTACCCACCATGCACGGTCCTGCTCTTTGAGCAGTTAGATCCCAGGCCAGCGAAGGGTGGTATTTCAACGTTGGCTCCATCATGCCTGGCGACACAACTTCAAAGCCTCCCACCTATCCTACACATCCCTGACCCGAAAACAATGCAAAGCTATAGTAAAGGTGCACGGGGTCTTTCCGTCCCGTGGCGGGTAAGCGGCATCTTCACCGCTACTACAATTTCACCGAGCTCACGGCCGAGACAGTGCCCAGATCGTTACACCATTCGTGCAGGTCGGAACTTACCCGACAAGGAATTTCGCTACCTTAGGACCGTTATAGTTACGGCCGCCGTTTACTGGGGCTTCGATTCAATGCTTCTCTTGCGATGACATCCCCTCTTAACCTTCCAGCACCGGGCAGGTGTCAGGCCCTATACGTCAACTTTCGTTTTGGCAGAGCCCTGTGTTTTTGCTAAACAGTCGCCTGGGCCATTTCTCTGCGGCCTCTCTTGCGAGGAGGCTCCCCTTCTCCCGAAGTTACAGGGTTAATTTGCCGAGTTCCTTAGCCGTGATTCACTCGAGCACCTTAGAATATTCTTCTCGACTACCTGTGTCGGTTTACGGTACGAGTTGCAGTCAGCTGATGTTTCAGAAACTTTTCTTGGAAGCATTTTCGCTTATTCGCTTCGCCCGTAGGCTCCGCTCAACGCACTATTCCGTCAGTACGTACAAACCACAGCGCTCCGTCATTTCTTCACACTAACCGCAAGGGCAGGAATATTAACCTGCTGTCCATCGATAATCGCCTGTCGGCTATACCTTAGGCCCCGCCTAACCCTCCGTTGATTAGCATAGCGGAGGAATCCTTAGTCTTTCGGTGTGCGGATTTCTCATCCGCATTATCGTTACTTATGCCTACATTTGCTTTTCTCACCAGTCCAGCCCAGCTTACGCCAAACCTTCACCCCTGTGAGAATGCTCCCCTACCGATCGTAATAAATTACTATCGCATAGCTTCGGTAATATGCTTGATGCCCGTTTATTATCGATGCCCGCCCCGCTCGACCAGTGAGCTGTTACGCACTCTTTAAATGTATAGCTGCTTCCAAGCTAACATCCTGGCTGTCTCTGCAGTCGGACCCCCTTAGTTCAACTTAGCATATATTTTGGGACCTTAGCTGATGCTCTGGGTTGTTCCCCTCTCGGACCGGGACCTTAGCACCCCGGCCCTCACTGCCGTGTATATCATAGCCCATTCGGAGTTTGTCAGAGTTTGGTAGGATTTGACTCCCCCTAGCCCTATCAGTAGCTCTACCTGACCATGACTCAACCACGACGCTGTTCCTAAAAACATTTCGGGGAGTACGAGCTATTTCTCAGTTTGATTGGCCTTTCACCCCTACCCTCAGTTCATCCGAAAACTTTTCAACGTTTACCGGTTCGGTCCTCCACGATGTGTTACCAGCGCTTCAACCTGACCAAGGGTAGATCACCAAGTTTCGCGTCTACAGCCACTGACTAATCGCCCATTTCAGACTCGCTTTCGCTTCGGCTCCTGTTCTTCAAACATTAA
>NZ_JAJUXG010000051.1 GCF_021390535.1 Dyadobacter sp. CY312
CTTAAATTAGTTTCCATGAGCTTCGGGTTTTAGTTATCACTTCTGTCAACTTAAAGTTACTGTGAAACTTAATCCGAAGCTTTACTTTTCAAACATACAAACTCAAAAGGGCAGTCTCTTTTTGCATTTAGATGGTTGCTTATTTTTTCGGAATTGATTATCTTTAGATATAAGAAAATCAGGAACAATGGGCCGCCGACAACCTACTTTCAAACCTTATGATCAACATCAGTTGATGCTCTTACCTCCAAGTTTAGAGGAGTTGATACCCAAAGATCATGCTTGCCGTGTGGTCAATGATGTAATAAACAGGATCAGTTTAGAGCCGCTCAATACTGCTTATCATACAAGCGGCTGTTCCAGTTATCATCCTCAGATGCTATTAAAAGTGCTGGTCTACGGCTATGTGAGCAATATTTATTCAAGCAGAAAGTTGGAAGCAGCTTGTAAAGAGAGCATCTACTTTATGTATCTGAGTTCGATGAGCCATCCTGATCATAACACAATTAACCGTTTTCGGGGCGTGCGCCTGAAAACTGCATTACGTGCTGTTTTTGAGCAGGTGGTGGAGCTGCTTGCACAGGAAGGCTTTTTGAGTATTGAAGAGGTGTACACAGACGGCACTAAAATTGAGGCCAATGCCAATAAGTATACTTTTGTGTGGAAGAAGGCAATTGCGACCAATAAGGAAAAGATGAAAAAGCAGCTGACCCATATCTGGGAATATGCCCAGAGTGTTGCTGCCAGTGAGGATAACCTGCCAGATCCACCAGACCTGACTACGATCAACAAAGAAAAAGTCCAGCAGACCGTTGATAAACTCAATCAGGTGCTGGCTGGAAAAGACAATGTAGACAAGAAGATGAAGGCCAAGCTGGGGTATGTTACCAAACACTATCCACTCAATATCGAACGCTATGAAAAACAGGAGGCTATTTTGGGCGAGCGGAATAGTTATAGTAAGACCGATATTGACGCCACTTTTATGCGTATGAAAGAGGATCACATGAAAAATGGCCAGCTTAAACCGGCCTACAATGTGCAAATATCAACTTCGAACCAGTTTATTGTCAATTACACGATCCATTCTAATACGACCGACACCAATACACTTGCAGAGCACATTGAACAGCATGAAAATAGCTTTGGTGCTACGCCAAAATGCCTGACTGCTGATGCTGGTTATGGTTCAGAAGAGAATTACACTTTGCTGGAAGGGAAAAACATAACTGCTTATGTGAAGTATAGCCTCTTTGATAAACGTCAAAATCGTGCCTATAATAAAAAGCATCCGTTCAGTGTTGATAAGCTTTTTTACAACGCAGAAGCAGATCATTATATCTGCCCAATGGGCCAGAAGATGCGCTACATTGGTAACAGCAAACGCAAAACAGTAACGGGTTTTGAGCAGACAGCCAGACTCTATAAGGCTATCAATTGCCAGGGTTGTCCGCTGAACGGTGTCTGTCACAAATCGAAAAGTGAAAGAGTTATCCAGATCAATGTGAATCTGGAACGACAGAAAAAGCAGGCAGATGAGCTTTTGAAAAGCGAAGAAGGTATTGAGAAACGAAAGAGGCGATGTTTTGACGTCGAACCTGTATTCGGCAACATAAAAAATAACCACGGCTTCCGCAGGTTCGTGCTTCGTGGCAAGCAAAAAGTAGAAATCGAGTGGGGATTGCTAGCAATAGCACAGAATATTAGAAAAAAGGCCGCATAAAGGACCCTGTTTTTACCATATTCTGCTACATAACCTTGTTAGCTTTTAACAGTGCTACCAGACCAACAAATCGTGACGCAATAAAATATAAATGAAAGAGGACGCCTCAATTTGAATTTGAGTTTGTATGTTTGAAAAGTAAAGCTTCGGATTAAGTTTCACAGTAACTTTAAGTTGACAGAAGTGATAACTAAAACCCGAAGCTCATGGAAACTAATTTAAG
>NZ_JAJUXG010000052.1 GCF_021390535.1 Dyadobacter sp. CY312
ATATGCCTATAAATTAGATGGTTTTGAAAAGGATTGGAATTATGTAAAAACTCCCACAGCGTCCTATACCAATTTGCCGGCCGGAACCTATACATTGCTCATTAAGGGAGCCAATAATGATGGAATCTGGAGTGCAGGCAGCTCCAGACTAAAAATTACTGTTCTTCCTCCGTGGTGGAACACGTGGTATGCCTGGATAGCGTACATTCTGTTGGCTGGCGTGGTGGTGTACTATGTAGCCAGATTCTTGTGGCTAAGAAATGTTTTTGAAAAAGAGAAGGAATTACAGGAGATTAAACTGAACTTTTTTACCAATATATCTCACGAAATAAGAACCCGGCTGATGCTGATCAGTGGACCAGTAGAAAGGTTACTCAAATCGGATAATGTGGAGGAGGAAGAATTGCGGTTGCTTGGCTATGTAAGTGATAGTTCGGATAGTTTGCTGAACCTGGTCAATGAACTGATGGATTTTCGTAAAATAGAAAGCGGGAGTACTCGATTTGTCATTGGTGAATACGATCTGATAGCGTTTATCAAAAATGTGATGGTTGTATTTGAGCACTTGTCTGAATCCAAAAATATCCGCACGAGTTTTACTTCTGAAAGTGTTTCTCTCAAGCTTTGGTATGACTCGGATCAGTTGCAAAAGGTGATTTATAACCTCCTGGCCAATGCCTATAAATTTACAGGTGATGGTGGTGAAGTCACGGTCTGTGTCAAGGAAACGAATGAAAATGTGGTGATTGAAATTGGGGACAATGGAATTGGGATTGCTCCTGAGTATCTGGATAAATTGTTTGAAAACTATTTTCAGGTTGACGAGACAAAGGGTCAAAATACGGGATATGGAGTTGGGTTGGCTCTATCAAAAGGTATTGTTGAAAACCTGCAAGGGTCTTTGGAAGTAACAAGTGAGCTGGCTAGCAGCCGAAAAAGGGGACAGACCGTTTTCAGAATAACGCTACTCAAGGGTAAAGAACATTTTAAACCGGAACAGATTATTCCTGATACAACACCAGAAAACGGCAGTATTTCTCATAATCCTTTGTCAAACGATTCCCAGACGATAGAAAGACATAAAATACTGTTAGCGGAGGACAATGATGACCTTAGGGTGTTTGTGACTGAGGCCTTAGGCTGGCAATATGACATCATTGCCACCGTCAATGGAAAAGAGGCCTGGGGAGTGTTTGAAAAACAGCTTCCAGATCTGGTAATAAGTGATGTAATGATGGCAGAAATGGATGGATTGCAGTTGTGCCACAAGATAAAATCGGACATGCGAACCTCACATATCCCGGTGATTTTACTCACTGCCAAAACTGCAATTCCCAGCCAGATTGAGGGATTGCAACATGGGGCAGATCTTTATGTAACCAAACCGCTCAGTATGAGGGTGCTTGAATTAAACATAAAAAATATACTCCACTCCAGAAGGCTCATGCAGCAGAAATATAGTCGGCATATCTCACTGAGTGATAGTACGATTAACATCGGAAGTAATAAGGATGACGAATTTTTAAACCGGATCGTTCAATTTGTAGAAGAAAATATTGAGAATAATGCAGTAGGCGTCCCTGAGCTGTGCCGTCACATAGGAATGAGCAAATCGGTATTGTATCAAAAACTCAGGGCATTAACCGACCTAACCATTAACGACTTTGTAAAACTTATCCGTTTTAAGTTGGCCGCCAGACTCTTAAAAAATGATAGTCTCTC
>NZ_JAJUXG010000053.1 GCF_021390535.1 Dyadobacter sp. CY312
TTTGAGTTTGTATGTTTGAAAAGTAAAGCTTCGGATTAAGTTTCACAGTAACTTTAAGTTGACAGAAGTGATAACTAAAACCCGAAGCTCATGGAAACTAATTTAAGGAATTTTGACGGAGAATCCATTTATGTAGGAATTGATTCTCATTTGAAAAGTTGGAAAGTAACGGTTATGTCCGATGAGATGGAGTTACGAAACTTTACCCAAGAGCCAGACAGTAAAAAGCTTTCTTTGTTTTTACATAGAAATTATCCGGGTGCAAATTTCAAATGTGTCTACGAAGCAGGATTTGCAGGTTTCAACGCGCAAAGAGAATTAACTTCTGAGGGAATCAACTGCATGGTTATCCACCCTGCAGATGTACCTACAACAGATAAGGAAAAACGTCAAAAAAGTGATCGTATTGATAGCCGAAAACTTGCCAGAGGTTTAAAAAATGGAGATTTCAAGTCTGTATTTGTACCAGAGATATTGCAGCAACAGGACAGGTCACTACTGAGAACTTATGACAAAATTATCCGGGATACCACCCGTGTGAAGAACCGGATAAAGTTTTTTTTGATGTTCTTCGGCTTGTGTATCCCTGATGAGTTTCGGGGGAAGAATTGGACAAAGGAATTTATTAATTGGCTAGAAAAGCTTAATCCCGGCGGCTATGGTAATTTAAGTCTTCAGATACTTTTGGATGAATACCGGATGCTCTCTAGCCAGACAATTTTATTACGGAAACAAATTAAAGAATTATCAGAGCAAGCAAGATATAAAGCGAATGCTGAACTACTAAAGAGTATTCCCGGAATTGGTACTTTGACTTCAATGATCCTGTTGACAGAGATCGGGGATATTAATCGCTTCGCAGGTCTAAATGAGTTGTCTGCATATTTTGGTTTGATTCCTAACTGCCATGATAGTGGCGAAACAAAGCGGGTGGGACGTAATACCAAGAGAGGGAATGTGTATCTGAAATATATCCTTGTCGAGGTTTCGTGGATGTCTATCAGATATGATTCATCTTTGCTTCTAACATACAAATCAGCTGTCAGAAAAATGGATAGCAATAAAGCAATCATTAAAGTCGCACGAAAGCTACTCAACCGGGTCAGATTTGTACTTAAAAATAAAAAGCCATATCAAGTGAATATGGCCTGAAATCAGACATAGTCTATTAAACCATTATGCGGGTCAACGCTTGAGGGTGTCTGTGACGCTATCATGTAGGCTGTTCACTATTTTGAGTTTGCGTCCCGTATTTGTATAACATAACAACAAGACTGTGACTCTTCACAAGAAGATGTTCACTAAGAGAAGTGTGGTTTATAGAATTTAAGGGGTCCCGTTAAAATGAGATAACCTTTCAGGTTAACACATTTCAACGGGAGATTAATAACTTATTGTCAAAATCTAACAAATAAGCCTAAAATTTAATCCTGGACTTGTTTTTCAACATAGAAGAC
>NZ_JAJUXG010000054.1 GCF_021390535.1 Dyadobacter sp. CY312
AACTTGGATTAAGCATATAACTGAGTTAGACGATACAGGAAGAATTCAACGTTACGAACCCCTCTGAACTGACTTCTAAATGCCTTGATCTTTGCGTTGAAGGACTCTGCCGAAGCATTGGTGCTTCTGTTGTCAAAGTAGTTGAGGATGGTTTGATAGTGGTTCTCTATGGACCTAGCGACAGTATTGAATGACTTAAAACCAGATTGTCTGACTTTTTCATGCCATTTAGCTAATCTGGTCAACCCGTAGAGCTTTTGTTCTGTGTTGTTGAAGATATTGCTGAGTTCTTGGGCCAGATCATATGCCTTTTTCAGGTCTGGGAAGCGCTCGAAGACCAACCGAGCCCTTTCTTTTTGATTCTCTGTCCAAGTGCTGACTTTTTTGTAAAGGGCGTACCTGCTGCGTGCCAAGAGTTGTTTAATGGTATCGCCGTTTGGTAACACTTCTGGAATATATTCGGTTTGTGTGGCTTTCGCCTGTTCAATAGCGTCATTCTCTTGATCGAGAGCCTCCCATCGGAGTTTTATACGCATTTCCTGCAAGGCTTCGGTAGCCAATTTCTGCACGTGAAAACGGTCCGTAACACGTATCGCCCTAGGAAAACAGCGCTTGGCGATCATTGCCATGCTGCCTGCCATGTCCAGGGTTATTTCGGAGACTTTTTTGCGCTGGCTCTCAGGAATTTTACTGATAATTTCAACGACTGTCGCTTCGGCGATCCGATTCAGCCTTGGTGCCCGCAACAATAGCCACGATACTTCCCCGCCCACCTTTTGCAGCTTTGTTTGTAAGAATAGTATAAAGTTCACCACGAGAGAGGCTCGTTTCGTCAATGGATAGGTGTGTGCCCAGATTTTCAGGGAACAGTAGCCATTCTTTGGCATGTGAGCGCTGCTCCCAGCTCTGAAAATCGCTCAAGTGACTACGATACTGACGAAGAAGATGTTTTCCGTTAACGCCGTACATACGTCCAATACTCCACGCACTGTTTGGGTTAGTATCCACCGATACCTTTTAAAAAAGCGGAAAACTCCTTGGTCATCCGCGTACCTTCTGCAACTTCCTGCCAATCCCGCTGTTCAACCTTACCGGTCCTGGCATTCAGCCAGCGGCGGCGTTTGATATGAAGAAAGACACGTTTGTCTCGGATCGGAAAGTCCTGGATCGTGATTTCCGGCAGAAAACCTTGGACTCAAGATCTTGCCTGGCTGGATCGGAAGTTTCATAATTCTTCTCCTCCAAATAAACATGCAGAAGACCCGAGGACTTCTCCACGCGCGTCAACTCAAAATAGGATAAAATGAAATCGGGTAACAGGTACTCTACTAAAGGCAAGAAACTCTCCAAAACAAACTAGGTTGATTAAAAACACAAACCTAGAAAAATCCTATGCGCTCCACAAGTTTTTGACTTGACCCAT
>NZ_JAJUXG010000055.1 GCF_021390535.1 Dyadobacter sp. CY312
TTGACTAGTCCTAAAATAGCGATACGGATTTAAGATTCGTTAAGTTATTACAATTAAGCCGTTGCAAGGTTATTCTTGTAACGGTTTTCTCTTTTATAGGTGCGTATTTTGATGTCTTTCTGTTTGTGCATTTGATCTGGCGTCAACATAAAACATGAATAATGAGGCCGCAAGGAATTATAGATTTCTATGCTGTCCCTGATAAGCTTTTTCATCGTTTGCATATTAACCTGATATCTTTCGAGCATAAATTCATCTTTCAAAATTCCGTTTACCCTTTCTGCTACTGCGTTCGCATAAGGATCATAGGACTCTGTCATACTGCATCTGATTTTGTGTTTTTTAAGCACTTTCTGATAGTCATCACAACAATATTGAAGACCTCTATCCGAGTGATGAATAAGGCCTTCTTTATTTTTCTTTTGTTTCAAAGCCATTTTCAAAGCTCTTACTGCACCACTTGCATTTAAACTATCAGACAAATCATAACCGACAATCTTCTTGGAATAAGCGTCTGTCACCAGGCACAAATAAGTATGGTTATTTCGATCACCAATGTAAGTAATATCGGATACCCATACTTGTTCTGGCTGTGCAACAGACATATTTTCAATCAGATTTTTATGTTTACGAAACCGGTGGTGTGAGTTGGTAGTCACGTGATAACTTCGCTTTGGATAAATACATAAATGATTGACATTCAATATGTAAAATAATCTATCTCGCCCTACACCCAGCTCTTCCAATTGCTCCCGCAATAGATAATAGAGTTTTCTTGTACCTATACGTGGCATTTTTAAACGCACAGACTGAACCAAGTCAATCACCTTCAAAGAAGTTTGCTGATGCTTTGTTTTGGAACTCTTTTTGCGATAATAAACCTGTCTGCTAACCCCGAGTAATCCACAGGTAGAAACTAGTGTTTCTTTTTGTTCTGATCTAAATTGGTCGATTGCCCGGGTGAGTAGTTTTTTCGTATAGGAATTTGATATTCCTTTTCTGCCAAATCGATCATCATGTCAAAAATGATAGCTTTTTTGTCCGAGGTCTCAGCCTGCTTTTCTAAAAAGGCCTTCTGCTTCTCTAAGAGCTTCACTTTTTGCTCTAACTCTAAAATCTTTTGTTCAGGAGTTTTAGGCATATTCGATGGTGTTTGATTTTCCCAATCAAATTTACCGTATTTGCGTAACCAGTTTGTGACAGTAGTAGGATTTTGTATACCATACTTGCGAGCCGATGCTCCAATTGACAACTCTCCTCGCTCAACCTCTTTCACAACTTCTAATTTAAAAGACATCGAATAGTCCTTCTGCGTTCGTTTAACATACTTGGTTTCAGGATTCTCTTGCATAGCTGTACAATTTGTGTATCGCTATTTCAGGACGGGACA
>NZ_JAJUXG010000056.1 GCF_021390535.1 Dyadobacter sp. CY312
AGTATCGCGGTGCAGACGAAAAAGACCATCGCAGCTTCGGTAGAGCTGCTCAGGATAACGGTCCTGCTGGAAGATCTGCTCGACCAGAAGATATAAGTCTTCGGATTTACTTCTGGCCTTTTGAAGGTAATAAGTAGGGCTACGGTCCAGATAAGCCTGGTTTTGAGAACTCAGATGTTCTTTTACAGAAGAATATCCTCCCTTTAAATAGCTGCGGATATGAACAGCGACCATCTTTCCGTGCGCATAAATGTTGACCATATTCCGGGTATAAACAACCTTTACCTTTATGCCCGTCAGCGCGTAGGGAACACTGTAAAAGTGCTTCATGATACAGACATGACCACTATGGGCAACCTTGGGTTCACAGTAATACTTCAGCTCAAAGTGCTGCTCAGGCAATGGTAACAGCAGTGGTTTTTCTACGGCCAGGAACCGTTCCTGACGGCAGTAATCCTTTCGCTGCATGCGCGTCTGGTTATGCTCGTTGATTTTTTCTTTTATCGCTTCGTTTAGGGAAGTGATATCAAAAAACTGACGGTTACGAAGCTTGGCATAAACCCGGGTGTATAAAAGCTTGACCTGGTTCTCAACCTTACTTTTGTCTTTAGGTTTGCCCGCTCTTGCCGGTACCACCGACATATTATAGTGATTAGCAAAGTCGTCCAGGCTCTGGTTAATCTGAGGCTCATAACGGTCAGCTCTTATCACGGCAGACTTTAAATTATCAGGAACCAAAGCTTTTGGTACACCACCCAGTTCGTTCAGACAACAGGAAAGAGCATACAGGAAGTCGCCGATCCGTTGGCTGGGAACTGCCATAGCAAAGGCATAATCCGAGAAAGGAAGACAGGCAACAAACACCTGACACGCAATCACTTCACCTGTCTGTCGGTCTATGTAATGCAACTGCTTACCTGCAAAATCGACCATGAGTTTATCTGCGGGCTGGAAAATAAGGACCGAAGACGACCTGGCGGCAACAAGCTGCTGATGTAGGTGAAAGCAAAACTGAGAATAGCCGTACCCGTGCGGGAAGGCCTGAATGTATTCTTCCCAGAGCAATTTCTTGGTTACGCCTACATCTTTTAGTTGGGTTCGGAAGTAATCAAGTTTACCCTTCAAATGCACGTATCTTGGATCTTTGTAAGCCGGATTGCCTGCATGGAACTTGTTTTCCAGTGCAGGATCTTCCAGTTGCAATAATTCCTGCGGCTCGATATTGACTGATTCCAGTTTGCTTAAATACGACTTCAC
>NZ_JAJUXG010000058.1 GCF_021390535.1 Dyadobacter sp. CY312
ATCCGGATAAATTTGCAAAGGCCTGCCAGATCGCCATAGATAACGGAATTTACTCTTACCGATTCATTCAGAAGATCCTGGAAAATAACATGACCGATCATCAGGATGAGATAACTCAACCACAAACGCTACCGGCACATCATAACATCCGGGGCAAAGATTATTACATACAGTCTACCATTAACTTTTTACAAAATGAAAATTGAAGTGCAACTAAAAGAACTACGTCTGCATGGTATGTGCAGCAGTTGGCAGGCATTGCTGGAAACCCGAAGACATCATGAGCTCAATCTTGCCGAAGGTCTTGAACTCCTTCTGCAGGCAGAACACCAGCAGCGCAGTGACCAGCGTTTTGAAAGGTTACAGAAGAACGCACAGTTCCGCTACCAGGCTTCCGTGGAAGAATTAAATATGGATAGTTCCAGAGGACTTGACCGTTCGCTGGTCACAGAACTTGCTACCGGCAATTATCTATCCAAAGGCGAAGCCATCCTGATTAGTGGCGCTTCCGGCGCTGGAAAAAGCTTTTTAGCATCAGCACTTGGCCACCAGGCTTGTGCGCAGGGCTATAAAGTCCAGTACTACAACCTGCAAAAGTTGCTGTTGAAAACGAAACTAAGCCGGGTCGACGGAAGCATTTACAAACTCATGGAAAGACTATCACGTTCTGAGCTCCTTATTCTGGATGACTTTGGACTTACCCGGCTAGAACAGCAGCAGCGCATGGACCTGATGGAAATTATTGAGGATCGCCACGCGAAAAGGTCCACTATTATTGCAAGTCAACTGCCGGTTGCAAACTGGTATGATGTAATTGGGGAGGAAACAGTTGCGGATGCGATATTAGATCGATTAGTCCATACTTCATACCGGATCGAACTAAAAGGTGAAAGTTTAAGAAAAAAACGGTAAAATTGTCAGCCCATCAGAATCTCTCAGATCAGAACCTAAATTAAGGGGGGCAGTATGCCCGGTACGGGGTCAGCATCAACGGAATATCCA
>NZ_JAJUXG010000006.1 GCF_021390535.1 Dyadobacter sp. CY312
CATTGGAGATCGGTCAGTCTAGTAAACTGTTTAATCAATGCTTTAATGTTTCGTCACTGCAAAGATGGTACGATCTCCATTCTTCGCAATTCCCAAACACCTTCTAAACAATACCATTGTTTAGCGTAAATCCTTTTGAAGGTAAGACGAAGGGAGTAAAATTTCCAATCCTTATAGGTCAAATTGCACTTAGGTAGTCAACGGTCGCATCAATATTTCTCATAAAAATTCTTAAGCTTGGTCGTTAACCGGTCATAGATCGGTTTGCTGAACTCGATAAACAACTGCTGAGGATCAGGCGGAAGTAATTCCTGGCTCTTGCACATTCTTAATTGGGCAGGAGTCAGTGCTCGCTCGTCCCCGTTAAAATGCGCCCATTCGCACATCCAGTTGTATTCCCCATTGAATTTATCTTTGTTGACAATATTCCTTGTTTTAAAATCCTTGATCTGCATATCCAGCAATCCGGCAGAATGTACAGTCTTACGGTTTGTTGTAAACTTCGCTGTTACCCGATTATAGATAGGAATTTTAGCTTTCCCAATCATTTTTTCGCCCACTTTCACACTGTCTTTGCTGGTAACAGTTTCTGTATTTTTTTCAAGTAAAGTCTGTCCCACTACAAAGTCGTCAAACTGTAATGTAATTACATGGTCTGGTTGCAAACCTGCTTGTGTAGCCTCTTCCGGATTGTAAAACCTTACGAAACGATTTAGTCTCTGATTGGTTTTTAGGAATTCATCTACTTTGTTCTGGAAGTATTCATTGCTCAGCTGATATCTTTTTGAAGTTACGAGAACCTGCTCCACCACTACTTTAAAAGAAGCAATGTGGTAGGCGTGTTTGAGCTTTTTATCCACTTCTTTAAAACCCGGAATGAGATTGTTGACTCGCTCGAAATGGTCATATGCCTTACGGGCATTTTGTCGGTCAGCTTTTGCCAACAGCTCATCTGCTTCTTCATACCTAACGTTTGCAGCATTGTTTCTGGCGCTGGTTTCCTGCGTTTCGAAGGATTTGGCATTGGTAATTTTCATGCATGTGTTGCATTTGCTCAAAACCCGGTAAAGCTGGTTCAGACTTTCATATGCTTTTAATTCATCTTCGTGCCGAAAGATATCCGATGAGGAGACTGCTCGTTCGGCCTCATCCAGATGTTGTGCGAGAGCTGCCGGATACGCCTGTTTAAGAATATCTGCTGATGATGTATGGTTTGCATTGTCCATCAGTTTCTCTGCGCTTCTTAGTACAGAGTCGTCATAGTTTCCTTTTTTAAGAGATTTTTTGGCTGAATGGCAGCCGTTTAAAAACAGGAAAGAAACTGATAAAGATATGTAGAGGAGTAAAGTTTTTTTCATGAAACGTTGGTCAAAAATGATACGAGGATCGGGAGACCAAATTTCATGAAAATTTACCTCATTTTTGAATGCTTCACCAAATAAGCCATCAACACCGGATCGAAGCCCTGCGCGATGTCGGCGTCAATAAAATCGATTTTGTACTGACCACATTTTAGCTTTAATTTTTGGTAAAAATCGCCAACAGACTTCTGGTATGATTCGCGAACCTGATCTGGTTGCACTTTCACTTTTTCGCCTGTTTCAAGGTCGATAAATTCATAAGGCCGGTTTTCGAAATCGAATGTTTCCTCCGTTTTTTTATCCGTAACGTGAAACAATAGTACCTCGTGAAGATTGTGACGCAAATGCTGCAAAGCAGAAAATATGTGTTCGGCTTCATCCGGATTGTCGAACATGTCACTGAAAATGACAACCAGCGAACGCTTATGGATTTTCTCTGCGATCTGATGTAGTACAGTCGCGACGGAAGTTTTATGTAAGGGCTTGCTGGTTTCCAGTAAATTATTCAATTCCAGCATGATCTTGTGAACATGTGATGGCGTTGATTTTACGGGAGTCTGTACTTCAATCTGATCCGAAAATGTGCACAGACTTACGGCATCTTTTTGTTTTTGAAGCAGATAAGTAATGCTGGCGGCAGCCATCACGCTGAATGTCATTTTTCCAAAGTCTGCCTGCGGATAATACATCGAAGACGAGGTATCAATCAATATATGACAGCGCAGGTTGGTTTCTTCTTCGTAACGTTTGGTATAAAGCCGGTCCGATTTGGCAAAAACTTTCCAGTCAATATAGCGGGTGGATTCACCGGTATTGTAAAGCTGATGTTCTGCAAACTCTACGGAAAAGCCGTGAAAAGGCGATTTGTGCAGTCCCGTTATAAAACCTTCTACCAGTTGCTTGGCCAGGAATTCCAGATTCCCGAATGCTCTTACTTTGGATAAATCAAGCTCGCGGGTGCTCATAACGTTATGATTGAAGCAATTTAATCTTTTTTCAGAGAGACGATCCGACCAGACTGCGGATCTATTTCTTCATTTTGGTCAAGTAATACCATTCCTTCCATTCCTACAACCCTCACCGAAACGTTGCAGACCCCCTGGCTGACAATGTTCAGTTGTTTGGCGGCTTCCTTGCTGATATCCACAAGCCTGTTTCGTGAATAAGGCCCCCGGTCGTTTACGCGAACAATTACCTTTTTATCGTTATCCAGATTCGTCACTTCCAGCATGGTATTGTGTGGGTAGGTGCGGTGAGCGGCCGATAATTCGGTGCTCTTATGTATTTCTCCAAACGAAGTTTTTTTACCGTGAAAACGAGTGGAGTAGTACGAGGCACGTCCTGTTTCCGTTTTACCTAACGACACCTGAGAAAACGCTTCTGGTTGCCAGGCAAAGGCTAAAAGGATGAGAATCAGAATCCGATTATAGGTCATATCTGAGTGTTTAGATGGAACATCAATAAGGTTTCAGCAACCTTACTTTCTATTTTTGAATCCTTAACAGGAATCGAAATAATATCACAGATTTTTCAAAAGTAACAGAATAAAAGGACAAATTCATATTTCACCGCACTAAACTGCACTGCCAGGGTTCCCGTAAACTTTGTTCAAACAGGTCCCGATTGCTAATATGTTTCGGTTTTTTTGTTCGCAGCAATAAACTTTCTATTTTAGCGTTTGAAAACCTATTTAAAACGAAAAATAGTGGAAGACAGAGAGCAAATCTACTCCAAAAGGGTCAGGGCAGGAAAACGGACTTATTTCTTTGATGTTCGCTCTACGCGATCCAACGATTACTATCTAACGATTACTGAGAGCCGTCGTCATCCTCAGGGAGATGGCTTTACGTACGAGAAACACAAAATGTTCTTGTACAAAGAAGACTTTGATAAGTTTGCAGAGGCGCTGAAAGAGGCGGTTGACCACGTAAAAACGGAGTTAATGCCAGAGGTGGACTTTTCTCAATTCGAAGCCAAAGCGGAAGAAGCTGACGTTGTGATCGGCGAGTCGGATCTTAAGTGGGAATAAAAAATTTACGTTTCCTGAAAGAAGCCTTCGGAATCTATTGCGAAGGCTTTTGGTTTTTGTACTGACTAAACAGTACTTTTGCGCCAAATTATTATTTGGCTGTCAGATGGATGGTCTTGATCGGTGTTTAGATCTAAGTGTTAGTTATATCAATTTATTGGAATTCGAATAAAGCTAATCACTCACGACTAATTGCTATCAGCTACTTATCTGCTTTTAATGTATACCTTTTATATATGAGTCTTCAATGTGGAATTGTTGGATTACCAAACGTTGGTAAGTCCACGCTCTTTAATGCTATTTCTACCGGCAAGGCCGAAGCAGCCAATTATCCTTTTTGTACCATAGAACCCAACGTAGGTGTTGTAACCGTTCCTGATGAACGTATCGACATCCTGATCGGGCTTGTTAATCCGCAAAAGACAATTCCTACCATTATGGAATTTGTTGATATTGCCGGTTTGGTTAAAGGAGCAAGCCAGGGAGCTGGTTTGGGTAATAAATTTTTAGCAAATATTCGTGAAGTGGATGCCATCGTTCACGTTGTACGTTGTTTTCAGGATGAGAACGTAGTACACGTAGAAGGTCGTGTGGATCCTGTATTTGATAAAGAAATTATCGACATCGAACTTCAGTTGAAAGATCTGGAATCGATTGAGAAGAAAATGCAGAAGTCGGAAAAAGGAGCCAGAGCCGGCGATGCAAAGGCAAAGGTGGAATTGGAATGGCTGAAAAAATACAAAGAAACGCTGGAAGCTGGTAAAAATGCCAGGAGCCTGGAAATTGATCCTGAAACGAGAGAAGCAGTAATTGGTGATCTTCAATTGCTAACAGTGAAGCCAGTGCTTTATGTAGCCAATGTGGATGAAAACTCGATGCTTACGGGTAACGAATATTCTGAAAAACTGCGTGAAGCAGTGAAACATGAAGGTGCGGAGGTTATTGTGCTTTGTGCAGCGATTGAATCTCAAATCTCGGAAATAGAAGATCCGGAAGAGCATGAAATGTTCCTTGGAGAATATGGCTTGAAAGAATCTGGTTTGAGTAAATTGATTAAAGCGTCTTACTCACTTTTGAACCTGATTACCTATTTCACAGCTGGGGTGAAAGAAGTAAGAGCATGGACGATCGTGAGAGGCTGGAAAGCGCCGCAGGCAGCTGGTGTGATTCACAGTGATTTTGAAAAAGGATTTATCCGCGCTGAGGTGATTAAAGTAGCGGATTACGAAAAATATAAAACCGAAGCAGCCGTGAAAGAAGTTGGTAAAATGGCTGTGGAAGGAAAAGAATACGTAGTGCAGGATGGTGACATTATGCACTTTAGGTTTAATGTGTAGTTTTTTTAGAACTACTTTTCTAAAAATCCCTCGATGCAGATTTATGCTTCGAGGGATTTTTTACTGTTAAAGCGTAATAAATAGTAAGAGATAATATTAGACAAAAGGCACCAATTGGTACAAAACCAATTATGTAAGTCATACATCCGGTTATCGGAGTTGTTTTCAGTTCAAGTATTATGAAAATTAAAGTATTTATAATTCCAAGAATGATCAGTAATGGATAGCCCCAGTACTTACGATTTTTGCTAGAATCTTTGAAGCAATATGCTGTGAAATAGGTCAGGGCTATATGAGATAAAACTTGCAGTATAATCATCTTGTCATCCGTTAAGTACCAGGTGATTTTCTACCTCCTCCGATTCCACTCCACAGTCTTGTACCCAATCAAAAGATCAGATCTCCCTGCTTGCGGGCGGTAGTAAACCAGAATGTCGTAGTCATTTTCAGTAGCCACGTAATTCCCTTCAATGACGGATTCGTCTGGTTTCGCATTTGGACCCGTGATGGCGCTGTAATCATAATTAATAACACCCTGTTTCAGGAATATTTCAGCTTCATAAGCATTCAGATCGGGGTTGAAGGTCATCTTATTGCGTTCGTTTAATTGCCAGAGGTTGAATGCGCCATTCACATAAAAGGTTGCGTCGGGATCTTCGGCAATTCGAAGCGTGAAAATGACGGGAGTATAATCTGCTTCAACGCTTCCTCTGCCAGATTCTCTTTGATCAACAATGTATTGGCCATTGAGGTCATCCATTTGTAGATAGGAATTATCGGAACGGGGTTTGTCGGGGAAAAGAATCAGCTTGGTGAATTCATCCGAACGTTCCAATTCCTGAATGCCGAAACCTCTGGCCGATAATGTACGGCTATCAAAATAACGAAATTCGTTTCCACCCGGGAAGGTGTTTTCAAGGTCAAAAAAGGTGTATTCCAACAGATGGTCGAAGGGTCTGACGTTCGTTGGTTTAAAACCGGTACGAATCTGATCCCAGCGAAAGTTTTTTCTGATCACAACTTTCAAGTCAGTTTGGGGTGCGTTGAGCGGATAACCCTTGTAATCAATTTTGAAATCAATCTGCTGGTCTGAAAACTGCTGACTGATGCCCTGCGAAAAGCGAGCCTCCGCACTGATTCCAATACGAGGTTCGTAGATCATAAACCGTCTTGACAAAACAGGTTTTCTATCTGTATCAGAATAAACAACCAATACATAATTGCCGGATAATTTCAGTTTTGGAACCTCAAACCGGTAATGGAAATAGGGGACTTTGGTGCTAAACGACTGTTCGTTATTATTGATTGGATATTCGTTGTATTCGTATGTATATTCAATGTCGTTCAGGTTGGACTTTGTCCAGTCGGCGTTACAATGGATTATTTTTGCGCGATAGCCTGCAAAAGATGCAGCCAGATCATCGAATTCAAGTACAAGCGGATAACTCGTCTGCATCGGCAACACGGGCGGGCTTACCAATCTTCTGGGGTTTTCCGGATCGTCAATTCCGGGATAAAGCAGCACTGTGGCGATTTTGGGATTGTATATATAGTCTTCCAGGCGGACATTCTGCGTTTGAGAATGAGCAGTAAAAAAATGAAGACTTAGTAAAACGAAAAGAGTCAGGCGCATAAAAAGGTTTTAGAAAATAACGTTAACTTGTTAAGTATTCGTGTAAAAAACGAATTAATGCCTTTTTTGCAGAAATAACTATTTTTGTTTTAAAACATTGAGATGATGACAGCGCAGCCACAAAAAATATACTCCGAAGAGGAATACCTCGAAATGGAAAGAGAAGCCGATTATAAAAGCGAGTATTATCAGGGGGAGATATTTGCGATGGCCGGTGCCGGATTCAATCACAATAGGATTACGGAGAATCTGTCTGTTGAGGTGGGAACGTTCTTGAAGGGGAAATCATGTAGAGGCTATTCTAGTGATTTGCGCATTCATATACCTGCAAACGGTCTTTTCACTTATCCTGATTTTTTAATCATCTGTGGAAAGAACGAGTTTCTGAACGATAAAAAGGACACAGTTTTAAACCCTACTGTAATACTTGAAGTGCTTTCTTCAAGTACTGCCAGATATGATAAAGGTGAAAAATTTCATTTTTACAGAAGTATTCCTTCACTAAAAGAATATGCGATTGTTGATTCCCTTTCTATCGGAGCTGAGGTTTGGAGGAAAAATGAGGAAGGAGTCTGGTTTTTGGCTTCCGTGGCCTATGATATTGGTGGTTCCATAGAAATTGGTTCTGTTGGACTCGAATTAACACTTGCAGACATTTACTCTGGTACAGAAGATTTGGTTTAATTGGCATCAACTTTGTTAATATAAAAAACGGATGCCCTAGAGCTTCCGTTTTTTGTATATGTTTCAACTAAAGTTATCCTGCAAGTTCCTCAATCTCCATCATTGCGGTTTCCCAATTGTCATTTGCTTTGTCCAATTTTTGCTTAATGTCAGCGTAGGTCCGGTTCAAATCTGCCAATGCTTTGGCATCGTCATAAATCGCCGGTTCTGCTAATTTAGTTTCTGTGACAGCTTTTTTAGCCTCCAGTAAATTTATAGCCTCTTCCAGCTCTTCAACCTGCTTTTTAGCCTTCTTTAGCTTCTGAGCATCTTCGTTTGAAGTCGGTTTCTTTGCTGTACTTTTAGCAGCTGGTTGAGGGCTTGTTTTTTGTGGAGGTGCGCTGCTGACAACCGCTTTGTCACTTACAGCGGACTGTAAACCACGTTCTTCAACCCATACTTCATATTCTTGGTACGTTCCAGGATATTCCTTAATCTGATGATCTTCGATGTACCAGATTTTATTTGCTATGTTTTCTACAAAATACCTGTCGTGAGAAACAACAATGTAACTTCCTTCATACTGCTGCAAAGCCTGAATCAGGATATTAACCGATTGCATGTCCAAGTGGTTGGTAGGCTCATCGAGAAGCAGGAAGTTGGCTTGCGAAAGCAATACCTTGGCAAGTGCAACCCGTGATTTTTCTCCTCCCGAAAGGACTTTGATCTTTTTGAAAACGTCGTCCCCTGTAAATAGGAAGCAACCCAAGACCGTTCTTAATTCTGTTTCAGTTTTGTTTGGATTCGCATATTTAAGTTCTTCAATCAGGTTGTGATTGATATTTAGCGATTCCAACTGGTGCTGCGCATAGAAAGTGAACATCACATTGTGTCCCAACCTGCGTTTACCTTCAATTGGCTCATCACCTGAAACTACGCGCAATACGGTTGATTTTCCTCGTCCGTTGGCCCCGATCAATGCGATTTTATCGCCGCGTTCCATGCTGATGTTCGTCGCATCCAAAATCACCTTTTCGCCATACGCTTTGGATGCATCTTCCAATTGGAATACATGGCGGCCAGGCTGTGTGGTAAACTGGAAACGGAAGTGAACTTTGGCATTTTCGTCCACAACAGCATCCACAACATCCATTCTATCAAGCGCTTTTACACGGCTTTGTACCTGTTTGGATTTGGTTGCTTTAGCCTTAAAACGCTCAATAAATTTTTCTGTTTGTCGGATTTTGGCTTGCTGGTTCTCGTAAGCTCCACGCTGAATTTCGTTACGCTCGTCTTTTTCTTCCAGATAGAAAGAATAGTTTCCAGAGTAGTAATTCAATTTGCCTCCTGAAACCTCAACGGTTGTGTCAATGGTATTATCCAAAAACTGCCTGTCGTGACTTACTACGATCACCGCACCTTCGTAACTCTGAACATATTTTTCAACCCACTGAATAGACGGTAAGTCCAAGTGGTTGGTAGGTTCATCGAGCATCAGTAACGATGGTTTTTGCAAAAGCAATTTGGCCAGCATTACACGCATACGCCATCCCCCGGAAAATAATCTCAAAGGTCTTTGAAGATCACCGGTCACAAATCCAAGGCCTTCCAAAATGGCCTCCGCTTTTGATTGTACAGAATATCCGTCCAAAGCTTCGAACTCGTCCTGAACTCTTGCAAGTTTGTCAATAAGTTCATCTTTATAGTTATGCTCCATTTCGTGCAGGATCTTGTCGATCTGTACCTGTAACTGGTTTTGCCGCTCGAAAGCCTGCATTGCCACAGAAAGAATGGACTCATCACTTTGGTAGGAAAGTAAATCCTGATTCAAAAATCCAATAGTGCAATCCCCGGATTTTGATATATGGCCACCATCTGGCTGGAACTCACCGTTGATCATCCTGAGCAGGGTAGACTTCCCGGTTCCGTTCAGCCCGATAAGGCCGATCTTTTGTTTTGGCTTAATATGGAGCGACGCGCTATCGTATAAAGCACGGTCGCCAAGAAAATAACTGAGGTTCGTAATCGCGATCATGCCGCAAAGGTACGGGGAAAGATGGAGATAGTGAAAAGGTAATTGTTGGAATAGTTATAAAATCAAACACTTAGCCGGAAATGCAACATTATTCTTGTAAATTTGGTAATGCGATGAACTTCAAAATAAAGTCAGTTAAAGGCTCAGCTTGTCGCAACGAATTTGAATTAATGGTTTTTCTTTTGGGTTTATCCCTTAGGCTATTAAACGATACAGGATATGTACACGGCAGTTAAAGGAACATTTGAGAATGGACAGGTTACTTTGGAAGAACCCGCTCCAACACTGGAAAAGACCAAAGTTGTGGTGATGTTTTTGCCAGATAGCGAGGTTGATAAGTCAGACCGAAAGCCGGGTGTTAGAATAGGCAGCCTTGCCAACAAGGGATATGGTATTCCGGATGACTTTAATGAGCCATTGGACGATCTTAAAGACTATATGTAAGTTTTAAAGCAATTAGAAATTTTATGAAGTATTTAGTTGATACGCAAATTTTGATTTGGGCCATTACCGATCCTAAAAAATTAGCTGAGAATACTTTATCCATACTACGGAATAACAGAATACTGGTTCCTCAAATTTCATTGTTCGAAATTTCTATTAAACAAAAGATTAATAAGCTGCCTGAGCTCAATATCCCGATCAATGATCTTATTGAAAGAATGAGGGCTGATAATTTTGAGATTCTGCCTCTTAGTAATGACCATATCACCAAATACGGTGAAGTGCCCATGTTTCCCGATCACAGAGATCCTTTTGATCGGCTAATAATAGCTACTGCTCTTCACGAGAATATTACACTCATTTCTGCTGACGAAAAATTCAGGTCTTATAAAGAAATTATTAACCTTATTGAAAATAATTAACTACTCAAATTTGAACAATCTATTCCCCATATTCCTGAAACTCGAAAACCTCCATACGCTTATCGTTGGCGGAGGCTATGTTGGTTTAGAGAAAATTACCGCTGTTTTGAATAACTCTCCCGAAGCAAAAGTAACCTTGGTTGCTCCTGAAATCGGAACAGAGATCAGGGAAATGGCTCAGGCAAATCCCAGAATTAACCTTATTACAAGAAAATTTGAAGATGCCGATCTTACAGAAAAGGATCTGGTGATTGTTGCTACTAATGATAAGGAAGAAAATAGGAGAATTAAAGAGCTGGCTGCAACGAGGCATTTACTTTGTAACGTGGCCGATACGCCTGCTTTGTGTGATTTTTACCTCTCTTCTGTGGTACAAAAAGGAAATTTGAAAGTGGCAATTTCTACAAACGGAATGTCGCCAACCATGGCAAAACGGCTGAAAGAAGTTTTAAACGAAGCTCTGCCCGAAAATCTGGAAACCGCAATGGAACAGCTCAAGGCGGTGCGAGATATGCTAAAAGGAGATTTTGCTTACAAGGTGGATGAGTTGAACAGGATTACGTCGGTGTTGGTTGATAAAAAAAGCTGAACCGCAATGGACGCAAAGTTCACGCAATGGACGAAAATTACTTAATAATTCTTGCGCTCATTGCGAAAACCATAGCGCCTATTGCGGTCAAATAACCTTAAACCACCCCAAATTCCCTCAAAGCCACCGGGAAATTGCGCCCCTCATGTCCGGATCTGCTCAATTTTACCAATGCAAATCGTTGTAATGTATCCAGATTAATCCAGTTTCGGATGCTGATTTTCGGGCATTTCCATTCTTCTCCTTTCAAAATCACCTCCTCAGGAACCTCAAATATATTGTTCCAGGAATCATTCACCTGCCCAAGAATGCTGGCTTCGTGTCCGGTATAGGTGTAAACGAGGCTTTGTACAAAACTTCTGTAATTCTCAATTTCCGTAGCAGTGTAGCACCGCATACAAGCCAGCATTTCTTTGTGTTTTACATTGAATTTGGCCCATTCAGGTAGTTTAAGTTTAATTCCACAAGTATCCAGCTTGTACCTGACAATCATTGGAACGCACCGCAGGCTATCTACAAAATCACTCTCAAATTCGAAAAAACGGGTATTGACAGATAATGTTCTCATAAAATTTGGGCTCTATTTTAAAACACAATTTCTTCCATGGTTGTAATTTCTATCATGTCGTTCTTGGCGGTTCCGCAGGTGGCACAGCAATAATCGGCAGGTAAATCTTCGAATGAAGTTCCAGCCTTAATATCCTGCATCAGGTCACCATAGTTTTCGTCGTAAACAGTGAGGCAATCGGGGCACTGGTGAATAACCGGAGTGGACGAAATAGGCTTTGGTTCTTCTATTTCTGTCCCTGAATCTGCCGAACTTGCGACGGTGCGGCGATTATTAAATTTCCTGCACAAACGCTCAACCTGTCCGGCCAAATGAATTTTGAACAATCCTTTTTCGAACAAAATGTGCTTGCGGCTGTTCGGGTTGAAGTTTTCGGTGTAATACAAGTCGTACACACTGAATAGTGCCAATTGTCCGATGCTCAATAACGGACGACGACGAATCAAAATGGAGCCGAATACTTCTGATTTCGGTCTGGTTTGAATACCAAAGCAAAGTCCGAATGTCCGGGTGTCATTTTTCTCAATATATCTTACCAGTTCTTTTTTTAGAGCCGTTCCTTCTTCGGTCTGGTCTTCTGTTTGCCATGCAAGCTCATTCGCAGCATGACGAACATTAATGTTGTGCTTACCTAAAATATTACTCCATTCACTTCGGAATTGATCTTCAATTCCTTTGATAATGAGTGACTTCCAAGGTGTAAGGCAAATTTCTCCAATTCTGCTTTTCAGGCAAAGTGCGCATAGATCCAGTAAAAATTCAATAGAAAACTGCTCATCACGGCGGTAGAGACCCAGCCACGTTCTGGATTCGTATCGGTTAAATCCTTCGTAATAAGGTAGTGAAAATGAAGGCAATTCAAGTTCTTCTGTTGCGGGTTCGGATATGTAGGTGATGTTGCTTGTAACGGCTTCGTAAAGTGATTCTTCATCGTGGTCATCACCCGACAACATGCAGGCTTCCATTGCCTTCGCTACTCTTCCAATCTCATTGGTATAGATCAGATCTTTCCATTTAAAAACAGAATTTCCTTGTTTTGGACGAATGTATAAATACCAAAAATGAGGGTCTTTTGAAGAAACAAAATTGAGATTCCCTGTAAAAAATGGCGTGAAACTTTGATTGGAATCGGAAATATTGATTTTGAGTAATGGCTTAAAATCGAAGCTGTCCAATACAGTGTGATACTCATTTGCGCCCAGCCATTGTCCCGTACGAAACACTTCTTCGCCGCAATAAGAGCTGATGATATTTGGAAATTTTTCTGTGTTAACCTCATAACTTACATCAAGGTTTTTCAGATCTTTTTCCAAAGAACGCATCACTTCATAATGTGCCGTGAAAAGCAACTGTTGCCTCGATCCCAGCCTCACGTCCCGTATCTGCGCTTTCCAGGCTACTGATAAGATATCTTTCAGCAGTCCGGGAGAGGCGATTCCGCCGGCTAGATTTACTTTTATGTTATAGTAGTCGCGCATGGTTTCTTTTCATTAAACGTAGGGCGATGCCCTACTTTGAGAGATGGAGCCCTTTCAGGCCAACGGCTAGACCAGGATTTCTTCATTCATTTTTTCTAAAATTGACCTTACTTCGGGGCGGCATGAGCCGCAGCCAGTGCCGGCGCCTGTTTTTTGACAAAGTTTCTGAAAGTCGTTGCAACCTTCCTGTATCGCTTTTTCCAGATTTCCTTTTCCGACATTGTTGCAAGAACAAACCAGTTTTCCGACCATCGGATCCGCTTTCTGGCTCGCCCGGAGCAATTGCAGACGTTTCTCCGAAAGTTCGATACCATTGGCGATGAGGTCTTTAAATTCCAGGAACTCATTTTTGTCCCCGATCAACGTGGCGCCAACGAGCTTGTCGCGATGCACAATGCATTTTTTGTAATATCTTTTCGATTTATCAATGAAGACGATTTCTTCATAGGTGCTATCGTTAGCCGGAACTTCAGTCATACCAATGCTGCATAGGTGCAATCCTTCCATTTTCAGGATATTCATGGAAGTGCTTCCTTTATATGGCTGAGAAATATCGCCTGAAATATATTTTGCGGCTACTTCGGCTTGTTGTTCGGCAGCCAGCGTGATCCCCCACATCTGTCCACGCCATTCGGCAATTTCTCCTGCTGTAAAAATATCAGCATCAGATGTTTGCATGTAATCGTTTACCACAATTCCTCTCTTGCAATCCAGTCCGGTACCCGTTGCAAGTTCAATAGTAGGTACCGTTCCAATGGCCATTACCACCACCTGACAATCAATTTTTCGTCCGGATTTGAGATGAATACCCTGCACTTTATCTGTGCCGGTGAAGGTTGAAACTTCATCGTTGAAGAATATCTCAACACCGCGATCCTGCAAATCCTGATACAACAATTCACTTGCCAATGGATCAAGCTGACGTTCCATCAAGCGCCCGCTGCGCTGAATGACAGTTACTTTGACGTTCATTTCACGGAACGAAGCAGCCAGTTCCAGACCCAGAATTCCGCCTCCCACAATCACGGCATGTGGTTCAGGTTGTTTCAGAAATGGCAACAAAGAATCCGCATCCAATCGGGAACGCATGTTGAAAATTCCCGGCAGATTCGGAACGCCTTTTGGCATAAAAGCTCTGCTTCCCATACCCAGAATCAGCTTGTCGTAACTGTGCTCATTGCCATTACTATCGGTTACAGTTTTGTTTTTCCGGTCAATGTGGGCAATGCCAATTCCTTTGTGAACGATGATGTTGTTTTCGGCAAACTGATCTTCTCTGAGTTTTACCAGTTGCTCCCAGGATTGTGCCCCGCTGATGTAGTCGGGGAGAAGTACCCGATTGTAAAATGGATATATTTCTTTTGAGAAAACATGAATTTCGTCTTCCTGATTTAGAGAGCGATAGGTGTTGATGAATCCCAAACCGGCAGATCCAGCACCAATTACAATGATCTTTTCAAATGGTTTTTTGTATGCCAAAACCTGTACGGCTGAAAACTTAAAATCGGGTTCTTTCGAACGAGGATCTACCAACGAGCTGGTCAAATTATTAGCTCTTCCCAAAGAGCTGCCAAGGATTTTACCCCAATGCATGGGCAGGAAACATAGCCCGGCTTTTACATCTTCCGTAATCTGCACCTTTACCCGAACTTCTCCTCTACGACCTTTTACAACAGCTAGCTGTCCTTCCTGAATATTTCTTTCTTTTGCATCATGAGGATGGATTTGCAAAAAAGGCTGTGGCGTATGCTGGTTCAATTTTGCCACCCTGCCCGTTTTTGTCATCGTATGCCATTGGTCACGTATCCGTCCTGTGGTGAGTACTAATGGAAAATCGTTGTCTGTTGGCTCTGAGGTGTTTTCGTCGTTTACTGCAAAAATCTGGGCTCTTTTGTTGGGGGTGTAGAATTGGTGGTCGGTGAATAATCTTTTTGTTCCGATTTCCGGGTTAATTATTCGTTCCGGTGTTCCCACGGCGTTGCCATGGGCTGAGGGATGGAAGTCTTTCAGGCTAGTGTGTTCTTTCTCCATTCTCCTCATTCCGTTCTCCTTTGCAAACGGCCATTGGATGCTTCGTTCCCTTTTTAGCAGGTCATAATTTACACCGGTTACATCGATAGTTGTGCCGGCGGTGATTTGGGTATATTCGTCATAAACCTCCGATGTATTTTTGTAATTAAATGACTCACTAAAACCCATTTTTGCTGCAAAACGCCAGATGATTTCTGAGTCAGGCAATGCTTCACCAGGTGCATCTATTGCTTTTGGTAAATGCGTGATTCGTCTTTCGGCGTTGGTCATGGTACCTTCTTTTTCGAGCCAGGCTGCCGCCGGGAGCACCACATCGGCATAGGCAACAGTATCGGCACGGTTAGATACATCCTGAACTACGACATACTTGGCATTTTTAAGCGCTTTTTCAGCAGTGTGTACGTCGGGCATACTCACCAGCGGATTGGTATTAATAATCCAGATCGCTTTAAGTCTGTCGTCGGCCAAAGCTTCGAACATTTCCGTCGCAGTTAGCCCCGGTTTGTTGGCGATTTTTACGGGAGTGTTCCAAAATGTTTCCATTTCTTCCCGGTGAGCTGCATTGGTGACATCGCGGTGCGCCGGAAGTATATTGGCCAGTCCGCCTGTTTCCCTACCGCCCATTGCATTGGGTTGTCCGGTTAAAGAAAAAGGACCGTTTCCAGGAATTCCTATTTTACCGGTAATGAGGTGGAGGTTAATCAGGGAAAGGTTTTTGTTGACACCGATCACCGACTGATTCAGTCCCATTGTCCAGAGAGATAAAAATCCCTTCGACCGACCGATCCAATTTGCAGCCACATGAATATCATCCGAATTAACACCACAAATTTCGGCAGCTTCCTCAATGGTGCGCTGAAAAACCTTTTCCCGAAACGCATCAAAACCATCCGTATGATTTACAATGAAATCTTCATTGATGTGATTATTTTCAATCAGAATGCGCCCAATTGCGTTGTTCAGTACAATGTCTGTGCCTGGGTTGATACCCAAATGCAGATCTGACGAACGGGCTGTATCGGTTTTGCGTGGATCAACACAAATGATTTTTACCTTCGGATTGGCAGCTTTATGCGCTTCAATACGTCTCCAAAGAATAGGATGGCACCATGCCGGATTGGCGCCTGCAACGAAAAAAACATCTGCTTCTTCGATGTCGTCGTAGCAAACCGGTACGCTGTCTTCTCCCAATGAAAGTTTGTAACCAACCACAGCGGAGCTCATGCAAAGGCGGGAATTGGTATCAATATTGTTTGAGCCAATGAAACCTTTGATAAGTTTGTTAATCAGGTAATATTCTTCCGTGAGGCATTGTCCTGAGACGTAAAATGCTACGGAATCAGGACCGAATTTTTTGATAAAAGTTTTAAATACCGCCGCTGTTCTTTCCAAAGCATCATCCCAGCTCACTCTCTGCAAAGGCATGGATCGATTCATGCGCATCTGCGGATAAAGCAGCCTGTCCGACTGATCCATGACCGTGTAATGCAGATTCATGCCTTTGGAGCAAAGCATTCCCTTGCTCGAAGGGTGATCTTTATCGCCCTCCAAAGCCAGCTGGCCGTTATTTCCCTTATGAATAACTACACCACAACCCACGCCGCAATAGCAACAGGTTGACTTAAAGGAGTTTGATGTAGGTGTCATGGTTTAATTGGTTGATTGAATCCTCAGAACTAGTATTTCGGTGCGCTGCACCTTGGGTTTTCTTAATGCTTATTTCTCTACAAATATTCCGGCTCTCTGAGCCTTAAAAAATTGCTTCAATCAAAGTCATTTTGTTTCGTTTTGTTCGCTTAACAGGTGCAGAGCACCGAAATATTTGTAGCACTAATGTTAATTTTTGAAAGTATTCAGGTGCAGCGCACCGCAATAACAGGATAAGAAATACTACATCAAGCCTCTGCCGTCTCCATCGCTCCAACCCCTGTCAAAACTTCGCTTTTCTTGTCAAAATTGATAAGTGCAACAACCGCAGCAACACATGCAATGGCAACGCCGATGTATACAAATGCTTGTGAATAGGTGATTGCGCTTGATTTGAAAAGGAATCCTGCCAATACAGCGCCCACATTTCCACCGGCACCCACTATCCCGCTCACTGAGCCAATTGCTTTTTGGTTAACAAAAGGAACAATTGCATAGGTAACGCCATTGGCCATTTTCAGGAACATGGCAAATGCCAACATGGTAACCACTGCCATCACAATACTGCCGCTTTGAGCAAATAATGCAATGCCAATCCCTTCAAGTGCAAGCAGTCCGGCAAGAAGTTTTCCTTTGCCGATCATGCCAAATTTGGCTCCTACTTTATCGGCCACAATACCTCCTACGGCACGGGCAAACAGGTTCATGAATCCAAACGTTCCTGCCAGAATACCTGCCAATGCGAGTGATGTGTTGAAATTTTCAAAGAAGTAAAGTGCTGCAATGTTGTCAAATGTGATCTCAATTCCGAAGCAGGCTCCGTAGGCAAGGAATAGTGCCCAGGTACGAGGATCTTTGGCGGCGATGGCTAGTGAACCTTTGTTTTTCACAGTAGCCGGACCGGCAGTTTCCAAATCTTCGAAATTACCAGCCGGCGTATCTTTGGTGTAGCGATAATAAATTACTGAGAAAACCAGCAACATTACACCTGGTACGATCATAGCAAGTCTCCATGCCGATTCCGGCAAATAGCCTGCTCCGATAAATCCTGCGAAGATCAACGGCATGACCATGTTGGTAATACCTCCGCCCAAATTTCCCCATCCGCCAGCTACTGCATTGGCAGTACCAACGATTTTTTTATCAAACATCACCGACGTGTGGTATTGTGTAATCACAAAAGATGCGCCGATAACACCAATTGCAAGTCGGAACAGAAGAAAGCCTTCATAAGAATGAACCAGACCAACCGTCATTACAGGTATGGAGCATATCGCCAAAAGAGCGGAATACGTTTTCCTTGGTCCCCATGTATCGCAAAGTTTGCCGATCGCGATTCGGGCCACAACTGTGGCGGCTACCGAAGCGATGATGATATTCCCGATCTGACTTTTGGTTAATCCCAAATCCGTTTTGACAATAGTCATCAACGGAGCTAGACCAAACCAGCCAAAAAAGCAAAGAAAAAATGCCATCCAGGTAAGATGGAAGGTGCGCATTTGAACACCTTTAAAACTGAAAATATTTAACTTTTCGAGTGGTTTATTTGTAGTTTCCATGCGTTTGGTTATTTGAAATTCGTGTTGGTGTTGTCCTGCTTTTCAGCCTGAGCTAATACTTTATTTGTAGGTGTAATAAGCTAATAGCCAATCGCTAAAAGCTCAAAGCTATTTTAGAAATTCCGGCTTGATATTAATCATTAAATATGCCCAGTTTGCCATTTTTTGAGGGTCTTTTACGCCCTTTATCTGTGCCAAACTACTGGTAGACAAGTAGGTGCAATAGCCTCCCTGAAAACTTACCGTTTTGGTCAGGTTGTAAGTGGCGATAATATCCAGCTCATTACCCAGGTTTCCTGAAAGATTTTCGTCACTTGTATTTCTGATCTGAGATGCACTGGTAAATTGGTGCAAATCCGTTTGGATTGACAACTTTTCAGATGCTTTGATGGTCGAATGAATGTATAGATCCGATAGTCCGCCTTTGCCAAAACCGTTGGCTGCATAGAAGTAATCCATCTGCCCCCAAAACTTGTGAGGTGTTCCGTACAAGGGATCAAAACTTCCGTTTTTTGTGGAGCCAACCGACGTTCCTGAGGTATGATCAAAACCTGGTCCGAAAGAGAAAATAGGGTTGGCGGCGTAGAGTCCTCTTACAGAATACATGTAGGCATTCAGTCTCGTTCCGTCTTTGTCTTTTCCGGTTTGTAAATAGGCTGATGCGTTCACATTCCAGCTTTTGCCTATTTTGGTTTGCAAATACGGTCCCAAAGTAACCCGGTTCCAGGTTCCTTTGCTCAGGGTCTTTACGCCGGTTTCATTCAAATAATATTTTTGAAAATCATCTTTTAAAATCAGAAAGGATGCATTTCCCTGTTTCAGTTTTTTGCCCAAATAGGCAAACTGCATCGACTTGTACATGGTGCCAATTCCGTTGGTACCCGCCGCGTATCCATTGGGAGCACCGTCAAATAACGTACCCGTTTTTAGTTCACGGTTCTGGTTATACGCAGCGCCTAAATGTGTCGTGAATCCGGCATTGTTGTATTTGAGCAAAATCGCGTCATGCCTCCTTGCTTGTTGTAACCAATCAAGATTTCCCAGCAAACGGCTATCGTCATAAATCAACTCCTGTCTGCCAATTTTGACAGAAAACTCTTTTCCAAGTTTGGTTTGATTCGTATCCAGCAAACTAATTTCTCCCCAGGCTTCGTGCAGCATTAGTCCGTTCAGGTTCGCATTGGTGAGCCGGTTGTTGGTAGAAGCATCCTGTCCCCAAACCCTTACATCCTGAGCCGATACGTAAAACTGTGTGCGGTATCCTTTGTAACCAACATTTAATCGCGTTCTCTGCGAGGTAAAAAAGGCCGGATCATCGCCTTTGGACAAAAGCGTTCCTTGTCCATGCAGCAATTCTGAGCGCGTGCGAAGCTGTCCAGAAATACTGATCTGCGCATTGGAAGTCGATGGTTTAAGGTGGAAAACCAAAGCCAGGCTAACTGTAAAAATGTAAATAGCTGTTTTCATTCAGGTTGATTTTTTAAAATGAAAATGGAAATAAGCGCGGCTGTTAAAAGTGGTTTTTTTGATACTAGTGCTAATGATAAATGTTTTAATACTTTCAAAATGAGACCCTCTTGTCACACTGAGCTTGTCGAAGTGCGGGCAATGAAGTTGCTACAGCCATTTTCAGTATTTTATTAGTGGATCAATGGTAGCTCCCCTGCCATCTATGCGATCAATGTCAAAATGTATGTTTGACTTTTCATTAATTCAATCTTGGCTGCTCGGTCTTCGACAGGCTCAGACTGACAAACTTGGTAGTGTAATCCAGTTTATGTAATTGCTTTAAACAGCACTATGAACACTCTGCAAATACTCCATGGCGTAGGATGGGTGCAGGGCTACTACGTCGCCCATGATCATAATCGCCGGAGTGCTGATTTTGTTTTCCTTCACCAGATAGGGCATTTCCCAAACCTGGCCTATTACACTTTTTTCATCAGGTCTTGTTCCATTCTGAATCACAGCCATCGGCAAATGTCCGCGTCCGAAATGTTTGTACAGATCGCATATCTCCTGCAATTTGCTGAGTCCCATCAGTACAACCACCGTTGCTTTTGACTGAACCGCCAATCGCATATCGTCAGAAAGTTCACCATTGCGGGTGGTGCCGGTTATTACCCAGAAACTTTCACTTACTCCTCTTCTTGTAACCGGAATTTCCATAGAGGCCGGAACCGCTATACAGCTCGAAACGCCGGGCACTACCTCAACCGATATATTATGTTCTCTGGCATATTCCATTTCCTCGTGACCACGACCAAAAACGAATGAGTCGCCTCCTTTGAGCCTCACCACATGTCCGCGCTTACGTGCAAGCCTGACAATCAATCCGTTTATTTCTTCCTGCGAAAAAGAGGCGTCACCGGCTTTTTTACCAACATACATTTTCAATGCGTGCTCTGGCGCAAATTCCAGAAGTTCGGCGTTTGCCAGTTCGTCGTAAAGAATAACATCTGCATTTTTCAAAGCTCTCAATCCTTTCAAAGTAATAAGTTCTCCGTTTCCGGGACCTGCTCCAACCAATGTAAGTTTCGCCTCCATCGCTTCTTTATTATATATGGTGAATATTAGAAATGTACTATGTATAGTAAAACATAACTATATCTAATTGTTGGTTCAAAATTAAGGTCTAAATTTTTAAAAACAATACTTTTACCAAAATATATGTTTAAAAATTATCTGTTTGGCGAATAAAAAATTAGGAAATGCTAAAAATGCGATTTAATTTTGGTCTGTGGTATTAAGGAATGGGAATAATTTATTCTTGAAATATTGCAATAAAAAAACAAGGTTATTCAAAATATATAGTTATTAATGACTATGAAAGCACAAACAACCATCCATATCGTAGTCGTAGGCAATGGTATGGTAGGCTACAAGTTCTGCGAGAAATTGCTGGCCAAAGAGAAAAAAGATCTGGAATTTACACTGACGGTTTTTGGCGAAGAACCTCGTGCAGCCTACGATCGCGTACATTTGAGTGAATATTTCGCAGGGAAATCTGCGGACGATCTTACTATGGCGCCATCGGAATGGTATGCGGAAAACGGTATCAGGCTGTTTCTTTCTGATCCGGTTGTTGATATTGATCGCACTGAAAAACTGGTGCGTTCCCATCACGGTCACATAGTTTATTATGACTATCTTATTATGGCAACTGGTTCGGGTGCATTTGTTCCGTCTATTCCTGGTGTTGAAAAAGATGGGGTGTTTGTATACAGAACTATAGAGGATCTGGAACTGATACAGTCTTTTGCAAAAAAAGCAAAAAAAGGAGCTGTGTTGGGTGGCGGTTTGCTGGGATTGGAAGCAGCAAAAGCACTGCTTGACTTAGGTTTGCAGGAGGCGCATGTGGTGGAATTTGCACCAAGACTGATGCCAAGGCAAATTGACGATGCAGGATCCAGAATGCTGCAAAGTCAGTTGGAGTCGCTTGGATTGAATATTCATTTATCGAAAAGTACGCAGGAAATAAAAGGAGGCGATTGTATTGAAGGAATGCAGTTTGCCGACTCGTATCTTGAAGTAGATATGCTGGTTATTTCTGCTGGTATCCGTCCGCGCGACGAGCTGGCTAAAATTGCAGGTCTGGAAACGCATCCAAGAGGAGGTATTGTTGTGAATAATCATCTTCAAACTTCTGATCCGGATATTTTTGCTATCGGGGAATGTGCACTGGCGCATCACATGATTTACGGACTCATCGCTCCGGGCTATGAAATGGCCGAAGTGGTTGCGACTTATCTAACTGGCGGTTCAAAGGAATTTTTGCCTTACGATATGTCCACCAAGCTGAAACTGATCGGCACAGACGTAGCCAGTTTCGGGGATCCTTTTATCGAAGAGCCAGCCTGCAAAACCATTCGCTACGAAAACAAAGCAAAAGGCGTTTACAAGCGTATCAATGTTTCTCCTGATGGAAAAGAACTTCTGGGTGGAATATTGGTCGGTGATGCAGAGCAATACAATATGTTGCTGCAAACCTGCAAGAGCAAAACAATTCTTCCTCCCGATTCCGAAGATCTGATTTTAGGTTCACGTGGTGGTGAAGAAGCGGGAGCGGGAGTGATGAGCTTTCCTGATGATGCATTGATCTGTTCTTGCGAAGCTGTTACAAAAGGAATGCTTTGTCATGAAGTGGGTGAAAATGGACATACCACCATTGACGCAATTAAGAAATGCTGCAAAGCAGGAACAGGTTGCGGAGGCTGTGTGCCGATGGTGAAAGACATCATTCAGGGTGTTTTAAAAGAAAAAGGTGTTTATATACGCAATGTGGTTTGCGAGCATTTTGACCATTCACGCCAGGAATTGCTGGATCTGGTAAAAATGGAAGGCTTGCGGACCTATGGTTCCGTGCTTGATCATTTCGGTAAAGGAGACGGCTGTGAGGTTTGTAAACCTTTGGTAGCGTCTGTACTTGCCAGCCTTTGGAACGAAAGTATTTTGAAGGCCGACCGTGGTACGGTTCAGGATTCCAATGACCGTTATCTGGCGAATATTCAAAAGGGCGGTACGTATTCCGTAGTTCCGCGGATTCCGGGTGGAGAAATTACGCCTGAAAAACTGATCGTGATTGGTCAGGTAGCGCAGCGTTATGGGCTTTATACTAAAATTACGGGTGGACAACGTATCGATCTCTTCGGAGCACATCTGGGCGATTTGCCGGATATCTGGGAGCAACTCATTGACGCTGGTTTTGAAAGCGGGCATGCCTACGGAAAATCTCTACGTACTGTAAAAAGCTGCGTGGGGTCAACCTGGTGCCGTTTTGGCGTGCAAGATTCTGTATCATTTGCCATTGAAGTCGAGGATAGATACAAGGGTCTTCGTTCTCCACACAAATTGAAATCGGCCGTTTCAGGATGCGTGCGTGAATGTGCAGAAGCACAAAGCAAGGATTTTGGGATTATTGCGACCGAGAAAGGATGGAACCTGTATGTATGCGGAAACGGCGGATCTAAGCCGCAACATGCGCAACTTATCGCTACGGATGTGGACAAGGAAACTTGTATCAGATTAATAGACAGGTTCTTAATGTTCTACATCAAAACTGCTGACCCACTTACCAGAACTGCTACCTGGCTTAATAAAATGGAAGGTGGTATCAATTATCTCAAAGCCGTGGTGGTGGACGACATTCTTGGAGTAGCCGCAGATCTTGAACGTGACATGCAGGCACTGATTGATGTTTATCAATGCGAGTGGAAAGAAGTGGTTGATAGTCCTGAATTAAGGAAACGTTTCTCTCACTTCGTGAATGTTTCCGTTAAAGATCCTTCTATCCAATTCGAGCCTATGCGCGAGCAGAAGAGAGTGAAGGAGTGGGTGTAGGGGGTTAAGAATGAAGGAGTTAAGAATGAAGGAGTTAAGAATGAAGGAGTTAAGAATGAAGGAGTTAAGAATGAAGAATTAAGAAGTTAAGAATGAAGAATTAAGAAGTTAAGAATGAGGGAGTTAGGATTTACGCTGGCCTGAAAGGCCTACATACCTGAACATAGGGCATCGCCCTATGAATATCGAGACAGAAGGCATCGCCGTATGGATACCGAGAATAAGACATCGCCCTGTGATTCTGAGAGGGCAGAAGTATACATCTATCACACCCGGGCGCAGTCCCGGGATTACCAGAAAAATCATGGAACCTGTAAAGAACACAAAAGACAGAATTACATGGCACAAGGCTTGCCATGTGGAAGACATTCCTGCCGATGGCGGCGGATGTGCGCTGATAGAAGGCAAACAAATTGCTATCTTTAACTTTGCCAGAAGAGGAGAGTGGTACGCAACGGACAACATGTGTCCGCACAGACAGCAAATGGCGGTTTCGCGTGGAATGATCGGCAGCCAGGGTGAAGAACCAAAAGTGGCTTGTCCTTTTCACAAAAAAACCTTTTCATTGCAAAGCGGACAATGCCTGAATGACGAATCGTACAAGATCAACACTTTTCCAATTATGGTGAAAGAAAATCAGGTGTATGTAGGATTATAAAATTTATGGAGAAAATTGATAAACGCGTGGCCGGAAGTCTCACGCGTTTTTATGTTGTGGCACTTGTGGTGGTGGCATTGCTTACATTGGGAGGTCTTTTTTTGATCAGAAAAACCATCAGCAGTCTCAATTACGATGGGCGAGTAGTAAATGTTGCGGGCCGGCAACGGATGCTGAGCCAGCGCCTTACCAAACTGGCGCTTGTGAAGATCGGGCAAATCCCGCATGCCGATTCAGTTCGCTATGATTCGTTGCTAAACGCCTGGAAAAATAACCACAACCAGCTGGCCGAAAAAAAACTGCTAGTTGGTAAGGAGACTGTTGTCTGGAAAAGCGCTCCGCTCGACTCCATGTTCGCCCGGCTCAATCCGGTTTTTGAAACAATGTATCAGGCATTTGATAAAATAGATAATTCGGATTTAGCCATTGAAGAGAAGCGGAAAGAGCTGGCCACTGTTCTGGAAATGGAACCGGTTTTTTTATCAAAAATGAATGAAATCGTTTTCCAATTTGACAAGGAAAGCTATGAGCGGCTAAAAAACCTTGAACGGATAGAATGGATCATGGATATCATGACCATCATCGTTCTTTTAGCGGAAGGTCTGCTGATTTTCAGGCCGGTTGTGAATGAGACCAGGCGCGCGATACGATTGCTGTCTCAATCGGAGGAAGCACTATTGAAGGCAAATACCGAGCTTGAAGATAAAAACAAATTGTTGCTGGAAGCGCAAAATCACATTGCCAGGATACAGAAAGAAAAGTATCAATTACAACTCGCTGAAGACCGCATCCGGACGGGTGCGCTGATTGAAGGACAGGAGGAAGAACGAAAACGCTTTGCACGTGAGCTACACGACGGAATCGGACAAATGCTCACAGGTCTAAAACTTCATGCAGAGAAACTCAGGCAGGTTCAGTTTGCTGACGAAAAGCAGCGAAACAGATTTGACCAACTGGTGAAATTGATTCAGGAAACAATCCAGACTACCCGGCAAATTTCCTACAATCTCATGCCCTCAGTTTTGGCTGATTTTGGGTTAAATGCGGCTTTGAAATTGCTTTGTGAACAAACGGCAGATTTATCCGGTTTGAAAATCAGGTATGAAGGATTAGAGGGAACGGTGTCTCTCAATTCGCAAACAGAAATTGGCCTGTACCGTATTGCCCAGGAAGCACTCAATAACACACTGAAACATGCCGAGGCGGATAATGTCGTTATTAAATTGGAAGAAAATGGGAATTGTGTGATTTTGGATATTGAAGACGATGGTAAAGGATTTTTAATTCGTAATTTGAAAAACCAACAAGGCTCCGTTTTTATGCAGAATGGGATTGAAAATATGCGAACAAGGGCAAAACTTTTATCTGGTGATCTGGCGTTGACGTCTGATCCTGAAAGAGGCACTAAACTTGTAGTCACCATTTGCCCGGAGGAAATCCAAATTCTTTAATTCATGCCAATACGTATTTTAGTTGTTGACGACCATTCTGTTGTGCGGCAGGGAATTATAACCTTGCTGGAAGATGAAGAGGATATTCTGATTGCGGGAGAAGCTTCCGATGGCGATGAAGTTGCAGAAATGATTGAGAAAGTGGATCCGGATGTGATCCTGCTGGATCTGACCATGCCACGCATGCCGGGTATTGAAGTGATCAAACAGGTGCTTCCATTGTATCCTGACGTAAGGGTACTGGTTTTTAGCATGCATAATAATCCAGATTATATCCTGTCGGCCATGCACAATGGCGCATCGGGATATTTGGAAAAAGATACAAGTCGCGATGAAATCCTGAAAGCTGTTCGGAGTGTCGCCAAAGGTGAACTGTATTACCCGCCGTACGCCGCCTCGATTATTATCAAAAGTTTTATGAAAAATGCCTCTTTTGCAATTCCGGCAGAAACCAAAGCAGAAGAGCAAAAGGAAACGTCCCTCTGGAAAATTATCACACCGCGTGAGCAGCAGATTCTGAAATGCCTTACAGAAGGGCTCAGCAGTAAAGAAATAGGCGAGCGGTTCGATATCAGCGCCAATACCGTCGCCAACCAGCGAGCCAGTATTATGAGAAAAGCCAATGTTAAAAATACGGCCGAGCTGATCAGTCTGGCACTTCGGACTGCACCCAGGAGATAGTCGCTATTTTAGTGTATTTGACACTCTGAATAAATATTTTTTATCTCCACAAAAGTCTGCGTTCAAGCGTAATAGTATTTATAATTTGGCTTTTGGTCTTACGATTTCGTTTCACTAAGTATCCCTTTTTTTACTAGAAAATGAAGTAGCCGTTTGCTGCAAAAAAAACTTCTCGTTTTTTGTTGAGTTTATGTGTATTATTGACTTCATGAAAACCATCACTGCCAGACAGTAACCCATTAATTTAGCGTTAGACTTTTACACTTTGTATGGAAATTTTTTATCGGAACCGTAGTTCTAACCGACTGCTTTTGGATTCTCTGAGTGCAATTTTCCTTGTATTCTTTTTATTCCTGATACCTTCTCATGCCGACGCCCAGACAATCCCCGTCCGCGGTACCGTTAAAAGTACTTCCGGTGAATTACTTATTGGTTCTACGGTCAGAGTAAAAGGCACACAAAACGGAACGGTAACCAATGCCAATGGGGAGTTTGAACTTCAGGGCGTTGAAGCCGGAGTATCCCTGGTTGTAACCATGATCGGATACATTCAAAAAGAAGTACCGGCATCAAGAATCGTAAACATCATCTTAACCGAGGACGCTGTAGGTTTGCAGGATGTGGTAGTAACTGGTTTTCAGCAGATCGATAAAAATAAGTTTAGCGGTTCCGCAGTAACCCTTAAATCAGAAGATGTTAGAATTGATGGTCTTCCTGATGTAAGTAGAATGCTTGAAGGACGTGCTGCTGGAGTTTCTATTCAAAACGTATCGGGTACGTTTGGTGCAGCACCAAAAATCAGGATTCGTGGAGCCACTTCACTAAATGGAGCAAATAAGCCATTGTGGGTGGTTGATGGGGTAGTTCTGGAAGATATTGTGAATATTTCCAACGATCAGCTTTCGAGTGGAGATCCAACAACATTATTGGGTTCCGCTGTTGCAGGGCTCAATCCGAATGATATAGAAACATTTGATATTCTAAAAGATGCAGCCGCAGCGGCATTGTATGGTGCGCGTGCCATGAATGGTGTGATTGTAATCACCACAAAAAAAGGGAAAAGCGGAAAGCCTGTTATTTCTTATTCGGGCAATTTTAGTACCCAGTTGAAGCCTTCCTATCGCAATTTTAACATCATGAATTCCGGGGAGCAACTTTCGATTCTTGGTGAATTAGAAAGGAAGGGTTATCTGAATACGGATATTCTGTCCATGCCAGACTACGGAATATATGGGAAGTTTTACAACTCTGTATCGGGTGATGATCAGGGAAATTTTCCTGTTCAGAATACTCCGGAAGCTAAAAAGGCATTTTTACTTCGATATGGAAGAGCCAATACCGATTGGTTCGATGTGTTGTATAAGCAAAATTTAGTTCAGGAGCATTCGCTTAGTATTTCCTTCGGTACGGATAAATCCCAGTCTTATTTTTCAACCAGTTTTTTAAATGATAATGGTTGGACAATTGCGGACAAAGTGAGCAGGTACACGCTCAATTTTAGAAATACCTATAAGTTGTCTGATCGTGTAACGCTTGGCTTTTCTACTCTTGCCTCCATCCGTAACCAACAGGTCCCGGGCTCATTAAGCCGTAGAAGTAATCCTGTTGAAGGCCGATTTGACCGCGATTTCGATATCAATCCGTTTAATTACGCACTGAATACAAGCAGAACGCTGACTGCCTATGATGAAAACGGAGACCTTGAATTTTTTAGAAGAAACTATGCGCCGTTTAACATTGTCCATGAACTGGCCAATAACAAAATCAACCTGAATGTTGCAGATATCAGGCTGCAAGGAGATTTCTCATATAAAATTACCGACCATTTGACCTATGATTTTCTTGGTGCTTTGAGATACATTCAAACAGGGCAGGAGCATAGAATATCGGAAAACTCAAATATGGCGAATGCATATAGAGCAGCAGATAATGCCACTATTGCAGACAGAAATAAATACCTGTATAAAGATCCTGATGATCCTAATGCATTTCCAGTTGTCGTGTTGCCGAGTGGGGGATTCTATAATCGCAATGAAGATCAGATGAAGTTTTATAATGTCAGGAACAACCTGAGATATAACAGAACATTTGCTGAAAGACACACTGTTGATCTTCTTGTAGGGCAGGAAGTTAAGTACACCAATCGTCAGAATTACAACAATACAGGATATGGGTTTCAGTACGATCAGGGTGGTACACCGTTTGTTGACTATCGTATCTTGAAACAAACCATAGAGGCAAATTTCCCGTATTATGGAATGAAGGAGGAGTATGAAAGATTTGCTGCTTTCTATGGTAGTGCCGGTTATACACTCGACGAGAAATATAATTTTACAGCTTACCTGCGATATGATGGTTCCAATAGATTTGGAAAGTCGGCGGCAGCGAGATGGCTTCCTACCTATACAGTTGCAGGTTCATGGAATTTTGACAGAGAGGAATTTATCAAAAAGTTTTCATGGCTCAGTATGGGACGTCTTAGGGCCAGTTATGGGTTATCTGCAGATACCGGTCCTGCATCCAATGCTTCCGTTTTGTTTCAAAGCTTCATTACCAACCGTCCCTTTGCGAATGAGAAAGAATCATCATTACAGTTAGCTGCATTGGAGAATACGGAACTAACCTGGGAAAAACTTTACAGTGGTAATGTAGGGCTGGATCTTGGGTTATTCGCCAACCGGGTTAACCTCACTATGGACGGTTATATCCGTAAAAGTTTCGACCTGATCGATTTTATTAAAACTTCGGGTGTAGGTGGTCAAATATATAAAGTGGCCAACTACGCAGATATGGAGTCGCAGGGAATTGACTTTTCTCTTGGTGGAGTGGTATTAAAGAATAAGAATTTTGACTGGCGAGCTACCATTAACTTTGGATATGCGAAAACTCTCATTACCAACGTAAGCAATGATCCGGGAATATTTGATCTTGTGAAAGCCGAAGGAGCAAATGTTACGGGTCGTCCAGTTCGAAGTCTTTTCTCTATTGATTACAGATCATTAAATCCTGAAACTGGTGTGCCGATTTTTGTCAATGAAACTGGCGAGGTGAGTTCGGATGTGTATTTGCAAGATCAAAATGTGAGATATTTGAAATACGAAGGACCAGTTGATCCGCCATTTACAGGAGGTTTCAATAATACCTTTAACTACAAAAATCTTTCACTCAATATACTATTTACCGGGCAGGCTGGAAACAAAATTAGAATGAATCCACTTTTCAGAGGGACGTTCAGTGACTTGGATGCAACACCCAAAGAATTTGCTGATAGATGGGTAATTCCGGGAGAAGAAGGGCCGACAGATGTTCCTGCAATCAGCGATAAGCTTTATCAGCAATACCTGGCGGGCACTTATCCTTACAGTATTTACAATTACTCCCGCGAGCGAGTTGCAAAAGGAGACTTTATCAGATTAAAATCAATTGCGCTGTCGTACAAAATTCCTTTGACTGCTGTGAAAAGAGTAGGTTTGACTGCTGCAAATATTCAGTTTTCATCCAGTAATCTCGCATTGCTATACTCTGATAAAAAGCTGAAAGGGCAGGATCCGGAGTTTTTCAATGCTGGTGGAGTGGCTCAGCCTCTTCAAAAACAATTTACACTTGCGTTGAAACTTACTTTGTAATGAACAGCAATTTAGAAACCCGAAATTATTGCGACAATAATAGGAAGACAATGAAGTCGATCATACACGAAACAAAGAAAGTGGCAGCCATATTTCTGGTTGTCTCCATGCTGACAAGCTGCGAGGATTTCTTATCCAAAGAGCCAGACAGTACTCGCGCGTCAATATCTACGCCCAAACAGGTGTCGCAGTTATTGACAACTGCATATCCGCAGTCCGGGTATGTGGTTATGGCTGAATCCATGAGTGATAATGTGGTAGACAAGGGCGTTGGTGAAGATGATAAAACCAATCGCTTCTCTTTTCTTTTTGAAGAGGTAGATGCGCCTGTTGGCACGTCTGATGCTCCGGATTCCTACTGGGCTGAATGTTACAGAGCAATATCAGTAAGTAACGAAGCTCTTCATATCATCAATTCCTCAGCAGATCCCGTCCAATTTAATGCACAAAAAGGAGAGGCTCTTGTTGCCAGAGCTTATGCACATTTTATGCTCGTAAGCTTTTTTAGCAAATTTTACAATGCACAAACCGCTGCCTCTGATCCGGGAATTCCTTATGTTACAGAACCCGAAAATGTGGTAATTAAGAAGTATGAACGCAGGACAGTAGCTTATGTGTACGAAAAGATTGAAGAGGACCTTTTGGCAGGGCTACCGCTTATAAGCGACGGTTCGTACACTGTACCAAAATATCATTTCAACCTGGCGGCTGCTAATGCTTTTGCTGCTCGCTTTTACCTTTTCAAGAAAGATTACGCCAAAGTTTTACAATATACAAATGCTGCATTTCCAGGCTCTTCGGTGGTGGACAATCTTCGTCCCTGGAATACGACAATGGAAAATATGTCGCCAGACGAACTCACAACCATTTACTCACAGGCAACTCAGCGATCAAATCTCTTGCTTGTCGAAACGGCTTCATTGATTGGTCGTTACATGCCTCGTTATCGCTTTGGAGTTTCTTTTGGTAAGCAGCGTGAGATTTTTTCCAGCGAAACCATGGTGTCTGCCAATGCTAGCTGGTCATACCCGGTTTATTATCAGGGAGATAATAATTATTTTGTTCCTAAGTGGTATGAGTATTTTGTGCGAGAATCAGTTAATGCAGACACGGGTGTTCCCTATGTAATGCTACCACTGTTTACGGCAGAAGAAGTCCTTTTTAACCGAGCTGAGGCCAAGGTGTTTTCGAGCCAAAATGCAGCTGCTCTTGCTGATCTGAATTTGTTCCTGAGCAAGAGGATATCGGGTTACCATGCGTCAACGCACACACTTACCCAGGCTAAGCTTCAAACTTATTATGGGTCAAACAACTTTGCCAACAATCTAATCAATGCCATAATGGATTTCAAGAGGGCAGAATTTATGCAGGAAGGAATGCGCTGGTTCGATTTGCAAAGATTTGCAGTTCCTGTTGAACATACTGATAATGTCGGTAATGTTATTTCTTCTGTCGGAGCAGATGATCCACGCAGGGTATTTCAGTTACCTCAAAGCGCTACTATCTCTGGCTTGGAGTTGAATGCGAGATAAGAATTACATTGAAAGATTTTAAATGTTACAAATATGAATAAATTATCAGGATTACTGTTTTCAAGTATCTTTCTCCTGTGCAGTGTAGTGCTGGTGTCTTGTAAGGAGGACGAAATTGGTGATGTTGAAAATATACCAGGACTTGGTGGTGATGAATGGGTAAAAGGTCCGATTGATGATTGGATTTTTAGCAATATGACAACCCCCTATAATATTTCAGTGAAATATAAATGGGATCAGTTCGAGTTTGATAACGTTTTGAAAACACTTGTTCCGGCAGATGAGGCTCAGGTTATTCCTTTGTTATCAAGTATTGACAAAGGATGGGCAAAACCATATGTGGAAGAGGCGGGGAAAGTCTTTTTTAATAAGTATTCCCCAAAACTTTTTGTGCTCTCAGGCAGTGTAGAATACAATCTTGATGGCTCTGTAACTGGTGGACAGGCAGAGGGAGGACGTAAGATCGTAATGATGGGAATTAACCGATTTAAAGTAAAGGGAATGCCGGGATACAAGGCGGAAACAGATTCGCTTTATGCCAAGTTCTTTGTTTTCCATGTCATACAACATGAGTTTGGCCATATCCTCCACCAGAACAAAAACTATCCGCAGGAATACAAGACCATTAGTGCCGGGAAGTATTATGGTGCCAACTGGATCAACTACAGGGACGAAGATGCGTTGCGGGATGGTTTTGTGACTGCTTACTCTGCTTCCAACTTCGACGATGATTTTGTGGAGATGATTGCGGTGATGCTTATGGAAGGTAAAGATGGTTTTGATAAAATGGTTAATGCAATACCACCAGGCACCACTGCAAAGGGAACTACCAGAGAACAGGCTCAGTCAGCACTTAGACAAAAAGAGGCAATGATTGTGGCCTATTATAAAAACTCCTGGAACATTGATTTCTATGCATTGCAGAAAAAGACAAGGGCTGCAATGGTCAGTATGTTTTGATAGGATTTAAAGAAGTTTTTAAAAATATTACCTGATGAGAAAGTCGATTTTATATTTTCTGCTGCTTTCGGCGGGCTTTTGGTCCTGCGAAAATAAGGATGAATCTGTTTTTGAAAAGACTACGGACGAGCGTCTGAATGAAGCTCTCGGAGCTTATGAAAAACAATTGTCTGAGGCGGCTTATGGCTGGAATGCGGTGGTATATCCAGGCAACGAAAGCAGTTATGGATTTTACATGAAATTCGATGATAAAAATCGGGTATCAATGTATTCGGATTTTACGGAAACGTCAGCAAAAACGCCAAAGGAAAGCAGCTACCGCCTGAAAGCCATGCAAACACCTACACTCATATTCGATACTTATGGCTATATGCATCTGTTGGCAGATCCTGACGGTGGGGTGAACGGCGGGAATGACGGAGATGGGCTCCTTTCTGATTTTGAATTTGCAATTTATCCGGACTCAGTTACGACCGACAGGATTGTTTTTGTAGGAAGGAAAAATCAAAGCAAGCTCATATTAACCCGTGCAACTCAGGCGCAGCAAACTGCGTTCAATGGTGGTGGTCAGGCAGCAGGTCTTGCTTTTAACAACATTTCCAAATACCAGGTTTATTTTAAAAGACTAACATTTAATGGTGTCACTTATGAAATTGCGGTAAATCAGGTGGACAGAATAATTAAACTGACATGGCTTGACGGCACTACTGTGAGGACTTTCACCACCACTTATTATTATGATTCGGAAGGGTTGGTTTTTGCGAAACCGTTTGTAAATGGATCCAATACAATAAACGGATTTAATAAAATTACCTGGGATGAATCCCGCACTCAGTTATCAGTTTCAGTGAATGGTACAACTTCTGTTATTGGCACAGCAATCAGACCTTTGTCAATAGATCGTGCTGCTCCACGTGCATGGTGGAATGCACCGCAGGCTACAGGTGGCGAGTGGCGTTCAGTATCCGGTTTTCATGTCAATGGCGTAGATGATGCATTTGGTCTTAAGACATTAACTTCTGATTCTTTTCCTTACGTGGTGTATCTGTACATACCTGCATACGGTTCTGGATACGATTTGTTTGCTCCCGCATTTTTTGAGGATGGTGGCCTTTCGTTGCACTATGGCGATGCTGTAAGAACACCTAATTTTACAAGTGATGGCAGAATAATCTTCTCAATGGCAGGGACTCTGGGTGACGTGCCGAAAACCGGCCCGGTAGCTCAAATGTCAGCGCAACTTTATGAGTCTAGTGGGTATTATCTAATTCAAACGTCAGAAAAAACGTATGATATGGTAAGCGTGAAAGATGCCAAGTCTTGGATAAGTTGGTTTAGAATTTGATCATCAAGAATAGAATATAACAAAAAACACGCTCCCTTCGAAGCGTGTTTTTTGTTATCGGCTAATATAGTCTTAGTTGTATCCTTCGTTCTGAACAAGTTTGTTATTGGCATCAATCTCCCTCTGAGGAATAGGAATGATAAGTTTTGGAGAATTATAGGGAAGTGAGCCTATGTTCTCTTTATTACGTCTTGCGTCATGCAGCGTATGACCTTCAAAAGCTAATTCCAGATGACGCTCTTTCTGTATTGATGCGAGCGTAACGGTTGTAGCAGCTGGCAGCCCTGCTCGGCTGCGTATTACATTAATGTCCTGAACTGGTGTTGCTCCGGTAGTAGTTCCTAATCTGAAATTGCATTCAGCACGTGTAAGGTACATTTCAGCCAAGCGGAATTGGAGAACGTTGCCGTAAGTATCCAGGTGTTTTTGGGTATAGACATTGTTTGTGCTCAGGAAGAAATCTCCACGTGTATCAGCATCTTCATATAAGTTTAAATGTCTAGGAAGTACTCTGATATCACCTCGACCGGAAGTTCCCGTAATCTCGTCAATAGTTTCACCGAAATAAGTATTCAGGTCATTAACTCCGTCCTGTTGAGTCACAATCATAGAGAAAATGTACTCTTGCGGGTTGGCACCACCATTTCTTAGAAACGTGTAAAAAAGCGAACTAAAAGGTTTTATAATGCTATATGATTTCGAATCAATCACTTCATTTACTGCTTCATTAGCTTTTACATATTCTCCTTGCATCAAATATACCCTGGATAACTGAGCAAGCGCAGCATATTTCGTAGCATAAAAAGTGTTAGTTTCTGGTAATAACTCTTTTGCAGCGTTGAGATCTTCTAGAACTTGTGCATAAACTTCTGCAACTGAATTTCTTGCAATTTTATCTTCATCGCTTACGCCCCGCGTAGGTGTCAATACTAAGGGTACACCTAGATTTGAAGCATTATTGCCATCACCCCATGTTTTGGCGTACAATCTTACGAGATCAAAATAAATAGATCCACGAATAAATCTTGCTTCGCCCTCAATTCGTTCACGTTTTGACTCATCAACGATCTCTAATGCGGACAAGACATTATTACACCTATTGATAGCGACATAAGAGTCACGCCAGGTAGTGAGAGCAGATACATTGACAGTGGTCATTTCTTTGTTGAACATTTCCAGCAAATTTTGAAAAGTCCCACCAAAGCCTAGTTCTCCGTTATTGCCTAATAATTCGGCGGCAACCTGAAACCCTCCTCCATAAACATCTTCATCCTGTAATCCGTCGTAACATCCAATGAGTGTAACTTCCACGTCTTTGGATGTACTTAACGCATCATTCTCATCAATACTTTGGGTAGGGTTAACGTCAAGCCGATTGTTGCAGCTACTTGTAGCAAACAGAAATGATGTAAGTAAAATAGCGTATATTCTCATATTCTTTTTCATGATTTTTCTAGTCGAAGTGGTGCTTTTTAATCAAAAACCAACATTAATACCAACCAAAATTGTACGTGGTTGAGGGGCTGTGTAAAAGTCAGTTCCCAAGGCAAATTTTAAATCTTTCTCGCTCATATCATCGGTATTTACTTCTGGATCCCATCCTTTATACTTGGTGAAGGTTGCGAGATTCATTGCAGATACGTAAAGTCTTATACGGTCCATTTTCATACGTCCAAGCAATTTAGCAGGCAGGTTGTATCCTAATGTCAATGATCGTAGACGTAGATAGGATCCGTCATAGATGTATCTTGTAGATGCCTGATTTCCATTACTTCTATAAAAACGAGCTTCAGGAACATCAGTTTTTTTGTTTTGAGGAGTCCACGCATTGAGCTGATCAGAAGTTTGGTTGTCTTCGTAAATTCCATTAGCTGATGAATACTGGCCAACTCCATAGAAGTTGATTTTGTTACCGGCAACTCCATTAAAGAATATATTCAAATCGAAACCTTTGTACGCAAAAGTGTTTGTGATACCTCCAAGTACTTTTGGGTTAGGATTTCCTGCCACTACGCGCTGCGCAGAGTTATAACCACTATTTGTTACAGTTGATCTGTCAAGGGTACCATCTGCGTTAGTACTGTTTTTATAAAAAAGTGCATCTCCATTATTCTCATCTACACCCGCATATTCAACTGTATAGAAAACGCCAACTGGCTGTCCTTCCATCACACGGCTCATATTTCTCAAACCGCCTTCTATAATTTGTCCCTGAATATCAGTAACCTCGTTTTTATTGGTTGCAATATTGAAGGAAGTATTCCATTTGAAGCTTCCCACAGTATTTTGCGTATTCAACACAAATTCGAAACCTTTATTTTGAAGCTTGCCAATGTTACTGACTTTGGTTGAAAAACCTGATGTAGCAGGAACATTGACCTCAAAGAGGAGTCCGCTTGTAAATTTTTCGTAGTAATCAATTTCCCCATTGATACGGTTGTTGAATAGACCGAAATCAACACCGAAGTCTGCCTGAGTAGTAGTTTCCCAGCGAAGATCAGGATTGCCTATCTGAGATGGACGCTGACCTGCCGCTCCCGCATATCCTGCGTCCCCAGAAAACAATCCGAGTTGCGGAAAATCACCTATTTCCGAGTTGCCTGTTTTGCCATAGCTGGCTCTTAATTTCAGGAAACTCACAGCATTGCTATTTTTGAGGAAGTTTTCCTCAGTAAGTACCCATCCCGCTGATACAGAGGGGAAGAATCCATAACGTGAATTAGCTCCAAAACGAGAAGAGCCGTCAACCCGTGCACTTGCTGATAGTAAATATTTGTCGGAGAATTTGTAGTTAAGGCGTAAAAAGTACGAAAGAAAGCGATAGTTGGTTTCGCTTGAACTTCCTCCTGATTTTGTGGCCGCACTTGCTATTTTTTTATAGGAATCAGATGGGAATTGGGTTCCTTCTGTAAAGCTGAATTTGGACTGGGACTCTTGATAAGACATTCCTAATACCCCGCTAATCCCATGCAGCCCTAACGTTTTGTCGTATGAAAAAAAGTTATTTGTATTGTAGTTTGTTACAAATGTGCCATAATTGTTACCAAGTCCATTACTTGCAGCACTTACGTTTCTAACGTTTTGACTTTGATAATAGCCTTCCTCATTTTGATTCAAAAGATCTATCCCTAATTCACTCCTGAATTTCAGTTCAGGAGTGAAACTGATCTGGCCGTATGCATTGGTTAGATTTCGAAAAGAGGTTGCAACGAAACTGGCATAGTTAATTGATATCATTGGATTGAAGTACAATGGCAGACCGGTATCTCCAGGAGGGGTTCCGGTAACCAGGCCTGTTTCCGAATCTGTAAATGGAGTAAGCGGGGTAAGAGCTGCCATTTGCAGAGGATTTGAGAATGCATTGTCTCCTGGAAGCCTATGGTTTACAGTTCTTGCAAGCCCCATGGAAACACCAATTTGCAGCCATTTATAAGCTTGGTGATCCAGATTCATTCGTGTTGAAATACGATTCAGCTTATTACCTACCAGAATTCCTTTTTGGCCTAAATATTGTCCTGACAAAAAGAATTTGGTCTTGTCGGTCCCTCCGTTCAGTTGTAAATCAAGCTGTTGCATTGGACCCTTTTGGAATGCCTGATCTTGCCAATTGTAGTCCCGTTGTTGAGGGGTGTTGTAGGTTCCCATGCTGTAGTATTCCAAAAAACCACCTTCTCCCAACATATAGTTTGACCAGTAGTTAGGATCATCGGGATCGTTGTCTATGCGATCGCGTGTTGCAGTAGCCTGGCTATAGAACTTTACATATTCATCCGCATTTAAAAAGTCGACCCGCCTTTTTGCCTCGGAAACACCCATTTGGTAATTTACACTAACATTGGTTTTGCCAGCCTTACCTCTTTTTGTAGTGATCAATACAACACCATTTGCAGCTCTTGAACCGTAAATTGCACCTGCTGATGCGTCTTTAAGGATTTCGATAGATTCGATATCATTCGAATTAATGTCAGCAATAGGATTTGTTGCACCTCCATTATTGCTTTGGTCGGATGTTGTGATGGGCATTCCGTCGACTACATATAGTGGCTGACTACTTGCACTTATAGAAGAATTTCCTCGTACCCTTACATTGATTGCCTGACCTAGCTTTCCGCTTCCGCTATTGACATAAACGCCTGCTGCTCTTCCCTGAAGTGCCGCATCAACACTTGCAACAGGCATATTTTGGATTTCCGTGCCTTTTACCTGGGCAATGTTTCCAGTTAAATCCCGCTTGATCTGAGAGCCAAAACCCGTAACCACCACTTCATCCAAACTACGTGTGTCGCTGGCTAATTGTACGTCAATAACGCTTTGGTTCGCAACCGCGATTTCCTTTGATACTGTCCCTACAAAGCTGAATATTAATATTGATGTAGATGAACTTACTTGAATAGAATACTTGCCCTCAGAATCTGTTTGTGTTCCGTTGCTTGATCCTTTTTCCTGTACAGTTGCGCCAGCCAATAGGGATTCATCTTCCGATGATGATACCTTTCCGGTGATAATTATACTCTGTCCATAACTTGACCAGCATATGCTTAAAGTAATAAACAGAATTAATAGAAGATTTTTTTTCATAAATATTTGATTTGGTGTTATGGTTAAATTGTAAAACAAATATATAGTAATTGCTTTAACAACAAGATGATTGTTGCTATTCTTTGTGAATTGTGTATTTTTTTGTTTGGATTTGATTGCGAAAGATTGAAAATGTTACTTCGTCCCTGAGGCAAGTTATTTATCCTTGCTATATCCAATCGATTGCATAACCTACCAATACTTTCCATTCTTTCTTGCAAACCAGAATCCGCGCCAAAAAATGAAGAGGTGATTGATTATAGTTGGGATCAAACCGAAATGTTTTCGGAGAACTGAGAAACGGTCGAGTAGGGAGCGTCGGTGATTCTGAACGGAAGTTCCGCCGAGTAGATATTTACAAAGAATGAAATTCAGCAGTTGGGTGCGACCGGCATTTTTAATGCAGCTGATTTCCCAGTCAATATCTGCACTCAGGTTGGTGATGTCGTACTGAGGAGCGATGCTTTTTTTTGCAATAAATGACTGATGGCATACCCTCATACCTGTTGCGAAATCCTGCCATTTTAAATTTTGAGGCAATTGATGTGGCGTGAATTTGCTTCTTAATCCCACTTCGGCACCGTTTTCCAGCACAAACATGGCGTCGCTGTAATAGATGTCAGCATCGCTCGTGATATTTTCTATCAGTTGGGTCAGGACGCGCGGGTCATACACTTCATCACCGGCATTTAAAAACCAGATATACTTTCCGGTGGCAAGGTTGAGTCCTTTGTTCATGGCATCGTAAAGGCCGTGATCCCGCTCAGATACCGTTTGGGTTATAAAGCTGTACTGGTCAGCTATTGCAAGTGTTTCGTCTTTGGAGCCGCCATCAATGATCAGATATTCTATTAAACCAGAATCCACGCCACGCAAAGCATCCTGAACACTATGAAGTGTTCTGCCGAGAAATTTCTCAGCATTATAGGTGATCGTGACGATGGTAATTAATGACATTATACTTCCGTTTTATTTTTCAGCAAAATCTCATACAGCTTGCTATATTGGGTTGTTACCACTTTTTCGGAATAACTATCCATCACTTTTTTGCGTGCCGATTCTGAAATTTTTCCTAAAAAGTTTTCTCTGATCACCCAACTTATTCCCTCAGAAAGTGATTCGGACGATTTAAGTTCTGCAACATAGCCATTCACTTGGTGGTTGATCATTTCGGGAATGCCGCCGGTAGCAAATCCAACTGCCGGTGTGCCGCAAGCCATCGCTTCCATAATTGTATTGGGCAGGTTGTCTTCCAGCGAAGGCACCACGATCATGTCCGCTGCATTGTAAACTTTCACCATTTGTTGCGGTTCCGATATTTTTCCAAGATAATGCACCGGTGTAGGGAATGAATCGAAACTGTTACCGGTTGCCTTTCCGAAAATGAGTACTTCCGCATCATCGTGCTGTTGGGCGTAATTTTCCAGGGCTTCTTTGAAGTAGAGAAAACCTTTTCTTGGATCCTGCGTATTGGCACCGGCAAAAAGAATCAGCTTTTTATCAACGGGCAAGCCAAGTTCATTTCTGATCTCGGCCTTGTTTAAAGGCTGAAACAGGTTGGTGTCAATGCAGTTTGGTATATTAAGTGCCGGGATATTTTGAGTAAGGGCAGCCTTTCTCGTCAGTTCGGTAAGCCAGTTGCTGGGCGAAACCAATACCATATTGGTGTTTTTATACAAAGCAGCCTTTTCTTCAAATTGTGAAAAAGAGATGTCGTACTGACCCGGTTTGGCAAGATAGGGACAGTACTGACAATGGCTTAAATAATTATCGCAGCCCCGACTGTAATGACAGCCTCCGGTAAACGCCCACATATCATGCAAAGTCCATACGATGGGTTTGCCAAGAGAAAATAATTTTTCAAGAGAGACGATCGACAAAAAACCAAAGTTGATCCAGTGAAGATGGATAATGTCCGCTTTCTGAACCAATGGATGTTTGCTGATGTCGGCTCCGGCAGCGGCCGGTGAAAATGCAAAACGTATGCTGCTATCTTTTTCGTAAGGGAGAAAATGAAGCCGTTCGGATACAAATCTGAAAAAAGCGACTCTTGAATCCCACTTGGAAGTTGCCAGTGCCTTTACATTTTCTTCTTGATTACTTACTTCCGGAATCAACATCCATGAATCTTCACCGGAACGAAGCAGGGCACGATGCAGTCGCGTTGCCGCAACTCCGGCTCCTCCTTCCAAATGAAACGTACTGAGATGAAGAATCATATTTTTTGTTGAATCCTGAATGAAGAGCAAAAATGAATTTCATTCACGCATCGACTTACGACGGCAAAATTAAAGAGTTCTGGCGTTTATTCATTTTTATTCAGGAAAAGTAATTTATTCCTTCATACTTCATAGGAACAAAATAGAATACCGTCTCCCGGTTTTACAGAAACTATAAACATTGAGTTGCATGATTCAATTCAGATTCCTGCAAAATTTCCTGTTCAAGATTAATATGTATAGTTTTATACTTTGTTATAAAAATTACGATACATGTTGTCAGAAGTTGCTGCAAGTAAGATTGCAATCATAGGTCTTGGTTACGTTGGATTACCCCTGGCGGTGGAATTTAGCCGTAAATACCCTGTCCTGGGTTTTGATATTAACCGTGAAAGGATTGAGGAATTAAAAGCAGGTTATGATCGTACTCAGGAAATTTCAGAACAGGATTTTCAGCGTGTTCAGGATCTTGCTTTCTCTGGTGATACTGATTCATTAAGGGCATACAATACGTACATCGTTACTGTACCAACACCGATAGATAATTATAAAAAGCCTGATTTAGGTCCGCTTTTGAAAGCCAGCCAGACGGTAGGGAGCGTGTTGAAAAAAGGTGACATCGTGATATATGAGTCGACGGTTTACCCTGGCTGTACAGAGGAAGACTGTGTTCCGGTGCTTGAAAAAGCCAGTGGGTTAAAATACAACGTCGATTTCTTTTGCGGCTATTCTCCAGAACGGATTAACCCGGGAGACAAAGTCAATACTCTTACCAAGATCAAAAAGGTAACTTCTGGGTCCAATCCGGCGGTGGCAACGCTGGTTGATGCATTATATGGATCTATTATTGAAGCCGGAACATATCTTGCTTCCAGCATTAAGGTAGCCGAGGCTTCCAAAGCCATTGAAAATGCACAGCGCGATGTGAATATTTCCTTCGTTAATGAACTCGCGCTCATTTTTGACCGGATGGGAATCGATACAACCGAAGTGTTGGAAGCTGCCGGAACCAAATGGAATTTCCTGAAATACAAACCTGGACTGGTAGGAGGCCACTGTATCGGTGTGGATCCGTATTATCTGGCATATAAAGCCGAATCACTCGGGTACTATCCACAAGTTATACTTTCCGGTCGCCGGGTGAATGACATGATGGGTGTTTTTGTAGCGAATAAACTGGTTAAACTGTTAATCAAAAAAGGACACAGGGTCGAAGGAAGTCGTGTGCTGATATTGGGTATTACTTTCAAGGAGAATTGCCCTGATATCAGGAATACACGTGTTGTGGATGTGTATAAGGAGCTGAAAGATTTCGGTATGCAGGTGGACGTTTACGATCCGTGGGCATCTGCGGAACAGGTTGTTGAAGAATATGATATTGCTCTGGTTGACAAGCCTACTGATAAATATGAAGCGGTCATTTTAGCCGTATCCCATCAGTCTTTTCAGCAATTGGTTATATCAGATTTTACAAATGAAAAGTCTGTGATCTTCGATTTGAAGTCGACGTTGCCGAAAGAATCAGTTGATTCGAGGTTGTAAGGTTTTAAGTTTCAAGGTTTCACGCGAAGCGAAATAAGGTAGGGCAAAGAACGCAAAGAGAAAATTAACTTAGCGGTCTTTGCCTTTTGTCTTTCCTACTTTGCGTGAGACCTTCACTCACAGAATTAAAGAGCTGTGGCATTAACCTTATTTTTGATCAGAAAAAGTATATTTACCCAAATTTCGGTGAATAGAAAAACAATGTCTACAGAGAAAAAAAGTCACGAGGCGCATTCTGGGTGGTATGAAGTTCAATATGCTACAAAAGAAGCTCAGGAAAAAGCGATTACAGACTGGAAATACGATCAGGATAATAATACCATCAACAACTGGATACACAATAGGTTACTTGCCTTCGCAAATCCGTTTGTGAATGAAAAAAAGAACTGGCTAACAGTTGGGGATGGATATGGTTTCGATGCTAATTTCTTTTTCAGAAAAGGGCAGGATGTTACAGCCTCCGACATTGCTGGTACCTTTCTGCCTCTCTCCCAAAGTCAGGGGCTTTTTGAAAAATATGCTATTGAAAATGCAGAAAACCTGACCTTTGCCGATAATACTTTCGATTACGTCTTCGTAAAAGAGGCATATCATCATTTTCCCCGTCCATACATGGCAGTTTACGAAATGCTGAGAGTGGCCAAAGATGCAGTAATTTTGGTTGAGCCACACGATCCTATTTCCAAGATGCCGTTACTTCTGGCCATGAGAAACATCTTCGATCGCTTTGATACTTCCCTGTTACAAAAATATTGGAAAAACCGTTATTCATTTGAAGAGGTGGGTAACTATGTATTCAAATTATCAGAAAGAGAGATAGACAAGCTCGCAAACGGAATCGGGCTTCCAATGGTTGCTTTTAAGGGTATTAATAATAACTATTGGAAACCGGACATAGCCAAGGAGAAAGCAGACGATTCTTCACCAGCCTTTAAAAAAATTAAGAGAAAACTGTCGTGGCATAACTTTCTGACCAAATGCTCTCTAATGCCTTCACAGGTATTGTGTGCCGTAATTTTCAAAAAGATGCCTTCCGAAAAGGTCATAGAAGCAATGAGGAGCGATGGCTTCCAAATACATGTTTTTCCGGTAAACCCTTATTCGAGGTAGAGTTCTGCTGATCGCAATTGGCGTGTTTTATGCAGGTAAGCAATGTTATATTGTTTTTAGCAACACAACATATCCAGACCCTTTGATTGGAAGCTCTTGCTATTTTGATCCGAAATTAGTCTTGCTTCCGATTTTGAAGTGAATCTAAGTTTCACGCAAAGCAAAATAAGGTAGGGCAAAGAGTGCAAAGAGAAATTAATCTTAGCGGTCTTTGCTTTTTTTCTTCCCTGCTTTGCGTGAACCTTAACATGCTACTCTCTCCACCCAAAGATATTCAGCTGCAAATCCATCACCTCATTGCCGCGATATTTGTGGTTTACAAAAGGGCGTAACCTATGCTGATTGGTATCAATAAAATAGCGGAAACCGTTTTCTTCAAAAACACGGATCACATCTGCCAATCCCTGCGTATTGCCTATATAGGAATGGAACTCAACGAAGAGGTTTTTAACATTGCCAAGCGAATTTTTACAATCTTCCAGAACTTCAATTTCTGCACCTTCAATATCCATTTTCAGGAAGTCAATCGAATTTTCTTTTTCAAGATATTCTTTTAACCTGATGGAAGGGATAAGTTTCTTTTCAGCCTTGGAATAAATGGAGGATGAATCGGCCGACTCACTACCAAACCAGATTCCCTCCGTATCTTTCCAAACTGCCTTTGGGATAATTTCCACACCTTCGACTTTATTTCGTATCAGGTTAGAACGTAGTATCTGTATGATTTCCGGCTCGGCTTCAAAAGCGCTTATTTTTGCATTGGGGTACAATTCTTTGAAATACAGAACACTCATGCCAACGTTGGCGCCGCAGTCCAGAATAATAGGAGATGGATTGTCGGACTTGAAAAAGTAAAATTCATCAGCATAAATCTCTTTGTACTGCCATAAAAATGACATCACGTCCGGCACTTCAAGCTGGTATTTTCCGAAGCTGACATGCGTACGGTTGTGCCGTTTGGCATTACCATATTTTAGAAGCAGTTTGATGAATTCTCTGTCACGCGAAGTACGTAACGCCTGAAATGGTTCTTTGAGCAAATAGCGCAGCCAGTACATGAAATTGGATTATGCATTTAATTTCGGGGCGAAGATAGGGCAAAGATTGAAGCCGACCTTAAAATTACTTTGGTTTGTGTACTTTTGCAGCAAGTATCCAATTTGATCTGGCGCATGCGTGTTTGTTTTGTTATGGCGGGGCTGCCGCACTATTTTACCTTGATTCTGAACAAAATGGTTTCGGAATACGGAACCGATCTTATTCTGATCAAACCAAGTCAGAAAAGCAAAGCGGTAGGGTCTGGGGTAAAAGAAGGAGATTCGGCTATGAAATTCAGATTGGTGGAGCTGCCCGAATATACAACCTGGTATGGTAAACCGTTTTTTAAAGATCTGATCCCTACCTTAAAAGAAATCAATCCGGACATTATCGTGATGTCGGCATGGCCATATTTTTTGCAATTGGTGCTCAATCCCTTTTTCTATTCTAAACTCAAAAGTGTTGGCGGAAAGCTGATTTGCAGGGATATTCCTTTTAATATTTCTTATTGGGGGAAAAGCAAAGAATACTACTATTCAGGACAAAACATAACCGAGGATCTCGGCAACGACGATAAAAACTGGAAGGGCTATCTCTACTTTTTTATCATAACCTGCTTGCGCAAAATTTATTTGCCTCTTGCAGATGCGCATATCAACTATTTCGATGAAGCCAGGAATATTACAGGAAGCTATGGCGTGCCAAAAGACAAGATCTTTATAGCAGCCAACTCCCCTGATACAGACGAACTACTTGCTACTTACGAAGAGGTCTTGCAGCAACCCGAAATCCTGCCTCCTGGTCGCCAAAGAATCATTCATGTTGGTCGTCTGGTGAAGTGGAAAAGGGTGGATATGCTTATTCACTGCGTGAAAAATCTGGCATCTTCGCTGCCCGATATTGAATTGGTAGTAATCGGTTTTGGCCCGGAAGAGGAAGCTTTGAAAAAACTGGCTGTGGAATTGGGTGTTTCGGATCGGGTGCTGTTTGTAGGTGGTGTTTACGAATCGCTGACGCTGGGTCGTTACCTGCACGCATCGTCTGTTTATGTGTTAGGCGGAATGGGCGGTTTGTCTATCAATGATGCCATGTGTTTTGCCAAACCTGTTGTCTGTTCCGTTGCCGATGGTACCGAAAAACGATTGGTGAGAGAAGGTTACAATGGTTATTATTTCACCAATGGCGATCAGGGAAGTATGGATGCGGCTATTGGAAAGCTGCTTAACAATCCTGAAAAAATAAAGCAATTTGGAGCCAATTCGTTGGCGATAATTAAGAAAGAAGTTAATATTCACAGTGTTCTCCGGGAATATGATGTTGCATTTCAATATGTTATGAAACATTAATTTCTATGATATCCGCTATCTGAAAATGAAAATTTTAAGTATTGTAGGTGCTCGTCCTAATTTCATGAAAGTGGCTCCTTTGCACAGGGCGTTTTCTAAACATGCCGAAATTGAGTCCAAGATCATTCACACGGGGCAGCATTACGACGCGAAAATGTCGGATGTGTTTTTCAACCAGCTGGAACTTCCAAAACCTGACTACTTTTTAGGTGTAGGAGGGGGATCACATACACAGCAAACGGCCAGGATCATGATCGAGTTTGAGCAGGTGATGCTTGCCGAAACACCTGATGTGGTATTGGTGGTGGGAGATGTGAACTCTACCATAGCCTGTGCGATGGTAGCAGTGAAAGAACATGTTCCTGTTGTTCATGTTGAAGCCGGGCTCAGAAGCGGAGACCGCCGGATGCCTGAGGAAATTAACCGGATCATGACAGACGGGATCTCTGACGACCTTTTTGTTACGGAAAACGCAGGAATGGTAAACCTCAAAAAGGAAAGCATTCCCGACGACAAGGTCCATTTTGTTGGGAATGTGATGATCGATTCGCTGGTATATTACCGTGAAAAAGCATCGACGTTGAATTTGCTGGACGGACTTGGACTTGAATCGAAAAAATACGTGCTTGTGACGATGCACCGTCCAAGTAATGTGGATGTTGCCGAAGGCCTTAAAAATATTCTGGCTATAATAAAAGATACCGCTTCTCGTACGAAGGTTTTGTTCCCGGTTCATCCTCGAACACTCAAAAATATGGAAACGAACGGATTGCTGGAAGAGTTAAAAGCAATTCAGAATGTGACGCTGATGGAGCCGCAGGGGTATCTTGAGTTTCTCTATTTAATGGAGAATGCGCAACTTATCATTACCGATTCCGGTGGTATTCAGGAAGAAACAACTTACCTTAAAGTGCCTTGTATTACGTTCAGAGCCAGTACAGAACGTCCGGTTACGGTTGAGCTGGGCACCAACTATCTTTTAAGTGATCTCAATCCCGAATCAGTTCAGGAGCTAGTCATCGAGATTCTTTCAGGAAAATCAAAACAGGGACAAACACCTCCTCTATGGGACGGACATGCAGCTGAGCGGATCGCTGAGATTCTTCTGAAAAAATATGCTAAATAACATTTTATAGTGGGAATAGTTGTTCGTCAAAGTCTGAAGGCCGGGCTGGGTTCCTACATTGGAGTGGGGATTGGTGTTGTGAATCAAATGTTTGTGTCTACCAAATTCCTGTCTGTGGAGCAACTCGCTCTTTCCAGATTGTTGTTTGAGAACAGCCTGCTTTTTTCTGCATTTGCACATCTTGGAACTCCATTTATCGTAGATAAATTTTTTGCGCTTTTTCGTGATGATGAAGAACAGCATCGCGGAATTTTAGGTTTTTTGCTGTTCCTGCCATTTATTGGCGTTCTGCTTTTTACCGGACTGTATCTGTTTTTTACACCTGAAATTAAGGCGTATTTCGCGGATCAGTCGCCGATGATTCTCAAATACCATTTTTTAGTAATTCCGCTCACAGCATTCTGGATTTACATCACTGTGCTCGAAGCATATTGCCGGAATAATGCAAGAATTGCTGTACCGAGTTTTATACGGGAGGTTTACCTGAGGCTGGCCAACGTATTTCTCATACTTCTTTTTGGATTTGGATGGATTAGCTTTGACGTACTTTGGTATTTGCTGATTGCGACCTACGGTTTTGCTGTGGTATTGCTTTTTGCTTATATCAAACAACTAGGTAAACTATATCTGCGGATGCCCAGCCGGGGTTTTCTTACCAACGCTTTGCTGAAACAAATGCTGGCATACGGAGGTTTTACGATCCTGGGTGGAATTGGTGTGAATCTGGTTTTGTTTATCGACAAATCGATGCTGGCTGGTGAGCAGGGGCTTGTAAGCACAGGTATTTTTATCATTGCAGCAAGTATTGCATCCATTATTGAGATTCCACGCAAAGCCATCGCGCAGATCTCCATTCCGCTTCTGGCAAATGCACTGGTACGTAATGATCACGATCACATTCGTACCATGAATCAAAAATCAGCATTAAATCAGCTCATTGCAGGTGGATTCTTTTTCCTGCTGATCTGGGCAAGTATTGACGATATTTTTTATCTGATTCCAAAAGGAGAAACTTATGGACAGGGGAAATATGTGGTTCTGTTCCTGGCGATTGTGAAGGTATTTGACATTGCAACTGGTCTCAATTCTGAGATTATTATGTACTCCAAATATTTCAGGTGGGCTACGCTCTTCATCATCAGCACAGCTATTATGGGAGTAGGCTTCAATTTGTGGCTGATTCCGCTTTACGGATATACGGGAGCCGCCATAGCCACCGTGTTGACTACGCTTGTATATTCGGTAACAAGGATGACTTTCGTTTATTTGAAATTTGATGTCATGCCCTTTACCTATGGAAGTTTAAAAGTGCTGGTAATCCTGTCCGTGTTATACGGCCTCACTTTATTGGTGCCAGATTACACCCGCACGATCTTTTCGGCCATGGGTGCGCTCGCGATCCGTTCTGCTTTTATTGCTGTGTTTTTCACTCTGGCAATTATCAGGATGAACGTATCCGTGGAGATAAATGAACTCGTTGATGGCCTGCGGCAGCGTTTTGTGAAGTAATCGAAACACTTAGATCATCTGATCTCGCAATTTTACTTTTTTGCCTGTTTTTAGTCTCTGCTGAACAAATCCAGAATCTTTGATGTAGATGGTATTGTCAGGATTTGGTTTCTCAATCTGGCTTATTGTTCTTTGATAAGGATTGTAGTTATATGGTCTGAATCCAATTGCAAGCAATTTGTCGTGAATGTAGTTCTGACCAAACTCATACTGGTCTGACAATCCATTGGTTTCCATCATAATTACTTTTAACTCCGGTCGATTGAGTGTTTCTGTTGCACCGTTTATCACGTTGGCTTCAAATCCTTCAACATCAATTTTAAGGAAATTGGGGGTCCGGTTTTTCATCAGGTTATCCAGAGAATTGACCGGTACGTTCGTTACCGATCCTGAATAATTTCCATCGGTTATTACATGGTTAATCGCATCGAGCGCGTTGGAGAACACGAGCGTTTCCTCCTTATCACCAACTCCCATGTTAAAGAGCTCTGTGCGATCCTGCAAATTGTTATAAACAATGTTACGTTTCAGGTTTGCGAACGTGGATGGAATCGGTTCAAAGGATATCGACTTCGCTCCTGTTACACCTCCTGCCAAAACGGAATAAACGCCAACGTTGGCGCCTATGTCAACAAAAGTATCTTCCGGTCTGAGATAATGCATTAAAAACAGCATCTCCACGTGATCGTATAAACCGGTATAAATTTGCAGTTCGGCACTTGACATACCTTTCTCAACAACTAATGCGGTATCTGCTATAAATGGATAGATCATCGGGTGCTTATGAAGACGAATCATTACACCTCTTTTCAGGAATGAGAACAGTGCCTTAAATTTTCGGTCACTATTTAAAGGATGGTTGAGGACTGTATTGATTGTCTTTAACTTCATTAGAACAAAGGAATGAGTATTTGGTCCAAAATTATAACATTTAATCCAACAAGCTATAATTTGATTATCATGTACCCGAATGCACTTGTGGGACTTGCTAGCGAAAAATGTTTAATTCACCGGATTTTACCAAGTTATTTTGTGATTGGATCCTGAACGTGTATACGCCTGATGGTACCAATTCACCGTTATATTTGCCATCCCAGGCACTTGTATAATCTTTTGAATAAAATACAACTTCTCCCCATCTGTTATATACCCAAACGGATAACTCCTCGTAGCCATGCTTTCCTGTAATCTCCCAGGTATCATTCACAAAATCCTGATTAGGGGAGAATGCAGACGGGACATTCAAAATACCTTTTTCATCAGGGGGAGTTGTGCTGCAATTTTTAACTAGAATAGATTTTTTTGAAAAAGGTGGAGATATAGGAAAACATCCCGGAACTGAGCCAGTTACTTCAACCTCCAGTTCATAATCTTCCGTGCTTGCTGGCAGGTCATAAGAAAAATTTTCAGTTATAGTCGTTGGTATAAATACTCCATTGACCTTCCAGGTAAATACAGATCTGACACCTTTCATTCCAGCCGTAAGGTTTAGCGTGGTACCTGCGCATGGTGTATCGTTATCTGCCTTTAATGTCATTATTACAGGGTCTGTTGCCTGTCCTTTGTACAAAGCATCAATTTCAACGTTCGATAACACCCGATCATATATATGCAAGTCATCAATAACTGCATTGGTGGCTTGTCCATAATTGTTACGTGCCCCAATGATCGCCTTTACATTTCCGGTACCATAAAAAGCTGTTTCGCCATTAACCTTATCTGAACATACCACTTTGCCATCAATGAAAAAACTATAACTGTCTTCACTCTTAACAAGTACAAGGTGGTACCATTTATCAACATCCGGAAATGTCGATTGAGTGCAATTGATATTTTGTGCAACTCTTAAATATGATCCATGTGAAAATCCGGTATGCCTTTGAGTATAATTGTTTCCGAGCAAAATATGCTGATCACCATATTCGCTTCCAACAGAAAAAATGAACATTGGCTGTCCACTTGAAGGTAAAGATTTTGGTTTTACCCATACGGAGTCGCTAAATACATTCAGCTCCAGATCCTTTGGACTAATTTCAATGTAATCGTCAATTCCATCGAATTCATAAGCATTGTTCCCATAGCCAAAACGATCGGTGGTTAGTTTCGCACCATGTACAGTACCATGGTTGTCACTGTCACTCCAATCAAAGGCATGTTCATAAAAGGGGTAGCAGCCTATCAATCCATCGTTCAGATTAACTTGAGAATTTTGCACTTAGGCTTACAGGCCCAAGTAAAAGAAGGAGAAAGTATTTCATGAATAGAGGGTATCGTAATTATCGTACAAACCGATATCGTGAGCTTGTTAATGACTGTTGTAAAGTAAAACCAAATTTAGTTAAATACGGAAGAAATCTTTTGAGTATGTAACCTTCCAACTCCTTACGCCACCCATGTTATCCTTAAATCGCACCAATCCTGCTTTTTCTGAACCGTGATGGTCCAGCGAGGTGCCAAGGTCAAGTATCTCAATTTTCTCTTTCTGGCAATAGTTGTAAATACATTGTAATAAGAGGACTGATGGACTGAAAGCATTGTATTCTGGCAGGCTGTCGGTAAGGAAATTGTACAGCACTCTTTTGTTAACCCGAACAGTGACAGAAAGAGCGATCACTAGACCATTTTGTTTAACACTGAAAATGAGAATTTCTTTCGGGAATGTCGTAATAAGTTCCGTTAGCTGTGCCTCATCCAATGACATACCATAGCCTTTTTTTGATCGGCAAAATGAAAGAAACGCATAGGCTTTTTTAGCAGTAGTTTCTATATCCAATCCTGATGAGAAATTTTGATTCACACACTTTGCAAGCCGGCGTTTTTCCATATTGCGAATTACATCTGCAAAAGTTTTAGAGCTTACAGGAATGTAGTGGTTTATTAGTTTTTCTGCTATTGTAAAACCATAGAATAAATAGCTATCATTAACCAAATCCCCGGTAGTTTTAAGATAACAATTTGGGTAGTGTCGGATGGTTAGTCTTGTACCTCCTTGTTCGCGGATATATCGGGCAATACAATGGAGGAAGAAATTAATTTCATCCGGCATACAGCCCGGGAAGAATTGGATACTTCCAAAAGGAGCATGAGATGGTGAAAACCAGCTCTTTTCATCATTGCTGCATTGGAATAATGCTAGCGGACTACCCTTCTCTTTTTGACTATATAGGAAAAAAAATTTACCTTTTTGATCAGCCTGAGTTTGAACGTGTAATGGTGTCAGGTATAAATATATTTCCAAGTCTGAAACGATTTCAGGATCGTAAGATTCCGATATGGTTGTATAAAAATCAGAATTACTGCATTCATAATCAGGCATATAAAGGGCCTCGTTTAGCAAATTGATGTCTGTGGAACCGGTGACGAATTGTGTTTGAGTTTTTTCAATTACTAATCAGCTTCACATTGCTTTATAGAAACTAGGTGCTGAATTTATTAGATAGTTAAGTAATAAATACTAATTTTATGTTTTTTATGCTGAAATATACTGTCGATTGTTATTTTTGCGTTAACAGAGTTTGGATTAACGAAGGAAAGAGCAATGTTAAAAGTACATGCCGTACCTTTCTTTTAAGATTATTTCATATGAAGGTTAATCGTTTATTCTAACTTTGATCATTACCAATTTCTGTATTTATTTGCATCAAACCCATACATGAAACACATACTTATTGCCGAAGATCACGCCGTGGTAAGAATTGGGACTAAACACCTCCTCCAGTCACTGATTCCTGATTCCTCAATTACTGATGTTGAAGATTTTGATAAGTTGATTAAAGAATTAGAGGTAAAGCCTTATGATCTTTTAATTCTTGATATTAACATACCGGGCGGTAACAATACCAAAATGGTTGAGGCTATTCGCTCAAAGTCGCCTGGAACCAGAATTTTAATGTTTTCGAGTTACGACGAGCAGCTTTACGGTTTGTTATACCTACAGGCGGGAGCGGATGGATATTTATCCAAAGACGCACCGGAAGAAGAATTCCAGGCTGCTGTATTGAGTGTACTCAACAACAAAAAGTACATGAGCGAAGATATGCAGCAGATGAACATCAACAGGCTGATCAATCCTAAGGAGTTCTTGCCAGATCCTATTGTGAGCTTGTCTCCAAGAGAAACAGACGTAATGAACTTGCTTAAAGAAGGCTTGGGAACTGCAAAAATCGCGGAAAAACTAAATTTACAGCTTTCAACTGTTAGTACTTACAAGGCCCGCATTTTTGAAAAGCTGGGCGTTAAAAACATTGTTGAACTGATTACTAAAATTAAATAAGAGCACTTTTGCTCTTTGTGGAAATATAATGGATAACCCTGTAATTTTATGGGGTTATTTTTTTATACCCTAGGTTAATTGCCTTAAAGCATGAGAAAATTACTTGTTGAAGAAATGAATCGTTTGTCTGTGGATGAATTTAAGCAGTCAGACAAGTTTCCATACATCATTGTACTTGATAATATACGTAGCCTGAACAACATCGGGTCTTTTTTTCGGACGGCAGATGCGCTACGAGCCGAAAAGATTATCCTGGGAGGATACACGCAACAGCCGCCTCACCGTGAGATCACCAGAAGTGCGCTTGGTGCGGAATTATCGGTTGCATGGGAAAAGGCGCCGGTGGCGGCAGAGGCTGTTTTGGATCTTCAAAGTAAAGGTTATAAAGTTTTAGCAGTTGAGCAGGTCGAGGGAAGTACCTTGCTTCAGGAATTTAACTTTGAGCCAGGAGCACCTTATGCTTTTGTTTTTGGCAATGAGGTAGAAGGTGTATCGGATGAAGTGATGGCGGTAGTGGATGGATGTGTTGAAATTCCTCAATTCGGCACAAAGCATTCATTTAATGTATCAGTTTCTGCCGGGATTGTCCTGTGGGAATTTGTGCGAAAAAACTTAACAGAAAAATAATATGGAAAATTTGGATTTTAGCTTATAATAAGCTGTAATTGCGCGTTGAATAAATAGTACGTAATTTCCCCTTTGTAACCAGATATTTCAAGGTTATTTGCCTGGCGTTTATTCAATTACTGAACTTAAAAAAGAAATCATGAAATCCGCAACAAAAAAGTTGTCCTCTGAGATTGCTCAAACCATATCGGTGAAAATTGAGTCAGTCGTAGCAGGCTCGAAAGGCATCAAGAAATCGATTGAAAAAGCAGCAGCTAAACTGGCCAAAAAAGTAGCCAAGTTTGAAAAGGAAGCTTTGAAGGCGAAAGAAAAGGAAGCTAAAAAACTGGAAAAGAAATCAAAAGATAAAAAAGGTGGCAAAAAGGATAAAAAAAGTAAGAAATCTGAAAAAACTGCCAAATTAACTGCTTTGGTTGCTGCTGCTACCACTAAGGCACCGGTCCCTACTCCTGCAAAACCGTTAGCTCCGGCTAAACCAGTGGTTGCTAAGGCACCGGCAAAAGCTCCTGTCAAAACTGCGGTAAAACCTGCAGCAACGGCACCTGCCAAAGTGGAGGAGGGGAAGTAGTATCGCATTAGTTACCAGCAAGATAATTAAATCGGCTTCGGAAACGGAGTCGATTTTTTTATGTTTTTGGAAGTGTGTTACCACCAAATTGTATTTACGTATATGATGTGTAAATCAATTACGGTTATGATCAGGTGGCTTTTTTTAATCCTTCTTAGTTTTGTGTCTTCCTTACATGAAACTATCGCGCAAGAATACCATTCGGTTATAATAACTGAAATTATGGCGGATCCGACGCCGGCGAAAGGATTGCCCGATGTTGAATACATCGAACTTTATAATACCACAAACCGCACCATATCTTTAAAAGGATGGAAGTTGGCGATGGGAACGCGGTCGGTTGTTCTGCCCGATTCAGTAATTCTCCCCGGTTCGTATACTATTGTATGTCATCGAAATAGCATGGATCTCCTGGCTCCTTTGGGGAGTTTAATTGGTCTGAGTTCCTTCTCGCTGACCAATGAAGGAATGCTCCTTGCTCTGCAAAATAACCGCAACAAACTGATATATGCCATCTCTTATCAAAACAAATGGTGGCAGACCGATAAGAGGGATGGCGGTTATTCGCTTGAAATGGTGGATGTGACTTTACCTTGTCTTGAGAAAACCAACTGGCGTACTACAGCGAACGAAAGCGGCGGAACGCCAGGCAGGATTAATAGTTTCAGAGAAGCTGGAACGGATGTGATTCCGCCAGTTTTGGAGCGAGTTGATGTGTACGGGAATGCAGAGATCCAATTGGTTTTCGATAAAAAAATGGACAGCCTTAATGCAGTTTCAGCTGCGCTGATAGAATTGGCCGGGAGGAAGATTCTGAAAAGAGAGCTTACACTTCCGGATTTTCATACGTTAAAACTGATCCTTGATGCGCCGCTTTTGGGAGGACAGGAATATCGTTTGTCTGTTAGAAACATATCGGATTGTTCCGGAAACATATTGCGGGAAACCGAAAGAGCTCTGGCGTTGCCAGCCGTTGCAGATTCAGGCGATGTAGTCATTAATGAAATTCTTTTTAACCCATTTGAGGGTGGAGTGGATTTTGTGGAACTATACAACAGATCATCAAAACACATCAGCATCAAGGATTGGTCGCTGGGTAATGTAAAGACAGATGGTACCAGTTCCTTTTCCCTCATAACTGCGCTGAATGTGACTATGCCGCCGAATGGTTATCTGGCTTTAACGACGGATGTAGAAATTTTGCAAGAACAATATCCTTCTGATACCGAGCGTCAATTTTTTCAGATGAATACATTTCCATCATTTCCGAATACGGAGGGTGGAGCTGTTTTGAGAAATAATGGACAGCAGTTATTTGACAAAATGATTTATGACGAAAAGATGCATCACGCTTTGGTAACCGTCTTCAAAGGCATTTCATTGGAAAGAATGGATTCTGCTATGCCATCCGGAGAAACGTCGAATTGGCATTCTGCTTCGTCGACTGTGGGATATGCTACGCCAGGTTATAGTAATTCTCAAATCAAAAATGAATCGTCTAATCCTATATTTTACATTGAACCTGAGGCATTTTCTCCTGACGGAGATGGTGTGGATGATTTTGCAAACTTACATTATCAGCAGAATATGGCCGGTAATTTAGCCACCATCCGAATATTTAATGCAGGTGGACGTTCTGTTAAAAATCTTATTGTTAACCAGTTACTGGGAACAAGCGGAACCTTGCAATGGGATGGTACCGACGACCAGGGTGCGGTTGTCGGTACCGGATATTACTTTATCGTTATTGATACTTTTAGTATAAACGGGCAAAAGCAGCATTACAAGTGCAAAGTAGTAGTGGCCAACCGGCGGAATTAAGTTGCGGAGAAGCCAATGGTTGCCAACATTCGTCCGGTCAAACCTTTTTCAAAACGGTACGAAAAGTAATCTTCATTATTGAGCACTGTGGAATATGCTGATAACTCTATGTTTTCGGTCCGCAGCCCCACTTTCACCAATTGATCTTTATTCGCTTTTTTTAGATCAACAAAAAATTTCTGTTTATCGTCGTCCCATCTTTTGTGTGCAGACTCGAAGTTTGCTGCCACTTCTTCACCAACTTCAAATGAGCATTCGTCTATACATGTACCTATGTATGCAACACAATTCGCGGGAACGGAGCCAAATGTTTCCTGCATTTTAAGAATGGTTTTGTAAACAATTTGCTGCGCAGTTCCACGCCATCCTGCATGAATGGCTGCAACGGCTCTGGTAACCGGGTCGTATACGAGAACAGGGGTGCAATCTGCAACGGTAACCGCCAGCTGAATATTTGGTATACTGGTAATCAGTGCATCATATCCTTCAAATCGGCCAGGTTTTACAACGTTCAGGATCTCTGTTCCGTGAACCTGATGCGATTTGGCAACATTTTCAAAGGGAATATCCAATGCCGCGAAGAAACGGTGATTGTTTTCAATGACTTTATCCGGTTCATCGGCGGTGGATCCTCCCAGGTTCAATGCGTGATAAGGAGCTTCACTCACACCGCCATGTCTGGTACTTTCTGCTGCTGTAACGCTTCCGAAATCAGCAAATATGTGCGGACTGCGAAACATAGGTTTGGTTATATCTAACAAAATAGTGCTGTTAATTGTCGGTTAATAAAACATCAAAGTTAAGATTATAAAGGATTGGTTGAATCAGAAACAATTAAAGTAACTTTGCATGTTAGTATCCCGAGAGAGTATTTGTTGAATAAACTCTTTGGATAACAGTAGTGGCTGCTGCATTGTAGGTTTACAATGGTCGCAGTTTGTTTTATGAAATATGCGTTTATGATGAAAGTGAGTGTCTGCGTTGTTACCTATAATCATGAAAAATTCGTACCCAAAATGTTGGATTCACTGCTGATGCAGGAAACAACATTTCCTTACGAAATCATTGTAGGTGACGATTGTTCGAAGGACAATACAGTAAGTATATTAAAGGAATATCAAAGCAGGTTTCCTGATAAAATCCGGTTGTTGCTGCAATCTAAAAACCTTGGATTAAACGGGAAATACAATGCGCTGAATACGTTCGCAAATGCAAAAGGCGAATACATTGCACAGTTTGACGGGGACGATTATCTGACATCGCCGCACAAGCTGCAAAAGCAGGTTGAAATGCTGGATGCAAATCCGCATTATTCAGCAAGCTACCACAATGCAATGGCCATTTATGACGATAATTCGGCTCCGTCACATCTGGTGAATATGTTAAAAAAGCCGGAAGTTACGGTAGATGATCTGATTGGAGAGGATGAGTTGTGCTTTATTGCTACGTCTAGTCTGATGTTCCGTCGTGCCGATTTTGAGAAAAATCCTGATCCTGAATGGACCAATTTGTCGACCAGTGGAGATATTCCAAGAAATATTATGTTGGCAAGTCGTGGTCCTATTGGTTATATAGATGAGGTGATGTCGGTGTATAGAAAAAATCGTGGAGGCGCCAGTTTTGCTGATAACCATTACAGCTCCGATTTCCTCTTCAACAGGATTCAACTCTATTCAAACATCAATAAAGAGTTTAATTATAGATACGATGCGAAGCTGAAAAAAAATATCGCAACTTATTATTACAAGCTGCTTTTTTCAAAACAATACCGTGATAGCTACTGGCCCAGAGCGAAGTTTGCCTTGAAATATTTGTCTTTGGCAGATCCTTCGGAGGAGAAACGCAAGGAGATAATCAGAGATTTTATTGTGCCGTCCTTTGCGATGAAGATATATAGTTTTTTCGCATTGTCGCTTTACAACTTAAAACCCAAGGCAAAGTCGTAGTTATTTCTTGCTGTAATAAAAATGCCCTCCGTTGAAGAGGGCATTTTTATTATCAGAACAATTTTTCCTGCGGAGGTTTTACACCTTTAAGTCTGATATAAACCGTCGTTTGTCCACGGTGGTGAGTCTGGTGTTCAAATGATTTTTCGAATGCTGTATCAGCTTTCATATCCATTCCAAATAGCTTGATGTCTTTTTTGAAATCAGCATCTGTCATGTCTTTAATCGCTGCAATTGTAAAGTCGTAGCTATCCATGACCACCTTTGTAACCGCTGCTTTTGATTGATCAGCCATTTTTTCAGCTGAGCCTTCCAACGGACTTTTTTTGCCTGAGGCAGAAGCAGCAAAAGCAAAATTGGCATCGGCTAAGTGATCCATTTGTTCTGCAAAAGAACGCATTTCAGGAGTGGGTTTTAAAGCATAACCGTCTTCTGGCATGGTATCCAGATATTCGCGGGTATAGATTTTTGCACGCTCCCATTCAGCAATTTGTTTTTCTTTTGACGCTTGCGCAAACACAGTCTGTGCGGTGAGCCATAACAGACAGATTAGTGAAATTTTTTTCATTTGGATAGTTGTTTGGTGGTTGACAATCTGATTATGGACGAAAGGTAGGAGGAAGTATTTTTATTACCTATAACGGGAGTATTTAATTAGTTTAAGGTTCTGATTGCCTTTTAGCTGTTCTGAAAATCTGAATAATAGAATAAAGGAGGCAGTATTGCGGGAATAAATTTTTTTCTTGTTACAAAAAAGTTAATTAAATGACTGATAAGCAGGATTCTGCCGATAAGCGAAGTGAGAAATATCTTGACCTGGGGCATAGTGAGGCCGAGAACCATGCCAAAACTCAGCTTGAACTTTACGAAGAACATGTTAAAAATACCTCGGAGGTAACCAATGTTATTTCCGAATTTTTTAAAACAAATCTTTTAGGTTTCGCGTGGCATTATCTTAAAAGCCGGTTCGGGCCACGGCATGCCTATCAGGCTTATCCCCGCAACGGCGAAAGCGGGGTGTATCGGCTGCAATCTTCCGTTCCGTCGCGTGCGGGAATTTCCATAGCTTTACTTTCTGATTGGGCAAGTGACACCGCAGAATCGGATGCTGTGGCACATTTGGTGGCAAAATATGCGCCGGACTATTCCATTCATCTGGGAGACATTTACTTTGTAGGCACGCCAAAAGAAATTGAGGAGAACTTTACCGCGCCTTATGCTTCGTGGTATTACGGTGAGTCGGGGAGCCTGGCTTTGTCCGGAAATCATGAAATGTACTCGAACGGTGATGCATTTTTCCAGCACCTGCTACCTGCAATGTATGTGAAGGACGGAGAAATGAGAAAGACGCAGCAGGCTGGCTTTTTTTGTCTTGAAAATGATTATTGGAGAATAATCGGACTAGATACGGGTTATACCTCGGTTGGTCGCCCGTTTTTGGAAATCTTGTCACCTCCCGACTGCCATCTTAAAAAGGAACAAGTGGATTGGCTGCGTGATGTAGTTCGTCTTGGCGATCCTGATGATAAACGTGGACTCGTCTTTTTGAGTCATCATCCGTATGTATCTGCGTTCAGGGAGCAGTATGCCAAACCAGGAGAACAGATTCAAGAATTATTGGGAAATTCTGAAAGAGAAATCATATGGTTTTGGGGACACGATCACCGTCTGGTTGTATATAACAAAGCTCAAAATGGAAATGGTCCCGTAGCTTATGGGCGTTGCCTTGGGCATGGAGGATTACCGGTTGAGATCAAAATGCCACATTCCGAGGAGGAAATACGAAAAATAATGTTCTACGACCGGCGTGTCAGGAAAGTTGTGAAACGTCATCAGTTGGGATACAATGGATTTGTAAAACTTAATGTTGACGGTGCAAAACTGACTGCCGAATATCGGGATATGGAAGATACCTGCGTAATAGAGGAACAATGGCAGGTAAACATGGCAAATGGCCAGTTCAGCTGGAATATTGTCAGCGGGCTTGCTGATTCCTGATGAACTGGCCAGTTATTATATCGTTACACACGTGTGCGACGCTTAGTGATGAGCGCCGTGCGCGTTAGTTTCGCTGTAAAGAGCTGCAAAGGTTACGATCAGACCAATTGTTCCAAGTATGAATACGAAAAGATCAGCAAAAACAGCAAGTATCAAAAACAATACTATAAATGCTATGATGTAAGTTGCACTTGAAAGCCTCTTTGGCGTTTCCTCTGAGTGACTGTGCGCTGTATGAGTTGTATCGGACATGATTCCTTGTAAAGTTTGACCCGTAAAATGATAATGCTGCGAAAATAATAAATAACAGGCAGTTTATTGTAGGATGTGTAATAAATTGTGATTCTGTCTGGTTGATTTCAGCTTTTTGATAGCTGGATGTTAATCAATCATTACATTTGTTTTGGTCAATAATCTGAATAGTCCTGTCAGTTAAATGTGGGACGCTATTCACTAAAATAGTAAAAATGCCCTATATCATTGGTTGTGACATTGGTACAACAAACGTAAAGTCAGTTGCTTTTGATTCTGTATCCGGAAAAATACTTGCGATGCATAGTGAAACCTATGACATGGTGCATCCCAAGCCCGAATGGAGTGAACAAAATCCAGAGGAGATTTTTCAGGCAGCTTGTAGAACATTGCAGGTTGTAACCAAAGCCAGTGAGAAAGGTGGTGAATTGCTCGGTGTTAGTTTTAGTGCTGCGATGCATGGCGTGCTGGCACTGGATGAAAGTGGAAAACACTTAACCGGGCTAATTATCTGGGCGGACAACAGAAGTTCTGAGATTGCTTTCAAGCTGAAAGCATCAAGAATTGGCAAGAAAATATACCAAAATAACGGAACTCCCATCCACGCCATGACGCCCGTTTGCAAATTGCTGTGGTTGAAGGAGAACGAGCCGGAAATCTATAAAAATGCCTATCGGTTTGTAGGGATTAAAGAATATGTGATTTATCGCCTCACTGGTAAATTTTTAGTCGATTATTCCATTGCATCTGCAACCGGCATGTTCAATATCCGGGAATTGAAATGGGATGAATACACGCTAAAAAAGTTAGGCCTGAAAACTTCAAAGTTATCTGAGGCTGTCTCGCCTTACTATATTGAAAAACTGCCTGCGAATAATCTGGCTGAGTTACCGGAGGGGACTTCGTTAATTATGGGTGCAAGTGATGGTTGCCTTGCCAATCTGGGCAGTGGTGCAATCAGAACGGGTTCTATGGCTGTTACAATTGGTACGAGTGCGGCAGTGCGTATTTGTTCGGACAAGCCGTATACCGATTCATTGATGCAGACTTTCTGTTACATTCTGGACGAAAACACCTATATCGTCGGCGGACCTTCCAACAATGGCGCGGTGATTTTTGAATGGTTAATGAACACTTTTTTTTCGAACGAGGAATTCGATGCTGTCTTTGAACAGGCTTCGGCGATCAGGCCGGGCTCAAACGGACTGCTTTTTTATCCCTATCTGCTTGGAGAAAGAGCACCTTTGTGGAGTTCCGAAGTGCGTGGCGGATTCTCCGGACTGGATATTCAGCATACCAAACCACATTTTGCCAGAGCTGTGATGGAGGGTATCTTGCTCAATTTGAAGGCGATTGGGAAAGTTTTACTGGAGATGCAGGATATCGATACGATTTATGCCAATGGGGGCTTTGCAAGAAGTCCGGTTTGGGTTCAGATGCTGGCTGATATTTTTGGTAAAAAAGTGGTTCTGAACGAAACGGTCGAAACAGGTGCAGCCGGCGCTGCCATGATGGGTTTGAAAGCAGTTGGACTATACGAATCGTATTCCGAAATGGAAGCATTTACGCTGGTAGGGCAAGAATTCAATCCCGTTGATTCCGCTCATAAGTCGTATGAGGTATTAAGTGAAAAGTTTATCAAGGGTTCTAAACTGATGCTTTCGCATGCGGTGTAGAGATTGGAAGGTTTGTTTACTTATTGAAAGTAAAAAATATGGAAATGAGAAGAGCAGAAGTTTTCTCTGCTTTTAAAGACCTTTATCCATATTGACAATATGAAACAAACGTTAACTTTGATAAGCAGATTTCATTTTTAACCGAAGACCAAACTGCCATGGGAATTATAGAAACCATAAAGTTGATTACCAGAGAAGAGGCTTTGGAAGAAGGGATAGAGAAAGGAAGGGAAGAAGGAAAGATAGTTTTTGTAAAAAATCTTCTTAAAAATACAGACTTTGATATTGTCAAAATCGCCAACCTTGCTGATGTAAGTGAGGATTTTGTTTTGAAAATCCAGGGCGAAATCTAAGAATTTCACACTAAGTTGATAAACGAAAAGAGCAAAGATCGCAAAGTTTCTCAGCGATCTTTGCTCTTCTTTTTTTGCTTTGTGTGAAAGAGGGTAGTTTTAAATATTTCACGCAAAGAGGGTAAGTAAGGGCAAAGTGCGCAAATTGACCTTCGCGGTCTTTACTCTTCTTTTTTACTTTGCGTGAAAGAGACAACTCAGGAATTAACTCCCACTTCCTTTTTGTTCTTCTCAGCCCGATCAGATATACTTTTACCGTGATCTTTTGTTCTTATAACAAATACAAGCCCCAGCGACAAAGTCCCAGTAATCAACCAAAACAAATCGGTTCCTGCAACAAAGTAATTTCCATTTGCCATAGAGTTCCATATCCAGTCTTCTGTTATAATGCCGTTAGCAACAGGTACAGTGAGAGAGAATATGGCGGTTAAAAACAGGTACAGTCTGGTTTCATTTGCCTCATTTTTCATAAACAATCCGACAGCTGTCAGCAGAAACCAGGAGAGGAAGAATATAGATCTGACATAAAAAACATGTTGATTCGTATCTGCGACGAGCAGTTCGGCACTGAACAAAATAGCAACTGCCGGGAAAAGTGCGAAGCAAATAGCAAGATAAAACATCGTAACGCGGTGATGAAAACGCTTTTGTTTGTCGGTGTAGTTTTTCTTGTTTCTTGCTTCTTTCCATAAAAGGACACCACTGATAATGACAAAACAGGCAAACAAAGCCATGACAAAATAGATAATTTTTAAAGCCAATCCACCGAAAGTTGCAAAATGCAAGCGGGCTATACCGGGGAGAACCGATTGTGCATAACTTCTCTTTCCTGGAAGATTATCAGAGATGATTTTGCCGTCACGCAGCGTGATTGCAACAGATCCGTCGCCGGCAAAAGTTTTATTGTTTTGTACCGATGCAGTGAAAATTCCGTCTTCACGATCAAAGTTTTTAATCTGCAGATAATTCAGCTTTAGCTCAGGATGGTCACTTTGGACCTGATTGAGAAGGGTAGTCAGTTTTAAATTTTCAGTGGTTACTGGCGAATTTTCCTGCGTTTCCAACATTCGCTCTGCTAATATTACTTTGAACGCTTTTTCCTGATCTCCATCAAAGAAAACCATTACAACAGGTGCCAAAACCAGAAACGAAAGCATGTAATAAGCACCGGTAATGGCATACATAAACTGAAATGGCAGTCCAAGTAATCCGAAAACGGTGTGAGAATTAGTCCAGATTTGCTTGTAGCCGCCTTTAAGTGAAAAACCATTGAATTTGGTAAGCATATTTTTCCAATGGATCATCACGCCCGTTACCACCGCAAAGGCAAAAAACAGGGCTACAAAACCTGATAAATATCTGCCAATGACTGGTATCTGGTCAAAGAAATGAAGACGGTAAAGTGTTTCTCCGATGGTGGTATTTTCTTCTTCTGAAAATGTTGCGCTGATGGGCGAGTAGCTGGTATAATAATGTTCTTCCGGTTTACCTTTTGGTACAATCAAATGGCCGTAGATATTCATAATGGGCCGTTCTTCGGTTGGCATTATCACAGTTATGTCATCCGAAAGATTAAACCGCGGTTTTTGTTCTTTTAGCTTGTGCAACACTGCATCGTAGTCAATTGCTGCGCGATGCTGCTGTCTTGCTTTCGGGTTTTCCCACTGATAAAACTCTGATTTGAAAAGCGTAAACGCACCAGCAAAGAATATCACATACAAGGCAAAACTGATCACAATTCCGGACACCGTATGCGTGTGAAAGGTGATGTTGTACAGTCGGTTGGAAAGTCCTTTTAACTTCATGGCTATCTGAATAAATAAATGATTCCTGCAAATGCACTGGTACTGAACAAGTAAATACCCCAGATTACCCATCCGTTGCGAGCCAGGAAGGCAATTACCATGAAGGCAACCCAAAGGATAAATACGGAAAATGCTCCGGTCAGGATTACCTCGGTACGGTAGGGAATCAGGACTCCAATGACCATTTGAAAACTTACAGCCAGAAAATATCCGCCAATAAGTCCTGCTGTAATTTTGAGTGCTCGTTGGCCTTTTGTGGTTAAATATTCTTTTTTAGCGGGCATAAGAAATGAGTTCAATCAGTAAAAAGAGGTGAATAATTGCGGCCATTCCATAAAAATATTTTCGACCCAAAGTAGAGAAAAGCTGGGTCAGACACATGGCCAGAGAAAAAGCTACAAGAGACAGGAGCAGTCCGCCGGCCCAACCATCGGAGTGAACATAAATTCCGGTTCCTATGACAAGAAAAACGGTTCCTAAACTTTTAACCGTTGGAATGTTTGGCCGGAAAAGAAAGGCTGGGAAATACTTGGATCGGGTGTAGAATAGATACGTGCCGATCAAAATGAAATAACATGCAAGCATAGGTTACGGTTCGAATGGTGGTGAGTGATTTTGCCAATCCTTAGGTGAAGTGATTCAGGTATTTTTTTCTGAAGCGATTCCATTTTTTTCTTGTCCCCTTGGAACATATAACCTGGTCAGTGTGAAGTATAATTTTGTTCTAAAAAAAATGTCACCCTTCATACCAACCAGATTCCAATCATTGCTTTGTCCTAAAACTTGAATGAAAGCGATGTTGCGACATTTCTAGGATTGAGAGGATTGTCATTTAGTCCCCACATCTTCGCATTGGAGAGATTGTTTACTTTCAGTGCGAGCCTCCATTTTGGTTTATCATAAAAAATGGTAGCATCCAGAAGCGTGTAGGCTGGTATTGTAAGTGAACCGTATTGGTTATCTGAATAAGCTTCACTTACATAGTTTCCACCAAAACCCACACCAACACCACGTAGTGCTCCTGCCGGTGCCTTATAGCTCAACCAGAAATTGACAAAGTTATTCGGCAAACCCGTGGTTGTACCCTCTTGTCCTTCGTTTGCGATGAGGTATTTGTAGTCGTTCATCCCAAACCCTGCAATGATCGACAAGCCTGGGAAAGGGTTAGCAATGATATCTGCTTCTATTCCTTTGCTGCGCTGCTTGCCATCCTGTCTTGAAAAACCACTGGCATCTTGTCTGATCGCATTGGTCAGGTCAATGTTGTAATAGCTTACGGTAGCACTCAGTTTGTGATTGAAAACATCCAGCTTCACACCCGTTTCCCACTGGTATCCGTTGGCAGGTTTCAAAACAGATATACTTCCATCTGGTTGCCGGGCAGATCCATTGTTCTGGAAACCGTTCATATAATTCGCAAATATGCTCACCTGATCTTTTATGGGCTGATAGACTAATCCGAATTTTGGGGACAATGCCGTTTGTCCATAACCGCCCGTGTAGTCCGAGAACATTACAGCTGCTCCCTTGTACTCGTAGCGGTCAACTCTAAGGCTCAGCATGGCAAGTAGGCGGTCGGTGATATTCAATACGTTGGATGCATATGCGCTGTATGTTTCGGTTTTGGAAGATTGCCGTGCATGAATCAGGTTAGAGCGTATTGCACGGATTTTATCCAGCGACACAGGACTGTATAATCTGTTGATATTGATGACGTCGTAAGGCGACTGCGAAGCAAAGGAGGCATTTACATATCCTGTACTGATGTTTTTGGTATGGTAATAATCGAGCCCTACGACGAGTCGGTTACGCATTCCGGCGATTTTAAATTCACCGTTAAAATTTTGCTGAAACTGCAAATCCGTAGTCCCACCAGCTGCGGTTTCCACGTTTCGTGCTATGGTTGAATCACTTTTCCAGCTCGCCCATAATGCCACAAATTCATCGTCGTGACCGGCTGCATAGGAAAACAATGTATTGGAAGTCCAGTTTCCGGGAAGTTTATAGGTAGCTTGTGCATAAAAAAGATCACTTCCACCAGAATTAACAGGATCGTCAGAGTTGATCGACTGGTTGTAACGAACGGGCAGTTTTGATATGTTTTTGACTGATACTCCCGAAAAATCATAAATGGGTAATAAGGTCATTTTAGACCTTAGAATTTCAGCTTCAAAATTCAGAGTAAGTCTGTCGTCTACTTTGTAAGAAAGTGACGGAGCAAATACAAAACGTTTCTGAAAACCCCAGTCCATGAAACTGCCTTCTGAATGAACAGCCGTATTTACTCTCAGCAGTAATGACTTATCTGCATTGAGGGGCGTGTTTACATCTGCCGATAGCCGAACGAGATTGTAACTTCCGGTGGTGAAGGTTACGTTGCCCTGAAATGTTTCCAAAGGTTTTTTAGTAACCAGGTTGGTAAGCCCTCCGAATGAAATAAGACTTGAACCAAACAGCGTTCCGGACGGACCTTTGATTGCCTCAGTTCGTTCTACAGTAACGGGATCTATACCGTTGAATTGCTGAGACGAAAGTCCGTTACGCATCCTTGCGCCTGTCCAGAAACCACGGATGATGGAATACGTAAAGCCATTGCTGTAACCGCCGTGAGCTACTGCCGCTCCCGGTACATTTCGGAGCGCCTGCTTGTAGTCGGTTACCAGCTGCTCTTCCATTAAATTTTTTGAAATAACACTATATACCTGCGGATTTTCAAGGTTTTTAAGTGGTAAACGGGAAACATAAGGACTTTCCTTTTGGGCAAACTTGTTTATGTTTCCTTTAATAGTTACCTCACGAAGTGTTTTTGCATCTTCTTTCAGGCTGATGTCCGCAATAGTTGTCGTTGCATCTTCTTTTGCTTCAATATCGTATTCGATAGACTCAAAACCCACAATGCTAATGATGAGCGTATGGTTGCCTGCAGGAACATTACGCAACTGGTAATTGCCGTTTTCGTCAGTTACGGTTCCTGTTTTGCTGTTTTTGACTTGAACAGTTACAAATGAACCGGGTTTCCCGTCACTGGTTTGAATATGTCCTTTGATATGTGATTTACCTGTCTGTTGAGCATAAGCAAGCGTTGTTGCTATCAGGCATAGCACTGTAAAAATGTATTTCATGAAAATTGAAGTAAAGAGTATGCAACAAATAAAGGGGAGGAGGGGAGATGACTGCCAGTAACAAAAACTGACAGTCACATTTTTTTACAGGGAATTGGAAACGATTATTTCGCAACGTCCACAAGCAACGTGGCGCATCTCCATATAGATTTGTAAGGTTTCCCAAAGTGATCTCCGGTTGCGTCTTCGCTTGCAGACACTTCCAGTTTATACGTTCCCGGCCATATCGGAGTAAACTCAGCAACTCCGTTGGCATTGGAACTGATGTTCTTATTCCAACCGCTTGGGGACGCAACACCAACATGCAGCTTTTCAGTAGGTTTTCCTTTCAATATGGTTGTAAAATTAAAAGGTTGATTGGCTTTATATGTCCTAGATGCATCAGCAAATACGTTGATAATGTTACTATTAAAAGCTGCATCGTTACCGGTAAGAGATTTGCCCACCTTAACGATTGCACTTGCGTTGAATTCATAAATTGTCTCTCCACCCAGTTCTTTGGCTGCTTTACTGATCGATAGGGTATATACGCCATCTTTTTCAGGAGTAAATTCCGATGTGAAATGGTCATCACCAGCAACCGTATTAAGTTTGACTTTTTGCTTGTCGGGCGTGGTAAGCCAGAGTTCGAATTCCTTCACGTCGGAATACCAGTCTGCCAGTTTTTCAGGTTTGTCGTCCGGTTCTGAGTAGACTATTTTCACGGATTGTTTCTGACCTGTCTTACCAACAGTGCTGGTCTGGATCCAGAGTGCATGAGCAAATAGGTTTCCAACTGAAACGAGAAACAAGGTAATTGCTAAAAGAGATTTTTTCATAAAGTTTAAATTGAAGAGAAAATAAAGATTAGTTGAATTTGCGGGAAAGTGTAGCATCCATCCTGTATTGACCAGGGGTTATGAGGTCTTGTGGCTTGTTAATCATATGTTTAATTTGAAAAGTGGCGTGTGCGTAGTGCAGAAAATAAAAGGTTGGATTGGTTATTTTTGAAATTCAAGAAGTAATCAGACCACCGATAATTAGCCGGTAGTCTGATCAATATCTTAGAATTTGTAGTTGATACTCAAACGGGAATTTCTTGGCGCCTCGGCCTGCCATGAATACACATTACCCATGTATCCGTAAAATGAGCCGCTGTACAGGTATTCGTCCAGAATATTGAAGACGTTGAATGTGATCTTGAATTTTTCTTTCTCCCAGAACAGGCCTCCGTCCAGCTTGAAATAATTGGGAAGGTTTTCTTTCGCATTACTTGCACTCCATGAGCCGGTTGCTCTGTCGGCGAGGTAAGTAAATCCTGCGGAGACTCCGGTTCCTTTTAATGCGCCTTTTTGCAGCTTGTAGCTTAGCCACGTATTCACTGTATGTTTTGCAAATCCGGGAAGCACGTCATCCACTTTGATGTCTGTAACGCCAGCAGCGACTTTCGTTACTTTGGAATCAGTGTAGGCATAATTTGCTACCAGATTCAAGCCGGAAACAATGCTTCCTCTTACGTCAAATTCAACACCCTGTGCTCTTTTCTCGCCCAACACAACGCTTAAACCGGAATTAGGAGGGCTGTTTGGATCAGCAGTAAGCTCGTTTCTTTTGGTAATGCTGTATACAGAAACCGTCGAATTCCATTTTCCTCCTGCCCAATCTTTTTTTATACCAAACTCCTTGTTATTGCCGGTGATAGGTTTGATGGATTCCGCGCTTGCAATGCGCCCTGATTGCGGAATAAATGCCTGATCATAAAGTAGATAAAAGGAGGTTTGTTTGTTTGCAGAGACACTGAGACCGACACGGGGAGTAAAGTGTTTGTCGGAAACGGCTGGCCCGCCCCAGCTTGATTGGCTCACGTATGTGTACCGGCCCGCCAGCGTTAGCCTTATTTTGTTGTTCAGAAAACCAAGCTCGTCCTGAGCATAAATTCCGGTGTATTTCTGATCCATTAATCCACCGCCGTTTACGGCACGCGCTTCCAGGCTCAGCGTGCGATCCCATACCGGATATCCGTTTTTCGGTGCGCCAAAATACGGTGCGTGGATATTAAACTCGCCGCCTTTAATTGTGTCATCCAGGGCATGTGACTGATTCCAGTCGGCCATGTAATCTTTGGAACCGACGTCCAACCCAGTCAATATTCTATGGGTAATTCCACCGGTTGTGACATTGCCGTTCACGAATACCTGTGCAAGCGTCATTTCACTTTGCGCATCCCATACACCGACACTGCGAATCATTTTGCCATCAGGTTTTACTTCACCCGGCCAGAGACTTGTTCCTTTTTGTTGATAATTGAAATAGGAGGCCTGTGCAGTTAGTTTCCAGTCGCTGTTGAACTGGTGTTCCAGGTTCAGGAACAAACTATGATCTTTGATTTTCGTGGGTTCCAATCCCGCCGGCATTGCTGTGAAATCGCGTGGGAGTGAAGCGTAACCATCTGGTGAGAATATATAAAATGAGCCAACATCCGACATTTTTGCATATTGAAGCGTGTATTCCGCTGTTAATTTCGTTTTGTCGTCGATCTGGTATGAGATAACCGGAGCAACGCTGTAACGGTTATTGAACTCATTGGCTCTGAAAGATTTTTTGTTTTGTCCCGCCAGGTTTAGACGATATAGTAATTTGCCATCAGCAGTTAACTTGCCATCCAGGTCCAGGGCGGTTCGGTACAGGCCGTAATTCCCAACGGTAATAGATGCTTCGCCTTTGGTTTGCCCGGTCGGTTTTTTGGTTACCACATTGTACAATCCGCTCGGATCTCCATTTGCCAGCATAAACCCTGCGGGACCTTTCACAAACTCTATATGATCTACGAAGCTCATATCTTCGGTGAGCGGTCCCCAAAAAGAGCTTACTACATTAAATCCATTCCTAAAAGCCTGGATTTGAGAGCCTCGCATGGTAATGTTGGTATACATGTCGCCCCAGTGCTCTACACGTGTAGCTCCGCTTACGTTGCGGATTAGTCCATCACTCATGCTTATTATCTGTTGATCAGCAAGTACTTTGGACGTTACAACCTGAATGTTCTGAGGTGTTTCGAGAATAGGAGTGAGCAGTCGTAAACTGGAAGATACTTCGTTGTTTTTGTATTGATTCTGATCCAGGATTGTTACTTCTTCCAATTGGTTAGAACTTTCAGCCAGTGTGAAATTGATTTGAGCTGTTTGATTTTCAAGAACTTCAACTTCCTTTTCCTGTGTTGTAGCGCCTACAAAACTTGCCAAAACTGTATAAATACCCGGCTTTACCTTGTTAATCGTGAAATTTCCTTTTTCATCGGATACAGTTCCGTTCTTTAATCCTTTCAATCCAATTGAAACGTATTCAGCTGGTTTTCCGTCCGAAGTCAAAATTTGCCCTGATATCTTGCCGTTTTGAGCATACATGGCGATTGATATCAGGCATAACGTTAGAGTAAAAATAATCCTTTGCATATTATTTAAAACTGGTCTAATTAGTAATAAAAATTTTGGCTGCAAATATCACACACTGTTTTGATGCAAACAAGTTTATTTAGATTTATTTTAAATAGATTTTAGTCGTATAATGTGCCTGGGAGTGAATTGTAAGGCGTTAATTGTAAGTAGTTTGATAAATTTATGACTGGTATTTATTTAAGTTGCGATCTGCGGGATGAAAATTTCATGCAAAGCAGATAAGTAAAAAGAGCAAAGATCGCTAAGTTTTTTTGCGGTCTTTGCTCTTCTTCGTTGTCTTCGCGTGAAACATTTTTAATCTACTTTTCCTCTTCCACCGCCTCAACCATTTTCTCTGTCACCATTTTACCATCCGAATTATTTCCCCAGGAGTTTTGAATGTAGTTCATCACATCGGCAATTTCATCATTATCCAGTCCTGGCGGCGGCATCATGTTGTCGTAGTCTATTCCATTTACCACAATCTTTCCCGCAAGTCCAAACTTAACTGCGTAAATGGCCTTTTCGGGAGTTTTTAGTAAGTAATCAGACTTCGCCAGTGGTGGAAATGCAGCCGGAACACCTTCGCCGGTTCCCATGTGGCAGGTAATACAGTTTTCCGAATATACCATTTTCCCACGCTCAATGCTCTTAGCCAGCTCATCGTTTTGGTTCAGAGTAAAAGAGGAATACAATGTAAGTGCGGAAATGGCGATGATTGTTAATTTCATTGAGAAGTTAAAGGAGTTAAGAAGTTACGGGGAGTAAAGAAAGTTTAGAAGTTAAGAGTAGTTAAAAAATGAAGTTAGAGGAGTTAAAGTAGTTAACGCTTTGTGCCAGCGTAAGTAACTACTATAACTCCTTAACTCCTTAACTCCTTTTAACTTCTCCTTTTTAACTTCTTACTTCTCAAAATAATCTACTTTCTACTAATTCTCACCACAGTTCCGGAGCTTTCCAGAACCACGTAAATATTGCCATCTGGTCCCTGGCGTACGTCTCTTACTCGACCGATTCCTTCGAACAAAATCTCTTTTTTAGTAACCTTATTACCTTTAACGACAAGGTGTTGCAACTGCATAAATTTCAAAGAACCTACAATAAGGTCGCCGTTCCATTCTTTGAATTTAGGACTGTTCACGAAAGTCATACCGCATGGAGCAATAGATGGTTTCCAGTAAATTACAGGTTGTTCAAGACCGGCACGTGCAGTGTCTTTAGAAATGATGCTGTTGTCATAATCAATACCAAAAGTGATCAGTGGCCAGCCGTAATTTTTTCCTTTTTCAACAATGTTAAGCTCATCGCCTCCTTGTGGACCGTGCTCATGTTCCCATATAGCACCAGTTGTTGGATGAATCACCATTCCTTGTGGATTACGATGGCCGTAGCTCCATATTTCAGGACGGGCATTGGCAGTTTTAACAAATGGGTTGTCCGTTGGAATTTTTCCATCTTCATGCAAACGAACCACTTTGCCCTGATCTTTGCTTAAATCCTGCGAATTCTCTTTCTGTCCGCGTTCTCCCAGTGACAGGAATACATATCCTTTTTTGTCAAATACAATGCGCCCTCCAAAGTGAACATTACCTTTCACATTTGGAATGGCCTTAAATATTTTCTGAACATCTACCAGCGCATGGTCTTTCAGTTTCGCGCGAATAAGAGCGGTGTTTGCACCGCCTTCTTCACCTTCTTCGCCTTCGGCTTTTGGGGAAGAATAGCTGATGTAGATCCAGCCATTTTTGGCATAATCGGGATGAAGCTGAACGTCAAGCAAACCTCCTTGTCCTTTGTACCAAACTTGTGGTACGCCGCTTATTTCTTTTGGATCTAGTACGCCATTTTTAACCAGACGCAGTTTTCCGCCACGTTCTGTGACAAGCAAATCCCCATTTGGCAGGAATGCAGTCGCCCAGGGCATTTTCAAACCCGACGCCACTGTGTCCAGTTTAAGATTCGCCTGCGTTATTTCCTTTGGAGCATTTTTATCATCGGCTATTCCCGTGTTACTCATGAGACCAATTGAGACCGTAAGCAATAATCCGCCAAGTGCAACAGGAAAGCTTTTCTTTAAGAAAGGAATGTATTTATTCATGGATTTAAGAAGAATGAAAAAAACTAAGTTGAGATTTTAAATGTGTATCAAAGGTAAAAAAAGAAAGGTAGCTAAGCTACCCTTGTTATTGAACCAATTTGAGGTCATTTAAATGCCCGTTAATGAAATTAATTTCTTCGGCATTCAGATCAAAATCCATGGCTGCTGCATTCTGGATAGCCTGCCTTGCATCTCTGGCTCCCACTAATGCTATCGTAATGCCCGGTTGTTGAACCGTCCATCTCAATACGAGTTGAGATAACGACGCGTTTTTCTGATCAGCCAAAGGTTTTAGTTTGTCCAGAAACTCATTAACGCGTTTCAGGTTTTCATCCGAAAAATAATGCAATGAGGAGCGGTTGTCGTCCTCACCAAATTTATATCCGAGAGTCATCTTTCCGGTGAGTAAACCTCTTTGAAGTGGGCTATAAGCTAAAATCGACTTTTCATGTTCCAGGCAATAAGGCACCAATTCTGCTTCTATATCCCTTTTAACCATACTGTATGGAACCTGATCGGATACCAGATTGATGTATTGGGAAGCTTCCCGCATCAGGTCTGCATTGTAATTACACACACCTGCGTAACGCACTTTTCCCTGTTTGATCAATTGCGAAACCGCCTCCATTGTTTCTTCGATCGGGGTAGTTTTGTCGTGCCAATGGATTTGGTACAGATCGATGTAATCCGTTCCAAGACGTCGCAGGCTGTCTTCGCACTCCTTGATGATGCTGTCTTTTGCAGCGTATTTGTAGATATCGATTTCGTTGCCATCATTGTCTTTGCTGTGCATAGCCAAATCGCCCTTCGCCAAATCCCAGCGCATTCCGTATTTGGTAAGAATCTGCAATTTGTCCCGTGGAATATCTTTGATTGCCTCCCCAACAATTTCCTCACTGAGTCCCATACCGTAAACTGGTGCTGTATCAATCGAAGTCACTCCGGCATCATATGACGCCTGAATGGCTTTAACCGATTCAGCTCTTTCCGAACCTCCCCACATCCAGCCACCAGTTGCCCAGGCACCAAAAGTGATAACTGACAACTCTAAGTCTTTATGTTCCGGATGATCCGAATTTGCGATTTTTCTGTAAATCATTTTGATGGCTTTTGGCTTTCGGCAATCAGCCGTTAGCTGGGTTGATAATTTAAATGCATGGCTCAAATAATTGTGCCATGCATTTATGGGTGAAATTGTAGCATCAAATGCGATCCTATGTTGTTATCCGGTGTTGAAAGGCAACGATAAGCATCAAGTCGGTTTGAAAATGTGCATTTAGAAATCCTAGCTCTCAAATTTCGAAAGATTTGGAAATTTATGAGTTTTTAAAATATGATTGGCTCTCTCAACCTTATCCTTAAATAAAGATTGATCAGAGTATTTCCCGTTTAGTTCGGAATTGATACTAAACCCTTCGGGAAGTTCTTTGGTATCTGATTTTTTAGCTTTTATACTTCTAAGTTCTTTAAAAATCAAGTGACAAAAGTTGAATAAAAAATCATTCTTACATATTTTATTGAGAATATTAGTATAATGAAATCAAATGCTTATGCTCCCATCGCATAGCTAGATTCTCCCGGTTTATTACTTACCAACTCCGCCGTCACATCTTCATGAGTGACTGCATATTCCAAGACCGATTTAACGAAATCATTCAATGTTATATCATGTTGTGAAGCAATTGTCGCCGCCTTTTTATGAAGTATTGAAGGAACACGAACATTAAAAACTCCTTTATAAGCTTTCTCGGGAGATTTGCCCAGTGTTTTGCAAGTCTCAATGTAATCATCTACCGCCTCCTGAAAAGATTCTTTGAGTTCACTTACCGATGTTCCTTCGAAATTGACCAGGTCATTGATACCAAGTACTTTACCGAAGAAAACCTCGTCAACGGAACTATAAGAAATCGAAGCCGTATATCCGTTGTATGTTAGTGAATTGATCATTTCAGTTTGCCGTTTTCTTTTAATGTTTCCATAACCTGTTCTAATACATAATGCTTAATGATTGGCTTGGGATGGGGCTTGTGCAAACTTATTATTACCTGGTTTGCATCTACAAACTTTCTTCTTGAACCGCCTGTTTTCCCAGTCGCAATTTCAGTGAAACCGTAATAGCCTAAAACAACTGTTAATTCATCCCAGGTGAAATCCTTGGGCTTTTTCAAAAAGCGAATGATTAACTTATCTATCTTGCTCAATTGACAAACGTTTGTGACTAGATATTAGTTACAAATATTGGATAAAAAAATAACTAATGCTAATTACGTCAGTTCGGTTATAAAGTTAAAATGTGGGTCTGATACTCATATCTTCAAGTACCAGACCCACAGGGGCATCATCGCAAATTTTTTAACTCAATTTAATGGCTGATAACCAAGTTTACTTCGTCAGCGAAAACGGCGCATTCTCAGGTTTTACACCCCAGACGTTGGATGGCTGGCTTGCCAGATTAAACTTAATATTCCCACCCCTCAATATATCTCCGTGTTCCAGGTAAGTCTGTGCATACGGTTTTCCATTCATCGTAGCACCCTGGATGTACATATTTTTGTCGTTTGACGCCGGTGCTTCTACCACAAATTTCTTGCCATTTTCCAGCGTAATTGTTGCCTTTTTGAACAATGGTGAACCAATCACATATTGAGTAGTTCCGGGTGTTACCGGATAAAAACCAAGTGCTGAGAAAACATACCAGGCTGAGGTTTGTCCATTATCCTCGTCACCGCAGTAACCGTCCGGAGCAGCCTGATACAGTTTGTTCATCACTTCACGGGACCAATATTGTGTTTTTGAAGGAGCTCCTGCATAATTGTACAGGTAAATCATGTGCTGAATTGGCTGATTTCCGTGCGCGTAATTACCCATGTTCATGATCTGCATTTCGCGGATTTCGTGTATCGGGAAACCATAATAACTGTCATCGAAAATCGGAGGAAGGGTAAACACGGTATCGAGTTTTTGAACAAACGCTTCTCTGCCGCCAACCAATCCGATCAAACCTTTTACATCCTGAAAAACAGACCAGGTATAATGAATGCTGTTTCCTTCGGTAAACGCGTCTCCCCATTTAAACGGATTAAAAGGAGTCTGGAATTTTCCGTCCTTATTTTTTCCCCGCATCCACTTGGTTTCAGGGTCAAAAAGGTTTTTGTAGTTCTGGCTCCTTTTCAGGTAAAGGTCAATTTCGGCCTGCGGTTTCTTTAATTCTTTACCCAATTGAGCAATACAGAAATCTGCGTAGGCGTATTCCAGTGTTCGTGCCGCATTTTCATTCACTTTAACATCGTAAGGAACATAACCCAGTTCATTGTAATATTCATGACCAAAGCGCCCTACGGAACTTACCGGTCCTGCATTTTCAGTGTTTTTAAGAACAGCTTCATACAGTTTATTGATATCATATCCACGGATACCTTTTACATATGAATCGGCGATGAGTGATGCGGAATTGGAACCAATCATACAATCACGGTGACCAGGACTTGCCCATTCTGGAAGGTATCCACTCTCGTCATACGCATTGGCCAAGCCCTGCATAATCTGAGAATTCAATGTCGGGTACATTAAAGTAAAGAATGGAAAAACAGCCCGGAATGTGTCCCAAAAACCATTGTCAGTAAACATGTATCCGGGACGAACCTCGCCATTGTAAGGACTGTAATGTACAATCTGATTTTTGGCATCAAACTCGTAAAACTTCCGTGGGAACAAAAGGACGCGATACAGACAGGAGTAAAAAGTGCGGATCTGGTCGATGTTATCACCTTCTACTTTAATTTTAGACAACTCATCGTTCCAGGCTTTATGTCCTTTTTGTTTTGTTGTTTCAAAGTTATCGGTGCCAATTTCTCTTTTCAGGTTGAGCTCGGCCTGTTCGGGGCTAATGAAAGAAGATGCCACTTTTACGCCGACTTGCTCGCCTCTTTTGGTTTTAAAACCAATAACTGCGCCAGCATGGTTGGCTTGTAGTTCGAGGGTGTCTTTGGTAAGTTTTTTTCCGCTAAATGTCTGAGAGAAAGTGAACGCCTTGTCAAAAACGAGTACAAAGTAGTTTTTGAAATTGGCAGGAACACCGCCACTGTTTTTGGTTGTGTAGCCAATGATCTTGCGTTCGGCAGGAATGATCTTCACATAAGAACCTTTGTCAAAAGCATCGACGAGCACATAAGAATTTTCAGATTCAGGAAACGTAAAACGGAATTGCGCGGCACGTTCGGTAGGAGCAATTTCGGTTGTTACATCATAATCGGCCAGATAAACCTTATAGTAATTTGGCTTGGCAACTTCTGCTTTATGTGAAAACCAGCTTGCCCGGCTGTCTTCGTCAACTTTCAGTTTACCAGTCATTGGCAATATTGAAAACTGTCCGTAATCGTTGATCCACGGGCTTGGCTGATGTGTCTGTTTGAAGCCTCTGATTTTTTCGGCGTCGTACATATAGCTCCAACCGTCTCCCATTTTGCCAGTCTGAGGCATCCAGAAATTCATGCCCCATGGCATTGCAATTGCCGGATAGGTGTTGCCGGAAGAAAGGCTGAATTTGGATTGCGTCCCCATAAGAGGGTTTACATATTGAACCAAATCGGTGGCTGGCGTATGTTGGGCAAAAGCGGATGCGCTTGAAATAAGAAAGAAAAGGCAATAAAGAATTTTTTTCATGATATAAGGTTAAAGGAATTGATCGGCAAAGATATTGCAGGAAACGATACAGGAAGAAGCCTGTGCTTTAATAAAAACACAAATTGTCAAAAGATTTACTTCTGCGCCGTGAACATGACATTTTGTACAGGCATAGTTATTTCTTTGCAGTCTGCGGTGTACCGGGGAATATTAAGGTCCCAGGAAAATAGCGCTTCTTTTTATCATGTACCAATGGATATTTAGAATCAATGTATACCTTTAAATCATCATATTAAGCCAAGTATTTTCATAAATCACAATGACTGAACACTTAAATCGCTTAACGCCACGTCAGATTGTTTTTGAGTTGGATCAATACATTATCGGACAAAATGACGCAAAGAGAAATGTAGCAATTGCATTGAGAAATCGGTGGAGGCGCATGAATAGTCCTGAGGAAATTCAGAAGGAAATTATTCCGAATAATATATTAATGATAGGTGCAACTGGTGTGGGTAAAACGGAGATTGCACGCCGTCTTGCCAAAATCGCCGATGCACCTTTCGTAAAAGTAGAAGCTTCTAAATTTACAGAGGTGGGTTATGTGGGCCGTGACGTAGAAAGTATGGTTCGTGACCTGGTAGAGCAGGCTGTGGGCATGGTGCGGACTCAAAAGAAAGAAGAGGTTAAAATCAAGGCTGAGCAGGCTGTTGAAGATATTATTCTGGATGCATTAATCCCTCCAATTCATGGTGCATCGAAAATCAAGAGCGAACCTGTACAAGATGGTGATAACTCGGTACCGGAAGACGATGGTGAACTGAACCAACGTACACGTGAACGTTTTCGTGAGAAAATCCGCAGTGGTGAGCTGGATTCCCGCAAGATAGAAATTGAGGTTCAGCAAAACCAGTCTCCGAGCGTGGGTATGATTGGCGGAGCGATGGACGATGTTTCGATGATGAACATCCAGGAGATGATTGGCAACATGATGCCTCGTCGTGGTAAAAAACGAAAAGTGACGGTAGGAGAGGCTAAGAAACTCTTGCTTGACGAAGAAGCAGGAAAGCTGATCGATATGGACGAGGTGAAGCTGGAAGCGATTCAGAAAGCCGAAAACCTGGGAATTATCTTTATAGATGAAATTGATAAAGTGGCATCAAGTCGTTCTGGCGGCGGTGGTGGTCCGGATGTGAGCCGTGAAGGTGTTCAGCGCGACTTGCTCCCAATTGTGGAAGGAAGTGCTGTTAACACAAAGCATGGTGTCATCAATACAGATCACATCTTGTTTATCGCAGCCGGTGCATTTCACGTTGCTAAGCCTTCCGATCTTATTCCTGAATTACAGGGACGTTTCCCGATCCGTGTGGAATTGAACAGCCTTACCGAATCTGATTTCTATCAGATATTGAAAACACCAAAAAATGCTTTGACAAAACAATACGAGGCAATGATGGAAGCAGAAGGCGTTGAACTTGTGTTCGAAGATGGCGCACTTCAGGAAATGGCCAGAATTGCTTTTGAGGTAAATAGTGAGGTAGAAAACATTGGTGCCCGTCGTCTGCAAACGGTGATGAGTTTACTGTTAAACGACTTTATGTTTGATATTCCTGATGAAATCGGTCCGGATTCTCATATCGTTGTCACCGCAGAAATGGTAAGTGACAAACTTTCGCATTTGATCAAAAACAGAGATTTGAGTCAATACATTTTGTAAGGTTATAAACCGCAATGGGCGCAATGAGGAAACGCAATGGTCACACTAGAAAGACTTTTGCGCCCATTGCGATATCCATAGCGCCCATTGCGCCGGGCCGCCGGGCGGTTAAAAATCTTTATAACTTACAATACCTCTCCACATAACTTCGTATCCAGCCCATTCTTTCCTTTTTGAACCTGAGGGTATAAAAAGTGTTGGACCAGTCTTCAAAGTGCAGCTGATAGAATTCCAGGAAAAACATCCAGAAGGCAAAACCAAGATACGGTATAGCTGCAATTTCTTCATCCGTCACGGGACGCACTTCACGGTAAGCGTTTAAGAACACTTCAAATTTATTGTCGGCTTCTTCCTGTGTTTGTTTTTTGGAATGGACATCAAAGAAAAAATGTAAATTAAATGTCATCAGGTCGTTGGCAAGTAATCCCTTTCCTGCAAAGTCAAAATCGAAAAAAGTCAGGTTGTCATTTTCATCGAAATGGAAATTATGCGGCAGGAAATCGTAATGGCAGTATCCGTAACTGAATTTTGAAAGGTCGAACTGATTAATTTTCTCAACCACTTTTTCAGTCGTGGTTTTTAGCCATTCATATTCTTCCGGAAGCTCTGCAAATTCTGGTTTGATGTAATCCAACGGCTTTAACAAAGTTGTCTCTACATTGTACACCCTTCTTGGGTTGGATAATTGCAATGCTGACGTAACGTTGTGAATCCGTGCCATTTCAATTCCTACGGCTTGCAGTCGGCTGTCGTTGTAATCAAGAGTAGGTTTACCGGCAGCAAATGAAAACAATATACCATTCCGAACTCCTTCGGCAGCATTAAAAGACTGAATAAAATCGCCATTCAAAGCCTGAATAGGATATGAGATCTTTGTGTCCGCATCTTTCAGGATATTGAGTAACTCCACTTCCGCCTTAATCTCGTCCAGCCTCCTGTGCGAATCTCTGTACAGCTTAAAAATGTACTTCTCGTTCTCGTTTTGTAACAGATAAGTGTCACTCACATTGTGAACAAGCAGTTTACAAACCGTGCCGGACAACCCATAAGCTTTCTCCAAATGATCCTTTAATGCCACGGTTGACAGCATTGAATATTGCGTAGGGAAGATGTTCATATTGCGGGAGTAAAATGGGCTTTTGAAAAAGGGAGAGCCAAGAGTAATAATTCCTCTGTGGTTCTCCCTTTTAACTCTGTGAGACTCTATGTTAATTTCTATGACTCAAAATACAGCCATTTCAAAGCTTCCGGAAACTCTTTGCTCCAACGCTTTTCATTATGCTGTCCCTTTGGATCAATAGAAGTATTGATTTTTACGCGGCTATATCCAAAACCCTGGCTGTGCAGTGTTTCCTGTAATTTGTTAATGTTCGGAATCATGTTCGCACCTTCTTTCCCACCTGCATAAAGGTAAATGCGCGTTTCGAATGGTTCGAAGAAATGAATCGCGTCGAAATAAATACGTTGGGAGATCCAAAGCGAAGGAGAGAATATCATCAGTCGCCCGAATACATTTGGGAACATCAGTGCAGCGTAAATAGATAATAATCCGCCCACCGAACTTCCGCCCATTCCGGTATTGAGTCTGTCGGGTTTGGTCCGGTATTGTTTATCGACTGACGGTTTTAACGTATCTGTCACAAAACGAAGGAATTTGAGGCCAAGCCCTTTTCCTAACCGTGGATTATCGTAAGGTGAAAACTCCTGTACGCGGTCTTCCCCGGCATGGTCAATGGCAACGATGATCACATCCGCCTTGCCCTCGGGTGCCAGTTTGGTAAGACTTTTATCAATTGCCCAGTTGCCGTATGGAGATCCGTCGCCAAAAAGATTTTGAGCGTCGGTCATGTATAGTACCGGATAAGTGCGTTCCGGGTGTTCATAATAGTTGTGAGGCAAAAGGACGTGCACGCGTCTTTTTTTATTGAGTTGTGGGATTTCAAAAGTTTCAGAAAGTACTTCAACAATAGGAGCGAAATTCTCCTTTGTAGTTTTATCTTTTTGCCAACGCGTTATGTAATCTATTACAATGTCTTCGTTTGGATCCACAACCCGGTTCGACTGGGGCTGTCCGTAGTTGTCAAGCTCAACCTGATCCCATCCGCCTCTTGTATATTTATATTCTAATGGTTCAGGAAGTTGCAGGTCTGCCGGGAACTGGAAGAAATAATGACCAGGTGTTTCTTCGGTCATTTGATATTCTTCAAGATCTGGTAACCATTCGCAAAAATTTCCTGTAATGAAAATGGGTCGTTTGTCTGATGCCGGAGTTTTTAATTCAATCCTAAGTGTATCTACTGCTACTTCCATGCGCTTAAAGTCACTGACTATGTGTAATTCGGGGTGCAAATTTACGATTTAATCCTATTTTTTTACGTAGTCGACAAAGTTAAATGCAAAAAAATGTTTTTCATCTGCCTGATGAACAGTACGTTCGGTTTCGGTCCAGTCCTCGGGATTGTCGATTTGAAAAAAAGTATCGCCGTCAATTGTGGTTTCAACTTCGGTGATGTAAAGCTTGTCCGCAATTGGCTGCGTGAGTTTATACAACTCACCGCCGCCGATTATAAAAGTTTCATCTGCGTTCAATTTTCGGGCTTCCTCCAATGCATCCGTTACATTGTGTACCACAATCACTCCTTCGTGTTGGAAATCAGTATTGCGGGTAATAACAATAGAAGTTCTCCCAGGCAATGGTTTCCCAATTGAGTCAAAAGTTTTTCTACCCATAATGATGGGATGCCCAAGCGTAAGATTTTTAAATCTCTTCAAGTCATCAGGCAACCGCCAGAGTAATTGATTATCCTTCCCGATCGCGCCATTCCGCGATACTGCTACTATAAGTGATACCATCATCTTTTTCATTTTGCAAATTTATTTAATAAAGAACAAAGACGGGCGATTTTGCAGGAATGTTACATTTCTGACGGGATTTCTGTTTTTCTGTAGGGGGCGTATTCTACCAATATTGCATCGCTACGCGATTTATATCTTGTTAACTGCTTCTCAGGTATGAAAAAGATTCGGACTGAAAGATGCCTCGTATCTAACTGTGATTAGGAACGTTCGCAAGAAATCACGGCCGCCTCGCTTCAAGATATTGCATTATGGAATAAGCCCTGACCGGCTTGTGAACTCCTGTCCGTACACGTACAGAAATGTCCGATAATGAACAAACTCTCTAAAATGTTTTAATTATAAACAGTTGTTAATGAGCTACTTAGTTCTATATTGGGTTTGTGGCATAGTGATTGGATAAAAGAAGTAAGATTAAAAACCGGATATCAATTATTATTACAAAATATAATGGAAGTAAAAACACCTAACTCGTCAAGTTCCAGTAACGGATTCACTGGAGGATCAACAACGATGGACAAAGTAAAACCAAAGAAATTCTGGACCAATCAGCGTATCGGACTTATAGCCGGAAGCACGCTGCTCGTTGGGTTTTTGATATACCAATTTTTTCTTTCAGATAAACGAAGCAAGCTGAATGTAGAGCAGGATAAGCTCACCATCTCGGCGGTTTCACAGGGTAAGTTCGACGAATTTATCGTGGTGACCGGGGTTGTTCAGCCTTTAAAAACAATTCAGCTGGATGCAATTGTAGGTGGTTATGTGACCGAAAAGTTGATCGAAGGTGGAAATATGGTGAAGCAAGGTGAGGTGTTGCTGCGACTGGAAAATCAAAATCTGAAACTGAGCTTTTTGCAATCTGAAACGGAAGCAAGCCGACTGGTGAATGATCTTCAAAACACACGTCAGACTTTGAAAATCGCACGATTTAATCTGCAAAAATCTTTAAGTGAATTAGATTTTCAGATCGATCAGGCAAAAGATGCGCATGACCGGAATACGAAGCTATACAAAGATAAGGTGATTCCTGATGCTGATTATTTAAAAACGAAGCGGGATTACGAGCGTTTGGTGAAACAAAGGGATATTGAAATAGAGTCTCAAAAATACCAGGAAGAGAATGCGAAAATGCAGATCAGCCAATTGGAGGGAACCTTGGCAAGTACACAAAAGAACGTGAACCTCTGGAAGCAAACTTTGGAAAATCTCTCGGTAAAAGCACCTGTTACGGGCTTACTCTCGTCTATGAACGTTGAAGTCGGTTCTAATATCAGTCAGGGACAAAACATAGGTCAGATTGATGATTTGAACGGATTTAAAATGCGGGTAGGAGTGGATGAGCATTATATTTCCCGAATCTTCGCCGGACTCACAGGAACAATGGATTTTAATGGAAAAGAGTATTCTCTAAAAATCATCAAGATATATCCGGAAGTAAAAAGCGGACGGTTTGAAGTGGACATGCAGTTTGACAAAGCTCCTGAATTAATAAAAAGAGGTCAATCCGCACCGATTCGTTTGCAACTTGGACAGCCTTCTCAGGCTACACTGTTACCGGTTGGAGGATTCTTCTCCGAAACAGGCGGGAACTGGGTATATGTCCTGAACGAAGACGGCAAAAGAGCATCAAAACGTAAGATAACACTTGGCCGCAAAAATCCGGAATACTTCGAAGTACTGGACGGTCTTAAACCTGGCGAAAAAGTGATCACAAGTTCGTATGAGAACTTCGGAGACAACGAAGTACTTGAATTTTAATAAACCGCAATGGGCACAAAGGTCTGCGCAATATGCGTAAGAAACCTGCAATCAAAATCTTTGCGTCCATTGCGAAATACATTGCATCTATTGCGGTTAAAATAACTAGTAGTCAAAAGAAACAACATATTACCCGATGATCAAAATTACCAACATGCATAAAATCTTCTCTACGGAGGAGGTTGAGACAACAGCCCTCAATGGGATCGATATGGAAGTGAAAGATGGCGAATTTGTTGCCATCATGGGACCTTCCGGTTGTGGAAAATCCACATTGCTGAACATCCTCGGACTGCTTGATAATCCAAGTGAGGGTTCGTACGAATTCTATGGCACAGAGGTAGGGAAAATGTCGGAAAGGCAAAGAGCTCAGATACGAAAAGGAAACATCGGTTTCGTTTTCCAAAGTTTTAACCTGATCGACGAACTAACGGTATATGAAAACGTGGAGCTTCCTTTGCTATACCTGAAAACTCCTCCCGCTGAACGCAAGGAAAAAGTAGAAGCTGCTCTTACACGTATGAATATGATGCACCGTCGGAATCACTTTCCACAGCAACTTTCGGGTGGTCAGCAGCAACGTACAGCCATTGCACGTGCAGTAGTTGCCAATCCTAAAACGATACTGGCCGATGAGCCGACTGGTAACCTTGACTCCAAAAATGGTGAAGAGGTAATGAATTTGCTAAGCCAGCTGAACAATGCAGGGACGACTATCCTGATGGTAACACACTCTCCGTATGATGCGGGTTTTGCGCATCGGATTGTGAATCTGTTTGATGGTAAAATCGTGACAGAAAAAGTGCACGTATAGGAGCCGAAAGTAACAATAGCCCTCGTTTGTGTCTTCACAAACGAGTTTGGCTATGACGTATCGCTGGCGATTGTGTTCTCCAAAAAAGTTTGGTTGTGATGCTTAAATCGCTGGCTTTGAACACAGTCTGTGTCAATCAGGATACCAGATATTCATTGTCCTCCTTTGCGTCCTCCCAAACGAGTTGGCTATGTGTTAAGATGCTGCTTACTAATATAATCAGTATCAAAAAAAGATACCAAAATCATAAATGCGGGCTAAGAACTTATAACTAAGTGCTCGTAGCCAGAAATTTACCAGCCATGAAAAGAAAAATCCTCACCGTATTGTTAGCTGGTGTTTCAACACTTGCTTTTGCTCAGCAAAAAAATCATTTGAGTCGTTGTATTGATGATGACGGACGAAAGTTATCCATCAGTGTCAACGGGACTGTAAACGGAGAAAGCATCGACTATCGTCGCACCTTTGATGTAGCCGGGCTTAGCAAGGACGAAAGGACTGCAATAACCCAGAAAGTTTTTGAATCACTGGGAATTGGTGAAGTAGCCGCCCCCAAACCGCCACGTCCTGCAAACGCTCCCGAATCGGCACGATCTGCACGCGCTTCTACCACATATGCTCATGTTTCTGAACAAGAGAATGAAGATGTGAAACCGGTTTTTGGCACCAGATCACAACCTTACAAGAAGGAAGTGGACTTTGACAATAATTCTGGTGAAATGCACCTTCGTTATCAGTTTATGAGAGAAGGAGATGAGTTTATTTTTGAAAAAACTGTTGACGTCAGTGCTAAATCGGAAAAACAGCGTGAAACGATCATCAAAAATTTTGAGGCGGAAATAGGACTTCCCTCGGCCATTGAAGAAGTTTCTTTTTAAATAATATCTCCCCCATTAAGGAGCGATTAGCATTTAGCTTATGGCCATTAGCTTCGTTTTACGAACAATTAACACTAGCCTGGTATAACTTTGAATACAGGTCGAAGTTTTGAGAAATGTCAGAAATTTTGTTTCAATACGATTTAGCTAAAAGCTAGTCGCTCACAGCTAGTCGCCCACAGCAAACCGCTAAAAAATGCTTAAAAACTATCTAAAAATCGCCTGGCGGAATTTCCTTAAACAGAAAGTTTATTCCTTCATTAATATTACCGGACTCGGGGTCGGCATGGCTTGCTGTGTCCTCATTTTTGTCTTTGTCAGGAATGAACTTTCGTACGATAGTTACCATGAAAAAGGGGACCGGATTTACAGGGTCATTCACGGTTCAACCGCTCCGGTGGGAGAGGGCACTGGATCAGAACCTTTTTGGGTCTGGGGAAATGCGCCTGTCGGACCTGCTTTGAAACAGGATTTTCCAGAGATTGAGAAGGTGGTTCAGTTTTCCGGAAGATCGGATCTTTTGCTGAAAAATGGAGACAAAGTCTATCAGGAAGAAGGGGTTTTCTTTATGGATTCCACAGTCTTTGACGTTTTCAGCTGGAAGTTGATTCAGGGCAATCCAAAGACTGCCTTGATAGCACCATTCAGTATCGTTTTGACGGAAAGCACTGCCAGGAAATATTTCGGTAGCGAGAATCCGATAGGGAAATCCCTGGTGGGAAGTGAATCTGCCGGAAGAGCCAATGCTGGTATCTACACCGTAACGGGCATTATGCCGGATCTTCCCCTCAACTCACATTTCCGGTTCAATGCACTTCTGTCGATGAGTACTTTTCAGAAATCACTTCCCGATATATTTACTAATTGGGGTTACGTAGATTTTTACACGTATTTTCTTGTCCGTAAAGGTTTTGATGAAGCGGCGTTCAATAAGAAAATCGCAGGATTTATAGAGAGAAGAAAGGCAGATGACAACTCAAAATATACAATTGCCATAGAGCCGCTGCGTGACGTTTATCTCAAAACAACCGCAGAGAGGCAACCGGGAGAGACGGGCAGTTTGACCAATATTTATGTTTTTTCCATGATCGGATTATTCATATTGGTTATAGCCATCATTAATTTTATGAACCTGTCAACTGCCAGATCCTTGGAAAGGGCAAAAGAAGTTGGAATCAGAAAATCGATAGGAGCAGACCGTGGAAGCCTGATTTATCAGTTCCTGGGCGAATCCTTAATTATTGTTTTTATGTCGGCCTTCGCCGCAGTGCTTTTTATAGCTATAGCATTGCCTGTAATGACTAACCTCACCGGAAAAGAACTTTCGATCCAAAGCTTTGTCAGTTGGCAGACGGTTCCATTTTTTCTTGGTATTATGTTGATAATAGGCATTTTAGCTGGTTCATATCCTGCTTTGGTTTTGTCCGGCTTCGATCCTGTAAAAATTCTGAAAGGAATTAATAAATCAAGTGCGAGGGGAGTAAACCTCAGAAGGGGACTGGTGGTTTTCCAATTCAGCCTTTCCATAGCGCTAATTGCGGGGACGATGATTGTGTACTTCCAGACAGGACACCTGCTGGACGGCAATTTGGGCTTTGACAAAGAACGCATGCTCGTACTGGATTACAACTATGATGAGACAGTAAATGGGAAGATGGAAACATTGAAAGCTGAAATGGAAGCCAATCCAGGCATACGCTCCGCAGCATTCTCCCGAAGTGTTCCCGGAAGTTACTTTCCAAATGCGGGTACGGGTATACAGGGAGCTGATGGTGAAATGAAGTGGGAAGGCCAGGCTGTATTTCAGGTTGGTACGGATTTCATCAGCCACTATGGGCTGGAACTTGTGGCAGGAAGGACTTATTCCAGGGATCATCCTTCTGATCTTAAAGAAGCGATTGTGATCAATGAGGCGGCAGCACGGCAATATGGTTATGCCAATCCGAAAGATATCATCGGTAAAAAATTTGATCAGTGGGGTAGGAAAGGCGAGGTAATCGGGGTGGTAAAAGATTTTAACTACATCTCGCTGCACCAGAAAATTGAGCCTCTGACCTTACCGTTGGAACCCAATGCCAGCAGGTATTTATCTTTGAAGATAAAATCCGAAAACCTTCCTGAAACCCTTGCCCAAGTGGAGCGGATATGGAAAAAACTGGCACCCCAAAGACCTTTCCTGTATAGTTTTCTGGATCAGGATTTTGATCGCCAATACCAGTCGGATTTTCGATTTAGAAAGATATTTACCACATTTTCCGTCCTGGCAATTCTTATCGCCTGCCTTGGATTATTGGGGCTGGCTACTTACACGGCAGAACAAAGAACCAAAGAAATAGGCATCAGGAAAGTACTGGGTGCCTCGGTAGTAAGGATTGTTGCATTGTTATCAGGTGATTTTGTGAAACTGGTGATCATCGCTGTCCTGATAGCTTCACCCGTCGCCTGGTGGGCCATGAGCAAGTGGTTACAAGGTTTTGCTTACAGGATAGAGATTCAGTGGTGGATGTTTGCACTAGCCGGACTGGTGGTCGTAGTGATTGCGCTGGTTACCGTAAGTTTTCAGGCAATAAAAGCGGCTTTGATGAATCCGATAAAAACGTTAAAAAGCGAATAGAGCTTTGGGGAAGGGGCATGGGAAATCTGTGCGTCTTGCCCAAAGCCTACAACCCTTATCCCTATGCTCCGAAACTATCTAAAAATCGCCTGGCGGAATTTGTGGAAGAACAAGTCGTTCAGCCTTATTAATATTCTTGGCCTTGCTTTGGGTATGGCTTGCAGCCTGCTGATTATGTTATGGGTAAAAGATGAAATGAAGATGGATCAGTTTCATGCAAATGGAGCGCGTCTTTACAAGGTGATGGAAAATCAGCACTATTCCGGCCAGATCAATACAATTGAAGCTACTCCCGGAATTCTGGCGGAGCATATTGTTAAAGACATTCCTGAAATTCAGCTGGCAAGTCAATTGCTTTGGGAAGAATCACCGGTTTTTGCTGTTGAAAATACTTTTGATAACGAAAAAGGGAGGTATGTACAAGGTGATTTTTTGAGCATGTTTTCATACGGATTGAGTCAGGGAGATGCCAAAACCGCCTTGAAACGCCCGGATGGAGTAGTGATATCTCAAAAATTAGCCGATAAGTACTTCAAAGGAAAAGATCCAATGGGTAAAACCATTCGGGTCGACAATAAGGACGACGTTATTGTTACAGGGATTTTAAAGCCAATTTCGCCGTTTTCTTCCATGAAATTCGATTTCCTGATGAGTTACGACAGGTGGCAGAAAAACGGGAATGACTGGTCGAAAGAATGGGGAAACAATGGTCCGCGTTGCGTGGTCATGCTTTCTGAAAATGCATCGCTTAGCAAGGTGAATACCAAGATTAAGAATTACATCAAAACCAAAAATAAGAATAGCAACGTTGATATTTTCCTGACAAACTATGGAGAATCTTACCTTCATTCGAAGTGGGATTCAGGAAAACAGGATGGCGGAAGGATAGAGTATGTCAAGATTTTTACGATCGTGGCCGTTTTCATTCTGGTTATTGCCTGTATCAATTTCATGAATCTGGCAACTGCACGTTCTGTGAAAAGAGCCAAGGAAGTTGGATTACGCAAGGTGGTTGGAGCCTATCGGTTTAGTCTGATCGGGCAGTTTATAGGCGAATCCATTCTCATCACTTTTATTGCTCTGATTTTTGCAATTGTGATCGTTTTTCTGATGCTGACGCCCTTCAATGTGCTTACAGAAAAACAGTTATCTCTTGATTTGTTGAGCCCGTCTTTGATTTTTACACTATTGGGACTAACGATTATTACCGGCACAGTTGCGGGAAGTTATCCTGCACTATTTATGTCGTCACTGAATCCTGTTACGATATTGAAAGGCTCTTTAAAGTTCAAACCCAGCGCTGCCTATTTTCGCCAGGGATTGGTTGTGTTTCAGTTCGGATTGTCGATTCTATTGATTTTGGCTATGATCGTCGTGTATCGTCAGATCGAATATATTCAAACCAAAAATCTTGGGTTTGAAAGAGGGAATCTGCTTTATATTGATGACATTGAAATCGGTTTAGCAAAGAATTTTTCTTCTTTTAAACAAGCACTTGAATCCCAGCCGGGAATCAAATCCGTAGCGGTTTCCCAAGCTACTCCGCTTGAAGTGGGTAGTTCGACAATGGGCGTGAGTTGGCCGGGAAAAGATACAACTCAGCAATTACTTTTTGCAGTCAACCCATCCGGATTCGATTTTGTAAAAACGATGGGTATCAAACTGCTGGACGGACGCGATTTTAGTCCTGAATATGGCACAGACACCTCCAATTATCTCATCAACGAAGCCGCAGCCAAAAAGATAGGTTACAAAGATCCGGTTGGGAAAGAGCTGACAATGTGGGGCAAAAAAGGCAAGATCATCGGGTTAATGAAAGATTTTCATATTGGTTCATTGCATGTTGCTATTGAGCCTTTGATCGTTGGCCTGCAACCTAAAACCGATAACTGGGGAGCAGCTTTGATCCGCACAGAACCAGGGAAAACAAAACAGGCCATTGCAAATCTTGAAGAGGTTTACAAGCGCTACAATCCAGGATTTCCTCTCAAATATTATTTCGCAGATCAGGAATTTGGCAACCTGTACAAATCCGAAAATGTGGTCAGCAAGCTTTCTAACTACTTCGCATTTCTAGCCATTTTTATTTCGAGTTTGGGTTTATTCGGACTGGCAGCTTTCACCGCGGAACAACGAACCAAGGAAATTGGTGTCAGAAAAGTACTAGGTGCGAGTGTCGCCAATCTGGTAGGAATGCTTTCAAAAGATTTTGTAAAACTGGTTGGTATAGCAGCATTGATTGCATTTCCAATAGCCTGGTATTTCCTGAAAGGCTGGCTTCAAAAATATGCATATCGTATTGAAATAGAATGGTGGTATTTCGTAGTTACCGCTATGGCAGCATTGATGATTGCCTTGTTTACTGTAAGTTTTCAGGCAATAAAAGCAGCATTATTAAATCCCGTGAAAACATTGAAGAGCGAATAGGGCTTAGCTAATAAGCTCTTGGCTTCGTTAAAGTACAAGTAGCATCTGCTAAGGATAACATTGATGCCACATCTAAGTTTTTTAAGAGATATCAGAAAATTTTGTTTCAGTACGACTTAGCTAACAGCTATTCGCTAAAAACCCCAAAAAATGCTAAAAAACTATATAAAAATCGCCTGGCGGAATTTGCGCAAACAGAAGTTTTATACATTTCTTAATGTATTCGGCCTGTCACTTGGTTTGGCGAGCTGCCTGCTTATCACACTGTATGTAGTTGATGAGCTGAGTTATGACAAATCTTTTACCAATGCGGAACGAATTTATCGTGTCAATTCTGACATCAGGTTTGGCGGAGCCGATATGAAACTGGCAGAGGCGCCTGATCCGATGGCTTTTACAATGTTACAGGAATATCCTCAGTTGGAGGCAGCGACAAGGCTGCGTAAATATGGCAGTTATCTCGTTCGTCGCACCGGCACAACTGAAAATTTGGAGGAAGCGCAAGTGGCCTATGCCGATTCCACGTTTTTTCAGGTCTTTCAAATTCCAATGATAGCCGGAGACACCAAAAGGATTCTCACAGAGCCGAACACGCTGGTAATTTCCGAACGTGATGCCGATAAGTATTTCGGGAAGGAAGATCCCATCGGTAAAACCCTGTTACTCAACAACAATCAAACCTACACCGTTACGGGGGTGATGGAAAATATTCCGACACATTCCCATTTGAGTACATTGAATATGCTACTCTCGATGAGTACCAACAAACACAGCAGGGAGGGCAATTGGGGTAGCCATAATTTCGCTACATATCTGTTGCTGAGAGAGGGCGTGAGTGGGGCTGCTTTTGAAAAGAATTTTGATGCAGTTGTTGAAAAATATACTGGTAAATGGGTGAGAAGTGTGATGGGAGCTTCGCTGGACGATCTGAGAAAATCGGGCAGTTACATCAAATACACACTCATGCCACTGACCGATATTCACCTCCATTCCAATCGTCAGGCAGAAATTGCGGTAAACAGCAACATCCAGTACGTATACATTTTTAGTGTAGTTGCGCTTTTTTTACTCGCCATTGCATGTGTCAATTTTATGAATCTTGCTACTGCCCGTTCTTCCAACCGGGCTAAGGAAGTAGGGGTGCGTAAAGCTTTGGGATCGGAAAGATCATCGCTTATCAATCAGTTTCTGACGGAGGCAATCATGCTTAGTTTCCTGTCGCTGACAATGGCAGTTTTGCTGGCTATTATTGCGTTACCGTTGTTCAACAATTTGGCTAATAAAGAAATTGTTTTTCCATATCAGAACGTCCTTTTCTGGATCATTGCCGTAGTTACTGCAATCGTGGTGGGCGTAATGGCTGGTAGTTACCCGGCATTTTTTCTTTCGTCTTTCCAGCCGTTGAAGGTATTAAAGGGCTCTATGGAAATTGAAGGCAAAGGTGGATATCTGCGAAACTCACTTGTAGTGTTCCAGTTCATGATCTCGGTGATGCTGCTGATCGGAACCGGTGTAATTTACAAGCAGCTCAATTATATCCAGACCAAGCAGCTGGGTTACAACAAAGAGCATATCCTGATCGTGAAAAATGCCTATGCACTCGACAAAAAGTCTAGTGCTTTCAAAGAGCAAGTGGCAATACTGCCCAATGTGGAAAGTAGCACGGTAACGAGTTTCCTGCCCACACCTTCTTCCCGAAGCGACAATTCCATGTTTCCGGAAGGTCAGTTGCAGCAAGATAAAGGAGTGAGTATGCAAAAATGGGCGGTGGATCACGATTTTGTCAAAACCTTGAATCTTGAGATTAAGACTGGAAGAGCCTTTCTGGAAGATTTTCCTTCGGATTCTTCGGGGATCATTATTAATGAAACTGCCGCCAAAATCCTCGGCTTTGCCGATCCGATCGGAAAGAAAATATTCAATATGGATGACCCTTATGGCAATGAACGTGAAACGTTTACGATTATTGGCGTGGTGAAAAACTTCCATTTCGCGTCACTCCGTGACAATATAGGCGGACTGAGCATGGTTCTTAAACCAAGTCAGGGCCTAGTGGCAATCAAATTGAAAGGTAATGATTACCAGCAAACCGTTAGTCAGATCGGAAATCTTTGGAAAAGTATGGCACCGGGTCAGCCGTTTGCATATGAGTTTATGGATGCGGATTTCGACAAACAATACAGGAGCGAACAGCGCGTTGGACAGATTTTCATCACCTTCGCTATTATTTCGATAATCATCGGTTGTCTTGGGCTTTTTGGATTGTCGGCTTACACGGCAGAAAGACGTACGAAAGAAATAGGCGTACGGAAGGTATTGGGAGCAAGTGTGGGTAGTATCGTGGGTCTTTTATCCAAAGATTTTATCAAATTGGTACTGATCTCAATTCTCCTGGGCAGCCCCATTGCCTGGTACGCCATGAATACCTGGTTGCAGGATTTCGCCTATCACATTGAAATCTCGTGGTGGATGTTTGCCATTGCCGGTGTACTGGCCATCGTAATTGCACTGCTTACGGTGAGCTATCAGAGCATTAGGGCGGCTTTGATGAACCCGGTGAAGTCATTGAAGAGTGAATAGCTGGGACGAAGAATAAACTGCTTGTGGAAAATACAGCGCTTCGTTTGTGTCCCGCTGAGGAGCCGTTTGTGAGGACACAAACGGCGGGGAATTGTGGAGATACAAACCGTGTCGGAAAAAGTTTTTAAAGATTGAATAGCTCATCAGTTTACGGAGTTAATAAGATGACATCCAATTATATGCTTCGAAATAATCTCAAAATTGCCTGGCGGAATCTTACTCAGAGTAAAGGATATTCTGCACTAACCATTTTGGGGTTGGCTCTTGGATTGGCCGCTTGTACATTAAGTGTGTTGTATGTTCAGGATGAGTTGAGTTACGATCAGTTTAACCTTAATGTTGACCGGATTTACCGGGTAAACGGTTTGCTGACTTCGGGTGGAAAGAGTACAGAGATCGCTGTTGCTCCAACGCCTATGGGGCAAACTTTAAAACAGGATTTCCCGGAAGTGGAGGCAGCCACCCGGTTGGGTAAGTCGGGTAGTCAGCTTGTGAAAAGTAAAGAAGTTGCGATTCGTGAACAGAAAATACTGTATGCTGATTCAACTGTTTTTGAAGTTTTCACACTTCCGATGTTAGCCGGAAATCCTAAAAAAGCACTTGCAGATCCGCAGTCGGTGGTAATCACCGAAAGTATGGCAAAGAAATACTTTGGGACAGAGAGTGCACTCAACCAAACACTCGTTTTCGACAATAAAGAGGTGCGGAAAGTAACCGGCGTTATACTGGATATTCCTGCACAGTCCCATTTTGAGGCCGACTTTTTATTGCCTTTATACGAAACCCAGAATGCAAAGGCCGCCAAGTGGGGAAATCATATCTTCAATACTTATGTACTGCTCAGACCCGGAAGTAATCCTGCTTTGCTGGATGCGAAGTTTGAGCAAATAGTCCAGACTTATCTGGATCCTGCACTGCAACGGTATTTTCAAACAACATTGGCCAAAACCAGAAAAGCGGGTAACGACTTCGGTTATTCACTGATGCCGCTTTCGGAAATTCATCTTTATTCCAACAGGGAAGGGGAGCTGGCTCCGAATAATAGCATTTCGTCCGTAGTCATGTTTGTGCTGATCGGCGTGTTCATCCTGCTCATTGCGGTGTTCAACTTCATAAATCTGACAACAGCCAGGTCTGCCAAAAGATCACGCGAGATAGGCGTCCGAAAAGTTATGGGCTCCAACCGGAACGTGCTGGTGTTTCAATTTTTATCCGAATCAATGCTGACTACTGTTTTGGCGCTTGTAGTTGGAATTGTGATGCTGTATCTGCTTTTACCCGGATTCAATTCGCTTGCAGCCAAGCAACTGAATGTATCGAATTTGATCAGTATTTCTGGAATAGCCTGCCTGCTGGGAGGCACTGCAATTGTGGGGATTTTGGCGGGAATTTACCCGGCATTTTTTCTTTCGGCATTTAAACCCATTTCTGCTTTAAAAGGGATTGCATCAACAGGAAACCGAAGTCAGATGTTGCGGACCACATTGGTTGTATTGCAATTTTCAATATCTGTATTACTTATCATTGGCACCTTGCTGGTTAATCAGCAGCTGCGTTACATTCAGAGCCAGCGGGTCGGATTTGATAAAGAACAGGTTGTAATTGTCAAAACCGCTCTTGTCGATAGAAGTGGAATTCAGGTATTCAAAAATGAGGTTCTGAGAAATCCGGGCATTGGAAGTGGTGCTGTTAGTGGTTTTTTACCAGTAGTTTCCAACAGATGGAACGATATGTGGTTTGCTGAAAATGAGACAGATGAACGGAATTCTATCAATATGCAGGAATGGATGGTGGATCCTGATTATTTAACCACATTCAGCCTGAAACTTGTTGCAGGAAGGAATTTCAGAGAAAGCAGTACATCAGATCAGGAATCCGTAATTATTAATCAAAGTGCGGCCAAACGACTGGGATACAAAAACCCGATCGGAAAAACGATGCACAAGCCAGGAGGAGAATTGCTGACGATTATCGGAGTAGTTCAGGATTTTCATTATGAGTCGTTAAGGGATAAAATCCAGCCACTTGTTATGGTTATTAATGGTGGTATGTTGAGTTCCAGTATCGAAAAAGCCTTTCCTGAGGCAGTCTCTTTTAAGTTGAATACAACAGATTTTCCTCCTGTTATCAAGGCTATGGAAGCTACCTGGAAACAACTGTATCCCGGGCTGGCTTTCGAGTATTCCTTTTTGAATGAGGATTTTGACGCCATGTATCGATCTGAACAGCGTATCCAAAAGCTGTTTGCAACATTCGCTTTTACGGCCATTTTTATTGCGTGCCTGGGGTTATTTGGCCTAAGCGCATTCGCTGCTGAAAGAAGGACGAAGGAAATAGGTGTCCGGAAGGTTTTGGGAGCATCAGTAATTTCTGTTGTGGTACAGCTCTCCAAGGACTTTGTCAAGCCCGTGCTGATGGCCATTACACTTGCAATTCCTCTTGGCTGGTATGGAATGAGCAGGTGGCTGGAGGGGTTTGCTTACAAAATTGAAATTCAGTGGTGGGTGTTTGTTCTGGCCGGCGTTCTGGCTATTGTGATTGCGCTGTTGACGGTGAGTTTTCAGAGTGTAAAAGCGGCTTTGATGAATCCGGTGAAATCTTTGAAGAGTGAATAGGGCTTAGGGGATCCTAACGGCCCTTGCCCTCGTTTGTGTCCTCACAAACGAGAGATTGTAAAAGGCAGTTTGTGGAGACACAAACTGCGGCGGTAGGAATCATAACAGGAATAATCATTTTTATTCAGGCTTCAATTACTTTTCAAACTTGTAGATATCAGGACGACCGTTTGTGAATTTGGGAACAAACATTTTATCAATAGGTGCCTGTTTTACCACGGCGATCGCAGCTCCCGCATTTGAAATTTCATTGTCACCTAGTATGGAAGCGGTTATCTCCTGTGATACATTTAAGTCTGCCTTACTTAATGTCTCTGTCCATAGTGTCAAATTCTGTATTTTTAAGTCTTTACCCTCTAAATTTGATTTAGTTATCAAAGACATTTTGGCCTCCAAGGCAGTACCGGAAAGTACAGCTTGGCTCGTTAAAAGTTTTAAATCAAGAAATTTGGAATAGATCTCGCCTTCTACACGTGAGGCCGTTTGAAGTTTGAGAACCAGCGAATCTGATTCAATGGGAGATAGCAATTTTATTTCGGCAACACTTCCTAAAATGCTTTTTATATTTTTAAAAGATATATGAACAACCGGAGAATGAATGTCTCTTAGCGGTATTGACATATCAGGTTGAATGATTAAAGTGTCTCCAACTACACTTGACTGTACATACTTTACAATATTGGACTCAGCCTGAATTCGAATTGTTTCTTGGTTACCCTTTTCAAGGGTCGCATGCAAGCCTATTACCTTAATATGGGAAAAGGGTAGGGTTTTTCGGTCGACGGTTGTTATAATTTTATTTCCTTTGACCTCGCTTTTTGGTATTTGACCGTTGGCAACATCAAAAATAGCGAGACATGAAAGCAGTGGAAGAAGTAACTTTTTCATGAGCTGAATAATTAAGTTGATAAAGTATTTTATGTAAATATTGCAAGTTTTTACTTCAATACTTTTATTATTTAAAGATAACACTGTCAGTCTGTTCTTGACTAAGCTTTAAGAATTCTTAATTAATACGCCTCTCTCAGCCGCCGTCTGCTTGCCTACAAAGGGCTTTGTATGGTGTGAGGGCTTAGATAATGGTTTTGAGTTTTTTTGAGGGGAGTACAAATGAAGACGGTACGTGCTTCTTTTTTTTAATCTTAATAGGCTGTCTTTCTTAGATTAAGCTCAAAATGTCAATCCCAAAACCGAACGAAAAGTGTCCAAAATCGAACACTTTTTTGTTTTGGAAAGTATTTAACTTATTGAAATACAACGTTTTGATTTGTAGTTTGATGGCTGGTACAGTTATCTAATACGAGAACTATCTATTAGCTCCCAGTCCGTTGAGGACATTAACATAAATACAATTTCCTAATGACAATGATCGAATTCATTTTGAAAAAATTAATCCTGCCACTAGTAGCCGGTATATGGTCTATTACCGCTTTTGCTCAGCATGTTGAGGTTGATTTGTCAAAACTGGTTGTTGACAAATCCATCAAGGCTTACAATCGTGAAGTAAGTATTGTTTCCTCCGGCTCCAAAGGCTCTTATATCCATTTAAATGAGAAAGAAGGTGCTGGTGTTGCCTGGTTGGAAGGCGTTGAGTTTAAAGATGGAACTATTGAGTTTGACGTAAAAGGAAAAAACGTACTGCAACAAAGCTTCGTTGGAATCGCCTTTCACAGCTCCAACGACAGCACTTACGACGCCGTTTATTTTCGTCCTTTCAATTTCAAGTCAAAAGAAGAAGAGAGAAGAAATCATTCTGTACAATACATTTCGCTTCCTAAATACGACTGGCCAAAGTTGCGTTCGGAGTTTCCAAATAAATACGAACAGCCTATAAATCCTGCTCCTGAACCAGATGAATGGTTTCATTGCCGGCTGGTTATTAAGAATGATGAGGTGAGCGTTTTTGTGAATAAAAGTTCAGCGCCAAGTTTGGTAGTGAAACCTTTAAGTGGTCAGAAAGGGAACAAAATCGGTTTCTGGGTTGGGAATGGTTCAGACGGTGATTTTGCAAACTTGTCAGTTGCCGACCAATAGACATAACAAATGGCAGTTTGTGGGGGCAGAAACTGTGATATGAAAGCCAATTTCCAGCCGCTGTTTGTGTCCCCACAAACAGCTCCTATTAGTCTCAATTCGTTTGTGAGGACACAAACGAAGGCATCAGAATGCTATTCTGTTAAGTAAAATAATTTTAAAGAAAAGCTAATTGCAGACTGCTAAAAGCTCATAGCCATGTTTGAAAACTATCTAAAAATCGCCTGGCGAAACTTGCTAAAAAGCAAGCTTTTCTCCTTTATCAACGTGTTTGGTCTGTCGGTTGGCCTTACCTGTTGCATGTTATTGCTGTTGTATATACTGAGCGAAGTTTCATTTGATAAACATCAGGAGCATGCCAATGAATTGTATCTTGTCAGGAGTGAAAATGTGCGTTTTAGTGGCGAGAAAATGGACAATCCGCGTGCTCCGGCACCTTATGCTGGAGCCTTGAAACAGGAATTTCCGGAAGTGGTGCAGGTTACCCGCACATGGATAAATTTCCTTGAAAACAAGACTTTGCTGAAAGTGGTGGATTCCGGAAAAACCGTAAAATCAGTCTTTGAAACGAAAGGCTGCCATGTTGATTCCACGTTTTTCGATATGTTTTCTTATCAATTTGTGGAGGGCGATCCCAAAACTGCCTTAAACGATCCGCATTCCGTGGTGTTATCAGAAGATGTTGCAGCCAAACTTTTTGGTAACGTCTCTGCGATAAACAAAACGATCAATATAGGAGGAACCGATGGCAATGGGGAAAACTTTAAGGTTACGGGTGTGTACAAGGATGAAAGCGCACGCTCTCATTACGATGCACGTTATTTCATGCCCATGATGTCGGGTTGGGTTGGTAATTACTTGCGGGAAGGTAATCTGGATTTTACCAACAACAACATGTTTTACACCTACATACGCGTAAAGCCAGGTACTGATCCTGAAAAATTCAACAAAAAACTACCTGCGTTTGTGGATAAATATGCAGGTAAGGATATCAAAGCTGCTGGTTACGCAAAACACATGAGCTTACTTCCGGTGACTGATATTCATTTATTTAACAAGATAACTGACATCATTACACCAACTACGAGCACAACCTACCTATACGTGCTTGCGTCTATTGCCATTTTTACATTGCTTATTGCGTGCATCAATTTCATGAATCTTTCAACAGCGCGTTCTGCGAAACGGGCGGCGGAAGTTGGGATGAGAAAAGTGATGGGGGCAGGAAAAGGAGGACTAATCGGTCAGTTTTTGGGTGAATCAATGGTTCTTACCTTTCTGGCCCTGATCTTCGCATTGATATCGGTGGTGGTGTTTTTACCATTATTTAATCAGCTTTCCGACAAGAATTTGCTGGTTTCAGACCTTTTTAAGCCGGAAATAATCGTTTCCTTTCTTTTGCTTGCCGTGCTGACCGGTTTATTATCAGGTAGCTATCCTGCATTTTATTTATCGGTTTTCAATCCGCTTGATGTTATCAAAGGAAAGTTTGTCAACTCCGTTTCCGCAACAGCACTACGGCGCGGACTGGTAGTATTTCAATTTGTAATTTCCATCGGGCTTGTGGTAGCAACAATGGTTATTCAGGGCCAGATCAGTTTCATGCGCGACCAGCCATTGGGTTTCACAAAGGATCAGCAGATTGTAATTCCATTGCGCAGTGAACAGGCGAAAAAGGCTTATTCATCGCTGCGAAGTGAAATTTTGCAAAATAATCAGATCGCTTCTGCATCAGGAACATCTTATTATCCGGGAATTCAAAATCCTGGCGATATGTCTGTTTACCGTTCCGATCTATCTATGAACGAAAGCTCAATTGTGAAAACCAATTGGGTAGCCCCGGATTTCATGAACACAATGGGATTTGAAATGGCTGCCGGTAGAATGCTCTCGGCCGAGTTTCCAGGAGATACGAATTTCAAAATGGTCGTAAATGAAGCAACGATAAAGAAGTTTGGTATTGCGCTTGATAAAGCTGTCGGATCAAAATTACATTATGACGATGGTGAAGGGAAATCGCAAGGGATTGAAATTGTAGGCGTTGTGAAGGATTTTCATTTTGCAGGTTTGCATCAGGCAATAGAACCATATGCGTTTTTTCCTCAGTTTAATAATGATTTCAACTACATTATTGCGCATGTCGGCACGGCGGACATTGGCAAAGTGTTACCATTTCTTGAAACCAAATGGAAAGCTATGGTACCGGATGAACCATTTTCTTACAGCTTTCTGAATGAAGATTTTCAAAGAAACTACACTGCCGATGCCAGAACGGCCCGTATTGTAAATTCGTTTACAATCATTTCAATCTTAATATCCTGTCTCGGACTCTTCGGCCTGGCTACATTTGCCGCACAGCAGCGGATTAAGGAAATAGGTGTCCGTAAAGTGTTAGGAGCATCCGTTGGAAATATAGTAGGGTTGCTCTCCGGAGATTTCATCAAACTTGTGGTTGTCTCCATTGTTATTGCAACGCCGCTAACCTGGTATGTGATGAACAAATGGTTGCAGGATTTTGCCTACAAAATCAGCATTCAATGGTGGATGTTCGCAGCTGCCGGAGCACTGGCCATTATTATTGCGATGATCACAGTGAGTTCACAAGCGATTAAGGCGGCAATTACAAATCCAGTAAAGTCTTTGAAATCGGAGTGAGTGGAGGCGTGATTACCAACTCATGTTTACATCATAGTCCTGGAAGTAGGGATCCTTACCAATTATGGAAAGATTATCGCAACTTGCCTGAGCAATAATAATTCTGTCAAAAGGATCTTTGTGATGCAGAGGTAGATTAATTATTTTATTGGTATGTCGAAATGTAATCGGTAACAGTCTGAATCCATTTATCGAAGCATGGTATTCCAGCTCTTGAAACGGCATGTCAAGCTGTAACTTACCAATATTGATTTTAATCGCTATTTCCCAAAATGTGGCAATACTGATGAATTTGGTGTTTTCTGAGTTTTCAATAATATCTCGGGCTTCTTTTGATAGCTCGGCATCACCATTTATAAACCAAAGAAAGGCATGCGTATCAAGTAAAAAATTCATCACATATAATCTTTGAAATCATCCAGAGGAGCGTCGAAATCAGCAGACATTTTAATTTTACCTTTTGCACTTCCGAATTTTGGGATAACGGATGTTTTATTTTTAGTAGATTTTTGGATTAAAAAATCTATAAAGTCATTGACCTCGTTTTTTAGTTCCTGAGGTAAAATATCGAGTTTGGTATGTATGGTTAAATCGCTCATATCCATTCATTTTATTTGCTTGTACACAAATATAGCGAAAGCAAAACAATTCACGAATATCAATTTAACGAAGTTCACTAACGAACAAACTGTTCGTTAGTGAACATTTTACTGAAATTTTATTTCTATTAACTATCTTATTCATAGTTCATTACATTGACATTGGAGATTTGGTATGATAATTCAATGGACATTGTAATCTATATCAAATAGCCAAGAGCTAAAAGCCTATCGCCAACAGCCATGTTTAAAAACTACCTCAAAATTGCGTTCCGTAATATCTGGAAAAGTAAGGGTTATGCCTTTATCAATATTGTCGGACTCTCAGTAGCATTCTGCGTCAGTGTTTTTCTTTTTCTTACGTCCTATTTCCAACTGACCTTTGACAACTTCCATGAGGATGGAGACAGGATATATCAGACTTATTTTTTCTCGAATGATCCCGAAAAAGCTGGTAAAACCACAACAATGCCGTTTCCGCTCACGCCTGCGCTTAAAGCAGAATTTCCAGAGATCGAAGGCATCGCACGTGTCGTAAACGGAGGTGATGTGGTGGAGTACAAAGGAAAATATTTTGATAAACAAGTCAAATTTACTGATCCTGACTTTTTGAAGATATTTTCGTTTCCGCTGATTAAGGGAAACAAAGAAAGTGCGCTCAAAGATTTAAGCAATATTATCATCAGTGAAAATATGGCCAAATCTGTATTCGGAACGGAAGACCCGATGGGAAAAACGTTACAGCTTGGTTTGGGTGCCAATAAAAAACAATATGTGGTAAGCGGAGTGCTCGGAGATTTTCCTGATAACTCCACAATAGAGTTCGATGCTTTTATAAGATCCGAGAATGTAAGCGATTATCAGTCGCAGAAAGATGCCTGGGACTCGCGTTCTCATTTAGTATTCTTAAAATTATCTCCGAATACCAATCGCGATGCCTTTGAAAAAAAATTGAAGCCATTTGCCCGGAAATATCTGACCGAGAGTTTTGCGAGCCTGGAAAAGAAAGGAGCAAAACCCGACGAACGTGGGGATGTGTTTGCTATAAGGCTTCAAAAAATGTCGAATGTTCACTTTGGAACAGAATTAGCAACAGGTGGAAGCACACCGGCCACGTTGGTGTATGCATTAATGGGTATCGCGTTTTTTATATTACTTATTGCCTGCATCAATTTTATCAATCTAAACGTTGCCAGATCTTTTATCCGAGCGAGAGAAGTTGGTGTCAGGAAATCACTTGGCGCGCTTAAAAACCAGCTTTTTGTACAGATATGGGGCGAAGCGGCGGTGATATGTTTCGTTGGATTTTTGATCGGAGTTATTCTATCCATGTTGCTCTTGCCTACATTTAACGCAACCTTCAAGTCGAAGCTGACCCTGGATTACATGTTACAGCCGGACAAACTCGTGCTTATCCTCGGACTTTTTGTGCTGGTTACAACCTTGGCGGGAGGCTATCCGGCATGGCAAATGTCCAAGTTCAATGCAGTGGAAGTATTGAAAGGAAAGTTGACCATGAAGAAGCCGGGTATACTGCGCAATTCGCTGATCATTACCCAGTTCACTTTGTCGAGTTTGTTGATTTGTTGTACCATTATCGCCGTTCAGCAGGTTAATCATTTGCGAAATCAGCCACTGGGTTTTCAGAAAGAGGAGGTGATCAGTATTCCGGTTGGTAATAAAGTAGACGGATTTCAGGCATTGCAAAGAATGAGAAACAAACTGGCTTCTGACCCTTCGATTCTTGGTGTGACGGGCTCGGAAGTGAACCTTGGTGTGGGTGCTGACAAAAGTACTTACCGAAGTGTACTTGGATTTACATACAAAGAAAAGGAGGTGTCGACCGACTGGCTTGGTGTTGATTACGAATATTTGAAAACGCTGAACATCAAATTACTTGGTGGACGGGAATTCGATCCGGCTTATCCCGCCGACTCGCTCGATAGAGTTATCATCACCGAAAGTATGGCGAAAAAAATTGGAGAGACGGACCCGGTTGGTAAGTATTTTCAGACCGATTCAGCTGGAAGTAAGATTCAAATCATTGGGCTGATTCCGGATTTTAACCTTTATTCGGTCAAAAATGATAAAAATCCAATCACCATACACCTTTCCCGGACACCCCTCTACATATTTGTGAGAGTTACCCCACAAAGTCTTAATGTATCAATGGATAAGCTGAAAGGTATCTGGAAAGAAATTACGCCGGAATCTGAATTTAAAGGTACTTTCATGGATGAAAATACCGATAACTGGTACAAAGAAGAGCAACGTTTATCCAATATTTTTAGCCTTGCATCGGGCATTGCTATCTTATTGTCATGTCTTGGTTTGTTCGCAGTTGCGCTGATTGTGATTGAGCAGAGAACCAAAGAAATTGGTGTCCGTAAAGTTTTGGGTGCCAGTATACCCAACCTCGTTTTTGTGCTTTCCAGGGATTTTGTCAAACTGGTGGTCATTGCCATCCTCATTGCTTCACCGCTTGCCTGGTTCTTCATGCAAAAGTGGCTTGATAACTATGCGTATCGTATCGAAATTAGTCCGTTAATCTTTATTGGAGTGGGCTTGGCTGCCATTTTTGTTGCAGTTGGAACAGTAAGTTTTCAAAGTATAAAAGCCGCGCTGATGAATCCTGTAAAAAGTTTGAAAAGCGAATAAAGAGAAGCTCAGACGTCTATTTAGTCTTTGGACACGCATCACATACCCATAATACATACTAGCCATGATAAAAAATTATTTAAAAATAGCGTTCCGGAATCTTTGGAAGCATAAGGTATTTTCTTTCATAAACATTATGGGGTTGACAGTCGGGATGTCGGCTTGCTTTCTTATATTTCTCTACGTCAATTTCGAGCTAACCTATGACCGTTTCAACTCCAAAGCCGACAGGATCTATCGACTGGTTACCGATATCAAAACACCTTCTGAAACAATCAATACAGGTGTGACATCTTGGGCTTTTGCTCCAAATATTAAAAATGACTTTCCGGAAGTAGAAGCTTTTACCCGCGTAAGCGGTGGTAGTTTTTTGGTTAGAAAAGGGGATATCAAGTTTCAGGAAGAAAAAACGGTATTTGCAGATTCAACCTTTTTTCAGGTTTTTGATTTTGAATTGATTAAAGGAAATCCTGCCACTGCATTGAAGGATCAGCTGAGTCTGGTTTTTACTGAAAAAGCTGCGAAGAAATATTTTGGAGATAATGATCCGATTGGACAGACCTTACTCTTGTCAGGAGATGGCTTGCCCGCCACTGTTACGGGTGTGATGAAAGATATTCCGGAGAATTCGCAGATCAAAGGAGACATGTTTGTTTCCATGTCAACCCAGACTCAGCGGTTCAATAAGGGCCTGGACGATCAATGGGGTAACTTTGGTGCAACAACCTACTTGCTTTTAAAACCCGGAACAACTGGTAAAGCGCTGGAAAGTAAACTTCCCGCATTTCTGAAAAACCGTGCCGGAAAATTGATGGACGAAATGAATATGCATTACACGCTTTTTCTGGAACCATTGGCTGATGTGCATTTGCTATCTACCCGGGGTTCCGACGATGGGGGAAGTATGAATAACGTATATGTATTCTCGGTAGTAGCTGTTTTCATTCTGCTTATTGCCTGCATCAACTTTGTAAACCTGACAACAGCGCGTTCGGTGGAACGTGCCAAGGAAGTAGGTATACGTAAAGTTGTAGGTGCTCCACGTAGTTTACTTGCCAGACAATTCATCAGTGAATCCATTCTTCTTTGCCTGATCGCCTTTGTGTTTGCAGTTATTCTGTCCGCGGCATTATTGCCACTTTTTAACAACCTTTCAGGCAAAATCATCAGCACTGGTATATTGAGTAGCCTTCCTTTTGTTGGCGGACTTTTTGTTGCAGCAATCATCATCGGAATTCTGGCTGGTAGTTATCCGGCGATGGTACTTTCATCGTTTGAACCTGTGGTGGTTTTGAAAGGGCGTTTTACAACAAGTGTAAAAGGGATTTTGCTTCGTAAGGGGCTGGTTACATTTCAGTTTGGTATATCGATAGCGCTTATTATTGCCACAATCGTCGTTTTTACACAAATGGACTACATGCGGAACCGTGACCTTGGTTTCAGTAAAGACCAGATGCTGATCGTTAATTCGCAGGGCGATCCAAAACGTGAAGCATTTAAAGAATCACTCAAAGGAATTGCCGGAATAAAATCAACTGCTGCATCTTCCAGCGTTCCTGGTGGTGGCAATCCGGGAGCTTACTCAGAAATAGAAAATAAAAGTGGCGATTTACAAATAGCGAATCTGGATCTATATTTCGTCGACTTTGATTACATTACGCAGTTTAACCTTAAAATGGCAGCCGGACGACCTTTTTCAAGAACGTTCGGAACTGATACAACGCAGGCCATGGTGATTAACGAAGCAGCAGCCAGGCTGTTTGGTTACAGTTCTCCGGAGCAAGCCATTGGCCGCCGATTCAAACAATGGGGCCGTGAAGGGAAGATTGTTGGTGTGATCAAAGATTTCCATTTTCGTTCTTTGCAAGAGGTGATTAAGCCGCTTACCATGCGGATCGAACCAGGAGGCAGCGAGCTCATATCTGTAAAGATCGACGGAGGAGATACAAAGGCGATTGTGGCGGCGGTTGAGAGTAAGTGGAAAACCATTATGCCTGACAGGCCATTCAGTTACTATTTTATGGATGAGTTTTTCGATCGTCAGTACAGAAGTGAAGAGCGTTTTGAGAAACTTTTTTTCAACTTTGCAATCCTGGCTATTTTTATTTCCTGTCTCGGTTTGTTAGGTCTTGCATCGTACAGCACCGCGCAGCGCACCAAGGAAATAGGCGTGAGGAAGGTAATGGGTGCATCGGTCGGCAGCATTGTAGGTCTGCTCTCAAAGGATTTTCTTAAACTGGTATTAATTGCATTTTTGATTGCGTCCCCGGTCGCCTACTATGGAATGTATAAATGGTTGCAGGGCTTTGCATACCGTACCGATATTCACTGGTGGATTTTCGCGGCAGCAGCGTCATTATCTACCCTTATCGCATTTGGAACAGTAAGTTTCCAGAGTATTAGGGCAGCGCTGATGAACCCGGTGAAGAGTTTGAGGAGTGAATAGGTGTTTTCTAAGACAAAGTCTTGAGCTTTCTTATTTACGCAAGACTTTGTCTTACATTTTTAACAAACGTCTCAGATACTCCGGAAGACGAGCTATTTTAGAAATATCAAAATCGGTGTTAGAAAGAAGGTTCTTCACAAACGTAATTTTCTCTTCATTACGACCTTGTTCGATACCCTTTTCAATCCCTTCTTCCAAGGTTATCATTTTGATTGTTTCGATTATTCCCATGGCGGTTTCATTTCCCGTTAAAATTGCAATTTGCTTATCAAAGTTAACGTTTAATTGCTTCTGGAATGTTGGCCAATTCAGCATCGTGTTTAACCCCTATCGCTGACGACTGTCAATAGAAATAGTCACTAAAACTACTCCTGGCTCATCTTTGCTTGCAACGCTCTGAAATCTTCTCTCACAGGAGTGAAACAATCCAGAACTTTGCATTCTGTTAGTGCCACTGCCGAATGCGGTGCCCAGGAAGGGATAAATGCAGACATACCCGCTTTCAGCAATTTTTTCTCTCCATCAATGTCAAATTCCAGTTCGCCTTCCAGAACGTGACACCATTGCTCATGTACATGGCTGTGGACAGGCAACACAGAACCGCTTTCAATTGTGAAGCGGCAATAAGTTGCCTGATCAGAATGGGCTATCGTACCAGAAATTCCATCCCATATTTTGAAGGTTTTTTCTAAATTGTAATCTATAAACGGCATAATGAATTGTTGTTTGAATTGTTAACGCTGGAAGTAGCGGTCTTCTTATTTCCAACCCCAGGGTGCAGATGGATTTTCTACGGTTTTGGTCAGATCAAAAAACACAGTAAAAAGGCGGTCGGAACCCATTCTTCGCAGATTATAGGAAAATGACCTATCATCCAGTGTTATCCACCAGACGTTGGTTGAAGCATGTGGTAGTAAGTCAGTGGTTTGCTGATCGGCAGGGAAGATCTGAATGTTGGCAGAGCCGGAATTGGTTGCCTTTCCTCCATATTGAGTTACTTTGTCTTCGCTGCCATCCTCATGCCTGTGGTCGTGTTTGAGCTGGATACGGTCGTTTTCAAACGTCAATATCCAGGTTCTGGATTTGTTGTCCCCTACAAAAAATGGAATACGAATGGTGTTATCATCACAAGCACGGACGTGCATAACCAATTTCTTTCCTGCAAAATCATCATTGGCCGGCGTGCTCAATAAGCTTCCTTCAAAGGACTTGTTACAATGTTTTTTCAGACTTTCCCAAAATTTGAAGGCTTCACTTTTTCCCTGAGCCGAGGCCGATATGGCTAGGAAAAAGAGGGAAATTGAAATGATAATTTTCATGCAGTATTAATTTAATAGTTAAATGATCGATTGGCAAAGATAAAGATTTCAGTTCCCGTGCCTATTGAAATACCAACTTCCAATCGGTGCTGTACTTTTTTCAATTTGTGAAGGCGTACAAAGTTGCTTTTGCTCTCCTTAAAATCGAACATTGGTGTTCGGTTCTGAACAGTTGAAAGTTTTTAATTTTTATTTAACTATTTGATTGTTAGGATTTTTGATAGTGATATTTACTCTGGCGTACTATTTTATCAGCAAAAGTGGAAAATATCACAACTTATGAAACGAACCTATCTGGGAGAGTTTGAAGAAATCGTTCTGCTCACTGTGGCAGTTATGGAAGGTCAGGCCTACGGTGTAGCACTGATGAACGAAATTACGGAGCAAACCGGTCGGGATGTACGCTTGAATCAGGTGCATTCGGCTTTGCAACGACTGGAAGAGAAAGGAATGGTGAAATCCGCGCTGGGCGAGCCCACAGCCGAGAGAGGCGGTAGGCGGAAACGCCTGTTTACGGTTTCTGCTTATGGGCATCGGACCTTACAGGAGATTCAGGAAGTGAGAGTTGGTTTTTGGAGCAGGCTCGTTAATCCTTTCAGATTATCGGTGCAGATAAACTAGGAAACCTGCAGAGGAGTAGGGATGCATAGAAATTAAAAAATATGAGACAGCCAAATTTACAACCGCCAAGTCTGGCAACCCGATTATTGGTGTGGTTCATTGCACCTCACTTGCTCGAAGCAATTCAGGGAGATTTGTATGAGGGTTTCCAGTACAATGTGGTGCACCTGGGAATTGGGAAAGCACGCTGGCTTTACTGGCGGGAGGTGTTCGGCTTTTTCAAGCCAATGTATATAAAAAGAAAACAGAATTTGTATTCCTCATCTTCCACAATTAGCCATATCATGATCCGTAACTATTTTAAAATCGCTTTCAGAAACATTAAAAATAATAAAGCTTATACACTCATAAATGTATCGGGTCTAACGCTTGGAATGACTTGCGGACTGATCATTTTTATGTTGGTAAAATATCACCTGAGCTTTGATAATTTTCACAGTAATGCCGATCGTGTCTATCGGATCGTGACTGAGCAGCATCGCGACAATGTTAGTTACCAAAGGAGCGTACCTGCTCCGCTTGGAAAAGTGTTCAGAAACGAATACACTTTTGCTGAAAATGTAGCCAGAATTACTACTTACAACCAGGCACTGATTACCCTGAAGAATGGCAATAACCTCAAAAAATTTAAAGAAGAGGAGGGCGTTGCCTTTGCTGAGACCGACTTCTTCGAAATCTTTAATTACCCGTTACTGGAAGGAAATAAACAGACGGTACTGACCGAGCCGAATACGGCGATTATGACTCAAAAGACAGCGAAGAAGTATTTTGGTGACGAAAATCCGATTGGCAAAGTGTTTTGGTTTGATAATAAAATTGCTTTTACTGTTACCGGAATTCTGAAAGATTTTCCTGAAAATACGGATCGGAAAACAGGAATTTATGCATCCTATGTTACATTGAAAACCTACGACAGCTGGCTTGGAAGTGATGATTCATGGGGTGGGATTAACAGCTCGGTGCAGTGTTTTGTTCGCCTAAGACCGGGTGTCTCGGTTGCACAAGTGGAAAATGTGTTTCCTGCGTATCCAAAAAAATATCGTCCTAATAGCAAAAACGTTCATCATTACAAGTTACAGCCATTGTCGGAAGTGCATTTTGATGCACGTTATGACGGACCAATGGAAAAACGGAATTTATGGATTTTGTCGGTCATCGGACTTTTTCTCATTGCTACGGCTTGTGTTAATTTCGTCAACCTGGCTACGGCGCAGGCATTCAAACGTTCGAAAGAGGTTGGTGTTCGTAAAGTTTTGGGTGGATTGCAGGCTCAGCTATTCTGGCAGTTTATTTCGGAGACGTTCCTCATTTCCGCGCTGGCGATTGTTGTTTCTGTGGTGCTTTCCTACCTGGTTTTACCGGTAGTGAATTCATTTTTTAATACCCAAATGAGCCTCAATGTTTTCACAGATGTGCAGTTGATACTGTTTGTTCTCGGACTTGGTATTATTGTTACTTTTTTCGCCGGATCTTATCCCGGGCTCGTTCTTGCACGTTTTCAACCGATTATTGCCTTAAAAGGTAAATTATCGCAAGCCAGTATTGGAGGTTTCAATACAAGGCGTATGCTTATTGTAGCGCAGTTTACCATTTCTCAGATGCTAATCATTGGCATGGTGGTAATTGTGAGCCAAATGCAATATACCCGGCAGGCTGATCTGGGATTTAATAAAGACGCTATCGTGATGATTCCGCTTGGGATTGATACGACAGGTGTGAAAATGAAAACGCTGAAAAGTCAGATTGAGGACATTGCCGGAGTAGAGAAAGCAACATTGTGTTTTACGGCACCGTCGTCACAACAAGCCTGGAACACTGGCATTCGGTTTGACAATCAGTTGGAAGACGTAAGTTTTCAGACCAGCATCAAAGCGGCAGATGCGGATTATGTGCCAACTTTTGGGCTGCAAATGGTTGCAGGGAGGAATGTTTTTCCTGCGGATTCGGTAAAAGAGTTCCTTGTGAATGAAGCATTTACCAGAAAACTAAACTTCAAAACTCCTCAGGATGCAATTGGTAAAGTTATAGGAGCTAATGGGGGCACAATGGAAGGACCTATTGTGGGCATTGTAAAAGATTTTCATGATCGCTCTCTTCACGAAGATATAACTCCGGTTGCGATCACAACTTATAATGATAATTATTCAGACCTGGCTGTAAAGGTGAATCTGTCGAATGTAAAAAACACACTCACTGCTCTTGAACAGGCATGGATCGCAAAATATCCTGACCAGATTTTTGAATCTCAGTTTCTGGATGAGAACATTGCCCGGTTTTACGAAACGGAAGACCGGATGTTGAAATTAATCGAGATGTTCTCGTTCATTGCGATTTTGATTGGTTCGCTTGGATTGTATGGATTGGTATCATTTATGGCCGCACAAAAAACCAAAGAGATTGGTATTCGTAAAGTGTTGGGAAGTGGTGTAACACAAATCCTGTGGATTTTCGGTAAAGAATTTTCAATGCTTATTTTAGTTGCCTTTGTTATTGCGGCGCCGGTTGGCTGGTGGGTTATGAATAGCTGGTTGCAGGACTTTAAGTTTCGTATTCAAATGAACTTCTGGACATTTGCATCTGCAATCTTTATCACATTTTTTGTTGCCGCAATAACCGTAGCATACAAATCTCTGCGGGCGGCATTACTTGACCCGGTGAAAAGTCTGAGAAGCGAGTAATAAAAAAACTGCCGGCGAATCGAATGATCGGCCGGCAGTTTTTTATTGACTAATACCAAATTCAATGATCTTTCGGATTCGCCGTGTTCCGGATCCAATCACCCGATCACCAATAAACACACCACCTTCCTGCAAATAATCAAAGTTGGTTTGCTCGTCGGTAACAAGGCCTACACCGGCAGCATATTGTTTGTATCCCAAACGGAACTGAGCCACGCCAGTAGTATCTGTTCTTTCCGCAACCTTGATCGTTTTGTCAAAATTAAGGGCATTAACTGTCAGTGGTTTGTTGATGTCCTCATAGCGATGTTTGGTGTTGTAACGCGGATCATCGTCGTCCAGGCTAAAATATTTATAGCCATCCCAGGTAACCTGCGGGCTGTAAGGGAAAACAAGTGGCATCAATACTTCATTGTCCAGATTTACAATAACCTTGTCCGGGTCGTGACGAACACTGTATTCTTTTATTTTTTGCCAGGATTGAGCCGCTGTATTTCTTGTAGAACGCGAAACAATGTAAACCTTTGTACCTGATGAATCCTCGTTCACACTTGTGACTTCGTCCTTTTCCTGCCAGGCTTTCAATACAGGCTCTTTGGTGCCAGACGAGTAAACTTCCTCATTTACCTGATATATCTGAAACTGTCCGATGCTCAGAGGGTAATAGTCGTATGGTGCAATGGGATCTGTTCCCGAATCACTGCATGATTGCACCACAAGTAAAGCCAGCAAGGCAATTCCTGAAATGACTTTTGAAAAATGCCCGGATTTATTGGTAGAAGTAAAAAAATCTTTCACAAACAGATAGTTTATATTAATCAAAAACGTGTTTCCGTTTTTTCTAGTATGATTTGACAAATTTAAAGAAATACCTGCTCATACAGGTAAATATTCTATACACATCTGATTTAGAAAAGGATAAGTTTCAAATCCAGCACAACGTATCGTTGAGTGGAATGGTTCAATAAGGTGATTGCTTCGATGTATTGACCTGGAAAGGAACAGACGGTCACAAAGTAATTTATGTGAACTTTTGTGATCGACGTTACTATAGAGAGTGGAAAATTGAAATGCTGAGGGTTATTCGGTCACGCCAAACTCAATGATTTTCTTAACCCTGCTTACACCGGAGGCAATTTCTTTAGGTTTATCAAGCCAATCGCCTTCCTGGCTGTAATAAAAGTCGGTCTGTTCGTCGGTAATAAGTCCCACACCCACAGCGTATTGTTTATAGCCTAAGCGGAGTTGAACCAAACCATCCTCATCTCTTTCACTAACCTTCAATGTTTTGTCAAAATGTAAGCCATTGATATCCAATGGTTGATTAATGTCGCGATACGTATGTAGGAAACCCTCTCTTACATCATCTTCGGGTAGCATAAAATACCGATAACCGTCCCACCTGGCTTGTGGGCTGTAAGGGAAAATCAAGGGCATCAGAACTTCATTGTCAATGTTGACTACTACCTTTTCAATATATTTTTGAGCAGTATATTCCTTGATTTTTTTCCACGAATCCGCTGATGTATTACGTATTGAACGGGAAAATAGGAATATTTTGCCGTTAGTGGTGTCTTCATTCATGCCAATAATCTCATCCTTTTCCTGCCATGTTTTGCGAACCGGTTTAGCTGTTCCGGCAGAATATACATCCTCTGTGACTTCAAATATTCTGTAACGACCGATTTCCAATGGGAAATAATCGTAAGGAGTTATAGGATCGGGACTGGTACTCTTGCATGCTTGTAGGAACAAAGCGAGTATCAGTAAGACGAAGATACCGCTACGTTTTTGATCTGGCAGGGAGGATAATTGATTTTTCACGATTAGTCTGATTGATGATTGTGCCTCAGTCCTATGTCACTGGAAGTATTTTGCATATTTAGGAAAATAGTAGCATTTAGAAAAATTTGAATCGAGGTTTTGATTAGCTCTTAGTCAATTCATTGGGGTTTTATTATGTGAAAATAGAAAGACAAATTGGGTTTTAAGAAATACAATGGCGTTCTAAATTCTGTTTAAAATCTTTATTGATGCTTTCGTCGGTGAAAAGAGTCTATTCATCTAGTCGCACCGCTAGTTGGCAGATTGCGCTTTTGAGCACTTAAACCTGAATCAAAAAAGCCCCTCTAACCATCAATAACGAACAAATTTAAACATTTAGAAACCATGAAAAAGACAATCTTCGCAATAGCAGCTTTGGCAATATTCTCAGTAACTGGCAGCTTCGCTCAGGCTTACAAATCAAACGGTCACGATGGTCCGGTGTATGTAACAAGCAGCCGCACCAACAATCCGGTTGTGAATGTTTATGACATTGATCACTTGGATAAGGTCGTAAACCTGACGCGTAAGCAGGAAAACGAAATTTCTAAAATTGCAGACTACTACAATCGTGTGGTGAACAGTAGCAAGAAATCTCAGACTTTGGAAAGCCTGACAAGACTGGAAGAACAAAAACGTCACGATATTCTGGAAGTATTGACCTCAGCACAGCGTCAGAAATTGACAGCTTACCAATACGCACAGAAAAACAATAGCCGCGATAAATTCGATAGTCGTGCCAGATACAACCGCAGAGGTTAATAGTCGGAGATCAATTAGTCATGAAAAATAACAATCAAACTTTAAATAAATAGCAACCATGAAAAAGACAATCATAGCAATCGCAACTTTGGCAATACTTACAATCGGTAACGGTTTTGCACAAAAAGGTTTTCCATCCAGAGGACACGGCGGACCGGTGGTGGAGGGGTCCCGTTACGATAACAGAATTGAAGAATACAATATCAATAAACTTGATAGAATTGTGGGTCTTACCCGCAAGCAGGAGAATAAGATCAAGAAGATTGAAAAAGCTTACGACAAAATGGTGAATAGAGGAAGAGGAGCACAGTCGTGGCAGGGACAGAAACGCCTGGAAGAACAAAAACAGCGTGAAATTTTCTCAGTCCTTACTCCAAACCAACGTCAAAAATGGATGGCTTACCAACATGCTGACAAGTTTGACAACCGGGGAAGATTTAACCGCAGAGGTTAGGAGACAATAGCATTTAGCCATGAATATTAAATGAAAAATCCCTGCAACGAACGTAAATGTTGGTTGCAGGGGTTTTTGTTGATTTATAAAGTGTCCATTACTATCAAACATTTTTGTTTGTTACTAACGAACACTTTTGTGAAACACTAAAAAAGTCCCGCTGCAAGTTTAGACGATTTGCAGCGGGACTTTTTTAGTTGGCCGGATCAGCCGGTGTGCTTGTATTATTCTGGCGTTCGTTGGTAGGATAGGGATACCAGTTTCGATTACGTTCTGTCTCAGGTCTTGCAAAGCGGCGTGAATCTTCCAGTTTCAATCCCGACATAAAGAGCTCAATGCATCGGTTGCGGTAAATCTCTGTCAAAACCGAGGCTGCATCCTTTGCACCAGCGTAGGCCGACAGACCTGCTCCAAGTCCCCAGACGTCGGTGGTTTTAGTTAAGACTTTATCCAGTTCAGCTATCGCTTCATCCGTTTTGTTCTGGCGCGCCAGAACTTCTGCTTTGATCAGCATCATTTCACCGGGCAAATAGACCGGTATAGCTGCATTATTTGCTGTAAAAAATCCGGTTCCAAGGTTTTTGGTCGGGGCAGTAGTTTGGGTATAAAAGCCAACTCGTTTGTCAGCAATCGTAGGTTTCAAAGCATCAGGCAAACCCAGACCTACGTTCGCAGGTTCGGTAACGTTCCGGTTTCCGAACGATAGGAAGAATATCGGATTCTGGCTTACGTCGTCGAAATTGAAAGCTGATTTTTTAGTTAAATCCACTTTATTGGCAGCTGTCAGCGCTTTTTCGTATTCGCCAAGCATAAGACTGTAACGTGCAATCAGCGCCTGAGCCGTATTGGGCATATCAATACTGTTTACAACCTGTCTGGTGAAATCAGCCGAAGGCGGATTGGCGGCCACGGCCGCAGCGGCACTTTCCAATAAGGTCACAGCTTCTTTAAGCACATCTTCACGCGTATTAAAGGCAATGTTTTTTCCTGTTTTTGTCGGTGCCTGCTGCCAAAACTCTGCTAGCGTACCCAATGCGATTGCTTTAAAAATGGATGCATAAGCGACCAATCCGCTTTTTACCGCCGGGTCTGTTGCTTTGTCCAGGTTGTTCAGAATAATATCCGCGTTGGACTTGGTAAGATGGCATTGTGCCCAAAGCGAGGTGAGGATAGCATTATTGCCTTGCACGTTTCCTGATCCTTTGCCCAAAAGGTCAAGGTCGGTGTTGCCGGCATTCAACACAACAAGCTCTTTGGTAGTTAATCCGTTGGCCGATATGAAATTGTATAGCCCGCCACTGATGGTGAAACGGTATTGTAATCCGTTGGCTAGTGTAATGAGACCGTTTACATCGTTAATAACCTGGCCTTCGTTGGTGGAGCTGGGGTTGAGATATTCCTTTTGTTCACAGGATGTAAACATCAGCGCAGCCGCAGCGAGTATGGAAAATATGTATGTTCTTTTCATTTTTATCAAAAATTGAAATGGTCAGAAGAATAAGGAATTCTTCCATGGAAATTGAAAATCAGAAACTTGCAGAAATTTTCAGTTGGTAACTTCTTGGAATAGGTACGTTGCCAAAATCTACACCACGTACCATGTCGCTGTTTCCACCTGCATTGGTTTCAGGATCGTAACCGTCGTAATTATCCAGCGAAATCAGGTTCCGGCCAGTAAGGGCGATGTTGATGTTTCTTACATTTTTGATCAACGAAGGAAGCGTGTACGACAAGCTCACTTCACGAAGTTTCACAAAAGAACCATCGTCCACACGCCACTCTTCCGTATTGTAAATGGAATAGATGTAACCTCTTGGCAGCTCACCTGTAAGTTCTTTTTCTGCATAATCACCAATTCCCACTCCCTGGCGTGTACGTCTGTCGGCATTGAATACTTCCAGCCCTTGTACCGCGTCGATCAGGAAACGGAAGCCAAGGTTTTTGTAGGTCATGTTGCTGACGAATGAACCGGTCCATTTAGGATTAGGATTACCAATAATTTTTCTGACCATGTTGTTCGTTAAAAACTGTCCGTCTGCTCCTGTGGCTGCCGGGGTATATGCCAGCGGGTCAGTTGCCGACTGCACACCTTTCTGAGACTGTGGGAAATTTTGAGTGGTCAAAAACTGACTTCCATCTGCATTTCTTGCAAAAAATGTTCCGTAAAAAACACTGGCAGCCTGTCCTTCAATAAGGTAAGAAGGTGCGCCTGTTACTGTATTAAGTGCTAGTAAAGGACTTCCAAGTCTGGTGATTTTATTCCGGTTCTGGCTATAAATTACGTTAAAATCCCAGCTGAAATCTTTGCTTTGAACTACGTTATAACCCAGGCTTACCTCAAATCCATTATTTTCCATTTCACCTACGTTGTCAATCGAACTGGTTCCACCTTCGGTTGGTGCCAACACTTTATTCACCACCAGATCCGTTATTTTTTGCTTGTAGGCGGTTAGTCCGAGCGAAAGTTTATTTTCCAAAAATGTAAGATCAATTCCGCCTTCATTTTCAGTCATAAATTCCGGTCTTACTTTTGAATTGGCCAGCGTGGCACTTGGCACGATGGTACCTTTCCCAAGGAAGTTGGCAGGCTGGAATTGCCAGAAACGATCGTACGATCCAATACCAGTGAGGTTACCTGAGCGGCCCCAAGAATAACGCAGTTTGGCGGTATTAACCACGTTACTCAGGCTGCCACCTTTCCAAAACTCCATGTCGGAAGGAACAAAGCTGGCGCTGAATTTTGGATAAGTTTGGTTTGATTCTGATTCAGAAAATTTGGAAGAACGGTCGCGGCGAACAGCCCCGGTTACAAAAAGCAGGTTTTTGTAACCCAATGTTCCCTGAGCGAAAACTCCGAATAAATCGAACTGATCATAATTATATGACGATCGGATCGTGGTTGTAGCGCCGCTGACAGTTTCAATAAACGGAGCCAGTTTTTGTCCGCTTCCGTATGTAATGTCCGTTTTGCTGTTTTGGTAACTCGTTCCTGCAATCAGATTCAGTTTCAGGTCTTTGGTTAGCTCAGTTTCATACGACAGGTTGATATCACTGTTGTAAAGAAACGTATTGGCATTTACATTGGCTGCAAAACCATCCGGAAAACGTTCTGCCGGCAAACCCGCCACAGCCTGATACGGATAAGCGGGAATCAGGTTTTTACCCAACTGAGAAAATGCGTCCATCCCGAAAACCCAGTCCACGTTGAAACCTTTGAATGGTGTAAGGTTAAGCTGTAAATCGTTTACGGTACGGTTAACGGCCTGTGTAAAACGCATTTTTTCGATCACAGTAAGTGGGTTCACCCGTGTAGGTTCCACAGCAAGCAGGTTGCCTCCCGCATCCCGGCGACTGATATCATAAATGTTGTTGGTGATATTGATCGAGTTTACCGGACTGTAAAAAACGTTTCCATTTGGCTTCTCGTTGGAGAAGCTGTTGGAATAGGTAATGCCTGCCGATATTTTAGCCCAACTGGCCAAACGTTGTTCGAGTCTCACACGCAAACCATAACGCTGAAAGTCCGTACCCTTCACAATACCCTGATTTTTAAGATAGGAAAGCGACGCGAAATATTGCGTTTTGTCCGTTCCGCCACTTACTGACAGCGAATTGTCGGTGCCGATTCCGGTTTTGTAGATATCGTCCTGATAGTCGTAACGTTGCACATCCACCTGATTGGTAGCAAGGTCCACAAATACGCCGTCACGGAACACGCGGCTCACAGTAACACCGGGGTTTGCTGCAATTTGCGCGGCAGATACGTTTGAAATCGGAGCGAGGCGCAAGCCGGCGAATCCAAATTGTTTACCGTATGTACTGATAGCGAATTTCTTACGAAGCTCATTGACGTTAACACTCGTTGAAAAGTTAATCTGAGGCGCACCGGTTTTCCCTCGTTTGGTCGTGATGAGCACCACACCATTGGAGGCCCGTGAACCATATTGTGCCGCAGCGGCAGCTCCGTTGATGATACTCATGGATTCAATGTCGGCAGGATTGATATCTGCCATACGGTTGGTTCCTACCACAGCCTGACCAATCTGATCAGCCAAAGCATATTGAGAAACATTTGCCGAGGAATTACTGATAATGACCCCGTCAATAACATATAGCGGATCTGAATTTCCTTGAAGAGATTTGATCCCCCTTAGTCTGATCGTCATCCCACCAGCAGGATCACCGGAATTTTGCGTGATTTGCGCGCCGGGCACTTTTCCCTGCAATGCGGAAAAGAGGTTTCCCGTTCCCGATTTTTGCAGATCCGTAGAACTTACCGAGTTGATGGCATTCCCAAGTTGTCGGCGTGTTGATTTTAACGTAGAGCCTGTAACCACAATCTCATCCAACAATGCAACTTCATCAATAATGGATGCATTGATTGTGAGGGAGGTTTGGTTTCCGAGGCTCAGCTTTTGAGATACGGTTTTATATCCGATCGACGAGAAGTCAATGGTGTAATCTCCCACGGGGAGAGTGGCATTCAGCGCGTATACACCTTCTGCGTCAGTGATGCTTCCCTGAGTTGTACTTCTTATTTGCACCGAAACACCGGGAACGCCTTGGCCGGCTTTGTCCGTAACTTTTCCACTGATGGAATAGGATTGTGCAAACGCTCCCACCGAAAACAACATGGCTATTGCAATACCTGCCAGCCAGTCCTTGGGAGACCACAATAAATGAATATGTTTTCTCATAAATATTTGGTTTTAATACATGAATGTGGGTTAAAACTGTATGATGAAAGCAAATATCTAAATACGCATATGATAATCAAATGAGAGGGAGTCTATTTATTTTCTTTTGTAAAATATTCACCCAGGATTTATTCTTTTTGTAGAATAAATGCCTTTTAAAGCCAAATTTGATAGAATATAGTTCGGTTTTGAGGATGGTTAATTTTTGTTGTCCGGTAATAGAAAACCCTGGCTTACGCTTGCGGACAATGTCTGTTCGTTTTCGGACAATATTCTATTTTTATGATTTGTAATTTACTGTATTATAATACATTACGAATTTGGTATGCCTTTTATAGGTTTGTGTGGTAGTGCCAGTTTGAAGTGTTGCTAATGTTTGTATCTGGTTGCCTTCGTTTGTGTCTCCACAAACGAATATACTGAGGGGTGATACAGTTATAGGGTTGTAGTAGGCAGTGCCGGAACTACGCCTTGTCAGGATACAAACCGTGGCAGTTGGAAGTGTCTTATGAAGATATACACCGCGACTTAAAGACTCAATCGCTAAAATTTTCGAGTCGTTTTAATAAACTAAATATATGTCATGATCCGTAACTATTTTAAAATCGCCTGGCGTAGTTTGTTGAAAAACAGATTTTATTCTCTTATCAACGGAGCCGGTTTAACGATCGGGCTTGGTGTAGGAATTCTGATTTTGTTATGGGTACAGGACGAACTGAGTTTTGATCGGTTTCATAAACAGGCAGATGATATCTATAAACTGGAAAACAGAGTTGGCACTGGTTCGAGCCAGCAGATTTGGACCAGTACGGCGGCTCCAATAGGAATACTGGGTAAAAAAGAACTGCCTGAGATTAAGGATGCTGTGAGGCTTTCCCAGAACAATCAATACATTTTGTTTACCTATAAGGATAAAATTTTCAACGAGAATAATTCTTTATTCACGGATCCCAACTTGTTTTCCGTTTTCGATTTTGGACTCATTAAAGGCGACAACAAAAAGCCATTTTCTGATGACAATTCTATCATTCTTACGGAGACAACCGCAAAGAAGTATTTTGGAGATGAGGATCCGATTGGGAAAATTCTTTCTGCTAACGACAAAGTCAGTTTTATGGTAACCGGGATAATCCGGGATTTGCCCAAAAATTCAAGTATTCAGGGAGATATGTTTCTGCCTATTTCACGGTTGTTCAAAAATATGTACAGCAGGAGGCAGGACGGCCGGAATTCCGATAACGATTTTCATCAGTTTGATTATTCAACGTACCTGCTTTTGCAACCCGGACAGGCGATTGGTAGCCTGCCTGAAAAGCTGAGAAATATTCATTTGCGTAACAAAGCTGATGACACTGATGTTGCATACCTCTTGCAACCTTTGTCTAAAATGCACCTTTACAAATCAGATGGTGCCAATGAAGGAATAGAAACCGTGAGAATGTTTATCATCATTGCATTACTCATTCTCGGCATTGCCTGTATCAATTATGTGAACCTCTCAACGGCACGGTCTATGTTGCGTTCAAAGGAAGTCAGCATGAGAAAAATAGTGGGAGCCGCCAGAACTCAGCTTTTTTTACAATTCCTGATCGAAACGACAATACTTTTTCTTCTGGCGACGATCTCTGCTTTAATTTTGCTGTACCTGCTCATGCCGGTTTATAATCAAATCGCGGGAAAAAATCTGGTCATTGATTTTACAAGTTATCAGATCTGGCAGGTTATCGGTCTTACCATTGTTGGTACACTCATTGCGTCGAGCATCTATCCGGCTTTGCTTCTTTCATCCATGGATCCACTAAGAGCATTACATGGCAAAGTTTCAGGGAAAATAAACGAGGCATTGTTTAGAAAAACGCTTGTTGTGGTACAATTCTCGGTTTCCGTGATGCTCATCGCAGGTACTATTATCATCAGCAATCAGCTCAGCTACATCCGTTCTAAAGAGCTGGGTTATGACAAAGCGCATGTTTTATCATTTCCCATGTACGGTATTGCGAAACATTATGATGCCGTTAAAGCCGATTTGCTAAATAAACCAGGAGTTAGCGGTGTTACAAGAGCGAGTTCAAACATCGTTCAGATCGGGTCGCAAACGGGTAATAACGAATGGGATGGAAAGGAAACGGGAGAAACCTTGATGATCCGGCCCATGTCAATTGACCAGGACTTTATTCCATTTTTCAAAATGGAGCTGGTGCAGGGAGCTAATTTCAGTGGATCAGTTGCAGATTCTCTTCATTTTATTTTGAATGAAACCGCTGTGAAAGCGGCTCGTATCAAAGATCCGATCGGAAAGAAATTCAGGTTGTGGAACAAAAATGGGACGATTATCGGCGTGGTGAAAGACTTCCATTTTGAGTCGATGAAAGAGAAAATTGAACCCGCAATTTTTTCATACACGCCATCTGACATGAATCGTATTTATATCAAAACAAACGGAGAAAATGCGGCAACGACAATTGCTGCCGCAGAAGTTTCATGGAAGCAATACAACGGGCAGTTTCCATTTGGGTATGCTTTTCTGGACGATACGTTCAATGACATGTATAAATCTGAAAAGCAAACCGGACTTCTCTTCAATATTTTTGCTTCCATTGCAGTGTTCATTTCGTGTCTGGGACTGCTTGGTCTTGCTGCCTACACGGCACAGATACGTACCAGAGAAATCGGTGTTCGTAAAGTTTTGGGATCAAGCGTTGCTGGGATTATCGGGTTATTGGCGAAGGACTTTATGAAAATGGTGCTAATTGGTATCCTCATTGCAGTGCCAGTTGCATGGTACGCGATGGACAAGTGGTTGCAGGATTTTGCCTACAAAATTGACATTCAATGGCCTGTTTTTGCAATGTCCGGTTTTCTCGCGCTCCTGGTTGCTTTGCTCACAGTAAGTTATCAGAGTGTTAAAGCGGCATTAGTCAATCCGGTGAAATCTTTAAAAAGTGAATAAACACTGGTAAAAAAGGTATCAGAGTTCCTGTTGCCCAATTCGGATAATCCTAATCCATATCAATATGCTACGGAGTTATTTAAAAATCGCTGTACGAAACTTGTTGAAACACAAGGTATTCAGTTTTATCAACATTGCCGGCGTGGCCATTGGGCTTGCTTGTTTTTTGTTGCTGGCGCTTTACGTTAAAGATGAGTTGAGTTATGACCGCTTTAACACAAATGCCGACCGTATTTATCGGCTATCGAGAACTTTCCTTTCCAAAGATGGCACTGCATCGTTGCGGCTGGGGCATGCAGCTCCGCCATTTGGACCATTGATCAAACAGGATTTTGCGGAAGTTGAACAGGTTGTTCGCCTGTTGGAAACGGGTGCTTCGGTGAAATATGGTGAGAGCGTTTTCAATGAAGAAAAAGTATTCGCTGCTGAGCCAAATCTGTTTAAAGTTTTCAGTTTCGATGTTGCGGTAGGTAATCCTGACAAAGCACTCGAGAATCCGTTTTCCATTATGTTTTCCCGATCTATGGCGAAAAAATATTTTGGAGACGAAAACCCCATGGGTAAAACAGTGCGCCTTGATAATCAGCTGGATTATACCGTAACGGGCATTTTTGAGCCGTTACCTTCGCAATCACATTTTCACCCTGATTTCCTGGTTTCATTTTCTACTTTAAATGATCCAAGAGTTTATGGAGAGGAAGGGTTGAGGTCAAATTGGGGCAATAATTCGTTCTCTACTTATTTGCTTCTGCCTGAAAACTATGATCCGCAAAAGCTTGTAAAAGCATTTCCTGCATTTCAGAACCGTCACATCGATTCAAATGCTTCGACTTATTCTGTTTTGGATCTGATGAAACTGACTGACATTCACTTGCATTCACATCTGGATTCAGAAATTGAGGCAAACGGAGACATACAATACGTCTATCTGTTTTCAGCAATTGCCATTTTTATACTCATCATTGCCTGCATAAATTACATGAACCTGGCAACTGCCAAGTCGGCAACGAGAGCTAAGGAAGTAGGTATGCGCAAAGTGATTGGTGCTGTTCGTTCGCAACTGATCAACCAATTTCTGAGCGAATCAATCCTTTTAGTCCTTGTTTCTGTACTCATTGCCATTTTGATTGTCATAATGTGTTTGCCGGCTTTAAATAATTTTACCCAGAAACAACTTGAATTTAATGCACTCTTAGATCCGGTTTTTATTGCCATTTTGGTGTCGATCACACTTTTTACGGGAGTTATTGCAGGCAGCTATCCGGCATTTTTCATGACTTCGTTTCAGCCAATCAGTGTGTTGAAGGGTAAAATTGCTTCTGCGCTTAAAAATGGAAAACTACGGCAGAGTTTGGTTGTGGTGCAATTTGCAATTGCTGTTGTGCTGATCATCAGTACGGCTGTGGTATATAATCAAATGCGTTACATCAGAAACTATGATTTGGGTTATTCCAAAGATCAGGTTATCCTTCTGGGAATGCCGGATGATTCTGCAACAAACTTTGAAAGTATCAAACAGCGTTTGAAGGAAAATAGTAACGTTAAAGAAGTGGGCCGTTCGTCCCGAATTCCCTCAGGTCGTTTGCTCGACTCCTGGGAGGCTTATGTTATGAAGGGTGATACAATGGCTACCAGCGATATTATCATCAAAGCTCTGGCAGTGGATGAAGCTTTCATTCCGGTATATCAGATAGCAATGGCGGCGGGAAGAAATTTCTCGTTGGATCACCCTACGGATAAAACGTCGGGTTTTATACTTAACCAAACTGCCGCCCGACTTTTGGGTTGGAAAAACCCGGCAGATGCAATCGGGAATGGCTTTGGTTATGGTGAAATTCGAGGACAAATTATCGGTGTTACGAAAGATTTTCATTTTGAATCCCTGCATCAGAAAGTGGTTCCGATGGTGATGTTCAATGAGTCAGGAAGATTAGGCAGGGTTTCCATTCATGTTTCAGGCAGCAATATAAAACAAGCGGTGAGCCATATAGAATCAGTTTGGAAAACACAGTTTCCTGATAAACCTTTTGAGTACGAATTTCTGGATCAGCGTTTTGGTAAGCTGTATGCAAGAGAACAAACCCAGCAGCTTTTGTTTGGAATTTTTGCCGGGATCGCCATTTTTATTTCCTGTCTCGGACTTTTAGGGTTATCCATGTTCATGGCAGAACTGCGGACCAAGGAAATTGGTGTAAGAAAAGTTTTGGGAGCTTCAGTTGCAAGTATCGTAACGTTATTATCTCAGGATTTTCTCAAACTGGTAGTCATCGCAATCCTGATCGCTTCACCGATCGCATGGTACGGCATGCACAATTGGTTGCAGGATTTCGCTTATCATACAGAAATTAACTGGTGGGTATTTGCACTGGCAGGATTTCTGGCAATAGCCATCGCACTTTTCACAGTCAGCTTACAAAGTATTAAAGCAGCGCTGATGAATCCGGTGAAAAGTTTGAAAAGCGAATAGGGCAGAGGGGCTGGGGCATAGAAACTTAGATTCGCCCTCGTTTGTGTCCCCACAAACGAGTCTCGTTGGCGTTTTGTGAGGACACAAACCGCGGCAGTTGTGAGTGTTTAGTGAAGACACAAACCACGGTGGTTGTAGCAGGCGTTAGACAAAAAGATAAAAGCCCGACACAGACGCCGGGCTTTTATCTTTTCTATTTCGCCCTCGTTTGTGTCCTCACAAACGAGTAGCAAACCTTAATTCACATTTACTTCCTGTGCTGGTCTGTTGGTATCAGGATTTTTGGGCATTGTTACAATCATCACACCGTCGATGTATTCTGCACTGATGCTGTCGGTAAGAACCTTTCCGTTTAACTGGAAAGATCGCTCGAAAGAGGAAGGTTGATACTCCTGGTAAGCGAACTTGCTTTCTTCGGACTTATTTCCCTCCGGCGCATTATAGGCAATCGTCAAAATGTCGTTACTGACGGAAATCTTAAAATTGGTTTTGACAAGTCCGGCCGCGTAGAGGGAAATTTTAAAAACTGAATCCGTTTCTTCAATATTCGCTGCCTTACGATTGCCAAAGGCACCTCCCCATGGCCCTTTGCCACTGAACGGGCCTTTTCCGGAGAACATTTTGCTGAAAGGTCCGCATCCACGGCCTCTATATCCATATTGACTTTGATTGTCTGTTGTTGTTTGTTGGTTATTCATGACTTTAATTATTATCTGTTAAAAATTGAATTGTTATTAATTCCTGATTTTCTCAGGATACTTTTAATTGATTGGTACGATGGTTTGCGCTTGAGACTGATTCCTGTCGACAGTTATCGGTCCGGCCCATTGATTGTGCCTCTGGTAAGATCCATATCCATGCTCAGCAAATCTGGCGTATGGACCCGCCGGTAAATCGTGACCTGGTCTGCCGATCATGCGTTTCACAAGCATCACCACCCCACCTATGAGCATAACGCCCAAGAGCAATTTGAACAATGTGACCAAAACCAATGAGGCAAGACCAACAATCAGGGTAGCACCTACCAACCGGGGGAATATAAAACGAAAGTTATTTTTCATGTTTTCTGCTTTTAATGTTTACTTTTTAATGATGACGTTTGATTTTACATTTTACTTTAAACCGTTTCAGAAATTGTTTTTCAAAGCCTGATATCCGGTTTTAAGGGTAGACGGACACGGATGTTGTTTTACTTTAAAGTTTTGAAAGTATTTTTCTCATACGGCATAATTCTAGTTGCTGTGAAATGGATAATGTGTTTAAAGTGAGTATATTAGGATTTTTTTATCGAAAAAATATCGATAATGTTGGTTTGGTGTTAAAGTGGGCTTGCAACCAACGAGCAGTCGTGCTTGCGTTTTGTGAGGACACAAACCGCGGCGTTAGAGAAGTTGTGCTGGTGTTTTGTGAAGACACAAACCACGGCAATAATTGCCCTCGTTTGTGTCCTCACAAACGAGCTAACTCATAAGCTATCTGCTTATAAAAATGGGAGAAAGAGTTAAACACTTAGCTTTTAAACCAAACGCTTCATGAACCGATTTCTCAGGAAGTAATCGGTCAGGAGAAGCCCTGTAATGGCTATGCAGGATATGCTGTAAAGTGGTGGGATGGAAATGAAACTTTCGGAAATGTTGGAAAATGCTTTGTCGGATAGACTTAAAGAAGTGGGTTCGTCTGAAATTTTTTCCAGACTTTGATAAAAGAACGCGATCAATATCACCAAACTTGCGGCAATGCTCCCAAGCCAATACCAAACTTTTGGGCTGATAATCGGTTTGACTTCTGTTAATAAAACAGGCGACATTTGCTGAACTTCCACTTGCGACATCACCCGCAACAAGAAATCTGCGGATGGTTGGTCAAGAGCATTTTGTTGAAGTACAGTTTTCAATTCCAGGTTGACAATTGATTCATGCTGCGACTCTACCTGAACAGCACTCATGACAAATTCAGTAAAGTCCGAAGGTGCGGTTTCCGGGCCTGATTGCTGAATCAGCTTTTTCAATATGTCCTCGTTTGCCTCTTTCATGTCAACACTTGAATGAATTCGTTTTCTGTCTGAATTACATTAAAAACTGTAATTCCTTCTCCAATATTTTTCTCGCTCTGAACAATTTTACCTTAATATTTGAAGCCTTCATACCTGTGATCTCCTCAATTTCTTTGACGGTATTTTCATTCATGTAAAAGAGCGTGATCAGTAAAGCTTCTGCCTCCGGTAATTTTTGAATGGCCTGCCGCACGAATTTCGACTGTTCATTCATTTGCAGTTGCTCCAACTGTGTGGCCGAATAATCGTATATAAATTCCTCGTTCAGTTCATCATCAATAGCAAAAGTCAGGATTTTGTTCTTCTGTAATTTCGAAATGGAGGTACGGTAAACAATGGTATACAGCCAGGTTGAAAACTTTGCATTACCCTGATACGTACGAATCTGTTGATAGGCCTTCACAAAACTTTCCTGCGCCGCATCTTCTGCATCCTCCTGATTTCGCAGGATTTTAAGTGAAATTGTAAAAGCCATATCCTTGTACCGATTAACCAGATAGGAGAAGTAAGACGGTTCTCCGTTTACTACTCTACTTATATATACCTGGTCGTCGGGTTGTTTCATGGATTAACTTTGAGCAACTGGTAGCCGGGGAAACATTTAAATTCCACCCATGCCTGGTATTCTAAAATTCTATCAATTACTGGTTAGACAGCCTCTGTTCAAATCTGGTTACAGAATTTCCAGGATTTTATTTTTTTTAATTTTTTTTGGCCAAATCTGTAACCTGGTTTTCCATACCACTGTCATATGGGTAACTTTTCTAAAAATGACAATTTAAAATTACAGCCATGCATGATATAAAACACATTGTTATTACAGTTTCAGCGTTTGCCGGAGTTTTCGGAATCGTTTATGTTTTTCTGATTACCAGATATCGCGAACGTATGGCGATGATCGAACGCAATGTTGATGCATCGCTATTCATAGCCAGAAATGGCAGTATTTCTCCAACACTCAAATTTGGGATGCTCTTCGTCGGTGTAGCAATTGGAATCATCGCCGCGGAATTCATGCATGACTACCACGGTTTTAGTCAGGGTGTTTCATTCTTCTCAATGATTTTTCTCTTTGGAGGTATAAGCCTTATTCTTAACTTTTTAATTGAGAGAAAGTTAGAAAAGAAGGTGGAGGAGTAATTTGCTTGTTGCTGCATTACTTACTAGTGTTTAGTTTGCAGTTTTAAGTAAACAGTACTCTTAATTCATCCCAAATTCTCAATTTCAACTACTGTGTCGGCTTGTTATTTATACCGTGTAAAATAAATGTAACCAAGTACCTTGCAATACAAAGTACCTTTTTATATATTTGTTGCATAGAATTTTTAAAATCTATTAGCCATGAAAAAAAGAAAAACTACGCTGCCATTCATTATTGATTAAGAGAAGGGTATATGTTTACCGCCTCCGTTTGTGTCTTCACAAACGAACACTGAGGGAGAAAACAAACTGCCGTTTTTTTAAAAGAGCTCAAACTCTTGACAGGATTTCTATTGCCTTTTGAATCTATTAGCCATCATGCCGGACAACCCGGCGAAACTCTTGAAAAATGAAAAAAATATGTCACATCACGCACTGGCTGCTACTCTTGCTGGGCTTGCTTGCCTTTAAGAAAAACGCCACAGGGCAGGTCGTCGTAACCGATTTCAAAATAATCGGAATTGTAACAGACTCTTCATCTCAGAAAAAACTCGATTTCATTACTGTAAATCTTGTGCGGGATAAGAATACGGTGGTGAAAGCCGACTACACCAAAGAGGACGGAAGTTTTGCATTTTCGGGTATAAAACCCGGCAAGTATACCGTCGTTGTTGTGGGAGTGGGTTATAAGAATAAGATTGTAGATGCGAATCTAACGGATTCTGTTTCGAAAATTCTGGACTTGGGCGTTGTACCAATTAGTCAGCAAGTGGTTGGACTAAAAGAGGTTACTGTAAGTGGTACCAAACAAATTGTGAAGCAGGAAATTGATAGAATTAGCTATGATTTACAAGCAGATCCTGAAAGCAAAGTGTTTAGTGTTTTGGATATGATGCGCAAGGTTCCGCATTTGTCGCTGGATGCAGATAACAATATTTTCCTGAAAGGAAACGCAGATTTTAAGATTCTTATCAACGGAAAACCTTCCAGCATGGTGGAGCGGAGTTATAAAGAAATTCTGAGGAGCATGCCTGCTTCATCCATTGAGCGCATTGAAGTAATCACCACGCCACCAGCCAAATACGATGCTGAGGGATTAGCGGGAATTATCAACATCATCACCTTCAAAAAACTGGATAATGGTTATAACGGATCTATAAATGTAAGTGAAAGATTTCCGGTTGGCGGTCCGGGGTTTGGAGGTTCGTTTTCTTCAAAACTGGGTAAATGGGGGATGACAGCCATGGGCGGAGGAAGCATTTACAACACGCCACGAATTTCTAATTCGATTACCAGACAAACGTTTGGTGATGACCGTACAGATCTTCTTCAAAACGGCTCCACGCTTTCAAACAGCAAAAGTGGATATTTGGGATATGAAGTGAGTTATGAATTGGATAGTCTCAATCTGCTTTCTGGGCAGTTTAATATCAATGGCAATAGCTCCAAAGGATCGGGAAGCCAAAGCTCATTATTGAATGGTGAAGAGGGTACTTTGGAACAATATCGATTGGATAATCGTAATGATGGAATTGGAAACGGAATGGACGTTGCACTTAATTACCAGAAGGGTTTTAAGGCTGACAAAAATCGATTACTGACACTTTCGTACCGCTATTTCAGATTTGCGAACGATCAGAATACGGATCTTTCTATTTGGGATCGTATTAACTATGACCTGCCAGATTACCGGCAGGTGAACGACCAGAGTTTTGGTGAACAAACGGTGCAGGTCGACTACGTATATCCTTTAAAGAAACTGAATATCGAGGCAGGATTGAAAGCCATCATGCGGGATAACAAAAGTGATTTCCAGTATCGTTCGTTCGATTCGGAAACGGGTGATTTTGAACTTAATCCGGCTTACAGCAACAAATTTGCTAACGTTCAAAATGTTTATGGAGCATACAATACCTATCAGTACAGTTTCAAAAGTTGGGGTATAAAGGCGGGAGCACGTATTGAACAAACCAGTATGAGTGCCGATTTTATCTCTACGGACTCGAAAGTTCGGCAGAATTATTTCAACGTTATTCCTTCGCTTTCCATTAGCAAGAAGTTCAAAAAGGATAACAGCGGCATGAATCTGGGTTTCACACAACGTATACAACGACCAGGTATTTATCAGCTCAACCCGTTTGTAGACAAATCGAATCCGAGTTTTGAAAGAACCGGGAATCCGAATTTGAGACCAGCGCTTGTGAACGACTTTCAGTTAGGTTACAATCGTGCCCAAAAGGGTTCTTTCAATATCAGCGTGGGCGGCACCTATTTCACGGATCTGATTTTCCAGGTTTCCGCCTATGATCCGGTTACGGCGATTAACCGTATCAGTTATGGAAACACCGGTACGGCAAGGTTACTAATGGGGAATTTGAGCATGAATTATCCATTTACCAAAAGATGGAATTTCAACATGAATGCAAGAGTGGCGCATGGTAAAGTGAGGGGTGAAGTGAATGGAGAAAAGATCACCAATAGGGGTGTGATGTATCAGATTCATGCATCCACAGGCTATCGGTTTGAAAAGGATTGGCGGGTTAATGCGAGTTTCAATGCGAATGGTCCGAGTATCAATTTGCAGGGGACTTCCAACGCGGCGAGTTATACTTCGTTCAGTGTGAACAAGGATGTGATTAAAGACAAACTCTCGTTATCGGCTTCTGTCAATAATCCTTTCAGTAAATACCGCAGAGATTTGCGTACCACTTCCGGCCCGGATTTCAGCCAAAGTAATTATCGAATCGACTATTTCAGATCTTTTAATGTCAGTCTGAACTATAAGTTTGGAAAGCTGAAAGATGCGATCAAAAAGAACAAAAGGGGTATCAAAAATGATGATGTGCAGTAAATAACAGCGTTATCAGGTGATCGCTTAGGAGTTTTGGTGTTCGTTTTCGGACATCAAAACTCCGATTTTTTTATGTATATGACTGATAGTCAGTGTGGCAAATATACTGGTATAAATTTGGTGAGTCAGCGACCATATTAATGATTTGTAAAACCCATAGCCATATATAAAATAGCACCTCATGATCCGGAATTATCTTAAAATTGCGTTTCGAAACCTTGCCAAGAGCAAAGTGTATTCTTTCATCAATATCGCCGGCCTTGCCGTGGGGATGTCCGTGGCAATATTGATCGGACTTTGGATTAACGACGAGGTGTCGGCAAACAAACATCACAAAAACTTCGAAACGCTTTATCAGATCAAAATGCACCAGACTTTCGACGGTCGTCGGGGTACGCAGGATGCTATACCGTTTGCTACGGGTCCTGAGCTGAAAAACAAATATCCGGATTTTCAGGGAGTTGCCATGTGTGACTGGGGATCCAGCCGCTCGCTGGTTGTCGGCAACCAAAAATTCCTGAAAAAGGGGCATTTTATTGGAGAGGAAGCCATCGACATGTTTTCTTTTGAGATTCTGGATGGAGATAAAAAGCCTTTGAAGGAACCATATTCCATTGTTCTGACAAAAGAAACGGCGGAAGCATTATTTGGCAAGAATAATCCGATTGGCAAAACTGTCAAAATGGATAATTTGGTGGATTTGAAAGTAACCGCCGTTATCGCGTCCCAGCCCAAAAATGCCACATTGCAATTTGAATATCTGATTCCGTGGCAATTACAGCAGAAAATATATGATTGGATGAAAGGTCAGGAAAGCAACTGGGGAAACAATTCCTACCAGGCTTTTGTCCAGCTTAAAGACGGCGTTTCACCGGAAAAAACCAATGCGAAAATCAAGGATCTTGTCATAAACCATTTTCGGGACAACGAACTGATGGTGAAAACGATCAAACCGGAAGTCTTTATTCACCCCATGTCAAAATGGAGATTGTATTCCAATTTTACAGAGGGAATCAATTCTGGCGGGTTTATCAAATATGTACGCCTGTTTGGGATTTTCGGGTTGTTTATTCTGATCATCGCCTGCATTAATTTCATGAATCTGAGTACTGCCCGGTCAGAGAAACGCGCGAAGGAAGTGGGTGTCAGAAAAGCGGTTGGATCTGGCAGGAAGCAACTTATAACACAGTTTTTAAGTGAATCGCTGCTGATCTCTTTTGTGGCTTTACTGTTTTCTGTAATACTGGTGGCTATTGCATTGCCTTTCTTCAATTCGCTTACTGAAAAGTCCCTGCGTATGGAATTTGGCAATCCTGTTCTGTGGGGTATTCTTTTGCTGTTTACCTTGTTTACCGGACTTCTTGCTGGAAGTTACCCGGCACTTTATCTTTCTTCGTTCAACCCCGTAAGAATTTTAAAAGGTGTTGTCCATGTTGGGAAAAACGCTTCTCTACCACGTCAGGTACTGGTTGTGATTCAGTTTTCATTCTCAATTGTGCTGATGATCGGGACCATTATCATTTATCAGCAGATTCAGCATGGGAAAAACCGGCCTATTGGTTTCGATAATAAGAGCCTTATTTCCGTTGATGCTACCAAAGATCTTGTTGATAAGTTTGAGCCTTTACGTAACGAACTGCTGGCGACGGGCATGGTTTCATCCATTTGCAAGACAAATTCTCCGCCTTCTGAGATATGGAGTAACAACAGCGGCTGGGAGTGGAAAGGATCTACGCCTGATGAGAAAGGTGTGATTTTTTCAACGATTGCCACGAGTTACGATTATACAAAAACCCTCGGCATTGAGCTCAAAGCGGGCCGTGATTTCTCCACAGAGTTTGTATCGGATTCGAACGGTGTTATTTTGAATGAGGCCGCCGTAAAACGCATGAAACTGAAAGATCCCGTGGGAGAAATTGTAAAATGGAATGGTAAAGACCGCCGTGTGGTAGGTGTAATGACAGACATCATGCTGGATTCACCTTTCAGGGCGACTTCGCCGGTAACGGTTGTGTTTGAGAAAGACTGGGTGAATTGTCTTAACGTGCGTATTAACCCGAACGTATCAAGTTCAGAAGCCATCCAAAAAATTAAACCCATTTTCGACAGATATAATCCCGGTTTTCCATTCGATTACAAATTTGCCGATGCGGAGTATGCCAAAAAATTCAATTACGAAGAGCTGATTGGGAATCTTTCAGCGATTGTATCCTTGCTGGCGATCTTTATTTCCTGTCTTGGTTTGTTCGGATTAGCCTCTTTTATGGCCGAGCAACGCACAAAAGAAATAGGTATCCGCAAAGTGCTGGGAGCGAGTGTAACTACATTGTGGGGTTTACTTTCAAAGGATTTTGTAAAGCTTGTTGTTATTTCATTTGTGATAGCGGCACCCATTGCTTATTATATCATGACGATTTGGCTGGAAGATTATAAGAGTTATATGATTAAGATACAGCTCTGGGTGTTTGCAGCTGTGCTCGTTTTACTGGTTGCCATTACTTTACTCACAGTGAGTTACAAGGCGATCAGGGCGGCGTTACTCAATCCGGTGAAGTCTTTAAGGAGCGAATAAGACGGGGCCTGGTAGCGAAGGAAAACCCTTTGTGCCAGGCTCCTTTCTCACAATTCAGCTAATAATTTTTGACAAAAATAATAAGTAAGCTATGCTTCGTAACTACCTGAAAATCGCTTATCGCAACTTGATGAAACACCGCACCAACTCACTTGTGAGCATTACCGGGCTTTCTATTGGTATTGGATGTTTCCTTTTGCTGGCAACTTACATTTTACATGAACTGCGGTATGATCGTTTTCACGAACATAGCGACAGCCTTGTGAGGGTCAATTTGTTTTATCAATCGGGTGATGGTGAATCTGTGAATGTTGCGGTTACACCAACGGCCGTTGCTCCGGTATTTTCGAGAGAATTTGAAGAAGTGAAAAGTGCGGTGCGGCTATACTCGCTTTCGGGCAATGGCTCTGTGCCTGTTAAGTATGGAGATAAGTTGTTTAATGAAAAAGATGTACTTTTTGCTGATTCGACTTTCTTCAATATGTTTTCATTTCCTTTTGTTGAAGGAAATCCTGCCACTGCACTGTCTGCTCCCAATTCGGTGGTAATAGACGAAACAGCTGCACGGAAATTTTTCGGAAACGAAAGTGCCGTAGGTAAATCTGTTTCGATAAACAATAAGTATACGATGCAGGTTACCGGTGTGGTGGCCGATGTGCCTTCTTATTCATCAATTAAATTCCATTGGCTGGCAAGTTACAGCACACTTCCCCGCTCACGTACCGAATCCTTCGATTCTGCAAACGATTTTACCTTTTTGCTGCTTAAACCGGGATCCAGTTTAACTTCTCTTCGAAGTAAAGTCGATAATTATGTAGCAAAACATCTGAACGATCCTAAAAACCCGGGTGTCAGGGTGAGATTGGATCTGGAAGAGTTTGGTCAGATACATCTTTACTCGAATGTAACAGGTGGAATGGAAGCTACCGGAAACTACAAATACATGTACATTCTATCGGGTGTAGCCTTTTTGATTTTGGCGATAGCCTGTATCAATTTTGTTAACCTGGTTACTGCACGTTCTGCGGTTAGAGCGAAGGAGGTAGGAGTGAGAAAGGTCATGGGCGCTGAGCGTTCGCAGGTCTTTGGGCAATACCTCTATGAATGTGGCATCATTACAATAATATCTGTCCTGATCGGATTTGTAATCGCTAATCTGGGTTTTCCTGGGTTGAGCAGTCTCACAGCATCCGAGCTGAACCTGGGGGTGTGGCCGCCGTTCTCAGTTGTGATGGTGTTGGTTTCGTTGTTTGTTGCCGTTACGTTACTTGCCGGAGCATATCCCGCCGCTGTTCTTTCGCGTTTTGAGCCCATTAAGGTTCTCAAAAGCAACGTACTTTCCAGTCCGGGAGGCAATATGTTGAGAAGCTTTCTGGTGGTTTTTCAATTCTCGGTATCGCTGCTTTTCATTATCGGCACACTCATTGCTAATTCACAGTTAGATTACATACAAAATAAGAGTTTGGGAATGAATCCCGACCAGGTACTTGTGCTCGATTTGAGCACGGGGATTTCGGCCGGGAAACTTGCTTCAATTAAAAACGAATTGCTAGGCAATGCATCCATAGCATCAGCTACCGCTTCGTATGACTCTCCACTGAACGTACAGGGTGGTTACAGTATTTCTGCCAAGGACAAACCGAATGATTTCAGTATGAACATTACGGCAATTCCAGTAGAAAAGGATTTTGTAAAAACCATGGGAATGAAACTGGTTGCGGGAGAAAATTTCAATGAATCCGACATTGCACAAGCCACTTTGGACTCTGTTGAGCTCAGACGATATGCATTTATTCTCAATGAGTCGGCAATTAAAGCACTTGGATGGAATGCCGCAGGCGCGATAGGGAAGGAAGTGAATATGAACGGGAGGGAAGGTACTGTCAAAGCGGTGGTGAAGGACTTTCATTTTAGGTCACTTCATGAAAAAATCGCACCTATTGCCATCATTTCTGAATACGATTATTTTGGAAAAGTGATGGTTCGGGTGTCTGGTACGGAGGTTAACAAGGCTGTGGATGTGCTGAAAAAGAGCTGGGAAGCCAATTTTCCCTTACAGCCGTTCGAGTACCATTTTCTCGATCAGGAGTTTAACGACATGTATAAAGCGGAAAGCAGGGTTTCTACTATCCTGACATTATTTTCGGTGATAACAATTTTAATTTCCTGCCTCGGACTTTTTGCACTGATCGCATTTATTTCTCACCAGAGAACCAAGGAAATTGGTATCAGAAAAGTGCTGGGTGCAACAGCGACCAGCGTTGTGGTTTTGCTCTCAAAGGAATTTGTGAAACTAACCCTCATTGCTATTTTGATCGCATCACCCATAGCCTGGTATCTGATGAATCAATGGTTGCAGGATTTCGCTTACAGAATTGAAATAAGCTGGGGGATATTTGCAATGGCCGGCTTTATAGCAATAGCTATTTCATTGCTCACCGTAAGTTTCCAAAGTGTGAGAGCTGCTTTGCTTGATCCTGTGAAGAGTTTAAGAAGTGAGTAAACCATAAATGGTAAGAAAAATGAAAGCTGTATCTATTGTATTTCTTCTGCTCTCTCATTGTGTGATTCAGGCGTATTGCCAAATCACTTTACCAGCTGACGGTAATAAAAAGGCTTCCGTTTCTGAAAATATCGGAATTACAACTGTCAGAGTAGATTACAACAGACCGGCAGTAAATGGCCGGGAAGGGAAAATATGGGGTGGTGTAGTCCATTATGGTTTTCAAGATCTTCATTACGGCACCAGCAAAGCAGCTCCATGGCGGGCAGGAGCGAATGAAAACACCACAATTGAATTCAGTACGGAGGTGATGGTTGAAGGAAAAACGGTTTCAGCTGGTAAGTATGGACTTTTTATTGCAATGGGAGAGAAAACGGCTACGCTTGTGCTCTCAAAGTTCAGTACGGCGTGGGGGAGTTTTTATTATGATCCCAAAGATGATGCATTAAGGGTGGAGGTTCCGGTGCAAAATATGAATGAAAGTGTGGAAAGACTGAAATATGAATTTGACCAGCAGACTGAAAATTCTGCAACACTTTCAATGCAATGGGAAAAAGTAAAAGTCCCGATCGCGATTTCGGTAGATCTGCACAGGCTTCAAATCGAATCTTTCAGAAGGGAGTTTAATTCAGGGATTTTCTACCGGTTTTGGCAAAATATGCATACGGCGGCCAACTATTGCCTGGTTAACAACATCAATCTTGAAGAAGGTTTGTCCTGGGCTGATCGTTCGATTAATACTTATTTCGGAGAAGCTAATTTCCTCACATTGTCTACCTATGCCGGATTACTGGAAAAATTCAACAGAAATAAAGAAGCAGATTCTCTGATGAAAAAAGCCATTCCGATGGGAACATCTCTTCAGCTGGTGATGTATGGAAGCAGTTTGAACAAAATGAAAAAGCATGAGCAGGCATTCAAAATCTTTAAACTAAATCATGATAAAAACCCCAAAGAAGTCTATTCCAATTTAGGTATGGTGATGGGCTATTATTTCATGGAAAATAAAAAAGAGGCGATCAGCTACGCTGAAAAGGGAAGGGATATGGCTACCGAAGCAAATTGGAAAAGCTACTTTGGATCTCTGATTGCGGACATGAACGCCGGCAAAGAGATTTTTAAATAATTAAACCCATGCTCCAAAACTATCTAAAGATCGCCTTTCGGAATCTGGTTAAAAACAAAACCTACTCTGGTATCAACATTGGCGGCCTCGCTGTTGGGATGGCTGTCGCCATGCTGATTGGTCTATGGGTTTATGACGAGCTCTCGTTCAATAAATACCATCAGAATTATGACCGTATTGCGCTGGCGATGCAAAATCAGACTGTGGGTGGAGAATTGCATTCTTCTCGTTCCGTTCCCTATCCTTTTGTGAACGAACTGAAAACCAATTATGCTGAAAGCTTCAAACACATCGTTCCAGCCACTCACCCCTCAGAGTCTGTGTTAGCAGCCGGTGAGGTTAAGGTGTCGAAGGTTGGTCAGTTTGTAGGAGCCGATGCGCCAGAGTTGTTTTCATTGAAAATGCTGAAAGGTTCGTGGGCTGGCTTGCAGGAACAGCAGTCAGTTTTGCTCTCGGTGTCCACAGCGGAGGTGCTTTTTGGGAAGTCAGACCCCATGAATCAATTGGTGAGAATAGATATAGATAAAGAGGTGGTTGTAACTGGTGTGTATGAGGATCCTCCTAAAAACTCGGAATTACATGAGGTTCGGTTTCTTGCTTCCTGGGATTACTTTCTTGCCAAAAATACTTACATGGCGCAAAAGCAATGGGATAATCATGCGCTGTTGATGTATGTAGAGATCAAGCCCGAAACTGATTATGCGAAAGCTGATGCGGCCATTAAGGACTCCGAACTCAATGCAATTAAAAAAATCGATAATATGAAGAGTGAAGTGGCAACCAATCCTCAGATGTTCCTGCATCCGATGAGCAATTGGCATTTATATTCTCAGTTTAAAAACGGTATTCTTGATAACGGTCCGGTTCAGTATGTTTGGTTAGTGGGTCTGATCGGATTTTTTGTCCTACTTCTTGCTTGCATTAATTTTATGAATTTGAGCACGGCACGTTCAGAAAAGCGGGGCAAAGAGGTCGGAATTCGAAAAGCGATAGGTTCGAAGCGTATTCAGCTTATTGCGCAGTTCTTTAGCGAGTCATTTCTTGTTGTTTTTATTGCTTTTTTTATTGCAGTTGTAGCTGTAAGTTTATCGTTAAGCTGGTTCAATAACCTCGCTGCTAAGCAAATGGTTATTCCTTGGGCTAATGCTTACTTCTGGCTGTTTAGTATAATTTTTGTCTTCATTACCAGTTTGCTGGCCGGCAGTTATCCGGCATTATATCTGACATCCTTTCAGCCTATCAGGGTTCTGAAAGGTACGATGCGGTTAGGGCGTTTCTCTTCATTGCCTCGCAAAATATTGGTAGCGGTTCAGTTTACCGTTTCAATAACCCTTACTATTTGCACAACAGTTATTTACAGCCAGGTGCAATTTGCCAAAAATCGTCCTGTCGGCTATTCCAGGGATGGTCTTATGATGATCGAAATGAAATCGGAAGAATTTCTCCAAAAATCGGATATCATTCGAAGTGAATTAGAGAATAGTGGTGTAGTTGAAGAAATGGCCTTGTCTCAAAGTCCGGCAACTGGTGTCTGGTCTGCCAACAAGGGTTTTACCTGGGAGGGAAGTCTGTTGGGAAGAGATAATTTTGCGACACTTTCGGTCTCGCCTGAATACGCAAAAACAGTAGGATTGCAGTTCGTAAAGGGACGAAATTTTTCAAAAGATTTTGCTTCTGATTCCATGGGCTTTGTCATCAATGAAACTGCTGCAAAATTGTTCGGCTTTCAGAATCCCATTGGTGAAGCCGTGTTCTGGCAAAGCAAATGGATGACCAACGACCTTCGCAAGCAGTTCAGCATTTTGGGCGTGGTACAAGACATGGTGATGGAGTCTCCATTCGAGAAGGCCAAACCTACTGTTTTCATCCTGATGGGTAATCCGAACTGGATTAACATCAGGCTTAATCCAAATGTAAGTGTAAGTGCAGCCTTACCTAAGATCGAAGAGATCTTCAAGAAACGGATACCATCGGTACCTTTTGAATACAAATTCACCAGGGAAGAATATGACTCCAAATTCCTGGCAGAAGAAAGAACCGGTAAGCTGGTCACTTTTTTTGCCATTCTCGCAATTTCTATTTCCTGTTTGGGGCTGTTCGGTTTGGCATCTTTCGTAGCTGAGCAACGTACCAAAGAAATTGGAATTCGAAAAGTGTTGGGCGCTTCCGTAGCAACTCTTTGGCAAATGCTTTCTAAGGATTTTGCTTTTCTGGTTGTTATTTCCGCCATTATTTCCACACCCATTGCGTGGTATGCCATGCAAGAGTGGCTCACCAAATACAGCTATCGTACTGAAATTTCGTGGTGGATATTTGCGTTGTCCGGAATCGGCGCGCTGGTAATTACATTGCTTACTGTCAGTTATCAGGCAATTAGAGCTGCGCTGCTCAATCCTGTGAAGAGTTTAAGAAGCGAATAAAAAAATCGATAAAAGGTCAAAGAAGCTGGGAAGTGATCATTGACCAAAATACCTGTTTAACATCAGAATGTTTATTCTTGACAAACCAGCCGTTTACCTATAATCCAATTATTCTGTGACATGCTCCAAAACTATCTAAAGATCGCCTTTCGGAATCTGGTTAAAAACAAAACCTACTCTGCTATTAACATTGGCGGCCTCGCTGTTGGGATGGCTGTAGCCATGCTGATTGGTCTATGGGTTTATGACGAGCTCTCGTTCAATAAATACCATCAGAATTATGACCGTATTGCGCAGGTAATGCAGCAGCAGACCTTGGATGGGGAAATCAAAACGGATTTTGGTGTGCCGCTTCCGCTTGCTGGCGCGTTACGGAGTGACTTTGACGGTGATTTTAGTCATGTGATGATCACCTCGTGGCTACAACGGCATATCCTGACTTTCAACGACAAGAAATTTACCAGGCTCGGAAATTTTATGTCTCCCGAGGCGGCAGACATGCTGTCTTTAAAAATGATCCGCGGCACGGCTTCCGGATTGAAGGACCCCGCATCCATTTTGCTTTCAGAATCGGCGGCCAAGGCTTTTTTTGGCAACGCCGATCCGCTTGATAAGACGATGAAGATCGATAATCACATGGATGTGAAAGTGACCGGTGTTTACGAGGATCTTCCTTATAATTCCCAGTTTCAATATCTGTATTTTATCGCTCCGTGGGATTTGTTTGTGTCAACCACCGATTGGGTCAAAGAGGCAAAGGAGAAGAGTGAATGGGGTAATAACTCTTTTCAGATTTTTGTCCAGCTTGCTCCAAATGCTGATATGCAGGCAGTTTCGGACAAGATCAGAGACGTTAAGCGGAGCAGTGCCGATAAAAATGAACAAAAATTTGAGCCGCGATTGCTTTTGCAGCCAATGAGCCGCTGGCATTTGTATTCAGAATGGAGCAATGGCGTAAACGAAGGTGGACGTATCCAGTTTGTGTGGCTTTTTGGTGTGATAGGAATGTTTGTCCTGTTTCTTGCCTGTATCAATTTTATGAATCTTAGTACGGCGCGTTCCGAAAAGCGGGCCAAAGAAGTAGGCATCCGAAAGGCGATAGGTTCGGTACGTGCGCAATTGGTCAGCCAATTTTTCAGTGAATCATTTCTGGTTGTGGGTATTGCTTTCGTGCTGTCATTACTTCTGGCTCAGCTCGTTTTACCCCTTTTCAATTCCATTGCGGATAAGGAAATGGTGATCCGGTGGTCCGACCCCGTGTTTTTAGCCAGCGGAATAGGGTTTAGCTTATTTACAGGTTTTGTAGCAGGAAGCTATCCCGCATTGTATCTATCATCTTTTCAACCTATTAAAGTACTTAAAGGCGCCTGGTCGCCTATTGGCCGCAGCGGTACATTACCTCGAAAAATACTGGTTGTGCTTCAATTCACGGTATCTGTTACACTGATCATCGGAACCATTGTAGTTTACAGGCAAATTCTTCACGCCAAAAACCGGCCCATCGGGTACGAACGGGAAGGCTTGGTAACTATTCCTGTTAACACGCAGGACATTCACCGCCATTTTGATGCTGTGCTCCACGATTTAAAAAAAACAGGAACGGTTGTATCTCTTGCTGAATCGGTTGGTCCGCCAACAGAGGTTTACTCTGCCAACGTAGGTTTTGAATGGAAAGGTAAAGATCCGGGATTGCAATCAGAATTTGCAACCATCGGGATCTCACATGATTTCGGAAAAACGCTTGGCTGGGATTTCATCGCCGGGCGCGATTTTTCGAAATCATTTTCTACGGATTCAACGGGGCTTGTGTTGAACGAAACGGCTGTAAAATACATGGGGTTGGGTAAACCTGATATGGGCTCCGCTGTTGGTGAAACCGTAAAATGGGATGGCAGGAGTTTTAAAATACTGGGTGTTGTGAAGGATATGGTCATGGAGTCACCTTATGATCCTGTGAAGAAAACCATCTTTTATATCCGACCCTGGGGAGGAACTTTCGTGACAGCCAGGATTAATCCGGCTTCCAACGCGGGTGCAGCATTGAAAAATATCGAAGCTGTTTTTAAAAAGTACAGTCCCGATTCTCCATTCAACTATCAATTTGTAGATGAGGAGTACGCTCTGAAATTTGTAGCAGAGGAGCGTATCAGCAAATTGGCTTCCATTTTTGCTGGTCTTGCTATTTTAATTAGTTGCCTTGGTCTTTTCGGTTTGGCTTCGTTTGTGGCTGAGCAACGTACAAAAGAAATCGGTATACGTAAAGTACTTGGTGCTTCGGTGGGTAATCTGTGGCGTTTACTTTCCGGTGATTTTGTGGTTTTGGTTATCGTTTCCTGCCTGCTTTCCATACCCATTGCCTGGTACGCAATGGCTACCTGGCTGGCGTCATATACCTATCATACATCTATTTCCTGGTGGATTTTTGCAGTTGCCGGAGTGGGTGCATTGTCAGTTACGTTACTGACAGTAAGTTACCAGGCAATAAGAGCGGCATTGCTTGATCCTGTGAAGAGTTTAAGAAGTGAGTAAACCATAAATGCCAAAAAATGAAAGCTGTTTCTATTGTCGCTTATCACAGACATGAAGGCGGGGAAATAGATTTTTACATGAGAAATGCGAGTAGAGTTATTGCAGTGTAGAATTTATTATATTGCAATTGTAAAACTTGTATAGCCCATTCTTGTTATGAAGGTACTGGACTTAATCATGTTCATATTCCTGGTTTCGCTTACAGCATGTAAACTAAAAAAGGATATTGTTCCAATGGATACAGTTTTGGGAGGAATTGTGATGTCTGAAACAGGGAATCCTGTTGGTTCTTTTCCGATCTCTATTAATTTTTCATCACAAAAACTTTTTAGTCAAAGCACATTTGCTGATACCACGATTTACTCTGCAAGCAACGGTTCTTTTTATATTAGGAAGGAAATCAAGAGTGACGCAACTATAACTATTGACGAGGATTTCAATAAAAATAATACGTCATGGTATTTATCAGATGTGAGTCCACTGAAAAATTATGCGCCTGGCAGTAATCAAACAGATATTGTTCTTACTGTTGTGAGAAAACCCTAATCCAAGCATAAAGACTATCTATCTCGCTTCGAAATAAATAATTGGATTGTCAGGGACTCCTGCGTATACCTTTTTACCAATCTATTTTTCTCAAACTTTAATCCCTTCAACGGTTTTCTCCGTAGATAACCTGAACCTTTTATGTCCGGTAATAAAAGGTTAACATGCCACGATATGGGTTGCGACGATAAAACATTACATTTATGCTTGTTAGAAGCATGAGCTGAAAACAATATTATAACCACAGTGCGTCGGATGAGCCAATTTTACTAGTTGCTTTATGCATTTTTTTAAAGGGATACTTCTTTTTATTTTTCTTGTTTCCTTCACGCTCAGTGTCGGGCAGTCTATCAGCAAGTATCAGATTGGAGCGGAGATTGAAGCGGGCGGTATATTGTCGTCGGATGAACAAACGCCATTTTGGCTGAGAACCAATCAGTTTGGAGCTATTCCAAAGCAAGCACCGTCAGCATTGATGCAGGGCAAATTATGGCGTGAGTATGCCCGATACGATACGATCACAAAAAAACGCAAAGATTTTGACTGGGGATTTGTTGTAAATCCCGTTGCCAGCTTTGAAAAGGTGAATAAGCTGGGCATCATTTTTCCGGAAGCACATGTTAAGATCAGATATAAGTTCATTGAATTTTTTGGAGGCCGTCGTAAGGAACTTGCCGGGCTTGGTGATTCCACACTCACATCTGGTTTTTATTCGGTTTCGGGAAATGCACTTCCGGTTCCCAAAATTCAGCTGGCTACGGTAGGATATGTACCTTTCGCCTTTAAAAAGTTTGTAGCAGTTAATGCGGCCTTTTCGCATGGCTGGTTCAATAACCCACCTAACATTTACGGTGCCCGCCTGCATCAGAAACATCTTTACTTTCGCTTGGGACGACCGGCTTCTAAATCAAAATTTTACTTTGGTATCAACCATCAGGCAACCTGGGCTGGTCACTCGGATTATTTAAAAGCTCAGCCTGATATGGCGGAAGACGGCAAATTGCCAGACTCCTGGAAGCTATATAAATACCTGGTTTTGGGTTATACACCGAAAGACTGGTATAAAAAATCTGGATTTTCTTCATTCGACAGTTACCGGATCGGTAATCATTTGGGAAGTTATGATGCTGCATTTGAGACCAAAATAAATGGTGACCGCTTGCTATTATATCACCAGCATGCCTTTGAAGACGTGTCGAGCATTGCGTTTCGAAATTTTCCGGACGGGCTGTATGGTATAAATATGGTTCTGAACGATACCAAGATATTCGGGCATTTCCAACTGACCCGACTTACGATGGAATTTCTGACGACAAAGGATCAGTCCGGATCGGAGTTCTACATTACAGGAAGCGTATACCAAGGTGCCGATAATTACTTCAATCATAGCCAGTATATCAGTGGCTGGTCCTACAAGGACGTCGTAATTGGAACGCCATTTATCATTCCGCGTGCCGATCTGGATCTTTCTAAGTCCACCAATCCCCGGTTTTTTCCCAACAATAGGGTAAATATGTTTTATGCTGGTGCTCAGGGTACTTATAAAGACGTGCTGCTGCTTACTTTCAGAGGTTCATTCAGCCGTAATTATGGTACACCGGGCGGAGACTTTTTTCCCCCGCGTAATCAGTTTTCATCACTTTTGGCTGCTCATCTAAAGCTGAAAGGCCTGTCCAATACCTCCATTCTGGCTAAGCTTTCTGTTGACAGAGGCGAATTATTCAGAAATTCTTACGGAGGATATCTTGGTATCAGAAAAACATGGTAGCTCCCTCTCTTTCACTTGCTAATCCTTGTTCATAGCTGAACTAAGATGTTCATTTTCGGACGTTTGTAAGAGTTTATTTGCAATTAAAGTATTGATAATGAGTTAATTGATTTATTTGGCATATTTTTGGTAACTGTCCTGGCAGGCCAGTTTTTATTATCCCAGCTCATCTTGTCGAGACTGTTATTTACCCCATAGGATTATGCTAAAAAATTACTTCAAAATCGCTTTCCGTAATATCTGGAAAAATAAAGTCTTTTCATCGATCAATATTGTCGGTCTGGCGATAGGGATGGCCGCATTCATCGTCATTATGGTATTTGTTCTCTATGAAAAGAGCTTCGACAAAGTCCATGCTAAGAATATCTACAGGCTCAATGAAGTTCAGAACTACGAAGGTATGGTAGCGCCGCAAAAAGTAGCCCTATCCATGTTTCCCATGGGGCCAACCCTGAAGAACGATTATCCGGAAGTCCGGAATTTTGTGCGCATTAACAATATGTCCCAGGTTTTGCTGGCTGCGAAAGATAAAAAAATAGAATTGCCTCAGGGATTTTTCGTGGATTCCAACTTTTTTGAAATGTTCGATTTTGAACTGATAAAAGGTGAAAAAAGTACAGTTTTGAAAGAGCCAAAAAGCGTAGTGCTGACGCAAAAGAGTGCGGAAAATCTATTTGGTAAAGAGAATCCGATCGGTCAGTCGGTGACGAGGTATGCACGCGATACAACAACTTTCAAAGTGACCGGTGTGATGAAGGATGTGCCTGCCAATTCTCACTTGCAATTCGATGGACTGTTTTCTTTTAGTACTGTCATCAAGCCAGAATTCATGGACAGATGGGGAGGAAACTGGCTGGTAACCTATCTTGAACTTGCACCTGGTGCCAACGTTGCAGCTTTGGAAAAGAAGTTTCCTGCCTATCTTAAAAAATACATGAAAGAAGGCGGATGGAAATATTATGAGCTTTTCCTGCAACCACTGGCCAATGTCCATTCCGGATCGGTAGATATTACCCACGACTATCAGAATTTCCATAAGTTCAGCCGCACTTACACGTACATGTTCTCGGTAATTGCCATGATCGTGTTGGTAATCGCCTGTGTCAATTTTATGAACCTGTCGACTGCCCGTTCTGCGGGGCGTGCCAAAGAAGTTGGTGTCCGTAAATCGATTGGTGCGCAAAGGTTCCAGCTTGCCAATCAGTTTATTGGCGAATCGGTTTTACTGGCTTTGGTGGCTTCGGTTTTGGCAGTAGTTTTGGTGAAGCTCGCTTTGCCTGCGGTTGCTCGTTTCAGTCAGAGAGAACTTGACTTCTCGTTCTTTACTGATCCTGTTGTTCTGCTTACGACACTGGGTGCTGCAACGCTTATTGGGGTTTTCTCCGGTCTCTATCCAGCGGTTTTCCTCTCATCTTTTGAGCCTGTTAAAGTATTGAAAGGTAAGATTGGTACCACTAAAAGTACATTCAGAAACACGTTGGTTGTTGCTCAGTTCAGCAGTGCGGTATTTCTCATCATCGCAACCGGATTTGCTGTGAAACAACTTGATTTTATGCAGCATAGAGATCCGGGTTTTGAAAAAGATCAAATCGTCATTATACCGCTCGACTCCAAATCACAGCCCAAATATGAGTCACTTAAGCAGGAACTTCTTGCGAGTTCTTTTGTAGAAAGTGTCACAGGATCGGGTCAGCGTCTGGGTAATAACCTGCATCAAACTGGTGTCACTTTCAAAGGGGATGGTCCGGTGCGGGAAATGGCTTCCTCGCAGGTGATTGTGGATCCGGATTATCTTTCTTTATATAAAATTAAGCTGGTTGCCGGACGCAATTTTACACACGACGAATCCGATAATGCCAGAACTTATATAATCAATGAATCTCTTGCCAGGGAATTATTGAAGGATCAACCCAATCAAAACATTCAGGCGCTTGTTGGTAAGCCTTTTGGTTTCAGTGGAATGGATTCCCTTGGTACCATTGTTGGTATAGCGAAGGACTTTAACTTCAATTCGTTACACCATAAAATTGAAACACTTTGCCTGTTCAACCAGAAAGATTGGGGTTATGGTGAAATGTCGGTAAAAATCAAGGGCAAAGATGCGACTCAGGCCGTTGCGGCTATTGGTAACATCTGGAAAAACCAGGTGCCTGAGAAGGAGTTTACATATTCCTTTCTGGACGAACATTTTAAAGAATTGTATCAGGCTGACGGTCAGGTGAGTAAAATTGTTGGGATTCTCGCCGGACTTGCCATCTTCATCTCGTGTCTGGGACTATTCGGTCTGGCTTCCTATTCAGCTGAGAGGAGGGTGAAGGAAATTGGGGTTCGCAAGGTAATGGGAGCTTCTGTTCCGGGAATTGTGGCGCTGCTGTCAAAGGATTTCATGAAGCTCGTGCTTATCTCAATTCTGATAGCAATGCCGTTTGCCTGGTTTTTGGTTCGATACTGGTTGCAGGATTTTGCTTACAGGATTGATATTCAGTGGTGGATTTTTGCCGGAGCCGGATTAATGGCCATTTTGATTGCACAATTGACAGTCAGTTTTCAGAGTATAAAAGCAGCATTAAATAATCCTGTTAAATCACTTCGATCAGAGTAGGGGTGGAGAGCAGGGAGCATTGTGAAAGTCGACTTTTGCCTTATACCTTATCCAAATTCCAAACTTATGAGCCATATAGCTATACCAATCCCAAACTTGCCAGGCAAGCAAGATATTGAAGTTCAGGTGATTATTAATGGTCTTAAACAGCAATTGCATTACAGGGTTGAGCTTTTCTACTGGGAAAATTGCTCCAATCCGATGGGTCACCGCGCAGATTGCATCAGTGAAATGCTTGCGCATCATGATCCTGAGTGGACGGTCTATTACATTGGTGCACCCACGGATGAATTCGTCCCGATCACTTTTGTGAAAAATGAGAGCAGGAACTTGATTAAGCAAGCGACAGCCTGATTTGTAATCGAAAAATAAGGTTTTTATAGCCAGTACGTGCATTAAGGCATGTGCTGGCTTTTTAGTTAACAAGTTTTTCATAACAGAAAATAATATTTGCATCATTGTTGCATTAAAGAAAGTCGTTTCTATATTTGCATCATTGTTGCACATAAATGAAGAACTATGAAGAGGAATTTATTAAGAACACTATTAGCCATGACAATTATTTCAGGTTTTACAGCCTGCGATAACGACAAAGAGGAGACAGTGACGCCGGTCACCGAGAGTGAATACAAGTTCATCAGGATACTGGTGAATGATGAACTTACCAGGCAGATTTCTCTGGTTGATCCTGTTAAATTGACCACTGAATCATTTGAAGCGCTTTATCCTAAATCGGCACTGTACAATACGCAGGCAGGTCGTTTTGGTGCTTTGGTAAATGGCGCAAACAATCACGTGCAGCTCTTTGACACAGGTTTTGAAGGACATGGAGATCATGTAGATGTGAAAGGAACTCCTAAATTTGGCGCCTTAACCGGCAATGGAAACAAGCCTACGCATTTTAAAAGCAAAGGGGATGAAATAATCACGTTCAATGATGGTGATGGAACTTTGAGCATTGCAAAAGAGTCGGAATTTCATGTAGCTGGGTCGAAAATGACCACAATAAATGCCGGTAATAAAGCCCACCATGGCGCAATGACCAAGTTTGACAACGGGACCTATGCCATTACTGAAAAAGACGAATCGGTGGCGGGTACACTTCCTGAGCGGGTTAAAATAGTAGATGCAAGCGGTAAAACTTTGTTTGCGTCCACGGTTCAGACCAAAGGACTTCACGGCAATGCGACAGATGGGAAGATATCGCTTTTTGGCTCATCGAGCGGCATTCTGGTGGTGGAGCCGTCCGGTGCACAAAGGTTAATTCCGCATCCTGAAAAATTCGGAACAGCCTGGTTTGGCTCAATTCTGGAAGCCAAAGGAGCGAATAAATTCATCGGTTATTCTGCTGCGGTAGGCGCGTATATCATTGATGTGCAGGCAAACAGTGTTACGCCCATTGTAGAAAGTACGGACCTTATGCAGGTAAAAACAGACTACGCAGGTAATAATCTCATTGCTTTTTTTCACAATGGAGAGGTTAGGGTTTATGATTTAAAAAGCAATGCAGTGAAAAAGAGCGGTTCTGTGATTGCTGCCGTTGCCAAGGATGAAACTCAAAAACCACAAATTGAAGCAACATCAAAGTACTTATACGTAACACAGCCCAAGTCAGGCGAGTTGCTGCAAATTGATATCAATGATTTTACGAAAGTCAAAAAAGTAAAAGTTTCTGCTACGCCATACAGATTAACTATACTGGGTATAGAATCCGACGAGAGTCACTAATTGAGAGAACTTGTTGTGTGGTCGGACCTTATAAGTCCGGCCACTTTTTTATTTCCTTTAGACTTCCGGCTGAGTAAGATCCTTTTGAAAATATACCACACCATCATAAGGATTGTAGTTATAAGGCGTGGTCTCCCTGAAACCGAAAGACTGATACAAGGCGACGGCTGCCGGCATCTTCGGACCTAATGTATCCAGTTTAATAATCTGATAATTCAGATTTTTTCCTTCCTGAATGAGCGTGCCAAGAAGCATCTTTCCAATTCCCTTCCCCTGAAATTCAGGCTTGATAAACATTCGTTTTACTTCACAGGTGTGTTCATTTTCAATTTGCCTTAATCCTGCTACACCTACATAGGTGCTATTATCTTCCACCAGAAACAGTGCGCCCGATGGTGAACCGTACATAACCGGAATTGTTTTAAGTTCTTCCTCGAAGTTCTGAAATGATAAAGTGAAGTCCAGAGAATCAGCATACTCCTTAAAGAGGTAAGCTCCTGATTCGTACTGTTGCTGGGTTGTAGCTTTTACAATTGCTGGCATGATATCAATTTGGTCCGTTAAAGACGTATTAGTTGTGAATTATAGCCTGTTGGAGTGAATCTGAAAAAATTGATCCTGAGTTGGTTAAGTCATTATTGGGCTTTTCCCCAGTTTGACCAATAGTTTGCTCATAGAATATTGAACTGGTGCTGGAATGGAATTGATAACATTGTTTTGAGATGATAGGAATGTACGTTGCAAAGTTACAGGCTATTTAAAAAAAACAGTATTTAAAATGAGTAGTAAGCTTACTTATACTGAATCGGAGTTGATTGTTCGGCTCAAAGCGAATAGCAAAGATGCTTTCGAATATCTGTATGAGCGTTATTCGGCCGCATTGTTTGGGATTATTTTGAAGGTGGTCAAGGATGAGGAGAAGGCTGCTGACGCTATGCAGGATACATTTTTGAAAATCTGGAAAAACATTGGAAGCTACAACCCGGAAAAGGGCACTTTATTCACCTGGATTCTCAATGTAGCGCGCAACACGGCCATTGACAAATTACGAATGGACGTTAAAGTGAGGAAGGTTGTGAATTGGGAACAAGTACATGAAACAGAATTACTTCCGGTCGCAATCTATAATCCCGCTGTTTCACTTATTGACATAAGGGCTATTGTAGCAGGCTTACTTCCTGAGCGCCGCTTGTTGATAGAAATGGTGTATTTCGAAGGTTATACACATGAAGAAACAGCTGAAAAGTTAAGCATACCTTTAGGTACGGTGAAATCACGAATTCGAAAATCTCTTCAGGAATTGCGTGGAGTATTCGGAGCAGATGTTATCGAACTCAAATTGGCCGGTTGAAAGCTAAGAGCCTGTTTTCGATTCTTTTCCACAACGAGCTCACCGCTCGTTTTTTTTGCTACACCCGTATGCCGTTGGGCTGCTACGTTTATGGTATTTGCTCAGATTTATAGTATTTATTCAATGTTTTGTTCGGTGATTATGCTGGTAGTTCTAACAAGCGTCACAAATCGGCTTTAGGGAGGTGGTAAAACCTGGCAACCAACATGGTTCCGTGTTTTAGCTAGATGCTGGGAAATGTGTTATTGGAATAGTTCAACTTTGTTGTTTTTGTTCTTTTTGTTTCATTTTTGATACTTAGGAAGATGTAAAATTTGTAATTTATTGATTATTATATAATTATATGTTTGAAAGGTCTTAAAGTAATTCTATATGCAGTACTAATATTAGTTCAATTTTAAGCATAGAAGTAATTTTTATCACTTTGTAATATATAAAAAATCCTATTTTTTTCTTGCATGTTGAGTAGATGCTGAACTATATTTGTCGCTGTAATCCTACAAAGTAAATTCGCAATCTAGTCTCATCCTTATGAAGAAAATCGCTACACTCCAATCATTAACATTTTTTATTATCGCATTTTGTCTATTTTCGGTAAAGACGAACAGCTTTGGTAATAATTTGACTCTGGCAGCAGCCACTACCGCTGACATTGCCACAACAGACAACTGTAACTGCAATGGAAATGAATTGCTTAATAGCAGTTTTGAATCCTATAAGCAGGTGAAAGACGTATGGGTCCCTACGGACTGGAAGTACGAAGGGAATTTTACATTGGACAACGCATATGATGTATGTGGTAATTATAATGGCCTATTGAGCGGTTCGGGATCATTTTCACAGGAATCGGCAAATGTGGTACCAGGCAGCAAGGTTACGCTTAATATTTATGGAGGGTACCACGCCTTTGCCAACCATTATTTTAAATTGATTTTTCTTGGAGCTGGTGGTGAAGAATTGTTGGTTGTGAAGCAGAAGCTTGATAAATCTTTGAGTGAAAATGGTAACAAGTTAAAAAAATACACCCTTATAGGAACTGCTCCGGAAGGAACACTGAAAGTTAAGGTGTTGGGAACTGCAACGGGGAATTGGTTTAAGGTAGACGTAGCTTGTTTGAACATTGAGCAGCCTGCGTATGTATGTAATGACTGTGAAGATAATAAGCTTAAAAACCCAAGTTTTGAAGAAACAAAATCTTCCGATGGCAAAGAGGTGCCTAAGGAGTGGACTGGTAATCGTTTTGTTAAAGACGGAGCATATGTTGTTTGCGGAAGTAAAAGCGGGTTAATCAATAGTGGTGCAGGTAGTTTTTATCAGGATGTAGAAGCCCTGGCCGGAAGTAAAGTGACACTTAAGATATGGGGAGGATACCATAACAAAAGAAATCACAAATTCGAACTGCAGTTTTTTGCCAAAGGAGGTTCTGAACCTATTTCTTCCGTTTCCGTGGAGCTCGATAAGTCAGTAGAGGAATTGAAAGGAAGGCTTAAGCAATACAAAATTGATGCTCTCTCTCCTGTGGGAACTGCGTTTGTACGTGTAGTAGGCTCTTCTACTGGTGATTTTTTCAAAGTTGATGCAGCTTGTCTTACTATTTTCGGAGGCTCATTACCAGTGAAACTGGTTGGTTTCAAAGCAGCAAAATCTGAAAATTCGGTAAAACTTGCATGGAGCACGGCTTCTGAAAGTAATTCCAGATCATTTGAAATTCAGCAAAGTGTAACAGGCAATAACTGGCAGACATTAGGAGAGGTTGCTGCAAAAGGTGAAAGCAGCGCAACTGCCAATTATGATTTCGTTCATAACACACCAGCTTCCGGCAACAACCTGTATCGCCTGAAAATGATTGATGCTGATAATACATTTGCTTACAGCAGCATCGTAAGTGTGAAATTTGAAGGTACTTCTGAAATAGCATTGTACCCGAACCCCGCAACGGACTATATGACGGTGAAGTCATCGGGCGCCACGCTTTCAAATGTGAAAATTTACAACACGAGCGGAGTGCTTGTTAAGAATGCAGCTCCGGACGCTTCCAATAAAATCCAGCTTGGTGATTTGAAATCAGGCAGATATATTGTGAAGATTAATGATATCAGCGGTGCAGTTACAACCAAACACATCGTGGTTGTGAAGTAGCAGGTCAATTCTTTACTCAGCCTCAATATAAAGAGATTGTTAAATTTCAGCCCTTCATCTGTTTTGGCAGATGGAGGGTTTATTTTTGGTAAATATTCGGAGCAAACCGGATTAAATGAAATAGCCTATTGTATGAATGTTACCTCTGAAAGCAACAGTGATCCGACAGAACGGCTTGTGCCATTTACCAGGCATGAATTCGGTGAAGATTTCTGTTGGGGCACGGTAACAGCGGCCTTTCAGATTGAAGGAGCTGTACGGAGCGGTGGCAGGGGAGCATCGATATGGGATGTCTTTTCGCACAAAAAGGGGAAGATAAAAAACGGGCACCATGCCGATGTAGCCTGTGACTTTTATAACCGCTATGAGGCCGATCTTGAGATGGTTGCTGAAATGGGATTCAGTGAATTCCGTTTTTCGTTATCATGGTCGCGTATATTGCCAACGGGTACAGGCGAAATTAATCCTGAAGGGGTCGATTTCTATAATCAGGTTATTGATAAATGTGTTTCCTTGGGTATTAAACCGTGGGTAACCCTGTATCACTGGGATCTGCCGCAGGCTTTGGAGGTACAAGGAGGCTGGAAAAATAGAAAAATTATCAACTGGTTTGCGGAGTATGCTACTTTGTGCGCTACATTGTTCGGCGATAGGGTTAAAAACTGGATTGTGTTGAATGAGCCTATGGCCGTAGCTGCGCTGGGGTACACCACAGGGCTTCATGCGCCTGGTAAAAAAGGCTTGTGGAACTTCCTACCGGTGGTGCATCATCTTGCAATGTGTCAGGCGGAAGGAGGTAGGATTTTAAGAGATCTTGTCCCGGATGCATACATCGGTACCGCTATCTCCTGTTCATTTATCGAGCCATTCACAAATGATTTAAAAGATCTTCGTGCTGCTCAAAGAGCCGATGCAGTCATGAATCGCTTGTTTATTGAGCCCGCTCTGGGTCTGGGATATCCGATTGATGCTTTCGCTTATTTGGGTGGCATTAAAAAATACATGCAAGCGGGTGATGCCGAACGGCTCAGGTTTGATTTCGATTTCATCGGCCTGCAAAACTATTTTGGTGTGACTGTGAAGCATTCGTATCTCGCGCCGGTATTGTGGCTGAAAGAAGTTCCGGCGAAGCTTAGAAACGTTCCTGTTACGGCGATGGGCTGGGAGGTGAAGCCGGATGGGGTATATAATATTCTTTGTCAATTTGCTCAATACAAGGGAATAAAGGAAATTATTGTGAGTGAAAGCGGTGCAGCATATCACGACCTTGTAGAGAATGGCGAAGTGCACGACAAAGAGCGTGCTGCATATTTTGCTTTATACCTGGAACAGGTACTTAGGGCAAAGCGGGAGGGGATTAACATAAAGGGGTACCTGGTATGGTCATTGATGGATAACTTCGAATGGGCCGAAGGATATAATGCAAGGTTCGGGCTGGTTCATGTTGATTTTGAGACCCAGAAAAGAACGATCAAAACTTCCGGAAAGTGGTTTGCCCGCCTTCTTAAAAACGAATAAACTGATTGCAACCTTTTGAATCTTTTTACAGTCTGTACAGGTAGATTAGCCCACTTGGAACTGAGTAATTTTTATCGCTGATTTACAGACTTGAGCATTAAAAACGTGTTTATATGAAGATTCTAATTGTTGTGTTTGGTTTGCTGGCCTGGAATGGCTGCGAAAAACAGAATCAGATCATGAAGTCGGATGTGCTTGAAGCGGATGCAGTCTGGACCAACATGCTTGCATCAGACGGATGCTCCTGGCATTTTACGGTCGTGCAAGGGGACAGTATCGTTTCTTTGGCCGCTTCGGACGTTTCTATGAACCTGATTGAAGGGGAATTGGGCAACATTGAAAGTGCGTACAGCTTCACGAACGTACACATTAAATACAGCCCGACCGGCAACAACAAAAATGTACAATGCGGCTGGGGTGCTACGGCGAAGATGAATGAAATTGATGTGCTGGAAATTCACAAGAAGTAAATAACAGGTCGTGTTCGCCCGAGCACGACCTTCCTTCGGGTCACAGATTCAGAATGTCTTTCGCTTCTTTTTCTGAATAATATGGACCCAGCTCCGATTCTTCTATAATCTCCTGAACCTGATCTTCAGAAGCTTCTTGCCGCTTGTTCTCTGTCTGCTGCGGCGCGCCCGCTGAGAACTCAATAATGCCTTTGTTTGCCAAATCAGTAAGGATGTCTGAAACGGTGGTTTCATCCCGATCGGCTAACACTTTTATCTGATATGTTTTCATGAGGTATTGAGAAATAATGATGTCTGATATTTATCAAAAACCATTCCTTCGATCATCCTACTGTACGGCATCGAAAAGAGCGTGTCCGCTTACGAACAGTCAAAAGTGATTATATATCTGAAAATGAATTTGTTAAGTTTCTGGCATCTGTTTTTAGTGATAACATTATCTATTAGCCATGAAACTTTTCCATAAAATGAAACAAGCGCGTGCAACTCTTGTTTTCTTTTTGTCATCCTTAATAAAAACTAACCGATATAGATCATGAAAATTAAACAGCTACTATCCTTCGTTTTTGCGTTTGGAATCGTGTCAACGGTTTCTGCACAGAATTCCGACGAAAAGCCTTATGTAACCAAGTCATTTAATAATACTGCTTTAAATACATTAACTGTTGAAACATCCGGAGGTTCCATTGGTGTAACTGGTGGAAAAAACACCGGTTTTCAGGTAGAAATGTTCGTTCGTCCCAATAACTGGAACGGTAAAAGTCAGCTAAGCAAGGAGGAGATTGAAGACCGCCTGGAAGACTACGACATCCTGATCGGAACAGAAGGAACCAAAGTAATTGCAACCGCAAAGAGAAAAAGTGGTACCAAGTGGGACAACAGCAAAGGCATTTCAATCAGCTTCAAAATTGTGTCTCCACGTAACGTAGCTACAAACCTCAAAACGAGTGGTGGAAGTATCAGAATCGCATCTTTAACCGGTGATCAAAACTTCACAACAAGTGGAGGTAGCCTTAAAGTGCAAGATCTGGAAGGATCAATTACCGGGCGTACCTCTGGCGGAAGTATTGATGTGGCCAACTGCAGTAAAAATATCAATCTTTCTACCAGTGGCGGAAGTATAAAAGCATCTAATCTTTTTGGTATAATCGAATTAAAAACATCCGGAGGAAGTATAGAACTCAACAAACTGGATGGTGAAATTGCAGCGCATACAAGCGGTGGGAGTGTAAGAGGCGACGATATCAAAGGTTCTCTTAATGCGGGAACTTCTGGTGGCTCGGTGAGGCTTGCCAATGTGTCAGGCAGTCTGAAAGCAAGTACAAGTGCCGGAAGTGTTGAAGTTTCTATGGCCAAACTTGGTAAATATCTCGATCTGAAAAGTTCGGCTGGCAGCATTCGTGTAAGCATGCCGCTGGAAAGTGGAATGGATCTCAATCTTAGAGGAAATAAGGTTTCTATTCCTCTTAAAAACTTTGACGGCAGTGTGGAAAAAGATCGTGTAAACGGAAAATTAAACGGAGGCGGTGTTCCGGTTACATTGTCGGCCAGCAGCGGAAGTGTATATGTGAACCAATAGTTGAGCAAGTTTTTCAGCCCGATCTCAACTTTAAATAATACAAGTCGGAAAAGGTACTCTCGCAAGGAGTGCCTTTTTTTGTTGCATAATTTTCTCTCTTGAAAAGAAAATTATTGAATTAATAAATATCTTTTTTACATTTGACTATTAAATCTATAAAATTAGTAGACTAAATTAATTCTTGTAATAAGTCAAATTCGCAAAGCAAGTCACCATCGGTTTTTAAGATAGCTGGTGTTATATTAAGTTTGATAATTTAGATTATATTACAAATATTAATTCAATCAGAATTTGAAGTGTGTTAATTATTCAATATGCCATATTTATTATTGAATTAATTGTGTATTTCAGAATAAAAATAATGTCTGTTTGTTTTTTAGGATCTTGCAAATTTAAAAACGTACAATTTGATGCAATTAATCTCTACGCGCAAAATGATGCTGGCAGTACTTCTGGGAATTACCAGCCAGTCGATGCATGCGGGTGTGGAAGCATTCCCGCTGCTTCGTTACAAACCCTCGGTTACGAAAAAAAATGCTCAGGACATTGTCGGTAAGGTAACCGATAAAAGCAACGGACAAGGACTCCCGGGAGTGAATGTTCTTATTAAAGGATCCAACACGGGTACCATTACCGATGTGGACGGCAGTTACAGGTTATCGGTGCCAAATGGTGACGCCACACTGGTATTTTCATTTATTGGATATCTAAGCCAGGAAGTGAAAGTGGGGACGCGGCAGTCAGTAGATATTCAGCTGGATGCCGATGTCAGCAGCCTGAACGAAGTTGTCGTTGTAGGTTATGGTACACAAAATAAACGGGATATTACCGGATCGGTAGGATCGCTCTCAGCCAAGAGCATCAAGGATATGCCGGTAACCACTTTTGAAAACGCCATTCAGGGGCAAATTGCCGGGGTTCAGGTGCAGGAGCCGAGTGGTGAACCGGGTGCAGGAACAACCATACGCGTGCGAGGGCTTGGTTCTATTTCCGGAGGGACGGAGCCGCTTTATGTAGTGGATGGCTTTCCAGTGGCCAAAAATGTGGATGCCGGGGTGCAGGGTGATATCTCCCGACGCACGGTCGCATTTGCACTTCCGCCTTCCAATCCGTTGGGAAATATAAATCCCAATGACATTGAATCAATTGAGGTCCTTAAAGATGCTTCGGCAGCCGCGATATACGGTTCACGCGGATCAAACGGTGTTATCCTGATCACGACTAAAAAGGGGAAAAGAGATAAAAAGCCGGTGATCGGTTTCGACGCCTATTTCGGAACCCAAAGTGTGGCAAAAAAGGTGGATCTCATGAATGCAGCCGAGCTTGCAGCTTATGTGAAAGAGGCTAAAAACAATGCTTATGTGCAGGATATTGCGGGTGCAAACGCAAGCGACAACAATGCAACCCGATATACCAAAACCACCAATACAGCCTATTATATTCCCGACGATTTCGTTAACCCGGATGGTACGGATATCGACTGGCAGGATCTGGTTTTCAAATCGGCACCCATTCAGAGTTACAATGCTTCCTTGTCGGGCGGAGGTGAAAATGTGAATTACTATGTATCGGGTGGTTATTTCAATCAGCGTGGTATCGTAGCAAAAAGCGGTATTGAGCGTTATGCTTTCCGTGTAAATCTGGAAGCGAATGCAACCAAAAAGTTAAAATTCGGCTTGGGATTAAGTCCGTCTTTCAGCAATCTGGATCGTTCGCCTGCCGGAGCCCCGTACTTCGCCGATCCTCCGGGAATTGTGTATTCGGCACTGGTTACCTCGCCAACGGTGAGACCGTATAATGCTGATGGTACCATTAACCAAAGAGACAATCAATCGCACTTATACACCGAGGATGGTCGCGCAGCAAGTATGACCGAAGCGAGTAATCCGCTTGCCATTATTGCTGGTGTAAATGACAAACTAACACAGTTCAGAACACTTGGAAATGTATTTGGCGAGTATGAAATCATTCCCGGTCTTAAATACAAGCTATACACCGGTATTGATGTCAATAACTACAACCGGAACTTCTATCGTGGAAATTCCCTGCTGTTCCGGCAGGCTACGGTTGGAGATCCTTACGGACAATCCAATTTTTCGCTGAACTCGAATTGGCTCATTGAAAATACGCTTGCATATGAAAAAGCTTTTGGAAAAGATCATTTCGTTTCCGCAGTAGCGGGTTACAGTGCTCAAAAAGACAGAATTGATATTAATCAGGTGTTCGCGCAGAAATTCCCGGACGATCTGGTTGAAACTGTGAGTGGCGGTCAGGTTACTGGTGGTACGTCGCTTCGCGAAGAGTGGTCGCTGGTATCGTATCTTGCACGGGCTAATTACTCTTTTCAGAGCAAATATTTGCTAACTGCAACCATCAGAACCGATAAATCGTCCCGGTTCGGCGATGGCAACAAAACCGGGATTTTTCCATCGTTATCTGCCGGATGGCGCGTATCTGAAGAGGCATTCCTGAAACCCGTTACGTTTATCAGTGATTTGAAATTTAGAGGAAGTTGGGGTAAAACAGGTAACTTTTTGATTCCTAATTATGCGTCCATCGGTTTGTTAAATCCTTACAATTATGTTACAGGTGGAAACGTAGTAAACGGAATTGCACCACTCACGATCAGTAACAATAAACTTACATGGGAAAAAACAACCCAGCTGGACCTTGGTGTTGACCTGGGGCTTATTAAAGACAGGGTTTACTTTTCGTTCGACTGGTATAGAAAAGTTACTTCTGATCTTTTGCTGAATGTGCAGGTTCCTGCATCGGTTGGTTTTTTAAACGCCCTCCAGAATATTGGAGAAGTTGAAAACAAAGGAATTGAACTTACAATATCCAGTCGAAACGTAGTGGGTGCTTTCACCTGGACAACGGATCTGAATTTTTCCACAAATAAAAACACAGTACTGAAACTTGGGCCGACCGGTGATCCTATATTGAGTTCAGGAGGAGCGGGGATTCGCCACATCACCAGAATCGGCGATGCAATTGGTAGTTATTATGGTTATGTGGTGGATGGGATTTATCAGAATCAAAGCGACATTGATAATGCTCCGAAAGACGAAGTTGCTCCAAAACCACAACCAGGTGATTTCAGGTTTAAAGATGTAAATGGTGATGGCAAGATCAACGCCAACGACCGTACGGTTACAGGAAATTATCAGCCGGATTTTATTTACGGGATTACCAACCGTTTTGCATACAAAGGAGTGGACCTGAGCTTTCTGATTCAGGGCGTACAGGGTTCTGAAATTCTTAATTTGACCAGACGCCATCTTGCAAACGGTGAAGCGGGAACCAACTCTTACACAGTTGCGCTCGATCGCTGGATATCTGCCGAACAACCAGGAAACGGCGAGGTACCAAGAGCAGACCGCCTTACCGATACGCATGGAAACAACAATCGTCCTTCATCATATCAGGTTGAAGATGGTTCCTATATCAGGCTGAGAAATGTAGCCTTAGGCTATACATTTCCTAAAAAGTTACTGGGTAACAGAATTCAGACCCTACGGGCTTACGCCACAGCAACCAACTTGTTTACGCGAACTGATTACATAGGTTACAATCCGGAAGTAAACAACCAAACCACTCTCAGTGGCGTACAGGGTGAAGATTATGGTGCTTATCCGCTCGCGAAAACCTTCACCTTCGGTTTAAACGTAACATTTTAATCAGCTATAACCAGCCAGTTTGACGGCATGTTTTGGTTTAAAAAATATAGAGATATGAAATTTAAAAAGACATCAGTACAGCTTGTCGCCTCGGTGTTGGGAGCGGCTACGCTGCTTTCCTGCGGAGAAGGTTTTACGGATCTGAGTCCTGCGTCGCAGCGGAATGTAAACCAGTTCTACAACACCGCAGGTGACTTGAATACTGCCATCATTGCCGCGTACAAAGTACTCCAGGCCAACGGTACATACAATCAGAGCTATTGGGTTACGCAGGAAATGCGCTCCGACAATACCGATCAGGGAAGTGACGGAACGGGTTTGGGAGCAGAATTGACTGTAATTGATAATTTTACAGAGAATGCTACCAGTGAATTCATCACTGCCGCTTACACAGATTCTTATCTGGGTGTTGCAAGAAGTAACATCGTTTTGAGCCGGATCGACGGAGTGGATATTGCCGAAGCAGAGCGGGAACAAATCAGAGGCGAAGCACTTTTTCTCCGGTCGTTGTTCTTTTATAATCTGGCAGTATCATTTGGGAAAATTCCATTGCCGCTCACAGAAGCGAAGTCCGCGGAGGATGGTAAGGCATTGCCCCAGGTACCGGCAGCCGAAGTATATAAACAACTGATTCCGGATCTGATTAAGGCAGAAGCTGGTTTGCCATTGAAATACGACGCAGCGAGGGTAGGGCGTGCTACAAAAGGCGCAGCGGCAACTTTGCTGGCGAAAGTTTACCTTATTTCAGGCGACAAAAAATCTGCGGAAACTGTGCTCAGGAGAATTGTTACCACTTATGGTTATTCGCTGTTGCCCGATTATGGAAGCCTTTGGGGGTTGGCCAACAAGAACAATGCCGAGTCTATTTTTGAAGTTCAATTCAAAGGAGGAGGAACGGGAACTGGTAATGCGTTTACCAACGCTTTTCATCCTACATTGAAACATACCACAGGTGCTTACAAGAACCGTCCGACGCAGGATGTGCTTAAAGCCTATGAGCCAGGAGACGATCGATTTTTAAAATCCATGGACACCAGTTTTGTGAATGCACAGGGCGTTTTGCAGACAAACACGAAAAATGACGCGCGTTACATCGTGAAATTTGGTCGTGAAAATGCCTTTGACGAAAATGATGCTTCATACAATTTTGTAGTGTTCCGCTATGCAGATGTATTGTTGCTTTTGGCGGAGGCCCTGGGAGAGGGAACCGAGGCTTACGGCTATATCAATCAGGTGAGAGCACGGGCGAAACTGGCACCGATCAGCGCGGCGACGCCTGGTACATTTGCTCAAAAACTACTACACGAAAGAAGAGTCGAACTTGCTTTTGAAAATCACCGCTGGGCCGATTTGCTGCGTTTTGGAGTTGCAAAAGAAGTATTGCAGGCTCAGGGGAAAACCATTCGTCCGTTGTATCTGATACCGCAAAGAGAGTTGGATATAAATAACACTTACAAGCAAAATTGATTTTGGCCAAAGAGCTCCTGGCGGTTGGCTATGCGTTTTCAGATCAATAATCGTCAGATAGTTTAACTTTCAGATCGTACAAAACTTCATTAAAATCCTGCTTTTCTTCGGAAGAGCAGGATTTTTTGTTTTGGGAGAAAAAGGTACTCATTCGTTAAAAAGAGTTAAATGAGGTAGTTAAATCAAATTTCAGTAAGCCAAACAAGTACTTTTAGGGAGAAAAAGTCCCATACCTTTTCCCCCAAGCCTTAATCCGATGCTTAAAAACTACTTCAAAATTGCCTGGCGAAATCTGATGAAACGGAAGTTTTATTCATTGATTAACATTTTTGGGCTATCCGTTGGTATGACGTTCACATTCTTGATCGGGAGTTATGTTTGGGGCGAGTTACAGGTGAATTCATTTCTTAAAAATGCAGACAATCAATATATACTGCGAAGCAAATGGAAGGAGCCGGATATGGGTGTGGACATAGCCACACTTGGTCCCTTAGGAAGAGTTTTGAAAGAACAATATCCCAATTTGGTTGATAATTACTACCGTTTTGATGGTATCACAGTCGCTATTTCCAAAGGAGATAAACATTTTAGGGAAGAGGTTCAGGTAGGTGATTCCACGTTACTATCCATGTATGCTTTTCCTCTGTTGCACGGAGATGCAAGAACTGCATTGCAAAAACCCAATTCTATTGTCATCACAGAGGAAAAGGCAATGAAATACTTTGGAAAAAGTGATGTACTTGGCCAAAGCCTGACGTTGAATAATTTTGTCGGAGGTAAACAAGAATTTGAGGTTACTGCGGTTGTAAAAAAGTTGCCGATTAATTCGGTTACAAGTCTGTTAAAAAATCCCGCACACATTTTCATTCCTTTAACGGGACTCAAAGGTAGAGATGGTGCCGAAAGCTGGGATTTTCCTTACATGCTCACTTACATCGAACTAAAACCCGGCATTAACAAAGAGCATTTACAAAAGGCTATTTCTCAGCTAATCGCCACCCATGCATCTGAAAGTACAAAAGCGAATTTGCAGGTTTACTTTACATCATTAAAGGATTTTTACAGACAGCAAAACAATGGACTTGTTCAAAAAATGATTTACACACTTTCTGGTGTTGCATTGTTCATTCTGCTCATGGCCATTGTGAATTTTGTAAATATCTCAATCGGAAATGCATCGTCCAGACTGAAAGAAATTGGTGTGCGTAAAGTACTTGGAAGCGCTAAAACGCAGCTAATTCGCCAGTTTTTAACAGAGTCATTTATTTTGGCGGGGATATCAATGGTATTGGCATTGGGGCTGTCTGAGTTATGCCGATCCTATTTTACAGACATGCTGGGCAGAGAAATTGGCAGTGTTTTTTCTGCTTTTAATATTTCTCTTGCATTATTGTTTGGCATTTTCACTGGTTTACTGGCCGGTATTTATCCCGCATTCATTTTGTCCGGACTGCCCGCCATTGAGTCGGTAAAAGGGAAATTGAAATCTATAAAAGAGAATCTGTTTTTCAGGCGACTGCTTATTGCCACCCAATTTACAATAGCACTTTTTGTATTTGTCTGCGCAACCGTCATTTCTCAACAAGTGAATTACTTTTTTAACAAAGATTTGGGTTACAACAAAGAATCCGTCGTTTCAATAGCCACGCCACGCGACTGGACGCCCGAAGGTCTGCAAAAAATGGAGGGAATAAGGGATCAGCTGGCCAGATTGAAGGAAGTAAATGAGGTCAGTTTATCATACGAAATTCCCAACGGTAATTTTGGTAATAACAATGGGGTATTCAAAGCGGGCCAGGATTCAACATTAGCCGTTTATTCACAAATCCTTGCAACTGATGAAAATTATGCTGAAACCTACGGGCTTAGAATGTTGGCAGGGAAATTTTTTAATGCCAATAATGGAATTGTCAGAAGGGATGATATTGTACTGAATGAAACCACTTTGAAGGCACTGGGTTTTAAAAATCCTGAGTCTGCAATAGGCCAGAAGGTCAAAATGCATTTTAATCCTGAGCCATTCACAGTCAGCGGCGTAATCCGGGATTTTCATTTTGGGTCCATGCACGAACCGATTCGTCCACTGTTAATTATGAATGTAAAAGCTACGAATAACTATCGATTTATGTCATTCAAAATTCCCGGTGGCGATATCAATACATCCATGAAGGCGATTGAAGAAAAATGGAGGCAGCTCTTACCGGATGCACCTTTTGAATTTAAATTCATGGATGATACTCTACAACAACTTTACCAATCCGAAATTCAATTACAAAAGGCATCAAAGGTAGCGACTGTATTGGCGATGGTGATTGTCTTGCTGGGAATATTGGGCATGGTATCGCTGAACGTATCAAGAAGAACCAAAGAGCTGGGAATCAGGAAAGTGTTGGGCGCTTCGGTGGTGAGTATCATCGTGTTGTTTGTGAAAGAGTTTTTGTATGTTATGCTGTTTGCCATGCTTATTTCTTTTCCGCTGGTGGTTTTAAGTATGAACAAATGGTTACAGAATTACGCCTATCGCATTGACCTTGGATGGACAACATTCGCGGGAATTGCAGCAGTATTCGGAATAGTAATAATCAGTTTGGTGTGCCTGCAAACCTATAAAGCGGCAATGATGAATCCGGTGAAAGCGATAAAAACCGAATAATAGAGTAAGGACGAGGGAGGAAAGGAGACGGACTTTCTGCACCTTCCTTCATCCTTCTTCCTACCAATTTTTTTCCCTATGCTTAAAAACTACTTCAAAATCGCCTGGCGGAATCTGGGAATTAACCGCACCTACACTTTCCTGAATATCCTGGGATTGGGTATGGGAATGACTGGCGCGATACTGATCTTTCTTTTTTTACAATATCATTTGAGCACGGATCGTCATCAGCCGAATTTTGACCGGACTTACCGCATTGTTTTGGATCTGCTTCTGGATGAAGGAACGGAGTATAGTTCGGATTCATCCATCCCATTGGCAACTGCTTTGTCCATTGATTATTCTCAGATTGAAAAGGTAGGGTTTATAAAAAAGATTCCGAGAGCAACGCTTACATCCTATGTAGGAAATGGATTTAGAAGATTTATTGAGAAGGACAAAGTAGCTTTTGCTGATCAGGAATTTATCGACATTTTTTCGTTTCAGATGTTGGAAGGAGGAAAGGCTAATTTACTCAGGGAACCCTATGCCACGGTAATTAGTGAAAGAGTAGCCAAAAAATATTTCGGAACCCCTTATGTAGTTGGAAAAACATTACGTCTTGATAACACTACGGATCTTATGATCGTGGGTGTGATGAAAAATCAATTAAATCCTACTGATTTGAAATTTGAAATTTATATTTCTTTGCCGACATTAAAGAAAGTTTATCCGACTTACGAATTTGACAACTTTGGATGGTTAAACTCACAAAATAAGATTTATGCTAAACTGAGAGCAGAAGCAAGCTCTGAATCCGTCGAAAACCTTATAAAATCAAATGGTTCAAAATACTATGGCAGCGCAACTAAGAATTATGAGCATAAATTACAACCGTTGTCCGAAGTCCATTTTGACGAAAGATATGGAGGTGAAATACGCCGTTCAATCTTATGGATATTGGCTTCTGTGGGTATCTTTTTGCTTGTAATCGCCTGTATCAATTTTGTAAATCTGGCAACTGCCCAAGCTTTGAAACGGGCAAAGGAAATTGGAATCAGGAAAGTGTTGGGCAGTACGCAACGACAACTTTTCTGGCAATTTATGAGCGAAACCGCATTGTTGACTGTTACTTCCGCATTCCTGGCGTTGCTTCTGGTTGCCTTATTATTGCCTTTTCTAAACAACTGGACGCATACGCAGGCTTTTCATTTTACCATGTTGTTTCAGTTTCAATTGCTATCATTCTGGTTGGTGACGATACTCACTGTTATTACGATTGCGGGATTTTATCCGTCTGTTATCATTTCAGGATTTAACCCCATTGCGGCACTTAAAAGTAAATTGGGAACGCAGCAGGTGGGTGGTATTGGATTACGGCGTTCTTTGATCACCGTTCAACTGATTATTGCACAGGTCCTTGTTACTGGCACACTGGTACTTATTCTTCAGTTGAAATACTTCAAAAATGCAGATTTGGGTTTTGATAAAAATGCCGTCATCACAGTGGCATTACCCAATTCCGATTCTATTCAGCAAAATAGGGCGGCTTTACGGAATAATTTATTGCAATTCCCTGATATCAAAACTGTAACCTACCAATACGATGCTCCTTCTTCGACTATGGGACATGGTGGTTCTGTAAAGTTCGATAGCCGTACAGAGTGGGAGAAGTTTGTTATACGCGAACGCTACGGCGATGAAAATTATCTTGAAACTTATAAAATGAAATTGTTGGCAGGAAGAAGTTTCATTGCCTCAGACTCAATAACAGAGTTTGTAATAAACCAGGAACTGATGTTCAAGCTGGGAATTACTGATCCCAATGAGATTTTGGGTAAAATGCTGAATACCGGTATGAATGATCGTAAAGGTAGAATTGTAGGTGTGGTAAAAAGCTTTCACCTCAAATCATTACAAGTAGGAGTAGAACCTTGCGCGATTTTTGCCAAACCAGAGCAATACAAAGAGCTGGCAATAAGGCTGGATACAAAGAATTTTGAGAAATCAATTCAGAACATAAATTCAGTTTGGCAAAAAACTTATCCCGACGAGGTGTTTTCTTATCAGTTTGTTGATGAACAAATTGCTAAGTTTTATGAAAAAGAAGAACAACTTACCACCTTAATCCGCTCGTTTGCAATGGTCGCAATATTGATCTGTTGTCTGGGATTGTACGGAATGGTGTCGTTTATTGTAACGCAAAGAACCAAAGAAATCGGAGTGAGAAAGGTGTTGGGAGCCGGAGTGGAAAGTATTGTTTTTCTGTTCGGAAAAGAATTCCTGATTCTCGTATCTGTCGCCTTTGTTATCGCAGCGCCTATTGCCTGGTACACGATGACCGGCTGGTTAAATGGCTTTGCTTATCGTATTGATCTGAAATGGTGGATTTTGGGTTCAGGAGGAATCTTAATTTTATTAATCACCTTGATGACGGTTGGTTACAAAGTGGTGAAGGCTGCATTGATGGATCCGGTGAAAAGTTTGCGTATGGAGTAGGGCGGCGCTGAGTTTCTTTGAGAATAAGGTATGTGAGATTCTGTTTTAAAAGTTTAACCTTGTTTACGATTCTAAAATTTTCAGAAACGATGCCAAATCCACAACATTTAGTTTTGGAAAGGGGATAGATTTGAAAACGTTAAAATGAGAGTCGTTGGTTACCAAATAGTCAGCGTTTGTGCTTATTGCCAAATCGGAAAATTTGTTGTCATCGGGATCTTCTGTAATCAAATTCCATTTATAGGCAGGTTCCGTAAAAATCACATTGGGTGCTATTGCGAGCTGATGCAAAACGAGTTGGGAAGTCTTAGCAGAGTATGTTGCAGTGAGAATTTCGTCGTATTCTAGCAAAATCTCATTGCTTACGTACCAATCAAATTTCTGTGCTCTAAAATCAAGATATAGTTGATAAAAGGGGCTTTTGGGAGGAATCGATGCCCGTAGACAATTTGTGTCTATAACTACTCGCATTATTTAGTCATGAAATTGTCATCAGAAAGCATCTTGTGGTAATCCTCTTCTGAATATTTTTTTTCTTCTACCACCTTTTTGAGCTCATTTTGGAGTCCTTTGTCAAAATGGTCCATAAGCATCTTACGCACCTCGAGTGTTTCACTTTCGCTCAGATTTTGATCAAAAAGTCGCAAGAGACTAATTTGAATCTCACTCAATGGCCCACTTTGCTTTTGATGTGATGATACCATTTTTTTGTTTTGATAGATTGTGAAATTAGATAACGAGTTATTTGAACACTAGTTAGCTGATAGAAACAAAAATAAGAAATTTTCTGCTCAAATGTAACTTGATAGGGTTGTCCTAGCTGATACTAAAAGGTAAGAATTAGCAATCTCCGTGTAACTCCGTGATAACTCTTAAAACTCTGTGTTTAACATCAACTCAGCCTTACCGAGAACAAATCCTTCGATCGCAAGTAAATCCAGCTCACAACCCCAATGGTCAGAACTCCGCCCATTATTACTGACGGAACGGTACCGAAAGCCTTTGCCAAAACACCGGATTCGAAGGCACCCAATTCATTGGATGAACTTACGAATATGCCATTTACAGCAGCAATGCGTCCCCGCATTTCGTCAGGTGGGTAAATTTGTAAAATGGTTTGTCGCACAATAACACTCACACTGTCGCAGACACCTGTTGCGAAAAGTGCAGCACAGGAAAGTAAAAAGTTGGTCGACAAGGCGAACAGGATCGTGAATGCGCCGAAACCTGCAACTGCTATGAGCATATTCCGCCATGCATTGTGCGTGGGCGGGAAGAAAGCCATCGCCAGCATGGTGAGCAGCGAACCAATGGAAGGAGCTGCGCGCAAAAGTCCGAGCCCTTCGGGCCCCACTTTTAAAATATCTTCTGCATAAATGGGCAGCAATGCAATTACACCACCAAAAAGTACAGAGAAGAGATCAAGAGAAATAGCATAAAGAACGATTCTGGTTTTGAATACAAACCGGAAACCTTCTTTCAAACTCTCAATAATGGGCGTTGTTATTTTTACAATTTCAGGTCTTGTTTTGATCATTCCCAGCAGAAACCAGCAAAGAATAAAGTTAGCAACTACAATCAACAGCGTATTTGTAAATCCTGCATAAGCGTATAAAAAACCTGCAAATGCCGGACCTGTGATGGAACCTGCCTGCCAGAACGAACTGCTCCATGTCGAAGAATTCGCATATATGGCACGAGGTACCAGATAAGGTTTCAGCGAACTGGATGCCGGCGAGTAAAAACCTTTGGCAAAACCAATCAATCCGAATACGGAATATACCGCTGCCAGATGCTGGCCTTGTGTGAGTGAATTGTAAATCCCCGGCTGAAATACAGTGTACAAAATGATGGATCCCAAAATGATCACAACAATGCTGATGTGCATGATGGAGATTTTGTTTTTCTGATCCGCAACGTAGCCGCCGAATAGCGAAGTGATGATAAAGGGGATCACCTCTGCCAGTCCGATCAGGCCGAGAGCCAGCGGATCATGCGTCATTTTATACAATTCATAAGCGACAATAACCTCCTGAATGAGGATTGTTGCAGAGAAAAGAAAAGTATTTGAAATGTAAAAACGGAAATCGGAATAGCGGAGCGCTGCGTACGGATCTTGCGGAGTGACTGCTTTCAAGCTGATGTTGTGTGGTGTTCAATTGTTGTAACACGTTTCAGGATAATTTATGTTCTGCTTTAATGGAAAATTAATATCAACTGGCAGTAACGTTATTTTTTAAGTGGTTATAAGCCGAAAATCAATCTTTTACATTTCGTTTACAATGTTTTACAGCGCTTTAACCGAATCGTTTGGCTTCACGATTTACATTTGATTCAGTATTGAAATCCAAACTTTTTCCACTTAAATCAAAATGGTCATGAAAGGTGTAAATTATCTGTTAGCCGGTGTTTTATTGATGATGTCAGGACTTGTCTTTGGGCAAAAATCTTTTAATGATTGTTCGGCTGCCTTTTTGAACAACAAAATGGTAGTGGACGAATATGCTCCCAACGGGAAGTGCAAACTTGCGGCAAATGCTGTTGGAAAACTAACCGTTTGCACGGCTGATCTGAGCCCAACCGGGAACAGGGCGAAAGAGAAAATCTCATTCCGGATTGCGATCCGTGATAAGAATACAAAGACGCTGGTGATGTTTTCGGATGAAACGTACAAGGAGGTAAACATTGAAAAAGTGATGCAGAAATGCACTGCTGGCGATCAAATTGTTTTGCTTACGATGGATAGTCAATACGCCTTGCCGCACAACGAAATTCAGGTTTTGTAAACATTTTATTTACTTCTAAAAAATTTTCAATCATGAAAAGCAATTTGTTATACACCGTATTTTTTCTTGCCACGTTGTTATCCGTGCCTGTGTCCAATGCGTTGCCAAAAGACAACAAGTCGGATAGCAATGCCCTTTTATTGAATGGGAAAAATGTAGACATGAGCTTATTTTCATGGGTAACGAGAGGGAAACTAAGTTTATCGGAGGGGAACTCTGAAACGAAATCTCTAAAACGTGTACCTTTCTATGCCTACATTAAAAGAGCTGGTAAGATTGTAGATGCACAATCCCATGCGCACAATCATGCTGTAATGGAAATTGAAATGGCAGAGATTCTGAAAAAGGCGATAGATGGGGATCAGATTGTGGTTGATCCTGCCGGGAAAAATGAAAATGCCGGACGGAAAATCATTGTAGTGAAACAAAAACAATTCATGTATAATTTTGACTGGTGGCTGGGATTGAACAAGAAGAGTGGAAATGGGTGTTGAATTTGGTAAATTTGAATATTGATAATTACACGGATTCAAGTCATGAAAAAGCAAAGAAATAATAGGCCAACTACACCACTCAGGACGCTGTATGGGTTGATATTTCTTTTGATGTTTTTTACCCATAACGTTTCCGGCAACAACGAATCTGTTCAGTTTGCGGAGAAGGTAAATCTTGCTTTGAGAAGAACCGCGCATCATTTGCTCATAGAAAACGGAGATTCTCTTTCCAAAATTCCTGCTATCCAGCAACAGGATATCAACACTTTTAATGTTAGAGTCGACCACCTTTTTGATTATGACAAATTGCCTCAGTTATTGCAGGAATCTTTCGAGCAGCATGGCATTGTTCGTCCATACACCGTTTCGATTTTGAATTGTGAAAGTGGCGAAATTCAGTTGGGGTACAGTTTTCAGGATTTGAATTCCAAAGAGGGTGTTCCTTGTGCAGGAAGAAAGCAGGAGCCGGGTTGTTATAACATCAAAGTCAACTTTTCGTCTGAACCGCAAAAAGCTTCAACGGCGAATAATTGGTGGGTTTTGCCGATTGGCAGCCTTCTTGCCGGGCTTGGTTTTATTGTCTGGAAAAGAGGTCAAAAGGTACATAATCCTGTCGAAACTGTTGACGTTATTGTCGATAACTCTAAGAAGGTCACGTTCGGAAATTCAGAATTGGATGTGCCCAATCTTATACTGTTTTCGGCGAGTAATACCTACAATCTAACCTACCGCGAAGCCAAATTGTTAAACCTTTTTGTATCTGGTAAAAATCAAATCCTCGAACGAGATTTTATCCTTAAATCTGTTTGGGAAGACGAAGGCATTATTGTTGGCCGCAGCGTGGATGTCTTCGTTTCCCGGCTCCGGAAAATGTTGGCAAATGATCCTCAAATAAAAATATCAGCTG
>NZ_JAJUXG010000007.1 GCF_021390535.1 Dyadobacter sp. CY312
TTTACGATTTCTGGCTGGATAATCCGGAGGATGGTTCGTTGAGGCATTTAGAGTTCAAGGATCCGCGATTACAGCATAAAAATTAGCCTGCTATTTATGCAGGAATGGATAACTTTGGGCAATAACATCCTAGCGTTAACCCAATGTTATCATTTCGACATCAGGTTTTTTTTGAAGTTGCAAATCTGCTCAGTTTTACGAAAGCGAGCCAGGTGCTTAATCTAAGTCAGCCTGCCATAAGCAAGCATATCAAAGCGCTGGAAGAACTGTATAAAACCAGTTTATTTGAAAGAATTGGCGGAGGAATCAAACTTACAACACAGGGACAAATTCTTCTGTCACATTTGCAGCAAGCCAGAGAAATTCAGATCCGGCTGGAGTACGAGCTAAGTACGCAGCAGGACGAATATAATGCAAAAGGAGCATTGCGACTTGGCGCCAGCACAACTGTAACGCTTTATATTATTCCAGAAATTCTTTCCGCTTTTCGTCGAAAATATCCAAATGTTCATATCACTTTGTTGAACCGGAATTCTGAAAATGTTTTGGCCGCACTCAGTAAAAATGAAATTGATCTTGGAATAATTGAAGGTGAAACCAAAACAACCTCAATTAGTTATAAATATTTTTTGTCTGATGAAGTGATCGTTGTTTGTTCGCCTAAAAGCGAACTTTGGCACCGGGAATCAATCGGTTTACATGAGCTCAGGAACTTTCCGGTGGCTTTGCGGGAACGCGGATCAGGTACTTTGGCTTCTGTCAAATCAGCACTGGAAGAGCGGGATTTCAAGCTTTCTGATTTAAAGAATAATATCTCGCTTAGTGGTACTGAAGCGTTAAAGAACTTTCTAATTGTTGATGATTGTATTGGTTTTTTGCCACTTCGTTCAGTACAAAAGGAGCTTGCTGCCGGAACGCTGAAACAGGTTTTTGTTGATGGACTACATATCAGCAGACAGTTCTTTTTTATACAAAGGCACGGTTCCGAAAATGATCCATTTAGCCAGGCTTTTGTTCGGTTTGCTTCTAATGTCATAACTTAAAGTTATAGCGTATGCTCAAATAGCATTTGCATTGGTATTTTCATGACTCTAATTTTGTTTATGCAAATACCAGACGTTATGATAAAAACTGATCTGCTAACCTCGCACATCACACACCTTGAATGTGCTGTCAGTAAGAAGAAATTTAGCCATCTTGAAATCCAGACTTTTTCCGCGAGCGATGAAGAAGGTTGGAAATCGCCACTTTATGCAAAATATGGTTCGTTGAAAAACATTGATATAACTGTTTTGAAAGACCGCGTATCTTCGCTTTGGCGATATTTTGAATTTCTTCCGGTTCTAAATCCTGAAAACGTAGTCAGTTTGGGAGAAGGGATGACTCCTGTTATCAAACTTGAAAATTTGGGGAAACAACTTGAAATTCCAAACCTGTTTTTAAAAGATGAATCACTCAATCCGACTGGTTCCTTCAAAGCGCGCGGACAAGCCGTAGCTGTTTCAAAAATGAAAGAACTTGGGATAAATCGCTGTATCGTGCCAACTGCGGGAAACGCTGGTGGCGCATTAGCCGCTTATTGTGCAAAAGCGAATATCGACGTAACGGTGGTGATGCCAAGGCATACTCCGGAAATCTTCAAACTGGAATGCCAATATTTTGGTGCAGAATTGATTCTGGTGGATGGACTGATCAGTGATTGCGGGAAAGTGGTAGCGGAAATGAGGTCAAAAGGTGATTATTTTGATGTTTCCACAATGAAGGAGCCATATAGATTAGAAGGCAAAAAAACGATGGGTTTTGAGATAGCCGAGCAAATGAATTGGGAATTGCCAGACGTTATTTTTTATCCAACGGGAGGAGGAACGGGTTTGATCGGCATCTGGAAGGCATTTCATGAAATGAAGGAAGCGGGCTGGATTACCGGAAAATTTCCAAAAATGATCGCAGTTCAGACCGCGAATTGTCAGCCAATTGTTTGGTCGTTTGAAGGAAAACACGAAAGTTCGGCAGGATATCGGGCAAAAGCTTCTGTGGCAAATGGTCTGGCTGTTCCATTTCCTTTTGCCGAAAAACAGATTTTTCAGGTCTTGAAGGAATCAGAAGGCTACGCAATTTCTGTGTCGGAAGAAGAGTTGATGGTTGGTACGAAATCTCTGGCAAAAAATGAAGGCTTGTTTGTTGCTCCGGAAGGAGGGGCCTTACTTCCGGCCATGATCAAAGCCATTGAAAATAAATGGATTAGTGCTGATGATAAGATTCTGTTACTCAATACCGGAAGTGCTTACAAGTACGCCGAAAATTTTAAATAATTGATAAAAATACGACTTCCTTTCAATTAACCTTTTCAATTAAAATAGCCGTTCGATACCGTACACATTTGTACGATTCCGAACGGTTTTATTTTTAACAATAACTGTAACTATTTGATTGTTAGTTGATTGTATTCCTGGCAAGGCTTTTTAAAATATTGGTGGCATAGAGTAGCGAAGCGCAGGTTTTTTGATTTTAATGCATTGACTACGTTCTTGTGCTTTTCAATCTCATTTATACCAAAATTTTATGATCAAGCTCGAAAAGATTTCAAAGTATTACCCGGCTGGTTTTGGGAAAACATACGTTTTACGCCACATTGATCTGAATATCAAAGAAGGGGAATTTGTTTCGATTATGGGGCCGTCGGGTTCCGGGAAATCGACGCTTCTACATATCCTCGGTTTGCTTGAAGAGCCTTCGGAAGGAGAGTATCTTTTTTTGGATGAACCCGTTCAAAAGCTGACCGAAAAGAAACGTACAGAGTTACACCGTCACCACATTGGATTCGTATTTCAGGCTTATCATTTGATCGATGAACTGACGGTTTATGAAAACATAGAAACGCCATTGCTTTACAAAGGAACGGGTTCGTCAGAACGTAAAAGTCGCGTAGCCGAGCTCCTGGATCGTTTTAATATGGTCGCCAAAAAAGACCTTTTCCCACACCAGTTATCCGGCGGACAGCAGCAGCTGGTGGGCGTTGCCAGGGCCATTGTACACAATCCCAAAGTGATTTTTGCTGATGAACCAACAGGGAATCTGCACTCCGAACAGGCTGTGGAAATTATGGAATTGTTTCAGAAACTGAATAAAGAAGACAAAGTGACCATCGTTCAGGTTACGCATTCAGAATCAAACGCGACTTACGGCAATCGTGTGGTGCGCTTGAAAGACGGATGGTTAGCATAAGAAGCCTGAGAATAAATATCTATTAGCCATGAAAAAAATATTCCTTTTAATCTGCTGTGTGCCAACATTATTGCAGGCACAAAGCAGACTAAGTATGCGCGATTGCGTAGAAATGCTTACCAAAAATAACCTTGTTTATAAAGAGGGCAACCTGCAGGCCGAGTCTGCCGAGGCGCAGCTCAGACAAACCAGGTCGCAGATACTGCCTCAGATTTCAATCGGATTCAACAACAGTATTAACATTGGACGAAGTATTGACCAGTATACCAACGAGTATATTGATCAGGTTTACAATTACAGTTCGGTTGGTGCAGGATTTCAGATGCCGGTTTTTCAAGGCGGAAAGTTGCAGAATCAGATCAGACAGAACACGTTATTGAAAGAATCGGCGGTCGAAAACAGAACCGCTGTTTTTAACAGACAGGTTGTGTTGCTGATGCAGGGTTATGTGAATGTATTGGCAACCAAAGCGATATATGAAGCCGCAGGGCAACAGGTTGAATCGTCACAGATTCAGGTAGATCGTGTTGAAAAGCAGGTTAGCGCCGGCGTGGTTGGAAACAATATTTTGTTTGAGATAAAGGCGCAGCTTGCCAATGATAAATATGCACAGGTAACGGCTTTAAATAATTATCGCACGGCACGTTTGGCACTGTTTCAACGGATCAATATACCAGCCAACGATACCCTGGATCTCGAACCACTTACACCTGTTGAGAATGTTCGCGGACAGGTTACGGCAGCAGGGCTTTATGAGTTTGCAAAAACAACTTTTCCGGAAGCAAAAAGTGCTGATCTGTATCGTAAAAGTTTTGGCTACCAGGTAAAAGCGATCAAAGCTGACAATTTTCCATCATTAACACTTGGAGGCGATTTTGGTGCATTTTTCGCTTCTACCAATAAAAAACTCGATTATTTTGGACAGATGAACGCGACCCGGAACGGTTCCATGTATGTCCGGCTCAACATCCCGATCATGGGGCGATGGGTAACCCGTCCGCGTGTCGAATTTGCCAAAGTGCAGGAACGTCTTGCTCAAAATCTGGAAGAAACCACGGGACAAATCCTGCGTCAGGCAATAGAACAGGCTGTGCTGGATATGAACACTACAACGGACAAGTTTTCTGCCGCTCAGGGGCAGACAGAATCACTGGCTGCAAATTTCTCCGTTGTCGAAAGCAAGCTGAATGCAGGCACCGCCAATGTATTTGAATATTCCCTTGCGAAAGCAAATCTTGCCAAAGCCGAGGCAAATGCAATCCAGGCGCGCTACGAATATCTGATGCAACAGCGCCTGCTTCAATATTATCAGCAGGGAAATTGGGACGGCGTATTTTGAGTGGCTGTTGGTTGTTAGTAACTAGCTGTAAGTCAGAGTCTTGTTGTTGAAATAGAAATGAAGTAAAAGCAGTTGCTAATAGCCATAAGCTCATAGCTGACAGCTTAAAAGATAGTTAGGTTAAATTTTGGTATCGGTAATACTTAGAGACATTCGCTTGGGATGTCTCTTTTTTTATATTTTATGTTAAAAAAAGCAAATGTTTTATCTGGTTACAAAAATGATGTTATCTTGCCTCAACTATCAAAATAATTTTACATATGCTAAAAAATCTTCTTTTGAGTGCACTTGGCTGTACACTTTTACATTTTCCTGTGAAAGCTCAGCTCGAAAAAGGTACAAAGTACTTTGGTGGCACAATTAGCTTCGATGGAACCAGGCAGAAATCTCCGGGTACGCTTGGGAGCAAGATTCATACTATTAATATAAATCCATCTCTGCAATTCGGTACGTTTATCAAGGACAATCGCCTTATAGGGATTGGAATTGGGACAAGCAACTCTATTACCAAAGGTTCAGTTGAGAATCCGAGTGGTACGGACAAGTTTACCAGAAGCGATAATTCTTATTATTTGGCTCCTTATATAAGGCATTATATGCCACTTGGAGCAAAATGGGCTATGTTTCTGACTTCCTCTGCACAGGTGGCCTGGTTGAATAACAAAACCAAGATAGGTACTGTTAATGATTCCGAAAATGGCTTTTCGGTTGGTTTGAATATCAAGCCAGGGATTGCTTACTGGATTACGTCTCGTTTCTCTCTGGAATCGGACATTAACTTGCTTTCGCTTAATGCTGGATACAAAGATCTAGCCGATAGACAAGATTTTAGTTTTAGCTCAGGTGTTACGAGCAATTTCAACAGCTATTTGTCGGTGAGAGCTTCATGGTATTTCAAAAAGCAATAATATTAGATCATATGAAAAAGATATTTATTCTAACCTGCATTTCGATTTTCGGCGTGAGTGGAATTTTAAAAGCACAGTTTACCGGTAAGCAATATATTGGTGGTGAAGCAGCAGTTAATTTTAATAATTCGGATCTTAATAATGACAGATCAGTGAATAACTACGGTTACAACTTTGATATTTCGCTTGGCAAATTCCAATCGGAAACCAGGGCTACGGGGTGGAACCTGAGCACTTCACTTTCAGGAGCTAAAAATTTCTATCAACTTGACGACACAGGAATACCTATTGAGCGTAAAGGAATTAACCGAGTTGGTGTTGGAGTAGGGCGCTTTTGGCAATTCTACAAGCATTTTAACAATAATGTAGGAATTTTTGCTGGACCGGGTGTAAATCTGGGTTTTAGTGCATCCAAAGAACTTGACAATCAGGGAGGAACCTTTTTTTATGATGTTAAAAGAAATCAGATTAATCTTTCTTTAGGCCTGGCTGCCGGCGTGTATTACAAATTTTCGGATAAATGGTGGGCTACTGCAAGTTTAGCTTTTGCCAACCCAATTTCCGTAGAATACGTTTTTGCTAAATATAAAGCGCTTAGTAATATTGACGCAGGTTTTAAGCGAAATGAACTGAAATATCAATTTAATCCCGGTATCAATCTTCCCAGCGTAGGCTTAGGTGTGCGCTACTTTTACAACCGGTAGATGTCACGCAATAGAAATATATTAGAAAAGTAAGTTATAAAGACTGTGAATGCGCCTTCTTGGTGTATTCACAGTCTTTTTTTGAAATGAAAAAATACCTTTTTGTAATACTTTTTGCCGGGTTAGGTGCTTGTCATAAACCCAACTTTGCTTCACTGGATGCTCCCTGGGAGCCGGATTATAAGGTAGATCGCTCCGAAAATTCTATTATTGCTTTTGAAAAAATGGATGCGGAGAAAATGCCTGCTGAGGGAGGTATTGTTTTTACAGGAAGTTCGTCATTTACGAACTGGAAACAGGCAGCGAATGATCTGGCTCCGTTGCCTATTATAAACCGTGGTTTTGGCGGCTCCACATTTCCGGAAGTGATCTTTTACGCCGATCGGGCGATCACCAAATACAAGCCTAAAACCATCGTGATTTATTGCGAGAACGATATGTTCGGAGAAAAGAAAAAATCGCCGGAGCAGGTGCGTGATGCTTATGTTGCACTGACGAAACTTGTGCGTGAAAAATTACCTGACGTAAGGCTTTATGGCGTTTCATTAAAACCTTCGCCTTCCAGATGGGCAAAACGTGAGGATGTTATCAAAGCCAATAAATTGATTCAGGAATTTATCAAAAGCGACAAAAAACACGATTACATCGATGTCTGGCCTGTGATGCTGAAAGATGGTCGCCCGGATCCAAGCATATTTCTGAAAGATAGTTTGCATATGAACGAAGAAGGATATCGCCGGTGGACAAAAATTTTCAAGCCCGTTCTTGAAAAAACGGTGTAGAGAAAAGAAACAATTGCGTTCCGGCGCCGGTAGATTTGAAAAAGTGGGATTAAGGGTATAGGTTTCAAAGTAAAGTCACTATATTGACCAAAAAATACATTTGGGAATTAATAAGTGATATAGCATTCAAATAATGAAAGTAACGGCGGTTTTTGACATTGGCAGGACCAATAAGAAATATGTACTTTTTGATGAGAATCATCAGATTATAGAGGAATTCTCAGAGTCTCTTCCGGAAACAACGGATGAAGATGGATTCCCGACGGAGGACATCGAGCTATTGACCAGGTGGGTGCAGGATCGGTGGAAAGATCTGCTAAACGATCCCAAGTACGACATCAAGGCTGTAAACGTGGCTGCATATGGCGCGAGCCTGGTGCATCTGGATGCTGCCAACAAACCACTTACGCCGCTTTATTCTTATTTGAAGCCTTTTCCGGATGATTTGCTCAAACAGTTTTACAGTACCTACGGTGATCCGACCCGCTTGTCCTTACAGACAGGCTCGCCATCCATGGGAATGCTGAATTCTGGTATGCAAATGTACTGGCTCAAATACACCAAGCCTGAGGTTTACAAGCAGATAGTTACAACATTACACCTTCCGCAATACATTCTGTATCTGCTTACCAACCGTAAAGTAAGTGATTACACCTCTCTGGGATGCCACACCGCGCTTTGGAGTTTCGAAATGTGGGATTATCACGAATGGGTAAAAGCAGAAGGTATTCACAAGAAATTCGCACCGGTACTGGCATCTTCGTCCTTTATTTATCGTCATGGTGAAAAAGGAATCCAGTCAGGATTCGGTTTGCACGATAGTTCTTCGGCACTGGTTCCTTACCGTATGGCGGTTAAAAAACCTTTTGTGCTTTTGTCAACAGGAACCTGGTGTATCAATTTTAATTCATTCTCGGCCAAGCCACTGACTTATTACCAGCTCGAACGTGATTGCATGAACTACCTGACACCGGAAGGTAGCGGAGTGACAGCATCGCGTTTGTTCCTTGGACGTGAGCATGATTTCCAGACTGCAAGAATTGCAGAATATTTCAGAGTTGAATCTGATTTTTACAAAAAAGTGAAATTCAATTCCGAGCTTTTGAAAGCAGATGCTCCACCGTTTTATTCGGCTTGCATGACAGGTAACGGCCCCTTTCCGGAAGCCAATACAAAAGAGTGGCAGGTGAGTGCTTTTGCTACCGCAGAATCAGCCTATCACCATCTTTTGAAAGGACTCACTGACATGCTGGCTGTATCACTTCAATTGGTTGGTATCAATGATGTGAAGTCCATTTACATAGATGGAGGTTTTGCTAAAAATGAAATTTTTGCAAAACTCATCGCCCGTAATTTCCCAAATCACTCTGTGTACGCCACAGATCTGCCATATGCAACTTCGCTGGGTGCCGCACTGCATGTAACACGCCCGCAGACTTTTGAATTCTCAGGAGATATACGAGAGATTAGTGTTGAGTAGGGGGAGGTATTTGAGGGTCGGCTCAATCGAAACCCTACGGGGGCATTGATTGGGCCGATTTTGTTAAAAGTTTAGCCAATACGGCTCCAATTTGTCTGCTCTTTTTTGATCTTGCTTAAGTGCACTTTTATAGGAAGATTTTCGGTTTGATCCAGATCCGGATCCGAATTTAATATTGCCTCCACCGACTGCCGGGCAACCTTCAAAATCTCTCCATCCTGTGCAAGGTTTGCGATAAGTAAATCCATTAGTCCGCTTTGCTGGGTTCCGGTGATGTCACCCGGTCCGCGCAGTTGCAGATCCACTTCTGCAATTTCAAATCCATCATTGGTACGGCACATCGTTTCGATACGAAGACGGGTGTCCTTACTGATCTTATAGTCCGTCATCAGGATGCAATACGATTGTTCTGCTCCACGACCAACCCGTCCCCGAAGCTGGTGCAGCTGCGACAATCCGAATCGTTCTGCATTTTCGATCACCATTACAGAAGCATTAGGCACATTTACCCCAACCTCGATCACAGTAGTAGCTACCATAATTTTGGTTTCCGCACGAACGAACCGCTGCATCTCAAAATCCTTGTCTTTGGATTTCATCTTGCCGTGCAGTATGCTGAGTGGTACGTCCGGGAAAGCGCGGGACACACTTTCAAATCCATCCATAAGGTCTTTGAGATCCATTTTTTCGGATTCTTCAATAAGCGGATACACCATGTATATCTGCCTTCCTTTCGCAATTTCTTCTTTCAAAAAGCCAAACACCGAAAGTCGGTGTGCATCATAGCGGTGAACCGTTTTAATCGGTTTTCTTCCGGCCGGGAGTTCGGTGATTGCCGAAATGTCAAGATCACCATAGAGTGTCATTGCCAACGTTCTGGGAATAGGTGTGGCTGTCATCACCAGAATGTGCGGGTTGATCCTCGCATTTTTTGCCCATAATTTTGAGCGCTGTGCAACGCCAAACCTGTGCTGTTCGTCAATGATACACAATCCCAGATTTTGAAATTGAACAATATCCTCAATGAGTGCGTGTGTACCTACAATGATCTGCATGGAACCGTCGAGCAGTTCTTTGTGAATGATGTCACGTTCTTTCTTTTTTGTGGAGCCGGTTAGTTTGCCAATGTTTATTCCCAACGAATCGGCAAACTTTTTAAGCCCCTGATAATGCTGATCGGCAAGGATTTCCGTCGGAGCCATGAGACACGCCTGCGCATTATTGTCCAAAGCAAACAGCATTGTGATGAAAGCTACAATGGTTTTCCCCGATCCCACATCTCCATGGAGCAGGCGGTTCATCTGTTTGCCTTTTTTAAGATCGTCATGAATTTCCTGTAACACTTTTACCTGCGAACCGGTGAGGTTGAATGGTAAATGATTGGCATAAAACTCCTTAACAAGTGCAGTATTATTGAAAACCAGACCAGGGAACTCTGTTTTATGTAAAAGCTTATTTTTTAACAATCGGAATTGGTTATAAAAAAGCTCCTCGAATTTTAACCGGCGCTGAGCCTGATGCAACCAGGCCTGGCTTTGCGGCAAATGAAAATTCCATACAGCATCGGCTTTGGATACCATCCGGTATTTCTGAACAAGGTTGGCAGGCAAGGTCTCATGAATGTGTGCTCTGGAAATTTCCAGCAGATTTTTAACCATTTTACTAATGGCTTTGCTGTCAACAAATTTCCTGCGGAGTTTTTCTGTAAGCGAATATACAGGTTGAAAATACCCACCCTGAGCGTTTTCAGCTGTGATCAGATCTATTTCCGGGTGAGTAATGCTCCACCGCGAGCCAAAGGCAACTGGTTTTCCGTAAACAATATATTCTGTATTGGGACGAAGATTTTTTTCAAACCACGCGATGCTCTGAAACCATACGAGTTCCAATATTCCCGTGCCGTCGGTGAAATAAGCGATTAATCTTTTTTTATGTCCTTCGCCGGTTATGCTCCATTCCCGTAATCTGCCTCTGATCTGTGCAGCGGGCATTTGTTCCGTAATATCACTGATCCGATGAAAAATCGTCCGGTCTTCGTGCCTGTAAGGATAGTGCTGGATGAGGTCACCAAATGTAAAAATTCCGAGTTCCTGATTTAGCAGTGCTGCTTTTTGCGCACCTACACCTTTGAGGAATTCGATGCGTGTATCGAAGAATTGGTTACGTACGGGTGGACTGTCATTACTCATTCTTCAAAAATACGTGGATTTTATTAAATGCATATTTTAAAGTTAACAGAGAATGTTAACAACTTTTGAATTGTGTATTTCGTTTACTCCTAAAATAATTAACTAAATTCTATCCATCTTTATGAAGACCACATTATTATCGCTGTTGTTCGCCGTTATCGCTGTTGCAGGAACATTTGCACAAAGTCCAAGAATTACTGCAGAGGGAACAAATGTAAGTGTTGCTTATGGGCAGCCATCTAAAAAAGGAAGATTGATTTTCGGTAAAGAAGATAGTCAAAGCCTTGAAAAGTATGACAAAATATGGAGAACAGGTGCTAACAAGTCGACTGAAATCACTTTTAAGAAAGATGCTACTTTCGGAGGAAAAAGCGTGAAAGCAGGTACATACAGTCTCTTCACCATTCCTGGTGAAAAACAGTGGACTGTCGTTTTGAACAGTGTTTTGGGTCAATCGGGTGCTTTTGAATATGATAAAAACAAAGGCAGCGATGTACTTAAAGTAACTGTTCCTGCTAAAAAGTATTCAACTTCTGAAGAAAAACTGACATTCAAAGTGAGTGATAAATCTGTTGATTTTCAGTGGGATAAAGAAGGGTTTTCTGTTCCTGTGAAATTCTAGCGTTTGGCTTTTAGCTAAAAGATTACAGGTCGGCCGATTTTAAAGATCGTTTCGATCAGAGTCCAGAAAAGGAAGACGGATACCGGTAAGTCCAATTGGGACGCCAGTATCCGTCTTCTTATTTTCTTAACCCCAATAGATTCCAGTAACTTCCTTAACTCCTAATAACTTCTCTTTCCCACCATTCAGTCCGGCTAGCATGGCCCGCTAAAAAGCGTACAGATTGGGACTAACTTCATAACTTCTTTAACTCCCCTAACTTCTCATTTCTACAAATTCTGCCTGATCATATTTTCCAAAACCTGAAGGTGGCTTGCGAATGCCTTTTGACCGGTGTTTGTGGATTTATAAGTCGTAAGTGGTTTTCTTCCTGAGAATTGTTTTTGTACTTCCACATAACCCGCCTCCTCCAATGCGCGGAGGTGCGAGGCCAGGTTTCCGTCCGTGAGTTGCAATAATTCCTTGAGTTCGTTGAAGCTCAATGATTCATTCACAACCAAAACTGACATCAGTCCGAGCCTTATTTTACTTTCCAGTACTTTATTAAAATTTTCTAACCAATCCATTCATAACCAGGGTTTAAGTCCCTGAATCCTGTTACCTGTCTGCATCTATTAAAAACATGGCATCGCGGTTACGAAGCCATACAGCCTGGTCGCGTTGATTATTAGCCTGCATTGTTACTACTGATGAAACCAAGCCTGTGCCAAGTGAAACCCAAAAGAATTTTTTCAAATTATCCCTGTTCCCCGAAATAAGGGAAGCAATAGTGCCGGCAGATCCTGCAAGAGATATCACCAGTGCAATATTACGTGTTCTTTTGGACTTAAGGTATAATTGTAAACCACCTTCCGAAATTGCAAATTCATTTTTTAATGCTTTTTGTCCTCTGTAAAGCATGTTATTTTTGACAAAACCATTTCCTCCCTGAAGATAAATGGTTTCCTTATCGTACCATTTTTTGAGAGATGTACCCAATGTGTCCGATACCGTCTGGCCGTGTCCTGCAAGCGAGAGTACTAATAAAGCAATCAGTATTGAAAGTCCTTTCATTGTATTGTTTTAGTAATTACTTCCCGATCATATTTATTGTACATCGTTGCGCCATAAATAATATGCAGCAATCCAAAACCTATTGCCCAGAAAACAAGTGAATAGCCGGTAAGGAAAAGTGCGATACAGCCCAGGACGATTTCGGAAATGCCCAGATAGAAAACCTCAGGATAAGTAAACCGGCTTGCATTTACCAGAGCTAATCCGTAAAAAAGAAGCGTTACCGGGAAAACCAACCAGATATACCCGTAATGCAGCATCGCAAGACAAAATATACCTCCGGCAGCCAGCGGTATAAACATACTCACCAGTAACCGCCTGGAACTGCTGTTCCATATTTGAAGTCTACGCTTTCGTGCCTTTCTTACGGTAAAGAGAATTCCTGACGCAAGTGAAAAAGTGAGTACAAGCAGTCCGTCGATCAGCAAAAATGAAATTACGTCCTCATTGGAGAAACTCCCGGAAGAAGATATTGTTGGGGTATAGAAATCGGTTTTGAAACGAACGAAAGCCGCTATTGAACCAATAAGTGCAAAAATACCTGCAAAAACACCACTTAGACCGCTGAGAGATAAAAACTTGGATGAACGTTCCATCAGGTCGCGGATCTCGTTCAATGTGTTTAAGGATTCCTGATTTGATGACATACTGAGCAGATGCTGAACGGGTTATAGAAATAAGTGTTACGGATTAAATGCTTATTCCGCACATTGTTAAGAGTTTCGGTATAAATATAATGCTGCCAACGATCACAGCTGAGCCTGCAAGAATGAGAACGCCGGCAGCTGCAATATCTTTCACATCTTTAATGGCTGGATGATAACCTGGTGATACCACATCCGCAAGTTTTTCAATAGCTGTATTTACTGCTTCTGCCGACCATACCAATCCGATCTGGATTACAATGATGCACCATTCGGTAACAGAGATGCGAAAGAATATTCCGGCAACAATTACGAGCAAACAGGCTATCAGGTGTATCCTTGCGTTGTTCTCGTATCGGAACAGACTGTAAACTCCCATTCCTGCGAACCGGAAGCTGCGTATGGCCTTACGAATATTTACGGGACGGTTCATGTTCTTTGGATTCTGCAAAAAAATGGAACGCAAAGTACAACAACATCAGCACGAACGAAAACGCAAAAGTATGTTTTATAGCCAGCGGATCCTGCAAACTACTGATGATGCCCCGCATCAGAGCGCCGGGCTGTGTGATAATATCCCAGCTGTTCCATCGTCCATAACGACCCAGGTAAACGCCGAAACCGCTGAGTATCATAGATACAGTAATTACCATCCACGCAGTTTTAGCGTTCCAGCGGTGATTCAGAATGCGAAATACAATGCGGATGGAATATAAACCAGTGGTGAATCCTGAGAATGCAAAAAGAAACAACATGAGGCTGTCGAACCAGATCATTTGCTCGGAAACTCCTCTGAGATGCTTGATGTCGGTAATGAGGTACGGGGCATTCGGGAAGAATAAAAGCCACACAGTGAGATAAATTCCCAGCATGAAAAGCGGGGAGGGGTGTACCTTTTCTTGTTCCCACACCCACTTTATAAATAACAATGGAACCCAGGCCAGGAATAAATTCCATATCATGAATATAAAACCGAGGTTTTCGGTGCCAAGAAACCGGATAAATAAAAGTGCAACCGATGCGGCGGATACAACGGCAAGTAATGCGATACGCTCGTTGTTTCTCAGATAGTCAAGTGCCTTCGTAACGATCATAATAATTTATTTAAAGTACTTTGAAGTGCAAAGTAAATGGAAATATTTTATCTAACAAATAGGTTGATGCAAATTAGAAAGGGATAGAATTGAGAAGGTGTGAGAGACCGTATGTTACTTTAACTGTGGAAAGGCTTTCATCATGGCCCATTCCCGACCCGCCGTTTCGGCTTTAAAGATTTCAAGGCAACCGCGATCCTGCATGGTGATATAGCATGTTTTGCCATTTTTTCCACCAAAACAGATGTTGCTGACTTTTTTGCCAATGGTCTGTATGGTTTGGATAACCTTGCCTTCGGGAGATAATACAGCAACTTCTCCTTTTCCATGACGGGCAATGTAAAGATTTCCCTGTATGTCCGAGCGCATACCATCCAGTCCTCCATCGGCAAACTGGTGTAAGAGTCTTTTGTTAGATAATTTTCCGTCCGGGGAAAGATCAAAGGCCCAAACGTTGCGTTGTACACTTTCGTTGACATACAGAGTTTTTTCGTCGGGGCTTATGTCAATTCCATTTGTAGTGCCCATGTTTTCAGCAGCGAGACTGGCTTTTCCATCAGGTGAAACCAGCCATATTTGCCCGGTACCTTCTTTCCAGTTGGGGTCGGAACAGAAAATGAGTCCCTTGGCTGTGATAGCCAGATCATTGGGTTGATTCATTTTTGGTTCATTGGCAAACACGGAAATGTCTTTGGTAATCAGATTCACTTTAAGAATATTGTGTCCTGTGAAATCCGCTACAAAAAATGTGGTTCTATCTGCAAAACGGATGCCGTTTCCGGTACTTCCTTTCGGGAGTGTTACGAAAAATCCGGTCTTCCCCTTTTTGTTTATAATTGCAATGGTGCCGTCTCTTGCAAAGTTGACTGCATAAACGTTTCCATCGTCATCCACTGCCGGTCCTTCACAATTGCTGGTGAATTCACCTTCTGCCGAGAATTTTTTACTTGACGTTTGTGCATGGGCATATGAAAATATGCCAGTAATAATGCAGAGAAACGATACAAATCTTAACATAGACGTTGGCTGGGTTGTTGCTGCTTACTGGTTTTTCCACTTAATGGCGCAGCCAATAGGCTTGGTGATGGTAGTAACCACGGGCTTGCCTCCTAAAATATTATTTACTGCTTCGTCCACGTAAAATTTACTTGCACCAGACGGATCCTGAGGATTATCGTCGATCATTCCGATATATTTAACAGTAAACGAAGAGCCCGTTTTTTGAAGAACGTAAGCTTGCGGCATTCGTAGTGCTCCGAATGCTTTCGCAGTTTGCTGCGTGTCGTCGGCGAGGTAAGGGTGTGAGTAACCTTTTGAACCAGCACGCTCCTTCATTTTTTCAAATGTGTCGTCGAGTTGTGTAGTCGGGTCGCTTGGGTTAATGGCAATAACAGGAAAACCCTGTGACGCATATTTATTGTTTAAAGCAATGATCCGGTCTTCATACGCTTTTGCGAAAGGGCAATGATTACTTGTAAATATCACAATAACGCCTTTGCTACTACCATAATCGGTTAAAGAAAGCGTGCTGCCGTTCACATTCTTCAAACTGAAATTGGCTACTGCATCGCCTATTTGATAGCCGTTGGGCTTTTGTGCTGTTTCAAGCGTTTCTTCGTCTGCACCAATCTTGATTGTTGCCGCCACCGCTGCAACTCCTGTAAGAAGCACGATCGAAAGCCACAGATATATTTTCATTTTTTTATTAGTATCGTTCATTTATCGTCAAGACGTTAATTGATATAAAGGTAACCATTTCTATAGTTAAGGTTTGTTAATGGGCGGAATAGATCCGTTAATCTGTTTTTGTTGTCGTCATATAAAGGTAGCAGGTTACATCACTTTACCTAAATTTCCTCCTTGAAAAAATCGACCTCATGGCCAACCAGTTTTTCGGACGTTACTATATCTCGCTCACGGATCAAAAATGAGACATGAAATATTATATGCAGAGTCTATTAAAATATTCAGGATAAACCGTTGTGATTCTGTGGATATCTATCTATCTTTGCACCTCAAATTTTGAAAGCAGTATACCAATAATTAATTAACATGTACGCAATCGTAGAAATCGCAGGTCAGCAATTTAAAGTTGAAAAGGGTCTCGAAATCTTCACGCATAGGCTTGAAGGTGACGTGAACGCTGCACTTGTATTTGACAAAGTCCTTCTCGTTGATAACGAAGGCACAGTACAGGTAGGTCTTCCTACAGTAGCAGGCGCTTCTGTAAAAGTAACTGTACTTGAACACCTTAAAGGTGAAAAGGTAATCGTCTTCAAAAAGAAAAGACGTAAAGGTTACAAAGTTAAGAACGGTCACCGTCAGTATTTGACTAAGATCAGCATTGACGAAATAGTAGCATAATTTTAAAGTTAGTGGTCTTGGTATGTAGCCAGATCATCCTGTTAAATCATTAGATTATCAATTAAGTTAAGATATCATGGCACATAAGAAAGGTGTAGGTAGCTCGCGAAACGGACGTGAATCGGAAAGCAAGCGTCTTGGAGTAAAATTATTCGGTGGTGAATTGGCTAAAGCTGGTAACATTCTTGTTCGTCAGCGTGGAACAAAACACAACCCGGGCAAAAATGTAGGTATCGGTCGTGACCATACTTTGTTTGCTTTGACTGCCGGACACGTTGTGTTCCGTAAGACTCGTGACGATAAGTCATTTGTTCATATTGAGCCTATCGCTGCGGAAGTTGCAGAAGCGTAGTCAGAAGAATTATTTAGTTACAAAAAGCCCGTCGGATTTCCGACGGGCTTTTTGCTGTTTTAGTATTTATCTTATCCTCCACCTGAAACTCACCTGTCCGCTCAAAGGACGAAGCCTTGCATAACTGGTGTTGGTCATACTTTTGAAGGGTATAACAACGCCCATACCAAGTTGAAAACGATGCCAATTATAGATAATTTCTGCATTGCCGGCAATGTGATAGTTACTCATATACTGCCACTGATCCGACGAGTGTTTTATTCCGGAGAGAGAATCTGTTATTGATAACAACTTGGGAATTGAGAGGCTGTCGATCGCGTAATGTTCGCTCCGGGTGCTGAGCAGGGCTTTTTGTTGCAGGGACGATTGAACACCTACACCCAAAGACCAGTGATCCGATATTTTAAAATTGTACTGAATTGCAGCACTCATCCCGATAATTTTGATCAGAGCAGTTGATCTGGAAATGTATGTAGAGTCGGCGAGGTACACCAAAGAGGAATTCACTTCTTTATTGTTAGCGAAATATTGCTGGTAGGCTGAAAGTTTCAACAAGAGCTCATTGCCATCTTTAAATTCTTTACTGATCCACAATCCTGGTATTAATGGCGTGTAATAACGATTTTCACCATCAGTATTTTTGAAATAGTTTTCGAAACCATTCATGGGAATCACGGCATTCCATTGAAGCCCAAAGTGGATATTTTTCAGGATCTGACTGCTATTTCTCGTTGCAGAAGACTGACTCCCGGTTGGAGCAAGTGCAGGTATCGCAATCTCAATACCTGCAAAGGTATTTTTTAAAACATTTGTTGAGAAATTGAGATTTCTGCCGGTTATAAAATTGACATTGTACAGGTTGTCAGACTTAAAATTTTTACGATCACTTACAGCCGTACGATCTGGTTGCAATTGAAAATCTCTGGTGCTTTTAAATCGGGTTGTATTGGTAACTTGATCGTAATCAGTACTTTGTTTAAAATATTGTTTGTTTAAATAGCCTTTGTTGCGTTTAGATAAAATAGCCGTTCGGTTGTTTTTATTCAGTTTTACTTCCTCCGCAGTCGCACTTCCGGATTTCGCTCTGTTATTTTCTCTTAAGAAATTGCTACTCCTGGTAATATCTGTTGGTTGCGATTTATCCAAAATTGTATTGGGAGAGCTTTCCTTTACGTCAGATTGTTGGCTAAGTTTTGAGGCTTCTCTTTCATCCTTCGCTATTATTGCCGAATTGGAATCAGGTGTTACATGTGCATGACCTTGGTCGCTACTCGTTTTTTGAGGTGATTTGAGTTCATCTGCATGCACTGTTGCAGACTGTGATGTAATTTCTGGTAAGCTATTTTTTGACGTTTTATAAAACACAGACAATAGCAAACAAAGCAGTATCACCAATACAGAAAGGAATTTCCAGGATTTTGTTAAAAAGTTGGTTTTCTCTGGTGTGGGGCTGCCGTCAGGAAGTTCCGTATCAAGCATATCCTTCATTTGAGCCCATGCGTCTTTTACCGGAACGTCTGGCGCCGGATATTTGTCGTCTGGTTTCTGATTGATATGTTTCTCTTTATCTTCCACTTGTCAGGATTCTTTACTTTTTGTAAAAACCTCTTTTAATCTGTTTCTGCTTTCGTTCAAATGCCATTTCACTGTTCCTTCTTTCAGATTCATTTCTGTACAGATTTCCTTAATAGAAAAATTTTCCAGATAGAATAAACTACAAACTGCTCTGGTTGAAGGTGGTAGTTTGTCGAGGTGTATATAAATTTCCTCCCAATCACTTGTTTTAAAAGGGTCGTAATGGAGCAGGTCCATCATGTTATCTTTCAGTTCCACGGTGGTGTCGGGCTTTCGGCTTCTGAGAATGGTGAGGCAGGTGTTTCTGACGATGGTGTAAACCCAATTGAAGAATTCCCCTTTCGATTTATCGTACTGATTTATGTTCTTAAAAACCTTCATCATCCCATTGTTCAGAGAGGTTTGTATTTCATGCTCATCCGCAAAAAACTTCTTGCATAAAGCAAACAGGGCAGGGTAGTATTGATAATACAATTCTTCCTGACATTTCCTGTCATTGCTTTTGCAACCACCTATTATTTGCGAGAGTCTATCCATTTAAGCTATAAAAGCCATCCAAATTTTATTCAAATGGCTTTTATAAAAGTCATTTACTTGGTGATTAACACTTGTGAGAACTTAATTCCTTCGGTATAAGGCCAGCTTATTTTAAATGTACTTCCTTCTCTTGTAATAAAGCCGGAGTATATTTTTCCGTTGAGGGAAATTTCAATATTAGTTTTCCCTAATGGAATCGGGTAGATTTGGGTTCTTGCAAAAACTTTTCCTTCAGATCCGTCACAAAACTTCGCTCCTGGCTGAATTACTTCGTGAAGGGTCATCTTGTAGGTGCTGCTTCCCCAGTCCTTATAAAATCCTGAATAGCTGAGAAACGTATTTTGACACGGATAGCTTTTCGTGCCTTCTATCCGTATTACAAGGCCAATGGTTGTTGAAGAATCCACAATAATTGGTGTTAAAACAAATTCTTCATCTACCAGGCTATGTCTGATCTCACGCGTTCCCACCGTATCCACCGGAGGTGTTACCGTCGTGGTATCAGTCGTGACAGGAGGATTTACTACTGGCTCGTCGGGAGGCCTTACGGTGGATGTGTCACCAGGAACATAGGTAGTGGTATCGACAGTAACCGCCGTTCTGGACGTAATGGTTTGATCGGTGGCGGTAACGAAATAGCGGCCTGCTTCACTAAAATGAATTTTTGCTGTATAGCCGGTTATAGATATCTGTACATTTCGATTAGGGCTCACACTCCATTTTACCTGATCGGCAGGAGCATCGGTTTTGAAGGAAAATTCGGCGGGTTCCGCCTTTTTGAAGGTGGTTTTCAATGTTTCTAATTGAGAAACGGCTTTGAGGCTTTCCTGCTGTTCACAGGCTGCGAATACCATCCACAAGGAGAGCATAGCAGTTACGATTGCTGACTTTTTCATGTGCAGTAATTTTTAGGATGAAAAAAAATGCCAAAATCAGCTGATCAGCCTGTTGCTTTGGTTTCAATCGTATAAACTACCCAGGCACATTCAAAGGTTGGGTGAGATGTAAAAATGTTTGATTTTTATTTTTTAGCCTCCTTTCGTAGTAAGTGCCAAACCAAAAAGAAAATATTGGTGTTGTGAAGCAGGATAAGCACATCCTTATTACTGACGAATAATCACAATCATGTTATCACGCCCCATTTTTGTATATACCGAACTGAGCCCGAATCCAAATTCGATGAAATTTGTATTGAATTTCGAATTGGTTCCCGACGGCCTTTCATTCGATTATCCTTCTGTTGAATCTACTTTCGAAGAAGGAACTGCTTCGCCATTGGCATCAGATCTTTTTCAGTTTCCTCACGTGAAGCGGGTTTTTATTGCAAGTAATTTCATTACAATTACAAAAGATGAAGCAATAGCCTGGGAGGAGGTTTTAAGGGATACGAAGCAGTTTATAAAAATTTATTTCGAAGAAAATCATCCTGTTTTCGCTGAGAAAACGATTGAGAAAAATACTGTAATTGTTGATTCCCGCGATTCAGATACCATTCAGAAAATTAAAGCCGCATTGGATACTTACGTTCGTCCGGCTGTTGAGTCTGACGGTGGTGCGATCAATTTCCATTCTTTCGATGAAGAAACAGGAAGAGTAAAAGTATTACTTCAAGGCTCATGCAGCGGATGTCCGTCTTCCACACTAACCTTGAAAGCAGGTATTGAAAATTTACTGACACGAATGGTTCCTGACGTGAAAGAGGTGGTTGCCGAAGGTGTTTAAATAACCCGAAAGTAGCAGCATATATGAAACCCTGTCTTTCCGACAGGGTTTCTTTTTTTGTGTTAATTGGTTAGTTTCGGACAAATGAACAAATACTTAACAACCTTCATAAGCCGAATTGAGGAGCTGCAATCTCAGGGAGACCGGTATTTCCCGTCCGGAATTTTCCCTGCTTTTCGGGTAAATAAATTGATTGGCTACAAGCGGCCGGATACGACCATTTTTTTTTCGGCCATCAGTGCTTTTACGCTGCAATCACTTCGCGGAAAACAGGAAAAGTATATTCAGGACAAAATAGATGAGGTTTGTGAGCGGGTTATTTCCAACTACCCGGATTTTCAAAATAAAGACGGCCTGAAAACCTACAATTTCTGGAAAACCAAACCTTCCAGGCATTTCCCGAACGGATATATTTTTCGCAGGTATGAGCATTTTCGCATTCCGGACGACATTGATGATACTGCGTTTGTATATCTGACAACCAATCCCACTCAGGAAGAACTGCAATGGCTGAAAGATAAACTGGCATTACACGCAAACGGCTCTAAACAATGGATTCGGAATACTTATCCTGAATACCGCTCACTGCCTGCTTATTCGACTTGGTTCGGGAAAAATATGTATATCGAGTTCGATGTCAGTGTGCTTTGTAATATGCTGTATTGTATTTGTAAGTACGAGCTTCCGATTAATCGCCATGATGAGGCGAGTTTGCAGTACATCCGTTCTGTCATAGAAACCGATCGATATCTCACTGTACCTTTCCGTTGTGCGCATCAGTATCCGCGAACTGCACTCATTATCTATCATGTAAGCCGCTTTTTGGCGGAATTTGATCCTGAGTTGCTTTCAGGCGTAAAAAAGAAATTGATTACAGACACGATTGGTCTTTTAGAAAAAACAGAAAGTAAAATGGACCGGGTTATTTTGTCCATTTCGCTCATGCGGTTTGGGATAAAACCAGAACGGATTCCGGTAGAATCTTTTACGAAAGATGATTTTAAAGGGTTTTATTTTTTTATAGCGGGCCTGCTAACTGCCTACGAAAATCCTTTACTTTATCGTCTTTCCAATAGTCCGCTGGTTCACATGCATTGGATTTGTGAAGCGCATTGCTGGGTCTTACTTTTTGAATACGAAACATTATGGAATGGATTGAGCAATAATTAATGTGTTCTATCTAAGCTCAATAACGAAGTCACTATGTCAGAACAGGCGATATCTTTAAGGGTAAAACAAATTATTGTTGAGAAATATGATGTTAAAACTTTCGTATTTGAACGAACAGATGGACTGCCTTTGAATTACCAGGCAGGTCAGTTTTTAACATTTCTGATTGATAGATATGGTCACATCATCCGCAGATCCTATTCAATGAGTTCTGCACCGGGCGTTGATGCCTTTCCTGCCATTACAGTTAAACGTGTTTCAAATGGGGAAATTTCCAGATTCTGGCTGGATCACGTAAGGGTTGGCGATGTATTTCAGTCTTTGGAACCATCCGGCAGATTTGTTCTGGATGATATTGACGCAATACCCAGGGACATTGTTTTGATAGGAGCGGGCAGCGGCATTACACCCCTATTTTCAATATTGAAACAGGTATTGAAAGATGAACAGGAAAGCATCGTGACGTTAATTTATGCTAACCGGAACGAAAATCATGCACTGTTTAACGATCAGATTTCAGATTTAAATAAACGATATCCAACCCGTTTGAAAGTAATTCACATTCACAGCCAGCCTGGCGATGACTGGAACGGAATACGTGGCAGGATTAACAATACGCGTCTGGAGCAATTGGTTTCCAAATCTCTAAACTTTCCAGGAGCAGACGCCCGTTTTTTCATCTGCGGTCCTTTTGAACTGATGCGATCTGTGGAAATCACGCTGCACTATATGGGTTTTGGTTCGGAGCAAATCAGGAAAGAAAACTTTGTTATTGACAAATTGCCGCCACCTCCACCCATTTCAAACCCGCATACGATCAATCTCAGTTTTCGTGGAACAGAACACCGATTGCTGGTTCCTGCACACACCACGATTTTGGATGCCGCATTACAAACCGGTATTCAGCTTCCATATAGCTGCAAGGGCGGAAGGTGTGCTACTTGCGCCGCAATATGTACCAGTGGCTCATTGCACATGAGTTTCAATGAAGTGCTGACAGATAGAGATCTTGCCGAAGGTTGGATACTTACCTGTGCGTCTTATGTAGACGGGGACGATGTATCTATTGAAATAAAATAAAACAGTAGGTGTTGGCGTAAAGCCAACACCTACGGACATTACGCCAACAGTTTTTTGCAACACAAAAAAGGCGCACGAAGATAAACTTCGTACGCCACATTAAGGGTTTTAGGAATAGCTGTTATAAGCGGAATGGGTTTTATTCTTAATCAGGGTTTTGTACCAAAGCTGAATTGAGAACAAGCTGCGCCTCAGGGAAATAATGCACAACCCGTGGGTGGGTGTACGGAATTTCCTGTTTGATGGCGCCTCCTATCAAATGCGTTCCCGGATAGTTACGAACCATGGTTCTTTTGTTTCGGAACACATCATATTTTCTCAAACATTCCCAGGCAAATTCCAGGTGTGATTCTTCCAGTACTACATCAAGAGCCGTTGCGTAGCCCATCATGTTAGTAGCTGAGTAAAGCTGGTTGCCGGTAAGTCCTGCCCGTTTACGTATAAGATTTACATCTTCCAGTGCTTCAGCAGTTTTTCCGGTTTTAGCATTGGCTTCCGCACGTATCAGATACATTTCTGCCAGTCGGAAAAATACAGGCGAACTTAGCATCGAATAGCCTTCCTGATAAGAAAATTTGCTCACGTAGTATTTCGGATATCCGTTACGTGTGGCTAGCACCGGATTGCCGGCAGCGTCCGTTTTGTTGGAACCATCTGCATTCTTTTCGTAAACCGGAATAACGTAACTTCTGCGGACATCATTTGTAAACTTATTGACCAGGTTCCGGTAGCTTTCCGAAGCATACATTTCTCCCCAGCCTTCGCCGTCGGACAAATACATTGCACCAATGGCAGAGTATCCGCGATTGTCTTTAATGGTGTGGCGAACTGCGAAAATGGTTTCCGAATTCGACTCAGGAACGGTGGTGTAATACTTAGGCAAATTGGCGGTGCTCAAAAGTGTATACCTATTGGAGTCAATCACCTTATTGGCATATTCAATTGCCTTTGCGTTGTTTTCCATATAGAGATATATGCGGCTCAACATAGCGTAAGCCACCTCTTTGGAAGCAAAGTTGTTGTTTTTGGCAACCGTCATTAGGCTGATCGATTTTTCCAGATCCTGGATAATCGAGGTATACACGTCTTTTACTGAACTGCGAGGCGTATTTGGAGCCGTTACCGTTCCTGTTGCCAGAATAATTCCCGGTGAAGCGCCACCATCAATTGCGTAAGGACGCGCAAAAATATTGGCGACGTTGAAATGAAGGAAAGCACGCAGGAAGTAGTTTTCCCCCAGCACCTGATTAAGATCCGCCGACTGTCCTTCTTTCAGCAATTCTATAATTACATTACAACCATAAATCGCCTGGTACGACTTAGCGTAGAAATTGGTTGTTAGTGCACTGGTTTTGATATGATTGTAATTGTATGAAAAGTACAGCGGATCGGACGTCGTACCGCTCAGCGACACATTGTCGGACGGATACTCAGCCATCATGTGATAGGACCGGATGTAGTTTCCGTCTTTCAGCATGGCATAGTTACCAAGTGTTGCCGCTTTCAATCCCTCGGGTGTGTTTACAACCTGAGTGGATGTTAACCCGTCGAATGGTGTAATGGTGAGTTGTTCAGAGCAACCTGTTAACAGAGACGCTCCCACTAAAACGGAGCAGATAAGTGATTTATAATTGCGTTTCATAATTTGATTTCGATTTTAGAAGTTGAGATTGATACCAAACATGAGTTTTTTACTGCTTGGATAGCGCGAACTTGAAGTACCGTCGTTCAAGTCAACCTCTGGGTCAACACCTGAAAATTTGGTCCATGTGATCAGGTTATCTGCACTTGCGAATACTTCCAGACCGCCAATGTTGTACCGCTGTAAAATGCTTGTCGGGATACTGTAAGTCAGGCGTATGTTGCGCAATCTCAGGTAGCTTCCGTCTTCCAGATATCTCGAAGAAGTTTTGTTTGAGTTTCTGTTTCCGTTAACAACAGCTTTCGGGTGCGTTGCAATATCACCAGGTTTTTCCCAGCGTGACCAGCCATCCTGCAACATCATTTTGTTGTAAGTAGGATAGGCACCATCATCATCAAACAGCTCTCTGTTGTAGATGTAAACTTTATTACCCGATACGAAAGTCAGGAAACCGGAAAGGCTGAATCCCGCATATTTAAATGTATTGGTAATACCGCCTGAGAATTTAGGATTACGTGTTCCAACATAAACACGTGTAGCGTTGTTATAAACGTTGGTTGTAGTTTCTGTAACCGAACCATCAGTTCCTTTCGTCTGCAAAAGCCAAAGCGGATCGCCTGTTGCAGGGTCAACACCTTTCCATTCACGCATGAACCAGGATCCAAGTTCATGACCCACTTCAATACGCTGGTTGCCGCTTTCAATCGGTTCGTTTTTGTTAAGGGCAATAACCTTGTTTCTGTTTACAGAGAAGTTTAAGCTCGTTTCCCAGTTGAAGTCCCCGCGTAGGTTTTTAGTAGTAAGTTCAAGGTCAATTCCTTTGTTACGTACAGATCCGATGTTTTGTATTTGGGTTGTAAAACCTGTAACAGCTTCCAGAGGTACATTTTGCAGTACATCTTTGTTTAAACGGTTGTACAAATCCACAACAAGGTCGATGCGGTTGAAGAAACCAATGTTAATACCGGCATCAAACGTGTGTGCTTTTTCCCATGTAAGGTTTGGATTGGCTTTTCTTGCAGGAAAACCAGCCGGTAGTCCGGAATACTGAGCGTTGAAGTCATACAAATCCTGCGCTACGAAATCGCCGATGTTTGCATTTCCTGTAACGCCATAACTTGTACGGACTTTAAACAAATGTATCTTGTCTTTAAAGCTTGTAAAAAAGTCTTCACTCGAAATGTTCCAGGCAGCTCCCAAAGAATAGAAATTTCCGTAACGGTTGTCTTTTCCAAAACGTGAAGAACCATCACGTCTGAATGAACCTGTTACGAAATATTTGTTTTGCAAGTCGTAGTCAACATTGACGAACGCAGATGCAAAAGCATTTTTGTTTTTGTAACCTGTTAGTGAAGTTGGTGTTGCAGTTACACTCAGAATATCAAGTGATGGGAAAATACCTTGTCCGATTCCGCCCATTCCATCTGTTTTGTTTTGCTGAAATTCAACTCCCAGAATACCTGTAATGTTATGAACACCAAATGATTTTGAAGCATTCAAAAGGTTGGATGTGATAAAGCTGTTGGTGAATTCGTAGGTATTGGTAAGTGAACCGTTGTACGATTTTCCGTTTGGCGTTCTTGCATCTACATTGGATTCTGCACGGGTGTTACCAATAGTATATCTGTTGGAGGTAGAAAGCGTCAACCAGTCAAGAATGGAGTATTCCAGTCTCAGATCTCCCATAATATTTGATCCCCGCTGCTGATTGAAGTTGTATTGGTTGTTAAACAGAAAGTTACTTCTGTCACGACCATACCAGCCTGTTGTATTGGCATCTACATACTTAATCGTTCCATCCTCATTTCTTGGGCTGTCCCACGGCAGGTTTATATATCCCTGGTAGAGATAGCCCTGGTCGTTCTGGCGGTTATTGAAAAACGTATTGACACGTGCTGTGACTTTAAGTTTAGAGTTGATATCGTGTTCGATATTAGCCCGGAAGTTTACATTTTCATACCCTGTTTTAAGAATAATACCCTGTTCATTGTAATAACTTCCACCCAGATAGAACTTGGTACGGTCGTTTCCGCCGGATAATGAAAGAGCATGATTGTTGGTTATACCGTTCCGGAAAGTCTGATCAAGCCAATTGTTATTTCCTGGGGTAGCCGGCATAAATCTTGATTGATAACCAGCGTATGCTGTCGGGAAATTGTTCGCAGTGAGATACGCATTAATCTGACTTTCAGTTGGGTTAGGGGTAGTGCCGCTCAACTGTGTGATGTAGTTGGTACGTTTGGTGTTGTAATCGTTTTGGTACATTCCATTTGTGAAATCATACAATTGCTGCCCGTTCATCACCTCAAAATTTCCATTCATTACTTTACTTACACCAGTTGATCCGCTGTAAGAAACCTTCGTCTTTCCTGATCTTCCACTTTTCGTAGTAACAACCACAACACCATTGGAAGCGCGCGATCCATAGAGCCCTGTTGCCGCTGCATCTTTCAGAATAGAAATGGACGCAATGTCAGCAGGGTTGGCGGTTCCGCCAATCAGTCCGTCAATCACATACAGTGGTTCGGCTCCCGCTGTGATTGAACCCGTACCGCGAATACGTACCGCTGGTTCCGTTCCTGGTGCTCCGCTGGCGCTGGACACAACAACACCCGCCGCACGCCCTTGTAGCATGGTTGCAGTGTTGTTACTGGTGATGGTTTGTAATTCCGATCCTTTTATAACCGATACAGAACTTACCAATTCCGATTTAGAGCGGCTTGAATATCCGACCACAACAACCTCGTCCAGGCTGGAAACGTCTTCCTGCAAAGTGATCGTGATATTGGTTTGATTATCTACGGCAATAGTCTGGCTTTTAAAGCCAATGAAGCTGGCTACCAATACATCGGAAGGGCTATTAGAGTTGATACTGAAATTTCCTTCCGCATCTGTCTGCGTTCCTACATTTGTTCCTTTGATTAAAATATTAACACCTATCAAAGGTTCTCCTTTTCCATCAATTACTTTTCCTTTCACAGGAACGGCGAGAATGCTGGCAAAACTGCCTGCCGGTGTAGCGCGGGATAGCGACGGATACATACATAATGTGGAGATCCACAAAATGGCAGTAATTCGACAGTTAATTGGGATAAATTTGCTTTTCATAGAGTTTATTGGTGGAATAGATTAGATTGGTGGAATATTATTCTTCGAAAATTGGTATTTGTAAAATTAAATCTAATTTTTATAAAAACAACTAAGTTTGAATAAAAGTGTTCGAGCACGCAATGTGATATCTAATTGGTGTTCGAGCACACTAAAACTTGAAATAGTGGCGAAAGCTATGTATTATTTTTTATAATTATATAAATAGTGCTAAAAAATATTTGGATAATGATTGTAAAATATCAGATACAAAAGGGTATTTTTTGTGTCTGATGTCTTTATAATTGTACTACTTTTGGAGATTTAGGGGATGTTTCCCGAAACATAAAGCGCTTATTGGGTGAAAAAGAAAATAATCCGGATCAAGGATATTGCAGAAAGGGCAGGAACGTCGAAAGGGACTGTCGACCGGGTGTTGCATAACAGGGGCAGAGTTGCTGACGATGTACGCGAGAGGATATTAGAAATTATAAAGGAGCTTAACTACGAGCCAAACCGCATTGCGCAGTCTCTCAAGTCACAACGGACGTACAATATTGCAGCACTTATTCCAGACCCGAATGAAGATTCCTACTGGGAGGCACCACTAAAAGGCATAGAAAAGGCAGAGAAGGAACTGAGGCAATACGGGATCAATATTACACGGTACATTTTTACGCCTCACGACGAACATTCGTTCAACGCGAAGGCAAACGAAGCAACCCGTGAAAACCCGGATGGTGTTCTCATTGCTCCCATTTTTTACAAGGAGGCTTTGCCATTTTTCAAAAACTGGAAGAGTCTCAATATACCATACGTGTTGTTTAACACGCAGATAGAAAGCGTAGAACCGCTTTGCTACATTGGGCAGGATTCATACCGAAGCGGCTCGCTTGCCGCCAAAATTTTAAGCTTCGGCTTGCCAGAACCTTGTACTTTGCTGGTATTACACATCAATGAAGACATTCCAAATTCTGCGCACTTGATCACGAAAGAAGAAGGATTCCGGAACTTCTTCAAGCAAAATGGCAGAGCAGAGCGTTATAAGGTAGTCAGTAAGGATATCAATTTCTACGAGGGCGGTGTCATCGATGGTCATCTGGATGCTATCATCAAAAAAGAATCCGGAATTGCCGCCATATATGTTACCAATTCCAAGGCATTTGAAGTAGCGGCCTATCTTGAAAAACTTGGCAGAAAAGACATTAAACTGATCGGTTACGATTTGCTTGCTCCGAATCTGGACTACCTCAACAAAGAAACCATTCATTTTTTGATCAATCAGAATCCGCTCGGGCAGGGTTACTGGGGTATACACCAGTTGGCCAATCACCTCATATTTAAGCAGGAAGTGGCCCCAATAAAATTCCTTCCACTTGATATTATCACGAAGGAAAATCTGGATTATTATCTTGATCCGGCTTAATAACCTTCAATTGGGTCTGAAATAACCTAACAAAAAAACTGCCATTGACTTTTGAAAAGCTAATGGCAGTTTTTTTGTGTTTCAATTTCGGTTAATCTTAAAACTCACCAAACTGGCTGTACATTTCTTTTAATTTAGGCTCGGTCTCTTTGGCTCTGATGTCTTTTCGCAGGGATGTAACTCCCTGAATGTCGGTTAGCAGGCCGAGTACCTGAAACGCTCCAAACCTGACAAAATACGCTGGATTGTTACGGGCAATACCTTCCAGAACCGGAATACTTTGTCGTTGGACATCCTGTTTGGATTTGATGAGATACTTTCCAAAAACCTGTAAAAAGTTGTATTTGTCGGTCGGTTTCATCCGCTTCATTTTGTCGAGAAACCAGTTGTAACGTTCCGGTTCAGCCAAACCTGCGTAATAGTTGCCGACAGAAGTAACGATGGCATCATTGGGTGAATCCTCAAATCGGGCCGATATTTCCTTGGCGTCAGAAGGTTGTCCCATCAGATACTTCTCAATTGCTACAGATACCACCTGATAGGAGCTGTCTTCCAGCGCCTGACGGTAAATACTGTCGCTGTTATTGTCGCCGTAAGAGGCAAGGGTAATGATGGCTTCCGAACGCACCTGTGGATGAGGATCGAGGCGGGCTCTGTCTTGAATAATTTTTTCCACATTTACGAATCCTTCTCCTTCATATTCTGAGAAGTTAGAAATGGCCATTTGTCGGAGTTTCCAGAACGGGTCGTTCATTGCCCGGATCAGTACACCGCGGGCCGTAGTGTCCGCCAACTTCCCTTCCAGTTGCGCGAGTGCCTCATATTTTGGCAGAAAATCGTCGCTATTTGTATATTGAAAAGCCATTTCATTACGTTGCTTTTCATGTTCTATAAGCCCCAAAAGCTGAGATTCAGCATCAAACAGAACCAGATCAGGCTTTTTGGCAGCGGGAAACTCAAATGTTTGGTTTGTTTTGTCAAGAACGATGTCATATCTGTTCTTCTTGCCTGCTACCCAAACGTCCACTTTCAGCGGTAAACGGTAGATGGTGGACGCAAGCGTATCCTGAGTCTGTTTCACTTTCAGAATTACCTTGTTGGAAGCGAATTGCTGATCAACTTTTATTTGTGGATGCCCCGGTCTGTGAAACCATTGATCAAAAAACCAGTTCAGATCTTCGCCGGTTACTTTTTCAAATGACATACGCAGGTGGTCAATCTCTGCGGTACCAAAGGCGTGATGTGTGAGATAATGCTTTAATGAGGCAAAAAATGCGTCGTCGCCGGTGTATTTACGCAGCATATGCAGTATCCTGCCACCTTTTGCGTAGGAATGGCTGTCGAACATGTTTTCGGCATCTTTATAAAAATACCGGATCATAGGTTCCTTTTTGGTTTCCGCTTCACCGAGATATTGCTTCATCTCCTGAAGATTTCCCCAATCAGCTTCATTTTTTCCGTTATTGTATTCGCTCCATAAATATTCGGCATAGTTCGCAAACGACTCATTGAGCGGCAGCTGTCCCCATTCTTCACAGGTTACATAGTTACCAAACCATTGATGCGCCAGTTCATGGGCAATAACAGCATCTGAATTTCCGTCTATTAAAGAGCGGGTGTCATTCTGAACTGATTCTTCATGCGTGGTAGCCGTCGTATTTTCCATTGCACCAGCTACAAAGTCTCTCACGACAACCTGTGCGTATTTTTCCCACGGAAATTCAATTCCGAACATGTTAGAGAAGAAACCGATCATTTCAGGCGTGCGGCCAAATATGGCATGGGCGTCGCCGCCATATTGAGGTTCCACATAATAGCTGAGTTCCATGCCGTTTGGCATCATATCCTTCGCCACGGCGAATTCACCTACGGCCATCATGACCAGATAGGGGGCATGCGGCAGGCTCTGTTTCCAGTGATCTGTACGTAATCCTTTTTTATTTTCCTGATCTACAAGCAGCCCGTTGGACAGTGTTTTGTAAGTACTATCTACGGTAATGAAAATATCCTGCGTGAATTTTTGGTTGGGTGCGTCAATGGTTGGGAACCAGCAAGAGCTGCCCTCCGTCTCACCATGTGTCCAAACTTGTTTTGGTTTGCCTTCGTCCATGCCATCAGCATTGATAAAGTAAAGACCTTTGTCGGATGGGTGGTCGCCGGGTTGGTCGCGCAAAATATCATTCGGGCGCGCGACGTAGGTTATTCTTACAAAACCTTCGTCGTGTTTTGTATAGTTTTTACCCAGTTTGATGTTAAGCTTCCGCTTGTCGTACGTGTACTCCAGCTTTTTAAGAACCCGCTTATTAACGTCGGCAGTGGAGGCCGAGCCGTAATCTGCAAGGCTATCCAACAGTACCACTTCCTTAATATCAAATCCCTTTGCATCCAGTTCCAGTGTATTTTGTGGATAAAAGTGTGGAGAGAATCTGATGATGGCGGTTGCCGGGACCTGTTGCCGCTGCCAATCAAAACTTACATCGAGTCTTGTGTAAAGAATGTTGTTTTTTATTGTTCTTTCCGGACGGTAGGGGCCTTTTGGGGAAATCATTCCGGGAACTCTTCTGTACAGCGTATCTGGAAGGCTGGTGTGCGCGTATGCCTCAGGCCCAGGAGCCACGCATAACATTATTATTCCAAAAATTGCACGGATGCTGTTCTTTATAAAACTGTAACTCATTTTAAGGGTCATAACCTTTTCGGGTTTGGACGTAAAGTTGAAGCTGTTCAAATTCAATCAGTTTAAGTTTTAGCTACTAAACCCTTGCAGACAAGCCTGTTTCTGCCGCTCTTCTTGCCGGGATGTAAGATACTGCCAGGGTTATGATAACGATTATAGCACCAGTGAAGAATATGTCTCCCCAAATTAATTTAACAGGGTAGGCATCCACCAGTGAACTTGCCATACCCATCGAAACCAGTCCGTATTTCATCTGCAACCAGCAAAGCCCCGTTCCGGATATAAGCCCTGCCAGTGCTCCCGTAAATGCAACAATAGCACCTTCTGCAAGAAAAATATTTCTTATCAGTGAAGGTGTTGCACCCAATGCGTATAACATCGAAACATCTTTTTTCTTTTCAATGGCAAGCATACTGAGCGAGAAAAAAATGTTGATAGCCGCCACCATAATAATAAGTGATAACGTAACCGCTACGAACAGCTTTTCTATACGTATCGCCCTTAACAAATCAGCGTTTAACGAATCCCGGTCTTTCACTACAAAATCCTTGCCGAGCTTTTGCCCAAGTGCTTTGCTTACCTTCTGTTCTGAATATCCTGGTTCAGTCTGGATTTCAAGCGCAGAACGTTGTCCCTGATATTGCATGAGGGATTCCACAATAGCCAGTGGAGCTATAATGTAATCGTCGTAGCGCGTTTCTATGAAAAACACACCTCCCGGTCTGATCGGTATCTGATTAAAGGCATCCGGCGAAGTCAGATTCAGCGTTTTGGTGCCTGAATTGGGATAAAGCAGTTCAATAGGAGTCAGTATCTCGGCAAGAGAAATAGACAAAGCATTGCGAACACCTTCAGCTACGATGGCATATGGCGTTCCATTGGATCCATATAACCTTAAAGAGCCCTCAATCAGTGCAGAATCGAGTTGACCACGTTTGGTAAAACTACTGTCAACGCCTTTGATCCTGATAATGGTTTGCTGATTGCCATAACGAGCCAATGCGTTGTCCTCTATCACCTGGGTAATCACTTTAACGCCGTCGACTGCCTTTATAACATTTAAGAGAGAGTCGGGGACAGCAAAGCGCTTTCCTTCAAAAGGCATAATTTTGACATCCGAATCGAAGGTCTTGAAAATTTGTCTGTTAAGATCCTCCATGCCGTTGAACACAGAAAGCACAACAACCATAGCCATCGTTCCTACACCTACACCTGCCATGGCAATGCGGGCGATGAGACTGATAAAACTGCGTTTGCTGCGTGAAAAGAAGTATCTTTTTGCTATCCGGTAAGAGAGATCCATTGTCAGATTTTAGTCAGCTCAATTAGATTCTTCGTCGTCGTCCGGAGATGCAGGAGGAATTACCAGATCGGAAAACAGAAGATCCATTTTCGCCGCGTACTCCGCCGTATCATCGATGTAAAATTGTAAATGAGGTACAATCCTTAACTGGTGTCGAACTCTGTCGGCAAGCTTCTGGCGAAGGAATTTTGTATTTTCCCGAATCGTTTCCAGAAGAAAATTCTTGTTTTTATCAGGTAAAAAACTCAGATATGCTCTCGCTATTCCAAGATCAGGTGTGACCCTCACCGCAGTAATTGTTACGAACGAGCCGCTTGTTATATGCTGTGCGTCTTTCTGGAAAATTTCACCCAGATCTTTCTGAATCTGTCTCCCTACCTTTTGCTGTCTTTTTGATTCCATTTCTTGCTATACGGATTTGCTGTTTGAGTGAAATTTGCTTTTGCGAATTCTTACTTTCAACCTTTTACCCGCCATTTCATATTTAAATAACCACAAATATCCATACTTATTTTGTTTTTGTAGAACCCGGCGTTGTAATTTCGTGAAAGTTATTCTGACAGGATACATAACCAACACATTTCTTGCTAAGTTTTTTCAGAGTTAATGCAAAGTATCAGATCATCAGTCTGGTGGTTTTTTTTCTTTTGCTACGTCTTCCTTTTTTCCTTGGCGGAGCGCCTTTGCTCATCCCGGAGCATAGCTGGATGCTGGTAGGGGAACAAATGCAGCACGGTTTTATGCTCTATCGTGATGTATGGGATAATGTAAGCCCGTTTTCCGGTTTGGTATACTGGCTGTTGGACTCACTCTTCGGGCGTCAGCAATGGGTGTATCAGCTTGCGGCCGTTGCGGTGTCGCTGGTTCAGATCCTGTACTTTAATTATGTGATTTATGCCAGAGAGGTTTTTCCGGAGAGGACATTTATACCGGGCGCGATTTATGCCTTATTTTTAAATATCTCCTTTGATCTTGGCACGTTGTCGCCCATGCTAATGGCGAATACGTTCTTATTATTTGCCTTTGGTTCTATTGTTAAAATACTGGTGAGGCGTGAAGTTACGAATCAGGTTTTTGAAATGGGGATTTACATTGGTATAGCAACGCTATTCTACTTGCCTGCATCCCTGTTCATGATCTGGGCGTTTCTTGCTTTGTTATTTTATACAGGATCCACCATTCGTCATCATTTGCTCGGGTTGTTTGGTTCTGTATTTCCGCTGTTAATGGTCGTTTTGTTTTTTTATATGAACGACGGTGTTGAGAGTCTGAACCGCAACCTGCTCACTTCGGTCTTTCAGGTAAAGCAATATAACCTCAATGATTTTTCATCCTTGCTGGCTTCACTTTTGCTTCCTCTTGGCTTTGGGATTATGGGTTTCATGCGCATTTTTACAACATTACGGTTTGTCAATTATCAGACCAGAATTCAGCAGGTGATGGCTTTGTGGTTCATTGTGGCTGTATTCAGTATACCGCTTATGCAGTACCTGGCGCCCATGCAGTTTGTTATTTTCATACCACCCTCGGCGTTTTTTGCAACGCATTACTTTCAGAGTTTTAAAAAGAAAAGTATTGCAGATGAGGTGCAGTTTATGCTCATGGGAGCAATTATAGTTCTGATACAGTACCAGGGTTTAAGGGGAGTGTTACCGGGGGTGTCAATGGGGAAACTGGAAAACCTGCGTGTAAAGCCGGCGGCTCTTCCGGGCGAAATCCAGAATAAGCGCATACTGGTTTTGGGACAACATTCGGGCGAATATGTAAATAATTTTACCGCGACACCTTATCTCAATTGGGATCTGGCAAGTTACGATTTAATGAATCTGGACAATTTTGACAGTGTAATACATGTCTACGACAATTTCCAGAAGGACCCGCCCGATTTCGTGATAGACAAGTCCAACATCATGCCCAAGCTACTGAACCGGGTACCTGCCCTTAAAAGGCAATACGTACCCAGTCCATGGAAAGGAATTTACGAGCGAAAGCTCTGATCAGCAGGCAATTTTGTCAACACGAGTTTGATGGCGTCCACCTTCAAATTCTGTGCTCAGGAAAGCTTGAATACTGGCCAGTGCGTTTTCCAGTTCAATAAATCTTACAGGCAGGCATATCACGTTGGCGTCGTTGTGCTGCCTTGCCAATGGTGCAAGTGGTAAATCCCAAACCAGTGCTGCACGAATACCCTGATGCTTGTTAGCAGTAATACAAACGCCTTGTCCGCTACCACACAAAAGCACTCCTTTTTCGTATTCTCCGCTTTCCACACCACTTGCCACAGGATGTGCGAAATCAGCATAGTCTGCTGAATTTTCACTGTATGTTCCAAAGTCTTTTACTTCGAAACCGTTGGCAGTGAGCCAGTTTATTACAGGCTCCTTGTATGGAAACCCTGCGTGATCCGAACCAATAGCAATTTTTCTCATTACTTTTTTGTTAATTGTAACCCTTAGGATAAGGCGGTATAATGGATTTATGAATTTTGCTTTACATGCTTATGCTGCTGTAAAGTTAGTATTATCTGTTCAACAACTAAATTGACTTTTACGATTATGAGTGAAGAAATAAAACCAACAGAAGGTGAATTAATTGACGTATCTCTTCTCAATCCGGCAGTTCCGGAAGATGAAAAAAGAATTAAGGAAGCATTTGAAGACAGAAACTGGAGTGAAATAAAAAGTGCAGACTCCTGGGTCATTTTTAAAGTAATGGCAGAATTTGTCGAAGGATTTGACAAAATGGCTAAAATTGGTCCATGTGTATCCTTGTTTGGTTCCGCGCGCACGTTACCCGATAATCCTTACTACAAAACTGCGGAAGAAATAGCGGCTAAACTGGTGCGCCATGGTTACGGAGTCATCACAGGTGGTGGTCCCGGTATTATGGAGGCTGGTAACAAAGGAGCTTTTGAGCAGGGAGGAAAATCAGTAGGGCTTAACATCAAACTGCCGTTTGAACAACATAGCAACATTTATATAGATCCGGACAAGAACATCAATTTTGATTTTTTCTTTGTTCGGAAGGTGATGTTTGTAAAATACTCTCAGGGTTTTATCGTGATGCCCGGCGGTTTTGGTACGCTCGACGAACTCTTTGAAGCAATGACTCTAATCCAAACTAAAAAAATCGGGCGTTTCCCTATTGTTTTAGTAGGAAGCTCTTATTGGTCCGGACTATTGGACTGGATTAAAACAACGATGCTCACTGAAAAAAATATTAACGCAGAAGATCTGAAACTCATTAGCATCGTAGATACACCCGATGAAGCAGTGAAGGTTATTGATAACTTCTATTCGAAGTATTTGTTGAAACCGAATTTTTAGAGATTATTGATTTTAGGAGAAGGGCGATTTGTTATCTGTTAAGAATTGATAACAAGTCGCCCTTTTTGTGAAATAAAGAGTCTGGTGCGTCACACTTTTACCTTCACTGAGGTGATTTTGATAATTATCAAAGGAATTTAATCTGGCAATTTAGATTTTTGCCCAACACTCTAACTATGTAAGCAAAGTGAAAGGTAAAATATCAGTCCTCATTGTTTTATTGATTTTTTTTAAAACTGCTGGCGCTTTGGTCGCTCAAAGCGCTTCTGACTACGAGAGGAAGTTTAAGGAATTTTCAAAGGCGGGATTTGACTCTCTAGAGGCGAACCATTTACTTAATAATTATTTCAGCTTGTTGACACCCTTTAATCAGGTAAATCAGTTGGCAATGGGCATGAAAGGAGAAAAATGGCAGCAATTTCCACTTGAAAGTTTCAAAAGTAACGTTGTTTATTTGGAGCATATAGATAACCTGATAGACTCTCCTGTACCTGATGTGCGTTTGCTTGGTTACCTGACTATTGCTTCAACCGGAGATAAGACCAAGAATGCCAGGTTAAGTGAAAAGTTGAAGACAGAACTTTCTCCCAATTGTTCATTGTGGCTTGGAATGACATTGATGTCGCTTGGGTTTGATCGGACGTCAAGTCTTTTTCCCTGGATGGTGAAAAATAATGTTGAGGCAGGTGGTTATTTGTTTCCGATGTTCACTAGTCTCTCTGCCGACTCTCTGAGGGAAACCGCATACCAATTTGTAGAGAGTGATGACTGGAATGAACGGGTTTATGCCATTCAGTTATTAATCAATACCAAGTATTCTCAGAATACGGATAAGATATTAAGGAATGCAATCAGTACCTGGCCCCTTCATTTGAAGGGTTATGCGATTGTTCCGGCACAAAAGCTTCAGCTAGGTAACATGCTACCGTTGTTAACGCCTTTGCTGGATAGTTCCCGTACCAGGAGAGCATCATTACAGGCTTTGGCAGATAGTCCAACAGAGGCTGATAGGGAATTTGTTATTAATCTTAGTAATCAAAGTACATCTGACAAGGACGTAATGGCCTCATTGCAAAGTTCGAGGTACCCAGGAATGGTTAAACATTGGGTGTTGAAGCTGGAAAATGACGAAGTGCCTTCTGATTATTACTTTTCCGTATATCAGGATACCCTTTTAAAATCGAACGAGCTTTTGCCAGCTGTACACAAATGCTTACGCAACGCACAGAATCCTAAGATTGTAAGTGGTCTGTTACCAGTTCTTAATGGAAGAACTGATGTCTCTTCCCAAAAAATATTATTAAATCTAATACGGAGCACTAATAGTTCGGTAAGGGCAAGTGCAAGTAATGCTCTGGTAGGCACCTGCACCGATAGTTTAAAAAGGGTTTTACCCCAAGTTGCCAGAGATTCTTCTTTGTGCACGCCATTTACTTTTGATTTACTTATCGGGTGTGGATTGGATACCTTGCAAAACACTGCGGACTATATTTATGGCTCAGAGGTTGAGTATGCCATACAGTTAAATGCTTTAAAATATTTAACAACCTTTCCTGAGAAAAGGCATTTGACTCTTTTTAGAACCCTAATAAATCATGAGGATGATGATGGTTACATGATTAAACGAATGCTTGCGAAAGGACTTGCGCAGCTGAATGATTTGGCATCCGTGGAAAGTATTATCAAGGTGAGTGAAAAGGAGCGCAAAGGTTCGGACTGGAATTCGATTTCTTACATTGAGGCATTGAGTAGGCTTAAGGTAGATGCATCCAAAGTGTATATTTCCTCTTTCCTGTCAAGCAAAGAGGAGGATGTTAAAAAAATGGTAACTAAAATTATAGATTCCTGGTAGATACAGATTCAAAACGTCAAATAGGGCGCCAGCTTCTCAATGGTTCCTGCATCCAGAACTCTCACTTTTTTGAGATCCTCCAGTGAATTATAATTACCGTGTTGCGCACGGTAGTTGATGATAACTGCGGCGAGTTTTTTATTGCGAAGATAGGAGTGACTGCTTAGTTCTTCAATTGTGGCGGTGTTCACATTGATTTTTTTAGTCGGGCTGTTCACCTTTGCATATTTGTTTAACTCCGACAAAGCCAAAGAATCCAGTCCATAGATCTCCGAATACTGGCTTGTTGAATGAAATCCGCCCAATCCGTCCCGGAACTTTAAAATCCGAAGAGATAATTTACTTCCAATCCCTTTCAGTATTACGAGCTGTGTTGTATCCGCAGTATTGATGTCAAACGAAGCGATTACCGGTTTGGTGTAAGGTTTTCGTTCATTTATAAAAGGCCGGTTTGTAGCTTTTTCGGCAATATTGGCGTTGCTTTTTTCAGCAAAGGATTTATCGGGAGTAGCGGGAAGTGTAATGTAAGGTTCCAACGTCTTGTACACATCAGCAGGAAAATCGTAAATGTGAAGCAGATCTTCTTTCTTTCTGAATTTGCCACCTTTGCTTCGGTATTTATCAATCCTTTTAGCCAGGAATGGAGGAATTCCTAGTTCTGTAAGTTCGTCCACCGTTGCCTGGTTCGGATCAAAAGAGAATAGTCTGGCAGGTTTTGTCGGTTTTTTGCTGGAAGAAGATTCTTTAAAATTGTTCTCCGTATAACTCTTTGGGGTAGCTTCTTCAATCTCAGCAACTATGCTATCCAGTTTTTGAATATTAGCAGACTGGTCCGTAGCCGGAAGTGGAAAGTGTGGCAAAATCCATCGTCTGAAAACAAAGGGCGTCCAGATTAGGAAGAACAGGATAATCATCAAAACCAATGTACCTCTTGCCTCTTTTCGTGATATACCAAAGAAGTCTTGTAACTGACTAATAATGCGCTGGATCATCTTGTCTAAGGTTTTTACAATCAAAAACTTAGACGGGGGAAAGCTAAATTGGTTTCCAGATTTTTAGAGAGGAATTTTTAGAGATCAGGTCAAAGTCACTATCGTTGTGACAGAGCTCAATGTCAAAGTGGATGGCGTAATAAGCAATCAAGCAATCGTTGGCTTTGCGAATTGTCAACCCTTTTTTTCTTAGAGAGCGATATAGTTTGGCTGCTTCAATCGATACAAGATAAGGATCTAAAGTTAAAGGGATTAGTGCTTTGAAGCCATCTACGGTATTCGTGAAATCTCTGTCGATTCTGGTTCCTTGCAATAATTCTTGTAAAATGGTGGGGCAATAACATACTTCATTAGACAGGAGAGATTCATCAAGCAGATCTGTCTGAGCAGACTTCACGCCATTCTTATAATCCACCCATACAGATGTATCAAATAGTCGGTAAGTCATAAGTTCTCATTTGCTCTAAATCGCCTTCCCAACCGCCTATACCTCTCATATCTCTTAGTTTTTGACGATGTTTAGAATTGATCAGTTCGGTTAAAGCAAAATCAATAATTTCCTTCTTTGTCCGAAGATTTTTATCAAGATCTCTTATTTGATCGATTTTGGCTTCATCGATTTCAACATTCGTTCTCATGATTTTCAATTTATATACACACAAATATACAAATTTCATACACATTCATATTCATTGCGGTCAAATTGTCTAATTTTGCCAACTCTTTAAATTTGAGAGCCGGAATAACGATTTTAGTCCTTTTTTAGATAAATAAATTTAAGTAAAGTAAATAATGAGCCAGGTACCTGCAACCTCTTTACAAGACATTATCGGGCATGCAAAAGAATACGGATTTGTATTCCCTTCTTCCGAAATATATGATGGATTACAAGCTGTTTATGACTACGGTCAAAATGGTGTTGAGCTAAAAAATAATCTTAAAGCGGCATGGTGGAAGGCCATGACGCAACTGAACGACAACATCGTTGGTATTGATGCGGCCATATTCATGCATCCGCTTACGTGGAAAGCATCTGGTCACGTCGACGGATTCAATGATCCGATGATCGATAACAAAGATTCCAAAAAACGTTACCGTGCCGATCAGTTACTGGAAGGAAAGGCGGAGCAGTACGAAAAAGATGGCGATCCTGAAAAGGCAAAAGCATTGCTGGCAGAAATGGGACGTTTACTGAGTGCCGAAGATTTGGCAGGAGTGCGTGAGCTCATTATTTCTGAGAATATAAAATGTGCTGTATCCGGAACTACAAATTGGACAGAAGTTCGCCAGTTTAACCTGATGTTCAGCACGCAGGTGGGTTCTGTTGCAGAGGATTCAAGTATGATCTATTTACGTCCGGAAACTGCGCAGGGGATTTTTGTTAACTTCCTGAATGTACAAAAAAGCGGACGTATGAAGGTGCCGTTTGGCATCGCTCAAATCGGTAAGGCTTTCAGAAATGAAATCGTTGCGCGTCAGTTCATTTTCCGTATGCGTGAATTTGAACAAATGGAAATGCAGTTTTTCATTCGCCCTGGTACTGAAATGACCTGGTACGAATCATGGAAAGAAACCCGTATGAAGTTCCACAAAGCGATCGGTCTTCCTGCGGAAAAATTGAAGTTTCATGATCATGATAAACTTGCGCACTATGCCAACGCAGCCGTTGACATTGAGTATGAGTTCCCTTTTGGTTTCCGTGAAATGGAAGGTATTCATTCCCGTACTGATTTTGACCTGAAAAATCACCAGGAACTGTCTAAAAAGAAGCAGCAATATTTTGATTCTGAATTAGATGAAAATGGTAAGCCTTACGGAAATTACATACCGTATGTTGTTGAAACATCTGTTGGAGCTGATCGCCTTTTCCTTGCTACGTTCTGTAACGCATATACAGTTGAAACAGTAGGAGAGGGAGAAAATGAAAAGCAGCGTACGTATTTGAAGTTGCATCCGGCACTCGCTCCTTTCAAAGTAGCTGTACTTCCTTTGGTTAAAAAGGACGGTTTAGCTGAAAAAGCACAGGTTATTGCCAATTCCCTTAAATCGGCATTCCGTACTACATATGATGATGGCGCAGCGATTGGAAAGCGTTATACCCGTCAGGATTTGATAGGAACACCTTTCTGCGTTGTGGTTGATTATCAAACGATGGAGGACGATACTGTTACAATTCGTCACCGCGACTCAATGGAGCAGGAGCGTGTTGCTATCAGCGAACTTAAAGAGAAGATTGGATATCAGGTTGCAATTGAGCGTATTCTGGAAGCTATCTGATTTGAAACGAACAGTCGTTAAAAATGAAAGGCCTCGCAATTTGCGAGGCCTTTCATTTTTAATTCTATTAAGTTATTGCTTAGGCAAGCTTAACATTAACCGCGTTAAGTCCTTTTTTACCTTCCTGAAGGTCAAAAGTTACATCGTCATTTTCGCGAACGTCGTCAAGCAGACCTGAGATATGTACGAAATAATCTACTCCTGTTTCTGTGTCTTTAATGAACCCGTATCCTTTTGAGTCATTGAAGAATTTTACTGTTCCTTGATTCATATTAATTATTACATTATAAAATTTTAACAAAGGTACGGATTATGTCGCTAGATACCCAACTTTTTATTTAACCCATCATTTTAGAAGGTATTTATAATTGCCAAACTCGCTGTGTTTTGTCCAAACATATTTTTTTCGTTTCGGTCAATCTGCCTACCTTTGCGTTTTAGATAGCATTTACATGACAGAACAGATTCTGATTTTAGATTTTGGCTCCCAGTACACGCAATTAATCGCGCGTCGGATTCGTGAGCTTAATGTTTATTGTGAAATACATCCTTACAATAATTTCCCCGAACTTACTCCAAATATCAAGGGAGTAATCCTATCAGGAAGTCCCTGCTCGGTACGTGACGAAGATTCTCCAAGAATTGATTTTGATAAATTCCGGAAAGTAGTACCGGTTCTTGGCGTGTGTTACGGAGCTCAATTAATGGCCAGTACACTTGGCGGAGAAGTGAAAGCTTCACAGCACAGAGAATATGGACGGGCTCACCTCAAAATTGACGATGTAGATTCTTCTTTGTTGGTTGGTTTGTCAACATCTTCACAAGTGTGGATGTCACATGGCGACACCATTGTAAGCATTCCGGACAATTTCCGTGTTATCGCTTCAACGGAATCAGTTCATGTTGCGGCATTCAAGTTGGAGGATGAACTTACCTATGGTATTCAGTTTCACCCGGAAGTAACGCACTCAACAGAAGGTAAAAAGCTGATGCACAACTTCGTTGTTGGTATTTGCGGCTGCACCCAAAGCTGGACTTCCGATTCTTTTGTGGAGGAATCTGTTCGTCACTTGCGCCAGAAACTTGGAGATGATAAAGTGGTTATGGCATTGTCAGGCGGTGTTGATTCGACTGTTGCCGCTATATTGGTTCACCAGGCAATTGGCAAAAATCTGTATTGTATTTTTGTTGATAATGGTCTGCTTCGGAAGGATGAATTTGAAGAAGTTCTTCATTCTTATCAGAATATGGGGCTTAATATTAAAGGTGTCGATTCAAAAGATCACTTCTATAAATCACTGGACGGACTTTCTGAACCGGAAGCTAAACGTAAGGCGATTGGAAAATCTTTCATAGATATATTTGATCAGGAAGCACATCTGATTGAAGACGTAAAATGGCTTGGACAGGGAACGATTTATCCGGATGTGATTGAATCAGTTTCAGTTAAAGGCCCGTCTGCTACCATCAAGTCTCACCATAATGTAGGCGGTTTGCCCGACTTTATGAAGCTGAAAGTGGTTGAACCGCTTAACACTTTATTCAAGGATGAAGTGCGAGCTGTTGGACGTTCTCTAGGTATCTCTGAAAAAATCCTTGAACGTCATCCTTTCCCGGGACCTGGATTGGCAATTCGTATTTTGGGAGAAATAACTCCTGAAAAAGTGGATATTCTTCAACAGGTTGATGCCATTTTTATCGGAGGGCTGAAAAAATGGAACTTGTATAAGGAAGTTTGGCAGGCAGGTGTGATGCTTTTACCTGTGAAAAGTGTAGGTGTGATGGGCGATGAGCGTACTTACGAAAGTGTGGTTGCGTTAAGAGCTGTGACATCTGTGGATGGTATGACTGCCGACTGGGCACATTTACCATACGACTTTTTAGCTGAGGTTTCCAATGATATTATCAATAAAGTGAAGGGTGTTAACAGAGTTGTCTACGACATCTCTTCTAAACCGCCGGCAACAATTGAGTGGGAATAGTACTCGTTATATGAGTCTAAACAAGAAAAAGCGGATTCTCGTCCGCTTTTTCTTGTTATATAATGCTGTTACCTGCGTCAGGATCGCCCGACTCCACGGCTTATCAAACTCAATACGAATAGAACAAGGAATACAAAGAACAATATCTTAGCAATTCCTGCTGCACCGGCAGCGATTCCACCAAAACCAAGTACCCCGGCAATGATGGCAACGATTAGAAATATTACTGTCCATCTAAGCATAATTGACAAAAGTTTATATGATGTGTTAATAAATATCTGATCAGGTAATTACCAATTGTGTGCCAATCCGATTTGTTCGCATGTTGGCTCGCAATTATAGAATAGTTTTATGAAAATCGATTAAAGTCATATTTTTTGTGGAGAATGATGCCCAAAATATCCTAATAGTCGTGTTCAATAAAAAGTCACCTAAGGTGATATGTGTTGGGAACAATTAATAGTACTGATTTCTTTAACCCAAAATTTCTGAGGAAACAGTCTGCTGCCATTTTACAGAAATTTTACAATGATTTAAAAAGAAGTATAATGAAAAAACTGCTTTCCTTTTTTGTTGTAGCTGCACTTTATAGTCTTCCGTTATCAGCTCAGTCTGATCGCTGGCAGCAACGCGCGAAGTATGAAATGAATATCGATTTTGATGCTCAGAAGCATCAATATAAGGGAACTCAGAAATTGGTCTACACCAACAACTCTCCCGATACTCTTATAAAAGTGTTCTATCATTTGTATCTGAACGCGTTTCAGCCGGGCAGCCAAATGGATGTGAGGTCCAGAACAATCGCCGATCCGGACGCCCGAGTGAAGGATCGTATTTCCAAGTTGTCTCCTTCTGAAATCGGATATGAAAAAATCCTTTCCTTAAAACAGAATGGAAAACCTTTAAAATATCAGGTGGTAGGCACCATACTGGAAGTGACGCTTGCAGACAAAATACTTCCAAAAACACAGCATACTTTCGATTTGCAGTTTGAGGCGCAGGTACCTCTGCAAATTCGCCGTACCGGAAGAAATAACAGCGAGGGTATCGACTATTCGATGGCGCAGTGGTATCCAAAAATGTGTGAATATGATTACGAAGGCTGGCATTCGAACCCATACATTGCCCGTGAGTTTCATGGGATCTGGGGTGATTTTGATGTGAAAATCACGCTTGACGCTTCCTATGTAGTAGCCGCAACAGGTTACCTTCAAAATCCTGACAAAATAGGGTACGGGTATAGCAAAAAGGATGTCAAACATAAAGCTGGTGAGAAATTAACCTGGCACTTTGTAGCTCCTGAGGTTCACGATTTCGTGTGGGCTGCTGATCCGGACTACAAGCATGACGTCGTGAAGGTAGACGATAAACTGGCTCTCCATTTCTTTTATCAGGGCGATTCTCTTTCACGCGTTTGGAAAGAAATGCAGCCAATGGCGGTTCAGGCTTTCAAGATCATGAACGAGAAATTTGGCCGTTATCCTTACAAGCAGTACTCGATTATTCAGGGAGGAGATGGTGGAATGGAATATCCGATGGCCACGCTAATTACAGGTAGACTAACCTTGCCCGCTCTTGTAAGTGTTACAGTGCATGAGTCCATTCACAGCTGGTTCCAGATGATATTGGGAACCAACGAATCGAAGTATGGCTGGATGGATGAAGGTTTCACCACCTATGCTCAAAATATAGTAATGGCGGAGCTTTTCCCTACGAAGCTGGATCCGCAGCGTGGCAGCACTGCCAGTTACAGGAGTCTTGTAAAATCAGGTTTGGAAGAGCCTTTGACAACCCATGCTGATCATTTTAATACCAACAGGGCATACAGTGTTGCCAGTTATTCCAAAGGAGCTGTGTTTTTGAATCAGTTGGGGTATATCATTGGAAAAGAAAAACTGGAAACGGGCATGAAACGATATTTCAACGAGTGGAAGTTCAAACATCCGAACCCGACTGATTTGAAAAGAATCATGGAAAAAGAATCCGGGCTTGAACTGGATTGGTACTGGGAGAATTTTGTAGGAACCACCAAAACGATTGGCTATGGTATTAAAGAAGTAGTTTCAATTGGAGGAAAAACGGACGTTGTTCTTGCACGAGAAGGTCAAATTCCCATGCCTTTGGATGTTGTGGTGAGTTATAAAGACGGCAGTCAGGAGAATTTCTATATTCCTCTGGAAATCATGCGTGGAGAAAAGTCGGAGAGTTTGTATTCAAAAACAACCCTTCTTGCTGACTGGGGCTGGACCTACCCGGAGTACACTTTCACGATTGACAAGAATCTTGCCGACATAGAAAGAATCGTTATTGATCCAAGCCAGCGAATGGCCGACATCAATCCAGATGATAATGTTTATCCTTCGTTACCGAAAGAACTTCCTAGATTGAAGGGAGAGAAGGTGCAGTAGTCAGGAAAGAATGTAGAGAAGTAATTGAATGTTGAAACGAGGAAATCTCTCGGATCAACTATCAATTACTTCTTTTTTAATATTTATTGTTCTCTTTTTATCGTTGGTGTGGGAATTTCTACACCCTTCAATTTATCAAAAATCAAAGTGATATTTGTGCTGTCAATTCTAAGTACTCCTTTATTCTCCCATCCGGGGCCATTAAGTTCCAGTTTATAATCACCATTTGGAAGCGTGCCTAACCTAACACTACTAAAAGCGGGCCCACTCTGCCCATTGCAATAAGTGCGAGAGCTTATTTGTTGGTATTGAATCGAAAACTGATTTTCACCAGTAATTTTTTCTGTTACAATGCTCCGGTTACCACAAGAATAACTAGTTGTCGTTTGCCCATACAGGTAAACACTTTTTTCTCCGACTACATATTGTTCCGCGACACTGATCACAATGTTTGAAGATATGACGGTATCTTCTGCTCCGACCTGCTTTTCACGGCATTGAGACAGCACAAGAACTACACCGAGCAGATATAAGTATTTGTTCACCTTCATAGAGTAGTGGTTTATGTTATACTGAAAAGATGCAGTAGGTGGAAAAATGGTTGGAATGTTTATTTAAAATAATGGAATATTTAAATTTCGCATTTCTACCTCCCGATCCGAAGCGTAGTCCCTATTCTGAAACCCATACGCTGGAATTCTGTACCATGAAATTGAGCAACTGCTTCCAGTTTCACTACCCTATAAATGTTGGCGATGCCATAAACCAGTTCGCTGTAATTACTGATCGTAGGAACTTTGAGATAATGAATCTGCAAATTCTCTGAAAGACCAGTAACCCGCAAAGGTTCAATGCGTGTCAACAGAAAATGTTGCAGCGACCAAACTGCATGTGCCTGAAAAAACCATTCGGAGGTGCTATATGTGTAATAGGGCAGCATTTTAAACTGGTGGGGTGTATCGCCCCAAAGGAAGAAAAATTCATTTCCCATAAAATGCCTGTAATCCTGAAAGTAGAGCTTGTTCTTACTCAGAAATCCACCTCCGTTAACGCTATAATCCAGACTGCTTCTTGGTCCGATATTGAGGTTCTGGCGTATTGTTCCATGTAAAATCGAATAGTCCACATCACCAACAAAAGGCAAGCCACTTTTGTAATTAATGGCGAACGAAGGTCCTCTGCTTCTTAGATAACGTTTTTCTCCATTCCGGATCAGGTATCTCCGCCAGGGACGGATGTGGGCGGTGACATCCAGTAGCAGAGCGTTGTGCTCTCCAAATCCGGTGTCGGCCAGTTCGTTATTTACCGGTTTGTTGGGAGTGTACCCAAACCGATCCCAGAGAAAAATGGGTCGTGAGCTTTGTTGGTTAATAAGTTCCTTGCGTTTTTCATACTCCAGACCAATGTCAAACCCAAAGATATCTCCGATGTTACGAAGTGAGTAGTCGGCCCGCACATAACGTTGCTGATAGAGTTTCATGAGACTTTGGTCAAAAAAACGTCCTGCAATGCTATTTGGAAAAGGTAAAATCGGATTGTTGCGGTTGAACTGAGAAGCCATTTCTCCTCCCGAAAGCATCATTGTCCAGTTATTGTTTCCAATGCTTGCTTCTACATTACCATACAACCGTTTCCTGCCAAATGAATATCGGGCAAGAGGTCGAAGGCTGAACTGGTGTGACTTACCCCATTTCTTCTGCCATTCCGTGATGATATTGAGTGCATTACCTTCAACTGCATTGTAACTTATGGACAGCAAAGGACTTTTGAAATAGAAGGTATTTCTGTTTCCAAGTGAATAAGTATTGCCGGTCGCAAGATGTCTAAGTTTGAAATGAGTTGAATCCGGCTTGGTTTTCTCCCTTTCAGCATCCTTAATAACCTTTATACTATCCTGCAAAACATAACTGTTGGATTCAGAAATGGTGAGCGGAATGGTGCGCAAATTGGCCCAGTAAGTTGTATCGCGCTTGTTGGCCATGCTGTCAACAACGATTGAATCCTGCCTTACCAGCCGGTCGTTGCCATTCATTTTTTGTTCCTTCTTCTGTTCCTTTTCGTACTGCCGGGTAAGTTTGCGGAAGTTTTTGGTCGAAAACTCCTTTTGCTCAGCGATCAGTTGATCTAATTCTTTTTTGCGGTCGGCCTTCCTGGCAACAGGAGCCTCCTTCTTGTGATCATTGATTACAATATCTTCTTTTAAACCCGGATCTACGTCCAGTTTGTTATAAGTGACCGAAACGAGATATCGGAATTCACCTGCAAATCCCAGATAACCTCCATTAATTTTGAATTGCTGATTTACGGGTAACCATACATTCTGAACAGGAGAAAAAACCTGTTTCGCAGCAATGGTCAACCCGCTGGTGGTGGTTTGTAAATCGTAGCTATGAATTGCCCATCGATCCTCAATAATAAACAGGCTGCCTTTGAAAACACCTTCTCCATAAGCTTTTGGGATAACCCTGATCTTATTTACTGTAACGCCTCTATCTTCAAAATAACCTTCATATTCAAATTTATAATAGCCAAAGGCTTTTGGTGATAATGGAGAAATTGTCCCGGCGATCTCCGGACTGTACAAGCTTGCCAGAATATATTCGTTGGGGGAGGGAATGCTATTGTCAAGACTGTTTCTGGTAGAAATGATTTTCTGGCTATAACTGGAAGGGCGGGTGTATTTTACCTCAGAAACACTCTCGTTAACAATGGATTTACCTTCCTGAACGCCTTCTTTCTTTAACCTCTTCTCAACCAGAAAAGGAATTTTTGTAGGTAAAGCCGTACTTCTTGCATAAACTTTTGCCGTGTAGCCACGCACCTGCAACTGATGAAAACGTGCCTTGGCAATCGCTTTTCTCATCACGCTATAAGCAGGATCTTCTTTGCCGCTGCCCACATTCGCTTCTGTCAGTATCAATGCCTGTTCTTCAAGCTGAACGTTCAGCTCAATAAAGTCATTGGGAACGGTTACGGATTTGGTTAACGTTTTGAAACCCAGATATTGAAAAGTAATCTCATACGAACCTTTTGCAAGCGTGAGTTCGTACCGACCTTCCTCATTGGCCATGGTGCCGTTGTTTGTCCCTTTAACCGACAAACCTGTATATGGTAGAGGCTCGCCTTTCTGCGTTGTTATTGTGCCACGAATCCCGCCACCTTTTACATCTGTGAAGAAGGGAATTAGCAGAATTAATAAAAAAGCAGTCCTCATAAGTTGGCGTGTAACCTTTGTAAACAATTAAAAATGTTTTATTCGTGCAACTGATGGCCGCAATTACTGCAATAATTCGAGTTGACAGGCATCGCTTTCCCGCAGGATAAACATTCGATGCTATTAGCCCTTTTACTTATCGGCTGGCTTCGTGACATTTCAACGGTTACAATGCCGGTGGGGACTGCGATAATTGCGTATCCCATGATCATTACAATCGAAGAAATTACCTGTCCCAACGGAGTTTGCGGTGTAAGATCGCCGTAACCCACAGTGGTAATGGTCACAATGGCCCAGTATATACTTTGAGGAATACTCGTAAAACCATGTTCTTCGCCTTCCACTACATACATAACCGTACCAATGATGAGTACCAATGCGATAATTGTAAGCATGAAAACCGTGATTTTTTGCAGACTCGCGATTATGGCCGTTTTAAGCACATGGGCATGATGTACGAAACTTGTAAGTTTCAGAATCCTGAATACTCTAAGTAGTCTTATAATGCGAATTGTAACCAGGAAATGTCCGGCTGGTAAAATGAAAGTGAGATAAAACGGGATAATCGACAGCAGATCTATAATTCCAAAAAAGCTAAAAAGATATTTCAGTGGCTTTGGGTGACTGTAAACGCGCAGCAAATATTCAATGCTGAATACGGCAGTAAAAAAAACTTCCAGCCCATGGAGAATAGGATGGTATTCATCGCGAATGGATGGTACACTTTCAAGGCAAACTGTGAGTACGCTGAGCAGAATGAGCCAAAGTAATACTAAGTCAAATTGCCGTCCGTTACGTGTGTGCGCTCCAAAAATAATTATAAAAAGCTTCCCTCGTAATGAATTACGATCTATTGCCATGGCTGATTCTGTCTGTAAGCCGGCAATGTAATAAAAGCCTTGTTATTGAACAAAAACGAAGTTTCGACTACTTTCGACCCTTGGTCGAATAATAGTAGAAACTTCGTTTTCTTATGAAACTTGTGCGGCTTTCAGAATTCCTGCAAAAGCTTAATCACATTTTCCATCAGGAGTACAGGATGCACCATCGGCGAAGTTGATCAGCGGGGCCGGATTTGCTTTTTCCCATTCACCAAAAGATTTTTCAAGGGCACCTAAAAAAGTTTCAGGTTGCTGTGCACCGGAAACGGCATACTTTCTATCCAGAACAAAAAACGGAACGCCACGTGCGCCGACCTGCTGTGCCTCATAAATATCTTTTCGAACCTCATCGCTGAATTCGGTTCCTTCCAGTACGGTTTTTAGTTCATTGGTATCTATACCAATTTGTGATCCCAATTCTAATAATGTATCGTGATCAGCCGTATTTTTACCATCGGTGAAATAAGCTTTGAACAATTGCTCTTCTGCATCATCACCCTTGCCTTTTGTTTTGGCATACTGAACAAATCGGTGGGCGTCAAAGGAATTAGCTACCACAGCTTTGTCTAAATGGTAGTCCAGACCAACCTCTGCTGCAATACTGCTCACATGCTCGTTCATTTGCGCGGCGTGTTCCAGCGTCCAGCCTTTTGCATCAGCCAGGTATTCATTCAGACTTCTGCCTGGCTCTGTCTTAATTGCAGGGTTGAGCTGAAAGCTTTTCCATTCAACCTGAATTTTATCTTTTTGAGGAAATTGTTCCAGTGCCGCTTCGAACTTCCGTTTGCCGATATAGCAGAACGGACACATCACATCACTCCATATTTCGACTTTCATAATTGTCAGTTTTTATCAAGTAGTTAAAAGAAGTTAGCGTAGTTACGAAAGTTACTGCCGCTTTGCCCTAACAGCTAAATCGCTGTAAAAAGATCCTCATTAGATCTTCTTACTTTTTTTGCAGAAGCAAGGTGGTCACTCGTACTGTCACGGTAACCTAAGGTCATCATAACTACGCTTTTCAAACCTTTTTTATTCAGTTCTAGAATGTCGTCCAACTTGGCATTATTGAATCCTTCCATGGGTGTTGAGTCTATATGCTCGCTTGCAGCAGCAACAGATGCATGCCCTAATGCAATATAAGCCTGGCGGGCTGCCCAGTCGAAGTTTGTTTGCTCTGTTCTATCCAGAATACTATCCGAAATTTTTTGCTGAAATTGCTCTAAGGAAGCAACCTCGATGCCTCGGGTTTTTGCAATCAGATTCATGTATTGAGTAATGTGCTCAGCTGTAATTTTCTCCCAAACTGCGAAGACAAGAAGGTGAGAAGATTCCTTGATTTGAGGTTGTTGCGCAGCCTCGTTAAAAATCCTTTCTTTTAATGTTTTATCGCTGATAACAAGAATATTGTAAGGTTGTAAGCCAACTGAAGATGGGGAAAGTTTTATGGCTTCAAGAATTGTATTTAATTTTTCCTCTGGAATAGATTCGCCAGTCATTCTCTTTGCAGCGTATCTCCAGTTTAGTTTTTCTATAAGGTCACTCATTTTTGTGTATCTGTTAAATATTGATGTGCAAACTTAAATAAATATACTATATATTTGTAAGTACTATACCAAAGGATAGTTAAATAAGTATAAAAATGGAAGTGGCAGAACAAATAATAACGAAAAAGCATACTCTGGGCGAATGTACCAGAAGCATTCTGCCTGTTCGGGATGCGTTGGAAGTGTTAAGTGGAAAGTGGAAATTGCCAATCATCATCTCACTGATGTTTGGCAATAAGCGTTTTTCTCAGGTGGCCAAGGAAATTCCCAATATTACTGATAAAATGTTGTCAAAGGAGTTGAGAGATTTGGAAGCCAATTGTTTGGTGAAACGGACCGTTTACGACTCCATCCCGGTGGTGGTTGAATACTCTTTAACCGAATACGGACATTCGTTAAAGCCTGTTATAGAGGTGCTTCGTGACTGGGGAACAACCCACCGTGAGAGGATAATGGGGAAGGCGGAGGTGTTGGTTTAAGGTAAATTATTAAACTCAAATTCTGTATATTTGTTAAAAGCGACTGTAAATTTTTTAGCTTATGGATCGGATTGTAATTGAAGTTGGAGATAATTTAGCTCGTAGATGGCGGAATGCTACGCCGGAGGTAAAACAGGCAGTATCTCAGGAGGTCGATCAGTTTCTCAATACAATTTTGGAAAAAAATGCTGAGGATGTGTGGCCATTTCTGGAAGAACTAAGAGCAAAAGCGGAGCAAAAAGGTTTCAGTGATGAAATATTGGAGCAAATCCTGAATGAAAAATAGGTTTGTCTTTGATACCAATACGCTGATCAGTGCAGCACTCTCGCCCAATTCTACAAATGCTTTGGCGATTAAGCGAGCAATGATTCTGGGAGAAATTGTTTATTCAAATTCAACCTGGGATGAGTTTTTAAATGTGCTGTTTCGTGCAAAATTCGATAAATATTTCACTATTGAAGAAAGAGAAGAAGTTGCAGATAGATTTCTTCTTCGGTTTCTGCAAATAGATGTTGATGTGGTTGTAACAGATTGCAGGGATCCAAAAGACAATATGTTTTTGGAGCTTGCAATAAGTGCAAAGGCGGTTTGTATAATTTCGGGAGATCTCGACCTCCTTGTTCTTAATACATTCAGAAACATCCCAATTATAAATGCAGCAGCATTTTTAAGCTCTTTCTAAAAATCTTATAACAACAAAAAGGCCTGCACATTCGAATCGAACTTGCAGGCCTTTTGTTATTTCAGTTAAAATCAACCCAGTTGATTGATGCAGTTCAAATCTTCGAATGCAACTTTCAAACGAGCGATCATGCTGTCTTCACCTTTGCGCAACCAAACGCGTGGATCGTAGTATTTTTTGTTTGGAGAATCTGGTCCGTCCGGGCTACCAAGCTGGGTTTGCAGATATCCTTCTTTTTCTTTGTAGTATTTCAAAATACCTTCCCAAGTTGACCACTGAACGTCAGTATCGATGTTCATTTTGATCGCACCATATTCAATTGCTTCACGGATTTCAGCGCGTGAAGATCCTGATCCACCGTGGAATACGAAGTTTACAGGAAGTTCACCGGTTCCGAATTTCTGCTTGATGAATTCCTGAGAATTGTGAAGAATTTTCGGTTCAAGTTTCACATTACCCGGCTTGTATACACCGTGAACGTTTCCAAATGCAGCAGCAATTGTAAAGTTTGGAGATATTTTCAGAAGCTCTTCGTATGCGTAAGCAACCTCTTCTGGCTGTGTGTAAAGTTTCGAACTGTCGACATCGCTATTATCAACTCCATCTTCTTCGCCACCCGTTACACCAAGTTCAATTTCAATCGTCATGCCTATTTTGGCCATACGTTCGAAATATTTAGCAGAAATCTCAATGTTCTCTTCAATCGGCTCTTCCGAAAGATCCAGCATGTGAGAGCTATATAGAGGCACTCCGTACTGATCAAAATGTTTTTCGCCAGCGTCCAAAAGACCATCGATCCATGGAAGCAATTTTTTAGCGCAGTGGTCGGTGTGCAAAATTACAGGAACGCCGTAAAGTGCAGCCATCTGGTGCACATGCTGAGCTCCGGAAATACCACCTGCTATGGCAGCCTGTTGGTTTGCGTTAGAAAGGCTTTTTCCTGCATAGAAAATAGCGCCGCCATTGGAGAACTGTATAATTACAGGGCTGTTAACAGCCTTTGCCGTTTCAAGAACTGCGTTTACTGAATTGGTACCTACCACATTAACTGCCGGAAGGGCGTAGTTGTTTTGGTTGGCATGACGGAAAATTTCGCTAACTCCATCACCGGTTACAACACCAGGTGCAAAGCGTTTAGTGGTTTCGCTCATAGTAAAATAGGATATTTTTTCAAGAAATAATTTTACAATTCAGATAATTGCACTGAATCGTACAGCAATTGCTGCAAGTTAGGTATTTTACAGAAATTGAAATGAATATTGGAACGTTATTATGCGATTTGCAGAACATTTGCCTGCCTTCGGTCATTTTAAACCAATCTGCGTATCTTTGAACAGGAATGCAGAAAGCAACAGCTTTTTCTCTTGAATTGAATACCGATATATTATGAATCCCAAGCTAATAAAAACCATATTACTTGCACTTGCCGCCGGCTTCTTTTTTGTCTGGATTTTAGAATTCCGCCGTGCCGGAATGGCAGAAAGTTACTGGCTCCTGCTACTGAGCATTGTGTGTTTGCTTAATTTCCAGTTCCGGCGTCTTAAAGCATCTTTACTTCTAAAAAGAGAAGAGGAAGCAAAGGCGGAGGCCGCAAAAAACTTGCCCACCAAATCGGCTAAAAAATGATATTCCTTTTCATTACCGCAGTTGTTTTTTTCGTGTTGGCAGGATATTACGGAGCAGTTCGCTCTGTATTACTTGATATTTCAATCGACCGTTATTCAATGCGGCATGAAAAAGCAGAGGAGGTATATCAGACCCTTTATTGGAGGAGAATTCTGCGAATGCTGCGCCTCCTTGTGGTTGGGCTCGGATGCTTTTCGGCAGCGGGCTTTGTATACACAGCTTTAATAAACAGTGGAGGTTCAGGTGAAAACTTTGTAATGTTTTTGCTGTTTGTTGCGCTTGCAGTATTCTGGATGTTGTCCTACACCAGCTGGGTGAAAATTGGACGAAATTTTCCTGCCTTACTTGACCTTCAAACCTTTGCTGTAAAGTTTGGAGAATGGCTCATAACCCCGCTTTTCTGGGTCATAGAGCCTTTTGTAAAAGAGAATATCCTTTCGCCATCCCTCCGCGACGACGCCATTTCGGCGGATGATCCTGATTTTGACGATCACAGTATTGAAGAACGTATGTTTATCAATGCGCTTGACTTTAAGGATTTACGCATTCGCGATTGTATGATCCCACGTACAGAAATCTCCGCAGTTAACGTAAATGCAAGTATAGAGGATCTGAGAAGAATTTTCCTGAGCAGCGGTCATTCCAAGATTATTGTACACCGCGATTCTGTGGATGACGTTCTTGGATATTGCCATGCCTTATCGCTATTCAAAAAGCCAAAGGAAATCAGTAACATTATTACTCCGATTCTTATTGTACCTGAGGCGATGCCCGCCAGTGACCTTATGCTACGTTTTCTCGAAGAAAGAAGAAGCCTTGCTTTGGTAGTGGATGAGTTTGGCGGGACATCGGGTCTTGTGAGTGTAGAAGATGTGGTGGAGCAGATATTCGGGGAAATTCAGGATGAATATGATTCGACCGAAGACTGGACGGAGAGAGCCATTGATGATCATACTTACATTCTCAGCGCCCGTCATGAAATCGACTATCTGAATGAAAAATATGGTTGGGAATTACCAGAAGGGGATTATGACACACTGGCCGGAATGATCATTCATCATCATGGCGATTTACCTGATGTGAATGATACGCTCAACTTGCCGCCCTATTCGTTTCAGGTGGTTTCCATGCAGGATACAAGAATTGAATTGGTGCGGTTGAAAATTGAGGAAAAAGAGAAGGGTGTGAAGAATTAAGGAGTGAGGAGTTAAGAAGTTAGAGAATTAAGGAGTTAAGAATTAAGAATAAAGAAGTTAAGCATTAGGAATAAAGAATTTAAGGAATTAAGAATTAACCGGGGTCGCGTCCGACAATAACGCATTAACAATTAACATTTAATCATTAATAACTACCCATTGACAACTAACAACTTCTCCAGACTTTTTCTCGCATCACTTACACTTTTCATGCTGATGCAAAATTTGGTTTTTGCTCAAATAGCGAATTTGAAGCATGACATTGAGACAATTTCGGAGGAAGCAAAAGGAATAGTGGGAGTTGGGATCATGGATTTGAAAACCGGGGAGAAAATTTTGCTAAATGAAGATCATCAGTTTCCCATGCAAAGCGTTTTCAAATTTCCTTTGGGAATGGCAGTGATGGGTCAGGTGGATAAAGGAAAGCTGTCTTTAAGCCAAAAAGTACATGTTACAAAAGAAGACTTGAATCCTAAAACGTGGAGCCCTTTACAAAAGAAATATCCTGAGGGCGGGGTAGACGTTACTATTGAAGATTTACTTAAATACACAGTTTCACAAAGCGATAACAATGGATGCGATATTCTGTTCAGGCTTGTCGGTGGTCCGAAGCAGGTTGACAAATATGTGAAAGGTCTTGGCGTGAAGGAAATGAACATCGTTGCTACGGAAGAAGAAATGTCAAAGAGTTGGGATGTGCAGTATACGAATTGGTGCCGTCCGTCAGGGATGTTGAAACTGCTGGATGTGTTTTACAAATCACAGAAGCTTTCTAAAACGAGCACTGAATTTCTGATGAAATTACTCATTGAGACTACAACTGGCCCCAATAGAATGAAGGGATTGCTACCCAAAGATGCCGTTGTTGCTCACAAAACAGGTACATCAGGAACAAATGCAGCGGGTATACTGGCGGCGGCCAACGATGCCGGCATTATGATACTGCCAAATGGTAAACAAATTGCAGTCGTCGTGTACGTATCGGAGACGCGTGTTGATGAAAAGACACGTGACGGAGTTATCGCTAAAATTACCAGGGCCGCATGGGATTACTATTCAGCTAAATAATTACAATTTTATCCCATTTTAAAAAGTAAGCAACCATTGCAAATCACAGTTGAAAATATAGGCAAGAAGTTCGTTCGGGAATGGATTTTCCGCAATGCCAGTTTTGATCTGCTGGCCGGAGAAAAATATACTTTTGTCGGACCTAATGGGAGCGGTAAATCGACATTAATGCAGCTTTTGACCGGAATGTTTCCTGCTTCGGAAGGAGTTATTAAGTACACCGATGCGAATGGTAAAAACATTGAGACAGACCAGTGGTATAAACACATTGTGATTGCAGCGCCTTACATGGAGCTTGTGGAGGAGTTCACGCTTCGCGAACAGGTTAGCTTTCATTCCAGGTTTAAGCCTTTGAAAAATGGCATTTCTTTACCCGAATTCGAAGATTTTATACAACTTGCCCATGCAAGTGATAAGTTGATCAGGCATTTTTCCTCAGGAATGAAACAACGACTGAAACTCGGACTGGCTTTTATGTCCGATGTGCCGGTCATTTTTCTTGACGAACCTACAACGAACCTGGATACGCAGGGATTTCAATGGTATATCGATAATGTTACCAGATATACTGATAATCAGATGCTGCTGTTGGGTTCGAATGTAAAACAAGAATATGAGTTTTGTGAAAATATCATTTCTGTTTCCGCGTTCAAACAGATATAATTAGAATGAGAAAGTATGATAAAAAATGTACTGTTTCTCCTGATTTACCTTCTCTTTGTGTCTTCCGTCGTCAATGCCGGAGGTATGTATTTTATTGAGAACAAAGGACAATGGGATTCTGATATCCTATACCGTACCGAAGTTCCGGGAGGTTTTCTTTTCCTGAAAAAACAATCACTTGTTTACGTGTTTTATGATGCTGCCAAAGTTGCCGCTTTGCATGGAAAACGGTCCGGTCTGAATGATGCAGTCAGTCTGAACGGAGTCGCTCAAAATGCAGCTGCCTCTAAACCAAACAGCCTAAAAGCTCCCGTTCTCAATGGCATTGCAGCGCACGGGGTTGAAGTTAAAATGCTCAACGCTTCTGCTACTGTAAGCCATAAAGCTACGCGACCGGTAAAATCTCAATTCAATTATTTTCTTGGGAACAATTCAGATTCATGGGCTTCCAATGTTCAGGCGTTTGAAGAGGTGCGTTATGAAAATGTCTATCCGGGTATCGATATGCGCATATACATGCACGAGTTTACGCTCAAATATGAGTTCATCTTGCAACCATCGTCTAATGCGGATGCTATCGCACTCAAATATGAAGGAGCATCTGATCTTTCGTTAAGTGAGGAGGGGCAGGTTATCATAAAAACGCCGCTATCGTCTTTTAAAGAAGCCGTTCCCTATTCTTTTCAGCAGGTTGGGAAAAAAACGGTTGAAGTGAAATCAAAATTTGTCCTGAAAGACGGAAACACCGTTCATTTTGCTCTTCCCGATGGGTACAACAAATCTGAAAAGCTGGTTATTGACCCGGAACTGATTTTTTCAACTTATTCTGGTTCGGCGGCTGACAACTGGGGGCATACCGCTACTTATGATGATGACGGTAATCTATATTCCGGAGGGACCGTTTTTGGAAGCAATTTCCCTACAACAACTGGTGCTTATCAGGTACGTTTTCAGGGAATGGTCGACGTGGCTATCATGAAGTTTAGCCCCGATGGGAGCGAACTGCTTTATGCAACTTATCTGGGTGGCAGCAGTACAGATATTCCCAATAGCCTGATCGTCAATAGTAAAAAAGAGCTCGTTATTCTTGGTACAACTTCTTCTCTTAATTTCCCTGCAACCACTACTGCTTTTCAGAAAACCTTTGGAGGAGGTACAGCTGTCTTCCCAATCTCAGGGCTGGATATGCCCAATGGAAGTGACATTTTTATTGCCAAATTATCGACAGAGGGCAAACAGCTTTTGGCATCAACCTTCATTGGTGGCCGTGGTAACGATGGATTGAGTACAGAAGAAAACGTGACCGTTAAAAACTACGGAGACAGTTTTCGAGGAGAAGTGGTGGTAGATAAGGAGGATAACATCATAGCGGTAACTTCCACAACGTCAGTTAATTTTCCCTTGAGAAATCCGGTTCAAAGCACTTTGTCTGGCAGGCAGGATGGTGTTTTGTTTAAACTTACCACCAATCTCAATACGTTGCTATGGAGCACTTATGTAGGTGGAAATGAATACGATGCTGCGTTTTCTGTCAAAGTGACCAGTAGCGGAGATACCTACTTAACAGGAATTACGCAAAGCACGAATCTGGCGGTGCATACAACCGCAATTCAGCCAAAATTAAAAGGAGATGAAGACGCTTTTATAGCCAGGTATTCGAATGAAAAACTTGCAGGAATCACTTATTTGGGTACCGACTCGTCTGATGGTGCATATCTTCTGGATCTTGATAAAAGTGGAAATGTCTATGTATACGGAATAACCTACGGCAGTTACCCTGTGAGCAGCGGCGTTTACAGCAATGCGAAAAGCGGTCAGTTTATTCATGCACTGAGTGCTGATTTGAGCAAAACAGTTTTTTCAACGGTAATAGGTTCGGGAAGAGGTACGCCTGACATTTCTCCAACTGCGTTTTTGGTTAATGAATGTGGCAATATTTACATCGCAGGCTGGGGTGGAGATGTCAACATTGTAAGCTTACATAACCTGGCAAGTAATACAAATGGAATGGTTGTGACGCCGGATGCTATTCAATCTCAAACCAATGGCAACAATTTTTACATAGCCATTTTGGAAGAAGGGGCAAAGTCGTTGCTGTATGCCACCTACTTCGGTAGTCTGGATCGTTCAGGTAATTCGCAGGGAGACCACGTCGATGGAGGTACAAGCAGGTTTGATAAAAATGGCGTCATCTACCATGCGACTTGTGCCTGCGGTGGCAGCCATTTCCCGGTGACATCCCAGGCGTGGTCGACAACCAATAAGAGTGAAAACTGTAACAATGCTGCCTTCAAAATTGATATTGACAGACTGAAAGCAGACTTTGATGTTTACGATGGAGACAAGAAAGATGTACTAAGTGGCTGCGCACCATTGACATTGTCATTTGAAAATACCAGCGAAGGAGGAGTAGATTACCTATGGGACGTAAATGGCAGTACCATTTCAAGAGAGGAAAACGGCGGTGACTTTGTATTCAGAACGCCTGGTGAATACATAGTTACTTTAAGAGCTTTTAATCGACTGTCGTGCAAAAGGGTAGATGTGGCGCAAAAGAAAATTGTTGTGGGAACCATTAACGCCACGGTTACTGCAGACACAACGGTTTGTGAAAATACTACTTTAAAACTGAGCGCTTCTGGGGGTACGAAATACAAATGGTCACCATCAAAAGGAATGCGTGATTCTTTAAGTGCTTCGCCAGCAATTCTTATAAATGAAAGTGCAACCTATACCGTAGAAATAAGCAATGTGGAAGGATGTAAAGTGACGAGGCAGGTGAAAGTGAGTGTAGAAAAGAAGTCTGATTTTATTGAAATGCCCGATTTGGAAGTCTGTGCCGGAGCTTCGACCACACTCTCTGTTACGGGCGGAGCAACAAAATTTCGCTGGTTGGCTGCACCCGGCTTGCCCGAAACTTTCGGGAATTCAGTTACGGTACAACCGGAATCGACAACCACATATACCGTTGAAGGTTTGTATGCGGATGGCTGTAAGCCGATCAGGCAAATTACGGTTAACGTGGATCGTTCCTATGAACCAGATTTTGAGATCGTGAGATCGGGAGAATCCTGCAATGGGCCATTTAGCTATGGAATGTTAAATAAGACCTCCAACGCAGCCAGGCATGAATGGAACCTGGGTGTCGGTAATGCGGTAAATGAGGTGAACGTTGAGAACTACGTTTATGAAACTCCGGGTGAATATGTTGTAACCCTCACATCTTACAATGTAGCCGGTTGCGCTTTATCTGCTACGAAGAAGCTGAACGCTGAGCCACCATTCATTCTTGCGAATGTAATAACACCAAACGGCGATGGTAAAAATGACTTTTTTCATGTGCCGGTTGCAAAGTCTTCACTGGAAATTTACAATCGCTGGGGGAAGAAAATATTTCAGTCGGCGGATTACAAAAATGACTGGGGGAAAGGAATTAGTAATGGAACCTATTACTACGTTGTGAATACACCAAACGGGAAAAACTGTAAAGGCTGGCTCGAAGTGCTGGAATGATCTGAGAACCAGGATTTATTTATTCAAATGCTTTCATGCTCTCTTATTTATATTAATTTTACATAAGCAAACAAATCAAATAATATTAACATGAAAAAAATACTTGCACTTCTATTTATGACAGTGTCTTTTTGTGCTGTTCAGGCTCAAACGGATGAAAGTTTTGGTAAAAAAATAGATGCGAAAAAAGCGATAACCGCAAGTGCTCTTCCTGAAAAAATGGGAAAGGAAGAGAAAATGGATGCCAAAGTTACCGGAACTGTGGAGTCGGTTTGTCAGGTTAAAGGTTGCTGGATGAAGGTGAAAATGGATAACGGTGAAACAATGCGTGTAATGTTTAAAGATTATGCATTTTTTGTTCCTAAAGATATAGCAGGAAAAACGGTTGTCTTCGAAGGAGAAGCACAGAAAAAACTGGTTTCGGTTGAACATTTACAGCACTATGCGCAGGATGCCGGTAAAAGCAAAGAAGAAATTGCAAAGATTACCGAGCCAAAGCAAGAGTTAACATTTATAGCTGACGGTGTAATTGTTAAATAGTTTAGCACCGTAATAGGTAATAACCTTACTGAGGACACTTTTGTAGCAATACATTGGTGTCCATTTTTTATTTATGAAAATCAAGATTTTTATATTCTTCGTACTCTTCGTTTTTGTCAAAAACCAGTCATTTTCTCAGTCAGCTGTACTAAAATGGAGAAATCCGGAAAATGAAGCGCAAAACGTAGTAGAAGGACGGGCCTGGTCGAAGGAAGTGAAAAATCCGTATGACAGATTTCCGGCCCGTGCAGAGAAGGATGTAAGAAAACAGGTTTGGGATTTATCCAGGCAGTCTGCTGGCTTAATGATCCGTTTTCGTTCAAACGCTGAACAGATTAAAATCAGGTATACAGTCGGTGGAAATCATGCTTTGCCTCATATGCCTGCAACTGGTGTAAGCGGCGTGGATCTATACGCCGTTTCAAGTGATGGTGATGAACTTTGGTGTGCGGGAAAATATGCTTTTAAGGATACTATTTCATATGATTTTCAGAATCTCAATCCTAACGATCAATATCATAAACATGGTCGGGAGTACCGGCTTTTTCTTCCTTTATACAACAGCGTGAAATGGCTGGAAGTCGGGGTTCCCGAAGGGACAGAGTTTAAATTTTTACCTATACGACCTGAAAAACCTATTGTTGCATATGGTACGTCCATCATGCAGGGTGCCTGTGCATCTCGTCCCGGTATGGCATGGACTTCCATATTGAGCCGAAAAATGGATCGGCCGCTCATTAATCTGGGTTTTTCTGGAAACGGAAGACTGGAAAAGGAAGTGACCGACCTTGTTGCCGAAGTGGAGGCCAGTGTTTACATTCTCGATTGTCTTCCAAATCTGACCATTCGCACCGATAGTGTTTACAGTATGACCGCAACGGAAGTAGCCAAGCGAATCAAAGATGCGGTGAGGACTTTGAAAAATAAACACACGGATACACCAATTGCGTTGGCAGGGCATCCCGGCTGTACGGATGGCGCCATTAATCCCAAAAGACTTTCCTATTGTCAGGAAGCAAACAAGGTATTGACTGAAACTTTTGCCGAACTAAAGGCGGAAGGAATACAGGGTATTTACCTTATTCCAAGTGATGATTTTCAACAGGGAATTGAAACTATGGTGGATGGCACGCATCCGACAGACCTTGGCATGATGCTTTATGCGCAGGGCTACGAAAAACACCTTCGTAAAATACTGCATGAAGAAGCTGGGACGATGATGACGACCAGGCCACGTACTCAGCTACGAGAGTTGAATAATTATGATTGGGAAACCCGGCACCGGGATATTTTAGAACTGAATTCTAAAACTCCACCTAAAACCGTGGTGATTGGTAATTCCATCACACATTTTTGGGGAGGATTGCCAAAAGGTCCGCGCGCAGTTGGAGAAACGTCATGGTCGGATACATTCGGGAAAAACAAAGTTCTGAATGCAGGTTATGGTTGGGACAGGATCGAAAACGTGTTGTGGCGTATTTACAGCGGCGAATTGGATGGATTTACAGCCAATCAAATTTTCGTCAATATTGGTACCAATAACCTTCAACATAATACTGACGAGCAGATTGTAGAAGGCTGGGAATTGTTGATAAATGCGATTAAACAGCGCCAACCCACGGCTGGACTTTACATGATAGGAATTTATCCGAGAAGAAATCAGGAAGAACGTGTAACTAAAATCAATTTGCAACTCGCCAAACTATGCGGATCACTAAACATCCATTACATCAATCCCGGAAAAGTATTTTTAAAATCCGATGGCAAAATTGACGAAGGCATGTTCTCCGACGGTCTGCATCCAAACGAAAAGGGATATACAAAGCTGGGAGCTGCAATAAAGCCTTATGTGAAGTGATTTTTTTAGGGAGTGAGACGTAAAATGTGAAAAGTGGGGGGCACATTGTAGCCAATTATTTTATGCCCGGCCTACCAACATTCGTGTCTTAATGGCAAAAAAAGTGAAAAATAAATCATCTCACTTTTCACTCAAATCGAACAGCTAATTCAACACTATCCCCAAACCGAACAGAATTACGAACAAAAGCGTAGACAATGCCATTTGTTTGAGATATGGATCGAGTTCTGATGCTTTTTTTAGTCTCGTAATTGCCAATCCGTTTTTGATAAACAAGGGAAAACTAAGAAGGAAAAGCAAACTGGTAAAGCTGGAAAAGTTTTGGATCGTATAAATCAAAATACAAAGCATGCCTGTAAGCAATATCGTCCAGTGATAGATAACCGCCTTTTCACGTCCAAGTCTTACAGGAATTGAATTTTTACCAGTAGCTCTGTCCGATTCGATATCACGGATGTTGTTGATGTTCAATACACCCACAGCAAAAAGTCCGCAACTGCTAGCAGGTAGTAGCAAATCCCAGTTCCAAACCAGCGTATGCAGGTAGCTGCTGCCAATAACGCCTACCCAGCCGAAGAATACAAGAACAGATAAATCTCCCAGTCCCACGTAGCCATATGGGCGCTTTCCTGCTGTATATGTTATGGCCGCGATTATACAGGCAATCCCGATTCCGAGAAAAACCCAAAAGGTATTCGCCGGAGCATTTTTCAAAGCAATGGTCAGTAACGCTATCCCGGAAATCAGCGCAAGGATTGAGAAAACGATAATGGCTTTGAGCATGGTGGAGGCCGGAATAGCGCCCGAGTGAACTGCACGTATAGGGCCTTCCCGCAGTTCGGTATCTTTTCCGTTTACAGCATCACCGTAATCATTGGCAAAGTTGGATAGTACCTGCAACAATATCGTCGTCAGTACGCTGAGCGAAGCGACTGTCCAGCTAAAATTTCCCGTTGCAGCAGCCAGGAAGCTGCCCATTAGTATACAGGAAAGGGCAAGAGGTAATGTGCGGGGACGTGCTGCTTCTATCCAGGATTTCATTGTTTTTCGTAAAAGTTATTTTGGAGAGGTATTTAAAAACCCATAGGCATACACATTTTACAATGCATGGCTATGGGTTTAATCACTTATCCGATATTGTAATCACAATTGACATGTATCAGATTCCTACTGCCTTCAAAAATTCAGGATCAGTAGGAAGTATTTTAGAGGCAAAAAACTGGGTCAATTCACCGTTTTCATTCACTACATATTTGCAGAAATTCCATGAAGGTTCTTTGTCGTTCCAGCCATTAAGATCTTTTGTACTTAGCCATTTGTAAAGAGGCGCTTTGTTTTCTCCCTTCACTTCTACTTTTTCAAACATTGGAAACGTAACACCGTAAGTCGCTGAGCAGAACGTCGCGATTTCTTCGCTTGTACCTGGTTCCTGGCCACCAAAGTTGTTGGACGGGAAACCCAATACAACAACTTTGTCTCCATGATCCTTGTTGAATTTTTCCCAGTCAGCATACTGCTTGGTATATCCGCACTTAGATGCAACATTAAGAATAACCACTTTTTTCCCTTTATACTGGCTTAGGTCAACTACCTTGTCTCCAACAAGAGACTTTACTTTAAAATCGTATAAAGATTGCTTGGCAACAGGTACTTCGGCAGGCCTTTTTACAATTTCGCTTTTGTCGGCAAAAATACCCGTGATCAGTGATGTAATCATGATAAAAACTGTCTTTAAAAAGTCCATATTAATTATTGGTTATCGGTTAAAAGTAATAGCAAAAATCAGTTTTATTATTGATCTAACTAATTGCTTAAAGCAGATCGCTAAGAGCTATTTAATCCAAATCAGACTGGTCATTCAGCTGTTTATCCTGGCCCGGCTTACATTCTTTCCGGTACATCTATTCCCAATAACTCCAAAGCGCTGTGAATCGTTTCAGAAACGACTTTGGATAACGCAATTCTAAATTTTACAGCTTCCGGATCAGGATCCTGGAAAATGGAAACCTCTGCATAAAACTGGTTGTACACCTTCGCCAGCTCAAAAGCGTACAATGAAATCACAGAAGGAGCGAATTCGTTGGCAGCAGTAAGAACGCGGGACGGGTACAGCGATAATGAGAAGATAAGCTCCTTTTCTGCTGCGTGAATTTTATAGTTTTCAGACGGTACCGTTGGAATCAATCCACTCTGCTCCGCTTTGCGTAAAATAGAGCGTATTCGTGCATAAGTGTATTGTATGAATGGACCTGTATGTCCTTGGAAATCAATTGATTCTTCCGGGTTGAAAAGCATTCTTTTCTTAGGGTCAACCTTCAAAAGGAAATATTTTAAAGCACCAAGAGCAAGCTGATCGTATAGCTTTTTGGCTTCTGCGCTTTCAAAATCGTCAATTTTTCCTAATTCTTGTGTGCGATCCGCTGCGGTTTGAATCATCTGAGAAACCAGTTCATCGGCATCCACTACGGTACCTTCACGCGATTTCATTTTACCTGATGGAAGGTCAACCATACCATAACTGATGTGGTAACAACCATCTGCATAAGGACGTCCCAATCTTTTTAATATTGCAAAAAGAACTTTGAAATGGTAATCCTGCTCATTTCCCACAACCCATAAGTATCTGTTATTGTGAAAATCGCTGAATTTCAGTTCGGTTGTTCCAAGATCCTGGGTAATGTATACCGAAGTTCCATCGCCACGAAGCACCAATTTTTCATCAAGGCCTTCTTCTTTCAGATCTATCCATACAGAATTGTCGTCTTTTCGGAAGAATACATTCTTTTTAAGCCCTTCTTCGATGATATCTTTTCCTAACAAATAGGTGTTGGATTCGTAATAGGTTTTGTCAAATGCAACACCGATTTTATCGTATGTCTGGCGGAAACCGTCATACACCCAGCCATTCATTTTATTCCAAAGATCCACAACAGCCTGGTCGCCCTGTTCCCAGGCCAGAAGAAGCTGCTGCGCTTCGAGCATCCACGGTGCTTTTTTAGCGGCGAGTTCCTCACTCATGCCTTCTTCTACCAGCTTACCGATTTGTGCTTTGTATTCTTTATCAAACAGCACGTAATACTTACCCGCAAGATGGTCGCCTTTCAACCCAGACGATTCCGGAGTTTCGCCGTTGCCAAGCTCACGGTAAGCGAGCATAGACTTGCAGATGTGAATTCCACGGTCGTTAACCAGGCAGGTCTTCACAACATCATAGCCGCTGGCTTTCAGGATTCTGGCGAGAGAGTCTCCCAGAAAGTTATTTCTTAAATGTCCGAGATGGAGCGGTTTATTGGTATTTGGAGATGAGAATTCAACCATCACCGACTCCCCGTTTGAGGGGAAAGTGCCAAATGCAGGATTTGTAAGAATGCTATCGAATAGTCCCCGCCAGGTCGAATCTTTTAGGCTCAGGTTCAGAAATCCCTGCACGACGTTGAAATGTGAAACAAGAGAAGAACTCTCCTGAAGTTCGGTGCCAATGATCTGACCTATTTCGGCTGGGGATTTTCTTGCAGTTTTGCTTAGCGAGAAAGTAACAAATGTGTAAAATCCTTCAAATTCCTTTTTGGTAGGTTGCAAAATGATATCGTCCGCAGCTACATCGAAATGTTTCTGGATTGCTATTCTTATATCTTCTTTTAAAATTGCTTCAATCGTCATGAAAATTATTTTAAATTGACAGTCAGTGCTTTTCTGAGAATTCAGGGTAGATTTCTCTTATTTTTTATTTGAATAAAAATATTATCAGTATTAATAAGGATGTTATCCTTTTTGATGCAAAATTAGGGTAAATATTGAACCGACTTGCACCCCGGTAAAAGAAGTTATGAAACAGGTATTGATTGGCTGAAGGAATAGGACGAAAAATCCCCTTTGTGGTCCGTATCTTATTCATAAAACGTTAAAATTAACCTTTGGCAAATGAAGAGGCGAATTCTATACAATGTATTTTCTGTAGTATTTCTTTCTGCCGGCCTGGCGCTTATCTGTCCGGCTTATGCTCAGCTCGAACAATCCGATCGGCTGGAAATTCCTGCAAGTTCTTATTCTACCGAGCAGTTTGAGGTTTTTGGCCTGGGAGAAGAGGGAATCTTATCCGTGATACGCGGAGACCCTTTTTCGAGCCGGAGCGAGCAATGGCAGTTTGTCAAGTATGATACAACGCTTAAAGCAGTATGGCGGAATGCCTACAAACTTGATTTTAGATATACGCCCGTGATGGCGCACAAAACGGAGCACTTTGGCTATTGGCTTTTCGCTGAGCCGGATACCGACCGCTTTCTTTTTTTAAAACTCAATTTTTCTGACGGTACGATAGATATTCACAAAGGAAACCTGTTGGCTGGCGTAGATGTGCAGCAGTTCAAAGTGATTGGAAGTAAGGCTCTTATTTCGGGTTATTACAGGTCCAGACCGGTGGTATTGGTTCATTCTTTCTTCGACCATACAACCAGGGTATTACCAGGCCTCTACGAGAAGAACACGGAGATTAATAATGTGGACATCAATGAAGTGGACGGGTACATCAATGTGATTACCTACGCGTATCGTAAAAAGAACTGTGTATTTGAAATAAAAACTTACAGTTATGAAGGGAAGTTGCTGAAAAAAACAACGCTAAGTGATCCTAAAAACAGCTTCATATCCGGCCAGATTGTACCATTAAATCCTGACGATTCTTATCTGATAGGAAATTATTCTGTGGGATGTACGCCTTATTCCCAAGGGCTGTATGTTACACACATTGAGCATAATGAACCAGCGCAGCCGGAGTTTATAGAGTTCTCGGAATTGCAGAACTTTTTCAACTTTATGAAGCCTAAACGGCGCCAGAAAATGCTGGAGCGCATTGGGAAGCGTAAAAGTATGGGTAAGGAAAATAGGTTTCGTTACAGGTTACTTGTGCATGAACTGATCCAGACGGAGAATGAAATTGTGCTGGTTGCAGAGGTATACTACCCGAATCAAAGGTCTACTACACCCGTTATTTCCGGGGGAATGACCCGACCTTATATCTCCCGTTCAATAGAAGGATATCGCTATACACACGCTATCGTCTGTGGCTTTGACAGAAATGGGAAATTCAAATGGGATAATTGTATAACCATCAAAGATCTGACCAGTTTTGATCTTCAGGAAATGGTGCAAATCACACGTGTTGATGATTATTTTGTTTTGGCATACCCGCAAGAAGGTGAAATCCATACGGAGGTCATCAGAAGAGACAAGGTGGTTGTGCAAGGTGAAAAGTTCAAAATTGAAACCAAGCAGGAGGGACAGAAAATTCTTAACAACGAAGACGGCTACCTGTTACCATGGTACGGACAGTATTTTCTTGCCTATGGAATGCAGAGAGTTGGAGGCTCATCAATAGGGCAGGGAAAGGAAGTTTTCTATGTCAACAAGCTCAATTACAAAACCGAAGATATAGGTAAGGTGGAAAATGCTGAGGATAAGGAGCTCAGGTAAGCTTAGTTTTTAAGTTAAAAGTTTACAGTAAAAAAGTTACAATAAACAGTTTTTGTTGCTGATTATTAATTGAATGGGCAAATAATGCGGGGCTAGAAACAGGGCCTGTTTACTTAACTGTAAACTCATTTTAGACTGTAAACCTGCAAACTAATCCACCATCCAGATGTGATCAGCAGTAAATCCCTGTTCTTTCCACTCTACCTGTACCCTCTGGCTTTCAAGCGTGCTTACTTTCATGCCTACATAATCAGGTTCAATCGGGAGCTCACGGTTGTAGCGTCTGTCAATCAATACCAGTAATTCGACCATCTTGGGTCGCCCAAAGGCCGTCATGGCATCCAGTGCGGCTCTTACCATTCGTCCGCTAGCCAGCACATCGTCTATAAGTATCACACGTTTTCCTTCGATCAGGAAAGGAACATTTGTTTTGTTTGGTAAAAGCGGGGAATCCCTGCGGCGAAAGTCATCTCTGTAAAAAGTGGCATCCAAATGACCAATGGGAATATCCTTTCCCGTAATTTGTCGTAATTCTGTAATTACACGTTCTGCAAAGTGGATTCCTCTTGGCTGAAGACCCATGACAACAGAATTGGAAAAATCCTGATGGTTTTCAATAAGTTGCTGGCAGAGCCGGCTGGTCATAATTTCCAGCAGCGGGCTGCTTAGTATCAATCGTTTTTGGGGCGTCATGTATTTTGCATGAATTTTAGCCTAAATTAACTTGACAATTGTGAAATCTAAAACTTTTCAGGTTAATAGATTTGTTAATTTATTTCGGGATCGCTTTCTCAATTAGCTTATTTTGCGATTTGATCCGCTTGAACATACAATATTGCACAAATGAAATACCTCATTGCCGGCCTTGGAAATATAGGTCCTGAATACGCGCTAACCAGACATAATGTAGGTTTCATGGTTTTGGACAGACTTGCTGCGTCCAATGGTTTTACATTTTCTTTCGAAAAACTGGCGTTTGTTGCCGAATGGAAGCACAAAGGGCGCCAGTTCTATTTTATTAAGCCGACTACTTTCATGAATCTGAGCGGGAAAGCGATCCGGTACTATATGGATCAGTTTAAAATTTCACCTGAAAACCTTTTGGTAGTTGTAGACGAGCTGCAACTGGAGTTTGGTACACTCAGGCTAAAACCGAAAGGCAGCCACGGCGGACATAACGGACTCAGGCATATTGAGGAGGTTTTAGGCAACTCCAATTACTCCAGACTGAGGTTCGGGATAGGTAATAATTTTCCTCGCGGAAGACAGGTAGATTATGTTTTGAAGGCGTTTTCGAAAGACGAAATGGTAGAATTGCCTATCTTTTTGGACCGGGCAGGGGATATGGTCGTTTCGTTTTGCACTTTGGGTATACAAGCTACAATGAATAATTATAATCAATGATTGTATTTTTTTAAGAATTTATAATTATTTCAAGAATCATATAAATTTTGGCAAATGCTATTTTTGTAAAATATTATTTTAACACAGACGCTGTAAGTATCTGATTGTTGTTTTAATGCAGCAAGTAAGCTTTAATTGTTCCAAATATTATTCTGTTTGTGAGCTTTATTGTTATTTGTAATTATGAAATTTATAGTGATATTTGTATTACGATTCAGTTGCAACCGAATTGAATTAAACCATGAAGGGAATTGTTATTGGCTTGATGGGGCAATTTGACAAATGGATCGTGTTGATTTGGGTCGTTGCCAGTGAATGAGGAGTAAAACTAAATGTCTCTGCCTAAATCGAAACAAGAATTTATTTCGTATATACGTTGAAATCCTTGTTGAGAATTTTGCTAGAAAAAATGGAGTATTATAAGAACGGAAGTGACTTTATAGAACCAATCGACGTCTGATATAATAACTTTCCGAGATTGCGACGTAAAGGTTTTAAGTAAGAAGTAGTACAATTATACACTGAACTGAAAGTAGTTATTTGTAGTTAAGTGCTTAATTGAAAATGGAAAGAGGAACAAAGAAATTAAATGTTCTGGTCCGAAATTTTAGGTTTTGAAATTAATACAGATTGACTAACATTGATGGTGACTAATGCACTCAATTGTAGTAATCTGAAAGATATTAAAGATAAGAAAAGGTTAAGGGTTTAGGAATAGTCAGTATAAAGCCATCTCATTTGAGATGGCTTTATCTTTTTATAGGCTCTGCCCACACTTCCACCCTCCGGTTACGCTGTTTCTGTGTCTCAGTCTGGTTTTGGGCATTTGGACGTGCCGGACCATAACCAGTTCCCTCAATACGATCAGCTGGAATTCCCCGTTCCACCAGATAATTTTTTACGGTTTCTACACGCTGTCGTGACAGTGCGATATTTTTATCGAAATCACCCATATTGTCCGTGTGACCTTTCAGCAGAATCCTCAGGTCTTTTCTTACATTGAAATAAGATACCATCGAATCCAGCTTTGTTTTTGCATCACCTTCCATTTCTTCAAGACTTTGAGGGAAATAGATGGTTACAATAGGAGACTCGTAACTTTCCGGGGAAAGGTTAAATAGTGACTTTACTTCCTGCGACTTTCCCGAGGTTTTAACAGGCATACTCTTGCTTTGAAAGCCAACTGCGTCCACCGAAATTTTATAAGATTCGTAAGGTTTCAGCTCCACCACATATAGTCCGTCAATTGTCTTGGTCTGGGTTACCAATAAATCATCTTTGCTCTGGCGAACCGACACACTTGCATCCTGAACGGGTTTTAAATTTCGACCGTCGTAAACTCTTCCACTCACACTGACAAGGTTTGAGGGAGCTTTGGCCTCTTCCTTAATGGCTTCTTGTTTGATCTCCTCAACAGGTTCTTTTTCTGCCACCTCCACAGGGGGCTTTGCCTTGTTTATAGATTGAAAACTTCGTCTGATAAAAACTGGCGTCATTACCCGGTCGTATATCCGGATCAGGGCCACAGAGCCGGCGCTGGCTTCATGGTTGGCAATGAGATCATCCTGGAAAAGGTTCAGTACCTGATCCTGATCCAGCACACCTTCCGTTCCCGGGTCTTTAAATTCCAGTTTAAGCAGGCCATTGATGTACATCTTAATGGTTTTCGTTTCGAAGTCTCTCGAATACACATAATGCAAATACTGGTTGCGCCTTATCGGAGCCTTTTCACTGATCGCAAAATCGTAAAAGTTAAGCTTTCCATCATAGATGTAGCAACCGTAGTCACTTTTACGGTTTTTAAAATCAAGTACGCGCTTCCAGCTCCCGAGTGTGTCCAGTTTGAAATAGATCTCCACAGTGAACGATTTGTTCAGAAAGCCCTTCGCTTCGGTGTTATTAAACTGTAAGCCGCTGTTTGTTTCAAAGCGATAGGTGGTCCTGAAAAGATCTTCTGTACCAGGGATTTTTTCTTTGACGTATTGTCCGGGCTGCCCCAACATTTTGAGTGAAATACCTCCACTTTCAATTGGATTGAGTCCGTTGTTAAAATCGTAGGTCCACTGGCTTTGAGAAAAAGAAGGAATTCCTATTGAAAGGAATAAAAACAGATAAAGCCAGCAGACATTTTTTTTGCAAATCATTTTCAAAAATATGAAAAGTGCAGGCGGAAGCCGAAAGGCATCACGTATTTTTGAGAGATAATTAATTTCGCGTGTGAAAAATATTGCTATTGGTCTTCTTTTTTCCATTCTATGGGCTTCGGCTTCCGTTGCAACCAAGTTTGGGGTACAATCGGCGGCTCCTTTAATTTTGGCTAATGTTCGGTTTTTTATTGCAGGAATATTACTGCTGGGCTTTTCTTACGGTTTTATCAAAGACCAAAGTTATCGATTACCCACCCGCAGGGAATTTGGGCAGCTGGCGTTATTTGGCTTCCTCAATACAACGCTTTACCTGGGTCTCTACGTGTGTGCGATGAAATATACTGCCGCGGGGATAGGGAGTCTTGCTGTATCTACCAATCCTTTAATAATAGTTTTGCTCTCATCATGGTGGCTGAGTCGCCGACCCGCTACCGAAGAGTGGCTGGGTATTATACTTGGCATGGCAGGTATAGCGATAGCCACTTATCCCTTAATGAAAAACAGTTTTACCACGCCGTTTGGAATCACACTTCTCATGATCAGTATGATCGCCGTTTCGGCGGCAAGTGTTTATTATGCCAGTGTAAAATGGGAGTTGCCCAATTTGCTGATCAATGGATGGCAGGTATTTCTGGGCGGTGTTTTCCTGCTTCCTGCAACATTATGGATGGGTAATGAAACGCAGACACAGTGGAATGCTCAATTTTGGGCGTCTGTATTGTGGCTTAGCCTCGCAGTGTCAATTGTGGGACTTATTTGCTGGTTTTACCTGCTCCGGCTGGATACCGTCAAAGCTTCTATGTGGTTGTTTCTTTGTCCGCTATTCGGATTTCTCTTTGCCTGGTGGCTGATGGATGAACCGATTACGATTTACACGATCATCGGAACGATACTCGTTGTCGGAGGATTGTATGCAGGTCAGCGTAAGAAACTGAAAAAGGGCAGTGTATAGTTTTAACCATACACTGCCCTGAATATTAATCTACCTCTATTTCTCCCTGTAAATACAATCTAGCCTGGCCGGAAATATTTACGCGGTCGCCCGCAAGTTCACATTTAAGATAACCTCCTCGTTTAGATAATTGTTTGGCGGTAAGTGTTTTTTTGTCAAGTTTATCTGCCCAATAAGGAATCAGGGTGGTATGAGCGGAGCCTGTAACAGGATCTTCATCTATACCTGATTGGGGAGCAAAAAACCTTGATACAAAATCCACATCGTCTCCAACTGCTGTGATAATAATTCCACGGGCAGGAATTGTCGACAACACAATGATATCAAAGTCAAGATTTTTAACTTCTTCCTCCGAATCCAGAACAACCAGGTAATCCGTTTTTCCTTTGTAAACCTCCGCCATGGTGATGTTGAGACTTTCAACCAAAGCGGGAGGCGGAACTGCGATCTGATACTGATCAATAGGGAAATTCAGCGTAAGCCAGTCTTCTGCCAATTTTACAGTCAAAATACCACTACGCGTATCAAAGCGGATTTCATCACCTTCGTAGTTTTGCAGATTGAAAATAACATACGCAGCTGCTAGTGTGGCATGTCCGCATAGATCAACTTCTACTGTAGGAGTAAACCACCGAAGGTCGAATCCAGCATCTGTTTTTACATAAAAGGCTGTTTCTGCAAGGTTGTTCTCCGCTGCGATGTTAAGCATCGTTTCATCAGATAACCAGTTAGTTAGAGGAACCACGGCCGCAGGATTTCCGCAAAAAAGCTTGTCTGTAAATGCGTCGATGTGATATATAGGTAATTTCATAAAAGCGTCACAGATGATGGTTATGGTTTTACCAAGGTATTAAAAATATTTCCTATTCAACGATGATGGACTCCGGAAATTTTAAGAATCTTATTAGAAAGAGATAAATGGAGTGTTAGAACTTGTACTATCACTTATCTCTTTCTGTTCTTCATTCTGAGGTAAACGCCATTTGTCCAGCCAAAGCCTTCCTGGATTTCATACTCACCGCCACCGGCCGTCAAATTTGTGTCAGATACGTTGTACTTTTCCAGCATTTTTCCGGAATGTCTGAATTCTTTTTCAAGCAAGCCGAGCCACTCCGCACTAAGCTCATTTGCTGTACGATGAAAATTGTAATTTCTTAGTCCCTTGTAAGTAATCCACTGCAAAGGCGCCCATCCATTCGGAGCATCCCACTGCTGCCCTGATCGAACCAGTGTTGTAAGCAATCCGCCCGATTTCATGAAATTGAGCCTGATGTAGGCACGTATGTAATGGGATTGTGTTTTGCTTGCAAGCTTGAAAAACAAGGGAAATGTTCCGGCGAGTGTCACGGAGTTCGTACATCTTTTTTTCTTGAAATCGTAATCCATATAAAAGTTACGCAGTCCATCCCAAAAGTAGGTCTGGATGGCATCGCAACGATCTTTGGCCAGTTGTACGTACTTGTAATGCAGGTCAAACTGGTCGTTCAGGAAGTAGGCCTCGGCCAGCGTTTTTTCCAGATTATGCATCAGGCAGTTCAAGTCAACAGGTAATATATCTGTTGTATGTATGGAGGCAAAATCGTCTTCGTCCCGGAACCAGCGGCTGCTAAAATCCCAGCCGGACTCGGCCGCAGCGCGGACATGCCTGTAAATATCTTCTTTTGATGCCTTGTATTTGTACTCAGCCTCTTCTGCAAGTTCTAAATCTTCTGAATAGGATTCCGGTCGGGGAGTTGCCTTGTCGTCCCAGTAACGGTTCAGTTTCAACCCCGAAGGTAAGTTCACCACCCTGCGGTGGGCCGTGAAAGGCTCTGTGAGGCTCTCGCTTCCGTCCATCCAGTAATCGTATTCCCTTTGCAGTTGGGATAAATACTTTTTAAGTACCTTTTTTCCCTCCATTTCGCTGTATAAATTGATCATCAGCGAAAAAAATGGCGGTTGCGAACGGCTGAGATAGTAGGTGCGGTTTGCGGTAGGTACGTAACCAAATGTATCAATAAGGAATGCGAAATTATTGATCATACCTTCTATAAGGTCTCCTCTTCCGGATTCCTTCAAGCCCAGCATGGTAAAGTAGCTGTCCCAGTAATAAATTTCCCTGAACCGACCTCCCGGCACTACATAAGAATGTGGTAATGGAATAAGTGATCCGCCGCGCTCCTGGCTTTCCGGATGCCGTGTAAGCACATTCCAAAGCTTTTGGACATGCTGTTCCGCAGTTGATTCCTTGTCCGCGGTGAAGCTGGATTTTATTTCTTCTGCCTCGCGAAAGTAGTTTATGACGAAACTTTTTATACTGAAATCAGGTAAGTTTTTCTCCTGGTGATATCTTTCAATGATCAATACCGGATCTGCCAGAGGGATACAATCAGCAAATGTTTTTGAATCAATAAATATATGGGCCCGTTGCACATCCCTGAAAAGAGTTCCGTATAAATCTTCCGGAGAAATGTAAGACTGACCGTAGGTAAAGGCTGGTGCTATGAATCCGTACACTATTCTTGTTTTAAGGGTTCTTACAATTTGTTGAATGTTAACAACGCAATTTTAAATGCGAATGTTGCCTGAGCGGAAAGTATCCGACCTGTTGTCGGATACCAATAAATTCATGCCAAAAGTATTATTTGGCTTCTGTGAATGTTAGTTTAGGAAGCTTTAACGCGTTTTCAATCAGCTGAATCTCAATGTTCAGGATGCCGGCCTCTGCAACCGTATCTACCTTGTTGGCATCATCGGTAGGCTTGTGATAATCGTCGTGGCCGCCGGTGTGAAAAAATAGCACCGGGATTTGTTTAGCATAAAAAGAACCATGGTCAGATCCGCCGCTGCCGGCATTGTCAGTGAAATATTTCGTTTCACTTTTTACATCCTTAAATATCTCAGGCCATTGGGGGCTGGTACCGTAGCCACCAATACCTACTCCACGGTTTTTGTCATACCTGCCAATCATATCCATGTTGGTCATGAAATTGATAGAGCTTAGCGGGATGGTCGGATTATTCACAAAGTGTCTCGATCCAAGAAGTCCCAGTTCTTCGGCACCAAAGGCGATGAAGAGAAAATTACAGGTTTCATTTACATTATTTTCGGAGAAATATCTGGCGAGTTCCAGTAATCCAGCCACGCCGGAAGCATTATCGTCGGCACCATTATGAATTTGTCCCTCGGGATTTTCAGCTTTGGAGCTTCCCTGTTTGCCCATACCAAGGTGGTCGAAGTGAGCTCCTATAACTACGGTGTAAGCAGCGCCGTTATCCAGAAAGCCAATTACATTCCTTGTCTCTCTTAAACTATCGGGAACCACAACCCGCCTCACCTTTGCTGTAAATTTCTGGTAGAACCCGTCCGTTCCTTTGGGCTGTAAATCGTACTTTCTGAATTGCTTTGCTACGTACTTTGCCGCCTTTTCATTTTCCTTACTGCCTGTACCACGCCCTTTCATCTTGTCGGATGCAAGATAGGAGATGTGTTTGGAAATGATTGTGGGGGATGGGGATTGGGCAAAGCAGGTTAACGTAACTAATGAGAATAAAGAAGTTGCCAGGAATTTCATAGGTTAAATAACTTTTGTTTTATAAATAAAATCAGGATGAGTGGAGGCTCATCCTGATTGGTAATATTCGGTCGGGTTTCTATTTCTTCATTAAAGCCTCGTAAATCACATCCATAATCCCGGTTCTGATATTCAGCTCTGATATTTTGTTGTTCGCCCTGGTGGGATACACCCGGTTGGACAGGAATACGTAGTTGAGATTCCAGGCAGGATCGGCCCAGGTCATGATTCCTGTGTAGCCAGTGTGACCATAGCTCGACGGACTTGCGAAACGAGGTGAACTACCCGTATACTTAAATGCTGGCTTGTCGAATCCTATACCGCGCCGGCTTCCCATTTCAGGATACTGATAGCGGGTAAATTCAAACAGAGCGTCTTTACTCAGCAATTGTTCGCCACCATAATAGCCCTGTTGCAAATACATCTGCCAGACTTTCATCACATCATTTGCGTCACCAAAAAGCCCCGCATGTCCGCTCAATCCGCCCAGCATTGCCGCTGCTTCGTCATGTACCTGGCCGTGAAGCTGCGTCATACGGAAAAACGTGTCGCGTTCTGTCGGAACGATGTCTTCAGGTTTAAAAAAGCGTTTTGGATTGAAAGTGAGTGTGTTTGCGCCCAGTTTGTGGTAATAATGGTTTTTGAGATAATCTTCGAAACCCTCACCGGAAAGACTTTTTACAATTTGCGGATACAAAATGAATGAAAGATCGCTGTATACATATCCTTCTTTTTCATTTAGAGGAGAATCCCGGATGGATTTGAAGATCGTTTTATCGTAATTCTTGTAAATAAACAAACTGTCGCCCACCACAGAGATAGGATATTTGGCTGATTGCTTTGTGCTGAAAGTCTTCTTTTTCCAGCTACCGTCAGCATTTTGTGCTTCCTTCCAAAGAACAATAAAAGCTTTCAGTCTTGCACTGTGCGTAAGCACCCGGCGCCAGGAAAGGTCAGCCTTATCTGACTTTTTAAAGTCAGGCAAATAATCTCCCATGCTGGCATCCAGGTCAAACTTCTTTTCGTCCCAAAGGCTCATAAGTGCCAGTGTGGAAGCGGTGATTTTGGTTACAGAGGCCAGGTCATACAAATCCGTCAGCTTTACTACTTCGGGTTTTTCATAAGTATGTTTGCCATAAGCTTTGCGGAAAAATACCTTTCCATCTTTTGCCAGTTGAACCACAGCTCCGGGTGTTGCTTTCTGGTTGACTGCAAGGTTAGCGATGGAGTCAATTTTGAAGGTAATAAGCTTGGAATCCAGCCCGACTTCTTCCGGAATCGTATATTTCAGCCTGCCTATGGCAGTGGTTTCTATTCCAGCATTGTAAGGGAAATTCGCGTTCACAGTAACAGGTAATTTCCCCTTTGCCGGAATTGCTCCGAAAATTAGCTGAGCCGACAGATCCTGTGTATAAGGCGTAAGTTGGTAAGCCATCACGAGTGCTTTGGCGGCTTCTGTGCCTTTGATTTTATTAAGCGAATATGGATTGCCGAAAACCGATACGACTGTTTTTTTAGCGGTCATCAGTTCTGCAAGAACATTATTCATCGGTTCTGTTAATCCGTAACTGGTTTTCGGAGAGATGCTACCCAGGTGAACACCCACGAGTAATAAGTTATAGGCACCCATTTTGCTTTTCAGTTCAGTAAGCTGGGCTTCGGTAGGTTTAGCTGGGATGGTGTAATTGTCAACAGTTGTGTAAAGCGAAAGTGTTTTTTGAAATGTAGTCACGCTGTCTGCTCCGATGGAAACAGATGCAATTTTTAACGTATCAAGCGCACGCAGAGGAAGCAAATTATTTTCATTTTTTAAAACGGTAAGTGCTTTTTCCGTGAGAAGGCGGTTTGTTAATTCTGCTGCCTTTGGATTAAGATCTTCGTAAAGATTTTTAAGGTCAACAGATTGATAACGATTGAGTCCAACCCACGCTTTGGCTTCCAAAACCTTGCGGCAACGAGCATCAATTTCCGCCTGAGAAATGCGGCCTTCTGCGATACTTTTCTTGATTTCTGCAATGGTTTTTGTTACGTCTTCGGTGAACTCCAATACATCCATTCCTGCTTCAAGTCCCATTGCGTCCGCTTTGCCATTCGGGAAATATTTGGTGACTCCCTTCATATTCATGGCATCGGAATAGATCAGCCCCTCAAAACCGAGTTGTTTTTTTAACAGATCGGTAACAATAGGTTTGGATAAAGTTGAAGGCAAGTTCGGTGTTTTGTCAAGAGCCGGAATGCTCAGGTGGGCGATCATTACGCCGCTCAATCCGTTGCTCATCATCGCCCGGAAAGGGTAGAGTTCAAGAGAATCGATCCGGTTCATGTCGTGGGCTATTAAGGGCAGATCGAAATGGGAATCTACACCGGTATCGCCATGTCCAGGAAAATGTTTTGCACTGGTTAGCAATCCGTTTTCCTGCATTCCACGCATGTATGCAATGGCTTTGTCTGCCACTTTATATTTATTTTCTCCAAAAGACCGGAAACTGATCACCGGATTGTTCGGGTTATTGTTAACATCGGCAACGGGAGCAAAATTGATGTGAACACCAAGTCGCCTTGCTTGTCGGGCAAGTTGTGCTCCCATTTCATATATCAGGTCGTTATTACCCTGAATAGCGCCAAGCGTCATTTGATACGGATACCGGACGGTGCTGTCAATACGCATGGCGAGCCCGAATTCAGCGTCCATAGCAACAAGAAGGGGAACCTTGGATACGGACTGAAAATGGTTGGTAAGCCTTGCCTGAGGAACAGGACCTCCCTGAAAAAACACAACACCACCTACTTTATTTTCCCGTATCAGCTTTTCCACAAAAGCCGGATTACTGGTTTTTGGGTCAATAACAGCTCTTTTTACGTCCGAAACGGCTGCAACCATAATTAGTTGTGCAATGCGTTCGTCAGGTGTAAGGCTCGCAAAAACGGAGTCAACCCACTGGCGATTCTGATGCAGGAAACCGGGGACGGATCGGATTTGTGCGTGAACGAGTTGAAAGGTAGTAGCAATTAGTAAAAGGAAAATTGAAATGTATTTTTTCATGAGACAGGATATAGACAAACCATTCGTCAAAGTTTGAAAAACCTTGGCATTAATGCAAAGTAACGTAATAAGTTATTGGAGAAGACAATTGACCAAACAGTAAGCCAACCTCACGGTGCCAGTAATCCCAGCAGCAAACCTGCAATAATGATCAGGTAGGATGGGGTTTTGGTAAAAGTCAGGATCAATAAAGTTGCTATTACAGTAATGATCGGCTGCGGACTTTTGAGCATGGGCTGAAACATGGAGATGGCGGCCGCAATCGTAAGCCCGCAACTTGCAGCGTGAACTCCTTGCAAGGAAGCCCGTATTCCACGATACTTTTTTAGCTGGTCCCAGAAAGGGTAAGCAAAGAAAATAAAGAATGTTCCGGGTAGAAATATGCCGGCTGTTGCCACAAAACCACCAATAATCTGGCCAGTGATGCCATCCGGCTGCATTGACATGCTCCCCACGAAGGTGGCAATGGAAAAGACCGGCCCGGGAACTACCTGAGTAAGAGCCATTCCGGATAGAAATTCCTGATCTGTGAGATAGTGTTTGAATTCTACAAATTCGTTGTAAAGAATCGGAATAAGAACTTGTCCGCCTCCGAAAACGAGACTCCCATTACGATAAAAATTCTCAAAGAGCCTTACCGGAAGCGATTGTGTAACCTTTCCCACCAAGGCAGCTGCAACCAAAACGGATATCCAGAAAATGAGTGGTCGCCACGTGATTTTAATGGGGCCCCTTTCCATTTTCTCATGTTTTCTGAAATTTAGCGATGCTGCCACACCTCCCGATATGATCAGCACCGGGGTCATATAAGGCGATGGATACAGATAAGTTAGTATAATTGAAATAACCAAAAATGTCCATGACTGGGCATCGTGAATTACCTTTCTGGCAATGGCATAAGCTCCGAATATCAAAAAAGCTACAGCCATTGGCCCCACAAAACGTGTGAAGGAAAGCGATATCTGATTTTTTTCAAGGTAGTGAATGCCAATTGCGGCAAGAGTCATGAGAATCATACCGGGCAGGGACCACACGAGCAGGCTAAGGTAGGCGAGCGGTTGACCACCAATTTTGAGTCCGATCGCTGTTACGGTCTGTGTGGAGGTGGGACCAGGAAGAACCTGGCACAATGCCTGTAATTCAAGTAGTTCTTCTTCGGTAATGTACCGTCTTTTTCTCACCAGCCTTTCGATCATCATCATTAAGTGAACCTGTGGACCTCCAAATGCAGTACAAGACAGCAGCAGGATGTCCAACAGGTAAATGATGTATCGGAAACGCCGGATGGGGTGAGCCAATGTGTGGGATATTTACTTATTCAAATGCAGTCGCCACTTATTTTTTTAGTCCCAATTCCCTTAAACGCTCATCCAGAAATTCTCCCGCAGTCATATCTACATACATCTTTGGATTTTCAGTATCAATACAGCTTTCCAAAGAAGTAAGACTCATATCAGCACGCGGGTGCATGAAAAACGGAATCGAATATCGGGATGTGCCCATTTTTTCGCGAGGTGGATTCACAACACGGTGGATGGTCGATTTCAGTTTATGGTTGGTAAGCCGGTCGAGCATATCACCAACATTTACCACGATTTGATCAGGCAACGCGGTGATGGCTATCCATTTTCCATCTCTGCGAAGTACTTCAAGCCCTTCGGCACTGGCTCCCATCAGCAAAGTGATCAGGTTGATATCACCATGAGCGGCAGCTCTCACGGCACCTTCCGGTACCAATTCCGGATTTGGGATCGGGAAATAGTGTAGCGCACGAAGCAGACTATCTCCATTTTTTACTTTGTCCTCAAAGTAATCTTCCGGTAAGTTAAGGTAAATCGCAATGGCGCGAAGAAGCGTTTTGCCGGCGTTTTCAAATGTTTTATAAACCTCCAGTGTGAGTGCTTTAAATTCAGGAAGTTCGTCTGGAAAAACATTGCCGGGCATAGAGCCAATAGGGTCGGGCTGACCAATGTGATAGAATTCCTTTAAATCAGCCACTTTGAAACCCTTTGCCGTTTCTTTTCCTTTGCCGATATAACCCCGTTGGCCGAACAGCTCAGGATGTTCATATTTCTTTTTTTGATCATCGGGCAGCGAGAAAAAACGCTGGACAGCCTCGTATAGCTGGATGCGTAAGTCATCGCTTAGACCGTGGTTTTTGATTGCAACAAAACCAATATTGGTAAATGCTGCGCCAAGCTCTGCAACGAATTTCTCTTTTTGTTCCGTATTCCCGGAAGTAAAGTCCGCCAGATCAAGAGAAGGGACTTCGTTCAATAATGCTGGTTCCATAGTTTTATTTTTTTGCAAAGTATAAAACAATCTATTGTCCATGCAACTAAATATATACCAATACTCATCTTTTCGTACTTTTACAGTTGTATGGCGAAAAAAAATAGACACACTTCAAAAACGACAAAATCTTCATATTTAAAGCCGTTGCCGGCCAAAGGCTGGGCGATTATCGGTGGAATTATCATTGTTGTTGCAGCGCTTTTCTGGTGGAAAGACACCACAGATGAAAACCAGTGGGAATTTGTTAGCAAATTCGGGATAAAACTTCCGCTTAAATATGCCATTCATGGTATTGATGTTTCACATCACAATGCCAGAATCAATTGGGATAAATTGAAAGATTCCCGCACCGACCAGGTAGGAATTGACTTTGTGTACATCAAGGCAACGGAAGGTGCGACACACCTCGACAGGCAGTTTCAACGTAACTGGAGTGAAGCCAAACGGATCGGGATGAAACGTGGTGCGTATCATTTTTACAATCCTCGTGTGATGTCCGACAGGCAAGTAGCCAATTTTATTGGACAGGTGCGGCTTGAACCGGGTGACCTGCCACCCGTGCTGGATCTTGAAACGGATGCAAGAAAACCCAACGATATTATTGTAAAGGGCGTGCGTAACTGGCTGGTTTTGATTGAGAAACACTATGGAGTGAAGCCAATTATTTACGTGAATGAGCATTTTTACAAAAAATACATTGCCGGAAATTTTGATGATTATCCACTTTGGCTTGCAGGATATTCCAGAACCGATTTGAAAGACCTCGCATCGGATGCGCACGTACTTTTTTGGCAACACAGCGAAAAAGGCTGGGCGGATGGCATTAAAGGGTTTGTGGATTACAATGTGTTTTTGCACGAACCGGGAGATTGGGAGCGGCTGGGGGAGTTGAGGTAAGAGTATCCGAATCCAGCAAACAATTTTAATGCGAATTTGAGCCATCACGGGAAGCAGTGAGGGCTTTTTTTGTTTTGAATCAATCCGTATATTTAAGAAACAGATACTCAGTCAAGAGAATCTTATTAATAAAAATCACTTTTTATATAAATAGTAGCAATTATGAGATTTATCTACCTGACTGTGTTTGGTATGTTGATGACCGGCAGCGCATTTGCCCAACGTTCCCTTATCTATTGTGGAAATTTGTTTGACGGTGTAAGTGGTAAAACGCGCTCATCGGTAACCGTTGTGGTTGAGAAAAACAAGATTATTTCAATCGCCGATGGATTCACCGCTGCCTCTGGTACAGATAAAATAATTGACCTGAAAAGCAAAACAGTTTTGCCGGGATTGATCGACATGCACGTACACCTGGAAGGGGAGACGAGTAAAGATCAATTTCAAAAGCGTATGCAGTACAACATGGCTGATGTTGCTTTTGAGGCACAAAAAAATGGATTAACCACGCTTATGGCTGGTTTTACTACGGTTCGTGATTTGGGTGGAAGTGGTGCAAACATTGCTCTGCGAAACGCGATCAATAAAGGAACTGTAACGGGTCCAAGGATATTGACATCCGGCAAAACAATTGCAACAACGGGTGGGCACGGTGACCCTTCCAACGGTATCAAGCCCGATCTCCATTTGCCGGAAGCGGCGTTGGATGGAGTGGTTAATAGTCCGGATGAGGCGAGGCAGGCCATTCGTCAGCGATATAAAGATGGCACTGACTGGATCAAGATTACGGCTACGGGTGGAGTGCTCAGTATTGCAAAAAATGGAAAAGGGCCGCAATTTCAGCCGGATGAGCTTAAAGCGCTTATTGAAACCGCCAATGATTATGGTTTTAAAGTTGCTGCACATGCTCATGGCGCCGAAGGCATGAAACGTGCTCTGCGGGCGGGCGTGACAACTATTGAGCATGGTTCATTTCTTGATGACGAATGTATCAAGCTTTTTGTTGAAAAAGGAGCCTATCTGATTCCTACCATTATTGCCGGAAAAACGGTGGCTGATTCTGCAAAAATACCAGGATATTATCATCCTTTTGTCGTTCCAAAAGCATTGGAAACGGGAGTTTTAATTCAGCAATCCTTTGCAAAAGCATACAAAGCAGGTGTAAAAATTGGTTTCGGTACCGACGCCGGAGTTTTTGTCCACGGGAGAAATGCCAAAGAGTTTGTTTACATGACAGAAGTAGGGATGCCAATGAATGAGGCACTTTTATCCGCTACAAAAACCAATTCTCAGATTTTAGGTATGCAGGATCAGATCGGCTCTATTGAAGCAGGGAAATTGGCAGATATCATTGCCGTTGATGCAGATCCTTTAAAAGATCCGACGGTAATGATGAATGTGAGTTTTGTGATGAAGGATGGGGTGGTTTATAAGGAGTGAAGTGAACGGAAGTACAGGTTTCCGATAAAAGTAACGGCGCAGAACTCTGGAAGTTTTGCGCCGTTATTTTTGTTACTGTTAAACCGGCTCCTGCTGGCTTAAACAGTGAAAACTTCCTTGTCCCCAGATGATTTCGGTAGCTTCTAGCGGAATGATTTTTCTACCTGCGAAAGCTTGCCCGAGTATATCCAAAGCAATGGTATCATTCGAATTATTGAAAACAGGAACAATTACACCTGAATTGCAGATCAGGAAATTGGCATAAGAACCCGGTGTACGGAATCCGTCGATTACAACTGCTTTTGGCATAGGTAGCTCAATGATATCCGGCTGCTTGCCGTTAAGCAACCTCATACCTTTCAACATGTTCAGGTTGGTCTGCAGTACTTCGTAATTCTCATCATTCCGGTCGTTTTCTACGCAGGCAACAATCGTATTCTCATTTACAAACCTTGTCGTGTCGTCTATATGTCCGTCGGTGTCGTCACCTACAATTCCATCTTCTACCCACAAAGCCTGCTCTACACCGTAAAAATTATATAAAAACTCTTCGATTACTTTTTGGCTCAAATGTGGATTACGGTTTTTATTCAACAAACATGATTTACTGGTTAGTAAACTTCCTGCACCGTTGAACTCCACCGAGCCACCTTCCATGATAATTCCTGCACTCACCGCCGGCAAACCCAGATATTGAGCAATGGCGCGCGGTGTTCTGTTATCATCGTCGTAAGGCGGATATTTTCCTCCCCATGCATTATGGCCCCAGTCAATGATCATTTTTTTGCCGGTTTCTGGATTGATAAGGAATGCAGGTCCATGATCGCGGCACCAGGCATCGTTTGTAGGTTTCACTACAAATTCTATTTTGGCAAGATCCACTTTGATCTTGTCCAGCTCTGTAATGATGAAGTTTTTCAACTTTTCGTCATTAGCCACAATCCCCACATTTTCGCCCTGACTAATTGCCTTGATGAATTGCAGATATTGCGGACGCATTTTTGCGAGTCTGTCTCCCTGCCACGAAGCATCATTGTGCGGAAAAGTGAGCCAGGTAGCACGGTGTGGATGCCATTCGGCTGGGAAAACAAATCCTAGGTCTTTCGGAGTTTGAAACAGATTAATTTCTGACACAATGAATACGGCTTGCAGATGATAAAATAAACGTCGCAACAAAGGTCGTAAAGGATTGGAAAATTCTTACCCTTCGCCTCTTTATTAATCCTGATCTTCCATATGATTTAAATATCTTCCATAAAAATCATAAATTCGTTATGTTTTTTAATAGAATACTTCATCATGAAAGATATTATTCTATACGCCATTCCTGTTTTTGTATTTTCTCTGATTGCCGAGATACTCTATTTCCGGTCGCAGCAAAAGCATCATGAGTACTATCTGACCAAAGATACGGCGAGTAGTCTTTCTATGGGTATTGGAAATGTGATCACAGGATTCGTATCCAAGGCTGTTGTTTTTGGCGCAATTGTGTTGGTTTATCAGTACCGCATTTTCGAACTGGAGCGAGGTGTTTGGTGGTATTGGGTGCTCATTTTTTTTGCAGATGATTTCAGTTATTATTGGTTTCACCGTATGAGCCACCAGATACGGTATTTCTGGGCATCGCATGTGGTGCATCATTCTTCGCAATTCTATAATCTGGGCACGGCATTACGGCAAACCTGGACCGGAAACATTACAGGATCTTTTGTTTTTTACCTCTGGATGCCATTGTTCGGCTTTCATCCCATTGATATCGTTTTTATGCAGGCTGTGAGTTTGTTATATCAATTTTGGATTCATACCGAAGCCATTGATAAAATGCCTCGTTTTTTCGAATTTATCTTCAATACGCCCTCTCATCATCGGGTTCACCACGGTTCAGATGTGAAATATCTGGATAAAAATCATGCAGGTATACTCGTTATCTGGGATAGAATTTTCGGCACTTTTCAGGCAGAAGAAGAGAGGCCAAAATATGGACTAACAGGCAATTTGTCAACTTACAATATATTTACAATTGCCTTTCACGAGTGGAAAGCGATTGTGAACGACATCAGAAAAGCACCTGATTGGAAAGCGGGAATGGGTTACCTTTTCGGTCCTCCGGGATGGAGCCATGATGGTTCCCGAAAAACAACAGAACAACTTCGGAAGGAACTGCGAACTGAAAAGGAAGTCGTGGATGTAACGGAATACTGATTATTACTGTGCCATAACCATATTGCCAATTAGATAAGTGCCTTCCTCTGTTTCAAGGTTATATGCTTTATTAACCTTGCGGGCTTTTGTATGAATCAATCCCACTTTCCAGCTCGAAACTACACCAGTTTCAGGCTCGTAATGAATAAGAATATCGTTCTTGGATAATTCCTTCATTTTTTTCTTTCCATGACTGGTTTGGACCAGGTGATGAGGTGTGGCCTCCAGCAACAAAGCAGGTATCAGAGGCTCATTGGTATAATTAGATTTTTCCGACGGGCGGAGATATACAGCTGTCAGTAAAGAAGATGGGCTTTCGAAAATTTCTACCTGTTTTACCTGGGTAGTAATAGTTTTTCCGTTCCGACAGGTTTTTACATTTTCACCAATTTTTACTTCGGAAATAGACTTGACACTGCCATCAGCCATGGTTACGGATGCGTTGTCGGAGAAATATTTGTAACGTTTATTTTTCTTAAAGAACTTATGTGTTGCTTCGGATCTGATAATTTTCGGGCCAACATTTTGCGCCAAAACATTACCAGAAATTAAGACAAACATGCAAATGGCAATTCTTTTTTTGATAAACATCATGTTGAAATTCATTATTAAGCTTTCGAAACTTTTACAAACACTCTGCTCAGTGCATTAGGTAGCGCGCCCAAACTAATCAGGATTAATCCGGAAGTGATCAGTGTAGACGTGTGAGCGAAAAATGCTCCCGATGATAATATTGCTAGAATCAGAATGGTTGAAAATGGCAATGAGAACGCCAATAAAAGCACTGCGAGTTCAAGGTCAAAAGTTCTTTTTTCTTTGGGCAAAGACTTTGCATCTTCCCGTAGATTAAATGCCGAAATATGAGCAAGAGGCCAGAAACTTGCCGCACTCAACGGAATCACAATAGCAAGCAAAACCATAGACAGATCGCTGATATTCAGAATGTAGATCATACCTGCGCTGATAAGCATTGTGATGCCTGCGCGGAAGAACAGTATACTTGCAACGATACGCTTCTTGCCTTCTTTTAGTTGCACGGCCAGCCCGATAAATAACAATACAAGCGGTGTCATCATTGCACTGGTTTTGTCAAAAAGATCGGTGATCACATAAGGCAGTGTGTTGTAATTGATTCCGAGGCTCAACAAGATGATCGCCAGAAAAATAAGTGCATTGATCGGTTCCTGGAGCATACTCAGCAACAGGCTTTTCAGCTTGTCTGCCATCTTTGTTTCTTTTTTCTCTTCGTTGCTGTTTTTCAGGAACATATTCATGGCAAGAATATAAAGCGAGATCAAAACGAAGAACTTGTTGCCAACATCGGCAAGGGCGGCAATGGCAAGGCTTTTCTCTCCCAAAAATTCGGCGATAAAAGGAAAGCAAGACAAACCCGGAGCAAGTGAAGGAATAAGCATCATTAGCGTTCTTCCTGTCGGGCTGTTTTTTTCTATACCAAATAATGTAAATGCGAGCGGCGCAGAAAAGAACATGAGAAAATTAAAAACCAGTGTCACCAGCGGAATGATGATCATGGATGAATCCATATCTATTTTCATCAATGAGATAAAAATAGTTGAAGGAAGTGCGACGGAAAGTATGATTTCCTTTATACCGTTTGTCTGCTCTTTGTTTTTAAATTTCCCTTTAAGAAAAAGTCCAAGAGCAATCAGTAATAGAAGTGTTATGGTTTTTTGCAGTGCATCACTCATGAGTAAAGAACTTTTGGATTGTCGATTTTTTGAATGAGGTTGTCGGAGTAGGATTGCGTGTGTTGGGTATTGTGCAAGATTAATTTCTTATGGATGGATAAAGTAAGGAAGCCAGGATTTGCTCCTGACTTCCCGGATTTTTTAACTCAACTGACCAAGGGCGTTTACAAATGTTTTCATTTCGTCCATAGTTCCGATACTTACACGGCACCAGGGTTTGTTCAGAATATCAAATGAGCGTATGGAAATACCTTTGTCAGTCATTTTTGACAATAACTCTTTTCCCTGTATACTGACAGGGAAAAGAACAAAATTGGTATATGAAGGAATGTACTTGTACCCCATTTTATCAAGATTGCTATACAAATACAGCTTCGCTTCATGGTTGAGCTTGCGAGTCATATCCTGAAAGTCGTTATCATCCATGCTTGCTTTTGCAGCTGCCACTGTGGTATTGGTTATGCTAAAACCTCCTCTTGTGATTTTGTTTATCTCTTTAAGGAAAGACGGTAATGCTACCATGTATCCGAAACGAAGCCCTGCCATTCCCATAATTTTGGAAAATGTACGTGCAACTATTACGTTTTTCTTTTGAGACAAAAGCGATACCATACTTTGTGTGTCAGCGCCTACGGCAAGTTCTATGTAAGCCTCGTCAACAAAAACAGGTACTTTCTCTGAAACGCGGGAGCAGAAATCAAGCAAATCCTGGCCGTTGGTGATTGCGCCGGTAGGGTTGTTTGGGTTACAAACGTAAACCAGTTTGGTATCTTTATCTATTGCCGCTTCCATTGCTTTTAGGTCGTGAGACCAGTCTGCGGTGCAGGGAATTGCTTTCCATTTGGCTCCAACAGACTCCGCTACTCTGATCATGGACATGTAGCAGGGATCTGCTGATACAATATTGCCGCCGTTCATGAAAAGGACAATCGCTACTTTTTCAAGTAAGTCGGAAGAGCCTGGCGCAACCATAAGGTGATCAGCTGTAACGCCTTCTTTTTTAGCGATTTTTTCTACCAGTTCGAACATATCTCGTCCTGCGTAACGGTTACCGTTTTTAACAGCATCAATTACCGCTTTCTGAGCAGATGCAGGCGGGCCGTAAGGATTCTCGTTGGAACTCAGTCGGGCAACAATTTTAGGTGCTTTGAAATTTTCTGGCAAAAAATGCTCGCGAACCATAGGACTTCTGAAAATACGGTTTTCAGGATCCATTGTAATTGGCTGGCCTGCAAATGCGCCCATACTTAGATGAGGTGCCAAAGTCATTCCTCCAATTGCCAGTAAGCCAGATTTTAGTAAGCTGCGACGGTCGATTTTTTGATTCATTGCATTCATGTTTAGTAATAGGTGACGATTATTGTTTTATTAGGTAGGATTTGTATTATTCTATTTATCTGTCACTGTGATTTGGGAGAAGCGGGTAAACGGAATTCCTTTATGCGTCCCCTTCCAGGTGATTTTAATAATATCACCTTTTCGCTGAATTAGATTTTCTTCAAACCCAAGTTCTTTATAACTTGTTTTGATGGAAACCTGTCCATTAGTATCTGTTGTGATCTCTCCCCAAGTATCACTCTTTTTATATACTTCATCCTTGAAAGTATATGTTATCCCCTTAAAAAGGAGGGTGTCAACCTTTACAGTCTTTGTGAGTTCGTAAGTAAGAGTTACTTTAATGCCGGCAACAGGTATTGAATCAATGCCTTTGGTATTGTCAAGAATATTGGTTTTATCTAGTTCCAGCAATCTTGAGGCTACTGTAATTTCTTTTGAAGAACTATCGGTAGGAACATTCGCCGTGGCGGAAATTGGGGCGCCAAAGGTTGCTCCTTGTACATCTACCAAAACAGGTGCTACAGTGCTGTCCAGAAACGGGTCCTCGACTTTACAGGATACGATTACCACGGTGAAAAAAGCCAGGACCCCGATAGAAAGTGTTTTTATATTTTTCATAATTCTGAAATTTTCGATGACTTGCTATTCCAATTGTTGCTTAACTTATTTTTCCGCCCACCAAAGTTTGGTTTTCATGTCATCAGATCCTCCGTTCAAGGCTACGCCTGCAGCTACGGAAGTTGCGTTCAATGAGAATTCTGAACTTGGGTAGTTGAAACGTGTTGGTAGTACTCCATCGTTTTTCAAAACTGCACGTGAGTCGGGAGCAGGGAAAACGGGGAAGCCGGTGCGGCGCCATTCTGCCCAAGCCTCAATACCCTGTGCGTATAGCGAAACCCATTTTTGCTCCAATATCTTTTCACGGGTTACGGTGCCAAGTGCCGTTGTGAATGCGGCAGGTGGAGTGAGTCCGTATTGTTGAAAAGAAGCCTTAATTGCTGCATCAAAATAGGTTTGGGCATCGCCGGTAATATCTCCATCTATCACAGCTTCGGCAAGAATGAAGTTTAGTTCAGAGAAAGTCATGATTACTTCTGGCGCATCTGCTTTGGTAAACGCACTTCCGATGGTGGAGCTGGTAGCGAGGTAAGAAGTCGCAATTGCGTCCGGCAAACCATTAGGGTGACCCTGGTACACGCCGTCTTTGTTTGGATTTGCATAAACAGTGATTCGTGTATCTCCCAATGAGTTCATTTTGTCAGCAAGAGTGCTGCTAATATTCCAGTCGGTTCTGCCACCCTGGATCAGGATCTGATTCCATTCGTTGTTGCTTGGCAAAACGGTGGTGCATTTTAGTGATGCGTTGTCATCGTTGCTATTGAAAATGGGATAGGTAGTAGGATTACCCAATATCTCAGCCATGATCGCCCGGGATTCAGTTGGTTTTTTCGCAGCCTGACGATTCGCCAGACGCAAACGAAGTGAGTTTGCGAATTTTTTCCATTTTAGAATATTACCTGAATAGAGAATATCACCAGCTATTGCGGGGCCACCCACAGTTAATTTTGCATTGGCAGTTTTCAGGTCATTGAGCATACCGGCGTATATCTCTTCCATTGAATCGTACTTCGGCGTGTAAATTGCTTCCGATGCCGTTCCTTTGATCGCATCTGAGTAGGGTATTGATCCATACATGTCTGTCAGCAGAGAAAAAACCCATGTACGCATCACCAGCGCCACTCCTTCATAATTTACATTTGGTGTTGCAGATCCTTCGCCAGTCTGAAGAATGATACGCTGGAAATTCAGTTGTGAATCGTTGTAAAATCCTTTCCAGTTATTTGCAATCAACGCAGGAGATACCGTGTAATCATCGCCTTCGTTGCTGTAAATGTTTCTGGTAAGGTGCTGTACATAAAGTTCGGCTGCATCGATGTTGATCCTCTCGAACCGGTCGCGATGGCCCCAGTAGCGGTCAATAGCAGCTTCAATTCCGGTAGGAAGAAGATATTGTGGTCCTATCGCCGTTGGAGCATTAGGGTTCACATTCATTTCATCAAAATCTTTGGTACAGCTGGTCGCAGTTAGAATTCCTGCCAGCGCAGTTATCCAAATGGTTTTATGATTCAATATGTTTTTCATCAGAAAGTTCTTTTAAGTCCTGGATACGGTTTAACTGTCTTAGAAAGATAGTGATAGGTTCATCCCAACGCTGCGTGAGCTTGGAAGTTCACCGTAGCCAAAACCTTGTTGATTTCCTCCTTTGGAGTCAATTTCGGGATCAATGTGTGGCGTGTTTTTAAAGATCATCCAAACGTTACGTCCAACAACCGATAGTTTTGCCGACTGGATTTTTACCCTTTTCAACAAAGAGTTGCTGAAAGAATATCCAAGAGAAACTTCACGAAGTTTTACATAACTGGCGTCAAAAATCGCTGACTCATGATAGTTACGGGGATTGCTGTATCCGTAAAGTTGATTGGCTGTCACGATGATGTTGTTAGGAATGTAGGAGATGCTTTTGTCGGCAGCAACTACTTCACGCACACCATTTCCAATCACACCTTCTTCACGTCCAAGAGCAGTTTCGGCGTATTGGCCAGTCCAGCGAGCGGTACCTGTTCCTTCATCATAAATGTCACCGCCAATGCGGGCATCAATCAGAAAGCTCAATGTGATTCCTTTGTAGTTCAAAGAGTTGGAAATACCACCAATCCAGTCGGGCTGAATGTTACCAAGTTTCTGATTCGCCACTGTCACAGGAAGTCCGCTTGCATCATAAATAACCTGTCCGTCAGGAGATTTTTTGAAACCAACCCCGTAGAATGTTCCGTAAGCTTGTCCTACACGTGCTTCTGAGGTCATACCTCTTTGTGTGGCAAGGGTGTAGGTGGTTAGTCCTTCTGCAAGTTCAATTACCTTATTTCGGTTGCGGGAATAGTTTAAAGAAACATCCCAGCTAAACCCATTCGAAAGTTTGATTGGTGTACCTGTAATGGAAACCTCAATACCTTTATTCGTGATTTTTCCGGCATTCAGGATACGCGTGTTGTAACCACTTGCTTTTGAAATTTCAACTCCCAAAATCTGATCACGTGTAGTTTGATCGTAGTAAGTGAAGTCCAAACCCACTTTTCCGCGGAATAAGCGGATGTCCGCACCAAGTTCAAGGCCTGTTGTAATTTCCGGTTTCAGGTTAGAATTGGCGATTTGAATATTCTCTGTGAATTTGGCAACTGAACCATTCCATGAACCGCTCGCAAGGAACGACTGTGCCAATTGATATGGTAATGCATCATTACCTACCTGAGCATAACTGGCGCGAACTTTACCAAATGTTAAAATGTCGCTTTTTACATCCAGTAACTCTGTTACTACCGCACTTAGTGAAGCTGATGGATAGAAGTACGATCTGGCATTACTTGGCAGGGTACTCGACCAGTCGTTACGGGCTGTAAGATCAAGGAACACAGCGTTTCGCCAGGAGAAATTAGCCGTTCCAAATATACTTTGAGTCTCAGATTTAGTGATGTTACTTTCAATGGTATTCTGACTAGGAACTGAGTTTCCTGCATTGTATAAACCATCTACTACCATTTCACCTACGTAGAAATAATTTCTCTTATAATAATTGGTACGTTTTATTCCCCCGAGTTGCACGTTTACGCCAAAATCTTTCGAGATATCTTTGTTGTAAGTCAGGATAAAATCTGAGTTTGTTTCCTGGCTGCGCAACACTTCCTCCGAGAAACGACCAGGCGTGCGGGCACCGTTACGGACTCTGTTGAAGTTAGAAACGTTTATGCGGGTGTCGGACCAGTAATCTGTTCCGCTTCTTACCATTAATGTAAGTGATGGAAGGATTTTGTAAGTCAAGGCGATGTTACCAAGCAATCTGTCTTTCTCGTTTCCGTTTGTAAGGTTTCGCTGAGAAAAGTACGGATTAAGGAAGAAAGTATGTTGCCAGTTTGGTGGATCCGTATCTGTTGCAGGTTGGTTGTGTACTGCGGTGTAATCTTCATAATTACGTAATTGCTCCCATGAAACATGGCGGTGAGACCAGATAAATTCCTGTCCCGAATTATATCCCTTGTGGTCAGAACCAGATTTGATGTATTCCCCGGAAAGCGTGATGTTCAGGTTTTTGGAAAGGTTATAGCCCGAGTTGATACGGAAGTTATTCCTGTGGAAATCGTTGTAATACATTATCCCCTTCTGGTCAACACGACTCAAACCCAGGCGAAAGAATCCTTTGTCATTACCACCTGAAAGCGCAACGCTGTTGGTGATTGTACGGCCCGTTTGCCAGTATTCCTCCCAGTTGTCGGACTGAGGAGTCAGTGGTGCAACTTCGTCACCTGTCCACCACTGTCTCACCAGGCGACCATCCATAGGAGCTCCCCAGCTTTCATCGGTTCCTTCCGAACCTGCCAGAGGATACCTCGAATCATACACGGAACGATATTGAGCTATTTCAGTAGGGTTGCTAATTGATCCGCTCCATCCATTGTTATACCAGGTGCGGTATCCGTTACCACCACCGTACGTGTTCTGAAAATTTGGTTTAATCCAGGGACGCTCAAAAGTAATGTTGGAGTTTACTTCAACTCCCAGACCTTTTGTACCCTGTCCATTTTTAGTTGTGATCAATATTACGCCGTTTGCAGCACGGGATCCGTACAGGGCAGCAGCGTTGGGCCCTTTAAGAACCGACATTTCTTTGATGTTGTCAGGATTTATTTCTGATATCCCGCCGCCCCAGGTTTTGTTGGCTGTTTGCTCCATCGGAACACCATCAATAACGATGAGTGGCTGGTTATTTCCCGAAACCGAGGAAGCACCTCTGATTTGGATGGTTGATCCACTACCGGGACCACCGTTTGACTGTACTCTTACACCAGCAATTTTACCGGATAAGGCATTGGCAACATTGGTTGACCGGGATTCTGTGAGCGCGCTGCCTTTCACTTCCTGCACTGTATAGCCTAATGCTTTTTTCTCTCTTTCAATACCAAATGCAGTCACCACCACTTCGGAAAGCTGTCGGGTATCTGCTTCAAGTTTAATATCAAACTGCGTTTGATTTCCTATGGGAATTTCTTTGATAAGAAAGCCTACGTAAGAAACAACTAATATACCATCTCCTGGAATCGTGACGCTGAATTTTCCATCAGCATCGGCGTTAGCACCAATGTTGGTGCCTTTGAAAATAATAGAAGCACCGGCAAGTCCAAGCCCGTCATCGGACGCTTCTACTTTCCCCGAAATGCTCCTTGTTTGAGCACTTACAAGTGTGCAAAAGCAGCAGGCTAGTAGCAATAGTGGTAAAAATTTACGCATGGGAGGTGAGTGGTGTTTAAGTAGTTAGGTTAAACGCGGCACTGGAAGGAGAAAAGTTATGGCTGTGAGATGTCCACGTTCCCATGCGCCGCACACACTTTCGCGTGGACAGACAAGCACAGCCATAATCTTGCAAAACTGCTTTTCCGGAAAGCAATACCCTCTTCAATCGAGGACGGGCAGGCGGATAAACGCATAACAAAGTCAGGCGTCGACGATCGGCCCGTCCACGGTGAAAATCTAAACTATGTTATAGTAATTATTTCTGTAAGTTGAAACCCCTTCACAGGTACACCGGAGTGCGGTTTCCTGAAAGTTCGGTTCCCTCTTTATATTCGGATGAGTTCATGTGCGGCTGGAACAAATCCGTTCATCAAGAAGTAGTCATTCGTGTAACGACCTTTCAAATATACTGACAAAGGTTAAAATAGCAATAGGATAATTGCATTATTAAGCAATTTTAAAAATAAAAATTGCTTTTAATCTCACATTGTAAAATATTATAGTAATAATCCTTTATTTTTTTTTAATAATCCGTTTTAGTATATATTGATGCAGACTTGGAGTCACATAGCACCTGATGGGTTCTGTAAAAATTGAGAAAAATAGCCGGTCCGCTTTCTCCCTCAATGTTAAGTTGGAATATAAAAAAAACGAGACCCTTAGAAGAGTCCCGTTTGTACAACCTTATTGTATTTTACTAATCTATATACCTTTTCAGAATCGGTTTATAGGAATCTACCCGGCGGTCTCGCAGAAATGGCCAGGTAGTTCGGTAATGATCCAGTTTTTGGAGATCAAGTTCTTCTACATGTATTACTTCCTGATCATGGGGCGCAAGGTACAGCAATCTTCCCTGGGGATTGGCAATGAATGAGCCTCCCCAGAATTGCTGATCTGCTTCACGACCGACTCTGTTCACGGAGACCACATACACGCCATTCGCAACAGCATGTCCGCGCTGAATTGTCTGCCAGGCACCATACTGTTCTTCATTGATAACAGGATCTGTTTCGTTTGTATCCCATCCAATTGCAGTAGGGTAGAACAAAATCTCAGCACCCATCAGGCTTGTAATCCTTGCCGCTTCCGGATACCACTGGTCCCAGCAGATGAGTACTCCTATTTTTGCAAATTTTGTCTTAAAAATCCGGTAGCCGATGGGGTCAGAGGTTTCCTCTGTTTCACCATTAATTGCATCGCCGGGAGTGAAATAGAATTTTTCGTAATAGCCCGGATCATCCGGAATATGCATTTTTCGGTATTTACCCAAATAGGTTCCGTCGGCATCCAGTACTGCGGTGGTGTTGTGATATAGACCATGCGCGCGTTTTTCGAACAGCGAAGCAATAATCACCACACCAAGTTCCTTTGCTAACACACTCAGGGACTCGGTGGATGGACCAGGTATAGACTCAGCAAGTTCAAAGTTTTTATGATCTTCCACATCACAGAAGTACAGCGATTTGAACAACTCCTGTAAACAGATGATTTGCGCTCCTTTGGCAGCAGTTTCCCTTATTTTTAACCTGGCTTTTTCGAAGTTAGCTTCTATATCTCCGGAACAGCTCATTTGAACGATTCCAATATTTGCTTTTTTTGTCATAATAATTTTATCTCTGGTCTTGAATCAACAATTATTACGGAATATCGGTGTTCAGACAGTCCGTGCTTCATGGAACATATTTAAGGCTGTTTCGGCAATGAAAGTTTCATTTTGATCTTTCATACACTTGAAATGCTTCTGCGGACATTGAGCAAGTCCGAAATTGCTGCATGGGTGGCAGGGCAGGTTTGGGACTTCCGCAATTACATTTTGGTCATTTAGATAAGGCCAAACCCCAAAATGAGACGCCGATGTACCTCCCCAAACTGACACGATGGGTTTATTAAATGCCCCTGAAATGTGCATGAGACCTGTATCGTGAGCAATTACCGAGCGGGCATCCCTTAACAGAGAAACCGACTGATTCAAACTGTATTTTCCACAGGCATTAAAAATATTGACACCGCATGATTCTTCTATTTCCCTGGCAGCCGCCACGTCTTCCGGTCCGCCCAGCAATACAATGGGTATATCCATTTTTTTACAAATAGATATAATTTTTTTGGTTGGCAAACGCTTCGTAAAATGCTGTCCACCTATCACAAATGCAGTATATCCGGATTGATGTGTAATGGGAAGCTGGGAAATTGGGATTATCTCATCGTCTGAAATGAAATAATCAACAGGTTTCTGATCGTTCTTTACGCCAAGCGATTCAACGGATTTCAGGTTTCTTTCTACAATGTGAATATCCCGGGGGAGCAGGTCAATATGAAAGCGATTCATGACAAACTTTTCCACGGACAACTTGCGGAATGAAAGCGTTGGTCTCCTCAGTTTGAATCTGAGTAAATAGGATCGTAATGTCTTGTGAAGATCAATGATATAGTCAAAGTTTTCGGCTTTAAACTCTTCCACAAGTTGGTCCAGATTTCCGTCCAGCAAATGAAGTTTGTCGATGTAAGGATTGTGTTCTACAACTGATCTGAACTTTTTCTTTACGACGAAGTGGATTTCAGCATTGGGGTATTGTTGTTTCAGGCACCTTACTACGGGGGTGGTCAGCACGATATCACCAATTGATGAAAAGCGGAGAATCAGAAATTTAACTGGTTTAATCACTATTTTTAGGTTCTTCCAATAATTGAAAAGGCTGCAATTTATGCGGTCGGCGATGTTTCCACCTTTTGTGGCTCCAAAGCCAGTTGTCAGGTTGTTTCAAAATATCCCTTTCCAGCATGTTTATCTGCGTTTCAAGGATATGATTATTCGGTTCCTCCTTCGGAGATTCGGTAATCAGGTCAAAGTAAAATTTATAAAAACCTCTTTTAAACTCATTCCTCAATACGCCCATATAAAGCACCGGGGCGTTGATACGCCTGGCAATGAGCTCCACTCCACGAAAAACACCCGTTTCCTGATGCAAAAAGTTAGTCCAATATGCCTTTTCAGGAACCGGAGACTGATCATTAACCAGAATATAAATAAACGGTTTATCTCTTGGTGTAACTGCTTTTGCAAATGCGTCTTTCATGGGCACCATTTCCGTTCCAAACTGAGTCCTTACTTTTTTGAACCAGTCTTCGAAGGTATTGTTGGCCAACTCATGATAAACGACCACAATTTGGTAGGATAATCTCGCAGATGCAAATAAATTGAGCATTTCCCAGTTTCCCAGATGCCCGGCTACTACAACGAGATTTTTTCCGCGGGCATAATAGTGATCCAGTAAAGAGGTGTCAAATTCGAAACGACTCAGAAGATCACTCTTGGAAATTGAGTTTAATTTGATGGTTTCAAAAATGATGTCGGTGAAGTTACGGTAGTATTTTTTTGCGATTAGCTGAATCGTCTCTTCTTGCTGCTCAGGAAAGCTATTGTGCAAGTTTTCGAGAATTACCTTCTTTCGATAACCGATTATATCAAATATTAAATAACGAAACAGGTCGGATAATTTATACAAGTTCCGCCAGGTCAGCTTTGATATCGCTGTCAGTATTTGAATCAATATTCTTGTAAATACTTTGTTCATTCCCTTGCTGCTATTTCCAAAATAATAGCAATTCACCCTTAAAATTAGTTCCCTTTTTGGGCACTATTTGGTGCATTCGGAAATGGCTCGCCGGGTATTGAATTACATAGATACTTGCTCTGGTTTAAGATTTACAGGCATTTTATGCTTCCAGCGGCGATGGCTCCAAAGCCAGTTGTGGGGTTGCTGACGAATGTTTTTTTCCAAAATAGCTATCTGCTTTTTCAGGATCATATTGGTCGCCATTTCTTTCGGCTCTTCGGTGATAGTCGTAATATCAACCTGATAAAAACCTCTTCTCCCAGGTGTTTTACGGAAGTCTGCATACAAAACGGTGAGGTTGTAACGGCGTGCAATTGCCTCAACACCTCGAAAAATGCCCGTTTTCTGATTGAGAAATGTAGTCCAAAATGCCGTTTCAGGTACTGGTGACTGATCGTTAGCAAGAACGACAACATATGGTTTTTCTCTTGGTTTTTGCAGTTCTCTGAAAATCTGATCCATCGGGACCAGAATGGCGCCAAATCGGGTACGAAGATCAAGAAACCACTGATCAGATTCCTTATTTTGAAGCGGACGATAAACCACGATACATTCGTGGGTGAAACAAAGGGAAGAGAATAAGTTAGCAAGTTCCCAGTTGCCGCGATGGCCCATGAGGTAAATGATATTGGTTTTGGAAGCATAAAAATCATCCATAATACTGATGTCGCCTTGGATACGTTCACGAATCACCTGTGGACTCGCTGTACGGAATTTTATGGTCTCTACAATCAGATCGGTAAAATGCAGTTGAAAGTCCTTTGCTATTGCTTTAAGTTCGGTATCAGATTTTTCAGGAAAGCTATTTTTAAGATTTGTCCAGATCACTTTTTTACGGTATCTCCCGATATCAAACAGGATCCATTTGATGACAACAGATAACCTGAAAGCATTTTTCCAGGACAAACCAGAGAGGGAGTTAAGTAAATAGAGAAAAAATTTCGTGATAATACGATTCATGCATACATTTTTTACAATATTACATATATATGATATGTTATTAAAATGTTAGTTTTTGGTTTCTAATTTAGGTAGTTTCACCTATTCAAACATTTTTTGTAATACGCTGTGTTAGAAGGATTATTTGACATAAAGAACGACCGACGCCTCAGTATGTATCTATACAGAATGGGGTTTGGCATGTGGCTGATGTACCTGGTGTTGGGTGCGCCTGCAATGCGGGCATATGAACATTATCGCACCGACTGTGGCGTGTTATGCTTTTTTTTAATGATCGTAGGTTTTTCAGCATCAATGGTTTATGATTATTTTCACCAGCGGGATGCCTACGAGCAGAAAAAGAAGTGGCTTTTTGTAAGCTATCTTATTTTGGCAGGAATTATTTATTTCTTCGTTCTCGAGGGGAAAAATAATTTTATCGATTTCAAATGGCTTCTACACATCCTTTGACCTTATTCAGGTTGTAGATCCTGCTTTTTGATCATTTTTTGAACTTCTTCAATTGACAAGTCTGGCAATGCGGCCACGGAGCCGATCACGATAATTGCAGGAGAACTTATTCCACTCACCTTCACAAGCGGCTGAATATTGCTGATTTTGCCAGTTACCACTTTTTGCTCAGGAAGAGAGCCATTTTGTATAATAGAAATCGCTTCATCTATTTTACCCAGACCAGCATAGATATCTACAATTTCATGTAGTTTGTGCATGCCCATTAGTATCACTACCGTAGCCGTAGATTGGGCTGCAAGCAGGATGTCCCCAGATAATGCGTGGTCTTTTGTTGTACCGGTGATCACCCAAAAACTTTCGCTGAGTCCTCGCGAAGTCAATGGAATTCCTGCCAATGCGGGAGCGGAATAACTACTTGAAATTCCTGGAATGACTTCGTATTCAATGCCATGCTGTGCTGCAAAAATAATTTCTTCATAACCACGGCCAAAAATGAACGAGTCACCACCTTTTAATCGAACCACTTCACCATATTGATTGGCAGATTCGACAATCAGGTTGTTAATATCGTCCTGTCCGCAACTGGTTTTTCCATAGCGTTTACCAACGAGTATTTTCACACAATCGTCAGGGCAGTGCTCTAAAAGAGAAGGATGAGCAAGAGAATCGTAAAGTACGACTTTCGCTTTTTGAAGTGCCTTGATCCCTTTTAAGGTAATCAGATCCGGATCACCCGGACCAGCACCAATGAGTGTAAGTTTCATATTTAGCTGATAGCTATAAGCTTTAAGCCGTTAGCTTTTTTGAGCAGAATGAGAAAATTTATTGAAGTAGGACAGTTTGTAGGTTGAAGAAGTCAACTTCCTGAAAGTTGACTTCTTCAAAACATTTACCAAGCTTAGCCAGCGAGCTAACGGCTCAAAGCTAATCGCTAACAGCGGTCCGCCGCGCGGCCATCAGCTGTTAGCTGTCTTTTCCGAATGAAAGTTCCTGCAATACCAGCTCGCTGTTTTCCATCAACTGGGCACCACGTGTTTCGCGTACGAAGTTCAGGAATTGCTCCGCTTTTTCCAGGAAGTAAGTGGCGAATTCCTCGGTTGGCTCAAACTTATTGATACTGAAAGCCAGTGAACGGAAAGGCGTTTCTGCCTTATCGTCAAGTTGGAATTCAGCAGGGGTGTCATACTGAAATTCTTTCCCAAAGTTTGCTTCAAAGTCATTAATGATACCATACTGTGTGTTGGTATTCACCTCCTTGGTCATCAGTAAACCTTTTGCTCCCGTGATAAGCACGTTGTAGGCATGGTAAATCGCATCAGCCCAAATACCCGACTGGTAGTTTTCTTTGGCAAGATTCAGTTTCTCTTGACCCTCTGTAATCGTTGTGGCAACAAGATCGACCATCACACTCGCACATTCTCCAACACCGATCTCCGTTTTAAAGAGTTCATCGTGATCCCAGTCGCGGTAATCATCATCCTGAATTGTCGAAAGATCAGCGATTGGTTTCAGTAATTGGAAGAAATAATTCTTGGTTTGACGCTGATAGTACTGGTTGAAATATTCACCATCAAAAGAGTTGGCTTCGTAATCATTAAAAATGGTACGAAGTGCTTCCGGCCCACGTTTGGTAGGAACTTTGATCACTTTATCGCCGATCAAACCAATGCCGTCACCTGTAAATCCACCGCCCAACAAAACTTGTAAAGCAGGAAGAACCAATTTGCCGTTTTTGATAGAACTGCCATGGAAACCGATATTGGAAGCATTGTGCTGACCGCAACCATTCATACAGCCACTGATCTTTATTTTGATATCCTGATTGTATAACATTTCAGGGAATTCGTCTTTCATGACGTCTTCCAGCACTCGTGTAATTCCATAGCTGCTGGAAATCGCCAGGTTACAAGTATCCGTTCCCGGGCAGGTGGTAATGTCCATGGTGCTGTCAAATCCAGGAGTTGCAAGTCCAAGATTGTTCAGCTCTTTATAAATTGCAACCAGATCTTCGCCTTTAACAAAACGTAAGATATATCCTTGGTTTACCGTAACACGAATGTCATCAGCAGCATATTGGCGAACGATATTTGCCAGACTACGAGCTGTATCAGAGTGCATATCACCCAATAAAACACGAAGTTGAACTGCATACCAACCTTTTTGTTTTTGTTCAAAAGTGTTGGTTTTGAGCCATTTTGTGAATGTTGCAATATCTTCAATCCCATTTTCAGAAGCAATTTTCAAAACTTCTTCTTCGCTGATCGCAGGGCGGGGAGCATGGTTGATCGATTCGGCTTCATTGGTTCCAAACAGATCTTCAGGAATTGTGAAAATTTTGTGCTTAACCGCTTTACGCTCCTCGGCCACTTTTTCCATCATACCTTCCAAGCCGAAGTCATTCAGCAAAAATTTCATCCGTGCCTTGTGACGACGCGTACGCTCGCCATGGCGGTCGAATACACGGAGTAATGCTTCAATGAATGGAATTACGTTTTCTTCTTCAAGAAATTCAAAAGCAGTTTGGGCTGAAAAAGGCTGTGCACCAAGTCCGCCACCTATGAGTACTTTGAAACCTTTCACTGTTTCTCCGTTTGCGTTTGTACCCAACTTTGCGATAAGCCCAACGTCATGAATAAAGGCCAATGCAGAGTCTTTTTCAGAAGAAGAAACGGCAATTTTGAATTTCCTTCCCATATCCTGATTGATCGGGTTGCGAAGGAAATAACTGAAAATAGAATGTGTAATTGGCGTAACATCAAAAGGTTCGTCAGGATCAATTCCTGCAACAGCTGATGCGGTGACATTTCTGATGGTATTACCACAAGCTTCTTTAAGCGTAATTCCGGCATCTTCCAGATCCGCCCAAAGCTGTGGAGAATCGGATAGTTTTACAAAGTGCAGCTGAATATCCTGACGTGTGGTTGCATGTAGGTTTCCCGTTGCAAATTTGTCAGAAGTGTCAGCAATGCGAACAAGCTGATCGGCGGTAATACGTCCATAAGGAAGTTTGATCCGGATCATTTGTACACCAGGCTGGCGCTGACCATAAACTCCGCGTGTCAGACGAAATTTCCGGAACGATTCTTCTGGTGTTTCGCCGCTGTTAAACGCACAAATCTTGTTGTTTAGGTCAATGATATCGCGCTTTGCAACGTCCGATACCTTTTCTGAAATTACTAAATTGCTCATGGTGATCTTAACTTTATCCTATCGGAATAGTATATTAATATTAAATTGAAAATCTTGTGTCTGTTGCGTGAGTAACAGCCTCATGCTTCGTATCTACAAGAATTTTGGAATAATATATCTTTCAAAAATGTCAGGATAAATCACTGACGGGTATTTTATTATGGTAAAATGCTCCCTAGCACTTTACCAGTTTGATGTCACCCTGCGCGGACGGGGTCGCCCGTGCGATCGAAGGGTGTTTTTGGTATTTTAATATTCTAGCCCGGACTTCGACTCCGCTCAGTCTGACAACTGCTTTAAGCGTCACTGATACTTGATCGCGGCGTTCAACTTTTACTCAATCATACAAGCCCCAACTGTAACATTGGATGTCTCATCAATTAGAATGGCAGCTCCGTTGGCTCTGTTTTTCTTATATGGATCGAATGCAATAGGTTGTGCTGTACGCAAAACAATTCTTGCAACGTCATTCAATTTCAAATTCTCAACGTCTTCAAGTCTCTCGTACGAATTGATATCAATCTGATATTCAATATCTCTAACCGAGCAGCGCGATCTTGAAGTACCGTGCTGAAGAACATATTTGTTACCTGGTTTCAGCGTTTTTTTGTCATCCATCCAACACACAATCGCTTCCAGATCCTGGCTTACGATAGGGGAGTTGTTCAGTGAAACGATTGAATCTCCGCGGCTGATGTCAATGTCGTCTTCCAAAAGGATCGTTACAGATTCCAGAACAGACGCACTTTCAATTTCGTTTCCTCCAAATTCAATTTTAGCGATTTTCGACTCCTGCTCAGAAGGAAGCACTTTAATAGCATCTCCCTTTTTGAAAGTCCCGCTTTGAATACGGCCAGCATATCCGCGGTAGTCGTGAAGCTCATCAGTTTGAGGACGAATTACATATTGCACAGCAAATCGAGCATCTTCCTGATTCTGATCTTTTAAAACATTTACTGTTTCAAGAACCGAAAGCAAGGTTTCACCTGTGTACCATGGCATGTTTTCTGAGCGGTCAACGATGTTGTCGCCGTTTAATGCACTTACCGGAATAATAGTAAGGTCCTTGATATTCAGCTTTTCAGCAAGTTCTTTGTAAGCCGTTGCAATCGCAAGGAAACCATCTTCGGAATTCCCGATAAGGTCCATTTTGTTAATTGCGACAATTACATGCGGAATTCCCAACATGGAGGCAATTAACGAGTGACGACGTGTTTGCTCAACAACTCCGTGACGTGCATCCACTAAAATGATGGCCAGATCCGCATTGGAAGCACCAGTTACCATGTTACGGGTATACTGAATGTGTCCAGGTGCATCGATACTGATGAACTTGCGGTTTGGAGTCTGGAAGTATTTGTAAGCCACATCAATGGTAATGCCTTGCTCACGTTCCGAACGCAGACCGTCAGTCAATAAAGCCAGGTCAATTTCACCAACGTTCCGACTTTTGCTCGCACGTTCAATGGCTTCCATCTGGTCAGCCAGAATATTTTTTGTATCGTAAAGCAGTCGCCCGATCAATGTGCTTTTGCCATCGTCAACGGAACCTGCTGTTATAAATCTTAGTAAATCCACTTTTTTAAAGTTAGAAGTTAAGAAGTTATGTAGTTAAAGGAGTTAGGATCCCGCTTTAAACAAAGCTCTTAACGTATTTGAATTATTATCCTTGGTATTTTAAGCGATGAAAATATTCTTAATTCTTAATTCATCATTTTTAGAAATACCCCCCCTTTTTCCGGTCTTCCATTGCTGCTTCCGTTTGCTGGTCGTCTATGCGGGTTTCGCCGCGTTCGCTGATTCTTGAAATGGATATTTCCGCAATTACTTCGTCCAGTGTTGATGCACTTGATTCAACAGCAGCTGTACAGGTCATGTCACCCACGGTACGGAAACGAACCTGACGTGTTACGATCTGGTCGTTTTCGTCTTTTTCGATTACAGGAGTATTGTTAAGCAACTTCCCGTCTCTTAAAATAAGGGAACGTTCGTGTGCAAAATAGATGGATGGAAGCGCAATTTTTTCTCTTTTCAAGTAGGCCCAAACATCAAGTTCAGTCCAGTTAGAGATCGGGAAAACACGAACGTTTTCGCCTTTGCTGATACGACCGTTGAACAGATTCCATAGCTCAGGACGCTGACGTTTCGGATCCCACTGACCAAATTCATCTCTGAACGAGAAAATACGTTCTTTCGCACGTGCTTTTTCTTCGTCACGGCGAGCACCACCAATGCAGGCATCGAATTCAAATTCTTCTATGGTATCAAGCAAAGTAAAAGTTTGCAGCCAGTTACGACTTGCATTTTTACCAGTCTGTTCTTTCAGACCTTTTGCCTTAATAGTATCTTCAACATAACGCACAACCAGTTTGGCACCGATTTGCTCGGCCAACTGGTCACGGTATTCAATGGCTTCAATAAAATTGTGTCCGGTATCGACGTGCACAAGAGGGAAGGGGATTTTGCCCGGAGCAAATGCTTTTTGCGCCAACCTGACCAGGGTAATGGAATCTTTTCCACCTGAAAACAACAAAGCTGGACGTTCAAACTGACCGGCCACTTCGCGCATAATGTAAATCGCTTCCGCCTCTAACTGATCCAGATAATCAGGAGTTTTGCGTCTTTCGTCCGCTTCCTGATCGCTGATATCCGACACATCTTTAACTGAAATTGACATATTTTTTAGCTTTTAGCTATGAGCCGCGCGGCGGACCGCAGTAAGCTCTTAGCTTTTAATTAATTCTAATTTGGAACTATGTATTTACTTACTCTGATTGTTGCTAACAGCTATTTCGCGTGCAAACCACACTCTTTTTTCGACTCATCTTCCCACCACCAGCGTCCGGCGCGAAAATCTTCGCCTTCCTGAATGGCGCGTGTACATGGTGCGCATCCAATACTTACGAAACCTTTATCGTGCAAAGGATTGTAAGGAATACCATTTGACTTTACATAACCCTTCACTTCTTCAAATGACCAGTCCAGTATCGGGTGGAATTTGATAAGGTCGTGTGCTTCATCAATTTCGAGCTTGCTCATTGACTGACGGTTTCCTGACTGTTCAGCCCTGATACCCGTTACCCATATTTTGGCTCCTTTCAAAGCTCTGTTGAGAGGTTCTACCTTACGGATGAAACAGCATTCTTTCCTGTTTTCAACGGAATCATAGAAACTCAACGGGCCTTTCGTACTTACCAAAGTTTCAGCAGCGCCCGTTTGCGGATAAAAAACCTTGATTTTTGTATCGTAACGGTTATTGGTTTTTTGCAGTGTCATATAGGTTTCGTTGAACATCCTGCCCGTATCCAAAGTGAAAATGGTAATGTTCAGGTTGTTCTTTAAAATGAAATCCGTAATGACCTGGTCCTCATAACCCAGACTGGTCGAAAATACCACTTCGCCAGGAAACAGATCAGCCAAAATGGCTAGTGATTCTGTTTCACTTTTGCCTTCAATGGCGGCGTGTAGTGAGGATATGTTTGTGTTCATGGTGATTCGCCTGCTAGTTTGATTGCCTCCTCAACAGTTTTAGAATTGATTCGGAAATCGGTACTTAATATCTTATTTAATATTGCCTTAGCGGATGGAATATTTCCTCTAAGCTTTGCCTTGATTATAACTCCAATTGTGCCCGTAATCTTTAAGCCTAACTTTTGAGCTAATTTTCGAGCTTTTAAATCGTCAAGGATGACGGTTGCATTGTCTGTTTCAATTGCCAAAGCCAATGCGGTAGATTCTCCTAAATCAAGAGAATCTTGTAGTAATAATTGCAATCCTCTATCTTTTAATCCTATTACTTCAATCCAATCCGGCAAATCTTGGTTAAATTCATTAGCGATTTCAGGTGTAATAAGAATCCTATTGTAATTGAGTTTAAGAATTGCTAATTCATCCACCTTGCTCAGCAGAATTAAACAACTTGTATCCGCAATCACCAAGCTTTCAGGCATTACTTACATCTGCATTTAAATCCTCAAACGATTCACTGAAAACTGAAAAACCAAAGCGACCCATAACTTCTATAAATGTTCGCTTGCTAACTCCAACAATTTCGGACGCCTGTCCCAAAGTGACCTTACCACGTTCATAAAGCTGACCAGCGAATATCATCTTCAACTCAAACTCTTCAGATTCGACTGATTCAGGTAAAGTAATCGTAAGTGTCTTCATAAGAACATTATTTTTACTCCAATATAGCACTTTTGACCGAGACCTCTATTGCGTTGGTGAAATCTTTGATCAGGTCTTCAACGTCTTCCAAACCAACAGAAATACGGATCAAACCCTCTGTTATTCCCAAAGCCAGTTTTTCGTCTGGTTTCAGTTTTGCGTGAGTCGTCGTGTACGGATTCGTTACAATGGTACGCGTATCACCCAGATTTGATGATAACGATGCAATTTCCAGAGCAGCCATAAAAGCGGATACTCTTTCAAAACCACCTTCTAAATCTATTGTAACGATGGCACCACCGGCACGCATTTGTTTTTTAGCTAGTTCGTGCTGTGGGTGAGAAGGTAAAAACGGATATTTAACCATTTTTACATCCGGATGTTTATCCAACGCCTGAGCGAGTTGCAATGCATTCGATGCATGTTTTTCCATTCTCAGGTTCAGGGTCTCAAGGCTTTTGCTCAACACCCAGGCATTGAACGCTGACATGGACGGCCCGGTCTGACGGCAGAAAAACCGCAATTCGTTAATATATTCTTTCTTGCCAACAACCACACCGCCAAGTACACGACCTTGTCCATCCATGTATTTGGTTGCTGAATGTACAACCAGATCAGCTCCGAAATCAACCGGATTTTGCAGTGCAGGGGAGGCAAAGCAGTTATCTACATTGAAAATAAGATTGTGCTTTTTGCAAATTCTTCCAATCATTTCAAGATCAACCAAATCCAAACCCGGATTTGAAGGCGTTTCCAGATAGATCATTCTTGTATTCGGTAATACCGCCGCTTCCCAGTCAGCTTCGCTGGCATCGTGATCCAGGTAAGTATATGTAATGCCCCATTTGCTGATTATCTGCGTAATAATCTGATGAGCAGAGCCAAATAAAGCACGACAAGCCAAAATGTGATCTCCGCTTTTTAACAACGCAGCCATACTTGCAAACACAGCAGCCATACCCGTAGCAGTTGCCACACCATCCTCACAGTCTTCAAGCAGACAAACCTTGTCTACAAATTCCTGCACGCTTGGATTAGAAAAACGGCTGTAAATATTCCCCGATTCCGTTTCTTCAAACAACGCTTTTCCCTGTTCAGCACTTTCGAATGTAAAACTGCTTGTAAGGAACAACGGCGTGGAATGTTCACGGTACTGAGTCTTTTTTGTTTGCGTACGTATTGCTTTTGTCTGCTTTTTCATATTAACTAGCTGTAAGCCATTGGCGATTAGCCGTTAGCTTGGAAATGAATATTTCTTATTTTAATTACCAATTGGACCTTGTTCGCACTGAGAACCCTATTGTTTTTTTAAGATGCGAATCCGCATTCCTTTCATTTAATAATTCGTTTATGGCAGATTGGCTAACTGCCAATCGCTGATAGCTTTCAGCTAAAAAGAACCATGTAAATAATTCTCATACTTACGATAATGACAACAGTTCCCACCATAATCATCATTGTTTTTATAGGCAGTCGGCGGGACAATGTTGCTGCAATTGGCGCAGCCACCATTCCACCTAAAATTAGTCCTAAAACCACTTTCCAGTGCGAAAAACCGATAATGGTAATGAACGTTACCGAGCTTGCAAGAGAAACAAAAAACTCCGCAAGATTCACCGATCCAATGGTATATCTTGGATGACGGCCTCTTGCAATCAGTGTTGATGTTACAATGGGTCCCCAACCTCCTCCGCCAATCGAATCCAGTGTCCCTCCGGCCATTGCGAGCCATCCAATCTTTTTAATCGGGCGTTTTTCAATACGTTTCTTCAACGCTTTTTGAACAATAAGAATTCCCAGAATAAGGGTATAAACTGCCACCAACGGTTTGACAATGTAAATGTATTTTTCAAGTGTAGATAGCAAATAAGCACCCGTAATAGCGCCTAAAACACCGGGAAACAGGATTTTCTTGAATAATTTACTGTTTACGTTTCCAAATTTAAGGTGCATATAGCCCGAAACCCCACTTGTGAAAATTTCCGAAGTATGTACGCTGGCACTAACTGCTGACGGCGGAACGCCTAGTGTTAGCAAAAACGTAGCGGCTGTTACACCGTACGCCATACCCAAAGCGCCGTCAATCATTTGTGCCACAAAACCTCCGAGCACGTAATAGAAGAATTCCTCATTCAGTTCGAGCTCATCCCATAGTACAGACAAGCGATCATAAGTCAGATAAGTGAAGAGCAAATGCCCAACAATCATCAGAGCGATCGCTGAAAAAATATTAACAAATATTTCCGTTCTGGTTCGCTTACGTAATGTGGCAGCCCATATTTTCTCCTGAACAGTTTCCCAGGTAAGCGGAACTTTTGGTGCTTTATGTGCTGGTGTTGAAGTGGTGTTTTCTGATTTGTGGAATATGGAGTCGGATTCCCCCGGTAAGTCTCTTAAATAAACTTTCTGCCCCTTTTCTCTTGCCAATGCTGCCAAACGCCGGTCTTCTGCCGGATCACCGCTTGCAATGTAGGCTACATCTATAGATTGCCAGTCAGCCGGTTTGCCGATTTCAGATGAGGGTATAGAGTCCACCGCTTCCTTCAAAGTCTATGTAGTATACTATTATTATAGAGTATATTTTCAATAAAATAGCAAACAAGTGTTTGCTATTCAGGCTACAAAAGTAGAATCAAATTATTAATTTTCAAAGAGGGAGGCCGGATATGGTGCCCGGATGGCGGTTCTGAACTTTATTTAAAATCATTACATACATTGCGCTTTGATTACTTCATCTCATGAGCAAACTATCCATTCACGACAATTTTATCCGATCTATTATGTCCGATAAAAATGTAGCAAGAGATTATTTTAAAGGTTTTCTGCCTGGTCTTGTCAGGGATTTACTTGACTTAGATTCACTTGAACAGAGTACTGACACGTATGTCTCCAAAGAATTACATAAAACAATGTCGGATATTGTTTATACATGCCGAAAAAAGGATATGGGTGAACCTGTGAAGATATGCCTGTTGATTGAGCACAAAAGTTATGTCGATCAGAATACGCCGGTACAAATTGGTGGTTATATTTTTGCCGGGTTGATGAAGCAGGTGGTGAATAAAGAGTCAATTTCAATGATTATTCCAATTCTGCTTTACCATGGGAAGAAGCGTTGGGAGTACCAAACACTATCAGACTTATTTGTAAATTTGGAACCAGCTTTACGAAGCTTTGTTCCCAATTTCGATTATATTTACAATGATTTGGGTGAGATAAGCGACGAACAGATTGAGCTTTTAGAGAATAAATTTCTTGTTGCTTCTATGCTGGCACTCAAATACAGTTTTAACAAAAAGTGGTTGGAGTTAAATGCGGTAAGATTGCTTGTGTGGTCCGACGGTATTGATGGGAATTTGCAAAGTGGATTTATTGTTTACTTGTTTGAACGAAGTGAATTGAAAGAAAATAATATTGTTGATATTCTTGAAGCTGTACCGTTTAAAATTAAAGATAAGGTTATGAGCACGTTGGACATTTTTGTAGAAAAAGGTAGGAAAATTGGCTTGGAAGAAGGAATTGGGAAAGGTATTGAAAAAGGACTAGAAAAAGGCATAGCTCAGGGGAAATCAGAATTTGTGTCAAACCTTTTGAAAAATACCGATTTTGACCATACCAAAATTGCAGCTCTGGCGAATGTGTCACAGGAGTTTGTAAGAAATGTTCAGTTGAATCTTAACAAATAGTTCACCACCAAAGATTTTATAAAACCCGAATCTCCTGTCAATAATCAGGAGGTTCGGGTTGTTTTTTAGTAACACCTCACTTCCATTAATGCAACAGGTACGTCTGTTGCTGATCCTGAAAGTCTGATCTTCAGATGCTGCGTAGTAACAGGTTTTTTTAAGTAAATTGTTCTTTTGCTCTGATGGTTATTCTCAATGGTTCCAACTACTTCATCATTACAAGTAAGCACCTGCAAATCCTGTACACAGAAGGGCATTACCGTTTCAGGGTGGACATAAATAACATTTTCCATCGGATGATCATAATCGGAATCAAATACGAAATCTACCCTTGAAATTGTTGTTGGTTCATTCCAGCTAATGGTCAAAAGTGGAGTTTTGTCTTTCGTGTCAGCAACCCAGGCATTAGGTTGTGAAATGGGGCGGTGCAGGCCATTTGTAATATTTTCTGTACCAAAAACTTCCAGCGATTTTCCGAATTTCATGGCAATATTTCTCCCTTCGGGGCGGCGTTGCGGGCACCAGAATTCAAATGTATCCACACCGATATCTTCCGTTGGTTGCTGCTTTCCGTAATTGGACACAGCTGGATTGGTAGCGTTGAAAACAGAAACCAATCCCGTAACCCTCATTTCGCTGTACCGGATTTTAACCTGCTGGTTTTTCATGAAACAGACAAATGCATAACATGTTTCATCAAAATCCACAGACCAGTTGACAGTGATTTCCTGTTTTCCTTTTTTGAGCTCAAAAGCCTGAAAGTCAATCGTAACGTCGGGTGTATGGTTGAAATATTTACTGCTTTTTCTTAGCTCAACCGCTAACGTTGTATCCGTTTCTGCTTCCACCTGAAAAGTTACTGATGGCATGTAGCCTTTAGCTATTGGAAGCATTTGCGCGACGGAATCTTTGATAACCGCCCAGAAATCTGAACCTGGAAGTTCAGTCAACTTTAAGGTTGAGGATGCCTTTATTTCCACTGCTTGTGTTACCAGATTCTCTCTGTCGGCAACATCCGTTTGAGGAAGATATTGTCCCGAACGCCATAAAGCCAGTTGTAGTTGTTTAATATATTTAGTCCCCAATTCTCTTGGCGTGCAATCATACTTTTTACAAAGAGCCGCTGCAACTGCAACAGCCTGCCCGCCAACGGCGCTTGTTGCCATCACCCGGGTAGATGCGAAAGCCACGTGCGTAGCGCTGATAATCCTTCCGGCAATGAAAAGGTTGCTTATATTTTTACTGTAAAAACATCTGTAAGGCAGAGAATATACGCCTTTGCTGTGCCATTGATTGCAACCTGACTGGTCGCTGTAAATTCCATCGGCAGGGTGTAAATCGAGACTCCAACCACCGAATGCAACAGTGTCTTCAAAGACTTTTTGCTCTACAACATCCTGCTGTTTGAGCATATAATCACCTTCAAAACGCCTGCTTTCACGCTTTCCGGGAATGGTGCCGACCCATTCCAAAGTCATATTTTCAGCTTCGGGGAATTCACCTGAATTTTTGATGTAGTTCCAGGCTCCGTAAACTACTTTCCAAAGTTCCCATTTTATCTTCTCAGTGTCATGTACAGTATCAAGTCGGCCACCGTATTCGAGCCACCATAACCGGCAGCCAAAATCTTTGGGATTGAATGTTTTGTAACGAGGGATGTCTTTGATGTCCTGCAAGGCAAACGAGGGCGGAACAAATTTTACAGGCCGACCTGCATCTTTGGAATAGAAGTACATAGAATGTCCTAGCAATTCACCATAGGCTTTGTCCGGTGCGAATTTCTCGCCGAATTCTTCCATTGATTCCGCGCCCATACGGAATGCTGCTCCGGCCAGAAAACCCACAATTCCATCTCCTGATGCATCACAAAACAGTGGAGCTGATAATGTGTACTGGGTACTGTTTTGGCTGCAAAAGGCATGGACAGCAGTGATTTTGTCTTCATCTGCGCTTCCTTCCTGATTCTTGTCAAGATCAAAAACCGCGGTGTTGAGAAGCAATGTTATGTTCTTTTCCTCCACTACTTTTTCCAACAGAACCGTATCGAAAATAAGTGGATTGCCATCCGGATTTCTGTAAATGTTTTCGAGCATGATCTCGTCAATCACACCACTTTCGCGAGCCCAGCGGTTGTTGTTCCCCATGTGCGAAGTAGCGCCCAATATCCAGAGACGGACTTCACTTGAACAGTTGCCTCCTAAAACCGGTCTGTCCTGTACCAAGATTACTTTTATCCCCGCTCTTGCCGCTGTAATGGCAGCACAGGTTCCGGTTAGTCCGCCTCCCACGATAACAAGATCCGACGAAATTGAAGCCGATTTTGGAGTTCTTTTGTATGTGTATTCTTCTTTTAGCATTTTGTTAAATGTTTTTTGCCAGCCTGGTATTAAGTTAACAGTATGGAGTTTAAAGTAAACAGTATTAAGTGCTTGTAAAAAAGCGTATTGTGTTAAATTTAAGTGATAGAAACAGGCTTTGTTTAGCACTAAATACAAGTTCAAATACAAGACTTTGCGTCCTCTGCGTATAATTTCTTTACTCTGCGTGAAATCCTTATTTCTGTGGCCAATTACTTTGTATAGTTTATTTTAAATCAATTGTCTCGTCCAGAACTTTGAATCCTGTTGGTTTGAAAATGTTTATTTTAAGATTTTTGTCAAATCCTTTCACCGCAATCTCAATTTCCTTGCTTTCGCCGGGATTAAGGTTGGGAATGTTGACAGATTTTCCAGAAGTTTGAATGTAGTAACCCTGAATAGCGTAGGCCGGGAAATCATTACGGGCGGTTACTTTCAAGGTCAGCACATGCTCTCCCTGATCGCCAACTTTAAACCCTGTTTTTTCGATTGTAACTGGCGACATTTCTTTTTGATATACATAATAGGCAGGCCGTAAACTTCTGTCGGGGCGGACAATTCCCCAGGGACGGTAGCCATTGGGATTGGATCCATGGAATCTGCTTTGATAGTCATTGTAGGTCCACCAGGAGGCGCCTATTACGTATGGCCTCTTGCGTATTTCGGCAACAACCTCTGAAACATGTTTTGCCTGAACAACCTCACTGGACCCGAAATCATGTTCCGATGATTTTAGCAGTCCTTGGGTCGTTTCTTCCTTACTATCTGCCCGCAATCCCCATTCTGATATTAGTATCGGTTTTTCGGGATAGAGTGCATGAATGTGATCCAGTGCTTTTGCATGATTCCCGTAGGTGTTGGTGCTCACGAAATCTACATACTGACTTGCTTCGTCTTCCGGTTTTTTTGGAAGCGTGTTTAATAGCATCGTTGCAAAAGTATAAAGCCTGGTTGGATCAAGGTTGCGGGCATAATCGATCATATCTTTTGTCCACCGTTGTCCTGCATCACCCAAAGAGTTATATTCGTTACCAACACTATATGCGATCACACTTGGGTGGTTCCAGTCGCGTTCGGCCATTTCTTTAAATTGCTGGTGGAAATTTTTTCTGATTGTATCATTGTTCATCAGCTTTGGCGTGAGCTGCCAGTTTCCGGCTTCGGTGATGATCAGCATCCCGTATTTGTCTGCCAGGTCGTAAAAGTGTTCCGAAGGTGTGTAGTGTGTAAGTCGGTGAAACTCCATTCCGGCCTCTTTCATCAGTCTGAAATCCTTTTCTATCAGCCAATCAGGCTCTAAAGATCCAAGTTTGGGGTAGTCCACAACGCGGTTTCCGCCACCTAATTTCAAAGGCTTCCCATTCAATTGAAGCTGTACATTTTTGATCTCAACCTTACGTATTCCAAAATTACTTGACAGGGTATCTGAGCCTAAGAATGCCTTCAATTGATAAAGGTTCGGATCATCCAGGTTCCATAGTTTGACCTGTGCCGACGTCAGAGCTGTTTCGGATTCAACAATTCCTGTCTGACCCGGCTGAATGGTAACCGATTTTGTCTTCCATTTTAAAGGAATTTCTTTCTGATCAAAACTGACTGAAATACCTGTTTTCGGAGAAACTGGTTTTGTAGAAGCATTGCGGATCCGAAGTTGAGTTTTGATCGTGGCTGTACCTTTTTCAAGATCAGGAAGTGCATCAATCTTCATGTTTTCAGAGTAAACTTCTGATTCTATCGTGAAATAAACCGGACGAATCAGACCGCCATAATTCATCCAGCCTACGAAAGGATCATTTACTGCGTTGTCGTCTTTGGCACCAGGAATGCTGCCTGGTTGCCACGTATCATTATTGACAGATACTGCTAAAATGTTGTTGCCTTCTTTTAAAAAATCAGTGACGTCGAAGTGGAAAGGAGTATAACCTCCTTCATGTGAACCTACTTTTTGTTCATTGAGCCAAACATCGGTTTTGTAATAAGCTGCATCGAAATGCAGGATTACTCTCTTATTGGTAGCCGGTTTCCACGTAAATGGCTTTCTATACCAAACCGTGCCTGTGTAAAATTCATATCTTTTGTCCACAGAAAAGGAGTGTGGTACGGTCACTTTATCGAACCTTCCGCCCTGAGGAACGTTCTGCATGTACCATTTTCCTGGAAGTCCCATGTTAGCAGGATCAAGCGCAAATAACCATTCGCCATGAAGCGGAATCGCGTCGGGGCGCCGGATGGAGTATTGGGCAAAAGAACTTTGCGCAATGCATAAGATTAAAAGGAAGAAATGTTGAAATTGAAATCGTTTCATGTAAGATTTTGTCAATTAACAGGGTTTGGAAATTCAATGGGTTGACTTTGCATCTTTATCTTCTTCGAAGCACTGTAAGGAATCAACGTTGCTACCAGAATTACCCCGGCGATGATGGCGGTAATTTCTGCTCCGGAAGTTGTGAAAGTACTGAGTACAAACAGTATGACAGAGGTGAAAAGCAGGGCTCCTGCAATTACCTGCAAGCCGAATTTGTTCTGACGTTTAATCTCCAATGCCTCTTCTGGTGTTGCTTCAATCAGATTGTCAACCCGTTTTTGCTCCCTTGAAACCTGATACGTTAAAAACTCCTGTGCGGTTTTGTCTTTTGATCTTGCCCAAAGTTCATAAGCGAGAAGCAGCAATAATGGAAGCCCAACGCCCAAAATGTTTTCCATTGCCCGCGACAGCTTGAAATCGAGCAGCAGCGGGGCCAGTACTTTAAAGAAAAGGTTAACTGAAAGACCGATGCCGGTAACCCACAGCGTTACTTTGCTGGTCAGCCTCTTTGAAAACAGAGCCCAAAGGGGAGGCGCAAGCAAGGGGCCGCCGGATACGGCCGAAATACTCAGAACCACCTCCACAATGCCACCTGCCAGCGGAACCAGCAAAGCGATCCCGATCATACCCAAGCCAAAAAACCAGGATGAAGCTCTTGCCACGCGAATGAGCTGTTTATCAGAAGCAAGCGGATTAACCATCCCTTTGTAAATGTCATTGGTAAATACCGCAGAAACTACGTTGAGCGCTGTGTTTGCACTGGCAGAGGTAGAAAAGTACATACCCGTAAGCATCAGCCCAAGTAAGCCCGGAGGCAATACGAGTTTGCATATCATCAGATAAGCATTTTCAGTATCCATACCTGTAAGCGACGGATTAATTGCCTTGTAAATCATCGGAGGAAACATCCAGATCACCGGGCTTATCAGGTACAATCCGGCAAAAAGGAACGCTACTTTTCTCGCTGATTTTTCACTGTCCACACTCGTGTAGCGCTGCACCATGGTCCAATTTCCACCTATATAGCAAATGTGGTAAATGACGTAAGCGAGCACGAACCCGATCGTGTATTCACCGTTGAGCAGATTGAAAAAATCGTCGGGAACGTTCTGAGTGAAACCTTCCCAGCCGCCCACTTTGTCGAACGACAACGGCAGCAGAATAAAAACTGCGGCACATAAAACCACGAATTGAAGAATGTCTGTTACCATGACAGCCCAAAGTCCACCAACTGCGGTATAGGCGATCATAAACAATCCCAGTGCAATGGTGCAGGGCATCAAAGGTAAATCCAGCGAAGAACTCACTAGTCGTGCCACGGGATACAAAACCGAACCTTTAATGAAAACGGATACGAGTGTAAAGATGAAAATATAGGTTTTTTGAACAGGCAGGCCCAGCCGTTCACGTATGAATTCTGCTGCTGTAAGTGCACCTGTTCTTTTCCAGTAAGGTGCAAGAAAAAGACCCGTTACGAGCGCTCCAATACACATTGTCCACTGAATAGTGATAGCAACCCAGCCGTGTTTGTATGCAATAGATCCCCAGGCGACAAAAGTCCCGGCTGAAAAGAAACTCATGAACAGCGATAGTCCGCCAATAAACCAGGGCACGGCTTCTCCTCCTGCGAAAAAGGATTTTAAATTTCTGCCCGTTCTTGCAAAAAGCAAACCTATTGCCAGTACAAAGGCAGAGAAAACGGCAATTACGATGGTATCAATAGTACTGTTCATAAATTAGGCTGTTGGCTTTCAGCAATCAGCTGTCGGCTCGTGTTTATAATGTTATTTTGAACTTAATTTTATCAATGGGCTGTCTGTACGGAACGGTGCTGCCGGGAAACCTTCTTTGTTGTAAAGGTTGGCGCCGTTGCCTTCCACCGGGCTCCATGCCCACGCATAGCGCACGGATTTTGGCTCCGGAATTTCATCTTTCCAGACAACTACCTCGTTTCCTTCGATTCTGGCGTTGGCCCATACAAATTTTCCGTCCACTCCGGCAATGGCGAATCCTTTCAAAGCTCCATTCCGTGCGGACAATCCGTTGGCGGCATATTTGAATTTTATCCGGATGTTCTGTCCTTCAATCTGCATCGACTGATACAATGGAGAAGTTTGCAGATTGTTTTCTCCATAACACAGCCTTTTTGCCTCGGCTGCCATGCGCTCACCGACTTGCTGCTTGTAAACGGGATGAACGTCATACGGATTTCCTACATCCATCGTGACTGCTATTCCGGTTTGAGGAATTGCCAAAGCCGACTGCTGTGCTTCCCGCATTTCAGCCCAATGCGATTCTTCCGGATTCGGGTTCAGAGCCCCCATGCCGGAAAGCTGCGAAATAATGAACGGAAGCTCTCCCTGGTTAAACTGTTTGCGCCAGTCGTTAATTAAAAGCGGTAGAAGTTTCTGGTATTTAGCTGCTTCGGAGGCATTGGCTTCTCCCTGGTACCACAAAAAACCTTTTATTCCCAGATCTGCAAACGGGGCGATCATGGCATTATAGATTGCTGACGGTCTCTTCCTGTCCGCCGGCTCGCTTGGTTTATCCGGATATGCGCCTTTTTTCAAAGTACTTCTATAGAGCCAGTTTCCTGACAATGGGATGATGAGCGGCTGATCGGATTCTACCAATTCCTGCAATCTCAGATCAATGGCATTTTTGCTTGTGAAACCACCGAAGCCAGAAGTGTTTTCAATGCGGATTGTAATGAGATTTTTGCCTTCTTTTACCAATTCACCTGGAATAATATAAATCCTGCGGCCCGGCTGCCAGGAAGTTTTGCCAACTTCTGTTCCGTTGAAATAGGTGATGTCAACATCTTTTAGTGTTTCCAGATTGATCATGAGCGATTTCCCCTTCATGGAAGCAGGCACATTTACTTCTTTGCGAAGCCACACAATTCCGTCAAAGTCAGATAATCCCTGTTCTTCCCAGTATCCCGGTGCTATTAGCGTCTTCCAGTTTTCAGGTTTATAGGCGGGAGAATACCAATTTTCTGCAAAACCTGCATCTGTTTTTTGAATGCCATCCATCCATGTTCGTGTAGCTGCGGCATATTCAGTCTGACTGGTTTCAATTGACTTTTTCTGCATTTCTTTTTGAAAGCTATCAGCCAGTTTGGAGAAATCAGGATGTTGTTCTATACTTTTTAGTCCGATCCATGGCTCAATGAATGTTCCTCCCCAGGAAGCGTGTATGATGCCAATAGGGATATGCCTGGATTTGTAAATTTCTCTTGCAAAAAAATAGGCGACAGCAGAAAAAGAGGCGGTGTTTTCGGGAGTTGAAATTTGCCACAATGCCTCAGATGTATTGTTACGTGGCGCTGAACTTAAATCCTTGGGCACAGTGAAAGATCGAATCTCAGCATGATCTGCGTTTTTTAGTTCGAAAGGGGCGTTGAAAGCCTTATAAACCGGCCACTCCATGTTGGACTGTCCGGAGCAAAGCCATACATCGCCGATCAGGATATTTTTAAATGAAAACGAGCTGTCTGAAATGATTTTTAAGTCATACGTCCCGCCAGCTTCTTTTGCAGGAAAGCTAATGTTCCATTTACCGTCAGCGTCGGCTTTAACTTTCTTCTTCTCATTGGAAAATTCAATGGTAAATGTCGCTTTTGGATTGGCAGTGCCCCAAAACTGAATCGGTTTTTCACGTTGCAAAACCATATTGTCGCCAAAGAAATAGGGGAGTTTAATCCCGCTTTTGGCAAACGAAATCTGTGCAATGCAGAACAGAATCAAACTCAGGTAGATTGTCTTTTTTACTTTATTCATAGGAATTAGCAGGGCTCATTGCATGGTAAACGCATTTGAAAATTTTGTTGGATAACCTTATTCTTTTTTTATGAGTTTTTACCCACCGCAACGGCGGACGGTCCGCCGTTGCGGTGGGTATCTTGCATTTGACAAAAGCCTAAATGCGTTTGCCCTGTGCTCATTGCCTTGGTCCGTTCTTTAAACTGTTGACTATTCAAAAGTGACTGTATAAACCTCCATCCCAAATCCGGGTATTTGATAGTCAATAGATTGGTTGGTCACGGATTGTTTTGATGCCGTTTTAGAAATACTTTTTATCTTTTTACCCGCTGCCCATTTTTCAGCATTGAGAGAAATTTTTCCTTCACTCGGTTGTGCCCGGTTATTGAGCAAAATGATATAAGCTTCCTTGTTTTCTGTATTCTCGGCAAGAACGGCATCCACAACGGGAAGCTGACCGGTTACGAAACCTTCTCTGATCACCAGGCTTGCCTTATTGCCATAAATTGTTCCAGGTTCAAAACCATAGGTTTGGTGCGGTCCGACTTTTGGTGTTACAAAACCTCTTGGGAAAGAAGCTTTGCCATCGGAACGTAGCGCAACTTCGGACAAAAGATAATCGGTGATCCAGCCGACCTGCCACCATGCATGATGCGGATAAGGACCGGCTCCTTTGTTCATGGCTTGCCAGTAGTAAGAGGCTACGCTGGTTTTGCTATCCACAAAAGCGTCCCGGCCAATGGCAGATGAGCGGGCCATATCTGCAAAAATCTGATCGCCTGTAAGCTGATGCATACGAATGAACATACCGGCATGGCTTGCCAATTGAATAGGTCCGTGGCGTGTGGCCGAACCAAAAATTCCTCCATGCTCGAAGCTCAATCCGGTCTGGCTAATTTCCCAGTCCTGTCTTTTGGTTCCGTTCACCGTTTTAACTTCCTGCGTGGCAATAGGGTGTGTATAGATGGATGTCGTATAAATTTTGGCACAGGTGATGGCTGCATCCTGATATTTTTTGTTTTTGGTCAAATCATACAGATCCAGAAATGCCTGAGCCGATTGTCCGGTTGCGAAATCGGGAGCATAACTTGCGTCGCCGCAAACACCTAAAAACGAACCTGTTTCTACTGAGTTTTTGATTAGCCAGTCGGCTCCTTTTTGCGCAGCTTTCAGGTACTTCTCATCTTTTAAAATTCGGTAGGCGACAATTAATCCATAAAAAGAAGGACGTACATCTTTAATATCTTTGAAGAGTTCTGCTTTCGTATTGCGGTCGTAAGCAACGGCAAAACTTCCATCCGGTTTTTGCCAGGAAAGTAATTTTTCGGCGCCGTATTTAAGCCTTTCTTTTAGTTCTGTATTATTTGGTTCGAACAACAGCATGTTGCCGATGTCGAGCATTACGTAATAGGTGAGCGCGATAGGCTCAACCACCTCGCCCCATTCTTCCACGAATTTTTTCTTTTTGGTAAGATAATATTGTCCTTCTATCGCACCTTTGAAAAAATCATCTTCTGTATCCTGCTGTACCAACTTAAAATTTAAAGCTGGCGGTAACACTTTTTCTTTCAATTCCGGATCGTTGGTCGTATTGGCCAACATCCACATGGCGCCGTAGTCAGCATTTTTCATGGCATCTTTATTGGAGCCCACCACACCGCCAAGATAGGATTGCGCGCCAATTTGTTTGCCTTTGTATTCCTCAATATTCCAAAGAGAGGTTTTTGGATCAGTGAGGTAATGATGCATATTTTCGATCCTGCTTGTAAGCGATTGTGTGCTTTGGCGCAGCGCTAGCGTTTCTTTGAACTTATAAATATCATAAGCCGCATGGTTCACCGCCTGAAACCAGTCGCCGTCGGTGAGGCTGTAACGGAAGGAATAGGTGATTTCTTCATCAGCATTACGTTCCGATTTTGCTTCACCCAAAACCGGATAATAGAGCGTGGGCGAAAGCTGCGACCTTCGGTTCATATGTGACAGGCCAACAAACCAGTCCGTTTGTGTGTATTTGTCCTTTGCCCAGGGATCACGGGCAAGTCCGGGTTCGGGAATAACGGAAAGGGTAACGCCCGTTTTTGAACTCATGAGAGGACTTAAAGTGGTGGCGCAACGTTCACGATATATCACCGGACGGTTCGGAACCCCATGGCCGTAAGCATACGCAAGGGCAAAGTTTTTCTGCATGAAATTTCCCTGAAAATACCCGGGTACAGATACCCAGGCCATCTTGTCTGCGGGTAGGGTGGCCAGCGTTGGTGTTGCCAGTGAAAAGAAACCTTTTTTTCTGGGAATAAGGCGCATCGTAACCTGTATATCGTTTGGAAATGCCGGGTCTAGCTTCCAGGTGGAGATGATGGTGGCTACCTCGGTCTCTTTTGTCAATTCCACCTCATTGCTTTTAACCTGAATCGCCGATGGGAAAAAGTGAAATACCTGTCCTGCTTTGTTTAAAGAAACCTCAGTGGTGCTTTCTTTCCATTGCAGCTGCTGGTAGTGGTAGGCCTCTTCGGGAAACTTCCCGCCAGTAATTTTTTCAAATGTCTCTTTTGGCTCGTCCGACGGTTTGGTTTCGGAATAAAGCAAAGTGTACTCACCTGATGGTACCAGAGCGTCGATCCATTTACCATTTTTTTTAACCTGAACCTTGTTGATTTTCCACTCCTGCTTGCCGTTATTTTGCCAGCTGACATGAATGTGATCATTCATCAGGTCAGTAGGAGTTTTCTTTTGGGCAAAGATCAATTCCGGAAAAACGAAACAGATAAACAGGATCAGATATGTTCTCATTTTAATCATTGTACGCCGGTTAAATCATCATTTAAAATTTTCTTTCCCTATAATATTTTTATAAAATTCCTGATTCCTTCTGACGCGTAGGAGCTGAGTTTCCCAGTCGTATCATTGTATATCAGGAATACATCGATGTGTTTGTGCTGCTTTATAAATTTTTTCGTCTCCTCAATACCCATTACAAAAAAGGCGGTATCGTAAGCATCAGCAGTAATAGCGTCCTTTGCGAAAACGGTTACACTTAGCAGAGAAGTCTGCTCCATGGAACCCGTTTTTGGATTGATAAGATGGTTGAAAACCTGTCCGTCCTTCTCAAAATGATTCCGGTAATTTCCGGCTGTGGTCATGGCTTTGTCGGTTAGAGTTACCGTCGCATAAAGTGAACCTGGTGTCAGCGGATTATCTATACCTGTAATCCATGGCTTGTCATCATTTTTTGTACCCTTGCAGACAATTTCCCCTCCAATTTCAACCATGTAACATTTAATGTTTTTTTGTTCTAAAAATCTGCTGATTACATCCACCGAATAGCCCTGAGCGATTCCGTTGAAGTCAAGCCGAACATTTTCTTTGGATTTCTGAACCGATATGGAGTCAAACTCAATCTGATTGAAGCCGATCAGTTTTAGTGCAGAATCCACCGCTAACTTCGCGTTTTGATTTTTTCCATTAGCTCCAAAACCATAAGCTTCGGTGAGTGGCAGAATCGTCGGATCAAACATTCCATTGGTTGCCTCATAAACCTCTTTCGACTTCGCCAGCACCGGGTAAAAGTAGGGTGTTGTGAATTTGATGGCATGCGATCGGTTAAAAAGCGACAGCTCCGAATCGTCCCGGTAGAGCGACAAACTCTTATCAAAATCAGTTAGAATAGAATCAATTTGTATTTTAAAATTCCGTTTTTCTGTATCGAAATATTTGATGTTGTAAGTAGTACCCTGAGCTTTGCCATTGACGGAAACCATAGGAATAGATTGAGCAGCTGTCCTGTTTTGTGATAAAAACAGGATGAGAAATGTAGCATATATCAATCTTTGGAAACTCATTGACTAATTGTTTTTTTGTTTGCCACGGATGCACGAATATTCACGAATAAAAAAAATGATTACATCTACATTCGTGTAAAATCCGTGTATCCGTGGCATAAAAATTACGGTTGCGGAGCCAGTGTTTCACCTTTTAAAACACCAACAAGTTCGGGCAAATGATGCTCGTAAACACCTCTTGGCGATGTTTTGTATTTGGCAGCCAAAGCGGCTGCAAATCCTACCACTTCGCCCATCATGCCGCACGTACGCATTACACGAGTACTTCCAAAAGCGACATGCGTGGTACTTATATTCCTTCCTGCCATAAATAAGTTCTGGATGTTCTTTGAATATAAGCAGCGGTACGGAATCGTATACGGCGCTACTTTAATGTGTTTGGTGCTGGCAAAAAACTCCTGACCTTCGAAATACTTGCTGTTTTTTTCGTTGGGAAAATGCAGGTCAATCGTCCATGTGGCTGTAACTGAGCCATCGGGATAAAACTTGCCTTCCTGAATATCCATCTGGTTCAGAATGTGATCTCCAATTAATCTTCGTGATTCTCTCTTCCCGCCAATATATGCAACCCAGGCAAGTTCCTGTTTTGCGAACTTTTCCTTTTTGCTATTTTTTAAATAAGACCAGTTTCCGAAAATGGCGCGAAGATTATGGTCGCGGATTTGTTCAGCCTGTGTAATGGTGTTGAAGTTCCCGAAACCGGTTTCCCATTCCCAATCCGATTTTGTCTGGTCAATGTGGTATTCGTCTGAAAACTGTAAAGCCCATGGTGTTTCCGGGAAACTGGTCACTGAATCAACCGGCAATGAAGCCCACAAATTGGAGGTCCCCAGTGTAAAATCATCGGATTTTTCAGCCGCCAGCGATTCGCCTGTTTCTGCTTTGCTTTCTCTACCCATGCGGAAGTCGGCACCAGCCAAAAATCCTAACGTTCCGTCACCGGTACAGTCAGAGAAAAATGAACCTTCAAACCTTGTTTCCTGATTGGTAGCAATGTTTCGGCCTACCACAGCAGTAATAATATCGTTTTGTTTTTCTGCCTTAAAAACGAATGTGTTGAGAAAGAGAGTGATGTTGGGCTCCGCTTTGATGATGTCAATTTTACGTTTGTCACCATATTCCTTCGCATCAGGATTTCCGTTACCGGGATCGCCATTGTCCATTTCACGTACAATGCGGCCTAGTTTTGGATAATGGTTTTTGTCTACATCGCCCATTAGATGCACACGTATTTCGGAGCTGTTGTTTCCACCCAAAACAGGTCTGTCTTGGATTAATGCCACTTTCATACCCATACGTGCTGCGGAAATGGCTGCGCAAGTCCCGGCAATACCACCTCCCACTACCACCATATCAAACCTTCCGGCGGTAGAAGGCGTTTCAGTCAGATTTAGCTGTTTTCTGCGAAATGCGGTCAGTTCGTCCAGTTTGTTTGGAGGTGTAAATTTTGGAGCATCGGTAAACAGGATTGCATCGCAACGTCCGTTAAAGCCGGTAAGGTCTTTTAATGATAGTTTGGTCTGCACATTTTTGATATCCACTTCGCCGCCATCGTACCATTTCCACTCGTCCGACCCGCTTTCTCCGAAAATTTGTTTGATCGCATTACCATCAACCGAAACCTGGAATTTGCCCGGACCTTTTGGAAAAGGAGCCCAGTCTTTCGTGCGAACCCACATGCGATATTTCCCTGTTTTGGGAAATTTAACTGTTGTAGACGCATCTTTAACCGGTCGTCCCATTCCGTGCGCCATAATGTATGATGAATTCATCACCACAAACGACTGCTGATCGATCACCCACCCTCCTTTGTTTTCGAAAGATTCCGTTTCCACGAAGACATGGTTCTGGGCAAAAAGTTGGACCGTAAGGAATAATAAGAGTATTGTTATGTTGATTTTCATAGGGGTATTAGGTTTAGTTATTGTAATTCCCAGGGCTTCTTCCGGTTCTCATAGCTATATCTGGTTCCGCGCACTTCCTCCCCGGATTTCTTCCGGGGTTGAGAGAGTAAGCCTTTCGGGCTATTTTGATCCGGGTTGTGAAAGATTTGAGTTATTTCTGCTTATCATTTTTTCTAGATTATTACCTGCTTTTATACTGGTTCATCTTATTTCTTACCTCCTTATTTTTAGGTTGGAAATGTTCCAGGGTTTCGAAAATTTTGGAGGCTAATTCCTCATTGTCCATTTCCAGGTTCTTTGCAAGCATGAGCATTGTTGGTTCAGACAATTGTTTCTGTTTTGTCAAAATCCCCAGCTTTAATCTGATTTGTTCCTGATTGGATTCCTGAATACTTGCCGCCAGTTTCTGTTCCAGACTTGCAATGATGGGAACATCTGTCAACCGTTTCAAAATGGCAACCTGCATCGGATAGGAAGTTGCGTTGTAAGTATTCCAAAGCCAGTTTTGTCTGGTAGCATTAGCGAAGAAACGGTTTCCAGCCTTTTGTAATGCCGTTCGGGCAGTGAATAGATTTTTGCCCGCAATGACCTGTTCGATATCATTTTCAAAAGCTTTTTTAACCGAACCGTTTTTGTCAATTACCTTTTCCATAGCCCAATACCGGTAGTGATAATTATCGCTGGAAATGAATTTGTGAAGCATTTCATCGGTAAGGTAAGTGTCTGTAATCCGCTTCATTTCACTCACCACCTGCTTGCCGTAAGCAATGTGCCATAAGGTAAAACAGGTATAAACAGCTCCGTCGATCACATCATTTTTAATGGTTTTAAGCGTTGCCCCGGTTTTGGCATCCACATCGTCGGTCAGGCTGTCGGTTCCCGATGTGAGCAAATCTTCCATTTTAAGATCAGCGAAGATCGAATTGGACCGGGATAGAATATCGGCCAGTTTCTGATAGTCCTTTTCTTCAAATTCGTCATGATCTACCTTGGTCAGGATTTTACCTTTTGGCATTTCATAACGTATGTAGTTACCAAGCAAGTCCCAGTAAAAATCGATGTGAACCGGCTTGCATTCATTGGTATAACACACAGGCGTAAAGATGTTCCGGAAGAAATATTGAGGCCTCCCGGAATCATCCAACGCCAGTTTCAGGGTATAGGAATTAGTATCGTTTTCAGTAATTGTGAATTCTCGGATGGTTCCAATTTTCGTTACAGCTTTATGGCCATTCTTTATACCAATATCAACACCCTTACCTTCTGCTAATGAAAGCAGAGGCAAGAGAGACAGCAGCGAAAAGATGATGGATTTCAACATAAACTTCAATTTTAAAACACACACATTGATCTATCTCCAGTCAGGATTTTGTTCCAACTTTGGATTGGCATTGATCTCATCCTGTGGTATCGGGAAATACTTGTGTTTCGCCTGTACCGGACGATTTGGATAGACACTGTTTACTGCCTTTGGTATTACAGTCAGGAATTTATTGGTGCGAGTCAAATCATACCAGCGGTCACCTTCCGCAAAGAATTCCCAGGCTCTTTCTTGTAAAACTGCTTCGATAAACGCATCCTTTGTAAGGCCAACTGATAAATCTGGAAGCCCTGCTCGTTTTCTTACAGGATTTATAAAGCCATAAGCAACCGTCGTAGCGCCATTCAGACGAGCCTCAGCTTCGGCCGCAATGAGGTACATGTCGGGTAACCGGAGTATGGGGATGTTCGGTACAAAACCAATAGTTGAAACCGGATCCTGGTATTTTTTGATTAAAACACCCTGTGTCGTGATGGGAGTAATACTTTTCTGCGGGACCACTTTACCGGTTTTGTCGATATAATTGGTATCCAACAAAGCTCTTCGTTTGTCTTTGGGATCAAAGGAATCGAAAAAGGCCTGATAAGCAAACATAGAGCCAAAGGAGCTTTTGGCATAAGCAGGAGCGGCGCTTCCGGGAGGGCCGCACAAACCTACCAACTGGTGACTATTTCCCGGCGAAATCGGGTCGACCTCATAGGCCCACATGTTTTCGATCCTCGCAGCGTCCTCCATGTTATATCGATAAACGTCTTGTACGTCGGCGACTAAAGCATATTTGTTAGAACTGATGACCTCTTTGGCTTTTTCTAATGCCTTGGTATAATCTTCGTTGTACAGTGCCGCTTTTGCATACAATGCATTTACTACTTCTTTCGATGGGCGGCCTTTGTCAACTGCAGGGTAAGATGGCAAACCCGAAGCAAGTGCCTGGTCCAGGTCACTGTAAATTTGTTTGTAAACATCTGATTTTGGGCTTTTATTGGTAAATGCTTCGGCCTGCGTATAGCTGGGAGTCGTTTTGATTACAACGTCTCCAAAGTTTTTTGTTAGAAACCAATGATAAAAAGCTCGTAGAAAATAGGCTTCGCCAATGATCTGTTTTTTTCTGGTTTCGTCCATTGAAGCTGCTGGAACTTTGGCAATTACCCAGTTAGCATTTTCTATACCACTATACGATGCAGACCAGATATGCTGTGGTGACTCATTGACCCGTGCATTACTTTTCTGAGTGGTATAATTAACATCATATGTAAACAAAGTGAGCGTGTTACGTCCTACTACTCCCCGTGGATAAGTAAGGTCGTCACTAAAATCTGCAACAAGGGTGAGCGCAGGTGCAGCACCAAGACTTTTGAGGGCACCGTACGCACTAATGAGGCCTTTTTCAGCATCCGCCGCTGTTTTGTAAAAGTCTTCTGTGTAAATAGAAGAGTATATGGTTTCGTTAAGTTCGCAAGAACCAAGCAACACAGAAGCTGCAAAGATTCCGGAAAAACTAGTTACTTTTTTTAATATGGTTTTCATTATAAAAATGGATTTCGATTTGATTAACAGCACTATCGTACATTTCCACATGGATGGCGTATCAGAAAGTAACCTGGATACCTCCCAAAAATGATTTGGCTTGCGGGTACACGAGGTTATCTACACCGATCACCGTGTTAGAACCAGCGAAAGTGTTTACTTCCGGATCAAAGCCGCTGTAATTGGTAATGGTGAATAGGTTGTTGGTACTCACATATAGACGTATTCCCTGGATTGGACCAAAACTTTTGATGGTATACCCCAGTGTCATATTTTTACAGCGCAGGTAGGAGCCATCTTCAACCACATAGTTGGAGATAGGTAGTCGCCCTCCCTGAAATCCGCTTACATATTGCTCGCTTGGGTTGGTGGCTGACCAGCGGTTAGCTACACCCTGCAGTAGGTTACGCTGACCTAGTGGGTTCTCGAAAGACAACCGACTGGCGTTGTAGATATCATTACCCTGTGATCCTGAGAAAAATACTCCGAAGTCAAATCCTTTGAAGGAGAGATTAGTTGAAAAACCATAAATCAATTTGGGGTTGGGGTTTCCTACGATCATCTGATCAGCAGCAGATATTTGCTTATCGCCATTGATGTCCTTCAACTTATGGCCGCCGATGCGTCCGTCGTAGCCAGGCAGGATGGCTTCCCCAGTTTGGTTAATGCCGTCAAAAACATAAGTTTTGAATAAACCCAAGGGAGCCCCTACTTTGAGAACAGTATAAGTGGTGATGAATTTTTCGTTTGTCACGTCTTCGTCAAGGCTCAATACCTTATTTCGGTTGATAGTTGCATTAGCCGAAACATCCCACTTAAAAGAACCGTTGAGGATTCTTGCATTGGCTGCTAGTTCAATTCCTTTGTTGAGGAGAGAAGCATAGTTCCCGGTCATATCGGCATATCCGGAGCTGAGCGGAAGCGTTTTGACAAAAAGGAGGTCAAGGGTCTTTTTGTGGTAAACGTCGGCAATAAGGCTAAGTCTGTTATTGAGCAAACTAATATCTAACCCTAAGTTGCTCTGGATGGACTTTTCCCAGCGTAAATCGGGATTTGCAATACCGGTAGGGCTGATTCCCGTGAGATAGGCATGGTTGAAGATATAATCCTTACCTGACGCAGACACTGTGGAAAGTGACTGATATGGAGAAATTCCTGCTGCGTTTCCTGTCAAACCATAGCTTCCCCGGATTTTGAGGTCGGAAAGCCAAGAGATATTTTTTGCGAAATCCTCTTCAATGATACGGTACGCAGCTGATACGGCCGGGAAAATCCCGTATTTGTTATTGGCTCCGAAACTGCTGAAACCATCTGCTCGGGCGGTTAGGTCGAGGAAGAACTTGTCTTTGAATCCGTAGTTGATACGGCCCATATACGAGTCGAGGCGTTGACTGGTACGATCACTTCTAACGGTTCTGGTAAGCGCAAGCTGGAGTGCCTCGTTTTGAGTAGCATCGTTAGGGAAACCAGTAGCATTTATCGTATTGGAGTTTGATAAATCTATCTGTGTCCCAAATACACCCGTGGCTTTGAGCGTGTGGTTCTTACCAATGTTGGTGCTGTAAGTCAGGATACTTTCATGTAACAATACTAACCCGTTTCCATTTATTTTGCTTGCACTTCCCGAGTTATCGTTGAGGTCACTTTTATTAATTATGGAACGGGGAGAATACGAATTGTAAAGCTCTCCTTTCTGGTCCATGTTAAAGGAAGCACGGTAGTTGAGACCTTTAAGGATGTTTGCTTCTCCATACAGATTAATTAGTGAGCGCTTAATGCTTCTTTCTTGCTTAAGTGCGGCAAATTCGAGTGGATTTTTAATTTCCCTGTATTGCCCGGCACCTTGCTCACCAAATGGAAAAAGTGAACCATCGGGGCGATAAGGCTGCAAGAGAGGAGGAGCGCCTAAGGCGGCTCCTAAGACAGAGTTAATGGCACTGTCGGTATTTTCAATGCCTGCGGTGACACCGTCGTTGATCGAATAACTACCTAGTATACTTGTTCCAACTTTAAATATTTTGCTGATCCGGTGGTCGAGGTTGAGGCGGTAAGAAAAGCGTTTGAATCCTGAGCTCATAATGATTCCTTTCTGATCGAAGTAGTTAAGTGAAAGTGCTACCTGCGTTTTGTCGTTTCCGCCGTTGATTGAGAGCTGATGATTTTGAATTGGGGCATCTCGGAAGATCATTTTTTGCCAGTTGGTACCTTCGCCTAGTGAAGCCGGATCGGGATAATTATTGTTTTTAAAAACCTCATTCTCCAATTGTGCAAAGTCAGAAGCATTTAGAACGTCCAGCATTTTATTGACTTTTTGAGTTCCGTAGTAACTGTCGAAAGTAACCCTTGTAGCGCCGCTTTTACCTCTTTTTGTGGTAATGAGCACTACACCGTTTGCTGCACGGGCACCATAGATAGCTGAGGCGGAAGCATCTTTGAGTACTTCGACCGATTCAATATCATTTGGATTGATAGTCGATAAGGGGCTAACATCGGTGATACCACCGCCGTTTGAGATCTGAATTCCATCTACTACATAGAGAGGCTCAGATGAGCCGTTGATGGAGTTGGTCCCCCTGATTCTGACACTGATGTTACCACCAGGGGAGCCAGAATTTTGGTTGATTTGCACTCCGGCAACTCTTGCTTGTAAACCCTGAGCGATATTGGCCACAGGGGTTTGCACAAGGTCAGCAGCTTTCACCGAGGCAATTGAACCTGTCGTTTCTATTTTTCGCTGGGTTCCATAACCAACCACCACCACCTCTTCCAGTGCTTTTGTATCAGTTTTTAATGTTACATTAATTTTGGACTGGCTGCCTACTGCAACTTCTTCTTTAAGGTATCCAACAAAGGAAAAAACAAGTGTAGCATTGGGTGCAGCATCAAGGTAGTACGTTCCGTCAATGGAGGTCAATGTTCCGGTTTGTGTTCCTTTTACAGTAACGCTTGCGCCGGGTATACCTTCACCACTGTCGTCCACAACCTTTCCTGAAACGGACTTGTTCTGGGCGTAAATGTTGTTTGCGGTCAGCACATTCAGTGTTAAGAGCAAACATAAACTGAGTATTGTTTTCAGCATACGGTTTGGTTGTTAAATAGGGTATTTATAAGAATAGTACTAAAATTGAGAATTGAACAAACGTAAAGTGCGATTTCTGATGAGTTTGAAAAAGCGTATCAGGAGGCGTTTGTGTCGAATTCCTATTGAAGATACATGTAGATAGTGCCCCGGTCAAGTCAAAACTAACACAATTAACTCTGGGATTAGCACAAAAAGTATCGGTAACGTTTGCGGATACGTTACCGATATATGGTTATGATTATTTTTAATATAATATTTTTAGATTTATCACAATCCGTATATTTGATTTCAGTTTTACCGGTTGTGAATCAATTTTATTAAAATAATACAATGGTTAGATGTCCAAAATGTGCACAGGTCGGGACGATCATGAAAGCAGGTTATGTCAGGAACAAGCAGCGTTATGTTTGTAAATCGTGTAATTACTTTTTTACCATTGCCAGTTCGGAACAGGTACCAAGCCGGCAGAAGAACCACAGACATCAGACAACCATTATTGATATTGCCCGCTCTACAGGTGTTTCCAATTCAACAGTTTCCAGAGCGCTGCACGGACATGCAGACATTAGTCCCGAAACGCGGCAGGCAGTTTTGGACATGGCAGCTCAGCTGGACTATCAGCCGAATCAGCTTGCATATAATCTTGTAAAGAGCAAGACGAACACAATTGGGATGATCGTACCAGAATTTCACAATCGCTTTTTTCCCAATGTGATTATGGGGGCGCATCAGATACTTACCGCCGAAGGTTACAACCTCACCATCATGCAGTCGAATGAATCATTCGCGGTGGAGGTGTCCAATACCAAGGCCATGCTTGCCAACAGGATTGACGGTTTGCTGATTTCACTTACTCAGGAAACAAACAGCTTTGAACATTTACAGGTATTTGAGAAGAGAGGTATACCGCTGGTTTTGTTTAACCGGGTTTGTGATGATGTAAAAGCCCCGAAGGTTGTAGTCAATGATTTTGAGGCGGCGTTTATGGCAGTGGAGCATTTAATCCTGAACGGTTACGAACGTATTGCACATTTGGGCGGTCCGTTGAATCTGCTCGTGAGCCGCGAACGACTACGCGGGTATAGAGCCGCTCTCGAAAAACATGGCAAAAATATTGAGGAAGACATGATCATTCAGGGAATGTTGTCGCAGCAAAAGGCCAGGATATACGGGAAATATCTGCTCGAACTGGAAAACAGACCGGACGCCATTTTTGCTGTTAACGATTCGGCGGCGATTGAGATCATGCTCATGGCAAAAGAAAAAGGGATTTCTATTCCGGAAGAACTTGGTGTAGTAGGATTCAGCGATAACCCCGAGTCGGCTTACATAGGGCCAGGCTTGACAACGGTGCGACAACCGACGATTGAAATTGGAAAGACGACCGCTCAATGGATTCTTCAGATGATTGATGCCGATGAAGAAATGGCTTTGCCTCAGGAACGTATTTTAAAAACTGAACTCATTATCCGAGGTTCGTCACTACGTAGCGGTATTTGAGAGTATGTCAACTCCTAAACCTTTCTATTTTTTAATGTAGACAGGAGCAGACGTACTGGTAAAACTTTGCCCGTTTAGCAGGTCAATTTTTACGGTAAAACGATGAAGCCCGCTACTTTCCGGTGCCTGGGTCAGCCTGATGGAATAGGCATAGTAAGCTGGTCTGTCAGGAGTGGTGTCAAAATTGAAAAATGCTTGCTGTGGCCATCTTTCTCTTGCAATTGACAAAACAGGTGAAAGGTGAGTTCCCGGGGGAAGTGTGCTATTATAAGATGCACTGCTGGTTACAATAATTGATTTTATTTTGTCTATCGCAATTACCGCAGGATCGCAGGCCCAGGCTTCCGCACCGGTTTTAGTTTGACTGTGGAACACCACAGATCTCAACGTGCCGGTTATCGCAATACTTAATTTTTTAAAATCAACGGTGTCATTGGCAGCGATGGTATCCGGAGGATACATATATTGATCTTCCTTCTCTGCATTACCGAGGTATATCTTATAATTGCTTATCCCAAACCTGATCGGATCCGGATTGCAATCGTCACACCCGGTGAGCGCTGACAGAAACAAAGGAAAGCTATAAACGAGTAGGATAAGTAATAGCTTTTTCATTGGGTAGGTTTTATCTGACGGTTGCGGTCATTTCAATAATAAAGTTACCTAAATTGATAAGTTTGATTTGCGAATACTGATTATTATTGAAATAATTCAATTGAGTCTCCTTCTACAATTTACATCATCTTCCCAAAACCTGCCTTATTTTTCAAAATAGTCCAATAAAAAACCATTTGAAGTACATTTTGGCAACGTTCCCGACAACGATTGCGTAAAAAAATACCAATATTATCTTGGCTTATTCTGGGGTTAAGTTCATCTTCCATTGTGCAATCAAGTGTATATCAATTGGAAAAATTAGTTATTTCTTGGTTTGATTACATTTTGTTCCGCTTGCAAATTCATCCTCTAAACATGTCTCTTTAATTTTTCCTGATCCGGAGTTTCTCAGAGATCGGCATGATGAAAAAGTGGCGTGTTTGAATATGAATTAAGCAGTAATAAATTGAATATTATAAACTGTCATAAGGTATGTTAAGAAGACTACAGAGTGCCTCAGCCCTTGGACTTTTGATTTTAAGCGGTGTGCTGCCGCTTACCCGTCAGCAGGCGTATGCGGGAATTGAATTGAAAGTGACCAAACATGTTACAGTTGACGGGGAAAACCGGTCAAAGTCTGTGTTTGATGTGAGCGGTAAAGTAACCGGAGACAACGGAGAGGAATTGCCGGGTGTAAGTGTACTGTTAAAAGGAACAACAACGGGTGCAACCTCGGATGTGAACGGTGTTTTTAAACTGACCATACCAACCGGAAATGAAACACTTGTGTTTTCGTATGTTGGTTATCTCACTCAGGAAATCCAGGTTGCTAACCGGTCTGTAATAGATGTGAAACTTGCCGCTGATACAAAAGCTTTGGAGGAAGTTGTAGTGGTAGGATACGGTACGATGAAAAAAAGTGATGTAACGGGAGCTATCACTTCGGTAAAAGCACAGGACATTACGGCCATTCCTACAACCAATGCGCTGAGATCGTTGCAGGGAAAAGTTTCCGGGATTGATATCACGCAAACCAACGGACAGCCGGGAGCCAATATCAATATCGTTTTGCGTGGTAACCGTTCTTTAAAAGCCGATAACAAACCTTTGGTATTGGTTGACGGTATTCCCTACGGATCTTTTATTGACATTAACCCTACCGATATCGCATCCATCGAAGTACTGAAAGATGTGGCTTCAACTGCCATTTACGGTACACGTGGGGCAAATGGTGTAATCATCATTACGACTAAAAGAGGGGTGTCAGGTAAATCAAGCCTTTCGGTAAATTCATATGTCTCGATCAACAAAAAGGCACTTTATCCGCGCATAATGAACGGAGAGGAATACGCTCAACAGAAACGTGAGGCATACCGGACTACCAACGGTGGTGTATACCGGAAAGATGAAGATATTTTTCAGGTTACCGAACTTGAGTATTTGAGATCGGGACAGTTTGAAGACTGGCAGAGCTATATTTTTCATACTGGTCTGATGCAGAATTACGAGGTGAACCTTACGGGTGGAAGTGAAAAAACTACTTTCGCAACTTCATTCGGTTTTCAGAAAGACAAGGGTTTGCTGTTGGATGATGTGTACAGGAGATTGAACGGAAAGCTAAGTATTGACCACAAATTCAACAACAGAATTCGTGTGGGAGTTAGTGCTATTTATTCTTATAAAAATCAGGATAAAAGAGACAATCCGCTTAACATGGCGAACAAAATCCTTCCAATCGCCAAAGCATTTAACGACGACGGATCACTAATCCTTAACCCTGCACCAGGTTATAGTGCACAGTTTACTCCGCTTGCCGATGAGCAACCGGGCGTATTTGTCAACAACATTAAAGACAAACGTTTATTCACATCGGCCTACATTGATGTGAAGGTAACGGATGATCTTTTCTTAAAATCAACCATTGGTCTGGATTTGATAGATTATAGAAGAGGATATTTTAAAGGATACAACACTGTTGCTAATTCAGGGAAGAATTCAGTTTCTGGTGTAGAGATCAATAACTCCTTTAATTACACCTGGGAAAATACGCTGAATTACAACAAAACAGTAGGTATTCACCAGATACAAGGTTTACTAGGAACGAGCTCATTGGGAACTAACTTTGAGGAGTATACTTCCTCGGGTAACAACCAGGCATCGCCACTTACTTCTTATCATGATCTGAACTCGAACACCATTTCAAAAGTACTCGGCAGCAAGCTTCGCGAAACACGTATTGCCTCATTCTTCGGTCGTATTAATTACAAACTGAATAACAAGTATATTTTCCAGGCGTCACTTCGTACAGATGGATCGTCGGTGCTTGCGGCAGGTAATAAGTGGGGGTATTTCCCATCCGTATCAGGAGCGTGGAGAGTGATTGAGGAACCGTTTTTGCAAAATAGCAATGTGGTTAACGATTTGAAACTACGTTTGAGCTGGGGTAAATCTGGTAACGCTGCTATTGACCCATATGCTACAATGGGCGGTTTGGGATTATCGGCCTACGCATTCGGAACAAGTGCCGCTTTCGGTTATTCGCCGAGTGTGATCCGTAACCCGAATCTGACATGGGAGACTACCGGTACCTGGAACGTAGGTTTGGATTTCGGTCTGTTGCGTAACCGCATTTCAGGAACACTTGATATTTATAAGTCAAATACAAAGGATCTTCTGCTGCCAAGTTTACTTCCAACGCATACCGGATATGCAGAATTTCTTGATAACGTTGGACAGGTTGAGAACAAGGGAATTGAACTTTCGATTACTTCTCAAAACATTGCAGGTAAGGCGTTCAATTGGTCAACCGACTATACTTTCACATTGAATCGTGAGAAAATTGTTGCTCTGAATAGTGGTGTAACCCGTAATGAAGCTAACAGCTGGTTTGTTGGGGAGCCTACTAAAGTATTTTTTAACTATAAGAAGGTAGGAATATGGCAGCTGGGAGAAGAAGAAGCGGCCAAGAATTTTGGTAATAACGTTCCTGGTGACGTGAAGGTAGCAGACATGAATGGAAATGGAGTTGTGGATCCGGGTGACCGTACAACATTCTCCCAGGTGCCTAAGTTTTCACTTGGTATCAACAACCATTTTGAATACAAAAACTTTGATATGAGTGTATTCGTATTTGCCCGCGTCGGACAGTTTATCAATTACGAATACAATGCCTCTGCTTACAAACCAAGTGCGCTGGAAAACTCTTCAAATGTGGATTACTGGACTCCGGAAAATCCTACCAATGGTTTCCCAAGACCGAATAGTTCGTACTCAACGACCAATTACCTGTATCAGTCCACATTGGGTTATGTAGATGGATCTTTCCTGAAAATACGTGACGTATCACTGGGATACAACATCCCTTCTGCTCTGGTTAAAAAGATTGGTGTAGGACGGGTTAGAGTTTACAGTACGCTTCAAAACTACTTTACTTTCAGTAAGATAAAGGATTACGATCCGGAACGTGGCGGTGATTTGAGCTTCCCGCTTGTGAAGCAGATGATCTTTGGTGTGAACATCGATTTTTAATCGGTCTCTCTGTTTACAAGGTCTGAAAAGAAGTTAAGAATATTTAAAAACGACATTCCAATGAAAACGAAATTAATAGCCCTGTGCATGGCATTTTCTCTTGCAGGATTAACCTCTTGTGAAGATTATCTTACCGAAGTCAACAAAAGCGGGCTAACCGAAGACCCATTTTTTCAAACCGAACTGGGAATTACAGCCGCTGTGAACGCGAGTTATTCAGGAACCAGGCTGTGGTACGGTAAAGAATTTCCGTCCGCATTTGCTGAAACCGGAACGGATCTTTTTTTAAGAGGCGGTGATAACAAAGCCAATCAGATTTCCGACTACACGGTCGATCTGAATGGCGCGCAAACCAACCTGAAAGATTACTGGGGACATTTGTACAAGGCACTCAATACTTGCAACACCGTACTGAAACAATTACCGTCGCCGGTGTTGAGCGAAGCGCTAAACAAGCAGTATGAAGGGGAAGTTAGATTTTTAAGAGCACATTACCTGTGGCTCATCACCGAAACCTGGGGAGATGTTGTTCTTTCAACTGAGCCAACGGTGGGTGTGGTTACGACTGCAAAACGTTCCAGTGTTGAGGAGTTTTACAAAGTAATATTTGCGGACCTGAATATTTCGATTGCCAATCTGGCTGCGCAAAAATCCAATACAGGACGCATTACGCAGGATGTCGCAAAAGCATTTAAAGCTCGTATGTGCCTTACACGTGCCAGCGCTACAAACAACGCGGCACTTTACGCAGAGGCGGCTACGCTGGCGAAAGAGGTTATTGCAACTGGTCGTTATTCGCTGTTCAGTGATTTTAAAGCGCTTTGGGATATGAAAAATTCCGAGGGCGGTTCTAATTCTGAGGTCGTGTATTACGTGAATTATACCAACGACGACACCATGAACGGTGATTACGATCCGGCGGCAGGAAAAGGGAACAACAGCCATTTGCACTATATAATGGTGTATGACAAACAGCCTGGCATGGAGCGCTCTGTGGCTTACGGTCGTCCGTATCAGCGCTATGTTCCTACGCTTCGTTTGCTTGATCTGTTCAATGAAAATGTAGATCAGCGTTACCACGGCACTTTCCAGACAGTTTGGAAAGCCAACATGGCAAACCTGAAAGCTGGATCAGTGAATGGTTACGCAAAAATGGCGCTTGGAGACACCTCCATGTTGTTCCTCAAAACGGTAGCGACGCCAGCGCAAGTTGCGAATGCAGCAAACAAATACAAATTATATGACCGTAATATTATGTATAAAGCAGATGGTACGTTGCAGACAAGATCACAGTTTATTCAAATGAGCAAATTCATGGACCCAACCCGCCTTACAGCCAACCAGGAATGGAGCTCACGCGATGGCTTTGTGATCCGTATTGCTGAAATGTACCTGATCGCAGCGGAAGCATTGATGACTTCGGCACCGGCGGAGGCTTTGAAATACATGAATGATCTTCGTAAAAAACGTGCTATTGCAGGTAAGGAAGCAGATATGGAAATTGCCGCAAAAGACCTCAACATCGATTTCATCCTCGAAGAACGCGGACGTGAACTTGCAGGAGAACTGTTCAGATGGTATGATCTGAAACGTACAGGAAAGCTGGTGAGTTATGTGCAGAAGTACAATGCTGATGCCAAAGCTAACATTAAGGAAATGCATATGTTGCGCCCGATTCCACAGGTTCAGCTGGATGCCGTGAGTAATAAGGAGGAGTTCAAGCAAAATCCAGGTTATAACTGATATGATGGGTAAAGTTTGTGAGAAATCTGGCAGGTTTATGCCTGCCAGATTTACATCAGAATACCGGATTGCGATTTGCATTCCGGTATTTCTGTTTTTTCAGCTGGCTGCAATCGCACAGGATAATGCGCTTTCGTGGCGGAACAATATCGCTTACAATTCGTACCTGATGCGTGAGGTGCATGCCCAGTATGCCAACCGGGAAACGAAGTTCAAATCGGCTCTTTCATCTTCCAAAGAAATGGAGCTATACCGCGAGCAGTGCCGGAAAAGTTATCGTTCCATTATCGGAGATTTTCCTGCGAAAACGGCTCTGAACGCCAAAGTTGTAGGAACTCAGCGTTACGATGGTTTCAGTGTAGAGAAAGTGATTTATGAAAGTGTACCGGGACGTTTTGTTTCGGCCAATTTATATATTCCCGAAGGTAATGGACCTTTTCCGGGTATACTGCTTTTGGCTGGTCATGGTATGTCGGGCAAGGCTTCGGAACAACGTGCAGCACTTACTTTGGTACAAAATGGATTAGCTGTTTTTGCCGTGGATCCGGTAGGGCAGGGAGAACGCGTGCAGCTGCTGGATAGCAATGGGAAATCGGCAACAAGAGGAGCTACCACCGAACACACGTTGCTGAACGCCGGAGCGAACCTCGTCGGAACCAGCGTTGCTGCCGTCGAATATTGGGATAACCACCGTGCTCTGGACTATTTGGAAACGAGAAAAGAAGTTGACAAAAACAAACTGGGTTGTATTGGAAGCTCCGGTGGCGGTACACAGGCAACTTACATGCTCGGACTGGACGATAGAATCAAGGTTGCAGTAGTGTGCAGTTATGTTTCAAAACGGGAACGGGTACTGGAACTGAGCGGTCCTTCGGACGGCTGTCAGCATATTCCTTACGAGGGGCGTGAAGGATTGGAAATCGGAGATTTTTTATTGATGTTTTCTCCCAAACCGCTGCTGATCATGTCTGGTTTATATGATTTTGTGGATTACTGGGGAGCGCAGCAATCGTATCAGGAGTTGCAGGCTGCGTATAAAGTGTTGGGAAATGAAAACAAGGTGAGTATGATCACGGTCGAGTCAGGACATGGAATGCCGAAGCCAAAACGGGAAGCCGCAACGGCCTGGTTCAGGAAATGGTTTTACCAAGATAACAAAACTGTGACTGAAAAAGCAGGAACGCCAATTTCGGAAAAGGAACTATGGACAACCACAAGCGGGCAAGTGCTGACGAACATCTCAGAAGCGGTTTCGACTCCGAAAGAAAACCAGAATACATCTGAGCAACTGGCAAAGCAACGCAGTATTTTTCTAAAAAAGGATGCCGCTACGATCAAATCCAAAGTGAATGAATTACTGGGATTGAAACCATGGACTGATAAAATTGTAGTGGAAGCAACAGGTTCTATTTCAGCAAGAAATCATACGATCAACAAATATCAGATACTTCGTAAAGGCGAAATGCCCGTTTCTGTTTTGCTGGTTTATCCTGAGAATGTAAGTGTAAAAAGCAGGCTAGTGGTATTGCTTAACGAAAACGGAAAGTCAGAAATACTTTCGAATGAAAAAATGCTGGAACCTTATATCAATCGTGGTGATATACTTTTGCTTGCGGACCTTCGTGGAATTGGTGAAACCGCAGATCCGTTGGATTTGAATGATACCAAATATTGGAACAAAGAATATCGGAACGCTATGATCAGTATGCATGCCGGTCGGCCGGTGATGGGGCAGAGGGTAACGGATATTATCTCGGTGATGGACTTCGTACAATCAGATGAAAAGCTGAAAGGTCGTCAGGTGAACTTGCAGGCGAACGGAGTGTATGGTCCCGCTGCGATTCATGCTGCTTATCTGGATTCCCGCATCAACACAACTGAAATTTCAAGATCATTTCGCTCCTTTGAAGAGATCGTACGAAATCCCATGCAGCGGGATGTATATTCCAACGTACTGTACGGCGTTCTCAAATATTACGATCTGAAAGATTTGATGACACTGGCAGGGGGCAATAGAATACGTTTTGCGGATTGAATGTCAAACTTGTATCTGGTTTAATTCAACCACAAAAGGAACAAAGAAAACAAAGAATTCTTTTACGCCACCGTTCGTGTCCTCACAAACGGTCTTGACGACTGCATTTACAGATCTCATATGGAGTTGTAAATCGTTTGTGGAGACACAAACGATGGCGAATAGTCTCAAAATGTAGCCAGTTATTCAACCACAAAAGGAACAAAGAACACAAAGCATCTTTTGTTGACTTTTGTTTCTTTTGTTGTTCAAAATTTAAAATCTAGTAGCCGCACAATCCGATATTAATTCAACCACAAAAGGAACAAAGAACTCAAAGAATTCTTTTCTTTTGCGGTTGAAATTTAAAATACACTGCCGGGGAGTAATTCCTAGCCTTAACTGAATACCTCTCTAAAAAGCTTCAAACTTTTCGGAACAGCTACATTCGGATCTTCTTTGCCCTCCATTTCTAACGATACATAACCTTTGAAATTTGCTTTGCGCAGAATTGATGCAACATTCTTGTAGTCAAGGTCTAAGTTGTAATAATGACCGCCTCCGTAGTACGTTTTTGCCTGTACGATGGTTGCGTATGGCGCGAGTCTTTCAAATTGCGGATAAGGATCTCCTACGAAATTGCCGGTATCGACATTCATGCCCATTGCAGGAGATGAGGACAATGGTTTATAGATTTCAAGCAAATAATCAATGTTCGAAGAAAGTCCCCAATGGTTTTCAATCGCCAGAATTATGCCCGCTTTTTCTGCTGCAACAAGGCACTCTCCATAAGAATCAATACACCATTTAATGGCGTCTTTATCGGTATATCCTTCAATTGGCGGTTCTTGTCCATCCTTATAATAAGCGGCATCACGCTTCTTGGTTCGCCAGCTTCCGGTATTCATCCTGATGCATGGAATTCCCATTTGCGTCGCGAGGTTTATGCATTTCAATGTATGCTCAATGTCCTTTTTCCGATCTTCCGCTTTTGGTTGAACAAAACTCTGGTGAATCGAAAGCATCGGAAGTGAAAGTCCGTTGTCGAAAGCCAGTCTTTTCAGCTTGTTCATGTAAGGTATCGTTTCATTTTCCATCTGACGATGAAGGATTTCAACACCGTCGAAACCAAGTCTCGCTGCGTCTTCGATTACTTTCTCAACCGGATATTTCTGCTCTTGAAAATGCCAGTAAGAATACGTTGACACCGCTAATGGAATTCGCCTCGCCGCTGGTGCAGGTATCTGCTCCGCTGTTTCAGCATGCGATTTGCCTGCTAAAAGAGCTGCACCTGCAAGAGCGCTTGTTTTTAACCAATTCCTTCTGGATGAATTACTGAGATCATTATCATTAATAAAATCTTGCATAAAAAGGATGTTTAGGAATAGTCAACTATTAGATTGAAAAACTTCCGAAGATTACAATAAATCTAAGGAAGTTCCAATTTAGTAGTTTTGTTTCAGGATATTGGATCCCATGATGTCAATTTGTGCTTGCGGAATCGGGAAATATTCGTTTTGACCTTTTGTGAAAGTTGCTCCGCTCATGTAGGATCTTTTCAGCTTTTCTTTCGCCAGATAAGCGTTAAGCACCTGATCGGCAACACCCCAGCGAACAAGGTCAAAGTGGCGGTGACCTTCCATCGCAAGCTCAACACGGCGCTCGAAACGAACCGCTTTTCTTGCAAAATCCTGACTTGGGAACGCAGCATAAGGCTTAACAAGGTAGTTGGCAGCAGGTTTTCCGGTTGCATCGGTAACCGTCACATTTCCTGCACGTGTACGAATTTGGTTCACATAGGTTAGTGCTGTTGGCAGATCACTTTCTTCTACCGCAATTTCGGCGCGCATCAGAAGAACATCTGCAAAACGCAACGCTCGGTAGTTATTGGCGTTCGCACGAGGTGAAATCGCACCCGCATTTTCTCCACTGTAAGCAAAGAACTTCTTGAAAGTATAAGGTCCGCCAAAGCTTTGGTCGCGAATCCAGTTTTTACCAGGGTGCGTTCCCCAGTTCAGGAATGGCAATCCACGGCGGCCAACTGTCCAATCCAATCTCGGATCAAGCGTTCCATCATAGGGCGTAAAGGCGTCGGTCGAGGCAAGACCTTCGTCGTTCTTCACATCTACATCGTTGAACGTATCCAACAATGGCAATCCTCTTGCATCTGTTTTAAAAGAGTTTACCAGATTTTGAGAAGGCTGGAAAAATCCGCAGCATCCGCCGGGAGCAGCTCCGTAAGGGAAGTTGTTGCTGTCACCCCAGCTTCCGTTCAGGTCATTTCCACCATCACCTACCGACATTTGGACTTCAAAAACCGATTCGGCATTGTTTTCGGTAGTGATCCGGAAGTTTTCGTGAAAACTGTCAACCAGTCTGAAAGGTCCGTTCGTGATCACATCGTCAAGCAGAATTTTAGCGGCGGCTCTGTCATTCTGATACATATGGGCTTTTGCCAGATATGCTTTGGCGCTCCATTTGCTTGCTCTCCCCACCTGTGCTTTGGTTGCAGAAATGTTGTCTATCGCAAACTGGAAATCAGCTTCGATCATTGGCCATATGTCTTTATCGTTTGGCAGATTGATGTAATCCGTAACCGTTTCATCAACGTAAGGAACCATGTTCCAGATTTTCTTGGCTTCGAAATGGTACCAGGCTCTCAGGAAACGTGCTTCGCCAATCATCTGTGCTTTTTCCGCATCGGTCATATCCGTGACCTTGCCAACAAGCCGGATCACGTCATTGCTTCTGGAAATTCCATCATAAAGCGCTACCCATTTGTCGTTGAAATAAACAATATCAGCCTGATTAATGTAGCGTTCAATGGTTGTGATCTGCGCATTGTCACCCACATCACTGCCTTTGTAAGCATCGTCCGAAGCAACAGAACCATATACCCAGTTGCTCACCGCTGCATAGTTTGTCGGACCAGCTCCAACACCATCCAGCAAGCTGTAAGCGCCGATCAATACCGCATTAGCTCCTGTTTTGTTGGCCAGCGTTTCTTCCGCTCTTACGCCGAGGGGAGTGGTTTGCAGAAATTCTTCTTTGCAGGAAGTCATCATTCCCATGCAAATGGCTGCTGTAAATATTAAGACTTTCTTTTTCATATATCTTTCTGATTTTAAAATCTTTAACTGGTTATCAAAATCCAAAGTTCAGACCAACCTGATACATTTTTGATCTTGGATAATTTCCCTGATCCATACCAAGTGTAGTTGTTCCCGGAGTTGCACCTACGGAAGTTACTTCCGGATCTATTCCGCTGTACTTTGTGATTGTGAACAGGTTTTGTCCCTGCACATAAATGCGAGCGCTTGATAAGCCGATTTTAGAAATTAATGTGTTTGGCAATTTGTAGCCGATCGTCAGATTTTTCATTCTGAAATACGAACCATCTTCTACAAAATAACTTGATGGCTGTTGGCTGCGGCTATCGTTTGCATCCAGAATAGGCAATACTGCGTCGGGATTTTCGGGAGTCCATGAGTCGTTCAGCATACGCAGACTTCTGTTACCAGCCTGGTTGTTAAAGTCTGTCCAGCGTTTTACCATGTTGAAAATGTCGTTTCCTTTAACACCCTGGAAGAAAGCAGAAACGTCAAAACCTTTGTAACCTAGATTCAGATTCAAACCGTAAGTAAAGTCTGGATGCGGATTGCCAATTATTTTTCTATCGGCGTCCGTTATAGTGCCGTCACCATCGGTGTCATGATATTTGTATTTTCCAACAGCAGCATATCCCGGATACTTTGGTCCGTTGTCCACTTCACCCTGATTCTGATAAATTCCGTCGATCTGCAAACCATAGAAAGTATACAACGGATTTCCTGGCATAGAGCGCGTCCACGTGTAACTGCGAATGGTTGGTCCGAGAAGAACAGCGGACGGACTGTTGTTCAGCTTAACAATATTGTTTTTATATGAAGAGAAGTTTACACCAACCGAGTAGGTTAGATCGCCGTCCAATGCAGTGTTGTTGAAATCCAGTGCCAGATCAATTCCTTTGTTATTCATCTCGCCAATGTTTACAAAAGGAACTGTTGCAACACCTTGCGTTGCTGGTAAACTCACCTGATACAACATGTCTGACGTTGTACGGTTATACAAATCGATGTTAAGACCGAACATACCTTTCAGGAAAGTCGCATCCAAACCGATGTTAGTCTGGGTGGTAGTTTCCCATTTTGCATCCTGGTTTCCAAATGCATCCGTGTCAAAGCCGGGTGTAACCGAACTGTTTGAGCCGTCGATAGCATAGGAAGAAAGACCAAGGTTTGAGCGGTAAGTACTGAAACCGTTGTAGTTTCCAATCTCTTGGTTACCGGTTTGTCCCCAACCAGCTCTCAGTTTCAGATCGTCAATCCATTTGATCGGTTTCATAAACGATTCCTCCGAAAGCCTCCATCCAGCACTGAATGCGGGGAAAGTTCCGTAACGGTTGTTTGCACCGAAACGCGAAGAGCCGTCACGTCTTACAGTTGCTTCAAGCAGGTAACGATCCAGTAATGAATAGTTTACTTTTCCGAAAATGGAGAAAAGCGACCATTCATAACCTGTTCCGGTGTTGTTGATACCGGCTGTTCCCGAGTTCAGGTACATATAAAGCGGATCTTCCGAGAAAAACGTAGTGCGGATGGCTGAAAAATCTTTACCAATACCTTTGATCGCCTCTGTTCCTGCCAGGACATTCAGCTTGTGTGCACCAAATGATTTGCTGTAATTCAGTGTGTTAGACCATGTCCAGTTCACATCGTAAGCATAAGCATTTGTTAATGAGTTGGCCGATTCGATTTCAGCTTCTTCAAGATCCAGCAAAACATAAGCAGTTCTGTTGGCATTGGTAAAATCAACACCGATACTGGATTTGGCCACAAGATCTTTGAGCACGTCGATTTCCATATAAGCGTTTCCGAATGCACGGAATGTATTAACCTGATTATTTCTGGTACGATACAACTGCGCAACCGGGTTTGTAGCAGGTCCAAGTCCCGAAGCACGGGTTGCTGCAAAATTGCCCATAATATCATAAACAGGAATGATGGAAGGAATACGGAAACCATTTCCGATCGGGTTTCCATCCTGGTTATTGGTGGAGCTGGCCGTACCGTTATTGCTGTAATAGCCCTTGTTTTGGGTATAACTCACTTCCAGGTTTTCTCCCATGCGAATTTTCTTTTTGAATAGAAATTCGGTATTGCTGCGGATCGAATATCTGTCAAATGAGGTATTCAACAAAACACCGTCCTGCTTGAAATAATTGAGTGAAAGTGCATATCTGCCTGTTTCCGAGCCACCGCTTGCACCAATGTTGTATTCCTGAATCGGAGCCGAACGAAGAATTTCATCATGCCAGTCAGTTCCTTCTTTGTTGGCTTTTACGATCTGATAAAAACCGGTACGGTTGTAGTTGTATAGGGAAGGATCAGTTTTCGGATCTCCGTCAGACAAGCCATAGCTTGAACCAGCCAGAATGTAATCCGGAACGACAGCGGATGGTCCGTTCCCGTATTGTGGGTGTGAAGGATTTCCGTTTGTAAGGATACCTGCATTTTTGCGTTGCGTCCATAAAAGATCGCCAAATTGCTGCGGATCCTTGATCATTCCCAGTTCTACTTTACCCGTTTGTACACCGAAACGACTGTTGAAAGTGAACTGCGGCGCACCTGATTTTCCTTTTTTTGTTGTGATGATGATTACGCCATTCGCAGCACGTGAACCGTAAATAGAAGCCGACGATGCATCTTTCAAAACCTGCATCGACTCAATATTATTGGGGTTAATGCTGTTCAGTCCACCTTTTGTAGGTACACCGTCGATTACGTAAAGAGGATCGTTGTTGTTGATCGTACCAAATCCGCGGATACGAACCGTAGCCTCACCACCCGGTGTGTTGTTGGCTGTAACCGTAACACCGGCAACACGACCTTGCAACTGTTGCGCCACGTTGGGTGCAGAAACTTTGGTCAGTTCTTTGGTATCAACCGTAGATACCGAACCAGTAATATCTCTTTTTGACTGAGATGAATAACCAGTTACCACAACCTCGCTCAAGGCCTTCACATCAGATTGAAGCGTAATGTCAACCTGACTTCTGTTCGCAATGGTAATTTCCTGCGTGAGAAAACCGATTGATGAAACAACCAGTGTGGTGCTTCCATCAGGGAGCGTTAAGGAGAATAGACCGTCTGCATCGGTCGTTGTTCCAACCGAACTACTACCTTTTAGCACCACCGTTGCACCTGGAATTACTACACCGGAGGCATCAGCAACTTTTCCTTTTACAGAGAAATCTGCAATGTTAATCTTTGTAACAGATGTTTTAAATGTAACTGGTAACGTACCCACAGATGCCGAAAGGACATCGGAGTATTGCAGGATGCCCAGCAGTGGTATGAGGCTGAGTCTCATAATTTTGAGTCCTGAGCTCTGCCCGTAAAAAGTTTTTTTCATACTTTTGTTTGTTTTGGTGGTTTTAAAAAATCGGCAAAATAATTCCCTTATCCCTTTTGGGATTTTTCTTAGCGCCAGCATAGAATGGGGGGTTAATTCAGGGTGAATGATGTTGACGCATCGTTCACCTTTTTTGTTTAGTCAAATTGTTCTGAAATTAGATTTATGGGTGATTTTAGTATTTTCAGTCAAATATCCTACATGACTTGATGAACATATTTCTTACGACGATTTTACAACCGAAGGTCTTGCATCATGATCAATATGAGGAGGTGTAGCCTAATTTTCAGCCTGTATTTAAAGTCAGCGTTTTATGCCAGGTTCTTGAATTTCGGTGGCTTGCTTCAAAATTTCCGGGTTAGATAACAATTGTGCTCGAACACACCATTTTTGCCAGGAATTGATTAAGCTGTTGCTTCATTAATTCAAATGTAAGAAATGCGAATCTTTAATAAAATAGCATTTTGTATTTTATTGGAATAACAAAATTTTATTAAAATATTCTACCAATATACTTATCATTTAAAGTGAGTTTGTGAAAATGCCATCTATTCTCTTTGTTCATGTTGCGGTTTTTCGGGGATTTGTATTGTGAGTAAAGCCCGTAAGGTGGTCTGCTTTGTAGTTTACAACGCAAATGATAAGTAATGAAAAAGTGTATTCTGATAGTGATCTTGCTTCATGTAATGAGTTGCCCGCGCCTCCTTGCACAATCTTCTAAACCAGATTATAAAGGCCGTGTTGACCTGATTCATAAAAATGTTAACGCGGTTTTTCATAAACCTCAATCTGGTTTGTATCTGGAAACCAATGGAAAAAACGACAAGCCATTTTCTTTTTTATGGCCGCTGTGCGCTTTGATACAAGCGGCTAATGAAGCAGAAGTTCTGAATCCTGAGCGTGAATTCATGAAACCCGTTCTGAACGCAATAAGCCAATATTACAATACCAATCCACCAGCACCCGGCTACCAGGCTTATCTTTCAAAAGACGGGAATGATTCGCGCTTTTATGACGACAACCAGTGGATTGCTATCGCATTGCTGGATGCTTACAACCGAACAGGAGAGAAATCATACTTGTCTAAGGCCGAGGAACTATGCCGGTTTATGATGACCGGTTACGACGATAAGTCGGGTGGGGGACTGTCCTGGAAAGAGGATGAGAAGAATACGAAAAACACCTGCTCCAACGGACCGGGGATTCTGATTGCTTTGCAGTTGTATAAAATCACGAAAAAGAAGGAATACCTCACCACGGCATTGGATCTGTATCAGTGGACAAATAAGCATCTAAGAGATTCGGATGGTATTTATTGGGATGCTATTAAAATTCCGGGAATGAAGCTCGACTCGGCAAAGTACAGCTACAATACGGGTACGATGTTGCAATCAAATGCACTTCTTTATCAAATTACAAAAGATAAAAAGTATCTCGATGAAGCCATTTTTATATCAAAGTCCGCTGAAAGGTTTTTCTTTAAAAAAGGAAGGCTGCCCGATCATTATTGGTTTAATGTGGTGTTGCTGAGAGGTTACGAAGAACTCTACAAAATTGATCAAAAAAAGGAACGTTTTCAGTTTTTTATCACCGACGCAGAACGCATCTGGAAGGAAGAAAGAGATGAATCGAATTTGTTGGGTCCAAAAAGCAAAAAGGGCCTTATTGACCAGGCTGCAATGATGGAGATGTATGCGCGGTTGGCGAGACTAAAATGAGTTGATTTTTAATCAGAGTCATAACATAGAAAAGCCGCCAGAATGATGAACATAATGGCGGCTTTTAGTTTTCAATTCAATTACTCCGAATCCTTATACAAACCAAATTCACTTATTGCCACGCATACAGGTGACTTGGTAATGCGCAGTCTGAATCGTTTTCCGGTTACGGGTACTGCAAGTTTTACGAGGCGTTTTGCACCAACACTTGTCCCTTTGTGAACTTGTTTCCAGTCCGTTCCTTCCCATACGTCCACCGCAAATTCTTCGATCCGCTGTCCGAGTTTGATATATTCCTGCAAACTGATGATGTCAAAAGTGATGGGTTGTGAAAGGTCAACCACGACTTCGGGAGTCGTAAAATCGTCGTCGGTAGCCCAATAAGAATCTGTTTTACCGTCCAGGATATTTTTGGCACTGTAAATACTGTTGTAACCTCTCACGTTCACCGCTTTCGAATTTGCCTTGGCGATCAGGTTGGTTGCAAAAGTTGCGTTAATATGGTCTCCAAAAGATTTCAGCGCTGCTACGTCGTCGTCATGAAGCTGCCCTCGGGTATCTGGTGCAAGTCCAAGGTCAAGCGCGGCGCCACGGCCAACACTTTTCATATACAGATCAAATAATTTCTCAGGTGTTTTAGGTTTTTCGTTGGCATGATAAAACCATCCTTTACGCAATGGTACATCACATTCTGCCGGAATCCAGGATTTTCCGTTGCGTGTTCCGCCCGGATTTTCGTCTGCATTGGCCTGGCCCGGAACTGCCACATTTTGTCCTTTTGAAGGAACCGGTGTAAGCGTTGCCCAGGAGGTTTCATTTACACTTCCATCTTCATTTCCTGCCCAGCGTACATCCCAGCCAATATCACTGAAAATGTTGGCACTTGGTTGTAATTTGCGCGTCAAGTTAGACCAGGTACCATCCCATTGGTAGTAAGTAGTATTGTCAATCGAGCGTTTTTCTTTTGCACCACCATAGAATCCATCTCCACCATTGGCGCCATCGTGCCATGACATAAATAGCTCACCGTAGTTGGTGTACAGTTCTTTAAGCTGTTGACGGTAAATTTCCAGATATTCGGGTGAGCCATATTTTGCATTGTTTCTATCCCAAGGCGAGCAATAAACACCAAATTTCAGACCGTGTTTGCGGGCCGCGTCTGCCACTTCCTTCACCATATCACCTTTGCCACCACGGAACGGACTTTTAGAAATGTTGTAGTCCGTGGTTTTGGTTGGCCAAAGAGCAAAGCCGTCATGGTGTTTTGCGACAAAGACAATACCTCTCAATCCGCCTGCTTTTGCTGCGAGTATGATTTGTTCTGCATTAAAATCTGTTGGGTTAAAAGTTTGCGGATCAGCATCACCAAAACCCCATTCTTTGTTTTCAAATGTTGTGGGTGTAAAATGGATGAGGCCATATACCTCCGTTTTATGCCATTCAATCTGTCTCGGTGCGGGCAATGCTCCGTAGGGCTTTGGAGGTTGTTGAGCAAAGGCATTTAATCCTGTCAGGAGTAATAAAGTAGCTATTGGTTTAATCATTTTAATCAGGGGTCAGGACTGGTAAAAGTCACATGGGATAAAGAGTAAGTAAATATCTGACAAATTTTGCAAGGTTCGGCTGTTCCTGGGAGAATTTGTCGAGGTGTAATCCACATTCATGGGTGTATGCCTTCTGTCGGAATGTAAACGGTTCTATTTTCAACGGGTTTAATCAGGGAATTTTCTTTTGGAGGTCCCAAATTCAGTTAAAACAGGGATGGGGCTTGCAGGTTTTACCGGGGCAAAGAAGTGCAGCTGCAAGGTACTCGACCGGATTTTGCGCGTATTCTCCCGGTTTCAAAAAGGATTTTGCCAACAAAAAAGGAAGCATCGGATTTGCGGTGGAGAACTTCATGACAAAAGGCGTTGGATTCACTTCCGATCTCAGTTCAGATTCCTTTAAACAATCCAGCACGACAGCTTTACAACCGAAATTTCGAGATTATCTTTAATTATTCAATAGGTAAAATGAGTTTCGATGCTCTTAAGAAGAAAATGAAATCTATGAACAACACGGACGTAATGGGTGGGGAGAGAGTAGTTGAGGTAAATAGGAATAACAATTTGCCTGCAACGACTTTCAGTTCAAATCAATCGGAACTGGAAGCCGTTGTTGTTTGTATGGCCGTGGCCGTTACGGAATTTGGAGTCTGACCCTATTGCTTTTTAGACTGCCAGAACCGGTCTTTTCCTTCGGCTATCCATTCCAGGGACTGTTCGATTCGTTTTTGCCTGGTTTCTTCTGTTTTAGCATCCATTATCCAGATATTATAATTCTTACGAAATGAAGGAGATTTGCTTTCGAATACTTCTTTCGTTTTTGGATTGGCAGTGAGTTTTTCCAGGAAGTATTCCGGCGTTTCTACCACCTTTGGAGTATCAGATTTCGGCGTTATAATTTTGATTCCCTTGTCATTTAATTGTATTGCTTCTTTAAGCAGTATTACGAATTCAGCATCGGGCGGCAAATCTGTCAATTTTGTAATTTTCCCCAAAAAACGTTGAATAGGTTTGAGGCTTTTGCTGTCTTTTAGTCTTGGGTCAGTGAGAAGTTCAGCTTTAATAAAAGTAAACGAACAATGACTTTTATATGCAGCCATTACACACATGAAATCACTTTTGTAGTCGAAGTGCGGAATGCCCCATTTAATAGCTTCCGACACATCATGGCAGGTGTCATGTACTAATTTTCGCCAATGCTCCAAAATTGGTTTTGCAAAATCTTCCGACTTTGCGATATAGGCATCCACGTCTGAATTAAGTTTTTTCATTTCAAAAATACGGAATGGAATAGGTGATGAAGTTGAGTGGTAAATAAAACAAATCTCATACATTAACCAGATGCTGCTCTGGCCAGGGTAATCCTTTTCCTGTTTCGCAGAAGAGTTTCAGACTTCTCATAAACAGTCCCCACGTATAGTTGCATTCGGCGAACATGGGGGTGTAAGCTTTCCAGTTTTCATGCTGGAAAACAAGTAGCGTGATCTCGTCACCTTCAATCTGTTGTATTTGTCCGCCCATTTCGGGATGGGAATTAAGGATTGTTTCCTTATTACCTCCTTCGAGTTTAAATGTAAAGTTTGTGCCGACCCATTCGCTTGCTCCTTTTGTACAAAGCCAGGCCACCAGCTTCGAAGGAATTAGTTCGGTGATTTGCATTTCTTTAAAATATTCAGGACCGAATTGGAAGCGTGACAAAGTACCAACTTCTGCAATAGCTTTAGTATCGCGCGTCCACCACGCGGACAAACCTTCCTGACTTGTGATGGCTTCGTACACCTTTTCCTCAGGTGCGTCTATGAGGACTTGATGATGAATATTTGGCATGGTCGATTGGGTTTAATTTTGAAAGAGTATCAAAGATATAATGACTGCCGGGGCAGCTGCAAAGTATAAAGCGCTTGCCCAGAATGCAGCTTTTTGATATTTTGAATCATTCCTGGTTTTTCTATTCTGAAATGCAATAAATCCCATACCTATCGGTGCGACAAGAACCAAATAAAACGTACCAAGAGAGGCCATCCCCGACCATTCTCCAAACAAGCTTGTGAGACTCAGCAGCAATAATCCACCATAATTTGCAAAAACAAAAAGCAATTTCAGATTTAGAGAGTTGGCTACGTTTCTGTTCAGCACTTATCTTTTCAATTTTAGGAACCAAAGTAAGTCTGTTAATGGTACCAGCAGATAGATGGTCAGGATGGCCAATAAGTCGTTTGATATCATTATTAATTTAAGAATGATTCGGTCAATAAATACTAACTGCTTTCATAATTGGTTGGCTTGTGCCTGTTTCACAAAAATATGAGGATAAGGTTTTACTGCAAAATGGACTGTTAATTAAAACCGTGTACTAAGTAGTTGAGTCTAAAGTGTTCAAAATCAGATCAGATATTAGCCATTCGTGATTAACTTGGCGAAGATAAACCTTTGCTCAAAAACGTTATGTATAAGACAATTAAAAAGTACAGTATCTGTATTGCGGGCATTTTGCTCACCTGTTCTTTTAGAATTTCTACACCGCCACGCAACTTTTTTGACAGGCTTGGTTTTTCAAATAGTCAGCATATTTCAACAGAGATGTTTGGCGACACCATCCTACGAGATACAATTCGGGGGGAACGCATCACCGTTGCCTTACTGGCGATTTAGTAAATAGGAGTTTTGGATTCAGGCGATCCATGTGCTTTCTACCTTAATTACAATCCATTTCTGATTTACATTTTCAAGATACAAGTAACCCAAGCCGCATTTTGAGCCACACCCGTATTCAACAGTCATGATTGCTTTTTCTTTCTTTTTGTCAAAATAAATCTTTGAGAAAGATAGCTCGCCGGCAAATTTGGGATATTTGGCTTCCCAATTCTCGTATTCATAATCAGGTTTTAATTCAGACAGGTATTTGAAATTGAACTTCTGAGATTGGTATTTTGGGATGTCAATTCTGTATTTGTTTGCGTTCAGTGGCTGAAATTCTTTGGAGACAAATCGCGCATCATCCTGATAAATCAAATGGACGGAGTCGGAAATCGCAAGGACCAGATTTAGCGTATCGTTTCTTAAAGCTTCCCTTTCACGAACACAATCGGGATTCTCTTTTATAACAGTGCTTTGCACCTTAGTCTTGTCCGAAACTGAAAAGTTATAGTCCCATATTATTTATTTCGTGGCATTCAACTCGTTTAAAACCAAAGTTTGCAGTTCTTCCTTCGGCAGTAAAAGCTGATATTCGGCAACGCCTATGGGTTTATTAATGTCTTGCAGAGCAATTTCTACGTCAAGATGATCTTTATCTGCACAGAGGATGATTCCGATAGATTGGTTTTCATTTTCACTTTTTTCCAGGCGATCCAGTAAAGAAAGGTATAGATTCATTTTTCCAACATACTCTGCTTTAAAGCCTCCGATTTTTAATTCGATCGCTACCTACGCACGTAAGCCTCTGTGGAAGAATAACATATCTACAAAGTATTCTTTACCATTATATTCCAGTCTGTACTGGTTGCCAATAAAGCTGAATCCTCTTCCCAATTCCAATATAAAGGATCTGATTTTGGCAATGAGTCTGTTTTCGAGTTCTAGTTCTTTTACTGGTTCGGTAATACCCAAAAATCCAAGGTTATACGTGCTTTTGAATACCTCACTGACATAATCCGCATGTGCAGTTGGAAGCGTTTGATCAAAATTGTGTGTTTTGATCTGCTTTTGTGCCTGAGTATAGCTATCCATTTTGATGGCATTGAGCAATAAATCTCTCGACCAACCTTTTGTCAGGACTTCGTTAGCGTAAAAGCGGACCGCATCAAGGGACTGCAACTTGTCCAGAAGAAGCAAGTTGTGTCCCCAAGGCAAAACTGCTACGGCTTGTAGCAGTTTTGTATCTGCCTGATAATAACGCTCATATAAACGTTTCATATTCCAAAGATTTCGCGGAGACAAACCCATATCCGGAAACTCGGCTTTTAAATCAACAGATAATTGTTTCACAACACCACTGCCATAGCCTTCTTCAAGTTGTCTGTCTGAAAGTAATTTCCCCAGATTCCAGTACACCGAATTAGCAGTGTTGTTTATTTGCCTGGCGATAGCAGTCCGAGCCATTCTGATCTCAGCAACGGCTCGGCTTAATATTTCGCTATACTCATCTTCATTTATGGTCAATTGGGACATTTCGGTAACATGGTATTTTAGTTCGAAAACGCATAAATTGTTTGTAAGCCGTATATCACAGTATTATCCGTTTCTTAACTCATTTTCTCAACCCATTCCTCGGCTCGTTCCACCACAAACTTATCAATTTTATTGTCTCCAGATGTAACCGTTAATCCGTTGTCAATCAATCCAGCGGTTTTGGTTCTTTCAACCTTTTTAATGTCCGTCAGGTCGATTGAAAGTTCGTGATTTTGGATATTCAATTTGTGTGATTTAAAAACCAGTCTTTTGTTTGTCAGGAAAAGTTTTCCTCCAACTGCTTCGAGAACTTTAAAATGATTGGCTCCGGTTTGAAATAAAATATTTTCGTCCGGCTCGGTATCTATTTTTGTTGATGCTCCTACAAATTTTGGAAATTGAAAATAACGGACAAATGTCCCGAATAGAAATCCAAAAAGGATACCGTTTATCAGTCCGTAAATTACTACGTGCCCAACAAAATTCGCCGAGAAAAGATCACCTGCCCATATTTTCTCAACAATCTTAAACAGAGTCATCGTCGTTCCAAAATACAGCGCTTCCCTAATATTGAATCTTTTCATTTATCCTCATTTACATATTCCAGAATGTCGCCCGGCTGGCAATTCAGTACCTGGCATATGGCTTCCAGCGTACTAAAACGAATTGCTTTGGCTTTTCCTGTTTTTAAAATCGAAAGATTCGATAGCGTTAAACCTACTTTTTCGGAAAGCTCATTCAAAGATATTTTTCGCTTGGCCATCATCACATCCAGATTCACTATTATGGGCATACGCTAGATGGTTAACTCGTTTTCTTTTTGAATTTCTATGCCTCTTTTTACAATCTGCACAATGACAAAAAGTACCACCGCCATAAAAAGCCAGACATCGGAGCCAGCGAGATCCAGCGCTTGCAGATCCGCTTTTGCAGCACCTTGTTGGGCGAGCCACACGGAATACTCAGACCCGGAATGAGAAAACAGACCAATGCCCAACGCCAGATAAGAAAGATTTAAAATGAAGTGCCTCAATTCCTTACTGAAAGGTTGTGAAATGTTAAGCGTCTTCTCGGTGAATAACTTGACAATAAGGTAGAACATGATAGCCTTTAGCACAGCTACGATATTCATGATCAAGGTGATTACCATAAAATTCCCACGGTCAAAAGCATGAAGACTCGATAGATAATCCGCTCCTTCCCAAAAATTTACAACACCACTAGGGTTTATAAACAGTGTAATAAAAGTGTTGACAGCAACACCGCCCGCCTCAACACACAAGCCAATAAAAATGATCCACGAAAGTATTTGCAACACCTTCAGGACCTGATCGGTAGTGATTTTAATTTCCATAATGAACAGGATATTAGAATTTGAAAAGTCAAATATCAGTAAATATTTATTGATAATCAATAAATATTGTTTTTTCCTTGGCCCGTGTCTTCACGGGACTGCGAGCGATAAAAGGCCTGTGTGGAGACACAGACCATGGTTGAGCGGTCTGGAGACTACGATCAACTAGGGCTGGCAATTCAGCACTTGGCATATGGCGTAATATGAATATACCTACTTCTTTTTCGCTCCCTGTTCGATTGTTTTCAGGCTTTCCAAATAGTTTTGCTCTGCCTCGCTTAGTGTTTTTGCCTGGTACTTTTTGTATTCTGTGGTGGCCTTTTCTACGGCTGTGTCGTGGCTTATTTTGCCAGCGCCCTCTAATAACTTTTCTCCGCTCATGGTAAGAATGCGGTCCAAATGCACAGCCCAATCTTTCATTGTCATTGTCTGTTCACGTTCTGCTTGTCGTTCGGCAAAGTCTAAGTAACCCGAAACAATTTGTCCCAATGCCCGCAATTCTTTCTCGTCTAAATAATTTTTGGCTACAACAACATCTTTTAAATACGGGCGATTGCCGGTAAAGGTCATCAATCCCAAATATTCTTTTTCCGCATCGACACGGTTAAAAATTACTTCGGCTGCGGTTTGTCCGTGAACGGCAAAATGAATTTTGTTCTGAACCTTTTTGAAAAATTCAAACGAAACATCGGCTCTAGGGTCGTAGTCCACGCTGGTTGAATAAATTTCCAATATCTGGCGGTAAAATACTTTTTCGGAGGCACGAATATCACGTATACGCTGCAAAAGCTCTGTCCAATATCCGCCACCGCCAAGGTTTTTCATACGCTCATCGTCCATGGTAAAGCCTTTGATGATGTACTCCTTCAACCGCTCGGTAGCCCAAATTCGAAATTGAGTAGCAATTTTTGAGTTTACACGGTAGCCGAGCGAAATGATCATATCAAGGCTGTAATGATTTGTGTTGTATTTTTTACCGTCTGCGGCAGTTCGTAAGAATTTCTTACTAACTGAAGTTTCCTGCAATTCGCCCTCGTCGAAAATGTTTTTAATATGTTGTGTAATGCCGGGGCGTTCTATGCAGTAAAGAGTTGCCAACTGGTCTTGCGTAAGCCAAACATCTTTTTCGTTCATGCGCACATCGACAGAAACACTTTCGTTTTCGGTTTTAAAGATGATGAACTCCGAACGGTTTTCAGTGTTTTTACTTTTTGTCATAGTTTCAAATTTACTTCAGTGCCCTATTTGCCTTGGCCCGTGTCTTCACCGGACTAGTGTTGATTTGCCAGGGCTGTGACAGCACTATAGCCGTCAACTTAAAATTTTGTTGATATGTGAGAATAAGGACAGACAATTTGTTTTGGTGTTCTTATTCTTTTAAATATTATCTACTCAGGGGTGTTAATTACTTACCGACAATGCTAGCCTGTCGAAAGTGGGGTGCCGCTAGCCGCGTGCGTATGCTACGCGTGTGAGAGCATTTTTTCGATTTGACATTTTGTGGACGCCGTGCAGGTACTTTTTTTCGGTCTATCGCTTCGGTCAAGAAAAAAGTACAATAACATGAAGAGTTCGAAGAAAAATGAAATCTATTATGTTGCCTACTATTATAGCAACACAGACCAGGGTTTAGGTGATAGGCTTTTTCAAAGCCGTATTTATTTATGTCTTTCATGCAAACTTCTTTTGTTTAGCGATTTACATTATCTGCGACATGAACAAGGTTTCGAGCTTATTTAAAAGCTTTCTCTATCATAGTCTCAGATGCAAGTCAACCAAATTTGAAGTGAGCACTTTGCCCGGCGTTAGACATCAAATGTAATTGGTTGCTAGAAGGTTTTTACCCAATCAATTTTACATTTAAAATATAAAAGTAATCTATCAAAACACTTAAAATGGCTCTATCTGAAATTTTTATTGATCCGACGCTTTCGATCAGTATTATTTGGCATAACTCCGGGTCAAGATTATTGTGATTTGAATGCATGAAATAATTGTAAGTTGTGTTTCACGGGTAGGGATAACATGCAGTAATTTCCTGCCTACTACCTTGTTTTCTACACTTTTGATAAGATGTGAACGATTCAGTACTTAAAATGATAAAATTGAAGGCTTCGGCTCCGCTCGGCCTGACATCGTCCCAGAATAAAAGATGTCTAGTATTGCATAAATTGAATATTGTTTATTCTATTACGAAAAGTCCGGAAGCGCTACCAATAACATAGCATTCCCGGACTTTCTTTAAACTACACTGTCAGAAAATTCCCTGAGCAGAACCTCTAAAACCTACTCAATAACCAACAAATAAGCAGCCTGCACACCAACTTCTTCGCTCGTTTTCGCAGGAACCAAAACACTTCCATCTTTCTGTTTCAACGCCTTTTTACTTCCTGCAAGAGTTATTTTAGCAGTTTTTGGGATAGTTAATCCTTCTGGTTTCAGGCTGGTTGGGAGTTTTTCTCCGGCATCGGCCAGGTAGAAAGCGTAGGTGGTGTTGCCTTTTTTGGTGTATGCCCATTTGCCTTGGCGGTAGGGAGCGAGGGGTTTGGTGTCATAAATACCAACGCTGTTTGTTTTCATCCATTTACCTATTTCTTCCAGGCGGGTGTATGCTTCCTGATGCCATTCGCCGTCGGGGCCAGGTGCTACATTCAGCAAGAGGTTCCCGCCTTTTGCGACAATATCCACGAGTGTGTGCACCAGTTTTTCAGTGGATTTAAAATTTTCCTTCGGGATATATGACCACGAATCTCCCATTGTGATGCATGATTCCCAAGGGATAGACATGTAGTGATCTGGGATTTGCTGCTCAGGTGTCACGTAGTTTTCAAACTCGCCCGTGACGGTGCGGTCTACTACTAGCAGTCCGGGTTGATGTGAACGTGCCATTTTTGCAATTTTGGCCATGTCTATATCCTGCTCGTAAGGAATGGATTTCTGCCAGCTGATCTTCGGATCAATGGTGTTGAAAGGGCGTACCCAGCCGCCATCCAGCCATAGAATATCCACCGAGCCGTAATCCGTCATCAGCTCTTCGATCTGGTTGTAAGTGAAGTTTTTGAACTTCTCCCAGATCTCTGGTTTTTTCTTTGGATCGTATGTCGAGTTGCGATCCTTTGGAGGGAAATATGGCCACCAGTATGAATCTACATTCCAGTCGGGTTTGGAGAAATATGTTCCCGTCATAAAACCTTCGTTGCGGAATGCGGAAAGGATTTCTTTGGTAATGTTACTCTTCGGATTTGATTTAAATGGCGTATTGGTGATCTTGTAATCGGTATGTTTGGAGTCAAACATCGCAAAACCGTCGTGGTGTTTGGTGGTAAACACAAGGTATTTCATCCCGGCGTTTTTGGCTGCAGTGGCCCATTTTTCAGGATTAAATTTCACCGGATTAAACTCCTTCGATATGTTTTCATATGCCTTTTTGTATTCATACCAGTTGTGAGAATGCGGACCTTTGCGCTCGCACCAGCCCTCATCTTCCGGGCACAGCGACCACGATTCTACGATACCCCACTGGCTGTAGGTGCCCCAGTGCATCATCAACCCGAATTTTACATCCTGCCATTTGGCAAGTTTCTGCTGCACAAGCGGATCGGTCGGTACTACATATTTGGAATGATCTTGCTCGGAATGCTGCTGAGCGGATGTCGTCAGCGTAGTAAAAACGGCAAGGGTAGAGAGTAAAAGGGTATTGATTTTCATTTGGTTAGCGATTGGCTATTAGCAACAAACTTTTAGCGACGTGACATTAATTTGGTATAATTTGACGCAAAGCAGGAAAGGCAGGAGCAAAGACCGGAAAGCTTTTTCTTTTTTAGCGTTCTTTGTTTTTTTCTTTTCTGCTTTGTGCGGCGGGCGTTCCCGTGAAACACTTTAAGCAAAGTAACTTTTGGCATTGATCACCACTCCTTTCCCACCTTTCTCCGTCACAGTGTAATTGAAGCCTTTTTGTACAGAGTAAGCGCCCACTTCACCTTGTTTGTTAATTGCGATAAAGCCTACCTGAAAGGTTTTGGCCCTTTCGGGATTGGGTTTTATGATGCGTTCGACAGCTTTTTTGCAAGCAGCCTCCGGTGAAAGTCCTGAGCGCATAAATTCAACAACAAGGTGTGTACCGCAAACACGGATCACTTCTTCTCCTTGTCCGGATGAGGTGGCTGCACCTATTTCATTGTCAACAAACAGACCTGCGCCGATAATGGGAGAATCACCCACACGCCCGCGCATTTTAAAACCCATTCCGCTGGTGGTGCACATGCCTGATAAGTCGCCTTTTGCATCCAGGGCAATGGTGCCCATGGTATCGTGGTTAAACGATCCGTCATCAAAACGATTTGGCGCAAACGGACCGTTACCCTTTTCTTTCGGGTGCGATTGCTGGTGCTCTATATTAATGATTGGTTTGTATTCTGCTTTTTTGAGCCATTCCTTGTAGGTTTTAGATGCGTCCGGAGATAATTCAGCGGATTCCAGCGGAAAGCCGTTAGCAAGGGCAAACTGTTGGGCACCCACACCAGCGAGAAATACGTGTGGAGTGGTTTCCATGAGTTTCCGGGCAACGGAAATAGGGTGTTTGATACGTTCCATAAATGCAACTGATCCGCAATTAGCCTTTTCATCCATGATACAGGCATCTAATGTTACATATCCGTCACGGTCCGGATTTCCACCAAGTCCGACACAGCAATTAATATCGTTTTCAATCGCAATTGCTGCCTGTTCTACTGCATCCAATGCGCGGCCTCCTTTTTCCAGCACAGGCCATGCAGCGCCATTGGCAATTTGTCCGCTATCCCAGGTCGATACCACCAGCGGTTTCCGGGGGGCTGGCTTGCCGATGAGTGAATTAATTTGAGTAAACGGCAAAGCCAGTGCTGAAAAACGCAGGAAGGAGCGACGACTGGAAGACTTGGTAGACGACATACAGGATTTTGGTTAATTGCTTGTTAATAATGATTTAATGGTCTCTTTCTGGCCATTATGAGCTGAATAGGTGATCATCAAAACACATAAAAAGAGTTCCGAATACTTGTAAGACTGTAATAGAAGGACAATTTATTAAAAATATTTAAAAAGTCGGTGATAATTTGTTTCCGCTTTTAAAATACACCACCTTTTGATTTACTACAAAATATTATTTGCTGACAGGTGGCCGGTACTTCCTGAATGGAATCACGAGCAGATTTGAAATTTTACTGTTTTCGGTCACTTCCGGATGTGTGTCTACTCCGTATACAATGTCTTTTTGAAACATAGACTTATAGGTACCAAAAAGTCTGTCCCAAACCGAAAAGATGTTGCCATAATTAGAGTCTGTATAAGGCTGTACGTAATGATGATGTACATGGTGCATATTGGGTGTAACAATGAGCAGACTCAGAACTTTATGCAGCCATTCCGGCAACACGATATTGGCATGGTTGAACTGAGAAAGGATTACAGATAAAGACTGATAGAGAAAGATCAGCCACATGGGCGCTCCTGCAATGATGATGGCTGCCATTGTAAAAATAAAACGTACCAGACTCTCACCCGGATGATGTCGGTTGGCAGTGGTGGTGTCCACCTCGTGATCGGCATGATGAACGATATGAAATTGCCACAGCCACTTGGTTTTATGCTGCGTCCAGTGAGCGAGCCATGCGCCTACGAGATCCAGGACGAGTAGTCCAATAATTGCATACAGCCATAATGGAAGTACAGGTAGCCATTGCAAAATTCCGAATTGGTTATTGACGCAAAAATCGCTGCACAATACCAATAGAAAAGCCAGAGGGAAATTGACAAGAATGGTGGTGATTGTAAAAAAGATATTTACACTCGCATGTTTCCATTTGTTGTAGTCAAAATGAAATAGTGGCCATGCTCCTTCCAATAGCCAGAAAAACAGTATTCCTCCAACCAAAATTGCGCTTCGGTGGATAGAAGGTATATGTCCGAAATAGTCAGCGATGAAGTCCATATTCCAACTCTAAAAGATGGTTTAAATAACACAATATTATGACTTTTTTGAATATTTTTAATAAGTAGGGATTGTTCATTTAAAGGGTAGTTTTGGCTCATGGATTTAGTAAGAGTCAAAAATATAATCAGGAATCTACATATTTAAGATTCTTCAATATATTTGCGAATGGTCTTAACACTTTCAGATTTAAAGCAGCGATACGGTCATAACGAAGTGCTTGACATCCCGTCATGGAGCGTTGACTATGGGATTTTCTGGGTTCATGGTGAAAATGGCGCGGGAAAATCCACGTTGTTCCGGACATTGGCAGGCATGCTTCCCTACGCTGGCAGCGTCGTTTTAAATGGGAAATATGACCTGAAAAAACAACAGACAGAATATCTGTTACGGCTTAATCTTGGTGAGGCCGAGCCATTATATCCATCTTTTTTGACACCCAAAGATATCATTTCCTTTGTGGGAGAAGCTAAAAAAAGTCCGGCAGGACAAGTCGGGATGCTTATCGAAGCGCTGGGAATCAATTATCTTACACATCCATTTGGTAACTGTTCAAGTGGTATGGTTAAAAAGGTATCCCTCGCACTGGCGTTTCTGGGTAATCCCTCGCTGATTATTCTGGACGAGCCGCTGATTACCATAGATAAAGAGGCCAGAACTGCACTCTTTGAGCTTATTAAAACATATCATACCAATGGAGTGACGTTTATGCTTTCGTCACATCAGCCATTTCAGCAGGAGGGATTGCTGGTGACCGGCAGTTATGCACTAAAAAATAAAAGACTTGAAGCAATTTCGAATTTATGAAAGCATTGTTTATAGCAACGGTTTCGGAGTTTTTTAAACAGCGGGCCGGTATGTTTTTCGTAGTGATCGCTGTGCTTTTCGGCTTTCTGAGTGGCAGAGAACACCACGCCTTTGCGTCCTTTTTCCTGACTGACCGGTTTGGAATGATGTATCTTTTTCTGATCTGGCTTGCATACACAATATTCTGCATCCATTTTTTACTGAATCTGTGGAAACGGCAGGATTATCATTTCGTTTTTCAAACCCGGCTTTGGATTTTTAAAACAAGATTGGGCAGATTCTCCCTGATCGCATCAGGGTTTCTACAGCCGTTGGTACTTTACGGTATCTATATGATTGTAGTAGCCTATCAGGATGGATTTCTAAACAGAGTTTGGCCACTTCCGCTGTATTACACAATGCTGATTCTTTCGATTATCCTGGCAGCAGAATGGCGAATAAATAACCCTCGTTTGGTTGTGAACAAAAAACAGGGAATTAGCCACTGGCAATTGCCACGTCCTGTATCGTGGATATATTGGTCCATCGAATGGCTGTTCCGGGAGAAAGGAGTAACGTTGCTGATTTGCAAAACGGGAACTGCAATTGTTTTCATTTGTACGCTTATATATTACGGTACGGATGATTACGATCTGAGGTTGCCTGCGGTCGGTTTGTCATTGGGATATCTTTTAAACGTCGGTTTGTCGTATGAGCTGTATCAGTGGGAGAGTGTAATTTGGATGTGGAACCGATCTTTACCAGTGCCCATAAGCCAGCGATTTTTACGCGCGGTGTTCATTCATGCCCTGATCATCCTGCCCGAAACATTGATTTGTCTTCGTTACGACGTGCTTTCATTTGGCGATGCGGTTCAGCTATACAGTTTAGGATTGGGGATAATCATGCTTTATCATACCTATTTATATAAGAAAAACGGGCTGCTGGAAGATTCCATGCAACCCGTTCTAACAGGATTTGTAATTCTCACACTGATCATTTTGTATAAAATTCCAGTGCTCGTAATCGCCGCATCCTGTATTCTTTTTTCCTATTGTATATTTCCAAAATGGTATTTAACACCGAGAGGGAATTATACTTAGAAATTTCTGAACCAGTCTTGTTATTAACCACAAAAGGAACAAAAGTTAACAAAAGGTATGCTTTTGATTTCTCTTGTGTCTTTGTGGTAAAAAAAATAAACCATTATTTCGGAGGCATAGAAGGACGTACCTCAATTTTACTTGGAAGGGTTCGCGCCGGCATTTTAATCAGGTCAGAAACAATCTGTCCGATATCCTCAGGTTGAATTTTCCACGCGTCTTTCTCAGAAGGCTGATGATTGCTGAATTCTGTTGCAACAGAACCCGGCATAATGGTTGTTACCTTTATACCATTACTTCTCACATCCATCATCATGGCCTGTGAAAAACCAACCAGTCCGAATTTGCTGGCATTGTAAGCCGTTCCATTAGGGAAAAAGTTTGTACCCGCAAGGCTTGCAATGTTGATGAAATATCCTTCTGTCGCTTTTAAGGCATCTAAAGAAGCTTTTGCGCTGTAAAAAACACCCGTAAGGTTAATATCAATGGTTTCATGCCACTGTTCCGGAGTTAGTTCTGCAATGTTAGCAAAGTGACCTACACCTGCATTAGCGATCACGTAGTTCAATTGTCCCCATTTTTCAATAACAGCGTCCACAGCAGTTTGTTGAGATTCCAGATTTCTTACATCTGACTCAATGCCAATGGCAAAACCTTCTTTAATTTTATTGAGTGAGGCTGCCGCTTCGTCTGCACTTTTTTGAGAGCGGCTGGTAATCGCAACATAAATTCCGTCTTTGATAAGCGCTTCGGCGACGCCGTAGCCAATTCCCTTTGAGCCTCCTGTAATCAGGGCTGTTTTAATTGATTCTGCCATGTATGCTAAATTTTCCGACCGCAAAGGTCATTTAAAGTTAAACTAATGGATGGAGAACAAAGACAATGTCAGGAAGGTTTGGGACGGTGCAGTTATATGGAATTTTATGCAGGAAGCAATGAACAATTCTTATCACGAAATTACATGTTTGTTACGCACTTTGTCGATTTCACTCATAATGTCTTCATCGGACATTTTATCCGGCTTGGCATGCTGACAGGTATTTACATCCATCTCTTTTTTGCCCATCTCTATACAATACCCTATTTTTGCCAACCGTAATACACGTTGACGAAGCATTATAAATCAAGGTAATGTTTCTTTGAAATTAAATATCTCAAAATTTACCCAATGAAATTAGTAGAAAATAAGGTTGCTTTGGTTACCGGAGCTTCTCGCGGAATAGGCCGTTCAATCGCGTTACGTTTGGCTCAGGAAGGTGCCAATGTTGCATTCACCTACCTGTCAAGTGTAGAAAAGGGAGAAGCCTTGGCTCAGGAGCTGGAACAGTACGGCATTAAAGCCAAAGGTTACCGTTCCGATGCATCTGATTTTCAGGCTGCCGATCAGCTGGTTACAGACGTGATCGCGGATTTTGGCAAATTGGATATTCTTATTAATAATGCCGGAGTGACACGTGACGGCTTGCTAATGCGCATGAGCGAGGAAAACTGGGATACGGTTATTAATATCAACCTGAAATCGGTATTCAATCTTACCAAAGCGGCTACTAAAAGCATGATGCGTGCCAAAAGCGGTTCTATCATCAACATCACTTCGGTGGTTGGGATACGTGGAAATGCAGGCCAGGCAAATTATGCAGCTTCAAAAGCGGGTATCATAGGATTTACGAAATCCGTTGCACTCGAGTTGGGTTCAAGAAACATCCGTTCCAATGCAGTAGCTCCTGGTTTTATCGAAACTGAAATGACCGATGCAATTGATGGAAAGGCGATGGAAGAATGGAAACAGTCAATTCCGATGAAGCGCGGCGGACAGCCGGAAGAGGTAGCAGATGCGTGTGTGTTCCTTGCTTCGGATCTTTCAAGATATATTACCGGACAGGTTCTACAGGTAGACGGCGGGATGCTCACCTAGTTGAAATAGAGGTAAAACGGCTAATAACGCACAATTCACAGTAAGAAGTAAACCTTTTTACTGTATATTGCTATGTTGACTATCGCCACGCGGCTAACTGTCTATTACAAATATGCGTTCTGAACTTCTTTTTCAAACTCCTTATTGGTTTATCGTTTTTTGTCTGATTGCTGGCGCGCTTTATGCCTGGCTATTGTATCAGCCGGTGGCCTCGTGGAGTAAGAAATTGAATTACACCTTGGCCGGTCTTCGTGGTTTTACAGTCGCTTTCATTGCTTTTTTGTTACTGAGTCCTTTGGTGCGAAAAACGGAAACAACGGTTGATAAAGCCAAGGTGGTGATAGCCATTGATAATTCAGAATCGGTTAAAGGTTATGGTGATTCTTTACTTGCAAGCATAAATTCCGCAGCTGGTGAATTGTCAGCTGCCGGGTTTGAAGTGAGTTTTCAAACACTCGACAAGGCGGTAAAAACAGAGGAGGTCGATTCAATCCGCTTTGATAAAAATAAAACAGATCTGTCGGGTTTGCTGCAAACTGTCAAAAGTAATTTTGAGGGGCGAAATCTGACGGATGTACTGTTGTTGTCAGATGGGGTTGTGAACCAGGGAATATCTCCGGCATTTGTCCGCTTTCCTTTCAGAGTCAACACGCTTGCCGTAGGTGATACCATTCCTGAGCTTGACCTTGGTATTAAAGATGTGATCAGTAATCGGGTTGCTTATCTTGGTAACGACTTTCCGATAAGAGCCGAGGTTATTGCAAACGGACTTGTTGGAAAAACCACTACCATCGCGCTCAAACAAAACGGAAGGATTATTGAGACGCAAAAAGTAGTGATTGACCGCGAATCGTTTTTTAAAGCCTATGATTTTAAAACTTCATCCGCTCAAAAAGGGGTGCAACATTACACCATTGAGCTTGGAGGTGTGACAGGTGAGTCGTCGGTTCGGAATAATAAGCGTGATTTGTATGTCGACATAATCGATGGCCGCCAGAATATCCTGTTACTTGCTTTGGCGCCGCATCCGGATATAAAAGCGCTACGCAGCCTGATCACAAGTAATGATAACTATGAGCTGGACGTACAGATACTTTCCATAAATGCGAACGTACCTGCTACGAGTAAACCGTACGATCTTGTGATTTTGCATCAGATCCCGAATGTGCTCGGAATGGGAAATGCGCTGGTTCGGAAATACATAGATTCCAAGACTCCTTTATGGTATATCCTGGGTAACCAATCGGCAGTTCCTTTGGTCAATACGCTCAATCGTGCGCTGGTTATTAATACCGCGAACGGACAAACTGATAAAGTTACAGCCCGGTACAATCCGGCGTTTCAAATGCTTAATCTGGATGCGGAGAGCATGAAGGTACTGGAACGCCTCCCGCCGCTTTCTGTTCCGTTCGGAGAATACAATATCTCTTCCGGTACTGAATCAATCCTTTTCCAGAAGGTTGGTACGCTCAACACCAACAAGCCGCTTTTGGTATTAAATACAGCATTGGAACAGAAGACAGCATTGTTGGCAGGCGAGGGGATTTGGCAGTGGCGACAGGAAGAATTCGCTCTTACCAATAAGCAGGATGTGGTCGATAACCTCTTTCAAAAGCTGATCCAGATCTTGTCGGTGCGGGAAGATAAACGGAAATTTCGCGTTTATCCTGTAAGGCCTGAGTTTGAAGTTGGCGAAGAGGTTGTGTTTCAGACGGAGATATACAACGACATTTATGAGCAGATTTACGGACAGGAAGTGAAGCTGACGCTAACAGATGAAAAGGGGGTTTCGAAACAATACAGTTACGTTCATTCTGCTGAAAATCCAAGATTTAACATCAGCGGACTGAGTGAAGGAGTTTACAGGTTTCAGGCACTTACGGCTTTAAAAGGTGTGCAGGAAAAGGTAACAGGTCAGTTCGTTGTCACGAATGTGGATATCGAAATGAACAATACAACGGCCGATTTTGGGATGTTGAGGGAGTTGTCTGCCAATAGTGGCGGCCAGTTCGTAACGCCCGAAGGACTTACGGCATTTGTACAAAAATTAAAAGAAAACCGCCCTGCGGACCGGCTGGATAGCTCAGAAGAAATGGTAGAGCTTATTCACATGAAATGGCTGTTTTTTCTACTGATTATTTTGCTGGGTATTGAGTGGGGATTAAGAAAATACCATGGTGGATATTGATGAGAAGATTTATGTTTATAAAGTTAGGTTAATCAGCAGGCAGCGGAAATTTATCTTATCAATCGGTTTGCTTTCTTTTTTTGCCACAGTTCTGCTTCCCGACAACCGTGTTTATGCGCAATCTGACAGCATTTTTGTAGATACAACAAAAGCTGTACGACCAAATTATAAGATGCTGAGGGGGATTTTTGCAGGTCAGTCGGTGCTTTATCTTGGAAGTATTTATGGATTGAGCAAGTCATGGTACAAAAATTCCCTCACCAATTTTACAGTCCAGGACGATTCCCATGAATGGCTGCAAATGGACAAAATGGGGCATGTTTACACATCTTACCAGATTGCGCGCCATACCGCTGCACTTTATCAGAAAACAGGTATATCAAAAAAACAAATGTTGATATACGGCGCAATTTCAGGCATTATTTTTCAAACACCTATTGAAATCCTGGATGGGTTCTCACCGGATTACGGATTTTCGCCTGGTGACATGGCTGCTAACATAACCGGTTCTGTGCTTTTTCTGGGACAGATTGCGCTATGGGATGAGATAAGAATCCAGCCAAAGTTTTCTTTTCACTATACGTCCCTTGCAGCTGTACGTCCTGAGTTATTAGGATCAAGTTTCTCGGAGCGGTGGCTAAAAGATTACAATGGACAAACTTATTGGTTATCGGCAAGTCCGGGTTCATTCTTTAAAAATAGTGGGTGGCCGAAATGGCTTTGTTTTTCAATAGGTTACGGGATAAACAATATGGTTTCGGCGGAAAGGTATAAGAGTGTTGAAATGGGGTATATACCTTACAGACAATATTATTTATCGCTGGATATCGACCTTACAAAAATTAAAACCAAAAGTAAATTGTTGAAGGCAATAGGATTCATGGCGAATTCGATTAAAATTCCGGCACCGGCATTGCAGATCAGTAAAAACGGTGTTGATTTTAAACCTTTCTACTTCTAGAAGTGAGGTGTTTGTACAAAATGTACGGCTATGTTCTGTACACTAAAAGCTAAATAATTATGAATATTGGAGATAAAGTAAGGTTGGTACACGGACGGGAAGAAGGTATTGTTTATGCCTTTTTACCTGGAAATGTGGTTGAAGTAGAAATTGAAGATGGTTTTCGGATACCCGTGCTGAAAAACGAAATCGTTACCATTTCGCCGGTGGAGTCCCAGCGGCTTGTGAAGGCACCGGATTCTCAAAAGATTGGTAGCCAGAGTGATAAAATTGTATCTCGTACGCCGGTGTTTGCCGAAAAAGGAATATACCTCGCATTCGCATCTGTGAACGACAGAGCTGTGACGGTGCATTTAATCAACAATACCGACTGGATATTACCATTCACAGCAACCGCTCAGGACCAGTCAGTACAAACCGGACTTGGTGCCGGAACACTGCAACCCAGAAGTGCTCAGAAGCTTTCCGAGTTATTGATCAAGGATTTTGAAATGTGGCCAACTTTTGATTTCAAGATACTTTATTATCGTGAAGGGAGGTTTACCTTGCCACTTCCTTTGAATAAAAAACTGAAATGCCGTGCTCAATCATTTTACAAGAGTAAAGGGCAGGCACCGGTTTTGGGAAGAGAAGCATTTGTGTATCAGCTTGATGAGGAAAATCTGAAAAAGGAAGAGGTAGTTTCGGAGGCTGGTCTTTCAGATGCATTAAGAACAAGTATGATGGGCGGAGCGGAAGCGGGAAAGGCATTGTTGGAAAAGCCCGGGAATATTGTTGATTTACACATTGAAAAAATACAAAGTGATGTAAACGGGCTTAACAATGAGGCAATACTAAAAATACAGTTGGCAACGTTCGAAAGCAGTCTTGAACGTGCGATAGCCAATGGGATGGAGGAAATTACCTTTATTCACGGATCGGGCAGTGGTGTGTTGCGGACGGAATTACATCGGAGGCTGGGCAAAAATCAGCACGTTCAGTATTATAAAGATGCTCAAAAGGAAAAATTCGGATACGGTGCAACGCTCGTTAAAATCAAATAAATTCATCAGCAAACCTTTATTGGCAATTCTATTGGTAGTTGTGGCAATAAGCCAGTGGCAATGCAAGTCTACCAGTACATCGCCCAAGGCGCCTATGGAAGAATATCAATATTCGGACAAAGAAATCCAAAATGAAAAGCATTTATCCGTACTAAATGTACCCGTTGAAATTCCTATTTCTGAATTGGAAAATCAGATCAATGCGAAGATTAAAGGCCTTATATATGAGGACAATAGCTACGAAGATGACGGAAACGACAATCTTAAAGCCAAAGTATGGAAAATAAGCCCCATCAAAATGGTTGCGCTGGATTCTTCATTTTTGTTCGAGGTTCCTTTGAAAATATGGGTTAGTGCTGGTTATAACATTAGTCCGCTGGGCATCAGGATGTCTGGCTATAAGGATACGGAGTTTTCCATCAGGATCAGGCTTATCTCGAAAATTGTACTCGCCTCGGACTGGAAAGTCAATTCGGAAACTTACGTCGACAGTTACGACTGGATCTCAGAGCCTAATGTGAAAGTAGCCGGTATCAACATTCCGATAAAAAGCATGGCAAGCCGTCTGCTGAACAAGAATTTTGATAAAATAACACAGGCTATCGATGTGCAGGTAGCAGATAATATTGAATTGAAAAAGAATGTGGAGGTGGCATGGAAACTCGCTCATGAGCCGGTCTTGCTTGCCAAAGAATTTGATACATGGCTGGTGATTAAGCCCACCGGTGTTACGATGACACCACTTCTTGCCAAAAATGGTATATTGAGATCCGTAATTGGAATTAATGGTTACACACAGACTGTTACGTCCGCAGTTAAGCCATCCATTCCTGCAATTCCTAATCTGCCACCTCTTAAAATAGTAGAGAAAGTACCGGAAAATTTCAGGGTTAGCCTCATAAGTCTGGTTTCTTATGAAGAAGCTGGCAGGCTTGCTGCAACGAAGTTTAAGGGTGAAAAATTCTCGTTTCTGAACGGTCAGTATAATGTGGAAGTGACAACGGTTGAAATGTACGGACAAAATGATAAATTAATTATCAAGGCGGGTTTGAAGGGCAGCATAAACGGGAACATTTACCTGAAAGGTATTCCTTACTACGATCCGGTGTCCCAGCAGCTCTCTCTTAAAGGGTTAGACTATGACCTTGACACACGCAATACAATTCTGAAAACAGCAAATTGGTTGCTACAAGGACAGTTTAGCCGCATGATGGAAAAGAAAATGGTGTTCCCTGTCGGTGGGCAGATCAGCGATGCTAAAAAGACTATTCAGAAGGCATTGGCAAATTATAAAATTATTGACGGCGTGTTAATCAAAGGAACGCTCACAGATATAGTGCCTGATAAAGTATATCTTACTCCGCAACACATTTACTCTGTTGTTTTTGCGGAAGGTAAAGTAAATTTACGTGTTGATGGATTAAGGAGTTTTTAGGTTACATTTTAACCAAAAGGTCAGTCAGTTATCATCTTTTTTTACTTTTTATGCCAGATTGTCTACTGTTGAAGGAAAGTATTTCTTAGCTTTGTGGTCGAGCGAAAGGAATAAGCTGTTCTATCGCCGCGGCTTTATGTCGGGGAGGAAAGTCCGGGCAGCGCAGAGTGCCGTACTTCCTAACGGGAAGGCAGCAGATCAGAAATGGTAGGTTGACAGCAAGTGCCACAGAAAATTAAACCGCCTGGCATGTTTTTTATGTGTCAGGTAAGGGTGAAAAGGTGGAGTAAGAGACCACCGCCTGTTGGGTGATCAATAGGGCACGGTAAACCTTACGGGCTGAAAGATCAAATAGGTGTTAATTTGTGGGGCTACTCGTCTCCGTTTCTTAGGAAGCATTAACACGGGTAGATCGTTAGAGGTTCCGGGTGACCGGAATCCTGGATAAATGATAGAATCCTGATCTGGCGCAGGCTGGTGAGGGAAACAGAATCCGGCTTACAGGCTTGTTCTTTTTGTTTTGAACTTTAAAAATTAAGTGAATATTTGAATCACATAACTGGTGTTTCCCATGAAGAAAAAGAATCTTTACGTTGCTTTAGTTTGTTTGTTCCTTTCGAGCTTTGACACCTCCGCTCAAAACCGCACCTATGACGGCCCCAATAAAATGAATACCTGGTCAATCACAGGATACGGCGGTATCACTAAATTTTTTGGAGATATCAAAACCTATGATTTCAAACTCGGACCAGAAGAAAAACTAACAGGTGGCTGGGGTCTTTCAATCAACAAGCAGTTGTCTCCTATTTTTGGGGTTCAATTGACAGGTTTTAATGGACAGCTTCGTGGCTCAAAAATGGGATACATAAGCGATTTTTCGAAAAAGACTTATGATGTAACGTTTAATAGCCCCTCATTTGTCCAAGTTACTTTGGATGGAACAGTGAACGTGAACCGTTTGCTTTTGGGGTACAAAAAAATGCGCAGATGGAAAGTAGATGCACATTTAGGTGCTGGTATTATTTATTTCCATACTGATTTGCACGCAATTAATACTGAAACTGGAGTTGATTGGCCCATTAAGACAAACACGGGCGGTAGTTCTAAAACTGCTGGTACTTGGGAACGAAACGGATCTACTTACACTCGTGAGTGGGCTATTCCGGCAGGTCTTTCTGTTCATTACGAACTGACTCCACGTTTTGACATCGGTGCTGACTTTACGTACACCTATGTTAATACCGAGAAAATGGATGCAACTGTTGGTAGCATTACAGACTATGAGTCTCAGTATGGTCTTTGGTCATTCCAAAAAGGAGATTCTAAAAAAGACGGATGGGGAATGGCTTCTATTGCTTTGACCTACAAATTGGGTAAAAACGCAGTAAGAGCTAAGGATGGTAAGTACGATGCAGGAAGTGGTCGTTACCACTTGCGTTGGGCAAATCCACAATCTTTGATCCCAGTTCCTTACAACCCGACTATGGATGATGCGGATTCTATCGCAAAAGCAAATATGCCGAAGCCTGTTGATCCAAGATTGTATACAGATACAGATGGTGATGGTGTTGCTGACCTTTTCGACAAAGAGCCCAACACACCAGCAGGAAGTGTAGTATCAGGTGGTGGAGTTGCAATGGATCTTGATAAAATCATTCGTGATGCTATCAAAAACAACTTACCGAAAGACGAGTGTGAAGCGTTGTTCAGTAACATCGAGTTTGATACAGACAAGGCTATCATACGTAATGCTTCGAAAGAAACACTTAGCAAAGTTGTTGAACTTCTTAACCTGCGTCCCAACTGCCGTATCGTATTGGTTGGTCACACCGATGCACGTGCTTCTGACAACTACAACGTAGCACTTTCTCGTCGTCGTGTTGATGCAGCAAAAAGGTTCCTGATCCGTGCTGGTCTTAAAGAGCCAAGTCGTATCCTTAATGAATACTATGGTGAGTATCGCCCGGTTGCGGAAAATACAACAGTTGAAGGTTTGCAGTCTAACCGTCGTGTTGAGATCAAAATCTTGCCTCAAAACACAATTCGTTCTTCTTACCCTGCTGGTTTCAGAAAATAAGAAGTTCAGTTAAAACATACAGAGAGGGAAATCAGGAAACTGGTTTCCCTTTTTTTATGAAAATCGTTGACTATAAGTCACTAATCTATTAACAATTATCCCTACCTTTGCACCCTGTTTAATTTAGGGACGAGTTCCCGATCATAACAAATTCAATAATGGCAGTAAAAATTAGGTTAGCGCGTCGTGGACGCAAGAAAAAAGCGATTTATGATATCGTAGTCGCAGATGCCAGAGCACCACGTGATGGTCGCTTCATCGAAAAATTGGGTAGCTACAACCCAGGTTCAAACCCTGCTTTCATCGTTTTGGAAGCGGATAAAGCTGTTGACTGGTTGCTTAAAGGAGCTCAGCCAACGGATACAGCACGTTCAATCCTGCAACATGAAGGAGTAATGCTGAAAAAACACCTTCAGATTGGTGTGATTAAAGGCGCTATTACTCAGGATGTGGCAGATGCTCGTTTTGAAGAGTGGAAAGAATCTAAAACTGGCCGTAAGGCAACAGCTGCTGATTCATTGTCTCAGAAATTAGAAGCTGATAGAAACGCAAGACTTGAAGCAGAACGTAAAGTTAACACTGCACGTGCTGAAGCTATTGCTATCAAAAATGCACCTCCGGCTCCTGAGGTGGTAGAAGAAGAAGTTACTGAAGAAGTTGTAGCTGAAGAAGCTGCTGCTACCGAAGAGGTGGCTGCGGAAGAAACTGCTGCTGTTGCTGAGGAAACTGTTGCTGAAGCTGCACCTGCAGAAGAAGCTGCTCCTGCTGCTGACGAAGCGGAAAAGGCTGAATAATATAGCTTTAACCTAATAAATATGAGTCTGTCGGTTTTCCGTACAGACTCATATTTATTTAAGGTCATTTAAAACTTTAAATACAAAACAGTGACACAGGATAATTGTTACTTACTTGGTTACATTGTTCGCACGCATGGCACCAGTGGCAATGTGGTTATTTTTCTGGATGTAGACTACCCGGATGATTACGAAGATCTGGACTCGGTATACGTTCAGTTGAAAGGCGAATTGGTTCCTTACTTTATTAGTAATTTCAATCTTCAGAAGCAGGGCAATGCCATTGTTACCTTTGAGGATGTGGATACAATAGAGAAAGCGCAGGCATTGGTAGGCAGCTCTTTGTTTCTTTCGCTGGATGAGCTCGACGAGCTGGACGGTGAGGAGTTCTACTACCACGAAATAAAGGGCTTCACTGTTGTGGATGAAACCAAAGGTGAGCTGGGCATTGTGCGGGAAGTATATTCACTGAACGGACAAGACCTGATCGCCATGGATTACCAGAATGTGGAAGTTCTTATTCCAACAGCTGAAGATATCGTTCTTAAAGCCGATAAAGAAAATAAAAAGCTATTCGTGAATCTGCCGGAAGGATTGCTGGAAGTATATCTGGATAATGATTCGGACGACCAAAACATACCCGATGATGCGGATTGATATCATAAGTTGTGTGCCCAATTTGTTGGAAAGCTTTTTTGCACACTCCATTCTCAAACGTGCACAGCAGGGAGGATTTGTGGAAGTAGTTTTGCACGACATCCGCGACTTCTCCGTTAACAAGCACCGTACCATCGACGATTATGCTTTTGGTGGTGGGGCAGGAATGGTGTTGCAAATTGAGCCCATAGCGCGTTGCATTCGCTCTTTACAGGCAGAGCGGGATTATGATGAGGTTATCTATCTTACACCTGACGGTGAGCTCATGGAGCAGAAAATGGTGAATCAACTTTCTCTGAAAGGAAATCTGATCATGCTTTGCGGACATTACAAAGGTGTGGACCAGCGGGTAAGAGATATGTTCATTACGAAAGAAATCAGTATAGGAGATTACGTACTTTCGGGTGGAGAATTGGCTGCTGCCGTATTGGCTGATTCTATTATCAGACTTTTGCCCGGTGTATTGAACGATGAGACCTCTGCACTTACCGATTCGTTTCAGGACAATTTACTGGCTCCACCGGTTTATTCAAGGCCTGCCGATTTTGAAGGAAACGTGGTGCCTGAGATTCTGATGTCAGGGCACGAAGCGAAAATTGAAGAGTGGAGGTATACGCAGTCGGTGAAAAGGACCCGGGAGCGTCGCCCTGATCTGTTAGGATAAAAGAAGAAACCCCGACTCAGGTATTGTACCGGGCCGGGGTTTTATATGATGATCAAAAATCAAGATTGCAGTTAATCCACTCGTTATCGAAGTTGGTTCCGTATTTGCGATAAAAGCCAACAGCGGAGGTGTTCCAGTCTAACACCTGCCACATCATGCCTGTACAGCCTGTTTCTTTTGCAGCTCCAACTGTCGCGTCAAAAAGTACCTTTCCAACTCCATTGCCGCGCATGTCTTCCGTCACGATAATATCTTCCATATAGAGCCGCTTCCCTTTCCAGGTTGAGTAACGGAAATAAAACAAGGAAAGACCGATAATTTTGGAATCAACTTCTGCGACGAAAAAGTCAAAAAGCTTCTCGTTATAGTCTCGCGTAAGCTTCTCAACATTATTGGTTACCTGATCAAGTGCCCGTTCATAAATGGCAAGTTCTTTGATTAGCTCATAAATTGCAGGTATATCATTTACGGTTCCTTGGCGGGTTGAAACGTTCATAACAGTGGTTTAAGCTTTAAATTCTTACTGGTTACAATATACAATTTTTCACTATTGATGTTGCACATAATTGCCCCATTTTTCCAGAATTGCCTGGAAATTAGCAGGTAATTCTGTGTCGAACTGCATCCATTCGCGGGTTGTTGGATGAATGAAACCGAGCGATTTGGCATGAAGCGCCTGACCCGGTAACATGGCAAAACAGTGGTCCACCATGGCTTTGTAACTTCCCGATGATCCACCTCTCAATATCTTGTCACCACCATAAACGGTATCATTAAAAATAGAGTGACCAATGTGCTGCATGTGAGCACGTATCTGGTGTGTACGTCCTGTTTCAAGATTACACTTTATGAGTGAGACATATCGTAGAGGCTTGATTATTTCGTAATGTGTAACCGCATGTTTGCCTTGGGAGCCGTCTTCGAATATATCCATCACCCTGCGATCCCGTGCACTTCTGCCGATGTGACCAGTAATGGTGCCTTTCCATTCTTTTGGCTCTCCCCATATGAGCGCGTTGTATGTCCGCTCTATGGTATGATCTGAAAACTGTTTGGCAAGAAACGTCATCGCAAATTCGGTTTTGGCAATAACCAGTAATCCTGATGTATCTTTATCGATGCGGTGAACAAGTCCGGGCCTTCCTTCTCCATTTCTGCCCACAGGTAAATTTTGAAAATGGTAAACCAAAGCATTAATCAGGGTTCCTGTCCAGTTTCCAAATGCCGGATGGACAACCATGCCGGTTGGCTTGTTTACGAGTAATAGAACATCGTCTTCATAAATGATATCTAATGGAATATTCTCTGGAATGATTTCGGTATCCCGTGGTGGCTGTGGCAGGGAGAGCGTAACAACATCGAGTGGTTTCACCTTATAGCTTGCCTTGGTAACCTGCCCGTTCACTTTTACTGCTTCTGCATCAATTCCGTTTTGTATTTTTGTGCGTGAAGCATTTGCTACATGAAGACTCAGGTATTTGTCCAGCCTCATGAGACTTTGGCCTTTATCGGCAACTATGCGGTAATGTTCGAAAAGATCGTCTTCTTCGGAGGTTATTTCCAGGTCGTGTTCTGACATGCTAAGATATGGGGCAAATGAAATTAAGGATGAAGCTGTTTCTCAGTCAAGAAAACTTCATTCTACAAAGCACAAAATTATCAAATTAAGTGGATAAACTGGTTCCTTTCCTGCCTACACCTTTGCAGTTACTGTCTGACGATGAAATTCGCCGGGCTGGAATAAGATTATATATAAAACGGGATGATCTCATACACCCCACTGTTTCGGGAAATAAATGGAGGAAACTGAAATATAATCTGGCAGATGCTATTGCCGGAAATCATGCAACTTTACTGACGTTTGGCGGAGCTTATTCCAATCACTTGTACGCCACAGCGGCAGCAGGAAATGCACTCGGTTTTAAAACAATTGGCATCGTTAGAGGAGAAGATTTTGAGTCTGAACTTACACCAACTTTGCTATTCTGCCGGGAACAGAATATGGATTTGCATTTTATTTCCCGGCAGGAGTATAAGCGGCGTAATGAGGCGGAATATTTGAATGAAATTTCCAAAAAGTTTAAAATGCCTTACCTCATTCCGGAAGGAGGAACAACAGGACTTGCGCTCAACGGAGTGGGGGAGATGGCAACGGAAACACAATCCCAGCTCGGTTTTAGACCTGCTTATTATGCAACCGCAGCAGGTACCGGTGGAACGGCCGCCGGAATATTATCGACTGGAAGTAACGTGTTGGCTTTTTCTGCTCTGAAAGGAGGAGGTTTTTTAGCCGATGATATTTCAGAGCTGCTTGCCACAAGTGAAAACCCGGGCAACTTGCAGTTATTAACACAATACCACTTTGGAGGATATGCGAAATGGACACCCGAGCTGCTCAGCTTCATGGCTGACTTTTACGCCCGACATGGCATTCAATTGGAACAGGTGTATACAGCTAAAATGATGTACGGTCTTTATGACCTTATGGCAAAGGACTTTTTCAAGCCAGGAGATACGGTCGTTGCTGTTCACACTGGCGGGCTGCAAGGCCTGTTGGTTCAGAAAATGACTGACAACCAATCAGGCACATAACTCTATTTTTTTTCAGCTTCACCGGTACCAGTAGATTTTTGATTAACATATTCTTTAATCAATTCTTTCTCGCCGGCGATCCACAGTACATCATCATTTTCTATAATCATAAAAGAATCGGGATTCAGAATTCGTTCGCCATTGCGTTCAAGCCCAACGATCATACCATGGGTATTTTCGCGTATTTTGCTTTCCCGAATACTTTTGCCACGAATATTGTATTCGTTTTTAATTTGAATCCTTTCCAAAACGATGGTTTCGGGAGGAGCAATGTAAGTGTCACCATTTACGCTAATTTCAACATGTCCTCTAAATGCATCCAACTGTGCATCGGTGCCAATTACTTCAATACGGTCGCAGGGATATAATACTTCGCTTGGCTTGGGCAGCTGAATGGTTTTGCTGCCGCGTTCAATCAAAACTACGTTGATGCCGAAATTCTCTCTGATTTTGAGCTCCTGTAAAGTTTTGCCAATCAGATTGGAATCTGCACTCACTTCCAAAAAGGCAAAGTGCGCTTCCCAGGGCAAAAGGAGCTTTCTGGACTTTCCACTTCCTTCCAACTGGCGTGCATTGAGATTTTGAAGAAATCGTTCTTCAATTTTCTGATAGAATAATTGTAATCTCTGGTAAAAAATGGCAAACGCCAGAATCATGATGCCACCGGCAATAGCCAGCGCTTCCGGTGTACTGTAAAACTGGCTTAGCAGGAATACCATCAGCAGCAAAGCAACCAGAACCCGGGAGAGTTCCAGGACAAGTAATGGCCCCCGGCTGTATTTTCTGCTTAACCAGATAGAAGAGTAGGCTTTCCGGTTTGATCTTTTAAAAATGAGTGCCCATAAAAACGGTGCTATCAGGAGGAATGTAATGAAAAACAGAACGGAATTGGTAACATAGTTTTCGGGAATACGCGCATGAAGTATGTCAGCCAATTGCTTGGAAGACAGTAAAATGATACCAATTACAACAACTGAATTAAGTATGACCGTTTGGGCGTATGATTTCAAAATCTGCTGCCACTGCGTAGTTCGGGTAATATTGCCGGTGGTGGAACTATATCGATTCAGATAACTACGTAGTTTTATTGGTAAAACCCTGTCAAGCCAATTGTAGAGTGGATCAGATAGTTTCATCATGTAAGGAGTGGTGAACGTAGTAATCACCGAAACACCGACAGCAATTGGATATAGAAAATTACTCGTAACGTGAAGCGACAGCCCAAGGTTTGCGATAATGAATGAGAACTCACCTATTTGTGAAAGACTCATGCCCGACTGTAAAGAATTTTTTAATGGTTGACCCGATATAACGGCCCCGATGGTCACAAAAGTGGTTTTCCCAAGAATTACCACCAAAACCAATATGGCTGTAGGTATCGCATATTCTAAAAGAAGACTCGGATTAATAAGCATCCCAACGGATATAAAGAATACCGCCCCAAACAGGTCTTTGAGCGGTTTTAGAAGATGTTCAATTTTTTCTGCATGTGTTGTCTCTGCAAGGATAGATCCCATAATAAAGGCCCCCAAAGCTGCTGAAAAGCCCGCCTTTGTAACAAGAAATACCATTCCAAAGCAAAGTGCAACGGAAGTGATTAGCACGCTTTCGTCATTCATAAGCTTCCGGTAACGACGCAGAAGCGTCGGGAAAATAAAGATTCCACCCAAAAACCATATGATCAAAAAGAAAAATAACTTTAGAATAGATTCAAAAAGCTCCATTCCTGCAAATTGCTGACTGATGGACAGGGTTGACAGTAATACCATAAGTAAGACTGCTGTAAGGTCTTCAATTACGAGAATTCCTAAAACCACGCGCGTGAACTGTTGCGTTTTTAAGCCAAGCTCATCAAAGGCTCTGAAAATGATAGTAGTGGAGGAGATGGCAATGATCCCGCCAAGAAATAGGCTGTCGATTTTACTCCACCCAAGTAACTGACCTGTGGTGAAACCTGTTACAAGCATGAGAGAAACTTCGAAAAGCCCCGTGATAGCTGCCGTATTCCCAACCTTCATCAGCTTTTTAAAACTAAACTCGAGACCAAGATTGAACAACAGGAATATGACTCCTATCTCCGCCCATATTTCGATCGTTTTGATATCGGTTATGGTTGGAAAAAGGTGGAAGTTGGGTCCTACGAGCAATCCGGCGAGTATGTATCCTAAAACAATGGGTTGCTTGAGTTTTTTAAATATCAGCGTGATAATACCCGCCATTGTGAGTATTAACGACAAGTCAACAATGAGTTGCGGAACGTGGGTCATGTACTATATGCTGTTGTATTACACTTCGGGAAGCAATAAAATACAAAAAGCCTCTGATAAATCAAAGGCCTTTTGTATTAGACTTGAAAATTCAGATAAGCTAATATTAACCTACACTTCCTTCAAGGCTGATTTCCAATAGTTTTTGTGCTTCCACAGCAAATTCCATCGGGAGTTGATTTAACACTTCTTTGGCGTATCCATTTACGATCAGAGCAACGGCCTGTTCCGTAGGAATACCTCTTTGATTGCAATAGAAAAGGATGTCCTCTCCAATTTTTGAAGTCGTTGCCTCGTGCTCAACCATTGCCGAAGGATTGTTCACTTCGATATATGGGAAGGTGTGAGCGCCACATCTGTCGCCAAGCAACAGGGAATCACATTGGGAGAAGTTACGTGCTTTTTCAGCTTTTTTGAAAACCTGAACCAATCCACGGTAAGAATTCTGACTCTTTCCGGCAGAGATTCCTTTTGAAACAATACGGCTTCTTGTATTCTTTCCTATATGGATCATTTTGGTACCTGTATCGGCCTGCTGCATATTGTTGGTCACAGCCACGGAATAGAATTCACCTATCGAATTATCGCCTTTCAGGATAACGGATGGGTATTTCCAGGTAATGGCTGAACCTGTTTCAACTTGAGTCCAGGAAATTTTAGAACCTGCTCCGTCACAAAGACCTCTTTTGGTTACAAAATTGTATATCCCACCTTTTCCGTCCTTGTCACCAGGATACCAGTTCTGAACGGTTGAGTACTTTACATTGGCATTTTCATGCGCGAATATCTCTACTACCGCAGCATGAAGCTGATTTTCATCGCGCATTGGCGCTGTGCATCCTTCCAGATAACTTACGTGGCTATCTGCATCACCTATGATCAGTGTACGTTCGAACTGACCCGTTCCGGCTGCGTTGATACGGAAGTAGGTAGATAACTCCATCGGGCAACGAACACCTTTAGGAATGTATACGAACGAACCATCAGAAAAAACAGCGGAGTTCAACGCGGCGTAATAGTTGTCTTTCGGAGGAACTACCGATCCAAGGTATTTTTTAACAAGCTCAGGATGCTCTCTGATCGCCTCACTGATGGAGCAAAAAATAATTCCTTTTTCTCTCAGAGACTCTTTGAAAGTTGTAAAAACGGATTCCGAATCCATTACAGCATCCACGGCAACCGGAACGCCCGAAAGCCTTTTTTGTTCGTTTAAAGAAATTCCAAGACGCTCGAATGTATCACGCAATTCCGGATCAATATCATCCAGACTGTCAACTTGTTTTTTCTTTTTCGGTGCCGAGTAATATTTGATTGCCTGAAAATCAATCTTTGGATAAAAAACATTAGGCCATTTTGGCTCTACCATTTTTTGCCACATCGCAAAAGCTTTCAAACGCCACTCAAGCATCCATTCCGGTTCATTCTTTTTGGCAGATATAAACCGTATTGTGCTTTCATCAAGCCCAACAGGAGCTTCATCCGCCTCAATATCAGTTACAAAGCCGTATTTGTATTCCGAACTGGTGATCTCCTCCAACAATTCATCTTCTTTGTTCATAGTCTTATTATTATCACGCTACATCCTCGTTGTGAGTGTAACACACAGAAACGGGATTGAGTTTATTGAGAGGGCCAAAAATACATAAAAAAGCCCACAAATTTATGACGCAGATCATAAGTTTGTGGGCACGGGGTATCTTAAAACGATTATAAATACGCTCCTGTCGACAGATAATTCTTTACATAATCAGCCACACCTTCTTCCAGTGTATGAAATGGCTTGTCGTAACCGATCGATCTTAATTTGCTCATATTGGCCTCGGTGAAATACTGATATTTGTCACGGATATCGGCTGGCGTATCAATAAATGAGATGTCAGGAGTTTTGTCCATAGATACAAAAGTATTGATCACCAGATCTTTGAAAGTACGTGCCTGACCGCTTCCCAGATTGTAGATACCTGAATTTTTGCGATGATGCATCAGGAAAATACATACGTCAATAAGGTCTTTCACGTATATAAAATCACGCATTTGTTCACCGTCCTTAAAGTCGGGATTGTGGGAGCGGAACAGTTTCATTTTGTCCGTTGCTTTGATCTGATTGTAAGCATGCATAATCACCGAAGCCATGCGGCCTTTGTGATATTCGTTTGGTCCATAGACGTTGAAGAATTTCAATCCTGCCCAAAACAAAGGCTTTTTCTCCTGCTGCAATGCCCAGATATCAAATTCGTTTTTCGAATCACCGTATGGGTTCAGTGGTTTTAATTGAGAAAGCGTCGTTTCGTCGTCGTCGTACCCATGTTCACCAAGTCCGTAGGTTGCAGCCGAAGATGCGTAAACCAAAGGAATCTGGTATTCAACGCATTTGTTCCAGATGTCTTTAGAATAGTTTACGTTCAGTTTGTCGAAAATTTCTTTGTCAAATTCCGTAGTATCGGTTCTTGCACCTATGTGGAAAATGAATTCGAGATCCCGGTTATTTTGGTCGATCCAGGAGAAAAGTGAATCCCGCTCTACTCTTTCCTTGATTGTTTTTCCTTCGAGATTTTCTGCTTTTTCGATTTTAGAAAAATCGTCTACGGCAATGATATTTGTAAAGCCATCCTGGTTAAGCTTACTGATAAGTCCGCTGCCAATGAATCCGGCTGCACCTGTTACGATAATCATGGGTGATTACTGGTTTGATCTGTAAAAAGAATGCTAAATAAGAGCGTTGAAACTTGCGTATCTACTCTTACTTTTTCAGACAAATAGGATTTTTTTTAGTTATCCGCCTGTTTATCTGCAAAACTACGGATACAAGATGTAATTTTGTACCCTATTTATTTAGAGAGAGGAAAGTTTTATGATTTACGTAACAAGAAAAGAGCATTTCAACGCTGCCCACAGGCTTTTTAATCCTGCCTGGTCAGATGAAAAAAATCAGGAGGTCTTTGGCCCATGTGCCAACAACAACTGGCATGGGCATAATTTTGAATTAATTGTTACCGTAAAAGGCAAACCCGACGCTGATACAGGTTTTGTGATAGACCTTAAAGTGCTGGGCGATATTATCAAACAAAAGGTTGTGGATAAGGTAGATCATAAAAACCTGAATCTGGACGTGGATTTCATGTCGGGCAAGATGGCGTCCTGTGAAATATTTGTGATGGAAATCTGGAAGATTCTCGCGCCTGCTATTTCAGAAGTGGCTCCCAATGCCAATCTGCATTATATCAAACTGATAGAAACTCCTAAAAACTTCGTGGAGTATTACGGAGAGTAAATGTTACAAAGCATGAGGCTAGTAGCTAAGTGCCAACAGCTAATTGCTGAAATATGAAATACTACCTCATTGCCGGCGAGCGTTCCGGAGATCTTCATGGAGCAAATTTGCTAAAAGGTATTAAGGAAAACGATCCGGATGCGGTCTTCCGTGGGTGGGGTGGAGACATGATGCAGGCAGAAGGAATGGAGCTGGTAACACATTACAAAGACACTGCCTTCATGGGGTTTCTGGAAGTGGCGCTCAATCTGCATAAGATTTCAGGATTTTTGAAAAAGTGTAAAAGTGATATTCTTGAATACCAGCCGGATGTCATCATTCTGATAGATTACCCTGGTTTTAATCTTCGTATTGCATCTTTTGCCAAAAAGAAAGGTCTGAAAGTTTTCTATTACATATCACCCAAGGTGTGGGCCTGGAACCAGAAAAGAGCCTTGAAAATTAAGGAGAATGTAGACCGCATGTTCGTAATCTTTCCTTTTGAAATTGATTTTTACAAAAAGTACGATTACAACGTCGACTATGTCGGAAACCCTTTGATGGATGCTATTGCGGCATTCAAACCGGATCCTGAATTCAAAAAGAAGAATAATCTGTTGACCGATAAACCCGTCATTGCCTTGCTGCCCGGCAGCCGGAAACAGGAAATTATTGGAATGCTGGATCTGATGCTTGCCGTGCAGCCTCATTTTTCGGCTCATCAGTTTGTGATAGCAGGAGTAAAAAATTTGCCTGCTTCCTTGTACAACAAATATGTTACAGCGGGCAAAGCTGTAATCGTTTATGAATCTACTTATGATCTTTTGTCCATTGCCGATGCTGCATTGGTTACGTCAGGGACAGCAACCCTCGAAACCGCGCTGTTGAATGTGCCTGAAGTAGTCTGTTACAAAACCAGTGGCTTCTCTTATGCCATTGCAAAACGGTTGATCCGGGTTCGTTTCATCTCTCTGGTGAATTTAATTATGGACAAAGAAGTGGTGCGTGAGCTGATACAGGACGAATTAAATGAAAAAAATATCAGAGAGGAACTGGCTTCTATTCTTCCCGGCGGCCCGAAAAGGTCTGTTCAACTGAGTGATTATGCCAAATTACAAGAGCTCGTAGGAAGGGAAGGAGCCTCGGAAAGAGCTGGGGGGCTGATGGTTTCGTATCTGAAAGAGAGCAGGGGAGATAAAAGTGTAAATCGGCTCTAGCTTAGAAACCAAGGGGAACTATTTGATTGTAAAATAGGCTATAAATTTTTTCCATGATTTCGATTGATTTAGGTTAGAGTGTTTTGTGATTAAGATCGAATCTTCCTTCCGTAATATGAACTGATTCTCCGGTAGCAGATGTAGCCGTGAACTCAAAAGTGCCAGAAAGAATTCCAGAAGAAATGTTTGATTTAGAGATCGTTATTGATCCAGTGTGTTCTTTGGATGTAATGTAATTCTTATGTTTAAAGGAATAAAAGCCATAGTTTTTAGGGTAAAACGAAGATCCTGTAACTTGTGTATCATCATCTAACATGTGGACACCAACATCAAACGTTCTAAGAAACAACTGCACCTGTTCACCAGAAGAGGAATTGGTCTCAATGTTTACATAAATAGTATCAATCAATGAATTATAGTAATATACCCCATAGATAGGTTTGATATTAACAAAAATATCTCCCGTTCCATCCGGTATCCACACCTTCCCATTCACCTTGCAGGAGAAAGTATTCTTTCCCTCCTGGGAAATGGGTGTAAGTTCAGGGCCTTTGTCGCAGCCCCAAAAGAGGATCAGAACTGCTAACGCTGTGATGTATAGGTTTACATTTTTCATTGGTTTTGTTGTTTTGGATGAAAAACATTCGTTTTAAAATTTGCTTGTTCTACGGCGGTTTCATACGGTAGTTGATTTAGTTCAATGGTTTTTTAAACATAAGCAAGTTAGCACTGTCCTGCGGTGTTGTATCTTGTCGTAGGACAAGATTTTAGGTTGTTCTACGACAATATTTTGACTTGTTGCAGAATAACAAAATTTCGTAAATTGCTAATGGTTAGTAATTTACTTCATCAGCAAAATGAAAAACAATAAAACTGTTCAGGAGCTTTATCAGGTAATTCGTGAATTGGATTCGTTTTCAACCATAGGGATCAAACCACGGCTTTTCCCTAGGGAAAAATATCATTAAGTGAAAGAGTCCACCTCACTTTTCGTCGTGTACCTGATCGTTATACCGCTACATTTCTGGGAACCACTGAGCCTACATTTTGTAAATGTTTGAAAAAGGTATTGATGGAGAAGCAATGATTATTTAGAGAGAATCCATTCGCCCTTATTTGAAAATTGGGCGGTTTCTGTCCAGTGTTTGTAGCGTTAATATTAAGGCGTTGCAAACGCTGATCCATTCAACCTCGATTGTAAATCGCGTTTAGCGGGTTAACCCGTACTGGTTGCCTATCTTGTTGTTCAAGAGAGACGTTAAGCGAGCTGAATTTTGAATCTGGTCTGCCTCAACCTCAAAGTCGTGGCGAGGCAGGGGACACTAAAAAACAAAAACCCCACAAATAAATGATTTGCAGGGTTTTGCTAACTTCTATCCCAACTACAATTAATGAACTTTCACGATTTTACTGATGACAGACTCACCATTTTTCAGCCTGAACTGCAACAGATATTGTCCCTCGGGATACGTTTTCATATCAAGCTTGTTTGTTTTTAAAACACTGGTGAATATCACTTTTCCAGAGGGATCGACAGCCCGCATATCCACCACCTGGCTCCAATCCGGAAACGAAATAGTCACTTCATCGACAACCGGGTTGGGATAAACGACAAGCAGTTTTTTCATTGAAAAATGAACGTTTTCGATACGGCTGTACTCATTGTCCCCGTTCAGGTCGATTTGTTTTAACCGGTAGTAATTAAGACCGGCGATCGGGTTGTTATCCCTGAAATTGTAATGTAGCACACCCGCACTATTGCCTTCACTGCCAGCAGAAGCAACAAATCCGATGGTATTCCAGTGCGTTGCATCCGACGCGGCCTCCACTTCGAAACCGGCAGATCCGCTTTCACTGGCAGTAGTCCACGACAAGGTTATGGCGTCGCTATCCTGCGCCGCATCAAACCGGACCAGCCGGACTGGGAGCGGATCGGGAACTTCCCCCGACAATTGGAGCTGGTCGATATAGAATACTTGCCCTACCGCGCTGCTGCCATTTTGGATGGTAATTCTTTGGGCCAAATCCGCCATAGTCCGGGCGTTTTCTGAGCCAATGCGGGCGGCGGAGTTCAGCGCTAATTCCGACCACGGTATCACCACTTTTGTCCATACATTCAAAGGCACTTCGATCTGCTTCACGCTGCTGGCAGGCACGCCGTCACCCGTACTTTCTGTATAAACACGCAGTTTGATGGTAGTACCTTCCGACGCCGTTTCTCCGAACACCCAGAATGAAATTCCACCTTTGTAGCTGCTGATATCAAGAGCCGAACTGTTGTAAAAACTAAGTGCTCCCCAGGTTTCGGTGGACGTCACCTTCAGCGAATTAGCTCCCACCTTCACCTGAGTGGTGCTGCTTGCCTCCTGCGTTACCGCATAAGACCAGTTCTGCCATCCTGTTTGGAGCGCATCTGCATATATTATCTTGTCGGGATTCACCGTAATCGGAGGGATTTCAGCCAGTAATTTGATACCATCGAAGTTCACATCAACCCCTCCTGCGCCTCCCGTTTCCCGAAATAACACCGATTTAACCTGACCAGGGTTACCCAGATCCGCCCATGGGATCTTGAAGTAGGTCCACGCTCCGGCCGTAACCGAGATGGGTTTGGGAGTACTTTCCACATCGGAGGCATTGGTAGTCAGTACACTCAATTGTACTGCGCTGCTGCCCTCGGCGTAGGCCCAAAAACCAATACCTTCCGGATAAGTTATTGTCGATTGTGCATCGGCGGCATTAGTTGCAGCCAATCTGAAACCCTGCCACGCGCCGGTATAGCTTACCTTATATGCTTTGGTGCCCACCTTGACGGGAGCAGTACTTGCTGCATCCTTCACGCCGGCCCAGGAATTCCAGTCGTTCCATCCCGCGAGGATTGCTTCATCGTATAAAACCAGGTCCGGCGTTGCGGCATTGCTTGTTGTGACTGCCAACGATACGCTGAAATCAGAGGTGTTCCCGGCGGCATCTTTCGCTTTCACAGTCAGATTGTAAATGGTATTGCCCGAAAGCCCGGATACGGCATAGTTAGTAGCAGCCGTTTCAGCAATTTTCACCCCGTTTCTGTAAACATTGTACCCGGTGACACCAACGTTATCGGTTGAACCGGCCCAGGATAATACAAAACTCGTCTGCGTTATGCTCGCTGCCGATAGGTTTACGGGCGTAGAAGGAGCCTCGCTGTCGCCACCTGTTTGCGCAACTGTAGTCGTCGCGTAAACCACACCGCGGCAATTGGTGGCCAGATAAACCCTGCCGTACGTATTGGGATCGCCCGTGATATCATTGATACCGCCATACTGATGATCGGAATCGTTGATACGCACCCAGGATGCACCCATGTTGGTGGAGCGGTAAAACCCGTAAACTCCTCCCCAAAAACCTGCGATGTAAACCGCGGGATGGTTGCTGCCGTTGGGCGCTTTGCCGAAACCAACCTTGGAAGCACTGTTTATACCGGCTACTTGTGTATAGTTCGCGCCGCCATCTGTGGAATAATATAATCCGACCGTGTTGCAAATCCAGAGCTCTCCCTCGATGCCTGGTACCGCTTTGATGCCTGTTTTCCATAATTCCCAGCTGAATGCAGTGGGAAGCCCGGAGGAGGCCACTGAGAAAGTTGCCCCGCTGTCTGTACTGCGGTAAATTTTTCCTTCACCGGCATCGTAACCGTAAAACGTAGCGGGGTTCACACGGTCGGCCACAGGCTTGATACCTGCCGGAAGTCCCGACACAGCAGTCCAGGAAGTTCCGTTATTGGTGGAGTAGAATGCAGCAGCATTAGCAGGCTGCCAAACCAGCGTATTGCCGTCGGAAGAGATCGCTATGTTCCCAGCACCCGTTGTTCCTGCGGGGAAGCCGCCGAATGCGGTCCAGTTTACTCCACCATCGTTTGAATAAGCGCCGTAATTGCCTGAAACATTGGTATGGACCCGTACCATTTTACCGGCAACATTCTCGGCGTATGCAATGGACGTATTGGTGCCATAATGTGGAGACAGTCGTCCGGAGGTCGGGGACTCGTCCAGGTTGGTTTCATGCCGGAAACCGTCAATATCACCTATCGCGCTCACGAGCAGCGGACCGGAAGCCGGACTTGCCAGTTCAAGCACAACGGTTTCTTCGATACCCTTCACCTTGAAATCCCATGTGGGGACAGCGGCTGCGACATTACCCGAATTGAAAACACCATACCCTGTAATAAACCACGCATTGTTTTCATTGAAAGGGTCTATGTCCACATCACCGATCCAGTGAGGAGTGGAAGCTGCGCCAAAAGGTGCATCCGTATAGGTGTATCCGGCGCCGTTCAGGCGTGTTTGCCAGGTTGCACCGCCATCGGTACTCCTGTAAATTTCGTCTCGGGGAGCCCATCTGTCGAGGGTACTAACCACAAGCACATCCGGATTACCCGCAGAAACGCTGATTCCGCCGTAGCCACCCTGATCTGTATGCGGGCTCGGCGTAATTTCCGTCCAGGTACCTGATCCTGTGGCATATTTTAAAACTGCGCCGGCCGTAGCCCCATTTGGACCGGCTCCATTCGCGTAAGCAATGTATAAAGTGCCATTGGAAGCCAGTGTGGCATGATGAGGCATGTACTCCGTAGTAGCCCCTGCAACGAGCGACCAGCTTTCGCCGCCGTCGGTTGAGCGGTAAAGATTAGGACTGCCGGTAACTGCTACGCCGACATAAATGGTCTGGCTGGCTGAGCCTGCACTGCCACTGGTTTTATCAAAAAGCACAAACGAAATTCCACCGGATGCGATGGCAGAGGAAGTCACCGGGAAGCTGTTGACTTTGGTCCAGGTGGAACCGGAATTTACGCTTTTCCATAACCCGTCGGTACTGGATCCAAGAAACAACGTACTGCCCAGGTTAGGGTCCACCTGCAACCGTTCCCCCATAGTGCGTCCGTTTTCGTTACCTCCGATTTTGATACCTAGCGGACTTCGCGTCCAGGTGTTTCCCTTATCAGACGAAGCGTAAACGGCCCCCGTACCGCCCCATGATTGTGTGTATAGACCCGTTAAGATGTACACTTTATTGGCATCGCCTGGATCAGGCGCGATGCTCAATACGCCCATATCGTCGGCCGTATTGTTTCCCATAAAATCCGTAATAGGTATCCATTCCTGCGAGGCCTGGTTCCAGCGGTATGCGCCGCCCACGTCGGTCCGGGCATAAACCAGGTTTTGCTCTGCCGGACTATACTCAACGCCCGATACCAATCCACCAGCGCCCATGCGCACATTTTTGAACGTATGAACTTCGGAAGTCTGTGAAAAACCCGGACCAAAAGTCCAGAAAATCAGCATTAAACTCAGGACAAAAGACCGGTGGTTGAGCCCGTCAAATGATAGGAATGTCTGTCTGGTAATCGTTTTTTTCATAAGTAAATTTCATTTATACACTTAAACAATTGCAGGAATTTCCCTGGATAATGATATGCGTAGGCTAATATCTTTCTTTTATCCAAAAATTTCTTGGACAAATTTAGAATCAATCAGTATGGCAGAGGGGTACCTTTTGTATCTTTTTAGGGGTTCAAAAGTTTCCTGTTGAATGAAATTTGTTAATTGTGACACTTTTTACAGCTTTATCAGTTCCTGACCGGCGCCATACAGTGAGCACTCGTCCGGCGTGCGCAGGCTGCGGGCGAATAAGCTACCATTGACGATTTTATAAATGATTGATTAATAATAAATAATATAGTGTATCGGATTTCGACTCCGCTCCTGACAAGCATTTTGGGCGTCATCGCACCGGCGACCCGGTTATATTGTTTTTATGAAATAAAATTAGTCCTCATACAGACGTTTGTGGCGGCTTGATTTGGAAGCTACAACGAAATACCATTCAGCTACCATGTTCTTTCGTCCGCCATTGCAATTAGCCTGACTATGGGAATCTTCTTCACGTTTCGATGCAAATGCCCTCTTCTGTTGGGCTTGAGACCTTGGAAAGTACCTGGGCTTATGCCATCTCATTCCAGCAATATTGTTTAATAAGAGATTATAACAGTACGACTGCCAGCCTTATGATCTCACTTTTTGAAAATTATCTGATCCATACTCAAAAGAGAATTGAACTCTTCAGGTATAATTCTGTGGAAGACCGTATAGATCATTATTTGAAAGAGTCCACCTCACTTTTCGTCGTGTACCTGATCGTTATACCGCTACATTTCTGGGAACCACTGAGCCCAATGTTTGAAAAAGGTGTTGATGGAAAGAAAATGATGTTCAGGTGGGGTATTCTCAGGCATCAATTAGTAGGAAGGGAAGGAGCCTCTGAAAGAGCCGGGCGGCTTATGGTTTCGTATCTGAAATAAGTTGGAACTGAGCTGACAACTTTCTCCATTTCGAAAGCCAGTTTGAGTAGAGGACAGGCAGATTTGATATCTCCGATATGCGACAATCAGTCAAAAAATCAAACTAGAATATTCTGTAAATTATAGAGATTATTCTATATAGGTGTTATTTGATGAAAATTGTTATATTTTTGAGATCTATAATTCCGGGAAACATCCAATTAATTTGGATACTCTGGTAATCCTGCATTCGATACCGAGATATCAATTATGCTCAAAATGTTATTGGTTGGTGATAAACATGATGTTTATGACAGAATTGTCCTGATTTTAAAGGAAAATAGTTTTCAGGACTTTACCGTAGTCCAGGTGGAAAACGGACAGGACGCGCTGGAAAAGCTTGCAGCCGGATTTGACTTTTTGCTGCTCGACCTGGAAGTATCCGATACCAAAACACTCGCTTTTGTGCTTCATGTACGGAAAAATTATCCTGATTTACAGTTGATTACTTTCTCATTTAATATGGAATATGCTATTGTGAGGCGGTATCTTACCAGTGGTGTAAAAGGGTATTGCCTTTTGGAACAGGACAATTATCAGGAGATGATACAAGCCATCCGACGAACTCAGGCCGGGAAAGTATATATTAGTCCGGTAATGTTGGAATACGTAGCTAGTGAGGCACTCTATTCTCGTAAAAATGACCGTTTGCATACGCTGGATACACAAGAATTCGATATTTTGATGCACCTCAGAAAGGGAAAGTCTTTCGAGGTAATCGCGGCCATTTTTGACGTACACATCTCGACTATTTCGTTTCACAAATCCAGAATACTTGACAAATTGAGGATCAGCTCCATATCAGAATTCGAAAACATACTGAAAGTAGAATGCATTCTCTAATTCCGCATTCTTACCAGTTTCTCATATTCCAACACCGTAATCAGGCTGCCCTTCATATCCACGAGCTTTTTGTCTTTGAAATCTGACAAAGTCCGTATCACGGTTTCTGTCGCTGTCCCTACCATAGATGCTATATCTTCCCGGGTTATTGACATGGAAAAAGGTTTGGATCTGTCGTCCTGATAGCGTTGTACAAGCATCACCAAAGCCTGAGCGACCCGTTTTCGAACCGAATTGTAGGCAAGTTGAAGAAGGCGCTCTTCCCGATCTTTAATTTCGTTACTCAGCATTTTAATGAATTTGGAAGCCACCTCGCGGTTACCCTGTAAAAGATTGAAAAAATCATCTTTGGGTATCATGGCAACTTCCGATTTTTCGAGCGATATGGCCGTTTCCTGGTACGCTTCGCCTTGTAACAGATCCAGATATCCGAAAAAATCTCCCTCCTTGTATAGGTCTGTGATATACTCTTTTCCGTTGTCGTTTGATTTGTAGGCTTTTACTTTTCCGCTTTGCAGGAAAAATACATTGGATGGATAACTTCCTTCGGTATATATAGTCTCCTTTTTACGAAGGGTTTTAATCTTCTTGTCTTCGGCAAGTTTGGCGATAAGATCGAAAGACTTTGCCTCCTTAATAAACTGATCGAGGCCATCCGCAGAACGATCGAAATGACGTTTCAGTCGCTCACTCTTTTTGAGCCTTATCTCAACTGCGTTCAGAAGTTCTACATCATCGTAAGGTTTTGTCAGGTAGTCGTCTGCACCCATGGTCATTCCTTTTCTATAATCGTCTTTTTCGGCTTTTGCTGTTAGGAAAACGAAAGGAATATTGGATGTTTTTTCATCTTTTCCCAACATATGCAATACACCATAACCATCCAGTTCCGGCATCATGATATCGCAGATGATCAGGTCGGGCTCTGACTGGCCGGCAAGTAGAACGCCTTCTTTACCATTCCGGGCTGTAACTACTTCATAATTGGCCAGTTCCAGAATTTCCGCTGTATTCTCCCGCATTTCCGGGTTATCTTCAATCAAAAGTATTTTCTTGGTTTCCAATGTGTTATCTGTTATGATGTCGTTAGTGTAGATACTTTTTTTAAATATCAGTCATTCTTAATATGTTCCGGAAGGTGATTGGGCAAAACGATGGAAAAAGTACTGCCCACGCCGACTTCACTGGTAAACGACACCTTGCCGCCCATCAGGTCAATGTAATTTTGCACGATATTGAGTCCCAGCCCTGTACCCTGCGCATTTCCTGCATTGTGTGCTCTGAAAAAGCGCTCAAATATATGCGCCTGATCCGCACCGGGAATTCCGATCCCTTCATCCCGAATCTCTATGGCTACTAATTCCTGATCCGATGTAATATTGAAATGGATTGATTTTCCGGCATCGGAATATTTGATGGCATTGGAAAGCAGGTTAAAAAGTACGTTACGCAAAAGTTGCTTATCGAGCCACACATCAGATATACCTGTGTATTGAAATTTGATTTGCTGGCCTTCTTTGCACAACCCTTTTATCTCTTCTATCAAGCCCGAACTGAATTCTTCCAGTTCCACCGAAACAGGAATGCTTTGTACACGACCTTCTTCCAGTTTACCAATGGAAAGGAAATCGTTGAGAATCTCGGTGAGGTTGGTAACGGCGGACTTAATGCGGAGCACATGTTTCTGCCGTTTTTCCTCTTCCTCTGTTTTGGCATATCTGCCTATCAGTGACGCTGATGATAAAATTGTAGCCAATGGCGTTCGGAATTCGTGAGATGCTATGGTTACAAACTGGCTTTTCATGTTGTTCAGCTCACGCTCCTTTTTCAATGCTCGTATCACTTCCTCCTGCGATTCTTCCACTTTGCGTACCGCCGCTGCCAATTCCTGGGTACGCAAATTTACACGTTCTTCCAATTCGGCATTCAGTTTTTGAATTTCAAGATTTGCCTCTATTATGCGATTCTCCTGTTTCTTCCGCTCTGTGATGTCTATGACAAAACTTACAACAAATTCGCCATCACTGGTTTTGAAAGGACTCAGACTTACCTCAACCGGAAATTCACTCCCGTCATAGCGCCTGGCAAAAAGATCCATAAGGTGTCCCATACCACGCGCTCTTGGAGCTTCAAGGTATTCGTCACGATACGAAACATGATGTTTGCTAAACCGTTGCGGTATCAGTGTTTCAATTTTTTTACCAACCAATTCCATGTCGCTGTACCCGAATAGTTCTCGTGCCTTCGGATTCATCATTACTATCTCCCCGCCTTTATTCACCACAACAATTCCTTCCGTTGCGTGTTTGAAGAGGGCATCTAGCATTTCAATATGCCGTGTCATCACCTTTGTATGTATTAAAATATCTTCATCGAACATACAAGGTACAGGAGATAGGTGAGGAGAACAAGGTTTAGAATGGTACTGGAAGTTGGATTTGTTTGTAACTAATTGATTGTTAAGATGAAACCGTCGTCAGGTTTTCTACTATGTATTTTGTTCTAAGTGTTTGAGCGAAATTAGTTTCGGTTATTTTTTAAAACCAATTGAAATACAAGTCTTTAAATAGCTAATCGCTAAAAGCTGATTGCCAGTAGCTGCTTATATTAAACGGTTTGGCTAAACAATGCCGACTGTGGAACGCTTTCCCATAACCTTGCATCGAAAGCCATACACACATTTCGAACAAATGCTTTTCCGCCTTCCGTTATGCGTAAGTGGTACGGCTCAATAATAATGAGTTCATCCGCTTCCATTTCTGACAAACGCTCCACTGCTTTGTAAACTTCCTCACACACGTCGTCTTTGGATGTCCAGGTTGTTTCAAACTGGGTCATCAATCGTAGAATGTGCCGGCGAATGATGAGGTCGTCGGCTGTAAGCTCATGCCCTCGAATGATCGGCAATTGACCTGCATTGATCCTTTTGTAGTAATCTTCTACTTTCTTCTCGTTTTGAACGTAACCATTCCAGCTATCGCTGATAGAAGATGCGCCAAGACCGATGAGTAATTGCGTGCGCGTATCGGTGTAGCCCATAAAGTTCCTGTGCAGGCGTTGTTCGGTTTGCGCTTTGTACAGTTCATCGGTTTCCAGTGCGAAATGATCCATACCAATATCCTTGTATCCGGCAAGTTCCAATGCGTTACGACCAGTTTCATAAATCGCCATTTTTTTGTCGGCATCCGGCAAGTCCATTTCCGTGAAATTTCTTTGCCCTGGTTTTATCCTTGGAACATGGGCATAACTGTAAAATGCAATGCGATCCGGTTTCAGTTTGATGACCTTAAACATGGTCTCCATCATGTAACAGGTTTTTTGCTGAGGAAGCCCGTATACGATGTCATAGTTGACAGAAGTGTAGCCAATTTCTCTTGCCTTACGGGTTAAATGCGCTACTTGCTCGTAGGTCTGATGTCTGTTAATAATCGCAAGTACAATCGGGTTAAAATCCTGAACACCGATACTGATTCTTCTGAAACCTACATTGTAAAGCGCTTGCAGATGTTCATCGGTCGTATTGCCCGGATGGGCTTCAAAACCAAATTGTACATTGGGATGAATCCCTGCATTTTTGGTCAGTCCGTTAATGAGTTTTGTCAGGTTCTCAGGACTGAAAAATGTGGGTGTGCCACCTCCCAGGTGTATTTCTCTGATAATGGGTTTTTCATTCCCGAATATGGAGAAATACATTTCCCATTCTTTCAAAACTGCATTGATATATTTTGTTTCAACCGCGTGGTTGATCGTAATTCTGGTATTGCAGCCGCAGTAAGTGCAAAGACTTTCACAAAATGGCAGGTGAACATACAGGCTGATTCCCTCTTTCTGATTAGAAACTGTAAATGCTTTTTTTGCAAGATTACTCCAACTTTCCTGGGTCGGTGGTGTTTTTTGCCAATATGGAACGGTGGGATAGCTCGTGTAGCGGGGACCCGGTGTATTGTATTTGAACAGCAAATCCTTATCCATGAGAAGAATCGTTTTGATGTATGATTGAGTGGATCAAAACTAGCAATGTGCCAAACCTAAAAACATGACTTAGGTCAGCTTAAAAACTTACTGTTGTGGGCGTGGAAGTGGCTTGTTGCAGTAAATAGCAGGCAAAACAAAAATACCTGAATCAGTATATGCTGATCAGCAAAAATGATTTCCTACTCGGAATCAGAAGCTTATTGTGTACTCCCAAAGAGAATGAATGCTTACTTTCCATGGCAGATCGTAATTCGGTCGGCCTTTGCGGAAGTATTCGCGGGATATTGAATTAAAAGCCCACGGGCAACCAGCCATATTCCTGCGACCGCCATCACGATGGGGGTCAGTTTACGAATGCGTGTACGAAGGTTGGGCGTGAACCATTGTTTAAAAAAACCAACAGCCATCATCATTGGAAGTGTTCCTATTCCGAAAAGTAACATGTACAATCCGCTGCCTGCCATGCTTCCCGTAACCATGGAACTGATCAGTGCCAGATACACCATACCACATGGAAGCAAACCGTTGAAAATTCCAAGCAGCAGCCAGCCGTGCATTTTTCGGCTCCTTAGCATTTCGCCCATTTTTTTTCTGACAAAGTTGACTGCACGTTGCCAGAATAGGGGAGTGTGGAAGTATGTGTCGAGCCTGGCTGGCCAGAAAACATAAGCCAGCATAAGTATTCCTGCAAAAACAGATAGGTATCGTAAATAGCCAATCCAGGCGAGAGATGAACCTATGGAGCCAATGAGCAGACCAAGAATTCCATAAGTGAAGGCGCGACCGGAATTATAAATGGTTAGTCCTGCGAGTTGTTGTAACCGGTTTCCTTTCTGAACGGGCAATGCAAGAGCAATGGGTCCGCACATGCCAATACAATGGAAGCTGCTCATGAGCCCCATTGTAAGTGCCAGATATGGAAGAAAGGTGATCATCGGGAAATTTAACGGCCTTCCATTACAATTACATCTTCATTCCAATACGTATCCGTTCCGTTTTTCCAGTCAATTTGGAGACGGTAACGCCCGTTATGAATTTTTGATGCAGGAATAAATTGTTGTTTATCCTGATTTACAATGACAAAACTGCGGTCATTCTTTTCATTGGAAGGACAATACAGATTGATTGTTCCTGTAACATTTCCGGCATTTTCCGGATACTGAATCGTCAGACCTTCTTCATTTACCTGCCAGGATAGCGGTTCATAGAGTTCTTTTGCACGATTGGTTTTGTTAAGTTTTTCCTGAAATTTCGTTTCCTCTTCGTAATAATGATCCGTAACCAGATCAATCTTCTGACTCGCACTCATACCTACCAGCACCAGTATTCCGGCTACAAAGCTCAGATACAGAGTGGTTATTCCGGCTCCCCAATTGAATTTCATAATGATGATGGATATAAAGCTGTTGGCTATTAGCTTTTAGTGATTGGCCGTTAGCTTTTAGTTAATATGGATTAAACTTCGTTTGTTGCAATTTCGGCGGATAACACTGTTTCTTTAAACTGAAAACTGTTAACTGAACTCTAGTAAGCCGGTGCCATAAAGGTCGTTTCAAAGGTTTCGAGTTTTTCTTTTCCCTGATACACCGACAGTTTTAGTTTCGTTTTTCTGCTTTTTAATTCCGCTTTTGGTATGGTGATAAACAGCGTTCCATCTGACATTCCGGCTCCGTTGAGTGTCAAATCAGGTGTTCCTGCAAAAACGAGCTTACCCTGAGAATTGTCTAAAACAAGAGTGGGCCGTACGACATGATTGGTTTTATTGAATATCTTAAAAGTGTAAAGATTACTCACAGAGCCATCCTTGTTCTCAATGTATTGGCTTCCCGGAGCACGGAACAGCGTAGTCTGGGTGTCTGTGCGCGACAAGATCATAAAGCCGGAAACCGACCAGAGTAATACCAGCACTACGATGTACCCAATTACCCTTGGTGTGATCAGCTTGTTGGTTTTGTTAACGATGGCATTTTCGGATGTGTAACGGATCAAACCGTGATCAAAACCTACTTTATCCATAATAGAATCGCAGGCGTCTATACAAGCTGTACAGTTCACACATTCCATTTGCATTCCGTTTCGGATGTCAATTCCGGTTGGGCAAACTGCCACGCACTGATGGCAATTGATGCAGTCACCTTCGTTTCGGTCTTTACCTTTGTGCAGCTTGCCACGAGGCTCGCCGCGTTTGTAATCGTAAGCCACCACAATAGAATTACGATCCATCAAAACTCCCTGCAAACGTCCGTATGGACACACAACCGTGCAAGCCTGATCACGTAACCATGCAAAATTGAAATAGAAAATCGCAGTGAAGGCCACGATACCACCAAAAAGTGGCAGGTGATCGCTGATTGGCTCACTGATGATTTTGCCAACTTCATCTACACCGATTACGTAAGACAAAAGCAGATTTGCAATCAGGAAAGAAACGGTGAGAAACAGGGTATACTTCAAACCCTTTTTTATGATTTTATCACTATTCCATGGAGCTTTGTTTAGTGATTTTTGTTTTCCTGCGTCACCCTCAATGGCGTATTCGATTTTCCTGAAAACCATTTCCATAAATACCGTTTGCGGGCAAGCCCAGCCACACCACAAACGACCAAAAATGGTGGTGAAAAGCACAATAAATACCATGAACGAGAGCATCAGGAGACCGAAAAGCCAGTAATCCTGCGGACCGATGAAGATGCCGAAAATGATGAATTTTCGTTCCAGAACATTGAACAGCAATAATGGCTGTCCGTTGTATTTCAGAAATGGCGTTACGAAGAGTAATGCTAATATCAATACCGTAAACCATACGCGTCTGTTGTGCCAGTTGCCTTTTGGTTTTTGCGGATAAAACCAGTTTCTTTTCCCATCCTCGCTCACACCGCTGAAATGATCGCGGAAGTATTCGTCCTGCTCCGGAATATCAAAGGTTTTCATTGATAATGCATTTTAATGTTTCAGACAAAGTCCGGATGATAATCCTGGATCCAGAACTTTACCTGAGTGAATTTATTTGGCAGCCACTTTATCTTCCACCAATTCACCCTGAGGTTCTTTTGGATTGGCAGGTTTGGTGCCTTTTATCGAGAGTACAAAACTTGCTACTTTCTGAATATCAGTTGGTGAGAGCTGCTTCTCCCAGGAAATCATTCCCTTTTCGGGAACACCGTATTTGATTACTTTAAAAAGGTCGTTGATACTTCCGCCATGCAGCCAATATGCATCTGTTAAGTTTGGTCCCACAGTACCTCCACCGTCCGGACCGTGGCAGGCTGCACATTTTTCGGTGAACAGCGCTTGTCCCTGACCTATTGAAGCGTCATCTGTAAGTTCGGTCACCGAATTTTCGTCCATGCTGGCACCTACTTTTTCAATATAGGCTTTCTTCTCAATCTCCGCCTGGGCGATATCTTTTTCGAGTTCGGCTATTTGCATGTCTCCAAATCCGCCAAAGTAGTAAGCTGAATAGCCGATTGCAATTACAATGGTTGATACAAAAAGCGATTGGAGCCAGGGTGGCATACGGTTATCAAGTTCCTGAATACCATCGTAGTCGTGTCCTTCGATCAGAATTTGCTGTTCGTCTTTGATCGCAATACCCATCCCGGCGAATTTCTTCCACCAGTGCTCGCTGAAGAGCGCCTTGGATTCGCCTTCGGTGGTAGTCATTTGTCTTAGTAGGCTCAGTGCATTCACCAGCAAAATCACCACCAGCACAGCGACAAAGAATAGTACGCCAAGCAGGATATACAAAAGCAGATCGGTGCCTGTAATAGCTCTCACAGGTGCTTCATCTTGCGCAAATGCAGAAAATGAAACAAAAAACAGCATTAGCACAGACAGTACTCCTTTCTTTACTACACCATCGTTGAGCGGCAGACTGCTCATATTTTTAAGTGATTTTTTATCAATCCTGAAAACAAAAACCAGGAGGGATATAAAGAATCCAAAAAATATGATCAGCGAAATCAGAGGGAAGATCTCAATCCCCACAATGTTTTCAAGATATGTTCGAAATTTCATGATGATAGTTTAAAATGATAATGACAGATGATTTTTTATTGTTTGTCTGTCTTGATATCGGTTCCCAATCTTTGCAGATAGGCAATCAATGCGATAATTTCCTTGTTTTCGCTGGTTTTGATTCCACTCTGTTTCAGTCGTCCCTGAATCTCTTTTGCCTGTCGGGTCAGGTCCGCATTGGCGACTTTATCATAATCCTTTTCGTAGGGCACACCAAGCGTTTGCATCGCACGAATTTTCGCGGCGGTATTGCTCGTATCCAGGTCGTCTTCAAGAAGCCAGCCATATCTTGGCATGATCGATCCCGGCGACATACTTGTCGGATCTTCCATGTGGTTGTAATGCCATGAGTCAGGATATTTACCCCCAACACGATGCACATCCGGTCCGGTACGCTTGGATCCCCATTGGTGCGGGAAGTCGTATACAAACTCACCTGATTTGGAATACTCGCCATAACGCTCTATTTCAGCACGGAATGGTCTTATCATTTGGGTATGACAAACGTAACATCCTTCCCGAACGTAAATATCGCGTCCCTGTAATTCGAGCGGGGTGTATGGCTTCACAGCTGCAATAGTCGGTACATTGGATTTGATCATAAAAGTTGGAATCATTTCGATCATACCACCAATGGCTACGGCGATCAATGCGAAAATTGTAAGTGCCAGAGGTTTGCGTTCGAAAATTCTGCGGTGCCAGTATTCGTTTTTAGATGCATGCCAGATTGCACTCAAAGGCATTGCTTTTGCGGTTTCGGTTGGTACCAGTTTGCCTTTTAGAGCAGTCATCCAGAGATTGTAGATCATCACTACAAATCCGATCAGGTACAATGTACCACCAACACTTCTCAGGAAATAAAGTGGTGCAAGCTGGGTAACGGTTTCAAGGAAATTGGGATATTTCAGCAGACCTTCCTGAGTGAATTCCTGCCACATAGAGCTTTGTACCCATCCTGCCCAATACATTGGAACGGTATAAAATATGATACCCAATGTGCCGATCCAGAAGTGGAAATTGGCTGCTTTTTGAGAGTATAACGGACGGTTGTAAAGACGTGGAAACAGCCAGTAAAGCAATCCGAAAGTTAAGAAACCATTCCAGCCGAGGGCACCAACGTGCACGTGAGCAACGATCCAGTCGGTATAATGTGCAATGGCATTTACATTTTTGAAAGAAAGCATTGGACCTTCAAACGTAGCCATACCATAAGCCGTAATGGCTACAACAAAGAATTTTAAAACGACATCTTCACGAACCCGGTCCCATGCACCGCGAAGGGTCATAAGTCCGTTGATCATCCCGCCCCATGATGGTGCAATAAGCATAACGGAGAAAACGGTTCCCAGCGTTTGAGCCCATTCGGGCAGAGATGTGTATAACAAATGGTGAGGTCCGGCCCAGATGTACAGAAAGATAAGTGCCCAGAAATGGACAATGGATAACCGGTATGAATAAATTGGACGGTTGGCTGCTTTGGGAAGGAAGTAGTACATCAAACCCAGATACGGTGTTGTAAGGAAGAAGGCCACAGCATTGTGTCCATACCACCACTGCACGAGGGCATCCTGCACACCTGCATAAACCGAGTAGCTTTTGAATAATGAAATTGGGAGGGCAATACTGTTCACAACGTGTAACATGGCCACTGTTACAAACGACGCAATGTAAAACCAAACAGCCGCGTAAATATGTTCGGTACGGCGGTTGATGGTGGTCATCACAAGGTTGATTAATGCCGATACCCAAACCACAGCAATGGCAATGTCAATCGGCCATTCAAGTTCTGCGTATTCTTTGGAGGTTGTAAGTCCCATTGGAAGGGTGATCGCCGCTGCCAGAATGATGAACTGCCATGCCCAGAAATGGAAACGACTCAGAACCGGGCTCCACATGGGTGCCCGCAAAACACGCGGTGCAGAGTAATACAGACCAGTGAAAAATCCATTACCAACGAATGCAAAAATGACAGCATTGGTGTGAAGGGGTCTTATCCGGCTAAAAGTGAGATAGGGAATATCCATGTTCAGGTCGGGGAAAACGAGCTGGAGTGCGGCAAGCAGACCGACAAGCATTCCGATTAACCCGAACAGAATTGTTGCAATAGCAAAATTTCGTACGATGCGGTTATCATATTGAAACTCGTCCAGCTCGACAGATGCAATACCCGGATGTGGAAGGTTTGACATAAGTTAATAGAATTTGGTGAATACAGTATTAATTGGTTGGTTGTTCCGTAGTGGTATCGTCAAGCAGTATGCGTACCGATGGTGTATAGTCGTCATCAAAATGCCCTTTTTTAACCGACCACATAAATGCGCTTAAAAAGCCGACAGCGATGATGAGGCTGATGGTGATCATGATATAAAATGCGCCCATGGTTGGCTGGGGTTAAGTTTTATTGATAGGTCAAAACTACCGGGTTACTGTCGGTGGAACGATGACACAGGTTATGGTTTCAATATGACATTGATCAGTTTTTGATCCACTTTCGTGCTGCTAAGTTGCTGGCGAGCGTTGTGAAGGCCACAATGGTAATAGAACTGACGGGCATCAGGATCGCGGCAATTACAGGTGATAAATTTCCGGTGACGGCAAAGGCTAGTCCGGCAATGTTGTAAAACAATGAGATTCCAAAACTTAGCTTAATAATCTGCTGCCCTGATTTGGCCAGTTTCATATAAGCTGGCAACTTCGCAAGCTGGTTCCCTTCCACAATGGCGTCGCACGAAGGGGAGAAATTATTGATGTCGTCGGATACGGCAAGTCCCACATTGCTTTGGCGTAAAGCACCTGCGTCATTCAGTCCATCTCCAACCATGAGTACATTGCGGTATTCGGTTTGTTGCAGATTCTCAATAAAACGCAGTTTTTCTTCCGGTTTTTGTTCAAACAAAAGACTTGATCCGTCGCCGAAAACGGGAGTTAACAAAGCTTTGTCAGTAGGTTTGTCTCCTGATAAAAGGTAAGTATGGTAACCATTTTTTTGTAGTGCTTTTATGGTTTCGGCTAGTTCGGGTCGGTATTTGCTTTTTACTGTGAAGTAACCGTAAACTTCATTTTCGACAGAGAAATACACATGAGATGCATCGCTTTTTTCTTCGGTTGATACCGTTGCACCTACCCATTTTGAAGAACCAAGTCTAACCTCTTTTTTGCCCCAATATGCGCTGATGCCTGCTCCGCCGGTCTCGGTGTAATTGCCCAGGCTGCGTTTGCTTGCAGTTGTATCGGCTAGTTTTTTTACGATCATTCTGCTCAGCGGGTGCGACGACTGCATGGAGATTGACTTCACCATCACCAGTTCTTCGGTAGATAATTCCTTTCCTACAAAATCAACCTCGGCTTCGTTTGCCTGCGTAATGGTGCCTGTTTTATCAAACACGACTGTGTCTATATGCGAAAGCCGTTCTATGGTATGTGCATTTTTTGGGTAAAATCTGTTCTTGCCAAAAAGTGCGAGCAGGTTTCCGTTTGTGAATGTAGAGGAGAGAAGCAGTGCGCACGGACAGGCAACCAGCAAACTTGTAGTAAATGCCCGAAAGGCAGTTTCCGGGTTGTGAAGAAAGATGATCCAGGTCAAAAATGTAACCGTGGCAATGATCAGTACGATCACCGAAAAGTACTTATTGATGCGAGCCGCGAGCGTCTGGTTTTGATCTTCCTTTTCCTTGGAAAATGTATCGTGGTTCCATAGTTGAGTAAGGTAACTTTGCGAAACCCGTCGCAATACTTCCAGCTCAATGGATGGTCCTTTTTGTTTTCCGCCTGCATAAATGGTATCTCCTTTTTTTCTTTCAACAGGTTCAGATTCACCCGATACAAAGCTATAATCTACCATTGCCCGAGGACTAAGCAGGACGGAGTCGGCGGGAATAAGTTCTTCATTCCGAACCAGAATCTGATCACCGGTAGTTAATTCTGTAATGGGCTTGCGGGTCTCAACGCCGTCATCGACAACGGAAACAGCCACCGGGAAATAGGATTTATAGTCTCTGTCAAACGAAATTCCTGCATAGGTTTTGTCCTGAAAATACCGGCCTATCAGCATAAAAAATACGGCACCGCTGAGTGAATCCAGATATCCGGGACCCGTTTCTGTGAAAATCTGATACAAACTGATCAGGAAAATACAGGTCAGAGCGAGTGCGATCGGAGCGTCAATATTGAGATATCTGCCCTTTAAAGCTCCCCAGGCAGACTTGAAAAAATCGGAAGCACAATAGAAAAAAAACGGTAGACTGAAAGCGATATTGAGCATGTTAAACAAGAATCTCAGATCGCTGTCCGAAGAAGAATCGCCCAGATTGAAATACTCCGGGAAGCTCAGCATCATAATGTTCCCGAATACAAATCCTGCTATACCGATCTTGTATAAATGTGTACGGTTCCACTTTTTGATCTGTTTTCCTTCCACATCATTGAGGCTGATGTAAGGCTCGTAACCAAGGCTGGAAATGAGTGAAGCCAGTTCACTAAGTCTGATCTGTCCGGCGTCGTAAGTTATACGTACTTTCTTTTCAGGGAAATTGACAACAGAACTTCTTATGGCAGGGTTGAGCCTATAAAGTTGTTCGAGTAGCCAGATACAGGAACTGCAATGCATTTTGGGAACAAGCCAGTTTACACTGGAAAGGCGTCCGTCGGTGAATTCGAGTAACTTTTGTGAAACTTCGGGCAAATCCAGATAATCATATTTGCCCTGGAAATAAGCTTTGTCGGGTGATATTCCCTGAGCTCCGTCGATGTTGTAATACCGGCAAAGGTCATTTTCTTTGAGCAGGTCATAAACAACCGAACAGCCATCGCAGCAGAATTCATGGCCATCCTGCTCAATGATCTCATCCCGGCATTCTTCTCCACAATGGTAACAGGTTGTATGGGTAGGAGTTTCTTCTTCAACTGCAAGTTTGTTCGCGCTCATGGCTCTACTCTTATTGTGATATCACCCGATGGTTTCCAGTGATGAAATGCAGCTTGACACGTATGTAAAACTGTGATTCAAAATTGGGAGAATTGGACGGGAGAGAAGATGACGGAAGCGGGTGACCAAGTATGACTTTGGTCAGGAATTGAGATGGTGTTCTGAAATTTTGAGACAACAAAAAAAGCCAAAAGGTGCGAAACCTTCTGGCTTGATCTATTTCTTATGGCTAATAGAAAATTATCTACCTTTTATTCAACATCTGTGGAATACCGATTTTACGGTTCGAAGCTGCCGTACTGTCAACACCTAGATTTTTTAGTATCTCCGAAGTAAGCGTGGAAGTCGTATCTTTTGCATACAAAACGACCGGCCACAGGTCACCGCCATCAGGGTTCAGATCCATGCGGAGTAGAAAAGCATAGCCATTTTTTCTTCCTGCAAACACAATGGCGTCATTCACTTTTTGCTTGATGGGTGTAAATTTTTTGCTGAAATAATTACGGAGTTCAGTCATGGAGTTGTTCTGAAACTCTTCATATGATGATTTCAGGTTTTCGAGTTCAGCCGCTTTGTCTTTCAGGATTGCCTCGCTTGTTTGTGCAGAAGCAAGTTTTTCGAATGCTGCTCTTTTGCTTTCGAAGTCGTCGAATTTGCTTTTCAGAATCTTGTCGTACTGAACACTTTTTTCAGTGATTTCTTCATTCAGCTTTTTGAATTCCGGCATGTTCGAGAGGATAAACTGTTGGTCAACATGACCAATCTTCATGTCCTGTGCCTGACTTTCAATAGCACAAAAAGCTAAAATAGCGAAAGTGAAAAGGGAAGAAATTGTTTTCATCTTGTCTGAATGGGTTAAAGAGTGGATAACTTCAAACCCAACGCAACTGTCTGATTTCTATTGTGTTAAAAAATGTTAAAAGGTTGTTCCGCTTGTGGTTAGCATTATTCCACAAATGCAATGCATTCCACAGATATCAGGATGCCTGCGGGAAAGGGCATAACCTGGGGTGTGCTTCTGGCAGGAGCATTTTCCGGGAAAATCTCTCCATAGACTTTATTCAAAATAGCGAAGTCGTTTCCTGTAACCATAAATACAGTTGTTTTTACAATTTTGTCCAGACCGCTTCCAAGTTCTTCCAGAATTGTTTGTATGTTTCTAAACGACTGGGTTGCTTGTTTCTCAAAGTCGTCGTCTAGTTTTCCAGTAGCCGGGTTGACGCCGGTGGTACCTGAAATAAATATAAAACCCCCGGCAACAACCGCTTGTGGAAACACTTCGGTCATTCGGGGTATTTTAGATGTATTGAAATTCTTCCTGTTTGTCATGTTAATTTTTTGGTTAAAACACCCTTACAAACTTCTAAACCCGACTTACTAATCGTCGTTACGTCTTTCTTTTCTTCTTCCTGGCCGAAGGAAACAATACATTATTCAGTATGAGCCGATAACCCGGAGAATTAGGATAAAGATTGAGATCCGTGGGCATTCGGCGTCCGCCGCCTCTTCCCTCCGGATCGTGGCCGCCGTAGAAAGTCCATTGCCCGCGGCCCATTTCACCATAAATGTAACGGTCCGACTGGCTGCTTGTTCCCATAACCAGCGCGCTTGGTTTTACTGTGTTTTTAGAGAATGCAGTAGTTTGTCCAAAAAATTCTCTCACCAGATTTTCATGATTCTGCACCAACATGGCAGGAATTACGTCCCATTTTGCTGAGAAGTCGAAAAGGGAAAAATAAGCTTCGTTGCTGCCATAGCCGCGGAAGCGTCCAGCCGAGGAATTGATATCCGAAAACCCCATTCCCTCGTAATCGTCCAGCTGTAATTTAAAATTTTGGAAGGCAAAGGTTTTGTCGAAATCGAGCCGGGATTGTGCGTCGGGATCAACACCATCGCCATCGAAATTGTCAACAATGTCGATTCCTTCGGCGGCAAGGGCAATATCAAAAGTTTCAGCTCCCGAGCACATTGCGAACAAAAAGCCGCCGCCGGCACAAAACTCCTTGATGAGCTTGGCAACTGCAAGTTTCATTTTAGACACTTTTGAATAACCAAACCGATCTGCTATGGCTTCCTGTGCTTTGATGTCTGCCGGAGAAGTTCGGCGAATACTGCGGCCAAACTGACCAGTGAAATCTTCGTGATGCAGATGCAGCCAGTCGTACCTGGGCAGATCGCCTTTTAGTATTTCCTCATCGTAAATAACCTCGAATGGTATTTCTGCATATTTCAGCACCAACAGCACGGCATCGGTATCTTCAAATTCAGCTGGGCTTATTTTCACAGGAGAATACACCGCTATTTTCGCTGCTTTGTGAAGTTTCACCACGTCCATGTTTACATCCGGTTTTTGGATTTCGTTCAGTATCTGTTGATTTTGAGCGTTTGATATGATCTCGTAAGACACCGCCCGTAACTTGCATTCATTTTCGATGCTTTTGCTGTACTGCACCATAAAACTGCCGCCCCGATAATTCAGCAGCCAGTCAACATCCAGATCACCTTTCAGCAACATGTAGGAAAGTCCATAAGCTTTGAGATGATTGCTTTGGGTATTGTCCATCGGGATCAGTAGAAAGTTGGCGAAGCAACTCTGGGTGGACAAAATGAAAAGTGATAAGATAAACCTGATCATCATACAACAGCCGGTTTGAAATTGCAGGAATTATGGGGGGAGGGGATCAATAAAATCAATTAAATTTATTAATTATTCGTTTGATAATGAAGTTTTTGTAAAAGATAAAATCGATTTTTTATTCGTGCTCATTCGTAAATTCGTGGCAGTTTTTTTCTGGATAACTTACTGATCAGGATAAAGCTTAATTTTGTTAACACCATCATAAACTGATATTTAATGACAGAAATAGAGATGTTGGGCGCGGTTATGAAGCAATTCGCCGGAATGGAGCAGGAAGCGTTTGCCTTATCGCATCCGTTTTGGCAAAAGAAAACTTACAAAAAAGGAGAGTTTTACAACGAATATAAAAACGTTTGTAAACACCTTGGGTTTATTCTGAATGGTGTTTTTCGTACCTATTATACTGATTCGGAAGAAGAAAAAAATGTTTTCTTTTTCTCACAAAATCAGATAGTTGTATCCTACAAGAGTTTCGTGACACAAACCCCGTGCAATTATTACACGGAGTCAATGACGGAAGCAACGATACTGTACATCCACTATGACCACCTCCAAAAGCTATACAGACAGTCGCAGCAGTGGGAGAAGTTTGGCAGGCTGGTGGCTGAAACCGCTTTCGACATCGCTATGACACGGGCAGAACATTTCCTCTTCCTGACACCCGAACAGCGATACCTGGATCTGCTTGAAAAACATCCCGACATCTTTAACAACGTTCCTCTATACCACATCGCTTCGTATCTGGGCATTCAGGGGCCGTCGTTAAGCCGGATCCGTAAACGGATGAGTAAGAGTTAACTAAACCGAATCGTATGTTTGAAGGGCGTGAATCCTGTAAGGAATACGGTGGGAGCATCCATTGGTGGCAGTGCACCTCTTAGTGCAATGTTTTTATGAAGGCCTGTTCCCGGACCGAAAGAGATCGTATCACTTCCGAAAGTGTAAGTTCCGGTACCTTCTTTTAAAATCCATGAGTCTTTGGAACCATCTACTTTTACCACACCTTTGAGTTCGCCGCCGGGTCTGAAAATCAGTTCCAGAGCAGCAGGTACGCGTTCCGTTCCATTCGTAATCACTTCGATTTCCATTCCTTCTTTCGTTTCCTTTATGCGGATGTTGGTTTCAAGGAGCTGCACTTCACTCTGCGGACGATTTACTTTTGGCATTTTTTCCCAGTCTCCGCCCGGATCAATAGCATCCTTCGGATAAGGTTGCCAGTATGGACCTTCCAGCTTTTGCGTCAGTTCGTATACATTTCCGTTCACCTTCACTTCGTCTGACTGGAATTGTCCTTTACCGAAGAAAGAAGATGCAAATCGCACGCCCTGAAGTACCGCGTTTCCTTTCATGAATGTGAACCACACGGGGTTTTTGGCGATCAGAGTTGCATCTCTGCGATTTCTTCTGATGCGCACCAGTCCGGAATATGGGAATGCCTTAACATAACTCAGCGGCAATGCGGCAGGAGGAGGAAGCGGTTCCCACAAAGTGGAGTCTGTTAAATAGTAGTCGAGAAAATAACCGATTTTATTTCCGGCTGTCTCCTCAATCAATCTGCACATCGCTGCGTATGTTTGATTTTTGTCAAGAAGCGCAAGGTACCGATATGGGTAATAGTAATTTTCGAGTGTGCCAATCAAAGCTTTATCCTGCCTTCCAGACGCGTCGGTGACGATTTCACCGTTCGGATGCACATAATAAAGTGTCATATTCAGGTTTTTTCGGACGTGTTCAAGCAGTTCGGGTTTATTAAGTCCCGCAGCAATGGTTATCAGCAGGCGGTCTGTCAGCGAAGAATATATGAAAGTACTTTTCTCATTGTACTGTCCGTCGGCGTCTATGTCAATGTTTTCTCCCAGCCATTCATTTATTCTGTCTACATATCGGGTGTCGGGCCAAAGCCCGTTCAGTTTGGTAAGAGCAGCGGATACCACCCACCGGTGATTTGGCGTGTGTACGCCGCCAACAATAAGCGCTTCACCAGCATTGAGCAGAAATTTTTTCAGTGGACCAAGTACAGTATTGGCTTCTGCCGCCTGCGATCTCTCCGTCAGCACATAAGCCATGGTAAGGCGTTTTACCAAAAAACCGGTGTCAGGCGTAGAGTGAAAATTGGTGGAAAGTAAATCAATGGTCCCGTCGCTGTGCTGAATTTTCAACAAATACAAAGCTGCCAGCTTCATTCTTTCAAGCAATTCGGCAGACTGATAGTATTTTGAATCAGGCGAGAATACGGCAACGCCGCCGGCTTGTATGATCGCGGAAGTACTCTGAGGATTTAAAATATCAAAAGAGTCAGGCACTCCGCCGAGGTCTGGACTGGCCGGATTCTGAACCTGAATTTTCAACAAATTATCGAGTCCGGTGTCGTTGCGTTTCACAAGCTCGACAATCCAGGGAGGCATTGTTGAAATATATTTATTGTCGAATGCAAAAACAGAAGAGGTCAAAACGGGAAGGGCGCATAGCGAAGTGCCGCCGATATTAATGAATGTTCTTCTTTTCATGAATGGGCTTTTTTACTTTTTAAAGTAAAAAGAAGAAGCATCCGGAACGCTACTTATACCGAAAGTAAGTTTCGGTTATATCAGCGATCAGATTTGATCAACTCGCGCAACTGCTTGAATATCCAGAAAATTGCCATAAATGGAAAGGTTATCGCCGCAGCTACAATTGCTGCAACCGCCATTATTGCCGCAACAATTGATCTTAAAAAGAAATCAAAAATTTTATTCATTAAGAAATATGGAGGTTCGGCAACCATACGATTTGAATAATAAAGATTTAAATAAAGACGATCGTTGAGCTTTGGTATGATCTTTTACCTGTTTCTTATAATTGCATCAATATATTATTGAACTAAAATCATAAATCATGGAAAATCTCACAAAGATCACATATAATATTGGGAAATTTTGGTTGGCAATCGTGTTATTCATTGCCATGATCATTTCTACCATTGTTTCCTTACCGTTTGTACTGATAGGAAAAGCCATGGATATGTGGCATACTCATAAATTAGGAACGAGTAAAAACCCCATTTCTGATTTGTATGGCTAATTAAACAGCACTAAGTCAGGATTATTGATCATACCCACCAACAGTCGTGTTCTGTCGTTGGGTATTTTTTTTGCATCTTCTTGGATGTAATTAATTTTTTGTATTTACTTTGTAATTCAAAGTACTTTTTATTTATGTCGTTAAAGTATAGTTACCTGATAATGGCAGTATTGCTTTTTCTGGCGGAAATAGTAATCGCTGTGTTTGCGCATGACAGTATCATTCGTCCCTACGGAGGTGATTTTCTGGTTGTTATTTTTCTGTATTGCCTGATGAGAGCCTTGACAAATGCAAGTGCGTGGAAGGTGGCAACAGGGGTTTTACTTTTCGCTTATCTGGTTGAGGTCGCTCAATATCTGCAACTTATAAATATGACAGGCTTGCAAAATAACAAGGTTGCGAGAATTATTTTGGGAACGAGTTTCGAATGGGGTGATATGCTTGCCTCCACGCTGGGAATTGTAGTTGTGTTGTTAGTTGAAAATAGAAAACGAATTTTTGCTTTATGAAATATTTTGTCAAAGAAGGTTCTGTGGTGAGGGAGATCTGGGGAAAAGCCGATACCATCCTTTTCATTTTTGCGGGTGCATCGGCCGAATTTGCTTTGAATAAAGCGGTGGATTGGCTCTACTTTACAGGAAAGCTTCCGGCAGATCCGTTGGGAAGGCTGTTTTCTACCGTGGCTTATGCAAGGCAGATCGTGTTCGCTGAATATGATGACGCATTGCGTTCGATAGATAAAATTGCTGCCATTCACAAAGGTGTGGAGCATTCAAGAGGAAGCCGCATTCCTGATTGGGCTTATCGGGACGTGTTGTTTATGCTGATCGACTATTCGATCCGGTCATTTGAAGTTTTGGAAAGAAAATTGACCGAGAAAGAGAAGCGGGAAATATTCGAAACGTTTTATCAGGTAGGTTTCAGAATGGGAATTGCCGGACTTCCGGGAAACTTGCATGACTGGCAAATCATGCGCCAGGAACATTTGAGGGACAATATGATGGCCAGTAACTTCACAGCCGATTTATATAAACAATACAGAAAACACCTGGGGCCTGTTCGTTACTTCATGCTGAAAGAGGTACAGGTAATGGTGGTGCCGCAAAAGGTGATTACGTTGCTCGGTTTGAGGACTTTTTCGTTATTGACACCAGTTCTGGCGTTGTACAAGCTGGTTCGTTCGCTTGGTATTGAAAAGGTATTCAGAAATGCGCTTTTACCTCAGGACTACAAACATCAGGTCATAGAATTGGATCAGCCAGAATTGTCGGTTGCGGGCTAATCCAATTTTCACCACGAATGCACCAATACACCACGAATGATTTATTTGTACTCGTGATTTATCCGTGCATCCGTGGTATAAATTCCTCTTAAAACTGCACCGTATACCTCACAGAAACAGCCCTTCCTGGTAAATTATACCCACGTTTTTCGTAATAATTTTCATCTGTTACATTGTTGACTTTCAATGCTAACTGATGATTTTCTGCCACCTTAAATGACGCAGTGAAATCCATCACCATGTATTTTGGGTATTCAATTTCTGGATTGATCGGGTCGGTGTAATCAATGTCCGTGCGCGTGCCAATTGAGCGGCCTGATAAACGCAGACGAAGCCATCTTAAATTGTCATATTCCAATCCGTAGTTTAATGTGTTTTTGGCAACGTTCTGAATATCTCTGTTGGTGGATGCTCCATCTGTTCCTACAATTAGTTCTTTCGCTTTTAAGATCGAAGTTCCATTCCAGAATACGCGGAGTGAATATTTGTAATTGCTCAATGCTCCAAAATCGTAACTTATTTCAGTTTCCAGTCCGCTAATTTCGGCATCGGCAGCATTTACAAAAGTAGCCCGTGAAATGATTACGTCATTGTTAGGCAAAGGTTCGTTTACCGTTTTGATGATCTTGGCAATGCGGTTATCCACCTTGGTTGAGAAGTATGTTACGTTTGCCGATAAACCTGCTTTTGGTTTGTTGAAACTCAGTCCCAAATCCCAGCTCACGCTACTTTCGTTTTTCAGATCCGGATTCCCGGCTGTTACAGCAATACGTCCTTTTGAATCCCGGATTTCGTTATAGCCGGCCACACTATATGCATCGGTGGTCACAAATGCACGGCCGATTGTTCCTTTTGCGCGAAGGAAAGGAACCAGTTCATAGGTAATTCCCAAACTCGGACTTGTAAATGGATTCGTTTTTTTGCCTGCTTTGTAAGTGGGAAGTAACGCAGTTTCTTTTACATCGAAAGTAATATTGTCGTACCGGATACCTGGCTGAATGGTCAGTCTGTCAAAATTCAAAAGTACCTGAGTGAAGAATGCCGAAGAAATAATGGCATATTCAGGTTGGGTTGGCGCACGTTCCGTGGTATCATTCGTCCAGCGGCGACTGTTTGTGGAAGCGTTCAAATAGTCGTATCCCAGAATCACAGAATGCCGTCCAACCTTCCAAACATCTTTCACCTGAATCCCTTTCCAGGCATTGTGTCCTTGCGCCGAACGGAAAGGAATTACAGGTTTGCCGGACACGTTGAGGGTATAATTTTTAGTATTTTCCTCTGATCCGAATACTTTCAAACTTGGGCTGTGGTTGCCGATTTCACCCGTTAAGGAAATGTCCAATGCAGCTCGATCTACGTCCTTTGTGCTTGCTTCGGTACTGCCCGATGAAATTTCGCCAGGTGATTCCACATCTTTTGCCTGAAATCTTTCACCACGTACATCAACACGCCATTTCTCAGTCAATTGGTATCCCAAACGCACTGCGCCTGAGAAGTGGTGAAGCTTTGTAAAAGGCCTTCTCAAACCATCATCCTTGCGTTCGTCGACCTGTTCAATGGGTTGAGCTGTGTAGTTTTTCTGTGCTTTCGTGTATCCAAAAGCATCACGAAAAATATTGTCCTTCCCGATTTTGTAGTCTTTCGCTCTTTCAAAATAAGAGAAGGAAAGATCGTAATCCAGCTTTTTGGTCAGGTTTCCGCCAGTGTTTAAGCCTGCCTGCAAAGTTTGAAAACTGCCATATTCAACAAATCCATTTCCCTGCGTTGCTCCTCTCGATTTTTTTGTAATCACATTGATCACACCTCCCATCGCCTGCGAACCGTAAAGCGACGAAGCAGGTCCTTTCAGCACCTCAATGCGTTCAACACCATTCAGGTTGATTTGTGATAAATTGGTAGCACCGGCAGCACGGCCGTCAATAAGTAATAAAGTCCGCTGATTCAACCCTGAAAATTGTGGACGGAAACCTCTGATCCCGATTCCGGATGAAAGGTTTGGATACTGGATCACATCCACAGCAGCCATTTTTCTGACAATATCCGTCAGATCCACAGCCGGAGTCATTTGCATATCCTCCTTGGAAATAAGGTTTATTTTTTGAGCGATGATTTCCTTCTTCGTTTCAAAACGCGTAGCCGTAACAACAACCGGATTGAGCAAATTTTCACGTGCAGAATCGGGAACGCTTTGCTGCGAATAACCCGAAACCGAAAGCAGCGAAAAAGCCGATAGTTTAATGATGAAAATGTTCGGTAAAAGGTAAAATTTCCTTTTCATATGGTTGAATAAAGTAAAAAATGGGAATGTGGGAGTTTTTGGGGATTTTGAATTATCGAAAACAGTTGTCACACGGAGTAACTAGTTTTGGAGCAAACAAGCTCTTTGAAAATAGTACTTTTGCTCCTTTGAATAAGCTAAAATATTTGTCACACTGAGCTTGTCGAAGTGCGGGCAACCAAGTTTAAAATTTGCCAATCAACATTTTGATAATGTATTCATTTCGGAATTATTTTTTTTGTGCCAAAACGATTTAATTAGTCCAATATGAGCACTTGCATGAGCACAGCCACTAATGCTTTGTTAAATTATTGATAGGTAATAAATTATCTTGGTCGCTCGGGCTTCGACTCCGCTCAGCCTGACAAAATCAGTGTCATAATTAACTGTACCGGAAGCCTTACGTATTGTTAAACGAGTGCTTGCTGAGTACCAATTAGTTACTTGTTGACAGGCATAAGAATAACTCACCCCTCAAACGCCTCAAACAAAGTAACCAAACCAATACCAATAGAAAACGCTCCTACGACATAGTTGATAATAGTCAAAAAGGCATCCTTTTTCTGAGCAAAACGGCTGATTGAAAAGGCAAAGAAATATCCGTACGCCGACATGGAAAGGATAATACCTACGCTTTGTATAACGATGATCCAAACGGCGGTTGCAGCGTCACTTGCGGCCAGCGTCAATGCAACGGCACAAGCCCCTCCTGTCCCGGCCAAACCGTGAATCATGCCTACCAAAAATGATTTGCTGAATGTGGTATTGGTTGGTTGTGAGTTGCTTACCGTTTTTGGTTTGAAATTCCTTCGAATCGCAACAATGCCTAGCCAGATCATCAGTGGGCCGATTAACATCTCTACTTTATCAGAGATATTGAGCGAAATAGTCGACTTTAAAAGGAGAACCAGAATGGCAAAAAGAATGAGTGTAAACGAATGACCCAGAGCCCAATGTGAAGACCTCCAGATCAATTTCCAGCGCTGGGAGGCACTTTTCTTTTCATCGGTTGCCAATACAGAAACGGCTGCCACATGGTCGGGCTCAAACGAATGCTGGACGCCGAGTAATAATGAATCTACAAGTAAGAAATTGATCATGTTGGTACAGATAAAAAAATACAACTTGCATTCTGCAAGTGATTAAATTTTTATCCGTAAAGCCAAAGGGAAATGCAGGAGAAGACCATGCAGAATCTACCGGTCCAATACCACTTGCTTTTCTTCCCGAAAGCAAAACGGAAATATGATTGACTGGCAGGTCTTCTGGCTCGTTCAGTTCTGACGCCTTCCCGGAACAATTTTCTCATCGTCCTAGTGACTTTTTGCCAAAACACTTTTTATGAACTTACAGCAGCGGGTACTGCTCCGGATTTACACCGGATTCCCTATTAATCACGCCAAGGCGCGAACCAATGAATGCGCAAAACTAGTGCTTTTTGAAGCAGATGGTATCAGTAGGTTGGGAAAATTCTTTTTGGGGGAGGTTTGTGTGGTTCTCCTGTCTTATTCCAATGTGGGAGTTGTTGACCATTGAAAGACCGGCGAATAGGCAGCCTGTCAATCATATATGTTTTTTCGATCTCCGATGTCTATGACGGAAACGATGAGTTTTCCAGAGTAAATCTCGTATACTATTCTGTAATTCCCAGCTCTTATTCGATATGTGTTGTCGATAGCTTTTAGCTTTTTACAACCTGGCTGAAACGGATCTGTTTCGAGAGAATCAATAGCTTTCTGAATGCGGGTAAAGTCCTGCTTTTGCAAACCACGAAGAAATTTAACGGCAGATTTTGACAATACGACGTTGTATTTCATTCGTCTATACCATGTATTTTGTTTAGCTCAGCTTTAACCTCTTCCCAAGGTACATATTCATCACCTTTTGCGGCTTCAATCGCGATCATATCCAAAATATCTTCAACCAACTCAGAATCAGAAGTGCCATCGATAATAACGCGCTTGATATTACCCTTCGCAGTATATTCGGTTTTTATTCCTGGTAAGTTCATGATTAGATTTTTGTTTAATGTAAAATTAACATAAATATTGAATACACCAGTTCCTGATGTAGGAATGTCAAATCATATGAAGAAAGTTACAGATAGTGAAATTTTTAAGACTATTCTCAAAGTCTTCATAACACAGGTCTTGCTCCGGAGGAGCGTCCTGTTTATAGAAAATCACCATACAAAAACGCATTCCGGCTCCGGAGGAGCCTCCTCTTCAAGCTGATGATTGGATAGATGGAAGACAGGAAACTCCTAGGGAGTTAAATCCTGACTTGTTGAAATTTTGTGCTATAAACAAATGGCTCTTACCGAGCCTTTTCATCAGAAGTAGTTGAATTTGCCGGAATACGTTTACCCTACGAAATTCACCATTCATTGACATTTCCACAACTTATAACCCTACCTTTGCAGCCTGAAAAGTTCTTTACTTTATTTTTCCAACAGAAAAGGGTTTTACCAACCAGTGAATTAATAGGGAATCGTGTGCAAATCACGAACTGTCGCGCAACTGTAAGTAACACCAAAAAGTTTACATCAAAAGATGTCCACTGGGACAACAATGAGAGAATGATTGAATGATAGAATGGAAAACATCGCACCGGCGACCCGGTCACTCATTCTGTAATTCGCTCATTCAAAATTATTCCGGGAAGGACGATGTAAATGTTACAAGTCAGGAGACCTGCCTTTTTTTGTTGACAAATGCTTTCGCGAAATGAAGCTGAGTCTGGTTTGGAATAGTTGGTTTTGAAGTGTTTTGCTTCTGAATCGTCGTGCGCTTACTTTTTTTGTTTGCCGCATTCTGCCCTTATTTTCTTCTTTCTACGTTCGCATGTAAAATCTGCAAAGAGCTTTTAACTCATTTACAACCAAGTTAAAAGTATGCAAAAAGTTACAATCTGCTATCCGCGAACTGATAGTGGCAAAAACACCTTAAAAAAACGAAATGGTAATTCTTTACTAAGCCTTGTCTTCTTGTTCCACTTCATTTTCCTTGCCGGATCGGTGCTTGCCGAGCAACTGGGAACGGTCAGTGGTTTTATCCAAACTGAAAACGGTGAACCGTTGGTTGGGATTCATGTTCGTCTGGAAAACACACCTTTCGCTACTATCACGGACGATGGCGGACAATTTGAACTAAGAAATGTACCTGCCGGAAAATACACCTTTCTGACCAGTGGGGTAGGGTACAACGCCAAAAAGGAGAACATCGAAGTTAAAAACAAAAACGAAACCGTTCTTCAATACAAGCTGAACAGCCAGACCAACGAGCTATCAGAAGTTGTGATCAGCTCGGTTCGTTCGAAATCGTTTTCGTCAGTGAATAAAATTGATGTCCCGCTTCGCGATCTGCCGTTGTCTACATCAAGCGTGACGGTGAAGACCATTGAACAACGTGGAGCCGACGACCTGGGAGAAGCGATGAAAAACGCAACGGGTATCCGGGCAAACAACACGTATGGTGGCTTCCAGCACTTTACGGTAAGAGGATTCTCTAATTTTGTATTGTTGGTTGACGGTGTCCGTGATGAGCGCCACAATATTTCAACGAGTGCGCCCAATACCAATCTGGCAAACGTAGAAAGTATTGAAGTGTTGAAAGGACCAGCTTCGGTTCTTTTCGGACATTCGGCTTTGGGTGGGATCATCAACATTGCCCGTAAAAGACCAACTGCAAACCTGAAAGCCGATTTTTCGGCGGCTTACGGAAGCTTCAATACGCGCCGAATAAGAGCAGGAGCAGGCGGGCCAATCAATGATAAATTGCGCTATCGGGTTGATTTTGGAATGTCGGACACGGACGGGTATCGTCACTCAGGCTCGACCACCAACAATGGATATTTTGCTTTGGAATACACACCGACTGATAAGGATTTATTCTATCTGACCGTCGGAGCCAACAAGGATATTTACGATACAGATGCAGGCATACCGATGCTCGAAGGCAGCAAACCAGCGCCGGGACTGAACGTAAACACACGTTACAACGATCCACAGGATTTTCTGAAACACACCCGTTACGATTTCCAGTTGAAATACGTTCGTCAAATTGGAGAGAATTTGCGGCTGTCGAACCAGATTTCTTATTACGATGACAACATCAATTACTTCTCTACCGAAGAGCTGACCTACAATGCGACGCTGGACTCGATCACGCGCTCGTTTCCCTATTATTTCAATCACCTGACGAAACCACTTCAAAATCAGCTGGAACTGACTTATGATTTCAACACAGGAAGGGTTGAACATAAACTTCTGGCAGGTTATTCACTGAGTGTTCTGGATAGGAAAACATACAATGCAAACATGTACGGGCCGGGACAATTTGTGACTATTCCTATCAACAATCCTATTGCGAATCAGGGTTTTCTTGGTTATAAAACAACCAATTATAGGGCCACGATGGAGAATGTGCACGGAATTTATGTGCAGGATTTTATCAAAATTTCGGATAAGCTGAAAGGACTTGCCGGGTTGCGTTATGATATTTTTAACGGTACTTACTACACCAACAAGGTGGACGAAAACCGCAACGTGACGGAAGAAGGACCGGAATCTACGATCTCAAAATCGGCTTTGACTTATCGTTTAGGGCTTGTGTATCAGCCGACCGATGTGCTTTCTGTATATGGATCTTATTCAACTTATTTCAAACCATCCCGTCGTGTAGCGCCAAATGGTGAGACGTTTGATCCCGAAACCGGATACCAGGGAGAGCTTGGCAGCAGGCTGAAAGTTTCCAGAAAATGGTCAGGAAATCTGTCGTTTTATTACATGCGAAAAAACAATCAGCTGGAAAGTTTACCAGGAGGGATATTGCGCCGTGTAGGTTCGGCAGAATCCAAAGGTTTTGAAGCAGAAATTCAGGGAAATCCGATTGCCGGATTGGATCTGACCGCGGGATATACTTTTTCGGAGGCTAAATATCTTCCTCATTCGGGAGGCGAAAACAATGCTGTTGCCAATAACCGGACTGCTTTTGCTCCAAAAAACATGCTGAATATCTGGGTGAATTATGAGTTGCAAAACTCGGTTTTGAAAGGCTTGAATTTTGGTGCAGGTGCCAATTATATGGATGAAACATTCACCAACAGCACCAATACCTATGTGCTTCCCGCCTACACAGTGGTTGACGCGGCAATAGGTTACCGGGTTGGCAGAGTGGGCATCAGGCTGAATGTGAACAATGCATTCAACGAAAAATATTTCGCCAACGCCATTTTTGCCAATCAATTTTCACCAGGCGCAACACGGAATTTCCTGGTAAGTGTAAAATATAGTTTGTAGAGCTTATAGCTGTTAGCGATTGGCTATCAGCTGATTGCTAACGGCGTTAAGTTAATCGCTTATTCATGAAAACTTTCACAAAAATATTCCTGCTCATTCATCGCTACCTCGGGTTGGTGCTGAGCCTGCTTTTTGTGATCTGGTTTTTGTCGGGATTTGCCATGATGTATGTCAAATACCCGACCATGCGCCAGCACGAAAAGCTGCAAAACCTGCCCGTTGCCCGATTTGAAACTGCAAAACTGACTTTGAAAGAAGCTATGGATCGGGCGGTAATTATGGACACGATGCGATCTGTCAGACTGGGTATGATGCTCGACAGACCAGTATATCGGCTTACGACCACCAGAGGAGAATATCGTGCCGTTTTTGCCGATACCGGAGAATTGTTTGGTAGCACAGATACGACTCTTGCCAGAAAACTGGCAGTCGCTTTTCAGGGAAATAAAAGTCAGCCAAAAGAACTGGAAACGCTTACGGAGATTGACCAGTGGATGGCTGCGGCCAGGTCAATGGGTTACGTCACTCCGGTTCACAGGTTAAAGATGGATGACGACAAGGGAACCTACATTTACGTTTCTACACAGACCGGTGAAGTGGTTCAGCGGGTAAATGCGATGCAGCGTTTTCTGGCCTGGCTCGGACCCATTCCCCATTGGATTTATCCCACAGTACTTTTAAGAAATCGGCCACTTTGGAACGATATCATTATCTGGACTTCGACGTTGGGAAGCATCATGTGTATCGCGGGAATTGTGATGGGTTTTATTCGATACAAAAGAAAAAACAAGGATTCGCTGGTCTTTAGTCCTTACAAAAAACGCTGGTTTCGCTGGCACCATTACACCGGTTTTATATTTGGAATTTTCGCATTTACTTGGGTTTTTAGTGGCTTGCTGTCGATGACACCCTGGGATTGGGCACCGTTCACCAGGCTCAATATGGAAGAAACCAGCCAGTGGACAGGCGGACCAATGAACCCTGCAATTTTCAATTTATCACCAGTGAGAGCTGTAAAAATGTTCAGTACAGAGCTTCCCGTCAGAGAGATTCACTTTACCCAATTTGACGGCAAACCATACTACCTCGCTTATCAGGATGAGGAACATACGAGAATGTTGTCGGCAGATTCGGCAGGAAATCGGGTTTTTGAAATGTTTCCGACGTCTGTTTTTTCAGAGAAGATAAAAGAATTAAATCCTGGAATTGGTGTTGAAGAAGAAGTGGTACTGCACGACTACGACGATTATTATTATTCCAAAAACAGAGACAAAAGATTGCCTGTGTTACGAATGAAAATGGATACACCGGAAAAAACCTGGTATTACGTAGATTTAAAAACAGGTCAGGTGGTGCTGAAACATGAGAAAACGAGTCGCTTGGAAAGATGGCTTTATCATGGTTTACACAGTCTGGATTTTAGCTTTATTTTCTACAAACGTCCATTGTGGGATATCGTGATGATTATACTAATGCTCGGCGGACTACTGGCAAGCAGCACCGGGTTGATACTGACCTGGAAATGGTTAAGGAGATGGCAGGGGAGGAGTTTTAGGAATTAGAATGAAGAATGAACCAGAGTCGCGGACGACAATTAAAAATTAGCCTGAAAGGCTTTCATCCCTTAACGCAGGGCATCGCCCTGTGAATTTATGGCAAAATCAAACTTCCTCATATCAGCACCATCCAGTAACTCAGGTAAGACAACCCTTACTCTGGCGTTGCTACGTGCGTTGAAGAACAAAGGGTTAACGGTTCAGCCATTCAAATGCGGGCCGGATTATATCGATACCATTCACCATACCAAAGCGGCTGGGCGACCGAGTGTGAATCTGGACACATTTATGTCTTCTGATGCCCACGTTCAGGAGATATATGCCAAGTATTCCGGGGAATCTGATGTAGCTGTAACGGAAGGAGTGATGGGACTTTTTGATGGTGCTGATAGAATGCAGGGAAGTAGTGCGGCAATTGCGGAACTGCTTGATATTCCTGTGATTCTGGTAATTAATGCCAAATCCATGGCGTATTCCGCAGCGCCGTTGCTTTATGGTTTTAAGAATTTTTGCAGTAAAATAAACCTAGTTGGTGCCATTTTTAACTTCGTCAATTCAGAATCGCATTATCGTTTTTTGCAGGATGCCTGTTCTGATGTCGGGATTGAGGCGTTAGGATATTTGCGAAAAAATGAAGAACTGATCATTCCGTCCCGACATTTGGGTTTGCATATTTCTGCGGAAACAGATTATGAGAATATCATTGATAGGCTGGCTGCGGAAGTTGAAAAGACGGTTGATTTAAATAGGTTGCTTGAAATCTCAGTCATGCCTGCAGTTGAGGTCTGTGAGGACACAGACCTCGGCATTTCGCCCACGTTTGTGTCCCCACAAACGTGTTGTGCGGTGGATGTCTGTGAGGACACAGACCTCGGCGACAGCGACAAGAACAACCTTAAAATAGCCATTGCCCGTGACGAAGCATTCTCCTTTACCTACCATCAGAATATTAAAGTTCTCTCAAAATTCGGAACAATAACATGGTTCAGTCCGATACATGATACTATTTTACCAGAAACCGATTTTCTCTATTTACCTGGCGGATATCCTGAATTGTACGGAAAAGAATTGAGCGCCAACAAATCCTTGTTGCTTAGCATCAAACAATATTGTGAAACGGGAGGGCTGACTTTCGCGGAATGTGGCGGATTGATGTATCTCGGAAATTCAATCATTGACAAACAAGGCGAAAGCTATGAAATGGCGGGAGTTTTAAACTGCTCAACATCCATGCAATGCTCTAAAATGACACTTGGTTACCGCATTGCACACTGGAACGACTTGGAAATAAGAGGCCATGAATTCCATTATTCCGGATTCGCAGAGGAAAATCTGGATGCAGAGGAAGTTAAAATAACAAATGCCAAAGGAATAGAAGTTTCAACAAAATTATATCGAAAACTCAGCACTTTTGCTTCTTACATGCATGTTTATTGGGGTGAAAAATTTGAATTTATACAGAGTTTGATAAAACAAAAGGCTAATAGCTAATGGCTGTAAGCTGACAGCTAATTATGAAAGAAATCAAACGACAACGCATCACACGATCGGATGGGAAGGCGATTAACCTTGTGCAACGGCGCGGACATTTGTCTTACTGCTACAACGCATGTTGCTGCGGTCGGGTGGATCGTGGTTATGATCCCGTTCCGGTTGAGTTGTACAAAAGCGAGTGGCTAAAAAGAAAACTGCGCAATGTGGTGCACATGACCAAAGGCGGTTGTCTGGGCCCTTGTACACTTGCGAACGTCGTTACTCTGCTTTTCGACGGACATTCGATCTGGTTTCACTCCATCAACAACGACTGGCAGATCCTAGCCATTTTTGATTACATTGAAAGTATGGTAAAGGCAGATCGGTATCTGGTTCCACCGTCCGATCTTGCTGAATATGTTTTTCAGTTTTATACCTGGAAAGGATCTGAGAACGCGACTGTTGCCGGACAAACAGCCTTGCCAACGGAAGGGATTGTATTTATGACCCACGCCGATACCGATTTGCTCACGCTCAACCGCGCCATGGAAATATTGCCGGAAGATTTTCCAAAAACGCTGGGTATAAGTTTGCTCGCCATAAAAAGCGAAGAGCAGATGGCGCAGCTGCTCAGTCGGGAAATTGCTGAGGCGAAGATCATCGTGATTCGGATTCATGGACGCCTGAGCAGTATTCCTGGTTTTGGAGAACTTGCCAATTTGGCCAAACAAAGACAACAGCATTTGATTGTTGTAAGTGGAACGGGGGATCTTAATCCTGAATTTGCAGCAGTTTCCACCGTATCGCCGGCGATTTTGCATGAAACATTGGCCTATTTGCAGGCAGGTGGTTACAGCAATTTTAACTCACTTTTAAATTTCCTTTCAGATCATTTTCTGATGACAGGTTTTGGGGCGGAAGCACCTTTCAATTTGCCTGAACATGGCATTTACCATCCTGATCTTCCTGAAAATACCGATATGGACGATTGGGTTAAACATGCAAATCCCAATTACGCCACGGTAGGAATAACCTTTTACAGAGCGCATTGGATCAGCGGCAATACCAATTTTATTGATGCCATGATCCGTTCTCTGGAAGACAAAAATGTGAATGTGCTTCCCGTTTTTACATCTTCATTAAAAGCTGTGAACGAAGTTTCCGGAAAACCTTTTGCGTTTGAAATCTTTGATTCCATTCCTGGTCAGAGGATTGATGTGCTCATCAATACCATCTCTTTTGCCATCACCGATATCAAACCTGCCGGAGCTGTAAGTCAGCCGGTTGCGTCGCTGACCGAACTTGATGTTCCCATTTTACAGGCCATTGCAAGCGGAATGAGTCGTGGTCCATGGGAGTCGTCCAGCAGAGGGTTGAATCCGCTCGATACGGCAATGAATGTTGCGATTCCGGAATTTGACGGCCGGATTATCACCGTTCCCATTTCATTTAAAGAAAAAGGAAAGGAGACAAAAGGTTACGAGCCGGTGGGAGATCGGGTGGATCGGGCGGCAGGATTGGCAATTCGTTTTGCACGTTTGCGTCATTTGAAAAACTCAGAAAAACGCATTGCTTTTATATTTACCAATTCCAATACAAAAGCCTCGCAGGTTGGAAATGCGGTTGGATTGGATGCCCCCGCTTCGCTCATGAACATGCTTCACGCGATGCTGGCGGAAGGATATAAGATAACAAACCTGCCTGCAACGGGCACTGAACTTATCCACGAGCTTATTGACCGCTGTTCGTATGACGAAAATTATCTGACTCCTGAACAGCTTCTCAATGCTGCCGGACATGTTGCTTTTGACACCTATCAGAGTTGGTTCGAAGAACTGCCTTCTGTCATACAACAAAGAATGGTGAAACAATGGGGGCCGCCGCCGGGAGAAACCTATGTTCAGGATGGCAATATTGCACTTGCGGGACTTGATCTTGGAAATGCATTCGTAGCATTGCAGCCTCCACGCGGTTACGGAATGGATCCGGATGCGATTTATCACCAGCCTGATCTCCCACCAACGCATCATTATTTTGCCCTTTATCGCTGGCTCCGGGATAGCTGGAATGCTGATGCAATTGTTCATGTAGGTAAACACGGCACGTTGGAATGGCTTCCGGGGAAAGGAATTGGTTTGTCTGAAAACTGTTTTCCTGATGCTATTCTTGCTGATATGCCGTTGTTTTATCCGTTCATAATCAACGATCCCGGAGAAGGTTCGCAAGCCAAACGCCGCGCACATGCTGTGGTGGTAGACCATCTCACGCCGCCCATGACTTCCGCGGATAGCTACGGAGAATTGGCTCAGCTGACTCAATTGGTTGACGAATATTATCAGGTTGAAAGTCTGGATCCGGCGAAGTTGCCGTTGCTGCAAAGACAGATTTGGGAGTTGATTCAGCAGACCAATCTGGATACGGACCTGGCTGCGATGCTGAGCCGTGACCATGGTGATCACAAACACGATTGGGACGATGACATGACACCTGAGGGAGTTCCGGTGAGCCTGACCGAAATGGACGGGAAAGACATCGCCCATTTGATTGAAGATATTGACGGATACCTGTGTGAGTTGGGTGCTGCGCAAATCCGGAATGGGTTACATACGTTGGGAGAAATGCCTTCCGGTGATGCGTTGCCGGATATGCTGCAATCGCTCACACGACTGCCAAATGCCAATGTCCCTGGTTTACAATCAGAAATGGCGGCGGTATTTGGTTTTCAAATTGATGCGCTTTTACAGAATAAAGGACAAAAGACAGAGGCTGTATCAGATTCATTTAAGGTTTTGGCAGGACGAGCCGTCGTTACCAATGCGGATGTTTTGGAGATTTTGGATGAATTGAGTAATCACTTGTTTCGCCTCATGAAGCGGGAGAATTTTAGTCCTGAATCCATTGATAAAGTAATTTTTGAAACACTGAATATTATTCCTTCTGAGTCCGGTTTGTTGGGAATCAAGAAGATACTGGAGTTTGTGTGCCAAGAACTGATGCCGAATCTGGCACGGACGGATGAAGAGATCACAAACCTGCTTCACGGACTTTCCGGTGGGTATGTCCCTGCCGGACCAAGTGGTGCGCCGACACGAGGAATGGCCCATATCTTGCCAACGGGCAGGAATTTTTATGCGGTAGATCCTCGGGTTTTGCCGTCCAAAGCGGCCTGGGAAGTTGGTCAGCAGTTGGCGCGTGAAGTATTGGATCGTCATTTGAAAGAAACGGGGCGATATCCTGAAAATGTGGGGATCAGCATTTGGGGGACGAGTGCGATGCGTACGCATGGTGATGACGTTGCAGAAGTTTTGGCATTGATGGGCGTTCGCCCGGTTTGGCAGGCCGAAAGCAGACGAATCACCGGAATTGAAGTCATATCTCTGCAAGATTTGAGCCGGCCACGTATTGATGTAACGACCCGGATAAGTGGCTTTTTCAGAGACGCATTCCCTCACCTGATCGAATTGCTGGATGATGCCGTGCAAATGGTGATTGCGTTGGATGAATCGTTGGAAGATAATTTTATCAAAAAACATTTCCTGAAAGATCTGGCTGAACTGCAGAAGGACAATTCCATTTCGGTGGAGGAAGCGGAAGAGCGTGCTGGTTACCGGATTTTTGGTGCTGCACCAGGAAGTTATGGGGCGGGAATTTTGCCTTTGATCAATGAAAAAAACTGGCACGCAGATGCTGATTTTGCGCAGGCGTATGTCAATTGGGGAGGTTATGCCTATTCAAAAACTGCCCAGGGAGTGGACGCCAGAAGCGAATTCAAACAACGGCTATCCGGCGTGGAAGTCGCGTTGCATAATCAGGACAATCGGGAACATGATATATTTGACAGTGATGATTATCTGCAATTTCATGGCGGCATGATTGCAACAATTCGAAGTCTGACCGGACAACAACCGAAACATTATTTCGGCGATTCGCAAAATCCTGCACAACCCGTTGTAAGAGATTTGAAAGAAGAGACTTTGCGTGTTTTTCGGTCGAGGGTGGTTAATCCAAAATGGATTGAAAGCATTAAAAAACATGGTTACAAAGGTGGTTTGGAATTGACAGCAACTGTTGATTATATTTTTGGGTACGATGCAACGGCCAATGTTGTGGACGACTGGATGTATGAAAAAGTAGCCAATACCTATGCGCTGGATCCTGCGATGCAACAGTTTTTTCAGGAGGCCAATCCGTGGGCACTCAACGCGATCGCTGAAAGATTACTCGAAGCGGTACAAAGAGGAATGTGGGCTAAGCCATCGGAGGAGGTGCTGGAAGGTTTGAAAGATTTGTATTTAAAAAGTGAAGAATTATTGGAAGTCAGAGGTGAATGAGAAGCTGGATATTGCTCATTTTAAAATTGACATCAAAATAGAATTAAAGAAATACCTATGAAACAATACCCTTTTACCGCAATTGTCGGGCAGGAAAAATTGAAACGCGCTTTGCTGCTTTGCGCTGTGAATCCTGCAATTGGAGGTGTTCTTATAAAAGGTGAAAAGGGTACGGCGAAGAGCACGGCAGCCAGAGGGTTGTCAGCGATTATGCCGCCGATTCAAAGGATATTGGGTTCGGCCTTTAATACTTCCGAACAGGAGTATGTTTCAGGGAGTGATTATAAAAATGATCAAGTTTTCGAGCTCGAAGATATAACTGTGCCATTTGTTGATCTTCCGTTGGGCGCGTCTGAGGACAGAGTTTTAGGAAGTCTGGATTTGCAGGCCATTGTTGCCGATAAGAAGAAGAAATTCCTGCCCGGATTACTCGCAGGAGCCCATCGGGGAATTCTGTATGTGGACGAGGTAAATCTTTTGCAGGATCATTTGGTAGATATATTGTTGGATGTAGCAGCGTCCGGAATCAACACGGTTCAAAGGGAAGGGCTGTCGGTAAGTCACCCTTCAAAATTTGTTTTGATTGGCACAATGAATCCCGAAGAGGGGAATTTGCGGCCACAATTTTTAGATCGTTTTGGTTTGATGGTAGAGGTGGAATCGCAAATGGATGTGAAGGACAGAACAGAGGTGGTGAAACGCAGAATGGCTTTTGAAAACGATGCTGATGCTTTTGTAAAACAATGGTCAGCAGCTCAACTTGCACTACAAAATCAGGTACTGAAAGCACAGCAATTGCTTCCGTTTGTGACGATGCCCGAAGGTTTGCTGACGCTCATCAGCCAGCTTTGTATAGAGTGGTCGGTTTCCAGTTTGAGGGCGGATATCGTTTTGTACAAAACAGCAACCACGCTTGCCGCATTGGCAGGCCGCGAAACGGTTACGGCCAATGATGTAAGGGAAGCGGCGGAATTGGTGCTCGTTCACAGGAAAGGCAAAAAGCCATTTGAACAAAATCAAAAAAAGACGGAACCTAACCCTCCAAATCCGGAAACGACAGATTCGAAAGAACGAGGTAAAAGTGAGCGTAATCAGTCGGATACAAACGAGGATTGTGGTGAAGGAAATTGCCCTCCGGATGCGCCGGAACAGATTTTTGGGATTAATAAAAATATAGAAAAGCCCGATTTACGACTTGATTTACCTGCAATTAAAAAGGAAATGCCGGATGGAAGAAGAATCAAAGCGGCCAATACGGCAAAAGGAATACAGGTGCGAACAGAGCAAAATGCTTTGGCAACCGACATTGCGTTTTCGGAAACAATACAGCATGCGCTAACGCGGGATCCTGATTTTGTGAGTTTGAAAGGGGAGGATATTCATCAAAAAATAAGACATGGAAAAGCGGGTCATCTTATATTGTTTGTGGTAGATGCGTCTGGTTCCATGGCTGCGGGAAAACGGATGGAAGCGGTGAAGGGAAGCGTATTCAACCTTTTGCAGGATGCATATCAAAAGCGGGATATGGTGGGTGTGATCGCGTTTAGGGGAGTCGAAGCTGAAATTATTCTTGAACCCACTTTGAGTATTGATCTCGCAGAAAAAGAATTGGAAAATCTGCCAACAGGAGGAAGAACACCACTCGCCCACGCCATGCAATTGTCTGAACATATTTTAAAACAATACCGAAATGCGCAGAATTTAAAGCCACTGCTGGTTATTCTGAGCGATGGGAAAGCCAATGTGCCAATAAATGGCGGAGGTGATGCCTGGCAACAGACGTTACAAATTGCCAGCAATATTGCCGAAATGGAAATCCCTTCTTTGGTATTGGATACTGAAACCGGCTACCTGCGTTTTGGAAGGGCTGTGGAACTATCCAATGCGTTGGGAGGCGAGTGTGTTTCGCTCGATACGCTTTCTTCGAGTGAAATTACGGGGAAGGTTTTGGCTAGGATGGAGGGGTGGGGTTAGTAAGGAATATCCATGGCGTTGTCATGGAAGAAAAGTAATTTTTTTCATAAATAAAATATGAGATAGGCTTAAATGTTTGTCAGACTGAGCGGAGTCGAAGTCTTGGCGATCAAGTGTAAGTTATTAAATTGAATATTGAGATATTTAATAATGATCGAGCCGAAGGTTAGGTGTATACGAGATTGAAGACAGTTAACTTGGTCGCCCGGATTTCGACTCCGCTACCATTGACGCTTTTTGTATGTGATTGATTAATAATAATTTATAATTGGTCGCTCGCCCTTCGACTCCGCTCAGGGTGACACCGCTTTAAGCGTCACTTATATTGTTTTTTTATGAAATAAAATTCAGCCTCAGCCTGACAAACGACCACTCAATAAACCCAATTAATAATAATTGTCAGAAAAATAGATTTGCCAAAACACAACAAATGACAAACAAAAAACTAAAACCCATCATGTTTGTCGGTACTGGATCGGATGTGGGGAAGAGCGTGATTGCAGCAGGATTTTGCAGGATTTTTAAACAGGATGGTTATTATCCCGCTCCTTTTAAGGCGCAAAATATGTCCTTGAATAGTTTTGTCACTCCAGATGGACTGGAACTTGGGAGGGCTCAGGCGGTGCAGGCGGAAGCAGCCGGGATTCCTTGCCATACAGATATGAATCCGGTATTGCTGAAACCGACCAGCGACAAATCTTCTCAGGTTGTTCTGAATGGAAAACCGGTTGGTAACCAGTCGGCCTACGAATATTTTATGGCAAACGATCGGCGGGAGTTATTTTTCGCTGTGAAAGAAGCATTCGATCGGCTTTCTACAAACTTTGGTCCGATTGTGTTGGAAGGTGCCGGAAGTATTTCTGAGTTGAATCTGAAACATCGGGACATTACCAATTTGCGAATGGCCGCTCATGCCGGTGCTGCTACTTATCTCATTGCGGATATTGACAAAGGAGGCGTTTTTGGCAGCGTGTATGGTACAATTTCCCTGCTCACCGAACAAGAACGAGCTTTGATGAAAGGTATTATTATCAATAAATTTCGTGGGGACGGGCGGTTGTTTGAAGAAGGTAAAAAGATGCTGGAAGATTTGACAGGACTGCCGGTTGTCGGTATTTTGCCCTACTTTCGTGACATTCATATTGAGGAGGAAGACTCGGTTTCGCTGGAATCCAAGTTTAAATCTTCCGTGGAAGGCAAGATAAATATTGCGGTAATTTTGCTAAAAAGACTTTCCAATTTCACCGATTTTGACCGGTTGGAGCAGGATCCAAGAGTGAATCTCTTTTATACCAACGATCCGGCTGAAATTGGAAAAGCACAGATTGTGATCATTCCAGGAAGCAAAAATACGATTGCAGATATGCTGGCAATCAAAAACAACGGTATTGCCAAGGCGATTTATGATGTACACAAATCGGGCAGAACCGTGATTGGTATATGTGGCGGTTACCAGATCATGGGTGAAACGATTGAAGATCCGCATCATGTTGAAGGCGAAATTGAGCAGGTTCCTGGCTTGGGGTTGTTACCCGTGCAAACCGTTTTGCAATCTGTAAAAACCACACTGCAATGTGAATTTGCTTTTCGGGAAAGTGCAGAAACTGGTGTTGGATATGAAATTCACATGGGTGAAACCAAAATTTCAGGACAGGAATCTCCGGTAGCGGTGCTTTCCGATGGCAGGAACGATGGTTGTTTTTTGAATGACAAAACCTGGGGAAGTTATCTTCACGGGATATTGGATAATGAAAATGTAGTTGAACATTTGCTCGCTCCCTATCATTCCGACGCAAAAACATCGACATTCAATTTTCAGGATTTTAAAGAGGAACAATACAACAAGCTGGCTGATCTGATACGGTCCCATGTGAATATGGAAATGATATACGATAGTTTGAAAAACTGATAATGAGAGGTTTGGTTGTTTTTTTCATGACCGGCGACACAAACCTAGTCGCTCACAGCCAATCGCTATCAGCTAATAGATGACAGCTTAATAATAAAGAATATGCTTCACGGACACGGCGATGACCGTTATAAATACGATAAAGAAATTGTTGCGGACTTCAGCACCAATGTTTGGTATGGCGGAGAACCTGCGGGGTTAAAGGAACATGTTTTCGAACATTGGGAAAAAATTAACCGTTATCCGGAGGTAATCGGGGAGAGTCTCCGTGTTAAAATTGCGAATCACGAGCAACTTCCTGCTGAACAGATATTGGTAAGCAGCGGAACTACTGAAAGCATTTATCTGATTGCACAATTGTTTGCCGGAAAAAGAACAACAATTGTAACGCCTGCTTTTTCAGAATATGAAGATGCCTGCAACATGTACGATCATCAGCTTTCATTTTTATCGTGGCAGGAAGCGCTGGAACAACCACGCCTGAAAAGTGATCTGGTTTTTATTTGTTCCCCCAACAACCCTACTGGAAAAACTTTCCCGGATCTGGAATTCTGGATGCGGCTAAACCGGCAATGTGTATTTGTAATAGATGAAGCGTTTATTGATTTTACGCTAACTGCGTCATCCTATATTTCGCTGATCGAGCAATTTTCAAATCTGATCATCATGCGTTCACTGACCAAAGCGTATGCCATTCCCGGATTGCGGCTTGGCTTTATGGCTGGTCATTCAGATATGATGGAAAGGTTGATCAGCATCAAACAACCCTGGACAGTAAACACAATTGCACTTGCCGCAGGGGAATTTATTTATGATCATTATGAGAAAAATCAATTGCCTTTACAGCAGTTATTGGCTGACAAAATTGATTTTGTTGAAAAATTGAAATTGAACGAAGTCATTCAAATAGAAGAAAGTGAAACGCATTTTTTTCTTGCCAAAACATTGATCCGCAATGCTGCGCAGCTTAAACTTTTTCTGATCGAAAATCATGGGATTCTGATCCGCGATGCAAGCAATTTTCGAAATCTCACCCGTCAGCATTTTCGGCTGGCTACGCTTAGTCCGGATAAAAATCAATTACTGATAAACGCCCTTGAAGAATGGAAAAAGCTATACTACTGATAGCACCATTGCTGATAGGGTATGTTCTGGATTTACTGATTGGCGATCCGGACAACTGGCCGCATCCCGTTCGGGTTTTCGGGAATCTGATTGCGTATTTTGAAAAGAAGCTGAATCGTAACTCCGGCCGTTTCATGAAAGGAGCAGTACTTGCTATTGCGCTTGTGTTGGTTGTTTTTTCTTTTTTTACACTTATAAATCTTTGGCTGATAAACTTAGAATGGCCTTTTATGATTGTCAATGGCGTTTTTGTCTGGTACGGTCTGGCCAACAAAAGCTTGATTACTGAAGGCAAAAATGTATTTCTTGCATTGGAAAGTGGAGGGATAGAGGCAGGGCGAAAACGGCTTTCAAGAATCGTAGGGCGGGATACCTCGCAACTCACTCCACAGCAAATCCATATAGCAGTTCTGGAAACCATGTCAGAAAACCTGAGTGATGGTGTGATCGCCCCGTTGTTTTTTTTCGCGATCGGTGGGGTTCCCGGAATGATGGCTTACAAGATGATCAATACAATGGATTCCATGCTCGGTTATAGAAACGAACGTTATGAAAAATTTGGCAAATTCGCTGCGAGACTGGATGACGTAGCAAATTTTATCCCATCAAGATTGACCGCATTTTTAATGGTTTTAGTAACGTTTAGCAGGAAGGGATTTCAATTCATATTTCGTTACGGACACAAACATAAAAGTCCGAATGCCGGTTATCCGGAAGCAGCTTTGGCAGGCATTTTAGGCTGCCGTTTCGGCGGACCAAATATTTATCACGGAGTTGTTGTCGACAAACCGTTTATCGGTGAAACTGATCGGGATATAAAACCGGACGAAATACGTCAGGTAATTTCTATTAATCACAAGGTGTGTTTTGTGATGGTAATTATCTTAGTGATCAGCTTTTGCTGCTATGTTAAAATTCCATTTTGGATTTTACCTCTGTGACAAAATCTTCCGAGACACCTACCAAGTCTGCAATTTTCTCGATAGAAAAATTTGTGTGTTTTAATAGAGATTGCGTGAAGGCTATATTTTTTTTCACTTTCTCTTCTTTTGCACCTTTTTCAATACCTTGTTTCTCTGCCCTATCCAGCAAAAACTCTTCCAGTCCCATTGTTTGTTTATTTTGTGTGATGAAATCTAACTCTTTTTCAAATTTAACTCCCGTTTCACTGTTTTCAAAACGAATATAGAGTGGCGGAGGGAGCTCTTATTTGTCCAAAATAATAGAGAAAGTCTGTTTTGGAATTAGGTTTGCATCTTTGACGTGATGAAATACAAAATGTAATGCAAAAAATAATTATCACTGGCGGACCCGGCTCCGGGAAATCGACATTGCTGGATGCGTTGGCTGCGAATGGATACCATTGTGTACCAGAGGTTTCGAGATCGTTAATTCAGGAACAAGTTGCCGCCGAAAGCGATTGCCTTCCCTGGAAAGACTTGAATTGCTTTGCAACCCTGGCTTTGGATAGAATGCTTGCAGATTACAAGCAGGCAATAGGTAATAATCAAACTTCATTTTTTGACCGTGGAATTCCGGACATTATAGCCTATCTGAAAGTGGGTGGATTGGAAGTGAATTCTCGATTTTACAGTATAGCAAATGAGCATCGTTACGCTAAGGATGTTTTCATTACACCACCCTGGAAGGAAATTTATGTCAATGATACCGAGCGCTGGCAAACCTTCGATGAAGCCTGTGTTTTACATGAGACGCTGGTTTCTGTTTATTCAGATTTAGGCTATAATTTGAAGTTTGTCCCTTGTCTTTCAGTGCAGGATCGGGTTGATTATATTGTTAGAGAATTGAGTGAGGGAATTTAACTTGAGAATGGGGGAGGATATTTCGGTGCGCTGCACCTGTTTAGCGGTAATTTTTAAGGATTGGTAAAAGTTGTGGCCGCCAGTTTTGACTTTGTTATGATATATATCAGGTGCGGATAACCGAAATATTTGTAGAACAATGGTGTGCGCACATACCAAGGTGCATCGCACCGAAATAAAAATAATGCCTGTTTTTCCTTCAAATAAAAGCTTCTACAAACACTTCACACACCAAATCTTCGTACTTTCGTACCACATAAGGTTCGCGCCCTGGCGTGATTAAAAGGGAATACCGGTGTAAATCCGGAACAGTCTCCGCTGCTGTAAGTTCAGAAAAAAAGTTTTGGCAAAAAGCCACTGGGAAGGGAATTAGAGAATGATAGACCGGGTCGCCGGTGCGATGATAGAATATCCATCCAAATGGTATTCACTCATTCACCAATTCGCTCATTCAAAATTACCTCCGGGAAGGCGTCAGAATTGGACGAGTCAGAAGACCTGCCTTCAAACATAATCCTATGGCTTTCGGAAGAAAAGCCCAAGACCAATGATTCTGAAACAAACCACTTCTGGTGGTAAACAGGCATCCTGTTTACTCCTTTCCATTTTGCTGCTCTGCTGGTTGCTAATCTCATGCAGCAGCTCGTCTTCTCTTTACGATAAAACCGAATCTCAGTTTACGGGTAAGGCTCTTTTCAACGACAAAGTTAAAATAAGGCACGCCAAAGGCTTCACGATTGATTATTACGATCACTATAAAGTGGTTAAAATATTAAGTCCCTTCGAAAAGAGTACTGATACGATGAGCTACGTGTTGTTGCAGCGCGGTACGCCACGGCCGAAAGAGTTCGCTGAAAATCAGGTGATTGAAATACCGATACGCAGTCTGGTTGTGATGTCATCTTTGCATATTGGCCTGGTTGGTTTTCTCGAAGCGGAGGATATTCTTACCGGAATGGGAAATCTGAAATATGTCTCTTCTCCAAAAGTAATTGAAAGAATCAAATCAGGTAAAATCGCTGAAGTTGGTAAAGATCAGGGTATTAATGAGGAGTTACTCATCACCATGCGCCCCGACCTTATGATGGCTATTGGTAGTCCTGTTTCTAAAATAAATCGCTACCAGTCGCTTCGGCAGGCAGGAATTCCGGTGATGATCAATTCGGAATGGATTGAGACAACACCACTTGCCAGAGCGGAATGGGTGAAGCTGATGGGCGCATTGCTCAACAAAGAGGAGCTTGTAAACAGGAAATTTCAGGTGGTTGAAGAGCAGTACAACAGACTCGCCGGATTGGCTAAAAAGGCGAAGAGTAAGCCGAGTGTCATCACCGGGATGAACTCGAAAGATTCCTGGTTTGTGCCTAATGGGAATAGCTATGTAAGCAAGTTTTTGCAAGATGCAGGAGGTTCATATCATTGGATTAATACGAAGTCTACTGGCAGTTTGCCACTGAGTTTTGAAGCTGTTTATCCCGTAGCGCTAAAAGCTGATTACTGGCTCAATGTGAGTATTACCAACGTCAAGTCCAGAGAAAATATTCTGTCAAAGGATATTCGTTATGCTGACTTTGAGTCATTTAAATCCGGACAAATTTACAGCTACAATAAACGTTTCAACAGCAATGGCGCCAACGACTATTGGGAATCGGGAGCGGTAAATCCGGACAAAGTTCTTGCCGATTTGATCCGGATTCTTCATCCTGAATTGCTTCCGGATCATGATCTGGTTTATTACAAGAAAATTAATTGAAAATTTAATAAGTATCTATTAGTCAAAGTATTATAAAATATAAATGCTAGTAGCCAACAGCTATAAGCTCAAAAAAGATGAAAATATATACCAAAAAAGGAGACAAGGGAACAACAGGTTTGTTTGGAGGAAGTCGGGTTGATAAGGACGACGTGCGTATTGAATGCATCGGTACGTTGGACGAGGCGAATTCTACAATCGGTTTGCTGCGGGTGAAACTTGGTACAGACCATGAGTGGCAGCCGAATTTGCATAAAATACAGAAAGATCTGATGGATATGATGTCGCATCTGGCCAGACCGTCTGACGCAAAAAAAGAAAATAAAAACCCGATGCCCGTTGATGGAGCGCTATTCTGTGAAGAGTGGATTGATGCGCTGGAAACTGCCATGACTTCGCCTTCAGACTATTTTTTGCTTCCCGGAGGAAATGAAGTTTCGGCGTTGTGTCATGTTGCACGTACACAGATGCGGAGAGGTGAGCGGCGACTGGTTTCGTTGATCAAAACGGATGAGGTGCATGAAGCCGTTCCGGCCTATATCAACCGTTTGTCTGACTTGTTTTTTACACTCGCCCGTGCCGAAATGGACAAAGCCGGTGTCGCCGAGGAGAAATGGCAACTGTTTTTATACAAACGTTTTAAGGCTCCCGAAGAGAAATGATCATATACATTTCAGGTGGCACGAGAAGCGGGAAAAGCAGTTACGCACAGAAATTGACGCTGGAAAAATCTGATAGTCCGGTTTATGTGGCGACTGCAAAGATTTGGGACGAAGATTTTGCTGCACGTGTGGAAAGACATAAGGCAGAACGCGGACCGGAATGGAGGTTGTTTGAAAGTGAAACAAATATTCATCTCCTTCCCATTGAAAACGAAGTGGTTGTGGTTGATTGTGTCACGCTTTGGCTAACGAACATTTTTATGGAGTATCGAGAAGATATTGAAAAATCGTTAAATGCTTTTAAAATGCAAGTGGACGAATTGCGGCGCAAAGATGGAACTTTCATTATTATTTCAAATGAGATCGGAATGGGCCTGCATGCTGAAACTTCTTTGGGGAGAAAATTTACGGATCTGCAAGGTTGGGCGAATCAATATGTAGCCTCAATTGCTGATGAAGCCATTTTTATGGTGTCGGGATTGGCCTTGCGGTTGAAATAATTTCTCACGCAAAGTATAGAAGTTAAAGAGCAGAGATCGCAAATGAAAACTTAGTGCTCCTTGCAAATATCTTACCTGCTTTGCGCGGTAGGCGTTCCGATGAAACCTAAATTTTAAGAACAAAATGAATACCCCACTTTACCAACAAATTCAAGACAAAATCAACAACAAAACCAAGCCGCTCGGCGCATTGGGATTGTTGGAAAAACTTGCTTTTCAAGTTGCTTCCATTCAAAACACACTTACTCCCGAGCTCGTAAAACCTAATATCATAGTTTTTGCAGGAAGTCATGGGATTGCGAGTGATGGCGTAAGCGCTTATCCGTCAGAAGTGACGCCACAGATGGTTTTGAATTTTATCAATGGCGGTGCGGCTATTAATGTTTTCACCCGACAAAATCAGATTGAACTTTTGCTGGTGGATGCAGGGGTGGATTACGCATTTGAACCAAATGAAAAACTCATTGATGCCAAAGTAAATCATGGTACCAAAAGTTTTCTGCGGGAATCTGCGATGACGGAATTAGAATACAAAACCTGTATGGAAAAAGGCGCATCACTGGTTCGTGAAGTAAAAACAGGTGGCTGTAATGTGATTGGTTTTGGTGAAATGGGGATCGGAAATACATCTTCGGCATCCGTGATTATGAGTAAGTTGTTGAATCTTCCAATTGAAGTCTGTGTAGGGAAGGGGACCGGATTGGATGATAATCAATTGATTAAAAAGATTGAAATACTGCAAAAGGCATTGCAAAACCATAATAATGTAAATGATAATCCGGAAGTTGTTATGCAGACTTTCGGAGGATTTGAAATGGGCATGATGTGTGGTGCGATGCTCGAAGCAGCCAGGCAGGAAATGATTATTTTGGTTGACGGCTTTATTGCTTCTGTGGTTTATTTGTGTGCTTTGAAGATTGATAAAACAGTAAAAGACTTTGCGATTTTCTGTCATCAGTCTGGTGAAAAAGGACATAAATTACTTCTGAAATATCTGGAAGCTGAGCCATTGTTGCAATTGGAAATGCGGCTGGGTGAGGGGACGGGCTGCGCTGTTGCTTATCCTTTGCTGCAAAGTGCAGTGGCTTTTATGAATGAAATGGCAAGTTTTGAAAGTGCAGGAGTGAGCCAAAAAAATGAGCTATGAAGCAACAAGCCAACCTTTTCTTTACTGCATTGCAATTTTACACCCGCTTCCCCGCACCGAAATGGCTGGAATACAAGCCTGAAAATCTCAGTCTTGCCACAAAATATTTACCTCTAATAGGCTGGATCGTGGGTCTGATTGTCGGTCTGGTTTGGGTGGGTGGAATATATCTGACGGATGTTCCAATCGGGTTGTTACTTTCAATTGGTGCTGGAATTCTCACTACCGGAGCCTTTCATGAAGATGGTTTTGCGGATGTTTGCGACGGCTTCGGCGGAGGTTGGTCCAGGGAGAAAATCCTGGAAATTATGAAGGATAGCCGCGTCGGAACATACGGTTCGGTGGGACTGATAGTTATCCTGGCTTTTAAATTCTACCTTCTACAATACCTGGCCAATTTTGCAAATGCAGATATACTGACTTTGATTCTCGTATTGATAACAGGTCATTCCGTTAGCCGTTTTATGCCTGTTTTGGTCATTGCTACTCAAAATTATGCTCGCGACACAAACGACAGTAAAGCCAAACCCGTTGCTGAGAAAACAGATTTTAGCACAGCAATCTGGGCTTTTGTGTTTGCCATAATTCCACTTTTGGTTCTGATTTATCTTGTCAAACAACCACTATTGATTTTTTCAATCGCCTTTCTATTACTACTAACTTTTTTCCTGAACAGGTATTTTAACAAATGGATCGGCGGCTACACAGGTGATTGTCTGGGTGCCATTCAACAGGTTTGTGAAGTTGGTTTTTACTTTTATCTGGCGATATTATGGAAGTTTATCTGATTCGTCATACCACACCGCATTTTGAAAAAGGTCTCATTTACGGACAGTTAGATTTAAATCTGGCAGATTCTTTTCCGGAAGAATTTGAATTGATCAAACAAAAGCTTCCCGGAAAGTTTGATAAAGTATATTCCAGTCCCTCCAAACGCTGTACCCAATTGGCTCATTTTTTGAACCCATCTTTTGAAACAGACTCACGTTTGATGGAGCTCAATTTTGGTGAATGGGAAGGCAAAACCTGGGATACAGTGGATCAGGATCAGTTGCAAATCTGGATGGATGATTTTGTAAATATCCTTGTTCCGGGTGGTGAAAGTATGTTGCAAATGTCTGAGCGTGTGAAGGAGTTTTGGCAGGAAATGTCACTTTTGTCAGTTGAAAAAATCGCTATCGTCACACATGCGGGCGTGATCCGAATCATACTTGGCATTGTCAGAAAATTGGAATTGAATACTTTGTTTGAGATAAAAGTGGAGTATGGCGAATTGGTGGTGGTGCGTTTGTGAGCAGTTGTCGCAACTTGATTGATCCTTTTAGATTTTTACCCCAAATAATTCGGCATGATCCTTTGCAAAATCTGCAAAATTGCGTGCAGGTTTGCCAGTCAGTTTTTCTACATCGGGTGAGATTTCCGAAGCTTCGCCCAGCTTGTAATGTGCATAGTCCTCAACCAAACCTTTTGCCTGCCATTCGGGAAAACCGACACCAAGCAACATGTTTTGCAACATTTCAGATGTAACATCTACAAAAGTGATTTGACGGCCCAATTCAGACGATAGCATTTCGGCCATTTCATAGTGCGAAATTGATTCCGGACCAGTGATGTTGTAAAATTTATTTTTGTGACCGCCTTCTGTCATTGAAACTACTGCTACCTCCGCAATGTCACGAATGTCAACAATACTTATTTGTGAATCACCCACTGCGCCAAAGAATTGGTTTTGTTTAATAATCGTTTCACGAAAGCCCAACAATCCCTGCATGAATAGGTTTGGACGTAGAAAGGTGTACTCTATTCCTGATTCTTTGATGAAATTTTCGACTACGGCATGGTATTTCAGAAAACGAACGGGAGAATGGACATCAGCAGCCCATTGCGAAAGTTTGACAATGTGTTTAACACCAGCTTTTTTGGCTGCTTTTACAAAATTAATTTGTTGTATTTCGGCATTTTCTGATGAATTTGTTAGCAAAAAGGCTTTCTCAATCCCTATTAGAGTATTTTCAACGGAAGCGACATTGTCGAAGTTTCCTTCAATTAATTCTGCTTGAGGCAATCTCGCCAGTTCCTTAGCAGCGTCAATAGATCTTACCATGGCTCGAAACGGAACGTTCTTTTCTGCCAGGTGTTTGGTTAATTCTTTGCCAATCGTTCCGGTAGCTCCGGTAATCAGTATATTAGGTGAAAGTGACATGTTATTAAGATGTTTTGTTCTGAGATCAATTGTCTGTTACAAAAGTATTGTCCAGGATTTTTAGGAAATTGTAAGAAAACGAAATGGCTAATTAAGGTATCGTATCAATGGAATCAATTGGAAAGCATTTTGAAGTCTCTGCGCCTTTGGATGAAATAATCAGGCATTTTTACTGCATTCGAACTTCTCCGGATTTTGAAAAAATTGATAAGCATTTGTTGCCGAATCTTGAAATGATGTTGGTCTTCAATTTTGGAAAATCTTTAAGGTTGTCTTTTGCGGATCAGCCTTATGACGGCTTTTACGTAAACAACGTGGCAGTGATTGGACCTTTAAGGAAAATGTTGAATTATGAAGTGCTCCCAGACGCTGATTTGATCATAGCTGAATTTAATGTGGATGGGTTTTATCGTTTGTTTCAGTTGCCGATGAGCGAAAGGGCTGGTGAGGAAATTTGGAATCCGGATGAAATTTTAAAAGCGGGGTTTCACGAATTGTGGGATACGCTGAAAGATATTCCTTTGCAAACGGAACGGCTTGAGTTGTTAAAAGATTTCATGTTGGCTATTATTCAGGATTCGGATGATTGCTTGAAACCTCTGTTTAACGGCATTTCATATTTGAACAATCCATTGATTCAACCTGTACGGGCAATGGCGCTGGATTCTGAATTCTCAGAACGAACGATACAGAACAGGTTTAAAAAGTACCTGGGTTATTCTCCGAAAGAGCTTTTACGGTTTCTCCGTTTCAAACAGGTCATAGCCGCTATACAACAACAGGAACGCCTGGAAGTGGATTGGTACAGGCTTATTGAAGAATTTGGCTATCATGATCAAAGCCATTTAATTAAAGATTTTCATCATTATCTGGGCATCACGCCCAAGAAATTTGTGAAGGAAATTATCGGTAAGAAATTTTGCGTGAGCAAGCCTGGTAAATTTTATTAATGGAATCCTGACGATAGATAGGATAGAAGTAAACCACTTTGACCTTATAAATGCGTAGTTGTTTAATTTTTTTCTATAGCAGATGAATAACCAGTCAACCGGAACTAGCGGATTAGATCGTCGTGAATTTGTCAAGTATTCAGGCGCCATTATTGCTTTGGGCATGACAGGTTTGAGTACAAAAGCATCAGAAATTTCGCAGCAAAATAGGAAGCCATCCCCCATCCGCATCAAAAACGTCAGCTCCAATTTTGAGCGTGAAGAATTGAACCCGTATCGTTTCAAAGGCAGTCAGATCACCGATAGCTGGCAAACTGCGGCTTTACTTGAATCAGAATCGGGAATTAAAAAAGTTGGCCTGGCAACACAGGGTGTTCTTTGGTCTGACTCCCGCGTTGCTGCTGGCCATTCGCAAAGTGCAGGAAATGCGCTGATGTATGCCATGAGTGAGCGGGCGTTGCAGATCATGAAGGGCAATTCATTCAAGGATCCTATAACTTTATTGGACGACCTGTTGCCAGAGGTTTTGGCCTACGGGAAAAAAATCACAGGCATCCCGGACCTGCGCGAAACGTTTGCTTTAAATGCACTTGTGGGTGTTGATAACGCCGCCTGGCTGTTGTACGCCGCCGAAAATAAAATGAAGAATTTTGATGAAATGATCCCCGCTGCTTATAAGCCCAGCTTGTCTTACAAACATGATAAAGTCGCAAGTATTCCCTCTTTTCCGGTTGGGACGGATCTTGCCAAAATAAAAACAGCGGCGGACGAAGGTTATTTTATCATGAAGTTGAAAACCGGATCGGCAGGCTCGCAATCGGAAATGCTGGAAAAAGACATGGCATTTATGACTGCCGTTCACAAAACGATCGGACATTATGAAACGCCGTACACAACCAATGGGAAAATTCCCTATTACATTGACCCGAACGGACGATACGAAAAGAAGGAGACGCTTTTGCGGTTTATCGATCATGTTAAAAAAATAGGTGCACTGGACCAGATCGCGGTTATTGAAGAACCATTGGGAGAAGATAACGAAGCTTTTGTAGGGGACGTAGGTGTGAGAATAGGAGCGGACGAAAGTGCGCATACCGTGGCAGACGCAGCGAAAAGGATTGAGCAGGGATATTCGGTCATGATCGTAAAGGCGATTGCCAAAACACTGAGCATGACGATGAAAATCACCCAACTTGCACATGAAAAGAAGATTCCATGTTTCTGTGCCGATCTGACTGTAAATCCAATTCTCGTAGACTGGAATAAATCTGTGGCCGCCCGACTTGCACCATTTCCAAATGTTTCCATCGGTTTGCAGGAAACGAATGGCCATCAATATTATAAGAATTGGGACCGGCTGATGTCATATCATCCAAGAGCAGGAGCCAGTTGGACAAAGACACAAAAGGGCGTTTACCTGACAGATCGGTCGTTTTTTGAGCAGAGCGGCGGGATTATGGAGTCTTCTGTGCATTATGATGGGCTGTTTGAGGAAAAGTAATTCTACATTATGCGAGGGAAGGTCACAATTCACATGCTTAAAGGCATTTTGGCGACGGCATGGTTTTTGCGTATATAGATTTAATTGTTTCACTAAGTCATTTCAAACATGAAAAAGTATTGGATTATAAATACCCTGGCAATCATGCTGTTGTCTTTAACAGTTTCAGCACAGGTTGTCTCGAAAGATTCTATCAACAATTTAAAACAGGAAAAAAGCACGCTGGAACTCAGTAAGAAGCTGAACGACAACAAACTTGAACTTGCTAAACTTGAAAATGAATTAGCTGCTAAAACGGCAGACGTTGCTAAAACGGCAGAACGTGCACAAAAGTCGGCTGACGAAAATGGTAAGGCTGCTGCCAAGCTGGCAAATGATGCGCAGGATAAAAGCTTATCAAAAAAAGCCAGCAAGGCTGCCAGCAGAGCTAGAAAAGATGCCAAAAGTGCACGGAAAGCGTCTGACAATCTGGATAAGCTGAACAAAAACATTGAATCGCTTAAAAAGAAAATAGCTGACGACGAATCGAAACTGGGTGTGAACCAGGGTTAAAATTCGGTTATTGGAAGAGCATGAACGAGGACTTGTACCATTCAATTTGGTGCAAGTCTTTTTTATTGGCAAAGAAGAAATTGAAGTTTTGCACCAAATAAGAAATCCACCACGCAAAGGCGTGGTGGATTTTCTGCATAACAAACCTAACTAATTTATGAATAAAGCCCATGCGGACTGGTATTCCTTCTTAATTGCCGCCACTAGCCCGTTTCTGAAGATCGTCAGAGCCGGTATTGCGCTGGCGGGCGCCTTTTACATTCTGGTTACCAAAGCTGTATGTGAATGTAAGTCTTGCCTGTCTGCTTGGCCATTCTGACCGTACCCGGAAGTCAATGTCTTTGTAAAGAGCTGTTCCGCGGAAGCGGTTTGTCCAGAACAAGTCGTTCACATTGAGACGAATCGTACCTTTTTTGTTCCAGATACTTTTCTGAATTCCCACATTTACCATTCCCATTGGTTTGGCTGCATATAGGCCATAAAATGCACGGCTGTTGTACCAACCTGAAAGTTCTGCTGACCAACCCTTTTTTAGTGTAAACTGGTTGTTGGCGTACATGTTCCAGGATGCTTGCTTGATCTCCAGCTTCTCCTCCAGGTAGATCGAATTGTAATGGTTGTACACACCGGTAAAGTTGGTTTGCAGGTTCCACCACTTTCTGATCGGAATTGGTACAGAAATTGTTAAACTGAAATTGTCCTGATTGTCAAGGTTATCAGACGTTACAAATGTTTTGTTCTCCGATGCGATCTGCTGCGGAAGTTCGTCAGCGATCATATCCTTGATCCGGCTATAGGCAAGTGTTGTATTCAGGAAATTTTTGTAAACGTGAACCAGTTGGAACGAGTTGGTATACTGTGGTTTAAGGTTCGGATTTCCTCTTTGGAATGTATATGGATCCAGATAAAATTCAAACGGGTTCAGCGACTGATAATTAGGTCGGTCTATCCGACGGCTGTATGAAAGATTGACTACGTTGTTGGTATCGAGCTGATTGGATAAAAACACACTTGGGAAAACGTTTACATAGTTGCGATCACGTTTCTGATTCAGGGTAACTGAGTTGCCGATCGAATGGGTATGTTCACCGCGAAGACCAACCTGATATTTTACTTTTTTTGAAATATTTCCTGCATAATTCAGATACGCAGCATTCACGTTTTCGGTGTATTTAAACTGGTTGGAGCGTAGTGGATCCAGCGTCCATTCATCGATCTTGGTTTCAAAAACCATATTATTATCCGAAGCCACGTAACTGGCTTTCAGTCCTGTCTCAAACTTTCCTTTCCAGAGAGTCTGAGTATAATCAAGTTTGGCTACGCCAATATTGATCTCCGAAGGCATGTTATTGCGAACCAGTTCCGGGTTTCCGTCGGGTGTGCCGTTCGGATTGCTGTAAAGCGTGTTGAGCTCACTTCTGTTTTTACCACTATATCTTACATAATCTGCATCCACAGTTAATTCTTTACCCTTGTCGTCAAACTGATGTTTAAAGTTAAGGTTGGTGCTGACATTGTTCATTTTCCCTCCGTTGAAAACATCGGTGCGGAATGTACGTTGCAGGCTGAGGTCTTCATTTAAAATCCGGGTATTGGTCTGCCCGAATGGATTGCTGTAATCATTTTTAAAACCTGATACCAGGATTCCAAATGTCGATTTATCTGTTGCGAAGTAATCGAGACCTGCACGCACATTGTGATATTGCGACTTGTTTATGCGCTCCGTTTTTTGGTCAAAAATGGTCACTTTATCCTCAAATGGGATGACACGGTAAATGTCATTATTGTTGAAACCTTTATTCCAGAAAGTTCCTGCACTCACAAAAGTGCTGATCTTACCTGCGCGGTGATTAATGGTGCCGGTTGCATTGGCACGGCCATATTTTGCATAGGCAGTACCAAGGTTGATGTTCCCGTTGGTGCCATAATTCTTATTGCGCTTCATCTTTATGTTGATGATCCCGGAGTTTCCGGCAGCGTCATATTTGGCAGAAGGATTGGTGATCAGTTCAATTTTTTCAATGTTGTCGCTCGGAGTGTTTCGAAGCAAGGTCATGAGTTCCTGCTGGGACAGAAACGTCTGCTTTCCATCAATCTGAACCACAACACCTTCTTTACCACGCAGTTTAAGCTGATCGTTTTGTTGATCAACGGTTACTCCGGGAGCGCGTTCCAAAACTTCCAGAGCAGTAGCTCCGGCGGAAACAATGCTATTTTCAACATTGAGCACAGTGCGGTCTATTTGTTGCTCAATGAAAGGTTTTTTTGCTACGACCGTCACTTCGTTTAATGATTTCGTGTCCGGTTTCAGAGTCGTTGCCGGAAGTGCAACCAGTGCGTTGGTAACTTTAAATACTTTGCTGTATTCTTTCTGATAGCCAACCATCGAAACCATGGTCATATACTGGCCTTCTGAAATTTGTTCGAAGAGAAATTTTCCGTTGTCATCAGAAGCAAGGCCTTTCACGAGCACGGAATCTTTTGCATTCAAAAGAAGAACATTGACAAACGGAAAGGGCTGCGCCTTTTCGTCAAGAATCTCTCCTGAGACTTTCCCGGTAGCGGGAATTGAACTGGAAGTTTGGGCGTATGCAAAGCTTGCGCTAAGCACGAGTGCCGCTGTTAGGTTTGTTAAGAATTTCATGGCTAATAGATATTTTGGGTTGTTCTAAAAAGTTTGAAGAATGATGCAAAACGAATTTTGTAACTGACTTCTTAACTTCTAGTACATTGCAAAGATAAGTACTTGGTATAACATAGAACCATTATTATTATGAATGGTTTTTATCTGTGTTGAATGGAAGTGGCCTCTTTGCAGTCCCGAATCATAGATGCAAAGAGAATCAAGAATGTTGCACGAAGCCAGAAAAAAAGTTTGAGCGGCAGAAATGGGGAGGTGAGTGAATGGAGGAATGAGGCATAGTGCTGGCTCTGACTTGGATCATGTTGTGCCGTGGTTTGGGTCCTCACAAACGACATACACCTCCCAATCGATCCAGATTATTGTTCTTAAAGCGTTTGAAACAATAACCTCTCAGAGATCCGTTTGTGGAGACACAAACGGAGGCGGTGCAATTGACCGACACCTATTCTCTGCCGTGGTTTGTGTCCTCACAAACGACATACACCCCCCAATCGATCCAGATTATTGTTTTAAAGCGCTTGCAACAATGCTTTCTCAGAGAGCCGTTTGTGGAGACACAAACGGAGGCGGTGCAATTGACCGACACCTATTCTCTGCCGTCGTTTGTGTCTTCACAAGCGACATACACCTCAAAATCGATCCAGATTATTGTTTTAAAGCGCTTGCAACAATAACCTCTCTGAGATCCGTTTGTGGAGACACAAACGGAGGCGGTGCAATTGACCGACACCTATTCTCTGCCGTGGTTTGTGTCCTCACAAACGACATACACCTCCCAATCGATCTAGATTATTGTTTTAAAGCGCTTGCAACAATGCTTTCTCAGAGATCCGTTTGTAGAGACACAAACGGAGGCGGCTTGTAAACTTCTACAAAAGTTCTCGTCATGTAACCGTAACTTATTTACATACCCTATGTACCTTTAGGACGGCAAGTTTTGAAAGAATTCACGTTACTTTGCCAGGTAAATTTTAACCACTTATTATCAAAATCACACCAATTATGAGGAAGAATTACTGTTCAGTATTTTTCCGGAAGATGGCATTTGTTATTGTGCTGTGTTGTCTTGCCGGAATCACTTATGCGCAACAGACCGTTAGGGGAACTGTTGTGGATGCCAAAGGCGAGGCGCTCATTGGCGTCAGCGTGTTGGTGAAAGGTACCACCAGAGGGAGTGCGACGGATGTTGCCGGTAAGTATGAAATTGAAGCAGAAGGAGCCAGCGCTACATTGGTTTTTTCGTTTGTTGGTTATGTACGTAAGGAAGTGGCGGTAGGAAATCAGTCGGAGATCAATGTTACACTAGCTGAGGATACGCAAAATTTATCGGAAGTGGTGGTTACCGCACTTGGTATCAAACGCGATAAACGGGCTTTGGGTTACTCGGTGCAGGAGATTGGCGGAGAAGCCATTTCTACTGCTAAGGAAGCCAATCTTGCCAATTCTCTCGCAGGGAAAATGGCGGGCGTTCAGGTCACGCGTTCGGCGAATGGTGCCGGTGGTTCTTCCCGCGTAGTAATCCGCGGATCCAATTCATTGGTAGGCAACAGCCAGCCATTATATGTGATCGATGGCATTCCGATGGACAATAGCAACCCAAACTCGCCGGGAAGCAGCGGTGGTATTGATTATGGTGATGGTATTTCCAACATCAATCCGGAAGATATCGAATCGATGTCGGTTTTGAAAGGACCGAATGCTGCGGCACTATACGGTCAGCGTGGTAGCAATGGCGTGGTTTTGATCACGACCAAATCAGGAAAATCGCGTAAGGGGATTGGTATAAAGTATGGTATCGATTACTCATCGGGAAATGCATTGGTGTTACCAGATTTTCAGGATGAATATGGTCAGGGTTTGGACGGAACATTCACCCATTTGAAAGGAAATGATGGCAAGATTTATACCTGGGCAGCGGCTCAGGCAGGTAACGTACAAGGTATTCCTAAAACCAGCGGTGGCCGTGACCGTTTCACACGTTCGAGCTGGGGAGCTAAAATGGAAGGACAACAGTATGAAGATCAATGGGGTAACATGCTTAATTTTTCACCTCAGCCAAACACTTTTCAAAAGTATTTCAATTCCGAAAAACAGGTGATCAATAACATCAGCCTGGAAGGCGGAAACGATAACATCAATTACCGTTTGTCATATGGAAACACATATATTGACGGGTACACTCCAGGAAATACACTGAAACGTAACAACGTCAACCTGAGAACCATTGCAAAACTGACCAGCAAACTGGAACTGGACGTGAAAGCGAACTACATTGGTCAGGCAGGTAAAAACAGACCTACTGTATCGGATGCAAGTGATAATCCTGCGTATATATTTATCAGTCAGCCACGTAGCATTCCAATGAGTATATTGGCCAACTCGGCATGGACAGCGGAGGACATCAGCAAGCAGCTCGGCTATGGTACAGTGCCGACTGTTGGTATGGAAAAAACCTACGCAACCAATTCTTCAACAGCGAATCCGTACTGGACAAAAGACCACACTCTTAATTCTGACGATCGCCAGCGCTTGTTGGGACTTATCAAATTGAGTTATCAGTTCAACGACTGGATCCGCCTGACTGCCAAAACCGGTACCGACTTCTATACCGACCAGCGTTTCCGTTACCGTGAAAAAGGAACCTATCAGAGCGCAAACCGCAATGGGGATTTGACAGAACAAGTGACACGCGTACGTGAAGACAATAGCGACATTTTGCTCTCTTTAACACCACAAATCACAAAAGACATTTCATTGGGGCTGAATTTTGGAGCAAACCATCAGAAGTTTTTCTCCCGAACCACAGGTAATGCAGGCAGCGAATTTATCGCGCCAAATCTGTATACCATAACAAATACACTTACACAGTCATCTGTTTTTGGATTGACAGAATCATCGATTAATTCGGTGTATTTGTCCGGACAGGTGGGTTACAAAGAGTTTTTGTTCCTTGATTTTTCTGCAAGAAATGACTGGTCGTCGACACTTTCTCCAGCTAACAATTCCTTTTTCTACCCGGCTGTTAGCGCGAGTTTTGTAGTTACCGATGCACTTAATATCCAGAGCGATGTGCTTAGCTTCCTGAAACTGAGAGCTTCTGTGGCGCAGGCAGGAAGTTCGGGTTCGCCATATCAGTTAACTGGAAATTATTCCATTGATGCAATTTCACATGGTGGAATACCTTTGGCGACATATACTTCCACCATTCCTGACCCAAACCTTAAAAATGAACTGACCACTTCCTCCGAATTTGGTGTTGAAGCCCGTTTCTTTAAGAATCGTGCAGGACTTGCTTTCTCATATTATAATGCTGCAACCCGTAATCAGATATTGGACGTTCCGTTGCCGCCGTCAAGCACATTTGCTTCACGTCGTATCAATGCTGGTGAAATCCGCAACCATGGTATAGAGTTGACTTTGAACGGAACGCCAGTTAAAACGGACGGAGGTTTTACCTGGGATGCGACATTCAATTTTTCAAGAAACCGTAATGAAGTTGTTTCCCTTGCCGAAGGTGTTGACCTGTATACTTTGGGAACTGACCGGGGTGTTAACGTAATTGCTTCACCGGGAAAACCTTTCGGAACAATCATCGGGAATGGTTTCCAGTGGCTGCGCGACGATGCAGGTAACAGGCTTATTGATCCTGTAACTGGTTTACCTTTAAAGTCGAATGGTAAAGTGCTTTACGAACTTGGAAATGCATTGCCAAAGTGGATAGGAGGATTTAATAACACTTTCCGTTACAAAGGAATTTCTCTTTCAGGGCTGGTTGACATCAGTCAGGGAGGGAAAATATATTCACAAAGTATGCGTGAAGAACTTGTGTACGGTACAATCAAGAAGACTTTACCAGGACGTGATGGTACTTATGTTGCAGAAGGTGTAGTAGCTTCCAAATCCGCTGATGGAACGTGGACAGGCACAGGACAGGCAAATACAAAACAGGTTCGTGCGCAGGATTACTGGAACGTGGTAGCGCCGGATAAAGACAACGTGATTCCGGAAGAAATGCTTAATGATGCGAGCTACGTCATGTTCCGCGAGCTGACTTTGAACTATTCACTTCCTGCAAAATTGGTCAGCCGTACTCCGTTCAAAGGAATGCGTGCCGGTGTGTATGGACGTAACCTGTTTTACCTGCAACGCAAAACAGAAGGTTTTGCTCCGGAAGCATCTTCATTCAACGTGAGCAATTCATCGCTTGGACTTGAATCTACCGCCTTGCCTTTGATGCGCTATTTCGGTGTGAGCTTAAATGTGGAGTTGTAATTGTATCAAACAGACATTATTTATCAAAATGAAACATATATTTAAATCAATCGTATTAACGGGCGCGGTTTGCTTCCTTCAGGCTTGTACAGGCGACTTCGAAAAACTGAATACGCCGCCAAACTCCGTTACAACTATCGACCCGGGACTATTGCTGTCAAGAGTTCAGAGAGATGGCGCTTTTGTGGAAGGCGTGGAATACCCCAACAATCAATACGGATCCTGGATACAGCAATGGGCAGGTGGGGTACTTATTTCGAGTTCACGCTATATTGAACAGGCTGACAACAGTACCTGGGAATCGCATTACAACCTGATCAAAAACGTCAGCCAGATCAGAAACGAGATATTGAAAGGGCAGGAAAACGATCCGGCAGCAAGAACCAAACTCGCTATTGCGCGCGTGGTAGAAATTGCTGTTTGGCAACGCCTTACAGATCTTTTTGGTGATGTTCCGTATTCGCAAAGCGCAATGGGACCTACTCAGGTTACCAACAAGCCGGTGTTTGACACCCAGGAATCCATCTACAAGTCGCTTATCAATGATATTGATGTTGCCATTTCACAGCTAACAGTTGGTGACGCGAGTTACGGAACTGCGGATTTTTATTACAAAGGTGATGTAGCCAAATGGAAGAAATATGCCAATTCGCTAAAACTTCGCCTGGGAATGCGTATTCGTTATGCTGATCCTGCTTTGGCACAAAAGACTGTAACAGCTGCAATGGGACAACCTTTGCTGGAAAGTAATGCGGACAATGCAACGGTTCCGACTTTCAACAATGCGACCAATGCCAACGTGCATCCGATATTGAACCACTTCCTGGCCGGAAGCCCGGATCTGAAATATCTTGCAGATGCTTTTGTAAATCAGTTGGTTTCAACCAATGATCCAAGGTTGCCGCGTATTGCTCAGCCAAGCGTGAATTCTGTTAAAGCTGGAACGCCCGCCTACAAAGGAATCGGGGTAGCACTTACCGACGAAATCCTGAAAACCATCATCAAAGATGATTATTCAACTGCTTCAACGGCTACATTCTTCAACCGTGCTTACAGTCCTGCAATTCCGTGCATCGTGATGTCGTTCTCCGATGTTTCGTTTTATAAAGCTGAGGCAGCTTTGGAGGGTTGGGGTGCAACAGCGGATCAGGCCGAAGGATTTTACAAGGCTGGTGTTCAGGCTGCTCTTGCCCAAGATCCCTACAATGTAACCACGGTTCCTGCCAACTTTGCAGATCAGTTGTCTTTCACCGGATTGACCAAAGAGCAAAAGCTTGAGAAAATCGGTACACAAAAATGGATTCAGCTTTTTGGCCGTTCTTATGAAGCATTTATTGAATGGAGAAGAATGGGATATCCGACTTTGAAAGCAGGACCGTTTGCCGGTTCAACCAACGGGACTATTCCTCGTCGTACCATTTATTCGTCGAGAGAGGCATTGTTAAATGAAGACAACTATAAGGCTGCTGCTGCAAGGCTTTCTAATGGAGATACTTATATTTCCAAGGTTTGGTGGGATAAGCGATAGTCTGATTTGATTGATATGTAAAAGGGCGGAAATCACCGGGTTGGTTTTCGCCCTTTTACGTTTTTCAAAACACCGGCTTGTTTGCGTCAGAGGAGGGAAGGACAGACGCCGGAAACGTGTCGTGTGCCCCATAAACCGAAAGGGAGGATTACGAAAATCTTAGTTCTTAACCTGGCTTGTATGGAGGCGTACCAGATCTTCACTGGTGCTGGTGAGCAGGTCAATAGCGTCTACCTCGAGTATGTGCGATATCTGTATCAAACGCTCTACGGTGATGCGGGTGTAAGCGAGCTCTATTTTACTGTAAGCATTCTGAGAAATCCCAAGTTTCATTGCCAGATATTCCTGTGTGTAGTCTCTGAACTCCCTTATTTTCCTGATATTGGATGCCACCGTTCTGATTCTCTCTTCTATGTTTTCAGTCATACGCGTATTCAATTTTAGACAGTAACAATATAAAATTGACTTTATATACGGTAAAGTTTGTCCTTGAGATTTATCCGTTAGAATAAAAAATGATTACTCCCAGAGTTGACCTTCATTCGGTAAGCATAAGGTGTGTAGTAACCGGTTTGGTGAACTGTTTTCCGATTGCCAGCGGGATAAAAATTCTCGGACGTTGCCCAATGGGTATGAAGGCAAACTTAAAAAGGTAATGACCTTGCAGGCCGGAATTCGAGCCCGATAAGATCGTTGCAATTTGTCAGAAGCCTGATAATATGAAATTTCTTGAAAACCTTCCCAGCAGTTTCCGGCTCTTGAAAGTGTGAATTAGTTATCTGATATAAGGTCGCGCGGCCAACGGGGAAAATGGCCAGGGAATGGCAATGAAAATGATGATCAGCGCAATGGTAAACCAAACCAACATGGTTCCGAACTTCTCAGGATCGGCAACTTTTCTTTTTGACAAAGCGGATCCAATTGTGATTATCATAATGGCGGTAAACATCAATGTGATGTGAACGAGGCCGAAAAAGGAGACATTTACGTCGCTGAGCGCTTCCTTAAAATTGCCCCAAAAATATTTGATAAGAGGGCTTTGGAAGTAGATAACCATACCGATCGTTAACTGAATGTGTGCAATTGTTGTAGTCCAATATCTTACAGCATTGTCGGTTTTGGTAAAAGGGGATTTGGAAGTATATCCTTTGTAAGCTCTGAAAATGGCATACAGTAAACTGACCAAGACAAGCCAGCGAAAAATTGTGTGACAAATTAATAGTGACGAATACATGGCCTAAAATTACGTCGCAAAAATACCAAAAACATATAAATAATCGGATTAACGTTTGTGAGGACACAAACGGAGGCGATCCGGCTAACAAAGCCCATTTCTGGCATTAAGCCATTGTTTGTGTCCTCACAATCAATTCGTCCTTAGCAACGAACCTAAATTCTAACAACTATGATTCCGGCAAACCAATCGGATTCCGTTTGTGGGGACACAAACGGAGGCGGCTAAGGTTCCATTTATTGGATATCGGACAAAGAGTAATATCGTTATGTCGCGTAAGCAAAAGTGAGTATCCTGGAAAGACACACCTTCTTACTGGTATTTTATTGCAAAATTGTTTTACTCCGTTTAAGCATCCTTTTTCAAATAATTTTGATTCCACTTTTCTTCATCAGTTCACTTGCATTAAAGTCAGTACAGATCCCTTCGGTCAGTTTATAATTAAAGATAATTTCACCTTCCTGAATAATACTATTGAAACTAAAATTGGCGACAGAGCCAGTGTCCACAGTCAAATTCGCAAGTTCCAGATCATGCGTTGAAATAATCCCGAATGCATTCAGTTCATTCAATTGTTTGATAAGCGAGGCGCCACCCCGGTAACGGTCCTGTGAATTGGTTCCTTTGAACATTTCGTCCAGCAAAAAGAAAATCTGTTCGCCGCTTTCGATCAGTTTTAAAAGTTGTTCTATTCTCTTTAATTCTGCATAAAAAGAAGAAATTCCTTCTTCCAGATTGTCCTGCGTCCGCATGCTCGTAAATATCTTCATATGTGATACCCGTCCATGAGCCGCACAACATGGCGCGCCCATTAAAGCAAGCACCAGGTTCACGCCTACGGTTCTGAGAAAGGTACTTTTTCCGGCCATGTTGGAACCTGTGATCATCGCTATCTCACCTCTTCCGGTTAAATTAAAATCATTGGACACTCTCCTTTGCGTACTGATCAACGGATGCCCGAGTTCGCGAAAATCAATCACATAAGGTTCATCTACAATTTCAGGAAAAGTGAACGTAGAATTTGCATAGGAGAATCCGGCCAAACTGCTCAATTCTTCCACTTCACTGATTGCCGAAACCCAGGATTTGAGATATTGACTATTCTTGTTTTTCCATTTTTCCGTCAGGATGATCAGATGGATATCGAATAGCCAGAAATTGTTAAAAATGGGGTAAAATTGATGCTTGAAATTACCTTTTGTGCCACGGTTCTGAAATATCTCCAAAATTCTTTTCAGAACATTGATCTCACCCGACGCTGAGTAACTGCCATTACGGAATACAGATTGTAGTGTTTTAAGTATTTCTGATTCAAATGGTTCGGATTCAATTTTTGCTATCAGCGAGTAATATCCTGCCAAAATTTTCACATTGTGCTGGGTATCCCGTACGGTTTCTTCTGCAATGGATCTTACTGTTTTAAGAAACCGGGAATTGACAATTAAACTGACAGCCAGTGGCAGCATTGACCAAAAAGAATAATTCTGATTAAAACGCAAAACTTCCACAAGATGCTTTCCATAATAAATAAGACTAGCCGTGGAAATCGCCGACAGGATAATGGAAATGATCAGATATTTGGATTGCCTTGGAAGCAGATCCACAGGTTTTTCAATCCAGGCTAAAAGTTTGTTGTAATCACTCTTTGCATTCTGATGGTGCATTCCGGATGCTTGAAAATTCTGTCTCCAATCCAGTTTCGCTGACAGTTCTTTTATGGCTTTTTGCCTTTCAAGAATCACAGTTTCAGGCGCAGGTTCCGACAGCCATCTTGCAAGAAGCTGGTCAGCCGATTCCGTGGTACTTCGGTTAATCAACTGAAAAAGAGAATGCGATCCGAATATGTCAAAATCAGAGGCGTAGTCATGATTTCGATCGATGAATCTCTCGCCGGTTGGAAAGCCGGAGAATTTATTTTGCTGTCGCAGCAGTTCATTCTCATTGATTTGCTTTAAAAATTCAATGTGTTTTTTCTGAAAAGAAAGCTTTTGAAAATATTTGATAAGCCATGTGAAGCCTAGCAAAAATAGTGGAATGAGTAGCAAAACCGGAACCACGAATCTCTTATTGGCGAGGAAAACGACTAGGCCAAAAGAGAGGATAAAAACGATCAATCGTATCAAAGAAAGTTTGGACAAAACGCTGCCCAGCTTTGCGAGCTCTGAACCGTACTTCTCAATCTTATTCTGAAAAATGTGCATTTAAGAATTTCTTTTTGTGGAGGTTTTCAATCACCGATTAACTCTGCTCACCCCGATTTGAAATCGGATTGTCGCTTGTTGAGCGTTTGTAACGCCACACCCCGGCAAAATGCATCGTGAATCAAAAGCTATACAACCTAACGAATGACTGCCAATTGTAAATTGGAGTGGGCAAGTTATCGAAATCTACACCTTCGTGATTCGAAATAGCCGGGAATTTTTAGTAAATAGGCACTTTGTTTATTCTAATTCATAACACATGATCAACCGGCTTTACGATACTTCTCTTGGTTTACTGACCGACCTTTACCAGCTTACAATGGCTTATGGTTACTGGAAATCGGGCAAAGCAGAACAGGAAGCCGTATTTAATCTTTATTTTCGAAAACATCCTTTTGAGGGAGGTTTCACTATTGCCTGCGGTTTGAGCAGTGTGATTGACTATCTGAATGAATATCGTTTCGACGAGGATGATCTCGAATACATAGCTTCGCTCACAGGCAATGACGGCGAAAAATTGTTTGAGCCTGAGTTCCTGGATTACCTCCGGAAAATGGAATTGAAATGCAGTGTAGACGCGGTACCCGAAGGTACTGTTGTATTCCCCAACGAGCCACTTCTCAGGATTCAGGGACCGATTTTACAGTGTCAGTTGCTCGAAACTCCGCTTCTGACCCTGATCAATTTCCAGTCACTTATTGCTACAAAAGCGGCCCGCATGCGTTTGGTAGCCAAGGAAGACACATTACTGGAGTTTGGTTTAAGACGTGCGCAGGGCCCCGATGGTGGAATGACCGCCAGCCGCGCTGCTTACATAGGAGGTTGCGATGCGACTTCAAATGTGCTGGCGGGAAAACTGTACGGTATTCCGGTGAAAGGAACCCATGCCCACAGCTGGGTGATGTCGTTTGACAGCGAGCTGGAAGCCTTCGAAACCTACGCCAGATATATGCCCAATAATGTGACGCTACTGGTCGACACCTATGATTCATTGGAAGGTGTAGAACATGCCATTGTAGTCGGGAATCAGCTGCGGGAGCGTGGATATGATCTTGGGGCAATTCGTCTGGATTCGGGCGATTTGGCTTACCTGAGTATTGAAGCACGCAAACTTCTGGATGAAGCTGGTTTTGAAAAAACAGGTATCGTAGCCAGTAACGACCTGGATGAATACATCATGGATAGTTTAAAAATCCAGGGAGCGCGCATCAATATCTGGGGAATTGGCACCAAACTGGTTACTGCATTTGATCAGCCTGCATTGGGTGGCGTTTTTAAACTGGCGGCAATCAAAAATGAAGCTGATGAATGGGACTATAAATTGAAGCTTTCGGAGCAAGCTATTAAGGTTTCCACGCCGGGTATACAGCAGGTGCGCCGTTACAAAGATGGTAAGGGATATATCTCCGATATGATTTTTAACATTGAAACGCCGCTGGTTGGAAAGTCGACGATGGTGGATCCGTATGATTTTACCAGAAACCGATCCTTTTCGGACACAGCATCCTATGAGGATTTGCTGGTACCGGTTTTTGCTGACGGACAGTTGATTTATACCCTTCCTTCGATTCACGAAACGAGAGATCGTGTTCAGGAGCAATTGTCTCATTTTCATAAAGGTACCAAGCGATTTGTAAATCCCCACACTTATCCTGTCGGTCTGGAAAAACAATTGTTTGATCTGAAAACGGAGCTCATTGTGAAGCTAAGAGCAGGGGAGTAACACGGGTCTGACTACCTTTGTAAATATTTTGAAATCAAACATTGAATGAACAATATACCACCGGTTAATTCCGAAATATTAAAAGAGTTGATCACCTACCGAATGCCTTTTGGAAAACACAAAGGCCAACTGATTATCGACCTACCGGTTTCGTATCTGGAATGGTTTGAGCGGGAAGGTTTGCCTCAGGGAAAACTGGGGATTATGCTCAATACGATGTACGAAATCCGTCTGAATGACCTCATGTTTTTGGTCGACGGTTTGAAGGAGCGATTTCGCTGAACGCACAAATCCACCACAAAAAAGCACACTGTTTACTTTTAGTAAATGTCTTTTGTGGTGGATTTTTTTACTTAAAATTTAAAGATTACACCCGCATTTGCATTTGCCTGTGCAAAAAAGAAATGCTGTGAGGCACGGTCGCCTTCAAAATTGGTGGTCAGGATATCGGGCATGTTTATGTAGCCGCCTTTTACTTCACCCTGTATAAAAAAGTGCTTGAAGAATGTAAAATTCAAGCCAGCAATCAGGTTTACGCCGTAACCGGCTACATGCCACTGGTCGTTCCTATCGTAATTCATCAGTTTTACATCCGACTTGGGATACATGAGCCCCGCGCCAATTCCTTCCACAAAGTTGACGTCAATATTTTTAATCCTCAGTACTCTTTGATCCAGAATGTTATCCATTCTTCGTATTTCAAGATTGAGGTAATTGAGACCATTGGTATGTTCCAGTTGCAGGAAATCGTTGGTGAGCTGTATCGGATCGTTGTCATAAACACCATCGTGAATCGCATTATTACCCGCTATGGTTCCGCTTATTTTGACCGTCTGATCCTGCTGCATAACATACTTCATGTGATCAAAACCAAATGAAATACTGTATTTGGGATTGAAGAAATATCCTATTCTGAAATTGTACTGCGGAATTGTCATTTTCGTAGGATTAAAATACCGCATCGTGAACGGTGTCTGGCGGTCTTTTGCTATTACACTTTTTAATTTAAAGTTGTATTCCTCACCCTTAAAACTGATGTCGGATTTGGTGTAAGCAGCCCGGTTCCATCCCCAGGATACAAATATTTTGCCTTTGTTATTGTGTGCAGGATTGGTACTAATAATTTGAGAGAAACCGCTGGTAACCTGGATAGCCATGAGGATACCAAGCAATAGTGCTTTAATTTTCATGTTGATGAAGCTTTGTAATCATGAGCGGAATCAGTGCCGCCAGAATGGTAATTTAATAAATGAATATGTAGACTGATCTCTAAAAAAGGGCTTCTTAAATGGCAGGAGCGGTGTATTTAGATAAACAGGATTCATTTAATAGGTGCAACAAGTCCCAATTTGTTCCCGAAATTAGAATAATTATACTATTCGGTCAGGAATTTATACATGTCACGGAAAACTATATACGGAAAAAGCGATAGACGGGAATTGTGCTCCCAAGTCTATCGCTTTCAGGATATGATTTTGACTCTATATGAAATATGGTCGGTGAAGAAATTTTAAGTCTATTTTTTTTCAAGACCGGCCTTATGCAGATTAGGGAATTGGATTGTTCAGAGCCCATAAAAACAAAAAACTGTTTGACGACGCCAGGAGGAGTTTTTTTTGTTTGGGCTCTGGATGATTCAATTCCCGTTAAGATCTGCGTACAGCCTTGACTTTTTTTGTTACTTTTTTGTGTTAAGACAAAAAAGTAAAATACCCGTTCGAGCCGGAAAGTCGCTTGATTTACAGACTTTAAGTTACACCCTACAAATCATATGGAACCATAAGTATTTTATTTTCAATAAGTCATTACCGCTTTTTTACTACTACTTTCGAAAGCAAGATCAATAACACGACACGTTCTCAGGATTTCCTCCGGTTTCACGGCAAGTTCAGCTCCGTTTGTAATTGCGTCGTATACATTTTGGTAAAATGGCGCATAATCACCTGCTTCACTTTCTATGATTCCACTGAAATCCTCGCTGTACAATTTGCCCCAACGATCTTCCGGTTCACGCCCCCAAGGCTGAGTGGTTGGCAATACGTTCTTGCGCAAAGTTTCTTCCTGAGGATCCAGTCCGCCTTTTATGAACGAGCCTTTTGTACCGTGTAGATTATACCGAAGGAAATTTTCGTAAACCATCAGGCTGGATTTTACAATAACCAGCTTGTCTGCGTATCCCAGTCTTACATCAAAATAATCATCTATTTCACTATTTGGTCTCACTGAGCGTATTTCAGCAGTAACGGTTTCCGGTTCACCAAAAAGAACAAGTGCCTGATCGATCAAATGCGGCCCTAGGTTGTACAGGTTTCCACCTACCGGAACGCTTTTTTCTTTCCATGATTCTGTCGGAACCACGGGTCTGAAACGATCGTAGCGGCATTCATATTCAACAATATCGCCAAGTTTGTCTTCGGTAATCAGTTTTTGAATGGTCAGAAAGTCAGAATCCCAGCGTCGGTTCTGGTATGCGGTCAATATCAGACCTTTTTCTTTGGCGAGTGCAACGAGCTGCTTTGCTTCTGCTTCTGTTGCGGAAAAAGGTTTCTCTATCACCACATGTTTGCCATTTTCCAAAGCATCCATGGCGTAGGAAAAATGGGTATCATTAGGCGTACATATAAATACAAGGTCAATAGCAGGATCACTCAAAAGCTCATCCACCGACCGGGCATTTTCGATTGTAGGATCAAATTCCTGAGCTTCATTTTTACTTCTTTCTACAACGGTTTTAAGCTTGAAGTTTGGATTTGTAGAGAGAAACGGAGAATGAAAATATCTTCCGGAAAGTCCGAATCCTATTAAACCGACATTGAGAATTTTTGATGACATGTGATAATAAAAATGATGAACAATTATTTTGAAATCTTATAAAGGTATATCAAAAGGCTGTTTTGAACGCGATAATATGTCCTGAGGTTATTTTCAGGACAACATCATCAGGCTTTTTCCCAGAGTTCTTTTGCTTTTGCCAAATCTCGCTTCATAGCGTCGAAAACAACTTTTTTGTCAATTGTCAAAGTTTTAGCGCCTTGGTCTGCTCCGCCAAGAGGATATTCGAGATGCAGGCAAACCGGTACCTGAATATTGTTTTGTTTTATGAATTTGAAGTAGGTGTCGAAGTCGACCATCCCCTGGCCAAGCGGTACATTGTGTAGCGTACATTTGCCATTTTTGTTTTCCCAGGTGGTGTCTTTTAGCACAATGGTTTTAATGTGTGGCTGTATCAGGTTAAGCCCGGTCTGCCAGGAGAGCCCTCCTTCCACCGTCGCATGGCGAATGTCATATTGTGTTCCCATATGCTTCAAATCAGCTTTTTGAAGTATTTGCCATATTTCAAACATGGAAGCTCCCACCATCTTCCCTGCATGGTTTTGGTAACATCCGGTTAGTCCCAGTTTTTTATTCAGCTGACTCAGTCCTGCCATTTTGTTAGTGAATTCATCCAGTGCCTTTGGAATGGATTTGGGGTCGTTGTATCGGTACCAGTTCATGCGGTAATACTGAAAACCCAGTTTGGCAGCCGTTTCAAGCAGTTTTTTATCTACAGAATTGGTCGCGTCTTCCACAGCTGTGCAAAAAAGCGACGGCGAAAAGCCTACCTTTTTCATTGCTTCCACTGCCAATGGTAAATCGTTTTCTACTTTCTCCGGCAACACATGTCCCTGTGGGCGAATCGTCAGGTCGATACCATCAAAACCCAACTCTTTAGCAACCTCCGACATATCCTGATAATTAAGGAAATGCAGATGTTTGGAGAAAATATGGATTTTAGGAAATTTCATATCCGAACCTGCCGTTTGGGCAAAAGAACCGGCAGAAACAAAAGGAAGTATGCTTCCGGTAACTGCTGTATGACGCAGGAAATCGCGCCGGGAAATTGGTTCAGGCATATTGCTGACTGTTTATATTTTTATTTAATGACGAGTTATACCGCTCAATAACCTGATTAATTGAATTACGGATTTTGAAAATCAGAATATGAGGTTTTATATAAAGAGAAATGTTTCCGCTGATTTACTTGGAATATGTAAAATCAAAAGCTGGAACTGAAAGTAGAATTGAGATGCCGGTTCTTTATAATCATCAGAATATGAACTCTTAATCAACCCTATGGAATCTTTGGTAAAAATAAAAAGGCGGGATTTTCTGAAAGCAGGTGCCGTCATTTCTTCGTTTTTTATTGTACCCCGACATGTGCTGGGAGGGCCCGGATATCTGGCTCCCAGTGATAAAATCAGTTTGGGATTTATAGGATGCGGGCGTCAAAGCGGTGGTTTGCGAAACCGTTTTCTGGATACGAAGGAAGCACAAATCGTTGCTGCTTCGGACGTCTATCGGATCAAACAGGAAACTTTCGTAAATGCAACAAACAAATGGTACGCCGATAAAGCTGAAAAAGGAAGCTATAAATCTGCTGTTGGTATTGAAGATTTTCGTGAGTTGCTGAATAGTAAAGATATAGATGCAGTCGTCATTGCTTCGCCGGATCATTGGCACGCGGCTATGGCGGTGCGTGCGGCGGAGGCGGGGAAGGATATATACTGCGAAAAACCGCTTTCACTGACTGTGAAAGAAGGTAGAGCGATGGTGAATGCAACCAGAAAGCACAACCGCGTCTTTCAGACGGGAAGTATGCAACGGTCTGCGAAGGAGTTCCGGCAGGCCGTGGAGCTGGTAAGAAGCGGGGCGATTGGTGAGGTGAAAACGGTTTATGTAAATGTGGGTGGTCCTCCAAAGGAATGGGATTTACAGGAGGAAACGCTGCCAGACGGACTTAAATGGGATCTGTGGATGGGACCTAACAGCGGGCGGCCATACAACAACGAACTTGCGCCGGCAATGAATGCTACCTTTTGGCCGAAGTGGAGAAATTACCGAGAATTTGGCGGGGGCGGTATGACAGACTGGGGCGCTCATATGTTTGACATTGCGCAATGGGGATTGGACATGGATAGCAGCGGACCTGTGGAGCTGGTATATTCAGAGCCGGGAAAGGGTTTGGTTTATAAATACGCGAACGGGATTGAGGTCGTTCACCGGCCTATGGAAGGCAGCAAGCAGCATTGTCATTTTGTGGGTACGAATGGGGAAGTGTGGGTTGCACGTGGAGAGCTTAAAACGACGCCCGAGTCTCTGAAAGATAAAGTTTTTAAGGATGGATCTTCAAATGTATATGCCAGCGACAATCATTACGCCGACTTTCTGAATGCCATTAAAACCAGAAAACCGCCGATCTGCGATGTAGAAACAGGTCATCGTACTGCATCCGTTTGTAACATTGGAAATATAGCCTATCAGTTGCAGCGGTCGCTCAAATGGGATCCTGCAAAGGAAACTTTTGTCAAAGATAAAGAGGCAGACAAGTTGCTGGGACGCGACATGAAGAAGGAGTGGAAAGTGTGAGGTCGCTTGTATACTGATATTGCCGGAGCGGTCGTAAAGCGGCGTTCCGGCAATGCAAACAATCATTTTACAAGAAAGGATAAGCCCATTCGCACGTAGTTTTATAATGAGAACTTACTAGTAGTTAACCGTCAATTCAGAACTAATTTTTTAATTTCTGAACGCCATTTGAAATTAGACTTTCGCCATGAGCTGCCGGCGAATAATCGAGCCTTCAATAATTGTGAAGGCCTCAATGCATTTACTGTTTCTAAAATATGGTATTTTTGTATCATGAGTGCAGCAACCACCGTCCTACGTTTTAGAGAACTAACCGAGTTAGAATCGGTATCCGCGAGGATTCTTGAATTTGGAAAACACATACCAATCTGGCTTTTTCAGGGTCACATGGGTGCGGGGAAAACCACGTTGATCAGGAGTTTGTGCAAGACTCTCGGAGTAACATCTTCGGTTCACAGCCCTACATTTTCGTTGGTGAATGAATACATCAGTGCCGACAAAAAGGTTATCTATCATTTCGATTTTTACAGGATTAAGAATGAAGTGGAAGCATTGGATATCGGCGTGGAAGAGTATTTTGATTCCGGCGATTTTTGTTTTGTAGAGTGGCCTTCCAAAATAGAAGGCTTATGGCCCGAGCATTATTTGCTGATTAATCTCAGTTTGCAGGAAAACGGGGTAAGAGTATTGGAAGCAGAGGAAATAGGGAAACTCTGACTTATCCGATCATTATTATTTCAAACAACATAATTGAATATTCATCAATAACAAATGGCGCAACCTCAGATCACCGGTTTCAAAGAGCTCGCAAAACAATCTGAACTCTATCCCCAGGAATCATTACTGGCAGTTAAAAAGGATCAGAATTCATTGTTGATTGGTTTGCCAAGAGAGGTGTCATTACAGGAAAACCGGATTGCGCTCACGCCGGATGCGGTGGGTATTCTGGTTCGTAACGGGCATGAAGTTTGGGTTGAAAAGGATGCCGGGAAAGGAGCCAATTTGTCGGATCATGAATATAGCGAAGCGGGTGCGCGCATTGTACACAGTCCGGAGGAAGTGTATAAGGCCAATCTGATATTGAAAGTGGAACCGCTTGTAGACGAAGAGTTTGGATACATCAGGCCGGGAACAACACTCATATCTGTTCTTAATTTACCCGCACTCGAAAAAAGTTATTTTGAAAAACTCAATCAGGCAAAAATAACAGGAATTGGTTATGAGCTTATTGAAGATAAGGTAGGAGGGAAACCTATTATCCGTGCCATGGGCGAAATTGCAGGAAGTACGGTTTTACTCATCGCCGCCGAGTACCTGTCTACGCCAAATGGAGGTCGTGGCATTATTCTGGGAGGTATTACAGGCGTGCCGCCAACCAAGATCGTTATTCTGGGAGCCGGAACAGTTGCCGAATACGCAACCCGTGCTGCCATTAGTGTGGGAGCCGATATCAAAGTTTTTGACAAACACATATACCGGCTGCAACGCTTAAAATACGCGATCGGGCAAAATCTTTACACTTCCATTATTGATTCCGATACGCTGGGAGAGGCAATAAGTAGGGCAGATGTGGTGATTGGAACCATGAGAGCCGAAAATGGGATCAGTCCGTTGGTGGTTACCAAAGAAATGGTATCTCAAATGAAACCCGGTTCTGTGATTATCGATGTGAGCATCGACCAGGGTGGTTCTTTTGAAACGTCTAAAATGACCACTCACAAAGATCCGATATTCAAATACAATGATGTGATTCATTACTGTGTGCCCAATATTCCATCCCGCGTAGCACATACAGCGAGCACGGCTTTGAGTAATGTTTTCCTTCCATTTTTACTGCAAACGGGAACAATTGGTGGTATTGAGGAAATGATTTATGCCAATCGTTGGTTTATGAAAGGGGTGTACTGCCACAAAGGAACGCTGACCAACTCGCACATCGCCAGAAGTTTTAATATGCGTTATAAAGATCTGACACTTTTGCTTGCAGCTAGAATGTAGATGGCTGTGAGCTGTTAGCTTGCGTATTGCCAAAAATAAGGTTTTGCTAACGCTAGCAGACAGCGGATTACAGGAATTTTTAAAACAAACGGGCTCACAGCTGATAGCTGAAAGCCGAAAGCCAAAAAATGATTAACAATAGCAATGAAAATTCCCTGATGGATGATGCCAACTCTCCGGAGTTGAACAGACAGATGATGGGGCTGGTTTCGGAAGATTTTGTCAAGATTTCGGATCAGTTAAAAGAAGCATCTTATCAGATTCGGAAACGCGGTTTTTCTGATTATCCTATTTTTATACTGGCTTATACCGAAGTGGAGCTGGGCGCATTATTGATTGGTGCGGGCGAGCTGACCAACCGTTACAGCTACCGCGCTTCCTTTATGCAGGAATTTGTCGATCGGAAACTGATCGGAGCGGAATCGGCAGAGGCATTTATAGAAAACTATAAAAATGCCGACGAGTACTGCTGCCTGTTTACGCTGCTTGGAGACTTTTCAGGTTTTATTTACGTGCCATATCCGGAAGATTAGTTTCCGATGAATAATTAAGAAGTGTTGGCTTGATACTAATTGATAGTAAAGTGTTTATATTTAGGCTGTTTGTAAATTGCCAAATCAATCAACCGCTTCTATGGAACCTAAATTATTACTTGAAAAAGAACTCGAACCTATCTTCCTTGAAAAACTGCCTGCCTTTCCTGAGAACGTGAAGGAGCCTATTGCCCAATATGGTCCGTATGTGATGCTTGTACTCGCTATTATCGGTCTTTTTGGACTATTAACAGCTTTCGGCATTGGTACGGCGGCAATAGGAGTTGGCGTTGCCGCATATGGCGGAGGTTTTAATTTTTACATTGGCATCGCCTTTGCTGCGCTTACAATGGTACTTTACCTGATGGCATTTACACCGTTACGCGCTCGTAAAAGAGCAGGTTGGAACCTGATTTATTATGCAACTCTTTTGAATCTGGTCGGAAGTATTTTGCAGCTCAATATCTTGGGAGCACTTATCGGCGCCTTCATTGGTTTCTGGATTTTGTTTCAGGTAAGAGATAAGTTTGTTGCCTGATTTTTCATAAAAAAATGGCATTATGTGAAAGCGAGTGGATTGTCCGCTCGCTTTTTGTTTTATACCATTAATCCGCCACAAACCGCTTTTGTACCACTTATTTTGGCGAAACATGAGATCCTTCGCATCTTTGAGTTAGGCTAATTGCCGTACACTCCCAATTTTGAAAGATCGAACCTATATTTTACCATCATCAGTTCTCTTTAAGTTAGTGATATGAATATTATTGAAGTGCAACATGTTTCCAAGGAATACGCCAATCACAAAGCGCTGGATGACGTCAGTATCAATATTCCGAAAGGTTGTATTTTCGGTCTACTCGGACCTAATGGTGCGGGAAAAACTTCTCTGATCCGCATCATCAACCAGATCACCGGTCCGGATTCAGGCCAAATCCTGTTCGATGGGCAGCCTCTGAACCAAAAGCACATTTCCAGAATCGGCTATTTGCCTGAGGAACGCGGTCTTTACAAAAAAATGAAAGTGGGCGAACAGCTCCTTTACCTTGCGCAACTGAAAGGACTTTCACAGAAAGAAGCGATGGAAAAGCTGAAAATCTGGTTTGTGAAATTTGACATTAAAACCTGGTGGGACAAAACTGTTTCCGATCTTTCCAAAGGGATGCAGCAAAAGGTGCAATTCGTTTCAACGGTAATGCATGAGCCGGATCTGATTATTCTGGATGAGCCGTTTTCAGGATTTGACCCGATCAACGCGAACCTTATTCGTGACGAGATTCTGGAACTTAAACAGAAAGGAAGTACCATTATTTTCTCAACCCACCGGATGGAAACTGTGGAAGAACTTTGCGATAACATAGCATTGATTCACAAAGCGAAAAAAGTATTGGACGGACCAAAACGCCAGATTAAGGAAGAATTTAAAACCAATACTTTTTTTGTTGAATACCGTGGTCAGCTTGTTGTGAATACAGATCTGTATTCGTTGGAACCATCGAAAGAACTGGATGAAGGATATAAAAGAACAAGCATTCACTTGCCAGCCGGAATCACGCCCAATCAGTTGCTGGGTGACTTAGTGAATCAGGTTGAGATCCGCTCCTTCGGAGAAAATATTCCTACTATGAGTGATATTTTTATGAGGGCTGTAAACGAGGTGCCAGAAGGATAACTGGTCTGAGAATCCGGTCTGCAAGCCTTTTTAGGCTGGCTGAACGGGAAATAGCCTGCAAGCTCAAACAATAAAATGTCGACATTCAAAACATTAATCAAACCTACTAATGCGTAATATTTTCCTGGTTATTAGAAGAGAGTATATGGTAAGGGTCAAGAAAAAATCTTTCCTGATCATGACCATTCTGGGGCCGCTTCTCTTTGCTGCATTTTACGCAGCGGTGATATGGATCTCCATCGGTTCTGTTGAACTAAAAACGGTTCAGGTTGTGGATGAAAGCAGTATGTTCAAAGACAAATTCAAGGATAGTGAGTCGCTGAAATTCTCTTATTTGTCGTCTCCGATCGATTCTGCCAAAAAAGGTTTTCAGAAAAGCGGAGCTAACGCACTGGTATACATTCCTAAAAATGTAATTAAAGAACCCAAAAGCGTACGGATTTACGCTGCCAAGAACGTCAGTATGGAGCTAAAATCCGGCATTGAGGATGTGATTGAAAAACAGATTGAAGAAATAAAACTTTCGGAAGCAGGCATTACACACAAGATACTGGAAGATTCCCGCGTCAATGTAAAATCTGAAACAATCAGCCTGAGCGAAGAAGGTGAAAAAACGAGCAGTTCAGGCGCAGCTACGGTAATTGGCGGTATTTGCGCTTTCCTGATCTATATGTCGGTATTCATTTACGGCACGCAGGTTATGAGAGGCATTACGGAAGAGAAAACAAACCGGATCGTTGAGGTTATTATTTCGTCGGTAAAACCTTATCAGTTGATGATGGGTAAAATCATAGGTGTGGCTCTGGTTGGATTAACCCAGTTTGTACTCTGGATTTTCCTGACGGCTTCACTTTCATCCGTTGCAACAAAGGTGATGGGGGACAAGCTGTCCAAGGAAGCGAAAGCCGTAACCGAAATGCAGCAAGGTGTGCAGAACAACTCAGTGCCGGGAGGAAATGTTCAGAATCCTGTCGCGGAAGTAATGGGTGCCATCAGCAGTCTCAATATTCCACTTATCGTGTCGTGCTTCCTGTTTTATTATTTGGGAGGATATTTGTTGTATAGCGCACTTTTTGGCGCCGTTGGAGCAGCGGTAGACAATGATGCCGATACCCAGCAGTTTATGCTGCCCATCACATTGCCTATTATATTCTCATTTATTTTCGCGCAATTCGTACTTCGTGATCCCGACGGTAGTCTGGCATTCTGGACGTCGATTATCCCGTTCACATCACCCATTATTATGATGGTGCGTATACCATTTGGTGTACCTGCCTGGGAGTTGGCACTGTCGATGGTGTTGCTTGTCCTTGGTTTTATGGGCACAATCTGGTTCGCCGCCAGAATTTACCGTGTTGGTATTTTGATGTACGGTAAAAAAGTTACGTACAAGGAATTAGCGAAGTGGATATTTTATAAGTAAGGAGTTAAGAAATAAGGAGTTAAAGAAGTTATAAAAATAGAAGTTAAGGAGTTAGAAAGGAGTTGAGGATAAGCGCTGGTCGTGATGTCTTGACTCCCTTTTTGTGTCAGCTACCTTTAGTATGGACTGGCTGTTCAAGACTACTGTAACTTCCCTAAATCTTCTGCTTCCCCACAGTTTAGCCTGCTAAAGAGCGTTCAGACCGGGACCTCTTCATCCTTGCGAAGGTAACTTCCCTTAACTCCTGTAACTTCCCATAACTTCTCCCTTCCTCCGTTCAGCCCGGCCAGCGTGGCCCGCTAAAGAGCGTTCAGACCGGAATGGATCCTAACTTCTCCAACTTCCCTTAACTTCTCACCTAGTTAACACTTTTTAAGAGCCCGTAAACCTTGCGGTTGAGGTTATTTTGCTAATTTTGACCCGACCATTGAAAATACGTTTCAGATTACGTATCCATTTGTGTTCTTATGCAATTCAAATTTTACATTTTATATTTAATTAAATGACCCGATTCAGTCGTGCCAACAACCTTACGGGTTGGATTGTCTTCGCCATTGCACTCATTACATACACGCTCACCGTCGAAAGGACGGCCAGCTTTTGGGATTGCGGCGAATTTATTGCCTGTGCATTTAAGTTGCAGGTTCCTCACCCTCCGGGAGCACCGTTTTTCCTCCTTGTAGGACGAATTTTCGCCCTTTTCGCTTTTGGTGATCTTACCAATGTGGCATACTGGGTCAATATGGTTTCTGTGCTCAGTTCGGCATTTACAATCCTTTTCCTCTTCTGGACCATCACCTTGCTTGCAAGAAAAATAATCGGTAAAGCCGATGAAGATCTTACTCCTGGCGATGTAATCCTACTGATGGGTTCTGGTATCATTGGAGCGCTGGCTTATACCTGGTCCGATTCATTCTGGTTTTCAGCTGTTGAAGCGGAAGTTTATGGGATGTCGTCTTTCTTTACAGCAATCGTAATCTGGGCTGTTTTTAAATGGGAACGCATTCAGGATCCTGCTGCTGAGAATCGTTATCTGATCTTTATCGCCTATCTGGTAGGTATTTCTATCGGTGTCCATTTGCTTAACCTGGTAACTATTCCTGCGTTGGCATTGGTATATTATTTCAAGAAATACAAGAATCCAAACCTTTTTGGAGGTATCATAGCCTTCGGTTGCGGACTCATTGTGTTGGCAATCATCAACTCAGCCATCATTCCTGGTTTACCGAGCGTGGCAGGAAAGTTTGAGATATTCTTCGTGAATAGCCTGGGTATGCCTTACAAATCCGGGGTAATTTTCTTCATCATCATATTCATTGGAGCGCTTATCTGGGGTATTCGCTATTCGCAGCAGAAGAGCAAAGTATTGCTTAATACAGGTTTGCTTTCTCTTGCATTTGTATTGGTTGGTTACGCCAGTTATCTGATGGTATTGGTTCGTGCAGAGTACAATCCGCCAATCAATGAAAACAATCCTGACGATGTACTAAGCTTTGTTTCTTATCTGAAAAGAGAGCAGTATGGTAGTCGTCCACTTCTTTACGGGCCATCGTTTGTAACCCGCCCGGTAAGCCAGAAACGTGGCGCGCCTATGTACCGCAAGCAAGATGGCAAATATGTAATTTATGACTACCGTCCTGAATATGAATATGAGCCGGGAAGCAGCATGTTGTTGCCACGTATGTACAGTACGCAGGCAGGGCACCCGCAGCTTTACCAGCAAATGACAGGATTGGCAGAAGGCCAGAAACCGACAATGGGACACAATTTGTCGTTTATGTTCTCGTATCAGATCGGACACATGTACTGGCGATACTTCCTCTGGAACTTTGTAGGACGTGAAAGTGACGAGGAAGGAGCAGGTAATCTGCTTCCTTGGGATGCAGGCAAAAAATATCCTTCTCCAATTGCTAACAACAAGGCGCATGACAACTACTTCATGCTTCCATTTATTCTGGGTTTGCTGGGAATTGTTGTGGCATACGCAAGACAAAAGAAGGATTTGTTAATACTCGGTTTACTCTTTGTGCTAACAGGAGTTGCTCTGGTGGTATACCTGAACTCACCTCCCACAGAACCCCGTGAACGTGACTATATTTATGTCGGATCATTCTATATCTTCTGTATCTGGATTGGTTTTGGCGTGATTGCGATTGCAGACGGTATCGGGAAGTTTGTCAAAAATGCTTCTACGCGAGCTGGTGTTGCAACGGCATTATGTCTTGTTGTTCCTGTTATGATGGGTGCCAAAGGCTGGAATAATCACAATAGAAACCACAGATACCATTCAGTTGATTTTGCTAAAAACTTGCTGAACTCCTGTGCGCCAAACGCGATCCTGTTTACCGGTGGTGATAATGATACATTCCCATTGTGGTATGTACAGGAAGTAGAAGGTTTCCGTACCGACGTACGTGTATGTAACCTGAGCTTACTGGGTACCGATTGGTATATCGATCAGATGAAGCGTAAAACATATCTTTCAGAGGCATTACCGATTTCATTGGATAAAGGAAATTATGCTTTTGGTAAAAACGATATCGTTCCGTTTTATGAAATCCCAAGTGTAAAGGGAGGAATTAACCTGAAAGAATATCTTTCACTTGTTAAGACCGAGAACAAAGCGATTCAGGTTCCACTTACAAGTGGTGACATGACTTCAATCCTGCCATCTTCTGTACTGTTCCTTCCTGTGGATGCAGATGCGATTAGAAAAATGAATATCGTGAAAGCTGACCTTGCTCCATTTATTGGTGATTCGATTAGCTGGACAATTGGTAAAGGAGATCTTTATAAATCGGATCTGATCATGCTGGATATCATTTCCACCAACGAATGGAAACGACCGATCTATTTCTCATCAACATTGGGCGGTTCAAGTTATCTCAATTTGAAAGAATACATGCAGCTTGAAGGCTACGCATACCGACTATTGCCTGTACGTGTACCGGGTGCTCAGGATGGTTATGTGAATTCGGATGTGATGTACAAAAACCTGATGACGAAAATGGAGTGGAGAGAACTGGACAACCCTAATACGTATTACGACAATACCTATCTTGGATCTCCTGTTGCCACTGCGCGTATTGCGTTCCTTCGGTTGGCAGGACAACTTCTGTCTGACGGACGTAAGGATGAGGCGAAAAAAGCAATAGAAAGATCATTGTCTACCATGCCTGACAAGAGCATTCCATACGATAACTTCTCAGCAAATTTTATCGGGATATTGTTTGAATTGGGAGAAACTAAGAAAGCACTTGAAATTGCCGAAACAATGGCGACCCGTGCTGACGAAGTGTTGACATGGGCAAAAGACAACGGTACTACCAAACGTCGTGACAGCAACCTGTATTTATACATCATGCAGACGATCGTTCAGGAATGCCGCGAAGCCAAACAGGAAGCAGCAGCGAAGAAATACGAAGCTATTTTCCAGAAACATCTTGCAGCTTTTAATATGTACGGAGGTCAGTAAGCCGAAGTAGATTGAATTAATAACGACGGAGATTGTAGCGATACAGTCTCCGTTTTTTGTGCGGATCTCTTAAAATATAGCCGGCGAAAGAATTAGTATCTGTAAGTAACATAAAAGTATAAATCGGTATACTAACGCATGATCAGCTGGCGTTCACATTTTTGACGACGGGAGAATGGTAATCAGGAGAAAGTGGAAGTCATGAAACAATAGCTGAGCGTTGAATACTTGTCAATATACAATTGTTTTTCACCCTAAATTCTCCTGCAATGAAACTCCTTCCAAGATTAGTAATGTTATTCACCACAACGGCGTTTTGTGTTTGCAATACGATGGCTCAAACTGTTATGTCTCCTTCGCCGTATGGTTCATCATCTTTCCTACGTATTGCCCCGGATGCCCGTAGTGCTGGTTTGGGCGATGCGGGCGTTGCATTGAGTCCCGATGCTAATTCTATCTACTGGAATGCTTCCAAAAACGCATTCTCGGATCGTGATTTTGGCGCGTCCGTATCCTATGGTTCCTGGCTTCGCAGTATCAGGGATGATGTTTGGCATGGCACTGCGAGTGTGTATAAGAAGCTGGGTGACAAGCAGGCGTTAGCTGCATCAATTACACATTTTAATTGGGGGACAGATTCTCTGTACGATATGAGCGCTAGTCCGGTTAGTATTGGCGCACGACGTTTAACAGATAATGCGTTCAGCCTGGCCTATTCCAGAAAGCTGGGACAAAATTTTTCAATGGGGTTAACCTTGAAATACATCCGATCGTTTTCCCCAAATGTTATTTCAGCAGATGCGAGGGATCTTAAAGCTGTCGGCGTTGTAGCCGGGGATATCAGTGCGTATTACAGAAAAGAACATTACAATACAACCACGGGTAGGAACTTGACCTGGTCGCTGGGGGCTGTTTTGGCTAATATTGGAGATAAGTTTGATTACAGTAGCTCCGCAGCCGCGCCGTTTGCGTTTCTTCCGACCACATTCAAACTAGGTGGTGGATTGTCGTTCACGAGGAACGGTAACCATAAAATTAACCTCATTGTCGATGCCAGTAAATTAGTTACACCCACACCTGTTAATGGTGTAAATCCATCAGGAATATCGCCATGGGATGCCATTTGGAAATCTTTTTCAGATGCACCCGGAGGATTCAAGGAAGAAATGCAGGAAGTTATCTTGTCGGGCGGAGCGGAGTACTGGTACAAAAATAAACTTGCTTTGCGAGGCGGCTATTTCGGCGAACACAAATACAAAGGAGATGTGAAATATTTCACAACTGGCGCAGGTGTTCGCTTTTGTAAAAATTATGGAGTGGATTTGTCATATCTAATTCCAGTCAGAAAAAACAGCCCCATAGCTCAAACGTATAGAGTGAGTTTGTTGGTCGATTTTGGAGGTAGAATGATTTAGTTGTATTAAACCGTTTTCGGTTAAATTTCCTGAAAAGCCCTATGCAGAACTAGTCCTGCATAGGGCTTTTGTTTTGTGCAACTAGTTACTGGTGCTGGATTTGGCTATTTAATTATATTTTGATTTAATTATATTTTTTAAAATATTATAGCTCCATTATTGATTTATTTAAAAATTAAATTGTCATTTACGAGTTAATTATGAATGAATTATAACTCAACCAAAACCTAACTGTGATGAAAAAGTGTTTATTTATTTGGTTTCTTACCTTCATTGTAGGAACCATTTCTGTTGTGCCAGCCCAAGCACAGGATCGACAACTTACGGGTAAGGTAAGCGATGAAAAAGCGGAAGGTCTTCCCGGTGTCAACATTCTGATCAAAGGAACAACACGTGGAACCAACAGCGATGGAGAAGGAAAGTTTAGTCTTTCCGTACCGGCTTCGGGCATTTTGATTTTTTCTTCGGTAGGATATACTTCCAAAGAAGTGTCGTTTAATTCATCCATGACTAACGTGGATATTGATCTCGTTCCTGATTCACGCAATCTCGACGAGGTAGTGGTAACAGCTTTGGGTATAGAACGCAAAGCAGAAAGTCTTACGTATTCCACTCAGGCTATTAAAGGAGCTGAGTTAACCCGCGCAAAAGACCCTAATCCGATGAACAATCTTGTCGGAAAAATATCGGGTTTACAAATTAACAGAAGCTCTTCCGGGATTGGCGGATCTGTTAATATTACACTAAGGGGACTTAAATCCAACAGAAGTAACCAGCCCTTATATGTTGTCGACGGATTACCGATTACCAACACTGCCGGTAGCGGATCAGAAGGATCATTTGGCGGCGGAACCGATAGAGGTGATATTTTGAGTACGCTTAATGCGGACGATATAACAAGCATTAACGTACTGAAAGGAGCCTCGGCTTCGGCTTTGTATGGAAGTCAGGGTGCAAATGGTGCCATTATGATCACTACAAAAAAAGGAACTTCTGGTCGCACGCGTATTGATTTTTCGAGCAGCGCTACATTCGACAAGGCTTTTTACATGCCGAAATTACAATACAGCTATGGTCAAACACCGAGTGCCGATGGAGGAACCTCTTATTCTGAGGAGAGCTGGGGCGCTAAGGGAAACTATCAGGACAATACAAAAGGATTTCTTAACACAGGTTCGACGTTGATAAACAGCATCGGGCTAAGCGGAGGAACAGACAAAGTGCAGAATTACTTTTCCTATGCCAATACAACAAACAAGGGGATTTTGCCAACCAACAAGTTTAATCAGCATACCCTATCTTTTCGGAATTCAACCAAATTTTTTGGCGATGCGCTATCATTTGATGGCAACCTGATGTACTCAACCCAGAAGATCCATAATCGTCCGAGCTCTGGTCTTTACTTTGGTGTACTTCCGGGCGTTTACATGTTTCCCCGTGGTTTGGATTTTGACAAGTACAAGCAATATGAATACATGTCGCCTACAAGAAATCTTTATCTGCAGGATTGGTATAACATTAATTATGACAAAGGGCAGGGTGGTACGCACCATCAGCAAAATCCTTACTGGGTGTTGAACAGAAATGCAACAGATCAGACAAGAAACAACATCATTGGAGCAGCTAATCTTAAATATACCTTTACCGACTGGTTGAGTCTTAGTGTGAGAGGAACGCTGAATCAGCAGTGGAACAAATTTGAGAGGAAAGTGTATGCAGGAACACAGGGAATTATTTCAGGAGAAACGATTGCTGGGGTTTTAAATGACAACGGAAGATATCAGCGTGAAGAGGGAAGCGGTACTACCAAGTATGGAGATATACTTTTGATAGGAAATAAGAACCTCAACGAAAACCTGGAACTAAACTTTACGTTGGGGGGATCTATCAACGACATCAAGAGTTCCAACTGGGCGCTGGATGCCAGAAAGCTAAAAACAGCTAACGCCTTTCTCCTGAATAATCTTTACAGAGATGCGCCGATAAATTCCTTGAAGGAAACATTTGTAAGACGTCAGATACAATCTGTTTTTGCTTCTGCGAATCTTGGCATCAACAAATACCTGTATGTGGATTTGACTGCCAGAAACGACTGGGCATCTACGTTGGCCAATACGCCAAGTGCTAAGTCGGGTTACTTCTACTATTCCGCAGGTATTACCACTGTTCTTGGTGAGATGTTCAAATTACCGGAATGGAATAATTACAGCAAGTTGCGGTTCTCGTATGCACAGGTAGGTAACGATGTGAGCGAGTTTGTGACTCAGATTCCATCGGCCAAATTTGGCAGCGGTCTTCTTGAAATCAACAATTCAGGCGTGTTTGAAGGTGTACCATTGAAACCAGAAATCAGCGGTAGTTTTGAGCTGGGTTATGAAGCGCGATTTATCAATAACCGGCTGAACCTGGATGTTGCTTTGTATAAGACCAATACTAAAAACCAGTATTTCTCTTTTGATGGTCCATTGGGTATGCTTAATACAAAAGTGCTGCTTAATGCCGGTGATGTGGAAAACAAAGGGATAGAAATTTCTCTTGGTTATGATGTTATCGATACGGATAAATTTAGCTGGAAAACCGGTCTGAATTATACTGCTAACCGTAACAAGGTTTTAAAACTGCATCCTCAATTGGCTCAAACCTATCCAATTGGAGGGAACTTCAATGTGTTGAGACTGAATGGATCTTTCGGAGATTTTTGGGGTAAAACTTTCCTGAGAGATGAAGCGGGCAAAATGATGGTAAGCACCAAGGATAGCATTCCTCTTTCTGGTCCGGATGGTTACATAGGCAACAGTAATCCAAAGGCACTCATTGGCTGGAACAACACAATAACTTACGGTAACCTGTCATTGAATTTTACGATTGACGGAAGGTTTGGCGGACAGGTTATCAGCATTACGGAAGGATATCTCAATTCTTTTGGTGTGAGCCAGGCCAGTGCTGATGCACGTGACAATGGAGGAGTAGTGATTGATGCCGTGAACGAAGACGGGCAGGCCATTACCAAAATCTCAGCGAAAAAGTATTATGCAGCTGTTGGTAACCGGGATGGAATCATTGAAGGGGAAGTTTACAACGCTACCAACATCAGAATGCGCGAAATCTCTCTGTACTACAATTTGCCTATCAAAAGTAAGTTGATTAGCAATGCCAGCATCGGTTTGGTTGGGCGTAATCTGTTTTTCTTCAGAAATGATGCACCGTATGATCCTGAGCTAAATACTACAACAGGCGTAGGAGGGCAGGGGTTGGATATTTTTGGGCTGCCGACAACGCGCAGCATGGGAGTAAATCTTAAACTATCCTTCTAGTCGCATTCAAATAGTTCTGAAAAAACATTAACCAGATTTAAAATGAATAAGCTAAAATATATATCCAAATGCGTATGCACTGCCCTTGTACTGGTGGCATTAATACCTGGCTGTACTGCTAATTTTGAGGACCTGAATACTGATCCGCTTGGACTAACAGATGAGCAGGCGGGAAGTGACTTTGAGTTGGTAGCGGCATTTCTACAACAGGCGCAGAGAGCCGTAATACCGGAAGACGTTGGGACTTACCAACTGACGGAAAATCTGATAAGTGACTGTTACAGCGGTTACATGGCAGCGCAAGCTCCATTTCGATCCAATTCCAATAACCTTACTTACGAGCTGGTCGATGGCTGGAACTCCAATGTCTGGATTTATCGGTACGTGAACGTGATGAATCCCACTTATAAGGTAATGGAGTTGGCCAAAAGTAACACCAACTTCAAGGATTTGGATGCTCTGGCGCGCATTATTAAAGTGTCTGCAATGGCGCGGGTTAGTGAAAAAATAGGACCGATCATTTACAGTAAGTACAATGTATCGGAGGCAGATGGGAGTATTTCTTACGATGAGCAAAAGGATATTTATCCATTGTTTTTTGCTGATTTGGAAAAGGCAATTACCAGTTTGAAGGAGCTTAAAACGGTTGCCACTTCGCCACAGATGAAAAAGGCTGATCTGGCCTATACAGCCAATAATTACGACAATTGGTTGAGATATGCCAATACACTTCGGCTTAGATTGGCTTTGCGTATTGTGAAAGTAGCGCCGGCCCTTGCTAAAACTCAGGGTGAGGCAGCTTTGGATCCTCAGAATGGAGGGCTTTTGGAAGCCAACAGTCAAAACTGTTTCATTACAACAAGTGTTACGCATCCGCTCAACATCATCACCAGTCCGACAGACTGGAGTGATACCCGTATGGGCGCCCCCATGGAGTCCATTATGGGTGGATACAATGATCCTCGTATTGGTAAGTATTTTGTGCCTGCAAAAGATCCGGCTGTTTTGAATCAGTTCAAAGGAATTCGCAGTGGTATTGATATCAAAGACAAAGCTACGTACAATGGCTATTCTGAACTTGTTCGTTTTCCTCAAAAAATGCAGCTTATGGTAGCGGCGGAATCCTGGTTTTTAAAAGCAGAAGCTGCGTTAAGAGGATGGACAAATGCAGGTGTTGCCAAAACCAACTACGAAACGGGAATTGACCGTTCGATGGAAATGCACGGTGCAAGTGCTCAGGCAGCTGCATATAAAAATGATGCAACCAGCAAGCCAAAACCGTATGTCGATCCCAAGGCGCTTACCGCTGGTCAGAATGACGTTGCGGCTACATCGCCCTATCTGAGCACGATCACAATAAAATGGGATGATGCTGCGACTAATGACAAAAAGCTGGAAAGAATCATTACACAGAAATGGATTGCTCTTTTCCCGGATGGTGAAGAAGCATGGGCTGAATACCGCAGAACAGGATATCCTGTTTTGTTTCCGGTGGTAGTGAATTTAAGTGCGGGAAGAATCCCAACCATACCTGGGGTAAGACGTATTCAAATACCAATTCGGGAATACAATACCAATGGTCCTGCTGCAAATGCTGCCGCCGCTAAACTAGGCGGAGCCGATACGGGAGCGACCAGACTTTGGTGGGATGTTGCTGATAAGAGTTTTTAAGTCCTGAGAAGAAATCAGACTCGAAATCGTATAGTTGAATTGTAACTGAACCGGGCAGCTGTGAAATCACTTTCAGATTTCACAGCTGCCCGGTTTTCTATCTTATCAGTAACTAGACAGGAGTAGATAATTTTATCATGAAAAGTGCTTTTTTACTACAAAACTTACTATTTAGTATTTTTAGAGCTAATACTTAAATTAACCAGATAAAAGTTGAGCTAAACGAAATGGAGGAAACAAGATATTTGATCAGAAAGGCGATTTATACGGATTGGATTCAAATTTTTGAGCTGTACAAATCAGTGAGTTCCGTTTTAGGTGGGCTGGCTCGGAACAATGAAGAAATTACGGAAGAATATGTAAAGAACTTTGTAAGTAAGTCATACCAAAATGGAGTTCAGTTTGTGGTCTTGGACAGAGATGAAAATGAAAGGGTGGTGGCAGAGGTACATTGTTACAAATTGGATCCAAAAGTATTCAGTCACGTATTGAGCGAACTCACAATAGCTATTGATCCGGATTATCAGGGAATGGGTTTGGGAAAACAACTCTTTGAATCTTTACTTACATATGTTCAAAAAGAAAGAAAAGGTATATATAGGATTGAGTTGATTGCCCGTGAGAGCAATCGAAAAGCTATAACGCTTTATGAAAAGTTAGGGTTTAAAAAAGAAGGAAGAATGGAAGGGCGAATCAAAAATCACTTGGGAGAATTCGAAGCAGACATTCCAATGGCGTGGTTCAATCCGAATTTTGCTGACTTTCAATAATTTAGAAGACGGTTCCGATGCGGGCAATCAAGCATCGAAACCGTCCAGCTTTTTAGCTACAATCACGGTTTATCACTCCAATCCAACCTTCACCCATACCAACCTGTGATCCGAGCTGGATTCTCTTTTCTCTACAAGCTCTGACATTGGTTCTCCTTTGGCTGGCCAAAAAACGCCGCCGTCTTTTACTTTGAAACCTATTTTCGATGGCAAAACGTAATCGGCTCTCATGCGCCAGAATGCGGTGTGATTTTTGGCAAATGCATTATCAGGACTGTGTTGTGCTCCGCCTTTGCTTTCCGGTGTGGTTTCACTGTTGATTTTTGGATGAGCTAATAGCGACCTGATTCCATCCGTTATGGCGTTTCCTTCATCTGGTGAAGCATTTTGGTCTCCCATTATTACGAAAGGGACATCGTTACTCAAGCCGCCTTTTTTGCCTTGATCATCATAAATGTAGGTTCCCGTATCGCCTGAAATATAATCCCGCCAGAAACGGATCTCGTCGAAATTTCTTTTGCCATTTCTGTCTTCGGCTCCGTCGAAAGTAGGAGGAGTGGGGTGGCTGGCCAATACATGGATTGTTTTGCCGCCAACCTGAACAGGAACATCCCAGTGTGATTTGGACGACAACGGAAACTGTGCCCATGCTTCCGGACTATACCAGTCGCTGCCGTCGGCTTTTGTAATTTTATGCGCACCTGGCATATCTTTCCATTTAAAGTGTTGGAAAGTACGTACGTTCTTCGAATCAATAGGATATTTAGATAAGACAACCATTGCATACTGTCCCGGATAGTTTCCGAATCCCCAGGCATCGTTTCCGAACCGATCCATTTTGCCATCATTGTTCAGGTCAAAAGGTGAGGGTTGGCCTGTGTTTACAGTGGAATAAAAATAATACGGGTAGTCAATGGCTTTTGCTCCATTCTGACTTCTCATCAGGTAATTTTTTACAAAGGCTTTTACCCCAAGCTCAGGGTCCTGGATGTAATCAAACTCATTAAGCAGGATCACATCCGGCCTCACAGTTTGGATAATAGAAGCGATATTTTTGATCTGTGCATTGGAGCCCGAAGCCAGTTCTTTGATCAATACCTGCTCGGAATTCCCTTTTGTACCTCTTGGAACATAATTTTCGGCTTCCATACTTACGTTGTATGTAGCGAATGTGAGTTCGGTAACTTTTTTCTTGGTTTGAGAGAATAGAATCCCGGGAGAAAGCATGGTCAGGATTAATAATATTTTTTTCATAAAAACGCCTTGTTCATAGTTTGTACGCGAAGATAGGAATCTTATCCCGCAGCACTAAGCAAGTTATATTACCTTTTCAGTTGATGAGACAAAAAAAGAGCTGCCACATAAGGTGACAGCTCAAAAGACATAAAACGGACTTTGTCCGTGTCAATGAAAGAAGTCTTTCATTTTATCAAAAAAACCTTTTTCGTTTTTGCCTGGTTTCGGCTGAAAATTCGGAGAATGACGAAGCGATTCCAATGTTTCGCGTTCGTCGGATGACAATTGCTGGGGCGTCCATACATTAATGTGCACCAGCTGGTCACCTTTTCCGTATCCGTTCAGGTCCTTAATACCTTTACCTTTCAGACGAAGTATTTTACCAGCCTGCGTTCCCGCTTCAACGTTGATACGTGCTTTCCCGTCGATCGTTGGTATTTCTGTTGAGGTTCCCAATGCTGCATCTACAAAGCTAAGGTGCATGTCGAATACAACATTGTTACCGTCGCGTTTCAGTTGTGCATCTTCTTCTTCTTCAATCACGATCAGCAGATCTCCTGCAACACCGCCACGCGAAGGAACATTTCCTTTACCCGACATAGATAGTTGCATACCTTCTGCCACACCACCCGGAATGTTCAGCGTGATCAGGTCATCTTGTAACAACCTTCCTTCGCCCGCACATGAATCACAGCGTTCGCTGATGATCTTGCCATCTCCGTTACAGGTTGGGCAGGTGCTGGTCGATACCATTTGTCCAAGCATGGTGCTCACCACTTTACGAACCTGACCTGTACCATTACAGCTTCCGCAGTTGGTAAGAGAAGTTCCGTTTTTGGCACCGTTTCCACCGCAGGTATTACAGCTCACATGGCGTTTTACCTTGATTTTTTTCTCAACACCGTTGGCAACTTCTTCCAGATTCAATTTCAGTTTGATACGAAGATCAGAGCCTTTACGAACCCGGCGTCCATTTCCACCGCCGCCACCGCGGCCAAAAATATCACCGAACGGGCTGCTATCACCAAATATGTCTCCGAACTGAGAGAAAATATCGTCCATAGAGAAACCTCCTCCTGCACCGTAGCCACCTCCACCGGAAGGACCACCTACGCCAGCATGTCCGAACTGATCGTAACGGGCGCGTTTGTTCTCATCGCTCAGAATGCTGTAAGCTTCTGCTGCTTCTTTAAACTTGTCTTCCGCAGTTGGATCGTCCGGATTTTTGTCCGGGTGAAATTTAATTGCCAGCTTTCGGTAAGCCTTTTTTATCTCGTCGGCAGCAGCACCACGCTCCACACCCAATATTTCGTAATAATCTCTTTTCTTAGCCATTTTTTAATGTCGTATGTATCATGTAAATCTGTCCTCCGGCGTGCCAGCTGATTTTTCAGAATCAATGTCGGATGCCTTTGGTTATTACACATCATACATGTCTTGATTGATATTAAGCGCCAACGATCACTTTTGCGTAGCGTATCACTTTGTCATTCAGATAATAACCTTTTTCAATCTCGTCGATAACCTTTCCTTTAAGATCGTCCGATGCCGCGGGGAACTGTGCAATTGATTCATGAATTTCTGCGTCAAAAGTTTCTCCTTTTGCCTCCATTGGCTTCAAACCTTTTGCTTCCAGGGTTTTGAACAACTTGTTATAAATCAGGTCAACTCCCTCTTTTAATGCCACAATGTCGGTAGATGAATCAAATGACACTTTTGCGCGTTCGAAATCATCCACAACCGGCAGGATTGTTTTTACAACGTCCGCTCCCGCAGTAGACAAAAGTTCCAGTTTTTCTTTGGAAGTACGTCTGCGGAAATTTTCAAAATCGGCGTATAACCTTAAATATTTGTCTTTTAATTCTGCAACTTCTTGTTTTGCAGCATCTAATGGATCAATTTCATGCACTTGCTGTGCATCTTCGCTGATCTCCTGACCAGCATTGTCCATAGGTACGGCATTGGCCGACTCTTCCTTAGCGAAGTTTTCCGTTTCCGGGACTGAATTCTCCTCGTTCATTTCGTTTGTGATATCTTGATCTATGTTGTACTCTTTGTCGTTCGGCATAGTAATGGGTACTTTTATGACTTTTGTATTGATTTGACACCCCTAAATTACTTTGCCAGAAGCAAAATACTGACAAGATGACATTTTTAGTTTGTATTTGTAACTTTGCAGTATGACTACAACCGACTTAATAGCGCAGGAAAGAAGCAAGTTTATAAAATTGAAGGCACAGGAAAATGGCTTCGATTTTTGCGGAATTTCCCGTGCTGATTTTCTGGAAGCAGAAGCGCCCAGGTTGGAAAACTGGCTGAACCGGAATCACAACGGAGCCATGGCTTACATGGCCAATCACTTCGATAAACGGCTTGATCCCAGAAAACTGGTTGATGGAGCCAAAAGTGTCATATCCGTTTTGCTCAATTATTACCCGGAGGAGAGACTGCCCGAAGGGAAGGATGATCTGAAAATCTCCAAATATGCCTATGGAAAGGATTATCATTTTGTATTAAAAGAAAAACTTGGTGCGTTATTAACATCCATACGGGAGGAGATTGGTGATGTGGACGCGAGGATTTTTGTGGATTCAGCACCGGTGATGGATAAGGCATGGGCAGCGAAAAGTGGTTTGGGATGGGTGGGTAAACATTCCAACTTGCTTAACCGTGACATGGGTAGTTTCTTTTTTATCGGCGAAATCATTTGCGATCTGGAACTGGCATATGACGGAGCAACCGGCGATTATTGCGGAACCTGCACCCGGTGTGTAGACGCCTGCCCGACTGACGCCATAACAGAAGCCTATGTGGTAGATGGCAGCAAGTGTATCAGCTATTATACCATTGAACTTAAAGAAGCCATTCCGACCGATGTTCGCGGGAAATTTGAGAACTGGATATTCGGCTGTGACATTTGCCAGGATGTTTGCCCATGGAACCGTTTTTCGAAAACCAACACCACTCCGGAATTTTCAATTCAGCCGGGAATGACCGATCTGTCGGCAAACGACTGGGCAGAAATTACGGAAGAGGTTTTCCGTGAGGTGTTTAGAAAGTCGCCTTTGAAACGGACTAAGTTTGAAGGCCTCAAAAGAAACATTGAATTTGTGAGGCCGGATAAATAAAAAGGACTATTAATTCTCAAACCTCTTATATTTGGCTTTGGTAGTACCTTTTGATGGCTGAACAAATACTCTGTTTTATGAGAAAACAATCTGTCAATCTTTGGGCGGTGCTTGTGTGTGTGGTAATTTCACAAATAGTGCCTGCATTGTGGTATGGAGCATTTTCTGAAACCTGGATTGCCTTAAACGGCTTTACTATGGATCAGATCAAAGCTGCAAACAGTCCCACTCCTTACCTGGCCAGTATCGTCTCATCTTCTTTTACAGCTTACACCATAGCCTGGATATTCACAAAAATTCCTGTAAAATCTGTGATAACAGGTTTCCTGACAGGGTTGCTTTTTGGAGTTGTTTTTGTCCTTTTCGAGATCATTGTAAAAGACATGTTTTCACTAAGACCTTTGATGCTCTCACTGATTGATGGCGGACCACGTGTGCTCGTTTACAGCATCACAGGTGCCATATTGGGTATCTGGCGAAAATACGAATAGACGCGCTCGCAAATCAGGCATTTAGTTGATATTGTTCAAAGTCGTATATTTGACCATTGTTTATCAGATTGTTAAAATAAACTATTCGGTTTGGCCGCAGTGGAAATGACATAACGATCTGTATGTTAACGCATCAATGAGAAAATACCTTTACATCATAACACTTCTTTCCGGTCTCGTTTTTCACAATTCTCATGCGCAGGATTTGATTGTTACCAATGTGGGCGACTCCATCTCCTGCGTCATTGTACTTGAAACAAGTACAGTGGTACAGTTCTCCTACGCCAAATACAATCAGAAAATGGTGAGGGAATTTGGAAAGGATCGTGTCAGTTCCATCGTTTACCGGTTTTACACTGAAAGAGATTCGTTGCGTGCCATTGCCGCTTTACAAAATGTTCCCGTAACGCCAGAGGTCATCGAATCAGATACGATAAAACAGGTGGTGGAGCCAACAGTTGTGGATGTTGCTAATGTACAGCAGGAGACTTCGCCATGGGGGAAATGGCAATTTGGTGTGGATGGAGGTTATGGCTATCGTTTATTCAGATCCAGGGTAAAAGCGACTTCTTATGAACGTGAATATACCGACAAGTTAAAAGCCGGGTATTCTTTTGGTGCTAACGTATTTTACTTTCCATGGAAAAATGTGGGCTTTGGTGTTAAGTATAACATTTACAGAAGCAAAACAGAGAGAGATATTCGCACTCGCGATGACGTGACGATTCAATTTTTAGGCTTGTCGGTAGCTCACCGCAAGATTTTTTCAAACGATAAAACTTCTATATTAAGTGCATTCTGGGCTGGCTACCAACCTTATAAAAATGTCGCCAGGCACATTGGGCAGGATTATACAATGAAGGCAAACACAATGGGCTGGGGTATAAGTGTTGGAATTGAGCAACGTATCTCACCGCAATTCGCATTAAGTCTTACTGGTTCGGGTTACATGGGCAATATTTACAAATACAAAAGAGACTCTAAAGGACGAACCGAAACAATTAAGTTCTCTTATGACGAGTTCGAAGACCTTTCCCGTGCGGAAATCACATTAGGTCTGAAATTTTTGCACTAGAATTCACTGCTTTGTATTTGTGAGCCAGTTTTTTGTTTTCCCAAAACATCAGAAATGGGGACGTTAAATTTCTTAGTGTCTTCGAGTCTTCGTGGCAAAATCATTCAACAATTTACCTGAGTATATTGAGTACTGCATTCTAACGTTTATAAATTGATTTTATAATAAAGTAAGGGATAATTAGGATTTTTTAGTCTTGGTTTTACTATGCCTTTGCAGGTCTCTCACAAAATGAGCGCGGCAATGGTAGATTGAACACTTTCTCGTCTTCAAATTAGTACAAAGCTTTTTTAATCATTTTTAAACCAAAAGAATGAACGCCAATTGCCTGTCTGTATTCCGGAAGTTTTTCCTGATTGCATCTTTTTCTGTCGCTCTCACAACCATTGTCGTTGCCCAGACTACCAAATCATCTAAACCTTTGGTTGTATTTGTCACCGGCGACCATGAATACAGCGGTGAAGAAACATTACCAATTATTGCCACTGAACTGGAAAAAAACTACGGAATGCGAGCAGTGGTTTTGAAAGCCAATCCGGATCACAATTCAGAGAAAAATATTCCCGGCCTGGAAATCCTTCGTGAGGCCGATCTTGCCGTTTTCTATCTACGCTGGCGTCAGCTACCTCAGGATCAGCTTGACCATATAGAGGCTTACCTAAAAACTGGAAAACCGGTGATGGGTTTTCGCACTACCACACATGCCTTCAATTATCCGAAGGGGGATGAACGTATAAAATGGAACGCGTTCGGTGAGTTTGCACTCAATTCACCTCCGGGATGGGGTGGAAAAGCGGGGCATACGCATTACGGTCACAAAAGCAGTACAGATGTGACCGTTGTTCCTGAACAGGCAAAAAATCCAATATTGACAGGCGTTGATCCGTCTTTCCATGTGCGTTCGTGGCTGTATAGAGTGTTGCCGGATTATCCTATAAAAGGCTCCACGTGGCTATTGATGGGAAAAGCTGTGGATCCTGACAAGGAAGCAATTGAAAATCCGGTTGCCTGGACGGGCACCAACTCTTTTGGAGGAAAAGTATTCATGACCACTCTCGGACATCCTGAGGATTTTAGACTTGAATCTTTTCAAAGGCTGATTGTAAATGCCATTCACTGGGAACTAGGCAAAAAGGTGCCAAAAACCTGGAAGGGAAAAATGGACATTCAGGTGCCATATCGCGAATAATTAAAACTGAAAAGTGTAATCACTTTTCACCCAATACACCCAATATCCTTTACCCGTAAATCGAAGATAATTCACCTTTACCATGACTAAACCCAAAAAAAGAAGTATTGCCGGTTTGCTTATTGCAATCGGTCTGGCTATTGTGGCGTTCAGTGCTTTTCAGTTCAGCCAGTCGCAAACCATCAAAGTGCAAAAGGACTCGCGGATTGTTCTCCTGGGTAACAACCTGGGATCAAGAATGATGAATTACGGGCATTTTGAAACCGAAATGCAGCTACGTTATCCCGACTATTCCTTGTTCATCCGTAACATGTGCGATGGAGGAGATACACCAGGATTTCGTCCACATTCCAGCAGGAACTTACCCTGGGCATTTCCAGGTGCTGAAAAATTTCAGACAGAACTGGCGAAGAATTCGGGTAGCGAGGGACATTTCGATTCGCCGGATCAGTGGCTTACACGACTGAAAGCAGATGTAATCATTGCGTTTTTTGGTTACAATGAATCGTTCGCTGGAAAGGCGGGTTTGGCCAACTACAAAGCTGAACTGGATGCGTTTGTGAAACATACACTTGCACAGAAATACAACGGAGCTTCGGTACCGCAACTTGCTTTGGTATCGCCCATCGCTTTCGAGGATCTTTCTGCAAAGTTTGACCTTCCAAACGGCAAAAAGGAAAATGTGAACATTGCTCTTTATGCTAATGCAATGAAAGAGGTGGCGAATCAGAACAAAGTATTGTATGTGGATGCTTTCACACCTTCGCAGCAATGGTATGCTGCAACCAAAGAAGATTTGACTATTGATGGCTCTCAGCTAAACGATGAAGGTTACAAAAAGTTGGCGACTTTACTTTCTGATGAGATTTTTGGAAAAGGAAAGGCAAAAAACGAAGCGAACCGCAAACTGGTCAATGAAGCCGTAGTTGAGAAAAACTGGATGTGGCACAACGATATTAAAATCCCGAATGGCGTACATGCATACGGTCGTCGTTATAATCCTTTTGGCCCGGACAATTATCCAGCAGAAATTGAAAAAATAAGACAGCTGACCGCCATCAGAGATACAGCGATATGGCTGGCAGCATCAAAGGGTGAAAAACTGGATCTGAAACTGGCCGATAAAAACACAACTGTGTTGCCACCGGTGAAAACGAACTTCAATCCTGAGAAAAACGGTAGTCTGGAATACCTTTACGGCAACGATGCGCTGGCAAAACTTAAAGTGCCAGACGGTTATAAAATTGAGCTATTTGCTTCCGAAGAGCAATTCCCCGACCTGGCAAAACCAATGCAGATGTCTTTTGATAATAAAGGCCGTTTGTGGGTTGCTACTATGCCAAGTTATCCGCACTACAAACCAGGCGACTCCAAACCGAACGACAAGATTATCATTCTGGAAGATACAAACGGAGACGGAAAAGCAGACAAACAAACTGTTTTTGCAGACGGATTACACCTGCCGGTAGGATTTGAAATTGCACCTGAGGGTGTATATGTTTCTCAGGGGACTAATTTTAAATTGTATGTCGATACCGACGGTGACGACAAGGCGGATAAGAGCGAAATATTGTTGAGCGGTTACGACGACCACGATACGCATCACAATAGCCATGCTTTTACGGTGGATCCATCGGGAGCGATTTATTCGGGAGAAGGGGTGTTTTTGCATACCAATATAGAAACTTCGTATGGACCTGTACGTGCAACCAACGGTGGTTTTTATCGTTACAGTCCGCAATTGCGTAAGCTAGAACGCACTGCGCAGCTCTCCATTCCTAATCCGTGGGGAATTGCATTTGATGATTGGGGACAGCCTTTTTTTGCGGAAACATCCAGTCCGGATGTACGCTGGATGATGCCGGGAACGGTATTGCCACGTTATGGAGAAGCTACACATAAATCGGTTCAGTTGATTGAAAAGGCACATTTGGTACGGCCAACCTCTGGTTTGGAATTTGTGTCGAGCCGTCATTTTCCTGAGGAATTACAAGGTGATTTATTGATTAACAACACAATTGGTTTTCTTGGAACGAAGGAGCATACATTAAAAGATGATGGAACAGGTTACAAGAGTTCTCATCGCATGGACCTGGTTGTGAGTGAAGACAGAAACTTCCGTCCTGTGGATATGGAATTTGCCCCGGACGGTTCGCTTTATGTGATCGACTGGCACAATATCCTGATCGGGCACATGCAGCACAATGCCCGTGATCCACTGCGTGATCACTCCCATGGCAGGGTTTACCGGATTACATATCCATCCCGTCCTTTGGTGAAACCGGCGAAAGTAGACGGTGCCAGTATTTCTGAACTTCTGGATAATCTTAAATTACCTGAATACCGTACCCGCTACCGTACCCGCCGCGAACTGCGTGGAAGAGATGTGAATCAAGTACTTGCAGGAGTTACTAAATGGGTAGCTGGTCTGGATAAAAATGATCCAAAATACGAGCACAATGTATTGGAAGCACTGTGGGTAACATGGGGAATGAACAAAGTAGATCAGAAGCTTTTAAACCAAATGCTAAAAGCAAAAGACTACCATGCAAGAGCTGCGGCAGTGAATGTGGTCAGATATACAGGGCATCAGGTTGCCAACCAGGCGGATTTACTGATGCAGGCTGCGAAAGATGAAAACGGACGTGTACGTCTGGAAGCGATAGTGTCTGCCTCATGGCTGCCAAAAGAAAAAGGTTTGCCGATTTTGGCAGAAGCAAAAAAGAAAGAGCTGGATGAATGGATGATCCACGCTTATGATGCAGCCGTTGCGCATCTCAGCGGAGTAGCAGTAAAAAAGGAGAAAGAAGCTGTGGTGAAAACGGGCCTGAAAGGAAAGGAACTGGAATTATTTAATAAAGGCAAAGAGATATATGCCAAAGAAGGATATTGCTCAACCTGCCATCAGCCAGATGGAAACGGATTGGGGTCATCAGGCTTTCCGCCGCTAACTCCAAACAAATGGGTAACGGGAAGTGACGACAGGCTCATTAAACTGGTGTTGAAAGGATTGTTGGGACCAATTGATGTGGCAGGTAAAAAATATCCGGGCCAGGTTCCTATGACACCATTCGGAGGGTTATTAAACGACGAAGAAGTGGCGTCAGTGCTGACTTACGTCCGGAATTCCTTCGGCAACCAGGGAACAGCCATAACAGCCGATAAAGTCAAAAAAGTAAGGGCCGCAACAGCAAGTAAAAAGGATTTTTACTCACCAGATCAATTGCTGAAAGAACATCCATTGGAGAAATAAGTCATATTGGAAATTAAGGAATTGAGTCCGCTTCAAAGTTTTTTGGAGCGGACTTTTTTTGTATTAAAATGTTCTTGTTCTGTATGAATCGGTATTTTCTTAAAAGTTGAGGTAGGAACCAGAATTACCCACCCCGCCCTTTGGGCACCCCTCCGAGGAGGGGAATACGCTCCAAATCCCCTCCTCGGAGGGGTGCCGTAGGCGGGGTGGGTAATTTTGCACAATTCCTGTTACCTAACTCATAATTACAAGTCTCCAAACCAAAACAAACCTTTCTCCAATGCCTCGACCCATAATACCCTACAACCCCAGACTAAAAAAACTTGCAAGAGAATTGCGACAAAACATGACTTTGTCTGAAGTTTTGTTGTGGAATCAGTTAAAGCAAGGACAAATGCTAGGACACGATTTTGATAGACAACGACCAATTGATAATTACATCGTTGACTTCTATTGTAAAGATCTTCGACTTGCCATAGAAATAGACGGCTCTTCTCATGACTTTGAAGAAGTTGCTGAAAACGATATTGTCAGACAAGAAAGATTAGAGTCTCTCGGCGTACATTTCCTGAGATTTAGTGATTTGCAAGTAAAAAGAGATATGATAAACGTGTTGCTAGCGATTCAGTATTGGATTGAGGATAATAGGGGGGATTGATTGCGTTATTAGTCAAACTATTAATTTAATCCTCGTCTTTTGAAATTTCTAGTTTTTTCGAAGAGTTGGTACATAATTACCCACCCCACCTTCGGCACCGCGCGGCGGACCGTCCCTCCAAGGAGGGGAATACGGTCTTAATCCCCTCCTTGGAGGGGTGCCCGAAGGGTGGGGTGGGTCTAGTACCAAGTAACCAATCAACTATTTTCAAGAATCTATAATTAAAATCAGGGAAAAATTAACTTTTGCTAGTTCATAACTGATATTTATCCCTTACCGCCTCATGTCTAAATCGTTACCTTTTTTAGCACTGTTTTTGCTCCTGAATCTGAGCTATATTTTCAGAGGTACAAAGGAAAATGGACTAAGCACCCGGAATGCCGAAGTACAGCTTCATATAGTCCAGGATACCACCGCCGGAACGATCAGTATTTTCCGGGGGAAGGAGTCAAAACCGATTCTGGTTCAAAATGCCAAAGCGAACTTCCGTCCTTATCTTCATCCGATTGTTGCGCCAGACGGGAAAGGTATTCTGACAGAGTATAGTCCGGGACATCATAAACATCAGACTGGTATTTACTGGGGTTACACCCGTGTGAATGGGAGAGATTATTTCCACCATCCGGAGGGCGATTATTGGAAAAGAGTATCGGCAACTGTTACAGAAAGTAAGGGTGATATCGTCAAATGGCAGACGGTATACAATCTTCTGGATTCGACGGGAGCGGCGGTTTTAACCGAGACACAAAACTGGTCTATGCGCCAGAAAGATGGTAAATATCTGCTTGATCTGGAATGGAACGGAGAGGCGCAAACGGACGTAACCATTGGGAAGTATAATTACGGTGGACTCTTTGTCCGGATGCCCTGGAAAGAGGGGATAAAAGGAGAAGTGGTAAATGCGGCCCGTCAAAAGAACGAGAAAGCAGAAGGACAGGCCGCCATGTGGGTGGACATTGGTATGCAGGTGGAAGGGCGGGACGATCTGGCGCATATCGCTATTCTGGATCATCCCGAAAACAAAGGTTACCCGCAAACCTGGCGTGTTGACGGTCAGTTAGGAGCTGGGCCTGCCCGTGCCCGCAAGGCAGACTGGCATATCAAAAAAGGAGAAACGGAGGTTATCAAACATGAACTGGTTATCTATTCCGGTGAACTGAATGACGTTGCACTGAATAAAACTTTTGGAGAATTTATAGGAAACAACGGGCAGTATAATACGGCTGCGCTTTGGGCAATTGCGCAAAAGGAGGGAAGGGAAGCGAAATTTCTGAGTGCTCAGGAAGCCGTGGCAGCCATGACAATCAAGGATGGATTTAAGGTAAATGCGTGGGCATCGGAACCGATGATGACTCAGCCCATGGCTTTTTGTTGGGATGACAGAGGAAGGATGTGGATTGCTGAAAACAGGGATTACGAGTCCAGAGGAAAAGGGTTTTCCAATGCTGGCGACAGCCGCATCCTGATATTGGAAGATACCGACCATGATGGTGTGGCAGATAGCCGTATGGTTTTTATGGAAGGGATTGCATTTCCTTCGGCCCTAGCCGTTGGTTTTGACGGTGTTTTCATTGGCGCCCCGCCAAATCTTCTTTTTGTACCAGACAAAAATAAAGACGACAAAGCTGATGTGGAGGATATTGAAGTACGGTTGACCGGTTGGGGTATTCGCGACCGGCATGAAACGATAAACAGTTTTCACTGGGGACCAGATGGCTGGTTGTACGGATTGCAGGGTTTTGCCACGCCTTCCAAAGTAGGCAAGCCGGTTGGAAAGGGAAAGCTATACAAACACAAAGATCCGTTTCCTGAAGAAATTCTGAAAGATGGAGTTGATATCAATGGTGGAGTGTGGCGTTACCATCCTACGAAGGATAAATTTGAAGTAGTAGCACACGGGTTTAGTAATCCCTGGGGAATAGATTACGATGCCAAGGGTCAATTATTGATGACAGCCTGCGTAATTCCCCACCTCTGGCATGTTGTACCGGGCGGTATTTACCACCGTCAGGGCGGACAGCATTTTAATCCCTATGTTTATAACGATATCAAAACCATTGCTGATCACAGCCATCGATCTGCACATGGCGGAGCAAGGGTGTATCTTTCAGATGCTTTTCCGCAGAATGAACGAGGTAAGATTTTTATGGCCAATATTCATGAACATGGCATACTGTCGGACATCCTGGAAAGCAAAGGATCCGGTTTTGTTGGGAAACATGGGGATGATTTCATGATGGCCAACAATGCGCAATGGGTAGGTTTTAGCATGGAAATAGGGCCGGAAGGAGGGCTTTATGTGCTCGACTGGCACGATGCGGATATATGTGGGTCCGATGTGTTGAACTCCGAAACGGGTCGGATTTTTAGAATTATGCCAAAAACTTCTCTGGCGGAAAACTGGGAGGGAAGATATGGTGATCTGGATAAGTTTAGTGACTTGAAGTTGGCTGATCTGCAAACAAGTAAAAGTGAGTGGCATGCAAGGAGAGGTCGTATTATCTTGCAAAACCGGGCTGCAAAAGGTAAAATAACAAAGCAGTCGTTGGATCGCCTGACTGAAATTTATACTTCTAATAGTAACGCCGACTATCGTTTGCGAGCCATGTGGGCATTGCAGGTTGCCAATGCGCTGGGAGAAAAAGAACTTTTAGCCGCTCTTTCAGATAAGGACGAGTACATACGTGCATGGGCAATTCAATTTTTGTGTGAAAATGAAGCACCATCACCTGCCGCCATTGCCCGATTTGAAAAGATGGCGAAAGAGGACCCATCCGCTCCTGTGAGGTTGTATCTGGCATCTGCCATGCAGCGCATCAAACCAGAATCCCGCTGGGAAATTGCGGAAGCGTTGGTGGGACATGCCGAAGATATCAATGATCACAATCTGCCAAAAATGATCTGGTATGGATTGGAGCCTCTTGTTAAAGCAGATCCTGCAAAAGCACTTGAACTGGCTTCCAAAAGCAAAATACCAATGGTAACCAACTTCATTGCACGCAGAACTATGGATGCTGATGCGTCAGAAATACTTTTGACCGCAATCGGGAAAACGCCTGCCAACCAAATCGACTTGCTGGAAGGTATGCGTGATGGACTCGAAGGACGCTCTGATGTGAAAACACCAGCCAACTGGAAGCCTACATATGTAAAGCTGAAACAAAGCACTGGTAAAGTTGCAGCCTTAGCAACTGAATTGGCGCAGTATTTCGGTGATACAGAAGCAGCCAAGACCTATTTGACCACACTGAAAAATGCCAGTGCACCAGTTGCTCAAAGACAAAAAGCGCTTCAATCTCTGGCGTCTCGCCAGCGCCCTGAACTTGTGAAAGAGTTACCAGCGCTGCTTGCAACACCGGCTCTGAGGTTTGATGCGATCCGGGCTATAGCAAGTTATGATCAGGAACCTTTGGGCAAACTGCTGCTTGAAAAATATCCGGGATTTGACCCAAGAGAAAAGGCAGAAGCAATTCAAACCTTGTCGTCACGGCCAAAATATGGCTGGTTGCTCACACAGGCAATTGCCAAAAAAACCATTTCTAAAAATGAAGTTCCAACCTATGTCGCCCGTCAGTTGCGCAGGGTAGTGGGAAGTGGTTTTGTCGAAGTTTGGGGACCGATTGATCATGTGGCTTTTGATGAAAAGGCATATACCAAATACAGAAAATTGCTTACCGATCAGGCTGTGTCAGCAGCTAGTCCGGATAACGGAAAGCTCATTTTTAAAAATACCTGTGGTCCCTGCCACAAAATGTATGGCGACGGAGGAATTATCGGGCCAGATCTGACTGGCTCAAACCGGGGGAATCTCGATTATTTACTTGGTAATATCCTCGATCCTAGTGGAGAAATTCAGGACGATTACAAAATGGTTGTCGTTACCACGCGGGATGGAAGAACTTATGTAGGAAACATTGCCAAAGAAACCGAACGGCAGCTTACGCTACGTATTGTTGGGCAAGATGCGGTGTTACTAAATAAATCAGATATACAAACAAGAGAAACCACACCAACGTCCATGATGCCGTCGGGACTTTTGGAAGCATTATCGGATAAGGAAGTGAAAGAGTTGGTAGCGTTTTTACGAACTACCAAAAAAGCGGGATAATTTTACCTGCTGTGCAGTAAAAAGCGGTTCTGTCTCAGTCTTTGTCTGAAACAGAACCGCTTTCAGTTTGTGCTGTAATTAGTTGTTAGTCGTCGTTTTCAACGTCACCTCAACATTTCCGCGTGTTGCATTAGAATATGGGCATACCGTGTTAGCCTTCGCAACAAGTTCCTCTGCAACGGACTGTTCCACCTCAGGGATGTTAACTTCCAATGTAATAACTAATCCAAAACCTTCTGATTCATTTTTGCCGATCCCTACCTGCGCGGTAACGCTCGTAGTTCCGGTTTTTATTTTTGCTCCTCTGATAACCAGAGCTAGTGCACTGTCGAAACAGGCTGCATAGCCTGCCGCAAACAACTGTTCCGGATTGGTATATGCGCCTCCCGAACCTCCCAGTTCTTTTGGAGTTCTTACTTCAAGGTCCAATACGTTATCTGAAGATATTACTTTGCCATTTCTGCCGCCGGTTGCGGTTGCAGAGGCTGTATACAATGCGTTAATCATGATTTTAATTATAAATTGTTGATTTTCAATTGGTAAATTAGTTGCTGCGTACAAGCTCAATCTGGTTTAACTTGTCCAACATCCCGGTTGCGAGTGAACGCATTTGTTCCAGTTCCTGATAAGAGAGTTCAAGGCTACATTTTATTTCTTCTGGTATACGGGAAGCATTTTCCTTTAACGCTTCTCCTGTTTCCGTCAGAGAAATAATAACAACGCGCTCATCTTCTTTCAACCGCTTGCGTGTGAGTAGCAGCCGGTCTTCCATCTTTTTCAGCAGAGGGGATAGCGTACCCGAGTCCAGCATCAGTTTTTGTCCAAGTTCTTTTACGGACAGCCCGTTTTCTTCCCAAAGCACAAGCATGACCAGGTACTGCGGATAAGTAAGTCCAATCTTGTCCAATAATGGTAAATAGTGGCCGGTGATTTTCCTTGATAAAGCATATAAAGGAAAACACAGTTGGTTCGATAGTTTTAGTAGCTCCATATCATTTATTAATTGTGTAAAATTAAATTGTATAAAATTTAATTACAAATTTTTGCATAAAAAAGAGCTGTATCTTTCGGATACAGCTCTTTCGGTATTGAATCAGGTTTCTGATTATTCTTCAGAAGAACCAATTTTAAGAATTGCCTTGTCGATTTGGTAACGTCCTGTACCATCTTCGCCGATTACATCGAAAAGCTCAACAGCACGACGTGCATTATCTTCTTCTTCAATTTGCTCGTTTACAAACCACTGGATGAAATTTTCAGTGCCGTAATCTTCTTCTCTGCGGCTTTGTGTTACAATTCTGTTGATGGCTTGTGTAACACTGATTTCGCTTTGCAATGCAGTTTCAAAAACACTTCTGAAAGAAGCAAATTCTTGTTTTACCGCAGGTACTTCCGGAGAAACCGCAGTTCCGCCAACAGTCATGATGTAATTGAATATTTTAAGCATGTGTGCACGCTCTTCGTCAGACTGCTTCATGAAGTAAGCAGCGCTGTTTTTGTAACCGTTACGATCACACCACGATGCCATGGCCAAATATTTAGCAGATGCTTCTGCTTCCATTTTAACCTGGTTGTTCAAAAGTATTTCTATTTCTTCCTTTAAGGATGTCCGTTGTCTAAGTAGGTCTCTCATGATAATATTTATTTGTGCTTCGTATTTATAAGCACAAATATGAGAGGAAAGTTCATGATTCCAATCTTCCTTAGAAAATTTGGAATTGGTCTAAAATGAAGGGAATGAGCTATTTAGACTAATTCTGATTCCTGATAGAGTAATTCGTGAAGAAGGGAATTAAGTTCGATTGCGAAGTGTGTTCCATTTACAAGCTCTCTGAGTTGGATTAGCTCGCAAAGTGTCAGTTTTTGGTAAATATTCAGCTGAGGAGCCTCAATGAACTCGTAATCAGAATCATCAGACAAATCGAAGATTTTGCTTTGTATGTCTATTTTATTGATGAACCTACGGAAATTAAGAAAATCCTGAATACGGAAAGAAGCTTCCATATCCCCAAAATTCATTACAATTCTTGCGCTTTTGTCACACTGAAAACTGAAACCCTTAGAGGTACTAAACAATTCATTAGAGATACTCACTGCAATCCGGTGTTTGTAATGTGGAAATTGTACCACAAAGATAGTTTCAAAGTTGATTGAACGCAAGTTTATTTAAAAGCATTCTAATTATATTTAGGTTTGAGGGGATTGTTTGCGAGACTCTACATGTTTGCACTTATCACGACGGTCCTGAAATAGCCCTTCAGACAGTACTGATTCTTTTCACTGTCTTTGGTTTCAATAATTTGAAAATTGATTTTACCAAACAGACTATCACCAACAACATATTGGAGTTTGTCTAGCAATAATTCCTGATGGATAATTTTCAAAACAGACTTCTCCTCTGTTCCAGCGGATATGTCAGAGTACGAATAGGGCTCAACGCGAAAAGCATTTTTACAATATTCTACATTATAGCCTCTTCCTCCAAAATAGGAATGTTGTCCGATATCAATTGTAACAAATTCAGAATTATGGAGTTGGGCTTTACATTCATATTGACTATAGGAATACTCGCAGTTGATTCCATTATCATCAAGAGCTTTTTCAGCGTACTCAAGTAAATTACTCGTACGCTTTACATTAATCTGATTGGATAAAAACGGCAATTCTTCTTTATCCATTTGGAGTATCCCAAAGCTTTTAGAAATGTTATTATCAATATTGGCATCCGACCAATGGACATCCTTGTCTTTTTGACAACTCAGCGTCATGCTTAGAGCACAGATGTACAGAAATATCCTCATAAAAAGCCGTTGTATTTTATATTTAAATATAAAATTAAATTATACATAATTCACATAAAAACAAAAAGCACGCAATTTAACATTGCGTGCTTTGCGTAAATCTTAGCGCCTTTGCGTGAAACTTTTTTATCTACTTCTCCGTCGCCTTAGCCCAGTTATCACGTAACGTTACCGTACGGTTGAACACCGGTTTCTCAGCAGTGCTATCCGTGTCGGTAGCAAAATATCCTTTACGCAAAAACTGGAAAGAATCTCCCGGTTGCGTATCGGCAAGTGCAGGTTCTGCATAGCCGGTTATGATGCTGAGTGATTCAGGATTGATGTAATCCTTGAAGTCACCTTCTTCGGTAGATACATTTTCTACTGAGAAAAGTCTGTCATAAAGGCGAATTTCTACCGGAACAGCATGAATTGCTGATACCCAATGCAGGGTTCCTTTCACATTAATGCCCGTCGTATCTTGTCCGCTTTTGCTGTTTTCAATGTATGAACAAAGCACCTCTGTAATTTCACCGTTTTCATCTTTCACCAAATCGTCGCACTGAATGATGTATGCACCTTTTAGTCGTACCATTTTTCCAGGAGCAAGTCTGAAGTACTTTTTGGAAGGTACTTCCATGAAATCTTCTTTTTCGATATAAATCTCACGACTGAAAGGTATTTCGCGTACACCTGCTTCAATATCTTCCGGGTTATTTTCAGAATGACACATTTCTGTAACACCTTCCGGGAAATTGGTAATGGTAACTTTCAGAGGATCCAGGACGGCCATGCGACGAAGCGCCTTTTTGTTCAAATCTTCGCGTACGCAGAATTCAAGCAAACCAACATCTACCATGTTTTCACGGCGAGCCACACCTATGCGGTCGCAAAAATCACGTATACTGGCTGCCGTAAAACCTCTTCTGCGCATACCGCTAATGGTAGGCATTCGCGGATCGTCCCAGCCATTCACATGTTTGTCCTGAACCAGTTGTAGTAATTTCCTTTTGCTGGTTACGGTATAATTTACATTTCTTCTCGCGAATTCGTACTGATGCGATGGATATATTTCCAGATTAGCAATCAACCAGTCGTACAATTCCCTGTGCGGGGCAAATTCCAATGTACAAATGGAGTGCGTTACATTTTCAATGGAATCGCTTTGTCCGTGTGCAAAATCGTACATCGGGTAAATGCACCATTTGTTGCCAGTCCGGTGGTGATGTGCGTGTTTGATGCGGTACAAAATAGGATCACGCATCAGCATGTTGATGTGAGCCATGTCTATTTTGGCACGAAGCGTGCGGCTTCCGTCAGGGAAATCGCCATTTTTCATATGCTCAAAAAGTGCAAGATTCTCTTCCACACTGCGGCTGCGGTATGGGCTGTCTTTTCCTGGTTCGGTAGGAGTACCTTTTAATGTTGCAATTTCCTCAGAAGTGGAATCATCTACATACGCCAGTCCCGCTTTGATGAACTTTAAAGCAAACTCATAAAGTGTATCGAAGTAATCAGAAGCATATAGCTCGTTTTCCCACTCAAAACCCATCCAGCGAATGTCGTTTTTAATGCTTTCTACATACTCTGTATCTTCTGTTACCGGATTTGTGTCATCAAATCGCAGGTTGGTATATCCCGGAAATTTTTTAGTCAGACCAAAGTTGAGGCAAATACTGGACGCATGTCCTATATGCAAATAGCCATTTGGCTCAGGAGGAAAACGTGTTACAATCTGCGTGTATTTACCTGATTGTAAGTCGGCCTCAATAATTTCTTCAATAAAATTCAGGTTTTTATCTTCTTTTTTTTCTTCAGTGATCATACTAGGCTGACAATTTTTCGATTGACAAAGTTAATGTTCTTCACGTCATCCCGGAAATATTTTATTTCCTTCATTTCAATTGTTGGAAAAAATCAACTGAAACGCAGTTCATTATTAATGTCGCCAGCATGGAGTTTTGTAATATTTAATCCTATTCCGCTACTTTTGCAACATGCGTTATTTCATTCAACTTAGTTATAAAGGAACTGCCTACAACGGCTGGCAAAAGCAAAACAACTCGCTCGGTGTGCAGCAGGTGATAGAGGAGGCGATGAGCAAGGTGTTGAGACAGCCGGTTGACATTACAGGAAGCAGCCGCACAGATACCGGCGTTCATGCGGAAGAGCAGTTCGCACATTTTGATTTTGATGAAATTACGGATACTGCAAAGCTTGTATACCAGATCAACGGACTAATTCCCAGAGATGTAGCTGTGCAAAATATCTACGCTGTTCCGGAGGAAACCAATTCTCGTTTTGCTGCCACGCACAGGCGTTATGAGTATCGCATCAGCCAAAATAAAAACCCGTTTTTGCACAATTTGGCCTATGTTTCAAGAGGCGAACTGAACGTTGAAAAAATGAACCAGGCCGCAGCTTTGCTTTTGAAATATATTGATTTTGAGAGTTTTAGTAAGATTCACACGCAGGTCAACAATTTTAGATGTACCATCACGGAGGCAGTTTGGGAGCAAAAGGGAGATTTGCTGGTATTCAGCGTTCAGTCAAACCGATTTTTACGAGGAATGGTACGGGCATTGGTTGGTACCATGCTTGAAGTTGGAAAAGGGAAGAGAACAATCGAGAGTTTTGAGGAAGTAATCATAGCCCGGGACAGAAAAAAAGCCGGTGCACAGGCACCGGCTGAGGGACTATTTTTGGTTGAAGTAGGCTATCCAAAAGAACTTTTGCCTGCTTCCTGATTATTTACCCGGAGTAATTACAATGTTTCTGTACTCAACGGGACCATGGTCTCCTTGAATAAGCAACGGGCCTGGCTCTCCTTCGTTACTGTCGATGGCTCCGCCTGTGATGCCTGGTATTTCCTGATTTGTAATTACAGGTTTTCCATTCGCTACCAACGTGATCATTCTGCCTACAAGGGTAATATCAAGCGTATTCCATTCACCCGCTTCCTTTGCAACCATTTCGCTTGGTTTGATAAAACCATATACAGCGCCCATCTGATCCAGTTCAGGCTCCATTCCTTTGCTGTCAGTCACCTGCACTTCATAACGTCCGCGTAAATACACGCCGCTGTTACTTCCTTTTGGTATACGGAATTCTATATGAAGTTTAAAATCATCATATTTTGTATCTGTCACCAGGTTTGAGCCTGACTTAGGACTCTCAAGAACACCATCCTTAACAATCCATTGATTTGGACCTTCTGCATGCCACCCCGTAAGATCTTTTCCGTTGAAAAGAGTAACAGGTTTTCCCCATGCTGGAGCTATGGTACGTTTGAGAGATGGCGCACGCACACCTTTCCAATTGTAGGTTTTTCCCTCGCTTGTAGTTAAGGTTCCTGTTAATTTGTCGCCATTTACCGTGCCTTCCACTTTCATATTCTCAGTCCCTTTTTCCCATTGAGGAGGAATGGCAAAAGTGAATTTTCCTTCGTTGAAGTATACCCGTGATATTGGACGGGCGCTTCCTGAAATTCCGGTAAACTGGCCAATTAGCATGCTGTTCCCTGAGTGTCTAACTTCTAGCCAGGATGGCGAAGCCTTGCCGTCAACGTCTATGGTAAGATCCCATCTTCCTTCAATTGGTGGAGCGGCCAGGATGCTCTTTTCAACACCGGCTTGCATTATTGCGGGCGAAGTAGTTAAAACTAATGCGGAAAGAAGGAACTGAGCAGATTTTCTCAGAACTGTGCGGTTAAGTTTGTGATTCATAGGTTTGGTTTAAATCGTTTAAGGCCGTCAATTTACCCAAAAAATAAGATTTGAAACGCAGGTTTTTCAATCCATTTTTGCAATAAATATTTTTAACGGTTTTTATACTCTGGTAATTTATTCAGTAAGCTTTCAACCTGAGAGTCTCCGAAGCCGTATATGCCTTCACGGAGGCTAAATTCTTTGAAAATTGTCTTAAAATCATGGTCAGGATTTTCTTTAAGAATTTGCCTTAGAGTGTTTTCCGGACGTCCTGATTGATGGTCATCAGAATGCCTTTCCAAATGTGCCTGAACAACTTCACCTAAAAATGGAAAATGAGCCGACGCATTCGTTGCCAACTCAGTCATTCGTAGCCGATCATTATTTTTAAAAGCGATCCACAGTTTGGAGAGTAAGTCAATATCTTCTTCACCAAGCAGCGTGCGATCTTGATATGCTTTGGCTAATGCATTCCGATCCAATGCACCAAATCCACGCCAGTCCGGGCGGTTATCTGTCAAAGGTGGTCTTATTAGATTAACTTTCAGGTCATCTCTTGAATTTAGCAGTGAGATACAAAACCATAAGTTCACCTGGCAAAAAAGGTCATCTTCAAACCATAAATTCACCTCCGAACCGGCAGGAATGGCAATGATTTCATCGAATTCAGTAACAACATCGGTAAAATACGTTTGTTGCTCTTCTCCGTATTCATTAGCAATAAAGGAAGCTCGTGTCTTCCAAAAGTCCGGCAACGTATCACCTGAAACAGGACCATCGACCAGACATTCGCGTGCAACTATTATTACACCGGAAAGGATATTCTCGGGAAGCAGGTCAAGAAGCGCGTCGCCGTTTAGGATTTGAAATGTCATATGTGAAAAGCATTATATTTTATTGAATCTTGTCTATTGTAAACTCATCATTAACCAACCGATGTATCCCCAAAGGATTTGCGTTTTGAAGCTCTTGTGGCAGTAGCGCATCAGGCCAATCCTGAAACGATTGTGGTCGAACGAAACGCAATATCGAATCCCGACCGACAGAGGTAAACTGTGCTATGCTGGCCGATGGAAACGGTCCGCCATGATGCATGGACGCGCAGACTTCAACGCCGGTAGGTACACCATTCATGATGAACCTACCTGAGATTTTGGCTAATTGTTTCACGATTTCAGGATAATTCCTGGCTTCCTTTTCAGTAGCCATTAGTGAGGCAGTAAGTTGTCCCTTTAAATGACTGATCACTTCCAGCAGTTCCTCGGAATCATTACAAACCACCAGCAAAGAAAATGGACCAAATATCTCCTCGTGCAATTTCGGATTGGCTATGAACGCCTGTCCGGTTACACGAAGTATTGTAGCTTCTGATTGATTTTTGAGGTCAGATGAAATTTTAGAAACGGCCAGCTCTGTCACATTTTCCTGTGTTTGAGCTTCTTCTTTTAGTTTGTAAAACGCCTTGCAAATTCCCGCGGTAAGCATCGTTGCCGGGGCTACCGCTTCAACCTCCGATTTATATTCATTTTCAAAAGTATCCAGACCATCTGAGTTTGTCACAAAAACAAGTCCGGGATTGGTACAAAATTGGCCAGCTCCTAATGTAACGGAGGCCGCAAGTGTTTTCCCCAGCTGAACCGCATTGTCTTTGAGATATTCTGGTAATACTACAATCGGATTCACACTGCCCATTTCTGCATAAACCGGAATAGGTTCTTCTCGTTCCTGCGCCATGCGGTACAGAGCCATCCCACCTTTATAAGATCCGGTGAAACCGACCGCTTTGCTTGCCGGGTGTTTGGTTAATGCGGCGCCTACTTCAAAGCCGTCATCGTACAACATTGAAAAAACGCCGTCCGGCATGCCGGTTCTTTTTGCCGCTTTAATAATGGCCTGCGCTGTAAGGTCACTCACACCGGGATGCGCTGCATGTGCCTTTACAATGACGGGATTTCCGGCGGCCAGAGCAGGGCCGGTATCAACGCCGGCAACAGAATATGCAAAAGGAAAGTTGCTGGATCCAAAGACTATGACCGGTCCAATGGGAACGAGCATTTTTCTGAGATCCGGTTTTGGAGCCGGTGATCGGTCGGGTAGGGCAGTGTCAATACGGGCATCAATCCAGGCACCTTCACGGATCAGATCTGCAAACTGTGTAAGTTGTATAATTGTTCTCGCCCGCTCATTCTTTAAACGTGGTAATGGTAAGCCGGTTTCCAGATGTGCTCTTTCCAACAATTCCTCTCCGCAGGCCATGATTTCTTCCGTGATGGCGATGAGGAAATCGGCACGTTTGGATGCAGGAACGGCTGCGTATTGGTCAAATGCTTTTTCCGCCAGTTTCATAGCACGATCCGTTTCGTCCGGGGTTGCGCAATGAAAAGTTTCTGGCAGGTATTCATCCTGAGCCGGAACGTAAGAACGGAAGGTTTTTTGCCCCTCAGACGATAACGTGTATCCTATATAATTTCTTCCTTGTATGTTCATAACAATTGAATTTTTTAGTTAAAATCTAAAAACAAAAAAAGTGCCATTCCCGAAAGACTGGCACAATCTGTGTCAAATGATTACGAAAACTTGTATCTAAACAAGACGGGCGATGATATCATCTACTGATATGCCTTCGGCTTCTGCTTTAAAGTTTCTGATAATACGGTGTCTGAGTACTGGCAATGCGATTGCTTTTACATCCTCTACATCGGGAGAATATTTGCCAGAAAGCAAGGCATTACATTTAGCAGCAAGAATCAGCGCCTGTGATGCACGTGGTCCGGCGCCCCATTCCAGATAATCGTTGGTGTCTTTCACTGCCAGTCCGGATGCGGGACGTGTTTTGTGAACCAGCTTTACAGCGTATTCAATCACATGGTCCGTAACGGGTACACGGCGTACAAGATGCTGAAAATCCATGATCTCTTCCGCGGTGATTACTTCTTTTACCTGATGCTTCACATCATTGGTTGTATTTTTTACAATGCTGACTTCTTCGGCATATGACGGATAATCCAGCTGGATCATAAACATAAACCTGTCAAGCTGAGCTTCCGGAAGCGGATAGGTTCCTTCCTGCTCAATCGGGTTTTGTGTAGCAAGTACAAAAAATGGTCGGTCCAGGTTATGTTTAGCACCTGCGATGGTTACTGAATATTCCTGCATTGCTTCCAGGAGCGCAGATTGCGTCTTTGGAGGCGTCCGGTTGATCTCATCTGCCAGAATGATATTGGCAAAAATAGGTCCTTTAATGAATTTAAAGTTTCTGTTTTGATCCAGCGTTTCAGAACCCAGAATGTCCGATGGCATTAAGTCGGGTGTGAACTGTATCCTATTGAATTTGAGATCGAGCGATGAAGCAATAGTTTGAATAAGCAGTGTTTTGGCTAATCCCGGCACACCCACCAGAAGGCAATGTCCCTGACAAAAGATTGCAGTCAGCAATTTCTTAACAACATCATCCTGTCCTACGATCACTTTGCCTATTTCACTACGGATTTTTTCATAAGCTATTTTCATAGCTTCAGCAGCTTCAACGTCCGATGAGTACTTCACAATGTATATGATTAGTTTTCCTTAAATGGCATTCGTATCAGGTCACCGGCTTCACTTTTCTGCTTGCCAGGTCTCGTCTCCAGTGTCCAGCCCTAGTATTTTGCAATCTTTGTATTCCGGTTCCACGCTGATGTAAACATCACCCTGCGCCTTTTTGAACCATTCTTCCAAAGCATTATTTCGTTTGTTACTCAATACAATCTGCGCAATTTTCTCATAGTCATCGCGCAGGTTGGCAGTATGCGGTTCCGATTTGCTTTTATACCAGAGAATACGCATCGCACTTGATCCATCCTCCATACGGTAAGATACTGGCTTGCTTACGTCTCCTACTTTCATGGTGTCGATGGCGAAATAAAGAGCTGGATCCATAGAGGCATCCAAAGTTAAAAGGCCAAGTCCTGTGTTACGGTCCTGTAAAAGCCCGCCAGCTTCAGCAGTTTCCTTGTCTTCCGAATTATCACGCGCCGCCTGAGCAAACGTAAGTGTATCAGTGGTAATCAAAGTGCGCAGACTGTCCAGTACATTGAGTGCGTCTGTCATATCTGTTCCCTTATTATAGTCAGGTCTCAAAAGGATGTGGCGTGAATGGTATTCAGCTCCCCTCGTTTCGATGAGTTTGATAAGGTGAAAACCATATTGTGACTCCACAATGTCAGACATCTCTCCTGGCTTCAAAGCAAGTGCAGCGCCTTCAAATTCAGGAAGCATCGCGCCGCGTTTAGCAAAGTTAAGGTCTCCGCCATTTTTCGCAGAACCAAGGTCTTCTGAGTAAATCTGAGCAAGCATTGCAAAGTCTTCACCTTTTTCCGCACGGCTTTTCAGATCGCGTAATTGCTGGATCAACTTGTCTTTCTGCTCCTTGGTAACTTCTCCTTTACGAACAATGTGGCCTATTTCCACTTCCGCAGGAATGTAAGGTAAGCTGTCTTTTGGGATGGAGTTGAAAAACTTACGAACCTCATTGGGGGTAATTTTTACGTCACCGGAAATTGTACGCTGCATTTTTTCAACGATCTTCTGGTCCTTAACCTGTCCGCGTAATTCCGTTTTCAGGTTTTCAATGCTTTTTCCGTAAGCTTCAACAATGTTCTTTTCGGAACCAAAACGTTGAATCATAAAACCCATCTTTCCGTCAAGCTCATTATCAACTTCTTTCTCTTCCACTGTCACAGAGTCAATTTCAGCTTTGGCAAGAAGCATTTTATTAATAATCAAAGATTCCAGCAACTGGCATTTCTCAGGTGCTTTCTGACCCTGCGCTTTGTAGCTCGCATACATTTCTTCAAGCTCTGAGCTCAGAATGTAGTGGTTGTCAACCCTGGCAATGATTTTGTCGATCGTAACACCTTTTTGTCCTTGTCCGTAGCTCAGCAGGCTCGAACCCAACGATAAAATTGCGAACAGACTGATCGCAACTAATTTATTTATATTCATATTGATTATTAAGTTCTTCTCTTTTTAGCAGGGTTTTGTATTCCGAAAGCCTGTCGTTTGTTTTAAAATGCTAAAATACGTTTTAACGCTTGATTTTTTCTAATTCTTGTTCATTCACTTTCACCGGATATTTTTGATGAAGGTTTGAAAGCCACTGTTTTTCGAGTTCTTTCTGGTACGCATTAATCACACTTCCTCTTGCCTCCATAAAGGTTTTCAGTCTGGCAGGCTCAATGGCGTCGATCTGTATCCAGGTAGCTTTGCCATTTTCAGTTACGATCTGCTCGCCGGTCTGCCACTTTACTTTATTTAGTAACGGATTTTCTTTGGTGAAATAACCATCACGAATAATAACGTTATCGGTTGATTCTGAATTATAAACCTTCTCCACATCTTTGCGCGAGTTACTATAAAACTGAAATGCAATCCTTCGGTTACGTGCAGGTTCCATGGATTGTCTGAAAGAGCCGTAATCCTTTTCGATAATTCTTACAATCGAAATGTTTTTTGAATTAAGGTATTTCACAACATTTTTAATTCTGCTTGCCGATACGGACTCGGGTTCCGAGGCTGCATGGTATCCTGCGACTTCCACGAGGTAGTCCGGGTTTTTCTGCATGATGGCGAAAAGGTCAAACAGTTCCTCCGTTTGTGACTTGCTCAGGTCATTCACACCTTCTGCAAACAGTAGCTCACTTCCTTTTCTTTCCAATTTGTACGGACTCTGAGACAAGGTCTTCCTGATTGTGTTAATAGTCTGCGTGTCGGGAGCTGAAATGAGGCTCGCTTTAACCCGTTCCGGCAAGGGAAACATGGTTTTGTTTTTTTCATAAAACCTCACCTGGCCCACAGAATCAGCAAGGGATTTTTGCCATACATTTTCTTCCATCATTTGCGATAGCAATACACCTTCCTTTATCTCCTCAATTACACTTTTAAATTCAGGGCTGGTTTCTTCCAGGTTGGCTTTTTCATAATCCGACAATTTGGCTGTTACATAATCATCATAATGCTTTTTGAAAACCACCGCAAAAGAAGAACCTTTTGGTTTCGGTTTCTGCTGACGTTTTACGTCGTTCAAAAATTCCAGTGCATAGTACTGTTTTTGCCCGATTGTGAAAAGGCGGAGGGTGGACCAATCTCCGGAAACTGCTTTTGCGTAATCCCATTTTCCATTCAGAATCGAACTGTCAGCTAAGGCAGCAACCTGTTTCCAGGCTTCGGGAAACTCTTCTAGTTTAATTTTTTTTCTTAAACGCAACGCATTTGCCTGTTCCAACACCTTTCCACGCGAATCTGTAACTACTTTCTGGCGTAAGGATGTCGCCATGTTTGCGTAACTTTCAATACCACGTTTTTCAACGAGTTTCACAATGTGCCAACCGTACATGGTAAATACGGGCTTCGAAAAACTACCCGGCTTGCTCAGTCCAAAAGCTGCCTCTTCAATTTCAGGTACCATTTGTCCCGTACCGAACATCGGCAATAGTCCCTGGTTTTTCTTCGATTGCATGTCATTCGAATAGGCTTCTACAATGGCGTTCCAGTCTGCACCATTTTGCAGTTTGTCGTATGCTTCAAATATGGCTGTTTTGGACAACTCATTTTGAACAGGTGTTGCTGTTGAATCCTGGCGTATCATAATATGTGCTACGCGAACCATGCCTCTGTTGTTACGTTTGTCTGTAACTTTAATCAGGTGGTAGCCAGTCTTGCTCCTTACCGGCTGTGATATTTTGCCGGGAGCAAGTGAGTAAGCTGCGTTCTCAATAGGATAAATTGTTTGAAAGGCCGTGAAATAACCTAAGTCTCCTTTGTTTTGAACCGCTGACGGATCCTTTGAAAACCTGGAAGCCATATCGCCGAAATCAGATCCTTCTTCCAGTCTTCCGCGAAGCGCAATAGCAGCCCTGTAAGCTTCAAGTGTGTCAGCGGGGGAGGCGTCTTCTGCCACCGCAATAAGTATGTGTGAGGCTCTTACTTCCTGCTTTAATCTGCTGTAAGCCTCATTTGCAAGTTTTTCTACCAGAGCTTTATCCACGAGGAAATTTTTTGCAAGTTGTTCCTTATAGGATCCGATCTCCTCCTTGAATGCTGATGTAGTGTCTCTTCCTTCGTTCTTCGCCTGCAGTACTTTGATTTTAAGATCAGTATATAAATTCAGATACTCTTCGGCAGTGAGTGTTTTTACTGAATCAGCCGCTTTGTTTTTTTCGTAAGAGTCTAAAAAGTCGGAAGGAGAAAATTTTTCCGAACCAATTTCAACAAGAGCACCAGACTCTGCCGGTATGATCTGCTGTACGGGTGCGGGTTTGCGGCATGAAGTAAAAAAGAATGTGGTAAGAAGGCAAAATATAAAAAGGGGTTTTAACATATTCATCCGGAATTCGTAACTATTAAAACTAAAAATGTAACTAGAAAACTGTTTTCACCGGTTTTCTATTATGAAAAAGATAACAAAGTTATGCCCTTTCCCTTCAGTATAAAAATTTAACAGCAAAGCGCCTCAGTCGGTGGTGCTTTCGGTTGGGAATAAAGTCAGGCGATATCTCCCCAGTTACCAATACGCAAAGACACTCCGACTTGTTACAAAAACGAATGATTTGGTAAGTTTTGTAACTAATTAAAGGTTGAGTTATACTTAAATTCTAAACCATGGTTTATAAGTTGTGCGGGCATAATTGTTATGTCACTGATGGATATATCAATTATGAAGGACACGATTATGGAAAATGTGCAAAAAGGTGATTTCGTTCTCAGAATCAGTGCATTGTGGGGAGATCAGAAAAGAAGGGAGAATCTGTATCTTGAAGCTTTAAAGAAGGACAGTATGAGCCCGTTAAGGAGGGTATTAACGCAGGGGCATTTTAGCGCTGTGCTTTTCCAAAAGGAGATACGTTGGATATATGATTATGTAAAATGTTTGCTGACAGATAAGGAACTTGGTGAACTGCCGTCAGAGAATCTCAATCAGACACAGATGGGAGATTTGGAGAACAAGGAGCAGATCACTACTTATTTGAAAAAGAATGAGGGGTTGGTATTGCAATCATATAATTCACTGGTGAGTAGTATGGAACTTGGTTCTGAGGCTCGTCGTGTGTTGGGAGAACATGTAGACAGGATCTCTGAATTTTATGAAATCCTGTCTAAGCAAGAGCTGGGAAAGAGACACGGGGTCGCTTTTTAATGCTACTTAATCCTCTGCATTCATGAATTTGTAGACGATCGCTGCAAGTGCAGCGCCGGCGATTGGAGCAACAATGAATAGCCAAAGTTGTTCTAACGCCCATCCTCCAACAAAAATAGCCTGGCTGATACTACGCGCAGGATTCACGGATGTGTTTGTAACCGGAATACTTATCAGGTGAATAAGGGTAAGTGCCAAACCAATTGCCAATCCTGCAAAACCTGGTGAACTCTTACGATCTGTTGCACCCAGTATCACAATCAAAAACATAAAAGTCATCACAAACTCGGTGATCAGGGCGGCACTCATGCTATACTTACCGGGGGAATGCTCACCGTAGCCATTCGCCGCAAAGTCCCCGATTAAGCTACCGTTACCAGTAACCACTATCTGCAAAACTGTGGCGGCAGCAATACCTCCAAGTACCTGAGAGATGATGTAAGGAAAAAGGTCTTTAGCGGTAAACCGGCCACCCAACCATAATCCTACCGAAACTGCCGGGTTGAGATGTGCTCCCGAGATGTGGCCCAGTGAGTAAGCAATGGTCAATACAGTGAGACCGAATGCGAAAGAAACGCCCAACAGACCAATGCCTACTTCGGGGAATGCAGCTGAAAGCGCAGCGCTCCCGCAACCTCCTAAAACAAGCCAAAACGTTCCGATAAATTCTGCTAAATACTTTTTCATACTTCTTATAGTGTTTGTGTTTTTACTACAGAATAGACGGGATCGTCTATGTGCAGTCACGATTTACTATAAGAAAACGTAGTTTAAATTATTGCTGAATTTATAAATGACTATGAATGAACTTCATAAAGTTCGATCGGTAAGTCGTCCGGATCTGAGAAGAAGGTGAATTTTTTGTTCGTGAATTCATCAATTCTTATGGGTTCCGTTTCAACACCTTTGGACTGAAAATGAGTGACGGCTTCTTCAATGTTATCCACCACGAATGCTATGTGACGTAATCCGAGCGCTTCCGGACGTGAAGGTCTGGCCGGCGGATTTGGGAATGAAAACAGCTCAATACAATAGTGACCACCAAGAGAAAGGTCTAATTTGTAGGAATCCCTTGCTTCGCGATATACTTCCCGATCAATGTCAAAGCCGAGAACTTCGGTATAAAACCGCTTTGATTTTTGATAATCCGAGCAAATGATCGCTATATGGTGAACTGATTTTAAGAATTGCATCTGACGTTTGTTTTGTAAAAGTGTCAAATATAGCCCTGCGAATATTTACACGTCAGATCTTTATGAAAATTTTCTTTTTGTACATGCTTCTCAGTATCCAGATTTCCACAAACAAAATCATGAACCCACTCACCAGCGTACGGTACGGGTTTCCTAATAGAAGATCATAATGGTTGCCAAGATGGATTTCGAAAGTATGGCGGATAAATCCTGCTAACGTATCGGCAAGCAAGTATGCTGCAATGGAATTGCTGCCAATAATGATCAGCATGGTAAACAATCCTTTTTTGTTTTTAAGGTCAACAACGAAGTAGAATCCAGCCAAAAGTAAGAAACACCAGCCGCCACTCAATAACGTCCAGGCCGGAGTCCAGATTCTTTTTACAATGGGGTTAATTCCGGTGAGATCCAGTAGCACAGCCATGGCGAAAAGTATTGCAGCTGTTACAACAAGTTTTTTTAATAGAATTCCTCCGGTTTGAAAGTTTCTTAACCATTGACCCGCTATAATTCCCAAAATCATAGTGCCCAGTGTAGGTATGAAGCTAAGCGTACTGTACCCGCCTCCGTTGAATCTGAATGGAGACTCTCTCGGTAGAAGATTTAAAAACCAGCGATCGAATGCCCAGGCCGCATTTGTGTTTTTATTCCAGTGAGCAGCAAAACCTTTCAGGTTAAACTCCCAATCGGCTGTGGTTCCGGTTTCTGCCCAATTGAAGCCAGCGGATGGCAATGGATAGAATGCGAACAAAAGCCAATACCCAACCAGAATGGATAAAAGTGCACCCCATTGAACCCGTTCCGATGTAAAGCCCAAAGCAAAAAGTATAGGATACCCAAGACCAATTTGAGTGAGCGTATCTTCGAAAGTGAAATTGGTTTGTTCCTTATGCATGGATCGGAGAAAAATGCCTAAAAATATCAGGACAAGCGAACGGCGAATTGTATGAATCCACATCATACTTTTATTCTGAGCTTTTGCAGCGCGGCTTGCAATGGAATAGGGGAGCGCAACGCCCACCAGGAATGAGAAAGAGGGCTGTATGAGGTCATGAAGGGAGCAGCCAACCCAGGGCACATGACTTTGATGGAAATCCAGAAATGCCCAGAAGCTACTATTTGGTAACGCCTCTGCAACGTCGCTTAGCCTTAGCACTTCTGCCATCATCAGGAACATGACAAAACCCCGGTAGGCATCAACTGATGATACCCGCTGTGGAGATAAAGACGACTCGTTCAAAGTGAATAGGTTTAAGGAATAATAGCAGTAACTGATGAGATTACCTTATGCAGAGACAATCGGGCTATATAAAAAGAAAAAACCTCACCAGTTTTACCCGATGAGGTTTTGACTATGAATATCAAACCAGCCAAATGACGATTAATATTCTACAAATTCATTTTCTTCAATTCTTTCACTGCATGGTCAGCAGCACGAGCTGTCATGGCCATGTAGGTTAGAGAAGGATTCACACATGATGCCGAAGTCATGAATGCGCCATCCGTAACGTATACGTTGGTTGCTCCCCAAACTTGGTTGTGCTTGTTAAGAACCGACGTTTTAGGATCATTACCCATTCTGGCAGTACCCATTTCGTGAATACCAATTCCCGGATGTTTAGATTCGTCGTTGTATGGTGTCACGTTGGTAAGACCCGCAGCTTCAAGCATTTCGGCTGCATCGTTCATCATATCCACACGCATTTTCTTCTCATTTTCTCCGTAAGCAGCGTCGAATACAACCACAGGCAATCCCCATTTGTCTTTTTCAGTGGGGTGCAGAGTAAAACGATTTTTTTCGTCGGGTATCATTTCACCAAAGCCGCCCAGGTTCATATTCCATGCTCCCGGTTCGGTCAGTTGCTTCTTGAAATCGGCTCCAAACCCATCCATACCGGCACCACGTCCCCAGCTGTCGCGACTTGCACCGCCCTGATATCCAAATCCACGAACATAATCACGCTTGTCGCTTCCCCAGTTACGGTAACGAGGAATGTAAATACCGTTTGCTCTGCGTCCGAAATAGTATTTATCTTCATAGCCAGGCATGTTACCACGAGCACCTACTGCCAAGTGGTGATCCATAATATTACGGCCAAGCTGATCACTTTCATTACCTAATCCATTAGGGAAGCGTTTCGACTTAGAATTCATCAAAATGGAAGCCGAAGCAATTGCCGAAGCATTCATGAAAATGATCTTCGCATAGTATTCTTTAGTTTCCAAAGTATTCTGGTCAATGATGCGAACACCAGTTACCTTTTCCGCTTTTTCGTCATAAATTACCTCTGATACGATTGCATCGTTGATCAAAGTAAGATTGCCGGTTTTTTGTGCAGCAGGTAGAGTGGATGACTGCGTACTGAAATACGCGCCATAGGGGCATCCGCGCATACACATATTACGGAACTGACAAGCCGCACGTCCAAGTTCTGTATGGAAGTTTTGAGGCTGTGTTAAATGTGCTGCACGCCCCATAATCACATGACGACCAGCGAATTTTTTCTCGATTTCTCCCTTAACAGTTTTTTCTACACAGTTCATCTGCATTGGAGGAAGATAGTTACCATCAGGCAAAACGTCCAGACCATCTTTCGCTCCGCTTATACCAGCAAATTTTTCTACATAGTCGTACCATGGAGCTATTTCGTTGTAACGTACAGGCCAGTCCACTGAAATGCCTTCTTTTGCATTGGCTTCAAAATCTGCTGCGTTCAACCTGTAACTCTGGCGGCCCCAAAGCAATGAACGTCCACCTGTGTGGTACGCACGTATCCAGTCAAATCCACGCGTTTCCTTGTAAGGATTTTCCTTGTCATTTTCAAAAAAGTGGCGGTGCTCCTCATTTGCCGTGTATCCCGTACGCATTCCAGCCCAATATTCTTCTTTTGCGACTGTGGTTACACGTCCACGGTGTTCCAGTTCCCATGGTGCAAGTGTTGCCGTTTTATAATCGGTAATGTGCTTAACATCCCGGCCTCTTTCCAGCATTAATACTTTCAGGCCTTTTTCACATAATTCTTTCGCTGCCCATCCGCCACTTATTCCTGATCCTACTACGATCGCATCGTAAGTAGCTTGTTTGGTTGCTTTTATGTTTAAATTCATTGTGAATAATATTCAGAGTTTGTTATTGATTAATTGCAGGAATAGCTGTCTTCACTCACCTTTATGCACGTTATTCCTTATTTGCTTATAATTACATCGCCCAGTTTTTCTGTCCTGGTTTCATGTCGATGCAGCCATCGTAACGTCCCGGCACGGCTACATATTCAAGAGCTTGCGTAGCTCCGGGCTCGGAAGTAAAGTAACCGAGCAGTGTAAGCTCTTTCATCAGACGGAAGAAAGGGACGCCGGCATCCGTATATTCTTTGCCTGCTTCTGTATATTTCTTTTTCTCTTCGCCCGCCTTGGTAGCTTCTTCCTTAGCTGCGGCTTCCATTTCTGTCAAAATCTTGGTCTGTTCCTCAGGTGTGGCTTTTAAGAAATCTTTCTTCTCCAATTCCTGTAGACCTTTGTTAAAGCTTGCCTGATCTTTTTCAGGGTAGCAGTCTTTTAGCATCATTTCTACGAATTCACCCACTTTTGCATCTTTCGCTCCCGGTGTGTCCGTCTTTGGTATAATTATTTCCGCAATTTCAGATACCAGGTTTTTCCTTTCAGCAGGAAACGGAAATGTAATTCCGGTTGCCGCATCACCCGCCTGTTTGCAGCCCTCCAAAAAGGCCAGCATCGTTGGGGCGGAAAGCGCGCCACCCATCAATAGTGCCACACGGCCTAATGCATCACGTCTTTTCATTATCTTATCTTAAGTAAGGTTAATAATCCCAAAGTGTAATAATACATTTGATAAATGCAATTACAACAATTTGGCTAATTTAGGAAATAATCTTAGTTCCTGATTTTTAGAATAATTCTATATAATTCGAAGCTGAATATCTGTCTGTTAATCAGATTTATATAGAAATTAAAAAGAAATTAATCTTTAACAAAGGTGATTAGGAAGGCGCTAAATGATAAACTATATGCTGTTTTAGTAGCTCAAAGTACCATTAAATTGCAGCCACGTATATCGGAGTTGTCAAATCGGCCCATTACGTAAAACGATCCGGGATCGGTTCCGAATCTTCCTAAATCCTGGGTTTCTATAAAAGAGCAGCTATCGATATTGGCCAGGTCTATCGCGTTGATGCCGCCTGTTTTAGAAGCAGCCAGATTGTGATCATAAATGGAGAACGGATCATTTACATCCCGGAGTAAGACACGCATGGTGTAACCGGGGTTAAAAATACCTTCGCCATTGGAGTAGCCCTGGGAAAGCAATTCAGTCATGCCATATTCAGAATGAATGCTGGCGACTCCCAGGCGAGATTTTAGAATGTCATGTACCTCTTCACGCAGCAATTCCTGGCGACGTCCTTTCATGCCACCCGTGTCCATCACAGTCAGATTTTTCATCGTAGAGAGAAACGAAAAGTCGGTGTCACTTTCTGCAAGATCCAATAGGGCGAAGGTTACACCCATAAGCAGGATATTTTTACCATCCGGGTGTTCCGACAGATACCGTAACCGGTCCAGCATTGCTACTGTATTGTGAAGGTAAAAGCCGGAATACTCTGAACCTGTTTGCTTAATAAAATGGTCCAGCATATACACCAGCGATGAATTGTTTCGTTCAAGGTATGATGGCAGCAGTGCCAATATATGGTAGTTGCCGAGCGGGCCGTAATGCTGTTCGAAGATGCGGGTGGAAACGGATGTGTAGAGTGCATCGTCATACAATGCATGGCGGCTTGTTACAATTGCTGCGCCAGTAGATCGTATATCATTCGTCTGGGTGGTACCGCTGCTCTCAAATGTAACTACAGGGGTGGGTAACTGGCCGGTTCCGATCAGGTGGTGTTTGAAGAATTGTATGGGGAGGAAAGGAATCTCTGTCAGTTGCTTTACCTGGGTTACATCTATTTTCAGATTCGACAGATATTGGTTGTACACCGGGTTGTGGGAAGCCTGATAACGAAATATCTGTAAAGCCAGGTCAAGGAAGCCTGCGGGCTTGAGGTCAATGATCTGTTGACGTAATGTGTTACGTATTTCCGAAAAAGATTTGTTGCTTGGCAATTTCAATACTGTTACTTTCGTAATTAAAGAACAAAGTTAGACTGACAAAGTAATAAATGCGAAATGGCGGCAGAAAGTTTACGATGAACCTTTCTTTCATGTTTGTTTATACCAGAATATATGAAATTTAAACTACTCCCGTTTTTATTCCCGGCCATTGCAATCAGCAGTTGCGTGGATATACCAGATTTTAAGGACACTCCTGTTATTTCTTACAATGGTTTAAGCCAGTTTACCCAGATTGATACCTTGGATGGGGGTTCCACGCAAAGGGTTGAAATGGTAGTATTGTCTATTCGGTTTGAAGACGGAGATGGCGATTTGGGCGTTAATCCCAGAGATTTGCAAGGTGAAAATCCAGTTTCTTTAAGATATGCGGCAGTTTCTGATTGGGGACTACCTGCTAACTATGAGGTGGTGACCATGACTAAGTTGTCCAATGGAACTTGGAGCGAAGTAATTTTTCCTAATGACAGTGTCAACTTTTTTCCAGAACTGAAAACAGACAGTAAACCCGGACCAATAAAAGGAACTCTGGATATGTACATCAGAAATCCAGTTCTTAATTCATACGTCCAGGCTGAGAGAAGATATAAAGTTAGAGTTATTGATAGAAAATTTAACATCAGTAATCAAGTCACAGTACCGGAGGGAGATTTTGTAAAAGTTCCAGTTCCAAGAGAGTAACTTTCTTGAACTTATATTTTTACTAATCCTCAATAACTGCCGCTGGCAGCACAATTCTAAATGTGGTCCCTTTTCCAAGTTCGGAGCTTTTTACAAAAAGCTTACCTGCATGGTAATTCTCAATGATCCGTTTAGCAAGCGTGAGACCAAGACCCCATCCGCGTTTTTTGGTACTGAATCCGGGATTGAAAATTTTATTCATATTTACTTTTGTCATCCCTTTTCCTGTATCGGAAATATCAATCATAATCTGATTGGTTTGTGGCGGGGCTTGTAATGTCACATTTATTTCTCCAATACCGCCCATTGCGTCCACAGCATTTTTGCAGATATTTTCAACTACCCATTCAAACAGGTTCTTGTTAAGCGAAGCCGTTTGTTCCGGAACAAGTTGGTTGTCAACAGAAAATTTTACTTTTGAAGAAACCCGCTTTTGTAAATAAGTAATGAAGTCAGTCACGATCTCAGCAATCGGCTCGTCGTTCATCAGCGGAACAGATCCTATATTTGAAAACCGTGTGGTGATCATTTCAAGACGGATCACATCTTTCTCTATTTCGTCGGCGATGGAGGGGTCAATGTTGGGATCACTGCGAAAGTATTCTACCCAGGCCATCAATGATGACAATGGTGTACCCAGTTGGTGCGCCGTTTCTTTTGCTAAACCTACCCATACACGGTTCTGCTCCGCTTTTCTCGCCGAACTGAATGCCAGATAAGCCAGATAGCCGATCAAGAGCATTACGGATAGCTGTATAAACGGGTAATATCGAAGTTGTGTAAGCAAAAATGAGTTACTATAATAAATGTAACCGGTTTTGCCCTTGGCAATCTCAACAGGAATAGGCGCATGTTCCTGCTTCATCACAGCCAGGCGCTCTTCAATGATACGCTCTGTTTCCTTCAAAGTAGCATTTTTAGGAATATCTATATTGATGTGTTGATAGCCAAGGCTATTTCCATCGGCATATATAACCGGGATTTGGTAGAAATTTACTGCATCTTGTATCACCTGCAAAATTACAGTGATGTTTTCATTTACGTCTGTGGTAGTAATGGTCCTTACAAGCTCTGCATACAAGATAACTTCCCGTTCCTCCCGCTCTTCGAGTTTATCAACCAGATTACTGGTATAAAATAATGACCCGATGCTCAAAACCAGGAGAATGATTCCGATCATGTATTTCAAAAATATCTTTTGATCGTAAAAGTCGGTCAATGACCTTCTGAGCCGATCGCTATTGAGCAGTGCAACCGGACGGAGACGGAACTTAGGCTTTTCTTTCGGAGTTTCAGTATTCATCGGTATCCGATTGTGTACTTAAATAAAAACGAACGAAGTTACTCCACTTCATTTCATATTCAGCAATATATTACTTCAAACAGTTGTCTGTTCGCCCGGATTAGTACCTGAAAGTGCACAAATAACGAAAAATAATGCGGCTTAGTGGATCGTGACGTGTTTAATGTTTGTCTGTAAGATCAGTAAATAACATGATGCAGGTCATAAAAACAGAGAAGTTAGCTCAGGAAATTTGTACAGGAAATGTTGGTTTTATTTGTATAGTTTCTAAATAAACCATCACTCTTTCAATCACTTTCCTATTGTAAGTTTTGTGCCGTATTTTTGTAATCAGAATTAGAAACAGTGATGTATAATCATTTCAAATCAATAAGTTTATCACACCGGAAGGCCCCTCTCGCAATTAGGGAACAGCTTGCACTGAATGAGGACAGCGCTAAGGGTATAATGCTCCGTTTGAAGGATTTCTTTGATGTTACGGATGTTCTGACCGTTTCTACCTGCAATCGTACAGAGATATATTACTCGGCTTCGGAGGATTTGAACGAGGAAATTATCAAACTTCTTCTGATTGAAAAAGGTATTTCTGATGTTGAACCTTTCCTGAATTACTTCGAAAGGTTTTCGGCAGGAGAAAGTGCGGTGCAGCATTTGTTTGAAGTTGCTACCGGCTTGCATTCTCAGGTAGTGGGAGACATGCAGATTCCTAACCAGATCAAACATGCCTATCAGTGGACGGCAGATCTCAATCTGGCAGGACCGTTTTTACACCGTTTGCTTCATACCATATTTTTTGCAAATAAGAGAGTTGCTCAGGAAACATTTTTCCGTGATGGCGCTGCTTCGGTATCTTATGCCGCAGTGGAGTTGCTGGAAGGGCTCATGCCAAATCCTAAAATACTGGTTGTTGGTCTTGGAGAAATAGGTAGTGATGTATGCCGTAATCTTGCTCAAAAGGCAGATGCAGATGTTACCATCATTAACCGCACCAGAAGCAGAGCCGATGTGCTTGCGCAGGAGCTTGGATTCAGAGTTGCCAATTTTAATGATATTGAAGCTGAGGTAGCCAATGCAGATATCATCATATCTTCAATAGCCCGCGACGAACCTTTCTTTACCAAAGAAATGATGGTACGTCTTCGCGGGATGTCATTTAAATATTTTATTGACCTCTCTGTGCCGCGCAGTGTATCTCCGGAAGTTGAGGAAATACCGGGTGTGATGCTTTACACCATTGATTCCATCAGAAGCAGAGCCGACGAAGCACTTCACCGCAGATTGGAAGCCGTGCCTCATGTTCGTGAAATTATTGACGAGGCTGTACTGGAATTCAACGATTGGTCAAAGGAGATGATTGTTTCGCCTACCATTCAAAAATTGAAAGGAGCTTTGGAGCAGATCCGGAAAGAAGAGCTTACCCGCTTTACCAAAAATCTGAACGATGCGGAACTTGAAAAGGTAGAGCGTATTACCACTAGCATGATGCAAAAAATACTTAAACTGCCTGTGTTGCAATTGAAGGCTGCCTGCAAACGTGGAGAAGCTGAGACGCTGATAGACGTACTGAATGATCTTTTCAATCTGGAAAAAGAAAAGGAACGTCATTAAGAATTGAATAATTACTATGGCTCATATAAGGCCCCGGAAAACCAGAATAACAATGGTTTCTTCGGGGTTTTTCATTTTATGAGGTATGTAACTCCAAATAAAAAATGCTACTGATGCACAGATTTATACGAATGTGCTTTGGTTTTTCAACCCGCAACTCAATCAGATTGGTTGATATAAAATTAAAAGAGCGGTAGTCTGTTGGCCACCGCTCTAAGCATTACCTTACCCTCCACAATAATCTAGAACTGTTTTTATCAACATTCCAAATCTTTGTTAATTCAACATCTAGCATTAGATCCTAATGATCGACTCGAATATTTAGACTTACGACAAGGATGTTCGTATAGATCGAAGGGTATTAAATATTTTTAGGTTTTTTTTCATGGCTCTGATAACCTTATAAAAGATAGGGAAATGTCAACCTAGTGTTTACCTCTGGCATCGTTGAAGCCCATCCAAAAACCATCCAGCATATCCGCTCCATGTGCATACACTGCGAATCCTACAAGGAAGCCGAGACCGGCCTGTCCGATCCATGTGAGTGCCTTGCCTGCTGATGGGTTGAAGTTCAGGAATTTAACTCCATACTTTCCGGCAATGATCAATAAAAGAGACGAGATTAAAACAATTACTAGCATGATGATTTGATTTTAGATATGAATAATTTTTACTGATGAATTCGGTAACCGTATTGTTATAATTGTACTTTTTCCTTTTCCAAACCATTGTTTTTTACGGCTTGATCCTGCGTACTTTCACCAGGAGCATTGGTTTGATGTATATACTGTACATCCGAAGGTATAACCTCTTCTGACTGGCAGCTGTAAAGAAATGAAGCTGTAAAGAGTACTGCGAAGAATTTGATAGTCGTTTTCATGAGTTTGAATTTTATATGTTTTGAGTGATACGTTGTCTCTGATGACATGACAAAGGTGGCAGATGAAAACGGGGTTGAAAATTTGTTGTGATAAACTGCCAAATTGCAATGACGAAGCAGGAAGGCAACAGGATAAAGCTGTTTTTTGATGATTTTTTGGCAAATTTGGTTTAGTACCTTAGCTTCGTCATTCAGCAGGATAGGTTCGTCATAAATTTTACTGTGTTGGTCGGGCACGTATTAGTTTTATAACATATTACCGCCCCAAACAACTTTACATGGCACAGTTTTTCAGCCGATATGGCAAATCTGCTTTCTTCTTAGGATTACTCACAATTATCACCCTATTGTCGGCGTGGGACTATCCCGGTTATTTTTCAAAGTGGCTTAGCCTTGGGCTTCCGCTGTCAATTTTGAATGCCTATTTGTTGTATGCAGCGGTTTACTATATCATTTATCCATCATGCAGAGTTGGTAAATCGTGGATACGTAACACTGTTTATATCACAGCATGTGCTTTGTTGTCCATAGGATTTACATGTTTGATTAGTCGTGTTGCCATTTCGAATGAAGAGTTACTGACAGTACATAATGGTATCAGGAAATCGCTGGGTGCACAGGCGGATCCTAATGCTCAGGTTGGAGGTGTTGCTGAGCTTATTGGTGGGAGTTTTATGACATTTCTGATGTTTTTTGGAATCTCCTGGGCTCTTGTGCATTGGCACAGGAAGAAGAATCTCAGAATGCGTTTGAGAAAATGGTGGAGACTGCAGTCGTTAAGTACTTCTGGAGTTCACCTTTTGTATGTATCTTTTGGATGGATTTTCTGGATATTTTTCACGCTTTCCCCGGTACTCTTTACAGGTAAACCACTTTCGTGGCAGACAACTTTAGCAATGCTGGTGCCATCGGTAATTTTCTTTTATATCAATCTTAAAACCAGTTTTAATCTTCTTGCCGACAATAAAGTGTTGCTGGCGTTACTTACAACATTGTGCTGGTGGGCCGTTTTGTTGATCATAAAAGCCATTTGGTTCGTGATCATTACTAGAGGATTCGGTTTGCCGCCGATCCTGGATGGCAAGAATGTTATTCAGGAGGTTACTAAAGTTGGCGAGAAACACAATGCTGCTTATTTGGCAGGCAAGTCCATCGGGATGATTTTGAGCGGTTCGGCTTTCAAAGAACTGATCATTCTACTAGCCAGTTTTATTTATGGATATGATCGTCGTGTAACACAATACCGAAATCAAATGACCGCGATTGCAGAGGCCAGGCAACAGGAGCAATTGAAGCAAAAAGTAATGGAAAAAGAAGTTGTAGATGCGCGACTGCAATCATTGAAGTATCAGATCAATCCGCATTTTCTCTTTAACAGCCTTAATTTTCTTTACTCACAATCGCTTCCGTTGTCGGACGAGCTGGCGCGGGCAACCATGTTGTTATCCAAAATGATGCGTTATGGTTTGCAGGAAAATAGTGAGGAGGCAAAGGTTTCGTTGGCAGGAGAAGTGGAACATCTTCAAAACTTTATCGAATTTAACCAGCTGCGGTTTTCGAATCAGTTACAAATAGATTTTAAGACAGAAGGACAAGTCGCAATCCGACGGATTATGCCTTTGTTGCTGATTACTTTTGTGGAAAATGCATTTAAGTATGGGGAGTTGCATCAACCAGAAAATCCGCTTCAAATTCATCTTAAAGTAGATTCGCAGAAGCTGACTTTTTTTGTGAAAAATAAGAAGAGGAATGGGCCGAAGGAAGATTCAACCGGGATAGGTTTAGAAAATATACGTAAAAGACTGGCCTTGGGCTATCCTGAAAAGCACAGCCTGATTATTAATGACGAAGAGGATTTTTATGCTACCGAATTGACCGTTGTGCTTTAAATCCCAAACCTAAATAATTTAAATTACTGATCAACCTCTACCATGACCTTACGCTGCCTCATTGTTGACGACGAGCAAGCTGCTCTCAATGTATTGACGAATTACATTTCTAAAACGCCGTTTCTTGAGCTTGCCGGTGCATACACCGATCCGATTGCCGCACTGGATGTAATTAACAGAGAGCAAATTGATATTGTTTTTCTGGACATCCACATGCCCGAAATATCAGGACTGGAATGGATCAAATTGTTGAGAGGTAAATCGAAGGTAATTTTAACCACTGCATACAGCCAGTATGCACTGGATGGGTACAACCTGGATGTAGTGGATTACCTCTTGAAACCAGTTCCATTTGATCGCTTTTTACATGCCGTACGGAAGGTTCAGGATATGGTGGAGCAGAAGCCTGCTTTAACTGTGATTTCCGAACCGGTTGTGGTTTCAGCACCCGTACCAGCTGTGGTCAACGATCACGTTTTTGTAAAAGTCGATAGCAAAATCGTAAAAGTCCGGTTTCAGGATATTCTCTATATTGAAGGACTGGGAAATTACGTCAGCATTTTTACCGAAACAGGTCGACTGGTGACTTTGTCAACCATGAAAGAAGTCGAGGAATATTTGTCAGACACCTATTTCATGCGTGTTCACCGTTCCTATATTATCGCCTTCAACAGGGTGGAATACATAGAAGGCAATCAGATATTTTTGGGTAAAAATACAAATGTCCCGCTGGGAGAAACTTACCGCGAACGTTTCTTTAAAATGCTGGAAGAGAATATGATGAATAGGAAGAATTAAGAAGTTAAGAATTAAGAAGTTAAAAATTAACCGGAGTAGCGGGCGACAATTAAGAATTAAATTTTATTGTGGAGGGCGATAAAAATTAATGGTTAACCAAAGGTCGCCCCCTTAATTAACCATTAACAACCAACCATTAAAAATTACTCTCTATTTTTTTCCTGATCGCTTAATTGGTCGGCCGTATTTCTGCATCTTTTCGGCTGCGTGGTCGCGGCGGACGTTTACTTTCAGGTTTTTTGGAATTTTCTGGTGAAAGGCAGCACCGACGCTTTCTCTTTTCGGGAGTTTAACGTCAATGTTTTTCATGTTTATTTTAGGCTCCTCGTCAGGCGTAAGAATCTCCGAAATTTTTACATTCTCAGGCAAAGTTTGCATTGGAATTTCATACTGCATCAGATCTTCTATTGCTTCCTTCAACTCCTGATCTTTCTCCGTGATAAACGAAATTGCCTTTCCTTTTTTATCTGCCCGACCTGTACGTCCGATTCTGTGAATGTAGTTTTCAGGGATTTCAGGAATATCGAAATTGATCACATGTGAAACTTCAGCGACATCAAGACCGCGAGCAATAATATCGGTTGCGATCAGGATCCGGTATGTTCCTTCATGAAATTGTTTTACAGAATTAAAACGGTGATTCTGCTCTTTGTTAGAGTGTATTACTCCAATTCTGTTCAAATAACCAAGTTCAAGTTGATTGAATAGCTGATCAGCCAGTTTTTTGGTGGCAACAAAAATCAACACCTTATTCATGTCAGGATTTTCATCCAGAAGCAAATCCAGCAAATTGACCTTTGTATAAAAATTAGGCACCTCGTAAGCAACCTGCTCAATATTGTCCAAAGGGGTTCCAACGGGCGCAGCTTCTATCCGAACAGGGCTGTTGAAATAGGTCTGCATGAGTTGCTCCACCTCCTGAGTTATTGTTGCGGAGAAAAGCAGGTTCTGACGTTTTTGAGGTAATAAGTCCAGTATGTTTTTAAGTTGGGTACGGAAGCCAAGATTCAACATTTCGTCCACTTCGTCGATTACCAGTTTTTTAATTGACTTGGTTTTCAATGAACCATCCATGGCCAGATCAACAAGTCGACCCGGCGTGGCAACTACCACATCGGCTCCTTGTTTCAGCTCAGCCCTTTGCACTTTTATATTCCCACCTCCATATAAACCCACAGTTTCGAGAGTCATATAAGCACTCAATTTTTTTACCTCGTCTACCACCTGCACTACAAGTTCGCGGGTTGGGACGATAATCAAAAGCTGTGGCAGTCTATCCTTTGCAAAGACAATCTGGCGCAAGGAGGGCAACAGATATGCAAAGGTTTTTCCTGTACCGGTTTGTGCAATTCCGCATACGTCCTTACCAGACATCATGACAGAAAACACCTTTTCCTGTATTGTAGTGGGAGTTGTATAACCTAAATCAGTGAGGGCACTTAAAAGAGGTTTGGTAAGATTTAATTCTTCGAACGTCATAACTTGCTTCATAAATAGAATGCAAAGTTACTTTAATCTTCCTTGCGAAAGAATTTTATGTTCATTTGATCCATCTACAAAAAGAGAATGCCATCGAAACGGCATTCTCAGTGGGGCATAGTGTATGGTAGTGAAAATGTGTGTTTAGCGTGTACGGAGGCGTCCGGTATTTTTGTTATACGTGCCCAAAGGAAAACTAATACCTGCATTGATCCCCCAGTTACTATTCATCATTTTGTTGTTGTCAGCAGACACATCCAAAAGTCCAAGGCCATAGCGCGCATCAATATTAAGCCAAATCTTCTCCTGAAGCTTGATGTTTAGACCTGCTCCAAAAGTCAGACCTAGATCAAATGGATTGTATATCCTTGGACCTGATTCGGGATTAAGACGGTTTCCGTCCTTATCCTTAGCTCCAACAAGGAAATTCAGGGATGGACCAAGAAAAAGTTTCGGCCTTACAGGCGCACCATACTTTCCGAAGAAGAATGTAGCGAAAAGTGGTACCTGTATATAGTTCAGGTTAATTTCGTTGGTTTTGTTAAAGACCTGCGCGCCCATTTGCGTAAATAACAGCTGTCCGCTAAAACCGAATCCGCTTTTCGAACTGTAATTGTAAAACCCACCGGCAGTTAATCCTGGTTTCCAATCAGTATTTCCACCGATCGCACTGGTGTTTCCTCTGAAATTAGCAATGGATACACCTACAACAGGCCCGATGGAAACGTTCTCCTGAGCAATAGCCGAAACTGAGAACGTTAAGGCTGATAATAAAAGAATAATGCAATTTTTCATTTAGTTCTGGTTAAATAATTCTTAACAGAAGTATCAATATGCGTACCAGATAAGTGGATAAATTAACGTTTAGGTCAAAAGGTTGTCAATCAGTAAAATATAAGATCATTGCAATTTGTGCCCATTTGTATACTGCTTAAAACTGAGGTACTATATCCACATACTTTTGAAAAAAGCGCCAATATGATCAGGCTCGTTTGCCAATTTTTTGCAGAATATAATAGAGCGGTGCACCGCCAAGGAAAAGCCCCCAGCCAACAATCGCAGAAGATGGATCGGTCACGATCACATTAATGGCGATAATGAGCAGGAATAAAACAAAAAATGCTGGAAGCCATGGATATCCTTTCATTTTAAACCCTGTGTGGAGGTCTGCCTTGCCGGCCTTATTTCGGAAAACAAATATTGTTGCCGCTGAACTGGCCAAGGCAATGCTATCGACGGACATGACGTAATTGACAATCTGCTCAAAAGTGTCGAGCATTAATAAGGACAGTAAAGTTGTAACAATCAGAAAAGTAAGCGCAAATTCCTGAACCTGTGTTTTAGAATTAACTTTCTTAAAAGCGGATGGCAATATTCTGTCGTCGGCCATGGCGTAATAAACCCTGGGAAGGGACAACATCGTGGCGTTGATGAATCCTAACACTGATAAAAATATTGCGACTGAAAAGAAGACCTCTCCCCATGGCCCAAATAGCGCTCTTGCTGTATCGGAGGCAATTAATTTAGAATTTTGCAAGCCTTCAAAACCCAGGACTTTGAAGTATGTATAATTGATCGATAAGTATAATGCCAGGATCAGAAAAATACCCAGCAAAATGCCTTTTGGAGTACTTTGTTTAGGGTTCTTAATATCGGCTCCAAAATTCAGTGTTTGCTGATAACCCCCAAAGGTGTAGAATACGGCTATAAGGCTCGCTCCGAAGGCGGTGAACCAATTATCTGAATTTGTGGATGGTACGGGCATAGATGCCTCGGGGGGAGCCTGTGCGTAGAAAATACCGGTGCACAAAATGAGCATCATTACAATTTTGAGCGTGCTCAGCAGATTTTGTGTACGTGAGCCTGACTTTATCCCCAGCATGTTTACTGTGTAAAAAAATAGTAAGGTAATCACCGCCGTACCTTGTATTCCTATTTTGCTATGCAGCGCTGCGGGGAGGAGCGGATTGAGATACTCCGAACCGATGAGTGCGACGCCGGCCATTCCCGCACCATAAGTGAGCACAATCACCCAGTTTATCATGAAAGAATAAACAGGGTGAAAAGCTGTCGATATTAATTTATAGACGCCACCCGGAAAATGATGCCTTGATCCTATTTCTGCAAAGACAAGCGCTCCAATCAAACTGACAATACCACCGAAAATCCAGGCAGAGAAGAATATCTGCTCAGTACCGGCTTGCCGGGCTACAATGGCTGGTGTTCTGAATATACCAATACCAATGACCAGACTAACTACGATCATACCCAAGTCAAATACACCAATTTGGGGACGAATATTGTTTTCTGGTTCGGTCATCAGTCAGCAGTTGTTAGTTGGTTGTCCAAGATAAAGAAATATCAGTCTTCGTCCTCATCCAAATCTGGTTCATTAGGGATCTGATAGGTTTTTAGGTAGGCTTTAAACACGGATGGTATCTTCCACTGTTTAAGTATTTGCTTGATATTCTTAACCTCCGCTTTTGCTTCATTTACATTGGTATTGAATTTAACAATGGAAGATGTGTACGAATTGGCGTGTTGGAATGGGATTCCGCATAATGAAGAGATTTCCTTCTGTACCATTTCTTTCTGAATTTCCAGTTCTTCAACCTGTTGTTTCAAAACCTTGTTATAATAATTCAGCTGATTTTTTGTCAGATTTTCCAAATGATCCTGATCGATCCGGTCAAATTCAATTTGTAATTTCAGAAGTCCCAGCAGATTGTTTTCCTGGTATGCCAATGTTACGCGCTGCATGATTTCAGTCTTCCTCAACTTTTCATTTTCATCAGTTTCACGGTCAGGATGGAAGGCTTTTACCAAATCCATGTAAACGGTTCTTACAGACTTCGTCGTCTTCTGTTTTTCGAGATTCTGTTTGGCCTGTTGTATTTTTGCCTGCACTTTTTCTGCTCTGCGTTCTTCTTTCAGTCGCTGCTGGTCTTCCTCCGGCAACTCATGAAAATTCTCAGGGAATTCTTTTTCTGGCTGAATTTCCTCTTCCAGTAAAAACGCAGGATCCGTTATCTTCTCAGTTTTCTGATTTGCAAGAAGTAATGCCGTTTCAATGTCGGTCTCACTGTATTTATTATAAACGGGTTTGAGTTCATCGAAGCCATAATTGGCAATCAGGTCAAAAGCATTTTCGCAAATGAGGTATGAGAGCTTGGTCAGATAGGCTTTGCGGAAGAGATCAGCCTCGTAGGTGCGATCCATCACCTGCACCAACTCAACTCTGAATGTCTGGTATTCCATTACCAAAGGATTGAGATCCGTCGGAATCCGGCGTATCATCTCGTCCCTGGCATTTTCAAGTTCGGGAATGAGATTGTCGAGTTGTTCAATTTTTTCAGACAAAAGATTAAATTCTTTCTGCCTTTTGTTCAGATCAGATTTTGGCTGACCAATTCTTAATAATGGTGCTGTATTTGTCATTCGGATATTGTAAACCTTGTGGGTTTTGATGTAACGCTTGTTTTTGAGATTTTGTTTATAATCCCAATTCCTGATATGAGATCAGTATAATTGCAGCTACTGCCAGCAATAATCCTATTTTATTATAAATGTTAAGTTTCTCCTTATAAATTACCCAGGCGGCAAAGGAGGAAACGAGCATGGTAAGTATGTTGTATACCGGAAAAACATAAGCCGCACTATTGCCAAATGCAGCAAGCGCTTTGAGCAGGAAATACAGCGAAAGGAAATTGGGTACACCTAAAATAATTCCGCCGGCTACACTCCGAAGTTCAAGCTTCTCTTTGTTAATGAGGATTTTATAGAGTAGCAGGGTTGAACCAATAAGTACTGCGCCAACGCAGGCGATGATCATGAAAACCGTGGTTTGTCCCGGAGGATAATAGGTTGACGACAGATAATTGATCAAAGTATTGTTGGTGCCGCTACCAAAAAAAGTCAGGATTGGAAGAAGCCACAATAGATAATTTCCCGACTGGTTTTTCGCATCAGACTGAACATCTTTTTTACCGGATATCTGAACTGCTCCCAGCGCCAGGGCAAAGAGCGCCAGCAAAAGTCCGGTATAGTTGAGAGCCGTAAATTCCTTGTTGTTATTTTGAAATATAAATAAACCGAACAGAACGGGGATCACCAGTGACATATTTCCTGCAAGAGAAGCTGCCGTAACGCTCACTTTCTGAGCTGTGAGGCCGATGAACATGAATGCGATGACAAACATGCTGCCGAGTGAAAGCGTGAGCAATGTACCTGTGGAATCCCACTGAACGTTTTGAAAAACGCCGAGATCAGGTGTGAGAAAAATTCCTGTTACAACGCACGAGTAATAATTGAATACAATGGCATGAAAGGAATTGACCTTGTAACGCGGATAAGCCCGCATGATCAGGTATAGCGCAACGGTAAAAAGTACGGAAAGTATGAAGTTGAGCATTTCGACTATTCTATTCCTGCTTTCAAAATTGTTTCATCGACTACGCGCGGATAATGAACATGTTCCAAAACCTGTACTTTGGTGGCTACATCTTCTGGTGAATCAGTAGGGAGTACTTCGCAGGTTGCCTGGAAAATGATGTTGCCTTCATCGTATCGCTCATTCACAAAATGAATTGTAATTCCTGATTGTGTATCCTTTGCGGTAACTACGGCTTCATGTACAAAATGTCCGTACATGCCTTTTCCTCCATGTTTTGGAAGTAGGGCGGGGTGAATGTTAACAATTTTATCAGGATAGCCGTCCACCAGAAACTGAGGGATAAGCATCATAAATCCAGCCAGAACAATAAAGTCGATGCCATCATTTTGGAGCAATTGCAGAATGCGTTCTGACTCGTAAAAGGTTTTTCTATCAAAAACAACAACGGGAATGTGAAGCCTTCTTGACCGCTTTATTACGCCAGCCTCAGGATTATTGGTCAGTATGAGGGAAACTTCCACATCGGTCCTTCCTAAAAAATAATCACAGATTTTTTCTGCGTTGGAACCGGAACCTGATGCGAAAATGGCAATTCGTTTCATTTAATAAAGAATAGATTGGGAAAATGTTGATCAGCTTTTGGCAAAGCTATAAAAAAGAACGGCTTCCGAAGGTATCAGAAGCCGTCAATTGAGTGATTTTGGAAAGGAAAGTGTACTGTCAGTATATTTTTGAGAGAACGGTAGTGCCCATCAACTTACCCTTTCTGTAACTTTCTGTTTTTAAATCCCACAACACGCCGTCGGCACGGTAGGAGACAGCCTGCATATCAAACTTGATCTTCATACCCATCTGAGTCTCCATGGTCATGTCTGAGGTTACTTTGTAAGCGTCGAAAGTTCCTGCCGGGATCGTAAGTTTTTCCTGGCTTTCCACTTTTCTGTTAAATATCAGCATATTCATCGTCATCGTCAGTGGTCCCGACGAGCCTTCTCCTTTCAGAGATGCATCTTTGAGTTTATCTCCTACCGTTAATTTTGCAGGATATTCAATGTCATCCGAAGTGAATTTCATCTGAAAGCTTTCCAGCGATTTCATCTGCTCCTGGCTCACCAGAGATTTGGTATCAAGTGTGAGTACGTTGCCCTTGCAACGCATTTTGTAGGTGTTTTTTAACTCAGATTTTCCTTTGCTGCTGAATGATTCGAAGTCAATGGTGTAGACCACATAACCGCCTTCATTACTGACATCGGATATTTTGTATGTCATCTTACCGATAAGTTTTCCTTTACCGTCGAAGCTGTCCATTTCAAATCCGTTGCCCGATTTGAGTTTGAAACCCATGCAATCCTGGGCTTGTGCCGTGCATATTGCCACTATAGTGAAGAGCACGGCGGAAAGTATAGTTCGTATCATTTTAGCAGGTTTAAAATTAGTTGAATGTAAATATAGAAGCTTTAAAGAATGGGATTTGCCGGGACGAATGTGATTTGATTTAACGGCAGATTTTATGCCCAAAGCATCGTTAGTAAACCAAAGAGCATAATGATTTTACACAATGTGCTGATTTCCTTAAATTCTCTTCTGGTATCGGATTTGGCTAGTTTGAAAACCAGATAGCCGATTGGAATCAGAAGCAATAGAAACAGCCAAATCAGGACCGGATTATTGAGCACCTTCGCCATAAGAAACAGCGTCAGTACAAAAATCGAAATCACGGCATAAAGAAAAGTTTTAGTTTGCCTTATACCCCATACGATCGGCAATGTACGACAGCCGTGTGCTGCATCGCCCTTAATATCCTCCATATCTTTCACAACTTCTCTGATGAGAGAAATGAAGAAGGAGAAAACCGCATAAATGAAGACCAGGTGGCGGTTTTCGGGAAAGTGGACTGTTAGAATTAAAAGCGAAAAACCAGTGAGTAGTGATACAATGAAATTTCCTATAAAGGCTTTTCGCTTAAACCTTTCAGAATAAAACCACAACAAGGTGATGGAAAACACATTTACCAGAAAAACCCACGGGCTTACCAGCAGTCCGAGTAAGGCTCCGACAACGTTTAGTACCTGATGTGCACCCATTGCCCAGCGCCTTTTGAGGTATCGCCCGACCACAACCCGTTCAGGTTTATTGACGATATCGATCTTGATGTCGAAATAATCGTTGATGATGTAACCTGCCGCCGCAATACAAACAGTGGAAAGGGAAAGAAAAAACATATCCGGATCGGCAATGATCTGCTTCCAGTCCTGTCTGGGTCCAATTAAAAGAATGCGTGTAAAATACTGTGTTAAAGCCACAATGACCAGATTGGTCATGCGAACCAGACGGACACTTCCTGCGACATAATCCCGGATGGTTATTTTTGGGCGTGCAGACACATTCATTGCAATTAGATAGAAGAATTAGATTGAGACATTAAAATTATTCATTTTACCGCAGTATTGACAATAATTCACATCTTTCTCCCAATGTTTGAGATAAAATGAATCCATTTTGTGTTAATCGAATGTCATCAGTGAAAAGTTTCGGCACCAACCGATCTTTTTCAAACATTTCACCACGATTAGAATGAGAATTATGAAAATTGGTATTGTATGTTATCCTACTTTTGGCGGCAGCGGAGTGGTGGCTACCGAACTCGGTAAAGCGCTCGCTAAAGTAGGTCATCAGGTTCATTTTATTACATATGCACAGCCACAGAGGCTGGATTTTTTCAACGAAAATCTTTACTATCACGAAGTAAATATACCTACCTATCCGCTGTTTCAGCATCCGCCTTACGAATCGGCGTTGTCGAGTCATATGGTTCAGGTTGTTGAAAGTGCGAAGCTTGATTTGCTTCATGTTCATTATGCCATTCCACATGCCTCCTCTGCATATTTAGCCAAACAAATATTGGCGCAGCAGGGTATTCACATTCCGGTGATTACTACGCTTCACGGAACCGACATCACGCTTGTTGGTAAAGATCCGTCTTATGAACCGGTGGTTACGTTTAGTATCAATCAGTCGGATGGTGTTACCGCAGTTTCTGAATCACTGAAAAGTGATACCTACAAGCATTTTAATATTACAAAAGATATTGAGGTTATTCCGAACTTCATTGATCTGAGCCGGTTCAACCGTCAGAAAAAGGACCATTTTAAACTGGCCATTTGTCCTAATGATGAAAAGCTGGTGGTGCACACTTCCAATTTCCGTAAGGTAAAACGCATTGAGGATGTGATCATGATTTTTAGCAAACTCCGCAAACTGCTTCCAAGTAAACTACTGCTTGTAGGCGATGGTCCCGATCGTGTGTTGATAGAAAGGATGTGTAAGGATCTTGGAATGCTTGCAGATGTTCGGTTCCTGGGTAAACTGGATGCCATTGAGGAAGTGCTTTCTGTGGCAGATCTTTTCCTGATGCCGTCGGAATCGGAAAGTTTTGGATTGGCGGCACTTGAAGCCATGGCTTGCGAGGTGCCTTGCATTACTTCAAATGCTGGTGGGTTACCTGAGCTTAATGTCCAGGGAGTAACCGGATTTTTGAGTGATGTAGGAGATGTGGATGACATGGTTAAAAATGCAGCCTTTGTTCTTCAGGATGATAATTTGCCAACATTTAAAGCAAACGCGCTTGCCCGTGCGAAAGAATTTGAACTTGCAAAGATTTTACCGCATTATGAAGCTTACTACGAACGTGTTCTGGAAAACTCCAAGGCTGTGATTTAGTGCCGGGTACGGTATTTTTATCAGTTCTCGTTCAATAATTTAATGAGATATGCTACCGAATATTCCAGATACAAATTTTAAAAGGGTGGTAATTGTTGGCGCAGGTTTTGGTGGTTTGGCACTGGCCCGCGAAATAGCCAAACGGGACGATTTACAGGTCGTTTTGATAGATCGTAATAATTATCATCAGTTTCAGCCGCTATTTTATCAGGTAGCCATGGCTGGTCTCGAACCAAGTTCGATATCGTTTCCGCTGCGCAAGGTTTTTCAGTCAAAAAAGAATGTACATATTCGTATCACAGAAGTTCATGGTGTGAATCCTGATCGCAAGTCTGTTGATACGGATCTGGGAGAAATTACCTACGATTATTTAGTGATCGCCACTGGTGCAAGTACCAATTATTTCGGAATGAAAGAAATTGAGGAGCGCGCCATACCAATGAAAACGGTTTCGGAGGCGCTTGCTTTGAGAAATCGTATTTTGCAGAATTTTGAAGATGCCTTATCCGTCGATTCCGATGATCAGCGGGAGGGGCTCATGAGTGTGGTGGTTGTTGGAGGAGGACCAACCGGCGTGGAATTGTCGGGTACGCTGGCTGAAATGCGTTCATTCATCCTGCCAAAAGATTATCCTGAACTTGATTTTTCAGGTATGCAAATCCACTTGCTGGAAGGTTCAGACAAGGTTCTGGGCGCTATGTCGGCGGAATCTGCAACGAAGTCCAAAAAGTATCTCGAAGAAATGGGCGTTATCGTGCATACCGGTCAGGTCGTTACAGGATTTGACGGAAAATATGTTACGACCAAACAGGGATTAAAACTCCGAGCTGATAATCTTGTATGGGCTGCTGGTATTAAAGCCAATCCGCTCAATGGATTAAATCCTGAGGTCATTGTCAGAGGCGGACGTATAAAAGTGGACCAGTATAACCGTGTTGAGGGATACGACAATGTATTCGCTTTGGGCGATGTAGCCACCATGAGCGAAGGCAAATGGGAGAACGGGCATCCGCAACTTGCACAGCCAGCCATGCAGCAGGGCAAAGCACTTGCACGCAATGTATGGAGGGTGATGGATGGTAAAAAAGCCATTCCATTTGCTTACAAAGATCTGGGCTCCATGGCGACTGTCGGTAGAAACCGTGCCGTGGTGGATCTCCCTTTCTGGAAATTTCAGGGATTTTTTGCGTGGCTTACCTGGATGTTTGTTCATTTAATGTCCATTGTTGGAGTTAAAAACCGGGTACTTACGTTGATTAACTGGGTGTGGAGTTACATTACCTATGATCAGTCGTTGCGTCTTATTTTGAGACCTAAGACCGTTGCAACGATAGCAGACAAGGAAGAAAAAAACACTGAAGTTGTGCAGTGATGTGTATAAAGCTTACAGGAATGTGTTTCATACAAACCTGATTCGTGCCGTTCAACTTTAAATTGGGTCTTTCAACAGGTTTTCTATATATTCGTGTGCTAATTAGTGCGAGGTTTACGTTATTAAAAGCAGTAATAAACCGTTGAAAGATGAAGATAATATTCAATATTCTGATCATATTTTTGCTCCTGATCGCATTCGTGCCTTTTTTCAGGAGATTCATATTTCATTTACTCGTAGGTCGTAAGCTTGTGAAGGAGCAAGAAAGACAATACAAAGCTCAGCAGCAACGTGCACGCCAAACAGGCGTCCGTGTTGATAACGTTCCTCCGGATATTAACCAGTCGAGATTTAAAGGCGGAGAGTACGTCGATTATGAAGAGGTGAAGTAAGGCTTTAAGGAATCAAGAAGTAGAATTTGAGAAGTTAAGTAGTTAGAGGAAGTTAGGGTCTGACTTCAAAAAACAGAAAACCGGGTTTCTTTGGATTCCCGGTTTTTTGTTTTTGGTGTCAGATGAAAAATAAGGACACTACTCGTCGTCCACATCGTGTACTCTGAGTGATAGTAATCCGGCGATGATCATGGCAACACCGCCAATGAGAAGTGCGTAGATGGATTCCCCTGCAAAAAATGACTTAATGAGAAAACCAAGAAGTGCTGCTGCTACGATTTGGGGTATGACAATAAAGAAATTGAACAGCCCCATAAAATACCCCATTTTCTCCGCCGGCAATGAACCTGCAAGCATGGCGTAGGGAACAGACAGAATAGACGCCCAGGCAATTCCGACCCCAACCATGGACAACATCAAATATTTGGCATCGGGCAGTATGTAAACCGACAACAATGCAATTCCACCCGCAATGAGGCATATCATGTGTGTAAATCTGCGGTTTGTTTTTCTTGCAACTACCGGGATTAAAAAAGCGACCAGCGCCGAAATTCCATTGTAAACACCCATACACAGACCCACCCAATCTGCGCCGTCATTGTAGAGTTTACTTGTGGTGTCAGATGTTCCATACAGATGGCTTGTTACAGCAGAAGTCATATAAATCCACATTGAGAAGAGCGCAAACCAGGAAAAGAACTGCACAACAGCCAATTGTTTCATGGTAACGGGCATATTTTGAAGATCGCTCATGATTGTTACGTATGGAGAAGTCCCGCTTTTAGCAGCAATACCAGCGCCGATAAACAATACGCCTGCTATCAACACACCGACTGAAAAAATATATAATTCTTTGTTTAAGTCCTGGGCTACGAACCAGCCAGAAAGAACCAGACCGACCACTGAGAGGATTACTCCCTGACGAATCATTTTTTGTCTATCTGTTTCGGAAACGTTGTGAACTTCTATCCCGCTATCATCATGGGCATTCGAAAATGCTTTGAGTTGCTCAGGCGAATACTCTTTTGATTTCGCAACAGTCCATATCACGGCGATTAGAAATACAAAACCGCCCAGGTAAAAAGACCACTTAACAGCATCCGGAACAAGTCCCGGTGCAGCCTGATTGGAAATATCAAACCAGTTGGTAAAGATGTAGGGCAGGGATGAGGCCACAATCGCTCCAATTCCTATAAAAAAGCTTTGCATGGCAAAACCCGATGTGCGTTGCCTTGAAGGTAGATTATCTCCCACAAATGCACGGAAGGGTTCCATAGTCACATTGATAGAAGCATCCAGCATCCACAACATTCCTGCCGCAAACCACAGCGATGGAGAGTTGGGCATGATAAGTAGAGACAAAGATGCTACAATGGCTCCGGCCAGAAAGTAAGGTCTTCTTCGCCCGAGTCTGGTCCAGGTTCTGTCGCTGAAATAACCAATAATTGGCTGGATGATCAGGCCGGTAAGCGGTGCAGCAACCCACAAGATGGGAATGTCATCGACATTGGCTCCCAATGTTTCAAAAATGCGGCTTACGTTGGCATTTTGTAGCGCAAAGCCAAATTGTATTCCCAGAAAACCAAAACTCATATTCCATATATCCCAGAATGAAAGATTCGGTTTTTTGTCCGAAAGAGTTGATGCGGGAGGGGATGTTGATGCCATCGTAAATCTTCGTGTTTGTCAATTTCTTATCAATTCACAAATATGATGGTTTTGGTGTGTAAATTTAACTTTTAGAAGTTTATTTGATAATAATCGAATGAGCGCTGTTCCGGGATTTTAACGATCCGGAACCAGATTTTTGTCCGAATCCAGCCGATAAAGATCAAATCCTTCGTCCCAATAATCCTTCACAACTTCACGCAGTTGGAGGTTAAATTTCTGATAGAATTTATAAACAAGCTGTGAAGTTCTTACTGAAATGATTTCAACAGGTTCGATCTTCTTGATTTGAGCTATCCGGAAAAATGTGAGCGCGGTTCCCACTCCTTTTCCATGTGCATCGGGGTGAACAATATCCCAGGATAGCGCAGCGGTCTTTTGGTCGGTCGAAATATTGAACCCTGCGCAACCGAGTAAAGTGTCATTTTCTTCCGCGACAAAATAATTGCCGGCGTGGCAGTCAAGATAATATTCTAAATCCTTTTCCTCATTGGGTGAAAAATAGGCAGGTGTATTGAGGCGCAGTAAATCAATGATCGCAGTTCTGTCGCCTTCCCGATGTTTTCGTATCAGCATTTCAGTAGGTTTTAATCAATTAATAGTTGGCCAGCATAAAATCAACCGCCGATGCAGCATGGATTGCAGTGGTGTCGAAAACCGGACCCGCCACATCATTTGAACTGATCAGCATAGGTATTTCTGTGCAACCCAATACAATTCCCTGAGCTCCGTCTTCTACCAGTTGGGTGATAATGGATAAATAACTTTGTTTGGTCTCCGGATTAATAATTCCTTTCCCGAGTTCTTCTTTAAGTGTTTGCTGAATGTAATCTCTGGTTTCCGACCTTGCCGGAACTAATGTTTTTATTCCGGACTGCGCAAGTCTGTCTTTATAAAAGTCCATCTCCATGGTGAACTTAGTACCAAGCAGCCCGATCTGGTTTAGTCCCGACCTGGATATTTCTGCGGCTAAGGCATCCACAATATGAATGATGGGTAAACCAATATTTTGTTGTAGCTGGTCGGCAACCGCATGGGCTGTATTGGCACATAAAAGAATGCCCTCTGCTCCGCTTTTTTCCAAACTGATACAGGCTTGATACAGCAATTGATAGGTTGCGTCCCAGTTTCCAGACGTATTGTTTGTGACAAAATCATTAAAATTGACAGAATAAATAATGCATTCCGCAAAATTGATTCCGCCGAATTGATTATTCACACCTTCATTGATAAGTCGGTAATAATCAATTGTAGATGTCCAGCTGATTCCACCTACCAGTCCAATTTTTTTCATTGAATACGTTATTTTTTGTATTTTTTAATTTGTTTAAAGTTCAGGTTGCAGTAGATGAAACGACCGGAAAGTGTTCCAATTTAGATATAAAAGCGCTGTTTTTTGAACTTCATCACGTTTGAATTTTAATTTGGAGATAGTATAAAACGACCAGATTTTCGTTTTTCAGTAAATCTTACAATTTCTAAACCTTTAAGCTGACGTGAAATTAAATCCGAAAAGTATCTCTTTTGCAGGAAAAACAGCCATCATGTTTCTTGCATGTATACTGAGTATTACAAACTGTTTCGCCCGTGAAAACAGTACAACAGGTGATTCCCTTAGACTATTTTTAATTGGAAACAGTTTCTCTCAAAATGCTACACGTTATTTGCCTAAGCTTGCCGAAAAGGGCGGACATCGTTTAAAAATCGGGAGAGCGGAGCTGGGTGGCTGCTCCTTACAACGTCATTGGGAAATTGCCGAGGCTGCTGAAAAGGATCCTGAGGACAAAAAAGGGAAAGCCTATAATGGTAAATCATTAAGGGAATTATTGTCACAGGGAAAGTGGGATGTCGTTACAATACAGCAGAATTCGATGAATTCCGGCGATGTGACGACTTATCAGCCGTACGCAAAAAAGCTGTATGATCTGGTAAAATCCATTCAGCCCAATGCTAAAATTATCATGCAGCAAACCTGGGCGTATAGAACAGATGCCAAAAAATTTACGCAAGTTGCCGATCAGAAGTTTGCAGCTGATGCAAAAGATATGTGGGAGAAATCGCGGGCAGCTTATCATCAGATTGCAAAAGAACTTGGAATCACGCTGTTTCCCGTCGGTGATGCATTTTGGAAAATAAACTCAGACCCTGAAACTGCTTTCAAACCGGACTCAAACTTCGATTATGAAAACGCAAAATATCCTAACCTGCCGGATCAAAAGAATTCATTACACGTAGGATATAAATATGACAATAGCCAAAAACTGGGATTTGATGCCAATCATGCCAATGAAGCGGGATGTTTTTTGGGGGGACTGGTTTGGTATGGCGTTCTGTTCAGACAATCGCCAGTTAATCTCAAATTCCGACCTGAGCAGGTTTCGCCGGAATTTGATGCCATTCTGAAAAAAATAGCTGAGGGTGCCGTTAAGCTCGGGAACAGCAAATGAATGAATGACGAAGACCGACACCAACACCGTTTAAACTTACAGGCTTTTAAAGAACGAGGGATTCTGCTTTACAGCGGAATCCCTCGTTCATTTCAAATGTGTGTACTATATTTTGTGTGTCTAGCAACTAGTTGCCCCTATTTTTCTTCTTTTTTGAAGCGTCTACTACTGCGCCGGTTCCTGCTCCTACGCCCGCACCGATAAGACTACCGATGATCGCACCTTCCGCACGATTTTTGTTTATAATAGCACCAGTAACAGCACCTGTTCCGGCACCCACAACAGCGCCCTTAGCTGTGTGATTCCACTTTTTCTTTGCTGGTGCAGCGGAGGAAACCTGCTGTGTTGCGTTGTTGTTAGTTGCTACATTTTGTCTTTCTTTTTCCTCATTTTGAGCTTCTATTTCTGTCTCTTTTTGTGCCATTACGGCGTTCATTGAGTCAATTACCACTTGTTTCGCAAGCACGGCCTTCATGGAATCAATGGTTGCCTGCTTGGATTTAAGTGCTTGTGATTCTTTGTTGGACTCACTGTTACAGCCAGTTAAAAGTAAGACTGCACATGTGATTGAAAATAACACTTTCATGATTGTAGGTTATGATGTTTACAATTTATGAGCTAAATCTATGCCACAGGATGAGAGGGGACGATTCAGGTCTTTGTAATTGACGATTTAGCATTGAAATAATACCTTAGCATCGTCGGAAGGCATCATTCTATTGTCGGCTTGATTTCATTGCCTTCACAGTTTTTAAATTTTTGTCCAATCTGTATTTCTCATACGAGTCTGATCCGACGGGGTAAATAGCAATTTTTCCTTCTTCGTTGTTGTGGACACCCCAGCCATATCTTTTGGTTAATGGTGAAGCACGCATGCAGGCTTGTCCCTTGCTAAAAAAATCTTTTCTGGCTTCATCCAATTCCCTTTCAGTAAGATCTTTTCGTTCTGCAAAGACCTGAAACAGCACATCGTCAGAGGTGTACTTATATGGATTCTTGCTGATCATCTCAAACTGCATATTCGCCACCGTTTTGCTGTCTCCTTTCACCGGCGGAACCTGCCCTTCTGTTACAGGGCTATCGTTAGCAACTTCTATGAAGGTGTTCTCGTAGTTGGTTGTATGTGTTTTCATTGCCTTCTCGTTTTTCTTTCCAATTTAAAACATGCCGGTGACAACCTGATGTCAGCAGAAAATTAATCCCCAAAAAATTACGGTGTAACAGGTGTGTAGATAATCCCGCTCCTCTCCATGTCCCTGAAAGCCCAGTCTGCCATGGCGTTAATAACAGTTTCTATTTCACGACCACCTTCAGTAAGTGAGTAAGTTACAAATGGCGGCACCACCGGTCTCGCTTCTCTGATCACCAGGTTGTCTGTTTCCAGTTGCTTCAAATGTTGGATCAGCATTTTTTCGCTAATGTGCGGCATCGCCTTCTTTATTTCACTGTAACGTTTGTTCCCCGACAGCAGGTGATACAGAATAATGGGTTTCCAGTGACCGCCGATCTTATTCATTATATACGTGACCGGGCAGGATTGCAGTGCGATCTGTTTATTGGCATTGTAAGTTGAGGCTTCTTTAATTTTTGTCATGATACATACTTTGGGGTAAGTACTTGTCTAAAAGTATGTACAAAGGTAGCTTTGCAAATCAATAAATCAATTTTAATTATGAAATATATCATCACAGGATCCCTTGGGAATATCAGTTTGCCAGTTACAAAAAATTTAGTAGCAGCTGGACATGAAGTAGTTGTCATAAGTAGTAATACCTCTAAAAAGGCCGACATCGAAAATTTTGGTGCAACGGCTGCAATAGGTTCTTTATCAGATCTTCCATTCGTTAAAAGTGTTTTCAATGATGCTGATGTCGTATATCTGATGATCCCTTCGGATTTTACCGTTGTTGATTTTCCGAAATTGCAACGTGAAATTGCCGATAACTACATCCAGGCTTTGGAGGGCAGCGCTGTAAAAAATGTAGTCGTGCTAAGCAGTATAGGCGCACATCTTCGAAAAGATTCCGGACCTATCGACGGACTTGGATATCTGGAGGAGAAATTACTCGGCGTTTCGGGTATCAACACGGTTTTTTTGAGGCCTTCCTACTTTTTCAATAACCTATACAGTCAGTCTGGTCTGATCAGAAATGCAGGAATTGCCGGAAGTAATTTTGGCAATACAGATGAAAAATTGGTGCTTGTACAAACGGACCATATTGCTGCTGAGGCAACCAGGCAATTACTGGATACAGATTTTACCGGCAACCGAATAGTATACATTGCAAACGATGAAAGGCATCCGAACGAAATCGCGGAAGTGCTAAGCGCGTCAATCGATAAGCCGGGTACTCCATGGGTGACATTTACTGACGAGCAGGCTTTCGAGGGAATGCTAGGTGCGGGTTTGAATGAAGGCTTCGCCAATTTATATGTAGCGATGGGAAAAGCCATTCGTGAAGGAAGATTGCAGGAGCACTACTGGCAGAACAAACCGGCAGAGCTGGGAACCTTTAAACTGGAAGATTTTGCAAAGGATTTTGCCAAAGCATAATTTCAATTGGCTGGTTATTCATCAGAATAATCAGCCAATTTCCTGTACGCGACCCACTTCGCCCGTGGCAAGCCTCACCTTTATGCCTCTGGAATGAACCGCGGCACTCGTTAAAATGTCCTTCACAATTCCCCGTGTAATTTTGCCCGTCCGCTGGTCTTGTTTTTGAACGATGGCTACCGACAATCCCGACCAAATATTTCTTCTTTCTGTACCTGCTGCCATTTGTGTTCTTCTGTTTAAATCCCGCTAAGCTTTTGCGGGCACTACTTTTTGCAATATTTTAATTTCATCAATGGTAATGGTGCTGATCAGCTCAAACAATCCGTTGATCGTTTTCAGTTCCGAGAGTTTTTTTCTGGCTGGCGATTGAGCCGAAAGTTCAATACCGATTTCTTTAATTTCCTTTTTACGTTTTACCAGTAGTTCTACCAATTTCTGATTTTGTGGTAGTGATTCCCGTACTATTTCAAGATTGCCATGAAGCGTGCCGTCGATCACGTCATTAGCTGCCTGAAACTGTCTGTCTATCTGCCTGATCATCAATTCATATTCGGTTGCATAATCCGTGTTCGAACTGATCTGCGCGTAGGTCGACAGTGAAGCAATGTAGGAGGTGAGCATGTGGCTGGTAGCAACAAACTGGTGATATTCTTCAATTTTAAGCTGGCGTCTTTTGGGCTCAGAAAGCATTTTTTGGAAATTGTCAGAAAGGTTGGCCAGAGCAATAATGGCATCTTTTCGGTTAACTTTCATCTCGCTGACCTCAAATGGTTTTCCGGCAAATTTTGCGGCAACGACATCAAAATATTTCCTGTTGGCTGCAAGAGCTTCTTTGATATACTGATTGATCTGAGAGTGTTCCCAAACGGGCAATACATAAGAAGAAACGAAATAGGCAATTACGGAGCCAATAACGGTATCAATCACCCGATCCTGCAATACATCCGTAATATGAGCCGGATTCAAAAAGTTAAACCAGAGCAACACATAAAGTGTGATACTTACGGATGCTACGAAATAATTGATTTTCAGGAAAGTATAGGCCAGTATCATGGAGAGCATCAGGAATACGAAATGCACTGTTCCATCCTTGATAAAATAGAGTATCAAAAAGCCAGAAACTGCTCCCACAAGCGTACCCGCAATCCTGTACAAATTTCTTTGTTTGGTAATGCTGAATGCCGGTTTCATGATCGTCACAATGGTGAGCAATATCCAGTAACCATGGCCAAAATCAAAGAAAAGAGATGCCGTGTAACCAATTAGTAAACCAAGCGTAACCCGCAAAGCATGTCTGAAATGGCTGGATTTCAGTGAAAGGTTGTCAACCAACGTGTGCAGTTCGTATTCCTGTTTCGGAACAAAATTATCTATTCCAATATCGAGTTTGTATTCTTTGCTTAACGAAGCATCGTAAGTAGTGGCGCGATGCAGTTTTTTGATGCGCTCCGTAATATCCTGCAAACTATTCAGGATCTGACGCAGCATAATATAGTCCTCCATATTCTCATGCGTCATTTTATCCTGACGAATCCTTTCAAAAGCCGACTGACATTTGTTGAATGCCTCGTCCAGATCTCTTTTAGGATGTGAAGGGAAACCGCTTTGTACAGCCAAACCTATCTGCTGAATTTCCGCAGCCAGCCAGGTAATGTATGTGCCAAACAGACGCAATACTTTGGTATCATCAAAAGCCCGGTGCAGGTTTTGGTAGTTTTGCTGGGAGTTGAGAATTCTTTCAAACAAATCGATACTGTCGAGAAACATCAGCATCAGCATCCGGCTTTTGTTGGTCGACTCCGTTACAAATTCTCGTGTTTTAAATATGATCTCACGAAGCGTTTCATGGTTCTCGCGCAGCTGTACCTGCTGGTGGATCATCTGGTTAAACAGCTCGTCATAATCCGGTTTGGCAAAATAGTAGCCCGCTTTAACCGACAGCAGTTTTCCCAGCTCGACAAAGTTTTCCCCCAAAAGCTGCTGTATGAGCAGGTATGGCCGAAGCGTTTGGATAATAAGAAAAAGCAGAACGTACCACACGCCACCCGCTGAAAAAATAAGTGCGTTTCGGAGTACCGCATCGCCGCTAAGATGATCGTCAATATTGAACACAAACACAAGCAGGGAAATTAATCCGATGCTGTTTGCCCGGTTGCCATACACACCTATCAGCGAAAAAAATAGTCCGAAAATGATGATCTCCGCAAAGACAATAAAATGAATGTGTCTCAAAAAGCCGGTGATACACGCAACCAGAAAGCAGGTGAGAATGGCAATCAGCAAAGCATTTCGCCTCCTGTGGAATGGTCCGGGATTATCGGTGGCGCCAATAAGCAACGTACCCAGCGGAAAAGCAATCATTTCGCTCAGTATTCCAAAATGATGGAAAATCAAACTGGGAATAACCGCGCCAAATGTTAACCTGACACCAGTTGAAAGGTAATGGCTTGAAAGGAATTTTTTAAACTCGTCCAGGTAATTCATAGAAGCGTGCTGATAGCTTTCGCAATACTACCAATATAAATTTTCAAGTGACAAAAAATTCATACCTAAATCGATATTAATTCATTCTATTGTCAGCAAGTGCTCGAAAAATGAGCTGAGTGTGTGAAATTTAATTTATTTGTACCATTAACTTATAAATAAAGAACCATAATTTTCTGGTACGGGTTCTTTTTAAAGTGTTTCAGAATATAATTATTTTAAGTTTGTGAAAATTACTTCTGAAAACGATGATTTCGGGCAGGTCGGCTCGTCCGCAAAGATACAGGTTGCTTTTTCTTTTAAAGCGAAATTACAGTTCAGGAGAAATGTTTCCATGTCGGTGATTGAACCTAACCTCAATTAATCCTTTTTTCTATGAATAACAGATCATATCAGTACAAAAAAGCGGAACGCGTGGGTGCGGTATTACTCGCAGCTGCTTTTACAGGGGTATTGTCGGCACTGGTTGCAGACACACTCAAAGTGATGACCGAACATTATGAAGAACAGTTTTTCCACCAGCTTCATGAGAACAAGTATCTGATATTCCTTCTGCCGCTGATCGGGCTGTCTACCATTCATATTCTGCGTAAATATCTTTTTAGAAATAAGGCTAATAAAGGTATTAAAGAGGTGCTCGACACCATCAATAAAAATGATTCTACTTTACCGGCATATAAGATTCCGTCGCACTATTTCAACGGATTTCTGACCGTTATTTTTGGTGGCTCCACCGGTATCGAGGTTTCAACCGTCGTTGCAACGGCCTCTATTGGCGCTTTATCCAGCCGTAAGGTCAGCTTTCTCAAAAAGTACCGCACAGACCTTGTTTGTTCAGGCCTTGCTGCCGGCGTTACAGCACTCTTCAATGCACCGATTGCGGGTTTTTTGTTTGCCTTCGAAGTGTTTACCAGGAGAAAAAGTAAGCTTCATACCGCAAGTGTGATAACCGCCATTCTTTCGTCGTATTTATTGACGAAGTTCTTTTTCTTCAAACAAATATTTCATTTCAACGTAGCCGGTTGGCAGCAGCATGCTTTGCCTTATTTTGTATTGTTGGGCGTTTTGGCCGGCTGTTATTCGGTATATCTTACCCGGAGTGTGATTGTTTTCAAGCAGTATTTTGGTGCTATTCCAAAAAGTTATTTTAAAATTCTTCTCGGCTCTTTCATAATTTCTTCACTCATTTTCTTTTATCCGAGCTTATACGGTGAAGGTTATAGCGGGATAAAAGATCTGATGAAACTCACGCCTCAGTCTGCCATGGTGGTCATGTTTTCGCTGGTGATGGTTCTGGCGTTGAAACCACTTATTACGTCCGTTACTTTGGGAGCAGGCGGAGACGGAGGGGTATTTGCTCCAAGTCTGTTTATGGGCGCATTTCTCGGTTTGATCGTATGTACCATACTCAATCACTTCTTTCATCTGAACCTTGTTCCGGTCAATTTTATGCTGATAGGAATGGCGGCTGTATTAAGCGGAAGTATCCATGCGCCGTTTACCTCCATTTTCCTGGTATGCGCTGTCGCCGACAATTATGTTCTTTTTGTGCCAATTGTAATTGCCTGCCTTATCGCGAAGTTCGTTGCACATTTTATTTTCCCCCACACTGTGTACACTTATAAAGTAGCGCATAAATAACCGCAGTGGGGTTGATCTATACAGTTTTTGTGTAAATTGGTTTTCGGGAAGGGTTGAGCAGTTTTAGCTAAACTCTCTATTTTTAAAAAATTGCTTCGTTATGCTCGATTGTACCTTTAATCCATTTCCGCTTCTGGAAACAGAGCGATTGCAACTGCACGCGCTTACGCTGGAAAATGCAGGTGATATGTTCTTGCTAAGGGGTAACCATCTGGCGATGAAATTCATTGGAAAGCCGGTTCTGAAATCCGTGAGAGAAGCGGGGCAACTTATAACGGGGTATCAGGATCACATTAAATCGGGTGACGGAATTACGTGGGGTATTACGCTGAAAAGTGAAAATGTAGGTCTGATAGGTTCAATCGGCTTTCACAGGCTGGAAAAGCAAAACTATCGCGCTGAAATTGGTTATATGCTGCATCCCGACCAATGGAAAAAGGGTTACATGAATGAGGCAATTGCAAAGGTCCTGGAATATGGGTTCAATGACATGGGGTTACATAGTGTTGAGGCTCGGATCAATCCTGAAAACCAGAACTCTGCTCAAATTCTGCTGAAAAACGGGTTTGTCAGAGAGGGGTATTTTAAACAGGCGTTTTGTTTCGAGAGCACATTTTATGATTCGGAGGTATATTCGTTAGTCAATATTCTTTGATTTTTAATAATATGATAATCAGTGCTTTGTGCTGATTGTTTTATAGGATTAGTCCATTTGCGGAGGTAGCCGGATTTTGGTTAATCTGAGGAATATGGTTAAGTTGCGACTCTGTTTAAGCACCATAATTATTAATTTCAGTACTATGCTACGATTTGCTGGGTTCGTAGTCCCCATTTTTGTCTTTCTCCTCTATCTGGTTTATACTTTATTCTTTTCCGTAAATTTTCCGTTTCAGGACGATTTTCTACTCATTCAGTTCACAGAGGCCATAGCTCCAGGCGGGCTTGGGTTTTTTGGCATGATCAGAGAATTGTTCAGGTCTTTTAACGATCACATCGCCGCAATTCCAAGACTTATAGGCCTGGTGGAATATAGTCTGACCGGAAACCTCAATTTTCGTTTTTACATCGTACTGATAGCTATCAACACAACCTACATTTTTTACTTTCTATACAGTCAGTTTAAGAAACTTAATCTTCCGCTCTACTACTTTTTACCGGCTCCTTTTCTCTTTTTTCATCCGCTCTATCATGAGGTGTCAGGCTGGGCTTTAAACGGAATGCAACATACTTTTCTCACTGCATTTACCGTCACTGCTATTATTCTTGCCGGCAAGCGTACCAATTTATCCTTTGCAGGAGCTTTGCTTTGTTGTTTTCTGGCGACCTTCACGCATGGGAATGGCATTCTCTCATATCCTGCACTTGTGTTTTATTTCATTGGTGTAAAAGATTTTAAAAGGGTTGGAATCACCATTCTGGCTATGTTTGGGTCGTTAGCCATTTATCTGATCGGATACGAGTCAGGGCAGGCGATGAACCTGCCGAAAAGTGCGCTGGTGTTCTTTACGTCACTTTTTGGTTTCATAGGTTCCTCCATGTCGTTGTGGAGTTTTCCTGAGCTTTGGTCTGCTTTGACAGGAATTATCATTGTTGGGTTTGTGCTTTTTGTAACAGTAAAAACAGCAAAAATTTATTTTACCAAACCCCTGGAACGAATTAAGCCGGGTACATTGGAATTACTCTCTCTCTTTGTATTCATTTTTGTCACCAGTTTGGTAATTGCCATTTTTCGTTCCTGGTCCGGAACTACCATTGTGAGCAGGTTTCAGTTGTATGCCTGTCTTTCTATAGTTATATTTTACATACTTCTGTTGAGCTATGTCCCTTATTTTCGCCGTAGAATGATGCTGTACGGGGTCGTGGGTCTGAGCGCGTTTTATTGGGTTTACTCATATTACGTCAACACCATTTATGTAGCTAACAAAAAGACGGCTTACGTTGCAGATGTATATAACTGGAAAAATGAACGACGGATGTTTAGTGTGCCGAGGCAGCTGTTGTTAAATGCAGATTTTTATTTAAAGCCGGCCTACAAAAAAGGAGTGTTTCTTCAGTCGGAACGTGTTGTCAGTAAAAATGAGCTGATATCGTTTTTTAATTCCACGCCAATTGAAAAAAAGGATTATGAAGTGTTCATCAGTATCCTTGATCTGAGCAAAAAACCGCCAGGAACAAGTGATTATGAAAGATATTTTTATGTGGTAAGCGATATTATGCCGGGACCTAAGCGCTTTTTAGCGGACCGTTTCCTTGTACTGCGTCACCAGGAAAATGGCCGTATTTATCTAAAAAATGCAGACCCGAAGGTTCAGGCACGTAAAGTCATCCTTACCAAAGGAGAATACTTCAAAGGAGGATTTAATGTGTTTTTCCGTCCGGACGACCTTGATGAAGGGCAGTACGATCTGGGCGTTCTGGATGTTGAAGTTGGAGGGAAGAGGACATTCTCGAGAGTAGACCGCTCCCTTTCAGTTGCTGACGAGAATCTGCTCTTGAATTGATGCCGCGTTAGATAGGAAGAACCGGCTGTTCCTGTTACAGCATTGTTTGAAATTTCATTGATTTTCGAAGGTTCGGTCGTATAAAAGTACAGGTTGTAGTGATATCCTGATAATTATTGGAAAAAGGCTATTTATCCTGCCATGTCCATGTTGTAAATGCTAGGTTTGACCACAAAAAAACCGTATCTTTGCACGTTATAAAATGCCTTAAAAGCTCTTTTATTGTCGGGTAAAACAAACTATATGTCAAACGAAGCAGTGCTGGAATTGAATTCTTATTCAGCCGAAAATATCCAGGTTCTTGAAGGTCTAGAGGCCGTGCGTAAACGTCCGGCGATGTACATTGGTGATACTGGTTTTAAAGGTGTTCACCATTTGATTTGGGAGGTTGTTGATAACTCCATTGATGAAGCGATGGCTGGCTATTGCGACACCATCAATGTTACAATCGAAAAGAATAATTCCATTACCGTTCAGGATAATGGTAGGGGGATTCCAACAGGAATGCACCCAAAAGAAAAACGGTCTGCTCTGGAAGTAGTACTTACCGTTCTTCACGCAGGTGGTAAATTCGATAAGGATACATATAAAGTTTCGGGTGGTTTGCACGGTGTGGGGGTTTCCTGCGTTAACGCGCTTTCTATCCATCTACGTGCGGAGGTTCATCGTGAGGGTAAAATTTTCGAGCAGGAGTTTAGCGAAGGAAAACCTTTGTATGCTGCACGGGTAATTGGTGATTCAGAAAAAACAGGGACATTTATTCATTTCCTTCCTGATGCTACCATCTTCACCGTTACTGAGTTTAAATACGAAACGGTGTCCACAAGGCTTCGTGAGTTATCGTATTTGAACAAGGGAATTAAGCTTACCCTGGTAGACAAACGTGAAGAGGATGAGGACGGTAAGTTCAGATCTGAGGAGTTTTTCTCTGAAATTGGTCTGAATGAATTTGTGCTTTATCTGGAAGGAACACGCCAGGCATTGATACCTGAGCCTATCTACATGGAAAATACCAAAGGAACTGTTCCTGTGGAAATTGCCATGATGTACAATACCTCTTATGCAGAAAATGTGTTCTCTTATGTGAACAACATCAATACTGTGGAAGGCGGTACACACGTACAGGGTTTCAGGGCGGCGTTAACACGTACGCTTAAAAACTACGCTGAAAAATCAGGGATTCTTGCAAAAGAAAAAATTGAGATCAGTGGAGACGACTTCCGTGAAGGACTTACTGCCGTTATTTCTGTTAAGGTTGCAGAACCTCAATTTGAAGGGCAGACGAAGACTAAACTGGGTAACTCCGAAGTAGTAAGTGTGGTGAGCCAGGTGGTAGCAGAAATGCTTGACACCTATCTTGCTGAGCATCCTAAGGAAGCAAGGGTAATCATTGACAAAGTGATTCTTGCGGCGAAAGCACGTATTGCAGCGAAGAAGGCGCGTGAAATGGTGCAACGCAAAAACGTTATGACGGGTACTGGTTTGCCAGGTAAGCTGTCTGACTGCTCTGAGACTGATCCGGCCATTTGCGAGCTGTATCTTGTCGAAGGGGACTCGGCGGGTGGAACTGCCAAACAAGGTCGTAACCGCGCGTTTCAGGCTATTTTGCCGTTGAGAGGTAAGATTCTTAACGTTGAGAAAGCGCAGGAATACAGAATTTATGAGAACGAGGAGATAAAAAATATGTTCACCGCTATGGGTGTGCAGATCGGTAAAGAAGGTGATGAAAGAGCTTTAAATATCGACAGACTGCGTTATCACAAAATCGTGATCATGACGGATGCTGATATTGACGGTAGCCACATCAGAACGCTTATCCTGACTTTCTTCTTCCGTTATATGAAAGTGTTGATCGATCACGGATATATTTACATCGCTCAGCCGCCTTTGTACCTTGTTAAAAAAGGGAAAGAGGAGCGTTATTGCTGGACAGAGGCGCAACGCGAAATTGCGGTGAAGGAAATTGCAAACGGAAAAGAAGAATCTGTAAACGTACAACGTTACAAAGGTCTTGGAGAGATGAATGCAGAGCAGCTGTGGGAAACGACTATGAACCCGGAAAGGAGAAGTCTTAAACAGGTTTCAATTGAGTCGGCAGCGGAGGCGGATCATTTGTTCTCGATGTTGATGGGTGATGAAGTAGCTCCAAGAAGAGAGTTTATTGAAAAGAATGCCAAATATGCACGTGTTGACGTGTAGAGATTAGCTTCCGGCACGGAATTTGAACGGATGACTGATCACAAACAGTCATCCGTTTCTTTTTGCTAAAAGTTAACACAAACTTCACATCTACAAAAAGAATAGGTTCGTATATTCGTTGAATTTGAGAGATTCATACACTAATACGTAATAAAAAATAGATTTAGAGAGATTATGCCCGGCCCATTAGATTCCATATACAGCAACGAAAAAAAAGGTAGATTGACCAATATATTTTCCTTTTTTAAAAACCCCAAAGAACCTGTTCCTATGGAGGATTCCAAACTCATTAGTTCGGCCGAAAAAGCGAATACACTTGTTCAGCAAAGCGATTTCATCAGTCGTGATTTAAGCTGGCTCAAGTTCAATGACAGGGTGCTGGATCAGGCAAATGATGGAGATAGAAATCTGTTTGACAGACTGAAATTTCTTGCCATTACGGCCTCCAATCTCGATGAGTTCTTTTCTATACGGATTGGTAGTTTATACAATTATCTGGACTTCGGGAAAGAGAGACTTGATTACTCCGGTCTTCGTGAAATTCCTTTCAGGAAGCTGTTAATGAAGGAGATACACGATTATGTGAGGCGTCAGAATGAATGTTATACCAATGATTTGATGCCATTATTTGCCCGTCATGGTTTCAGAATCATTAAGCTTGACGAAATTACGGGTAAAGAAAAAGATGACGTTGAAGAGTACTTCGAGCGCACGGTTTACCCGATGCTTACGCCGATGCTTTTTGACTATACACATGCATTTCCGGTGCTTTTGGCGAAAGTGCTCGTACTTGGTGTAATTACCCAGGTGAAGGGAACAACCACCGAGGAAGACCGCAAGTTATCGTTTGTTCAGCTCCCGTTAAATCTTCCTCGTTTTTATGCAATAGAAAGGGAAGAAGAACTTTTGTTTTTACCGATAGAGGCCATTGTTCGTGAATACATTCACAAGCTTTACAGAAATGTCGATATCGTCTCCACCAATCTTTTCAGAATAATCCGAAACGGTGATTTTTCTCTGGAAGAAAGTGATGACGTCGAATCAGATTTTATTGATGAGATCAAGCAAAAAATAAAAAGCCGTCGATTGGGTAGGGTAGTGCAGGTTTCAGTAGATCCTGACATCAATCCTGATTTATTAAATCTGATCAAAAAACGTTGGGAAATAGATGATCACAATGTATTTCCGATTGATGGACTGATCGATTATACTTCTTTGTGGTCGATTATCAAACATCCGGAATTTAAGGACCAGATACCGACTGTACATCCACCGGTTCCTCCATTAGGCTTAGAAAGAGAGCGAATTCCGGATATCTTCGAAGTGATGAAAGAGCGTGATATTCTACTTCATCATCCTTACAATAATTTTGAACCGGTTTTGCAGCTACTTGAACAAGCGGCAGAAGATCCAAAAGTATTGTCAATTAAACTGACGATTTATCGTTTGGCGAAGAATTCCCGGGTGACCGAAGCTTTGCTTCATGCGGCTGAAAATGGGAAACACGTGGCTGTTCTTTTCGAAGTAAAAGCGAGGTTTGATGAGGAAAACAATATCAAAGAAGCACAGCGATTACAGAAAGCGGGCTGCTTCGTGATATATGGAATTGGTCTGTTGAAAACGCATACAAAACTTCTTCTGATTGTAAGAAATGAAGGAAACAGAGTTTTGCGTTATGCTCACTTATCCAGTGGAAATTACAATGAGGATACGTCACGGTTGTATACGGATACTGGTCTGTTGACTTCCAATGAAGAGTATACGCATGATATTTCTGAATTTTTCAATGTAATCACCGGGCATTCAATTCCTTCCGAGTATCAGAATCTGATCACGGCTCCGCGTTACATGCGTATCAAGCTGATAGAATTGATTCAGAAAGAGGCGGAAAATGCAAAAGCGGGATTAGCCAGTGGCATTTGTATCAAAATCAATTCGCTGGAAGACAGGGATATAATTCTTGAACTTTACCAGGCTTCACAGGCGGGGGTGCCTATTCAGCTGATTGTACGTGGTATGTGCTGTTTGCGTCCGGGGAGAAAAGGACTTAGTGAAAATATTACGGTGCGTTCTTTGGTTGGCGATTTTCTGGAACATTCAAGATTGTTCTATTTCCATCAGCAAGGTGAACCTTTGGTATATGGAGGTAGTGCCGATGCGATGGTTCGTAGTTTTGACAAACGCATTGAATCACTATTCAAACTTGTTGATCCCAAAGTTCGTCAGCAGGCCATTCACATTCTGTATTTCAGTTTGCAAGACAATGTGAATGCTTATGAAATGCAGGAAGATGGTTCATACGTCAAATGTGAAGTGGAAGAGGGAGCTGATCCACTGAACATTCACAAGGCGTTTTACGATGTAAAACTTGAAGATGTGATGCAGACAAGGTTGTTTGTGAAAGAGGAGGCAGAGAATATTGAAGTTGAGACACAGAGCGAAGTGGTTGACGAAGCAAAAGCAGACGAGTAATGTAGTCTGGTTAACGGTGTAATATAACCAAAAAGCCTTCCGCCGATTTTCGGAGGAAGGCTTTTTGTTATACAATATTTTGATTAAACTATTCTTTAAAAAACACCCTCTTCACGCGTTCTCCAATTCCCGTCAGGATTTCGTATGGAATGGTACCAATGTTTTTGGCAAGATCGGAAATGGGCATTTCGTTTCCGAAGACGATCACTTCGTCACCTTCCTCCACTTCTGCTCCGGTCACATCGATCATGGTCATGTCCATGCAGACATTACCGATCGTCGGGCACAGTTTTCCATTTACAGATATCTTGCCTACACCATTTCCTAAACCTCTGTCATACCCGTCGGCGTAACCAATAGCAAGCGTGGCAATGGCCGAGTCATGGGTAATCTGCCCTTTCCGGCTGTATCCAACGGTTTCTCCTGCTGACAGATATTTGATTTGAGACACAATGGTTTTCAGTGTTCCCACAGTTTGCAATGCCACTTGGTCTCTGCCGGTTGCTTCCACACCATAAAGTCCAATTCCCAGTCGGACCATATCCAGCTTGTACTCCGGAAAACGAACGATCCCTGCTGAGTTGAGAATATGTTTGGTAACAGGATAGCCAATGGCTGTTTCGATTTGCCCGGCTCCCTGCACAAAACGGTCATATTGTAGTTTTGAGAAATCATTATGTTCGCCTTCGTCAGCACCAACCAAATGCGAGAAAATGGTAGAAACCTTAACAGCCGGATTCAGCTGTAATTGTTCAATTAACCATTCGTAATCGTTTTCTGTGAAACCGAGGCGATGCATTCCGGTATCCAGTTTCAGGTGAACTGCCGGAGCCTGGGAAGGTTCATTACGTCGGATCACATAATCAATCCAGTCCGTTAGTATTCTTCTGCTGTATATTTCAGGTTCGAGTTTATATTGCCAAAGCAGGTCGAAAGTGGGAGTTGTTGCATTCATCACCATCACCGGAAGGTTAATTCCCGACTGGCGCAGCGCAACGCCTTCATCGGTATAAGCGACACCTAAGTAGTCCACACGGTGGTATTGCAGCAGCGAAGCAACTTCTGAACTTCCGCTGCCGTAGGCAAATGCCTTTACCATAGCCATTATTTTGGTTGTTTGTCCAACCCTGGCTTTGTAATAGTTCAGATTGTGAGTGAGTGCGTCCAGGTTAATTTCCAATACCGTTCCATGTACTTTCTGCTGTAAACGGTGCACGATTTTTTCAAAAGAAAATGGGCGGGCACCTTTGATCAGCACCAGGCTGTCTTGTAAACTGGCGTATGGGAAATCTTTAAGGAAGGAGTCTGTGCTTGCGTAGAAATCCTGCTTAGGTACATCAAAACTTTCGGACTGACTGGTGATTTCCGGGCCGATACCGATAAGACGGTCAATGTTTTTTTCTTTCAGAAGCCGGGAAATGATGCCGTAAAGCTCAATAGGAGGCTGCCCTGTTTGCAGTACATCGGAAAGGATTACCGTTTTCAGTTTACGCTGCTCTTGTTGCCCCAGGAAATTGAGAGCCATAGATAATCCCAGAATATCATTGTTATAGGCATCATCAATGATGTAGCAATGATTTATTCCCTCCTTTAATTCCAGACGCATGGAAACGGGTCGCAGGGATGTTATTCTTTGCTGAACAACGGTCGCAGGCAGGCCAAAATCGAGCAGGAAAACAATGCAATGAACAAGGTTTTCTAGTGAGGCCTCGTCACGAAAGATGGTTTCAAAGTGGTGGGTGCCCAGGTTTCCACTTAAATGGACGACGGTCGTATTCCGTTTGAAAGTGTAAGAAACGATTACATCCGCACCGGACGAGATTCCCCAGCTTATTGTTTTTAGAAACGGGTTAACCGGACGCAATATCAGGCTGATCTCCTCGTCGATTTCAGTGTAATCTTTCCGGTATATCAGTTTTTTTACTTTGGTAAAAAGCCTTAGTTTCTCCGTTATTTTTTGTTTTCTACTTCTGAAACCATCATCATGAGCAGAGCCGATGTTGGTAAATATCCCGATCGTTGGCTGAATAATCTGTTGCAGATGCTCCATTTCATGAGCCTGCGAAATTCCTGCTTCAAAGATGCCAATGGTATGTTCCTTCTTGATGTTCCATACAGAAAGTGGAACACCAATCTGCGAGTTATAGCTTTTGGGACTGGCTACCACACGTTCCCCGGGAGCAATAAGCTGCGCTAGCCATTCTTTCACGATGGTTTTTCCATTACTGCCTACAATCCCCACAACAGGCAGAGCGGAGTTGTTCCGGTGAACGATGACGGTTTTTTGCAACGCTTTGATGCTTGAAGGCACCACCCATATTCTGGCATTGGTCCAGTTGGATGTGAGGTTTTGCATCGATTCGTTAAAAGAGCCAATTTCTACCACAAACTCCTGAACTCCTTTTTGGTACAATTCAGGAAGAAACAGGTGGCCATCGTGGTGTGGGCCTTTGATGGCAAAAAATATACTTTGGTCGGGGATAGAAAGTTGTCGGCTGTCTGTCAGCAAGTAAGCTGCCCTGGTATCAATCGCTCCTGCGGTATGTTCAATGGTACTCATTCCAATCATTTGTAAGGCCACAAAGGTATCAATCCTTTGGGGTTTGAGAATGAATATTGTTGGAGAATTTGAATAGAAATTAAGGGATAAAGCTTCTAGCGAAAATAATTTAGAACAGCATTTGGCAAGGCTCCTGCGATTTCAATTCCTATCGCCGTGACTGGCAGCGCCATATAAGCCCAAATCGGGAATTTTACGGTCTGCTGCACTTGTGTTGTCAGAATTACAGCCGGAATAAGTTTATCTTTTTGCTGATAAATAATGAGGCCAGTCAGTATAAGATAATAGGAAAGCCGGAATGTAAACGCAACGGCCATATTGCCCATGAAAGTTAAATCCCAAACTAAAATATTCAACCAGATGGGAATGGACATGAATGCGCCGATGATGGCGGTTCTGTTCAAAGAAAGCAAGATGGCGCACAAGATTTGTGATACGCCAATAAAAGCCTTGAAAGGCTGATGGTCCGCTAAATACCACGACAGCCTGAACAGATCAATTTCTTTTAGTGCCATGTTCATTGTTTTGTCATCAACGCCAAACTGTCCATCTGTGAGTTTAGCCCAACCGTATCTGTATAATGTCCAGGCTAGAAGTACCCGGGCGGATAACAGCAGATATTCCTTAAGAGGAAATTTTGATATTGTAGTCATAGGCAGAACGACCAATTTATTTCCTCGATTTTTGAATGGCTAACAGATGCAAATTATAGTGCGGTCATTTTCTTGATTAGACTTCCGGGTAAGTTTATTTGGACAGAAGGATCTGCTTTCAAACGAAAGGAATGGAAAACATCCTGGTCAATACGAACCGAGCTTGAATCTTTGACGTATAATGTTGTTTGATCCAATTTATTTTTTGCTTCTATGGTGAGATTGGCACCTGAATGTATTGTGGTCGATAGCTGTTTGATGTCATTGTCTTTTAGCGTAACCCCAAAACCTTTTTGTTCTAATAAGAAAGAATCAGCTTTTACACCTTGAATAGCCGTAGTAATTCCGTTCGAATTCACTCCGGACAACTTTGACACCATGATGTAAACGTTTGGTGAACTGCCGTACGAATACTCGCCAAACTCGGCCTTTTGTCCTTTAAGTTTATAATCCACCATAAGTGTATCACCGCTCATTTTCCAGCTGACAATTGGTGAATTGTCAGTATTCTTCATATCCAAAACTTTGATTTCAGGTTCGGAACCGTACGTGATTCTAGTGAGTCCATAGTAATTTCCCGAAAGTTTGACGTACTTGAAATCCTTCAATTTGGTCTTTTCAAAGCCTGCATAAGGATCATTCCTATCAATTTTATCAAATTGTGTTTTCAGAGATAGCCCGGATCCAATCATTGCGATGAATGAGAATGCGATCAGGCAGACGATAAGGATGTTACTCTTTTTCATTATTGCTGTCAATTAAAGTGTTCGGGGTATACCTCTGCTACGAAAGTCTGATATCGGCTCTGCAATTCTTCCATACTAATATTAATGAGATACATCGCTTTGAAAAATTCAGGTAGTTCGTTTTCTAGAAACCGTTCTTTGCGGTAAGCCAAAATGAGTGCAGTGGCATTTTCAGATGCGGAATAACCTATCCCACGTTTGTTGAAAATAATCTCCTTCGTTTGAAGAAATTCGTAGGTTCTCATCACCGTGTTTGGGTTCACCTCCATCATAGAGGCCAGATCCCTAACAGACGGTATTCGCTCACCAGGCGGCCATTTTGCCAATAATATCTGCTCACAGATGTAATCGGCAATTTGGAGGTATATTGATTGTTTATCTTTGAATTCCATGAATGAATGATGTTATATTTCCTTTTCTTTCAGGCGTACGTAACTAATAAACCAAGTGCTGAGCAGGAAGAATATTGGAAATGCATAAATCAAAATCAAGGCTGTATCTGAGTGAACAAGATGATAATTTTGGTTTGCTTCGGAATACCATACTTTCCAACTTCCAAAAGGAAACGCTACCAATTTCGAGGGTTTATTGGTAGCATAGTAAGCAAATACCAGATATATTATACAGGCCAAAATTGAGGTAAGAAACAAAATGCCCGCTGTTTTGATATAGGCTTGTGTACGGAAATAGATTGATCCCATAAATACGGAACCTTGTATAACCATGTGTAAATAAATAAAATACGTTAGGACATCGGCTGGAATAGGGGCATACTTTTGTGTGAGGGAATGAGGTTGCTCATTGGCGTAGCTAATACTCCAATAATGGAACTTTATAAAGAAAATTGTTACTGGAATGATGAATAACAGGTTGATGAGTAAACTGATCAGGAATTTTTCAAGTTGTGATGCCGGGATCATTAGAGAGGCTATTCCGGTATCAGGTGACCCATATTGATTAAACACAGACGATGTATAAAGACTGCCTCCAAACATCACAACCATAAACAATGCCAGTGCATGGAGTACCATTAATATTTCATTATGTTGATTGCTGATAAGTACGATGGGTAACATCATTACCAACATAAGCCCAACTAGAAGCCCGCCCATAAGCAGATAGTTTTTCCCTTTCTCGGCGAGTTCAAGCCTTAGTAAAAGCCGGAAGCGGTGAAAATCGAATGTTTGATTCATTGTATAAATGTTTAACGAAATATAATGGGACTAATTTCTGGCAGGGATTGGCTTGCTAAAATGCTAAACAGCAGGATTATGAGAATCAGTATTGTTTTCATTATTGAAATATTTGTTTAATTCTGGCAGGATTTTCCATTACCGCGTTAAACAGCTGTTCAAGGTCAACACGACTTTCTTCGCGGTGTGAGTTTTCAGATACAGCCTTGTAGCCTCGCAAAGAAGGTTCAGAATACAAAACTCTTGTGTCGAATTCTACACTGGGCAGCGTTCCAAAATGCAGTCTCTCTGCAACAGTATCCAGACTGTGTTGTATCAGAATTTCACTGTCTTCCAGAATAATGATTCCGTCAATCAGGTTATCCAGATCCCTAACCTGATGTGTTGAGATCAGGATAAGGCGGTCGGGCTCCAAAGCGGATGAGACAATTTTTCTGAACTGGCTTTTGGAAGGAATGTCAAGACCGTTTGTAGGTTCGTCCATCAATAAAACTTTGGTGTTGGTAGCCAATGCGAAAGCCGTTAGAACCTTTTTCTTTTGTCCATATGACATGCCTGTGAGTTTGTTTTTCTCAGGAATGTCAAATTCAGAAATGTAAGTATGGAACTGCTTTTCGTTAAATTTTGGATAAAAAGGAGCAAGTGTGTAAAGGTATTCGTCAATCGTTATGGATGGCAGGTATATTTCCTCCGGGATAAAAAACAGATCCTGTAAAAAAGCGGGTTGGCGTTTTTTAGGCTCAAAACCGTTAACATCAACTTTACCACTCAACGGAAATAGTAACCCTGCCATGTTTCTCAAAAGACTCGATTTTCCGGCACCATTTTTCCCCAGCAAACCATAAATATGACCTGGTTGCAGATCTATTGATAAATCTTCGAACAGTTTTTTGTGTTTACTATATCCAAAAGAAACCTTGTCGAGACGAATCATAGCTTAGATGTTTAGTGTATTAGTATGATAGTACACTGTAAAAGTATGAGGCTTATTTGATATACCAAAATTTTTCTAAAATATTTTTTGGAGTGCGATTTTCTTAGTAAAATATTACACGGAGTTACACAGAGGTAAAAGGAGTGGCACTGAGATGTAAGTAACAGCCGACAATACCTCTGTGCATCTCTAAATGTCTCAGTGAATCTCTGTGTAACCTGTTTAAAGCAGAAATAACGGTTACGAGCTAGTAAGTTTGCGGTAATCTTCCTGGGTATCAATGTCGATTCCACCCAAAGGAAATGTTACAGAAGCGACATCTCCGGCGAATTGTTTGATCAACTTTTTCGCACCTTCGGCTCCTTTTAAGCCGAGCAGAAGATCGAAATATTTTTTTTGAAACAGTACCGGTGTTCCAAAGGTGTCGTCATAAAAACTTGCAACAATACCTTTTCCAGTTAATTTCGCTGTTTCAATCAGAGCCTGAAATAACTCGGAACTTACAAATGGTTGGTCACTAACGGAAATGATAACACCTTGAAGATGAGGGTTGAGTCTGTTGAGTTCGGTGAGGCCTATTCGAATGGAAGATGCCATGCCTTCCTGCCAATTGTCATTATGAATAATTGCGGTAGGCAAATGAAATAATTTAGGTAAAATCTGCTCGGAATGAGCACCAGTAACCACGGCAACAGGGGAGGAGATAGCTGTAACAGCAGCTTCAATCACATTAGTAATCAGTGCTTTGCCGTTGTATATAAGCAATTGTTTTGGTTCGCCCAGCCTTGATGAGTTGCCGGCTGCCAATATCAGTATGCCGTAGTGCAGAGCTTCATTCATCTCAGAGCGGATTTTGTATTGCGCAGAGAAATCCTTCTGTTACTGAATCGGAATAATCCAGGTTTTGGCCGTCACGGTTGTGAATAGGCTCCGATTTATCTCGCAGGAAGGTTCCTTGTCTGCTGCTCATTACAGCTTTTATTTCAGCCAGTATTGAAAGGGCAATTTCTTCGGAAGTTTCCGCACCAATATCCAGTCCGGTTGGCCCGAAAATCCTGCTCCGTTGATCATCATTCACTGTAATTCCTTCTTTTTCAAGATCGCCGAACATGCGATTAAGCTTCTTCTTAGGTCCCAGCGTTCCTATGTAGGGACAATAATCAAGCATGATCAGTTCTTTCAGAAGCGCGATATCGTAATTGTAATTATGGGTCATCAGTACAAAAAACGTTTGCTCGTCGGGTTGAACCTGAGTCAAAACTTCATTGGCTTTGGACACCAAAACCTGTGTTGCTTTTGGAAAGCGTTGTTTTGTGGCATGTCCGTTCCGGCCATCCACAACGATAATGTTCCAGCCTAAAACGGATGCCATTTCAGTCAGTGGAATGGTGTCGTTACCCGCACCGGCAATTACCAGGGAAGGCGGAGTTTTTAGGTATTCAATGAATCCCGTCAGATTTTGATCATCTATGCTAAAACTCTTAAAAAAGGAATCCTGGATTTTCTGTGCCCACGATACCTCGCTTAGAAAAACTTCATTTGACACCAGTGCATCAGCACTGTATTCTGTAACGTTGTCTTTTTCAAGATACAGGCAGCATGTTCCTGGTTGTGCGCCATTTCTTCCGGTTAAGGAAAACAGTGTGAGTAATACTGCATTCTGCCTATTGACCACAACGCCTTTCAGCAGCTCAATAGGATTGTTCGCCTGATCGGTATCAATGGGTTCGAAAAGAATGTGCACAATGCCATTACACCCCAATTGCACGCCCAGTGTATTGTCGTCATCATCGGTGGTATCGTAAGTTACCAGTTTGTTTTTTTGTTGAGAAATGGCCAAAAGAGCCTTCCGCAAAGCATCACCTTCAAGGCATCCGCCACTTATGGCGCCTGTCAGCTGACCATCATCGGTTACGAGCATACGAGCACCGGGTCGCCTGTACGACGAGCCTTCCACATGAACAACCGTTGCCAGTGCCATGCGTTTTTTTGCAACCACTGCCTCTTCATATGCGTTGATGATGTCCTTAATTTCTTTCACTCTGGTGTGATTTTACAATTTTAGAAATAACCTCAATGGCCATGTCCACCTGCTCCGAAGTAGTGAATCTGCCCAGACTGAGCCGGAATGAATTATGAATGATTTCATCCGTAAGACCCATTGCTTTTAACACATGGCTGGGCTGAATAGTTGCCGAAGTACAGGCCGAACTTTGCGAAAAAGCGACACGGCTGGAAGCTTCCAGGATCAATTTTTCACCATCAATATCGTTAAAAGTGATGTTTGTGCAGTGTGGCAGTCGTGGAGCGGAAGTGGCGTTGATTACAATATTCAGACCACTTAATCGGGATTCGAGCTGGTTTCGTAGCTCAGTCAAACGCTCGGTTTCCATTGTCAATTCTGCCTCGGCCAGTTCGCACGCTTTTCCCAATCCTACAATTCCCGGAACATTCAGTGTGCCACTTCTCCTGTTGCGTTCGTGGCCGCCGCCGTCAATTTGTGCTGTAAGTGCAGGGCCATTTTTTTTTCGGACAAATAGCGCTCCAATTCCTTTTGGTCCGTACAATTTATGGGCACTGAAGGCCATTAAAGCAACATTATTCTCTTTAACATTCACAGGAATTTTACCAACAGCTTGTGTTGCATCTGTAAAAAAGTGAATGCCGTGTTTTACAGCAATTTCACCAATTTCTCTGACTGGCTGAATGACACCAGTTTCATTATTGGCAAACATTACGGCAATGAGCAGCGTATCTTTAGTAATTGCTGCTTGCAGTTCCTGTAAACTGATCAAGCCATTGACATCAACCGGAAGATAGGTAACCTGAGCACCTCTTTTTTCAATACTTCTGCAAGTATCCAGAACAGCTTTGTGCTCTGTTTGAACAGTAATAATGTGATTAATTTCTTTAACCGAGCTCTCGAAAATTCCTTTTATAGCCAGATTAATTGCTTCGGTTGCGCCGGAAGTAAAAACAATTTCGTTGGGGTTAGCTCCAATCAGGTTAGCGATGTTTTCTCTTCCATGCTCAACGGCCTCTTCTGCCTCCCAACCGTAGGCATGCGTACGACTTGCAGCATTCCCGAACTTGTTCAGAAAATAGGGGAGCATTTCTTCCAACACCCGCGGATCCATGGGCGTAGTGGCGTTGTTATCGAGGTATATTGGCATTGCATCAGGCATAGTTAAACATAAAGTAAAAACTACCGTGATGCAAATTTAAAGGGAGAATTAACGATATGGAACGCTCGCCACGATTGCAAATCGGTACTAGCTTTGGATCAAAGCCATAGTCTCATTGATAAAATCAGCTTTGCCGAGCAAATATGCTCCCCGGTCATTTCTGAATTGCGCAGCCAATTTGACTTTCAATGACTCGTATTCTTGTGCTCTTTCCTGATGCTCCCTCAAATAATCCCGGAATTTTATCTGACTCCACATTACATTTTCCTTTGGGCACATGTGAATATGGAAGATCTGTTCTTTCTCTCCACTCAGCTTGTATCCTTTTCCAAATGACATATACGCGGCAATACTGTCGCGTTCGGGTACTTTGAAATAAGTATAATCCAGGTTTTCGAACTGTTGGATCAGCTTATTATTAAATAGTAATTCTTGGGGTATCTCAATCAGAATATCAATGTAGGGCTTCGCTTTGATAAGGGGGATGGACGAACTTCCGAAATGTTCTATCCGCCAAACGGTATTGTCTCCAACTCCTGATAAAATCCTTTGTTTTTCCGCATCGAAAATTGTTTTCCATGCCGGATTGTGATCCGACAATTCGATGGGGAATAATGTATTCCAGTCGTCTTTTTTAAGTTCTTTCAGGTTAGGTTTCATTGCTGGTAGGGTTAGTCTACGGTTTATTATCGCAGTTGTAAGCAAGAAAAGGAATAGTCGTTAGTCTATACTTTTACGAGAATAGTACTTACCGAATAGGGTAGAGGAATTAGTTGGATGGGTGTTACAAATATACATCATCGATTTTTAATCAATGGTGACATTCAAACAAAAATCACCCCATTGAAAGATAAGATGGTTTCGATCAACATGTGAACGTGTTAACCATAATTATAAGGGATGCCTGTTGCAAAGTGTGACGCCATTTTATTCGTTAACCAATTGGCACTCAAAGGAGCGTACAAATAATCAAAATTCGGTTAAAGGTGCTTTAATATGTGTTTAAAATTACTTTTTTAGATTTTTTCTGTCTTTTAATCAAACTCATTAACCAACGAAATAAACCTAGGTATATTAATTTTCAAATTCCTTTTTTAATGAAACTTATTATTTAAATTTGCGTTAACTCTATAAGTTTAATAGATTAGTTGTTCCATTAAAATATATAATTATGTCACTTCGATTAGGAGATATCGCCCCGAATTTTGAGGCTAATACTACACAAGGTCAGATCAATTTTCATGAATGGTTGGGAGACAGCTGGGGACTTTTGTTTTCACACCCTGCCGATTTTACTCCGGTTTGTACTACGGAGTTGGGAAAAACCGCTTTGCTTAAAGGAGAATTTGAAAAACGCAATGTGAAAGTACTGGCTGTGAGTGTAGATGATATTGATTCGCATCACCGTTGGATTCCGGATATCAATGAAGTGAACAACACTGAAGTGAACTTCCCGATTATTGCCGATGAAGGTCGCAAAGTTGCCGAACTCTATGATATGATTCATCCGAACGCAAGTGAAAAAGCAACTGTACGTTCGGTGTTCATCGTGGGTCCTGATAAAAAAATAAAGCTTACATTAACCTATCCCGCATCGACAGGACGTAATTTCAACGAAATTCTGCGCGTTGTTGACTCGCTTCAATTGACAGCCAACTATTCAGTAGCGACTCCCGCCGACTGGCAGGATGGAGATGACGTGATTGTGGTTCCGGCTGTGAGCACCGAAGATGCTGAAAAGAAATTCACCAAGGGACTTAATATCGTAAAACCTTACCTGCGTTATACGCCTCAACCTAACAAGTAATCCTGGATTATTTAATAAAAAGCCCTTCGTACTGATTCAGAGCGAAGGGCTTTTTATTGATTTTTTACTTTATTGAATTTGCTTTTCTCTCACTAGTACGTCACTTCCGTAATATCTCATATCTCTTGCCCCCAGATAATAGTAGTAGATCGAAAGCGCCATGGGAATATGGGCGATGTCATTGTAGTTGAACCAGGGGCCGAAACTAAACTTCAATGCATGGAAACCAGCAGATACCGCTCCAAGAAAAGTAGCAATGAAAATGTAGCGACTTCCTGGATCTTTCTTTTTACGATATACATAAATCTCAATGAGACACAACATCAGAAAAAGTCCATAAAACGCATGAACCTCTACAACAATAAAGTTGAGCGTAACCAAGGCTAACACGAAGAATATTGAAAGCTCAACGTAATTGAGCCAACCTAAATATTTTCCTATCTTTTCAGAAAGAAGGGGTTTGACATGCCAGATCGCAGCTCGTTCAAAGAGTGCAACGGCGATCATACTTGAAAACCAACCGGGAATTTTTCCAGGTTGACCGGTTAGATATAAAAAGCCATGTCCCAGTATCCCGCCAATTGCCGTAGCCAAACCCATGAAGAGAAAAAAGTACTGGGTTTGTTTGTACATAGCGTGCGTTCTGCCCAGTTTGTTGAGCTGTACAAATCCATAAACACATACGGCGGTCATCATCAGGCTGGATAAAACAGAAGAGGGTTCCAGAATGGTGATACCGAATAATTGAATCTGGTGCACCTTACTGAAATCAATGGCAATGTCATTCATAAGATAAATTGGAAGTTAAGCGAAACCCCGGAAAATGCGGAGTATTTTTCAAAGTAACTACAAAATGCCCTGTTTTTGGCAAGATAAGCTTACTTTCTGTTCTTAGTAATAAAACTATACCAAGTGCAATGTTTGGTTTATGTTCTTGATTTCGGGCTGATTAAAGGTATTTTGCAGAATGAATAACGGGTTAGTTAAAGTTTGCCATTCAACTTCCGGAAACAAATGGTATGATAAAAATTACTATTATAGGAAAATTCTGTATTTTTATCATATTTGATAGCCGGAGGCATTTTCTTCTGACTTAAATTCTTGAAATATGAAGTGGTCATTTGTAATCCGGCAGAAACTGAAAGCCGCATTGTTGCTTAGTGGTATCATGGCATTTATTATTTTGGGCAGTCTGATAGCGCGCAATAGTATGGAGGGGATTGATAAATCGTTTTCGTCCATTTATCAGGATCGTTTAATTCCGGCTACTACCATCATCTATCTCACAGAAAACCTGTATGGTAAAAGATTGTCTCTGGAGAAGTTTCTACTCTCCGACGATCAGCGTACATCCCATGAAATTTCCTCCGGATTGAGTCTATACGATAGCCGTATCGATTCACTCATCAGTGCATTTGAAAAGACATACCTTGTGGATCAGGAAGCAAAAAGTCTTGCGGCCTTTAAAAATAGAGTGGAGGAATATGTATTGCTTGAAAAAATGATTCTCAACCTGCATGCATCCGGACATGTGGATGCCGGTAAAAAACTGTTTGAAGGAGCAGGAGCAAATACGTTCCAAAGTACGATCAACAATCTGAACGAATTGACATCAATACAATCGAATATCGGGCAGGAGCTCGTGAAAGAATCCAAAAGTGATATGGCAAGTTTTGGATTGATCTCGTTTTTGCAAATAGCACTGGCTATTATTATAGGTCTGATCGTTCTTGTTCTGATTCAGAACTCGAAAATTATAAACAAGCCCAAGATCCGGCAGGATGAAGGATCCTACTTTAACCTAAACTAAAAAAGAGAGCTTGCTGAAATTTCAGCAAGCTCTCTTTTTTAGGACTCGAACCAGATAAGATTAGTTACCTACTTTTCTTCCTTTAAGAGTTTCTTTCGAATTTTTAACCTGCTTCAAAAGATCCTTTTTCACGAACAGCCGTGTTCCGTTTCCTCCCTGAAGATCAAAAGTGCGCTCTTTGTAATCAAATTTATTATTTGGCAGAACGTCAAGGAAATAATTTTGACCGCTCAAATTGAACTTCATTCCTTTTGTGTCCTGCTGCGTGTCGTCCCAAGAAACGTTAATGACACCATTTCCTGTTCCCAATGCTACACCAGGAGTAAATGGCAACACGTTGATGGTCTGGATACTCTTTCCATTGCTCATCGTGATCTGTCCTTCCGGATTTACCTTGATGTCGTTTGGATCTGACACCTCACGGCGAATGTTGATCGCTTTATCATTGAAAAACTGCACTTTTTCTAATGGAATATTGGCTGATTCAAGATCCCTTCTCAAATCCTCGGTAAATACTGTATAGTTTGAAAGAGGGACGGAATTCATGGTGGTGCACGCAGAAACTGCTGAAAACAATATTACACCGGCAATTAGATTTTTAACAAGATTCATATTTATTGTGATAGGCTGTATACTCAGTTTGATATTATGTTTTGATGTCGCAATATTAACAAAAACGCTCACAGTTACCAATTTACTAATTTTATTCTACTGTAAGGTAAATTATGACAATGTGTCAGCCTGAGCGATTTTGATTGCTAATGGAACGCAAATTTTCACCTCGTATTGCAAGAGATAAATTAATTCTAAAATTTTAAATTAAAACAAGGACTAATATGGAGACAGGGATTCAGGAAAAAGGAAATTTAAGCATACACACAGAGAATATATTTCCGATTATAAAAAAATTCCTTTACTCAGATCACGAAATTTTTCTAAGAGAGCTCGTTTCCAATGCTGTTGACGCCACGCAAAAACTGAAAAAACTTTCTTCTTATGGAGAGTTTAACGGAGAGCTGGGGGAGTTGAAAGTCACTGTGAAGCTTGACAAGGATGCTAAAACCATTACCATCAGTGATAATGGTATCGGTATGACAGCCGATGAGATCAAAAAATATATCAACCAAATCGCATTTTCTGGTGCTACGGAGTTTGTCGAGAAATATAAGGACAAGGGCGACGAAGGTAAGATAATCGGAAACTTCGGGCTTGGTTTCTACTCTGCCTATATGGTAGCCCGCAATGTGGAGATTATTACGAAATCTTACAAGGATGATTCGGAGGCGGTGCGCTGGGAATGTGACGGATCGACTGAGTTCACACTATCTTCTGCCGAAAAGGCGGAGAGAGGATCAGACATCATCCTGCACATAGCCGAAGATTCAGAGGAATTCCTTGACGAGTTCCGTCTGCGTGGAATTCTTGAAAAGTATGGCAAATTCCTACCAATACAGATTGAGTTTGAAGATAAGGTCATCAACAACACCAGCCCTATTTGGACAAAAAATCCTACGGAGTTGAAAGATGAAGACTATATCGCTTTCTACAAGGAGCTTTATCCAATGAGCGAGGATCCGTTGTTCTGGATTCACCTTAACGTGGATTACCCATTCAATTTGACAGGAGTTCTTTACTTCCCAAAACTGAAAAATGATTTCCAGGGACAGCGTGAAAAAATTCAGCTTTATAGCCGTCAGGTTTTCATTACAGATGAGGTAAAGGATATTGTTCCTGATTTCTTGCAACTGCTGCATGGTGTGATCGATTCTCCGGATATTCCTTTGAACGTTTCGAGAAGCTATTTGCAGGCCGATGGTAATGTGAAGAAAATAAACGGTTACATTACACGTAAGGTTGGAGACAAGCTTGCTGAAATCTTTAAGAACGATAGACCAGGTTTCGAAGCGAAGTTCGACGATATTGGTTTGTTCGTTAAATATGGTATCGTCAGCGACGAGAAGTTCTATGAAAAAGCGAAGGATTTCTGTCTTGTAAAGAATGTGGATGGTAAGTTTTTCACATTCTCAGAGTATGCTGAGCTTGTAAAAGAAAATCAGACTGACAAAAATGATACACAGATCTGGCTTTATACCACCGATGAGCAAAAACAGGACGCATTTATCCAGTCGGCTAAAAAACGCAGCTACGATGTATTACAGTTAACAAGTGTGATTGATTCTCACTTCATCAATGCGTTGGAGCAGAAATTGGAAAAAACTTCCGTAAAAAGGGTTGACGCCGATACGCTCGATAAACTGATTGAGAAAGATATGAAGCTGGAAAGCATTCTTTCGAAAGACGATGAAGAAAAGGCGAAGAAACTGTTTGAAGATATTGCCGGTACCAAAAGCGCACACGTTTCAGTGGAGGCAATGCCGGTTGATGAACTCCCGGTAGTGATTACTTTCCCTGAATTTATGCGTCGGATGACAGACATGCAGGCCTCTTCGGGACAACGTTCCATGTTTGGTGATATGCCGCTAATGTATACCGTTTCCCTTAACGCCAACCACCCGATTATCGGTCGTGTATTGCAAACGGAAAATGAAGATGATCAAAAAGCACTTGCCAAGCAGGTGTACGATCTGGCTCTGCTTTCCCAGGGATTGTTAACTGGAAGTGATCTTACCAAGTTCATTCAAAGAACGGTAACGACACTTTAAGGTATAAATACTAAAAGAGCCGCTTTCATCTCGAGAGCGGCTCTTTTGTGTTTTACTAATCTGTTTTTCCTGCAATCAGTCGATCTTTCAGAGCATTCAGTTCTTCCCATTTTCCTTTATGTGCCAATGTAGCTTGCTGAGGCCAGCTTGTTGGATCATGTATCTGAAACCGTGGACCAGCGCCACGAAGGATGGCTGCGATTCTCACTGCCGGGACGGCCGATAGTGCTTCGTAATTCATGATGCCGTTCCTGTTAAGAATTTCCTCAATCTTCGGACCTATGCCTTCAATTACTTTTAAATCCTGACGAACTCCCGGATCTGTCTGGTGAATGGGATACACTGTTTTCGCAGCCCCTTTATTCGGGATTTCCGTTACTGAAACATTTGGGCTTGTTACTGATGGCAGAGCTCTGCACGCTGCAAGTTCTACCTGTTTTTCATTTATCTCCTCCCTTAATAATCTGATTCCGGATCGGGCTATAAATTGGGCAAGGAAATAACCCAGAACTGCTGCCCCAGACAGCATAATGACGATTTCGCCGATGGCGACAGATTTGCTTAAAGGATTTATGTCTAAAATCAGCATAATTGGTTTGTCGGTTGAAAGAGCATTTTAGGATTCGTAACGCCCCTTGTTCAGTTCATTTTGTAATTCTCTCAGTTCGTCCCACATTTGGAATGCTGCCAGTTTCGCCTGCTGTGGCCATGTTCTCGGATCGTGAATCTGAAATTTGTTACCCGAATTTTGCAAAATTCTTATCAACTGGTCAGGCTTTGTTTCGCTTAGTTGTGAAAGGGTATAAATCCCTTCGGAGTTGAGGACTTCCTCTATAACAGGACCTATTCCTTCGATTATTTTAAGATCGTCCCTTTTCTCATTCGCAGCGGGAGTATATGCAATTACAACGGTTTCTTTGCTTACTGGTGGAGCCACTATTTTTTGGGATTGACATCTTGAAAGTTCAGTGTCAAGCTTATAGAGCTTTTTCTCCAACCCTTTCCTTTTTTCTCTGGCTCCCTTAAAGCCGATGATATAACCAATAACAACGGCCCCGATAACCATAGCCAGGTGCTGCCAAAGCGCATCAGGATTGTTTAATGGGTTTAATGTAAACATGTATAATGCTTTTGTTTAATTCTGCCTGATTTATTTCACTATGATCGTTACACGCCGGTTGGCTCTCTTTCCTTCCAGCGTTGCATTGGAAGCTTTTGGCTCCCATTCCCCTTTGCCTTTTGTGATGATACGGTCGGGTGCTATTCCCATTGTTATAAACTGTTTGCGAACCACATTCGCTCTCTTTCTGGACAAAGTTAGATTCCATTCCGCACTGTCTTCATCATCGGTATGTCCTGTCAGAACCAGCTTTTTGTCATTATTCTCTCCCAGATACTTTTTTGCTTCGGCAATGAACATTTGATTCTGATCCGTCTTTATATATTCCGAACTGGCCGTGGGAAAGTAGAGATCCAACGGTTTGAAAATATTATCAAATTTTTGCTCATTGGCCAGTTCGGTCTCCGTTAATGCAATTCGTCCGATGGAAGGAGTTGTATTTTCGAAATCAAAAATAAGTCCCCCAGATAAGGAATCGTTCGTAAACACCAGGGCCTCATTCAGGTTGCTATTTGTCTTGATAAGTGAATCAGCTATCCCTTTTGACACAAGCCAGTCCTTCATCTTTCCGGCACGTGCCAGTCCAAGGTCGGAAAAGGTGGTCGTATTTTTTTCGGCCGAAAGATATTGCCCTGTTATAATTACCTGTTTATGTTTATTAACAATGAGATACTTTGTCAATGAGTCAAGCTCTGGTTGGACCGAACTGAGTTCTGGGGTGTCGCCATGTTTTGCGAATCTAAAATTACCCGGGGAAACCAATCTCAGGCTGGTGCTGTCAGATATAACCAACGGTTCTGCGGAATTTACTGCGACGGAATTGATAGAGCCCAGGATTTCTGCATCGCAGAGTTGCTTAATTTTGCATACATGCCAGTAAGCTGAGCCGGAGATCCAGGCCACAAGCAGAACGTACCACAATACTTTACTGTTTGACATATCTGACTAGGTTAAAATTGGCAATCTGACTTGCAATTAGCAATTTGGTCACATAAAATACAACTTTCCGATTAACATGTGCAATTCTGGATATAACTCAAAAAAAGCAGCCCGTTTGAGTTCAGGCTGCTTTTGCTTACAAGTTAGGATATTTATCCCAAAATACTAACGATTCATCGAAATCAGGAATTCTTCATTGTTGCGGGTTCCTTTCATGTGTTCAAGCAGGAAGTCCATGGATTCCATAGCATTCATATCTGACATATGTTTTCTCAAAATCCACACTTTTTTCAATGTTTCTTTATCTAGTAAAAGATCTTCACGACGCGTACCGGAAGCCATTACATCAATAGCAGGGAACACGCGCTTGTTCGAAAGCTTGCGATCCAACTGTAATTCCATGTTACCCGTACCTTTGAATTCCTCAAAGATAACTTCGTCCATTTTAGAACCTGTATCAATCAATGCCGTAGCAATGATGGTCAATGATCCTCCGTTTTCTACATTTCTTGCAGCTCCGAAGAAACGTTTTGGTTTGTGAAGTGCATTCGCATCTACACCACCTGAAAGTATTTTACCGGATGAAGGAACAACGGTATTGTATGCACGTGCAAGACGTGTAATCGAATCGAGAAGGATAACCACATCGTGGCCGCATTCAACCATTCTTTTTGCTTTTTCCAAAACGATGCTTGCTACCTTAACATGTCTGTCTGCTTGCTCGTCAAATGTAGAAGCAATAACCTCTGCACGAACACTACGTTGCATATCGGTTACCTCTTCAGGGCGCTCGTCGATCAGCAATATCAAAAGGAAAACTTCTGGGTGATTGCGTGTAATGGCGTTGGCAATTTCTTTCAGCAATACCGTTTTACCAGTTTTTGGCTGCGCAACGATCATACCGCGCTGTCCTTTACCGATAGGGGCAAACAGATCAAGAATTCTTGTTGAGTATTGATCCGGGCGTGAGCTTAAACGCAGACACTCTTCCGGAAATAATGGAGTAAGGTATTCAAAAGGTATACGGTCGCGTATCTCTTCGGTTGTTTTGCCGTTAACGGTTTCAACCCGTAGTAACGCAAAGTATTTTTCACCTTCTTTTGGAGGTCTTATTTGTCCTCTAACAGTATCTCCTGTTTTTAAACCAAATAATTTGATTTGAGAAGGTGATACGTATATATCATCAGGACTTGCCAGGTAATTATAGTCGGCCGATCTAAGGAAACCATAGCCACCATCCTGCATAATTTCAAGTACCCCTTCATTAACAATAAGTCCGTCGAATTCACGAACGTAATTGTTGTAGTTTCTTTTTATTTTGGAAGAAGGATCTTCACGGGAAACCTGCTGCTGTTGCGGGCGTTCGGTGTTTTCCTGTTGCTGTTTGAAAGGCCTTTCTTCGGTAGTTTGTGTGGTATTTTCGACTTCTTCGGCCGGAGCAGTTACTTCCTGCGAATCACTTTGTTGGTTATCAGTCTCAGCCACAGCTGCTGGTTCCTCTTTTCCAAGATCATTAAGTGTATCATCTTCCGAATCCACTTCCTGAGCAATATCCAGATTCCTCACTTTGTTCTCCTGACGAGGCCTGGTATTTTGGTTTACAGGCCTAACAGGTTCTGTTTCTGGTTGTTCCTGTTGTTTCGCTGGTGTATCAAAAAGAGGAGCAGAGGATGCAAAGGGAGAGGTATTCTCTTTTCTTCCCTTAGCCGGGCGGTTTCCCATGGCCTTGGTTCCTCCAATCGGCGTTTCATTTGGCAATGTGCGCCGTGCTCTTTTTTTCTTTGGTTCGTCGTCGTCAGAAACCGGTGCTTCAACTTCTGCTACGGGTTTTGCAGCTTCCTGTTGAGAAAGGATTCTGTTAACAATTTCTTTCTTAGGGAGTTTGGCATAATCAGAGACACCAAGGCTTCCTGCAATTTCTTTGAGCTCTGATAGAAGCTTAAGGTTCAGTTCATCAATTGTAAGCATACAGAAAATATAAGGCAAAGAAAGCTTCACCTATTGGATAATGAGTTTGTGAATGTAAATGGAATATTGATCGGGAGCGTCTGTCCCATGTTCAGGTAATGATCATTGATGTGTCAGTATGTATTTTTGAGAAAGTCCGGATAATAGACTTTTAGAAACCAGAAAAATATGATGGATCAACTTTGAAAAGTTTGCAATTTTTACTCAAATGAAGTACAGAAAAAAACTGGTAAGAATTCAAAAACCTTGATAACATTGAGAGCTATCGAGAGATGGATAACAAAACCTTAGTGATCAGGGTGAGGATTTATTTGAACGAAGGTAATATAGTATTCCTTTAAATCCAAATTGTTGGTCAAAATTCAGATTCATTTAATTGATCTGAAAAAGTTCTGGCGACTGTATTCAGGAAAATGACACGTGTTTTAACATAAATTAATGTTATATATCGGCTTAGTTCTCCCATATGTTAGCATTTGTCCTGAGAAAATGGGACTTTTGCACCATCATGAATATCGCTGTAGACTCAGGTAATACTTATGCAAAGATAGGATGGTTTGATGATGACAAGCTGATTCGTTTTCAAGCCAGGGTTGTATGGGATGATCTTGTTAAAGAAATTCGTTCTCAGGCACCGGATCATATCATCTTTTCGTCTGTAAGTAACAGTATTTCCGAATTTAAAGACGCATTGGGACTGGATATTCCGGTATTGGATTTGTCTCCTGATACACCTTTACCGATCAGTAAAAATTATAAGACCCCGGAAACGCTCGGAGCTGACAGAATAGCAGCAGCTACTGGTGCGCAATATCTTTTTCCTGATAAGGATTTGTTGATTATTGACATGGGTACTTGCATCACTTATGATTATTTGGATCACAAAGGAAGTTTTGAAGGAGGTTTAATATCTCCGGGCGTTAAGATGCGATTTAATGCATTGCATACGTTTACAAAAAGACTTCCTCAACTTGAGCCTGTGAAGGTGCCTGAGCTGATTGGAAAGAGCACCAGAGAAGCTATTGAAAGTGGAGTTATGAATGGGGTGTTGGGCGAAGTTGAAGGAATTATTGAGAGGTATCGTCACATATCGCCTTCTTTAAGCGTAGTGTTATGTGGTGGAGATACTACGTTTTTTGAAAGTAGCCTGAAACCGGCCATCTTTGTGGTCCCAGAATTGGTATTAATTGGATTGAACAGAATTTTAAGATATAATGTCGCTTTATAAAGGATTAGGAATACTCGCAGTTGCAATTACGCTGGGCTGTAACGGATTAACGCCAACGCAGGCTAATGCGCAGGGCTTAGGTAATGCACCTTATTCATCGCTGGGTATGGGCGAATTATATGGAGAGAGCTTTTCGGATAATACCGGTATGGGGCAGTCGGGAGTGAGCACAAGTAACGGATTTCAGATAAATAATTTAAATCCTGCACTTTGGTCTCGCAACAAATACACCACGTTGGATGTTGGCTTGATCGGTCAGTACAAAGAAATAGTTTCAGGTAACAAGAAACAGCAGAACGCGGGCGGTAACCTTGCATATGTTTCCATTGCTTTCCCGGTTGGTCGCAGATGGACGCTTGGTGCAAGTATGAAACCTTACAGCTTTGTGGATTTCGAAAATACGTCGACAAGAGCAATACCGGGAACCGGGGATCAGGCTGCTTATTTTAACTCAGGAAAAGGTGGAATAAACAAAGCTTCGATCACAAATGCCTACCAGCTGAACCAGTATGTGAGTCTGGGTTTGGAAACATCTTATTACTTTGGAAATGTTCGCAAGGCGACGGAGGTATTAATTCCATCAGGAGCCGCAGCGACTGACTATCTGGTCGGTATCAATGACAGGACTAATTATTCTGATTTTGGCTTTCGGGCGGGTGGTACGGTTCGTATACCAGTGAAAAAGGACAACAAGTTAAATTTGAATCTGGGAGGTGCTTACAGCTTTAAAACTGATATAAATGCAAGCCAGACAAGAACGCTGGAACTTAGCCAGGATTCTTTTGTATTGCCCGGAGCGACAGACACATTGACGAACAATATGTCGGGCAGCATCACAGTACCTACTCAGTATCAGGTTGGGATGAGTTTAGAATGGCCTCTGAAAATGGTGGTTTCTGCGGATTACAGCCACCAGTCCTGGTCCGATTACAGAGGTTTCAGAAGTACGTCGAATGATGGATTGAAAAATGTAGGCCGATTGCATGTGGGGGTTGAGTATCTCCCTCGTTTCTTGTCACTGAATTATTTTGAAAGAGTACGTTACCGGGTTGGTTTTAGTCATGGTAAAACGCCTTATTCTATTAACAACAGGGACGTAAATGATACCAACATCAGTTTAGGATTTACTTTCCCTATGGGTTTTGGATATCAGAACTTTGTTTCTCTTGCATTTGTGGGCGGACAGCGTGGAAATACTGGAAACGGAATGGTGCGTGAACGTTATGGACGTGCGGTATTGGGTATCACCCTGCTAGACAGATGGTTCCAAAAACAAAAACTTGATTAATTGAAAAAACGAATTGCATTCACAGAGATAGCTTTGCGAAAAACAATGGTTTTTCGCAAAGCTATCTCTGTTTTATTGACATTTGGTATCACACTGACGATTGTTAGCTGTGAGAAAGAAGAGAAGAAATTAGGAGCGGCTTATGAAGGACCTGTTGAGGAAGTAAGCAACGTACAGATACGTTACAGTGAGCAGGGCTTGCAAAAAGTACAGATGATCACACCGCGATCATTGACCTATTCCAATCAGAATAAAGTTTTCCCTGATACGGTTAATATTAATTTCTTCGATCCAACGGGCTCGATCATTACCCGTCTTCGTGCCGATTCAGGTCATTTTGATCATGCTTCGAATGTGTATATTGTCAAAGGACATGTTCGTGTAATAAAATCGGAATCGCAGGAAACGCTAACTACAACAGAGCTAAGTTGGAATCCTGTTACCAAAAAAGTGTTCACCGACAAAGCTCTGACTGTTAGAAATACCAGAACTTCTGAAATTACAAATGCAATTGGAATGGATGCGGAGCAGGACTTCACCCGTATCAAATTCAGAAAAGCAACAGGAATTTATAAATTTTCGGGCGTTCCCTGATTTCTCAATTCACCTCACATTCCTTCAACGCTTTACTCACTTCTTCTATAGGTGTAAGTGTGCTATCGCTATGCCATTTCATGGTTAGGAAGCTTACGATCTCCGCAATTTCCAGATCTGTCAATTTCGGATTTGCCGGCATTGGTCGGCTAAACTTTTTACCTGCCACAACGATCGTATCCTTCATTCCATTTTTTATGATACAGGCCAGTAAAGCCTTGTTTGTCAGGGCAGACGATCCATTGATTGGGGGATAGAGGTTTGCCATGCCTTCACCGTCGTTTTGATGGCAATTCGCACAGTTAGTCGTATACAGCTGGTAACCTTCGGCAAAATACTGCTCCGATTTTAATTCACTGGCACTCTGGCAAGAGCATACTGCAAAACCAACAAATAAAGCCAGACCTTTACTAATTCTGGTAAGAGAAGTGGAGATCATTTTTTGTACTCGTCCAAGAGTGTCTGGATGTCTGCTATAAGTTTTTTTGTTCCCTCTTCTGTGGTTCCGTCGTACATACCCCGTACGTGTTTGTCTTTATCTACCAAGATGAACGCACCACTGTGCAGAAACCCACCTTCCGCAGTTTTTTCTTCTTTGGCAACCACCATGTAATTCTTCAGGCCAATTTCATATGTCTTTTCCTTTGGACCCGTAAGGAATTGCCATTGCGTTCCCGTTACATTCAGGTCTTTTACAAATGTATTCAATACCGCAGGTGTATCATGTTCAGGATCAATGGTATGAGATAAAATCATAACGTCACCGTTATCCTTGAACTTTTCATACACTTTAAGCATCTGTTTCTTCATAACAGGACATATGGTAGGGCAGGTGGTGAAGAAAAAATCGGCCACGTAAATCTTGTCCTTCACGATCTGCTCTGTAATTGTATCTCCGTTCTGATTGACGAATGAGAAGGCAGGAATTTTATTGTAAATCGTGTCGACAACTTCCTTTCCGTCAACTACTTTGGTTGTCCAGTCGCGCTCTCCAAGAATGGGCAAATTTTTATTAGTCGAATCGCATGCAGCAATTGATAATATGGTGATGGAAGCTAAAACTGCTGATTTTAAAATATTACTTCTACTGAATTGGTACATGATTATTTTTCCAGAAACGATTTTGCTTCGTTTATGCTTTTAAGTGTTATTTGTTTTACTTCTTCAATCTTTGTCTTCTCGTTTTCAAAATATGCGATAGCATCTACTGCTTTAAGTTTTTTAGCCGAATCACCCCTGTATTCGTTCATCCAACCCATCATGAGTTTGTCCGACTCATTCAACTTTTGATTGAGGTCTACCGCTTTCATTCGTTCTTCTGCCAGTGTATTTCCTGTTATTCCTTCATTCTGCAGACTGTCCAGCTGTACTATTTTTTTGGAAAGTTGCATTTTTAAAGTCATAATTTCATCCATTTTGGGCATCACATCATCATGGATCGTCAATACCTCACCTTCCAGTTCCATTACTTTGTCTTTATCCTGCCCGCATCCGAAAATAGCGGTTGTTAATGTTAGTACCAGTACAATTTTTCTCATTATATAGGAGGTTTTAGTTTGTGATAAAATACTTAATTATTCAAAATCATTTCCCGCGCATTGCTGATTACAGAATCGCTCGGATTGTGACCGCCAATCATCTGGGCAATTTCCATTACGCGCTCATCTGAAGAAAGCTTCTTAATTTTGCTGACAGTCTTTTCAGACGAATGGTCTTTATAAACAAAATAGTGCGCATTACCACTGCTGGCAATTTGGTGCAAGTGTGTGATGGCAATAATTTGGTGGTTGCTGGACATATTCTGCATCATCCGGGCCATTTTTTTTGCGATTTCTCCGGATACTCCAGTATCGATTTCATCAAAGATAATGGTTGGTAACTTGCGTTTATCGGCCAGGATATATTTAATTACCATCATTAGCCTGGAAAATTCCCCGCCCGATGCTACCTGTTTCAACTCTTGCGGCATAATACCTTTGTTACCGCTAAACAAAAATATAACCGAGTCTATCCCGCTGGATCCAGGTGTTATCTCACTGATTTTGATCGAAAGGGAAGCGTTGGGAATACCAAGTTCTACAAGCCTTTCCAGTAGCAAGGATTCAATTTGTTTTGTTACCTGATGCCTTCTTGCCGACAACTTTTTTGCACTTTTCAGCATCGCTTCCAGGGAAGAATCCACCTTTTTTCTGGACTGAGACAGTTCCTCATCCAGATTTAAAACCGTGTTGAGCTTTGCTTGCAAAGTTGCTTCCAGTGTTATCAGTTCATCCACCGAAGTTACCTGATGCTTTTTCAGAAGTAGATAAATAAGATCAAGGCGCTCTCTTACCAGTTCAGTTCGATTATGATCAAGATCGACTGTCGAGCTGATACTGTCAATTTCGTCGGCGAGATCCCGCAATTCGATGAGTGCGCTTTGTGCACGCTGACGTAAATTATCGTAGCTGGGAACAAGCCTTGAAGCCTGAGAAAGTGAGCCAACTGCTGTCTTTAATAATTCTAGTATAGAGCCATCCGGATTATCAAGATACGTATAGGCGAGTTGTAACCGTTCACGTATTTCAACAGCATTTTCAAGTATGGCAAGTTCCTGTTCCAGGTTTTCCTGCTCGCCTGTTTGTAAACTCGCGGCATTTAGCTCCTGGTAGAGAAACTGGTCGAAATCAAATTCACGCCTCAATTGAGCTGCCTGTGCCTGCAGTGTTTCCAAAACCCTGGAAGCATTTTTATATTGCTGGAAACGTCCCTGGTAATCGGCAAGGAGTTCGGAGTTTCCGGCAAATGCGTCAACTGCCTGCAACTGAAATTCATTTGTTCCGAGCATGATCGAATCGTGCTGGGAATGTATGTCGAGAAGCTGGCTGCTTATTTTCCGAAGGGTTTCAAGATTTACAGGTGTATCATTAATAAAAGCCCGTGATTTTCCGGATACTGATATCTCTCTTCTGATGATACATTCGTCCGAAAAATCCAGATTTTCCTCGTCAAAATTGGGAGCCATGTCATAGCCTGACAGGTTGAAGCTGCCTTCTATGATGCATTTTTCAGTGGCGTCAAATAGTGATTTGGCATCGGCCCGGTTGCCAAGCAGTAAACCTATTGCACCAAGCATGATGGATTTCCCTGCCCCGGTTTCACCCGTAATAATATTTAATCCTGGGTCGGGAGACATTTCCAATTGCTTGATTAAAGCATAGTTTTTGATCAGTAAATTAGAAAGCATTTCTGGATAATCAGGTTAGCAAAACACCAAAGCAAAATTCTCGTTCCACAAAAGTTTTCTTTTGATGCCCGTTACGAATATAGCCATGATATATACAAATAAGAAACGTACCAGGACGGGTAACGTTATTTAATTGAGATATTTTCCAACTTTTCTGTGGTGTCTAGTACGATTTCGTACAGATCGGAAATCATTAGCTTGTGAAAGTGCTCGCGAGAGTCGGCAATAACCAAACTTTCGGCTGTTATTGAATTCAAGACACCGAAATGGGTCCTGCCATTTTGTAATACAGCATTAAGTTCAATACCTGTCCGGTGCTCAAGGCTGGCGAAAACATCGGTATTTTTAATCCGTATGATACGTTTACTCATTAATGATTTACTATTGAGCGAGTCTTTGATAAACCTGCGTTTTGGAAGGATCCAGACTTACAAGCAGGGTATACGCCTGCTTCTTTTGCTCGGGTGTAGCCTCAACCAGAATTTTAGTGAGTTCATCTGATTTTGCATCGAAAAAGGAATTGATCACAACACTGGCTGGACGTAACAAAGAAACTTCTCTTATGGTGTTCAAAACTGCCAGCACTTTTTCACGAGTCTGTAACGGATTTTGTGTTGCTACATCAAGTCCTTCGCGGTAGTAAGTATACATGCCCTCACGAAAAGGGGTAAACTGCTGACTCATCAGATTTTCGATCAGTGAATATCTGCTGTTGGTGTTGTTCATACTATTTTCCCAGGCCCTCTTATTCGACGATGCGTTTCTGGCCTGATTGGAAATATTGAATGCCTTTTGTAAATACGGTGTGCCGCCTAGTTTACTGAAGGAGTCGTAATCGAATGTCATGGCTATATAGGCGTAAAAAGCCAGGGAATAGGGCAACTCATCGGTAAAGCTACTTTCGTTAAAATAAAGTTGTGTGCCCGGCAGGAAGTTGAAGGAAAAGTTCTTGTCGATGTAAGTAAACAAAACGCTCTCATAGTTGGAGTTGAAAACCGGGCGGGAGACCACCAGCTGTGCGTTACCTTCGTAGCTGCCAAGTGCTACCGATTTCGTGAGGTTAATATTCAGCTTACATTTAATCCGTTCTTCCTTTGCAAACACATCCTCAGACCATCTCGTGTTGTTAAGAAAGTCGTTGATGTAGGTTTGCAACTGGGTCATCGTCTGAGGATCCGTTTTTTGCTGTGCAAACAATTGCTCAGAATTTACTGTAACAGTGAATTGAGCAGATTGTGCCGATACCATAAGAGGTAAAAGAGCGCTAACTGCAATAACGAATGCTATCCATATTTTTTTCATACTTCATTCCATTTGGACAGCACGATACTCAGTATATCCTGCGCCACCTCATCCTTTGATTTAAGTGTGAAATGATTCACATTTTTGTTCTTATCAATAACGGAAATTTTGTTGGTATCGTGCGCGAAGCCAGCACCAGAATCATTAAGTGAATTCAAAACGATGTAGTCCAGATTTTTGCGTTCCAATTTATCCGCTGCGTATTCCAATTCTTTCTCGGTCTCCAGAGCAAAACCAATTAACAGCTGTCCTTCCTTCTTCTCCTTTCCAAGTGTTCCGGCAATGTCTGTCGTCTTTTTTAGATCGATCGTCATGTTAAAACCCTGTTTCTTAATTTTTTGAGTGGCGACCTCGTTTGCGGTGTAATCTGCAACAGCGGCCGAGAAAATCACCACGTCACTTGCATGGAAGTATTCTTTGGTTTTTAAAAACATCTGCTCGGCCGTTTCCACTTTTACAAGCCGGATATTCTCATCAGTAACATGGAGAGAAGTAGGCCCACTTATCAAAGTGACCTGAGCGCCTGCCATAGCAAAAGCATGAGCGATGGCGTAGCCCATCTTGCCTGATGACCTATTACTTATGAACCTGACGGGGTCAATTGGCTCAACGGTTGGCCCGGCTGTAATCAATACCTTTTTACCCTTTGCTATTTTTTTTGAAGCAAAATGTTGCTTCAATTTATGTATGATGATTTCGGGTTCTGCCAGTCGGCCATCACCGATGAGCCCGCTGGCTAGTTCGCCATGACCGGCTTCTATCAGATGGTTCCCATAAGATTGGAGTGTAGCTATATTTTTGAGCGTAGAAGGATGCTGGTACATATCAACATCCATGGCTGGTGCAAAAAATACCGGGCAGCGCGCTGACAGGTAAATTGTTGTCAGAAAATCGTCGGCGAGACCAGAGGTAAGTTTTGATATCGTTTTTGCAGTTGCCGGTGCTATGATTATGGCATCAGCCCAAAGCCCTAACTCAACGTGATTGTTCCAGAAACCATTTTCTCCATTTACAAATGAAGTCAATACAGGTCTTTTGGACAAGGTAGATAAAGTAAGCGGGGTAATAAATTCTGTTGCAGCTTGCGTCATAACAACCTGCACTTCGGCTTCTTCCTTTATCAGGAGCCTTACAAGCAGCGCTGATTTGTACGCAGCGATACTGCCCGTTACACCTACGATAATTTTTTTGCCTTTAAGATTCAATTTTTAAAGTACTTCGGACATCATATAAGCAATGCCACAGGTGGAAATGATTTCAAATCTAAGCAAATCGCAACAGAAAGTACATGTGCTATAGCATAAAACCAGCCGTAAAATAAAATGAATTATTTGTACGGCTGGTTTTATAAGTATTACAGACTATTCCTCTGTTGTATCGCGGAAGCTGTGGTATGTTTTTCCTTCAATAAATTCGTCTATCGAAATACTTCCAGCTTTTGGCATACGCTCATAAAACTTTGAAATTTCGATTTGTTCACGGTTTTCAAAAACCTCTTCCAGGTTATCAACTCCGGATGCAAATTCAGCGAGCTTGTTGTTAAGCTCCTCTTTCATTTTGCTTGATATCTGACGCGCTCTTTTAGAGATAACTGATACCGATTCGTATAGATTTCCTGTTACATCCGCTATTTTGTCGGTATCGCGGGTAATGATGGATGGATTCGTTGCCATGCTTATCTTAGTGATATAGTTTAACTTTTAAAATTTTAGAGAAATGAAAATCATTTCTTTGTATTGGATTCAGCTGTTGGTGGTGCCGTGACCTTAGTTGGTTTTGTAGCGCCTCCTGTATCAGGCTTCACTTCAAGTTTTTGTCTCTCAATTTCTGCCTTAGCCAGCAACTCTACCTGCTCCTGGCTGTTTTCGTACATTCTTTCAGCTTCACGCAAATATTTGCCGGATGGATACTTGTCGATCATCTCCTTGTAATATTTGATTACATCCTGATAACGTTCTTTTTGTTTTGTATAAAAACTGTTTGTTGCCAGGTTGTACTGTGAATCTACTTTAAGAAAGGACAGCTCTTCGTTATACTGCGAATCTGGAAAATCCCTTTTGAAATTATCTATGGATATTACCGCAGATTTAAGTGACATCATATTAAAATCACTGATCTTATGATACAGCTTCGCCTTTTCATAAGCCTTTCTTTCCAGTTTGGATCTCAATTCCAGAATGTACTTTGTACACTCATCACGGAAGGGGCTGTCAGGGTAGGCGTTGATGAAATCCTGTAACGAGGAAATTGCCGTGAATGTACTTGACTGATCAAGGTTGAAAGGAGCAGAGTCTTTGTAAAGTGAAAAAGCATGCATATACAACGCTTCCTGAGCATAATCGCTACGGGCGTAAGTATCGTAGAATTTCTTAAACAAAAACTGACTGGTATTATACTGACCCTGCTGATACTGGGTATAGGCATAATAAAACTGAGCAAGTTCCGATTCAGTACTTCCTTTTAAAAGAGGTATTAATTCTTCAAAAAGCAAGCCGGAGCGGTAGAAGTCTCCCTTCTTATAATATGTCATGGCGGCATCGTACTTTTCCTGATCCGTACCGGTCTTCTGTAATTTTGAAAATTTGCTACAGGAAGCAATGACAATTATCGTAATAATGAGCAAGAAATAACTTGCCAGGCTGTTTTTTCGCATATTAACTGCAAAGGTAATAAAAAAGCTACACCATCCATAACGAAAGCGTAGCTTAATAAAGTGTTCTTGATATACTATTGCTGATGACGAACCAGCATTTTTTTAGTCGCCACCTTTTTGCCATCCAGAGATAACTGATAAAAGTAAAGACCAGTCGGCATTGTGGTAGTGTCCACCCGAAGTTTACCAACATTTTTGCTCAATCCATGCTCACTCATCTTAGAGCCAAGTACGTTGTAAAATATAACCTTGGCATCTCTCAGGTCGCTTGACATTGTATAGTCTATAACGGCAAATTCGCTTGCTGGGTTTGGATATATATTTGATACAGTGATTTTGTCACTAATATAAAGCTGCTCCTCAGGTTTTGGCGCTGCTTCCACTGCCACCGTGCGTTTTTCTATGTTTCGTGCAACAACATCTGCATCCTGCACGTTTGTGCTCTCGGAAGGTGAAACATTGGAAAACAGAAATGATCTGTAGAAACTATTTAATGCTTTCGGATTTTGCAAGGAAAGTGGTTTGTAGCTGGGACCCGCAGGTATGTTTGAGAATCTGAGGCTCTCGGCAGAGGCTGTTTTTTTCTTCACCGTCATATTGAGCCTGCTCCCGTTTTGCACGGATTGAGCCGATAACCCCTGCCAGGTTATTGTTGTTAGGATCAATAAGTAAAGTATAGTTTTTTTCATAGCTTAAATTCGGTGATACTTTTAAGATGGTGATGATCGTGCTCAAAAGTACATTACAAAAATATACAGAATTATATGTAATATCAAAATATATTGTGTGAGCGGTCATCTTTATTTTTCAGACCTAAAAAATCATGCCCACTTTTACTCTGACTGGATTTTTTTATTCCAACCATAATGTTTTGTTTCTGGTGGGCTTGTCAGATATGCGCCAGTTGAATCCGTCCAATTGGCGTTCCTGTGGTTTTATTTTGGATGGTGGAATTAATTGCCCATCCGGCTTGCCTACAAATGCAATTCGGCGCACTTTGTTCTCTGTGAAAAGCAAATTCATCTTCCCACAAATCACTCGGTTTAGGCCAATCATTTTCTGTTTGTCGTCGATCGCGTAGTAAACACTCTCTCCATTGCCATCAACTAACACTTGCTTTAAAGCATTTTTTTCTTCAAAATAGGCATTGATCACCCTGCCTTTGACCTGATTATATTGTTTAACAAGTGTATCCTCAGTTATTACGAAGGCTTTCCCTTTTAGTAACATTCGGTTTATTTCATTGTTAACCAGATAAGCAGTAATCGTATCCGCCTCCATCTGATAATGCTGGTCGCTCCACAAAATGGGCTTCTTGAAAAACCGTATCACCGAATCGGCAGTGTTGTAATTGATAGAATCGCACTTACCCTGGAAATCAGATTTGTATATAAGTACATTTTTGTTTCCAATCAGTTTTCTGGTACTGTCTCTCTGATTTTCAAACGAATACAGCGTATCAGCACGGATGTATAAAGTGTCTTCGGAAATAATATTTCTTACATAGGCATGGCCAAAAATTTTGGAATACCCTTTGTCTTTCCAGTAATATCCTTCATCTCCGTTCAGGATGGTGTCGTCCTTTTTAGCCACGATCACTACGTTTCCTTTTCCTTTTCCGTTGTTCGTTTTGCCGTCTACAGAAAGTGAGTCCGCCGTAAGTGTATACGTTTCATTATCAACCGTTGTTCTTTTACTGAAAGACGATTGCGACGTTTCCGTATTATAGCGCCCTTTGGTTCCTAATACTGTTCCGTCTTTGTTAATAATTTTTGTTTTGCCATAAAAATCCGACCACTTGGTAATCGAATTATAGAGCAAGGTATCCGTAGTGAGCGTATATTTTTTGTTGACCAGTTTTACATTTTTGTAATATGTAAACTCCTTGGTAACAGTGCTGTAAAATCCTTCTTTACTTGTTAAAACGTTTTCTTCATCGACCGTACGTCCGGGAAGTTTATAGTTAGCTATCCCGTTTGCCATGTCATACTCAATTTTTCTGGTAGTCAGTGTGCGCTTCTGGTCTTTTAAAACGGTCTTTTTTCCGCTTACAATAGCCAATCTAGTATTGCCGTAATAATACAGCGTATCGCCCGTAACTGTCACAGTATCACCCTGTACAATCCTTACATTTCCAAACGCCTCAATCACATTCGTGTTGATATTCTGAATAGCCAGATTACTATGTAAAAAGGCACCCTTATGTTTAAAAATGCCATTGATCACCCTGCGACTATCCACACCATTTTCATTGATAATTTCCAGCTCGTCAGACTTTATAATCTCTACCAGGTCAGAATTAGGATCGGTGGGAGCAGGGCTTACAGCTCTTTGTGCCAGCGATTCAAAGGATACGAATAATATGAGAAAGAACGTTAATTTAGTCATATTGCCTTTGATTAATATGACGCACAAAAGTTTAAAAGGGTTGCAAAAGGTGTTATATATTTTTTTGTTCATGATGCTATGGTTTCTTTTACCTTTGACTCGAGTAATGCCTTCATTGCAGACTCTTCGTCAGGCTAAAGAGCTTTTCTTTAATATATGCCAAAATTACATCAATTACGTTCCGAAGGGATATGTTGGATTCTTTTTTAACTTTTATTAACCAGTTGGGGCTTGATTTGGGTAAACAATCCACCTTGTTGACCATCAGTGGGGGTGTCGATTCTGTGGTGATGGCTCATTTGTTTCATCGTGCGGGATTCGGGGCTGCCGTTGCTCATTGTAATTTCGGTCTAAGAGGAGAGGAATCTATTGAGGATGAGTTGTTTGTGGAGCGTTTGGCAGGAGAGTATGGCTATACTTTTTCGGTCAGTCATTTTGAAACAAAGAAGTATGCGAAGGAAAAAGGAATTTCTACGCAAATGGCGGCAAGGGAGTTACGTTATTCTTGGTTTGAGGAATTAAGGAAAGATCGGTTTGACTGGATTGCAACTGCCCACCATGCTAATGACTCGCTGGAAACCGTACTTCTGAATTTTGCAAGGGGGACCGGAGTTGCCGGGTTGTATGGAATCAGTCCGATCAATGGTTTTGTACTACGCCCATTACTTTTTGCCACAAAAAAGGAAATACTTGATTACGCACAAAGTAATCAGCTTCTGTGGCGGGAAGATCGCTCGAATGACTCTCTGGATTACAAACGCAACGTGATACGGAAAAAAGTTATCCCGGTTTTAACCGAGCTAAACCCCTCTCTGGAATCCACTTTTCAGGTTACGTCTGAAAAAGTGAGTGCCGCCGCAACTCTCCTGAATGGTTTTTTACATGATTGGCAAAAAGAAGTAGTAACTGATGCTGTGGGAGAAATCTCCATTCCTATTAGCAAATTAAAGGAGAAGGAAGAAAGTGCATATCTGTTGTGGTACGTCATTGAGAATTACGGGTTTAACTATACTCAGGCAAAACAAATCGCCGATAATCTGGATTCTGTTTCGGGTTTGTCGTTTTATTCGGCTTCGCATCAGATCTTAAAGAGTAGAGCGCATTTGATTGTCAGAAAAAAAAATGACGAGATTAAGGATACTGAGCTGCACATCAACGGACCAGGTGACTACAGGTTTGGGAATCAATCTTTTTTTCTGGAAAAATGTGAGGATTTTGAATTTTCTAAAGAGGAGAAAAATGTGTTGTATGTTGATGCGCTAAGTGTAGTTTTTCCGTTAAAAATCCGGAACTGGAGGCATGGAGATGTTTTTCAACCTTTTGGCATGAAAGGCCTCAGAAAGAAAGTGAGTGATGTACTTATTGATCTCAAATTCAGTATGTATCAGAAAGAAAATGTGGTGGTAGTTACGGATCATAGCGATGAGATCATGTGGCTTGTGGGTATTCGAACTGATGAACGCTGGCGAATAGCAACTGGTGCCAAAGGCTTTTATAGAATGGGTTTCCTACCCGATAAGGAATGTTGAAAAAAATATTTTGTTGAAATAAATTTTAACTGAATACTTGCAGGTAAAGTTTATCTTATTACCTTTGCACCATGTTTCGGATACGCCGAAACATTAAAGAGAGGTGGCAGAGTGGTCGATTGCGACGGTCTTGAAAACCGTTGACTGTTACAGGTCCGGGGGTTCGAATCCCTCCCTCTCTGCAGAATAAGGTAGCAAAAGGCATCAAAACCCTGTAAATCAAACATTACAGGGTTTTTTTTGTTATTCATGTATCATAATATGCATAAATGCACAAAATGGGTCAAGTCAAAAACTTGTGGAGCGCATAGGATTTTTCTAGGTTTGTGTTTTTAATCAACCTAGTTTGTTTTGGAGAGTTTCTTGCCTTTAGTAGAGTACC
>NZ_JAJUXG010000059.1 GCF_021390535.1 Dyadobacter sp. CY312
AGTTGAAGAATCTGTGCCAGATCGAGCATACTCGCCACAGATCTGTTAATAATTTTATAATGAATATTTTAGGCGCTCTGGTTGCTTATTGCTTCTTTCCGAAAAAGTCTTCACTTAATATTGAAAAAATCAAAACAAACCAACTTTTTCTAACCGCCGCTTAACCCGAATTCACGTTATTTTAAAGCAACCCCAATGGAAAGGGTGATTAATCTCAATTGGGAGACAACCGAAGAGGTTAATAGTAGCTATTTTGAAATTGAGCGGAGTAACGATGGCAGTGAGTTTTCCATTTTAGGAAAGGTGAATGCCAAAGGAAGTTCGCAGGGTTCTGTTTTATATCATTTCCCAGATGTAGCACCAGTTAAAGGAATAAGTTATTACAGATTGAAACAGGTTGATTTGGATGGAACCATCAATAGGTCTCGCATAGTCTCTGTTACATTCGATGAAAACTTACCGTTGTTTGAATTGTTGGGTAATCCATCCGCTGGGGACAAAATCCATTTTTTGTTTAAAAATCTGGACAAACAAGATCTCCGACTTTTCGATCTTGCAGGAAAAGCTATTCCATTTTCATTATCCGCGAAGGGTAGTGAATGTCATCTGAAGCCATCACATAAATTAGAAACTGGAGTTTACATTCTGGCGGTCAAATTTAAAGGTGCTTCAATGTCCAGAAAGATCATAATACCATAAGTATTGAGGCTTATTGAGAATTTTTTGGGTGACGCTGGTATGAGATTAGTCTGTTGAGAGTTTCATACCAGCGCAAAGTTACAAGACGTTCCTGCGGAACGAATGAACATTTCTCTTTGCATTATTTCTACCGCGGCGGACCGTCGACAAGTCGGTACGAAAGGGACGTTTCGTACCGACTTGTC
>NZ_JAJUXG010000060.1 GCF_021390535.1 Dyadobacter sp. CY312
AGTCCTGTCTGATCGACATATTCATATGCATACTCCAGTTCAGGGTCCGTCATCGATCCTGCAAAATACCCCTGGTAGCATTCATCGAAATTTTGCAGCTGCTCATCCAGATCGTTCTGACCTGACCATCCGGTGATTTGTGCGCAGTAAATCTCAAAGGCCTCGGCACGCTGCTGGTTCATATCCGAGACTATATCCAGATACTGAAAGCATAGTGGACTCAGAGTGCTTTCACTGATCAGAAACTGTGGAATGCCTTCCCAATCCTGAAACATGAGCTCGGGGCCCTGTCCCTGGTGATCTGACTCATCCTGATGCAGTTGTAAACAGGCTTCCAGAAACTCTTCGGAGTCTGCATAATCTGACAAATCCAACCATGATCCGAAGATTGAACCTTTGTTGTACTTGGCGTAAGTACCAACATAAATGCGAAATTCAACTGTAGCTTTCATAAGCTTTACGATTAAAAAGATCAATAGCGCCCGGCACCTGCCCTGGGCATTCGCTGGCCGTGCACAGAAGAAACTGACGGGGCATAAGCCCCCTGGTTGCAAGTCCGGCATCGCTTTTAAGGCGCGGCAGGATATAGCGAGGCTAAATGCGGTGCCGACAAAGTGAAGACTTGCTACCGTCAGGATGAATTCTGTAACTTTCGAATTGACCTGTGGCTGTGTAGGTCTTCAGTCATAGAAGACTCTGGATCTATCCCTGCATAGCAACGCCTGTCTGCTACCGGTTTTTTACTGGCAGGCAGGCACGGGTTTTTGGCACAAATCAACCGACA
>NZ_JAJUXG010000061.1 GCF_021390535.1 Dyadobacter sp. CY312
CCATAGACCGGCCCCGTTTGAAGCGCAAAACCGGCTGTCGGATCTACCATTTGCAAATAGGTCGCACGACTGGAATTGACGTCTACGACATAATAATGGGTATGGTTGTTATTGTACAGCAGCATATAGCCACCGGGCAGCTCGGCGCCTACGTTGAGCCCTGATGGCAGGCCGGTAATTGGATATGACATTGATCCCCCTTCTCTGTCAATCCTTACAATGTTATTGGTCCCTGTTCTGGAGGCCCATAACATATTGTCCACGGAATTGTATATTAAACCATTCAGAACATACGGCAAGGTGGCGATCAGCGTTTTAGCTCCCGTAGCGACATCAAATCCGTGAAGTGCTGACGTGCCATCCGGAATAGAATTGATAGTCTGATAAGCGATACCGTCATTACAGGTGAACGGCAGATCTACCAGAATTGTGGTTGCGCAACTTGCTCCGTCATTATTACCTGATGGCGTACTCGTTGAAATCAGAGAAGCAGTGTTGGTTGCCGGATCCACCTTAGAAAAAGATCCGATACCATTGTGAAATACGTATAACTTACCCGAAGCATCACTGAATACGGCACCGTAGTTACCTGACGAGGGCAGCCCATCAACTGCGGCCCCAACCACTACATTACCAGTGAAAGGATCCAGCGTCGCAATTTGGCTGCTTGTTGTAATTCCGTAACAAAGTTGATCTTTAGACACAAAGGCTATGTCGGAGA
>NZ_JAJUXG010000062.1 GCF_021390535.1 Dyadobacter sp. CY312
GGCTGGTTTGGGCTCGTCCGCGTTCGCTCGCCACTACTTGCGGAATCATTGTTATTTTCTTCTCCTGTGGGTACTTAGATGTTTCAGTTCCCCACGTTTGCCCCCCGTAGGGTAATACCACTTCATGGTATTGGGTTGCCCCATTCGGAAATCTACGGATCAATACATATGTGCTGTTACCCGTAGCTTATCGCAGCTTATCACGTCCTTCTTCGCCTCTGAGAGCCTAGGTATCCCCCATGTGCCCTTAATTCACTTACAAAAATTAATCTCTTAATTTCTCTCTTCTACTTCTCAATATGTCAATGAACTCGTTATCCAAACTTTCTTGGATAATGTGGAGAATAACGGATTCGAACCGTTGACCCCCTGCGTGCAAGGCAGGTGCTCTAGCCAGCTGAGCTAATCCCCCAAAAATTTTCAATAAAAATGACCAAAAACGTTATTTTGATCTAACTTGTTGTAATCCGTGGGCCTGCGTGGACTCGAACCACGGACCTCGACATTATCAGTGTCGCGCTCTAACCACCTGAGCTACAAGCCCCTTAATTATATATGATAAAGATAAACTAAAAGCAGAATTTTTCGTCTCCAGAAAGGAGGTGTTCCAGCCGCACCTTCCGGTACGGCTACCTTGTTACGACTTAGCCCCAGTCGCCGATTTTACCCTAACAGTGTCTTTAACCTAC
>NZ_JAJUXG010000063.1 GCF_021390535.1 Dyadobacter sp. CY312
TTTTTTCTTTCATCACAGTATCAGTTTTACATCTAACAACTATCCTCTTTTCTGCGTGTTTGCCTGCCGGAGAAGGAATCATTACCAGCCGCGAAGCATCCGGACATGGTGACAACCGGCCCGTGCGTTGCGCACACAGATTGTGAAAATACGCAATGTGTTCAGCCTGATTGTATCCTAAGGCGATTTCGGGCAGGTCCCCCTGTGAGCATTTAACCGGGGAGGTAATTACCCGACCATACCGGTAGCAGCCTGACATGGCCGGCCTCTTGTATAATCTAGCTGACAGAGGATTTTCCGGCTTTTTCCACCGTCAGCTGATGCATTGAAAAAATACAAGACAAAAAAAGGGCCGAAGCCCTTTTGTCTCAGTAGTCTGAGAAGACATGACCATCAATCTGGGTGTAACCATCCATGAAAAGGTCTCTGGCAAACGCCTCATAGTCGAAGTATCTTTGAATGGTCGGAGATACTTCTGAGAGCAGTCCTGTCTGATCGACATATTCATATGCATACTCCAGTTCAGGGTCCGTCATCGATCCTGCAAAATACCCCTGGTAGCATTCATCGAAATTTTGCAGCTGCTCATC
>NZ_JAJUXG010000064.1 GCF_021390535.1 Dyadobacter sp. CY312
GATGAGCAGCTGCAAAATTTCGATGAATGCTACCAGGGGTATTTTGCAGGATCGATGACGGACCCTGAACTGGAGTATGCATATGAATATGTCGATCAGACAGGACTACTCTCAGAAGTATCTCCGACCATTCAAAGATACTTCGACTATGAGGCGTTTGCCAGAGACCTTTTCATGGATGGTTACACCCAGATTGATGGTCATGTCTTCTCAGACTACTGAGACAAAAGGGCTTCGGCCCTTTTTTTGTCTTGTATTTTTTCAATGCATCAGCTGACGGTGGAAAAAGCCGGAAAATCCTCTGTCAGCTCGATTATACAAGAGGCCGGCCATGTCAGGCTGCTACCGGTATGGTCGGGTAATTACCTCCCCGGTTAAATGCTCACAGGGGGACCTGCCCGAAATCGCCTTAGGATACAATCAGGCTGAACACATTGCGTATTTTCACAATCTGTATGCGCAACGCACGGGCCGGTTGTCACGATGTCCGGATGCTTCGCGGCTGGTAATGATTCCTTCTCCGGCAGGCAAACACGCAGAAAAGAGGATAGTTGTTAGATGTAAAACTGATACTGTGATGAAAGAAAAAA
>NZ_JAJUXG010000065.1 GCF_021390535.1 Dyadobacter sp. CY312
AGAAGGTGTTTGGGAATTGCGAAGAATGGAGATCGTACCATCTTTGCAGTGACGAAACATTAAAGCATTGATTAAACAGTTTACTAGACTGACCGATCTCCAATGGGCGGCAATATCACCATTTTTGAATACAAAAAGAAGGAGAAAACTGAATTTGAGGGAGGTTATGGATGCACTTCTATACATACTCCGGACAGGCTGCCAATGGCGAAATCTGCCTTCCTGTTTTCCTCATTGGCAAGCGGTATATTGGTATTTTAGCCAATGGAAAAAGCAAAATGTAATTGAGCAAATAAATCGAGCTGTTAACAAAATAGATCGCGTAAATACGCATAGGGATAAGAATCCTTCTATTCTTTGTATTGACAGTCAAAGCGTTAAGTTGTCTCCTATGATTTGTGAATTACGTGGTACGGATGCCAATAAAAAAGTAAATGGACGGAAAAGGCAAGTGCTCGTTGACAGCGAAGGCAGGATCTGGTTTGCGCATATTCATGCCGCAAATCAAGGCGACGGTCCTTCATCCCTAGCTTTCATGGCTGA
>NZ_JAJUXG010000008.1 GCF_021390535.1 Dyadobacter sp. CY312
CCGGAACCGCCGATGATACTTGGATCAAACCTGGTAAAGTAGGTAGCCGCCACAATACTATAATCAAAAGCCTCACAGAAATGTGAGGCTTTTTTGCGTTTAAGCCGGGCCGCGCAGGCTGCGCGCCCCGTCCCGAACAGAGAAGTTAAGCGGGGCTGCCTAAGCCGGGGGCGCCTAGGTCAATCGTGACTCCGACCAAACCGCCGATGATACTTGGCCTGCGCGGTCCGACCTGGTAAAGTAGGCGGGACGCGCAGTCTAGCCGCCACAATACTATTACAAAAAGCCTAACAGAAATGTGAGGCTTTTTTGCGTTTAAGCCGCGCCACGTAGGCCGGGCCGCGCAGGCCGGGTCGCGTAGGCTATTGGCCTGGATGGTGCAACGATTCGTCGAGACGCGAAGTCTTCACCTCTTCCCAGGCTACGCCACGATGGCTACACGCCCCGTCCCAGGCTGCGCGCCGCGGGACAGAGAAGTTAACAGTCCTTAAAGGAGTGTGTAGTATTCAATACTAATCAAGGATTAAACAAGTTAAAACAGTGTCAATTGCCTCCCAATAACGTATTGGTGATCAAGCAACGGAATTTGATCAATAATGTCGTATTGTCTTTTATCAACATTAAACCTGCGAATCACGAAGGACTTGCAAAGGAAAGATTTACAGAAGCCCTCGCTAGCCATATCATTGCATTTCGAAATTTCTGCCTCTGTAAGCTCATGACCAATACTCATATGCGGATCTTTAAATGCTTTGTTCTTCCAATTTTTGAGGTGATTTCGTTTTAGACTCCTTCTGAAAGTTGCATTTATTGTAGCGCAATTGTTAATGATAATTTTAGATGATGCGTCTTCAGGCTTGACGTAGAACGTTTGTAATGGCCTTGGTGGAAAACTTGCAAATCCAAAGAATTTAAGATCAAATGGTGCTAGTCCACTTAGTATTCTTCTAAATTCTTCCAAAATTAAAGGGTATTCCTCCATACCTGCATAAAAGGTAAATAGCGTTATGTGGGCCAAGGAGTTTTAACTTACATAATTTCTATTCAGATCTTTTCGCAAACGATTTTTTAACTCTTGAATCGACGCGACAATATCTGCATCAGGGCTTATCGCCAGTGAGAAAAAGAAGGTCTTCCCGTGTTTCATTCCTCATTTCAAATGATTATTTATGTCTTGACATTAAACGAAATTATGTGCAATTAAGTCCGACTCAGCATTCACATTAGTCTCTGTACAAAATGTGCCCATCAATGGTTGATTTACTCATAAGCGGGTTCAAGTCGCGATCCTCCCCGACGATGTTTTGGAAACCACTGTTTAGCCAAACATTCTGAGATTAACCCAATCCCTCCCAAAAACGGTGCGCAGTGTTCAACAGGTTTCTCTGTTCTTCGATTTCCATTTTATCGAAACTGCCGTTCAACCTTCCTAATCGTGAGTTCTGTTGAAAAGGCCGCAGTGTAAGTGCATGAAACGCCAGAATAGTGCATCCCAGATTTCCTGCCACTCTCCTTGCTCGTAATGATACACACCTATTCAGGAAGGTGCTCTTTTTTGATGAGAGGTTTCCGTTAAAAAGAAGATGTCAAATAGTCTGGCAGCTGAGTATGTACTTCCTGTTCAATCAATCATTTTTCCATTCACTTTCACGTTATCAAAGTTGATTCCTGCAACAACTGTTTTGTCATAAGCCGCATTTTTAGCGGTAACGTCAAGATTTTCAAATTTGAAATTCGATAGTCTGTCATGTTCGCCAGGGCTTACATCGAAAAAAACTTCACATTTGAGGCTGATGTTTTTCAAACTGATGTTGTCGGAATATGACAGAGGTACGTCTTTGCGTCCTTTCAGGTCAAAAAACTGTTTCCACGGTTTCACGTATATCAGGCTGTATGCGTAGCCGTCAATGTTTTCAACGCTTACATACTCATATTTCTGAGGGGTATCCGGGCGCATTTTAAGCCATAGTACGCGCATCGCATTGGTGATGTGACAATTCCGCATTACAATGTTTTTATTGTGAATTGCCTCGCTTCCCAGGGTAAGAGCTGCATGGCAAAATCCAAACTCGGAATCTTCAATAATTACATTGGAATTTCCACCGTTGCCTTTTTCCGTATCTGCATAAGGACCTTTTCCGCCTTTCAGGGCAATCGCGTCGTCATTCACGGCAAGGTAGCAGCCTTTGATCAGAACATTGTTACAAACATCAAGGTCAATGGCATCTGTACTTGGTGCTTTTATAGGCTCGTGTGGAGCTGTGATGTGAACATTCAAAATTTTGATGTTGTTGCACTGATAATAATGGCTGGTCCAGAAGCCAGAATTTTGCAGACAGACGTCCTGTACTTGCACATCATTACTTTTCCAAATAAAAACAAGGCGTGGACGGGATACTTCAAGGTTGGTACAGTTAGGGTTTTCCTTCCTCCGTTGCCAAAAAGCTTTCCAGTAATTCAGTCCGTTTCCATTGATTGTTCCTTTACCTGAAATTGTAAAGCCATTTACTCCGTACGCATTCACGAGAGCAGGGAAATAGTCAAGCGTTTGTCCTTCCATCCTTGAAGGCATGATCGGATAGTCGGCTATTTTATCTGAGCCTTTTAACACTGCGCCTTCAGACACATACAAATGAGTTTTAGGTTTAAAAAACAGAGCGCCGCTCAGAAAGGTACCCTTGGGGATCATGATGACACCACCACCTTGTTTGCTTGCCAGGTCGATAACCTTTTGAATTGCGGTGGTTTGTACCAGACTACTGTCGGCTTTGACCCCATGCTTTGTAATGAGATACTGTTTTCCGAGGTTCTTTAAACTGATTTTAGAGCTGTCGGAAAACCATGCGGGTATTGTTGTTCCGTCAGGGAAAGTAGTGGATTTTTTACTTTGGGATACCGAAACGAAAGAAATGCATATCAGGAAAGAAAGGAACAAACAAAATTTTACCATAACAAAAAACTCGTTTTTAGTATCTAATACAATTTAATCAGGAGTTGCTTTACACCCAACGGACAATACAAACGCCTGCGGAGTGATGCGCTTTGGTAAAGAACGTAGCGGGACAAATATATCTGCTTTGAACCGAATATTTTTTAGCATTTCTCATCACGACAGTTTTGATCACAAGTATAGAATCTTCACAGATTTAAGCACTTTTTAGTTAGTTAAAGAGCTGTAAATTAATCAATTGTCAATGATCTTTTTTTGAATTAGAATAAAATTAGAATCCGTAATATAGAATGTGCTGTAATTAAATCGAAGTATATTGCATTTTTGAAAGTTTAGTAATGCAGATAGGAGGTTTGCTTACCCGGTTAGCATCCGTCTGTGAGTGATAAGTACAAAAGGCGTCGGAATCATCTGATGCCTTTTGTCTTTTTTTTGCTATATCCTCCGTAGTTGATAGTCGTTTTCTGATCTAAAAACGGACATAGTAATTACACTTGGCATGATTATTTCTCTCCTTGATCGTATATACAGTTAAAGATTTTTTTGTTTTTGAAACCTTCTAGATTAAAATGGACTTACAACCCTCTGAACATAATAAATTTGTTCATAGAACTCTTCCTAAAACCCAAACAGGAATCTCCGGTCTGGACGAGATTACCGGCGGTGGGGTTCCAAAAGACCGTCCAACGTTAATTTGCGGAGCAGCCGGTTGCGGGAAAACACTTTTTTCCATGGAATTCATTGTACATGGGGCAATGAAGTTCAATGAACCGGGTGTCTTTATGGCTTTTGAGGAAAAAGCTGAAGAACTGGCTATTAACGTAGCTTCGCTGGGTTACGATCTTCAGAAACTTCAGGAAGACAAAATGGTGCGTCTAGACCATGTTCATATAGAAAAGAGCGAAATAGAGGAAACCGGAGAGTATGACCTTGATGGTTTGTTCATACGGCTTGGACATGCGATTGATAGCATCGGAGCGAAAAGGGTCGTTTTGGATACGATCGAAAACCTGTTTTCCGGGTTGCATAATGAAGGAATTATCCGTGCAGAACTTCGCAGGCTTTTTGGTTGGTTAAAAGAGAAGAAAGTTACTACAATTATAACTGGCGAAAAGGGTGACGGGATGCTCACCAGACATGGATTGGAAGAATATGTTTCTGACTGTGTTATACTGCTGGATCACCGGGTAACTAATAAGATTTCCACGAGATTGCTTCGTGTTGTGAAATATCGGGGATCTGTTCACGGAACAAACGAATACCCTTTTCTGATAGATGAGGATGGCGTTTCAGTACTTCCTGTCACATCTCTTACACTTCATCATGACGTATCTTCGGAAAGAATTCCTACCGGAGTGAGTGGTTTGGACAAAATGTTGGGCGGAAAAGGTTTCTTTATTGGAAGTAGTATACTGGTTTCCGGCACTGCCGGCACGGGCAAGACGAGCATAGCAGGGGCATTTGTAAATGAAACCTGTAAAAATGGGCAGCGGTGTATCTATTTTGCGTTCGAAGAGTCACCGCAGCAGATCATCCGTAACATGAAATCGATCAGTGTGGATTTACAGGAGCACGTGGGTAAGGGATTATTGAAATTTCATGCTGCGCGTCCAACGCTCAATGGGTTGGAAATGCATCTGGTGGTGATCCATAAAATGGTAAAGGAATTCAGGCCGGATGTTGTGGTTCTGGATCCGATCACTAATCTTATTACTGTGGGGTCTGTCAGTGAAGTCAAAAGCTTACTAATCAGGCTGATCGATTTTTTACAGTCGGAACAAATTACAGTTATGTTCACAGCGCTTACCCTGAATGATAACGTTACGGGGCAAACAGACGAAAGCATATCCTCGCTCGTGGATGCATGGCTGATGGTGAGAGATATTGAATTTAACGGCGAGCGTAACCGCGGATTGTATGTCATGAAATCGAGAGGAATGAAACATTCCAATCAGGTCCGGGAATTTGTAATCGATGATTCCGGGCTCGAACTAGTAGACGTTTATCTAGGTCCGGATGGTGTTCTTACCGGTTCCGCAAGGGAGGCCGAACAACTGTTGGAGAAGACCGGTGTGGTTTTGAGAGATCATGCGGTGTCTTTAAAAGACAGGGAGATAGAGCGCAAGAAGATGATTCTGGAATCGAAAATCAACAGTCTGAAACAGGAGTTTGATTCTTTCCAGGACGACCTCAATAAAACTTACGTTGAGGAGGAATTAAGAAAAAGTGTTCTTGAAAAAAACAGATCCGAGCTGACACGCAAACGCGATGGAGCTGCCGGTGAAATTGAAGACACTTTATAAACAGAAATTGAACAAGATATGGAAGCAACAGAGGAAATCTGGGAACTGAGACTATATGTGGCCGGTAAAACGGCGAAGTCTGTAATGGCGCTCACAAATTTAAAAAAGTATTGTGAAGAGCATTTAAAGGATAAATATGTGATTGAAGTAATTGACCTTTTGCTTCAGCCACAACTTGCTGAGGGTGATCAGATACTTGCAATTCCGACACTGGTTAAGAAGGTACCTGAACCGATAAGGAAGATTATCGGTGATTTGTCTAACGAAGAGAAGGTGCTTGTGGGACTCAACATACGTCCTGCCAAAAAATAACCAATGGAACACAATTTAGATGCGCAACACGAAAATCCGCTGGATGGTGAAAACCAGCCCTATGTATTGCGTCTGTATATTACCGGTGCATCAACTAACTCGTTGAAAGCTGTTAATAATTTAAAGGAAATATGTGATACTTATCTGGATGGGAAATATTCACTGGAAATTATTGATGTTTACCAGCAAAAAGCCCTGGCAAAAAAAGAAAATATAATCGCTCTGCCCTTATTGATCAAAAGTTTTCCCTTACCTGAAAAAAGAATAGTTGGAGATCTGTCCGACACAGCCAAAGTTTTAAAAGGATTAGGATATTCAGTTTAATTTGATGGAAGCAGGAAAAACATATGAACAGTTAGTCGAGGAAAACCGGAATCTTCTTGCCCAGTTGGAAGAAGCCACGGAGACTATAACGGCTATTCGTACGGGGCAGGTAGATGCACTGGTGGTCAATGGTGCAGACGGACATCAGCTTTATACACTGAAAACGGCGGACCAGACATACCGGGTTTTTATAGAGAAAATGAATCAGGGAGCCGTTACGCTCAATCAGGAGGGGATCATTCTGTACTGTAATTCACAGTTTGCTGCCATGGTCAATCTCCCGCTTAATAAGGTGATCGGATTAGCATTCGTTTCCTTTATTGCTGACGATTTTATAGATAATTATCAACAGACATTCACCAAAGGATGGGAGAAGGATTGTAAGACGGAAGTGAGTATTGTGAGCAGTAACAGGCACATTCCTTTTCAATTGTCGGTTACGACATTGTATCTGGATGAAGGAGTGTCGATGAGCGTCATTCTTACGGATCTTACTTTTCATAAGGAAATGGAGCAATTGTTGACGCTCAACAACAGGAAACTGGCAGAAATGAATGCTGAGCTTCAAAACAGCAATAATGACCTTCAACAATTCGCTTCTGTCGCATCTCATGACCTTCAGGAACCGCTGAGAAAAATCCTGATTTTTGCGACCATGCTGCGAGACAAACATGGAAGTGAAATAACCGGTGACGGAGCAATGTTTCTGGATAAGATCATATCTTCATCTAACAGGATGAAGACCATGATTTTCGATATCTTAAGTTATTCCCGGCTCGCTACCAATGACGAAGGTTTCGTTGCGTCAAGTCTTGGTGACATCATTAATGAAGTGATTGAAGATTACGAAATTGTTATAAATGAAAAACGTGCCCAGGTTATCGTGGGCGAAATGCCTTTGATAGAAGTGAACAGGGGGCAGATCAGGCAGGTGTTTCAGAACCTGATTAGTAATGCTCTGAAGTTCGCAAAAGCAACTGTCGCACCTGTCATTCATATTTCGAGCAGTGTAGGTGTGAACGAAGATGAAAAGGAATACTGCACCATTACCTTCACAGATAATGGCATTGGTTTCAATGACCTTTATGGAGATAAGATATTTTCACTATTCCAACGACTCAATACCAAGGACAAATACGAGGGCTCAGGAATAGGGCTTGCTATTACGAGGAAAATTATAGACAAACATCAAGGTTCCATCAAAGCGAACAGCAAAGAGGGACACGGCGCTGAGTTCGTGATCACGCTTCCTACGAAGCACCAGAAAACGGTTTAGCCCGGATTACGCATTGTCCCATGATCCAAGTTCCTATTGCGTAATCCGGGTTAAACGCATTTTGCGCTAACCATTTAATTAGATACCACACTCTGAGGGTTACCATTTATAAATGCCCTGAGGTTATCCGCGACCATTTTTAAGAGCCGGGTTCTTGCTTCGAACGTGGCCCAGGCAATGTGTGGTGTTATTACACAATGAGGTGCCGACAGCAATGGATTCGATGCAACGGGTGGCTCGGTCGAGAGCACGTCAAGCCCAGCCCCGGCAATTGTTCCATTTTTCAATGCCTCAGCTAGGTCATTTTCGTTGATCAACGGACCTCTTCCGGTGTTGATTAATAGTGCACTTCTCTTCATCAGGCCAAGTGTTTCTGCATTTATCAAGCCTTTTGTTTCTTCAGTTAACGGACAATGAAGACTTACCACGTCGCTTCTCTTAAAAATAGCATCGAGCGTTACCATGGTAATGTCCGTTGCCTCCGTAAGAACAGGATTTTTGCGGTAGGCGATCACCTTCATTCCGAAAGCTTTTGCAATTGAGGCAACCTGTGATCCGATGTCTCCCAAGCCAACGAGTCCCATTGTCTTCCCGGCGAGTTCTGTAAGAGGTGTTTTCCAATAGGCGAAGTCCGGTGAAGACGCCCAGTCACCATTAAACACACTTTGGCTGTGGGTTTCTATCCGATTTACCAGCGCAAGCAACAAGGCAAAAGTATGCTGGGCTACCGATGCTGGTCCGTAGGCTTTTACATTGGTCACTGTTATATTTTGTTCTTGTGCAGCTTCAATATCAATGTTATTATAGCCGGTTGCAGCTACACCAATGTATTTCAGTTTTGGAAGTTGTTCAAGTATTTCCCTGCTTATCACAACCTTGTTTACCAGGATAGCTTCTGCTTCCAGGGCGCGTTCCACGATTTCATTTTTACCAGAACGATCATATATTTCAACCTCGCCCAGTTCAAGAAGCGGCGCCCAGTCAAGATCGCCGGGGTTAAGTGTGTATCCGTCGAGTATTACGATTTTCATTGGATTTAGGATATGGTTTTAATTAATAGACGGAAGTTAAAGCTCAGATATTTCTCCATCCCAGAACAGTTTGTAAGGTTCTGTGCTGATCATCCTTTCCACCATAAATAAGTGTTTGCTTACCAACTTTGTTTTGTGCCAAATCACTAAAAAAGGCCATTCCTTTAAACTGATCTGACATAATTGTTTGTGTTGATTTTATTTCAAAAATATCAAACACGTTACCATTTTGAGTTAAAAGATCTACTTCGTGCCCATTTGAATCTCTCCAAAACCAGTAATCCTGATGAAGATATCGATGTTCATTTTGTTTAAAAAATTCGGCCACGATAAGATTTTCAAAAATATTACCCTTTGCTGAACTTTCGACAAGTGTATCAGCATTTCTCAGTCCCAAAAGATGACATAAGAGACCGGTATCGTAGAAATAGAGTTTTGGGCTTTTGACAATACGTTTATTGAAATTTTGAAAGAACGGTTGAAGTTGAAAGATGATATAGCTACTTTCTAAGATTGAAAGCCAGGCTCTGGCGGTTGGCTGAGATATACCACATTCATTGGAAAGGGAATTCAAATTCACCAGTTGTCCAACACGGGCTGCACACAAGCCTAAAAATGTTCTGAATTGCCGCGTGTCTCTGATATTTATGAGCTCTGTGACGTCCCGCTCCACATAGGTTTGTATATAGTTGGCATAAAATACTGTTGGATCAATATCTCTGTCATAAATCGCCGGGTAAAATCCTTTAACACAGGCTTCTGCAAAATCTTCTGCCAGTAAATTTCCCGATTTCATTTCACCAAAGTCAAAAGGTAGCAATTTGAACAAGGCAACTCTTCCTGCTAAACTTTGAGTGATGTTATTTAAAAGTTGAAAGTTCTGAGAACCTGATAAAATGAATTGTCCCATTTTTTTACTTTCATCCACAATGGTCTGGATGTAAGAAAATAATTGTGGTGCTTGTTGCGCCTCGTCTAGTATTATTTGGTCATTGTACTTCTTTAAAAAGCCTACCGGATCATCAGTTGCAAAGGATCTGTTGTTTGGATCCTCCAAGGAAATATATTGATAGTCTTTAAAAATATTCTTTAGCAACGTGGTTTTACCTGACTGTCTTGGTCCTGTGACGGCAATCACTGGAAATTTATTCTTCTGGCTGTTTATTACAGCCGCTATATCTCTATTAACGAAGCTCATAGTCAATATTTGTATATCGTAAAGATACTCCAATTTTGAAAATACATAGATTCAATTTTGAAATTACATAGAATCTAATTTGAAATTACATAAAAAGGCCTTCCGAAAATGAATTCGAAAGGCTTTTTTTAATTTGCTCTCTACCTTAAACTATTGATCAAAAACTAGTTTCTAGGTGTAGTTCCAAGCTTTCCGGCTCCTTCTGTCTGCATGGGGTTTGCAGGGCGGCGCAGCTGCTGTTGTTTGAAAATCTGGAATCGTGTTGGTTTCGCTACTCTCGGGAAAGAGTTGTTGGCGGTATCAATATCGGCGATCTGGAAATAAGGATCCAGCGTCCATTGCACCACTTTCTTTTGGGTGGTAATTACCTTGTTGATCTGTCCGTCATTGAATCTCCATATTTCGGCAGGAAACGTTGCAGTGGAATCAGTGCCATCTTCAAACTCCATTTTGACGATCACAGGCATCACGAGTCCGCCTTTGTTTTTTACGCTAAGCGTGTAAAAATTGGTGTTGTTCTGAATCAGATCACGCTCATTTTGTGATAAACCTGAAAGATATTGCTCGTATCTCTGGCGATCCGCGTTGGTCACTTTGAATGGATCATAGGTATTGTAAAAATCAGCCATGGTCGAATCCTGACCGACTACAGTGTTTGCTTTGTCGGCCAAATCACGCTGTTTGCTAATTGTTCCTTGTTTTCTTACAGCTTCTTTTCTTGCCAGCTCTTTTTCAATTTCAGGATTTTGCGTGTCAATGCTGAACCAGTCCACACTTACCAAATCCTGATCAACGGGCTCTGTTCCATAAAACCAACCCTTCCAGAACCAGTCAAGGTCCACACCTGAAGCGTCTTCCATTGTTCTGAAAAAGTCGGAAGGAGTAGGGCTTTTAAAACGCCAACGTGTTGCATATTCTTTAAAGGCATGATCAAAAAGCTCCCTGCCCATTACGGTTTCACGAAGGATATTCAGTGCAGTTGCAGGTTTTGCATAAGCATTCGGTCCTAAACCGATCACATTCTCTGCTGAACTCATGATTGGAGACAAAACAGAAGGATCGGACGACATGTAATCGGTGATCTGGTTTGGTTCGCCGCGACGGGTAGGATAGTTGTAATCCCATTCTTTCTCTGCCAGATATTGGCAAAATGTATTAAGACCTTCGTCCATCCAGGCCCACTGGCGTTCGTCCGAATTGACGATCATCGGGAAAAAGTTGTGGCCCACTTCGTGAATAATTACGCCAATCATCCCGTATTTGGTAGCTTCCGAATAGGTGCCATCTTCTTCCGGGCGCCCTCCATTGAAGCTGATCATCGGATATTCCATTCCTCCGCCAGAAGTGGCGTGGCAGGAAATAGCAACAGGATAGGGGTATTCAAAAGTACGGTTTCCGTAAGATTTCAGCGTATGCTCCACCGCCCGGGTTGAATATTGCTCCCAAAGCGGATTTCCCTCTTTTGGATAAAACGACATCGACCAGATCTTTCTGCCGTTTTTGTAAGGCTCAGTCAGCATGGCATCCCAGATAAACTTCCGGCTGCTTGCAAAGGCGAAGTCACGAACATTGTCTGCTTTGTAAATCCATGTTTTCTTACCTGGGTTTTTATTCTCGCGTTTTTCCGCTTTCTCTGCTTCTGTCTGAGTCACAATAATGACAGGCGTTTTCGAAGTTTCAGCCTGCTTCAAACGCTGCTTTTGTGCACCTGTCAACACTTGTGCGTAGTTCTGGCATTCGCCGCTGGCTGCTACAATATGATCCGCAGGGACTGTAATTGCCACTTTATAATTTCCGAAGATCAACGCAAACTCTCCTTGCCCTAAAAACTGTTTGTGGTTCCATCCGTTTACATCGTCATAAGGCGCAAGTCGTGGAAACCAGTGTGCAATGAAATAGTTGCTGTTGCCATCTTTAGCGAAAAATTCATAACCGCTGCGACCATAGTACTCCGTGATGTTGTATGCCCAATCGACACTAAAAGCCAGATTTGTTCCGGGCTTCATTGCCACCGGCAGATCGATACGCATCATGGTATTGTTGATGGTGTAAGGAAGTGCCTTGCCGGCTTTATCTTTTATGGATTTAATTTCATAACCATATTCTGTTTTTGGATCCAGCGAAGAACCGCGACCCGTATTCATGGCCTGTAATTGTGCCACACTCATGCCTTTTTCGCTCACCGTTCCGGTTCTTGATGTTGCTCCAATACCATCTTTTTTGAAAAGATTTTGATCAAGCTGCATCCAGATGTATTTCAGCTCATCGGGCGAGTTGTTGAAAAAAGTGATCGTTTCCGAACCGGTGATGCGTCTTTTATCGTCGTCCAGTTCAGCTTTGATATCGTAGTCGGCGCGTTGTTGCCAGTACTCACGACCCGGAGCACCAGATGCTGCGCGGTAGGTGTTGGGCGTTGGCAGAATAGTGCCCAATTGTTCAAACCTGTCGTTTGCCTTGAAGTTTGGTGAAGTGGGCAGCTGCTGTGCCACAGAGGCAATAGAAATCAGCAGCAGGATAAATGGAAGCAATCGTTTTTTCATTTGATTGGCAGATTGTATTTAAGTTGATGTCAGTTTATTAGGTATGGAAAAGTATCAGGCAACGTTTTAATTTTAAGATACACTTTGTAAATATTCATTGTTGATGATCAGAGACAAGGCCATGCCTGCAATGATGCCCGAAAGAATATGCACCCAGCTCAGTTTCGCAATACGCAGTATTTCAATCAGAACAAAGGCGATGGACAGAATAACGAACACAATGATCAGCTGACCTAGTTCAAGTCCGATATTGAAGCCGAGCAACGGTGCGACAATGTTCGCTTCCTTACCCAGCAAAGCGCGTAGATAGTTGGAAAATCCGAGTCCATGTATCAGTCCAAAAATAAGGGCAAGTGGATAACGTGCCGTAAATGAACTGGTTTTTTGACTGTAAGCTGGTTTTTTCTCTTTAAAGGAAAAATTGAGAGTTGCTGTGATGAGGATCGTAATGGGAATAAGCAGTTCAATCACATCTGGATTTACCTGCACCAAACCCAGTGTTGCCAGTGCCAGCGTAATAGAATGACCTATGGTAAATGCTGTAACAAGAATGATCACTTTTTTCCAGTCCATTAAGGTGTAGACCGTGCAAAGCGCCATGATAAAAAGGATGTGATCATATCCTTTGGAATCGGTGATGTGTTCAAAACCCAGCTGGAGATAAGCCTGAAATTCGGACATTCAAAAAAGATTAGAATAAAAATAGGATTGATAATGATTGTCAAGACAAATCACTGGTTCGAAGATATTGGTTTAGAGGCAGGAATGCAACCGTGATGGTGTAAACAGTGGTAATTGATGGCGTTATGGGTGATAAAACAAAAAAAACCGAAAGCATGTGCTTTCGGCCTTTTTAAATTCTGACACCAATTATAAGGTCTTCCCCCTTTTTTAATTGTAAGGAGTATTCTGAGGATCGAAGTTTGTCCAGCCTGTTGTCCAGTCTGTTGTTCCGAAAGCACCTCTGAAAGTTTCTTTTGTAAAGAATGCATCTGCACCTTTTCCTTCCCAAACTGCACCCTGCAATAGTGGAGATGTTGCCTGTGGCAGGAATTTCGGTCCTGTAAGTTTGAAATTGTCAGCATTCAGAAGCAATGTAGAAGCATCTGTAAGAATGGTGTTCTTGCGTGCTGCTACATTGAAGTAAGTTTGTGCCTGAACATCAGATACACCTGTTGCACCACGGTCACCGCGAACGGAAATTGTAGTGTTAGCCAATACAATTCCTTTTAGATCCAAAGTGCCTGCTGTTGCGTGGGCCAGTGTGTTGGCACCGTCCAGACGGAGACCTTCAGGATATCCTGAAAAAACAGAGTTGTAAATGCTGATGTCAGTATTACGTCTTAAGTGCATAGCTGATTGATATGTTGCGCCGGATGTTACAATTGGCGTTCCGCTAAAGGCAAAGTTACTTACGTTAGCAAATACTGGAGCAGTTAATGGCATACCATTATTTGGTCCGGTAGCGGGTTCGCCGCTGCCGCTGAAGTTGTCAGATTCGAATCCGTTTGAACCTGACTGATCCGAAATTTCCGAGTCACGCAATGAAAGTGCATATTGAACCTTACCTGTAAAACCCCAGTCAGTATCCCAGTCATCATCCCAACCACGGAAAGCAACCAGATTTTTAGCATTTACAGTTCCGCCAAACCATTCGAATGAATCATCACCGCTGTAAGAAACCTGTACGTGATCAACTGTTGTACCTGAACCTACGGAATAGAATGTGATTCCGTTGATTTCGTTACCGGCTGTAAGTGCAATACCGGGGAATTCAACACGTACATATTGAAGTTTCCCAGAATTGTCATCGGAAATATTATCAGCACCTAATTGCCCTGAGATACCACCTTCCGGTCCTTTACTTGCCAACTGGTTGTGAGGTGCTTTTCCAATGATAACCAAGCCTCCCCAGTCACCGTATTTACGAGCTCCGGGAGCTGCATTTGATGTAAACACGATCGGTTCAGTAGCAGTACCAACGGCCATGATTTTTGCACCGGCGTTGATGATCAGTGTTCCTCCTTTTCCAAGTCCGGAAGGGTCCAAAGCAGCAGCACCGCCTTTGATAATCGTTCCCGGTTCGATAGTAAGCGTTGCGCCGCTTGTTATATATACAAAGCCTTTTAATAGATAAATTTTATCTTTTGTCCAAGTTTCGCTTGCTGTAATATTACCTTGTTTTTCAACGACCGAACGTGCAGAAAGTTCAAAGTTAGAAGCACTTTTTACTGTTTTTCCACCTACTGTAACAGAAATCAAACCGCTTGTAGCTCCTGCCGGAACGATAACGTCAAGTGTTGTTGTAGTTGCTGCCGTTACAACTGCGGGAGTTGTGTTAAACAAAACGGTGTTATTAGAAGGGGTTGCGTCGAATTTTGTACCTGTAATCACCACCTTGGTTCCAGCAGGACCCGATGAAGGCGCTACTGTTTTTACTGCCAATACTTCCTCAATGGCCGTAGGCTCATCATCATTTTTACAAGATGTGGTTGCTGCAAACAAACCTCCTAAAAGGAAAAGAAAATACAGCTGTTTTTTAATAATATTCATAGCGAATTAAAATTGGTTTGCAAAAAGGATTATTGTTTGATTGGTAATTTTCTGAATGGTATTATTAAGGAATAACCGTTCTTCTTCCGAAAGTGTAAGCCGCTGTAAGGGTGAAGTAACTACCGCGTTTGAATTTGCGAATGTCTTGATCTGCATTTGCGGTCATTGAGGTAACGTCCTTACCTATTTTTCCGTCGCGGTTGAAGTCCTGGGCAAAACGAACCGGCTGGTTGAGGATATCCTGGATACCTAATCTTATTTCCAGATTTTGCTTGATCCTTTTGCTAACGTTCAGATCGATCACATTTCTTGGCGTTTCATAAACAGTCGGGTTATTCTGGTTACCCACTGTGAAAATTCTTTGTCCGAACACATTGTAAAGCAAGTTCCATTGCCATCCTGTAATCGGGTCGGCATAGTAAATTCCTGCGTTGATCAGATAAGGCGACTGGTTGGCCATCGGGCGTTTTTTATCTGTGAGGCCGGTTAGGTCATAGTTCTGAATTTCTCCACCTAAATCAGGTCCCTGAACAAAGTCACCTAGTTTAACAGTACTTTTTATTAAAGAAACATTGCCAACCAAGGTCAGATTTTGAATAAATGGACTTACAGCATTGGCAAAACCTTTGCGTATTTCTACTTCTACACCATAGTTTTCTGCGGAACCTGCGTTGATAAATGTATAGGCAAGTCCATTACCACCCATCGGAAGAAGGAACGATTCGATCGGGTCTTTGAAATGTTTGTAAAATCCTGTTACTGAAATCAGCTCATTCGCTGTTGGGTAAAATTCCCATTTAGCATCCAGATTTTGTATTTTAGCAGTTTTAAGCGTTGTGTTACCTCGAATATCAGCTTGCAGATTAAAATCGTAGTAGGCATAAGGAGCTAGTTCACGGAATTCAGGACGGTTAAGTGTTGAAGAGAAAGCCAGTCTCAGGTTTTGCTTTTCAGACAATTTGTATGTGAAGTTCAGGGATGGAAGCGGGATAAATATTTTGTTGTTCACAAGCTCCTTTCTCTGATTCACTATATAGGAGTGTAATTGCTGATTGTTGTACTCACCACGGAAACCGATTGTCAGAATCGCTTTGCTACCGAAATTAACATCACCACTTAAATAAGCAGCCGTGTAGTTGTTAATCCCCTCATATGAATCAAGGTCTTTTGTCCCATCTTTTATTGTAAGTCCGGTTGTTTGTCCGTTTACATTTTCAGGAGCAAAAATGGATCCAAGTCCTTGTGTGAGAATAGCACTTGCATTTCCGATGTTGTTGTAGCCATAGAAATGATTGGCATAATCTCTGTCTTTTCTTTCTCCATAAATTCCGAAACGGATGCGGTTTGGTTCACGGTCAGTTGGGTTTCCAAAAGCATGTTCTCCGTTCACAGAAAGTGTTAATACGCGCTCACCAAGTTTGGAGAAGAAATGTCCTACTTCATTTGCAGTCGGATCATTTGGTGTCACTGCTGCGAAAGGAGCAGGTTGCCCGTCAGCACCAGTTGCATCGGTGACGCGCTGGAAGCGGATTCTTTTCCAGTCAGGTTCCCAGCGGCCTGTGTATCCGAAACCTGTAATCCAGTTCAGCTTCGTAAGATCGCCAAATTTATGATCACCAGAAATCTGGGTGGTTACAATACTTCTATTTTCAAATTTTTGTGAATAACTCAATGCATCGTAGCCGTCAATCACTTTTTGTCCATTACGAACTACTGTTTCTGTGTTACCAAGCTGGTTAAACAATGTTTTCCATTCCATTGTAAAAACTGGAGAGAAGCGGAAAGTCCAGTTATTAAGAACGCCGATACGGGATTGACGTGAATAGTTCGAATCCATGTATTTTTCCGAAACCTCATTTGCCAATAACCCGTTTTGGTAAAGGGACAGGTTTACATCGGCGCGTTGATTCGTCAGTGAGTAATTAATATTGGTAATGTTGCTTACATCTATGTTGCCGATTTCAAAACGCTTGCCCATGTTAAAAGCAAGGCGAAGATCCGGTGCTACATTTACATTTTTAAGTGCCCAGGTATTTGGGAAAAGTCTTCCGAAAGAAGCTCTTTCCTGGTTGCTCAGCATATTGAAATCGGCTGATCTTGTCGGAAAAGCACTGGACAAACTTTGGTCCTTACCCCAAAGGCCAAGGAAATTCAACCCGCTTCTGCTGTGTGTCTGTGCATTTTGAAAAGTCGTGTTGTTTCTGTAACCGATGGTTGCCGCTGCGTCTATAAAGTTCTGGTCAGGACGTTTTTTGGTATATATCTTGATAATCCCGCCAGCAAAGTCACCCGGCGATTCGGCTGAGCCGGATTTGTATACAATCATCCGGTCGATGATATTACTTGGAACAAGATCAAATGAGAATGAACGTGTATCAACTTCGGAAGAGGGCGTGATGACGTCGTTGATCAAAACTGCATTATAACGTGAACCCAGACCACGTATCATTACAAACCGGTTGTCAACGATACTGATACCCGGAACCCGGCGGATGGCCGCTGCTGCGTCTCTATCCTGCGATTTCTGGATTTGTTGCGCTGAAATACCAACTGCGATGGGTTTTAATTGTTTGATCTCGCTGATTACAGCCACCTCGGTGTTGGTAGCCCGTGCACCGCGAACCACAACCTCCTGCAAAGCAGTACCTTCTTCGTCCATTTCGGTGTCAATAACCGTCGTGTTTCCCGACTCAACTCTTACAGAAGGAATTTCTTTTGTTTTGTAGGAAACGAAGGAAATAATAATCTTGTGGCTTCCTGTTGGTACATTAGGTAATGTGAAGCTTCCATCAACATCGGCTGCTGCGCCAATTTGTGTTCCTTCAACAAGAACTGTGGCGCCAATAAGCGCATCCTTGGTTTTGGTATCCTTGATGGTACCGCGTATCGTACCTGTTTGAGCAAAGGCCGCCGATACTGTAATAAGTAATAGGAGGATTGTAAAAATTTTGGTTTTCATACTTAAGGTGTCATATTTTCGACACAAAAGTAGACTCCCAATATTACCTCAATGTTAACCCTATATTATGGCTCGGTTATGAAAAGAAATGTGTTTTATCTGTAAATCAGTTAATTATGACTCTGGTAAAATGCATTTGAAGTAAATAGTGGCCTGAAACGTGTTTCAGACCGTATGGAGTGGTAAGATCCGGTCTTTTACTTTAAGAGTTGTATTTAAAAGATTTAGAACTTAGTCCTGTTATGAATTGATCAATTGTAGACTAAAAGAAGTAAGATGATAGAAGTCGTTATCAGTGGTGTGTAGCTCTAAGCCCAAGTAGAGAGCAATTGCTGCAATCTATATATCATTTTTACCCATATTTGGGGCAGATAAACCTGGGGGCAGTGGTTGTCCATATAAATTCCCCTGGCTGTAGGCATCTATTTGAGCATACTCAATCGTTATTTCTCTCGTAATCTCAACAATAGGATAACGTTCAAAAAGGCTCTGCATGAATTAAACTTTTTGATAGCCCCAGTCCGCTTTCAGAGCAAATGCTTCCAGCTCTCCAACCACAATTACTGGTATTACAGCTCTCGAAGGCAAAGCTTCGTGTCGACGGATGTGTTCGATTATCAGATTGGTATCAAAGACCATTTTTTGAAGTTACTTTTTCCAGCTGGATTATAACATCCATTCTTTGATTCTCCTCCGCTGTGAATCCTAAATCGGGAATGTTAACAGGATCAGTCTCACAAACCTCATCCAGAAAGCGCTCAACGCCCCGTCGCTTAATGTCGGCAGGCGAATAGCTATTTAAACGGCCACTTTTTAGAGGTGGAATAGATTCAGCTTGATTCTCGATTTTCATAATCAGCAGGTTGGCGGTAAAACTTGTCTAGTCAAATATACAAATAACTTAATTGAGTTACCATTTTGCGATGTGGTCTTAAAACCTACTCAATAATCCCATTTCCCTCACCCGTTTTGAAGTCATCCAGATCGTACAGGAAGCCGTTGATTACAGCATATTTTACTTTTCCCCCTTTTTTCAGGATAAACGTTGCTGTGTTTCCAAGTCCTGGTGTGCCGGATGGTGCAGCTTGTCCGCTACGCAATACATGCAACGGAGAAGTGGTAAAGTACAGTCCGAGTGCCCGCGTGTTGCTATCCGAAGCAAGGCGTACATACGTGTAGCCTTCTTTCAAGAGGTTCAGTGCGTTGAGTTTGCTTACCTCACTCACGTTTTTATAGGTAGTTGGATACACTTTCCCTTTTTCAATGGTGAGTCCGGCTGCATCCAGTTCCTGGCTTCCATATTGAGGATGAAGATCTCCGAAATCTTCTATCTTGCTGTAATAAAAAAATTTGGTCGCATTGGAATAACTTACTTCGCTACGATTGATACCCAGGTCTGCGGTAAATGTCTTTCCAGCTTGTTTTACACTGGCATTGCGAACAACCAGATCATATACCCAGCGTCCGTTTTCAGGGATGTTGTAGTAATCTTCGCGGTTTTCTTTGGTGAGAGAATTGTCGGATATCTTGCCTAACGCAGAAAGAATGGCCATGAAGTTAAGCTGGCGTATGTACTGCTTTTCGGGATCTCCAACGTATCCACCCGATTCGATCAAAACCAGTGTCGTTCCCCACTTCTGAACGTTATCACCAAAGCCTCTTGGTTCGTGATCATCGCTGTAACGGGCGACCTGGCCCGGGATGTAGTCCTGTAAAATTTTATTCATGCCCACTATTAACTGCATTGATCGTTCACGTACAGGATTAATGGACAACTCATAATCGTATGAAGTTGCAAGGAACGATATGGTGGCAACTTTCGGACTGCGACCTGCCGAATATCTCGGACTTTGATCATGAAGGTTGAAACCAAAATCTGGTTTAAGTTTATCAACCAGCCCTTTTAAAATTTGGGCTTCCGGTGTTTGTCTGGCTGCCGCATCGCGGTTCATGTCAATACCCTGCATGGTCCGCCTCTGGTAACGCTCCGCGCCATCAGGATTAAGCATTGGTACAAAATAGAGTGTAGTATTATCAAGAATTTTTTTTCTCAGTTCATCAAAACCATCATTTTTGGCTTCAAAAAAGTTGAACATGTCGAAACTTGCCATGGTGGCAGTAGGTTCATCGCCGTGCATCTGCGTCCAGAGTAATACTTTTTTGGATCCATTGCCTATTTTGAGCATCTGAATATCCCTTCCTTCAAAAGATTGCCCCGCGCTTTCCACCTTATAAAGGGAATTACTCTTTCGTTTTTCAATAAGCGGCAATATATCTTTTTGCTTAAAACGGCGTTGGGTAAGCGTTGTCTCACGGAAATTTTTGTGTGCATCAAACAAACGACGCGCCTGGTCAGCAGACTGAGCCATGGATATGGAGGTTGTCAAAGCTAAAATAGAAAATAGTATTTGTGAAATGAATGATCTCATGATTGGGACATTGGTCAGTAAAAGTACATGGTATCTGTAAAACTTGCGATAAATGACTGCGTAACTTTGACATCGGGCATTTTACAAGTTGGTAATTTAGTAGCTGAAAGGTGGTCTGAACAAGCTGTGAACAATTTTTTGAATATTTTGGTAAAAGGTTTGATAAGAACAAGATAAAATGTTCTAACGAAATTTTAATATAATATTTAAATGTCTTGTTTTAATCTAACACAAAATTTATTTACATTTGTGCTATGTTAAAAGCTAAAACAGATCATCAATTTCATCATAGTCAAATGGCTTCCGGACGTCTTGGATGATGTGTTTTTGCAAGTAGTGTTGTAATAAGGTTGAATACATAGTATCCCAGAAGCCCGATTTTTTAGAATCGGGCTTTTTTTATGCTGATATCTGACCAAAGTATGTTCAAGACTGTGGTTAGCGGTCCTTTTTATCGTCCCATTTTTTAGAGATGAAAACTGTAATTGTAAAATACAACGCCGGAAACGTGCAATCTGTTATGTATGCATTAGACAGGATTGGGGCAACCTACCTGTATACGGATGATGAAAACGAGATACGTACAGCCGATAAGGTGATCTTTCCTGGTGTTGGAGAAGCGAGTACGGCTATGTCCTATTTGAGAAAAACCGGCCTGGACAAGGTGATTCCATCCTTGAAACAACCTGTTTTCGGTACTTGTATCGGCATGCAGCTCATGTGCAGGTATTCCGAGGAAAACAATACGGAATGTATGGGTATTTTTGACGTGGATGTGAAACGTTTTCCTGCAACACCTGGCCTAAAGGTGCCTCATATGGGCTGGAACAATATATATGGTTACAACAGCGCCCTCACAGATCAATTGAGCGACAATGCCTACGTTTATTTCGTACATAGTTATGCTGCCCCTGTTTGTGAATTCACGGTGGCCAGTTGTGATTATATTCATCCGTTCAGTGCGATGTTGCAAAAGGATAACTTTTACGCAGCTCAGTTTCACTGTGAAATTAGCGGAAATGTAGGACAGCAGATCATCGAAAATTTCCTTAAAATTTAACAAATCTGAAAAGGTCAGAAATAGTTTAAACTGGCTTGAATCCTGGAAAATTATGATAGAAATTATCCCAGCAATTGACATGATCGACGGGAAATGCGTAAGGCTTACCCAAGGCGATTATGGAAAAAAGACCATTTATAACGAAAACCCGCTGGAGGTAGCGCTGGAATTTGAAGACGCTGGCCTGAAACGATTGCATCTGGTGGATCTGGACGGAGCGAAAGCTAAAAAAGTGGTGAATTGGAAAGTACTGGAAAAGATATCTGCAAAAACTGCTCTACACATCGATTTTGGCGGTGGGGTTCAGTCGGAGGAAGATATCCGGATCGTTTTTGAAAGCGGGGCAAAACAGGTGACAGGTGGAAGTGTAGCTGTGAAACAACCCGATCTGTTTAAAGAATGGCTTTCTGTTTATGGAGGTGAAAAAATTATTCTTGGCGCGGACGCTAAAAATGAGAAAGTTGCTGTAAGCGGCTGGGAGGAAGGAACAGAACTGTGGGTGTATGACTTTGTTGAAAACTACGTGGATCTTGGCGTGCGTTATGCAATCAGTACAGACGTTGCCAAGGACGGACTCCTACAGGGACCTTCATTTGACCTTTATAAAAACCTTCAGGATAAATGTCCTGATCTTAAAATAATAGCCAGTGGTGGTGTGAGTGGTATTGAAGATGTTGAAAAACTGGCGGAAATGAATATTTACGGCGTGATTATTGGTAAGGCCATTTATGAAAACAGGATCAGTCTTGCAGACTTGCATCGGTTTCTGGTATGAGTTCTCTTCCCGAGATAAGTAAGTCTTAACCGGTATTCTTAATTTGAAATAAGATGCTTACAAAACGCATTATACCCTGTCTGGACGTAAAAGAAGGGCGAACTGTAAAAGGAGTTAACTTCGTAAACCTGCGGGATGCCGGTGATGCGGTAGAATTGGGAGCAATGTATGCAGCCCAGGGTGCCGATGAACTGGTGTATCTGGACATCACTGCGACGGTCGAGGGGCGGTCTACGTTCATAGATCTGGTCCGGCGGGTGGCACACACCATCAATATTCCTTTCACAGTGGGAGGAGGGATTTCCTCCATTGCTGATGTATCGGCTTTGTTACATGCCGGTGCTGACAAGGTTTCAATCAATTCGTCAGCCGTTCGTAATCCGGACCTGATCAATGAGTTATCTCTGGAATTCGGTAGCCAGTGTATCGTAGTAGCCATTGATACACGGTACGTGGAAACTTCAGATGGTATGCAACACATTGTGCATACACACGGAGGTCGGAAACCTACCGAACTTCTTACCATTCCATGGGCAAAAGAGGTAGAGGATCGCGGTGCTGGGGAGTTGCTTCTAACTTCGATGGATACTGACGGAACCAAAAACGGATTTGCACTGGAGTTAACTTCCATCATTTCCGGAAATGCGAATATTCCTGTTATTGCATCAGGAGGTGCAGGAACAATGGACAATTTTTATGACGTTTTCACAACGGGGAAAGCGGATGCAGGGTTGGCTGCAAGTATATTCCATTTCAGAGAAATTGACATCCCTGATCTGAAACAATACTTGTCAGATAAGGATATTCCAATGCGAATGACAAGATAAATTAAGTTTAAACAGAACCGGAAACACTTATAAGAAATGAGCAGTTCAATGAGCGATGATATAATTTCAACACCCGATTTCTCAAAATCAACAGACGGACTTATACCTGCTGTTATTCAGGATTCAGCTTCCGGAAAAGTGCTTATGCTAGGCTACATGAACGCCGAAGCCCTGGAAAAAACACAGGCAGAAGGTACGGTGACATTTTACAGCCGCAGCAAACAACGGCTCTGGACCAAGGGCGAAACTTCCAATAATTTTCTGTTTGTACAGGATATACTTGTTGATTGTGACGGAGATACGATTCTGGTGAAAGCAACACCAGCCGGACCAACATGCCATACCGGAGCAGACACGTGCTTTGGGGAAAAAAATAGTCAGGATACACGAATCGGGGAAGCTGCTTTCCTGAATTACCTTCAAAAACATGTGATCCGGGACAGAAAAATAAATCCAACAGAAGAATCGTACACCAGTAGTCTGTTCAAGAGAGGAATAAATAAAATTGCCCAGAAGGTTGGAGAGGAAGCGGTGGAAGTGGTAATAGAAGCGAAAGACAATGACGATGACCTGTTTAAAAATGAAGTTTCCGATTTGTTATTCCATCTTCTGATCCTTTTGGAGCAAAAAAACATTGACTTAGACGAGGTAATTAGCGTACTTCGTAGCCGTCACTCATAAAGCCAAACAGAACATGAAATTAATAATACGATTACTAATCAGTACGTTAGCTATTCTGGTTGCTGCCAATATTATTCCTGGTGTGCAGGTAGTGGATACCACCACGGCCATTATTCTGGCTATTGTTCTGGGGATTCTTAATACATTTCTAAAGCCCGTTCTTCAGATTCTGGCTTTACCCATCACCATTCTCACGCTGGGTTTGTTCTATTTGGTGATCAATGTCTTCATCATCTTTTTTGCTGAGTATCTGGTTCAGGGATTTTCGGTCGATGGATTCATACCAGCGCTGTTATTCGGCTTTGTTGTTTCTATTATTTCAGGAATCCTTGGTATGTTTTTGGAATAGTGTTTTGATTGATACTCAACAGAGCGTTAATTATTATACATGATCTGAAAACTACAGGATATGATAAGTCAACTCGAAGAAATAAAAGATACACTCTTTAAGTATTTCGAAACCCGGATCGATTTATTCAAAATCGAGATCAGAGACAAGGTTGAGCGAGCCGTAGTGATGGCAGTGTACGCTGCTGCACTGTTGTGTATCGCACTTACCATCCTGATTCTGATCGTAATCTTAATAGGTACTTTTTTAAATAAATGGCTCGAAAGTGATTATCTGGGCTACCTGATATTACTGGGAGTTTTTGTTCTGAAATTAATCCTGTGGATCGTTTTCCGGGAAAATCTGATCGGTTCTATCCGGGGATTTATTGCCCGGTTTGTCAAAGCAAAAGAGTAATAATTCAGTAATGCATGTTCATTTCAAAATAATTTAAGCTTAAATTGTTATTTTTGGACTCCATAGGTACAATTCCAGGCACACTTAAACAGGAATAAAATGAATGGATTATCAGAGTCAACCATAAAGCTTTCAAAGCCATTTTCATCTGATACAGAAGAAGATATGCAGGTTCTGATGCACGATGCAAGTGTCTATCGGGATAAACTTGAAGGGCAGTGGGATGATCTTAAAACGGATGCAAAGCAGTATGGAAAACATGCATTGGTTATCGGAGGAGTTGTAACCACTACTTTCCTGCTACTTAATGCGTTTCTGCCTGATCCAAAGAAAAAAGCAAAGCCACTCAAGCTGGTTGAAAGTGAGCCTGTGAAGAAAAAAGTTAAATTGAAAAGCCAAAGCCAGAACACGGTTGTGAGTGCTGTTCAAAGTTTAGCCTGGACATTGGCAGTAGGATGGGCACGACAGAAGCTAAAGAATTATATTGCAGATGACCGTAACTCGAATGACAACAGCGAATCGTAAAATAGCAGACCTTCTTTCAACAAGAAAAATTGAACAAAAGAAATCGTTTGCTGTTCTTTTAGATCCTGACAAAGTTGATTTTGACACCTTTCCTGCATTTTTAAAATATGCAGAAGACCATGGTGTCGACTTTTTTTTCGTTGGCGGTAGTCTGATCACGCATTATGCGATTGATCAGCTTATTGCTGCAATACATGAATATACCCAAATTCCGGCCATCCTTTTTCCCGGAAGTAACCTGCATATAGATCCGTCAGCGGATGCAATCCTCTTTTTATCTCTTATTTCGGGGCGTAATGCCGATTTACTGATAGGTCAACAGGTTATTGCAGCCCCATTACTTAAAAAGAGCGGCATAGAAGTATTACCTACCGGTTATATGCTGGTAGAGAGCGGCAGGCCAACTACCGTTTCCTACATCAGTAACACCAATCCAATGCCACGAAACAAGCCGGGTATTGCCGCATGTACAGCACTGGCCGGTGAGTTGCTCGGGTTAAAAAATATGTTCCTTGATGCAGGCAGCGGAGCAGAATTTCCTGTCCCTGCGGCAATTATAGGTGCAGTACGCCAGGCAGTGGATACGCCCATTATAGTTGGCGGTGGAATAGACACATACGAAAAAGCATATACTGCATTAGAAGCCGGCGCCGATGTGATCGTGGTTGGCAACGGAATAGAACAGAACCCTTCATTACTTCCGGAAGTTGCCGCCAGTGTAAAAGCTTTTAACAGCGGATTGCAGAAGGTTTAAGAAAATATGGAGGAATATATTGTACTAAATTAAGGGAATGAGGTAATTTCTAAGGAAATTTTAAGTTCTTGGAAAAATACAATCCAAAATGTTGGGATTATTGATATCAATCATATTACCTTTGCATCGAACCTTAATTACACCCAAGAAATGAAAAAAATATTTGCTCTTGCGTTCGTTGCCGGGATGGTAGCTTTCGCTTCTTGCACAAGCAAGCCTGCTGAAGAATCTGCTGATTCAACTGCAATCACAGTAGAAACTCCAGTTGATACAATTGCTGTTGATACAGTAGCTGCTGATTCTGCTGCAGTTGACACTGCTACAGTGAAGTAATTCACCGAAAGCTTGTAAAAGTTTTGAAAAGCCCTATGAAAATAGGGCTTTTCTGTTTTTATTTAAAAATGATAAAGAAAGTAACTTTTGAACCCTATGTTCCGCAGGCAGCCATTGCCTATTGTGAATATTTATTTCAAAATAATAACTTTGATTTTTATCTGGTCAGGCCACGCCGCACGCGCCTAGGCGACTTCACCAGCCGGCCCGGATTTAAACCGCGGATTACGGTAAATGTAAACCTGAACCCTTACAACTTCCTGATTACCTATCTTCACGAAGTGGCACATTACGTGGTCTATCAAAAGTATAAGGGGATGTTCAAACGGAAAGTTGCCCCGCATGGAACAGAGTGGAAGCGAGAATTTAATACTTTGTTACAGCCGGTTATGAATGACAATACCTTTCCTTCCGATGTGCTCTTTCCTCTATTGGCCTATGCGGCCAATCCAAAGGCATCTACAGGAGCCGATCAGGTATTATATAATGCGCTGAAAAAATATGATGACCCTGAATTGATGCTAAATAAAACTGCTTTAATTCATCTGAATGAGGGCGCGGATTTCGTTTTCCAGAACAGGCTGTTTGTCAAAGGTGCTGTCAGGCGTGCCCGTGTGCTCTGTGTAGATAAGGTTTCGCAACGTCGGTATACAATTCCTGCCCATGCATTGGTTGAAGCTTGTTAATTCCCGTATAACATTCATTAGAAATCTTCTTTTTTTTGGAGGTTTGTTATGGTATGGAAATAGCAATGCGCAAAAATCGTCTACTTTATCATCAGGTCAGTTGTACAAACTTTCCATTACCCAAACAGGTGTTCATAAAATTGATGTAAACTTCCTTAAATCCATGGGAGTGGATGCTGCATCAGTGAATCCTGAAAAGATCCGTTTGTTTGGAAATGGAGGTAAAATGCTTCCACAACGAAATGCAGACAAACGTCCCGATAACCCAACTGAAAATGCAATTTGGATACAAGGAGGCGAAGATGGTCGTTTTGACGCAGGTGACGCAATATTTTTCTATGCAGAGTCGCCACATGTAATTTTAGCTGACTCGTTGACTTCAACGCTAAGTCATCAAATCAATCATTATTCTGACACAACTTTTTATTTCCTTTCCATTGGGTCTGAAAATGGTTTAAGGATTAAAAACGAGTCCACGATCAGTAATAAGCAGGGTATTGTCATCACGGAATTTGAAGATTACTGGTATCACGAAAAGAATTCTATCAATCTGTTGCGTTCTGGCCGGGAATGGTGGGGCGAATATATAGGCACCGCACCTTTTGTTGTTCAGGCCGACTTGCCGGGAATTGTAGCAGGTTCGGAAATCAGGTTTTCAGGATCTGCGGTAGGTGCTGCGCAGATTCCAACGCGGTTTTTGTGGCAATTGAATGGTCAGTTGCTTGGTGACAGTGCGATAAGGGCCGTGGGATCCGGAACGTATGATATTAAGGGGCAGCAAAATATAGTTAATTATACTTCAGTAGCTACCGGAAATGCCTCTCCGGTTTCTCTAAGCGTAAGTTATGACCGAAAAGGACAAGGCTCCGCGCAGGCATATCTGAATTTTTTGGGAATACAGGTTAAAAGGGAGTTGGCTGTGTATGATAAGCAACAGATATATAGATTCTTCCCAAGTTCGAAAGATACAGTTACCTATCAGTTTAAAAACGGAGCCGCAGAATGGCAATTCTGGAACATAACAGATTCGTTTAAACCCAGTTTTGTACCAATATCCGGCAACTCCGCTACGCTTACGCATGGTCGCAGATTACGCAGTTTTATTGGTTTCCATCCGTCACAGGCATTGGTTCCGGAAAGCTGGCAGGCCGTTCCGAATCAAAATTTGATGGAGGAGCGGGTTCCCGACATGCTTATCGTGACCGCTCCATTATGGAAAAATCAGGCGGAGCGACTGGCATCTTTCCGCGAAGAGAACGACGGAATGGACGTATTGGTTGTCACCACAGGTCAGGTCTATAATGAATTCGCTTCCGGGAAGGCTGATATTTCGGCCATAAGGGATTTCGCTAAAAAGCTGCACGATAAAGAGCCCGACAAGCTGAAATACCTGCTTCTTTTTGGAGATGCTACCTTCGATTATAAAAATAATCTTCTCAATCAATCTGAGTCGATTTGTAGTAATTGGGTGCCTGTTTATGAAAGTCGGGAGTCGCTTAATCCGGTTTATACACATTCGTCTGATGATTATTTTGGTTTTATGGATGCGGACGAAGGAAACTGGATAGAATCTGAAAGCGGTGACCATCTTCTGGATATCGGCGTAGGCAGGTTGCCGGTGAAAACGATTGCTGAGGCGCAAACTGTCGTAGACAAAATCATCCGGTATTCATCCTCCCCAAAAGGAATGGCTGGTTGGAGAAATACAATCCATTTTGTAGCCGATGACGGTGATGGAAAAATTCATCAGCGCGATGCTGATTTACTAGCTCAGCTCGCGGGAAAGCAATTTTTACCATCCAGGATTTTTCTTGACGCGTTTCCTCAGATCATCACACCGCTGGGTCAGAGGGTGCCTAAGGTAAATGAAGCGATCGGGAAGAGCATTAATGACGGAGTTTTAGTTTTAAACTATACCGGGCATGGCGGTACAAGCGGATGGGCAGAAGAGCAAGTACTCACACTGAATGATATGCTATCTGTGCGCGGACTGGATAATATGCCGCTCCTGCTCACAGCTACATGCGATTTTGGCCGGTATGATGATCCCGGACTGGTATCTGGTGCGGAGATTATGGTGCTTAGTCCTAAAGGAGGTGCAATTGGCGCAGTAACTACAACCAGACCGGTTTATTCAAGTACGAATTTTACCATCAATAAAGCATTTTACGATGCATTGCTAAATGCAGGTCCAGATGCCCGGCTGGGAGATATTTTCAGAGAGACTAAAAATAAAGGACTTGCCGGGGCGTTGAATCGCAATTTTACCCTGCTGGGAGATCCTTCATTGCGCCTGGCTAAACCCGAAAAAAGAATTCGGTTTGCGGGGTCGGCCGATACGTTGCGTGCACTGGCCAAGGTAAGTATACAGTTGGAGGTTATTGATGCCAGGACAGGTGTTCGTGATCCTGAATTTCAGGGAACTGCGCGCATAGCAGTTTATGATAAACAAACTGTTTTTAAAACATTGGGTAATCAGGATTCACCTGAGAGTTATTCGGAATTTCGCAGTAAACTTTTCGACGGAAGTGTGACAGTGCGTGACGGTAAAATCAGCTGCGAATTTGTGATGCCAAAAGACATTGATTATCGTTTGGGTGTCGGTCGGATCAGTGTTTATGCTGTTAGTGCGGACAGCCTTACAGACGCAGGTGACCAGCTGGATGTGGCGATCGGAGGCAGTGCGCCCATGATTACGGACAATACCCCGCCTAAGATATCAGCCTGGCTCAACAATAAGTCATTCCGTAATGGAGATGTTGTAGGAGAGTCACCGCAACTCATCGTGGAAGTAAGTGACGAAAGCGGGATAAATGTGTCAAAAGCTGGCATTGGTCATGACATCACGATGACTTTAAATGACACCCTCGTTATTACTCTTAATGATTATTACACAGCGGATTTGGATAAATATACGTCCGGAACCATTACCTATCCTTTTCAGGATCTTCCCACAGGGAATTATACAGTCAGGATAAAAGTGTGGGACATATATACTAACTCTTCGGAAATAGCGTTCGGATTTCAGGTGCAGTCCGCAACTGGGATCAAACTAACGGATTTGAAAGTTTTCCCTAACCCATTTGACAAGGATTTGTCTTTTGAAATGAGCCACAATCGTCCTAATGAGGATGTAGACGTTACCTTTCGGCTTTTTCTCACCAATGGACAACAGTTGGGATCAGTTAATTGGACCTATTATTACAGTGACCCGGTGATCAGAGAATCGGTTTCATCAACCAGACTGGGATCGTTATTGAACAGAATGATTTCATATATATACACAGTTGAAGTCAGATCATTGAAAGACAACTCGGTTGACAAACGCTCCGGGAAGATCATCCGGTCGCCTTAGATTGAATAAAACTTATTATTTTGTTTAGTATTAAATATCTTTCATCGTACTTTTGACCCTTTAAAGAAGCTGATTAAAAGCACTTCCTATCGCAAATCCAATTTCTATGAGACTTTTTTTTGTTACTTTATCCTCATTATTTGTTTTAACAAGTGGGGTTTCAATGGCCCAAACTGATTCACTAAGAATTCCACACTCACCACTATCCTTCTTAACATTTGCTCCCGACGCTAGAAGTGCAGCTATGGGAGAAGCCGGTGTGGCGCTCAGTCCTGATGCAAATTCCACTTACTGGAACGCAGCAAAATTACCTTACAACAGTAAAGATTTCGGAGTATCAGCTTCATACACGCCCTGGTTGAGAAACCTGGTAGATGATATGTGGCTGGGATATATATCTGCATATAAAAAGCTTGACGACAAGCAGGCTGTTGCAGTTTCTGTGAATTACTTCAACAACGGAGAGCTTGATCTTCGTGATGGGGCAGGTACGAACCTTGGGTATTTCAGTTCGAGAGAATTTGCACTTAACGGAACGTATTCACGTCAGTTGGGCAAAAACTTCTCTATGGGTTTAACGCTGAAATACATTTCATCCAACCTTGCAGGAAACGCAGTTATCAATGGTGTGTCTTTGAAAACGGCTCGTACTGCGGCCGGTGATATCAGCGCATATTATCGCAAACAATATAACAACGAAGATACAGGTGGTGAGTTCACCTGGTCTCTGGGTGCGGTACTGTCTAACCTTGGAGGTAAGATCAATTACGGTTCAGGAAGTGAAACTGAAAACTTTATCCCTACAAACCTGAAAATTGGTGGTGGATTGTCTTTCTCAGCTGACGGCCGTAACAAATTCAACTTCATCGCTGATGTAAGTAAACTGATGGTGCCTACACCGGATGGAACTACAAGAATAAATGATAAGGGAGCTTTGGCAGGAGCATTCGGATCATTCTCTGATGCACCTGATGGCTTTAAAGAGGAAATACAGGAACTTGCTATTGCAGCTGGTGCTGAATACTGGTACAATGATATTTTCGCAATACGTGGTGGTTATTTTGGTGAACACAAAAACAAAAGCGGGCGTAAATTTTTCACTGCCGGTGCTGGAATTCGTTTCGCTGATCGCTATGCAGTAGACTTTGCTTATATGTTCCCAATTGCTCAAAACAGCCCGTTGGCACAAACATTACGTATCTCACTTGGACTTTACCTGAACAAGGCAGAGAAACTTGATATATCTGACGAAAAGTAAGGTTTACAATTTTTATAATTTGGGAGCGAATGGCGTTATTGCAACGTCATTCGCTTTCTTCATTTAAAACTGACTATGTTCCCCGACCGAACCATTGCTCCCGACTTTAAAATCATAAATTCAATTCATTTACCAGAAACTAAAAACCATTTACTGGATAACGGAACACAGTTGCATGTGATCAATATCGGTGAGCAGCCAGTAGTACGGTTGGAATGTATTTTTGAGGCTGGGAACTGGCAAGAAGAAACACCTGGCGCAGCCTTCTTCGCTATCAAGATGCTACCGGAAGGTACACCCGACTTTACATCAGCGGAGATCAGCGAGGCGTTTGACAGAATTGGCGCTTTTACAGATTTTACTAATAATTCAGATCGTACAGGGATAACTGTTTACTGCCTTTCAAGATTTCTGCCTGAGGTGCTTCCTTTGGTAAAAGATATGATGCAAAAAGCGACTTTCCCCGTGAAAGAGCTGGAAGACCTTCGAAATATTACTTTACAGAACCTAAGGGTTAATAAAGAAAAGACCTCATATCTGGCAACTGTGGAGTTCAGGAAAGGATTGTTTGGTAGCGATCATCCTTATGGTCAAAGTCAGAATGAAACAGACCTTGAAGAACTTAAACTGGAACAGATCACCGAACACTACGACCGTTTTATTAAAAATGGTCACTATACGGTTGTGCTTGCCGGGCAGGTTCAGGATGGGGATATTGCTGTCGTAAAAGAATATCTGGGGAAAGATAATGCGCTTAATGAGCCATCTGTTGCACTGCCGGATACTCCTGTTGATTACCGAGGGAATGCTGTTCTGATAGAGAAGGAGGATGGTGTACAATCCACCATTCGGATTGGTCGCAGAATGTTCACCCGCCATCATCCTGACTATTTTAAGATGCTTGTCACTAACGAAATTCTGGGCGGCTATTTTGGTTCGCGTTTGATGAAGAATATCAGGGAAGAAAAAGGATTGACCTACGGTATTTCCTCACATCTGATAACCCTCCGTAATGACGGGTATTTTATGATCGGTACGGATGTAAAAAAGGAATTCACGCAACAGACCATTGATGAAATTAAAAAGGAGATAAATAAGCTTCGTACCGAACTTGTAGGAGCAGAAGAATTGCAGACTGTGAAGAATTTTATGGCAGGGGAATTTGCAGGATCACTGAACACTGCTTTTGAAGTAGCTGACAGAAGAAAAATATTGCTTCTGGACGGTCTGCCTTCTGATTTCTTCAATCGTTACATTGATCAGATACATGCTACAACCAGTGAAGATATTTTGGAAATGGCAAAAACATATCTGAATCCTGATGACATGCTTGAAGTTGTGGTTGGAGGGAAGTGAAGAGGGAGTTTGCAGTCAAAAGTTCACAGCTGGCAGTATTTCCAACTGTGAACTTTTGACTTAAAACTAAACAACTACCCCTTATCCAAAGCCTCTTTATAAGCTTTCAGGCATCTTTCCCTTGCAAACTTGTGATCTACAATCGGTGACGGATAATCGAGGCTGTTGAGTTCCGGTACCCACTTTTTGATATAATCTCCTTTTTTGTCAAATTTCTCCGTTTGTGCTGCGGGATTGAATATTCTGAAATACGGTGCCGCATCCGTTCCTGATCCTGCTGCCCATTGCCAGCCTCCGTTGTTTGCTGCAAGGTCATAGTCGAGCAGTTTTTCAGCGAAGTAAGCTTCGCCCCAGCGCCAGTCAATCAACAGGTGTTTGGTTAGAAAACTGGCCGTCACCATCCTGACACGGTTGTGCATAAATCCGGTTTCGTTGAGTTCGTGCATACCGGCATCTACCAATGGATAGCCTGTTTTGCCTTCACACCAGGCTTTAAACTCTTTTTCGTTATTCCGCCATTTGATGCGGTCATATTCGCTCCTGAATGCATGTCCTTTGCCAACATGTGGATAGTTCCACAATATCTGATGGTAAAAATCCCGCCAGATGAGTTCATTAAGCCAGGTTTCACTATGCTTTGAAGCTTTTCTTGCCAGATCACGAATGCTTACGGTACCAAACCGTAAATGAATGCCTAGCCGGCTTGTTCCATTTATAGCCGGATAGTTTCTTTGCTCTTCGTATTTATTCAATAACTGCTCATCTACCGAAGCCGACGGAAAATCATCAGGTGTTTCCTGAAATCCGATATCTTCCAGTGATGGCAGCTGAGGCAGCTGAGTTTTTATGAGGCGATCCAGGTATTTTTCAACGGGATAACTTGAAAGGAAGAAATCATTTACCTTGGCCTTCCAGGCACGGCTATAAGGAGTAAAAACTGTATAAGGCGTATTTTGACCAGTTAGAATTTCCTGTTTTTCAAAGATTACCTGATCCTTAAATGATTTGAGATCAATATTCTTGGTTTTAAGAATACCGGCAATTTCCTGATCTCTTTCCGTAGCATAGGGCTCATAGTCGTGATTTGTGTAAACTTCTGCTATGTCGTATTGGCTTATGATTTTTTCCCATACTGCTTTTGGAAACCCATATTCGATCAGTATATCAGAGCTCTTTTCTTTCAGACTTTCCTGAATACCTGCCAAAGTTTTATGAATAAAAGTTACCCTTTTGTCATATTTGTTATCCAGTGCATCCAGAATGTTGCGGTCAAAAATGAAAAGGGGAAGAACGCGGTATCCTGATCGCAGTGCATGATAAAGACCTGCATTATCGTGCAGCCTAAGGTCCCTGCGATACCAGAATATTGCGATTTTTTCTTTTGAACTCATTAGCTCTGCGAGTTAAGAAGGTTTTGTTCCCGAAATAATGTACATCATCGCTCCTCCGGCCGAGTGGTATTTTTTCGCATCAATATTGCGAAGTATTCTTTCACCCAGATGCGCGTACTTTACTTTATATCGTTCATAAAATTCCAGGCTTTCCTTACCGATCGCTCTGAAATAGTCGTAATCGCTGAACTGTTCATTGCTCCATGTATTACCATTTTGCCATTGTTTCATCGTAGCAAGCTGTTCGTCTGTGTTGTACGGCGGGTACATAGCTATGGCTTTGTCAGACAATCTTACTTCTACGTTTTCAAAACCAGCCTGCGACAGAAATCCGGGAACGAGGTCTCCGAGTGAGTTGTCGCCGAGACCAAGCTTCTTTTTTCCGCGTTCAAAGATCAGCGCATATTTAACATGATCCAGCACCTCTTCAATTGGATCGTTGGCAGAAACAGAACTTTGAGTAAGGCTTTGAACGAGGTTATTGGGTTCTACACAAAGAATCGTACCTCCGGGTTTTAAAACCCGTTTCATTTCGCTGATTACCTGTTTGGGATGTTCCACATGTATCAGGAGGGTTTGGCAGGTTACGAGATCAAAAGAATTATCGTCATAAGGCAATTCATGAGCATCTCCCTTTTTTAGCTCAAAATCGATATTTTTTTCCTGAAAATAACTCCTGATTTCCTTCTCTCCTTTTGCCCACTTACGGTCATTATCAACGGCAAATATCTTGGCAGGTTTACCGAGATAATCCGCAAGGATTTTACTCCAATGGCATTGTCCGCATCCCACATCCAGCATATTATGATGGTTTTGCAGCTGCAACCGTTTATTGAGAAGATTCAAGAAACCCTCATTCCACCAAAAATTGCGATATGTACCAAAAAAGTCCTCAGAATGTCCTTTACGCTTAATATTGTTTGTTCTCATAGTATATTTACCCTGCCATTGATTCAGCTAAGAATGACATGGTTTAAAATCAACAGGAAAAAGTGGAGGATAATTCGTGCGAATGTACGGTTTACCTTTTTATCTCCGGCAATTACTCAATTACAATCTTTTAAAACAGTAACCTATGAAATTAAAACTTACGGCCATTTTTTGTCTGGTCAGCATGTTTACTTTTGCCCAGAAAAAGGTTGACAAACAGGAATGGAAGCAACTTTTCAATGGAAAAAACCTGGATGGCTGGGATATCAAAATCCGTGGTAATGATCTGAACGACAACTTTGGAAATACATTCCGCGTGGAAGATGGAAAGATGGTCGTTCGTTATGACCAGTATGATGACTTTAAACAGAAATATGGACACATTTTCTACAAAGAAGATTTCTCGTATTACCGAATTGCAGTTGAGTATCGTTTCGTAGGCGAACAAGCTCCAAAAGGCGAAGGGTGGGCATGGCGCAATAGTGGTATTATGATTCACGGTCAGCCAGCGGCAACAATGGGCAAGGATCAGGATTTTCCAGCTTCCATCGAAGTACAGCTTTTGGGTGGAGATGAAAAGAAAAGAACAACTTGTAACCTGTGTACGCCAGGTACCAACGTGGTGATGGATGGTAAACTGATTACGTCGCACTGTATTAATTCCAAGTCTCAAACTTACAATGGAGATCAATGGGTGAGGGCAGAAGTTTTAGTATTGGGTGATTCGCTCGTTCAACATTTTGCCAACGGAGAAATGGTACTTGAATACAACAAACCACAATTTGGAGGAGGTAACGTGAGTGGTCATGATCCCTCGCGGATTATAGCGGGTCAGTTACTCGACCATGGATCGATATCGCTGCAAAGTGAAAGTCATCCGGTCGAGTTTCGTAAAGTTGAACTGCTTAATCTGAAAGGCTGTATGAATCCAAAGGCTACCAACTACAAGTCGTATTATGTGAAATCTGACGAGTCAGCCTGTACTTTTGGCAAGAAGAAGTAAGTGGGAGTTGATGAGGTGTGAAAAGGTAGCAGTAAGAAGTTATTAGCCTGAAAGGCTTCCATCTCTCCACCCAGAGCACCGCCCTGTGGAAGAGATCAAGCATCGACCTGAATGGAAGGGAATCTGCTGGTATATATAATGTAAAAAGACGGAGCCTTTCGGACTCCGTCTTTTTACATTATATATTCTCTATCAACTACAACCTCACAATCTCAGCGCCTATGGCGTTAAGGCGAGCGTCAATGTTCTGATATCCTCTATCGATCTGTTCTATGTTATCAATAATACTCACTCCTTTAGCAGACAGTGCAGCGATCAAAAGCGCAACACCAGCACGAATATCAGGAGAAGTCATACGGATGCCACGAAGCTGCGTTTCGCGGTTGTGCCCGATCACTGTAGCGCGATGCGGATCGCACAAGATAATCTGTGCACCCATTTCGATCAGTTTATCCACGAAGAAAAGACGGCTTTCGAACATTTTCTGGTGGATAAGAACCGTTCCCTGCGATTGAATGGCTGTTACCAGCACGATGCTCAACAAGTCGGGCGTAAAACCTGGCCATGGCGCATCTGCCACAGTGAGTGTGGATCCATCCATGTAGTTTTCGATCCGGTAATGATCCTGAGCAGGTACAAAAATATCATCTCCTCTGAATTCAAGTTTTATACCTAATTTCTGGAAGGTTTCAGGAATAATACCAAGCTGTGCAATCTGACAGTTTTTGATCGTAATTTCCGATTTCGTCATGGCAGCAAGCCCGATGAAACTACCGATTTCGATCATATCAGGAAGCATGGTGTGCTCCGTTCCGTTTAGTTCGCTTACGCCTTCAACCGTGAGCAAGTTAGACGAGATGCCGGAAATTTTGGCTCCCATACGGTTCAGCATTTTGCAAAGTTGCTGAAGATAAGGTTCGCAGGCAGCATTGTAAATGGTGGTGATGCCTTCTGCCATTACAGCCGCCATCAATACATTTGCAGTTCCGGTTACGGAAGCCTCGTCCAAAAGCATGAACGTACCTTTCAGGTTGGCTGCGTCTACTTTATAAAAACCGCCATCTTCACCATCATAGCTGAACTCCGCTCCAAGTTTTTCAAAGCCAAGAAAGTGAGTATCCAAACGGCGCCGACCAATTTTATCACCACCCGGACGAGGAATACGTCCCTTGCGGAAACGGGCAAGCATCGGTCCGAGTAGCATTACAGAACCTCTTAAAGCAGCAGCTTTCTGGCGGAAAGAATCCGATTCGAGGTAATCAAGATTGATGTCGTTTGCTTCAAAACGAATAGATGATTCGCTCAGACGGGTGCGGCGTACGCCCAGATCACCCAAAAGATCAATAAGCTGATTTACGTCACGAATATTCGGAATATTATGAATCGTTACCGGCTCTTTGGTAAGCAGCACTGCGCAGATAATCTGCAATGCTTCGTTTTTGGCGCCTTGAGGGATAATTTCCCCTTTCAAACGCCTGTCTCCGGTTATTTTAAATGAAGCCATTTTCTATCAGGCAGCAACGAAGCTGCAATGTTTGTGACGACGTATGAGGCCGTATAGGTTAAAATCGATTGAATACCAGGTCTGTCTTCCTGGATTTATAATAACACAACACCCAGGTCATCAGATACCTGTTTTCCTGCGGTTGTTATTATTGTTGTTATTCCGGTTGTTGTTGTTATTTCTACCGGCAAATTTATTGTTGTTATTCGGGCGGTTGCGATTGTTATTCTGGTTGTTAGGATTTTGTCTGTCCTGATTGTGCCCTGGTTGTGTTTTGAAGCCGCCCTGATGGTTACCGCGGTTACGTTCCTGATTGCTGTTGCGATCTTTTGGAGACGCATCCACGGGGCCATTTTTGCGGATGTAATCTATTTCGTCATTCAGTTTGCCTTTCGCCAGCTGAGCAAGCTGTCCCAGAAGAACATGGTCTTCTGGATTGTCTTTATTCCAGGTATTGAAAAACGACCGCATCAAGCGGAAAATGTAGGAAACAAAAGCCAGACGATCTTCTTCGTTTTCTGTATTAACAGCCTTTTCCAGCAAAAGATCGATGTTTCTACCGTAGTGACGGTAGATCAAATTATGCTGATTGTACCCAACTGTCAGCGGTTTTTTTCCAAGCGATTCAGGAGAAGGCGGCGGGAATGGACTGTCAACGTCCAGTTCAAATCCTGATATGATGTAAAGGTCATCCCAAAGCTTGTTGGTATAATCCTGGTTGTCCCTCATGTTCGGGTGAATCTGCCTCATGAGCTCCACCAAAATGTGCGCATAAAGTGTGCGTTTTGTCCGATCTTCTATCTTAACGATATGTTCGGTTAATTTCTGTACGTTACTGCCGTATTCTTTCAAGGGCTTGAATTATTTTATAATTGACAAAAATAAGAAGAATTTGCCGAAAGAAAAGGAAACTTTATCGGAGCCAGATCACTTTCCCGCGCAGGTGATTGTTCTTTCCAAAATACGAATGCAGTTTGCCTCCGCCATTTTCTATCCTGTAAAAATATATTCCCGATGGCAAATTGTAAGGCTCCCATAACAGTTCGCTTGTGCCGGCGTGTAATACACCGGTTTGTCGATGAACGGTCTTTCCATAAATATCTGAAACAGTTAGGCTAACGGATTGATCAGGTATCGAACGTCTTAAATAAAGTGAAAACCGGAAATAGGATGTTGATGGATTGGGTGAAACTGAAATCTCACCAATGGAAGAAGAGTCGGCTACCTCAAACCCCATACGATATTCAGGCGCAATATTGCCGCTCACATCCCTTACCCGAACACGAAGTAGATAATTTCCAGGTGAAAACTTCGGCAAATCAACGAGCCTGACCTGGAAAACATTGGGCACATAACTATTGGTGACGGTATTGGAAAGTGATATTCTTGTTTCAGGGCACATATGGCAATCTTCTTTGATATAGACTTCAATGCCCGTCGTGTCTGTGCGAATCAGGAATTTGTTTTCATCCATTACCTGAATGTCAATTTGCGGCTTTATTGAAACAAAGTCGCCATTGGAAAGTAAACGATTATCGATGTGTACGGTCAAAATTGGAGCTGTTCGATCAGGAATAACATCAAATGTAAAATGAATCTCATTGTTGGAATAAATCGCTTCGGGAAGAGAATCTGAGTTGAAAGTAACCGAGATAAAGTGTTTTCCTGGGAATCCCAATGTGGTGAAATCAGCCGTGAAATCTTTTGTTTCAAAAGCTCGTAACGGTGCAATTTTCTTAAATGTAGTTTCAGTGTTACGAGCTGTTTTATGTCTGATTTTTACGGTTATCGAATCTTTAAATGATACATGAGTAATGTTCCGGAATTCTGTATGAAACCGAAAAACATCTCCTTCCTGTATCTGATCGGAATGTAAACCGTTGATAAACGCTATTGCTTCGGGAAATTCAATACTGTCTTCAGCTTCCCGATTAAGAAGGATTGAACGAACTACGGATTTTCGTTCGGGATATTCAGAAAGGTAAACACGCCAATATATTTGCTTAAATCCGGGAGGGAAATTCAGCTTAACTCGGGCAATGGATTGGTTAATGGTTACCGTTCTCTGCTGAGAATTAGAAAATGTTGCGGTAGAATCCCACTCAAAAACCACCTGACCATCATTTCTTCCGGATGCTAATTGGGCAATGAGTTCTGTCGACGCCTTGTTGGTGACAAAACCATTTGTCGGAAGTAGTGGAAAGACGCCACCTTCGGGAATATTCAAAAGAAGTTTGTACTCATTATTTTGCTCCGATTCCTCAGCTATTTCGTTTTCAGGATCAATCATCATGGTCAAATGAGGTATTCCTGATTCAGAAAAAGGGTTGGTGATCTTGATATAGAGCGTGTCACTGATAAAAAAGGCATCTCTTTTGGTTTGATAAATAACCTTGCGGTCGGAATTTGTGACTGATAACTTGTAAAGCTGATTTTTGTAACGTCCGTAATTTTTTACCAAAATCTTAATTCTGAGAGAATCGCTCCATGATGTAGTACTATTTCCTTTTAGGTCAGTGCATTCGAAGGCAGTTGAGTCAAATGCGTAATCGGATAAAGTTGCCGGGAAAATCCGTATTGCAGGATCACCATGTAGGTTCATTTGCTGGGCAGTGATGATGTCTGATAGTGTAGTGTGCTGTTGCAAATTTCTTCTGATAGCTTCTTTTTGTATTATTCCAAAAGGCTGGCTGGTAAATTCCGGATCGGCCAGAACATCGTAAAAGGAATCGGTATAATGTTTGAGTGCCGAAGAAAGTCCGTTAAACGTATGAGCAAGAAACAAAACGGCTCCATTATTTGGAGAGAATATCCAGTCACTGCTAATGGTTTTTGGTGAGAAAAATATGCTTCCCAATGCACAGCCGTTTGCAATCACGGCCGGGTAAAATGGCCGGTTTTTGTATTTGCGGTTTTCGTCGCTTGCGTAGCCGATATCAATGTCTGTGACGTCAATTCCTGAATGCCCGAAGAGCGTCATTAAAGCAACACCTTTGTTGATTGTTTCTTCAATGGGAAATTGCTCCACTTCCTGCTCCGTTTGTTTGGAAATGGTTTCGATGTGAGCTGCCAGAGATGAATGGGAGATTTTCTCTTCAAACGATTTAGTGTATGTTTTAAATGTTTCGATTTCGTCAAATGACCGTCCTCCGCTGAGGTGGAGTATGTTTTTACGCCAGGGAGCGGAAGCTGGCTGTGCTTCTAAGTCGATCACTTTTTGCAGATAAATGGCGACCTCATCTGCCGTGGAAGCATTTATTCTTCCAATGGGTATTGCCGGGACGTGAGTTAATATACTATCTATATTCATAGCAAGAGCCAGATCGGAACCAGGCCAGCCCGCATTGGGAATCATGTCGAAAGTTCTTGCATCAGCACGTTTACGGGCAGTTTGCGGATCGGAAGATCGACCAATGAGGAATACAAATTTCAATGATCCTTTCTTCGCCAAACTACTGATCATATTCCTGATTGCCAAGGGGCCAGGCTCCCCGTAATTGTATCGGTTGAAGACTTCGTCAATGTTTATTACACCGACTTTGTAATTGCCACCCTTTGATGATGACCTGTAATTTGCATATTCCTCAACAGGATCCATTCCATTTGCTGTCTTACGAACTGTCGGGTGTGAGACGATCAGATAATCTGACAGAGAATCCAGTGGAGTGAAATCGATCAGCCGCATGGAATTCACTTTCAATCTTTCTTTTACAGCTATAATCTGACTGGTATTGTTGAGGTTAATTCCGTTTTCCTGAATGTCGGGGATTTTGAGCTGCAAAGGATCGGAAGAATCGTAAAATTCCCAATTACTGGCATTGCCTGTGTCCCAAAAACTGTTGTGGTGTTGGATGTCGAAATGAAAGACCTTTTGGGTATTACTTGTAGTCAGACTTGTTTTTTGAGGATACCGCCATTTGGTATAGGATACGGAAATAGTACCCGTATTGGCATAGACTGATAAAACAATTTTTCCATTTGGAAGTAGCACTTTTGCCAAATCCTCCCGAGTTAGTTTAAAACGAAAAGTTGCAGGCTGAAAGTCGGTCAGGTTTATTGTATTTATTTTTCTCCCCAAGTTATCTTCGGCTCCTGTCCAAATTTCAAGCGCATGTTTTCCGGATGCCCTTCCAGCCAAAACAAGCTCAATTTCACATTGGTCAATCAGACTTGGGATGAATCCGCTGGTGTTGATATCAAGAGTCTGCCAGGAATTTTGAAGTGTTTTGCCAGTCCAGCCTTCGCCTGTGTCATATTCAGTGCGTGCAATTCCATTGTTGAAACCGGTTCCGGGTGGGTAGAAATTTCCGGTACTGTAATGACTTGTGAAGAGCTCTTCATGCACCTGAATGTGGTAATTGATTGTGTCCGCAGGCGTACTGTTGGGAGATTTCGTCATTCTTTTTCCAGGCAAACCATCGACTCTCCATGTTAGAAAATAAATGGCTGTGTCGGAATACAGGCTGTACTTGCTATGTGGGATTGCATTGGGGCTGATGTAAAGTGCAGAATCCAGCCGACCGTCATTGGCTTCACCAAAAAAGGAGATTGAACTTTGGTTATTCAATTTTACGGTATCATTGCTTTTCACTTCGATTGCAACTTCTTTCCCTCGCCTGAATATTTGTAGAGCAGAAGCTGGAATATTTTCAATGGGCAAACCGGCTTGTTTCAGTTCCTGACCGCTGATGCTGTAAAGTCCGGTATGTGTTATGGCAATTCTCAGGTAAGTCTGCCGGTTACTGATCCATTCATCCGGAACGACACCTTGCGCCTTTGCGCTAAAAACAGAGAGAATACTGAGAAGGGAAACGACAACGAATAATCTGAAAGCAGCGTGAATGAAGCGGCTTTCTATAACTTCCTTATGTCGCAGGTGCCTTTCTTTCATATACATTCATCGAAAAAGAGTAAGCGTGCTCCTCGTCAATGCCGTGGTATTCGGAATTTACCAGTTCCCATTCTCCTGCATTAAGAGCGGGGAATGATGCGTCTCCGTCAATATGGGCATGAACTATGGTGAGGAAAAGCTTTTCGGCAAGTGGCAGCGTTTGCCTGAATACCGATGCTCCTCCCAATACAAATACTTCATTTTCGTCCCGAAGTAACGCCAATGCCGTCTCCAGATCGTAAGCATATTCCGGGCTTCCGGTTTGGTTGTTTTCAGGGTGTTCCGTTAAAACCACATTGCGATATTCAGAATGCAGTGCATCGGGTGCATCGTAGCTTTTTCGTCCCATCAAAAAAGGTTTTCCTTCGGTCACTTTCCGGAAGTTTTTCCATTCATCGGGCAGGTGCCATGGTAGGCGGTTGTTGATGCCGATTACGTGATTTTCGCTCATTGCAGCGATCAGATACAGATGAGGTTTTGAAGACAAAGCGCTGATTTGGTTTAGTTATTTTTTGAAAATATAAATTAAATCAGGAACAATTTGAAATCAGTCCTGAATTATTGCCGATCGGCATTGATAATCAACCATTCATCACTTCATGAAAATTTTTTTAACATGGTACCTTGCATCGCAAAGTACCTGTGTATACCTTTGTAAGGTAGAAAGTGAAAATCTTATCTATTAGCCATGAAATAAAATTCATTAATAAACACATGAACCCAATATGAATATTGAAAATGCCCAAGTGCAGATGCGGAAAGGAATTCTGGAATTCTGTATCCTGCACATCATATCGAGGGGCGAAGTATACGCTTCCGATATGCTGGATGAGCTGACTTCCGCGCGGATTATGGTTGTGGAGGGAACGTTGTATCCACTATTGACGAGGCTAAAAAATTCTGGCTGGCTGGATTATAAATGGGTGGAGTCTTCATCGGGACCACCGAGAAAATACTATGTTTTGACTGATGAGGGGAAGATATTTCTGGATGCAATGCAGGCAACATGGTTTGAGCTGGCAGATTCTGTTCAAACAGTGATTCATCGTACCGAGGAATTAAGCAAGAGCGGCACATCCAATCCTAACTGATCAATTAAAGACACTCGATTTTTACAATCATGAAAAAGACAATCAGCATAAATATAGGTGGCATCATCTTTCATATAGAGGAAGATGGCTACGAGAAGCTAAAAGGATATCTCTCCTCAATTCAGAAATATTTTTCTTCGTTTGAAGACAGCAAAGAAATCCTTTCGGACATAGAAGGAAGGGTAGCCGAGCGGTTTTTGAACAAACAAAAGGTTGAAAGCAAGCAAGTAATTTCACTGGGCGATGTGGATGAGCTTATTGCAGCTATGGGTACTGTGGCAGACTTTGAAGCCATTGAGCAATCCGAGGATTTTATTTCGGAACCGCTTACTTCTGCTACGCCAAGAGACAGCTTTGAAGAGCAAACGAGTTCTTCATACAATGCTCCTGAACCTCGTACTACTACAACCACAACCGGACCTAGAAAATTATACCGCGATTTACGCAGAAAACTTTTAGGCGGTGTAGCAGCCGGTTTGGCTCATCATTTCACCATCGACCCGCTTTGGGTGAGGTTGATATTCCTGATGACAGTCGTTGGATTTCTACCCTTGCAGGGAGCAATGGGTATGAATATGGAGGACTTCTTCGGGCCCTTATCCGGAATAGCCGTTTTGGTTTATATAGCGATGTGGGTTGCATTCCCTGGGTCGGTAACGCTGGAAGAAGATACTCAGATTAAGAAATTCTACCGCGATCCGGATCGTAAAGTTGTAGGTGGGGTTGCTGCCGGAGTTGCGTCGTATTTTGGTGTGGATCTAGGTGTGGTTCGTTTTCTATGGGTTTTATCAATATTACTTTTTGGAACGGGTGTGCTTATCTACATCGTTCTGTGGGTGATTGCCCCCGTAGCCAATACGCTTACAGAAAAAATGGAAATGCAGGGGGAGCCGATTACGCTCTCCAACATTGAATCCAATATCAAACAAAGTCTGAATCTGGATGAAAAAAGTGGTGAAGAACACGTTGTTACCAAATTGCTTCTGTTTCCATTTCGCGCAATAGCGCTTGTTATCGGTGCTTTGGGGAAGTTGCTTAAAGGACTCGGCCCTGTGCTGAGAATTTTAATCGGGGTTATTTTGGTAGGTATTTCAGCGCTTTCGTTGTTCACAATTGTGGTAGGAGGAGCGGTTGTCTTAGGACTTACCAATGTGACACCTTTCGAAAACATGCCTGTTCCTCTGATGATTTTTCAGGAGATTCCAACCAGTCTGTTTCTTTCCGGTACTCTGGCCGCTGCTGTGCCTATCATTACAATTCTTTTATTAGGTCTTACACTTTTATCCAACAAAAAAATAGTAGGTGGTTCCGTGTGGCTCACATTACTTGGACTTTGGATCGTAGGTATTGTAATCAGTACCATTCAGGGAATTGCGTTTCAGCAAAACTATGCGAAAAGAGGGGAGTATTCGCAAACCTTGTATTACGCAGCTCCTGCCAGAACACTTACTTTGGATCAGGACGATACCGATGAAGCCGAGAATGTCGATGTTGATATTAAATTGGCTGGTTACTTAGGCTCAGATAGTTTGAAGTTGGAAAAAACAGTTTCGTCGAGAGGAAAAAGCCGTGTAGATGCGGAGGCCATTGCGTCAAAGATTAAATATGATGTTACTGTTAGAAACGATTCTGTATTCTATTTCTCGGAAGGTCCTGAATTAGGAAAAACTGGTCCGTTCCGTGATCAGAGGATCGACTTGACTCTGCATATTCCTTATGATAGGCCTTTTGCTATCACCCGTAACTTCTGGTATCAGGTTAGACACAACAGCGGGAATTACGATCGTATGGATAGTTATGAACTAGGTGGGGATGATGTTGACTGGAAGACTCTCCGTTGGGCGATACGTCGTGATTCAGGATTGGTTTGTATCAATATTCCAGCGAAGTACATCAGACAAAACGATAACCACGAAGAAGAGCAGAGTGAAGATTATTCCTCTTTTAGTGATGAAGACGGAGATCTGGATTTAGGACAGCGTGGAGCTTATATCAAACAATTCCAGGCTCAGGACTTTAAGAAAATTGATCTGGGCGGAGCTTATTCGATCAGTGTTCGTCAGGGAGCTGAGTTTAGTGTATCGGCAGATGGTGAAGAAAGTGATGTAGAAGATCTGGATGTGAAAGTTGAAAACGGTATTTTGATCGTAAAACGTAAATCAGGTTTTAGTCTTTTCGATAACAAAAAGTGGAACAGGGTTGGAGTGGTAATCACCATGCCAACAGTTGACGGAATAGAGCTTTCTGGAGCTAATAAAGCAAGGGTTTCAGGTTTTACCAATCTTAATAAATTGAATGTATCGGTATCCGGTGCTTCAAAAACTGAAATTGACGTATCTGTGAATGAGCTGGTGATGGATTTGTCTGGTGCTTCACAAGCTACTTTGCGTGGCTCAGCAAAATCGGTAGATCTGGATCTGCATGGCGCTTGTAAATTGGATGCTACACGTATGAGTATTGAAAATGCAGAGGTTGACGCATCCGGTGCATCAAAAGCACAACTTGGACATGTTAACCACATCAGAAAAAATACAAGTGGAGCAAGCAAGATAAATGTTCAGGAATAATGAAATGAGGGCATCCGGTTTATTTTAAATGAGCCGGATGCAACTTTTTGAAATGATTGAACATCTATTGTCAAAATCAACCTAAAACATTTAGTCATGAAAAAGCTTTTATTCTCGGGTTTCCTTTTAGTGGTTATAGCTGTTAATGCTTTTGCTCAGGAGAGTCGTAGTTTCCAGGTGTCGGGTTTTACCAAATTGTCAATGGGCAGTGCATTCAAAATTGACGTTAAACAGGGAAGCAAATTCAGTGTTACCACCACAGGCCGAAGCGAAGATATCAACGACCTTGAAGGGAAGGTATCCGGAGGAGAGTTTAAACTGGGTTATAAATCAAATGGTTGGAATAAAAACCGTAAGACGGTGAATGTAAGTATCACTATGCCATCTTTACAGGGCGTCGATTTTTCAGGTGCGAGTACAGCAACAGTTGAGAAGTTCTCGGGCGTGACCAATATGGACATAGAAGTTTCAGGAGCATCCAAGGTGACGATGGCGCTAAACGCTCAGAAGGTATCTATGGATTTGTCTGGTGCTTCATCATTAGTTTTGTCCGGACAGACAAACACTTTAAACGGTGAAATATCAGGAGCTTCCTCTTTCAAAGGACGTGATTTTCAGGCCAAAGAAGTGAACATGGAGGCGTCCGGAGCAAGCAGTGCTGCGGTTGTTGCCAACAATGCTTTACGTGCTGAGGCAAGTGGCGCAAGCAGTATCCGTTATTCGGGAAGTGTGAAGGATGTGCATTCAAATACTTCGGGAGCAAGCTCGGTGAAAAGAGATTAAGCAAAAAGCTATTGCATCATAAAGTCAGTCAGAGCCGGAGTTACATCCGGCTTTTTCTTTTTGAAATTGACTCAAAACACAACATATCATTTTAAGAGTAATATATTTACGGACGTTTTCCTCTCTTCTTCAATTTTAATTAGTTATAGTTTTTTCAAAATTGAGGACCTGAAATTAAAATTTAATGACACGTTACATATTTACATTACTGCTTCTTACAGGTATAGGTTTGTTGTCTGCTGATGCCTACTCGCAAAAGCGCAATCAATACAATGGGAAGTACGTTGCCCCTTTTGGCGTGATGAGTCTTACCGGTGGGGTGGGCGTTGCTTACTATATGGGCGATTTGAGCAAGACATCGGGTAAAAAAAATCTGGGTATCGGTCCGGCTGTTTCTATCGGCGGCCTTTACCGTCTCACGGAGCAATTGAGTGCACGTGGCGAACTTCGCTTTTATCAGGTATCTGGCGGTCCACATCCAATAACGAATCTATCGTTTCGTACCCGTAATCCCGATTTGAACCTTGGGATTCAGGCAGATTTGTTTGCTTTTAATGATCATAAAATGGTCAATCCGTATTTATACGGTGGTCTGGGATTAACCTATCTGACACCTCAGGCAGAACAAAACGGAACCTGGTATAAATTACCTCAGTACCAAACAGGGGGAGTGAAATACAACAGAGTGCCGCTTGTCATCACAGGAGGAATAGGTGTTTCGGTTCAGGCATTTGATCGCCTGAGTTTAGGATTGGAACTGAACAATACCTATTCTACTTCCGACTATCTGGATGACGTGAGCGGGGTCTTTCCTGAGTTTGATAAACTTCCGAGTGAACAGGCCCGACAGCTATCAGACCGGACCTGGGAGGTACCCGGATTGACGAAGCAAGAGCCGGGATGGCACAGAGGCACTACCAAGATCAGCGATATGTATCTGTTCCTGCAATTTCGTGCAACCTATTTAATTGGGAACAGAATGCAGGCAAGAGAAAGAAAGAAAACACGCTGCCCAAAGTTCTGATCAGCATTATTAAAGCATTATGTTAAAGTCTAAAAAACCGCATGAATCAGAGGTCATCATGACTGAAATGGTTCTTCCCAACGATACCAATACGCTTAATAACTTAATGGGAGGCCGCTTGCTTCACTGGATGGATATTTGTGCCGCCATTTCCGCACAAAGACATTCCAACCGTATTGTTGTAACGGCATCCGTGGACAACGTTTCTTTCACCGAGCCGATCCGTTTAGGAAATATTGTAACCATGAAAGCCAAAGTAACGCGTTCGTTCAATTCTTCCATGGAAGTTTTTCTGGAAGTGTGGGCCGAAGACATTCCCGCAGGACAAAGAATAAGTACCAATCGTGCGTTTTATACTTTCGTTGCCGTTGATCAAAATGGCCGACCCATCGAAGTGCCGCCATTAGATGCCGAGACCGAGGAAGAAAAGGAGTTGTTCATTAGTGCATTACGCCGCCGCCAACTCAGGCTCGTACTTGCCGGACGTATGAATCCTTCGGAAGCTACTGAATTAAAAGCACTATTTGAAGTGCAATAAGGAAGCCCTCATACCGTATTTTTTTGATACTTTTGCAGGATTAAATCACTTGCAGAGACGTCTGGTTGTTCAGGATTTATCCAGCAAGCAGTCATCCTCTCATTCATCATTTATTTCAATGGCAAAAGAGATCATATTTTCAGATAAAGCGCCTGCTCCAATCGGGCCATACAGCCAGGCTGTAAAAGTTAACGGAACACTTTATGTATCCGGCCAAATTGCAGCTGAACTTGCGCAATCGGGTGATATCAAAGCAGAAGCGGGAGTTGTCATGCAAAACATCGGACACATTCTTGGCGCTGCCGGATTCGGTTTCGGTAACGTTGTAAAGTCAAGCATCTTTCTGAAAGACATGAATGACTTTGCCGCAGTAAATGAAATTTACGGCAGCTTCTTCAAAAGTGAACCTCCCGCACGTGAAACCGTTCAGGTAGCCCGTCTTCCCAAAGACGTAAATGTTGAAATCTCAGTTATTGCAGTGGAGTAGAGGATGGTGTGATCAGTAAATGGTCACGAGTAGTCAGGTGTGGACAGGAATAGTCAGGAAGTAATCAAGTATAGTTCCAATAGCGAATGACAACTCCTGACCAAAAGTGACGATTTCCTCATAACCCCTGACAAAATTTCAAAAGTTAATGTTAAAATAATGAACAAGTTACCAGTTAGGGTACGATTTGCCCCTAGTCCAACAGGCCCCCTTCATGCAGGAGGTGTCCGTACGGCTCTATATAATTATTTGTTTGCCCGCCAGCAAGGTGGTCAAATGTTGCTTCGGATTGAAGATACCGATCAGAACAGATATGTGCCTGGTGCAGAAGCATATATTCTTGAAGCATTGGAATGGCTGGGAATTGCAATAGATGAAGGACCGCAAACAGGTGGGCCGCATGCTCCCTACCGTCAGTCCGAACGCAAGGAAATGTACCGCGAATATGCAGAAAGATTGGTTAAGGAAGGAAAGGCTTACTATGCCTTCGATACAGCCGAAGACCTTGATGTAATGCGCAAACGCCTTGAAGAAGCCAAGGTTGCTGCTGTGCAATACAATGCGATCACACGTCAGGAAATGAAAAATTCACTGACGTTGTCGGCAGAAGAAACACAGGCACGTCTTGATAGCGGAGAGCCGTATGTGATCCGCATGAAGATCATGCCCAAGGAAGATATTCGTTTTAATGACCTGATCCGTGGGTGGGTGGTGGTTCATTCCTCACAGATTGACGACAAGGTATTGTTGAAATCGGATGGTATGCCAACTTACCATTTGGCGAATATTGTAGACGACCATCTGATGGGCATTACGCACGTGATACGTGGCGAAGAATGGTTGCCATCGGCACCGTTGCACGTATTGCTGTATCGTTACCTCGGATGGGAAAGTACCATGCCCCAGTTTGCGCATCTTCCCCTGTTATTGAAGCCTGATGGAAACGGTAAACTGTCCAAAAGAGATGCGGATTTGGGTGGATTTCCGATATTCCCGCTTGAATGGACAGATCCAAACACAGGCGATAAAGCAAAGGGTTTTAGAGAAGAAGGATATTCTCCCGAGGCAACGGCTAACTTTTTGGCACTGCTTGGCTGGAACGCCGGAACTGAGCAGGAAATGTTCGATATGGATCAGCTTATTCAGGCTTTCAGTTTTGAGCGTGTACACAAAGCAGGTGCCAGATTTGATATTCAAAAAGCAAACTGGTTCAATCAGCAATATCTCAAATTGCAGGATGATGCCTCAATTGTAGAGCAGGTTAAACCATTTTTCGCTGCAAAAGGAATTGCCGTTACCGACGAGCAGGTAGCTCAGATCGTTCATTTGCTGAAAGATCGGGTACATTTTGTGAAGGAGATTGCAGATGAATCGGTATTCCTGTTCAATGCACCTGAGGTATACGATCAGGATGTGGTGATAAAAAAATGGAATGAGGAAGCTGTGAACGCCATTACTGGTTTCAAGGACGCTCTGGAAGCTTTTGAAGGAGATTTTGTAGCAGATCAGATCAAAGCCGCACTTTCAGCGAATATGGAGGCGCAGGGCATTAAGATGGGTAAAATCATGCAGGCGTTGAGGCTGGCAGTTACCGGAGCCGGAGCCGGACCAGACCTGATGGTCATTATGGAGATATTGGGAAGGGAAGAAGTAATAAACAGACTGAGTAACTCGCTCGACCGTTTACCTGCCCAAATTCGCCTGGCATAGTTTCAATAATACCGTTCGATCAATTTGATTTGTCAATATAAAGTGCCTCCGGTAATTTCGTTTGGCATTGGATGAGATAGCAACAGATTCTTACATTAATACATTTTTCATAGGCAGGATGCCATAGGCCAATAGCCGAAAGCTGACAGCCGAAAGCTAATAAATATGGCGAAGAAAAAGCAAGCCGATGCGGCTAAGCCCGCTAACGAAAAGCCGCGGGTACACAAAGATCTGGAAGGGTTTGATATTCAGATCAATTCATTTGGTGAGATTTCTACCACTTTTGATATGGATCGCATCAATGAGTTTTTGAATAAAAATGTAGACGATAAAAAGCTGCGTGACCGCGAAGATATTCCGGGAAGAAAAACCCGTAAGTCTAAGAAGAAATCTGACGAAGAAGAATAGGAGTGTAGGGCAGGGGGCATTTTGCCTTAACTCCCTGCTCCTTGCCATTGGCCCATAAACCTTAATTTTTGAAACATGTTCTCACACGAAATTGACTACAAAATCATCGGCGACGATATCCAGGTCGTTGAAATTGAACTTGATCCTAACGAAACAGTAATTGCGGAGGCTGGTGCTATGCTTTTTATGGAAGACGGTATTCAGTTTGAGACCAAAATGGGTGATGGCTCGGAAGCGAATCAGAGCATTATGGGCAAAATTTTTCAGGCAGGTACACGTGTTCTCACAGGCGAATCTCTGTTTATGACGCATTTTACCAACAGGGGTGTAGGAAAGAGAAAGGTTGCATTTTCGGCGCCCTATCCGGGTACGATTATGCCAATTGATCTTTCTAAGATTTATAGCAACGAGTTGATCGTTCAAAAAGACGGATTTCTTTGTGCTGCTATGGGAACCAGTATGAAAATCCACTTTAACCAGCGTTTCGGTTCTGGTCTATTTGGGGGAGAAGGATTCATATTGCAGAAATTGAAGGGAGACGGTATGGCATTTGTACATGCCGGCGGTGTGGTGATGGAGCGTCAGTTAAATAATGAAACCTTGCGAGTAGATACCGGCTGCGTAGTTGCATTCGAGCAATCATTGAGTTTTGATATACAACGCTCAGGTGGTCTGAAATCAATGGTGTTTGGTGGAGAAGGAATGTTTTTAGCTACTTTGAGAGGTACAGGTCGCTGCTGGATACAGTCGATGCCGATTTCTAAATTGATTCAACGCCTTTCGCTTGGAGGTGGTAATGCCGGAAAAGAAAGTGGATCAGTGATTGGAAAGTTAGGTAATTTATTTGAAGGTTAATAAGGTTCATCTTGCATATACAATGGGAGCAGGCACATCGGTGTCTGCTTTTTTTTATCTGAATAAAATGATTTGAGAGCTGGTGCCTAAATCGGAAGTGATACGGAGTATGTAGTTACCCGCAGGTAAATGAGAAATTGGTCTTGCTGTAATTGTTCCTGCCATTTCGCGGTCATTGGTTGTGAGTCTATGTTCCTTTCCTGAAATGTCATATAATCTGCATTCCAAAATCTGATTTTCCGTATCAGATCTTAAATGGAATTGTTGACTTGTTACCGGGTTGGGAAATACCAGAAAATGAGGAGGTGCACCATTCTGAAACACCGTCGCGATGGGAGAGAAGCGTATTTCTCCATTTGAAAATTCCAAAATCACCCGATAAAAAATGCTGCCTTCACCACTGTTTTGATCCGCATAGGAATAAATACGGGAATTGGCTTCATTGTCCATAGCTTCAATGCTGCTGACATCCATGTAGTTTTCCCCATTCGTTGTTTTTTGAAGAACCATTTTTCTCAGGTCAGGATTGGCACTCACCAACCAGGAAATATGAATCAACTGACCTTCTTTACGCGCTTCCAGACGATTTAAATATTGGTTGTGTGCCGTAGCTTCATTGACGTAAATGGCTGTGGAAACACTACCCGGCATGATCGGCATCGAACCCGTTACCCGTAGCCTGTACTTGCCGGATTTTAGGTTTTGCGGCAGTGTAATGGTTAACGGAGTTTTATTTCCTACACCAACTGTATCAACAAATTCCCCGGCATCATTGAGCAGTTCTGCATGTACAGGAATCGAAGTGAGAGCACTTCCGGCAACGGTGTAAGGCAAAAGGAAAGAACTCCCCGGTTTCAGTTCCGAAGGTGTCACGCCTGTATGAATCACATATTTTGGCTGGACAGGTACTGATTTTTTTAGAAAAGAATCAGTCAGGGTACGATTCCAGGCGGTGGCTGCCATTGTGAGACCTTGTAAACCGCCATTGATATTTTCAAAATGGCCATGTTTTGGGCGTGGTATCTGAACCGAATCCAGATTTGGTCCCAGGTAGGCTTGGTAATTTTTTATTGCAAAAAGCCGGTTTTGCGCATCGATGACGGGCTGATAAGGTCTTGGATATACTTCTCCGGCCGAACTCCTGGCAAGTATCCATGGTGATAGGTAACCCGCGTCACGGCGACTGTTGTCTATGAGTGTTTTGATATTGTTGAAATACGCTTCCTCGGTAAAACCATGTTGCGCATCATTTTCGCCATGAGCCCAGAATACAGCCCTTATTCCCAGCCATGAATTGTAGTAGCGAAGTGTGTTTTTGATGTTGCTGTAAGGCTGTCGGTTTGGCCAGTTTTTTCCAACATAGAGATTGTAAGCATCTTTTCCCATGGCACCGTCTCGGTAATTCTCCGAGTTTGCCGCTGCCCAGGCCGCATTTAAAAACAGAATCGGGACGTTAAGTTTTTTAGAAAGCATATCTCCCAATTCGCCCCAATACCACGAAGTTTCGCCCGTTGGAAATAGAGAACTTTTAGCTTCAATCGTGCTGAACTTTGGAGCGGGCATAGGTAAATCCGGCGCAACCGTGATGTTTTCCTTATTAAGAATTTTATTTGTCCCGTTGAAAGTGATAACGTTATCCGTTGCACTCTTTGCTCCAAGATCGGGTAGTCCCATTGCATTGGAATTACCGGCGATCAGAAATACTTCTCCAACTCCAACTCTGGGAACTATGGTGGAATCAATAAATCCGTTAGGTGAAAATCCCGTTAAAGTCAACTTGTACCAGCCACTTTCCGCCCGTATCGTAGTATGCAGAAAACCCTCAGAAAGCTGGTCTATATCGAAGTTGGTCGTTACCTGGGTATGTGGATTGCCGGGCAGAGCGGTGAGTTTAGCTTCGATTCTTTGGTATGGGAAGTAGCTGTATGCTGTTATCTGAATTCTTGCAAAACCTAATGTATCGCGCTGCATCACCTGGTTATTAACCGGGCTGGTAATTTCAATTTGGGCATAAATGATATTGAAGAAACCAGCGAAACAGGTTAGCAAGATTGTGGTAAACCAATTGAGGAAAGGTTTTGAAAGTGTCTTAGTTTTGTAATTTTCCCAAATGTTTACCGACATATTAGTTCCCTGATTGTTATTCGCTTTATACTTGAAGTTAAAAGAAAACTATGGGAATAAAAGAAAAAAGGGTCAATCCTTCATCCGAAGATGCGTGGATTGACCCTTTCATTATTTCAGATTTTCCTTATTGCGGATATTCCGGGTTCTGAGGTTTAAGGTTAGGATTGTTTCTCATTTCCTGGATACCTAGCGGGAATAATAGATGTTTTGTTTTTAACTCAACACCAGATCCAACGTTCAGGTTAAGGTGTCCTACGAAATTATCAAAACCTTTGGTTTTTTCGTTGAACACTTTTCTCAAACGAACCATGTCAAACCAGGTTATACCTTCGTAAGCGAATTCATGCCAGCGTTCTTTCCAAACTGCTTCACGGAACGTTGCCTGTGTATAAGTTCCCATCGCAGGTGTTGTAAGCTGTGCACGGTCACGGATGCGTTTGAATGAATCATAAGCTTCCTGAGTGATAGCACCAACCTCGTTTTGTGCTTCTGCATATATCAACAGAACTTCTGCATAACGGATCAGGTTAACATTCAGGTTGTTCAACCTAGTTGGTGTAACGCCAGGTCCGCCTAATGCTGCAATGTTGAAGTATTTGAATACAAAAGGCCCTCCCAATTGAAATTCTGCACCTGTACCATTCGTGTAATACGAAGTGTAGAACCATCCTTCCTGATTTTTCTTACGCAGATCCTTATCATCGTACGTGTTGTAGAAAGATGTGGTTGGGACAGTACTTCCGGTTCCGCTAGGACCTGAATAAGTTACAGGCTGAAAGTTCGGAAAGAAGTCGTTTAAAGGAAACTGAGCTACGGTACTGTTGTACTGGATCTGGAATATATGCTCAACGCGATTTTTCAAAGTTTCCTGATGTAACTCTTTGTAAGTAGGGAAGAGGTTCAGTGTAGTTGAATTCGCTTTTGCATAGGTGATTACTTCCAGTGCTTTATCTGCTGCAAGCTTATAATGCGATGCCCCTTTGCTTAGCGGGAAACCAGCCATTGTAAGATACACTTTTGCCAATAATGATTTTACTGCCATTTGCGTAGCTCTTCCGGTAGTAGCAGTTGCAGGTAATCCTGCTGCTTCTGCTGCGAGAAGATCCTCAATAATTAGCTTGTAAATTTCCTCCTGTGGCGCTCTGCTTGGACTAAAGTCTGGTGACTCGGTAGTCTGAGGCTTGGTAATCAGCGGAGCATCTCCCCACATACGCACAACATAAAAATACGACCAGGCTCTAAGGAATCGAGCCTCACCCAATAGTCTTGTCTTCACTGCTTCATCAGCGGCCGGGAAGGTAATACCAGGTATTTTTTCAATACCAAGGTTGGCATTGGCAATGATGCGATACAAACCGTTCCACCAGTTGTTGACGTGGCCTGTATTTCCGTCGTAAGTCAGCGAATACAGGTTGTTTAAGTCCGAGTTTTGACCTGTTTGGGTAGTTGCTGTACCTGTTACCGCTTCCAGCAATTGCCAGTTAGCTGAAAAGATACCTGCTCCCTCTCCATAGAATCGCAGACCAGCGTAGGTTGCATTTACAACAGATTGTGCATGATCGGGAAGTGTAAAGAAGTCATCTGGTTGTAAAGCAGATGGGTTTCTTTCATCAAGAAAGTCGCTGCAACTGGAAGGACCAAGAAGAACGGCCCCACATAACAAGACTTTTGTAAGATTTTTTATATTAAATAGTTTCATGTTCAATGTCATTTAATGTTACGAAGACTCTGATCTTTAGAATGCTACCTGTAAACCAGCAGTATAAGTAGTTGGTCGTGGGTATCCGTGCCAGATCATACCTTGAGAGAATACGTTTTCCGTGTTAAAATTACCACGAATAGGTGTCTGCTCAGGATCGCCATGAGGATACTTGCTGATCAAGAAGAAGTTTTGAGCCGAAACATACACTCTCAACTTGCTCATTTTAAGCTTGCTTGCTAGCTCAGACGGGAACGAGTATCCCAAAAGTAAGTTACGTCCACGGAGGAATGAGCCGTCGAAGATCCAGCGTGTATCCACGTTAGTTACATATCCTGCTTTGGTATCACGTAGTTCCGCTATTTGTGAGTCTTGGTTGGTTGGTGTCCAGGCTCCCAACACTGTAGCATAGCTGTTGGCAAGAGATACACGGTCTTCACTAGCATGAAGGTTCATGTCCATCAGGTCATTTCCGTACGAGAACTGCACATCAAATGTAAGGTCGAAGTTTCCGTAACGTATTGTGTTCGCCAATGTTCCCCATCCTTTAGGGCTACCATTTCCGATAATGCTGCGGTCAGCATCTGTGATCGCTCCATCGCCGTTAACATCTTTGTATTTGATATCACCAGGAAGCATTTTCAGGTTACCACGGTAGCTGGTAAATTTAGCAGCTTCGTCTCTTTCAGCTTCTGACCATGTTCCAAGACGTGTAAGTCCCCAGAATGCACCAACGGGTTCGCCGATACGAATGATACTTGTTTGGTTGGTAATAGAAGGACCACCCACTCCGAAAATATCTGAAGGTGTAGCAAGAGACAATACTTTGTTACGGTTAAATGAAATATTGAAACTGGTATTCCATGAGAAATTAGCATTTTCAATATTCACTGTATTCAAGCCAAATTCAAATCCTTTATTTTGCATAGAACCAACGTTCTTACGGATCGTAGCATAACCACTTGTACGAGGTACCGGTGCATCCAGAAGCATGTCTGTGGTTTTTCTGTAATAGTAGTCAACTTCCAGATTGATTTTTCCTTTCAGAAAGCTGATTTCCAAACCGGCATCTGTTTGAGCGGTTTTCTCCCATCTCAAATCCGGGTTTGGCAAAACGCTGATACCTGTTCCACTTACTCTTGTCTCATTGAATACACTTGCATAAGTAGAACTCAAGAGGGGTAAAGAAGAATATGGAGGAATTTCAGAGTTACCGGTTACCCCGAAACTTGTACGCAACTTAAGACTTGAAATAAGTGCGTTGTTTTTAAGGAATTCTTCGTCTGATACCTTCCATGCAAAAGCCGCAGATGGGAAAAATGCAAATTTGTGATCCCGTCCGAATTTAGACGAACCATCTGCACGACCAGTTACTGTGAAAAGGTATTTTTCAAGTAATGTATAGTTCAGACGTCCAAAGTAAGAGTTAAATGCAAATCGTGATGCTCCCGATACATATGGGTCGGATGAAGGAAGTGTTGCTCCTGCACCGAGGTTATCGAAGCTAAAATAATCTGTTGCAAAATTCTGAGATCCAACACCGGAGGTAGTAACGTTGGTTTCCTGCCATGAAATACCCGCAAGCGCGTTAAAAGAATGAATGCCAACTGTTTTGTTATAAGTCAAATAATTTTCCCATGACCAGAAGGTCTCTTTTCTGTTTTCTTTTCTGGCAGTTCCTAATTCACCAGGAGTTAGAGAGCGCGTTTGAGACTGATTAGCCTCCTGGTTAATTACATTAATACCCAAAACTGAGCGGAATTCAAGACCTTTTGCCAAAGTTACATTTCCGTATAAACTTCCTAAAGTAGTTTGGGTGTTCAGATTAAACTTGCGACCCATCAGACGGTGAACAGAGCTCATAGCTCCTTCTGCACCCGGGTAGTCACGGTTGTTTGCGTAAACGCCGTCTTTGTATTTTACAGGTAGGAAAGGAAAATCTTCAACCATCTGACGAGGAACAGCATCATTGATGTCGACAAGGTTTTCAGCCTGGTTATTGTAGCTAAGTGTTCCACCGATTCTTAACCATTTTTTTACCTGATCATCAATGCTGAAACGAGAAGAATAGCGCTTCAGATAAGAAGTTTTGATCAAACCCTGGTCGTCGCGGTAACCGAGAGATAGGGAGTAAGTTGTTTTGTTGTTACCACCACTAAAACCTAACTGGTGGTTTTGAGATACTCGGTTTTGAGTAGCTTCTTTGAACCAGTCTGTATCGTAATTAGGCGCAAATTTTTTGGTGCCGTCCGGATTCGTGGTAACAGTAAAGATTTCCGGATATTTGTCCTGTAATTGTTGACGGCGTATCTGTGGATTATGACTGGTGTACTTGCCTTCAGCCCATCCTGCCGGATCGTACTTCTGCATGTTTTTGTAAGAAAGATCTTCTACGTCCAGGTACTGCTGTGCATTCAGTACTTTGGCTCGCTTCGGTCCCGCTGTCGGTACGCTCAGATCCAGGTTATAGGTAATAATTCCATCACCAGACTTCCCTCTTCTGGTAGTGATCATGATTACCCCGTTTGCACCACGAGCTCCATAAATGGCTGTGGAAGAGGCATCTTTCAAAACTTCAACAGATACGATATCGTTGGGGTTAATGAAATCAATGGCCTGACTCGACTGGTTTTGGTTACCCTGCGGAAGCATCACACCATCCACCACATACAATGGGTTGTTAGACGAGTTGATAGAACTAAATCCACGGATACGTACATTTGAACGTCCTCCCGGGCGACCTGAGTTTACGTTTACCTGTACCCCGGATACTTTTCCCTGCAAAGCCTGGTTTAGTGAAGGTACCGGGCGCTCTCTTAGTTCTGCTTCTTTTACTGAACCCACAGAACCTGTTAAGTCAGATTTTTTAGCAGTACCATATCCGATAACAACCACTTCACTAAGTGCTTTGGAGTCGGATTCTATAGCAAGATCAACAACGCTTTGGCTGCCGACTGCGACTTCCTGGCTCACGTAGCCTACAAAGCTGAATACGAGTGTCGAGCCAGTTTCCGCGACTGATATGGTGTAATTACCGCTAGCGTCAGTTGAAGTTCCCGTGCTGGTTCCTTTTACAACTACGTTAACGCCTGGTAAACCTTCGCCAGTGCTTTTGTCTGTCACTCTTCCTTTAATGGATCTGTCAACAGCTATACTGGTTTTTAATGTAAGGTTCGTATTGGAATTTAGAAGCCTTGCTTCGGCGTTGGTAGCACACGCAAGTGCCAGAACAAATGGCACGCACTTCGAAAGTATGTTCCCGCGTCGGACCATACCTGGTGAGGTAGTGTTTTTTTTCATTATAAAAAGGTATGTTAGGTATTTAGTAATTTGGCTAAACGTACGACGATAGCACAATAAAGTACATGGTGGGTCGGATTGTTTAATTCATAGTCATTGGTTATGGTGAATAATCATTATATTAAAACTTGTAAAAACACAATTTGAATTTAGCTAAAACCTTTTAGTGGTAATGACTAAATTTTACTAGTTATTTAATTAGTAATACATGAATATAATTTGTGGAGTCAGAATAACAGGTGAAGCTAATAATCACCCGATGGTATTTAGTGGCAATATTATATTAAATTAAGCGAATTTTATAATAAAAATTAAATATTAATCTGTCAAAATGCAATGCAAACGTTTGAAAAAATACAAAACGGTTACAAGTGGAGTAGGGGTAACGATAAATAGGTTACAAAATGGGATTTTTCAATAAAAAATCCCCTCAAACGCTAATCTGAGAGGATTTCTTATTGAAGGTTAATTATTCTTAAACCAAATCGACGGTTCTGCCGGTGCGTACGGATTCGTCACAGGCAAATGCAATCTGAAGACTCGTAACGGCGTCCTGCAGGTGATCAGTCAGATCAGTATTCTCCAAAATTGCGGTCAGGAAGAAACGCTGCTCGCGGTTGCACAATTCCTGGTGATCCGGTTCGTCTTCCAAATTGATCCAGGTGTCTTGATGAACAAATTCATCCTTATCGTTCAGTTCTGCATGATGCACACGAATAGATTCCGTTTTGGTGTGCGCTTCCACAGATGACGATTTACCAGCGGCACCGGCATCTTTTGCCACAATAGAAACCGATCCTTTTGGCCCGATAACGTCTTTTACAAAAAATGCGGTCTCACTGATCATCGGTCCCCAGCCAGCTTCGTACCAACCAACCGACCCGTCTTTAAACCATATCTGAAGTTGCCCGTAATTGTAATTTCCATCAGGAATATCATTTGTCAGCCGGGCGCCGATAGCATTTACCCGAAGCGGTTTGGAACGCGTCATCTGGCACATTACATCGATATAATGCACACCGCAGTCCACAATCGGGCTCAGGCTTTTCATCAGGTTGCGATGTACTCCCCACATGTAGCCATGGCTTTGCTGGTTCAGGTTCATGCGCATAACGAGTGGCTTGCCGAGCTGTTGGGCTTCGGTCACAAAGCGTTCCCAGGATGGATGGTGGCGTAAAATGTAACCTACCACAACCTGCTTGCCCGCTGCCTTAGCCGCAGCTACCACCTTTTTGGCTCCCTCAACAGTTGCTGCCAGTGGTTTTTCTATAAACACGTGTGCTCCGTGCTGTAAAGCAAGTATTGCAAAATCTTCATGGGTATCCGGATACGTGGAAATACAGACCGCATCAGGCCTGGTTTCTTTCAATGCAGCTTCGTAATCGCTGAATAGGCTATATCCGCCGCCTAGCTTTTCGTTTAATATTTCTTTGCTTTTTCCGGTAGAAACGATTCCGCAAATTTCAAAGCCGTCAATCAGTTGATAAGCAAATGCGTGGGATGCTCCCATGTTACCGCAGCCGACAACAAGAACACGGAGCGGGTTTTCATTTTGAGAAGTTGACATAAAAGAAATGTAATGTTTTAATTAATGGGTTTCAGGAATATTACAGACTCAACAAAGCCTTTTTTAATTCGTGTCAAAATTAGAAATTTTAATCCGTTTTTACTGAAGCCCTCTTCACGATCAAATTAATTCTCTAATTGTTGATAATTATCCTTTGAAATTCGAATTAAAACTGCGATCATGCAGTGAATTCACCCTTCATAATTAGTGTAATGATTTACCCTTTAACAAAGTTCAGGCGGCATCGCCGTCGCTGGGAGATTTTGTTTGTCTCTTTTCTTCTCTTCGGTTTTTCCAATGGATTTGCACAGCAGGATTTCAAACCAAAACTCGGATATATAGACCGGGAATCACTCGAAACTGCCTTTTATTCAGCAGATAGCACTGCCGAAGCAGTGGTGTTGTATGACTACGGTAACCTGCGTTTTTCCTATGACGAAAACAAGGGTATTGTGATGTTGATGGACAGCTGGGTAAGGATTAAAATTCTGAAAGAATCGGCGCTTAGCAGAGCTTCTGTGGCGTTAACTTATTATGATGGATCGGTTCGTGTGAAAGAAGAACAGATTTATAATTTGAAAGGATATACCTACAATCTGGATAATAATCAGATTGTTACGAGCGAGCTTGACAAGAAATCCATCAAGAATGAAAAATTTTCAGACGAATACCGCACAACCAAGTTTAACCTCCCCAATGTTAAGAAGGGATCCGTAATCGAATATTCCTACACCCGAAGTACGCCGTTAAGTTTGCGTACTGAGCCGAATACATGGCGTTTCCAAGGTGATGTTCCATATAAATGGAGTGAATATCGAATCACCATTCCTTACTTTTTGGAATACAAAATGACCATGGGAGGTTATCTGCCGCTGCATATTAATAAGCAGGAGCAGATAAACGTAGATGTTGGTTTTTCGCAATACAATGGTCAGGGTTTGTCGTATCGGTTTGTGGTTAAAGATGCCCCTGCTTTCCTGAATGAACCATTTATCACCACGGAAATGGATTATTTGTCGCTAATCAGGTTTGAGCTGGCGAGTATTGCAGTACCAGGGCAGGGTACCCGCCGCTTTTCACAAACCTGGGATCAGGTTGACAGAACGCTTGACCAGGCAACCTGGTTTGGAGGTGAATTACGTAAGTCCTCCTATTTGAAAGAGATCAGAGATAAAATCAATACCACTGCGAAGTCGCCGGAAGAGAAAATGAATATGGCTTATGTGTATATACAGAAGTACATGAAGTGGGACGGCTATAATGGTGTAGGTTCAAAAGAAGGCGTCAGGAGAGCTTATGACAACAAAAAAGGAAATGCCAGTGATATCAACCTTTCTTTGATTACGCTGCTTAGAGAACTGGATTTGGATTGCAATCCGGTTGTTCTAAGCACCAGGTCACACGGCAGGTTAATACAGGAAATTCCAATGCTGGAAAATTTCGATTATGTAATCGGTCATGTTAAAATGGGGGAAAATGAATATTTTCTTGACGCGACACAGTCTTATGCCAAACCGGGAATGCTTCCGGAACAGGTGCTGAATGGGTGGGGAAGATTGCTTCCTAAAAAAGGTGACGGGAAATTTATAGAGCTTGTATCCAAAGACATCAAGAGTAAGCTGGAAATGATCAATGCTGAAATTGATCTGGATGAAGGACTTGTGAAAGGCACGTATAGCATTTCTTATGGAGGTTACGAGGCACTTAACTGGCGCACAGAATATAATGACATCCCTGAAAGTCAATATCAGGATGATCTGAAGGGCTATCTTCAGGAATGGCAGATCAAAAACCTGGTTATAAAAAACAAGAACGACGACCTGAAAGGGACGGTGAATGTGAAGTGTGATTTTGAGCTTGAAGATGACAATTTGCAAGAAGGCGGGTTTTATTTAAATCCGGTTATGGCAGGGCGATGGGGTTCCAATCCTTTAAAATCTAAGGAAAGGATCTATCCACTTAATTTCAACAGCGGTCTCTCGCATAGTTACGTCGCCAATTTTAAATTGCCTGAGGGATATGCACTGGAAGAAACTCCGACACCGGAAATTGTATCACTTGTTGCAAAAGCAGGGCGATTTGCCTACATGGTACAGCAGAACGGCAATATGATCACTGTAAACAGCAATGTAACCCTGACCAAAACCAACTTTTCGGCGGAGGAATATCATGATGTCAAGGAATTTTTTGAGAGGGTTGTGCAGCGTCACTCAAAACCCTTGGTAATCAGAAAGAAAACAAACTGATAGTACTTCCTGATTATGAAAATTTGTCAAATAAAAATGATGCGGTTTCTTGCATTAATATTCAGTTTAACAACTGGTGTTTCAGCTTTTGCGCAAGAAGATTTTAATGTTGCCAAAATCAATCTTTCGTTAAGCGATCAGGCTAATGCCGTGGTGCGCATTAGTGAAACGAGCTGGGAAATACTGTCGAAATCCGAGGCGAAAAGAAGGGAGAGAACAGTAGTTACTATTCTGAATGAGCAAGGTGAAGATGAGCATGCACAGCTGTATGTTCAGTACGATAAATTCACAAAAATAGCCGACATCAGCGGAAACTTATACGATGCAACAGGCAAGCTGGTGAAAAAGTTACGGAATGCGGACATTGAGGATTACGGATATGGCATTGCAGGAGATGATATAACCGATGCACGGATCAAGGTGGCGGGTTTTGGGAAGAAAGCATACGCTTACCCCTACACCATTGAATACAGCTACGAGTCCCGAAATCGTAACATGATGTTTTATCCAAGATGGATGCCCGCATCAGATACCGAAACCGCTGTTGAGAGTGCTGTTTACCTAATAAAAACTCCGGCAGGTTTTAATTTCAGATATAAGGAATACAATGGCGCTGCGGCTGCCGGAAAATCCAAGGATAAAGATGGTGCCGATTTGTATCTATGGAAACTGGAAAACCGTCCGGCTGGCAACAGAAGAGATTCTTATCCTTTGCCGGTAATGGAAGCCTCGCCAATGGTGCTGACGGCTCCTGCGGAATTGGAATTGCAGGAATATAAGGGCAATTTTAATTCATGGCAGGATCTTAGTAAATTCTATTACACGCTGAATGCAGGACGGGATGTACTGCCAGCTTCAACGCAGGCAGAAATTAAGAATCTTGTAAGTAATGCAAAGTCTGATCGGGAGAAGATTTTGTTGATATATAAATGGATGCAGGCGAGGTCGCGCTACGTGAGTATCCAGCTTGGAATAGGCGGCTGGCAAACCATTGATGCTACCGCTGTCGCCAATAAAGGGTACGGCGATTGCAAAGGCCTTACAAACCTGACTTTGGCCGCGCTCCGGTATGCAGGTGTCACCTGTTATGCAGCCCTGATTAGGGCGGGAGAAGAGGCGAGGATCAAGGCGGATTTTCCTTCAAGTCAGTTTAATCATGTAATTGCTTGTGCCATTGCGGCAAAAGATACGATCTGGCTGGAATGCACCAGCCAAACCACTCCCGCTAATTTTATGGGGACATTTACCGGAGGGCGCCCTGCGCTGATCGTGATGCCGGAAGGAGGAAAATTGGTAATGACGCCTGACTACAAAGAACATCATAATGTGCGAACGCGCAGAACGGATATTAAACTGGATGCAAATGGCGACGGGCAACTGAGTGTACAGACTTCCTACACGGGTTTGAGGCAGGAATCAAGAAAGTCCATCATGCACAGTGGAAATAAAGATGAACAGAAGAAATGGCTGGTAAATCAGATCAATCTGCCCAGTCTTGATCTCGAACGTTTTGAACTTTCGGATGGAAACGGTGCGGAACCTTCGGTAATAGAAAAGCTGAGTATTAAAGTTCGCAACTGCGCTACGAAGAGCGGGACAAGGTTGTTTATTAAACCCAATATCCTGAGCACATACTATGAATTGCCCGGAATAACCGAACGGACCACGGACTTCTATTTGCCTCCTGCTGACTATGACTTTACCGATCTTGACTCAGTGTCGTATATCATCCCTGATGGATTCAAGCCCGAAAGTACGATGCCGTCTGCAACGATTACATCCATATTTGGTTCGATGGAAAGTAGTGCAGTTTATACGAAAAATACCCTTCTATGTGCCAGAAAGCTCATATTGAAAGGTGGCCGCTATCCGGCATCGGAATATGCCAACTGGATTGCTTTTCTTAAAAAAGTCCGAAAAGCCGATAGAGCACAGGCGGTGTTTATTGAAAAGGTAGATTAAACGTTTTTCCAAATAATTTATTGCAATAATGGTAAACGGCATATATAATGTCGTGGATAGTGCTTTGTGTGAGCTCAATTGTATTTAAAATGAGCTGAAAAATCATTTATGTTAAAATCTGTATATAATTGATTAATACCAGAAATGTTTCCTGTTAAACCTTCCACTACTTTTGATAAAAAGTTCGGAACAATACCTTAATAAACTTATATATGAACAAAGAACTATGGCAGGGAGTGTATCCCGCATTGCTAACTCCTTTCACAGCTGAGGATACCCTCGATTTAGATTTGTTTGAAAAAAATCTGCTTGCTCAGGTTGAGGCTGGAATTTCAGGTGTAATTGTTGCAGGTTCTCTTGGTGAAGCCAGCACACTTACAATTGAAGAAAAGTACGAATTGGTGAAAGCTGCAAAAAACATTCTTCCTGCTGGTATGCCGGTCGTCTTGTGTATTGCTGAGCAGTCTACCGCAGTGGCAGTATCTATTGCAAAAGGAGCAGAAACAATCGGAGCTGATGGTTTAATGGTTTTGCCTCCGATGCGTTACAAAGCAGACGATGAAGAAACTGTTGCATACTTCAAAACAATCGCTGACAGTACTTCTTTGTCTATTATGATCTACAACAACCCTGTTGATTATAAAATAGAAGTGACATTGGATATGTTTGCTGAGCTTGCCAAAATCTCAAATGTACATGCCATCAAAGAATCAACCCGTGATGTAAGTAATGTTACACGCATCTTCAACCGTTTCGGCGACCGTTTCAAAGTGTTCTGTGGTGTGGATACCCTGATCATGGAAGAAGTGATGTTGGGTTGCGATGGTGTTGTAGGTGGATTGGTTGATGCTTTCCCGAAAGAAACTGTTGCGATTTTTAACCTGGTAAAAGCAGGACAATATAAAGAAGCTTTGAGCATTTACCGCTGGTACCTGCCTTTGCTTGAACTGGATATTCATCCAAAATTGGTTCAGAACATCAAACTTGCCGCTAAACAGGCTGGTATCGGGTCTGAATACGTAAGAGCTCCGCGTTTGGTACTTAAAGGTGAAGAAAGAGAGAGCGTATTGGCAATCATCGACGAGGCTATTGCAAAACAGCCTGTGCTGTCAGACTACCTAAATATTTCTGCTGACGCTGTTGCATAATCTGCAATTAACAGCAGGTAGAAGTTCGCATTAATTTATTTCGAAATGTAGCCTGTCGCCGACATGAACTAAGTATCATGTGGACAGGTTACATTTTAGAGGTATTTTAATTAAAAAAATCAAAAGTATGAGTGTTTCAAAAGAAGGAATAGAAAGCATAGTTCAAAAGGCACAGGAAGCTTTTGTTGCCATCAGCAAAATCAGTTTGGCCAAAAGGGTTGCGTTTATGCGCAACGTAGCAAGCGAAATCGAAGCACTTGGTCCTGAATTGATTTCAACCGCACAGCAGGAATCCAGTTTACCCGAAGGTCGTCTTGTAGGAGAAAAAGGCAGGACGATTTTCCAATGGAGAAGTTATGCAGATGCAGTTGAAAGAGGTGATTCGCTGGACATAAGTATTGATACAGCCAATGCGGAACGTACACCACCAAAGCCTGACATCAGAAAAACGAATGTAGGACTTGGACCTGTTACAGTTTTTGGGGCAAGTAATTTTCCTTTTGCCTTCTCAACAGCAGGTGGAGATACTGCGGGTGCTATTGCAGCCGGTTGTTCGGTCATCGTGAAAGCACATCCGGGCCATCCGAAAACTTCACAGATTATGGCTGATGCCATTCTTAGTGCGGTTGCCAAAAGCGACTTTCCTGAGGGAACATTCTCTCATGTTTTTTGTGAAACAAATGAAGAAGCACAACTTTTGGTAAGCAATCCGCTTATCAAAGCAGTTGGATTCACCGGTTCATATCGTGGTGGTAAAGCACTTATGGATGTAGCGGCAAGCCGTCCGGAGCCTATTCCGGTATATGCTGAAATGGGAAGTGTGAACCCGGTATTCATATTGCCTGCTAAACTGAAAGATTCGGCAGTGGAGCTGGCCAAACAATATGTAGGTTCACTTACTTTGGGTGTTGGGCAGTTCTGTACCAATCCTGGTTTGGCAATAGGCGTACAAAGTCCTGAGTTAGATGAATTCATTGCTACGTTCCAGGCAGAAATAGAAAAGGCAATTCCTGCTCCGATGCTCAACGCTGGTATTGCGAAGGCGTATGTGAGCAATAAAGAAAAACTGGTTTCACAGTCGGGTGTGGATGTAGCGGCTGTTGCTGTTGCGGAAGCTGCCGAGGGATGTGGAGCACCAACCGTGGCAACTGCTTTGGGTGTTGATTTTCTGATCAATGATGCTTTGCAGGAAGAAGTATTCGGACCTTTTGCACTGATTGTGAAGTGTAAAGACGAAGCTGAAATGCTTGCCGTTACTGAAAAGTTACACGGACAGTTAACTGCAACACTGCTTGCAACGGGTGAAGATCTGGCTGCAAATGCGGAATTGGTATCAACCATTCAGAGCAAATGCGGACGTATCATTTTCAATAATTTCCCAACCGGTGTTGAAGTTTGTAAAGCCATGCACCATGGCGGACCATTTCCATCGTCAAGCAATGTTAAGTTTACATCGGTAGGTTCCGATTCAATCAAAAGATTTGTAAGACCATTGAGTTTCCAAAATTGGCCGGACGAGTTCTTACCGGAAGAATTGAAAACCAGCAATCCGCTGGGAATTTGGCGGACTGTGAATAACGAATTGACAAAAGCAGCTGTTGCGAATTAATAGAGGAGTTGATTTTCTATTAATTGTGTTTCGTTCAAATTTATATAAAAAGTAGGGTTAGGACTATTGGATTAAGGCCAATGCGTTGCAGCATAAGGCCGAAAGCTGACAACCGAAAGCCGAAAGCTAACTCATGAGAAAAACTTTTTTCTGTATAGATGCCCACACTTGTGGGAACCCCGTGCGTGTTGTGGCGGGCGGCGGTCCGTTGCTCAATGGAAACAGCATGATGGAAAGGCGCTTGCATTTCCTGAAAGAATTTGACTGGATAAGAAAAGGACTCATGTTCGAACCACGCGGGCACGACATGATGAGCGGGAGCATTCTTTATCCGCCGATTGACCCGGCAAATGATATTGGTGTGCTTTATATCGAAACCAGCGGATGTTTGCCCATGTGCGGGCACGGAACCATTGGAACCGTAACCATTGCCATTGAAGAAGGTCTGGTTATACCGAAAGTTCCGGGAAAACTACGTCTGGAAACACCCGCAGGACTTGTTTTGGTAGAATACAAACAAGAAGGCAAAAAGGTAAAATCAGTTAAACTGGTTAATATCAAATCCTTTTTGGCTGCCGAAAAACTTACTGTTGAATGTCCTGATCTGGGCACACTGACAGTGGATGTATCTTATGGCGGTAACTTTTACGCCATTGTTGATCCACAGGAAAACTTCAAAGGACTGGAAAATTACACAGCCGATCAGCTGATTAGTTGGAGTCGCGTGTGCCGTAAAAGGATGAATGAGCAATATACCTTTGTTCATCCAGAAAATGAGCATATCAATGGATTGAGTCATTTCCTTTGGGCAGGTGCTGTAATTGATCCTACATCCACAGCAAGAAACGCCGTGTTTTATGGCGATAAAGCGATTGATCGTTCACCTTGCGGTACCGGGACATCTGCACGTATGGCGCAATGGCATGCTCAGGGCAAGCTGAAAAAAGGTGATCAGTTTATTCATGAAAGTATCATTGGCTCCAAGTTCATCGGAACTGTTGAAGATGAAGTTACTATCGGAGATAAACCCGCAATCATTCCCGGAATAGAAGGCTGGGCCGTTGTGACAGGTTACAACAATATTTTTATAGACGACGAAGAAGATCCGTATGCCTACGGCTTTCAGGTAATATAATGCTGTGGCTGTTAGCAATTGGCTTTTAGCGCTTCTGGCTCACATTCCAGGTTTTATTCCTACTCTATTTTTAGAGAAAATACTTATTTCATTAATTCAAAGAGATAAATGTTGTCGGCTTTTTAAAGCCAATGGCTAACCGCTAAAAGCTATCAGCTAAATACAATGAGTTCAAATAAAGGAAAGTCCGTCATTATCGGAGGAGGTATTATGGGATTGGCTTCGGCTTATTACCTGCTGAAAAGCGGGTGGCAGGTTACGCTGATCGATAAGGGAGATTTGTCGGACAATTGCTCGCATGGCAATGCGGGGATGATCGTTCCAAGTCATTTTATTCCTTTGGCTGCACCGGGAATGGTGTCGAAAGGTATCAAGTGGATGTTCAACAGCCGCAGTCCTTTTTATGTAAAACCTTCACTGGACTTCGCATTGATTTCCTGGGGATTGAAATTTATGAAAAGCGCAACTCCGGCGAATGTTGAACGAGCTGCTCCTTATCTGAGAGATTATCACTTGTTGAGCAAGCAGCTTTATGAGGATCTCAGCAAAGAAGAAGGATTTGACTTCGGACTTGAAAAGAAAGGTATTTTGATGTTGTATAAAACAGAGAAAGCCGGAGAAGAAGAAATTCATGTAGGAAAAGATGCTCAGAAGCTAGGTCTCGATGTAGAAATGCTTTCTGCTGAGCAGGTGCAGGCCATTGAGCCGGGAATAAAACTGGATGTAAAAGGAGCAGTTCATTACCACTGTGACGCACATTTATATCCTCACGCACTCATTTCCCAGCTTTTGAAATACATCAAAGCAAATGGGGGAGAAGTGCTGACGAATACTGAAGTGACCGGGTACCAGATCCAGAATGGCGAAGTGAAATCCGTGGAAACAAGTCAGGGAAATATCAGCGGAGACCTTGTGATTATGACAGGGGGCTCCTGGCTTCCGCAGCTTTCGAAGCTGGCTGGCTTATCTATACCAGTGATGCCGGGTAAAGGCTACTCATTTATGGAACCGAACAGCTCGCATCCGATCGTGCATCCTGCCTTGCTTATAGAAGCGCGGGTAGCCGTAACACCAATGAACGGGCAGGTGCGCTTTGGAGGAACAATGGAGCTTGCTGCGCTGAACGACAAGATCAATATGAACCGTGTGGAAGGAATCGTGAATTCCATTCCGCAATATTATCCTGAACTGGACGTGCAGGTACCATCAAAAGACAAGATCTGGTACGGATTCAGGCCTTGCTCTCCGGATGGATTGCCGTATTTGGGATACAGCAAAAAACTCAAAAATCTGATCGTGGCAGGCGGTCATGGGATGATGGGAATCAGCCTTGGACCGGCAACAGGTAAGCTTGTAGCGGAGCTGGCCGACAGAACGGCACTATCTGCGGATATCAAACTTTACGACCCTGAAAGATACCAGTGAGCTGCAACCCAGCTCACTGTTTTTTTATAGCAATATGGCTATTTTCTATTGTAAGAATTGAATTAACCTGACAACCTTTATATCCACTTTACCTGAACCTTATGAGAAGTCAATTCCTGATGCGCGGCCTCGCGACCTTTGTTTTACTGTTTGTGATGATGAACCTGGCTCATTCTCAAACTCCTGCCAGTAAATTTAATTTATACGAACAGTCCAGCGAGGCAACCGGACTCATCATACAGTACAGTCAGGATATTCGTGCCGTGCGGTATTTTTATTCTCCAATGGCACCGCAAAGCCGTGGTTTTGGAGGGATGTCCAACAATTTAAATTCCCCCGAACAAAGAAAACGTCTTAATGAAATTGATAAGGATTATCTGGCAAAACTGGCTAAGCTTGACTTCAATACCATGAGCATTTATGGTCAGGTAGATTATCTTTTACTAAAAAGAAATATTGAAGATCATCTTTTGACTTTGTCTCAGGAAGAAAAGGAGTACAATCAAATTCAGAAGTATATTCCCTTTGCGGAGAAAATATATGCACTGGAAAAGGGACGTCGCAGGGGAGCAACTGTTGACGGAGAAAAAATAGCCGGACAGCTGAACGAAATACTTAAAGAAGTAAAGGCTTCGGTGGAAACGGTAAAAAAGGTAGAATCGCTGGATATGCCATTGGCACTTCGTGGAGAAGAAGCTGTGACCGGAATTCAGGCACGTTTGAAAAGTACCTACGAGTTTTACAATGGATATGATCCGATGTTTACCTGGTGGGTTCCAAAACCGTACAAGACACTGGATAGTACTTTGGTAGCATTTGCGAAGGTTATCAAAAGCAAAGGGAAACTGAATACGACCCAAAAAGATGATGTAAGCGGCATTAAAGGCGTACCGATTGGTCGTGAAGAGTTGATACGTCAATTGGGTACAGAAATGATCAGCTACACACCTGACGAACTGATTGATCTTGCCAACAAAGAATTTGCATGGTGTGATAAGGAATTACTGAAAGCGTCGCAGGAAATGGGTTTTGGCAATGACTGGAAAAAAGCACAGGAAAAGGTGAAAAACAGTTATGTGCCTGCCGGAACGCAGCCTGAATTGATCATGAAGCTTTACAACGATGCAAAGGAGTTCATTTTAAAGAATAAATTGGGTGAATATCCTGAAATAGCGGACGAAACCTGGGGCATGCAAATGATGACTCCTGAGCGTCAGCTCGTGAATCCGTTTTTCCTGGGAGGTCGTGATATTATTATTTCGTACCCAACCAATACCATGGCTCATGAAGATAAGCTGATGAGTATGAGAGGCAATAATCCTTACTTTTCAAGATCAACGGTACATCACGAACTTGTTCCGGGGCACCATCTTCAATATTACATGAACAGCCGTTACAAATCCTATCGGGGCGATTTCCGTACGCCGTTCTGGACAGAAGGCTGGGCATTGTATTGGGAGCTACTGCTTTACGACAAAGGTTTTGCCAAAACTCCTGAGGAACGTATAGGGATGTTGTTCTGGCGTATGCACCGTTGCGCACGTATCATCTTCTCGCTGAATTATCATCTGGGAAAATGGACACCACAGGAATGTATCGATTTCCTTGTGGACCGCGTAGGTCACGAAAGGGCGAATGCCGAAGGCGAAGTGAGACGTTCGTTTGAAGGGAATTACAGTCCGCTTTATCAGGTTGCTTACCTCATTGGGGGCTTACAGATTTTCAGTCTGAAAAATGAAATGGTTGATTCGGGCAAAATGTCGTACACGCAGTTTCATGATGCAATTATGAAAGAAAATAATATGCCGATAGAAATGGTGCGAGCCACTTTAACCAAACAGAAACTAACCCCGGATTTCAAAACCAAATGGAAGTTTTATAGTTTCAAATAATGTTGTAGCTTACCTCAATGTAGTCCCAAGCCTTTAAACCTAAACGATATATGTCAACAGAGAGTAATGCAGAGTCAACCTCATTTAAACCATCCCTTGGCCTGGTAGATGCCACCATGCTTGTAGCAGGCAGTATGATCGGTTCGGGGATATTTATTGTGAGTGCAGATATTACAAGGAATACCGGCAGTGTTGGCTGGCTCATGTTTGTGTGGGTTATTACCGGCTTTATGACGCTTACCGCGGCGCTGAGTTACGGTGAGCTAAGCGCCATGTTCCCAAAAGCGGGAGGGCAGTATGTTTATCTCAAAGAAGCATACAATCCGCTGATCAGCTTTCTGTACGGATGGAGCTTTTTTACCGTAATTCAAACGGCTACGATTGCCGCCGTGGCGGTAGCTTTTGCAAAGTTTACAGCCTATCTGGTTCCCGCAATCAGTGAAGACATTGTGGCGATTGATCTCGGTTTTCTTCAGATATCTCCCGCTCAGCTCCTGTCTATTGTCGTCATTGTGCTGCTTACTTTTATTAACACAAAAGGAGTAAATGGCGGAAAGGTGATACAGACAACCTTTACATTAACCAAATTACTAAGTCTTCTGGGGTTGATCATTTTCGGTTTACTATTTATGAAACCCGAAGTATGGGCAGCGAACTGGGATTCTGCTACCATGTGGGATTTGCACAAGCTCAATATTGACGGGAGTATAGAATCCTATACAACCATTGCCGCTTTCGGCGCCATTGCCGCTTCTATGGTAGGCTCCATTTTTAGTAGTGATTCCTGGAACAACGTTACCTTCATTGCCGGAGAGATCAAAAATCCACAGCGTAACATTGGTTTGAGCCTTGCGCTTGGGACCATCATCGTTACGGTGATTTATTTACTCACCAATGTGATGTACACAGGCGTTTTGTCCTTGCAGGAAATAGCAGCATCTGACAAAGACCGTGTAGGTGTTACTGCTTCTCAGGTTATTTTCGGCGGAGCCGGAACCATCATTATAGCCGTTATGATCATGATTTCCACATTTGGCTGTAACAACGGTCTTATCATGTCTGGTGCCAGAGTATACTATTCAATGGCGAAAGATGGTCTATTCTTTAAAAAAGTGGGAGAGTTGAATAAAAATTCGGTTCCGGAATTTGGGCTTTGGATCCAGTGTGTCATTGCTTCACTCTGGGCTTTGAGCGGAAAATACGGTAATTTGCTCGATATGATTTCCTTTGTGGTTGTGGTGTTTTACATGCTTACAATCGTTGGGATTTTTATACTACGTAAGCAACGTCCAGATGCTCCAAGGCCATACAAAGCTTTTGGCTACCCTTTCCTTCCTATTATCTACATCGTGATGGGACTGGCTTTCTGTATACTCTTAATCATTTATAAACCCGAATATACCTGGCCGGGACTGATCATCGTGTTGCTGGGTATACCGGTTTATTACATCATTGCAAAGAAAGAAATAGCTGCGTAACAGATTTTTTTCTTTTTTTTACAGGCTCATAATGAATCATAACTGATTTATTATGAGCCTGTTTGTTTTTGTTAGGTTAAAAAAGATAGAATTTTTCTGTGTCTGACTCGAATTTTATGCAGAACTATTGTGACGCGAGGATACTTAGTACGTCTCAACTGAGAATTTTAAACCAAAACATTCTTTTACAACGGCGAATACAAGCATAGCGTAAAGGAATTAAAATTGAATACTAGCATGGAAGCTTCAAAAAAATCAGTATCGTTCAGGGACCTGGTAATCTTAATACTTTCATTTGTTCTGTTCGCATTGGTTTACGCAGAAACAAAGGCACTTTATTTTTGAGCTGTCAAGTTACACTTCAACATAACTAATTAATGCAAACGAGGCCGGATTTTCATCCGGCCTCATTCGTTTATTGGTCATTCGAAAAATATTACTGTGCCGATCCGGGCTCTACAATCCGGTTATAAATCTTGTATTCCGGTGCACCTTCGTATTTTTCAGATAAGTCAATCTCAACCCATTCTCTGTTTAATGCTTTGATGTATGTGCCGTAGTAGGCTGGAAACAAACCTGTGAGAATAATGACGGAATCTGGTTCCATGGTTAATTCTTCACGACCGAGTTCATTCGTCACGTAATATCCTTTGCAAAAACCACCAGATGTCTCAAATTCGATTCTTACCCGATTGCCGGGTTGTTCGCTTATCTGAGTCTCCAGAACAATTTCTTCTGTAAGATCTTCTGCCGTACCCAAAGTTTCCTCCTGGTCGCCCAGTATATCTATGTTTCCTATGTTCATAATGTTCTTTTTAAAGTGCCGTACAACTACTTTATCAAATGCATTATAAAATCAGACCAACAGAAACAGATTCTATATTATATTAGGGGGACAACGTTTCTGGTTAGATCATCCATCAAATACTTTTTCGTATCACCCTGATTTCCTGATCAGTAAAGTTGGTTTCAATCTTTTGTTGGTCCTTAAAATTAAAAACCTGCCCGTTAGCTCTCACTTCCTGTATTTTAGAAAAATCAAGTTCTGTTGTTAGCCAGCCTTCCTGCTGAGGAGCCATGGTTGAAACAATACCCTCTTCCGGTAAATCGGTGTCTGGTGTACTGTAAAAAGCCGAATAACCATAATTAATATCCACCGCAGGCGACCATTCCGCATTGCCAACAGTCTGAGAAACGACTGTATAAACCTGATTTTCCAAAGCTCTCGCCCTGGTCCCGATGTGTACGCGTGTTGCTCCACGTATGGTTTCAGTGCAGCTTGGGACGATAATGAGTGTTGCTCCAGCACTGCTAAGTAGCTGTGAACCTATGCCAAATTCGACGTCGTAGCATATCTGAATCCCAAAACTTCCCCATGAAGTTTCGAACAATGTGAGTGTTTTTTCACCGCTTTCAATTCCCCATTCTTCATTTTCGAAACGGGTCATAAACAGTTTGTCCTGATAACCGACAAGACCATTTTCTGAGAAAACGTACACCCTGTTTACATTCCGGTTTTCATGGATGACGGGTATACTTGGTGCGACAATAATGGTTTTGTACTTTTTAGCGAGCTCTGCAAAAACTGAACAAAAATCGTCTTTCAGGGAATCCAGTTTTTTTACTTGCCGCCGAATGTCTGTCCGGATTTCAGGAGTAAAGATGCTTACCAGCTCCATGGAGCCATATTCCGGGAATACAACCAGCTGAGATCCTTTTATAACAGCTTCTGAAACCCAATTTTCGATATAAGCCGCCCAATCTGAAAAGGACGCATGTTCTGTAATTGGATACTGAGCGGCGGAAATAGTTACGGACATTGTAGAATGCAGTTTTTTTGCAAAGATAAAACGGTTAGCAATAGTCGACCATTGATTTAGTCTTTCTTCCAACGAGTGACTGAATTTTGAATATTTCGTCCGATATAAGATTCTCGATTATGCTGCTGATTTTTAAATGTTTATAGTAATTGTAAACCATTATGTCAAAGAGACAATCCGGTCAGTTTGATCGCATTTTTAAAGAAAATATTGAAGCAATTATCCCGACATTTATTACCAAGTTGCTTCATATTTATCCTATACATTCAGAAGAATTACCGGACCAGATTCAGCATACGAAAGAACGTAGGCCAGATGTGCTCAAAAAGATTACAGACAGAGATCAGAGGACATTTATTCTACATCTTGAAATCCAACTTTCTGATGAGCCGGATATGGTTTTTAGGATGGCTGAGTATCACCTGATGATTTATCGTAAATATCGGATTCCTGTCGAGCAATTTGTAATTTACATTGGCCCAAAGAAACCCAAAATGCCAGTAAGGTTTGTAGCAGACAGGCATAACTTCGAATTTCGATTAATCATTCTGAGTGAGATTGACTATTACGTGTTTCTTAATTCCGCCGATCCGGGGGAAATTATTTTTGCTATTTTGGGAGATTTCAAAAATGAGAAACCTGAAAATGCAGTAGTCAATATTATTAATCGCATCCATGAAACAACGAAAAGTGATTTTGCGTTAAAACGTTACATGGTACAATTGCGGGTTTTGTCACAAATACGTAAATTAGAACCCATAACGAAAAAAGCAATGGAGAGCATCAGCAAATTTTTCAAGGTTGAAAAGGATTTCCTGTATATCAAAGGGATGGAAGAGGGCGAGAGTAAAAGAAATATCGCCATTATTCAATCACTGATACAAGGAACAGAATTCGATGATAATAAGATTGCAGAGCTAGTCGGCGTTTCTAAGGATGTTGTCAGAGAAATAAGAACATCTGCAAAAAAATAGGTTTTTGTAAGCTCTTAAAAAAAGGGAAAGTTACAATACTTACTCCAATCCCCTCATCCAAAAAATCATCTCTTTCTCCGATGATTCATTGTGGCCTATGTCCAGCCACTCCATGTAACTGACCAATGCGTTTTCCTTTTTGTATCCTCTTTTAGTCCAGAATGCATCATTTGGACGGTAATCAACAGGTTTGGCTGGATGGTTATCAGCTCTTTCCACCGAACAAAAACAAGTCAGATTATATTCCTGAAAGCTTCTGGCATGTGCTTCTCTTTCATCGAAAAAGCGATGTCCCAAACCCATTCCCCGGTACTTTGACAAGAGTATGCTTTCTCCGAAGTAAAAAATTTTATTCAGGTCAAAACCGGCTTCCTCAAATGGTTTTCGCACATCTGCTGTCTCATCCAGCAATGGTATGCAGGTAGTTGCGCCAACCATTTTGTCGTAGTCATACACGGCGAACAAAAAAGCTCTTTCAGACGATGAATATGTTTTTAAATATTCCTTTTCATACGCAACCGTTCCATCATACAAGTAAGGGAAATCATGAAAAACGGCAATGCGTAACGCTGCAAGATCATCAAATACTGACTCGATCTCCTGACCTCTTTTTGTTACGAAAGTGAGTGTCTCTTTCATCGTATTATGAAACAAGACTAATCCACAAGGGGAGGTTGTAATAAGTAGTAACGCGGCTGATTTTGCCTTCTTTCACTTCCAGGAAAGCAGCAGCAGGCAACACGTAAGTCTGTCCTTGTGCCTCAGGAAATCCTTCTTCGCCTTTTTTGTAAATTCCGTTTACTGTGAATTCAACAGCCACACGCGTATTTCCGGTTTCACTGAAAAATACCATATCTGTAAGGGTTTCTTCGTAAGAAGTATCCATCATTTGCATAAATTCTGTGAATTTTTCAATTCCGATACGAGGATCACCTTGATTGGGTTCATGACGAATTTCTTCATGAAGTAAATCAAGCATTCCCTTCCAGTTTTTATTGTTGAAATGTGTATAGTATTCTTTTACGATGTCAAGCGCTGTCATTTTTTTGAATTTTATTTATTAAACGATAATCAGAACGTCTGTCAATTAAAAGGCTCTCTGGTAAATTTCACCTGCCCATTTGGATCCTTCTCATAAACGGCCAGGCAATTTGAATTGAACTGGGCGTCAAAGTTTTCTGCACCAGGTACGAGACTTGCGGGTGCTGGTTTTGTTTGATCAAAGAAATAAACCTTGGTAGAACCGTATTTCGTGTAAGGCATCAAATCACCATATTTCTGCATTTCTTCCCAAGGCGAGCCCGTCACGGTTACTGCATAAATACGTACAATTGGCCCGGTGTTATTTTCATTTCTGTATATCGCAGTCTCTTTGAAATTGCCTTTCAGATCCGCTGTGGTAGGTTGCGAAAACGAATCGTATAAAATGTACCCGATGAGCAACGTGAATATTGCGGCAAGAATGTATTTCATGTTTTTGTTTAGCATAACAGATGATGATCTACGAAATGGAACGATGAATTATGGTTTCAGGTTTCAGAACGGCCATAATTTCAAGATTGAATCTGAGCAAGTGCAATTCTCAATTAAGAGGTCTCTTTAAAAGGTTCAGTGCATTAATTAGACTTTCTATGGAGGTATGTGTAGCAATCTCACTGTTGCAGCTGATTGCCAATTTCAGTGCACCATTATCTTCCTTCGCATTTATTATGATATCTGCTGACTCATTTTCCAAAGCGGTGATTCCTTCCCTTTGCAAGGCTCTCTTTATCCAGAATACAATTTGAGAATCTCCTGATACATGTACATTTAGCGAAGACGGCTCCTGATGAATGGTGAAACTTCCTGAACTTTTATCAAAGTAAAACCCCGATTTGGTGAATGCAGCTTCAAAACTACCATTCAGGACGAGGTCTTCCGGAGTTCCAGTAATTAAAGATCCGTCATTTTTCATCACCCAAAGTTTATCAGCCGCTTGAAGCGCCAAGTCCAACTCATGCGTAGAGAGCAAAATGGCCTTATTCATGCGTCGGGCGAGCTGGTGTAAAAGCCGCATCATTTCTACCCGACTAGGCAGATCAAGATGTGCCGTTGGTTCATCAAGCAAAATAAGACATGTATCCTGAGCCAGAGCCCGGGCCAGCATTACTTTTTGCCTCTCGCCGTCGCTAAGGCGGTTTATTTTTTGATGCTGAAAAATGGTTGTTTCAGTGGCTGAAAGTGCCCAGTTAATTTTATCCTGATCCAGATCACTTAATTTCCCAAGCCATCCGGTGTAGGGAATCCTTCCCAGACTTACCACTTCTCCAACTGATAGATTTCCGGCTTCGATACGTTCTGTAAGCACAAGGCTAAGTTTTTTTGCCAGTTCACCGGGATCAAGTGCTGCTAATGGCATTCCGTCAATTTCAATTCCACCAGAAATTGTAGGCTGTAATCCTGCAATGGTTCGCATCAAGGTTGATTTCCCGGCTCCATTTGGTCCGAGCAGGCACACCATTTCACCCGGAAACAATTGCAGGTTAAGCCCGGTCGAAATAATTCTGGGTGCTTTATTCCTGAATTTGTATCCAATGGATAAATCGGTAGCTTTTATAACTGGTTCGGTCATGAAAAGGAAGATCGCAAATTATTCCGACTGATAATAACCCAGATCACCACTGGAGCTCCAAGAAGCGACGTTACAACATTGATTGGAAGTACGGTTTGAGTTCCGGGCATTTGTGCGATAATGTCACAAATGAGTAGCAATACAGTTCCTACCAGACACACTCCCGGAATGAGAATGCGGTGGTCTGATGTGCCTAACAGCGAGCGCGTAATATGAGGAATTGCAATTCCGACGAAACCTATTGGCCCGCAGAATGCTGTTATACTGCCTGTTAATATACTGGTACTTGCCAGGATAATGAGCCGTGTCCGCCCGATCGTTAGTCCCATACTTCTTGCATAATTTTCCCCCAACAACAATCCATTGAGTGCCTTTGAAGAAGCGAAAGAGATAAGAAGGCCAAAGGAAACCACTCCGGATAGTACATACAAATGGTATTGCGTAACCCCACCAAGTGAACCGAATGTCCACATAATGTATTCCTGCAATTGCTCAGGCTGGCTGAAATATTGCCATATACTCACAACCGAAAGCGTAATGGTCCCAATCATGACGCCAACAATAAGTAAAATAACATTGTCACGTATTCTCCCGGCTATCAATAAAATGATTGAAAGAACAAGAGCAGAGCCCAATGACGCCATAGCGATTATGAGCCAGCTGCCCGATACTCCCAACTGGCGGATGGCGTAAATGCTTGCGCTGCTTCCCCCTGCCAGCATTACAGCAGCAACACCCAATCCGGCTCCGGCAGTAATTCCGAGTTCGGATGGTCCTGCAAGCGGGTTGCGGAAGAGCGTTTGCATTTGCAATCCGCTTACAGACAAACCGCATCCTACAAGTACAGCCGTTACCGCTTTTGGTAATCTTATTTTTTCAATGATAAAAATCCAGGCAATGTTATCTGTTTGCTGTCCTGTTAGAATTTTCAGGATTTGGTCAAACGGGATTTTAACTGAGCCCAGCATAATATCCAATACAAAAAAGAAAACGACAAGTATAGCAAGTCCTGTCAATATGGCTTTATGTGAAACCGATGGAGCCATGTTATTTCAGTTGTTTATAGTAAACAGTTGTATGATCCGGCAGCAATTCAGGATGAAAAATGTGGATCAAATCGGCCAGTACTACATCAGGTTCTACATTTCCGGTTTCGAAGAAGTCGTTTGAGCCACGGGAGTTTGTTCGGTTGTTGTAACTATACATTTTGCCGGTTTTAAAAGCATTAAAATCAGCATACCTTTTATCCTGGCGGAGGATGCTGTTTCTGGTATCACGTGAATCGAAACCAACGTTGACCCAGAAATCCGCTTTAAGCGCAGTGGGATAAACCGATTCAAAGCTGAGCGGCAAACTACCGGCATCTTTGGTGGCCTGCGACGGGAAATTGCCACCAGCATCTTTGAAAAATCGAGCCATGTAGCTGTTCCCATTTGGCATAAACCAAACGTCTTTCGTATTCAGTCCCGAAAGTATCAAAGGTTTGTTTTTCGAACTTCCCGCAAGTTTCGCCAGTCTTTCGTATTCAGCTTCGGTTTTAGCAAATTTTTCATTTACCAATGCTTCCTCATTCAAAAACGCAGCCATGAGTTTTACCCATTCAGCCCGGCCCAATGGCGTATTTTCTACCCATTCCGAATTGCTGATCACCGGTATTCCGGCATCTGAAAGTAACTGGTAATGTTCCAATTTTGAGGACGGACTACCGGTAGTCATAATCAGGTCGGGATGGATGGAAATGAGTTTTTCCTCATTAATACCCTGATCTTTTCCCACTTCAGCTACTTTCCCGGAATCAATCATCGCAATTACTTTTGGTGAAAAAACGTATTGCAAGCTGCTCAATCCGGTGAGAACGTGCTCGGAATTTAGATAACTCAGCAATCCTATATGCATGGAAGACGTGAGTGCAAGGCTACGGATTGGCATTTCGATAACGGTATTGTTTTTCAAAATATCGGGAACAGTCGTGCCCCGTTGCACCAGAATGTATTTAGTCGTATCTGTCGTTTTCTCAAATGGACTAATGATTTTGACAATCTTATAATTGTCAAAGTACTCAATAGAAAATCCTTTTGCATGTTTTATCTCAACTCTTTCTTTGAAGAAATTCTGACTGGAATTTTTAGAGTTTTGTTCATTAGAATCTCTCTCTTTGGTTTTACATCCTATGAAACCAACGGTAAGCCAAATCAACAAAAGTATACGACGCATGATAAATTCCTTCATTGTTTCAGTAGAGCATTGAAAAAGGGATATGGGCAAAAGTAGTAAGAAATGAGTTGAAAGGGGTGGTCTTAATCCGGTTTGTAATTACTTGTATGAAAGGTTCAATTGTCAGAAATCGGATTTAATAAAATTGGCACACTTTTATTAAATGTGTAGTTATGCCCAAACAACCTCTTTTACAATTTACTGGAAAAAGTATCTACTGCGCTCAGGCAGATGTACACATTGACCCATGGATACCTGTGGATCGTGCCATCATTACGCATGCACATAGCGACCATGCTCGCTGGGGAAGTAAGCATTATCTCGCTCACAAAGACAGCGAGGCGATTTTACGACTGCGCTTGGGTTCTGATATTTCATTACAGACAGTTGAGTACGGAGACAAATTCGTGATCAATGGGGTGACTTTTTCGCTTCATCCTGCCGGGCATATTATTGGATCTGCACAGATCAGGGTGGAATATCAGGGAGAAGTTTGGGTCGCGAGTGGTGATTATAAACTGGAAGATGATGGATTTGCGGTGCCTTTTGAGCCTGTGAAATGTAATGTTTTCATAACTGAATCTACATTCGGATTGCCTATATATAAATGGCAACCACAAAAAGAAATTTTCTCTGAAATCGACAATTGGTTTGCCCAAAATAAAAAGGAAGACAAAGCCAGTATTCTGATGGGTTATTCATTGGGAAAAATGCAACGGATTCTGAAAGGTATCCAGTTGCCGGATGAACCAATTTACGCGCACGGAGCCATTTATATTTTGAACGAAAAACTCAGAGAAGCTGGCCACGACTTGCCAGAGTTGACCTTGGTGACCAAAGATACAGACAAGAAACTGTTTCGCGGCGCATTGGTTCTGGCACCACCTTCGGTGGATAGCAGTACCTGGATACGGAAGTTTAATCCATATTCACTTGGCTATTGCTCCGGCTGGATGGCACTACGAGGCGCGAAAAACCGAAGAGCTGTGGATCAGGGGTTTATATTAAGCGATCATGTCGACTGGCCGGATTTGAATACTGCTGTTGTGGAATCCGGAGCTGAGAAGGTCTATGTTACACATGGTTATACCAGTATTTTTTCAAGATGGTTAAATGAAAATGGAGTCGAGGCAGGAGAGGTAACGACCATGTATGGGGGCGAGGAAGAGGCGGAGGGCTTAGGGCAGGGGGAGGATGGAGAAAGGACGAAGGAAGGGGGTAAAGGGTTAATCGGTTAACGGTTAACAGATTGGGTTAGTCAAGAATAGCAGACTATTTTTCAAAACACCAACGAAGCTAATAGCTAACAGCTAATCGCTCACAGCCAACAATGAAACAATTCGCAGAACTCTTCATGAATCTTGATCGGACCAACAAAACCAATGCAAAGGTAGAGTTGATGAAGAACTATTTCCTTTCGGCATCGGATGAGGATAAAATGTGGGCACTTACTTTGTTCACTGGTCGACGGCCTTCGTTTAAGGTAAACCGGACAATGGTGAAGGAATGGGCCGCTGCAGTGGCGAATATTCCCATGTGGCTTTTTCAGGAAAGTTATCAAAGTGTCGGAGACCTTGGCGAAACAATCTCCTTGATTTTACCTAGAAACGGAGCAGAGGATTCGGATAAATCATTAACGGAGTGGTTTCATTACCTGGGTATGTTACCGAAAATGACCGATGAAGAGAAGCATGATCACATTCTGCAAGCCTGGTCTCAACTTTCTCAGCATGAAACTTTTGTTTTCAATAAACTTTTGATGGGCAGCTTCCGTATAGGGGTTTCTCAGACGCTGGTAGTTCGTGCTTTGGCGGAAGCAACATCAACCGATCCGAGTGTGGTGGCTCACAGGGTGATGGGAAACTGGGATCCTTCAACCACAAATTTCAAAAACCTTATTCTTGATGAAGGCGAGAACGATCATGCATCGCGGCCTTATCCGTTTTTTCTTGCCTATCCGATAGAAGGCGATGTATCCAATCTCGGAAATCCGGAAGACTGGTTTGTAGAATGGAAATGGGATGGAATCAGATCACAGATCATCTATCGAAATAATGAGCTTTTCATCTGGACGAGAGGTGAGGAGTTATCAACAGATAAATTCCCTGAACTGCATTTTCTGAGTTCAGTTTTGCCAAATGGTACCGTGCTGGATGGTGAAATCGTTAGTTATTTAGATAGCAAACCCATGCCGTTCAATGTTTTGCAAACGCGTATCGGAAGGAAAAATCTATCCAAGAAAGTGATGGAAGAAGCTCCCGTCGCTTTTCTGGCTTACGACATAATGGAAGTTGATGGAAGAGATATAAGAAGCTTGACCCAATTCCAGCGAAGAGCCGAGCTGGAAAAAGTTTATCAAAGTCTTCCTGAACAAGGCATTTTCAACCTTTCTCCATTGGTGAGCTTTACGCAATGGAGCGAATTGCATGATCTTCATCCGACTTCTCGCGAGAACATTGCGGAAGGTTTTATGATCAAAAGAAAAGGCGGAACGTATCAGGTTGGAAGAAAAAAAGGCGATTGGTGGAAATGGAAAATTGATCCGCTGAGTATAGATGCAGTATTGATCTATGCACAAAAGGGCTCTGGCCGCCGTGCTGAATTATTTACCGATTACACCTTCGCTGTTTGGGGAGAAGATGGTAAACTGGTTCCTTTTGCAAAAGCCTATTCCGGGCTTACCGATGTTGAAATTGGCCAGGTAGATTATTTTATCAAACGAAACGTGCTCGAAAAGTTCGGCCCGGTCCGAACCGTGAAACCTGAACTGGTTTTTGAAATTGGTTTTGAAGGAATCAACGAATCGTCACGACACAAATCCGGTATCGCCGTTCGATTTCCAAGAATTTTAAGGTGGAGGAAGGATAAGAAGGCTGCGGAAGCGGATACTTTGGAGAATTTGAAGGGGATTTTGGAGGTTTATAAATGATTATTTTGATTTTATACTAGCTAATATTAATATTTAGTCTGCAAATTTAATATTTAATGTTAGAATTGCAGACTTGCTTTTTCTAAATCTTGGTATTTGCAATTTTCTGAAAGACAGATACAGTATTAATTTCTGCTCGTGATTATATTATCTATCACTACAATACCTCCATTGGCGGTTTTCAACACGTTTCTAGGAAATAAGTCTGATACGATATAAAACTCGTTCTGATATGAAATCTCAGAAATCTTAGAAAATCCAAGAGATGTCATAAATTTTTGGATTTCATTTGGGCTGGCCTGAGTAGAATTGGGAATGTAATCTTGTTTCAAGACGACTTCAATATAAGGAGCTCTTTTTAACCCATTAGAAAAACCAGTGAAGCCAGCTAGTTCGTATTTTGTATCCGGGAAATTAAGGTTGTGAGCTACCGTTTGGCCAAGTAACTGCACGATCGAATTGTTCGAATTGAATAGATTATTGCTTTTGTAAAGAGTGGTATTTTCAAAACTTAGAACAAGTGTGTTCTCATTGCCGCCTCCTGTAAGCGGACTACCTAATGAGTAGATGCTTTCAATCCAAAGTCCATTATTTTTGGCATATTCAAACGTAACTTTCCTTTCAATATCCTCTATATCGTAATGAGATACTTTTTGTCCTGCGAGTTCCGCAATACCTCTGCTTGTACCTGTTCCAATGTAAGCGGATGTTTCTTCGATTCTTCTAAGTGTTTCTTCACCAACTCCGTATTTCGAAGCTGTTCCAGATTGTAGTATTCTTTGTTTGACTTCATCATTCGTTCGTTTCACTTGCTACTAAAGTAATTATTTTTCAAGCTTAAATTAGCTAGGAAGGGTTCATCTCACAATTTTTGTAAAATGAGCAGGAAAGGCTAAGACACTTAGCCTAACAGTATATGCAATTTAAGATTTTATAAATTTTAAATATCCTCGATCGGATCGTTAAAATCGTCAGCCATTTTTATTGTCCCTTTCATGGTTCCAAGTGGACGCTTTCCGAGGGAAGATACTTTTTCTGCTTCCTCAATAAAAGTTACCAGAACCTTACCTCTTTTTCTGATTGGGGGTGTTTCTTTAAAAATTACCTGCCCGTTTTCATAAATCCCTTCAAGAGTTGTTATCATCACTGTACCAATAATGTTCCTATCAAAGATACAAATTATGAAAGAATATGACCATATTCAGGAGTTTTAAGAATTAGATATAAATGGATGAAAACTGAAAACGAACTGATCTAGCACAATTGTTGCATAACCTGTAAATTGTTCAGTTACTATACCATAATTCATCCCTATTCCCCTTGACAAGATCCCGCGGACATATCATTGTTGAGCAATGGTTTAAATATAAAAAATGGAAATGGGCGGCTTTTCAAAAGGAAGCAGCAGAAGCGTATCTTTCGGGAAAGAGCGGGTTGGTGAATGCACCCACCGGAAGCGGGAAAACCTATTCTTTGTGGATTCCTTTTTTGATCCGTTATATAAATTCTCTGCCCAAAAATCCTGCGAAAAGAAGTAAAGGCTTGCAGATTTTGTGGGTTACACCATTGCGTGCGCTTTCCAAAGACCTTTTCCGGAATATGGAAGCGGCTGCTCTGGAAATGAATCTCAATCTGCGGATCGGTGTGCGAAGTGGCGATACGAGCACAAAAGAAAGGGCCAGCCAGAAAAAGCAAATGCCGGAAGCTCTGCTGATTACACCGGAAAGTCTACATCTTTTGTTTGCACAAAAAGGAAGTGCTGAAACTTTTAAAAACCTGCATACCATCGTTGTGGACGAATGGCACGAGCTCATGGGTAGCAAGCGTGGTACGCAAACTGAATTGGCAATTGCCAGACTGAGAACGATTAATCCGCATTTGCAAACCTGGGGGATTTCGGCGACAATCGGAAATCTGGAAGAAGCCAAACAGGTGCTGGTTGGTATGGATTCTGCGGAGGAAGGCAATGTCATCATCAAAGCAAAAACAGAGAAGAAAATTATTGTTGAGAGCATCCTTCCAGAGAGAGTGGAGACGCTTCCCTGGGCAGGTTATATGGGCACGAAGCTGGTTGATTATGTCGTCAACATTGTCAAAAAAAGTAAAACGACATTAATTTTTACAAACACACGTTCTCAGGCGGAAGTCTGGTACCGTACCGTGATTGAAAAGTATCCGGAATTTGCCGGAATTATGGCACTTCATCATGCTTCACTGGACCGGGAAGTACGTGACTGGGTTGAAGAAGCTTTACATCAGGAAAGATTAAAACTGGTAATCTGTACGGCAAGTTTGGATCTGGGAGTCGATTTTCGGCCGGTCGATACGGTAATCCAGGTAGGAAGCCCAAAAAGTATTGCCAGATTTATCCAGCGAGCGGGAAGAAGTGGGCACCAGCCCGGAGTTGCCAGTAAAATTTATTTTTGTCCAACCAATGCGCTGGAACTGGTAGAGGCTGTTTCATTGCGCGATGGTGTTGCCAATAAAATGATTGAAGATCGCCCACCTGTGATTCACGCTTTCGATGTGTTGGTGCAGTGGATGATTACCCTGGCAGTTGGTGGCGGTTTTGAGGAGCAGCAGCTTTTCGAAGAAGTCAGGAATTGTTATGGTTATCAGTTTATTAACCGGCAGGAATGGGAATGGTTACTGGGATATATCACTACGGGAAGTCCGTCGCTGGAAGTGTACGACGAGTACAAAAAAGTGGAGAGAATCGATGGAAAATATGTGGTAACCAGTCGCCGGATTGCACACCGACATATGCTGAGCATGGGAACTATTGTTTCAGATACGGTTTTGAAGGTCAAATTTCAGCATGGGAAATACATCGGTTCCATTGAAGAGAATTTTGCGACTCGAATGAAAGCTGGTGATACTTTTTACTTTGCCGGTATGAGCCTTGAATTTGTCCGGATCCATGAAATGACGGTTACAGTTAAAAAGGCAGAAGGCAAAAAGGGGTTTTTGATCCGATGGGCGGGAAGCCGAATGGCATTGTCGTCTCAGTTATCCACATTCATTCGCGACAGAATAGATACTTCTCTCGAAAATCCATTAAACGAAAAGGAGCTAACCAAGCTTAAACCGCTTCTGGATTTGCAAAGAGAACGTTCGGCTGTGCCCAAAAAGACGGAACTGTTGATTGAACAATTCGAAACCCGTGAGGGACATCATATTTTTGTATTTCCATTTGAAGGCAGATTGGTACACGAAGGTATGGCGATTATTTTAGCCTACCGGATCAGTAAATTGTCCCCGATTACGTTTTCACTTGCCATGAACGACTACGGTTTTGAGCTACTCAGCGACCAATACGTTGATCTTGAAAAAGTAATGGAGCAAATTGACTTGTTTTCCACAGCGCATTTGGTCGATGATATTTACCAAAGCGTGAATGCGACAGAAATGGCGAAACGGAAATTCCGGGAAATCGCTGCCATTGCCGGATTGATGTTTCAGGGCTATCCCGGGAAATTTATGAAAACCAAACAAGTGCAGGCGTCCAGTTCGCTATTGTTTACCGTGATGACCAAGTATGAGACCAACAATCTATTGGTAAATCAGGCGTATCAGGAAGTTTTGACATATCAGTTGGAGGAAGTCAGGATGCGGACGGCGCTTGACAGGATTGCGACGCAAAAAATAATTATTAAAAAAACGAGAAAGCCAACTCCTTTTTCGTTCCCTATCATGGTAGATCGGCTTCGGGAACAGTTAACTTCGGAAAAACTGGAAGATCGCATCCAGAAGATGTTAAAACAGTACAGTAATGCAGATTGAAATTAGAGAAAACCATTTTTTATTACTTTCACAAAAAGCCATTTTTTGGCAGGAAACGCAAACTTTACTCATTGGCGACCTGCATTTAGGTAAAATAACCCATTTCAGAAAAGAAGGAATTGCCGTTCCGTATATCGCTGCTGACAACAATTTTGAACGGTTGAACGAGATCGTTCGGAATACCGGTGCCACACGGATTATATTTCTGGGAGACCTTTTTCATAACAAATACAATGCCGAGTGGGAAACATTCAGAGCATGGCGTTCGCAGCATTTTTACATTGAAATGATCATCGTGATCGGAAACCACGACGTGTTACCGGTGAGCATGTTCTTGGAAGCCGATTTGCAGGTATTTGTGGATGATTTTGAAGAAGAAAATTTCGTTTTCACCCACCACCCGAAAGTAGAACCCGATCCATCAAAATTTGTATTCGCCGGACACGTTCATCCGGTTTTTACAACCTACGGAAAAGGCCGGCAAAGTCTGAGATTACCATGTTTTGTTGTGGATCAGAATCAGGCGATTTTGCCGAGTTTCGGTGTATTTACAGGCGGTTTTCAGATGGAACTGGTGGATAACCGGAAGATTTACATTACTACTGAGACGAAGGTGTTTTCAGTTGGTTAAATTATTTGTAAAGTTTAGCCTGACTATGAGGAAGTAATCGAAGAGAATCGTTCCCACTTCCCACCTCCTCCATAAACTTAATAACCTCCCCATAACGCTTGTTCCAGGGATTGAAATACTTCGTAATCATTGGAATGTGTTTCTTGCTTTTTTGAATCCGATATGGTGTTTCAGGTGCGTATTCATCCAAAGCTTTTACGAACTTTTCGTTGCTTTTTAGAATAGAATCATATGTTTTTCCGCCTCTGTAAATGAGCATTGGAGGCATGTTTTTATGGAGATGATAAAGTGGCGTTGCCTCTTTCCAGATTTTCGGATCGTTGGTAAAGGTATTCAGATAGGTATGCCCTTTTTGAAATTTCTCTTCCATCAGATAACCATACATATCCAGCCCGGCAGCATCTATCAGGATTGTTCCTGCAATCGGATTTTTGATTTTCAGGTCTTCAAAATATTGATTGTCAGTTGAAATAAGCGCTGCCAGATGCCCGCCGGCAGAATGCCCTGAAACGAAAATTCTATCAGGATCACCACCATATTGAGCGATGTTTTCTTTGACCCACTTTACAGATTTAGCGGAAGCGATCGCCATATCTTTATAATTGGCAGAAGGGTTCAGCGGATAATCAATAATTACTGTTACAATCCCCTTTTTAGCCCAGTGACTGCCAATAATGCTGTACTGACCCTTTTTTCCTGAGTTCCAGTTTCCACCATGAATGAAAATCAGTACGTCAGCAGGTTTTTTGCCTTTTCTGGGAGCAAATATGTTAAGGCTCTGTTCCCGTTTTTGGCTTTCTTTGAGATAAACAATGTCTTTGGATTTTGTAATTCGCTTGAACGAACAACCCGACATGGTTAATAAAAAGGCTCCTGCAATAATGAACAGAATAATGATGGTGATGCGAATTTCCGATTTCAAAATTATACCAATTGGTGTGATGAATAACTGGTATACCTACGTGTGCGAGGGTGAAACGGATTGAGAGAACGGAATTATGAAGGTTATTAGTAGTGAGTTCACAGTAAACAATCATCCATAGATCGAGGACTGTTTACTGTGAACTTTTGACCGAAACTAATGTCAGTTATGCTTTCTTTGGAGGAAGATCAAATGCAACCGCATTGTGCTCAAAGTGTCCTTTGTGGGATCCGTCACAGAATGGTTTGTTGGCCGACATTCCGCATCTGCAAATGGAAACCACTGTTCTGCCCTGCAAGCCGTATTCATTTCCCTGCATATCGACAATCTCAAAATCGCCGTCGATCTTTACTGATCCGTTGTTATTAATTGTAAGTTTTACCTTCGTCATGGTGAATTTTTTTGACAAAGGTAGTAATCACAATGCAGGGCAGAGGTATAAAATAGCAGTTTAGGATTAGTACAAATACATGTTTGTCAGTCCCTAAACGACCTTCCTATGTGAACAGATGAAGGCTTATTTTTTTGATAAGCTCTTCTGATTTAAAAGGTTTGGTTACAAATCCGTTGAAATTGCAAGCAAGAATTTCGGGTGCACTTTCGGCAAATGTATCAGCAGTGAAAGCAATTACCGGTACCTGATCATAGGATGGATGTGATTTCCGGATAACCTTCATGGCGGTCAAACCATCCATCACGGGCATTTGTATATCCATCAGAATAAGATCAAACTGTGTATTTACTATCGCATCAACTGCTTCCTGCCCGTTGTTACAAATGGTGAAGTCGGCCTCCCATTTTTTCAACAGATGTTTTAATAAAATCTGGTTGGCGAGGATATCCTCGGCGGCAAGTATTTTATACCCTTTAAGTGAGAAATCATTGGCGGCGTCAAACTCTGGTTTTGCCTTTGGCTTCATGTTTTTTTTAAAATTTAGAAAAACGCTGAAAATAGCCCCCTGCCCAAGCTTGCTGTTTGCAGATATGGACCCCCTCATCATTTCGGTAATTTTCCGTGTAATGGTTAACCCCAGGCCGGTTCCTCCGAAGTGCCTGTTTGCATTGTTGTTATGTGCCTGCGAGAAACTGTCAAATATGATATTGAGCTTGTCTTCCGAAATTCCTATGCCTGAATCGGCAACCTCTATCCTGAGATCAACCTGATCGTTATAGTCCTGTTCAACCTTGATGTGTAAACGTACAAAACCGTTATTGGTAAATTTTAGAGCGTTACCCAGCAGATTTACCAAAATTTGATTCAGCCTGTAGGCGTCTCCAATCAGAAAATTAGGGACGTTCTCATCAATCCGGAAGATGAGGTCAATGCCTTTTTCTTTTGCTTTTACCGCAAATGTACTGTTCACGTAGCTCAGCTTCTCTCTGAGGTCAAATTCAAAGTTTTCGAGGTCAAATTTTCCGGCTTCAATTTTCGAAAAATCTAAAATGTCATTGAGGATAACCATCAGATTATCAGCAGAATATTTGATGGTGTTGAGGTATTGGTTGTCAGACCCGGTCAAATCACTTTCCAAAAGCAGGTCAGTAAAACCGATGATTGCGTTCATGGGTGTCCGGATCTCGTGGCTCATGGTCGACAAAAAGTCTGATTTGATCCGGGAAGCTTCTTCTGCGTCTTTTTTTGCCTGAATTAATTCCTTTTCAATAAATTTTCGGCGAGTGATGTCAATTGCTGTTCCGAGCACTTCCTGAACCTCTCCCTTCTCGTTCCGCTTGAAAGGGACTTCCCTGGTTATAATCCACACTTCCGACCCGTCCTTGTGTTTTAGCCTGAATTCCTTTTCAATAACCTCGCCATCGGCTACTAGTTTTCTAATATGCTGGTAGTGATTTCTGAATAATGGAAAATCTTCGTGATTTAAAATTTTGTAAAAAATATTTTCTTTCGCCTCCGCTACCTCCGTTTCTGTGTAACCAAGTATGTTCCATATTTGCTTGTTGTGAAATACATCAACCCAGTTTTCTATGTCGATGACGTAAATGATGTTTGGAGAAAGAAACGCGACTTTATCAATAAATTCTTCTTTTTCCGAAAGTTCCAGTTGTGTTTCAACCCTTTTGCGCTCCATTTCGAGCATTTGCCACATCGTGTGAAACGTCTTTGTAAGCTTCTCGGTAGTTATTTCTGACTTAGGAAAATAATCCATGGCACCGGCCTTCATCATTTCTACCGCAATTCTTTCGTCTCCTTGGGAAGTAAGGATAACTACCGGCAGGTGCGGAACCATCCTTTTTATCTTTTTTAGCAACTCCAAACCGTTTGTTTTTGGAAGCTGGTAATCAATAAAAACACAGTCCGGAAGCCATGTTTCCAGTAGCAACAGTGCCTCCTCTGCATATTTATTCACCCGAATCTCCGAAATATCTACCTGACTCCTAGTGATGGCCCGCTGGAACTCCATGGCATCAATGCGGTCGTCTTCTACTAGTAAGATGTTTAGCGGCGTCATAAAGATTTTTTACAATGTGTGATAGGATCAGGAAGGCTAGCCAGGATACTCGCAAAGTGCCCAATAACTATTTAGTGTAGATACAGCGGAAATAAAGCGATCCATGGAAAGCGGTTTTAAAATGTAACCCGCCACATTGAGATTGAAAGCATCTATCTTATCGCCATCTTCATTGGAAGTGGTCATTACAAAAACAGAAAGTGTGCTCAGTGTCTGATCCTGACGAATTTCCTTGAGGAATTCGATTCCTCCCATTTTTGGCATATTGAGGTCAAGAAGTATGATTTTTGGCTTAGGAGCATTCGCCGCCGATGATCTCAGCATTTCAAGAGCCTCAATTCCATTATGGGCGATCAACAGCGGATTGCTGATATTGTTCTTTTTGAATGCACGTTTTACATTCATTATATCCACTTCATCATCCTCAACAAGAAGGATGGTCATAGGAATTACATTGGAGTTTGGCATTATGAATTATGTTAAAGTTATCAACGCTTATACATTGAGGTAATCACTTTGGGACGATTCCTCGGAATCTTTTGGCCAGGAAAAATGAAATGTTGTCCCTTCGCTCATGATAGATTCTACCCTTAATTTGCCACCTTTTTCATCTATAATTTTCTTCACTATTGCCAGTCCGACACCTGTGCTTTCTATCTCATCACGAGATTGCAAAGTCTGAAAAATGATAAAAATTCGTTCATGAAATTCCGGACTGATACCCGGGCCGTTATCCGAAACGAAAAAGTCAACTTCCTTTTCGCTTTCCTTCCAGCCCACAGTTAAAACAACTTCGGGCTTGTCGTTATATTTTACTCCGTTGGAGATCAGGTTCTGGAGTATCTGAATCAGCGCAATTTTTTCAGATATGAGTTCAAGGTGTATGTCACCCTGTATCAGAAATCTAACTGGATTTTTTGTTCCAAAATTCTCACATAAATCGTCCACAACGCTTTTGACAAGAAACTTCTCTTTCACCGGCTTGATCCGCCCTGCTCTTGAATAGGACAGAATTCCATTGATAAGACTCTCCATCCGGAGAACCCGGCCACGTAGTAGCCTGAACTGCTCCTTTGTGTCGCCTTCCATCAATTCGCCCATGTCCTCTTCTATCCATTCAGACAAATTGTTGATAGCCCGAAGGGGCGCTTTCAGATCGTGACTCACCACGTATGCAAATTGATCAAGCTCTGCATTGATCTTTTCCAGATCGCGCATGTACAACTGGAGTTTTTTGCCAGCCTCCACCCGTTCCGTAATGTCGCTGATAAACGCTAGAATGTATCCTTTTCCATGAGATGCGTAATATTTCACGCTGATCTCCACCGGGTATGAAGTGCCATCATACCTTTTGTGAATACCATTCACAACAAGCTTCGGAACACGTTTCAACTCCTGGACATAGTCTTTCCAGGTTTCCTGGTCCTCAAATATTTTTTCAACCGTGCTGATGTGATTCCCAATAATTTGTTTAGGATTTTTACCAAGCCTTCTTGCAGCTTCATGATTTACAAAAACCAGCTTTCCTTCTTCATCCGTTACCTGTACGGCCTCCGTCGACTCATTGAACCACTCCACAAGCTGATTAATCTGCTCTTCTTGTTTTTTCCGGGCTGTTACATCTATGAAGGTGCCGATGTACCCTACATGCTCATTTTCAGTTGTCACATAATGCCTCAGTGACACACCAAGCCATTTTTCAGTCTTATCCGCGGTTTGGATTTTCACAGTTTCTTCCACCACCTCCGCACCGGTGCTAAATGCAAGCGCGATTTTTTTTCTGGATGTTGCAGATGTAAGGAAATCTTTCCAGTTTTTACCCAAGCTGTCAGAAATCTTGTATCCCGTTACTGTTTCCCATGCATTGTTGAGGTAAATGATTGTTCCACTACTGTCAACCTGCACGAGTACTTCCGAAATGGCACTCACCACCTCTTCAAGAAGTTTATTGGTGGAGGCAGCCTCTTCGGTTTTTTTCTCCGCTATCCGGCTTAATTCGCGGTTGCTCTCGAATAACTCATTTGAGCTTTCTTCCAGAATGTGCTCCGCACGGCCAACATCTTCCTGAAATTCGATGTAAGCCTGGTTGACAGATTCTAAAAATTCATGCAATCGGGGATCGTTTGCCAGTTCCTCAGGAAGTGATTTGTGAATCTGTCGGTTTAGAAGTCGATGATAGTGAACTGCTGTTGTATTTAAATTCAGCATGTTTAGTTTTCTCTGAATGTTGTGATAGTCATAGTCTGATTGTGAAGTTCGCAGAAGGTGTTTTTGTTGAATGGGGCTAATTCTCCGTAAGAATAAAAGCCGGTCATGGTTGGCGTGTGCAAAACCTCTGAGACATTTTCAACCTCTTCTTCCACAATTTGCTTTAAAACAAGCTTGCGCCCGATGCAACTGATCAGAATTGCAAATTCGGGCATCTTGCCAGTATCGTCAATACATACTGACGCGGCTTCTCCAGCGCCTGCAATGAGACGGTCGTTATTCGCTCTCATTAGCCTTATAAATGATCCCTGCGGAATATCTCCTGCAAAGGAGATGCTCTTTTCTTTTTCGCTAATGCCAAGTATGGTGCGGGCCACCGGATCACTTTCTTTATTTTTTCTCATGCTGAATGGAAACAGCAGACCCGAGATAGGCAAAGCCTTGGTATGTTCTCCTAAAAATGATTTGTATAGATCAAGTGCGGGGAGTCCGTCAATTTCATACAGGACGTTACCTTCCGATTTTGTGGCTATTCTTTCCAGTCCAAAGCTGTTCCAACCTCCGCGGGAGCCAAAACCTACTGAAATGGAATCTCCATAAAAACCAATTGCCGCAACTTTTTCAGAAGCGAGATTGCCATCCGGTTCCAGTAAAATGGTTTTTGAATACGTTGATCCATCTCCTGCCATGCCCCCGGTAATGGCTACATCGGGCGTGAGTGCTTCTCTCATACCCTTCACCAGATAGGTTCCGTTTACACGAATGCCGTCGGAAATAACAAAAACATGTTTTAAACCTGCTTTTGGGAGTTGTGAAACCAGTTTTTTCCCAGCTTCGTAACTGTTAAAATCGGCATCACTGAGGGCTATTGTAGCTGAGGAGAGAGGGGTATTCTTAAATTGTATTCCGGTAACCACCACGGTTCCATCAGCAACTGTCTCTCCGGCAATTTCTCCAGCCGTGGAACAGCCGGAAAAAATAGCTTTCGGATAGATGATGCGCAGTTGCGCTGCGAATGTACTTCTTTCCAGTAATGTCCGGCAGCCAAAAACAACTATCAGGTCAGGATCAATGGAAAAAGGTATCACAGGGCGCTCGCCTGAATAAACAAGCTGCTGGGTAATCATTTTGAGGGGTGTTAAATTTTAGTTTTAGTAGAACAATTTACAAAAAGTTTTGACTGCACAAAATTTATAGTTTGCCTGAGCTGAAAAGTAGTACAGGCATTCTGTTACTCTAGCCTATGGACGGGAAGGATATTCCTTTTATTTTCCTGAATAGTTCTACGGCGTACAGGTCTGTCATTCCGGATACAAAGTCCAGTACAGTTTGTATTTTGGAATATTCATCGGTATTTTTTGTAATGAATTGTTTTGGGATTAAGTCGACAAGTTTTTTGCTGTAATGGGAGTTGTTATTGAGATACGCCGGAACGAACTCTTCCAGCAGCCCGCCCATTACTTTGTAACCTGCTACTTCAATTTGCACTACTGAGGCATAATTGTAGATCTTCTTAACCGAAATGTTTCTGATTTCCTGCATCACAGAACGATAGGGTTCGTCTATTTGCTCTATAAGGCTGTAATTGAAATCGCCGCTTAAAATGCGCTCCTGTTCTTTGTAAAATAATTCCGAACATGCACTGATTAAAACACTGATTCCCTTTGCACGAAGTAAACTTATTTTGGCGTCATCGTCCTCAATCTCTGTCAGTCGGGCCGGCAATTTTGGATCATTACAGAGTTTCAGTAACAAACCTTCAACGTCACTGTAAGAGAGTATTTTGAGTCTGTGCGCGTCTTCAAGATCGATGATATTGTAGCAAATGTCGTCTGCCGCTTCTACCAGATATACCAGAGGGTGACGTTTGTAGGTCAAAGGTGAATCCTGTACTTTGGCCAGACCCAGGTCTGTTGCAATTTTTTGGAACCCTACTTGTTCAGACTGGAAAAAGCCATACTTTTTTGTATAAATTTTTGATTTATCATGACCTGCCTGCGACTCACAGGGATATTTGGCAATGGATGCCAGCGTAGAGTAGGTCAGTGCGAAACTGCCATATCCTTTTCCGGCATAAGGATGTGTCAGAATCCGGAATGCGTTTGCATTTCCCTCAAAATGTATCAGATCTTCCCATTGGGCTTCTGTTACTTTATCCTTGTAAATCAGCCCGTGATCGTCGGTGAAATAGTGAGAGATCGCAGCTTCTCCGGAGTGCCCGAATGCAGGATTCCCCAGGTCATGAGCCAGACAAGCGGCGGCAACGATGTTTCCAACTTCGCTGATCAATGGTAACCGCTCATCTATACCAGGATCTTCTTTCTTTAGTTTGTTATAAAATATCCTTCCCAAAGAACGTCCTACACTCGCGACTTCGAGGCTGTGTGTAAGCCGGTTGTGTACAAACACGCTTCCCGGTAGCGGAAACACCTGGGTTTTATTTTGAAGCCGGCGAAAAGGAGACGAGAAAATAAGTCTGTCGTAATCCCGCTGAAACTCTGACCTGGCCTCTGCCTGATCTTCAATATATTTATCTTCGCTGCCCCACCTTTTGGCGGAGAGTAATTTTTCCCACTTCATTTATCGCTCGTTTAAAACCCGTTTTTCAGGCGAACAAATCTAACTTGTTTTGATGAAAGAATCAGCCTGTTTCACTATTCGAATACATGGCAGGAGGTAGTTTTCAGGTTTGTTTCTCTTTTGTCAATGTACTGTTAAAGAGCTGATTTGTATTAAAATGAAAAAAATAATTCGCCCTAATTCACTCCTTCTCTTGCTGCTGTTGATGGGTCTGCAGGGCAAGGCTGCCACTGATCAGAAAGTTGATTTTGTAAAACAAATGAGTACCGCAGTGAATGATATCGTTGTCGCGCTTACGACTGATCAGAAAAAAGAAGCCTGTACCACCTTTGCTGACGAGATCCGGTTCAACTGGAATTTTACACCACGTGAGAGAAAAGGGTTGTCGCTGAAAAACATGACCTTGCCGCAGCAAAAATCGGCTATGTCTCTTATTCGGTTGGTACTGAGCGAAGAAGGATACTTAAAGGCCGGGCAGATTATTGATCTGGAAAATGCTTTGAGAATAATTGAGAACAGACCAGCCAATGATACTTATCGGGATCCTGAAAACTTCTCGCTGCTTTTCTATGGTATGCCGGGTAAAGATCCCTGGGCATGGCGCTTTGAAGGTCACCACCTTTCACTCCATTTTACAATCGTTGATGGCAAGGTTGCCTTTATGCCCGGTTTTATGGGTAGCAATCCGGGAAACGTTCTGGCAGATGTTCCTCAAAAAGACAGGAGAATTCTGGCGGGTGAGCAGGATGTAGCGTTTGAATTATTGGAAGCTCTCAATCCCAGCCAATTGTCGAAAGTTATACTCGCGGAGAAAGCACCTCACGAAATATTTACCTCCAATTCCCGTAAAGCAAGTCTGGATAAAATGGAGGGAATATCTATGAAGGAAATGACTGCGAAACAAAAGGAAATTTTCAAGAAGTTAATCCTGATATATCTTCACAGATATCATGTTACACTCAAAAAACAACAGTGGGCAGCCCTGGAACAATCAGGTTTGGATAAGATTCATTTTGCTTGGATGGGAGACAAAGAACCCATCATTGGGCAGGGACGCGGGCATTATTACCGCATTCATGGCCCGACATTTCTGATTGAATTCGATAATACACAAAATGGTGGTAATCATATCCATTCTGTAGTGCGGGATCTGACCAATGATTTTGGTGAAGACATGTTGCGGGACCATTACTCAAAAGCACATCGCTAGGTCAGGACCACCAGTTGTTGGTCAGCACAATTTTTCCGATGTGGTCGCTGCTTTCCATTAATTTGTGAGCCATACTGGCTTCCCGCATTGGAAATTCTTTGAAAATAACCGGTTTAAATGCACCGGATTCTATCTTAGGCCACACGTGTACCAGAATTTCTTCGGTCAGTAATTGTTTGAACTCAGTATCCCGGTTGCGTAATGTGCTACCTGAAATGGTAAGTCGTTTTCTCATCACCAATCCAAAATCCGGCAAATCAGCTGGATCAGGTTTGCTGCCTTTCATTGTATTAATAAAAACAAGACGACCGTCTTCCCGAAGTAAACGTATGTTTTTGGCAATGTAATTGCCCCCAACCATATCCAGTATCACATCAATTCCTTCGCTTTTGAGTTCCGCTTCAAAATCCTGAATTTTATAATTGATGCACTTGCCGGCACCGAGGGAAATACAGGCTTCACATTTCTCATCCGTACCAGCCGTAGCAAATGCTTTGGCACCGAATGCTCTTGCAAGCTGTATGGCTGTGATGCCAATACCACTGCTGCCGCCATGTACCAGAAAGTTTTTACCAGGTTGTAATTTGCCGAGCCGAAACACATTATGCCATACAGTGAAAATGGTTTCGGGTAAGGACGCCGCTTCTGCAAAGGAAAAGCCTTGAGGAACAGGTAAGCACTGGCTGCTTTGAGCAACAGCATATTCGGCATATCCGCCACCCGTAAGTAACGCACAAACAGCATCTCCATTTTGCCATCTGGTAACAGCATTGCCACAGCTCTCAATAATACCCGCAACCTCCAAACCTGGAATATCCTGAGGAGCGTTGGCTGGGGCGGGGTATTGCCCTTTTCTCTGCAAAACATCAGGTCTGTTTATGCCGGCCGCTTGCACTTTAATAAGCACTTCGTTGGCTCCGGGCTGCGGAATAGCTCTTGGTTGTAATTGAAGAACGTCTGCTCCACCAGGTTTTGTGATAACCACGGCCTTCATGATGCTGTTATCCATAACATTTGTCAATTTTTAATAAATCTCTTTGCCAAACGGAGTGAAAGATAAACTCATGAGTTTAAAGTGCTGCTTGGCAAAAGGCAAACCTATGATGGTTATGGCAAGAAGTATTCCAAAGAATAAATGCGTGAGCGCAATCCAGATACCACCGAGGACGATCCAGACTATATTAAAAATTGTAGAAAGACAACCCGTAGCTCCCGGCACCTCGCGCACTTCACGTCCGAATGGGAACAGGGTTAATATCCCGATTTTAAAACATTGTATGCCGAAAGGAATACCTATGATTGTCAGGCAGAGTATAAAACCAGAAATCATGTATTGCAGAAAAACCAGAAATCCACCAAAAACAAGCCAGATGATATTACCAAGGAGGTTCATAGTTTTATGATTTAAAGATTACGTGCTGATATGTAACTAGTGGCAAATGTAAGTGCTGTCCCCGGGCATGCTAACGGATTTTGACGAGCGGGTCATCTATTGTTTTGTCGGTTTGTTTCCAGTTTCGTATTCTCAATTTATTAAAAAAGTCATTTTCTTCTATTTCTCTGACTTTCCCCGGTTGCAGATCTCCGAGTTCCAAATCTTCGATACTCACGCGGAGTAAACGTTTACAGCGATGGCCGGCAACCCGTACCATTTTCCGTACCTGATGATATTTGCCCTCTGTAAGTGCAATGCTCAGCCATGTTCTGGGTACATCATATTCCTCACTTTTGCCTTTGGGAAGCCAGTTGGGGCGTGGTATGATGTCAACATCACACGGAGAAGTTACATAATCACCTCCTCCTTTTATCCGTATCGCAATTCCATTCCGTAGCTGTGACAAAGTTTCGGAGCTGACGATTCCTCCTACTAAAACCAGATAAACCCTTTTGTGCGGCACTTCGCCAAGGAACAAAAGATTGGTTACTTTTTTATTTGTAGTGAGTAGGAGTAAGCCTTCCGAATGGCTGTCGAGACGCCCTATCGCATGTGTGCCCTCAGGAAATGGGAATTGTAGATCTCCCAGTAAGCCAACATGATCGGGACTCACAAACTGAGAAACCATGTTGGCAGGCTTGTGAAGTACAAAATAGCGGTGGTTGCTCATGGAAAAGAATAGCTTGATAGGCTACAAAATTGAACAATAATCAGGGTTTTGTCAGATTATCCTGCAACATTCTTATAAATAGCTCACCGCAGTAATTCCTTGTTCAGTATCTCCGATATTTCAGCGTGCTGAGCATACACCATCAAATGTCCGCCATTGTCAATAAGGGTGTCGGGCTTTACGAGTTTGATTGGAATGAGTTTATCTGCCGTGCCGTGGATGTGATACAATTCGGGAACTTTCAGTGGCCGGGTCCAGGTGCTCATGCCAAGAAGTGCCCATTTCAGAAATTTACCATTTGTATCATGAAGTATACTTTTTAGCATGGTTTTGAGCTCCGGCGTGTCAGCTCCAAAATATCTGTTGACAAGGAAATTTGGTGATTTAAGTAAAGGAACAGCCAAAGGAGAGGCTAGCAGTACTTTGAGTAGCCCACGGTAAAAAGAAGAAACGGGTACACCGGTTGCCGTACTCGATATGATTATGATTTTTTCGGGGTGCGCAATATCCGCTATTTCGGAAGCAATAATGCCACCAAAAGAAAGGCCAACCAACTGAAACGGCCTGGTTGTGTCCATTTGCGCCATCAGGCGTATGGCATAATTTCGGAGTGTTTCCTTCTTTGCAGGGTTAATCCACTCGATGTGTTTCACTGGAATTCGTGGATCAAGCGTTAATTTGTCAAAAACAAGCTTGTCTGCACCCAGACCGCTTAAAAAATACACGGTAGCGGGAACTTCTGTTTCCGGTAAAAAAGTGTTACTCATCTGGTCTGCATTGGAGACGTACTTTTGAGCCGGAACGGGCGATCCAAACATAAGACCAATAAATACAGCAAGCAAAAGACGCGACATAACTTTAGAGCCTGTTCCTGATATTTTTGACACCTTTTTATTCTAGTTGAGAAAGTTTGTTAGCCACAGGACTTTATGGTGCAGCGGGAAATTCCGTTACAACCGTAGTGCCCGAATTCAATTTGCTGGATACAGAAATTTTGCCATCGTTTGCCTCCACATATTCTTTACATAGCAGCAATCCAAGGCCTATTCCCTTTTCACCGTCTGTACCGTAAGTACTGGTTTGAGAGAATGAGAACAAAGATTTCTGATGTTCTTCGCTTATTCCAATGCCATTGTCAGTAATACTGATCTGTACACAGGAATTCGATATGGATGCAATAATAGCGATATAGCCGCTTGCTGGCGTATACTTGATCGCATTTGTTGCAAGATTCCTGATCACCATATTGAACTGATCTTTGTTAACAGAAATTTTCAGATCGGCCGGAATTTCATAGGTTACATTGATATTTTTGGCACGTGCCTGTTGTTCTATAATCGGTTTGTTTGCTTCCACGACGTCCAAAATGTGAAGCGTATCCTTTGTTTCAGATTTTGTTTTGGTAAATGAGTTTGTAGCCCACAACAAAATATTTTCTGTTAAATCAGCCACAGCCGATAGCTGTTTCAGCAAGTCTTCCCGAAGAAGTGCCTTTTCCTGGTTATCCAGATTCGTATCCAGCAAGGTGGAAGTCAATCCTTTTAAAGATGCGATAGGGGCCCTCACATCATGAGCAATAACAGACAGTACCTTGTCTTTCAATCTGTTCGATAAACTTAACTCTGTATTTATTTTTTCCAGGTCGGTACTGGTTGTATTGTAATTTTTCGACTGTTGTTTAATGGATCCGATGTTGCCAGCAGAATTCAATATATCGCTGGTTGCCCGGGGTTTTGCGCCATTGAACTTCACATCTTCCGGTTTTGGAGTAAACGTAATTAGAAAAAATTCTCCGATATGCCCATCGTTTACTTTGGCAACAGACCAGGTGACGGCAGCTTGATGCGTACGGTCAGGTTCTTCCGTTCGATTATGTGATTTTTTAGGGTCTGTCATCTCAGTCAGTTGCCGAAAAAGCAAATTCTGTTGATGAAATGACAAAAAGCGTGACCAGTTCATACCCGAGACTTGCCCGGAACTCAAGCCTGACATTGTTAGAAAAAGGGTATTGCAGTAGATACACTGGTAATCTTGATCAATCAGGAGTACTGCTAATGGCAAATTCTCCATTATTGGGTGAAATAAATCGTAGTTGAGCAGAAAGGTCATTTCCATCTTCGATAACTATTATACAATACGTTGCTCTAACCAAATGGCAGAAGGTGATTTAGCCGAAGATTTTCAGGTGATGTTGAGTGTTTGCAGAGAGTAAAGCGTCTACATGCTTTTAACTGATACAATAACTGTACCTGACTGTATTGGACTCAGTTTACATTGCAATAACGAATCTTATAGAAGATATTGTAGATAATATTCGATTGTTTTCTAAGCGATTTAAGAAATTGTAGAAATTGGTCGGCAGAATGAAAATGATCCGACAGATTACATCCGCCGGATCATTGCTTTATTTAAAACGAAAGCGATCAATAATTGAACTTATCTGACCAGATTATACCTCACGCCCGCCATAAGCCATCTTCCCGGCATTACAGCACCCAGTAAATCGCTGTATTTCTTGTTGAACGTATTGTCTGTCTGAATGAAAACTGCGAGTGTTTTTTGTAGAAACGCATATTCGGCTTTCGCATTCAGTAAAAAATAAGCCGGGGAAATGGTAGCCTGCAAAGTAGACGCTTCCTGTTTTGCCCTGGTTTTATAAAGTCCATTGATACTCAGACTGAATCCTGAATGTTGATACAGGACGGAAAAATTGGTGAGCAATTTGGCATGAGAGGAAACATAAAAGCTGGGCGTTACGTCGCTGCTTTCACTATTCAGTTGGGTAAGGCCTGCTGTAAGCCACAATTTCTGTTTTGCCGTGATGGTTTTGGTATACTGAACATCAAATTCAAAACCTGTTGTGTTAACTTCTGCTACGTTTTTTGCCAATGCGTAAGTACCGGAAGCTGTAAGATTATCCTTTCTTGGCATTTCGGCATAAGGTGTATTGGTGTAGTCTATGAGGTCTTTTTGCAATCTCTGGAAAAAAGTTGCGGACAATTTTAATCCGGGAAGCAGCAAGTCTGCACCCGCTTCGTAACTGAACGAACGTTCTGCTTTCAGGTCCGGGCTGCCGATTTTGTTCCCTGTTGTCACAATAGGTTTATTGTAATTGTTGTAGCGCTCTGTAAAATCTGCGTCGCGAATGGTCTTTCCAGCACTGCCCCTCAGCTGGTATATATCCTTTTTAAATGACAGGTTCACCTGGGGAATCACTTCCGTTCCGATTCGCTGGCGCCAGTCGAAACGTATTGCGGGACTTACAGTAAAATATTCACCAATGCGGTGTGAAAGTGTAATAAAAGGAGCAAGTTGGTGAATGTCGTGATCGCCGCGATCATTGGATGAAATGTTCTTATTCTGATAATTTACACCTGTTACAAGGTATGTCTTTTGAGACAAAGTTTGCTGCCAGGTTATTAACCCCTGCCAAAGCTCCGATACACTATTATTACGTATAGATCGGGAATTAAACAGATACTGATCTTTTACATACTTGTAACCACCATCAAATGAAAGCGCTGATTTTCCCTTTTTGTATCCAACTTTAAGATGATTCCATGAAGTTTTTACCTGCTCGTTGGCAGTGTCGGCAATTGAAGTGGTGTAAAAATTTTGCGCGGCAAAATCCCGGTGATCAAAGGAGCTTCTTACGGCAACATTCCATGCGTCAGAAATGGCATAATTTGCGGACACTGATGCCGTATTGTTATGGAAGTAGCCGTTTGTGCCTCTTTGTTTAACACCATCGGCATTGTTGGAGATTAAACCGGCGGACACGGCTAACTTATTTCTTTGTATAAATGTACCCAGGTTTGCATTTCTGAGTCCGTACTGCCCGCCTGTTATACCGATATTAAGTGCTGTTTTGGAAATGGGATTTTCATTATCTACCCCTGACGCCAGTTTTGCGGCAAAAGTTTTCGATATCACATGAATAACTCCGCCCACCGCTTCGGAGCCATAAATAGCGGAAGAAGCACCTTTTAGAACTTCTATTCGATCAATTTCAGATGGTGCAATGGGTATGTAGCTACTAAAATGGCCGGTATTGGGGTCGTTAAGGCGTAATCCGTCCAATACCACGAGCACCTGTTGGAACGTCCCTCCCCGGAGTACGATGTCGCTTTGAGAACCCATGGGGCCTCGCGCCTGGATTTCTACCCCCGGAACATATCTCAAAAGATCATCAATGCTATTTACCGGGAGGTTTTGGAAATAATCCCCTTTAATCACTGCAATATTTCTCCCGCTTTCAGAAGCGCGTTTCTCAATTAACGAAGATGTAATGGTGACAGGATCCAGAGAAATGTCCTGCGCGATAGCGTAATGGCTTGTAAAAAGTAAAAGTAAAAATGTAGACCTAAGTAAATTGTTTTTCACTGCTTCAATTGTGTTTATAAAATTTATTAACATGATATAATTGGCTGGTTGACAGACCTCCGAAAGCTAACCGCTCGCAGCTAATCGCTAACCGCCATCAGCTATTTGCTCCAAAACTACTATCTTGCCGGACTGTTAAAGTAATCCGGTTTTGATATAATGAGTAGTCCGGTTGATATTCCGTTTAAAAGTTTGATTGTTATTAACCGGCATTCTGATACGCCGGTGTATATGCAGATCGCCCGGAAGATGATTGGTGCGATACAGCACGGTACATTGGCGCCGGGCGTCAAATTGCCTGGTACAAGGCTTTTATCTCAGCTTTTGCAGGTGCACAGGAAAACAATTGTTGCTGCATACAATGAAATTGATTCTCAGGGATGGATTGAGACTTTACCCAATAAAGGAACCTTCATTACATCCAGGTCACTTATTATTCCTCCTGGTCAGTTTGCATATGAGGACGTGAAACATTATCCAAAAACCACCGGTTTTGCTTTTCAGAAAAGCATGTTGCTCGACAGACCCGTGGCAGTATCTAAAACGGATCTTGAATTCAACGATGGCCTTCCTGATGTGAGACTGGCCCCTTTGGATAAATTGTCAAAGGCTTATTCAAGTGTATTAAAAAGAAAAAATAACAGTCGTTATCTTGGCTATTCGCACGTGGAGGGTAATGAGTATTTCAGGATTGAACTCACTTCGTACCTCAATAACACCCGCGGTCTACATGTGAGCAGAGAAAACATCATGACCACCCGTGGTATACAAATGGGGATTTACCTGGCGTCCATGCTGCTTATCGAACCCGGGGATCAGGTTGTGGTGGGCAATTTGAGTTACTATGTTGCCAACATGATTTTCCAGCAAGCCGGTGCCAACATTCTTTCTGTTCCTGTGGATCAGGAGGGGATTTCTGTGGAAGCGGTTAAGAAACTTTGTGAAACGCGAAAGATCCGGATGTTGTACCTCACGCCGCATCATCATTATCCTACCACAGTTACGCTCAGCGCGGAGCGAAGAATAGCGCTGCTGAACCTGTCGGTACAATACGGTTTCGTGATTTTGGAAGATGATCATGACTATGATTTTCATTTTGACAGCAGTCCGTTTTTGCCACTGGCGAGTGCAGATTCTTCAGGTATGGTGGTTTACATCGGGTCTTTTTGTAAAGCATTGGCGCCCGGTTTGAGGTCCGGTTATATTGTGGCTCCCGAAAATTTTATAACCGAACTCGCAAAACTAAGGCGCATTGTCGACCGGCAGGGCGATTTGATAATGGAACAGGCATTGGGTGAATTGCTGCATGAAGGAGAAATTCAGCGACACTTAAAAAAGGCTCAAAAAGTGTATCATCAACGGCGCGATCAGTTTTGTGGATTGTTGGAGAGCGAACTGAGTGCATATCTGGATTTTGACGTTCCTCCGGGCGGCTTGGCAGTTTGGACTGAGTGGCAGAAAGATGTAAACTTGTTAAGGGTAAGCAAAGAATGTCTGCGCCGGGACTTGCATCTGCCACAAACCTTGCTTTTTCAAACCGGTAAACTGAGCGCAATGCGTTTAGGATTCGGAAATCTGAATGAAGTAGAAATGGAGAGGGCGATGGAGATCTTGGTTGGGGCGGTGCGTTTGGCTTGAAACGGATCGTTATTCTATCACCGAAATAATGATGAACGTCACAGAATGTGCTATAATTAGCGTAAGATTTAGAAATTGTAATTTTTCTGTACTTCATCCAACGAATAAATTGTGAAAGCAAAACATTTAGGTAAATTGATTGCCATCCTGGTTATCGTGTTGCATCATGGTCAAGATACAATCGCTCAGACAAGTACAGAAAATCTCGCGGAGAGCAGGCAAAAATTTGGTGTTGAATACAAATCATACGGTTTAGGCGTAAGCGGTACAAAACAGGGACGTGGTCGGAAAGGATTTAATGCTTTTTATTCCTGGCAAATACTGGGAAACCGAAAACACCAGATTTCAGTCTCTCCACAAATTGGCTATATTTCGGATCCGGGAATACAAACGCGTCTATTGCAGACCGTGTCGATTGACTACACCTTAAACCTTTATAAAAGACTCGAATTAGGAGTATTTGTTGGACTGAGCCATGTATTGACGAAGTTGGCTTTTGATCGTTATGAATATAACGAAAATGGAGATTTTGAGAATCAAGGGAAATTCCGAGGGCAGTTATCACCGTCGTATGGTGGCAGAATTGGCTGGAAAGTGATAAAGAGAGATAATTTTTCGGTCAGTCCTTATGTCGGTTTGTCCTTCATTAAGTTGGACAGAAGTTACAATGGAAATATTCAGGGATTCAAAAGAGCATCTTCTGTTGGTCTTATATTCAATTTTTAATCTAATGAAAGCTATTCTAATCGTTCTGGCTTTTGCCCTGATCTCTTGTGAAGAAACTGCAAAAGTGATCGTGCCAGCCACGCTGACCAACAATCCAATGCAATCCAAAATGGACTCTGCTGTGCAAAAAGCATTTGCAGATAATTTGGAGAAAATAGATTCGCCGGGAATTTCGATAGGGATTTTAAAAGATGGCAAAACCACGTTTTACGGCTATGGAGAAACTGCCCGGGGAAACGGGATTGTGCCCGGAGAAAACACTTTCTTTGAAATAGGGTCTATTACTAAAACTTTCACAGCCATTGCCGTTACTGAAATGCTTTTGAACGAACAAAAGCAAATAGAAACACCCATAAAAAGTTACCTGCCTTCCGATCTTCCAACGCTTCAAAGAGGGGGAGTTGAGGTGACATTTAAGCACCTGCTGACGCACACTTCCGGGATGCCGAGAATGCCCAACAATTATTCGTCGATTGAAAAATACGAAGGGTATAGTCAGGAAAAACTTTATCAGTACTTGTACAATGTACAACTCGAATCAACTCCGTTCACAACTTTTAATTACTCCAACACCGGCTTTGGAATCCTTGGCAATATTCTGGAACGACACTATAAAATGAGCTACAATGAGCTCATAGCAGACCGCTTACTTAACCCATTGAACTTAAAAGATACAAAGGTTAAGTTTGAAGATACGGATACAAATAGATGGGCTAAAGGTTACAGCAAAGGGGAGGAGGCAGAATACTGGAAATCCATGAATGCGATGAATGGTGCTGGTGTGATCAAATCCACCGCCAAAGATTTACTTGCATACGCCACCGCAAATTTGTCGCCGCGCGATAACACCCTGGGTCAAGCAATTAAACTAACACATCAAAAGGCTTTCGGAGAAACTAATCGTGATGGGGGGCTGGCTTGGGTATTGACAGCGCCCAATCAAAAATCAGGTAAAAGAATTTGGTGGCACAATGGAGGTACTGGTGGCTTTACCAGTTGGCTTTTTATCAACGAAGAGAAGGAGTCTGCGTTGGTAATTTTGTTTAATTCCAGTATGGATAACGGTCCGGGGGCGGAATTTATAGATGTCTTGCTCAAAATTACAGCAGAATAAAAAGAGGTTGATATTCAATTATTGATAGTAGTCGGGAAAAATTGAAGTTTTAGCTCAGTTTATTGCTAATTTGTAAGCAAAATGACACCTTAACTTCATCGCCGCCAAATGAAAAAAAGACATTTTCTAAAATTATCATCCGCTTTAATGGCTGCTCCTATATTTTCACCACTAACAGGCTGGGCAACTGGCGATAAACTAAAAAACTGGGCTGGAAACCTTACGTACAGTTCTGAAAAACTGGATGAGGTTAAGTCTGTATCTGAGGTTCAGGAGCTGGTGAAAAAATATTCTAAGATGAAGGTGCTTGGTACCAGGCATTGCTTCAATACGATTGCGGATACGCCGGATAATTTCATTACGCTGGTTGGCATGAAGGACGATGTCGTTATTGATGCGGCGACAAAAACTGTGACGGTCAATTCGGGTATCAAGTACGGCCAGATCAGCCCTTATCTTCATGAAAAAGGATTCGCATTACATAATCTGGCATCATTGCCTCATATATCCATTGCTGGCGCCTGTGCCACTGCCACACATGGTTCGGGAGAGAAAAGTGGTAACCTTTCTACTGCTGTATCGGGTTTCGAGATGGTTACGGCAGCAGGAGATATTGTTAAACTTTCAAGAAATAGAGACGGTGAAAAATTTAACGCTGCGGTTGTAAATCTGGGTGCGTTGGGTGTGGTGACCAAAATGACTTTGGATATTCAGCCCACATTTTTGATGAAACAATATGTTTATGAAAATCTGCCGTTGTCTCAATTAAAAGATCATTTTGATGAGATTGAAGCCAGCGGATACAGTGTGAGCTTATTCACGAACTGGCAAAGTCAGAATATCACGGAAGTCTGGATTAAAAGACGGGCGGACGATAATAGAAAAGCTGAAAAGGAATGGTTTGGTGCGACGCTGGCTACCAAAAATCTTCATCCTATTCCCGAACTTTCAGCAGAGAACTGCACCGAACAAATGGGTGTTGAAGGCCCGTGGTACGAACGCATGCCACATTTCAAGATGGGCTTTACACCAAGCAGCGGGGTGGAGCTACAATCGGAATATTATGTTCCCAGGAAACATGCCGTTGAAGCCATTCTTGCAATTTCAAAGTTGGGCAGTCAGATAGGCCCTCATTTGTTTACTTCCGAAGTCAGAACCATTGCTGCGGATAATTTGTGGATGAGTCCTTGCTACAAGCAGGATTCTGTAACCATTCATTTTACGTGGAAGCAGGATTGGCCGGCCGTAAGCAAATTGCTGCCTGTTATTGAAAAGGAACTAGCTCCGTTCAGCGCCAAACCGCACTGGGGAAAGCTTTTTACCATTGCTCCGTCTAAACTCGAAAAGTTATTTCCGAAACTTGAAGCGTTCAGAAAAGTCGCCACGGAATACGATCCAAAGGGGAAATTTCGAAATGCGTTTTTGAATACGAATATATTTGGCGCTTAAAGGGATTATGATTTAGGGAAATGAAACGTTTTCAAATGGCGAAAGATAAATCCCTATTTATTCAGAATCCGATAGATTTTAAGGATAAATTAGTAAAGCGTAATTCAGTCAATAAGTAGTAAGTAGATAGATGATTTAAATCCTGGCAGTCATAAATTCCAGGGGACTGTCAGGGTTTAATTCCAATTTTTCCTAATCCGTCCAAAGCGCTTTCAACATACAAACACTTCGTTCCTCATTGGCGTATTGTCCGTAATTCTGCGTGATGGTGTAACCGCATTTCAGGTACATTTCTATTGCTTCGGGTTGGCCTTTGCCGGTCTCCAGTGCGGAATAGGTATTTTTTAGCTCGATTGCCCAGGTTTCCAATTCGTACAACATCCGCGAGGCAATTCCCTCTCCCCGATGTTCAGGTGCTACAAACATTCGTTTTATTTCAATTGTATCTTCATTGAAATATTTAAAACAGCCACATCCCACCGCAACTCCGTCTTTGTAGGCCAGCACAACGGTATCAAGGTTTACAATTTTGTTGTATTCGGCGTAATCTTCCTGTTTGGTTCCATATATCTCGCAAAGCGCTATATCTAAAAGTTGTGTGAGTTTTTGAAAATCCGGGTTGTCGCTATTTGTTCTTCGTATTTCAAGCATAAGTATTTGGGTGGTATTGCTTATCAAATTGATTCTAGCCGTTGTCAGGTAGAATTCGGGTACAAATTTTTGACTAAAATAAATACGTCAGATGGATAGTTATTTTCATATTTATTGTTGCCATTAAAGCGGTGAAACGTTTCTTATTCAAACACAGAAAAAACAGATTGGCTTGATTTTATGATATCCTATCTCATTGAAAGCGTAAGAATAACGACTCTGTAACGTTGAGTTAATAGAAATCATCGGATTGTACTAACATATATTAATGATGGCAACAAAAACAAAAGAGGTTAAGGTGACCCCGTCAGAAATGACGTCGGACAAAATTACGGAAATGTTTATGCACTATTGCCTGGATAATAGCAAAAGACCAGAATCGGTTTATTTGTTTTCAAAGCATATTGGTATTTCTGAGAAGGATTTTTACAACCATTTTGCATCGCTCGATTCCCTGGAAAAGAGTGTGTTTGTCAGCTTTCACAAACTGGCAACGAGATTGATCCTGCAAAGTGATGAAATGGCTCTTGCCGGGTTTAAGGAAAATCTGCTAACCTATTACTATACCTTTTTCGAAATACTTACGGCAAATAGGAGTTATGTCGTTTTTGCTCTGAAAAGCGATAAAAACCGTTTGAATAGCGTTCTGAAATTGAAAGAATTCAGAAGTCATTTCAAACAATATATCTCGGAGGAAAGCCAGGGGTATCTTAAAGTTAAAAGTGAGAGAATCAGAAAGGTGCAGCAAGATGCCCTGGAAGAAGGTGCCTGGATACAGTTTTTGATTACCTTGAAATTTTGGCTGGATGATGAATCGCTTGGATTTGAAAAAACGGATCTGTTTATAGAAAAATCAATCCGGGCGACATTCGATCTTATCGACACTACGCCTCTGGAAAGTGTCATCGATTTTGGTAAATTTTTGATTAAAGAAAAATTGAAGTAGGATGGAGACGATCGACAGAATACCTACTTCAAAAATTCAGCGTGCAAGTAAACTGATTACTACGGGAGTTAAGATTGGGGGGAATTATTTGAAATATTATGGTGAGAAAATCACAAATCCCGAAACGGCGCGTGATAATCTCAATTCCAACAATGCCGAAGATATATACGACGGACTGAAAAATCTGAAAGGAAGCGCACTCAAATTTGCCCAGATGCTGAGCATGGAGAAAAACTTCCTTCCACAGGCTTACGTGGAGAAGTTTTCTTTGTCACAGTTTTCTGTTCCGCCGCTTTCAGCTCCTTTGGTTATCAAGACTTTCAGGAAATACTTTGGCAAGTCTCCAAGTGAGATGTTCGATACTTTCGATGCTAACGCAATTAATGCGGCGAGTATCGGGCAGGTGCATAAAGCTACCGCAAACGGGAAACAACTGGCAGTTAAAATACAGTATCCAGGTGTTGCAGAAAGTATTTCGTCGGATCTGGCGCTGGTGAAACCGATTGCGATGTCGATGTTCAACATTCAGGCTAAAGATTCGGATAAATACTTCAAAGAGGTGGAAATGAAGCTTTTTGAGGAAACCAACTACACACTCGAACTTGCTCAGAGTAATGAAATAGCAGAAGCCTGTGCACATATTCCCAATCTGGTTTTTCCGAAATATTACGAGGAATTCTCCTGCGAACGTGTGCTAACGATGGACTGGATGACCGGCAAACATTTGTCGGAATGGTGCAAAACCAATCCTTCTCAGGAATCGGCGAATAAGATAGGACAGGCGCTTTGGGATTTTTATATGTTTCAGGTGCACCAGCTCAAAAAGGTACATGCGGATCCGCATCCGGGTAATTTTTTGGTAGATAAAGATGAGAATCTGATCGCGATTGATTTCGGTTGCATGAAAGCAATTCCGGAAAACTTCTATAAGCCTTACTTTGAGCTTGCAGACAGACAAAATCTGGAAAATGCTGCGATTTACAAGCAAAAGTTATTTGAGCTTGAAATGCTGACAGACAAGGATACACCAGAAGAAACGGTCTACTTTTCAGGATTGTTTTATGATGCCTTGTCTCTGCTTACGTTGCCGTTTCAGGGCGAAACATTTGATTTTTCAGACGAAACGTATTTCGCCAGATTGGCGAAACTTGGAGAAAGGTACGCCAATGACAAGGAATTGAAAAAGATGAATGTGAACCGGGGTTCAAAACATTTTATATACATGAACCGGACTTTCTTCGGACTGTTCAGTTTGTTACATGACTTGAAAGCGGTGATTAAGACAAAATAATACATCGAATAAAGCACTTTTTTTGAAGTATTCAGAAGGCCGGATATCCAACAGTGGGATACCCGGCCTTTTCCTTTTTTATATGGTCGATGAGTGCGTTGAAGGTAATTTCATATGGCTGATAAACACCTTTAAATCAGTATTTTAAGAATATGTTACATGGCTTACAACCTTTTATGCAACGTTGTGTCCTATTCTAAAATCCAACCAAATGCGATGAAAAATCTACCTCTCTTACTGCTTTGTGTTCTGGTCATGACGTCATGTTGGCCAGAAGATCGTGAACCTATAAACGGCATTGAATTTGATGGAACGGCTTACAAGCCCATTTACGCTACCGAAGCGGAACTGCAGAATGTAAAGGTTACAGAATCTTTGCCGCTTACTTCCCCCGGGAAAATCTACCTGCTCGATCCTTATCTTTTTGTTAACGAAAGTGGCAAGGGGATACACATCATCGATAATTCGGATCCCAAAAACCCTAAGAACCTCTCATTTATTTCCATTTTGGGTAATTATGACATTGCGGCAAAGGGCAACTGGCTTTATGTTGACAATGTAACTGATTTGATCGTTTTCGATATCAGTGATCCAAAGCAACCCAAACTTGCCAAAAGGATCGCCAACGCAATCCCGGCCAATAGTTATCCGCCGTTTCAGAATATCTATTTTGAGTGTGTGGATACAAAAAAAGGAACAGTTGTGGGCTGGGAAAAAGTCCCCATGAATGCGGCACCTAATTGCTATCGCTAGTTTCTTAGCCATGTCATTCTCATCATCAGAATTTATCCAACTATGAAAATATTAGCTAACTTTTCTCTTTTGTGCGCAGGCATGTTTCTGTTTTTCGGTTGTGAATCCAATAAGGAAAATTCTTCTGTAGGGCCGCAAAACGGAGTGGGAGGTTCAATGGCTCGTTTTGCGATTACAGGGAACACACTCTACATTGTATCGAAAGAAACCTTGGAAGTTTACAACATTTCAGACGAAGCAAACCCGGTGAAATCAACGTCAAAAAATATGGGTATGGGGATAGAAACCATCTTTCCATATCAGAATCACCTTTTTATCGGAGCAAATGACGGGATGTACATTTACAACAATCAGGTTCCGGGCAATCCATCCCTGCTGTCGAAATACACGCACATTCAATCCTGTGATCCTGTGGTGGTGGAGGACAAATATGCCTATGTAACCTTGCGTGGTGGGGTGGTTTGCAGGAATTGGACTTCGCAGAGTTCGTTGGATGTGATCGATGTCAGCAATCCGTCAAGTCCCAAAATGGTGAGCTCTCAGCCTTTGCTTTCGCCTTATGGACTGGGGGTTTCCGGAAACAGACTTTTTGTTTGTGAAGGAGATAATGGATTTAAAGTGATGGATATAACCCAGCCTACGTCTCCGGTTGTGAAGCATCATTTTAAAGATCTTACATCTTATGATGTGATCGTTAGAAACAACCGTTTGATTATTACGGGAAATAAAGGGCTGTTTCAATACAAGTATGACGAGCAGGATAATGTTGAATTATTGAGTAAAATCCCGGTTTTATGAAGCTATTTATACGGATTGCAGCTTTATTTTTTCTGGTTGTTGAAACCTCTTTTGGCCAAATAGACCCGGAAGAATCGAGAAAACATGTGATCCTGAAATGGTCGCCGCTGAGCATGTTTGACGTTGATAATACGGTCCAGCTGGGTGTGGAAGTTCCGCTTCCGGATTCCAGATTTACGATCCAGCAGGACGTTGGATACGGTCATGCAAATTTTAACATCTGGTATGCCGAGCAAGGACCACGACCCAATAAATACACGATCAAGACAAGAACCCAGTTTCGCTTTTATTTTCATGAAAGACCCAGATTCAGAGCTTATGTGGCAGGAGAATATCTTTACAAGAAAGTTGTAAACAGTGATGTAAGGTGGATCGGAAGAGATTGCTCTGAAACGGGAGGATGTTCGTTTTTTGAGAATATGAAAGTGAGGCAGGGAAGGTTTGTAAATGCACTTCATGTAAAAGCCGGATGGCAGTTCTACATTTCAAACCGTACAACTGTTGACCTTTTTGTAGGTATGGGAGGACGCCGCGCCAGCGTAAGAATGTTGACTCCTAACGTAGAGAATGTCAATCTGGATTCGGATTGGAATTTTTGGCGTAGCGATATCAACGACAGACCGGAGGTAATTCCAAGTCTGGCTGTTGGGTTTCATCTGGGGCTGGCTTTGGGTAGGTTCAAAAGCGCAACGTCTTCTCAATAAAAGGTTATTCCGAAGCTTCTTTCCGTTTCTTCTTCACCAATCGAAACAGATTGTTATTTGCTTGTTCGGGAGTCTGATCCCCCAATAATATTCCCCAGGGTTTGAGTCCTTCAACACGGTCAAAAATAACCTTTAAAATAGCAATGGCTGGGATGGACAAAAACATTCCTGAAATACCGGCAAGCGCCCCTCCGATCAATACCCCAACAATGGATACCAATGCGTTAATACGTACTTTGGAGCCTACAACCAGTGGAACGAGCAGGTTGTTGTCAATAAATTGTACGGTCAGAAATACACCGACTACACCGGCGAGTGTATAACCGTCGGGATGGTTGATAAATGTCACCATCACCGCCAATGCAGTAGCAACCAGGCCACCGATGTAGGGAACAAGGTTCAGGATAGCGGCCATTACGCCAAGTAGGATTGCATACTGTACATTCAATATCAGAAGACCGACGGAATTCATAAGCGCCACAGCTCCGGTTTCGAGCAGTAGTCCTACCATGTAACTTTGGATAATTGTCTTAATTTCTCCCATAATCTCCATCACCTGCGCTTTGTATTTATCGGCAAAAAGCACAACCATAAAATGCAGGAGCATGGCTCTGTAATAAAGAAATAGAAAAACGTAAATCGGGATCAGAATGATTGAACCAAGTGGACCCGTAACAATGCCAAGCGTTTCGGCGCTCTGGAAGTTTTCAAGCGTTTCTGTTTGTGCTTTTTTGATGTACTGATCTTGCTGACGGTAGCTAACGCTGTATTCCCGGCGTATCCATCTTCTGATATCCCTGTACGCATCATTGATGTTTCGTTTCAATTTTGGCCATTCGTCCGAAAAGTCTGAAAGTTGCATTGAAATCAGAATGGCTACACCAGCCATAATCAACACGGCTGCCGTTACTGCAATGCTTATTGCCAGCACTTTCGGAACACCGATCCGGATGAGCCAGCCTTCCATCGGCCTCAATAAAACGGCAAGCAATACCGCCATAGCTATGGGCACAAGAATGTCTTGCCCAAGATAAATCGCAACTGTGATCAGTGCAATGGCAATGAGTGAATGCGAAAGTTTATGGTAAAAGGGTTTGGAAGAAAGTGAATCCATCTGAGGTATTGGTGAGTTTGCCCGTTTGCCCGGCAATTAAAACATAATCTGCATCAATTTGTATCCTTTGTAGCCTCTTTGTTTATGTATGAAGTATTAATTCTGTCTGTAAAATCAGGTGCTGAAAATTTAAAGTGATATCGGATGAAGATTTTGTTGTGTTGGCTACTGTTAATTCCTGTTTATCTGTCGGCCCAGTCGGCAGGTGAGTTAAAATTTATACAGGAAGTCCCTAAAATTTACTCTTCCAAAGACGGTTTGCCGAACGGCGAAATTGAAGAGATTTTTACACAAGACAATACACCAATAGCCAAAGCTGGCAATCAGTACTTTGAATTGAAGGCTGACAAGTGGAAGGTGGTTTCGTCGACATCAAAATCCAAGACAGCTCCAAAGTTTGCAATACGTCCCGATTCCAAAATTCTTAGTAGCATACAGTACAAGGGCGGTTATGCGATAGGGTGTGAAAAAGGGCTTTACCTCTACAATAATGCCAAAAAACTTGCAAGGGTTTTTCCGGAAAATGAAAAATATAACTGGGCTCTAAGAAATGTAAATGCATTGGTTACAGATTCGAAAGGAAGACTATGGTTTGGGGCTGATGAAGGAGTAGGGTATCTGGACGGTACAGAATGGAAGTTGTTTGCAGGAAAGGAAGGTTTGCCGTTTAATCGGTTTACCTGCGCGGCAGCAGCTCCGGATGGTGCCGTATGGTTTGGTACAGAAAAAGGGGTAATTGAAGTTAAAGACGATTATTTTAAATATCGCGCTAGTCGCCGCTGGTTACCTTCCGATAAAGTGAATGATATAACGGTAACCAAAAACGGTACCGTGTGGATTGCGACTGATAAAGGAGTGGGCAGCATCATACCCGTTACAATGACGTTTGACGACAAAGCCAAATACTTCACAAAACAAGTGGAAGAGAGGCACAACAGAATGGGATTTATTGCACACAGTCATTTGAAGGAACAATTTAACGTCAATTCATCCGAGGTGGCTATTTCTGATAATGACGGAATGTACACCTCCATGTATGGTGCGGCTCAGGCTTTCAGGTATGCTGCAACCGGCGATCCGGAAGCGAAGGCATTGGCTGACAGAAGTTTCAAAGCCTGCAAATGGCTGGTGGATATTACTCATGAGAAGGGATTCCCGGCAAGAGTAATTATACCAGCAGACTGGCACGAGCCGGTGAATGAAATTTATAGTGTGGAGTCCAACCTGAGACACCAGAAGTCGGATCCGATGTGGAAAAACATTTATCCGCGTTTCCCAAAAAGTAAGGACGGGAAATATATGTACAAGATTGACACCAGTTCTGATGAACTCGCCGGGCACTTTTTCTTTTATGGGATTTATTATGATCTGGTTGCCAAAACGGAGGAGGAGAAAAAGGCAGTCCGTGAAGTGGTGGGAGATATAATGGATCACCTGATCCGACATGGATACAAGCTTGTGGATCATGACGGAAAAGTGACACGCTGGGGTGATTTTTCTCCTGAATATTTCAGTTCGGTATATGGCTATGACCAGCGTGGGCTGAATTCCATGGTCATGTTGTCATTTTTGAATGTGGCCAAACATGTAACCGGTGATTCGAAGTATGAAGACGCTGCTAAAATTCTTCGTGATAAATACAATTATCACATTTATGCGCTTCATCCAAAAGAATTCTTTCCACCGGAGAATGTGGTGCCATGGGACAATAACATTTGCCTGATGAGCATGTACGGTCTGCTTCGTTATGAAACGGATCCGGCATTGTTACTCATGTACCGACAGTCTTTGGAAAGTGCATGGCAGCATATCAGTAAACAGAAAAATGCATTTTGGGATATCATTTATGCTTCTCTGGGAAACCGTTTTTCGGAGCTGGTCGATAAAAAAACCTTTGAGGATAAAAATCTATTTAAAGAAAACCATCTGTACGCTCCTAATGTGGTGCAACACTTGTACAAACCAGTTAACAATCCTGAGTACATTTTGGAAAACCTGCAAAAGGTGCCGCTTGATCTGATCGGTTATACCATGGACAATAGGCATCGCCTGGATGTCGTATTCGACAATTCGCCGTTACAAAATGAAAATATGGGATGGCGAACAGATGGATACGCTTTGCCGATTGACGAACGCGGTCACGTTCGCCAGGATAGAGATGGTTTTGCTTTACTAGCTTCCGAAGGAGACGGGCACGATGAACATGAAGGAACATTTTTTCTCCTGCCGTATTACATGGCTCAATATCACGGACTGTTGGGGCAGGGGAAAGAGGTATTAGGAAAATAAAAAGGCGCGGAACTGATACCCGCGCCGGCTATTATTTTTTGCCAAACAAATCTGTCTGACTTCCTCCTTCTTTTGGATTGACGGGGATTTTTAAATCTGTTCCTAACTCATCGTTCAATTTTTTGATCAGATAAGCGGACAAGAGGGGCGAGGCTTCTTCGTGGTTTTGGTGTACGAAAAAGTAAATATTCTCAATCCCTTCTTCAATCCACAATTTTAACCTCTCGAACCAGTCGTCCAACCGGGTATAATCAGAATCCACATTGGCACCATTGTATCTTACAAATGCTGTCGGCGTAGTCAGCCGCATGTGTAGCAGATCACGTCTTCCGGCCGAATCGGTTATGATGTGAGATATATTTTTACTTTCAAGAAGCTGATACAAATCATCGCTGTTCCAGCTGCCATCATACCAGCCTGTGTGGCGTAGTTCAAGTGCAAGCGGAAAGCCGGATGGCCATTCTTCCAGATATGCTTTGAGTATTTCCCAGTTTTTTGGACCAAAATTGTCGGGCATTTGGAGAAACAGCATACCCAGTTTCTCTTGCAAATGTGCGATCCCATCCAGGTAAACGTCAGTTGGCTGTTTAGCATCTTTCAACCGTTTCCAGTGGCTTATTCCCTGATGAAGTTTTGGAAAGAAGCGAAATTCAGCCGGCGTTTTGGAATACCAGCCTTCAATGGTCTCCACAGGAAAATTATTGTAAAAAGTTGCGTTGAGCTCAATACTGTTAAACTGCGTGGCGTAATAAGCCAGCTCGTCTTTGGTACCTTTTGGATAAAAGCTTTTCAGGTCTGCCTTATTCCATTTTGCACAGCCGATGTAAATATTCGGTTTGCCTTTTTTGCCCAACACTTTTGCCGTGTCCGGGTGGTCTTTGGGTAATGAGAAATCTATATCGTCAGGGTTGTCGACTTTTCCGAATTTCATGGTAGTGATGTTTGGGAAGTTTCGTTAGTGAATAAATGGTGTAGGTTAACCTTCTGAATTTTATTACACCAAGGCCTTGAATGGATTTTCAATTACCAAATTGTCAATTTTGAATCCATCCTGTAAATCTTCAGAATATAAAACAGAGCAGTTGGCTTCCAGCGCAGAAGCAATAATAATAGAATCAAACCACTGCAATTTAAATCTGTTCACAAGGTGTAAGGCACTTCTGATAGTTGAGATTTTAACCTGGACAATTTCATTGTTGGATTCTATTTCATCAACCACCAAATTGATGTTCTCCCAGGATAGCTTAGCTTTTTTGCGAAGAATATTACAAGTCTCTTTGACAACCTGAGTGGAAATAAAGGTATAATTATTTGAGGCGGCTTCTAATGCAAGAGATTGTTTCAAAGGTTCGTCCTGAGCGTAACAGTATAGCAGAATATTGGTGTCAAGGAAGCATTTTCTATCTTTCATTGGCTTCATTCCTATCAAACTTATATCCGTTTAAATTGATGCGAACAGCTTTGTATTGCTTGTTACTGCCCATTACGGATTCTTTTTTGGATTTCATGATATCGATGGCTCCAATTTTTTCCAAATCTTCCAGCACTGAAAGTGCGTAATCTTTTTTGATATCAACTGTAACTGTCATGATACAAGTAATTTAGTTGTAACCAAAGTTAAGAAAATTTGTAGTCTTAAACGTTACCAGGACTTTTCCGGATTTTATGGTTGATGTCTTTTTGGTAACAATTTTAACACAGAGGTGTAAGAGTTTAACACGGAGTTGCACAGAGTAAAAAATTTATCCTCCGTAAACTCCGTGACTAACTTCGTTTACTCCGTGGTGAAAATTACCGACCAAAATCATCCTGAACACGTACAATATCATCTTCATCAGAAGGGTTGGATGGATCGGTGTGCTGCCAGATTTCTGCTACAATTCCCCATTCGTCCACTCCAACAAGACGGTGACGTTCTCCTTTTTTCAGGTCAATCACTGTTCCGATAGGAAGCTGCTGTAATTCTGTTTCTTCGTCCGTATCGCTGATCACGATTCCCGCATTACCACCAATTACTTTCCATATTTCGGCACGGCGGTGGTGATATTGCCACGAAAGGCGCTTGTTAGGTGCTACTACCAAAATTTTTGGGCTCAGTTTTTCATATCCTGCAAAGTCTTCCAGAGACAAATGAGGGAAAAAAGTAGAGATAAACTTAGGAGCCTCTTTTTCTTCCAAAACAAAAAAACCTCCCCAAGGACGGGAGTGATCCTTACTAACTACTGTAAAGCCTTGTTCCTGGATAAACTGTCCTATTTTTTCAAAAACAACATCCTTGTCGGCTGTTGCGCTAAATGATTGTACCATGTTGGTAAAAAGTTAAAAGCAGGTTGAGTTTCAAAATTAGAATAAAATACAAAAAGATGCCCTGAATTTTCAGAGCATCTTCGTAATAATTAAGTTCGATGTATTCTGATAATCAGAAAACCGATATTTAAATTTTAAGCGTCCAGCCAAACAAATCTTCTGTTTTACCTGTACGGATATCAGTAAGATAGTTTTTAACCTTAGCCACAAATGAATCATCTTGAATTTCCGGCAACGGATAATCCACACCTTCATAGGCAATGGTTGCAAATGGAGAAATTACCACAGCTGTTCCTGCACCAAACGCAGCTTCCAGAGTGCCTTCTTTCAAGGCATCGATAATTTCCTTAACGCTTATCCTGCGCTCCTCAACAGGTATACCCCAGTGCTCGGCAATGGCTACAATGCTTTTGCGTGTAATACCATCGAGTGTAGTTTCGGATACGTATGGAGTTACAAGTTTTCCATTCAGCATGAACATGATGTTCATCGTACCTGATTCTTCAATGTAAGCATGCTCGCGTGCATCCGTCCAGATTAGCTGGTCGTAACCTTCCTGCTGAGCCAGTTTTGCCGGGTAAAGCGAGCCAGCGTAATTACCGGCGCATTTGGTACCACCAACACCGCCTTCTGCCGCACGAATATATTGTGTTTCCACTTTCACACGGGGAGGTTTTGCGTAATAGGTGCCAACCGGACTTGTGAAAATGATGAAATAATATGAATCAGATGGTTTTACACCAATATAAGGATCTGTCGCAAACATGTATGGACGAATATACAACGAGCAGCCGTCCTGAGATGGTACCCAGCCCGAATCCAGACGAAGCAGTTCTGTTAATCCGCTCATGAAAATTTCTTCCGGAATGGTAGGCATACAAAGGCGTTCAGCCGATTTATTCAGCCTTTTCCAGTTGTCTATCGCACGAAAGGTAAGTACTTCGCCTTCTGCATTCTTATATGCTTTCATACCTTCGAAAATAGCTTGTCCGTAGTGGAGTGCAGCGGTTGCCGGGCTGAGAGAAAGGTCGCCGTAAGGGACAATACGTGAATCCTGCCATTGGCCATCACGATATTCAGAAATGAACATATGGTCGGAGATGTTCCGCCCAAAAACAAGGTTGTTGAAATCAACCTCCTGCAAACGTGAATTCTGTGTTTGCTGTATCTCGATTTGCAATGTATCGGCTGTCATATTGCCTCAAATTTTTGCTGAATGTTATAGACTCTCTACTTCTTAAAAAAGTCTTGCAATTTAAAGAAATTATATCAACAAATGGAAGGTATTTAGCATAACAATTAATTATTTATCCACCCTCGGTTTCCATGTAATTTCGGCTATTGCGAGTTCGTGAGCCATAATACGGCACAGCATGAAAAGATAATCTGACAACCTGTTTAAGTATTGAACCACAATATCTTCGACTTCTTCACTTTCCTGCAAATGAATTACCGCTCTTTCCGCACGCCGGCAAACGGTACGGGCTAGGTGGCCAAATGAGATAGACTGATGCCCGCCGGGAAGTATAAAGGCTCTTAATGGGGAGACCTGACTGTCAATCACATCCATTTCGTTTTCCAGCAGAAATATGTCGTCTTCAATCAAATCAGGTAATATACGTTTCGATTTTTCTGGTTCAGAAGCGAGATGGGAGCCAATTGTAAAAAGGCGGTCCTGAATTTCTTTAAGCAGATTTCTCCGTTTTTCGTTAACCTCCTGGTCGCCAAGCAAGCCAATGTAACTATTCAGTTCATCTACCGTACCATACGCTTCTATACGAACATGTGCTTTGCTAAGGCGTGTCCCGCCTATGAGGGACGTGGTTCCTTTGTCACCGGTTTTGGTGTATATTTTCATTATTGAATGTGCCTGATGTGAACTTCTTAATCACCATTCCTGTGTGGAGTTTTGAGTATACAAAGGCAGTTATGGGGTGAATATTTTTTGAAATTCTAACGGTTTTAACACTGATAATCTTGGGAACTCCATTTCTTTGAAAATATCGAAGTGACGGTCAAATGTAACTAGTGCATCTGCGTTTGAAGAAATGGCAAGGTCAGCAAATTTATTATCGTCAGGGTCAATGTTAATAAGGTTCCATCGATAATGGGGCTCTTTGAAGGATACATTGTGAGCCGTGCAGAGGATCTCCAGAACCAAATAGGCAGTTTTTTGGGAGTAGAAGTCTGTGAGCTTCTCTTCATATTCGTCAAGAATACTGGTACTTACGAGCCATTCAAACTGTTCTTTTTGAAAATATTCATAAATGAAAAATTCGAAGTTGGTCCTGTTGATACTTTTGATCAGAACATTTGTATCAATTACTGCTCTGATTCTATTCATCCTTCGCCTTAGTTCTAAAGTCGTCTGTTTCTAATGCAAGATAGTCTTTCTCTGAAATATGCTTGCTTTTAACTACCTGGTCCACTTCTTCAAACAATCTGCCGCTTAGGTGATTAACAAGTACTTTTTTGATTTCAAGTACCTCATCATCAGGTATTTTTCTGTCAAACATCCTTAAAAGACCAATCTGAATATCGTTTAAACCAGTTGCCTCTGTCGTTGTTTTCATATTGTAAGTATTGATAAACAAATATATCAAAGTTTTAAGAGATAAGCTTTAATACCAAATCAGATACCTGAAAACCGGATAATCTGACTTTTTATTTTATTGATACTTTCCCAATTAGGTTTTAGGAACTCCCCGACCTAATTTTGCACCCAAATTTACTATGGCGCAAAAGAAAGACCTGAAAAGGGTTATTTATTCATGAAAATCGGAACATTTTTTTTTAAGATATGGCGCTGGGCGTCGATTATACTGGTAATAGGTGCACTGGTTTGGACCTACTCTTTGTTCCCCGAAATGGTTGCTGTCGATTTTTCTGACACTGGACTGGCTGAGCGTTACATCAGCAAGGAACATGTATTCTATATCGTGATGGGATTATTTTTGGTTAATAACGTGATCATTGCAGGTTTGGTGAAACAAATTCCCAAAATTGATGCAACGCAGTTACCAATACTAAAAAGAGATATTTGGGCAAAACATCGGGAAGAGCTTGACGAGCATTTAACCAATTGGCTCTATTGCCTTGTAGCCGTTATCAATACCATCATCGGGTTTAGTCTTTTTGCTCTGGCCACGATCAACAGTACGCAATACAAGATGGACGTCTTCGATTTTGCCTGGGTATATTATGCAGGAATGGCTTTGATGATCATGGTATTTTTACTGCCATTAAGACTTCTGTGGGCTCCTGTACCAAAAGACAGGTTGTAAGAGTAGCTGCATTTTAGTAATTAAGATTTTTGAAGATGAAAAATAACTGGCTGGAACAGGCGGAATCTATTCGTCTGGAAAACTTCCATTACGATTTGCCAGACGAGCGTATTGCCCGCTATCCGCTTGATCCGCGTGATAGTTCTAAGCTTCTGGTATATAAAAACGGTGAAATAGAACACAATCATTTCACTGCTTTGCCAGACAAACTGCCTGCTGATACACTCCTTGTTTTTAACAACACCAAAGTAATACCGGCACGCGCCTATTTTCAGAAAGAAACCGGTGCAACCATTGAGATACTTCTCTTACATCCCGAACAGCCAACACAGGTAATTAACGACGCGATGCTGGTGAAGCAGTCGTGTGTCTGGGAATGTATGATCGGGAATAAGAAACGCTGGAAAAAAGCAGATATACTGGCTACTTCAATCGATGTGAATGGTGATGCTGTTCAATTACAGGTCGAGTATGTTGACTACGACAAAAATCACATCCGGTTATCATGGAATACTGATGCCGTTTTTCTCGACATCGTAAAAGCACTTGGTGAAATACCTCTGCCGCCTTATCTGAATCGGGAGACCGAAGAAACTGATAAACAAACTTATCAAACTGTATATGCAGATCAGGACGGTGCAGTTGCAGCTCCAACAGCCGGATTACATTTTACTGAAAACGTATTTGGGCGGCTTTCTGGTAAAGGGATAAAAACGTCGTTTTTGACATTACATGTTGGAGCTGGTACTTTCCAGCCTATTAAAGCCAGCACGGTTACGGAGCACAAAATGCACTCTGAGCAAGTGGTTTTTACCCGGGAACTCATAAATGAATTATTAGCTAAGATAGACACGATTGTGCCTGTTGGGACAACTTCTTTGCGGTCACTGGAAAGCCTATACTGGTACGGAGTGAAAATGTTTCGTGAAGAAACAACCGAGTTTCAGATTGAAAAGCTCTATCCATATCCGTTTGAAGAATTAGAACTACCTTCAGCCACTGAATCATTGAACGCCATTGCCGCGTTTATGGATCAGGAAAACCTTGATCAGATTGTAGGCGAGACCGAAATTTTTATTTTCCCCGGATACAAGTTCCGTTTGTGTAAAGGATTGGTAACAAATTATCACCAGCCTGGTTCCACTTTAATCTTGCTTGTGGCCGCATTGGTTGGAGAGGATTGGACAAGGATTTATCAGGAGGCGATGAAGACAGGGTATCGTTTTCTGAGTTACGGAGATTCTTCGCTTTTGTGGGGAAAAGAAAAGTAAGTCAGAAGTCAAGCTTCGGTATTTCTCTCTCTCGCTTCACTTTTGTAATTATATGTTTTCCATGTAATTTGTCAGTAAATTGTTTTATTCGCTTATGGGACAATCACCGACGCCAGAAAAAAAATACACGGTTGAGGAATACCTGAAAATGGATGAGGAAAGTGAAATTCGTCACGAATACTTTGACGGGGAGATCTTTGCCATGCCCGGGACTACGATGAATTATAACCGGATTGTGGGTAGACTTCGGGGATTTTCAGAAAGTATTTTTTTGCCAAAAGGCTGTGACGTTTTTGCAGAAAATGTAAAGGTTGAAGTCATCCAAAATTTTTATTATCCATATCCTGATGTCATAGTTACCTGTACTCCCTAAGATATTTCCGGGATATATATTGTTCGTCATCCCAGTATACTCGTAGAGGTTTTATCCAAATCTTCTGCCAATTACGATCGGGATTTTAAACTAAGGCGTTATAAAGAAATTGCTTCATTGCAATACTACGCGCTGGTCTCTCAATATGATTGCTACATAGAGATTTACACCAGAACTGATCAGGAAGGTATATGGACTTACCAGTCTTTCGATTCTCCTGATGCCCTCATTTCATTTGCCATACTTGGTTTCAGTATGCCAGTTTCGAAGGTTTATGAGGGGATTGTATTTGTGGAGGAGGTTTGAGTAAAAGACAGTTGTTTATTGGTTGACTTGTCAAAAGCTACTTGCCAAATTCGCCCCCCTGATCCGGATTTGCTTGGATTTGGCAATATTCTCAGGGGTTCTGGTGAGCAATCTTATGAAATTTAGGTCGCTACTCCCTTTCGCTTTATCAGTCTTCTCAATAGTAATACTCAGGATGTAACTTTCATCAACCAAATATTTGTCGTAATCCTTGTTAATAATCCTGTCGTTGTTAATTGAAAAAACTGCATGTTGCTGAGCGAGACTCGTGTACTTGGCTTTCAATTGGTTGAGGGAAATAAATTTTGGAAGGTAATTGTTCTTGGTCGTGATTCTTATCTGTGAGTCATATAAGGTTTCTCCAACTGTAATACTGTCCCGATAAACATTTACATCTTTTATAATTTCCGGATTAAACAATGGCACGATACCTCCGGATATAAATTCACCATTTATAAAAAAAGCAGCGTCTCCGCCATGCTTGTGCTCATTTGTATATATAACCTTTGGAATGGAATCGTGAAGGGTTGCCTGGGGCTTGGAGTTATCAAGCCATTTTGGCGTAATCTGCCCAATGGAATTGAAGGTAATGAATGATATTAGCAAGATAGCCAGATGTCTCATAAGCTGGAAGTTTAGTTGAGATTAGAATAGGGATTGTTTTGTGTCATTAAATATAATTAATTAAATTATATTTATGGTTTTGCAGGTATTTTCCTTTGATGTATTATTGAGAATAATATTTTTACTAACCCTGGCTATCATGAAAATTGCACAGATTGGTCTTATAGTGTTGCTGGCGTGTATGCTCTCTGCTTGCACCGAACCAGAGGAAGAAACAAACAGACCGTTTATCAAGACAATTTCCTTCGCAGGTATTCCAAATGAAAATGTCATTTTGGATAAAGCAAAATCGCGGATAACTATTCAATTGCCTGCCATACTGAAAGGTGGATTAAAACCGGTTATGGAACTGAGTAAAGGTGCCCAGGTAGTACATGGGTTGACACAGGAAAATACCATTGATCTAACGTCCTTGTGTGTTTGTAACTATGATAACGAGAGAATAACCTTACGTTTGGATAATAAAGAAGCACAGTCAGTTTATGAAATCGTTGTAATTCCGGAAGGGCTATTAGGGGCACAAAACACCAACGAACAGTTTACCTTTTTACGAAATGGCGATCGGACGGAATTAAGCCTGCCTGTCGAAAACCTGTATACGAACCCCCATGTGGATATGCTCTTTTTTACAAATTTAGAGACTGGTAAAGAAGAGATGATCAGTGCAGATGCCGCTTGCCTGAATCACTGCAATAGCCTTGATCATAATAGGATGATATTTTCGTTATCCAGCCCAATTGAAAAATATCTGAAAGCGGGTACTTACAAAATTGCATTTAACAATATAAAATTCCCGCAGCACTTGGTTGTAACTGACTAAATGCTGTTAACATTTGAAATTATGGAGCCACATTATTGCGCGTTTCCTGGCCAGTCATTCGTTGCTGTATCCATTTTTCGCTACGTCCCAACTTTTGCCAGTTTTCCCTTGCCCGATCCAAACTTTGCTCCGGATCAGCGATTTCCTGCATGCGTTCATAAGCCACTTTCGCAAGCCATTGTTTGAAAGGCTCTGCTTTGGGAGAGGGTATGGACTGGATTATGCGAAGCAGGGTTTTGGTATCGGCAACATCTGTATCGCGCATTTTTCCGTCAGTTGCCTTCAATTTCAACCGTCGACAAATTGTCGACAGTTCGAAACCGTCTTCGGTTTTTACACGCAGTTTCATCTTGAACCAATAATCCCTTGCATTTGAACTGTCGGTTAAAACTTCGACTACATCTATCACTGAGAAATACCATTGTTGTTCTTTTTCATCCCAATGTGTTCTTACTTTCTTTTCTTCAAATAATTTGATCTTGCTCATTTTCGACTGTTGATTGAAGTGTAAATTCCTGTGTAAAACACTTTAAATATACTGAATTTTAACACGGAGTTAAGAGGAGGGGGGCCGGAGTTTTACAGAGTTATCCATGTCCCTGACAATTTTGCTTTCCTCCCGTTCAGCCCGCTAAGGAGCGTTCAGACCGGAACTCTCTATCTTCACTTCACCCCAACAACCTCACTCATCTTCGAAACTCCATTTTCGTTAAAAGTCTCAATAGCAAAATAATAGGGCACACCAACATTCAGTGCTCTTAGTTCAAATGTGTTTGGCTCATCGTTCCAGAACTGGTAGGTTTGGTACAGCTTGTCAGGAGCGATTCCCCAGAGTACATTGTAACCCACCGCGCCGGTTACTTTTTGCCATTTTAGGTCGGCGTTACGGGTGTCTTTTTGGCGTACTGCGGTGAAAGTTTTTGGTGTTTCGGGTGCTTTGCCAAGTCCGTTTCCGAATATCCTGAATTCGCTGATTGCCAGTATTGGAGAGGCGACATACACGTGTTCGTAACGCACGTATCGTGCACGAACGGGTTTTGGCAACTCAATGTAAGCGCATGGGCGGTCTCTTTTTGGTTCTTTGGTAAGGTCACTTGCTACTTCCCACTTCTTGCCATCTTTCGAGGTTGAAATTTTAAATTGTGTATAAACCTTCTCCGGATCACTGAAGAAAATATCTGATTTGTAATCCGTGTAATTCACCTGAATGGCTTTGATGTCCTGTTCCGTTTGCAGATCAATTGTTAACGTTTCGCCTGGTTTGTTTTGTTTTGCAGCCCAGAATGTTCTCGGATTTTCATCGGTTATTTTGGCTGCTGCCATGGTGTCCAAAACGGATGATGCGGTAACCGGTTTTTTGTATGACAAAAGCATCCAGCCTGTAAAGAGTTCGTCACCTTTTCCATCCCATTTTTTGGTCGTCATTTTATGCGGAAAATCTCCGAAACGAGTATTGGCAAACATATGTCCATCTTTATCGAAACCTGCCGTATAGCGTACCATCCTGCGTTCCATCGCCCAGTTTAGCCCGATCCAGGAGGTTCCGGTATTCCAGTAATTGCCATAATTATCCTGAAAAGTATTACCATGACCGGCTCCTGTTGCAAATCCGCCGGGCTTATATGAAACGGGATTATAAGGTGCATACGTGAATGGTCCAAGCGGATCGTCGCCAACATAAGTCCCATTGGCATAGACATTGTATTCCGTTCCCGGAGCGCCATATTGCAGGTAATATTTACCATTGTGTTTGGTCATCCAGGCACCTTCTGTAAATGGTTTGAACGGATCGGAATGATTGGGTCCGAAACGTTCCCATCCATGTTCGTACTGATTGAGCCAGAACATAGCCTTGTATTGACCTTTGAAGGCAAGTTTTTTGGAATGATCCAGTTCTGCGCCGAAAATCGGATAGACATTGGACGAACCCCAGTACATATACCATTTGTCTGTATCTGCATCATGAAAAAGGGCCGGATCCCATGGGCCAATATCTTTCGGAAGTCGGGGAGTCCATCTGTTGTAAAACTCCCAGATTCCTTTTTCTGGTGCAACGGAATAAAGTATAGGGCGCGATTCGAAAGTGGATTGGAAAAGGAATAGCGTGTCACGAACCGAAACGGCAGCCGGTGCACACATATCTTCAAATGGCCACCGATTGGCCGTCAGATACTTCCAGTTGAGCATGTCTTTGGAATGCCAGTAACCGCCCTGAATGGTTACAAACATAAAATACTCGCCTTTGTGATTGATGATCACCGGATCAGCTCCTGAGCGGTACGATACGTTTTCATTGAGCTGTTCGAAGTTGTATTTGTAATCAATGTCCATTGGGTTGCAATAGGTAGTTGGTGTCTGCGACCAGCAATTTAGCTGTCCCAAAATCGACACGATTACAATCATAGAAAGGGTGTTCAGTTTTTTAAGCATGTGCTGATTCATGTATTTGTACATTTTACTCTTTTAAAGATGCTAAAATATGGACTTTGCACGTAATAACTTCAACACCAAATTTTATTCTTCCTGCCAAACTTGAAATGATAAGCTTTACCTTTGCGGTCGATTTGCGGCACCGACTGCGAATTGGAAATAATAACGACAATCAAGCATACCAATGAAGACTGATTTTATAGAAGAATTGCGCTGGCGGGGCATGTTACACGACATGATGCCGGGAACGGATGAGCAGCTGAAAAAAGAAATGACGGCAGGTTATATAGGTTTTGATCCTACCGCATCTTCACTCCACATCGGCAATTTGGCTACAATCATGCTTCTGGTTCATTTTCAACGTGCTGGTCATAAGCCTTTTGCGTTGATTGGTGGTGCAACGGGTATGATCGGTGATCCTTCTTTCAAAGCTTCCGAACGTTCGTTTCTGGATGAAGAAACTCTGCTTTTTAACCAGGCAGGAATTCGTAAACAATTGGAACAGTTTCTTGATTTCGATTGCGGCGAAAATTCGGCTGAAATGGTCAATAATTATGACTGGTTTAAGGAAATGGGCTTTCTGCAATTCCTTCGTGAAGCAGGCAAGTTTTTGAGTGTCAATTATATGATGTCCAAAGATTCGGTAAAAAAACGCCTTGAAACCGGTATCTCCTTTACGGAATTTTCATACCAGCTTTTACAGGGATACGATTTTTACCATTTATACAAAAATAAAAATATCCGCCTGCAAATGGGCGGTTCGGATCAGTGGGGCAACATCACGACCGGAACTGAAATTATTCGCCGCAAGGAAGGTGATGAAGAAGGATACTTTAAGGCTTATGCTTTAACAACACCGCTTTTGACGAAGTCTGACGGATCTAAATTTGGTAAGAGCGAAGGTGGCAACATCTGGCTTGATCCGGAAAAAACGTCTCCATACGCATTCTACCAGTTTTGGTTGGGGCAAAGCGATGAAGACACACCGCGGTATATCCGGGTTTATTCTTTCAAGACAAAGGAAGAAATAGAAGCGCTTGAAGCACAGCATGCCGAAGCACCTCATCTGAGAATTTTGCAGAAAGCGTTGGCAGAGGAAATCACGGTGCGTGTCCATTCTCAAAAAGCGTATGATCTGGTTTTGAAAGCTTCTGAAGTTCTCTTTGGAAAAGCGACATTGGAAACATTGCAAAGCATTGCTTTGGATGAATTCGATACCATTTTTGATGGCGTACCGCAGACACAGATCAGCAGAGAAGAATGGAATGAATGCACAAATGTTCTGGACCTGATCTCAACAGTAACCAAATCGGAGATTTATCCTTCAAAAGGAGAAGCTCGCCGCGCCATTCAGCAGAATGCGGTAAGTGTCAATAAAGAGAAAGTAGCATCAGCAGAGCAAGCGACTTCTGATTTCAATTTGTTGCAGGATAGTTTTTTATTGATTTCAAAAGGGAAAAAGAATCACTTGATTAAGGTAGTATAGATCAAACTAGCTGGTTAGATTCGTTAGAAATATAATAATTGTATTTTTGTTTTATGAACCGCGTTATTAAATCATCTTCTTTCGAAGATATTCCTTCATATGACAAGGAATACTGGTGGGCCAAAAGTCCACAGGAAAGGTTAGATGCGGCCTTAAAATTGATTCTTCATGCAAGGGAAATTTACAACGCTAACCCCCTTAATTCGCCCCTAGTCAATGGAACCAGAATATATAAATCTGATTCGCCTGTTAAACGAAGAGGGCGTTGAATATGTGGTACTAGGTGGCCATGCGGTTATTGCGCATGGCTATTTACGTACAACTGGTGATGTAGATATTTTCGTAAGACCTAGCCATTCTAATGCCATCAAAATTTTGAAAGCGATGGAACGATATGGCTACACTGACGGAGAATTTGATCTTGAAGATTTCATCAAAGTCCCCAGTTATCTGTCTTTCGGCAGGTATGATGGCTGGGTTGATATCATGACTTTTACACTCGGTGTGTCATTTGATGAATGTTACGATAATCGATTGATATTAGAGATTCAAGGAGTGCCCGTAAACTTTATAGGTTTGCGACAGCTTGTGGAAAACAAAAGAGCTATTGGCAGACCGCAGGATTTACGGGATCTTGAAAATCTTCGGGACAAATAATAAGTTTTCCCTCTAGTCTTTCCCATTAAAAGTATTGATAACCGGCGCAGCCGTCGGGTTATATTGGTAGGTTTGCCAGGTATTATCTTCGTAAATCTCTACCACCCGATACCCTTTGTAAGCGGTTCCCCAGTTTCCCCCAAAATGTCCGTCGAAGAAGTAAGGCTTCTTGCCTTTTTGTTTTTTGCCGTCCTGATCGTGATCGTGGCCGTTAAATATGGCTTTAAGGTTTGGCGTGTTTTCGAGTAGTTCAACCACTTCTTTGCAATCAATACCGTTGTCTGTCCATTTTTCAGGAGTGATATGCAGGAAAATAAAAATGCTTTTTTTATTGCTGTACTTTTCTATCTCCTCGCGCAGCCATTTCACATCCGGACAAACGTATTCTCCCTTTTCGTTTGAAGTATCCGCTGCAATGAAAGCGTATTCTCCTTTGCCAAAACTGTGGTTCGGCTTATATCCCCAGGTGCTTTCCCACACGTCAATTCCAACTCTGTCGTGGTTGCCCCTTCCTACAAAGTAAGGAACGCGCAAGTTTCCCAGCATGGTTTTCAGGTCGTACAGCAGGGTTGGATCGTCGTGGATCAGGTCTCCGTTCAGGAATAAAAAATCCACTCCTTTCTGTATTTTTTCACGGTTTATCCAACCAATCAGATCCGAATGCATGGTTGTGAATTCCGTACCCGGCTGCCCGTAATGGCCGTCGGATGCAACGATGAAACGCATGCTAATCCTCGCCGCTGGTTCGTTTTCTTTCGGTGACGAGATATAGGAAAGCCCAGGTAAGGCAGGTAATAATTTCAGGAATGAACGTCTTTCTAAACTCATTTTTTAACTGGGTGGGGTCTCAATTTGGAATAATATCTTCTCTCAAAAATAGCTATTCATCATTGAAATTTTCCTTAATCTTGCATGATATTGTCAATATTTAATAATCAGTTGCCAGAATGGATCGTCTCATACTTCAAAAGGCTGCTTCGTACTGCGCTTATCAGGAAAGGACACAAGACGAAGTCAAACAACGCCTTAAAAAGTGGAATGTGTGGGGAGAAGAGGCGGACGAGATCATTGCCGAGCTAATCTCAATGAATTACCTCAGCGAGGAGCGGTTTGCCAAAACGTATGCCGGAGGGAAATTCAGGATGAAAAGCTGGGGGCGGATGAAAATAAAACAGGAGCTCAATCGCCGGGGACTGAGCGATTACAGTATTACAAGTGGAATGAAGGAAATCAACGACGAGGCTTATCTTTCCACCTTAAAAGACCTTCTTGCAAAAAAGAAAATATTGCTGGAAAATGCTGAGACAGACAAATTTAAACTGAAACAAAAACTGGCGAGGTTTGCTCTTGGAAAGGGCTACGAAAGTGAGCTGGTTTGGAAGGTGGTGGGGGGGATGGAAGGTTTTTAAAATGCAGTATGTTATCCTGAGGGGACCGCCGCGCAGTTGAAAATGGCATTTTTGTTTCTTTGAATAAGCAAAAATGGTTGTCAGACTGAGCTTGTCGAAGTCCGAGCGATCAAATATAAATAATTAATAATCAGCATTTTACAATGGTGTCAATGGTAGCCTACGGTCCGCCGCGCGGTCGAAGTGCGAGCAGTCAAGTAATTTATTATGCAATAATTTTTAAGAATACCGTTAATTGTGGCTTCTAGCTGCAAATCCCATCCATCTTCAACCTACTTCATCTGATGATTGAGTCGATGATCTATTTCTGGAAAGATCAGGAAGTTTATGCCATTCATTTGAAATTACAGCCTCTTTCTTTTTTCTGCTCCATCCTTTAATCTGTTTTTCCAATGCTATGGCATCGTTAATGTTTTGAAAAATCTCATAATATACTAGTTCAACTGGCCGGCGTTTAAAGGTATAACTTTGTGGATTGTACCCAGAATTATGTTCAACAATACGCTTTTCAAGGTTATTAGTTACACCTGTATAATAAGAGTTATCAGAACATTTTAGAATGTAAACATAATATTTGTTCATAGCAGACCTCCTATTTTTAGCAGTTGAATTACATTCTGTGTTGTGCGAACAGCCCTTCGACAAGCTCAGGGTGACAAATTATAAAGTAGGTAGGATTAGTGCAGGTACGCATTGATTGATGAGTTTGCTCTATTATGTTGAGCGGAGCCTAAACGCTCTAAGAGCACTTCGACTCCGCTACCATTGACGCTTTTTGTAAGTTATTGATTTATAGTATATTGTAATTGGTCGCTCGCACTTCGATAAGCTCAGTGTGACAAGCATTTTGGGCGTCACTTATATTGTTTTTTTATGAAATAAAATTCACCCTTAGTGTGACACAACACTTATAGCGTAAATTGGATCTTTATCTACAAATGGATTTCCCTCGGTGCAAAAGATCAAAAATCAGAATCAAACGATATTTTGTGTCCTGAATCTTTGTCTTTTACGCCGCTCATTACACCTGCTTTCTGATATTCTCCTACCCGTTTTTCGAAGAAATTTGTTTTTCCCGGCAGAGAGATCAACTCCATAAAGTCAAAAGGATTGGCAGAATTGAACTGTTTAGGGCAGCCAAGTCTTTCCAACCAGAAATCGGCAATGTATTCGATGTATTGATTCATCAATTCAGCATTCATTCCGATTAGAGAAACGGGCAATGCATCTGTAACAAATTCCTGCTCTATTCTTACAGCGTCCAGCATGATCTCAATCACACGTTCCTGTGGCAGTTGATTCACAATGTGCTGAGTGTACAACAAACAGGCAAATTCGCAGTGCAGACCTTCATCACGGGATATAAGTTCGTTTGAGAAGGAAAGTCCTGGCATTAACCCGCGTTTTTTCAACCAGAAAATAGAGCAGAATGATCCTGAGAAGAAGATGCCTTCCACGGCTGCAAATGCAATAATCCTTTCTGCAAAAACTGGACTATTGATCCATTTGAGTGCCCAGTCTGCTTTTTTCTGTACACATGGAATAGTATCAATCGCGCGTAGCAAATGATCTTTTTCGGCAGGATCTTTGATGTAGGTGTCTATCAGCAGCGAATAAGTTTCCGAATGGATATTTTCCATAGCGATCTGGAATCCGTAAAAACATTTGGCTTCGGCATACTGCACTTCGCTTAGGAAGTTAACTGCCAGGTTTTCGTTCACAATACCATCGGAAGCGGCAAAGAAAGCCAGTACGTGAGAGATAAAATGACGCTCACCATCATTAAGATTTTCCCAGTCTTTCTGGTCCTGGGAAAGATCAATTTCCTCGGCGGTCCAGAACGACGCTTCATGTCGTTTGTACATTTCCCATATATCCGAATGTTTGATAGGAAACAATACAAAACGCAACGGGTCTTCTATCAGCAAAGGTTCGGGTAACGATCCCTGCTGTTTCGTAAGTTCTTGTGACATAATTAGTTTTATTATTTACTTAAAGATCTGATTTTGCAAAATGATGGTCAACCCGGTTCGTTCGGGCAGTTTTGAGGGAAAACAAATCTACATGCTTTGCTTTACAATCTCAAATGGAAATGAATCATAATTGAAATGTTGTTTACATAATGCATTAACTTTGACCAACAAGATTTCCGCCATTAATGCGAGTGGATTTTACAGGCGTTTCCATTGATAAACAGGGGAGTTTAGCTCTCCAAACGATAACCATTTCTGAGTAATAAATGATTTCATCCCAAGGTTTATCCGATCCTTTTCCGCTGGTTTCCATTGTGATGGCGACATACAACGGCGAGCGATTTTTGAGGGAACAGCTGGACAGTCTGATAAATCAAACGTATCCTAATACGGAAATTGTGATTGTTGATGATGCATCAACTGACGGTACAATTGCGATACTGGAAGAATACGTTCTTAGCTATAAAAGTATAAGACTGCATAAATCAGAAAAAAACCTGGGATATATCAAAAACTTTGAAAAAGGGATATTGCTTTGTGAAGGCGAATACATCGCTCTTAGCGATCAGGACGATATCTGGCTTCCCGAGAAAATCAGTAAGCTAATGGCTACCCGTCAAGATTATCCATTGATTTATTGTAATTCTGAACTGATTAATGCCGAAGGGCAAAGTCTTGGAATAAAACTCACAGATATTAAAAATCTGGTTGATTTTTGGAGTCCTGTTAATTACGTTATTGGCGGCACAGCTTCCGGTCACGCAATGTTGGTTAAAAAGTCTGTGATTCATCAGAGCCTTCCTTTACCTCTGTTGGTGACGCACGATTATTGGATTGGATTCGTAGCTACCTTTTCGGGCAAGCTGAAATTTGTGGATGAGGTACTGGTTTTGTACCGCCAGCATGGAGGAAATGTGGTGGGTGTTACGGCAGGAGCTGCCAAAGCAACCAAACACAGAAAATCGAAAGAAGAACGCAGTGAAATCGCCAGAAAGAGGATCCGGATGATGTATGAAAAATGTCCCGAAGATTTGAAGGAGGCAAAAAAAGTTTTCCATTCATTGGTTAAAAGCTACCAGAATTTTTCTCTGCTTAATAACTTTACACGAATGATGCTTTTCTTTAAGTATAGAAAAGAAATTACTGCCTATAAAAAGCGCACGGAGTGGCGCAGATGGGTATTTTGTTTAAAAATGTTTTTTAAGATAGCTTAATCTCAACTTTACACGAGGCAAAAGCGTAAGTTCAATATCGATAATTGAGATAGCCAGAAAGATGATCCAAGAAAAAGTAACAGTACCTAAGTCATGTGAAAATACGGCCTTTCTGTTTTCGATATTGATACCATCGTGGAACAACCTTCCGTATCTGAAGTTGTGCGTTGAAAGTATCAGGAAAAATTCCTGTTACCGGCATCAGCTCATCGTTCATGTGAATGAGGGGATTGACGGGTCACTGGATTGGGTAAAGTCGCAGGAAGATGTGGATTATTCGTTCAGTAAAAGCAATGTTGGTGTGTGTTACGCACTCAACACGGCGGCAACATTGGCTGTAACAGATTATATTCTTTATCTCAACGACGATATGTATGTCTGCCCCAACTGGGACAAGGATCTTTATGAGGAAATCAAAACCATTGGACACAATCATTTCTTTATCTCAGGCACATCCATTGAAGCCTATCCGCAAAGTGCCTGTTCTATAAAAGGTGATTTTGGAAAGGATATCCAGTCTTTTCAGGAAGATAAACTGCTGGCCGAATACGACAAACTTCCAATGAAGGACTGGCAGGGAGCGACCTGGCCGCCCAATGTTGTGCATAAAGATGTTTGGGATACAGTAGGAGGTTATAGCATAGAGTTTTCTCCCGGTATGTATTCCGACCCTGATTTTTCCATGAAACTGTGGAAAATGGGAATCCGGCTCTTTAAGGGTGTAAGCAAAAGCCGGGTTTATCACTTTGGGTCTACGTCGGTAAAGCGGGTAAAAAAGAATAATGGTTATTATACTTTTATAAATAAGTGGGGACTTACCTCAGGGACTTTTTCGCGATATTATCTTAAAAGAGGAAAGTTATACGACGGGCCACTGATTGAACTTGATATTCCATTTCCTATCAAAATCAAAAATCTTGTGAAGCGAATTCGCGGGACTTTCTGATCAAAGCTTTACTCCCGGAAATTCCAGGCCACCACATTCCAGTCGTCCACATGATCGAGGTGGTTATAGATTGTCTGAAATCCCACGCGCTCATGGGCACGCTGTGATCGGGCGTTGGACGTTGATATTTCGGTAATACATAAATCAAAATTTGGGCTGTATATCTCCTTATGTGTTTGATATAATCCGTCAAAAATGCCCTGTCCGCGAAACTTTTCTCCAACGCAAATCTGCCCCATTACATAGTAACGTTGGTTGGACAACTTCTCACCGTTTAAAGTTATTCCTTCTATCACGTCAAACATAGGTTGCAGATCGGAGATGAGTTTTCCAAGACCCGGTAGCATGGCCAACGCAAAAGCAACTATTTCACCCTCGTACCGTGCTACAATCTGCGGGGTATTCTGCTTCATCAGCAGGAGCTCGTCTAACGAATGATTAACGGTCAAAAATCCCTGGTCTTTTTTTGCCTGATCTGAAATCTGACTTTTCAGATTCAATTTTTGTAATGCCAGGATCTCCTGCAAATCGTTGATTGTCTCTGCAATTCCAAACTTAACCATATGATTTTTAACAGGCATAATTATGAGCGAAATGTGATTAAATCCACCTCTTTCTACGGAAAAACCAAAGCACCACCAACGAAGAAAATACCATCAGTAACAAAGATCCCCAGAAACCCCATGGCTCTCCGGTGGAGGGAATGTGAGCGTAATTCATACCAAAAATTCCGGCGATCAGTGTAGGCGGCATGAAGATGATGGTTACCACGGTAAAAATCTTAATTACCTGACTCTGTTCCAGGTTGATAAGACCCATAAATGTGTTTTGGAGGTATTCCAGCCTCTCAAAATTGAAGGTGGTATATTCAAGCAGTGAGCTGATGTCTTTCAGGATTATTCTCAAATGTTCTTTTCTGTCCTCAGGAAAATACTGGCTTCGTAAGATGCCCGAAAGTACGCGTTGTTTGTCAATACTGGTTTCCCTCAGCATCATGGTAATTTCCTGCAAGCCACTGATCCGGATCAGTACTTCCTGTCTCGCTTTTTGTTCGTGGCTGAGATCCTTACTTATAGCCGATATATCCCTCGAAATTGCTTCCAGTGAATCTGCATCGGCTTCAATTCTGGTTTCGAGTAGCAATAGCATGAAGTCGACTCCGGTTTGAAAAGTATCGGGGCTTACCTTCATTTTTTTTACAGCATCGGCAAATGTTTTGGAATCTCCCCGCCGGTAGGTAAACAGAATATTTTTGTTCAGTATAAATGAAACAGGGTACGTTTCATATCCGTTCTGATCTACTTTCAGAAAGTTGGAGTTGGCGTTGATGGTATTATCCTGTTCAAAGAAACGGGAGCTGCTCTCAATTTCAACGATTTCCTGAGGAGTCTGAAAACTGATGTCACATTTGTTTTCAACCCATTCTTCTTCTTCCGCTGTCGGAGATTGGAGATCAACCCAGACCAGGTTTTTAACCTTGCCTAGTTCCCTGATGTCATTTTCACGTTTGATTAAACGCCCCTCTTTGTAAAAAATACGTACCATGTTTTAAAATTAGGAGAAAAGAAGGGTTTCACGTAAAGGAGTAAGGAAAAAGTTTCACGGGGCGCCCGCCGCGCAAAGTTTTGAAGATTTCATGCAAAGAGCGCAGAGAATTGTTTCAAATACGTTACTAATCTTTGCGTTCTCCTTTTTTATCTTTCCTACTTTGCGTGAAACACCTTAATTTTGCTCAATGCAAAGCACCAATTCTAAGGGTATCTTCACCACACAATTCTGGCTACTCGGTCTCAGTTCGTTTCTGTTTTCTTCCAGTTTCAATATGCTTATTCCCGAGCTCCCCGGTTATTTGTCGGACATGGGTGGGGAAGATTATAAGGGTTACATCATTGGTTTGTTCACACTTACTGCCGGGCTTTCCCGACCATTTAGCGGCCGACTTACGGATAGAATCGGACGGGTGCCTGTGATGGCCGTTGGATCCATTGTTTGTTTCGTTTGCGGCTTTTTATATCCGGTATTTGTAACGGTGCTGCCCTTTTTACTTTTAAGATTGGTGCACGGCTTTTCAACAGGATTTAAACCAACCGGAACAGCGGCGTACGTGGCGGACATTATTCCAGCCGACAGGCGGGGAGAAGCCATGGGTATACATGGTATGTGTATGGGCGTTGGGTCAGCGTTTGGTCCTGCTGTGGGCAGTATGATCAGCGGCGCTTTTTCACTGAACGTGCTATTTTACACATCTTCACTCTTTGCACTTTTATCTATTCTCATTCTTTTCAATATGAAAGAGACTCTAAAAGAAAAAGAACCACTTTCGTGGAGTGCATTTAAACTTGGGTGGCGGGATATATTTGAACCTGATGTACTCAATCCTGCACTTATCACTTTCCTTGCCTATTTCAGTTTTGGAGCTATTGCAACGCTTGCTCCCGATTTTAGCGGATATCTTGGTCTGGAAAACCGTGGTATCTATTTCATGGTATTTACACTTTTTTCCATTCTGATCCGGCTGGCAGCAGGTAAAATATCAGATAAACACGGACGAATTCCGGTCACCATCGCCGGTTGTTCTGTGTTGATCATATCCATGCTGGTGACGGGCTATGCCGAAACAGCGACTATGTTTTTAGCGGGAGGTGCGTTTTTTGGTGTCGCTATGGGAATACTTTCGCCGGTTCTATCTGCCTGGACGGTCGATCTCAGCGCCGATCACAACCGTGGACGTGCATTGGCAACCATGTACATTTCTCTGGAAGCGGGAATTGGGCTTGGCGCATTTTTATCTGCCGCTCTTTTTGCAAATCAACGTCAGAATCTTCCGCTGGTATTCTTGTGTATGGCAGGCTTTGCTGCGGCTGCACTGATCTATTCCCTTTATTTGAAACAATATAAAAAACGTCCTGGCCGTGTTATTTGACGATAGTTACAAAACCATTGCTGATCCGGCAGAAGGTTTTTTTAAAGATAAAGGAAGTAAATTCATCTCCTACGCATACCCGGTTCGCACAGAAAACGAAGTCAAGGTTCATCTTGCCAGTCTGCGGGAATTACATCCCAAAGCGGTGCATCATTGTTATGCCTATCGCTTCGGCCTCGACCGCATGACATACCGGATGAGCGATGATGGCGAACCATCGGGGACTGCCGGCAGACCAATTCTGAACACACTTTATTCCAGAGAAATTACCAATATACTGGTTGTCGTTGTTCGCTACTTTGGCGGAACTCTACTCGGCGTTCCCGGACTTATCAACGCTTATAAAACGGCTACCGAAAGTGTGCTGGATGAGGCCACGGTTGTTACCAGCCACCTCTTTGATCGTTATGAAATACGCTTTTCTTACATTCAAATGAATGATGTTATGCGAATCGTGAAAGAAATGGAACTGCCTGTGAGCGAACAAACATTTGAAATGGAATGTCGGATGGTGGTGGAAGTGAGGACTACGCTGACGGAGCGCTTTGTGACTCGATGTGAGAAAATTGAAGGGTTGAGTTTGCAGATTTTGTAAGTGCAACACATTGTTGCTGATAAAATGGTATTTAAGAGCGATGGGAATTTTTCTTATAGTTTCGTAACTTCGTTTTACTTTACGCAGTAATAATGTGGTATCAAATAAACTGATTAGCAGCATGTTTACGAAAATAATTATTCCGAACTCTTCCTCAGTAACGATACAACTGCCAGAAAGCTTTGTTGGTGAAGAAGTGATGCTTATCGCTATGGTTGAGAAAAAGGAGAAAAAAACAGACACTGTGGGTAGCAAAGCAGGAGTAATAAAAAAAAGGTATTCCGTGTATCCGCGAGTGAATCTAAATAATTTCTCTTTTGATCGTGATGAAGCCAATGATTTCAGCTAACTGCTTTCTTGACTCAAATGTTATTCTGTATTTATTTGATGAAGAAGGAAGAAAAAGGGAAAAAGCAGAGAGTTTGGTTTCATCTGTTCCCTATATAAACTCTCAGGTTCTTGTTGAGGTAGGTAACATCTGCAAGCGTAAATTTGGCTACTCAAAGTCGGATATTACAAATATTTGGTCTGACCTGTTGATGGACTGTATTTGTGTGGATATTGGTGACGCTACAATGAAATATGCCATTGAATTAATAAAGCGATATGATTTTCAGCTCTTCGATTCTATAATTGTAGCGTCTGCATTGGAAATGAAATGTGTCACACTGTTTTCCGAAGATATGCAGGATGGAATGGTGATTGATGAGGTACTCACTATTGTGAATCCTTTTATCTAGTATCAATCGCAGATATTCAACCTCAATCATTATCCTTCAACATCCTCACAAAGTCATCTTCGTAATCTTTAAGGGCTTTGAGAAGCTCCTGTAATTCAGTATGCTCAGCACTGCCTTTCTTTGCTGCAAAAATTTCATCTGCACGTTCTGACCCCCTCTCGTATTCTGTTTCGTTTTGGATTTTCATTGTTGTTCTCGTTTGCTGACACAAACCTAATAAATGAGGTTGATAAGTGCCAGTTTTATAGAATATCTCTTCCCGCTTCTTCGGCCTTTGATGACCTTAGTCCGCTCTGTCATGATTTTTTGCCCCCATCAAATGAACTACTCACGATTAATTGCAGCTGATTTAAATTCAAATTTTCAATTTATGCCTCTTGTAACGCTCTCAGAATCTTTACATTGTGGTTCTTGTTTCACGTTGTCTTTAAATATTTTTTTGTCGTAAAAGAATGTATTTGTAGGATATTTTCCTGAAAATATCGGATTGTTAAAAAGTGACAATTGGTTACTTGTAAAACATAATTAGGACTGATAATAGAATTTTCAGGATAATGAATGAAATGGATTAAAAAAGTACAATAAAAACAAAATTAAATATTGATTTTATTAATAATTAAAAATTAAAATTTTGATAAATAACAAAAATGCAAATTTTTGTATTGTGTTTTTGATTGTATACTTTCGATTTATAGTCTTTGTGTTATCCATAACCTAACTGTAAATCAAATGAAGAAAATTTTACCATTGTGCATCGTTTTTCTATGCACGGCCATGTCTCTGGCGTGGGCTCAGGACAGGCAACTGACCGGTAAGGTTACAGCCACCGACGACGGATCGGCATTACCAGGTGTGAACGTAGTTTTAAAGGGAAGCCAGAACGGTACCACCACCAATGCCGACGGCGTATACTCGCTTTCGATTCCTTCCAGTGGTGGAATTGTTGTGTTTTCATTTATTGGTATGCAGACAAAGGAGCTGCCTGTTAGCACAGAATCAGTATTGGATGCGCAACTAAAAACGGATTCACGGCTACTGACAGAGCTTGTAGTAACTGGGGTGGGCGTTGCAACGGATAAAAGAAAACTCGCTATTTCGGTGGAATCAATTGGTTCCAAGGATTTACCACAGGCTCCTTCGGCATCCATTGATCAGGCATTGGTTGGAAAAATTGCCGGCGCGCAGATATCCAGTACCAGCGGTACGCCTGGTGCAGATGTCAACATCGTTCTTCGTGGTATCAACACGCTTAACCGGGGAACCTCGCCCATGATTCTGATCGACGGTATTCAGGTTGGGGCTTCTGGTTTACAAACAATTGATCTAAATTCTATTGACAGGGTTGAGGTTATTCAGGGAGCAGCAGCAGGTACTATTTACGGTGCACAAGGTGCAAATGGGGTAATTCAATTATTCACAAAAAAAGGGAAAGCGGGCAAATTAGCAATTGATTTTTCTTCAAGTATTGCCCAAAATACTTACCTGAACGTAGGTGGATTGAGCAAGGCTAAATATCACGCCTTTGCAACGGATGCCAGTAACAATGTAATCGGGTCATCAGGAAGACCAATCACATTCGATCTTGCAAATGGTGTTTACACTGAAAATGTACAGTATAACTCCACAAACCCTACGATTACAAACAGCAAAGCATACGATCAGAATTTTAAGTACATCGATCATTTCGATTTCTTTTTCAAACCTGCCAATACGATTAATAACAGTGTTTCGATCTCGGGAGGGTCTGCCAAATCAGATTTCAGTATCTCCGCTTCCAACAGCCATCAGGAAAGTAACGTGATCAACAATGGATACTGGGACCGAAGCAACCTGACAGCCAACTTTGGAGCTGAACTTGCCAAAGGACTAACCTTTCGCTCAACTTCCCAGCTGGCTTATACCAAAAGCACCCTGAAAACCAGTGACAGAACAATCGTGTACGGACTTCTTAATGCCTATCCGTTTGCTGATTTTTCATTAAAAACCAATGACGGAACCGTTCCCTACAACCTGAATCAAACGATCGGGATTAATGCTTCTAATCCATTGTACTGGCAGGAATATACCGACAACAACGACAACAAGATCGACATTATTCAGAGTTTTAATCTTAAATACAAGTTTCCAAAGTTTGTCGAAATTGATGCCAAATACGGGCTTAATTACCAAACCCAGGACAGAGAGCTTGAATATGGCAACCAGGCTAACAATGCCAACATCAAATATTGGTTAACGCAAAGCACGGCCAGGTATATTTCGAACTATAACTCGAACAATACCGGAGATCTGACGAAATACGCCAACAGCAAAATTTTCCAGAATTTCCTGGCTAACGCAACCATGTCATTGGATTTTAAGGAAGATTTTGGATGGAGCCTTCCGATCAGGTCCACGACACAAGGTGCTTTCGACTGGCGTAAAAATGTGATTAAAGAATACACCAGTGCGGCACTTGGTTTGCCATCTGCATACGAACCTTACACGGCAGCAAATACTAGTTCATGGAGAGTTTACCGTGATTACGAAGAACCATTTATTACTTATGGTTATCTGGTCAATCAGCGTTTTGAGTACGGTGAATTCGCAGGGATTTCCGGAGGTTTCCGCAGTGATTATTCTTCGGCATTCGGAAGAGGTTCCAAGCCTTTCACTTTTCCCAGAGGAGATGCTTACTTACGTTTATCTGCACTGAATTTCTGGGAGGGAAGTCCTATAAGCGGCATCATTCCTGAAATGAAGATCAGGGCGGCTTACGGGCAGGCAGGTATTCAGCCAAAACCATTTGACCGCTATGTGACGATCACGCCAACGACACTGGGAGCAAACACTGCTTTCTATTACGACTACCGCCAAAGTAACCCGGATCTGGGTGTGGAGGTATCTAAGGAATTCGAAATTGGTACGGATCTGTTGTTTACGCTATTCAAAAGCACACCTTGGTTGAACGATGTTGCTGTTTCCGCTACTTATTGGGATAGAAAAACGGATGACGCCATTTATCCTGTGGATGTTGCACCGTCTATTGGTCTGGGAACATTGATTGATAATGCGTTCTCGCTTGGTTCACATGGTATTCAGCTTTCTCTGGGAACCACCGTTTATAATGGCAGCAATTTTAAATGGAATACCACTGTGAATTTTGGTAAACAAACTTCTGAGATCCTTTCCATACGTGGCAACCAGGAGGTGGTTATTTTATCCAGTGCCGGCAGCACCAACTACGTGTTAAAAGCAGGTGATAAAATCGGTCAGCTTTATGGCTTCAAATCATTGCACAGCCTTACCGACAGAGACCCTAACGGAAATCTGTTCCTCTCAGAAGCTGAGCAGGCCAATTACACCGTGGCAAGCAATGGTTATGTGGTAAACAAAGCAACCAAGCAGCCTTATTTCACTGCAGGGAAATACAGCTTCGGAGATCCGAATCCTAAGTTCAATATGTCGTTCATGAACGATTTTACCTATAAAAACTTCCTGACTTTGTCGATGCAGTGGGATTGGGTTTATAAAAATCACTTGTACAACCAAACCAAGGAATGGATGTATCGCGACGGTATCCACGCCGACTATGCGGAGCCTTTCACGATTGAAGGAGAAACGGGCGCCTGGACGGCCTTTTACCGTGGCGTGTATGCGCAGCGAACTGCCAACGGAACCAAGGATTATTTCTACGAGGATGCCACATTCTTCCGTTTGAGAAATATTGCTTTGGGTATCGATCTGGCCAAAGTGATGAAGATCCCTGCTTTCAAAAGACTTCAGCTGGTACTTTCAGGTCGTAACCTGATCACATTCACGAAATACACTGGTTTCGATCCTGAGATCAGTTCAGGTACTTCCAATTCGGCCTGGGACAGAGGAACGGATCACAGCACGATGCCTAACTTTAGATCGTATCAGGCTACTTTAAATTTCGGGTTTTAGTTTAAATCCTTATCAAACTGATCATTATGAATAAGCTAAAAATATTTCTTTCGGTTTTAATTCTGACAGGGCTCAGCTTTTCCTGTAAAGAATCTCTGGATGTAGAAAATCCGAATCAGCCTTCTTCGGCTGCGATGAAGACAGAATCTGGTATCATTTCTTTCGGATTGGGAATTTATGTTTCCGGTTTTAAGAATATCAAGTTTTATGATGGTGTTCCTGGTTATTTCTGGTCGGGTGCGATAGGAAATCATGAACTGATGGGTGATGTAATCGGAACGGATATTGCCAATATTTTTATCAACCAGATTGGTTGTCCCGATCAGATTACTCTTGATGACGGAACCGTACTGCTCAATCCGAATTCTCCCAACAAACAGTTGGATTTTATCCGTATCACCGCCAATGTGAATTCGACAGGTTATCAGAATTCTACATTTTACGAATGGGGATATATGTATAATCTCAACAACGCCTGCAATACCATTCTTGCCAATGTAGATGCAGTGTCTTTTAGCGGAAATGCAGAGGTGAAAAAGGGAATTTTGAAAGCGTGGGCGCACTGGTGGAAAGGTTATGCTTATTCACGCATTGGGTCGATCTATTACGCCGGACTGATTGTGGATGCAGCCAATGGTGAAAACCTGAACGGAACCAGCAATAAATATGTGACCAAGGAAGCCATGATCACCGAAGCGAACCGTAATCTGGACGAAGCTTCTAAAATTTTGGCAACAATTACTGAAGGTGCTGACTACACAGCCACGCTTCAGGGACTGATCCCGTCTTTCAACCGTGTAGGCAAAGGGGGCGTGCTTACTCCCGCCATGTGGCAGAGAAATATCAATACCCTGAAAGCGAGAAACATCCTGGTAAATACAAAAGCGAGTGAAATGCCGGCAGCCAAATGGGCTGAAATTGCGACGCTGACAACGAACGGTATTTTACCAAATGATTATGTATTTACGGGACGTACCAATACTGATGGTGATTTTCTTGCACCTACCACAGGTAGCGTTTCTGCTAAAACAGCGGGTACATCTACTTACAAAATTACAGAGCGACTTATTCAGGATTTCAAAACAGGCGACCTTCGCTTTACCAATAATTTTAAACAAAGAAAGGATCCTTACATTGGAGAACTGGCCCGTGGCAATTCTTTCTTTACACGCTGGGAGTTAATAGACAGAGGAACCAATCCCGGAGATTCCAAAGTCATCCAGTTTGCCAATCAGAATCCGGGAGGTTATGAACTGTATCTGGCAAGTTCTTATGAAGAAAATGCGCTGATGAAAGCAGAAGCATTGATATACACCGGTGATATCGAAGGCGGACTTGCTTTGGTTGACGCGGTTCGTGCCGCTCAGGGGGCTGGTATTGAGGCTGTTGCAGGTAAAGGGCTTTCTCTTGCAGCTGCCAAGGAAGAATTGCGCAGAGAGCGACGTATTGGCTTATTATTCCGCGCCTTATCTTTCTATGATGCGCGTCGTTGGGGAGTGATTGAAACAGGTCGTACCGGTGCCGTTGCTCTTAGTAAAGAAGGTGTAGTAAATACCAATGCCACCATTAAATACAACTTCCTGGATTATTGGGATGTGCCTGATAATGAAATTACTTACAATGCTCCGGCAGAGGGAAGTGCGCCGGTAAAGAACCCGAAATAGTTAAAGTTTATCTATATTGAAATAAGGAAAAGCAAAAGGACGGAATTACTGTCTTTTTGCTTTTTATCTTCATGTTTGAGTTGTTGCAAATTATCATTTCCTATTGTCACTATTTATGAAAAAAGTCAAACTAACTTTTCTTGCATTACTTCACCTGGTTGTCTTTTCCACTTTTGCACAAGACAAAAAAACAGTTGCTGAACAAAAAGAAGTGATCGAAACACTGGATAAGAAAAAGGAGCATTATGCCGAAATCTCCAAAAAGATATGGGATTTGGCGGAAGTGGGTTATCAGGAATATAAAAGCTCGGAGATTCTTCAGGAAGAATTGAAAAAGGAAGGATTTGCCGTTGAAAAAGGTGTGGCGGGCATCCCGACTGCATTTGTGGCAACCTATGGAAGCGGTAAACCTGTGATCAGTATCCTTGCCGAATTTGATGCACTTCCCGGTATGGCGCAAGAGACGGTTTCGGAACGGAAAGTGATAGAAGGACAAAAGGCTGGCCATGCTTGTGGTCATCATTTGTTTGGTGCCGGTTCGTCAGCAGCAGCTATTGCGGTGAAAGACTGGCTTAAAAAAGGTGGCAAAACCGGTACGATCAAACTCATGGGATGCCCTGCCGAAGAGGGTGGTTCGGGGAAAGTGTACATGGTAAGAGAAGGTGTTTTTAAAGATTCTGACGTTGTGCTACACTGGCATCCTGCTGATCGCAACGGAGCCAATCCATCGAGTTCGCTAGCCAATGTTTCGGGAAAATTCAGGTTCACAGGTATTGCCGCACATGCAGCTGGTGCTCCCGAACGCGGGCGTTCTGCTTTGGATGGTGTGGAGGCAATGAACAACATGGTGAACATGATGCGCGAGCACGTACCTCAGGAAACAAGAATACATTATGTGATTACCAGAGGTGGTGAAGCACCAAATGTCGTTCCGGCTTTTGCGGAAGTGTATTATTATGCGAGACATCCAAGCAGAGAAATCGTACGCGATGTATGGAGCAGAATTAACAAAGCGGCAGAAGGTGCTGCATTGGGGACGGGAACAAAGGTTGAACTGGAAGTTACCGGCGGGGCTTATGATATTTTACCTATTGAGTCTCTTGCAAAAGCCATGTACAAAAATCTGGAAATGGTAGGAGGGGTGAAATACTCTCCGGAAGAGATCGCATTTGCAGAAAAACTGATCCCGTCGCTCACTGCACCGGGCAAAACAAGTCCGTTGTATTCGGAAGCAGAAAAAGTAGCACAGTTTTCTACAAAACTGGAAAGTATGGGCGGATCTACGGACGTGGGAGATGTGAGCTGGGCAGTGCCAACCGTAGGACTTGCCGCCGCAACCTGGGTTCCGGGCACACCTGCACACAGCTGGCAGGCAGTAGCAGCAGGTGGTATGACAATCGGTCCGAAGGGTATGATGGTTGCCGCCAAAACACTGGCACTTACCGCAATTGATTTGTTCAAAGATCCCGCACTTATCAAAACCGCACAAGCCGATTTTCTTAAAGCGAGAGGAGAAAATTTTAAATACGAAGCCATGGTAGGGGATCGTAAACCAGCCCTGGACTACAGAAAATAATCCATCCCGTAAAAAATACCAAAAGCCAAAGCTGATCGATTCATGACAGCTTTGGCTTTTTTATGTATTCAGGGTGACAAACAATTGAAATTCAGGTAGTAGTACTCACATAAATGAGGTAGATGTACTCTAAAAAATCAGACAGACATAGAATAGTTTTGTTTTACACTAAAACATACATTTTTATGAAATCCTTCTGCCAATTTTCAATCATTATTCTGGTGAGTTTGTTTGCATTTTCCTGTAGAACCACAAGCATATTAAAAACAAACTTCAATACAATGTCAATTGGATCTACACCTGCACATGATCTTCCGGGTGATCCATCTGGTGACAGAGTTGATTTTAATGAAGCACTGGCTCCCGGTCTGAAAATTCGTGAGTGGAACACTTCCGGAACAAAAGGTTTGGAGTATTCTTATGTGAATACAGGAAGTTTATCGGGACATCGTACCTGGTTATCTTTCAGAGGAATCTCGACCAATTTTGCTCAGACAATCTGGTACATTTATAGTGCGAAATACAGCACAGTTTATGGAGGAGATATACTGACAGACCTAACGGATGGTGCCGGGACTCCCATTGCCAGAATGAGAATTTCCGCATCGGGTTCAGTGAGCCTGATAAGTGGTGACTGGATTACGGCTCGTGTAATTGGCAATATTCCTCCCGGAGCAGTTCATTCGGTTATATTCACAGTTAATATTTCCCAATCCAAATATAATTTATTGATTATGTCACCCGGGAGGGAAGCTATTCAGGTTACAAATGAGCCAATGATGGCATCCAATCCGCTGGATTTTCACAATCCGGCCAACCCGTCCATCAGTTTTCAGTTGGGTGAAGGCAGTGGACAGGATAGTAAATACACCATTGAAAGCATTGCCATTACAAGGAATGATCCTTCGAAGAAATAAACAGAGATAAAATTATAAAGTTCGTAAAACAGAAAACCGGCCCAATGACCGGTTTTTCTGTTTACTAATTATAGGGGTGCGTTGTTAATATCCTGGATTCTGTGTTAAGGTTGGTTTTCCATCCAATTGGCTGTTCAGGATTTCGTCCTGAGGTATTGGGTAATAGCTATTTTTAGCAGTGAATGTCTTTCCTGCCATATAACCTCTCTTACTGAATGTACGTCCTGATGGCTCTTTTCCGGCAACCGCTTCTTCGGCCGCATATTTGTTCAGAACTTTTTCAGCAATTCCCCAACGAACAAGATCGAAGAAACGGTGACCTTCCATCGCAAATTCAAGACGTTGCTCCATACGAACGGCATTTCTTGCAAAATCCGCACCCTTGGTTGCAAAGGTTCCTGCGGGATACGGTTCTACCACGTACTTAACTGATGCGTCTTGTACCGAACCTGTTTTTGCACGATTGCGAATCTGGTTCACAAGGCTTTCTGCAACAGCAAGGTTTCCAAGTTCCGTTTCGCATTCTGCCAACCACAATATAACGTGCGAAAGCTTGATCATACGGAAGTTGTTGTTCACGTTACGTCTGCTGGTTGAGTGGGTTGTACTGTTTTCTTCACCAACATAATACATCCATTTTTTGCCTGTGAATGGTCCTGCATAAGCCTGATCACGGATCCAGGTAGCACCTGGCATTGGACCCCAATCCAAAAAGTTAACACCACGACGACCAACAGTCCAGTCAAGGCGAGGATCTACCGGAATGGTTTTGTCCAAAGTAAATGCGGTCGCTGCCGGTATTCCCTGGTCATTAGGAAGATCCACTTTGTTGTAAGTATCTGCCGTACCGTCTGCGGCATTGCCAATCATCGGCAGACCATTTTCAGTTTTAAAAGCATTTACAAGATTGTGTGAAGCCTGGTAAAATCCGCAGCAACCACGTCCCGGAGCTCCGGCAGAATACGGCCAGTTCAGGTTATCTCCCGCATTACCATTGTTTCCGTTTGTACCATCATTTACCGAAAACTGTACTTCAAAAATTGATTCAGTATTGTTATTTCCGGTAGTACGGTAGTTGTCATGATAGTTAGCAACCAGTTTTTTACCAGAGTTTGTCAACACATCGTCAAGCAACGTTTTTGCTTGTGGCCATTTTTTCTGGAACAAATATGTTTTGGCAAGAAAAGATTTTGCAGCCCATTGCGTAGCTCTTCCCTTTTGAGACTGTACACCTGGTAAAGTTTTAGCTGCGAAATCGAAGTCAGCTTCAATTTTGCCCCAGATGTCTTCTGTATTAGGTATTTTGGTAGAATTCGGATCAGACGATTTGTAAATAACTTCGTCAATGTAAGGAATCTTATTCCACATTTTCTTTGCTTCAAAATGGAAGAAACCTCTCAGAAAACGAGCCTCGGCTGTAACCTGAAGGATTTCCTCTTTGGTCATATCCTTAATCAAATTGCTGTTTGCAATCTGAATCACTTCGTTACATCTTGCAACACCATCATATTGATGCCACCATTTTCCAAGAAAATAAGTGTTGTCCGATAGCCAGTTGTATTGCTCAATAAACGATTGCTCTGGCTGGTCACCTGCATCGGTTCCTTTCACTGCATCATCGCTGGCAATTCCGCCGAAAACGTAGTTGGAAACCGTTGACTGGCGGCCTGTATTGCCCGATCCAACGCCATCCACAAGAGAATAGGCACCAATCAACAGGGCATTTACACCATTTTTATTACTTAATTGTTCGACCGAAGCCCGCCCTTGCGGTTTCAGATCAAAAAAGCTGTCGGAGCAGGAAAAACTCAGTCCGGTCAGCAGTAGGATGATAGCTATTTTTTTCATTGTATTTATGAAATTTCGTTATTGTCAGAGAAATTAGAAACCAAAACGTACACCAACAAGGTAGGATTTTGAAACAGGATATGCACCTTCATCAACACCTAGGTGTTTATCTTCGTTGTTGTTACCAGATCTTCTCAGGTTGATATCCGGATCAAGACCTGTGTATTTGGTAAACGTGAACATGTTCTGGCCTTGAATGTACACCTGCGCGGAAGCGATTTTGATCTTCTTCAAAAGTGTCGGCGGAATCGTGTAAGTCAGCTGAACATTTTTGACACGGAAATAAGAACCATCTTCGAGGAAGTAAGAAGATACCTGCTGGCTGGTAGCATCACCGGAGTTCAGTCTTGGGAGTTTTGCGTCATCACCCGGTTGTTTCCAGGAGTTATACAACATGTCTTTGGACCTGTTACCCTGGAACACGTTGAAATCTGTCCAGTATCTGGTGTAGTTGAATATCTCATTTCCATATACACCTTGCCCGAACAATGCCAGGTCAAATGCCTTGTATCCTACATTGATATTCACACCATAGTTAAAGTCTGGATGCGGGCTTCCGATAATCGTTCTGTCAGCAGCGGTGATAATTCCATCTCCGTTCATGTCTCTGAATTTGAATACACCTTCACGGGTATATGATCCAAACTTTGGAGCCGCTGCTGCTTCCGCCGCATCTTTAATTACACCATCCACAAAGTAACCATAGTAACTCGCAATAGGGTAGTCTTTTTTACTTGCCGACATTGCCGGAAGGCGGGTAGCAAATCCAAAAATGGTTGAGTTCGGGTCATTGTTCAACTTTTCAACATTGTTTTTATAATGACCAAAATTTACACCCACTGCATAGTAGAAATCACCTTTTCTGTCACGGTAGTTTACACCGATATCAAAACCCTTGTTTGTAACCTCTCCGATGTTGGTGTAGGGAATTGTACCGGTACCTGCTGTACGAGGCATCGCAATTTGCGTAAGCATATCAGTAGTTTTACGGCTGTACAAATCAAGTACAACTTCAAGCTTACTCTTTAACAAAACAGCGTCAATACCGATGTTTGTGGAAGTATTCGTTTCCCATTTACCATTGGCATTACCAAACTGAACAAGGTCAAACCCGCCAACAATCGAAGTTCCGGTACCATTGGCGTCGTATCCGTTATTTAAAGGATCAGCTGCATAAAGTGTATAGGCGTTATATACGTTTGGAATCAGCTGATTTCCTGTTTTACCCCATCCAAAACGTAATTTCAGGTCGTCCAATACTCTTTTGGTTGGTTTCATGAAATTTAGTTCAGAGATACGCATACCCACAGAAAATGCAGGGAAAATACCGTAACGGTTTGCTTCAGAGAAACGAGATGAACCATCGCGACGAAGGGTGAAGTCAGCTAAGAGCAGATCCTTGTAACCGTAGTTAATTTTACCAAATTGAGAGAACAAAGCAGTCCTGATTGCTCCTGCACCAGCGTTGGCCAAACCAGCCGCCGAACCTGCATCCAGATAACGATAGTCAATATCATCAAATGCAAAACCACTTCTGCTTGCCTGAAATGCCGCTTCGTAAGTTTTAACAGCTTCTGTTCCGATAAGGAAATTGAAATTGTGAGTTCCTCCAAAGATTTTAGCGTAGTTTAAAGTGTTGAACCATGTGAAAGAGCGATCCAGATTATTGATCACGTTCAAGCTGTTTGCGTTTCTTGCCTCAGCAGCTTCAATGTCTCTGTGGAAATACTCTGAACGGTTCGTCTGATTGTATTCCAAGCCAAAGCTAGACCGTCCTGTTAATCCGGGTAAGATGTCAATGTTCACATAGGCATTACCAAAAAGGTGTGTTCCTTTTGTGATGTTATCCTTTTCACGATACAGCCTGGCTAATGGATTGGGAGCGTTACCAAGGTTACTTCCTCGACTTCCTGCAAATCCATTGAAGTCAGATAGGTTTTCACCACCTAGTTCTTTAGGACCACCAGTAACATCAAAAACCGGAATGATCGGATGCACACGGATAGCAAACATGATCGGGTTACTCTCATCGTTGTTTGTGATTCCTTGTCTCTCATCGTACGAGAATGTAAGGTTCTCACCAACAGTTACTTTTCCTTTGGTAAATTCAGTGTTGGCACGGATGGAATAACGCTTGTAGTTCGTGTATCTCAAAATACCATCTTGCTTGAAATAGTTGGCAGAAATGGCATATTTCGCGGTATTAGATCCTCCGGAAGCACCTATTTGGTAGCTTGAAATGGGCGCCGGGTCAAAAATTACATCCTGCCAGTCGGTACCTTCCTTGTTTGCTTTTGTTGTGTTAAAAGCTGTTTTTCCAAGGTTTGGATCTGCGATGTCGTTGGTATAGGTGTAATTCGCTGGAAGTTCTCCAAACACGTTTGGATAAATGTAATCTGCAATGGTCTGATTCCCTTTGTCATCAAATTTGTATTGAGCAGAGGGCGAAGTAACTGATGGATTTTTGCCTGCTCCTAAATCAGATTGATAAAGATATTCTCCTAGCTCTTTTGTGTTTAGTAAATCCAGCATTTTGCCGGGACGTTGTGTACCTGTGTAAAAATCGAAAGTAATGCTGGGTGCGCCTGGTTTCCCTTTTTTGGTTGTGATGATTACAACACCATTCGCAGCCCGAGCACCATAAATAGAAGCGGCAGATGCGTCTTTTAGTACTTGCATGGATTCAATGTCGGCGGGGTTGATCTGGTTCAGTGTTCCTTGTGTAGGCACACCGTCAACCACGTACAAAGGACTGTTGTTATTGATAGATCCAAATCCCCTCACACGTACCATGGTACCTCCTCCCGGAGAGTTATCATTTCCCACAGTTACACCGGCGGCACGTCCCTGAAGCATTTGAGTAACACTGGCCGCAGGAACTGCGGTAAGTTCTTTTGCACTGATTACCGTTACAGCTCCGGTGATGTCCTGCTTGCGCTGAGAAGCATATCCGGTAACAACCACCTCGGTCAGCGCTTTAACGTCATCCGCAAGGCTCACGTCAATCACAGATTTATTGCCAACAGTAATTTCCTGTTTGATATATCCGATTGAAGAATAAACAAGTGTTGCATTGGCACCGCTGCTTTCGATGGAATACTGACCATCCGCGTCGGTTACAGTTCCTGTGTTGGTGCCTTTTAGTTGCACGTTTACGCCGGGTATACCTGCACCATCAATGGCAGAGGATACCTTTCCACTGACTTTTTTACTTTGTGCAAAAGCCAGGTTACTACTGGTAATTGTCAGTAGTAAAAGCATGGCAGAATAGAACAAGATTCGTAAATTTTCTTTCATACAAGGGGAGTTGAGAGTTAAAATTGAGTTATTTAAAGTCAAAATAATGGCAAAATTTCGGATATATAATATGTTATATGAAAATAATAAGAAATAATATAAATATATAAATGGTTACATAAGTAACCATTTCTCGTTAATGTCCTACTTAGCAAACGTTTGCATGAATACCATTTATCTTGTTTTTGTACCAGTTTTAAAATTCAATTGGGATATAGAATTCCTTCAAAGATTTTTGCAACTCAAGAATTACATTTGTGGTTATTCTATTAACCTCATATTGAAAGAGGTTCAACAACCGATTGGATGGATTTGGAACAAACGAATGATATTAAACTCGCAGGGCAGGATCTGATAGAAGTACAAGGTGCCCGTGAGCATAATTTGAAGAACATAGATGTCAATATTCCGCGTAACAAGCTGGTGGTGGTAACAGGAATCAGCGGTAGCGGGAAGTCTTCGCTGGCTTTTGATACCATTTATGCAGAAGGCCAGCGGCGTTATATGGAGAGCTTTTCTGCCTATGCACGCGGCTTTATTGGCGAAATGGAACGGCCGGATGTGGATAAGATCAGCGGATTATCGCCGGTGATCAGTATTGAACAAAAAACAACTTCAAGGAATCCCCGCTCAACGGTCGGAACGGTTACTGAGATATACGATTTTCTTCGTCTGTTGTACGCACGAGCGGGTGAAGCATATTCTTATGTAACTGGTCGGCGTATGGTAAAGCAATCGCAGGATCAGATTGTTAATCAGTTGATGACGCAGTTTTTGGGACAGAAAACGATATTGCTGGCTCCTGCTGTAAAAGGTAGAAAGGGACATTATCGGGAGTTGTTTGTGCAAATTGCCCGTATGGGATATACGAAGGTTCGAATCGACGGTGAGGTACAGGATATTGTTCCCAAAATGCAGCTGGACCGTTACAAAGTTCATGACATTGAAATTGTAATTGACCGTGTTGTTCCTAAAACGGAAGCCCAGGATCCGCAGTCGCGATATCGCCTGAGCCAGTCGGTTGCAACGGCTATCAAGCAAGGAAAAGGTGCCCTGATGGTTTTGGATGAAAAAGGGGAAACCTATTATTTTTCTCAAAACCTGATGGATCCTGAATCGGGAATAAGCTACGACGATCCTGCTCCGAATGCTTTTTCATTTAACTCACCTTATGGCTGGTGCCCCACCTGCCAAGGTTTGGGTGTGGTCGAAGAAATCACTTTGGAATCGATTATTCCTGATAAATCTTTGAGCATCAGCAAGGGCGGTATTGCTCCGATGGGAGAGTACCGTGAAGCCTGGATTTTCAAACAATTGGAAGTATTGCTCAAACCATTCAAGGTCACGCTTGCTACGCCAATTGAAAAGTTTCCGGAAGAAGCCCTGAAAATGGTTCTCTACGGAAGCGAAGATGCGATACCGGTTCCTTCCAAGAAATACCCCGGAACGGAATGGGAAACCAAGTTTGACGGAATTGTGAATTTTTTGAAACGCCAGCAGGAAACAGGCAACGACAAAATTCAGGATTGGTTGAAGGATTTTATGGTGATTCAGACCTGTCCGGAATGCGAAGGAAAGCGTCTCAGAAAAGAATCGCTGCATTTTAGAATTGATAAAAAAGACATTGCCGAATTATCCAACGTGGATATACGTGAACTGGCCGACTGGCTGGTAGGATTGGAAGACAGACTGGAAGACAGACAAAAGGTTATTGGTCACGAAGTGCTGAAAGAGATCAGAAAAAGAGTTGGTTTCTTGCTTGACGTAGGGCTGGATTATTTGACGCTCAACCGTGCTCTGAGGACACTTTCTGGTGGAGAAGCGCAGCGTATCCGTCTTGCAACACAAATCGGAACACAGCTGACAGGCGTGCTCTACATCATGGATGAGCCGAGTATCGGGCTGCACCAAAGAGACAACGTCCGCCTGATCAATTCCCTTAAAAATTTACGTGATCTGGGAAATACAGTATTGGTAGTGGAGCATGATAAAGATATGATGCTCGCTTCGGATTATATTCTGGACATTGGACCGGGTGCCGGGCGTCATGGAGGTAACGTTGTCGGAGCCGGAACACCAGAGGAGTTTCTCAAAAACGGATCGCTCACTGCCGAATATCTGAGCGGTCGTGAAGCTATTGTTGTTCCCAAAAAACGCAGAAAAGGGAATGGTAATTCTATTTCTTTGAAAGGCTGTACAGGTCATAATCTCAAAAACGTAAACATGACTTTTCCGTTGGGAACCATGATTTGCGTAACGGGGGTGAGTGGAAGCGGTAAGTCATCGCTCATTCACGAAACGCTTTTTCCACTGTTGAATCATCATTTTTATAGATCCAGACGCGAACCGTTGCCGTATAAAAGCATTGAAGGTTTGGAGCATATAGATAAAGTAATTGAAGTGGATCAGTCGCCGATTGGGCGTACACCACGTTCAAATCCAGCAACATATACCAACTTGTTTTCGGATATCCGGACCTTGTTTGCCGAGTTGCCCGAAGCAAAAATCCGCGGTTATAAACCGGGCCGCTTTTCATTTAACGTCAAAGGCGGAAGATGTGAGGATTGCGAAGGTGCGGGCATGAAGAAAATTGAAATGGACTTTTTGCCGGACGTACACGTGAACTGCGAAACCTGCAAAGGGAAACGCTTTAACCGTGAGACGCTGGAAGTGCGTTTTAAGGGTAAATCCGTTGCTGATATCCTGGATATGACGGTGGAAACGGCGTTGGAATTCTTTGAACATTTGCCAAGAATTTTAAGAAAAGTACAGACACTCAATGATGTTGGTTTGGGCTACATTACCCTTGGACAGCACGCAACCACATTGTCGGGAGGTGAGGCGCAACGGGTGAAACTTTCGGAAGAACTTTCCAAAAGAGACACCGGCAAGACGTTATATATTCTGGATGAACCAACAACGGGACTTCACTTTCAGGACATCAGACATTTGCTGAATGTATTGAACAAACTGGTAGAAAAAGGGAATACGGTTTTAATTATAGAACACAATCTGGATGTAATTAAAGTGGCAGATCATGTCATCGATGTCGGTCCGGAAGGTGGTGCGCTCGGCGGTCGCATTATCGCTGAAGGTACTCCTGAAAAGGTATCAAAAGTGAAAGGAAGTTTCACAGGTTATTTCCTGAAAGAAGAGTTGAAGGGATAACAGGTAGCACATCGCTACCAAGATCAGAGAGCCGCAAAGGAATGTTCTATACGAATTCCTCTGCGGCTCTCTTCTTTATACCGATCCTAACTCTGTGTAGCTTTTATCATCATAAAGTTTCATTCCCTTGCTGAAACCTGATCTCCCAGGTTAAAACATCTTCTGCAACGCGCTTCATACGAATCGGTTTCACCCACCAATACCCTTTCTTTCGAAGCGGCAAGCCGGTATGAATGCGAGGCGACCTCACCGCAAACCATACATATTGCATGTACTTTGGTTACGAATTCCGCCATAGCCATCAGGTTTGGCATGCAGGCGAAAGGCTTTCCAAGATAGTCCATATCCAGTCCGGCAACAATCACGCGTTTTCCGGAATTGGCCAGACTATTGATCACTTCTACAATATTTTCATCGAAAAACTGAGCTTCATCTATACCCACCACTTCACAATCTCCTGCCAGTTCAAGGATTTTAGAGGAGTGGTCTACCGGTGTGGAGAGGATATAATTATCGTTGTGAGAAACAATGTTCTCATGATGGTAACGTTGATCCAAAGCAGGTTTAAAAATTTGCGTTTTCTGCTTCGCGATCTTGGCACGGTTGAGTCTTCTGATCAGTTCCTCTGTTTTTCCGGAGAACATAGATCCGCAGATCACTTCCAGCCAGCCGATACGCGGAGTTTGGTTTGCTTTCCTGTTTAATGGTTCGATGAACATCTAATATGGTATAATTGAATAGGCAGTGGTCTGCCGTAACAGCTAATTTTAATATCTTTACAAAGCAAACACATTTTTATTAAACACTTTCGTTAAAAAAGATCTTATTCGTATGCCGAATAGTTTGAATTCAATTGCACTCAACCAATATGCGGCCCGGTTCTCAACAACTGTTTTGAATGATGTTTACCGGTCCCAAGATATAGTTACAGGTTCTGAAATACTGAAACTCACCCCGGTACGCCAGGTTAATCTGGGTATATTAAACCGTCTTTTTGAACAATGGAAAAGTAATGCTGAATCTTTCCGCAGCCCTTATTTCGACTTTGAAAATGAGGAAGTAAAGCAAGCTTTGGAAGGTTTTATGAACACTGCTTCGCGCTACATAGCCGTGAAACGTGCGGATCTTGAACCCATGCTGCTAGATTCTGTGAAGGATGCATTGAAATTGCTTTTCTCTCCGGAGGTTTATCTGGAAGCAAAAATAAGAGAAACGCCTGACTCTGAATTTACACAGGCAAAGGCGGAGCAGCTCGTGAAATATACGCAGATCCATAGAAAAATGGGCGAAGCTTTGTTCCAGAAACTGGTGGATAGCGGCTCGGATTCAGCATACCAGACGCAGGCGATCAGCTGGGTGTATGAGATTAAAAATGATGAGGAATTGCTGGACGATAAAGAGCCTTATCTGGCTCAGTTTGCAGAAGTATTTCCGATAAATCTTTCCGAATTGATCATTAAGGATGAACAGAAAAGTGTACCTGTGTCGCCAAAGCCTGGTGAAGCAAAGTCTTTTTTTGATTCTGCGTTCGGTGATCTTGAAACTGTGAAGCCCGAAACGCCTGCTGCGGTGGCACCAAGGCTGGAACCCGGGGTAGCTGTGTTGTCGGAAATTGTAGCTAAAACCAATTCCACCGAGAAAGAGTCGCTTAACAGTAGTTTTAAGGTCGATATCCCAAAGGTTTCTGATGATAAATCATACGGCACTATTCCGGTAAGAGTAGAAAGTATCGCCACTTCTATACCATTAGGGCAGCGTTTTATGTTTGTAAATCAGCTTTTTAGCAAGAATAGCGAGCATTTTGAAAAGGCGATTTATGAACTGGATACCGTTAAAAGCTTTGAGGAAGCCCAGAATTTGATCTGGCACCGATATGCTTCCAAATATGCATGGGATGTAAACGGAGAGGCCGTAACCGCCCTTTTAAATATTGTAAAAAGAAAGTTTAATTAGAAATTATGATTTTGCGGCCGTCGATCGACGGCCGTTTTTTTAACTGTTGCTGTAAATATGAAAGAGCGATCTGGATATTTATCTCAACAGAAAAACTTCATCTTCTTACTTCTGTTCCTGTGTACACCTTCGGTGAAAGTCTGTGCACAAATTTTTCCATTTCCAGTCGGAGCCCGATCCTGGGGCATAGGCAATGCTACCGTAGCCAGAGCCGACTTAACTTCAGGTTTCAATAACATTGCCGGGTTGGGCGGAATTCGGGAAGGTGGAATTTTCTCTTCTTTCGATTCTCACTACGGTTTTGACGGTATAGGAACCTATTCTTTTGGTGCAATATTACCTCTTTCTGCCGATCTCGGTACTGGTGTAACGGTACAAAGGTTTGGAGATAAACTTTACAACGAATCGGCCATTGGTATTGGAGCGGGTCATCGGATAGGCAGGGTAAGTTTGGGAGTTAAAGTAAATTACCTTCAAAACGCCGTGAATGCACCATCACTTGCTTTCAGTCGCAAAGCGCTGGTCTTCGAATTTGGCGGAATTGTTCAGTTTTCTTCCCGGCTCTTTTTCGGAGCACATGTTTTTAACATGACGCAATCGTCTTATTCAGGAGATTATGGCAACAGAGTGCCGACGGCGTTGAGAGCAGGATTTCTGTACAAACCACAGACCAATATTCATTTGTCGGCCGAAATAGAGAAAAATACATATTTACCCTTTTCAATAAAAGCAGGTTTGGAATACCAAATTTGGAAGAAGCTGTATCTAAGGACCGGAGTTGCATCGCGGCCATTAACCAATCATTTTGGAGCAGGATTTAAAGCAAAGAAATTCTATATCGACTATGCGGTTCATTCCAATTCACAGCTGGGCTGGTCGCACCATTTTTCGTTGGGATATGTGTTTTGGGAAAGGAAAGAAGAAGGAAGGAGTGAGGGAAATTGAGTTAACAGTACAAAGTTTACAGGGGCTTTTGACTTGATATTAAGTAACTGTGCAAATTGTTTTGGATAATATCACTTTGTAATTAACTGAAATACAATATATTAAATTGCTAGTCGCTAACAGCTAATTGCCGACAGCTTCTTATGTGATAAGTTCAGAGAACATAGCTTTGGCAACCGCTAACGCCTGCAAATCCAGATTAGAAAGCTCTTTTACCTCTTTTCCATATTCTACCAGTTGCTCGGTTGGCATATTGCCAACCAGATCATCCTGTGCCATTGGGCAACCTCCGTATCCGAGTAAAGCACCGTCAAACCGGCGGCAGCCTGAGCGGTAAGCAGCATCAATTTTTTCGTGCCAAAGATGTGGTAGCGTATGAAAGTGTGCACCAAATTCAAGATCCGGCCATTGTGGAATGACGGTTGAGAACAGAGATTGGATGTCTTCGGTTTTGGCAACGCCGACTGTATCAGACAACGAGAATATTTTTATTTCCAACTGGCTCAGTTTTTCAATCCATTGCATCACAATCTCCGGGTTCCAAACGTCGCCATAAGGATTGCCGAATCCCATTGAAATGTAGATAACCAGCTCTTTGCTTTTTTGAGAACACAGTTCAGCCATTCGCTCCACCTTTATCAATGAGTCGGCAATAGTCGCATTGGTGTTTCTTAACTGAAATGTTTCCGAAATTGAAAAAGGAAAACCGAGATAGGTTGTTTCATCAAAGTTTGCAGCTTCTTCTGCTCCACGTTCATTGGCGACGATGGACAGTAGTTTGGTTCCACCCGAAGAGACTTTCAACTGTTTGATCAATGCAGCTGTGTCGCTCACCTGCGGCATTGCCTTTGGTGAAACAAAACTGCCGAAATCGATGGTGTCAAATCCAACGCGAAGCAACTGATTGATATAATCAGCTTTTGTTTCTGTTGGTATAAAAGGATGATGGCCTTGCCAGGCATCGCGGGGACATTCGATGATTTTCATGATCCGGTAGTTTGATGATTTGCACTGCCGCAGAGGGAGTAAACACCGACTGGCTGTGATTCGTGCCAGTCGGTAATTTCTCCTACTTCAAAATCGGAGCAAGGTCCTTTTCATTTTCCGCAAGCCAGGCCGTGATTTCTTCCACGATCTGCTTGATACCAATCTGAGGTTTCCAGCCTGTAAGAGCCGTAACTTTCGAATTATCGGTAACGTATAGACGGATATCGGCAGTCCTGTTTTCAGGAACGACTTTAATTGGAATTGTCTTGCCGGTCACTTCCTGGCAAATTTTAGTAAGTTCCTGCAATGAAGCACTGCTTTCCAGTCCGCCGCCTGCATTAAGAACTTCACCATTTACTTTATCCAGATTGTGCAGCTGCCAGTCGATCAAACGGTAAAGGTCTGCAACGTGCAGCATATCACGTATTTGTTTTCCGGTGCCACCGTAGCCGAAGTAGCCAAGTTGCTGTTCAAAATAGTGTTTTGCAATCCAAAGGACCATCACACCCTGATCGACCTTACCCATTTGCCATGGCCCGGTGATTACGCCGCAACGATTGATTACCGTGCGCAAATTGTAAAATTCGTTGTATTCCTGAATGATGAGTTCAGAAGCAAGTTTGGTTGTTCCGTAGAGCGAGCGTGCTCCTGTAAGTGGGAAATCTTCCGCAATTCCTTTCGAAGATACACCCGGAACCGGCTGGTCGTCCGACAGTGCAAAGCGTGTTTCTTCTTCTACAAAGTTCAGATTTTCAATAGTTTTGATCGGATACACCCGGCTTGTTGACAGGAAGATAAAATCAGCTTTGTGCTTCAAGGCATAGTTGAGACAGTTTACCGTTCCAACAAGGTTGGTATTGATCAGGTAGTCGGGAGTGCCGTCCAATCCTGCCAAAACAGAAGGCTCTGCCGATGCTTCTATCACCGCGTCTACAGCCGGAATGCTATCGAAATCTTCTTTGTTACGGATGTCTCCATGCACAAATTCTACTCCATGTTCTTTAAGTCTGGATAAATTCAGTTCTGAACCCCGTCTTTTTAAATTATCTAGCGCATATATCTGATAGTCAGGGTAATTTAGTTTGAGAGAAATGGCCAGTGCCGATCCGACAAACCCTGCTCCCCCTGTAATAAGAATTTTCATAAAGAGAATTATAAGGTAAAATGGAAGTATATGTGTGATAAATGGAGTGTCAAAGTTATCATCATTCAATAAGAATGGACAGATATCACCTATTTTTTTAATTTAGCGATTCGGAAGTTGTAACCGATAATCTCTGATTAAATATTTAGTTTTGATAGTAAGTAACTTAGATTCACATCTTTGTTAGCTTTAATGACTATTTGCCGCTAAAATCAACGTTGCAGCGTAACAATTATACAAACGGCCTGTTCATGCGAATTTTTACTTCTGTTTCATTCTTTTTGATACTGAATTCCTGCCTGTCTTTCGGGCAAATAGGTTCGGAGTATCCTTCACAAAATAAACTGCTTTCTGCGATTCCAACCGAGACGCAATATCCTGTGTCGTTGTATAAGGAAGCCACACAGCATACCCAGAATTTGTTCAACGGCCGTGTTTATTACATATACGATGGCAGGATGGAAGAACACCAGTTTTTTGAAAGCCGTAAATGGGATAAAGGATCAATCATATTCGACGGCCAGCGGTTCGATAGTGTGCAAACGCTTTATGACATTGTGAAAGATGAAATTGTGATACGTCACATGGGCGGAGAGCCAATTAGTCTTCCATCCGAACGCGTTCAGTATTTTTCAAATAACCGTCAGCCATTCAGATGGTTTGAGGCGGGTAAAGGCATTGAGCCTTCGATGCGTACCGGTTTCTATAACGTTTTTTACGACGGTCCCTCGCAGCTGTTGATACGAAGGATGAAGTTTCGGGAGGAAAAGATTAAAGATAAGAGTGTAATTACGATGTTTCCTCAGAAGGATTTTTATTACATCAGGAAAAACGATCATTATTTTAATGTAAGGACTAAAAAATCAGTGTTAAAGCTATTTCCCGAGCGAAAAGGTGAGTTGAGAAGAGCATTACGGGAATCGGGAATTCTATATAGATCAGATCGGGCAACAGCGATTGGCCGGATGGTTGCAACTTATGACGCATTAGCCAAACCATGAAAAGACTTTTACTATTCACCTTTCTCTCTTGTTGCTTACTAAGTTTTGATCAGTCCGTTGCACAAACGGTACCTGATAAAAAGATAACGATGCGGCTCGACTCCGCTCGTTTCAACGACTTTGTGAAGCAGGTGGAATCGCAAACCGGTTATTATTTTTACTACGATGCCACCAGGTTTGATTCCCTCACACTCGATTTGAACGTAACAGATCTTACGGTTCGTGAAGTGCTCGATCAGGTTTTTCGTGGCTCAGAGTTTGAGTACGCCATTGATGATCAGAAAAGGATTTTTGTTACCCAGGGTCAGCGGATTATTACGCAGCTTCAACCAGGACTGTTTAATCCCGATGCGGCAATCGATGGCAGTGGCATTACTTACGAAGGTCCGGATGACGCCATGAAAGAAAAACTGCTGTCGTCGGCAGAAAGCAAAGTTCATGACATTGGTATAAAAAAACACAGGATTACGCCAGGGAATTCAACCATGACGGGATACGTCAGGAATGCGATTACAGGCGAACCGGTGATTGGAGCCGCTGTTTTTATAGATTCTCCCTCAATTGGTGTTACCACGGATGCGCTGGGGTTATATTCATTGACAATACCCAGAGGCAAGCAAGTGGTTCGTATCAAAAGTTTTGGAATGCGTGAAACCCAGCGTCAGATCGTCCTGTATTCCAATGGAAAACTGGACATTGAAATGCGCGAAAGCGTAATCGCCCTGAAAGAGGTATCCGTGAAAGCGGGTATGGATAAAAACGTGGTGAGTACGCAAATGGGTCAGGTTAAACTTAATATTAAAAACCTGAAACAGGTACCAACTGTTTTTGGAGAAACGGATCTATTGAGAACGATCATGACCCTTCCCGGTATTAAGTCAGTGGGTGAAAACAGCACCGGTCTTAATGTTCGGGGTGGATCAACAGATCAAAACCTGATACTGTATAACGATGCAGTCATTTACAATCCGTCCCACCTTTTTGGTTTCTTCTCAGCATTTAATCCTGATGTACTCAGAGATGTGGAGCTGTACAAAAGTACCATTCCTTCCAAGTATGGAGGCAGGCTGGCGTCGGTTCTGGACATCAACAGTCGTGATGGTAACAAGAAAAAGTATGTGGTTTCTGGTGGTATTGGTTTGCTTACGGGCAGGTTGACCGTAGAAGGTCCGCTTGTGAAAGACAAGAGCTCATTCCTGCTCGGTGGACGTTCGACATACTCCAACTGGCTGATCAGAGCACTCGACAATCCGGAATACAATAAAAGTTCTGCTTCGTTTTATGATGTGAATCTCCATGTGAATCACGAGATCAACGAGAAAAATAGTTTGTTTCTGACAGCGTACACCAGCGACGACCGTTTCAGATTATACGGCGACACACTATATACCTATCAAAACCAGCTTGCTGCACTTAAATGGAAACACACTTTTAATACCAAATTTTATAGCGAGTATACGGTTTCACACAGCAAATACCAGTATGCAATGGGTGCTTCCGGACTTCCGCTCAATTCATTTGATTTGAAATTCAATATCCAGCAAAGCAACTTTAAAGCTGATTTTAGTTATGTACTGGATCCGAGACATACGCTGGATTTCGGGCTAAGTTCAATCTATTATAAGTTGAGCCCCGGAACTTTCACGCCGCGTGGTTCTGAGTCATTAATTCGTCCCGACGAGCTTGAAAAGGAGCAGGGTTTAGAAAGTGCGGTTTATATAGAAGATAAATTTGAAGTGAACCCAAGGCTTTCCCTCACAGGCGGTATCCGTTTCTCATTTTTTCAATATTTAGGGCCAAAAACCATAAATAAATATGTTCCCGGCTTCCCGATTGATTATCCATATCAGGACGGGACTGAAACTTTTGGGAAAAATAAAAAGATACAGAACTACGGAGGACCTGAGTTTCGTGCCTCCATGCGATACAGCGTGCTTGACAACCTGTCGTTAAAAGTTAGCTACAATACCCTCAGACAGTACATTCACCTGCTTACGAACACCATGTCGGTGTCGCCTACAGACATATGGAAGCTAAGCGACCGGTATGTCAAACCACAAATTGGTGATCAGGTATCGCTGGGACTCTACCGCAATTTTAGAGGCAATAAAATAGAGGTATCGCTGGAAGGTTATTACAAAAACATCAAAAACTTCCTGGATTACAAAGGCGGCGATTCGCTGATTATGAATCATGACATTGAAGCAGCCGTGCTGAATACCAATGCAAAGGCCTATGGGATTGAGTTTATGATGAAGAAAATGACTGGAAAACTCAATGGCTGGATCAGCTATACCTATGCAAGAACGTTGCTAAGAGCTGTGGATCGGGAATCTGCGGATGCGCCCAACGACGGCAATTACTACCCGAGCAACTACGACAAGCCGCACGATTTTACGATGATCACCAACTACCGGTTATCGCACCGTTTCAGCGTGTCGCTCAACTTTACTTACAGCACTGGTCGACCATATACACCGCCAATTGGAAAATACTACATTGATGGTGCTCAAAGAGTTTACTACGCAGACAGGAACCAATTCAGGATACCGGATTATTACCGTGCCGATTTTGCAATGAATATAGAAGGAAATCATAAGGTCAAAAAGCTGGCGCATAGCTCCTGGACTTTGTCAGTTTACAATTTACTAGGTAGAAAAAATCCTTCGTCGGTTTATTTCCAAACAAAAGACGGACAGGTGAATGGTTATCAGCTTTCTATTTTTGGGCAGCCGATTCCAACCATTACCTATAATTTCAGATTTTAAGCAGCAGTTTTTATGAGAGATCATTTATTGAAATTAAGTTTTATAATTCTGGTGCTCGTTCTGAACAGTTGTATTGAACCGTTCTCACCACCGGAAATAAATTCACCTGATCGGTATTTGGTAGTCGACGGTTTTCTGAATGCAAGTAATGATACAAGCTGGATAGAATTGAGGCATAGCCAGAATACCAACGACAATGCAACATACTCGGTTGAAAGCGGTGCCCGGTTGACTGTGGAATCGGAAGGTGGCTCCATATATACCTTTGCGGAGTACGGTAGTGGGCGGTACAGGCTTTTACCCATTAACATTTCGCCTGCGGACAAATACCGCCTTCGCATCAAAAGGACTAATGGTCAGGAATATTTGTCAGAATACGTAAAAGTAAGCCTTACTCCGCCAATTGACAGTATCAACTACCGCTATGACGCTGGTCGGGATGCCATGGTGATACAGGTAAATACCCATGATCAAACCAATAAAACACAATTTTATCGATGGAAATTTGAGGAGACCTATCAGTATCGTTCTGCCTACATTTCCTCACTGGTTTATAATCCTGAAACAAAACAAATCGATTACAGGAACGAAGACATCAATTTGTGCTGGGCTACAAAAAAATCCAATACCATCATTCTGGGATCGACCATTAAGCTCACATCCGACATCATCAAAGATCTTCCGATAAATGTGGTGGCGGTTAATACCAATAAACTTTACATAAAATACAGCATACTTGTGAAGCAGTACGGACTGAGCCAGGAAGAGTTTGAATACTGGACAAATCTGGCCAAAACTACACAGGGAACAGGAAGCCTTTTTGACCCTCAGCCTTCGCAGGTGACAGGGAATATCAAAAATGTGGCAGATGTGAAAGAATTGGTGTTCGGCTATTTTAGTGTGTCGAAAGAAGAAAAAAAGCGAATTTTTATGACACCTTATCTGGGACAGTTTCCAAGGTGCGATCCTCCGGATACTGTATCTGTGGGCGATTACATGAACAGCCCTGCCGGTTATTTGATGCATTATCATGGAAAAAATCAGGACACGCTCATCCGGACATCATACGGTTGTGCGGATTGCCGGGCACAGGGAGGAACCACTGTGAAACCATCATTCTGGGAATTTTAAGATATCAGTAATGAAAACAATGAGATACGCAGCGATTGTATTTTTTGGATTTTACCTCATACTGAACTCCATATTGACTTATGGGCAGGCTGACCCTATGGCCCGGTCTATTAAGGAGCGATTTAATATGTATGGCAATACCGCTCTTCAGGAAAAGATGTATGTGCATCTTGACCGATCATTTTACCTGATCGGTGAAACGATATGGTTCAAAGCCTACAATCTGGACGGCGCCCATAATCGTTTTCTGGATATGAGCAAAGTGGCCTATCTCGAAGTGTTGGATAAGGATAACAATGCAGTGATCCAGACTAAATTCTCATTGTCGGCGGGGAAAGGAAATGGTTCTGTGTCCATACCTTCGGCTATCGCAAGTGGAAATTACAAGGTAAGGGGTTACACAAGCTGGATGAAAAATTTCGGTCCGGAGTACTATTTTGAAACAGATATATCCATCGTAAATCCGTTTGTTAGGTTTGATCCCGCACCGGATGCCGAGCGGGAATTGAGTTATGACGTTCAGTTTTTTCCGGAAGGAGGTTATCTGGTCAAAAATATGGAAAGTAAGGTGGCTTTTCGTGCGACAGCGCCGGATGGAAAGGGGATCAGTTTCAGAGGTGTGGTTATTGATCAGCGCAATGATACGCTGGTGCGTTTTCAACCATCCAGATTTGGTATTGGAAATTTCATGTTGAAGCCAGAAAGCACCGATTCTCTTCGTGTGGTAATTACTGATTCGCGTGGCAGGCAATTTAATTATGCACTTCCAAAGGTTATGCAGCGCGGATATGTGATGCATGTATCGGACGCAGGCACCGGACAGGTAAAAGTGACTGTGAATCGTGCGGGCTTTGAAGAGCCGGGCGATGCATATATCCTGGCTCATACAAAACAGCTTAATCCGTTATCTGACAAGTTGGTTTTTGAAGGGAACAAAGCTGAGTTCAACATCAATCGTGCAGACCTGGGGGAGGGGATTTCCCACCTAACGATCCTGAATGAGAAGTTGAAGCCGGTTTGTGAAAGGCTGTATTTCAAGCGTCCTGAAAAAATGCTTACGCTTGATGCCAAAGTTGGTAAAGCAGATTTTACAACCCGTGAAAAAGTTACACTCGATCTGTCGGCGGGCCAGGCGAGTAACCTATCAGTCTCTGTGTTTTTATCAGATAGCATAAAGGGACTTCCACAGGAGGACATTGCAAGTTATTTTTTACTTACCTCCGATCTTCAGGGACAAGTTGAAGATCCTTCCTACTATTTCAGGAATGTGAGCAGCCAAACCGATCAAGACCTGGATAACGTGATGATCTCGCACGGCTGGCGAAGATTTAAGTGGGAAAATGTGTTCGGAGCTTCGGTGCCCAAATATGAATTTTTGCCTGAATATGATGGCCATCTGGTTTTTGGCAAAGTATTAAACACGAGTGACAACAAATCTGCTTCCGGAATTGGGGCGTATCTGGCACCTCTGGATTTTCCGGCTAAGTTATATACCAGTTCGAGTGATAACAACGGCAATATCCTTTTTGAATTAAAGCATTACATCGGTCCGAAGGAAATTACCCTTCAGACCAACCATCTCATTGATTCAACTTATAAATTCGAACTGACCAGTCCGTTTTCGAAACAGTTCTCACAAACAAGTGTTTCTCCATTCTTTTTTGATAAAACACGTGAAAAGGAATTGCTCACCCGGAGTATTAATATGCAGACGGGCAATTCATTTGTACCAAGGGCATTCGTAGAAAAAAAGGCTGTACTTACAGATTCGCTTGCGTTTTTTGGCTTACCCGATGAAAAGTATTTTTTGGACGACTATACCCGGTTTCCAACGATGGAAGAGGTATTGCGTGAATATGTGCGGGGCGTAATGGTGCGGAGAAGAAACAAAAGTTTCCATTTCAGAATGATAGACAAAGTTATCCCCAATACCTTTTACAGAACCGATCCATTGGTTCTGCTGGATGGAATTCCGATTTTTAACATTGATAAGTTTATGGAAATTGATCCGTTGAAAATCAAAAAAGTGGAATTGATGAGCTCACGTTATTATTTAGGAATGTTGCAGTTTACAGGAATTGTTAGCTTCTCAACTTACAAGAATGATCTTGCAGGCTTTGAGCTGGACCCGAAAGTGCTTGTTATTCCTTATGATGGTGTGCAGGCTGAAAGGGAGTTTTATGCCCCAAAGTATGATAATCAGGCTGCAATGAGTGGAAGAATGCCGGATTTTAGAAATCTGATGCACTGGTCTCCGAATGTAACCACGGATGAAAATGGCAAAGCACAAATCCAGTTCTTTACTTCGGATCAGATTGGCAATTATAAAGTTGTTGTTCAGGGGATTTCAAACAATGGCGTTGCAGGAAGCAGTACTACAAGTTTCAACGTAGGTAAGCGAAGCTTGTAGTTGATAGCCCGCCCCGATTTGCAATCCGGGCGCAAATGTTTGAGCGTTTTAACGCTTTTCTTAGTCGCGTTGCAAACGCTTAACCACAAAAACTCCCATTGCAAATCTGGGTTAGCTGCCCCGAGCCACTTCAAATATAATACTCCGAAGTATGTTTGATCTCTTTAAGCACAAAGGTGCTGTTCAGTACCCCAATGTTGTCAATCTTCGATAACTTGTACTTTACGAAATCGTGATATTCATCCAGGCTTCCTACATTGATTTTTAGTAAAAAGTCGACCTGACCGGCCATGTGGTAACATTCCTGTACCTCTTCCAGATTCTGAATTTCCTGTTCAAACTTCTCAATAAATGCTTCATTGTGGTAGCGCATCGAAACCTGGCAAATGGTGGTTACTGATCGATTGATCAGTTTTTTATCCAGAATTGCCACGTACTGTTTAATAAAACCAAGACTTTCCAACCGCCTCACGCGTTCGTAAATAGGCGATATGGTCAGGTTAAGCATGTTGGCAATTTCCTTCGTCGTTTTTTTTGCGTCCTTCTGTAATATTCTGAGGATTTTGGTATCGATCTTATCCAGTTGCTCCATGTGGAATAATATTTACTGCAGTTGAATTGGAATTGTTACTGTAAAAGTAATATTTTCTTTAAATGGAACATAGTGCGGGAACATTTGCTACGGATTGGCTTGATTCTTGAAAATAATGTCTGAAAAGGTAAAATTGCAAGTGATTTATGCTTTTAACGAGTACATGATATGATGAAATCAGAACGTATTTTGGTAATTGGTTCTAACGGTCAGATTGGCTCTGTGCTGGTGGAATATTTGCGCGGGATTTATGGAGAGAACGGGGTTGTAGCGTCGGACTTGCGCGAACCGGATCATAAGCCGGATTATTTTGAAAAACTGGACGCGACGGATGCAAATGGTTTGGCAGCGATTGTCAAAAAACATGGCATCACGCAGATATATCACCTGGCTGCAATTCTGTCGGCAAGAGGCGAACAGGATCCTCTGAATACCTGGCAAATCAACATGCAGACCTATTTCAACGTGCTCGAAGTGGCCCGGGAGCATGGCGTTCGCAAGATATTTTATCCAAGTTCAATTGCTGTTTTTGGTGATCACGTAGATGTAACAGCTGATCAATACTCCTATCTGGATCCTGCCACTGTTTATGGAATCAGCAAGGCAGCTGGTGAAAACTGGTCAAATTATTACTTTAAAAGATACGGGCTGGATATTCGCTCGTTGCGGTATCCGGGGATTATCAGTTACCAGTCCATGCCCGGTGGTGGCACAACCGATTACGCAGTTGACATTTATCACAAGGCTGTGAAAGGCGAGCATTTTGAGTGTTTTTTGAAAGAAGATACTACCTTGCCGATGATCTACATGAGTGATGCAATGGATGCAACAGTTCGTTTGATGGAGGCATCGGCTGATTCAATTAGTATACGAACGGGATATAATTTGGCAGGAATGAGTTTTTCGCCAAAAGAAATCGCTGCCAGTATCAGCAAAATTATTCATGGTTTTGAGATTAGTTACAAGCCGGATTTTCGTCAGGCGATAGCCGAATCGTGGCCACAGCATATTGATGACACCGTTGCCCGTAAAGATTGGGGATGGCGTCCAGCTTACACGCTGGACAAGATGACCGAAGAAATGATTTCGGAATTGCAGAAAAAGTATAAAACAGTTAAAGCCTGAGCCATAAAATCAGGTATTTATCTCAATCACATTTAAACTTACACATCATGTACGGAAATATTCAGCAGGAACTTCAGGAAGAACTTGAAGCGATCAAAGAAGCCGGATTGTATAAAAAAGAACGCGTTATCACCACGCCGCAATCGGCCAAGATTGCGACGGACAACGGTAAGGAAGTTCTGAATTTTTGCGCCAACAATTACCTCGGACTTTCTTCTCATCCGGATGTGATCGAAGCGGGAATTGAGGCGATCCGGACACATGGTTTCGGCATGTCATCTGTTCGGTTTATATGCGGAACACAGGATATTCACAAAGAACTGGAACGTAAAACGGCTGAGTTTTTAGGTACAGAAGATTGCATTTTATACGCCGCAGCATTCGATGCGAACGGAGGAGTTTTTGAACCTTTATTGGGCGAAAATGATGCCATTATTTCGGATGAGCTGAATCACGCTTCACTTATTGACGGTATCCGTTTGTGTAAAGCGAAGCGTTTTCGTTACAAACATAACGATCTCGCAGATCTGGAAACGCAGCTTAAAGCAGCACAGGGAAGCAGAAGAATTTTAGTTGTAACTGATGGGGTTTTCTCCATGGATGGCACAATAGCACAACTTGATAAAATTTGCGATCTGGCGGAACAATACGGCTCTATGGTCATGATTGATGAATGTCACGCTTCCGGTTTTATTGGCAAAACGGGCAGAGGAACACACGAGTTCAGAAACGTGATGGGACGGATTGATATCATTACCGGAACATACGGAAAAGCACTTGGCGGCGCATCAGGTGGTTTCACTGCTGCTAAAAAAGAGATCGTAGAGATTCTTCGTCAGCGCTCGCGCCCATATCTGTTTTCTAATACACTCGCTCCTTCTATTGTGGGTGCATCTATAAAGGTGTTGGATATTTTGTCGTCATCCACTGCACTGCGTGACAAACTGGAAGCCAATACAGCATATTTCCGGAAAGAAATGACCGAAGCAGGTTTTGATATCTTGCCAAGCGAGCATCCGATTGTACCAATCATGCTTTATGAAGCTAAACTGGCGCAGGAATTTGCTGCAAAGTTATTGGAAGAAGGCATTTATGTAATCGGGTTTTTCTATCCGGTTGTACCACAAGGTAAGGCGAGAATCCGGGTTCAAATATCAGCAGGACACGATCAGGACCATCTGGAAAAAGCCGTTGCAGCCTTTACAAAAGTTGGGAAAGAACTGGGAGTGATTTAGGAAGGAGTTAGGAGATTCCGGTCTGTACGCTTTTTGGCGGACTGAACGGTGTTTGCAGGAATTAATCTGGGGGCGCCGTCGACAATTGAGAATGAAGAACTGAGGAGGCGGGTGCAAATTAGTAATGGTGGAAATTGACTGCATAGCCCGGGAATTGACCATTAACCGCATCGGCGGACCGAATTAACCATTTACAATTAGAAAGACTCCTATTCCTCTCTTAACCAAAAGCCGGATGCGTTAGCTGCGTCCGGCTTTGATTTTATAACTGAGTACTTTGTACTTCTTATGCTTCGGGTTCCAGCAACTGCACTTCTACATGTAGTGACTGCAAAGTAGCATTCCCGTATTGTGTAACCATTGCCACATCCGCTGCGTCGCGCCCGTGTGCAATTTCAATTCTGTAACCTTCTGTTTTTTCCTGAACTGCATCGAAGGTATACCATTCTCCACCCAAATATACATCGAACCAGGCATGGAGATCCATGTCTTTTAGCTTGTCAAGATAACCTACTGTCATTCTGGTTGGTATGCACAGGTTCCGGCAAAGTGCTATGGCAAGGTGCGTGAAGTCACGGCACACCCCTATACGATTACGTGCAAGGTCGAGCGCTGTTGTACTCGAATCCGTTACGCCATATTGGTATTTTACATTCTGGTGAATCCAGGTTCTGATTGCTTCAACCTGATCATACCCGGGCGTAAGGTTCCCCGCGATATTCATGGCAAGCATGTTTATTTCGTGTAAATCCGACTCACAATACCGGCTTGGCAGGATGTAATGCATGATATCGTCGGGTAAATCCCCCACAAGCATGTAGGCAGGTGGCGGATTTGGAATTTCTTTAGTCTTATTTACCTGAGCCTGAACTTCGGTCGTAATCTTAACCTGGCCCACAGGTAAAATGGTGCGCTGGCAGGGATTACCATACAAGTCGATATATTCCGAAAATGGAACAGATGGCTCAATGTTAAAACCTTCCTGTATAATGGATTGTCCTTCCTGACGGCGTGGGCGCAGCATCGTAGTAATAGTAGTGGGGGCATATACATCGTAAGTGAATACGCTTCTTCCCTGCATCTTCATGTAGTCGTTGATTTAGTAAAGTTTGGTAAATATAAGCATGCTTTGTGTCCTAAAAATCACGTGCCAATAATTTAACGATTTGGTTTTCAGAGGGGGTATGTGGCTCACTGCATCGATTCTTTTTTATAGGCTATTGAATATTTCTATTGTTATAAAATCCTTCGTTTTTTATGATCAAAACTGGGTTATTTATTTCTCAGCGATCATCTGTGTTGAATTTGCTCGGAACGAATTTTTTACCTAATTTTTAAAAATTAATCGTTTTAGGTTCAAATTTCAATTCATATGGCAATTACAAAATGGGCCGTAGATCCGGCACACTCCGATGTTCAGTTTAAGATCAGACATTTAGTGATCTCGACAATTACCGGTTCTTTCAAGAATTTTGAAGGAGGCGCAACGTCTGACCAAAATAATTTTGAAAACGCAGAAATACATTTTTCTCTTGACGTGAAGAGTATAGACACCAACGTGGAAATGAGAGATACGCACTTGAAATCAGCAGACTTTTTTGACGCAGAACAGTTTCCACATATTACTTTTCAGTCCAATTATTTTCATAAGGTAAAAGGTGACAATTATAAGCTGGCTGGTTTACTGACTTTAAAAGGCATAACCCAACCGATCGAGCTGGATGCGGAATATGGTGGGGCACAGCGTGATGCGGAAGGGAACATCCGTGTAGGTTTTGAAGTAGAAGGTCGCCTTAGCCGCCAGGAATTTGGTTTAAACTACCGTCAACTCACCGATTCGGGCGAATTGCTCATTGGTGAAGATGTGAAGCTTATTGCCAACATCCAGCTTGTGAGGCATGAATAAGAGGTTTTGAAGATTGAGTTGTCAAGAATACTTCCCCATGAACTTCGGTAGTTTTGGGGAAGTATTTTTTTATGAAAGTTGCCCCGTTACCTTTTCGAGATTTTTGATGATCGCACTTATTTTCTCCTGTTGCTTCCGAACGATTCTCGGTTTCAGATACACCCAGTTGAACAATATCCAGGTAAAAGTAACGATATAGGTAATTATTCCGGCTGTCAGTGACATTTTTCTGGTGTATTCAATCATGTGAAGCAATATGCCCGCACCCAGTGCAATGAAATACAGGGTCATAATGCTGGTTCCGATTTTAAGTTGCTTTTCTTTTACTTCAATAAGCAAAGACAAATAATGAGCGGTATCCAAAGAGCTGTCGGCATCTTTCAGTAACAACCGCAGCAGCCCGCTGGAAGAGATAAGAAAAAACACAATAGACAGGATGATAAACGCAACACCAATTCTGGTTGTGGGGAGTTCGGGTTTTATGTAATAACCAATGGTAGCAATGACAATAATGGTTGCCAGACCCAAAAACATCGCCAGCAACAATTGATTACGACTCTTATTTTTAATTTTTAATGCTGATTTTAACAGCAGTTCAGTATCAGGCTGTGGAACGGGTACTTGCTTGTTCCACAGGTTTTTTAAGTTATCTGCGTCCATGAGAACTGAATTTTAATATTAGTTTTTCTTTGATACGATGTACTCTTACTCTGACATTTGCATCAGTCATCCCGACCACTCTCGCTATTTCTGCCTGTGGTAATTCTTCCAGTTCCATGGAAATAATGAGGCGGTCTATCTCCTGTAATTCTGAAATGTATTGATAGAGCAACTGCACATTTTCATCTGGTGCCGGTTCTTCTTTTACGGCTAATTGAGCAGGGAAATCATCTCGTCGAAGTCGCTTTGTTTTCTCAATCTGGCGCAGACAATGATTGGCTGCGATGCGGTACATCCAGGTTCCGATGGATGATTCATTCCTGAATTTTGGTAACTGCTGCCAAACCGTGATAAATGTTTCCTGTGCAATATCCTGAGCCAGATCCCGGTCATTTACATATCCCATGCAAACCCGGAATATCTTGTTCCAGTAGCTTTTATATATTTCTTCAAAAGTCATATGGCGGGAATGTAATTGTTTCCTGACTGCTGGTGAATGCAATCATATTTAACTCTTTGGTCAGGCCAAGGTTATGAAGATTGCTTTTGTCAGGTTGGCTCTTGTATAATCTTATGACTACCGACCAAAATGAAACAAAAATGATGAATAGGGCAGTGAGTATTGTCTTCATGATGTATGTTTTTTCGTATTGGATACTTCTGGGTCCAAAATGTTACACATCTCTGAAAATTAATTTCAATATTTCTCCTTTAAGATAAGAAATGTGATGAACGGTTTGTTTTTATTAAACACTGTTTATTATATTTGCCATGTTAATAAAAAGCAACATGGGAATTACAGAGAGGAAGGAAAGAGAGCGGGAGGAAATGCGTGAACTGATTTTGCAGGGAGCGCAGAAACTGTTTTTAGAAAACGGTTATGAGAAAACAAGCATACGTGGAATTGCCGATACGATCGAATACAGCCCGGCAACGATATACCTGTATTACAAAGACAAAAATGAATTGCTGCTTGCCTTACATGTGAAGGCGTTTGAGAAAATGATGGAGGAATTTGCAATGGTTACCACTATTGAAGATCCCTTTGAAAGATTGACCTCGTTGGGAAGCCAGTACATTAAATTTGCTGTTGGAAATCCTGAGTTATACGATCTCATGTTTATTATGCAGGCACCCATTGAGGCACTTACCTGCAAAGATGAGGTGTGGGAAGACGGGATGAAGTCATTCGATTTTCTGAGGTTAGTTTACGCTGATTGTGTAGGTGCAGGATATTTCAGACCGGAACTGGATTTGGACACAGTCTGTCTGACTATCTGGAGTTTCATGCACGGGCTCATCACAATATACCTTAAAAAAAGAATGGATATGTTTGAAGATAACCGACAGATGGAGCGCATGCAGGAATCGTTTCAGTTGTTTGTTGAAATGATGAAAGTTTCTTTAAAATAAAAAATATGAAACTGCTGCTTAAACTGGAAGAATTTGCTGAGCTGCTGCTTGCCATTTTCGTTTTTTCATATCTCGATTTCGCATGGTGGTGGTTCCCGGCATTGCTTCTTGTGCCGGATTTAAGCATGATCGGTTATGCAGTCAACACAAAAGTAGGCGCAACCCTGTATAACTTTTTTCACCACAAAGGTTTGGGAATTGCAGTGGGTATAGCCGGTTTCATGGTAGGTAATCAACAACTGATGTTAGCAGGAACCGTTCTCTTTGGTCATTCTGCCATGGACAGATGTTTCGGTTACGGCCTGAAATACTCCGACAGTTTCAAGAACACTCATTTAGGAGAAATTGGGAAGTCTTAAAAAAAATTTGCAGTAGCACTAAACGCTGTTCATTAAATTAGTCATGATTAATAAAATATTACTTCTAATCACTATTCTACCTCTTTTCGCTCAGGCTCAGAAGTCTGATGTTTTGGAGAATTATGTGGAGGAGGGTTTGCAGAACAACCTCTCACTGCATCAGGAATCGCTGGAAATTAAAAAGGCCATGGAGGTGATTCGTCAGGCGAAGGCACTTTTTTATCCAAGGCTTTCCTTCAATCCGACTTATTCCTATGCAGCTGGTGGACGTCGGTTGAATTTCCCGGTAGGCGATTTGTTAAATCCTGCATATAAGTCACTAAATGAACTGACGGGTACCAATCAGTTTCCCACCAACATCGAAAACGTAAACGAACTGCTGGCTCCAACCAACTTCCATGACACCAAAGTAAATGTCCAGTATTCGATCTATAATCCGGAAATAAAATATAACTATCTGATTCAAAAAAGCCTCTTGTCAGCTCAGGAAGCGAAGAAAAAGGTGGTGGAGAATGAATTGAGATACAACATAGAAACGGCTTATTACCAATATCTGCAATCACTGGAAGCTGTCAAAATTCTGGATAACAGCGCTGCGGTATTGGGTGAACTCGTGAAGCTGAACAAAAAGCTGGTCGCCAACAATACGGCTACAAAGGATGTGGTGTTTTCTTCGGAATACGAAGCAAGCAAACTTGTACAACAAAAAATAGAAGCCGGGAATAATTCCCGTGTCGCAAGAGCATACTTTAATTTTTTACTGAATCGGGACCTCGCTAATGACATCATCATAGATTCCACATTGATTAATGCGGACATGATAGATTTTGGTGGGGGGGATCAGTTGACAGAGTTAAAAGAGAAAGCAAAAGCAGGCAGAGGTGAATTAAAGCAATTCGATATGTCGATAGAAGCAGCGCGCCACGCCATTACATTGCAGCAAAAAGCGGCTTCGCTTCCTTCTCTGTTCGTCGGTGGTAATGCCGGTTTCCAGGGCTATGGATATACATTCAAAAACCAGGCTTATATGATCATGCAGGCCGGTTTGCAGTGGGATATTTTCAAAGGGTTTGAGAGAAAATCAAAAATTCAGCAGGCTAAAATACAGGCTGATTTACTTCAAACGAAAAAAACGGATACAGAAAAACAGATAGAATTGCAGACCACGCAGGCTTACTACGATTTTGTATCCGCAGGTGAAGCGCAAAAAGCTTCGCATGATGGCATGTTGAATGCTTCGCAGTATTTCAAGGTAGTCGACAGTCGCTACCGAAACGGTAATTTGTTGCTGATAGAATACATTAAAGCGCAAAACGACGTGCAGACGGCCCGCTTGCAACAGGTGATTACAAAATACGATGTACTGATCAAAAGATCGGTTCTTGACAAAATAACCGTAGAACCATGAAAAAGATATTGATCATCAACGCACATCCGGATCTGGTAAGTTACAGTTCCGCGCTGGTAGCTGCGTATAAGAAGGGAGCGTTAGCTTCAGGAGCTGAGGTAAGGGAAATTGCCATCGCAGAATTAAGTTTCAATCCTAATCTGCAATATGGATACCGCCAACGCGTGGAACTGGAACCCGACTTACTTGAAGCAAGGGAGAAAATTCTTTGGGCAGAACATCTGGTTTGGGTGTATCCCATTTGGTGGGGTGGCTGGCCTGCTTTGCTCAAAGGATTCATAGACAGGGTTTTCTTACCAGGTTTTGCATATAAATACCGCGAAAATTCGGTTTGGTGGGATAAGTTGCTTGCAGGTAGGAGCGGACATGTGATCAATACGCTCGACCAGCCACCCTGGTATTATTGGCTTATCAATGGCAGACCGGGATATCATGCAATGAAAAAAATGGTGCTTGAATTTTCCGGTATCAAGCCTGTACGTACCACGTTTTTTGGTCCGGTGCGGAATTCAACTGATGCAACCCGTGCGAAGTGGTTACAGAAAATAGAGAAGTTAGGAAGTCAATTTAAATAGTAGTGTCATGCTATTTGCAATGATCAATTCTTTGTTTTTACTAAGTATCAGTGCCATCCATTTTTATTGGGCCGCTGGTGGAAGAGTCGGGATAAATGCTGCGGTTCCTCATGATAAAGGTGCTCCGTTATTTCAACCAGGTATTGTAGCAACCTTGCTTGTGGCCCTATTTTTGGCTTGTGCGGCTTTTTTCTATTTGATTAAAGTATCGGTTTTAAAGGTTGATTTGCCCATAATCATAGACCATTTTGGAGCCTGGTTTTTGGGGGTGATATTTCTTTTTCGAGCCATTGGTGAGTTCCGTTATGTTGGTTTTTTTAAGAAAATTGAGGGTTCGCGATTTGCGAATCTTGACAGCAGGTATTACTCACCGTTATGTGTATTACTTGCGCTCAATTCATTTTTAGTTGCTATTTATTATTAATCGTTTAACAGATGTTACGATGAAGATTTTGTTTAAAAGGTTTGTCAAATATAAAGCGGTAGCACTGATGATGTTGCTAATGTGGAGCTGTGGAGAGAAGAAGCCAGAAGAGCAGCAACTAGCTGACGAAACGGTCATTCCGGTAAAAATCACCAACGTTGAATCTGAAACAAGAGCCGAACCGATCCGTGTTGCGGGCACAGTTGCCTCTTCGGAAGAAGCAAGACTGTCGTTTAAGGTTGGAGGTATTGTTTCGAAGGTTTTTGTGAGAGAAGGGCAAACCGTGAGAAAAGGGCAGCTACTCGCAGTATTGGATATGACCGAAATTGATGCGCAGGTGAATCAGGCGACGTATTCGGCCGAGAAATCGGAGCGTGATATGAAACGTGTACAAAACATGTTGAAAGATACGGCAGCAACTTTGGAGCAATTGCAAAATGCAACCACTGGTTTTGACGTGTCTCAGCAGAACCTGAAAATAGCACAATTCAATCAGTCTTATGCCAAAATAATCTCTCCTATTGACGGAACGGTTACCCGCAAACAGATCAACGAAGGAGAGTTTGCAGGACCGGGTACGCCTGGTTTGATCATCACATCGAGCCGCAGGAATGACTGGGTGATGCGCGTGAATATTTCGGATAAAGATTGGGCAAGATTGAAACTGGGCGACAAGGCCAATGTACAGCTGGATGCTTATCCCGAAGAAACTTTTACAGGCACCGTTACCAATCTGGCACAGTCGGCTGATCCGGTAAGTAAATTGTACCAGGCAGAAGTAAAAATAGATCCTGCCGGAAAACGATTTGCAACGGGATTGTATGGAAAAGCCGAGTTGGTATCATCCCAAAATCGTCAATACGCAGTCATTCCCGTTGAGGCGGTGATTGAAGGAAACGGAAATAAAGGATTCGTTTTTGTCAATGAAAATGGAAAAGCAAAGCGAATACCAATCACAATAGGTTATCTGGACGGCGATAAGGTGTTGGTTTTACAAGGATTGGAAAATGTAAAAGAAGTGATTACGTCTGGTTCAGCTTTCTTAACAGATTCGTCCTCTCTGAGCATTAAAAAGTAAGAATTTTAGCTGATAAGTTTCAACAGGGCGTCGGCCAATGATTTTAGAAATGGAGGGTTGACAGAAGTGATGCGGCTGATGATCAGAGATTCATTTAACAAAAACACTTTGTGCACACGAACGAAGCTTTTGAGCGGCAACGGATTGCCCACAAAATCGGAATCATTAATTGGAATGGAGAGATGGTCGCCCTTAACCTGACTTGTGATTTGAACCAAAAGATAATCTCCTGTGGCATTTATAGTGTCATTGGAAATAACAAGTGCAGGTCTTTTTTTGGTTTGGGAAATGTCGGTAAATGGGAATTGTACGGCTACAATATCTCCACGCTGATATAGTGCCATGAGATTAGATCAATTTATCCCAACGCTGATCCTCTTCGCTTTCCCATTCCTCAGAAAGTGCAGGTTCAGAAAGCATGCTGGTTTCATCGATTTTTATTAACCGTTTCACAATAGAAATTCCATCGATCTTATGAAGCTGTTTTTCTATTGTTTCGATATCAACGTTCTCACGAACAGTAACTAACAAAGTTTCCATCTCAATTGGGATTTTAACAATAATACAAAAAGAAAATGAATATTTCTGAATTTTCGGTCAAGAACTGGCAGTTTATGCTGGTGATGTTTATTGGGGTTGTGGCGCTTGGGTTGAACTCACTTTTCAATATGCCAAGAGGTGAAGATCCCGAGTTTTTCGCACCTTCATTTGCCATCGTGTATGTATATCCGGGGACTGATGCACTGGATATGGAAGAGCTGGTGGTGGACAAAGTTGAGAAAAAACTGACAGCGCTTGAAAACGTAAATAACATCAAAACCAACGTGGATGATGGTCTGGCGGTGGTGGTGATCGAATACGATTACAGCGAAGATCCCGATGAGAAATATCAGGAACTGATCAGGGAAGTGGGAGCGCTTGCAGCCGAATTGCCCAAGGATATTTTCCGTACAGAAATACGCAGGTTTTCTCCAACGGATGTAAACATTGTACAGGTTGCGTTGGTGTCGGAAACGGCGTCAAACAAAGAATTGGGAGATAAAGCCGATGATCTGAAAGATGAGCTTTCGAAAATTAAAAGTCTGAAAAGCGTAGAAAACTGGGGTTATCCAGCCCGGACGGTTCGTATTTCATTGAATCTTGAAAAAATCGCCCTTGAAGGTGTGCCGGTCAACCAGATTATACAGGCGTTGCAGGCTGAAAACTATAACATTCCGGGTGGAAGCATTCAGGCAAATACCCGAAAATTTAACGTAAAAACATCGGGAGATTACAAGTCGCTCGGCGAAATCAGGAAAACCATTGTAGCCAGTACGGGCTTTGGTACACCTTCTCAAAAGATCATTTATTTATCCGATGTGGCTACCGTGGATTATGATGAAGCAGAGGAATCGCACATTACAAGACTAAACGGACATCGGAGCGTGCTTGTAACGGCTGCGCAAAAAGAAGGGCAGAATATAGAACAGGTCGGTAAAATGCTGAATCCGGTTATCACCAAATTTGAAAAAACACTTCCCTCTCATATCAAATTGATCAAGAGTTTTGACCAGTCGGAAAGTGTAAGTAAAAGGCTGGGGCGTTTTGCCAAGGATTTTGCCATTGCCATTTTCCTGGTTTCGCTCACCTTACTTCCGCTGGGTTTCCGGGCGGCGCTGGTGGTAATGATCTCCATTCCGTTTTCACTCGCTATGGGTTTGGCGGCTATCGATTATCTCGGTTTTAGTATCAATCAGCTGAGTATTGTAGGGTTGATCGTTTCGCTGGGAATTCTGGTTGACGACTCCATTGTGGTGGTGGAAAACATCGAACGCTGGATGCGGGACGGTTATCCGAAACGGGAAGCGGCTGTGAAAGCTACGAAGCAGATCACTCTGGCTGTGATTGGCTGTACGGTTACACTGGTTCTGGCATTCTTGCCACTCAATTTTTTGCCAGAAGCATCAGGAGATTTCATCCGCAGCTTACCTATGGCAGTGAGTATGACCATCATTGCATCCATGATTGTTTCACTTACCATTGTTCCGTTTCTGAGCAGCCGTTTGTTGAAAGAATCGCACAATCCGGAAGGCAATATCTTTATGCGATCTCTTAAAAAGGTGATCAGCGGTTCGTATAGCAAGTTGCTGCATTGGGCACTGATTAATCCTTTCCCAACCTTGGGCCTTGCGGTTGTATTGTTCGTGGGTTCTTTGGGCCTTACCAAAGTGATCGGCTTTTCACTTTTCCCAAAATCAGAAAAACCAATGTTCCTGATCACGATGGAAACACCGGATGGAACAGCATTGTCGGAGACGGATCGTGTGGCCAGGTTTGTGGAGCAGGAAGTAAAAAAGCTGCCGGAGATTCGCTACATCACAACCAATGTTGGAAAGGGCAATCCGAGAATTTACTACAACGTGATACAGCGTTCGGACGCTACAAATTACGCCGAGTTTTTTGTGCAGTTGCAGGACATGAAGCCTTCTGAAAAGGAATTGATCATTGAAAATCTCAGAACGCGGTTTGCTAATGTAGTGAACGCAAAAGTTGAAGTTAAGGATTTTGAACAAGGGCCAAATACGGAAGCGCCTGTTGCCATACGAATATTCGGCGAGGATCTGGATAAGCTGCGAACCGCTGCGGCAGGGGTGGAAAAAGTGCTGAAAGGCACAGCCGGGACGATTTACGTGAACAACCCGATTGCAAACAGAAAAACGGATATTCGGGTGAAAATAAACAAAGAGAAGGCGAGCCTGCTGGGTATTTCGGTTGCCGAGGTAAACCGAACGATCAGGCTGGCGGTGGCCGGGCTAAATATCGGTATTTTTAAAGATGAAGAAGGCGATGATTATGCCATTAATCTCACCATGCCAAAAGGAAAAGTAGCGGACCAAAGTGTTTTGAATAACCTATATGTGAATACGCTGACGGGAACTTCGGTACCACTGAAACAGATCGCTGATCTGCAATTTGAAAGTGCAGTAAGCCAGATCCGCCATTACGATCAGGATCGCTATGTGACGGTTTCGGCTTATGTGAAAAAAGGCTTTTTGGTGGATAATGTTTATAATCAGATCATTGCCAAGCTGGATAAATATCAGTTCCCCGAAGGTTTTACGTACAAAGCAGCCGGTGAGCTTGAAGCGCGTGAAAAGTCGTTTGGCGGATTGGGTACCATTATTCTCATTACAGCATTCGGTTTCCTGGGTGTACTCGTTTTGGAATTCGGGACTTTCAAAAGCTCGTTGATTGTGTTATCCGTCATTCCGTTAGGCATCATTGGCGCACTTTCAGCTTTGTTTTTGGTTGGTTATCCGTTGTCGTTCGTAGCAATTATCGGACTTATAGCGCTTATTGGTATTGAAGTGAAAAACTCCATATTGCTGGTAGATTTTACCAATCAGCTCAGGGCAGAAGGTATGTCGCTGATTGATGCGATACAGGAAGCAGGTGAAATACGGTTTGTACCGATTGTATTGACTTCGTTAACTGCCATCGGTGGCCTTATTCCACTGGCTATTGAAGGTAACCCGCTCTATTCTCCGCTGGCCTGGGTGTTGATCGGAGGTTTGATCAGCTCCACACTTTTATCCCGGATCGTAACGCCGGTTTTGTATAAGTTGCTGCCGCCGAGGGTGGAGGTGAACGATACCTTGTGAATTTAGAAAATGGAGATGTTGTAAAGTGTTACTTTCCTACTTATATTTAATTCTTAAAATAGGATAAATATGAAAGCATATGATGAGCTAGTGGATTTTCTGGCTGCCGGAACAACCCCGGAAAGGGTTTTGATGTTTAAGCCATCTAATGAATCATCTCTACGCGTTCGTGAACTGATCCAAAAGGAAAAAATAGATAAATTGAATGATGATGAGCGTTCGGAATTGGAGAGCTATTTTCAATTGGAGCATTTAATGCGTTTGACCAAAGCTCGTGCCCATAGCTATGTTAGGCATCAATGAGTATTCCCTACTTAATTAGAAAGCAAGTAGCTGAACTTGCTAAACATAGATGTGAGTACTGTCTTATTCACGAAGATGATACTTATTTTGGTTGTGAGATAGATCATATTATAAGTTTGAAACACCAAGGGGATTCTACTTTGGAAAACCTTGCATTCGCATGTATGACATGCAATAGGTTTAAGGGCAGTGATTTAGGAAGTTTGTCCGCTGACGGGAATTTAATAGGATTTTTTAATCCGAGAAAGCATCTTTGGAATGACCATTTTTACATTGAAAATAACGAGATAATTCCGCTAACGGAAATTGGGAAGGTTACCGTAAAAATTTTCCGATTTAATGACGGTGAAAGGAAAATAGAAAGAGAAGAACTTCAAAAGATTGGACATTATCCCAAAATGTGATTTTTTTTAAAATTTAGATATAGAGACCTCACTCCTCAGAATTAGCATAAAAATTGTAATCATTCACAACCTGCCATAAAAAGTCCCTCCCATGTTCGAGGCTGTTTACACCAAGAATCGCTTCGATTTTATGCATGGTCGTTTCAATCAGCTCTTCGTTGTTACTTGCAAGTACTTTGCGAATCGTGCGGATGTCTTTATCAGTAAGCTCTACCACAGCCGGGTATTTGGGTTGATAATTTTCGTCCTGATCAGGCGTGAGGATGTGTTCAAGTTTGATGGTTGGCTGCGTTTTTATAACCGCCGTTCCCCCGGCAATATCTCCCACACGTTGCCCTTTTCCGTTGATTGCGATGGTGAGTATGGCTATAATTCCTGAAAAAATACTGATGTCTACAATTGATAAAAGCCAGCGCAGTAGGTAGGAGCTCAGTGTGGCTTTGCTGCCATCCAAGCGGATCACTTTTATTTTAAGCGCCATTTTTCCTACTGTTTGTCCATCCAGAAAATACTCGCAAAGTAACGGGCAAAGCATAATGGGTAACAACATGGCTCCGGTAAATAGCCAGGTTTCGGAAAAGGCTCCTCCATTACCGATGATGCCTTTTATGCCTACCACGGTAAGAATCCAGCCAAAGTACACGGCGTAGTCCACCAGCTGTGCCAGAATACGATCACCTATACTTGCAATCTCATAGTCGACCCCAACATTTTGGGCGGTATCAATCTGTAAACTCATTCACGCAAAAGTTTGTCAGGAGAAAAATTCCTATATCTTGCAAGAAAAATAGTGTAATCCTTCTTACTTTCCAATTCCGCAGTAGCCGCCTTATGAAAGAAGCAGTTTTTGTGAAACGTAATTCGGAACGTTGGAAATCTTATGAAGAGCATGTTACCGAAGATCCCGACGAGCTTACTTCCCGCTTCGTTTCCCTTACCGACGATCTGTCTTACGCGAGAACATTTTATCCTGGTTCGCCGGTATTGAAATACCTCAACGGACTCGCTTCGCAGCTGCATCGTAAATTGTACAGCAATCAGCGGGAGGATAGGGGAAGGATCAAAAGCTTCTGGATGTACGAATTACCGTATGTTGCTTTTCAGGCAAGATACAATCTGCTTTATGCCTTTCTGTTCTTCACAATCGCGTTTTCTATTGGCAGTGTCTCTGCCGCAAATGACGAAACTTTTGTAAGACTGATTTTGGGTGATGGCTATGTAAACCAGACTTTGGAGAACATAAAACAGGGCGATCCGCTGGCTATCTACAAGTCAGCTTCGCAGGCCGATATGTTTCTTGCCATTACCGTCAATAACATTCGTGTATCGTTTATGGCATTTGCCGCCGGATTGCTCTTTTCTGCCGGCACATTGTATGTAATGGTTCAAAATGGCATCATGCTGGGCGCTTTTCAGTACTTCTTTTTTGAAAAAGGACTTCTGATGCAATCCGTACTTAAAATATGGATTCATGGAACGCTGGAAATTTCAGCAATTATTATTGCCGGAGCGGCAGGTTTGCTCATAGGGAATAGTCTGCTTTTTCCGGGTACATTTTCTCGTCTGGAGTCATTTAAAGCAGGAGCAAAAAAAGGATTGAAACTTGCAGTTGGGCTTGTGCCTGTTTTTGTTACAGCTGGTTTTTTGGAAAGCTTTGTAACCCGGCTCACTTTGCCAGTCTGGGCGAGCTGCTCCATCATAGGCATATCTGCGATTTTCATCATTTGGTATTTCGTCATTTACCCGCAAAGGCTTTATGGCGACCAAAACGATTCTGAAGAGAATATCTAAATATTTGTAAACGAATTGATTACATCATTTACCACATCCACATGACAACTGATCAACCTATTGTACTGCTGCAACAAAGGGATTTTGGACAAAAGATCAATGCATCTTTCGATTTTGCGATTAAGAACCTCGGGCCATTGGCCAAAAGTATCATGTTCATCGCAGGTCCTCCCGCACTTTTGTCAGGTATTGCGCAGGGAATGTATCAGTCCCGATTACTGACAGCCGGAATTCAGAAAAATTCAATGGAATCGCTGTATCAGTATCTGACGCTGGAATATTTTTTAGTGGTATTGTTAAGTTCGGTAACCTACTTTCTCTGCTATGCGGCGGTAAGTTCTTTCATGGTTTTGTACGAAGAAAAAGGGTTAGGATCAAAAATTACTCCCGGTGATGTTTGGCAAAAAATTGTTGAGAATCTTTCAGTGTCAATCACCTCTTCGATACTGGCTCTGTTTGCAATTCTGATCGGTTTGGTATTTTTTATTATACCGGGAATCTACCTGGCAGTTTGTTTTCAGCTTTATCTGATGGTTGTTATTCGTGAAAAATCGTCAGCCACAGATTCACTGAGTCGTAGCCGTAAACTCGTGGATGGAAAGTGGTGGTCTACATTTGGGCTGGTGATGATCATGTCCATTATTGCAGGTATCATCTCCATTGTGTTTCAATTTCCCGTACTGCTTGCAACCATCCTGACTACTCTTGGATTAGGAAACGGTATTGCCGGTTCTCCCGTTGTGTTGATCATCGCCAGCATCATTTCAATTGTGGGGGCCAATTTTGTAAATGGGCTGGTATGGATCGCCGTTGGTTTTCAATACTATAATCTGGTTGAAAGACGTGATGGATCGGGGCTGAGATCAGAAATCGAATCGCTAGGTAGTGGTGAAGTTCAGAGACCAGGCGAAGAATTCTAAAAATTGAGAAAGTGATGACGGTGGATTTCGGTCGAATTTCCATATTGAAATGGTTTCACTCCAACAGAAGTTTACAGCTACTGTTGGCATTTCTGGTATTTGGCACCCATTCCCCTATTTTTGCTCAAAAGGATTCTCTGAAAACCTATAAGGAGGATCAGAGCAGGATTGTGCCGACATATCCCGCGCCCGCAAGTCTGGAAAAATACAGGAACGATCGAGCCTACAATTATGAGGATATCTCTGCGCCAGCAACAAATCCGCTTCAAAAATGGATTGACTGGCTGATGCGGAAAATTAATGCCTTTTTTACTTCGAAGTCTTACGATAACTTTTGGCAGTATATCATCATGGCTGCAACGGCCTCTCTGGTTCTTTACCTGCTGTACAAAGCCAAAGTGCTGGATTATGTTTTCCCTTCAAAAAACGCGGGTGAATCGACGGAGTATATAGTTGGCCAGGAAAATATTCACGAGATTAACTTCGAAGAGGCAATTGGCAATGCACTGGGGCAAGGTGACTTTCGGCTTGCCATACGGCTTCAATATTTGAAAATACTCAAACTGTTAACTGTAAAAGAGCTCATTCACTGGAAGCCCAACCTGACCAACCAGAGCTATGTGCAGGAGCTCGAAAAAACACTGCACCACCATGATTTTACAGAAATTACAAGATATTTTGAGTTTGCCTGGTATGGCGATTTTGACGTTAGCGAGGCAGGTTTTAAAGAAATGAAGGAGTTTTCAGATTCGTTTGTGAGCAAGGTAGGAGCCTGATTACGCAGGATGTTTTAGATTGAATTTGTGTAGATAATATGTTTTTTAATCTCAACCGGTATTGGCTTTTTTTGTTTCTGATAGTCCTGAGTTACGGGCTGTTTGAATACTACCGTCCCAAACCGGTCGACTGGCGGGATTCCTATTCCAATAAGGATAAAATTCCTTACGGAGCTGAGGTGATATACGACTTGCTACCTGAACTCGTAGGCGGGCAAAAAATAGAAAGCCTGAGAATACCGCCTTACAACCATCTTGAAAAAAATAAAAGCACGGAGAAAAGCAGTTACGTTTTTATCAAACCAGAATTTAAAATTGATAAAAACGACCAAAATGCATTGCTGAAATATGTTGAGAAAGGGAATGTGGTGTTCATCTCTGCTTATGATTTTCCATCCGATTTTCTGGATACGTTGGGGATAAAAGCTCCCCGACACAAGCCTTCGTTGAAGGATACAGCCAAATATGTGCATTTTGTAAATCCTTTATTGAGGGATAAAAGAGGTTTCATTTTCTCAAAAGATGACGGCAGTAATTATCTCGAAATGGCCAAATCGGCCAACGCTACTGTTCTTGCGGTAAATGAGGATAAAGAACCCGTTTTTATCAGGTTGGATAGGGGTAAAGGACAATTCTATATTCACAATCTGGCGTTGGCATTCACCAATTATTACGTACTCAATCCCAAGACGAACAAACATGCTTTCCAGGCACTTTCCTATTTGCCAAAACAACCGGTTTATTGGGATGAATACCAAAAACAGGGACGTTTTGGCGAAAATGAACATTCTGTGTTCAGATACATTGTAACTACGCCCGGGCTCAAAACAGCCTATGTTCTCGCATTGGTCGGTTTGGTGCTGTACGCGGTATTTTCCGGGAAGCGCCGTCAAAGAGTAATTCCGATCGTGAATGCTCCGAAAAATGTTTCGCTTGAATTTGTCAAAACCATTGGTAACATGTATTACCGAAAAGGTGATCATGCCAACATGGCGGGAAAACTGGCTCAGCATTTCTGGATATATATCCGTGAAAGATTTGGTATCAATTCGGCGAGATTTGAGGAAAATGAATTGATAGAAACAATTTCCGGGAAAAGTGGATTGTCTCAGTCCGAAACCGAGGCATTGGTTGGAGAGCTTAATGACGAGAATAGCAAATGGACAGGGAAAAGACTGGTGGAATTAAATCAATCTCTCGAAGATTTTTACGAACGAACAAGGTAATCCCGGTCTGAACGCTATTTAGCGGTCTGAACGGAAGAAGACAATAGCTTGCCCAAAGGGCATTCATCCTTCACCATCGGGTTATTTACCCGATGAAAAATGACGGATGATATGAGACAGACGATTTACAGACATCACAGCATATGGAATTCACAAACAGGATAGAACTTGCAGAGCTGGAAGCAGCCGTAAAGAAAATTAAAGCCGAAATCGGGCAGATCGTAATTGGCCAGCAGGCTACGATAGAATACATGTTGGCAGCTTTGCTCGCTGATGGTCATATTTTGCTGGAAGGTGTACCCGGCGTAGCCAAAACTCTGATGGCGAAGGTGATCGCAAAAACGATAGATGTTGATTTTGGCAGGATACAATTTACGCCGGATTTGATGCCTTCGGATGTATTGGGAACGTCGCTTTACAATTCAAAAAATACCGAATTTGAGTTTAAAAAAGGACCAGTATTTGCTAACATCCTTTTGGTAGATGAAGTGAACCGGGCTCCTGCCAAAACGCAATCTGCTCTGTTTGAAGTGATGGAAGAACGGCAGGTAACGGTGGATGGGGTTACATATCCAATGGCTGAACCTTTCCTGATATTGGCAACGCAAAATCCGGTGGAGCACGAAGGGACATACCGTTTGCCTGAGGCGCAGCTGGACCGATTCCTTTTTAAACTCAATATTGGATATCCATCAGCAACAGAGGAAACCGAAATCCTGAAAGGTCACAATGAACGCAGAAGATTGGGTGACGCGGTTAATGCTGTGGTTGCGGTTATTTCTTCGGAGCAATTGTCGGCATTGAGAAATATTATTCTGCAAGTGCATGTAGAAGAAAAATTGCTGGAATACATCGTCAAAATCGTTGGAGCAACCCGGTCTCATCCCTCCTTATTTCTGGGAGCATCACCCCGTGCTTCGGTGGCTTTGCTCAATAGTTGTAAAGCGCTTGCAGCCTTGCGGGGGAGGGATTTTATCACGCCTGACGATGTACAGGAACTTGCATATCCCGTGTTACGCCATCGCATTATTCTCACTCCTGAGCGGGAAATGGAGGGTGCAACTCCCGATGATATGATCCGCCTGATCCTCGAAAAAGCTGAGGTGCCCAGGTAAGTTTTAGATATAACGTCAATGGTTTACAATAGCTTACCGCTATTCTCAAAATGATTCTGATCCGGTTTTTAAAATCACTGTATTTCACCAAAACGTTTTGGGTAGTCTGGACTGCCCTGATCGCCGGTTTTGTAATTGCCTACATTTTTCCATGGCTGTTACCGGTGTTCAATGTGCTTTTGGCGATCGTGATTTTGTTGGTAGCTGCGGATGTTTTTGTTCTGTATAAAACCAAAACAGGACTTTTTGCAAGAAGAAACGTTGCCGACCGGCTTTCTAACGGAGACGAAAATCCGGTGACGATTTATCTTGAAAACCGTTATTCTTTTCAGGTTCATGTTGAGGCCATCGATGAAGTGCCGCACCAGTTTCAAAGACGTGATATTGTGTTTGAAGCAAAATTGCCTGCATTTTCAGAGAAGCAGATTCATTATACACTTCGTCCGGTGAAACGTGGGGAATATGAATTCGGGCATATCAATGTTTTCGCATTAACACCTCTGAAATTAATCAAACGAAGATTCCAGTTTGAAGACAGCAAAACAACATCAGTTTATCCTTCCTATCTTCAAATGCGACAATATGCTCTGCTTGCAGTGGCCAATCGCCTGAGTGAGGCCGGTGTGAAGCGGATCAGAAAAGTAGGACATTCGATGGAGTTTGATCAGGTACGGAATTATGTTCCGGGCGACGACAGGCGGTCGGTTAACTGGAAAGCTACCGCAAGGCGGGGCGATGTGATGGTGAATGCTTTTCAGGACGAAAAACAGCAAACCGTATTTTGCCTGATCGATAAAGGACGTGTGATGCAGTCGCCTTTTGAAGGGCTTACCTTGTTGGATTACGCCATCAACGCGACTTTGGTGTTGAGTAATATCGCTTTATTGAAAGAAGATAAGGCGGGCTTAATCACATTCTCGGATACATCCGGACAAGTTGTGCCCGCAGATAGAAGAACGGGGCATTTGCAAAAGATACTGGAAGTGTTGTACAGACAAAAAACGAGGTTTCTTGAAACGGATTATGAACGACTTTGTATTGTAGCAAGACAGCACATCCGTCAGCGGAGTTTGTTATTGCTCTTTACCAATTTTGAAACACTTGAAGCATTACAACGGCAACTTCCCTATTTGCGGAGGCTTGCAAAGGACCATCTGCTTGTGGTAATTATCTTTGAAAATACGGAGACAAAACAGTTACTCAATCACCCGGCGACAGATCTCGAACAGGTTTATCTGAAAACAATCGCGCAACGGTTTTTCTATGAAAAAAAGAGAATAGCCGCTGAACTTACCCGCTACGGGATCCAGTCTATACTGACATCCCCGCAACAGCTTTCTGTCAATACCATCAATAAATATCTTGAATTGAAAGACCGCGGAGCCTTGTAACCTGCGGCAGGCAAACTTCGTATATGGTACTACAATTGGCCCGGTTATAAAAATTCCTTCTTTATCTTTACGACCTTATCCTATATCCAATGCTCAGATGAAATTCTTTAAAATCCTCCTGAAACTAATCGGCGCCCTTTTCCTGATCCTGCTGCTTGCCATTGCCACCATGATCACCACGATGGACAAGACGCCATATCAGCAAATGTCATATTACAAGGAATGGAAGGGGTTAATTAGCAAGATAAAGAAGGACACAACATCATCATCAACATTCAGAGTAGGGTGGTCAAAGGTGAACATTACCCCAGCTGCGCCAACACCAATGGCGGGATATGGCAACCGTCGAGGAAGGGAATATACTTCCGTGCACGATTCCGTATATGTCCGGGCAATTGTAATTGACAATGGAATTAGTCAGGCAGCGATCGTGTCTGCGGATCTGCTGATTATTCCTCCGACTGTTACCCGAATATTACAGACCAAATTAACTGAAAAGGAGATACCATTTGAGAAGGTGTTTTTCGGAGCAACACATACGCACAATAGCGTAGGAGGTTGGGGGACGGGGATTTCCGGATTGTTTTTTTCGGGAAAACATGATCCAAAAGTAGCAGAGCGACTTGCCGATGCCATATTTCAGGCTATCGTGAAAGCCAAATCGCAGATGGAACCTGCCCGGTTAACTTACATGGAATCCAAAGATACGCTAGACATCAGAAATCGTTTGGTCGGTGATGAAGGCGGTGTGGATCCCGAAGTACGATCGATTGGATTTGTAACGGAAAGCGGAAAAAAAGCGGTGTTGAGTTCCTATGGCGCACATTCCACCATCATGCAATCCAAAAACATGGCATTGTCGCGCGATTACCCCGGTGTGCTTGTGGATTCATTGGAAAACGGACGATACAATTTTGCAATGTACATGGCAGGAGCGGTAGGCAGTATGGGCCCGATAGAAAAGGGAACAGACGATTTTGACGAAATGAAAAATCAGGCATTTGGGGTGCAACAGGCACTTCTGGCTTCTGATACAGTTCCTCAAAATGACAAAGCCATATTGCAGGCTATCACAATTCCATTGCCTTTAAGAGAGCCCTCACCACGGCTTACCATGGATATTGTACTGCGTCCCTGGGCCTTTAAAAAGGCTTTTGGCGAATATCCTGTATTTGTAAAAGCGCTTCGCATTGGTAACATTCTTATGGTGGGAATGCCCTGTGATTTTTCTGGCGAACTGGTAGGCGGGCTTGATGCCTATGCAAAAACAAAAGGACTTGACCTGATGGTAACCAGTTTCAATGGCGCGTATATTGGCTACATTACCCACGATAAGTATTTTGACCGTGATCTTTACGAAACCAAAACCATGAGCTGGTATGGCCCTTACAACGGTACATATTTGCAGGAAGTAACCCGTGATATTATTGATCGCATGTAGGTATTGGCGATCCGTAATTGTTCATATCAACTTCTTTTCTGTGAAGGGTAATTAAACTTACTGCTTTTGCCGCTTTGTGATCAAGTATCTTAATTTGATCACTTATCCTGAACCTGTATGAAAACTGTCATTCTGCTGCTTTGTATTCTGATTACTTCTCAAATTTTTGCCCAAAAACCGGTGAGGCTTGCTATTGCAGGGTTAAGTCACGGGCATGTGGGTTGGGCTTTTAATAGAAATGATAAAAAGGATACCCAACTGGTGGGGATTTACGAAACCAATCAGGAGTTGGTAGATCGGTTTGCTGAAAAATACAAACTGGATAAAGGTCTGTTTTTTAATGACTTGAATAAAATGCTGGACCAGGCAAAACCAGATGCGGTTTCTGCTTTTGGGCCTATCAATGAGCATATTACGGTCGTTCGGGCTTGTGCTCCTCGGAAAATACATGTGATGGTTGAAAAGCCTTTGGCAACAACATTGGCCGATGCCCGTGAAATCGAGAAACTGGCGAAACAGAATTCGATTCAGGTGCTTACAAATTTTGAAACTTCCTGGTATGCCAGTAATCAGTATGTAAATGAACTGTTGCAGGATGGCAAACTGGGCGAGATCAGAAAAGTGATGGTGAATGATGGGCATCAGGGACCAAAGGAAATTGGTGTCGGGAAAGAGTTTCTGGATTTTTTGACCGACCCTGTTAAAAACGGGGCAGGTGCACTGAATGATTTTGGCTGTTACGGAGCAAACCTGATGACTTGGTTACTGAAAGGAGAAAAACCGCTTACGGTTACAGCTGTTACACACCAGAATAAACCGGATATTTATAAAAAGGTAGACGACGAAGCCACAATTATTTTACAATATCCCAAAGCGCAATGTGTGATTCAGGCTTCATGGAACTGGACTTTTGCGAGGAAAGACATGGAGGTGTTTGGTACAAAGGGATACGCGGTGGCTGTGAATCCAGCCACAATCCGGCAACGGTTACAGGAGAAATCTCCGGAAGAAACAATAAAAATTGACCCAAGACCTGCTCCATTTACGGATCCGTTTTCTGTACTTGCAGATGTGGTGACGGGTAAATTGAAACTGGACGAAAATGATTTGTACGGATTGCCCATAAATGTGACCGTGGTAGAGATTCTGGAAGCAGCGAAACGATCAGCCCAAACCGGCAAAACGGTAAGTTTGAAATAAAGCGGAAATGTCCTCCGCTACTAAATAATAGATGAGATGGAATTAGCTGCACGCTCGGTACGGTTTTCGGAAACAACATTAACGGAATTGATGATTCCTTCCTATGCCAATTTTGGAGGGAAAATACATGGAGGGATTCTGCTTTCCTTGATCGATAAAGTGGCTTACGCATGTGCCTCACGCCATGCATCTACCTATTGTGTGACCGTATCAGTCGACGCTGTTGATTTTCTAAAACCGGTGGAAGTAGGGGATCTTTTATCGTTAATGGCATCGGTGAATTATGTGGGCAGAACGTCGCTGGTAATCGGAATAAAGGTGATCGCCGAGAATGTGCGGGATGGCATTCAGCGGCATACCAATACATCTTATGTAACCATGGTAGCAAAAGGCGATGATGATAAACCGGCCTTGGTTCCACCGTTGCTGCTGGAAAATGAGGATGACGCCCGCCGTTTTCTGGAAGCCATGAAAAGGAAGGAATTGAAGGAGACTTATCGTGATGCATTTGACAATGCAAAAAGTATTATGGATGTGGAGAAGAATATCAAAAAGCTATCCGAGCAAAGATGTGTAATCGGATGGGAAACCAACGATTTACCCAAATGAGTACTATTTTCTTAAATCTGTTGCTATTGTTCGGTACTGCAAGTAGAGCGGCGCCCGTTACACTCAAAGTAGAGATCACCAACGTGAAAAAGGCGCAAGGCAAACTGATGATTGCAATTTACAAGCCCGATGAGAAATTTGGCGAAGGCGTACCTGCAATATCTGGTATTGAGGAAGTGAAATCCATAGGAAGCAAAACGGTACCTTTCGATCTGGAACCCGGTAAATATGCCTTAGCACTATTTCACGATTTGAATGGAAATGGCGAGCTGGATAAAAATTTTGTGGGGTTACCGAAAGAGCCTTACGGATTTAGTAAAGATTTTAGACCGAAATTTTCCGCACCTTCATTTGAAGATTGTGCATTTGAAGTCACGGGAACAGGTTCACAACAAATTTCTGTGAAGCTTACGAATTAAAAATCCGAACCCGGAATCTGCTCCGGGTTCGGATTTTAAGTTGCTTTTAAAACCCAAAAAAGCCACCGGTTTTCTTTCTTGTTGTGGTTGTTTTTTTTCCAAATAACATACCAAATACACCTCTCACAACTTCTCTCCCTATTTGTTTTGCCAGAGGTGAAGTAAGCACCTCGGTGATCATTCCTTTTTCTTCTTTCTGATTTTTGGCCTGTACCACTTCTTCCTTTGCCTTCGCTTCTACCTCCGCCTGTTCCTCCATTCTGCGGGTAAGCATTTCGTAGGCACTTTCAGGATCGATTGGATCTTTATATTTCAGGTACAAGTCAGATTGCCGCACGTGATTTTCATAATCGGCTTGCATCATTGGTCCCATAATGGAAGTTGGCGGAAGCAAATGTGTTGCTGCAACTTCGGTAGGAATGCCTTTTTCGTTCAAAACCGTAATGAGTGCCTGACCAATACCCAGCGTTGTCAGTATCTGATCAATCTCATAGTAATCAGATTTTGGATAGGTTTTAACAGTCTGTTTCAGCGCGTCGGCATCTTTTGGAGTGAATGCCCGCAATACATGCTGAACCCGGTTTCCAAGTTGACCCAACACTGACACAGGAATATCCTGTGCCATTTGGGTGCAGAAGAAAATACCAACTCCTTTTGAGCGTATCAGGCGAATAACCTGTTCAATCTGATCCAGAAACGCTTTTGGCGCGTCTTTAAATAAAAGGTGTGCTTCATCCAGAAAGAAAACCAGTTTGGGCTTGTCCAGATCACCAGCTTCAGGTAATTTCTGATAGAGCTCGGCAAGCAGACTGAGCATGAAGGTGGAAAACAATGCCGGCTTGTCCTGAACATCGGAGATATTGAGAAGACTAATAACACCCTGTCCATCAACACGATTGATCAGGTCACTGATATCAAATGATTTTTCACCAAATATAGTACCCACTCCCTGCTGCTCGAGTGCTACTATTTTTCGTAAAATCGTTCCTGCGGTTGAAGTTGAAATGGAGCCATAATCTGATTTGATTTCGGCCGCGCCCGGTCCTTCTGATAAATAGCTCAGTACCTTTTTCAGGTCGTTCAAATCAACCATTGGTAAATCCTTATCATCGGCATATTTGAACAAAATGGCCAATACACCTGATTGCGTATCGTTTAGCTCAAATATCTTTGATAGCAGTATAGGTCCAAATTCAAGAACTGTAGCACGCATCTGAGCACCTTTTTGCCCGCTAAGTGAATATAGCTCAACAGGATATCCTTTTGGGTCGAACACAGTTCCAAGTGCCTGAGACCGTTCTTCAATGGCGCCGTTTGACTTGCCAGGCTGCGCAATACCTGAAAGATCGCCCTTAATATCTGACATGAACACAGGAACACCCGCAGCCGACAGCTGCTCAGCCAATACCTGTAAAGTCCGGGTTTTTCCGGAGCCCGTAGCTCCGGCAACCAGCCCGTGGCGGTTCATCATTCGCAGGGGGAGGTTCACCCTTGCATCAGTGATAATTTCCCCATCCAAAATGGCCGATCCTAGGTGAATGGTTGGCTGGGTGGTCTGATATGATTTTTGAATGGCGGCTACGAATAAATCTCTTTTAGACACAGGCTTATGATTGTTATTGTTAATGACGGCTTAATTTACCAAATTTATACGTTTTGGAAAGATTCTGTACTGTTCATTCAAGAATTAGGGTATAATAATACTCTTTTTAGAACTTATATTATTTTTCGTAGTAGTTTGTATTTGCAAAATATTATTAGGTATTTTGGTAAATTCACTATGTAATTATTCTGACTTCATTTCACAAAACCACAATATTTGCCGCGTATGCTTAGTAGAGTTGCCAATTCAATTTACTGGATGAATCGATACATGGAACGGGTAGAAAACTACTCCCGGTTCGTTGGAGTTAATTTTAATCTTGCCCTGGACCTTCCTCCTGACGTGGATGAACAATGGGAGCCTTTGCTCATCGCTACCGCAGATCATTACACTTTTTACAAATATTACGAAAAGCCAACGAAGGAGGACGTGATCCACTTTATGACTTTTGATAAGCGTAATCCCAATTCTATCATCAGCTGCCTCTACGAAGCGCGTGAAAATGCGCGTACAATACGTGAAACCATTTCGAAAGAAATGTGGGAAAGTATCAATACTTTTTATCTCACCATCAAGGGTACTTCGGCCGACGATTTTAGAAATATGGATCACATGCAGTCGTATTTTACTGATATCCGTAAAAGCTGCCAGCAGTTTCATGGTGTGGTGGATTCATCCATAACAAGAAACGAAGCCTGGCATTTTGGCCGTTTAGGACGTCATATAGAACGTGCCGACAAATGTTCCCGGTTTTTGGATGTGAAATATTTTACACTCGCGCAGGACACCAGTGCATCCGGCTCCACGCTGGATCTGATGATGTGGACGGCTGTACTGAAATCGGTGAGCGCGTACAACATGTACAGACAGACGCACCGCGCGCTTACGCCGATGAATATCGTTGCCTTTTTGATTCTTGATAAATTATTTCCCCGTTCAATTGCATACAGCGTGCGTCAGGCAGAGCTTTCACTTTACGCCATTCGCGGAGCCATTCCTGAAAGGGGACATACAGATCCGGCTGAAAGAGCTTTGAGTAAACTTCGCAGTGAGCTGGAATTTACGGAGGTTGAGGATGTATTTAAGATGGGGCTTCACGAGTACCTCGACAAGTTTCAGACCAGGAACAATGAGATCGACAACGCCATTTTCGATATGTATTTTGGGCTTGAAACAGAAAAAAGACAAGGACAGTCGATGAGCCAGGGTCTGGGGCGGTCTGCCAGCCAGTGGATGAACTGACAAAAGTTTTTATACCTTAGCAACCTATAAAAATTGTTAGAGCCGCACTTTCATGACATATTGTTTAGGGATTAAAGTGGCAACTGGTTTGGTTGCCATTGCAGATACCCGCCTGACATCGGGCACGGAGGTATCAACGAATAAAAAAGTATCTGTTCATCAACTGGAAAAGCATTCGATGTTTATCATGACATCCGGTCTCAGGTCGGTTCGTGATAAAGCCATCACCTATTTTAAGGAGGTTCTGGAAGAACGAGATTCGTCATTTGATAAGCTATACAAGGCAGTGAATGCATTCGGAACGCAGGTGAGGCGGGTGGCCGACGAAGACAGAAGGTCGCTGTCCGAGGCTGGTCTCTCATTTAACCTATTTGCGATTGTGGGCGGTCAGCTTGAAAAAGACGACGAACATAAGTTGTTTTTGCTCTATCCCGAAGGGAACTGGGTGGAAGTAGGGGACGGTTCGCCGTTCATCATCATTGGAAATTCGGGTTACGGGAAGCCACTTTTGTACCGAAGTCTGAAATTCACTTCGTCCATGCAGGATGCTATGAAAATCGGATTTCTCTCGTTTGATTCTACCAGAGTTAGTTCCAACGATGTGGATTATCCGCTGGATGCCGTGATTTATGAAAAAAACTCCTTTCAACTTATAGAGCACCGATTTGAAAAAGATGATCTGGATTATGTGGGAAAACAGTGGAGTGCGTTATTGAATAATTCGGTTCAAAAACTTCCGGTGGAATGGATGGATCCTCTTTTTGCTAAATCGGAAGAAACCTCATGAACCTGAAAGTTCAGCACTCGCTATACTACAATTATAATGCGCCGGTTGTGCTGGATCCGCACACGTTATACATTTTTCCGAAACCTTATCCGCATCAGCGGGTTTTGGAATATTCGCTCATCATTAACCCTCAGCCATCCAAAATTGTCAGAAATGTGGACGCAGAGGGTAATGCTCAGCAGGTTGCCTACTTTTTTAGCAATCCGGTAACGCAGTTGAGTGTTAGTGCGGTGATGACGGTTTGTTCGGATCCTGTCAATGTTTTTGACTTCGTTTTATTTCCTTTTTCCACCAAAAAATTCCCCTTTTTGTACGAAGACAGGATTTATAAATACCTGATTCCGTATCTGAGTCGTAACGATGTAACCAACAATGTGGAGCAGTTCGCAAGAAAAATTGCAGCTGGTGTCAATTGGGAAACGGTGCCATTTCTGGTGGAGCTGAGTAAATACATTCAGGAGAATTTTCTATATCAAAATAGGGAGTTCGGCATGGCTTATCCACCCGACGATACCTTGCGGGACCGCATCGGATCTTGTCGCGATTATTCCCGTCTTTTTATCAGTGCCTGCCGTAGTTTGGGCATTGCAGCGCGTTTTGTGAGCGGATATTTATATGGAAATCCTATGCAGGCACACGAGCTTCATGCCTGGGTGGAAGTGTATTTGCCGGGTGCGGGTTGGCGTGGTTTTGATCCGACGGAAGGAAAGGCGATTATTAACAACCACATCAGCTTGGGCGCATCAGCTGATTTTGATCAACTGGCGCCGGTTATGGGATCTTTCAGAGGTTTTGCAAATGCCTCGCTTCTGACACAGGTGGACATCGAGATAACCTGATTCTGAAATCCCGTTTAATTAATAGAAACTTTTGTTTCAGAAAAAACCATTTATGGGAGTGGAAATTTAGTATTTTTGTGCCCAAACAAACAGAGGAATTTAAGATCGTGACGTTAATAAAATCTATATCAGGGATCAGAGGGATTGTGGGTGGAAAATCCGGCGAAGCGCTGACTCCTATTGATGTTGTAAAATTTGCGGCAGCATATGGTACATGGCTGCGAAGAGCTAATCCACACAATTTGAAGGTAGTAATTGGTCGGGATGCCCGCCTTTCCGGTGAAATGGTGAGCCGTCTTGTAGCCGCTACTTTGCAGGGAGTTGGACTGGATGTCGTGGATTTAGGGCTTTCTACAACGCCTACTGTGGAAATTGCAGTGGTGATGGAAAAGGCTGGCGGAGGTATTATTCTTACCGCAAGCCATAACCCGATCCAGTGGAATGCGCTTAAATTGCTCAACCATGAAGGCGAGTTTATTTCGGAGAAAGAAGGAGAAGAAGTGCTGCGGATTGCCGATGAAGAAGATTTTATTTTTGTTGACGTCAAAAAGCTTGGATCTTACAGTACCGATGATACCTATCTCCAGAAGCATATAGACCATATTCTGGCTTTGCCTTTGGTAAATGTGGAAGCTATCAAGGCTGCAAATTTCCGTATTGTTGTTGATGCCGTTAATTCGACAGGTGGCATATTTGTTCCTGCATTGCTGGAAGCACTGGGTGTACCTGTTAAAAATATCAAAAAACTCAATTGTGAACCGACTGGTAATTTTGCTCATAATCCTGAGCCATTGCCGGAACATTTGCGTGAGATCAGTAAAGAATTGAACGACGGAGCCTATAATCTGGGAATCGTTGTAGATCCGGATGTAGACAGACTGGCACTGATGTGCGAAGACGGTTCTCCATTTGGTGAAGAATATACATTGGTTGCAGTAGCCGACTTTGTGTTGAAAAATACACCGGGTAACACTGTTTCAAACCTTTCGTCAACAGCTGCACTTCGCGATGTTACGATAAAAGCGGGCGGACAATATTTTGCTTCGGCAGTAGGAGAGGTGAATGTTGTTACAATGATGAAAGCCAACAACGCAATCATCGGCGGAGAAGGTAACGGAGGAGTTATCTATCCTGAAAGTCACTATGGTCGGGATGCTTTGGTTGGAATTGCCTTGTTTTTGACGCATTTGGCGAAATTTGGTAAAACAGCCTCAGTACTGAGAAAGTCTTATCCTGGTTATTATATATCAAAGAATAAGATTGAACTAACGCCTGATATTAATGTTGATAATATCCTGAGTCGAATTCAGACGAAATATTCGAAACAACCATTGAGTACCATTGATGGTGTGAGAATTGAATTCGACAGAGAATGGGTTCATTTGCGTAAATCAAATACAGAACCAATTATCAGGATATATTCTGAGTCAGAAACGCAGACTACTGCTATTAATCTTGCCAACAAAATTATTTCTGACATTAAAGAAATAATTTCAGAACCTAAGAAATAGTCATGAAGGTTTATTTGGATAACGCTGCCACAACACGCCTTGATCCGGAAGTGATGGAGGTGATGATACCCGTAATGGCTGAGCAATACGGTAACCCTTCTTCGATACATTCCAACGGTAGGGCAGCAAGATCGTTAATCGAAAGAGCGAGAAAAAGCATTGCCGGTATCCTGAATGCAGCTCCGGCAGAGATATTCTTTACATCTGGTGGTACCGAGGCAGATAATACCGCCATTCGCTCTAGTATTGAAACACTTGGTCTTAAACATGCCATTACTTCCCGTATAGAACACCATGCCGTGCTTCACACTTTGGAGCACCTGGCGAAGCAGGGACTTATCGAATTAAGTTACGTTAACTTAAACGAAGAAGGAGTTGTAGACTTGCAGCATCTGGAAGCGCTTTTGCAATCAAAACCAAGATCTTTGGTGTCGTTGATGCATGGCAATAATGAGATAGGTAATTTGCTTGATATTGAACTTACTGGTGATTTGTGTGAAAAATACAATGCTGTTTTTCATACCGATACGGTTCAAACCATGGGACATTACCGTCATGATTTGCAGAAATTGAAAGCGAATTTCATAGTAGGTGCAGCTCACAAGTTTCATGGACCAAAGGGAATTGGTTTTCTGTATGTACGTCCGGGTACAAAAATTTATCCGTTTGTTCATGGAGGAGCGCAGGAGCGAAACATGCGTGGAGGCACCGAAAATGTTTATGGGATTGTAGGTTTGGCTAAGGCACTAGAAATTGCTTACCGTGATATGGATGCGCACTGCAGCCACATCGAAGCATTAAAGAGCCGCATGATTGCCGCATTGAGCGAACGCATTGAAGGAATTCGGTTTAACGGTCAGTCGGGACAATTGGATAAAAGCCTTTACACCGTTTTGAATGTGAGTTTGCCACCATCAGACATGAGCGACATGTTACTTTTTAATCTTGATATTGCCGGTATATCGGTTTCAGGAGGAAGTGCATGTTCCAGTGGAACGGACATTGGTTCGCATGTTTTGAACGAACTTAACATAGATTCAGAAAGAGCAAACGTTCGATTCTCTTTTGGTAAATACAATACTTTCGAGGAAGTTGACTATGCAGTGAATGCACTTGCAGAGTTGTATCGAAAAGAATCGGTAGCGATATAAACTGAAAGCGGTCGATTTGTTCAAATCGACCGCTTTCAGTTTTAAAGATCCTATTATGCTTTTTTAACCAGATCTTCCAGCGTTTCAATCCAGATATCACTGTCATTCAGACTTTCTACAAGCTGCCAGTGTTCTCCACCTTCCTTTTCAAAAATCTCTTTGTATTCTTCGCCTACCTCAATGGTTGTTTCAAGGCAGTCGGCTACAAATGCAGGAGAGAATGCCAAGACCGATTTAACTCCTTTTTTAGCCAATTCAGGTATCAGCTCATCTGTATAGGGTTTAATCCAGGGCGTTTTACCCAGACGCGATTGAAATGCAACAGTGTATTTTCCTTCCGGAATTCCCATTCCTTTTACAAACAATCTGGTCGTTTCATAACATTGTGCACGGTAACAGTGCTGGTTTTGTGTAGTGAGCGTGTCGCAGCAGCTCCCGAAGCTACAAACATTGGCGACATCGCCTTTTGTAATCTGCCTTTCCGGAATACCGTGGTAGCTGAAAACATAATGGTCATAATCGCGTGTAGCGATGTATTTTTTACCAAGATTCACGAATGCCTCTACGAACTTGGGATGATCCAGGAAACGATTTACAAACTTAATTTCCGGTAAAACTTCCCAGTCTTTCACAACCTCCATCACTTTTTTGTAAACAGAGCCGGTCGAGGCCGAAGCATATTGCGGGAAAAATGGTACTACAATGATTTCAGAAAGACATTCTTTCCTTAACTCGGCAAGTCCCTTTTCTATACTGGGATTTTGATAGCGCATGGCAAGCTTAACCACGTAATCGTCACCCAGCACTTTTTGTAACTTTTCCTCAACCGAATACCCGTATATTTTCAGAGGAGAACCTTCGGGTGTCCATAATTCTTTATAAATCTTGGCTGACTTAGGAGCGCGGAAAGGAGCAATGATCAGATTGATCAGCAACCAGCGGTTAAGATACGGAATATCGATAACCCGCTCGTCCATTAAAAATTCTCTCAGGTATTTTCTTACGTCAGGAACAGACGGACTATCCGGTGTCCCCAGATTTACAATCAGAACCCCCGTTTTTTTTATCTGTTTTTCGGTTGCGTTAGATGGGTATGTCAATGATTCGGTATGCATTACCAGTAATATTTAATTCACGGTGAAGAACTGTCAGAATAGTAACGGCCAGTTAAATGTTAAAAGTTCGGCCTGATTCTATTGTTACATTCCTATTAATATCTCACGAAGTGCAGCTTGCGCCGACCATTCGCGGTTCGCAGCTTGCTCAATTACAAGAGAGCGTGGACCGTCCAGCACTTCGTCAGCAACTTTCATGTTTCTTCTCAAAGGCAGACAGTGCATAAACTTTCCGTTGTCTGTAAGGCTCATTTTAGCTTCGGTGATCATCCAGGATGGGTCGCTGGTCAGTACCTGTCCATAATTATTGTAGGAAGACCAGTTTTTGCCGTAAACAAAATCAGCACCTTCAAGAGCCTTATCCTGGTCGTAAATAACCTGCCCTTTTCCTACAAATTCAGGAGCCAGATCATATCCTTCCGGGTGGGTTATTACCAGTTCCACATTCATTGGATTCATCCATTCACAGAACGAATTGGCAACAGCTTGCGGCAATGCTTTGAAATGGGGCAGCCAGGTCAGCACAACTTTCGGGCGCTCCTTTACTCTGAATTCTTCTATGGTAATGCAATCGGCCAGAGATTGCAACGGATGGCGTGTAGCCGATTCCAGGTTGACAATCGGCACCTCAGCATATTTTTTGAACTGCTCAAATACGATTTCCCGATAATCCTTTTCACGATCCTGCAAACCAGCGAAAGAACGAATTCCAATAATGTCGCAGTAGCGACCAATTACCGCAGCCGCTTCTTTCACATGCTCCGCTTTATCGCCATTCATGATCACACCTTCTTCCATTTCCAAACCCCAGCCATCCTGGCCCACGTTCATCATAATGACATTTAAGCCAAGATTCTGAGCTGCTTTTTGTGTGCTGAGGCGTGTTCGCAAACTCGAATTAAAGAACAAAAGCCCAATGGTTTTGTTTTTGCCAAGATCCGCATCACCAAATGGATTCCGCTTGGAAATAATACCGCTCGTAATAAGCTGATTAAGGTCTGTAACGTCGTTTATGGAAAGGAAATGTTTCATTTTATGTGCTCTATTTAAACGCAGAGTTTAGTGAGGTATACGCTGTGTTTCGCGGAGTTAATATTTATTTACGATTCGCTTAATGCCATTTTTTAGCGAAACTACATTAAAGTTAATAAGTAAGCCAACAAGTGAAGTCGAATATAAAAGTAATGATGTCGATTCATCAAGTTAAGATCTGACATAACTCAGCGCTAAACCTCTTTTAATTCAGCGTTTAAACAGACACGCAACGCCTCAAGGAACGCATCAGCCTCCTCTTTACCCAATGCCAGCGACGGTAATAGTCTGATTGTATGTGCTCCCGCAACGCCTGTAAACATCTTGTGTTCAAAAAGTAGTTTATTTCTCAGGTCTTTAACCGGGAAATCGTATTCGATACCGATCATCAGGCCACGTCCGCGTAGCTCTTTGTATCCACCTATTTCTTCAATTCCTTTAAGCAGATAGTTCCCGATCTCGGTTGCGTTATCCAACAGATTTTCGTTTTTTATGATGTCTAGTACCGCTATTCCGGCAGCACAAGCCATGTGATTTCCACCGAAAGTGGTCCCAAGCAAACCATAACTTGCCTTGAATTTGGGTGAAATCAAAACACCGCCAATTGGAAAACCGTTGCCCATGCCTTTCGCCATCGTCATCAGGTCAGGATGGATTCCGCTAAATTGATGAGAGAAAAATTTGCCGGTACGGCCATATCCGCACTGTACGCTATCCAGAATCAGCACTGCTCCTGTCTCGTCACATCTCTTGCGTAAAGCTTGTAAAAATGCATCAGAACTTACCTGAATACCACCTACACCTTGGATGCCTTCCACAATCACCGCGCACACTTCGTCAGTAATACCCTCTTCCAATGCGTCTATATCATTAAAAGGAAGGAATGTCACGTGTTTGTTGTAATTAACAGGAGCTACAATGGATGGATTGTCTGTTGCAGCCACAGCACCGGCAGTACGCCCGTGAAATGCCTTTGTAAAAGCAACCACCTTCGAGCGTCCAGTATGAAACGATGCCAGTTTTAGAGCATTTTCGTTCGCTTCTGCTCCTGAATTGACAAGGAAAAGTTTGTAATCAGGGTAACCCGAAAGGTCTCCCAGTTTTTCTGCCAGTTCTTCCTGCAACGATATTTTTACGGAGTTGGAGTAAAAGTTGATGGCATGAAGCTGTTTGCTGAGCATTTCAACATAATACTGATGACAGTGACCCACGGATATTACAGCATGCCCGCCGTAAAGATCCAGGTACTTTGTGCCATTTGAATCCCATAAGTAACTGCCCTCAGCTTTTACAGGCTCTATATCGTAAAGTGGGTATACATCAAATAAATGTGACATGTTGGTATTGTTTTGAAAAGCAGAAGAAATAGAGTTTTAGCAGAGGACACAGAGTAAAAGTTATCAGCGTCCTCTGCGCCATACCGAGCGGCGGCCGCTCCTTAAACTCTACATTTAAACAAAAATCAGAACGAAGGCGCCTTTAACCTCAAACCGGCGTCTTCCGGTAATCCGAACGCTAAGTTCAAATTCTGAACGGCTTGTCCGGATGCACCTTTTGTTAGATTGTCAATGATACTCGAAATCAATAATTGACCGTCGTGTACTTCAAGATGAATGAGGCATTTATTTGTATTCACCACCTGTTTCAGATCAATCGGAGCCTCACTTATGTGCGTGAAAGGATGTTCTGAATAGTAACTTTTGTACAATTCGTTTGCTTCTTCCAATGTGCCTGAAAATGGAGTATACACATTTGCCATAATCCCCCGAGTGAAATCGCCACGATACGGAACAAAATGAACAGCTTTTTCAAAACCAGCCTGCAATTTTCTCAGACTCATTTTGATCTCAGTCAAATGTTGGTGCGTAAATGCCTTGTAAATCGACAGGTTATTGTTTCGCCACGAAAAATGTGTCGTCGCACTCAGCGCCTGTCCTGCACCTGTACTGCCAGTTACTGCGCTCACATGTACATCTTCTTTCAACAAGCCCGCTTTTGCCAATGGGAGAATTGCCAATTCTATACTTGTTGCAAAACAACCCGGATTGGCAATTTTGGTTGCCTGCTTTATTTTCTCCTTTTGAAGTTCCGGTAATCCGTATGTGAATCCATTTGATTCATCACGGAAATCGGTACTCAAATCAATAACTTTTACCGTTTCAGGTAGACTATATTCAGTAAGAAACTTCTTCGATTCACCGTGACCTGAGCATAGGAAAATAGCTTGTAAATCTTCCTGATTCAGCAGTTTTTGAATATCTTCTCCTGAAAATACCAGGTCTGTATCACCCAACAAGTCCGTATGTGTGGAATAAACCGGCTTTCCAACCTGACTCTTACTATGTGCAAATGCAACCTTCAGATGAGGGTGGTTGATCACAATTCTAAGGAGTTCTCCACCCGTATATCCCGCCGCACCTATTATTCCTATATTGATATTTTGCATTCTAAATCCAGTTTTCAATTTTTAATCCATTCACTCTTTCGAATTCTCTCACATTATTTGTTACCAATGTGAGATCAAGGCTGAGAGTGTGGGCAGCAATAAATAAGTCGTTCGCACCAATTATTGTCCCTTTACTTTCAAGATCTGCCCTAATCAACGCATAAAATTCTGCGGCTTTACTGTCAAAATCGATGATAGTAATAGGTGACAGAAAATCTTCCAGAGCGGCTTTGTTTCGGATCTTATGCTGGCTTTTGGCGACTCCAAACCAAAGTTCAGCAACCACTATGGAAGAAATTGATATCTCACTTAAGGTAGTTAAACGAAATCTGTTCAGTACCTCAGTTGGTTTTTCTTTGATTATGTATGAGACTATGTTGGTATCAAGTAGATATTTCATTCAAAAAGATTTTCCGATTTATCTAACGGAGGTTGAATCCGATCTTTCATGTAATCATCAGAAAAGTTGGACAAATTTCCCCACCATTTTTCCAGGCTTTGATCTTGTGCATCTTCTCTTTTCTTACTCTTGACAACAATAAATTCCATATAGTCATATACCTCTTGCAGTAGGTCAGGAGGTAACTCCAACGCTTTTTGTTGAATTTGATTTTGAAGTTCCGTTATTGTCATGATCGAAATCTTTAGAATTCATTAATACCTACCAACAACAATTAATCGCGCCAGTGAACCGGCCATAACCCCTAATAATTAATCATTAGATTCACTCACTTTCTGATAAATCATCACCTGGTTCGAAGCAACTTTCGAGAAGCCGCGTACATCATCACCTGTCCAGGCATTGTTCATTTCACCGTAGCTGCCAAATTTAGAAGACATCAGGTCAAATGGTGACTCAATTCCTTCAACATGGAAACGGTATGGGGCAAGATGCACATGTACTTGTCCTGTTACATGCGTTTGAGTATCCGACAGGAATGTCTCAATGTTACGCATCACCGGCTCCACAAACTGACCTTTGTGGAGCAAACTTCCGTACCAGTTAGAAAGTTGTTCTTTCCAGTAAAGCTGTTGTTCGCTCAATACATGTTTTTCCAAAGTGTGGTGCGCTTTGATAATGATCAACGGTGCGGCTGCTTCAAAGCCAACGCGTCCTTTTATCCCAATGATCGTATCCCCAACGTGAATATCACGGCCTATTCCGAAAGGCTGCGCAATTGCGGCCAGCTTCTGAATAGCCTCAACAGGATTCTCAAATTTTTCGCCGGCAACTCCTTTTAATTCACCTTCAACAAAATCCAGTGTAATTCTTTCAGGTTCGGTTTTAGAAACCTGTGTAGGCCACGCCGATTCCGGAAGATATTGCTCCGATGTAAGCGTTTCTTTTCCGCCAACAGATGTTCCCCAAAGTCCTTTGTTTATGCTATATGCTGCTTTGGCCCATTCGCGACCAACACCTTTTTTAGTCAGATATTCAATTTCAGCTTCGCGCGAAAGTTTTAGGTCCCGGATTGGCGTGATAATTTCCGCTTCCGGAATGATAATGCGGAAGGCCATGTCGAAACGAACCTGATCATTTCCTGCGCCTGTACTCCCGTGAGCAATTGCACTTGCGCCAATTTCTTTCGCATATTCAGCAACGGCAACAGCCTGAAACACGCGCTCAGCACTTACAGAAAGTGGGTAAGTGTTGTTTTTAAGTACGTTTCCAAAGATCAGATATTTGATACAATCATTATAGTAATCTGCTGTTTTGGAAATAGTAGCGTGATTTTTTACACCTAATGAATAAGCATTTGCCTCAATTGTTTTAAGATCTTCATCCGAAAAACCGCCTGTATCAACCAACACAGAATGAACTTCGTAGCCCTTGTCTTCGGCTAAATATTTTACACAAAACGAGGTATCCAATCCTCCGCTAAACGCTAATACTACTTTTGGCTGTGACATTACTGGAAATATATGTTCTTATTGACTTTTAAAATTGAACTACAAAGTAACAAAAAAATACCTCGCATCGGGCTTTTCGGGCGGCCGGGCGAGGTATTTAAAAGATATTAATAATCTGTAAATGAATGCCAGTACATTAATGTACAAGCATCGCCTCGGCATTTTTCTTTTTAGCACGTTCTTCCCTTCGCAATAAAATGCGTTGTTTAATACGCATCCAACGCTCATAAAGGCTGGACTCCTTAAGGAAATCCCAGGTGTCTGCTTCGGACTGCACTTCTGTTTTTTTATGATCCTCAGGATTGTACATCATGCCAGTGCATAGGCAGTGTTTTCTGCCGGTACGGGAAAGTACATCATAATTCACGCAGCTGGCGCAGCCTTTCCAGAAAGCATCGTCTGCGGGTAACTCACTGAAAGTAACGGGTTCGTAGCCAAGATCCGAGTTGATTTTCATCACCGGAAGGCTCGTAGTGATACCAATAATTTTGGCATCAGGATATTTTTTGCGTGAAAGTTCAAAAGCTTTTTGTTTGATCGCTTTTGCCATTCCGCTATTTCTGAAATCAGGATGTACGATAAGTCCGGAGTTGGCTACAAATTTACCATGTTCCCATGTTTCAATGTAGCAAAAACCTACCCATTCGCCGGTATCAGTGGTTGCGATGATCGCTTTTCCCTCCACCATTTTCTCCATGATGTAAACAGGAGAACGTTTGGCTATACCCGTACCACGCTTTTTGGCGCTCTCTTCCATTTCCGCACAAATTGTTTCGGCATAATGGAGATGATTTTCATTGGCAGTTTGTACAATAAACTTACTGCCCACTACTTCGGTATTTTTCATTGATGACTATTACAGACAAAAAATGTTCGAAACAAAAAAACTGATTCCCAGAAAATTACGATGGGACGTTTCAAAAATTTAATAAAATGGCGGGGATAAAAGTTTTACCACGTAGGCAAAATAGAGTTAGACGGTCCGGGGGGACCTAAACCTGAAAGGTGTAGTATGAAGAACAGTATGTATGCCGTTGCTATTCATTTACTTTGTTGGTCGTCTAAGAGGTTGCAAATTTTGCAAAAAATATTATTATGACAAAGAAACAGTGGATATATTTTTATGGTTCAATGTTATGCTATAATTTATGTCCTGACAAGTTGATAATAATTGTTAATTACATAGAATAATTCAAAGCTATAACCAGGAAAAGCCAGTTAGAATAATGCCTGAAATTACCACCGAAGACCTTCTTTACGGATACATGAATGGGATTTTTCCCATGGCGGAGCCAGACGGAACCATATATTGGTATTCTCCCGACCCCAGAGCCATCATTCCCATTGACAGCTATAAACCAAGCAAGTCGCTGAGACCGGTGATCAACAAAAAGCTTTTTGAAGTTCGCGTCAATTCAGATTTTGAAGGAGTGATGCGCGGATGTGCAGGAATCAGGATTTTGGGAAAAGAAGAGTCGGAAGAAAGTACATGGATTTCGGAAGATATCATTGAAGCTTATGTGGCACTGCACAAAATGGGCTACGCGCACAGTGTAGAAGCCTGGCGGGAAAACGAACTTGTTGGTGGTTTGTATGGTGTTTCGATTAATAGTGTGTTCTTTGGAGAGTCTATGTTTTCAAAAGAAAGTAATTCTTCAAAAGTAGCTTTTCACTACCTGATTCAGATTTTGCAAGCAAACGATTTTAAGCTTCTTGATACACAGTTTATGAATGACAATGTGCTTCGTTATGGTGCAATTGAAATTCCCAGAGATGATTACATGAAGCGATTGCAAAAAGGATTGGCAGCAAAGCGGAAATTTAATGGTCGGGCATTGGTTCAGTAAATGTTGGTACTTTGCAGCGTTCTGTTAATTATTCGCTTCTTTTCATAACTAAATCAATTATTTTTGATCCAAAATTGATTCACAGGCCGTGATTTCTGCATTGGCCGGTTTTATAGGTAATTCAAAGTGTCAAAACCAATTCTAGTAATAAAGTTCGGAACTGCTTCCATTACATTGCCTTCCGGCGAACCTGATGTCAGGATCATTTCTGAAATAGCAAGGCAGGTTTCTCAAATACATGCCGATTATCGTATCATCATCGTGTCGTCTGGTGCGGTCGGTGCGGGTAAAGCGTATATCCAGGATTACAAAGGAACAATGACCCAGCGGAAGGCAGCAGCTTCGGTGGGCAATCCGCTGCTTGTAGGTCTGTATGCCAGTTATTTTGCTCCAAACAATATTTACATAGCCCAAAGTCTTTGCGAAAGGCAGCATTTTGCAAACCGCCATAAGTTTTTGCAACTGAAAGAAACCTTTGAAGAGCTCTGGCAAAACAACATTATTCCGATCGTAAACGAAAACGATGTTGTGAGTGATCGTGAGCTGAAATTTTCGGATAATGATGAACTCGCCACTTTACTGGCCGTTGGTTTTGGAGCCGAATCGCTGATGTTCTGCACATCGGTCGGAGGTTTGCTGGACGAGCAGGGAAAAATTCTCAGGAACGTTACCAACGTAAACGAGGTTTTTAAATTTGTACGGACCGACAAGTCGTTTCTGGGCTTGGGAGGTATGGCATCGAAGCTTACATTCGCCAAACTTGCAGCGCGTATGGCAATACGGGTAGTAATTTTTGGAATGAATCAAACGGATGAATTACTTCTTGCACTTGAAGGAAAAGCGGGAACGGTAATTGGTGCAGGAAAAAGCACACTATCGGCGAGGAATCGCTGGTTGGGTAGCGGAGGACTGGTTTCCGGAACTTTGCATATCGACGAGGGAGCTTCTAAGGCAGTTTTAAAACGTAAAAGTTTGCTTGCAGTGGGAGTTACGGAAGTTACCGGCGAATTTGAAGCGGGTGAGATTATTGAAATATACGCTCCTGATCGGGAAATGATTGCAGTTGCACGGGCAAGGGAAACTTCCGGGGCGATTAAGGAGAATTTGAAAACACTGAATTTTGAAGTGGCGCATGCCAATGATATCGTATTGTTATAATGGAATCTATTTTACCTCTTTTAAAGGCGACTCAGGACGCCGCCGTTTCGGTACGGAAGCTGAGCGACAAACAACGTGCAGATCTGCTTCTTTCACTGGCTGAAAAAGTGATTGCAAATTCTGCCCAAATAGTGGCGGAGAACCAAAAGGATCTTGATTTGGTGGATGATGCTGACCCTAAAAAGGACCGTCTTTTACTCAATGAAAATCGGATCGCTGATCTTGCAAAAAGTCTTCGTGATGTTGCTGCTTTGCCAGATCCCACAGGAGAGGTCTTATTGGAACGCACCATTGAGCAAGGACTTTCATTGAAAAAAATAGCTGTTCCGCTCGGTGTTGTTGGTGTAATATATGAATCCCGCCCCAATGTGACGCTGGATGTTGCTTCGCTTTGTTTACGTTCAGGAAATGCATGTGTGCTCAAAGGCGGAAAAGAGGCCCATCTTTCCAATACCATTTTAGTGAGTCTTATTCACGAGACTTTGGTGGAATTTGGTGTACCGGCAGATGCTGTAATGCTATTGCCAACCGGTCGGGAGTTTGTGATGGAATTGCTTACTGCGACCAAATACGTTGACATTATTATTCCAAGGGGCTCCGAGGGGCTGATCAAGTTTGTACGTCAGAATTCACTTGTACCAACCATAGAAACAGGTGCTGGTGTTTGCCATACTTATGTCGAAAAAACCGGCGATTTGGATAAAGCGGCCAACATTGTAGTGAATGCTAAGGTTTCTCGTCCATCGGTATGTAATTCGCTGGATACAGTATTGGTCGATAAAGAAGTTGCCAATACTTTCCTGCCAAAATTGAAAGAAGAATTTATAAAGTGGAATGTTGAAGTTTTTGCCGACGAAACTTCGTACGACATATTTAAAGGTATCGATTACCCATTTTTACAAAAGGCAGAGCCGGAAGATTTCGGAAGAGAATTTCTTGATTACAAATGTTCTGTGAAAGTGGTTGACGGATTGGAGGAAGCCCTGGATCATATCAGAGCACATTCTTCACGCCATTCGGAAGCGATTATTTCGCAGAACAGCGATTTTATTGAAAGTTTTCTGAAAGAAGTAGATGCGGCAGCGGTTTATGCCAACGCTTCAACAAGATTTACAGATGGTGGTGTTTTTGCTTTGGGAGCCGAAATCGGTATTTCTACACAGAAATTGCATGCACGTGGTCCTTTTGCCCTCGAAAAACTGGTTACAGAAAAATGGGTGGTGAGAGGCGATGGTCAGGTGAGGTGGTAAACTGTCTCTAATGGAATTCTAAGGGAGTGGTACTGTCGGGTACGACTCCCTTTTTTTATACCTTTGCCGAAAATTATTCGAGAGTAACCCAGTGCGTTATGGACAAAACCGAGGCCATTGAAAATATAGAAACACTGAGCAGTGAGGCTATTTCGCTTTTAAAACAGCTTATAGAAACACAATCTTTCAGCAAGGAAGAAGAGAATACGGCTCTATTAATTGAAGCTTTTTTTAAAGAAAGAAATATTCCGTTTCAGAGAAAGAAAAACAATATATGGGCTTTCAATCAATATTATGACGGGTCAAAACCTACATTGTTGCTCAATTCTCACCATGATACCGTAAAACCGAATAAGTCCTGGACTCTCAATCCACTGGAAGCAAAAGTGGAAGACGGGAAATTATATGGATTAGGGAGTAATGACGCAGGCGGTTGTCTGGTATCATTGATGGCAACGTTTTCTTATTTCTATGATCGGCAGGATTTAACCTACAATATCGCCATTGCAGCAACCGCCGAAGAGGAAATATCAGGAAAAGAAGGTTTGGAAATTGTTGTCCCAGAATTGCCTGAAATTTCGTTTGCTATTGTAGGAGAGCCTACGGAAATGCATCTGGCAGTAGCTGAAAAGGGGCTTCTGGTTCTGGATTGTACTGCGAAAGGAAAGTCTGGACATGCGGCAAGAGAAGAGGGCGACAATGCGATATATAAGGCATTGAAAGACATCAGCTGGATCAATTCCTATCAGTTTCCTAAGGTATCGCCAACACTGGGCCCGGTTAAGATGTCGGTAACGATTATCAATGCGGGAACGCAGCATAACGTGGTTCCGGATGTGTGTAACTTCACAATTGATGTGAGGGCTACGGATCAGTATACCCTCGAAGAAATTATAGATATCATTCAGGCCAATATCCAGTCGGAGGTTAGCGCAAGGTCAATCCGATTGAGACCTTCGAGTATTCCAATGGATCATCCGATCGTAAAAGCAGGCTTGGCTCTTGGAAGGAATTCATACGGATCGCCAACAACATCAGACCAGGCATTGCTGGACTGTCCGTCTTTGAAAATGGGGCCGGGGCATTCCGGTCGTTCGCACAGCGCTGATGAGTTTATTTATCTACATGAAATTGGGGAAGGCATTCTCCAGTATATCACTATGCTGGAAGCGGTGGTTAGTTAATGATTGAATGAAGTAGCTCATAATCAATTTCAAGATTCTGTCCACTCTGAACTTTTTACTGTTAACTCACAATCAGCGATGCATTTTTATTCCAGAAAAGATTCAGAGTTGTATGACAAAGTTGAATTTCTGTTTATACAAACGGAGCTAAAAGGTCATGTCTTTCATATTACTTTAAACCGACCTGAAAAACGTAATGCCTTCACGCCAACCATGGCAGAGGAAATTACTTTTGCATTGACGTTTGCTCACTATAATCCAGAGGTTCGTTGTGTAATATTGAATGCCAACGGAACGGTATTCTGCGCAGGAGCGGATTTGATCGCGTTTCACAATCCTGATGTGGATTTGAAAAATGAAACGCTTCCTGCAATTCGGGAGGAGGTGAAGTTAGGCGATGCTTTTGCTCAGTTGCTGAAACCAAGCATTGCCGTTGTGGAAGGTCCTGTTTTGGCAGGTGGTTTTCTAATGATATGTGGTTGTACTTTTGTGCTTGGTGTTGAGTCCTCAACTTTTAGTTTGCCGGAAGTGAAGCGGGGAATCTGGCCTATGCAGGTAATGGCGTCTTTACTTCAGATCATGCCTCCCAGGAAAGTACTGGAAATGTCAATAACTGGCAAGAGCTATTCTGCACAGGAAGCAGTGAATCTTGGTTTAGTTACTGAAATTTTCGGGAAAGACACCATTAAAGATGAAGCTCAAAAGCTGGCTTCATTAATATCTTCAAATGCGCCTTATGCCATTTCTGTTGGGATGAAAGCATTGCAAAATCTTGCCGAAATTCCCCAGAGTGAACAGCAAACGTTTTTGAAAAAGCAATTGAATAAACTGCTTGAATCGGAGGATGCCAAAGAAGGGACAATAGCCTTCAAAGAAAAAAGAAATCCTGTTTGGAAAGGGAGGTAGGCCGCGAGCGTGGGGAAAAGGTATGAGATTGCCAATTTGCTTTTCAGCAAACACATTTATCAACTTACAGACATAATTTGTTGCAACTATAAGCTAAGTGCTAATAGCCATAAGCTAATCTCCTCAGTTTCCAGGAACAATCTCAATTTCTTCTCCGTACTGGTTATGGAACTTGAAGTCCGTAACACCCAATGAGGAATCTTTGATCAGTTTCACCCAGGTTTTATATTGGAAGAACCATTTTACCTGACGGGAAATAATGCCTTTCGTGAAATAGGAATGAAGGAATGGATGCAGGAGAATGGTGATACCCCGCTCATTTTGCTTGGATAGCATGTAATCGAGGTTGTTCTCAATCACATCTGATACAAGTATACTGGCCTGAATTGTACCTGTTCCGCCGCATGTAGGACATGTTTCTCGGGTTACAATATTCATTTCCGGCCTTACACGTTGGCGTGTAATTTGCAACAAACCAAATTTAGAAAGAGGAAGAACGGTGTATTTTGAACGATCTCCTTTCATTTCGTCACGCATGGTATCGAACAGAACGCGTTTATTTTCCGCCTTCTTCATATCGATAAAATCCACCACGATAATGCCACCCATATCGCGTAAACGCAATTGGCGTGCTACTTCTTTGGCTGCTTCCAAATTGACACTCAAAGCAGTTGCTTCCTGATCTTCCTCGGAATTAGACTTGTTGCCGCTGTTAACGTCAATAACATGTAGTGCTTCTGTATGCTCGATGATCAGATAACCACCGTTTGGCAAGCTTACAGAACGTCCGAATAGTCCTTTGATTTGCTTTTCCAAACCAAACTGTTCGAATAGCTTGTTTTTGCCATTGTGCAGCTTGAGAATGTTTTCCTTATCCGGAGCAATGTTGTGGATATAGGCCTTAATGTCATCGTAAACTTCTTTCGAATCAACGGTAATACTGTCGAATGACTCGTTCAGCATATCGCGGATAATCGAAGAAGCGCGATTCATTTCACCTATAACGCGGTCGCGTGGTTTGGCATCGCGAAGTGCTTTTATGCCATTTTCCCATTTGTCCAGACAGTCTTGAAGGTCTTTATTCAGTTCGTCAACATCTTTGCCCGTAGCCACAGTACGAATGATCACTCCAAAATTGGCAGGCTTGATGGAAGACATCAGACGCTGAAGGCGATTTCTTTCCTGTTTGTCTGTAATCTTTTTTGAAAGGTTTACAGAGTTTGAAAACGGTACAAGTACAATGTAACGGCCGGCAATGGAGATGTCGCAAGACAAACGCGGACCTTTTGTGGAGATTGGTTCTTTTACAATCTGAACCAGAATTGGTTGATTCTTGGAAAGAACCTTGTCAATTTTACCAAGTTTTTCAATTTCAGGCTCCATCTTGAAGTTATTCAATTTGCCTGAATTGGTACGCTTGGAGATTACATCCTTCGTCAGTTTATTAAGAGAGTTGATATTAGGCCCTAAATCAAGATAATGCAGAAATGCATCTTTTTCAAATCCCACATCTACAAAGGCAGCATTAAGCCCTGCCACCAGTTTCCTTACTGTACCAAGGTAGATATCACCTACGGTAAAGCTTTGGTCTGGGGTTTCTACGTGATATTCTAAAAGACGTTTATCCTGCAAAAGGGCAATACGTTCTCCCTTTTGAGTAGAATTGATTAGTAATTCGTTACTCAATGTTCAACCAACTGAATGGCGCAATTAATGTTAATACTTAACCTCCCCAATTTGAGATATCAATGGGGTAATACACAACGGTGAAGATGGTATGACCGGATCAATATAGTATGAATCCGGTCATTTACCAATTATTTCTTCTTATGTCTGTTTTTTCTAAGGCGTTTCTTTCTCTTGTGAGTGGAAATCTTATGTCTCTTTCTTTTTTTTCCGCAAGGCATAAATCTATTCGTTTATAATATAAATAATTGTATTCGTGTAACTAGGTCAATTAATTGTTAAGACGTCCTTCCAGTTCTCCGATAGCTTGCTGGATGATCGGATCTTTTTCTTCCTTCTTCACTTCTGCAAGTACTTTTCTTGCTTCATCATTCTTGCCAAGCTCAACAAGGGTCAATCCCAAATAGAATTTAGCCTTTGTGTTCGCCGGATTGTTTGTAAGAATTTGTTTGAAACGATCAGCAGCTTTGGAATACTGGTTAGAACGCATCGACAAAATACCCATATTGAACAGCGCCAACTCATTGGTTGGATCTGTTTCAATCACATCTCTCAACATCATAATACCCTGCATTGGGTTTTCTGTGTTTACGTATGTCATTGCCATATTCGCTTTTACAGCCAATAGGGCAGGGTTTTGGTCAATTGCTTTCTGGTAGTATTCACGGGTTTTGATACCAAGGTTTTTAGCCTTCTGGTCATCAACCGCAAATCCATACGCTTCATAGTAACGATCTCCCGCCCGAACCCAGTTTTCAAGCGTTGGAGCCAAAAGAGCTACTTTTTCAGCATAAAAGGCCGCACTGTCGAATTTTTGAAGCTCAGCAAATTTATTGGAAAGTTTCAGGCCGGCAGCAGCCTTATCTTTATCATTTGCAAGAATGAAGCCACTCCTAAGCTGATCTACAATTTTTTGTTGATCAGGAGATAAAGTGGCCCCATCGTGCGAATTGGCAGGTGTATCGGACTCCGCCGGTGCAGTAGATGCCTCGGCAGTCTGCGATTTCTCAGTATCCACTTCTTTTCCCTTATTATTGACCACCACCTTAGGCAGGCTAAAAAGTGTCCCAACTAACGCAACGGCAAAAAAACAAGAAAGAAGAATGGATTTTTTCATACTGTTATAACCAAACCTGTATAAGGTGAATTACTTTTCAGCAACAGCTTTAAGTTTGTCACTTTCTTTTACCTGCTCAACAAAAACTTTGGCAGGTTTGAAGCTTGGTACAAAATGCTCGTCAATGATCATTGAAGTTCCCTTCGAAATGTTACGGGCAACTTTACGTGCACGCTTTTTATTAATGAAGCTACCAAAACCTCTAACATAAAGATTCTCACCATCAGAAAGTGAGTCCTTTACCACGGTGAAAAACGATTCTAGCGTTTGTTGAACATCGCCCTTGTCTACGCCTGTTTTCTCAGAAATTTGTGCGATTACGTCTGCCTTAGTCACTTTGATTGTTTACTTTAAGTGGATATTATTTCATTTATTTACTTGCTCCTCTAAATTTTGGGAACACAAAGGTACGCTATTTTTACCTGAATTTAAAAGGATGGCTTTTTCATTTTTTTTATAATCGGTTAAAAAACAGCGTACATAAGTAAAAACAATATGCTATCTGATCATTTACAGGTCATTGATTTTAACAAAAAACTCAAATCCTGGTATCTTCAAAATCACCGTCCGTTGCTATGGAGGCAAACGAGGGACCCGTATAAAATATGGCTCTCGGAAATTATTTTGCAGCAAACCAGAGTTGCACAGGGAACACCATATTATGAAAGGTTTGTAGCTGAATACCCAACAGTTTTTGATCTGGCTGCTGCCGACGAGCGGGATGTCCTCCGGCTGTGGCAAGGACTTGGATATTATTCCCGGGCAAGAAACATGCATTTTACTGCGAAGCAAATTGTAGGGGATTTCGAAGGAAAATTCCCCGAAACCGCCATCCAGCTAAGTAAACTCAAAGGTCTGGGGAACTATACGGCTGCGGCCATTGCATCATTTTCGTTTGGAGAGATTGTTCCCGCTGTGGATGGAAATGTATACAGAGTTCTGTCTCGTTTGTTTGGAGTGTTTACAGATATCCTGAGCAACGAGGGTAAAAAGGAATTTACCCTTCTGGCTTCTCGGTTGATTTCTCAGGAAGATCCCGGGACATATAATCAGGCTATGATTGAGTTTGGTGCTTTGCAATGTGTACCCGTTTCTCCCAATTGTGCGGTATGCCCTTTCACGGACATGTGTTACGCCTATGAATTTGGATTGCAAAGCAAACTTCCCGTTAAGGCTAAAAAGGCCGCCGTAAGGAAAAGATATTTCAACTATTTCATATTTAAGCAGGGCGACCGAATTGCCATGCAGGAGCGAAATGCTAAGGACATCTGGAAAGGACTATACGATTTTCCACTGATCGAATCAGCAGATCATGTGGAGTCTCCCGATGACTTCATGGGAAATGAGTTTGTTAGCGGTATTTTACAAAAGGGCATAATTCGTGAAATTCCTAAACTGTATACACACTTGCTCACGCATCAGCGACTCAATGTTCGTTTTTGGTGGGTAGATATCTCTGAATCAGTGTTGATCAATTTGCCGCCACATCTTTTTTTTTATACACCCGATCAGGTTCACGAACTTCCAAAGCCAATTCTTGTAGACACAGTACTGCGGGAGGAAGGATACATTTAGAAAGTAAGGACTCGGGGACTTTTAGTCGTGCCGATTATTCTTTGAAATCACTTTGTTATATGTGCTATAATAAATATAAATTTGCACTATACATATAAACAAGTGGATATGGAAGCACAACAATCTGTTAATTTGAATCTGAGTATTGAACAGCAAGAGGCGTACAATAGAGATGGATATCTGGTTGTAAAGGGCCTTTTTAGTCAGGAAGAAACCGGTAAACTATATTCTGCTGCTATCGAAAATTCGACGATGCAGAAAAATGCGATGGATCTGAATGATCAGACCGGGAAAAAGACCAAGCTGACATTGTGGTTCACTCCTGGTGACGACGTGTTTGGCTATTTGATCAGAAGCGAAAGAATGGTGAATTCTGTTCATCAGCTTCTGGGAGAAGATAGCGCAGTCTGCCATTTTCACACAAAATTGATGCAAAAAGAGCCTCGGGTTGGCGGTGCCTGGGAATGGCATCAGGACTATGGATACTGGTATAAAAACCAATTTATGTTCCCGGATCAGTTGATGAGTGTGATGGTTGCGCTTACTCCTGCAAATAAGGAAAACGGTTGTCTTCAGGTAATCAAAGGTTCACATAAAATGGGACGGGTGAATCATGGTTTTGCAGGTGAACAGGTTGGTGCAGATATGGAAATGGTGAATCACTCACTGAAAACCATGGAACTTGTTTATTGCGAACTGGAAGCAGGCGATACCCTTTTCTTCCACAGTAATTTGCTACATCGTTCCGAGGCCAATTTGTCGGAGCATCCGCGCTGGTCGCTCATTTCATGTTATAACTCACAGTCTAATATCGCTTACAGCGAGACTTCCACTTCCTGGAAAGTACCTGTCGACGTCGTTCCGGATCGCGCGATTCTGGGATGGCAGGCTTCATCTTTCGAAGATGCTGATTTCCTGAAAAAGGAAGATGACCCGGCGTTGAAAACAACTGGCTGGGAAAGTGCGGTGAGTACAAAATAGTCAGGAGTAGTCATTTATAGTCAAACGTGGTCATTTTTGGTCAGGTGTCGTCGTTCACAATACTTGACCAGCCTTGACAATGTCTGACCACAAGAGGTAGTTTTTAACTACACATTTCAACATCCAAAAACCTTTGATTTAATTATTTTATGCAGAAGATAGCAATGCTGGGCTCCGGTTTTATAGGTAGATTTTACGCGGAATCAATTCATGGCCAACGCGGAAGAGATAAGGTAGTGGCAATATATGCGAGAAGAGAGGAAAGCGCGAAGAAGTTTGCCGACGATTACGGTTGTGATATATGGTCGTCGGATATGGAAGAAATTATTGCCCACCCGGATGTGAACATGGTCTGTATTGCGTTGCCCAACAATGTGCATGAACATGCTGTGATGCTTTGTGCAAAACATAAAAAGGCAGTAGTCTCCACCAAACCTCTTGGGAGAAATGGGGAAGAGGCCCTGAGAATGATGAAGGCAGTGGAGGAAGCAGGGATTTTTGCCGGATATCTGGAAGATCTTTGTTATACACCTAAATTCTTGAAATCGCTGGAAAGTGTAAAGAGCGGCGCTTTGGGAAGAATCATTTGGGCCAAATCACGTGAAGCACATCCCGGGCCGCATAGTGAATGGTTTTGGGATATAGAGCAGGCTGGCGGAGGCTGTATTCTGGATTTGGGTTGCCATTGCATTGAAATATCCAGGAATTTTATTGGCAAAGACATAAGACCTGTGGAAGTTATTTGCTGGGCAGATACACAGGTTAAACCTATTGATGCTGAGGATCATGCTATTGCTTTGGTGAAGTACGAAAATGGTGCCATAGGGCAATTTGAAGTAAGCTGGACATTCCGCGGTGGAATGGATCTCAGAGATGAAGTAATGGGAACAGAAGGAACAATCTGGATCAATAACTTTTTAAGAACCGGTTTTGAAATGTACACATCCGGAAGTGGAGGCGATTATGTAGCCGAAAAAGCAGAAAGTAAAAGTGGATGGCTGTTTCCGGTAGGTGACGAAGTAAACGAATTGGGATACAACCACATGTTTACGGATATGTTCAATTCAGTGGAGAAGGGAATAGAGCCGGCAGAAACTTTTTATGACGGTTATGTAGTAAATGCCATTATAGATGCTGCCTACAAATCGGCGAAAACCAAGTTGTGGGAAAAGGTTGAATTACCCGTTTGGCGTGGACAGGAGGGTGTAACAAAGCCTTCTAATTATGTGGATTTCGACGAAAATCATTACCTGATCAAAAAAGAAGTGACCCACGACGGACGCAATAAACTGATCTTGAAAGATAAGGTGACTGGAAAGATAACGGAGCAGGATGTTTAGAGAAATATCCGGCATTATCTGCTATATTTAAATCTGGAATATATAAAGATATAATAAATAGAAATCATGGCAGGAAGTGTTAATAAGGTGATATTGATCGGAAACCTGGGCAGTGATCCTGAGGTCAGATATTTGGAAAGCGGCTCTGCTGTTGCAAAGTTTAGTATCGCTACAACGGAAAGCTATACCAACAAAAGTGGTGAACGTGTTGATAACACAGAGTGGCACCGGATTGAGCTCTGGGAAGGGCTTGCGAAGGTCGCCGAAAAATATTTAAAAAAAGGAAATCAGGTATATATTGAAGGACGTATCCGAACTGATAATTGGACGGACAAGGAAGGGCAACAACGCTCAGGTGTTACAATCCGCGCTAATACTTTGACAATGCTGGGCGCCGCGCCGGGTTCAGGTTCCGGTGGAGAGGGTAATCAGGGATATGCACAGCAAGGATCAAGTCAGGCACCAAGACCATCGGATCCTGTTCCGCCATCTATGGCAGCTGGGAGTGATGATGATGATCTGCCATTCTAGTCAAAAAATATTTTAAGAGTAAATTGCCCGTAGAAATGCGGGCAATTTGCTTGAAATGCCCTTGTTGATCCTGATTTTTTTGATGATCATCTTCATATTCAAAGTTGGATAAAAACTTACAACACTAAATTTTTGTTGGATCAGTGTTCGATTTCTGAGCATTTATGGTTAGAATCGTTATATTTATACAACCAAGTGCCTATTACGAACGTTTTCTAACTTTCTGTGAAAGAAAAAATTGACAGTGAAGACCCTCTTCCCCGAAAGCGTTGGGGGACATCTATCCCCCAAAAAACAACTGATTTGGCGAATGGCAATGCGCAGGGAAACCCCGCAAGCTTATCATCAAATAATTGGCTGAAAGCCATTCCACTCATTTTCGGTATAGAAATTCCGGTGGACAAGTACCTGGTTTACGACCTCAGTTTTGTCATTTTTCTTTTTGCACTTTCACTTTTTTTCTCAGGAATAAGGGCTGCATATTCTGCTGCCGGCTTCATGGAAAACCCCTGGGAGCGAAAAACGGACTCCGATCACATTCTTCCCAACCGAATTCAACAGCTTACATTATCGCTCATACAGCGAACAGTTACCCTTTTGGCTTTACTGTTGGCGGCTCGTTTGGTATGGTTTCATTTACAGGGAACTGAAAATGCAGTCATGCAATGGGTTGCTGTTGGATTACTATGCCTATGGATTTGGCTGGATGCAGTTGTGCGATTTAACAGTGCGAGAAAAGCCTTGGAATTCATTCCTAAAATTGCAGGTATTACCAGGGTTTTAGTCAAAGTTTGCGGACCATTAACCAAACCGGTGATGAAACTTGGTTATGCTTTCGGAATTCTTACACCCGAAGGTTCTGAAATATCGACAGAACGGCTGGAAGCCAAAGCCGAAAGTGAAGAAGAAACGGACCTTTTACGTGGACTGGCTAATTTCAGACAAACCAACGCCAAAAAGGCAATGCAGGCGCGCCTGCACATTACCGCCTTTGATATTGAGCTTAATTTCCATGAATTGATGGACAAGATCAATAAATCGGGCTATTCCCGTGTCCCGGTTTTCAGGGAAGATCTGGATCACGTGGAAGGTATTTTGAACGTGAAAGATTTGCTTCCGCATCTTCATCTGAACGAGCATTACAATTGGCAGAAGTTGCTGAGGCCGGTCTATTTTATTCCGGAAAGCAAACGGCTCGACGACTTGATGAAAGACTTTCAAAGTCGTAGAGTACACATGGCTATTGTGGTAGATGAATATGGGGGAACGAGTGGACTTATCACGCTAGAGGATATCATTGAGGAGATTTTCGGCGATATTAATGACGAATATGATGAGGATGAAGAAGTGAATTATACGCAGGTAGATGAAAACACTTATGTGTTCGAGGGGAAGGTGCTCATCAATGATCTATGCAGACTTCTTGATCTGGAAACAGATTATTTTGACGAAGTTCGGGGCAATAGCGAATCTCTTGCAGGCTTGCTTTTAGAATTATTTTCAAGATTACCTCGTACGGGAGAAATAGCCACGCACAGAGAAATTACTTTTAAAGTTCAATCGGCTGATAAAAAGCGAATTAAGAAGGTTCGTGTGTTGGTTTCATAAGCTCATGTAGATGCTTACTTTTGGTAGTTTTTGATAGAATTTTGCTTGAAATTTCTGACAGGCACGCCTTCTGATTTTTATTTATCCAAAACTTCCTGTTAATTTTACCCGGCAAATAACTATAAATTATTTGCTATGAGCACATCCCCATCCCACAGTCTCCCCGAAGCACTCACCTACGATGATGTTCTTCTGATCCCCGGTTATTCAGAAATACTGCCCCGAGACACATCCACAAAAACCAAACTTACACGCAACATTGAGCTGAACATTCCCCTTGTTTCTGCTGCAATGGACACTGTTACGGAGTTTGACCTTGCCATAGCCATGGCGCAGGAAGGTGGAATTGGTATTATTCACAAAAACATGAGCATCGAAGCTCAAGCTGAGCAGGTTCGGAAAGTGAAGCGCTCCGAAAGCGGGATGATCATAGATCCTATCACATTGCTGGATGACGCAACACTTGGTGATGCACATCAGATCATGCGTGAATTCAAAATTGGAGGCATTCCCGTTATTGATCATTCCCATAAACTGATCGGCATTCTAACCAATCGGGATCTTCGTTTTGAGCGCGAAATGTCCAAGCCTGTTACAGAAATCATGACGAAGGAAAACCTGATCACGGCTTCTGATGGTTTATCCATGGAGGATGCTGAAAAGATTCTTCAGGAATATAAAATTGAGAAATTACCAATTGTAGATGGCGAATACCGATTAACCGGATTGATTACTTACCGGGATATTCTGAAACGAAAATCGCATCCGAATGCCTGTAAGGATGAATATGGCAGGCTCCGTGTAGGTGCTGCCGTTGGTGTTACTGCGGACCTATTGAAACGGGTTGAAGCGCTTGCTAAAGCTGGGGTAGATGTGATTAGTCTCGATACCGCACATGGTCATTCTAAAGGAGTAATCGACGCGTTGAGATCTGTGAAAGAACGTTTTCCAAAAATGGATGTGATCGCGGGAAATATAGCCACCGGTGAAGCGGCGATTGCTTTGGCAAACGCCGGAGCGGACGCAGTGAAAGTGGGAGTAGGTCCTGGTAGTATTTGCACAACACGTATCATTGCAGGAATTGGGGTGCCTCAGCTTACCGCCGTCATGTGGGCGGCAAAGGCTTTGCAGGGTACAGATGTTCCGGTCATTGCCGATGGAGGTATACGTTTTTCAGGAGATATGACAAAGGCACTGGCAGGAGGAGCAAGTACGATTATGATCGGATCTATGCTTGCGGGAAGTGACGAGGCGCCGGGAGAAATTGTGATTTATGAAGGCAGGAAGTTTAAGTCTTATCGCGGGATGGGGTCCGTAGAGGCAATGGGAGAAGGGTCGAAAGATCGGTATTTTCAGGATGCAGAGGACGATGTAAAAAAGCTGGTTCCGGAAGGAATCGTAGGCCGTGTGCCTTTTAAAGGAAAGGTTTCAGAAATTGTCTACCAGATGGTGGGCGGGTTGAAAGCAGGGATGGGTTACTGCGGAGCATCGGATATTACTTCCCTACAAAAGGCGGAATTTGTAAAAATAACTTCTGCGGGAGTTCGCGAAAGCCATCCGCACGATATCATGATTCAGAAGGAAGCGCCAAATTATAGTTCGAGAGCTTGATTGGCTGTAAGCAGTTTGTGAGGACACAAACTGCGGCGTAAAAAGCACTACCAATAGAAAATGCCTCGCTTATGCAAGGCATTTTCTATTGGTGAAAGATTTGATCTGGTGCAGCTGAGAGCTAACGGCTAATCGCCAATTACGCTGCGCTTGGTTTTGAGAATTTACTTTTCAGATAACCAAAAAGCATTGGCAGAATAGAAAAACCTATAATACCGAAGATAACCAGTTCGAAATTCTTTTTAACGATGTCCATGTTTCCAAAGAAATACCCCAAAAGTGTAAGAGAAGGAACCCAAAGAAGAGCGCCGATTACACAGAAAGTGATGTATTTCGAATAGGTCATACTTCCGGCTCCTGCAACGAACGGGGCAACAGTACGCACAATTGGAATGAAACGAGCCATAATCACAGTGCTACCACCATGTTTCTCATAGAATGCCTCGGTTTTTTCAAGATATTCCCTTTTAAGGAAAAGTATCCGTTCTCGTTTCTTGATCTCACCCCCAAACTTTTTACCCATAAAGTAATTGACGTTATCGCCAAGCAGGGCAGCAATGATCAAAATGATGATGATTAGCCAGACATTAAGACCAGTAGATTCGTTGGCAGCGATGGCGCCAGCTGCGAAGAGCAGTGAATCGCCAGGAAGCAGTGGCATAATTACTAGTCCGGTTTCTGTGAAAACGATCAGAAAAAGGATCACATAAGTGAGTGTTCCATATTCCTGTACGATGTCAAACAAATGCTTGTCCAGATGAAGGAAGATGTCAATAAACTGCTTTATTAATTCCATAACTAATTTTAAATGTAGATAACTTGCTTAAGGTGTGAAATCCCGTTACGAATTCACTCTATTGGGGTCAATTTTCCATTTCTGTTTAGTTTTGGCATTCAGGAAGTGATTGAAAGTATCGCCTCGTAGTCCTAAACGAATGGTTTCCAGTGGAATAAGCTCAGAAGGTGCAATATTTCCCAAATTAACGTTGGCTCCCAATAGTTTAACAAACCAAACTTGCTGAGATTTTTGCGGTGCCTCCCAGAGCATATCCTCGAAGGCTATTTCTGTTAAAATTTCTTCAACCAGTCCCTGGCGAACTTCGCCGCTGGCTCTGAAAAGTCCAACATTCCCCGACTCACGCGCTTCTCCAATTACCTTCCACGCACCTGCCTGCAACTCAGATTTAATAAGTTGAATCCATTTGTAGGGAGGGATGATTTTATTTTCATCTTTCGAACCAACTTCTGACAAAACAGTTACCTGCTGGGCGAGTGTACGGATATATTCACACTTCATATCCTGTGGCATCTCGATGGATCCGTCGGATACTTCTGCGAATTTAAGATCGTATTTATCAAGCAGCCTGCGGTAGTCGTCAAACTGATTTCTAACCACAAATGCTTCGAAAAGTGTTCCTCCGAAATAAACCGGAATATTGGCATTTTTATATATTGCAAGCTTTGCATCAAGGTTTTGACTGACATAAGAAGTGGCCCAGCCAAGCTTTACGATATCGATAAAACCTGAGGCAGTAGAAATCATATCTTCCGTCTCCCTGATGCTTAGTCCCTTATCCATAACCATGGTTACTCCCTTTTCACGTGGTTTTTCTGTACGGGAAGGAACTTGTGACAGCGTAAAATTCATATATGCGTAAACGTTTATCTCTGGCAAAAACTCGGGCAAAGGTAGCAATTCCCACGATACATAGTAATAAAATCCATATAAATGACACAAATTGATAGGTATATCTATGATAATTACTATTTTTCGATGTTAATACCTGTCGTCATCCACAAATAACCGATATCTACTAAAATGAGTGATTCGAGGAGTACAGAACAAACTAATGAAAACAAGCGGCTTACCTTTCTGAAAAAGTATATCGGAGCCAATACGACACAAAGTATTTCTCCGGTTGGTCGCTGGCTCAATGGCAAATTGTTAGAAATCAGTGAGGGGTATATGAAAGCTGAATTTGTGGTCCGCGAGGATATGACGAACCCAATGGGCGTGTTACACGGGGGAATCGCATCTACCATACTCGACGATGTCGTAGGCACAATGGTGTATGCTCTGGGACGTGATTTTGCCTATACATCTGTGAATCTGAACTGCGATTTTTTACATGCAGCCAGACTCAATGATGTTATTGTAGCCAGCGCAAATGTGATAAGGGCTGGTAAGAACATAATCCACGTGGAAGGATTGATTACCAATGCCGAAGGCAAAATTATTGCCAAGTGCACCAGTAATCTGATTCAAACCAGCCTCAAAATTCCTTCGTGATTATTGATAACCGATTGCCTGTAAGTTGAAAAGCTCGGCATACTTGCCATCTTGCCGTAAAAGTGTATCGTGGGATCCGTGTTCCAATAATTTTCCATTTTCGAGGAAGAGTATTTTGTCGGCCATTCTTACTGTGGAAAAACGGTGGGAGATAAGCACTGCCATTTTACCTTCAATCAGTTCGGTGAAACGTTTGAAAACTTCGTGCTCAGCCCGCGCATCCAATGCTGACGTAGGTTCGTCCAATACAATGAGTTGAGCCGAACGCATGTAGGCCCGAGCAAGCGCAATTTTTTGCCACTGCCCACCAGACAGCTCGGTGCCATCTTTAAATCTCTTGCCCAGAACTTGTTGAAATTTATTAGGTAGTTTGGTAATCACTTCGGTTGCCATGCTCATATTGGCAGCATTTTCTATGGCAGCAGCGTCTTCCAGATGTGCTACATCGCCCATGGCAATGTTATCGGATACCGACATTTCGTAGCGTATAAAATCCTGGAAAATGATACCAATATTGGCACGAAGGTCGGCGAGTTTGTAATCCTGAATATCAATTCCATCAATTAAAATCCTGCCCTCCGTTGGTTTGTACAAACAGGCAAGCAATTTTACCAAAGTCGTCTTTCCTGCACCATTCTCTCCTACAAGTGCCAGTTTCTCTCCGGGAGCAATAGAAAAGGAAAGGTTGCGTAATGCCCAGAAATCATTGTCGGGGTATTTGAAACCAACATTTTCAAATGTTATTCCTTTCAAAACAGGATTTGGAATGTTTCTCCCCGTTTCATTTGCCAGAATGGTTGGTTGTATTTCGAAAAAGTCAAACAAATCCTGCAAGTACAAAGCACTTTCGGCAATACCCGAAAAGCGGCTCATAATACTTTGCAGCATTCCGTGCATCCTTTGAAATGAACCTGACAGGAAGGTCATTGTACCCACAGTGATCAGCCCGATTAAGGTTTGAGTAAGTACAAACACATAAGCGCCGTAATACGCAACAGTCCCGATAGCTGACAAGAGGTAACCCCAGGAAGCCCTGCTTATTGATATTTTTCGGTTTGCGAGATAATACTCTTCCGAAAGTGTTTTAAAACGCGAAGCCAGGTAGTTTTCTAAACCAAAGACTTTCACCTCTTTTGCCGTTTCGGCACTTGATCCAAGATAACGGAGATAATCAAGCTCCCTTCTTTCGGGTGTCCAGCTGCGGGTCAGCGAATAGGTTTTCTCATTAAAATGCGTTTCCCCAAGAAAAGAAGGGATCACTGCTATGATCAGGATTAAAATTAACCAAGGATTGAATATTACCAGACCAGCTCCCAGAGAAATGATGGTGACAATATCCTGCATCTGCGCCAATGTTTGCGAGAGCAGTACGGTTCGGCCTGACGTTTGCCGGCGGGCACGTTCCAGTTTATCATAAAACACGGGATTTTCGAATTGGTATAAATCCAGCTTTGCTGCGTGATGAACCAATTCCACTGAGGTTTTATTCGCGACAAGATCGCCAAGCAGGCTGTCGAAAAGATTGATACAGCGATTCAGAAGATCAGATAAAACAGCAAGACCCAATTCGGCGCCTACCAATATCCATAAATATTGCTGTGATGTCTGAGGGTTTTCGATAATATGGATTACTTCGTCAATAATCTCTTTGCCTACATAAAGCATGAGCAAAGGAAGCCCTGACTTTATTAACCTGAAAATGACATTGCCGGCAGTGAGAAGTTTGTTGGTTTCCCACACCAGGCGGAAAAAACGGGGGAGATTCTGTAACGCAGAGAAGCGTTTTTGGAATGTTTGCTGGTTAGAAGTGTTGTTTTTTGTAGTTTCTTTAAATGGTTTTTTACCCAAGGATATTATGTTGATTAGTGTTGTTTGATAAATGATTTTCTGGTCTAAAAAGTTCGCCAATTCTTTGATGGAAAATGTGGAGTGAGGTAATATGCTTTGCCCGATTCTTATCTTTGCGCCATGGAAAAGAATTTTGATACCTTACCGGAAAGCAGACAGCAGCAATTGATGGCGTTTGACAGGCTTTTGACAATTATGGATGAGCTTCGTGAGCAGTGTCCCTGGGATCGTAAACAAACGCTGGAAAGTCTGAGACATTTGACGATTGAAGAGACTTACGAATTGTCAGATGCAATTTTGGAAAATGATCTGCCCGAAATCAAAAAGGAATTGGGTGATGTTCTGCTTCATATTGTTTTCTATGCCAAAATAGCTTCGGAGCCGAAGGAGAATCAGATTCAATTTGATATAAAAGATGTGCTGCATGCAATCTGTGACAAACTGGTTTCCCGTCATCCACATATTTACGGAGATGCAGTTGCGGATACCGAAGAGGCTGTAAAACAAAACTGGGAAAAACTAAAATTGAAGGAAGGTAACAAGTCAGTACTGTCTGGTGTACCTGCTTCGTTGCCTGCTTTGGTGAAAGCCATGCGCATTCAGGAAAAAGCCCGGGGTGCAGGATTTGATTGGGATGAAAAGCAGCAGGTTTGGGAAAAGGTTGAAGAAGAATTGCAGGAATTTAAAGCCAATTTCGATATAGAAACAGGGGAGGTTATTGACCAAAAGGAAGCGGAAGGAGAGTTTGGTGATTTGCTGTTTTCACTGGTTAATTATTCAAGATTTGTAGATATCAACCCGGAAACTGCATTGGAAAGAACGAACAAGAAGTTTATAAAACGCTTTCAATATATGGAAGAAGCTTCCAAAGCAGACGGTAAGGTGCTGGGAGATATGACTCTAAATGAAATGGATGCCTATTGGAATAAAGCAAAGGAATTGAAAATTTAAGTAGGGTTAGGTAATCTCATGTTGAAAAGTAAATAAGCATTAATGTCTTCACATCATATCGTTAAGGAAAAACAGGAACCAGCGCTCATCATTGCCAACGGCGAGGCATGTAGCGAAGAATTGTTGGGTCAATTGCTCGAATGGAGTCCGTTTATAGTTGTTTTGGATCACGCCATTTACAGGGTTCTTGAACTTGGGATCAAGGTTGATGTGTGGATGGGTGATTTTGATCAGGAACATGATTTTGAAGCAATACGGGCAAGTCAGGAACCACTGGAAATTATAGCTACACCCGATCAGGAGAAAACTGATTTAGAAAAGGCGATTGATTTTTTGATTCAAAGAGGCTTTCCGGCTGCAAACATCGTGTGGGCAACCGGCCGCCGTGCGGATCATGCGATTACCAATATTACCAATCTGGTGCGATATAAAGACAGTATTCGTCTGGTTCTGTTTGATGATTATTCTAAAATTTTCCCTCTGAAAGGCATTTTTGAGAAATGGTATGTAGCAGGAACACCAGTTTCGCTCATCCCGGTTGGAGAGGTAAAAGGTATTGTTACAAGCGGGTTGAAGTATAATCTGAATGATGAAACTCTGACAATGGGCTATCGGACTGGAAACAGCAACGAGGCAGCAACCGATGGTTTAGTTCGAATCGCTGCCTCGCAAGGTGACTTGTTAATTATGGAATGCTGGGATCTATGATTTCGCCAGCTTGGATTCTACGTAAAAATTACGGTCAACTTTCATAGTTGTTGTGCCTTTTGCTTTCACACTTTTCCAGTCTGTTGAAGGGTATATAAACTGATCTTTTCCACTGCCGATCTGAACTTTTACCGGCATATCAAAGCCATCCACCACATTGGCCCAGCGGTATTGCATTGCTCCATTTTTGAATTGATACTCCAACACAGGAATTCGCACATCACGGAGATATTGGTCAAACACCTTTGAAATATCTCTGCCAGCATGTTTGCTTACATAGGCTTCTATCTGAGAGCCATCGACAGTCTGGTGATAAAATTCTTTGTTCAGTCCACGAAGAATCTGGCGCCATTTTTCATCATTATTCACAACCTGACGAATGGTATGAAGCATGTTGCCACCCTTGTAATACATATCCTTCGAACCTTCCTGATTCACCCCATAAGTTCCAACAATTGGAATATCGTTGGCTATCACCTTTCTTGTTCCAATTACATAATCGGCTCCGGCTTCTTTTCCGAAATAGAACTCTGTATAAAGGTTTTCCGAATAGTTGGTGAAACTTTCGTGTACCCACATATCGGCAACATCTTTGTAAGTGATGTTGTTGGCAAACCATTCATGTCCGCTTTCGTGAATGATTATAAAATCCCATTTCAATCCCCAGCCCGTTCCTGATAAATCCCTGCCCAGGTATCCGTCTTTGTATCCATTACCATACGTTACCGAGCTCTGATGCTCCATTCCGAGATAGGGTACTTCCACGAGTTTATAGCCATCTTCATAAAATGGATAAGGTCCAAACCAGTGTTCAAATGCTTTGAGCATCATCGGCACCTGCTTGAATTGTACCTTCGCCTTTTCCAGATTTTCTGGAAGTACATAGTAACTCACGGGGAGATCTCCTTTTTCGCCTTTGTATACTTCATCCCAACTTTCATAGTTGGCCACGTTCATATTTACCCCGTAATTGTTAATCGGGTTTTTTACGAACCAGTTAAAGGTTTTGGTTTGGTCGTCATTGTCAATAACACTTCGTAACACACCATTGGAAATGTCTTTCATGTTGGCAGGAACCGTCACGCTGATCATCATACTGTCCGGTTCGTCGTACATGTGATCCTTGCATGGCCACCATACGCTGGAACCCAATCCCTGGCAGGAAGTAGAAATGATTGTATTGCCCTTCCCATTCGGAACCCACTGAACGCCGCCATCCCATGGCGGGCGCTTCGCAAGACGAGGACGACCGGAATAGAACACTTCAATAGACTCCTTGTTTCCTGTTTTTTGTTCCTTATTCAGTGTGATAAAAAATGCATTCCCATCTCTTTTGTATTTCAGCTCCCGACCATCCTGCACAACTTTTTGAACCTGCAACGGTTCCTGTAAGTCAATTTGTATCACTTGTGATGGCTTCAATACTTTGTACTGAACCAGTGTACTGCCGGTAAGGGAGCTGTCGGCTGCATTGGGTTTTACCTGAAGATGATAGTAAGTTAAATCCCACCATGCTCTTTCGGCGGTAATCGCTCCCCTCAGTGTATCAGCATGGGTGAATGTGGTATTTTGCGCAACAGAATAAAATGAATTAAGCAATAGGCCAACGGCCAGCATTTTTTTTAACATGTATTAAATGAGTTCAGGTTTAATTAATTAAGGTTTTCGCTTGAAGATTATTTCACCAATACCTCCATATCGTTAAGTTCAGGGCCACCGCCACGGTTTGCTGAGCCGGCTGCTATATATATCTTTTTATTCAGTATAACAGCCTGGGTTCCATGTCTGCCTTGATGCAAGGAAGGGAATTTCTCCCATTTATTGGTTTGTGTATTAAATGCTTCCACATCGCTGTGAGCAGCTACTTGCGCGCCGCTTTCGCCACCAATTAACAAAATCTTGTTTCCATAAGCCACTGCGGTGCTACCGGCACGCATGGTTGGAATGTTACTTTCTGCTGGAAGTGCGGTCCATTTGCCGGTTGAGAAATCGTAGATGTCTGTTTCTTTAATGGTCGTATTCAGTACCTGGTTGATTCTCGCTGTTGACAATCTGCCACCTGCTACCAGCAATTTATTGTTAGCCACTGCAACCTGTACATGATCTCTCGGACGGGGAGCATCTGGTAAAACGGTCCATTTCCCCGTCGCCGGATCATATTCATCAAACCAGGCAACCTGTCCATCCCAATGTCCGTCCTGAATTCCGCATACCATATAAATTTTATCATTTTGCACAAAGACACCGGCAGCGCCTCTCAGTCGGTCCTTAGGTATTTCGCCACCTTTACGCCATTCGTTTTTTACAGGATTAAAAATGTAAATATCCGGAATGGGAATTTCGTGCGGGTAACCACCCGTAAATGCCCCTAATACATAAATCTCATTTTTGTAAGAAACTGCCTGGAAGTGACTCATTTCCAGTGGCGATTCACCTAGCGTTCTCCATGTATCCTTTTTTGGATCATATTCGTCCACAGGTTTAATGCCCCTTCCGCCAAGTAAATATATTTTCCCATTGGCCACAGCCATTGCATTTTCATGCCTTTTTTCTGGCAGATTATCCGGTTCCATAGCCTGCCATGCCTGACCCAGAACCATGGAAGTGGCTCCAAGGCAGGCAACGATCAATGTGCAGATTTTGAGATGTATATTCATGGTGGTTGTGTTTAATGAATGCAGAGGCTTTAATATTAGACACCATTAGAGCCGGTTTAAATTCGTAATGTAAAATTGTTTATAGATTATTTTTTAAACGAAACAAGGCAAATTTTGCAAGGATAGCTGGAAGCTATCGCAGCGGCGCACCGTCGTGAAAAATTTAACGCAGCGGCCGCCGCCCAGTTGTAGTAAAAAAATGGCATAAACAAATTACAGAATGAATTTTAAACAGGCTCTTAAGGTACAATTATATTTTATAAAACGGAAAGGCCGGCAATGTGCCGGCCTCTGTGGTAATTTTGGTAAATAACTAGTTAATTTATCGGTGCTATTTCAATGCAGGACTTTCAAATCCAAGTTTTTTCAAACCATTCTGAACATCTTTGTCCTGCATAAACAGTTTCCAGAGCAGGCCAGTTCTGTAATTTTCGATCATCACGATAATCGGTCCCTGATCTATCGCAAGGTGTGAGCTTGCATACCAGTTTTGTGATTCGTTAAAAGCATCGATAAAACCGTATTCGCTCCAAAGTTTATCTCCCATGTCATCATAAAAATGCCTCAGCGCTTTCATGGATTGCTCAGGTGTGTACGGGAATGACGACAAAGCAGCAGTTGGTGTAATGGTACCGAAATCGTTGGTAGGCGAGTGTGCGTTGTAACCATTGTAAGTATCGCTCGCCGTAAGTCCCCAGCTGTTTTCTCCGTACCCTTTAAACTTACCTGGATTCGCCACACAATGTTTATAATTAATCAAGGTGTGATTCACGTTTTGTTGCCAATAGTCGGCATAACGGTCTTTCAGGTTTCTTGGGTCAAGGCCTACAAAGGAATAATGGGTAAAAAACAGTGGTCCGCCATAATCGAAGCCGAGCGGTAATTTCACTCCGTAAAACTCCCTTCCATTTTTAAAAAAATCACTCTGTGCCCAGCATTTGTTATAAACCTGCGCTGTAATCGGATATCGTGGTGAAGCAGCACCAAGTATGTAAGTAATGAGGGTTTCGTTGTATCCTCTCAGTTCAAAATTCATTGCCCAGCCCTGGTTCGGGCTCCAATGCCAGTAAAGCTGATTTGGATTACCTCTTGTGTACCAGTCAAATTCCAATTCATTCCAAATCCATTCTACTCTGCTTCTGATGGTTCTTTCGGCTTCAGTATCCTTATTGAAGTACTGTTTTGCGCAAAGCAAGCCTGTCATCAGGAAGGACGTCTCCACAAGATCGCCTCCATCATCTTTTCTTCCGAAAGGAATGGTTTTGCCTGTTTCGCCATCGAGCCAGTGCGGAAATGCGCCATGGTAATTATCAGCTTTGGCAAGAAACTTTACCATTTTGGCAACACGGTTCGCTATGGAATCTCTTGGATACCATTTTCTTTCGGAGGCGACGATCATGGCCATAATGCCAAAACCTGTTCCACCCGTGGTTACAACCTCATCGCCATAGTCAAACGATTTGTTACTTCGCTCCCGCGATAGACCGCTAACAGGATGTCCAAAATCCCAGAAATACCGGAATGTTTGCTTTTGAACAAGTTCGAGCAAAGCGGTATCCGACAGGTTTTTGGGTCTGTTAGAAGGATCAAAAGCGGTCGATTTAGTCAGGTTGTTTTTTTTCTTTTGTGCAAATGTCGCCGTTGATAGGAAAAAGAGACAAATGTATAGGATCAGGTAAAAGGGATTTTTCATGATCATTATTATGGATTTAGAGTAAATGTTGCCAAGCCGCATCGCAACTGACACAAGGTTAAGTTATCTGAATTTTGATATTAAAGACCGGGACTTTGAAAGCCAATGCTCTTCATTCCGGTTTTTACTTCGGGGCAGCCCATAAAGAGATTCCAAAGCAAAGCAGTTCTGTGATTCTCAATCATGATGATAATAGGTCCCTGATCAATGGCCAGATAAGAATCCGCAAACCACAATTGGTCAAGTGAAAAGGCATCCCGGAACCCGTACTCGCCCCACATCTTATCTCCCAGTTTATAATAGAAGAACTTCAACGCCTGCATCGATTCCGTTGGCGTGTAAGGAAACGAGGATAGTGCGGCTGTTGGTGCAATTACACCTCTGTCATTTGTGGGTGAGCTGGCTGTGTAGCCTCCAGGTATATCACTCGCAGTAAGCCCCCAACTCGAATCGCTGTATCCGGCGTGAGAAGCCGGATTGGCTTTGCAATAATTGTAGTTAATTAAAGCATGACTTTTGTTTTGGGTCAGGTAATTGGTAAAACCATCCGAAAGTCCGGTTGGATTAATACCCAAAAAGGAATAATGTGACAGGAACAACGGACCACCAAAAGGTTCACCCAGTGGTAATTTGATTCCATAGTAATCCTTTCCGTTGACGAAGCTGCCTTTTCCTGTCCAGCCATTGTCGTATACCGATTTTGGTATAGGGTGAGTAGGCGAACTTGCCGCAAGAGCGTACGTGATCAGGCACTCATTCCATCCTCTGATCGGCAAATTCATATCCCAGCCGTTGTCGGGACTCCAATGCCAGTAGAGTACATCTTCCTTGCCTTTTCTGAACCAATCCCATTCTACTCCGTGCCATAATTTATTGATGTCAGCACGAAGAGCGGTTTCTTCGGCGCTGCCTCCATTGAAATATTGTCTGGAAGTGAGCAGGCCTTGTATCAGGAATGACGTTTCAACCAGATCTGCTCCATTGTCTTTAGGACTGAAAGGCACAACGGCACCAGTCGAGCCGTTAAGCCAGTGGGGAAATGCTCCGTGAAATTTCTGCGCTTTATCATTCAGGAACGTCACAATCTTCTGCATTCTTTCCAACCCCTGAGACCGTGTTATGAACTTTCGTTCAATGGCAACAGGGATAGTCATGATTCCAAAACCACTGCCACCGGATGTAACAACATCACCGGAAGTATTTCTTTCTCTGGCCAGTCCGCTCACCGGATGTGCAAAGTCCCAGAAGTATTTAAATGTTTGCTTTTGAACTAATGTTAAAAGTTCGTCGTCGGGAATGATCGGAAATTTGTCGGTTGGGTCGAGTGGGGTGGTAAGGTTTACGACCACCTCACTCAGTAATGAGCCATCCGATTTAGATTTTAATGCTTTGGTAACCTGAACTTTGAAGTTATTCAGGTAGGGTAGGTTATTGGTCGGTGTAATTGTTACTGTGCTGTCGCCGTTTTCTAAGTTTGTAGAATACGGTATTACTTCACCTGTGGCAGAAATAATACTGATCGCATTCGGGAAAGAGGCGGTATTCAAAGGCGCAGAAAAATTGAATCGCAACTTGGGTTTTGAACTTACATCCAGGTAGGTGTAGCCATTGAAAACGCCATCTACTCTCAAACTATTGAAAGAGAAAGAGGTTGGCGGGGTAACCGTAACCGGTGGTTCGGGATTATTCCCCTTTTTACAGGCAACCCCGAACCAAACAGTTAAACAGAAAATAAGTATGTTTTTAAAAGACATTACTTTCCTCTTGCCTCTAGTTTAACAAGAGCGTCAATTTCGGTATCCTTCAATGGTACATTGTAAATCCTTACTTCATCAAGTAGGCCAGTCATGTAGCTTGCCCATGGTTCGCCAGCTGATGACGTAGTAAGGCTTGGTTTAGTCTGAAACTGAACCGTTCCGAAGACCATCTTGCCTGGGTTTTTCCATTTGAGGTTTCCATAATTTTTAACCGTGGTTGTAACAGATTTAGATCCGTTCAAATAAAGATTAAAAGTAGACGAAGCAGCATCATAAGACAGCGCAATGTGATTCCATGAATCAAAAAGGTTTACTAGTTCCTTTTTTTCAACCCAAGTCTCGGTAGAATCGTTTTGGATATGTGCTTTAAACGTTCCACTTGCGTTGGTGCCACTTCCTTCAAAAAAAGTTTCAATATTACCCCAAAAACCAGCTTTTTGAGATAGCCCCACCATTCCTACAACACCACCAGCAGCAGTTGTAGACTCATTGTTTACCCAATAGGTAAGTGTGAAACTTTTCAAGCCCAGAATGGCAGCTGTTGGATCGAACAGTACATAACCATTTTTGGCTCCCTTCATAGCCTGTCCTTTAAGTCCGTTTCCGAAAGAAGTGCCTGTATTCACTCCGGCAGTCTTGGAAATGATTTCTTCATAGTTTCCGTCAAAAGGGAAATGCGCAATCAGGTTCGAAGCTGCTATCTCATTTGATCCGGTGAAACCGCCAATGGAGACCTTGGGAGCGTAACTCTCTGCATCGAATTTTTCGTAGCAGGCTGTCAAGCTGGCAATCAGGAAAACACTGACTGCCAGAATTAATTTTGAGTTTATAACTTTCATCGTTAAATTCTAAATAAGAAATGGATATTAATAACCTGGGTTTTGCGTAAGTAATCCCCCACTCAAATCGATCTCGTTTTGAGGGATTGGCCATACTTCGTTTTTCCCGGCTTTCCAGCCTTTTGGTCCAAAAACCTCTGTTCCTCTTCCCTGGCGAATCACATCGAAATATCTGTCAAATTCCATGGCCAACTCTACACGACGCTCATGCCAGACCGCATTCCGAAGGGCAGTTTTATCCGTTGTTGTAACCTTTGGAAGAATAGTAGTGCTTGTACCTCTTGCTCTCGCTCTTACCTTTTCAAGAGATGCCAGTGCTTGTGTACTGTTTCCGATCTCGTTAGCAGCTTCTGCATTCATAAGCAAAACTTCTGCAAAACGAAGAACCCTTACGTTCTGCTGTGCTCCGGATGAAAATGCAGTGTTAAACAATTTGAATGGTACATACGATTTCTGATTGTACATCGGGTTATCGCCCACTGTTGGTATTGCGTCGCCGTCAGGAGTGGTTTCTCCACGGAAAATAATGGTTCCGTCTCTTCTTGGATCGCCAGTTTCAAATGCATTAGCAAGTACTTGTGTAGGTACGTTAAAACCCCATCCGCCACCAGTTGAACCACGCACTCCCTGAACTTCTGAATACTGAGAACCGCTTGCCCCAGAAATAGAAGTGATCAGTTCGTTCTGGATTTCAAAAATGGATTCAGATACGTTTTCATTTTTCACACGGAACAATTGCTCGAAATTGTTGAACAGCGAATATTGACCCAAAGCAATGACTTGATTGGTAAGATCAAACACCTGTTGCCACTTCTGCTGGTACATCGATACTTTTGCGTGAAGCGATAATGCTGCACCTTTTGTAACGCGTCCCAAATCCGCAGAACCGTAAGTTTGAGGAAGTGCGGCAGCTGCATCTGTAAGATCTTTTTCAATTGCGGCGTAAACCTCAGCTTTTGCAGTACGTGGCAAATTGTATTCTGATGCATCAACGGGCAAAGCCAAACGCAAAGGAATGTCTCCAAATGCTCTTACCAACCTGAAATAAGAATAAGCTCTGATGAACTTAGCTTCTGCTATATATCTGGCTTTAAGCGTTTCATCCATGCTGATAGCAGGAATATTGCCCAAAACCTGATTTGCGTAGTTGATATTCTGATACTGACCTTCCCAGAATCCACCCAATTGACCATCACCAGATCCTACAGTAAATGTGTCGTAGTCGTTGAAGAAAGTGGCATCGGAAGCTGAGCTACCTTTTTCTGTCTCATCCGAACCAATGCTTTCTACTGCAATAGGACCGAAAGCTGTATTGTTCCATCCTCTAAGGTTGGAGTACATGGCGTTTACTGCTTTCGTAGCATCTTCACCATTTTGCCAAAAAACAGATCCTGCTTCTTTTCCTTGCGGGTCGGTGTCAAGAAAGCTTTCATTACATGCGCTGGGAACGACAAGTAGAGAGGCTAGTCCAAGATACAATCCAGCGCGGCTGATATTTTGATTGAACTTTATATTTTTCATAATAATGATGGTCTTAGAAAGTGACATTGATACCGAAGTTGTAAGTAGCTGACAATGGGTAAACATTGGCGTCAATACCTGCTTGGGTAGGTTTATTTTCGTTTGCTCTTACCTCAGGTGAAAGTCCTTTGTATTTGAAGAAATTCAATGGGTTTTGCGCATTTGCATACAAACGTAGCTTTCTGATTTTCAATTTTTCGTTGAATGCAGCCGGGAATGTATAACCTATTTGTGCATTACGAACTCTGAAATAACTTCCGCTTTGAACGAAGAAAGTATTTGGAAGGTAGTTTTGTCCACCACCAATGTTAGCAGAAGGATATGTGTTCGAAGTGCCTTCTCCATGCCAGCGATTGTCGAAGTAATCTTTGGTAAAGTTTTCGTTACCATATCTCCATCCAAGGTTCGCATTGTATATATCCACTTTCGCTACACCCTGGAAGTCAAGGCTCAAATCAAAGTTTTTGTAGTCAAAGCTTGTGTTGATACCGTAAGTGAACTTAGGATTAGGATTACCAATCACTTGTCTGTCCAGAGAGCTGATGGTACCATCTGGTACACCGTTTGTACCGCTGATATCTCTGTATTTGAAATCACCAGGTTTTGCAGTTGTCTGGGCAGAATTTTTGATTTCTTCTGCATTTTGGAATATACCGTCTACAACATAACCGTAGAAAGAACCGATCGGGTCACCTACTCTTGTGCGTGTAGCCAGCGCTCCACTGGTAAGACCTGTACCACCGTCATAGATTGGGTTGGCTCCTGAGGTTACAGACAATACTTTATTGTCATTGATACCACCATTCACTCCTACGCTATATGAGAAGCCGTTGTCTTTTGTATCTCTCCAACTAGCTGCGAATTCAAATCCTTTGTTTTCAAAAGTTGCCTGGTTTCCGATGATTTTTCCGGAAGCAGTTCCAATTGAATTAAGAACCGGGATGTCAAAAATTGCCTGTTCAGTTTTCTTGATGTAATAGTCAAGTTCCAGGGTAAGTTTGTTGTTAAGCAAACCTGCCTCAATACCAAAGTCAGTTCCAACTCCTCTTTCCCAAAGTGTAGTAGGTGGAATGATTGAGTTGATACTTGCACCCGTATATGCTTGTCCACCAAAAATTGCAGCCAAACCACCACCAGTTGCAACCGTAAGTGTAGATAGGTTGGAAGGTACAGAAGCATTTCCTATTTTACCCCAGCTTGCTCTTAGTTTCAAATTGTCAAAAATTCTTTGATCAGCCATAAAAGGCTCGTTGCTCACAACCCAGCCAGCACCAACTGATGGGAAATAACCCCATGCATTGCCTCCCTGATAGAATTTAGAAGAACCATCGGCACGTAGCGAAGCATTGATCAAATATCTGTCAGAGAATGAGTAATTAAGTCTTCCGAAATAAGAAGCGTAAGTTCCCAAATCACCCTCATCTACTACGGTACGTCCGTTAACATCTCCAAGAGTAAGGTACAAATCCCCTTCGCTTGTATAAGGAACATTCAGAGCATTGGCTGTAACCTTGTAGAACTGGTCACGCTGAGCAGATTGTCCAACAAGTGCAGTGAAGCTGTGTTTGCCAAAATCTTTGTTGTAGGTAAGCGTGTTTTCAAAAATCCAGTAGCGTGTCTGTGGACGGGTAAATTCAAGTTTACTGGTTGTATTACGCTGTCTGAAAGTAGCCACATATTCAGGATTGTAGTTACGTGTTTCATCCTGAGAATATTTTCCACCAAGGCTTGATTTGAATACCAATCCTTTAAGAAGATTCACCTCAGCGTAAATATTAGCTGTCAGTAAAGTCTTTTTAGTATTTTGGTTGTAGAAGTCAATTGTAGCCTGTGGGTTGAAATTGTTTCCGTCTCCAAGGTTATAATCGGTTGGATCACCATACGTTCCATCTGCGTAGTAAACCGGAACAACTGGTCCGGCAGCGTATAGTTGTCTGAAAATTCCACCTGCTTCATCCTTTGATTTACTGAATGAACCAGTTGCAGAATATCCGATCTTTAAGAATTTGAACGCCTGCAGGTCGTTTTGCATCCGTGCAGTATATCTCTTGAAATTGTTGTTCTCTACAACACCGTTTTGGTCAAGATAACCCAACGAAAAATTGTAGTTGGATTTTTCGCCACCACCGCTAATTGAAACCTGATGATTGGTCACCAGAGCGTTGCGAAGAATTTGATGATACCAGTCCGTACCTTCACCGAATTGAGCAGGATCAAGTATAGCGGATTTACCATTAATCACGCTCAGTTCATTGATCATCGTGGCATACTCATTTGCATTTGCCATTTTGATCTGGTTGGTCACTTTTTGGTAACCTACAAACCCATTGTAGTCAATAATAGCTTTTCCTGATTTTCCTTTTTTAGTAGTGATAAGAACTACCCCGTTGGCCGCACGAACACCGTAAATAGATTGGCTGGAAGCATCTTTCAGGATGTTCATGCTTTCAATATCTCCGGAATTAAGGAAGCTGATGTCGTCAAACCATACTCCGTCCACAACATAAAGTGGATTAGCGCTACCGTATGCAGTACCTACACCACGAATCCGAATTTGTGGGGCTTCACCTGGCTTTCCTGAGTTGTTGATCTGAACACCGGCAACTTTACCCTGAAGACCACTCACTGCGTTCATCGAAGGTTGTTTGGATATTTCTGCTCCCTTAATTGATATAACAGAGCCAGTGACATCAAGTTTACGCTGGGAGCCATACCCAACTACAACAACCTCGTTCAAAGCACGTGCGTCATCTTTAAGTTCAATATTGATGATGGATTGAGATCCCACAGCCACTTCCTGGGGAGTCATTCCAATCATTGAAAAAACCAGTATAGCTGCCTTTGAAGGTACTTTAACGCTATAATTTCCCTCTCCGTCAGTAGGTACACCTGTTGTGGTACCTTTTATCAGCACACTTACACCGGGAAGTGGCGATCCGTCTGATGCGGTAACTTTACCTGACACACCTATTTCCTGTGCGAAGGAAGAAATACTTCCCGACAGGAAAACCAGCACGCACAGTAGTCGTAAAACAGTTTTCATTGATGACAATTTGGTGATATAATTATTAAAAGAATTAATTGAATTGTCACCAAATGTACTTCAATAGGCATCAGATCATCAAAAAAAGCACTACATCATCATTACATCAATGAGAATAATGCAAGTATAAATAGAACTTAAAGATGTTTTGTAGAAGATAAATGCAATTGTGTCAGATATCCATCATGTATTGCACGAGGTTGGCATCAAGCCCTAAATCCAGCTTTTTTCTCAAACGATAGCGTTTTATCTCCACACCGCGTATCGAAATTCCCAGTGCGGGTGCCATTTCCTTAGTGGATAAATTCATGCGGAGACAGGCCGCAAGGCGAAGTTCAGAAGGCGAGATCGCCGGGCAAATTGTGCGAAGTCTTTTGAAAAATTGTTCGTGTATTTCTTCAAAATTATCTTCAAAAAGCTGCCAGTCTTCTTTGCCTGCGACGTTTCTTTCTATACTGTTGAGAAGCTTCTGGTAATGGATGTTGGGTAACTGCTGTCCCATATCCAGTTTCACCTGTTTAAGTTCATCTCTGATCTCCTCAAGTATCTCGTTTTTGCGAACCACGTTAATGGCAACATTACTTATTTGCTGGCTTTTGTTTTTGATCTCGCTTTGCAACTTTTCATTTTGGATCTCCATGATTTTGCGTTCACTCGATAGCCTTTGCTGACGGAGCTTTTCTTCCTGCTCTTCTAATAATTTCCTTCTGTGTCGTTCCAGCCTTCTCTCCTGATAAAGCAACAAAGCCAGTAGAACTACAGTAACAGTAACCCAGAATAGCAGTTTTGCCCAGAATGTCTCACGCCAGTAGGGTGTAACCGAAAACTGATACGCTGCAATGTTGTTGCTGAGATTACTCCTAATTTCAAAAACATAACTCCCGGCATCCAGATTGGTGAACTCGACGGTATTTTGGTCGGTCCATTCTGACCACTGCTCAGTAAGGCCTTTTAACCGGTATTTGAATTGGATATTTTGCCCGAATACAGGTAGCGAATAGGCAATCCGGATCGAGCGGATATCCTCCGGAAGTGTCACGCCGCTTTTTATAGCAAATGTTTCCGAGAGGTTCCGCAGGTTAGAAACGCGGCGAACGGATGGTAGTATGTTTTCCGGTATTTGTCGGGTACTTCCCAGCCGGTCGTACAACGCGTAGCCATTATCCAGACAGAAAAAGTAAAATGACTCAGATAATGGCAGTATGGTTTCGCTGTTCCTTACCAGAGTAAGCTCGAAGTTTTTTTTCTCACCATTGCCCGAATAAAATTCGACACGGTTCATGAAAATTTTAAACCACTCACCATGAATGCCTTCCCGTATCTTAAACGGTTCTTCGGGGGTGCTTTGAAATGTATTAACAATATGGAGTTGTTTGGTAGAGTCAGGTTCGTAGTACTTACTGCCTGATCGAACCAGAATTTTGCCTCTTGTTTTATTGATCTCAATGGAAAACTCACTTGGTATTTCTTTTGGAGATCTGTACTCTTTCCAAAAAATAGCGGAATCAAGTGTCGGTGTGAGCTTTGCGCGATAGAGCCCCTTATAGGCATGTGCAAGCCAGAAGGAACCGTCACTGTCCTGAACCAGCTGGCGAATAGGAAGTGGTGGTACCGATTTTACAGGATATGCGTAACTCCATAAATTGTTCTTGTTTTTTTTATAGACGTGCAGGCCTGTGTAGGCGCCTTGCAAGAGCAACGTGTCATTTCCACTTTTTACGGGTAATAATACCCACCCTCCTGTAACGCCTGAAATTTTATAAATTCCATTCTCTTCTATACGATAAGTAGCATCGTTGTGCCCGCAAAGGAGCTGATCATTAATTACTTTCAAAAACCAGGTTTGTCCACCCAGGCCGGGAATGGAACGAAAAGGCTCAGATGACTTCCACCTTTTAACAAAAACTCCATTGTTGGATCCCACGTACAGGTTTCCACGCCACACCGCAGCGGCATAGGTAGAGCCGAGCGGATTGTCGTTCGTTTGATAGGAAATAATGGGAGACGAAATGCTGATGAGATCAATACCCTTATCCATTCCGATCCAGAGATGGTTTCTTTTGTCTTCGGCCAAAGATAATACGGTGTTGTTCTGCAAGCCGTTCTCTTTGTTAAACTGATATTTCAGAACACCATCTTTGGAAATAATGTAAACTCCTTTTTGAATCGTGCCTATTGCATAACTGCTATCGGGGCTGAGTAAGATCGCTTTATTGATAATGTTTCGCTTAAGATCAGAAGCAATGGGAATATTCCACGGAATTAACTTTCCATCCTCGTAAATAAACAGACCATTTTTGGTTGTGGTAATGAGTATTCTATTTTCACCCAATGGAAGAATTGAAGATACGATTGTTGATGCAAGTGCATCAGTACCAGATACCGGAGTCCAGGTGCGATTGTTCAATTCATATAAACCCTTGCCGATCATTTGAACAAGCAGTCTGTTGTGTACATATCGCATGAACATAAAGTTGCCGGGGACTTTAATTTCAGTCAGATTTTTTCCGTCGAAACGATAAATGCGAGAGAATGACTGGAAGTATATATAGTCGGGTGTCTTCTGGATATGCCATATTTCCTCCGTTTTTAATGTGGAAAACCCCGCTTTTTTGCTCAAAGAATGATATAAAAGCTGACCGGTAGCACTTTCCTGCCAATAGCCAAACTCGGCATAACCTCCTACGTATATACGGTTTGCAGTGGTTGTGTTCTGTGTTAAGGTCTTTCCCGTTGTTGGCTTGGGAATAGTTACTTCATCGCACAGCACTGAACGTATAATCTGGTGGTCGGGTAAGGGATACAGTTTCCAGGAAGATCCGTCATACTCAACAAGCCCGTCGGAATTTGCTGCGTAAATGATGTTGTCAGCGCTTTGATCAATAGCCCAGTTCTGCTGGTGGGCTTTGTATACCTGTGGAGTAAAATTGATCAGAGGTGGTGTTTCCTGAGCAACTGCAAATGAAAATAAAGCAAAAAAAAGGAGTAAAGATATACGGCACATCCGCTTCGTTTGTAAGCGATGGTTGCTGTATAACCTTAATTTGCCTGGGTTTTCAAATGCAAAAAAAATCATGTAACGGACTTTTAATTTTGTTTTAACTCGTCATAAAAAGTTTAATGTGCCGTTTGCCTTTTAGAATCAATAATAAAGTAAGCTTATGTTAAAAATAATTCCTCTGTTGGTACTTACATCTTCTATGGCTTTTGCTCAAACCAAACCATCCGATGATAACACAAAGAATGATATTCGTTACAATCTTAACAATTCCGGTTCACATTACGTCAAAGTAACTTTTACAAATCAGATATGGCTCAGGCTGAACGAGAATAATCCTGGAACCACCGTCCTGGGCGATGCCGCTTCGAACACCTTTGATATTGGTTTGAGGCGGACAAGAATGCAGCTCTTCGGACAAGTTACAGACCGGATTTTCTTTTACACTCAGTTTGGGATGAATAATTTTAATAAAGCCAATGGTTTTCCGGCCTATAATACCAACGGTACACCAAGCAACCGAAAAGTAGCGGCATTCTTCCACGATGCATTGGGAGAATATGAGGTGCAACGGAAGGGGAACAATTTCATTCGTTTTGGAGCCGGGCTCACTATTGTGAATGGACTATCACGTTTTTCGCAGCCCAGTATAGGGACGATCATGACGATGGATGTACCTGTATTCGCGCAAGCCACAGTAGATCAAACCGATATTTTCTCTCGAAAACTTGCAGTGTATAGCCGTGGGCAGATTGGTAAGCTGAACTACCGTGTCGCCATAGCGGATCCATTTCCGATAGAAACCAGTGGCGCAACTCCTCCCGGTTTGGGAGTTAATTCAGTATTTGCTCAAAAGAAACACAAGAAACAATTTGATGGGTTGCTGATCTATAATTTCTTCGACACCGAAGACAACACTGCACCGGGTTACATGACAGGTACCTATTTGGGGAAAAGAAAGGTGTTGAATCTGGAAGCTGGATTTATTTCTCAAAAGAATGCCACCTGGCGTAGAGAAGGAGCAGACACACTATATGGTAACATGAATTTGTGGTCTGTTGCGGCTTATGCAGATATGCCCGTAAATAAAGATAAAGGCAGTGCCGTGTCTGGTTATGTTGGTTACTTCCATACCGATTATGGAAAGGGATACCTCCGTTACAATGGCAGTATGAACCCTGGAACCGGCACGACCCAACCAATTGCGGGAGTAAGCGGAACGCATGGCAATACCTATCCGATGTTTGGAACGGGTAATGTTATTTACACGCAGGCGGGATATAAGTTTAAAGACCGGCTGTTGGGAAATCAGGGAACATTAATGCCTTTTGTTTCTTTGCAACATGCAGATTACGAACGGTTAAGTGATGCAATGAAGGTTTACAACGTAGGTGTAAACTGGCTCATAAAAGGTCAGAATGGGAAATTAACTTTGAATTACGAAAACAGGCCCGTTTATAAAACCAGCATTGTTGCCAACGAACTGGCGAAAGATGGCAGACGTGGATCATGGATATTGCAATATCAGATTTCGATCTGATTCAAATGTTTGAATGCAAAAATGGGCGACCGGTTAAGGTTGCCCATTTTTGTTATGAAGTAAATTCAGCTTTCCTGAATATTAAAAGGTAAAGTTCAATCGTGCAAACAAGAATCTTCCATTCATACCGAACTGAGAGGTGTTTCTTGAATACACGAACTGATTTGCGTTGGAAAGATCAACCGTTGCGGCTGGATTGTTATAAACAACTTTTCCATTAGCAACTCCCGAAGGTCTTTTTGCTGTGATTGGGTTATAATTTCTGTCCGGATAAATATCAAACAGGTTGTTAGCTCCAACAACTACCTTGATCATTTTAGTGATCTGATAGCCTACCGAAAGGTCTGTGATCAACCTCCCAGCCCAAACAGGATGTTCGTTTTCGACAGCCTGCCCATTTACAATAATAGCTCCAATGAAACCATCTCCATTTACGTCAACCGTGTTCGGGTCAGTAACCTTACCGAAATACGCATTTCTAAGGAATAGGTCAAACTTATTGACTGTCAAACTGTGACTCCAGTTGAACTTCACTCTTGGAACAGCCTCCTGTAAATAAATTCTTGAAGCTTCTGAATAATAACTGTTTATCTGACCATTGTTTGCAAGAATATCTGACGCTTTAATACGGCCTACTTGTTTGGTTTGGGATATAGTACCGGCAAGGTCGGTTCTCAAAGTTGCACCATTGTCAAATCTCGCTTTATGAGAGATGACTAAGTCAATTCCTTTCGATTCTGTGTTAATCGCGTTTGAGAAGAAAGTTGCTGATGTAGCATTGGCACCATCGAAAGCATTTTGTAATTCTCTTTGAACCGTACCTTCTGGGAAATAATAGGTAGGAGCAGGTGAGGTTGAATTGGATGGTCTCAGGAATTGATCAGTTAGAATTACCCTGTCATTAATACGAACAAAATAAGCATCTGCTGTAATCGTCAAATTCGAACTTGGTATCTTAGCTGTAAAGCCAGCACTCAGACTTTTAGATTCTTCCTGTTTTAAATCAGGAATACCTAAAGCATTAGCAGCATCTGATGCGTTGCTAAATGTACCTACTTCAAAAGGAACGCCACCTACAAACTGAGTTGATGTTGAGTTAAAGTAGATTTGAGCCAGAGAAGGCGCACGGAAACCCGTTGATGCTGCTGCGCGGAGATTGATATTGTCCGTCAGTTTGTAACGGGTTGCCAATTTGAAATTGGTGGTACTTCCGAAATCCGAATAATTTTCAAAACGCACCGCACCTCCAAGAAGCCATTTGTCTGTTACATCTAATTCTGTGTCAACATATACAGCAACACTCTGACGGTTTGCATCTTGGGTTTCTGATTCATTGATCGGTCTAAACCCTGGAAAAACTTGCGCTCCGCCTGGGCGACCGTTTCCGAAAAAATCGGTTGGGGCTACACCAGTTAAATTGTTAATATCAATTGGTTTTCCACTCACATCGTATCTTCCGTATGAATTTTCATCACCTGCCTTAATGCGGTATGATTCGAAACGCCCCTCCGCTCCAAACGCAAGGTTTAGACCTGAAAGCACATCAAATTTACGGCTAAGGTCAAGGTTAATGGTGTTTTGTTTAAAATTAAGGCCACCAGCTTTAAAAACGGTAGGAGAATTACTTAGCATGGTGGTGTTAACTGTATTTTCTACACCATAATTGAATGTATTTGAGCCAAATGTATTACTCAGATCGTAGTTGAACTGTCCCAATTTACCTCTGACACCAGCTGCTGCGGATGCGTCGATCACATCTGAGTGGATTTCAGGTAAAAAGCCATTGATAAATATCCCTGTGTAGGTACGTGCCTGATTTGGTCTTCTATAAAAACCTGCTGCATTCCCTTTTCTTTTGCCATATCCGCCGAAAGCATAAAATTCATGATTTTCGTTTATTGGAATAGCCATGTTCGCGAAAAGCTGAATACTTTTCAACTGAGACTGTCCGATGCGCATATTGAAATCTCTTCTTTCCAGCCCTCTGTATGATAGCTCGTTGTCGGTCACATCTGCGCCTAGTACTTTTTGCAGATCGCTGATTGAAGTGGAAGCAGCAATCGAAGATTGTGTAGCAGCATCCAGATAGCTCACGCCCAGGGCACCTTGTTTGATGGCCGAAATGTCGTTTACCAAATTACCTACGTTTCCGCCATTTTGCTGAACACGGTATTCAATTGCGTTATAAGCATTAAAAATACTACCTGTAGCAAAGTCTGCACGTTGAGTAGGTTTTCTTGTTAAGGCCGAGCCTGTGAAATTGATAAACCCTTTCTGACCAAGTCTGATACCGTAATTTGCATCAATTTGAAGGTTGCCTCCGTCGACACCACCAGTGTGGTCGTTAGATCCTTGCGAGAAATTTGCGCCACTGTACAGAGACATATTTAATTTGCCCGTGGCCTCCTTCATTTTAACATTAATAACACCTGCGATTGCATCTGAGCCATATTGTGCTGAGGCGCCATCACGTAAGACTTCGATTTTTTCAATTGCATAGGCAGGAATTGCATTTAAGTCTGTGCCAACTGATCCGCGCCCGGGTGTACCATTTACATTCACCAATGAAGAGGTATGTCTTCTTTTACCGTTTAGCAAAACCAATACCTGATCCGGCCCCAGCCCACGTAATTGTGCAGGGTCAATATGGTCAGTTCCGTCTGCAACCGTTGAGGTGTTGGAAGTAAATGATGGAGCCACCACGTTCATAATCTGATTGAGGTTGTTTTGAGGTACCTGTGTGCTCATTTGAGCAAGATTAATTACATCAACAGGCACCGGGCTTTCCGTATTGACGCGACCACCAGCTCTTGATCCTGTTACCACGATTTCATCCAGTGTTGAGGTCCCTTCCGAAAGAGCTACATTCACTTCCGTTGTTCCGGCAACCTTCACATCAACAGTTTGGGTTGTGAAGCCTATGAAACTGACATTCATTTTGTAAGTCCCGTCAGCGATGTTCAGTGTGTAATTCCCATCTGCTTCAGTAGCGGTTCCGGTATTAGTACCCTGTATTAATATTGTTACTCCGGGAAGGCCAACGCCGGTCTTGCTATCAGTAACCTTTCCTTTTATTCCTTGTGCTATAGCCGCACCGGACAGGAAAGTGGTGACTAGTAGAATTAGTAATTTTCTCATAATTTAAATTTGGTTTTTAGATTGATGAAGTGGATTCAAAAGTGACAATTTTCTTCAAAAATATTTTGAAGCGTGCAAGTAGGAGAATAAAATTGTATTGACCAAAAATAAATTAAAATTATCAATTGATTTTTTCGATAAATGCCATATATAATTTTTCTACTAAAATTATAGGATAAGAAGAATGCAGGCTGGATGTCTGGAGTTATTAATTTATTTTAAAAATAAAAAATAACTTTTCTAAGATTTGATTGTTGGCTTGACGTGTGCTGAAGCGTATGTTTACAGGTGTGAACGGAATGCTTCTTAAGTAAGAAAGCCGGCTCTTGTTTGGAGCCGGCTTTTAAAAAAAAGATATTGTACTACAAGTTCAACGCGCCATTCATGGACCTTACCGCTTCCGCAGATTTTTCGAATGCTGCTTTTTCAGCATCACTCAGGCGAAGGTTAATGATTTTCTCCCAACCGTTGCGTCCCAATACAACGGGTACACCCATACAGATGTCTTTTTGGCCATATTCTCCATTGAGGTAAACGCTGCAAGGAACAATACGCTTCTGGTTGCGGACAATGCTTTCCACCAGTAGAAGGGTGGCTGCTCCTGGTGCGTACCATGCTGATGTTCCTATCAATTTGGTAAGTGTTGCTCCGCCCACCATGGTGTCGGCAGCAACTTTTTCCAGTTTTTCAGAAGAAAGGAATCGGCTTACAGGGATCCCATTGTATGTGGCAAGACGTGTGAGTGGAATCATGGTTGTATCTCCATGTCCGCCAATTACCATCCCATGAATATCTAATGGCGAAACATCCATTTCCAGAGCAAGGTAGGTTTTGAAGCGTGCGCTGTCGAGAGCTCCACCCATACCGATCAGGCGTTTTTTAGGTATCCCTGATTCTTTCAGTGCAAGGTAGGTCATGGTGTCCATTGGATTGGAAACCACGATAATGATCGCCTTTGGCGAATATTTAAGAATATTTTCAGTAACACCCTTCACGATGCCTGCATTGATTCCTATCAGTTCCTCACGGGTCATGCCTGGTTTGCGGGGAAGGCCTGAGGTGATTACCACTACATCCGATCCTTTTGTTTTTTCGTAGTCATTTGTTGAGCCGATTGGTTTTGTGTTAAAGCCAAGCAAGGCTGCTGTCTGGTACATGTCAAGTGCTTTGCCTTCACTAACTCCTTCCTTAATATCCAGTAACACTACCTCTTCTGCCAGTTCGCGGCGAATAATATTATCTGCGGTGGTTGCTCCCACTGCTCCGGCTCCTACAACGGTAATCTTCATAAATAATGTATTTAATGTTAAGAAGTTAATGGTTTCAAATAATGTCCTAAAAATAGGGTACATATTCTATTAAAACCATAAAGAATTTTATTTTTAGACGGAAAAGTAATACGTCTCAATCCAACATGCAATTTTTTGCGTAATTAGATAGTTATATTGCCGAAACTAACCACTTTTTCTTTTTGAAGATGAATAATGAGTCATTGTTAACAAAAATTTTGAAGTCAGTTTTTTTTAAAAAGGCTACCGGAAAGGCGGGTAAGTATGCCGGAAATACAGCAAAATTGTTCGACCTGGCAAAGCAGGCCATGGGAAAACTGAATACTGTGGGATTCGCAGGTAATATGGCCGAATTTCAGAACAGCGTTGGGTTGCTGATCAGAATGATCCGGGCATGTGCTTCCGGTGAGTATAAGTCCCTTCCCTGGAAAAGTCTAGTATCAATTGTTGCAGTTCTGATTTATTTCGTTTCGCCAATCGATATTATACCTGATTTTCTGCCTGTAATAGGTATCACTGATGATGTGGCACTGGTGATCTGGCTGTTCAAAAGCCTGAGTGGCGACATAGCCAAATTCAGTGAATGGGAGAAGAGTAAAAAAACAATTAATATAGGATAAAGTAGCCGTATTCCTTCGGTCTTAAAAAAAGAATAAGTATTTTTGTAATCATAAAAAATAAACTAGATATGGAATCAGTAACCGTTTTGGCATTTATGGGATTGGGTGGTCAGGAGATATTTTTGGTTGCATTATTCGTTTTACTATTCTTTGGTGCAAAGAAAATTCCTGAGCTGATGCGTGGTTTGGGCCAAGGTATCAACGAGTTTAAAAATGCTACCAAGGACGTTAAAGAGAACATCGAAAAAAGCATGGAGGATCCTAAATAATCTTCCGTTTCTTTATTGTAATAATATTGGCAGAGCCGTTAAGTGTTAACTTATTGGCTCTGATTCTTTATTTGTAACCCCACAAAAATATATACATTGAAAGAGTATCTGACGCTGACGGAAATTCAGGGTGATTTGCGTGAACGAGTTCTAACGTGCGTGCAGTTGGTAGATCATTATCTGGATCGTATTTCTTCTCAGGCTCATCTCAATGCCTTTGTCGATGTTTACGCGGAAGAAGCGAAAGAGTCGGCGATTCGTGTAGATGAAAAAATAAAGAACGGAACTGCAGGGCGTTTGGCAGGTTTGGTTATTGGCCTGAAAGATGTTTTATCTCACAAGGGACATGGTTTGCAGGCTGGCAGTCAGATACTGAATTCCTACAAGGCTCCGTATACCGCTACCTCGGTTCAACGCTTGCTGGATGAGGATGCCATTGTGATCGGTCGTCAGAATTGCGATGAGTTCGCCATGGGTTCTTCCAATGAAAATTCTTCTCTGGGACCTGTTCTCAATGCAGCTGATCATTCCAAAGTTCCTGGTGGTTCTTCGGGTGGATCTGCTGTTGCAGTCCAGGCAGGTTTGTGCCACGCCTCTATTGGTAGTGATACCGGAGGCTCGGTGAGGCAGCCGGCTGCTTTCTGCGGCGTAGTTGGGTTGAAACCAAGTTATGGTCGGGTATCCCGCTGGGGATTAATTGCTTATGCTTCTTCTTTTGATTGCGTAGGGCCAATTACTAAGAGTGTTGAAGACGCCGCTCTTATTCTGGAAATTATAGCTGGAGCAGATGGTTTTGACAGCACAGTTTCAGAAAAACCCGTTCCTGCTTACAGCAAATTACCTGCGTGGAATGGCAAAGCCAGGGTGGGCTATATCAAAGAGACGTTGGAGAGCGATTCGATTGCTCCTGAAATCAGAAGTAATACGCTTGAAGTTTTAAATCGCTTAAGGGATGAGGGGCATGAAGTGGAACCTGTTGAAATGTCTCTTCTTGAATACCTTTTACCAACCTATTATATATTAACAACAGCAGAAGCCAGCTCAAACTTGTCTCGTTTTGACGGAGTCAGGTATGGTCATCGTTCTGGTGAAAGTGTGGATCTGGAATCGATGTATAAAAAATCCCGCACTGAGGGTTTTGGAGACGAGGTCCGCAAGAGAATTTTGCTTGGAACATTTGTATTGAGTGCAAATTACTATGACGCATACTATACCAAGGCGCAACGCGTTAGAAGATTGGTGCGGGAAGAAACAAGTAGGTTTTTCGAACAATTTGATTTCTTTATTTCACCCGTAACACCAACAACCGCGTTCAATTTGGGAGAAAAGTCGGAAGATCCATTGCAGATGTATCTTGCAGATATATTTACTGTTCATGCTAATGTGGTTGGATATCCGGCAATTTCTATTCCGAATGGTGTAGATGAAAATGAAATGCCCATAGGTTTACAGGTGATGGCGTCTTCGTTTGAGGAGGGAAAGATGCTTTCTTTTACCAGCTATCTGTCGGGCTTAACAAAAGAGAGTAAACTAACGGCATCTGCCAGATAATTTTTTTGAACTTCTGGCTTACAAATGTCAGAGTTCTACACATGTTGAGAGTAAAAAATCGTGCCAGAAATAAAGCATTTCGGCACAAAATGAGGTCAGTAATTAAAATTGTTTAAGATTATCTGATTCAGCAGGCTAATTTTCAAAAAGCTGAAAATTATATAATAGGATTTATGTCTGCGCCTTTTACAGCAAACTAGAGCCATTGAAAACCGGGAATTGATTAACCTTCAAAAAAGTTATTGATGAAGATTTCTAGAAGAGTATTGTGGCTGGGAGCCATGTGTATGGGATTGTGTAATGTATCGCAACTGGCCAACGGGGCAGTTTTTGTTTTGCCGCAAGTTGCGCAGGCAGATACAGTGGTAGGGACTGAACAGCTTGATTCTCTGTTTTACAATTTACCTGCAATTGAAGAATTCAGTGCTAATCCGGCTGTTCCGGAGAAGCTGCTTCGGGAGCGATTTGCGAAGCTGGAAAAGTCCATTCCACTTACATACCACAAGTCCTCACACGATTTTGTGGAGTATTTCATTTACAAAAAGGCGAGCTTCACCAAATCCATGATGGAGAAAATGCCTTTGTTTTTTCCTTTATTCGAAAAAACACTTCAGAAGCACGGCTTGCCAGCTGAACTAAAATACCTTTCCATGATTGAGTCGGGATTGAATCCCAAGGTTATTTCACATGCTCGCGCAGGCGGGTTGTGGCAATTCATGCCTGCAACAGGAAGAGAATTTGGTTTGTATCAGGATAGCTACATTGATGAGCGTTTTGAACCTGTAAAGGCCACTGAGGCAGCTTGCAGATATTTGAAACAATTGTATAACATCTTTGGTGACTGGGAGCTTGCGCTTGCTTCTTATAACACGGGTCCGGGAAATATTAAGAGGGCGATGCGCCGATCAAGAGGTACTACATTCTGGACTATTTACAATGCATTGCCAAGAGAAACCAGGTCTTATGTTCCGCAATACGTGGCGATGAACTATATGATGAATTATGGAAATGATCACGGTATTTATGCAGAAAATCCTGAATACCAGATACCCAATGATACAATTCATATAAACGGTTACATTGATCTGGTTGCGTTTTGTGACAATGCCGGAATAGATTTTCAGGAACTGGGAAAGCTGAACCCTTCCATTACGAAGAATCTGCTTCCTGATAAGACGCGGGATTTTGTATTACGGGTGCCGAGTGTAAAGTATACTTACCTGGTAAGTAATCGCTCAATGATTATGGATTCGTGTACACGTAAACTTTTGCCTGTCAATAGCATGTTGGCTGTTGCGGACAGTACACGCAATGATTCTTTAGGGCAAAACAAAGCTTTTCCTTACGCTTTTGCCAGCACCGGACAGAACGACGAATATGAGGAGGAAGCCGATGAGGCTACTCCAACCACTGTGAAAAGAACGAAGAGAACTTCTCACACGGTAAGAAGAGGAGAGACGCTTTTATCCATCTCCAAAAAATACCGAGTTTCTGTTTCACAATTGAAACAATGGAACCGGTTACGGAGAAGTAATATCATGAGAGGCCAGCACTTGGTGATCATGAAGGAAGTGAAAGAAGTAGTTCCGTCGGCGGCCAAAATTGCTGTGGTTGCTGCCGCAAAGCCTGAAAAGGAATACGAGAAAACGAGGAAGCTGAAAATGCGTTACCACACCGTTCAGCAGGGAGATACACTGTGGACAATTTCGCAGCGTTACGGCCTGCCTCTTGATCACCTCAAAAAGGCAAATAAAATCAGAGGAAATGAAATCAAACCTGGTCAGAAATTGATCATATCAAGTTAGCAGTTGAGTTTAATACACATACTTTATTTATGATCGCTTACGTTAACGGGACGGTTAGTTACAAAGATCCTGCTTATACAATTATTGACGTTAACGGAGTTGGGTATGAGATCCGGATATCCTTGCAAACTTATACCGCAATGCCTGAAAGTGGTGCCCGGTGCAAGCTCGTAACCTACCTCAATATTCGTGAAGATGCTCATATTCTCTATGGATTCTGGGCAACGGACGAAAAGAAACTTTTTCTGGATTTAATCGGAATCTCCGGCGTGGGGCCGGCTACCGCTTTGGTGATGCTTTCCTCGCTTTCTTCAAATGAGATCCGACAGGGCATTGTAGATGAGGATATACGATTGATACAGTCGATAAAAGGAATAGGATCCAAAACAGCACAACGGGTTATCCTCGAATTAAAGGATAAAATTCGGAAGGAAGAATGGGGCGGTATTGCAGACAGTAAACCTGTTATGAACCAATCCAATTCACTTAAAAATGAAGCTTTGGCGGCGCTGGTCACTTTGGGTATTCCAAAAGCAACAGCAGAAAAGAGTCTGGATGTGATCCTGAAAAGGGAAGGGCACGAAATGAGCGTGGAGCAACTGATAAAGCTAGCACTACGTTGAGCCTGATAGAAATAGCTGTTACTTTATGACCTGTGGAAAACCTGAACCATTCAATTGAAATGCTGAAACGGATCGCAGTACTAACCTTCTCTAAATACGGATATTAGCCTTGTCGTCAACAATTTACTCTCTACTTTTTAAGGCGTTAACTATATCAACCTGTGCGGCGTTGCTTGCGTCCGTTTCAGTGGAGAACGATGTCTACAGTGGTCCCCAGCCAGAGCTGGTAATGCTGGCCGATACGCTACCGGAGGATTCTTCCAAAAATAACGTCAATAAGTCCGGAAGCCAGTTCGTTATGCGCTGGAAGGATTATTATTCCAACAGACTTGTACAACCCCGGCCAAAATCTGCATTTTACCTGCGTGATCCTGCAAATATCAAAACTGAAATTTTGCTGGACAGTACCGGTAAAGTAGCTGTTACAGAACAAATTCAGACTCCGTCAGGAACGCTGGACTACCGTGCGCCTGAGGGAATGGATTTGCAGCAATATGATAAAGTGCAGGAAGGACGTGCATTCAGGAGCTTATTGAAAGAATATTCGAGCCGTCAGGATGGGCAGGGAGCCATGGGGGCGAGAGGTCTGCTGCCAAAGCTTGATGTACCTCCCGCGTTATCAAAACTATTGGGTGACGATTTTCTGAATTTTAAGCCAACTGGTTTCGTATCCCTGGATCTTGGAGTAATGCACCAGTTTCTGGATAATCCTACTATCCCGATTCGCCAGAGAAGAAATACCCAGTTCATTTTCAACGAGCAGATTAATATCAACTTTGATGCCAGACTTGGTGATATGTTGGGTTTTCAAACCAACTTCGATACCAAGGCTAATTTCAATTTTGAGAATGCGATCAAACTGAACTATAAAAATCCGGAGGAAAGTTTCATTAAGAAAATCGAAGCCGGTAACATCAATTGGGCCATTAACAGTCAATTGATTCCGGGCGTGCAGAACCTGTTTGGTTTGAAGACCGATTTTCAGTTTGGGAGACTGAAAGCGACATTTGTGGCGTCGCAGCAAAAGTCGAGCAAGGAGCGGATTGTGTTGCGCGGTGGTGCACAAGGAAGAGAATTTGAGATCAGGGCGGATGCATATGACGAGAACAGGAACTTCTTTCTCTCACAGTATTTTAGAAACATATATGAAAAGTCGCTGACAAATACGCCTACAATTACTTCCGGAGTAACCATTACGAGAATGGAAGTATACGTGACGAACCGGACAACAACCACCGAGTCACTTAGGAATGTGGTTGGTTTTGCTGATCTGGGAGAACCTGCTCCTTATAAAAGTGGAAATCCTAATTTGCAGCCTATTGTTGGTAGCTCGGCGGCGGCAAACGGAGCGAATGGTCTATTTGGTAATCTTCAGAGAAATGGTGCATTTCGCCAGGTAGATAATACAAATTCTGTATTATTCGGAACTTTTGGTTTGGAGAAATCCAGCGATTATGAGTTATTGAGAGGTGCGAAAAAGCTCGTTGCTGACCGTGACTATGTATTTCATCCGCAGCTTGGTTTCATATCACTTACTACAACGCTTCGTAACGATGAGGTTTTGGCAGTTGCTTATGAATATACACTTAACGGGCGCTCATTTAAAGTAGGAGAGCTTACAGAAGATTATCAGGATAAGACAGAGGATGAAGTAATTGTACTGAAACTTTTGAAATCGTCTACCATCAGGAACAATACGAACCTGCCGATGTGGAACCTGATGATGAAAAACGTATATTCATTAGGAACGAGCCAGATCGATCGTCAGGGATTTCAGTTGCGTGTCATATACAAGGATGACCTCACCGGGATGGATAATCCCCAACTTCAGGACAGTGAAATTGCCAATATCCCTCTGATCAAACTGATGGGGCTCGACAGGCTTAATCCCGTGAACGATCTTCAGCCAGATGGTAACTTCGACTATGTTGAAGGAATTACCATAGACAGTAAAACCGGTAGAATCTTCTTCCCGGTGCTGGAACCTTTCGGTTCAAATCTGGCGGGCAAGTTTTCTGCTGGTAATGAGGCGGCAAGAAGCAAGTATGTTTTTAATGAGCTGTACCGCACCACTATGATTGATGCCTCATTGGTGACGGAGAGAAACAAATTCTTCATCAAAGGTTCTTATCAATCCAGCGAAGGAGCAGAAGTGCAGCTGCCATTTGGTGTAGTTGAAACTTCGGTAACAGTTACTTCAGGTGGTGTGCCTTTATCACCCGGCTCGGATTACATCGTAGAAGCACAGATCGGCCGTGTAAGGATTCTAAACCAGGGTGTTATGAACTCGGGTCGCGAGATTGTGATTGAGTATGAAAGGCCTGACATGTTCAACAATCAGATACGTTCGTTACTTGGGACTCGCTTGGATTACCTTGTAAATCGCGATATGAGTATTGGTTTTACAGCCATGAAATACAGAGAGCGTCCTGCCGGATTTCTTTCGAGGGTATCTATTGGCAATGAACCGGTTAACAATACGATGATCGGCTTTGATATAAACGTTCGTAAGGATGTTCCATTCCTGACGAAGATGCTTGACAAACTGCCATTTCTTCAAACGAAGGAAATGTCCAGCATCCAGTTCAAAGCAGAATTTGCCAAGCTGTTTCCCGGCGTTTCAAAAGACGTGAACAACCGTTCACTTGTCGACGACTTTGAAGCAACACGAACTGTATACGATCTGGCGCGTCAGCCTCAAAAATGGAGACTCGGTGCTGTGCCTGAAGAGTTCAGGACTGGTACATCAAAAGAGCTTTCCTACGGATACAAACGTGCTAAAATATCGGCATATACGGTTGATAATATTTTCGGAGGTTTGGACGGCCTTGGCGGCGGCTATCAGATCCCGACAAACATCACTTCTGCGGATAGTAATTATTACGAAAAACTATACCTGCCAAATCAGATATTTCCAAACCGTTCTATTGCAGGAATGGTTACCTATCCGCAAAACCTACTGGACATTGCATATTTCCCTTCCGAGAGGGGAATGTATAATTACAATACAGACCTGACTAATGAAGGGCGTCTTAAAATGCCGAGACAGAATTTTGGAGGAATTAGCCGGGCAATTACATCCGATAACGATTTTGATAATGCCAATATAGAAAGTATTGAATTTTGGATATTGGATCCTTTTATATCCGGTCCCAATGGAGTTGTTCGCGATGGAAGTAAAAATGCACAGAACGAAAATACAGGTGTTAATAACACAACAGGTGGCAAGCTGGTATTTAACCTCGGCGATATTTCTGAAGACGTTATCCCTGACGAGCGTTACAATTTTGAAAACGGCCTTCCTATTGGTCCTAAAATCGTGGGTGATAATGTAGATTCCACAGCTTGGGGATATGTTACAAAGTCGCAGTATCTGATCAACGCATTTAGCAATGAGCCCGGTGCGCGCCAACGCCAGGATGTAGGTCTGGACGGGATGAACAATGAAGAAGAACGTATATTTTTTAAAAAATATCTGGATGCATTACCACAAGGTGTAAGAGAAAGATTTAGTGAGGATCCGTCAGGAGATGATTTTTCTTTTTTCCTGGGTCAAGATTTTGACGACAACAATGCCAAGGTGATTGAACGTTATAAAAACTACATGGGTATGGAGAATAACTCTCCTGAAAGCCAGGGCAGAGCTACTACCGTTACACCTGCTTCGACCAACATCCCCGATGGAGAGGACATGAACGTAGACAACACGATCAACGACAACGAGGCTTATTACAAATATGAGATTGACCTGAAACCAGGTCAGCTGGAAGTAGGTAAAGGATTTATTGTTGACAAAACAGTGAATACCAAGGATGGACAAAGCTGGTACTTATTCCGGGTTCCAATCAAAGAATTTTCGGGACAAGTAGGTGGCATGAACGGCTTCAAGTCGATCCGGTTTATGCGGATGTACCTCACCGATTTTCAACAGCCGGTAGTGCTTCGTTTCGCGCAGCTTCAAATGGTTGGGCAGCAGTACCGCAAATACACCAACAATCTTGCAGCGGGTGGCTTACAGGAAGTGCCTGAGCCTTATGATGCAAAATTCGTTGTTGGGACTGTTAGTCTTGATGAGAATGGACAGCCAAATGAAGGAGACAAAAACAAATACAAATATGATATCCCTCCGGGTTGGATTAGAGATCAGGATGCTACCCAACGACCTCCGTTGTTGCTGAATGAGCAATCGATGAGCTTATGTGTTTCTGATCTTCGTGATGGCGATTCCCGTGCTGTTTTCAAAAATGTAAACCTTGATCTGCAATTCAGAAAGCGTCTGCGTATGTATGTCCATATGCACAGTGAGCAGGATGAAAACAAACAAGTTGGCGCATTTTTACGGATTGGAACTGACGTTACTCAGAATTACTACGAGATTGATATTTCTGAGCTTAGATCTACTTTACCATCTGCCACGGATAAAGGAGAAATATGGCCGGTAGAGAATGAGTTAAATATTGCCATTGCGGATCTGATCAATGCCAAGGCTTTGAGAAACAGAGAAGGTGGCGGAAGAAAAAGCGGGCAACCATTTATAGGCAAGTCAATAGATGGTCGCTATAACATTACTGTTGTTGGAAATCCTGATCTCAGTTCGGTGCGGGTGATGATGATAGGAATGCGGAATCCAAAGTCGGAAGATGAACGTTCCAAAGCCTTTTGTATATGGGTGAATGAAATGCACGTGGAGGGCTTTGATGAAACGGGTGGGATGGCCGCCATTGCACAGCTGAACGCCAAACTTGCGGATTTTGCAACCGTAACTGCTTCCGGCAGGCTGGAAACATTTGGCTTTGGAAGTGTGCAGCAGCGAATCGGCGAACGTTCCCGTAATTTCACTACGGAATATGGGTTTTCTTCAAACATTGCACTTGATAAATTGTTGCCACAGAGTTGGGGATTTGTTATTCCGGTTTTCCTGAGCTACGACCGTAGAAATATCAAACCACATTTTGATCCGCTGGATCCCGATACGGAATTGACAACCTCGCTGGACAATCTTCGTACTTCCGAAGAACGTGACGGATACAGGCGAATGGTGGAAGATAATGCGGTAAAACGTGGGATTAACTTCTCAAATGTAAGAAAGACCAAGACGAAACCGGGCGCTAAAAATCACTTTTACGATTTCGAGAACTTGTCGTTCACTTATGCCTATAGTGACGACAATCGAAGGAATATTCTGACGCAGCAATATGCACAGCGCATGTACAAGGGCGGTATTGCTTATGTTTACAGTAGCCAGCCCAAGGCGTTTGAGCCTTTCAAAAAGTATGAAGCCAAAAATCGCTGGACGGAGTTAATCCGGGACTTTAACGTCACTTTGCTTCCGAATATGGTATCAATACGGGCGGATGTGGACAGGCGATTCCTTAAAACACAGCTCAGAAATGCGGATAGAACCACAGAAGGCGTGCAGCCCATGTATGAAAAGTATTTCTGGTTTAACCGTTACTACGATCTGAACTGGAACCTGACTAAAAATATGACCCTGTCTTATAATTCATCAGCCAATTCGGTTATAGATGAGCCTATGGGTGATATTGATACGCAGGAGAAAAAAGATTCGTTATGGTCCAATTTTAAAAAACTGGGACGTATCAAGAACTTTGATCAGCGGATCGGTCTTACATATCGTCTACCTCTTGACAAAATACCGCTTACCGACTGGATGAGCGCCGATTACAAACATACTGTCGGTTTCCAATATCAGGCAAATGCATATGGTCTTAAAGACGCAAATGATCAATTGTTTGGTGATGTGATACGCAACAGTCGTGAGCGAGGTGTGAGTGGCAAGGTGGATTTCGTACTGCTGTATAACAAATTGAAATATCTGAAATTCGCCAATACGCCGTCAGCTGCACGTAAAAACTTTGCAAGAAGCCCCGGTGACATGGAAGAAATTGATGTGAGATCCACCAATGTTCTCAAAAATATTACCCGGATGTTGATGACGGTAAGAGGTATCAACTTCAATTATTCTTTATTAGAAACCACGTCGCTGCCAGGATATTTACGCGCTCCGCAGTATTTTGGAATTGACAATACCAAAGCTCCGGGTTTGCGTTTTGTAATGGGTGAGCAGGACCGGAACTTCCAGAAAATGGCTGCTTCCAAAGGTTGGGTCACGAGAAGTCAGGATCAAAACCAGCCTTTCCAGATGACCGTTGCCAAGAATTTCTCTGCCAATACAACATTGGAACCATTCAAAGATTTCCGAATGATCATTGACGTTCGTCTCACGAGGCAGGACGCCTATCAGGAATTTTATCGTCCAACAGATTCGACCGATTTTATATCTCAAAGTCCTTTACGAAACGGACAGTTCAGCATGTCGTTCTGGTCTTTCAGAACCGCTTTTGCGAAAGTGAACAGGGATAATTCCTCGGAGGTATTTGATCGTTTCAACAATTACAGAAACGAAATAATCAACATATTAAATGAGAGAAATCCGGCGGTTGGAGAGGACAAGACTTTGTATAACAACACATCTCAGGATGTGCTGATGGCATCTTTCTTCTCGGCATATTCGGGTAAGGGAGTATCGGATCCAAGCAAAGTGAGGGTAAATCCCTTCCTGAAATTCCCGATGCCAAACTGGGATGTGACATACAGCGGTTTGGCGAATCTCCCTGGTTTCAAGAGATTGTTCAGCTCGTTTACGCTTCGCCATAAATACTATTCAAATTATAGTGTAGGTAATTTTACTTCTAACCAGGGATTTGATGAAACTTTCGTGAATCTGGCAGTTAACGGTTACCCGCTCTCAGCACGTCAGAACTTAGGTATCACTGAACAGATAGGTCAGTTTACGCCTGTATTCTCTATGAGCACGATTACGATGGCCGAAAGATTCCAGCCATTGATGGGTGTAGAGTTCAGAACGATTGGCAAGATCACTGCTCGATTTGAATACAACCGAGACAGAAGTGTAGCATTGAACCTCTCCAACGCCCAGGTTGCCGAGCTGTTTAATCAGGACGTAACAGTGAACATTGGCTTTACCAAAAACAATGTTCCGTTGCCGTTTAAGATTAACGGAGTTAAGAAAAAACTTAAGAATGATCTGACCATGCAGCTTGGAATGACATTCCGGGACACAAGAGCCATTCAAAGGAAGCTGGGAAAAGAAGTTGTTGTGGATGGAGTTGTCACAAATGTAAGTGAAAACACGCCAATTGCAGGTAATATCAATTTTCAATTGCGGCCAACGGTCAATTACATGGTTAACAACAGGTTGAGTCTTCAATTCTATTTTGACAGAACGTTCAACGATCCTTTGGTCTCCAACACTTTCTACCGGGCGAGTTCATCAGGAGGAGTTCAGATCAAATTCAATCTGGCTGAATAAAATTTCTATTTGGAAAATACAGTCTACATCCTGTAATTTGTGGATATAAAGACTTCCCAAAACTTATACAAAATACATTATGAATTTCCCATCTGAACTGAAATACACGGAAGATCACGAATGGATCCGGATTGAAGGCGACGTCGCATTCATCGGCGTTACGGATCATGCGCAACAGGAACTAGGCGATATTGTTTATGTAGATATCAATACGGTGGGAGATGCGCTGGAAAAAGGGGAAGTATTCGGTTCGGTTGAGGCTGTGAAAACGGTGTCAGACTTGTTCATACCAGTAGCAGGAACCGTGCTTGAAGTAAACGATGCATTGGACGGTGAACCCGAATTGGTAAATTCCGATCCTTACGGAAATGGCTGGATGGTTAAGATTAGTTTGGCAAATCCAGGTGATACTGATGGCCTTCTCTCAGCAGAAGAATATCAGACATTTATAGGCGCCTGATAACAAGCCTTAAGCTCCGAAGGGAGCTTTTTTTTTGCAACACAGATAAGCTACCAAAATGATGTAAGTTAAAAGTGAAAAGTAAACAGGTTCCTTTTAGCTGACTTCAAGCCTATCTTTGAAAATAAAAGGAATTAAATAGTTATAAATCAATTAATACGAGCGGTTTACTAACAACTGTTAACTTCAAACTGACTCGCTTGGGGATTTTGTAAAATATTATGAAGGTAATTGTTCGCTCTGTCCGGATCGTAGATAAAATTTCGCCTGTGAATGGTCAGGTTCTCGATCTTTTTATTGAGGATGGAATAATAAAACAAGTTGGGAATGACATCAATGCTACCGGGATTGAAACAATCGATGGTAACGGGCTGAGTGTATCACCGGGTTGGGTCGACATGCGCGTAGCTTCCCGGGATCCCGGATTCGAACATAAAGAAGATTTAATTTCGGTTCGGGCGGCAGCCTCACACGGAGGATTTACGGAGATCGTCCTGTTGCCGAATTCGGAGCCTGTGGTACATAGCAAAGACACGCTAAATTACATCAAGCAATCGGGAAGGGGAGGACTAGTTAATCTGCATGTTGCAGCTGCGGTTACCAAAAAAACCGAAGGAGTTGACTTTACCGAAATGATTGACCTGCACCAGGCAGGAGCCATTGCTTTTACAGATGGTGAGCATGCCGTTCAGAATTCGGATCTTTTTCTTAAAACGATTCTATATCTGCGTCCTTTGGAAGCATTGCTTATGAATCGTCCGGAGGACAGGCAGCTTACCTTATATGGACAAATGCATGAAGGTGTAACCAGTACGCTAATCGGTATGAAAGGAATTCCTGCTCTTGCCGAGGAAATGATGTTACACAGGGATTTAAAGTTATTGGAGTATGCACTTGAAAATAGTACGTATTCAGCTGAAAAGCCTATTCTGCATATTTCGTTGATCTCCACCAGAAGGGCAGTGGAACTGATACGGGAGGCGAAAGCAAAAGGATTGCCCGTTTCGTGTGATGTAGCCGCACATCAGTTGGCGTTTGCAGACAGTGATCTGATTGGTTTTGATACAAATCTGAAAGTAAATCCACCTTTCCGGTCTGCTGATGACACGGAGGCACTACGGGAAGGCTTGGCCGACGGAACTATAGACGCCATCGTTTCTGACCATAATCCACATGATGAAGAGAGTAAAAATCTGGAATTTGATCATGCCGATTTTGGAATAACCGGTCTGGAAACAGCATTTTCGTTGTCTGTAATGCATAGTGGTCTGTCAGTTGATGATATCGTAGAGAAATTGACAACACAGGCGCGCCGCATTCTGAGACTTCCTGAGAGCACGATTGAAGAAGGTGGAGTTGCCAATCTTACATTCTTTAGCTCTGACTCGGAATGGACTTTTGAAAAAAGTTATTCCAAATCGAAGAATACACCTTTCTTAGGCAAGAATCTAAAAGGAAAAGTTCGTGGAGTGGCAAACAATAATAAGTTTGAGTGGTTTGAATAACAGGGTAATTCTGTCCTGATTTGAAGTGTTTTTTAGTTAAAAATTATGCAGTCAATTATTGATTATTTTAATAAACCTCTTTTAAAAATTTCATTGTTATTCGGACTTGTAACCGGATTGCTGGCATTTTGTTTTTTTCTTGGCTTGTATGCTTTGGATGTTATGCCGCTTGGAAAGATCCTTGATTTCGGGATATACATCATCATGATCGCCGGGGCCTGCTGGTATTACCGGAAAACAGTGGGGCAAGGGTTTCTGCATTTGTGGGAAGCGCTCACGATCGGGTATGTAGTTAATTGCGTGGCGGCTCTTATAAATGGCTGGCTGATTTATCTTTTTATTACCTACGTTGATCCCGGTATATTCACTCAGTATACCACTGAAATGCTTCAATTACTTGATGCAGGTAAAGTGGAGTTGATCAAAAACATTAAAGAACCTGAGTTTTTAAAAATGTATCAGGATATAAAATCGATGCAGCCATCAGTGGTAATCAAAGATGAGATCAGTAAGAAGATGGTAATGGGAATTATCCCTATACTCATTATCTCCCTTATTTTCAGAAAGCAGAACTACGGAATTTACCATAACAAATAATAGATTTACCTGCATTATCACAACGCAGGAGGGTTTGCAAATAAATTTGATCAAGGGTCTAAACAAGAATTGATATGGAAGAAAAAGTATCTACTGCAAGAGTTGCCCTTAAATACGGCGTATTGGTATCTGTTGTGATCATGGTTTACACCACCATCATCAACGTGTCAGGTCTTTCTCAGAACCCTGTTCTGTCTTCGTTGCAATTTGTTTTTATGATTGCCGGCATTGTGATGGCTATGAAGGATTTCAGGGAGCAGAACAAAGGTTTTATGTCTTATGGTGAAGGTTTGGGACTGGGAACTCTGGTGTCAGCCGTGATGGGATTGCTTGTGTCGACATTCAGTACTTTCTACAATCGCTTTATTGATAGTTCTATCATGACTCAGGCAGTGGATAAAGTGAGAACAGACATGGAGCAACGGGGAATGGATGACGCACAAATTGATCAGAGTATGGAATTGGCACAGAAGTTCATGTCTCCAAGCATCATGTTTTTCAGTGGAGTTTTTATGTCAATTCTTATGGGATTCATTGTATCACTGGTAGTTTCAGCCATATTTCGTCGTGAAAAACCGGTTTTCGAATAAGCCGGAGTTTTCTTTTTAGCATACCCAAAACTAAATTTTTGACAAGAAGGTGTTAGCAATTTTTCAGAAGGAAATTGGTAGTTTTTTTAATTCACTGATCGCCTATATTGTGATGGCGGTGTTTCTGACCGCAATAGGTCTGATCGTATGGGTGTTTCCGGATTCTAATATCCCGGACTACGGCTTTGCGGATATGAACTCGTTTTTTAGCCTTGCACCTTATGTGTTAATATTTTTAATACCTGCTATCACCATGCGTTCTTTGGCGGAAGAAAGCCGGAATGGAACGCTGGAATTACTGCTGACCAAACCACTTCGAAACAGAGATCTGATTCTTGGAAAGTTTTTTGCCAACTGGGTTTTGGTTCTATTCACAATCCTTCCCACACTTTTATACTATTTCAGCGTTTATCAATTGGGCAATCCCCAGGGCAACATCGATTCGGCCGCCGTTTTCGGCTCGTATATGGGCCTGTTGCTACTTTGCGGCGTGCTTGTCTCAATGGGGCTTTGGTGCTCGTCTCTAAATGACAATCAAATTGTCGCTTTTATTCTTGCCGTCTTTCTTGGGTTCATATGGTACGTTGGATTTAGTGCCATTTCAGAATTGTGGAACAGCGGGACAGCAGCCGATCTTTTTTCATGGATAGCACTGGATACCCAGTATAGTGCGCTTGGGAAAGGACTTATTGATTCGCGGAATGTGATATATCTGCTGAGTCTCCTTTCCTTCTTTTTATATCTTACCTACTGGAAAGTAGAAACACTGCGTAAATAAAGTATCGGTAACATCATTGCATTGCGGGAGTCCTGAATTTGTCGCCTTTTAGTTCCAGACTACATGTAGTTTGAATCCATTTTGGTGTAATCATCGTATATGATTAAAAACACACTAAGATGGGAAAGTTTTCAAGCAGAGTCAGGCCACAACCGGGGCAATATCTCGTTGGACTTTCGGGGACCAATGGAAACGGTACAATATTTTATTTTCCAAATCATTTCGTCTTGGCAAATTTTGCTAGCTTGCCATTACGAAATATACAATTAAACGTTAAGCAACTCTTGGCGACCAGCAAGTTAAAATATTCGGAAGAAGAATTAGTGGCAGCTCTGCAAAGAAATGAGCGTACCGCTTTTGAATTTCTGTACGATCATTATTCCGGTGCTTTGTTTAACATCATTTCAAAAACGCTTCGTGACGAAGAACGTGCAGCCGATGTATTGCAGGAGTCTTTTCTGAAGATATGGAAGAACATAGCATCCTATAATCCGGAGAAGGGAAGGTTATTTACCTGGATTATGAATATTGCCAGAAACGGAGCCATTGATGCCGCAAGGGTTGAAGGAAGAAAGCCTGTAATGGATGATATTGAAGGAAAGATAGTGCAGAATGAGCCTGATGAAGCGGAAAATGCACAGCATCTGAGCTCAGACATGAAAGCAATAATTAATATGCTGCGACCGGAACGAAAGATTCTGATCGATATGGCTTATTTCCAGGGGTACACCCATGAGGAAATAGCAGAGGAATTGCAAATTCCTCTGGGCACAGTTAAATCGCGGATCCGGACAGCGTTACAAGAGTTAAAACAATACTTTGCAGTATGAATATCCAAGCCTACATAGAGTCCGGTATATTAGAGGAATATGTATTGGGCACTGTTTCACCACAGGAGAAACAGGAGGTGGAGTGTATGTCTCACATTTATCCAGAGATAAAAGAAGAGCTGCTGAGGACCGAAAGCGCTTTGGAAGAATATGCACTTAAACACCAGACAGCGCCACCCGCGTCTTTAAAAGATTCGATTTTCGCTCAAATGAACTTTGATTCAACTGATTCGGCCGAAGTCTCTGACGAAGAAACTACTAATAGTGAAGACATCAGAAACGGCGAGTTTGTTGAAATACCGGTTACAGCTGAGGAGGCCCCCATTGTGACAGATGTGTTCAGTAAAACGCAGATACGTGAGGTCACTCCTTTCTGGGCTAAATTAGCAGTAGCAGCAACGGTCTTATTGGCATTGTTTGCGGGTTGGGCAGCTACTGAGGTTTCAGGAACAAAAAAAAGTAATGAGGCTTTGGCTTCGGAAATTCAGGAGCTGAAAAAAACTACGGATTATAGCCAACAACTGGCAGCGATGTACCGCGATCAGCGGTATAAAGTGATTCGCCTTGCAGGTTTGCCAAAATCTCCTGAGAGTTCCGTAGCAGCGTTTTGGGATCCAAAAACCAATGAGGTGATGTTGGATGTAAAGAAACTACCGCCCGCACCAGCAGGTAAACAATACCAGCTTTGGAGCATTGTTGATGGAAAGCCGATGGACAATGGAATGCTGGACGACGAGTTTGAGAACAAGTTACTTAGAATGAAGGAAACCAGAAGTGGTGCAGTTGCATTTGCAATTACCCTGGAAAAAGAAGGAGGAAACCCAACGCCTACCATGGAAGAAATGTACGTGATGGGCGAAGTTTAGAAACAAACTTCATCGTATGAAAACAGAGCCGGGATGCATATTCTCGGCTCTGTTTGGTTAAAACCATGGCAGACGCATAACAGGTTTACAAATTTGTCTGTTACTTTTGATGAAGATTTTAATTTGCCTTTGATGATCTTAACACAGATTTTAAAAATTATTGACCCGATTGGTACCAAGCTGGAAAGATGGTATGATGCTGGCGTTGGTTTCATACCCAATGTAATTATCGCGATACTGGTGCTCATCGCTTTCAGATATACCGCATCATACATCAGTAATCTTGTTTCAAAACTACTGGGAAAGGCATCTCACAATGTGGCGCTTGTAAGCCTCATTTCTGCGATTACTAAAATTGCCGTGTTTGCGGTGGGGTTATTTTTTGCTTTGGGGATATTGGGCCTGGATAAAACGGTTACCTCCCTGCTGGCCGGAGCTGGAGTACTTGCCCTGGCTTTGGGTTTTGCATTTCAGGATTTGACCACCAACTTTATTTCGGGCGCTTTTATTGCTATACAACGCCCCATTGCCGTTGGAGATATTATCGAAACGAACGGCTATACCGGGAGGGTTAAATCCATTGGGTTGCGATCTGTGAAGTTGGATAACTTCGCCGGGCAAATGGTGGAATTACCAAGTAAGGATATTTTTCAGAAACCAATTGTGAATTTCACACATTCCGGTGAAAGAAGAGTTTCTATTGAGTGCGGTGTTTCATATCAGGACGATTTGAAAAAAGTGGAAAACCTGACACTGGAAACGATAAAAAGTTTAAACTTTCTAAGTGCCATCCGGCCGGTGGAATTCAACTTCACCAAATTTGGAGAAAACAGCGTGGATTTTCAGGTTCTGTTTTGGATTGACCAGATCAAAACTGGCCCCGGAGCTGCTAAAAGCACGGGTATGATGGCAATAAAAAGCAAGTTTGATGAGCATGGGATCACGATTCCGTTCCCTGTCCGAAATCAGGATGTAACCACTCAGGTTGCAAAAGAGTAGAGGCTTAGTGAAACTTTCACGCAAAGCAAAAATACGAAAAAGCAAAGGTCGCAAAGAAAAACTCTGCGACCTTTGCTTTTTGCCGGGCGGCGTCTCCGCTTATCTACTTTGCGGGGCGGGCGCTCCCGTGAACCTAAGAAATTCTTAGTATCTGTAAGTTTCTGCTTTAAATGGTCCCTGAGGAGTAACGCCGATGTAAGCAGCCTGCTCGTCAGAAAGAATGTCCAATTTCGCTCCTACGTGAGCAAGATGGAACGCAGCAACTTTTTCGTCCAAAGCTTTTGGAAGAACGTATACCTTTTTCTCGTAAGCATCTGTGTTTGTCCAAAGTTCGATCTGAGCCAAAGTCTGGTTGGAGAATGAGCAGGACATTACAAAAGATGGGTGACCCATTGCACAGCCAAGGTTTACCAAACGACCTTCTGCAAGAACGATGATGTCTTTTCCTTCAACTGAATAAATATCAACCTGTGGTTTGATCTGAGATTTTGATGCGCCGTATGTTCCGTTTAACCAAGCCATGTCGATTTCGTTATCGAAGTGACCGATGTTACATACAACCGCTTTGTCACGCATTGCCAGGAAGTGACGATCTGTAATGATCTTATAGTTTCCTGTTGCAGTGACAAAAATGTTAGCACGTGGTGCAGCTTCGTCCATTGTTACAACTTCAAATCCGTCCATAGCAGCCTGAAGCGCACAGATCGGGTCAATTTCAGTAACCAAAACACGGCATCCAGCGCCACGCAAAGACTCTGCAGAACCTTTACCAACATCACCGTAACCTGCTACAACCGCAACTTTACCAGCAAGCATTAAGTCAGTTGCACGACGGATAGAATCCACAAGAGATTCGCGGCAACCATATTTGTTATCGAATTTAGATTTCGTAACGGAATCGTTTACATTGATAGCAGGCAAATGAAGTGTGCCATTTTTGTAACGTTCGTATAGGCGGTGAACGCCGGTTGTAGTTTCTTCCGAAAGACCTTTGATACCTTCAATCAGTTCAGGATATTCATCAAAAACCATGTTGGTAAGGTCACCACCGTCGTCAAGTATCATGTTCAAAGGCTTACGGTCTTCTCCGAAGAAAAGTGTTTGCTCAATGCACCAGTTAAATTCTTCTTCGTTCATACCTTTCCAGGCATATACCGGAATACCAGCTGCTGCAATTGCCGCCGCAGCGTGATCCTGCGTTGAGAATATATTACATGAAGACCAGGTTACTTCAGCACCAAGAGCAGTAAGTGTTTCGATCAGAACAGCAGTCTGGATCGTCATGTGAAGGCAACCAGCTACACGCGCACCTGCAAGTGGCTGAGATGGTCCGTATTCAGCACGAATCGCCATCAAACCTGGCATTTCAGCTTCTGCTAATGTGATTTCTTTACGACCCCATTCGGCCAGAGAAATGTCTTTAACCTTGTATGGAATGTACGTGTCGGTTGACGTTGCCATTATTTGCTAGTTTAGTTTAATGTCTAAATATGTCTGCAAAATTAACCAGAAAAACTATTGATGTGAAGTTTGGTAGATTAAATTTGAGCTTTTGACTCTGAATTTAGATTTTTTATCCTGTAAGGAAGCTTTATTCCGATAATTGCAGAGAAGATATAGTCTGTGCGTGTAGGTGGTAGATAAATTGTCTTGCTAAAAAAATTCGGTACGATTTCTAACGTAAAATAAAAAGGCGTAATTCGTTTGGAATCACGCCTTTAATAATTGATTTTGAATTGTTAAGCGAGAACTGTAAAGCTTTTGAAAATAGCTCCGATGCGTACTGCATCAAATATTCTTGCCTGGGTTCCGCCATGGTTCAACACCGATTGCTCATGTGAAGTTACACACATTTCGCATCCGTTAAGTGCTGAAACAACAAGGCTTAGCAGTTCAAAGAATTCTTTACCGAGCACAGGATTTACCATGATGCTCATTTTGATTCCGGCTGGTGCATTGTTGTAGAATTCTTTATCCATAAAGTGCCTGAAACGATAAAATACGTTGTTCGCATTCATCAAAGAAACGCAGGCGCTAACCTCGGCAATTTCCTTTTCGTCAGCCCCTTCATTAACTGCCAGTTCTTCAAGAGCAGAAATAAGCGTTGCGTTCTTTTCGTTTATGGCTACCGAAAGTGCGATCAAAATCGCCTCTTTACGGTTGATGTTCTGGGATTTAAGAACGTTGCCAATGTTAATTTTAAGGTCTTTAAGATAACGGTGATCCAAAGACGCCAGTTTGTTGATCAGCACACTTTCAAAATCAGCGGGCAGATTTATTTCTTTATACAGAGAATCTTTCGTATTCCCTGCTGCTGCAAATGGGTACATTTTTTTTGATTAAGAAGTTAGAGAGGTCAGGAGTTAGAGTAATTACTGTATAGGAAGCAGGCAACTGGCCACACTTTTAATTTTATACTCTCCCTAAACCGGAACCTAATTTTTAGTAAACAATTCACAATTGATATACTGTGAACTGTTTACTAAGAACTTAAGACTAATAACTAAGCCAAAGTTGCTTCTCCTTTTACCCAGTTGCATGGGCAAAGCTCGTCAGTTTGAAGTGCATCCAGAACGCGGATTACTTCGTCAACGTTACGACCAACAGAAAGATCGTTAACAGATACCCAACGAATAATTCCCTGTGGATCAACGATGTATGTTACGCGGTAAGCGATTTTTTCGTTTGCTTCAAGAATACCCAATTCTTCCGCCAATGACTTAGAGGTATCAGCAAGCATAGGGAAACGAAGATCGCGAAGATCGTCGTGGTTTTTACGCCATGCAAGGTGAACGAACTCACTGTCAGTAGATGCACCAATAAGAACTGTATCGCGATCTGCGAAGTCGTCAACCTTTTTGCCAAACTCAGCAATTTCGGTAGGACATACAAAAGTGAAGTCTTTAGGCCACCAGAACATCACCATCCATTTTTCAGCATTTTTGTGATCTTCGGAAGTGATATCGTAAAATTCATTACCTTTTTCCAGAGATACTACCGATGTTTTTTTGAATTCGGGGAACGTTGATCCAACCGATAAAAGTCTATTTGCCATGATTGCTCGTGAGTTTATAAATTGTATTTTTTAATGTTGCAAATCTACAATCCAAGCTCATTGAAGGCAATTTTTAACATGGTACTATAAAAGGAAAGACTTGATTAAATCGAATAGATTTACTTTTTTCTATCAAAAATGAATATTAATAGATTTTGTTTATGAATTCATAAATTTGTACTATATAATTATATTTACAATTAAAGTAATTATAAATATTAATCCTTCATCAGTGGTAAAATGGTTTCCAATGCCATTCCCCTGGATCCTTTGATCAGAATAAATGTATTCTCCTGCGGATTGTCCATGACCCAATTATGCAGTGAAAATTTATCCGGGAAATAATAGGCTTTTGGAAGAGCGGCAAGTGCATGCTGCATCAGATTACCAGCCAGTATAACGATGTCAAATTTTCCTGCTGCAATTTGCTGCCCCAATAACAAGTGTTCTTCGGGAGCGGCATCTCCCAGCTCAAACATGTCGCCCAGAATAAGCATTTTTTTAGAAGCCTGCATCCTGTCAAAATTGGCGATGGCGGCGGCCATGGAAGATGGATTTGCATTGTAGGCATCCATAATGATAGTATTGCTTCCCTTTTTTACCACCTGTGAGCGATTATTGTCGGGCTCGTATGCTGCAATTGCTTCATGTGCATCTTCGTCGGAAACACCCAAATATTTCCCAATAGCAAGCGCTGCACAAATGTTATCGAAGTTGTATTGACCCGGAAGATGCGTCGTAACCCTGCGGTGGTTGTTTCCTTTGTAAATTATGACAGGGCTTTCCTGTATCAATTCCGGATTTACCTGACTGGATTCCGAGCAATAGAAAACGATTTCACCAAAAGCCCGCCTTTTGCTCACCATTTCCATTAATGTTTCGTTTTTAGAATTAACGAATACGATTCCCTTCTTTTTGGATAAAAAATCATAAAGCTCTCCTTTGCCTTTGACAATTCCCTGTATTCCGCCAAAACCTTCCAAATGTGCTTTTCCGATGTTGGTGATGAGTCCGTGTGTGGGTTGCGCAATGCTGCAAAGCAGAGCGATTTCTTGCTGGTGATTAGCGCCCATTTCCACAATAGCCATTTCATGTTTGTCTTTATCTATTGAAAGTAGCGTTAGCGGTACACCAATATGGTTGTTGAGGTTGCCTTTTGTAGCATAGGTACTGAACTTCATACCCAATACTTTGGCTATCAATTCTTTGGTGGTTGTTTTTCCGTTGGAACCTGTAAGCCCAATTACAGGGAAGGTGAATGTTTTACGATGATGGCGAGCCAGATCCTGCAAGGCTGTCAGTACGTCTTCAACCAACAATAACCTGGAATTTGTGCCAAGTTCGGTATCATCTACAACAGCATAACCTGCACCGCTTTGCAATGCTTCCAGCGCATATTTATTTCCGTCAAATTTATCTCCTTTCAAAGCAAAAAATATGCATCCTGGCTCAATCTGGCGTGTATCGGTGCAAATTTTTCCACCATTCAAATAGATATCATATAGCGTTTCAATAGGAGTATACATGTGAAAATATGCAGGTTAATAACTGAAATGTTTTAATTTTTTGGTTCTGACGTTCAGGAGCAGTCGGTTCTGATCATAAACTTTGTTCCGACAGCTCAATCAAATGGAATCTTATTTCGTTAGGTTTAAGAATCCATTCTACTGATCAGCAAAATTAACGGATTATTATTCAACGATGCGTACGAAATATACCTCCTGTTTATTCTTCTTTGTATATATAAGTCTGTCAACGGCAGTTTTCGGGCAGCAGTCCTGGTTTAAGCGCGACTCTTCAATTACTGTGTCTGCCAAAGGAATTCGGTTGCTCAATCCATGGGCAGGAGGGCTCAACGCCTCGCAAGTACTTAAAATGCACTTGAATAATGATGACATAGAGGATCTGGTTGTTTTTGACCGTACAAATAGTCGCGTTACAACATTTATTGCTTCTCCTGATCCTGCAAAAAAGGCCTATTTGCACGCTCCCGCATATGAAGCGGCGTTTCCTAAAATGGATAACTGGATGATTCTGGCAGATTACAATGGTGACGGACTGAAAGATCTTTTTACCAGTACTTCCCTCGGTATAAAGGTGTACCGACAAATCAAAACAGGGAATGTGTGGTCGTGGAAGTTGGAAAGGGAGGTGATCAATACACAGGGTTACAGCTCAGTAATTAATTTGCAGGTTTCTGGTCCCGATATTCCTGGCATTGTGGACATCGACGGCGATGGTGATCTTGACATTGTAACTTTTGACTTTGCCGGTGAATTCATAGAGCTGCATCAAAACATGAGTATGGAAAAGTTCGGAGTTCCGGATAGCCTTGGTGGACCCACAGCTCCCGTTTTTGCACGAAACGGCGACTGTTGGGGAAATTTTCATAAAGGAACAAATGAGGATTTTGTATTTAATGTTCCTTGCGGTGTCTCCGATTTTTCAGGAGGTAGTGTAAAGCATGCGGGTAATTCAATATTGCTTCGGGATCTGAACGGTGATGGCAAAAAAGATCTTGTGATTGGGCATGTGAGTAATGAACATTTGTCTTTTCTTAATAACGCCACCGGTGGATTGGCGTCTGAGTTCAACAGTTTCAATAATGCGTATCCCGCCAAAGATCCGGTCTCTTTCCATATTTTCCCTACGGCATTTATGGAAGATGTTGATTTCGATGGTGTAGACGATCTCATTGTGGCGCCTGGAGTTGCTTCCAATGACGGCAATATGGTCGATTTTAAATCGTCAAATTTACTTTATCACAATGCGGGAACGTCCGATAATCCTGACTTCCGGTTAACCCAAAACAACTTCCTCCAAAATGAAATGATCGATGTTGGTGAAAATGCTTCACCTTCATTTTTTGATGTTGACGGTGACGGCGATCTGGACATGGTGATCGGGACCGGTGGAATGCCGGGAACCGTTGGTTTTAAAGGTGGTTTTTGGTTATTGACAAACACAGGAACCAAATCAGAGCCTGCTTACGAGGTGAGTTCTGAAAATTATCTGGATCTGGCCGCATCTTTTGGATTGTATAATATCAAACCACAATGGGCTGATTTTAATGGTGATGGAGTGACAGACCTTGGATTTTTCGGGACTTCTTCTTCAACCCTGAGACCGGAATACAGGTATATTCCAAACAATGGAGCAAAGGGTGCTGCTGTTCAGTTAAATGTATCAGAAGCCGTGTTGCTAACAATGCCAACAGAGACTCAATTGGGAGATTCCCCGTTTTTTTATGATGCAGACGGTGATGGTGATCTGGATCTGATTGTAGGTAAACCACAGGGAAACATTCATTTTTACACAAACACAGGAAATAACCGGCAGTTTGCCTTCAAATTGGAAAGCGATGCGTTTGCCGGAGTAGGGCTAAGTTTTGAAGGAAGATTTGCTCATGCCGTGGCAACTGATGTAGATTTAGACGGACAGCCAGATTTGCTCACTGTTGATCACACCGGTAACATTCGTATTTTTTACAAAGCAGCCTGGGGGAAATGGACTGAGCGTGTGAGTCAGCTGGTGGAGCTTAATAGAAAACCCTCAGCCATGTTTCTGGGGAGATATTTAGCGCTGGCGGTGGGAGATTACAATGGAGATGGGAAGCCGGATATCGCTGTGGGCAACAACGGCGGAGGTTTATCTTTGTTTACCAACATACTTCCTGTGACTATTACCGGCACAGAGCCTCCGTTGGAAATCAATGTGAAGGCTTATCCCAATCCGACCAAGGAGTATATCAAAGTCATTTCTTCACGAAAAGCTACGCTGCGTATTGTGAATGTGAGTGGAACGCCAATCATGTCGGGGATCAATTTGCAGCCGAATACAGAAAAAGAGATTATTACTTCCAGCTGGTTGCCAGGCTTGTATATTCTGGAATTACAAAACGGTCAGCAAAAGGTGGTGAAAAAGGTAGTGGTTCAATAACTTCCTTTGCTTGTCAATCTATAAAAAGGAATAGTTCAAAAATAATACCGGAAATCACAAATAATCGGACCCCGAAAAGTAGATACTTGTACTCAGTTACTTACCCCATGAAACGATTCGGTCAGCTCTGGAATATTGGTTAAAAGCTGGAAAATTTATTCATATGAGCAGTACGGTACAGGACGCCGTGCATCTTTATCTATGAGTAAATTACGGTTTGATTGAATTATCGAAAAGGTCATTTCTGGCCGAATAAAAAATAACCTCTACCTCATGCAAGCTCTTTTAGGCGTTTTATTTCATTTCATTGGTGGTTTTGCTTCCGGAAGTTTTTATATTCCTTACAAGAAAGTTCAGGGCTGGGCCTGGGAATCCTACTGGATCGTAGGAGGTCTTTTTTCCTGGTTTATAGTTCCTCCGTTAGCCGCTTACCTTACCATTCCTGGTTTTACTGAAATAATCGCACATACCAACGGAGGGATTCTTGCATTAACCTACTTCTTTGGGGTTTTGTGGGGAATTGGTGGTTTAACTTACGGTCTGGGGGTTCGCTACCTTGGTGTCTCCCTGGGAAGTTCCATCATCTTAGGGATTTCTTCTGTATTCGGGTCTCTTATACCGTCCATATATTATCAGTTTAAGCCCCAACCAGGGAAGGACTCCATCTCGGATTTGGTCAACAGCAGTTGGGGGCAAATGGTATTACTCGGTCTGCTTGTATGTGTGATCGGCATTATCGTATGCGGGAAAGCAGGAGGCATGAAAGACAACGATCTTAAGAAAAACGGATTTGTTGCCGATGATAAAACTGAATTTAAAATTGGATTGGGGCTTACAGTTGCTATTATCTCAGGGGTATTAAGTGCTTGTTTTGCTTTTGGGATTGATGCCGGAAAAGTAATGGCTGAGGAAGCCAACGAACTATGGAAGGCAGCTAATCCGGGTGAAGGTGAATTTTTGTTCCAAAACAATGTGACCTATGTGGTGATTCTGCTGGGCGGACTAACCACCAATTTTCTATGGTGTATGCTTTTGAACGCCAGGAACAAAACTTTTGGTGACTATACCAATACCAAAACCCCACTGCTATCCAATTATATTTTTTCAGCGCTGGCAGGTACAACCTGGTTTTTGCAATTCTTTTTTTACGGAATGGGAGAAAGCAAGCTGGGGAACGGGCCTAGTTCGTGGATCCTTCATATGGCGTTTATAATTCTGGTCGCCAATTCATGGGGATTGATCCTGAAAGAATGGAAAGGTATCTCTAAAAAAACCTTGACGACTATCTTATCAGGTATTTTAATCATTATACTTTCTGTGCTGATCGTTGGATATGGAAATTACCTGCGGTAGTTAATTTGCACCTGCTTACATTTAGGAGAATGGTTATCTGCGTCAGGTAGCCATTTTTTATTTTCCGAGTACTAAGCGCATGAATGAGATCAATCAAACACACGGAGCTTTCGGATATGATCTGAACTTCCTTGGCAATCGCTGAATATTACTTCATTGGGAAACTGCAAATCCGTTGCCTACGAGTTGGTGAATGAAATTATTAACAGAGGATCAGAATGGCATTCTGATGGTCATTCAATACGATATAAACAGAGATGAAAACTATTTGAGATCGACCTGGGAGATTCACGATGAACCCTGCTCAGGTGATGTACTGAATGCATGTAACGATGGGAGGTTGGACGACGGGACACAAATAGGGGCGTTTTGCGAATTGAAATCCAGTTCTTCGACACGCGCTCTGACAAATGGAGACAAGCTTACGCATTGTCAGAGAACCTATCATTTTGAGGGAGATAACATAGTTGTAAGCGAAATTGCATTTCGCGTGTTGGGTGTAAAACTGGGTCAGTTGAAAGAAAACTTGTCATAAGATATTTTGATATGGTACTGGTGAGGGTATAACCTATCAGCAAAATACTTTTGAATATCGGACGTTCCGTTCAATAAGGTTTATTGTCCGGACTTATGTTGTTTAAAAAGTTGACATTGGTACTATATTCTTAAACCTGCAATTAAATACTGACGATGAACTGTAATAAAAAGTGTATCATTTTCTCGGGCTGTTTGGTTTTGTTAATTCTCTCAGAAATTGGCTGTTATGCTCAGAAACAAAAGAAAGGCAGATCTGTTTCGTTTACAAAAACCGAATTGACCAAAACATTTATTGCTGAAGGTGCTGCCATGGGCGACGTCAATAAAGACGGAAAGAAGGATGTTTTATCCGGGGCATATTGGTTTGAAGCACCAGACTGGAAAGAACATGAACTGGCAAAACCTGAAAAGTTTAATTATGATGGGAGTTACAGCGATTCATTTCTTGACTTTGCGATGGATGTGAATCAGGATGGCTGGATAGACCTGATCCGGATCGACTGGCCTGGAAAGGCCGCTACCTGGCATGAAAATCCTAAAAATAAACCGGGTCATTGGACAAAACACATCATTCATTCATCGGTTGGTAATGAGTCGCCCATGCTTGTAGATATGGATGGAGACGGGAGGCTGGATTTACTTTGTAATGATCCGACTGCCAAAAAGGTTATCTGGCTGAAATCTCCTGTTAAAAAGGGGGACACTACCTGGACACAATATGTGATTAGTTCCGATCCAAAGCAATCTACTCACATGTATACGCATGGAATTGGGTACGGTGATATCAATGGTGACGGAAGAAAAGATGTGGTAGTGAAAGAAGGCTGGTGGGAAGGTCCGGCAGGCGGACCTGCGGCAGGCGGTCCTGCGGCAGGCGGTCCTGCGGCAGACAACCCTGCGCAGTATGGAAAAGATAAGGGCTGGGTTTTTCACCCGGCGGACTTAGGGCAGGACTGTTCTCAGATGTATGTGATGGATTTAAATGGTGATGGCTTAAATGATGTGATCAGTGCATCAGCGCATGATTATGGCATGTGGTGGCATGAGCAGGGTAGAGATAATCAGGGTAAAGAGACCTGGACGCACCATGAAATTGATAAGTCGTTTTCGCAGTCTCATGGGCTTGCTTTGGTGGATGTGAACGGAGACGGGAATCCTGATCTGGTTACTGGAAAAAGGTATTGGGCACATCATGGCAAAGATCCGGGAGAAAGAGAACCTGCGGTTTTATACTGGTTTGAATACAAACCTGGCAAAACACCGACCTGGATCAAACATGAGATTGACAATGACTCAGGGCTTGGCTTACATGTTACGGTCGAGGATATTAATAATGATGGCCTGGTTGATATCGTTACCGGTAACAAAAAAGGTGTCCGGATATTTACACAGCAAAAAAATAAGTAATCTGCTCAGGTACATTTTATGAAATTCGGGATTAATACCTATTTGTTTTCTTCACCATTCACCAACGAAAGTGTGTTTCTGTTTCCTTTATTCAAGGAGTGGGGGTTTGATTTTGTAGAGATTGCTGTTGAAGATCCTGCTAATATTGATCCTGGATTCATAAGAAGCGAATTGGATAAAAATGGTTTGGAATGCCGTTCAGTATGTGCTGCCACCGGTCCGGGACGCGATTTGAGAGGAAACCGAAAGGAACAGGTTACTTCATTAGAGTATGTTAAAGCTCTGATTGACCTGGCGCCTATACTTGGAAGCCGGCTTGTAGCTGGTCCTATTTATTCATCCGTCGGAAGGGCAGAATTTGTAACTGAAAGCGATAAAAGACGGCAGTGGGATTTAGTAGTGGAAAATCTGAGGGGACTTTGTGAGTATGCATCAGCCAATCAGGTAAAATTAGCCATTGAACCGTTGAATCGATACGAAACGGATTTTATCAATACATGTGAACAGGCACTTCAAATGATTAAGGATGTGGGAAGTGATTCCCTGTATGTACATCTTGATGTATTTCACATGAATTTGGAAGAGAAAGATCCTGGCATGGCTATTGTCAAAGCAGCAGGACGATTGGCCCTTTTACATGCTTCGGGAAGTGACAGAGGTACGCCGGGAGGTGACCAGATAAATTGGGACAGGATTTTTTATGCTTTGGATAAAATCAACTATGAAGGAGATATTGTGATTGAGTCCTTTACACCAGATGTGAAAATTATTGCAAAAGCGGCGTCAATATGGCGACAAATGGAACCTTCAAAAGAGGCAATTGCCATTGACGGACTCGCGTTTTTAAGATCAATGAGTTTGTAAAAAAAGAGGCTCCGGTTTTCACCGGAACCTCCTGTCAGCAGGCACTGATATTATCTTTAAGCTGTAACACCTTCTTCCAGATACGATGTGTTTAATTTAAGCACGTTCGTAGTTCTGTTTCTGGTTTTAGCAGCCAGGTCAGCATCTTTGGAAAGAGATTTCCCAAAAGAAGGAATTATCGTTTTAAATTGTTTTTGCCATTCCGGAGACGTAGCTTCTTCCTTGAAGCAACGGTGAATTAGATCCAGCATGATAGAAACTGAGGTAGACGCACCAGGAGATGCGCCAAGCAGCGCAGCAAGTGACCCATCTGCAGCAGTTACCATTTCTGTACCGAATTCAAGTACGCCACCTTCATCCTTATCTTTTTTAATAACCTGAACGCGCTGTCCCGCCGTTTCTAAAACCCAGTCTTCCAGTTTTGCGCCAGGTACATAATCGTTTAATGCTGCAAGCCTGTCCTGCGGTGATTGTCTCACCTGATCGATCAGGTACTTTGTTAGCGGTATATTGTGAATACCAGCTGCAAGCATCGGTTTAATATTATTGAGCTTTATTGAGAGTGGAAGATCGAGATATGATCCGTTTTTAAGGAATTTTGTTGAAAACCCTGCATATGGACCAAACAATAAAGCCTTTTTACCATCAATCATACGGGTATCCAGGTGTGGAACAGACATTGGCGGTGATCCCACGGCAGCCTTGCCATATACCTTCGCCTGATGCTTTTCGATAATCTCAGGATTGGTGCATACCAACCATTGTCCGCTAACCGGAAAACCACCAAATCCTTTTCCTTCCGGAATATCAGATTTTTCAAGAAGAGGCAGTGATCCGCCTCCTGCACCAATAAATACGAATTTTGAACGAACATAGCTGGTTTCCCTGCTCTCTCTGTCTTTTACAGAAAGTGTCCATGTCCCGTTGGCTTTTTCAAAATCGTCAACTTCGTGATTCAGATAAAGTTTTACGCCATCCTGACTCTCAAGGTAGTCGAACATGGCGCGTGTAAGTGCTCCGAAGTTTACATCCGTACCCAATTCCATTTTCGTTGCAGCAACTTTTTCTGCCTCCTGGCGTCCCTGCATTACAAGTGGTATCCAGCCGGCAATCTCATCCTTGTTTTCAGAATATTCCATTCCTTCAAACAAATGATGCCTGGTTAGTGCTTTATGGCGCTTTTTCAGATACTCAACATTTTCGCTTCCCCAAACAAAACTCATGTGTGGGATGTGGCGGATAAATGCATCTGGTGATTCTATGATGCCATTCTCAACGAGATAAGCCCAAAATTCTTTTGACACCTCAAAAGATTCAGCAATTTTGATTGCTTTCGCGATCTCAATACTACCGTCTTCTTTTTCAGGTGTATAATTCAACTCGCAAAATGCAGAATGACCTGTTCCTGCGTTGTTCCAGGCATCGGAACTTTCGGCAGTTACCCTGTCAAGTCTTTCAAAAATTGAGATTGTAAAAGCTGGATTTAGCTTTTTTAGCAAAACTCCCAGCGTAGCACTCATGATCCCTGCACCTATCAGGACAATATCAGGGGTGGTAATTATGGATGACCTTTTTATGCGCATTAGGAATGAAAGTTTATTTTAACGTAATCTATCAACCCGGAAAAATCCAAATGTATAGTCACAACAACAGTGTATACCTAAAATGTTTCCAAAATAGTATAATTTAAAAAATAAAGTAAAGGATGTATGCCAAAGTTCTTTTTAATAGTCAATAAAAACACATTTTGTTTCTATTGCTGAATGTAACCCATGAGATACCTCATTAAAATAATAAGAGGGAAGTCATTGATAAGTTCAATAACCTCCCCCTGTTTTATTAGTCTGACCAGTGCCAGAATTTTTTGGCAGTTATAGTGTCACTGCCGATTATTACCTCACAATCCTGAAACTTTCACCGTTTATTTTAAAAAGATACAAGCCCGGCTGATACCTCGACATATCCAGCTTCTTAAAATTGCTCGGGTTACTATTGGAATAAACTTTGAGTCCCAGGGAATTAAAGACCTCAACGGATTGAATCGATTTTTCTGATTGAATAGTTAAATTTGTACTAACAGGATTTGGAAACAATTTGATGGAACCTTTGCCGCTCACTTGTACGCTTATAACACGGCTGTAAGAGTTTTGTCCATCAAGGTCTGTTTGTTTAATCCTGTAATAATATGTTCCTGCTTCAGAAAGCTGATCCCGGAAAGAATATTCCTTTAATTCAGAAGAGTTTCCTGCGGCAGTCAAGCTTGCTATTTGTTCAAATCCCGATAATGAACCGGCCCGTTCCAGTTCAAAAGCTGCAGTGTTGTCTTCTTCGCTTGTTGCCCAGGATAAATTTGCAGTGAGGTCACTATTGCCTGTCCCCTTAAAATATATCCAGGTCACCGGGAGGGAAGAAGTAGAGATATTTATACCGGGAGACAAGACCGTATTGTTGTGTACATCAATTGTTTTTAGTCGAAAAATACCGGCGTTTACCGTCCATTGGTGATTGGTAGATTGCACATCGTTGCAATTTGTTTCATTCAGCCATTGGTAGGCATTCCATCCTGCTTCGGCCGAAAGACTTGCGGTGCCTCCCGTATGACTTATCGCAATGTTTGGAGGTGTAATTGCTGGATAGGGTGTAGCGTTCTGGAAAAAATTATTGTCAAGCTTGGTAGCCCAGAATTTGGCAAGAGAATCAAGTCCACCGCCAGCAAAATGTACATTATCGTGGCGGTAAACAGAATTATAATACGGGTCGGTCTCCGGTCCGGCAAAGGTATACGGTACTTTATATAGGGGAGAATATCCTGATGTAGGATTTCCTATTACATCATTTTGTGCGGCAATAACATCAGCAGAAGTGTAGCTTACATCTACCACATCGCCTAATTTTTTAAATGAATACCTGGAAGCCCTTGAAACCACAAAAGCAAGATTTGGTTTGTTTGACGCAGTACGACAGGCTTCAATAACTTCTTTCAGGTCGTTTCTGTAAGCGTCACGGCTCGTTTCCGTCTTTGTATCGCTTTCGCCCTGATGCCAAAGAATAGCCCTTATGCCTAGCTGAGCAATATAATTATTCAGTGCAATACGCATATTGCCGAATGGCAGACCTTGGGGATATATGTATCCGAACCAGGCCGTAGTTTGTCCATTTGTTGGTATACTCTGTTTCCAATTAGCAATGCTGCTACCCGACCAGCCCGCATTAAAAATCATTACGGGAACGTTAAGCTGTTTTACCAATCTGTCTCCAAAATATCCCCAGCACCAGGCATAGTTGCCAAATGGAGCAGTGGTAGTCATTTCGTTGAGGTGGGTGAATTGAGGGCAATCTACCTTTAAATTGGAGTATGGTTCAATGTTCGTTCTAAAATGAACACTGCTGACCGCGTCTTCTGTTGCTCCCGGACCCGTAGGATTGCTATCGCCTCCTGTTGCATTTGACTGCCCGGATACGAGAAAAACTTCACCGACGCCAACATGCTCAATATTGGAAAGCGGTGTGGCGCTGCCGTTTCTGATGCCACGCACTTCCAGTCGATACCAGCCACCTAAAACGGTCATGGTTCCCCGAAAATTACCACAGGTTGCAGCATTTTGAATTACTTGCCAGCCTCCTCCGGCCGGAGCAGGTTGTCCCATTGCAGGTCTCGATGGATTCGATTGAATAGGAACAAAACGAGCTTCGACTTGATCCTGGCAGGATGTGAAATAGCCGGCAATCGTTATAATCGCCTGATTTGCCTGATCCCGCTGAAATACTGCGCGGTCAGAAGGGAAAGTGATCGTTTGAGCATAGCTAACGCCAGCAGAAAGGGTATAGCAAAGCCATACCAGTGAGGAGTGAATTTTTTTCATTGAGGAGGTAAAAAAAGTAATATCGAATTAGCGTGCGTTCAAAAGTTCGAACTGATGGAAATACCAGCCAGTTACCCCATTTGCCAGGGCAAAATTAGATGAATAATAATTAAAAATACTATCGACTTAGTAAATGGAAAGGAAGTGGGCGCACGCTTTATTGTTTTCTTACAGTTACTATGAGGTCCTGAATTAGTCTTATAGTAGTCTGTGGCTTTACTACTATCAAAACGATGAAGAGCGAGTTTGAAACAGTGCATTAAAAAGTTCTGCCTGAAATTCATCTATTCATCAGAATGAAACGTATACTTAGTGAGAGTTTGCGATTGCGGTTACAAATGCGCACTATGGTCACTGCTTTTTTGTTTCGCCAGAGATTTTATTGTAATTTCGTTTCCTAAAAACCTCTTGGATCAGAAGTGTTGTTCAGACGCAAGGAGATTCATTTTTAAATAGTTAAATCTTAATTAATAAATAACATTTTCATAACTAGGTATATGAAGAAAAGAACTTTTACTCGTTTTGTATTACTGGTGCTGATAGGTTTGGGTTGTGCCGTGAGTAGTAGTAATGCGCAGGACTTGTCTCCATGGACGGAAAATCCATATGGCAATGAGTGGATAGATTATAGCAAGAAATATGTGAGGGTTACGGTTGCGAAAGATGGATTTTATAAAATTCCCTTGACTGATTTACCTCTTGACTTTCGATTTCCGGAAAAACTTCAGCTCTGGTTCAGAGGTAAAGAAGTTGCTATAAGTGTGAATAGTACCGAATTGATTTTTTTTGGACAAAAAAATGATGGAAGTGGAGAAGGGCTTTTATATAGGCCAGGTCCAGAAGCTCGTTTAAATCCTTATGCCAATATATTTTCGGACCTTGGGTATTATTTTCTTACCATTTTGGAGTCTGGTAATGCAAAGAGAATACCAGTTGTTAATGGTGGGGCGCTAAGTGGTACTCCTGAAGCATACCATTTACAAAAAGATGTTATTGCTTTTACCAATCAGTTTTCACACACTACTTATGGGCAGAATGAGGAACTGAATTCTAGTTATTATTACTCGGGTAATTCGTGGACTAGCGCCCATATTTACGGACCGGGAACGGGTCAGCCTGCGACCTCTCAGTACAAAGATTTTGACGTATTCTTGAAAAATTGGGTTCGTATAGAAACAATTAAACCTCAGCTTGAAGTCTTGGTTAATGGAACTAATCCGGGAAATCATAATATAAATTTCTATGTTGGTAGTTCTAATTCGAGTAGAGAAGCTAATAATATTATTACAATACCTCAGTTTAACAAATTTACGGGTCAAAAAAGAAACGTAGAAATAGATTATCCTCAACATTTAACGCAGTTGGGTCAAGGATACCTAAGAGTGAAATCTCTTACTCCGAATGATCTTAACGATTTCTTTGGATTGAGCTATTACGCAATAACTTATCCTCAGTCAGTTGATATGGGCGCTAAACCTGCCATAGATGCAACTGCTTCCACAACTGCAATTCCTGCATCGGCGGCTTTAACACAGGCTATTTTTACTTTTCCCGCAACTGCGAATAGCCAGAGCAACATTAGTGTCTTGAATGCCCCATTAAATGCAATGATATACGATATAACCGAGAAAGATAGTCCTAAGTTTATTACTTCAAGTCAAGTTGGAAGTACTTTAACTGCAATGGTGCCTAGGAATGTATCTAAATCTCTAGTTTTATTTATTGTTGCGCCAGCTTCAATTAATTCATTAGTTAACACGGCAGCAAGTCCTAATCTTACAGCAGTGAATTTAAAGCCTGTATACGCAAATAATCAGGGAACTGAGTCTACTCCTGTTATTGTTAACCCGTCTCTATTTGATTATATTATCATTACCCATAATGTAAACAAACAGAATGGTGCAAACTATCCTGAGTTTTTGACTTCCTCTGTGAATTACGCTAAATATAGAAGTTCACCTGCTGGTGGTAATTACAACACCATAGTTGTTAATATTAGAGATATTTACGATCAATTTAACTTTGGAGAACCCAGTCCGATCGCAATAAAACGGTTTGTAAAGTTTATGTTGAAAGATGGAGTTCGGCCTAAACATAATTTATTATTAATAGGACATTCAATAACTTTCTCAGGTTTTTTGAAAAAAGAAATAAAGGGGGAGGTTCCAACCTTTGGAGATCCAGGTTCAGATATTCTCTTGGTCTCTGGTCTACAACAACCAGTTCCTAATGAAGATACACCCGCAATCCCTGTTGGAAGAATTAATGCTTACACCCATGGAGAAATAGACAATTACAAAGCGAAAGTTGCTAAATATGAGTCAGAGCAGAGCGTTGAATGGCGGAGAAACTTGCTTCAATTAATTGGAGGTAAGGGAATGGGGCAGGTTAATGAGTTCAAAGGTTATTTCTCTCATGTGAATAGTACTTATGTGAATAGTGTGTTAACTCGGAATATTTTGCCAGTTAAGGATAATGCTGGTTCTTACACGGCTGTACCTGTGGATAATGAGACCATTGGCTGGATTAATGATGGTGTTGGCCTAATATCTTATTTTGGGCACGGTAATCAGGTTGAAACTTCATTGTTTCTTCAGGAAATTAATAAAACATCCAGCCCTATTTACACGAATAATTCAAAATTTCCAGTGATTTATTTTTTAGGATGTGGAGTAGGGAATAATAGTTTTAATCCTGGTAGACAGTATTTTGCCGCGAATTGGCTCACGGCCTCTCCGGATAAGGGGGCTATTGCAGTTATGGCTAACACTGCTCTTAGCTGGATTCCGCAGGATTACGATCACATGAAAAAATTCTATGAAGAAGTTTTTACAAAAAGCGACGTACAGCGGGCAACAATTGGCCAAATTATACGGAGTATTGGTTTAAGAACTCTTCCTAATGCTTCTGAGGGAGGAAGAGTATTGGCAGCTGACCCGACAACTGTGTCAATGATTCATCAAATGAACTTAATGGGAGATCCTGCCATAACTATTCTAAAGAGCAATGATGGTAGTCTTCCAGTAGGTCTTTTTGGGTTTCAGGCAAAATTATTTGAGGATACAAAAGTGAAGTTGGAGTGGAGTACGGCTTGGGAGAAAAATAACAGCCACTTTTTGGTTGAAAGGAGTTATAATGGTAAGCAATTCGAAGAAATAGGTCGAATAGAGGGTAAGATGGATACGGACTATGAGAATTCGTATCAGTTTGTAGATATTCAACCTAATGCTGGTACGAACTACTACAGAATTAAATCAATTGATCAAATACCGGGCAACGTAGATAATAACTTTTCTAAGATAGTTAGTGTTGAAATCCCAAATAGTAATCAGGTTGTTGTTTTCCCTAATCCTGTAATAGACAAGTTTGAAATAAAGCTTAATATACCTACTAAATTTAAGTCTTGGAGATTAGTAAATCAAAGTGGTGTTCAGCTACTTAGAGGTGCCAACAAAACACCTTCCATCGGGAAATTGGATGCGGGGATTTATATTCTGGAAATAATAACAGAAAACGGGGATGTATATAAGGAAAAGATAGTGAAAAAATAATCCGAAAGTTTTTTAATCAAAATAATTCATTTTTCCCAAGATATTATGCGTAGGTATTTTTTGATAATTTTTTTAGTTAGTCTGGTTAATTGCATGAGTTTCGGTCAAAAGACGGATAGTTATGGCAATGAATGGATTGACTATTCTCAAAAGTATTTGCGAATAGGAATTTCAGAAAATGGATTGTATAGAATACCTCTTGCTTATTTACCAGAAGATTTTCGAACTTCCAAACTTAGTGATTTTCAGTTATGGCACAGAGGGCAAGAGGTGTCAATAATTGATGCTACCTCTGATGGAATTATTTTTTATGGAGAAGCGAATGACGGGAAATTGGACTCATTGGTTTTTAGACCGATGAGTTCAAAAATTAATCCTTATATGAGTTTGTTTTCTGATGAAGGTTCCTATTTTTTAACAATGAAGCAAGGGGCTAGACGTTCTGAAACTATATCTGCATCTTTCCAGGGAGACGTTGAGACTTTTCACTATCAGGAGGACTTGTACAGGTTTAATAAACAATTCGCTTTTGGTACTTATTCTGCGGAGAAGAGTTTGAAAAATAGCTTTTATGTTAATGGGAATTCTTGGACTAGTGCGACCATTGCAGGAATAAATGCAATACCTAATTCTTCTGTCAAGGAGACTAAGTCGGATCACGTCTTAGATATTGCTAATTATATAAGAAGTAGTGGTGGGAAAATAACCATAGAAGTCTTAGTAAACGGACTTCAGGAGGGTACACATAAAATACACATTTCGGTAGGTAAATCACATAGTGCAGAAGATTTGAGAGAAGTATCATCTTTCACATTAGAGGGGTGGAGCGGAAAATCGGTATCTTTTACAATAGATGAAAATTTTGTATCAAATGAAGGAAAATGTTTTCTTCGGGTGACTTCTGATGCCCAAAATAATTTGGATTGGTTTGGAATAGGGTATATTACTGTGAGTTCTCCTCAATCTATTGATTTACAAATAGCTGGTGTTAAAAGAAAAAGTGGGATATTTAATTTTGCTCCGGTTAATGCAGAGTATAGCAAACTGATAATTGCGAATGCAAGTAAAAACTTTGGAATAATTAATATATCCAAACCTAATTTGCCTTCCATTTTGACTGGCAATGAAACAAAGGATGGGCTGGAAATTATAGCTCCACGAGTTCGCGGAGAAAGGTTAAAATTGTTTGTTTATGACAAGGATACAGAAGTTAAAAATGTTGCTAAATCATCAATCAACGAGGTAAATTTGTTGCCTTGGTACGGCGATAACGCTACTTCAACTCCTTCTTTGGCGTATTCTAAAAACTATGACTTTTTATTGATTACAACATCTAATCTTAAAGAAGCTGCATTAGAGTACGCAGTGTATCGAAAATCGGAATTAGGTGGTGGGAATAGGGTGTTAGTTATGGATATCAGATCCATTTATGACCAGTTTAACTTTGGAGAACCTAGTCCGGCGGCCATTAGGAAGTTTGTCAAATATATGCTAAAGGATGGTATACGAGATAAGCACAACCTGCTGTTGATTGGGTCGTCAATTACTTTTTCGGCGGCTATGACAAGGGAATTAAAGGATGAAGTCCCAACTTTTGGTGATCCTGGATCTGATATTTTATTGGTTTCAGGAATGAATGGCTTGAACGAAGATATTCCCTCGATTCCGGTTGGAAGGATTCCTGCGATAAATGTAACCCAAGTGAGAAATTATTTGGAGAAAGTTAAAATTCACGAGAAGGGTGTTGAACATGCCTGGAAAAAAAATATTCTTCATTTGAACGGAGGACAGAGCACTTCGGAAATTAATCAATTAAAGGGTATTTTGGCCAACTTAGTTCCATATGTTGAAAATGGAAGTTTTGGAGGGAAGGTTATTTCATATGTGAAACAAAATCCCGCGGATGTAGAGAGTGTTAATATCTCAAAGGATGTGAATAGTGGTGTTGGAATGATAACCTATTTTGGTCATGGTTCTATTAGTAAAACTGATTTGGATTTTGGATATGTAACGGATGTTAATAGAGGCTATAACAACAGTGATAAATACCCACTAATGTATTTTAATGGGTGCGGGGTAGGAAACCACTTTTTCAGGAAATCACCTTTTTCAATGTCAGCCGATTGGCTTTTGGCCCAGGGAAAAGGAGCAATTGGTGTAATAGCAAATTCCTATTTAAGCTACGTAACTCCCTCGGTTAAACATCTAACTACTGTATATGAAAACTTGTATTCAGTTGACACAGAATTATCAATGGGGCAAGTGATTAAACGCGTTGCAGAAAAAATAGTACTTAATGGAGCTAACAATTACGATATTGCGAATATACATCAGGCTAATCTTCTAGGAGATCCTTCCCTAGTTCTAACCAGGGCTAGTCAACCTGATTATACACTAACTCCAGGTAAGAGCATTTTTTTGCATGCTGAATCTCCGGATAAAACGATCGGTAGTTCTAAGAAATTAAAATTGCTCGTTGTAGTTGGAAACTCAGGCAAGTACATAAAAAATCAGGAAGTTGAGATAGAGGCTAAGATTTTTTATAAAAATGGAACAGTTGAGAATGTGAATGGCAAGTTAACCTCTATTGCAGTTCGTGATACTTTTACTGTATCTGTAAATAACAACAGTGGAATTAATAAGATAGAGGTAAGTGTTGATCCAAAGAATGTTATTTTGGAACTTAACAAAGTTAACAACATTCTAGACTTTGTGATAAATTGGGATGATGCAGTTCTTTACAATGTATATCCAAATGGCTCAACAGAGGATAAGGTGCCGCCTAGACTAAACGTTAGTGTTGGAGGGAAGTTTATTCAGGATGATGTTAGATTATCATCTAGTGCGGTAATTGATTTCGAATTGGTCGATGACAATCCGTTGGTGTCTGATAGGGATACTGTATTTTTGGATGTTTATCTAAAACCATGTCTTGATACAGAATGCAACTTCGTGAGATTATCTTATGGCAGAGACTTGCATATTGATCCAGTTAGAAACGCTAATGTTATAAAAGCTAGCTTCGATGTGACCAGGCTAACTCCAGGGGTATATGAAATGTTAGTTAACGGCAGAGATTTAAATGGAAATTCCTTACTGGTAGGCTATCGCATAAGGTTTAGGATAGGAGATGATGTGAATGAAGGAATTGATGTAACTGTCAGTCCAAATCCAGCGACTGATTACATTAGATTTGTTGCGGACGGAAAGAAGTGGGCAGCTGGTGGCAAAGTGGAATGGTCTATTTTTAATCTATATGGTGTTAAAATTGATTTTGGCCAAGAAGAATTAGGCGAGTTTAAGAATGAGTGGTATTGGATACCAAAGGTACAAGGAGGGTTGTACTATTATAGACTGAATTTTTACAACGTCAACAAGTCGATTGTTCAAAAAAATAGTGGAAAATTGATTCTCATAAGATAGGTGATTTCTACTTTTGGAAGAGTTGGAGCCACACTGCTAAAAAGATTGTTTTGCAAACAAAAAAGATCATTAAACTTTCTATCTCCATTGAGTTGTTTTTTTGTGTAAGTATTTTGACAGAATGATGAAATTTGTTTTTGTCAACATACTCCCACACAGTTGACGTATCAACTAAAAAATCTTGTGACTGACTTAATAAAAGAATTGTGTCTCGTTTGACGTAATCGTTATATATTCCTTTTGTTGTACGAGTTCTCACCATTTCGGGTAGTATGTCTTTCATAGCTGTACGTAACGGTCCTCTTCCCATACCATGATCAAATAAAATGGAACTGGGTATAGACTTGCAGAAATCATAGATTTGTGTGTCAAAAAAAGGATGGACGACATCTATGTTAAAGTACTCGCCTAAGGATGCTTGTTCTTCAATAACCCTTATATTCTGATTGTAGGTAATTGATTTGTAAGGATTGTTATATGATAGTATGCTGTCTTTATCGTAATCAACGATAAAATCTTTGCGTTGAATGAAGGTAGTCGTTTTATGTGGTTTTGTTAATTTATTAAATAATGATTTGATTCCAGAATTAACCAACGAATAAGAGTCTAGGTTAAAGCGCCTTTGAGCAACAACTAAAAGCTCAAAACTCTCTAAATAGTTTCTTTGCTTTACCAAGGAAAGAAGTTTGCGGTAAATATGTCTTGTGAAAATTAATTCATTTCGATAGTCTCGGGTGTAAGAGTTCCAGGCATTTCCGTAAACCATACTGAATTTATCAAGTTTGGCAACCTCTGATAGCTCATGTCTTAGTTCGTCCCATTTTTTCTGTTTCATTAGTTCGTTTAAGTATTCAATTCCATGGCCAACGATACTATCTCCGTCGTGCCCTGTAAATAAGGAATCACACCCTATTTCATTCGCTCTTCGATACAGGTTAACAAGTAAAGAGGTTCCCATAGAGCCATAAACAGGCTGTCCGTATATCTGAGTCGCGAAAATTAGATCGTCAATTGCATTATATGACGGATTAATTATATGATGATCAGAAGAAATGCGTTGAACTACTTCACGAGCATATATTGTCTCATCGGATAAGGACGTATTGGTGTCGGTATAAAACGTATGTAGATTAAGGTTTGGAGATAATAGCTTCAATGTTGAGGACACTGAAGAAGAGTCTAATCCTCCACTTAATTGTGACCCAATGTGTCTCTTATTAACCATGCCCCGACTTACTGATTTTAAGAATAAATCTTTAAATACGGTGCCGTATTCCTGCTCGTTTTTTAGGTGCTCCCAGTTCGCATTTAGTGGAGTCAAATATGAATCTGTTTTAATTTCGGAGTTAGTAAATGAAATTAAATGTCCTGGTAGAACGCTCTTTATGTAATGAAAGTGAGTGTCATTATCATAGGGTTGAATAAAATCATTTCTAGATAAGTATGTAAATATTTTAGAGGTGTTAATTTTAGAAGGATTGAGAACATTGTTTTCATTGAGAAGTTCTACAATATCAGTTGAAAATAATATCCCCTTGGTGGGTATGTGGATATAATACAAGGGAATCGTTCCAAATGCGTCACGCACCAAGAAAAGTCTTTCATTTGCTAGGTCAAAGTATACTGCAAATGAAATTGAGTTTTTATTAAGGGAAAGAAAATCGCTGAAAGAGCTGGACTTACATTCAATGAAGCATTTTGGAGCAGAAGATGCTTGATAAGATTGAGTGTCTATAGAAGAATTTTGAATTAAAATGAGATAGCTATCATCACTTTTTTTTTAAGCCAATCTCCATTAATGTGAAAGTATCCTTTACCAACATTAATTTGTTCATGTTGGTTGGACAGAAGAGGTTTTGGTAGACTGTAATTGTTAAATGAAAAAAAACCTTTAAAGCCCATGGGATTTTTGTTTCAAATAACAAGTAATATAAAATTACTTGTTATTTGTATTTTTTTAGATTAGACAGCATAATACGTAGATCCGCCATCTGATAAAGTGCTACTTCCCTTAAGGTTCATAGTCAACTTACTAACCTTGCCCAATTTGTTCAAAACAGGCTTTTTGTAAGATCTCTTTGTCTGTGTAGAGTGCATATTAGTTGTTTTCATATTAGAATTGTTACGTGTTTAATAATAGTATCCGGCGTAAATTTAGATATATATTCTTGAATTACAAATTTTATAACTCATTCATTGAAAAATGTATAGAAGATTTTCGTTATCACTATTATACGGTTGCTCCTCTACTTGTCGCGGAGTATGAATATTCCAATTTCAATGGCCGCTCTCTTCCAGTTTCTTTTTCAAAAACCCTACCAACACTTCCAGACCTGTATCAAAGCGTGTATTGTTGTTGATGATCATGTCAGCTTCTGATTTCAGCGGTTGGATGAATTTATCGTAGGTTGGAGCCACGTGGTGTTCCCAGCGATATAAAACGTCATCGAGGTCGTAACCGCGCTCGTTGTTGTCTCGGATGATCCTTCGCTTAATCTTCACGTGCTCTTTGGCATCGACGAAGACTTTCAAATCGATAAGACGAGCTATATCAGGGAAGTAAAAGACAAAGATTCCCTCAACAATGATGATCGGACGAGGCTCGAAAATCAATATTTCAGGCTTGATAAGTGGATTATTGAAGGTATACTCTTTCTGATGAACTTCCCTGCCTGCACGTAGAACAGCTATATGCTCTGCAAACAGGTGATGATCAATGGTCTCAGGTAAGTCGAAATTTTCAACTCCATTCTCGTCTCTTGGAATTTCGTGGATCGGACGGTAATAGTTGTCCTGAGAAATGCGTGTTACCTGATCTTTTCCGAAGGAATCAATGAGGCTTTTCATAAAGAAAGTCTTGCCAGATGCACTTCCTCCGGTAATACCGATGATATAGGGTGGTTTGTCTGTTGGTATCATTGTTGGAAATGATAATCTTGTTAAGTAGTTCTTAGTTTGATTTTTATGTAATCCTAATCAATAATTGCCAGTTTTCCTGCAATTTTTTGGTCACCGTTCTGTGAAGTTATATAAATAAGGTAAACTCCGCCGCTTGCCCTTTTTCCTGTATAATCATTTAAATCCCAACTGGCCAGACCACCTTGTGAGCGTGTTTCATAAACAAGTCTGCCTGAGAGCTGCGTTATTTTGACAGTCGAATCGTCCGTTAGGCCCTTAATGCCGACCTTGCCACTGTAACCCGGTCTAACAGGATTGGGGAAAATGGTAACGTTGGAAATATTTTCAAAAGCTACACTTGAATTTGTCCTGTAAGACACCATTCCATTCGGTGTATCTATGAATAGAAGTCCTGTTTCGGGTTCGAAATATAAGGAGGTAATCAGATTGGAAGGTATGGGGCTGTTGGCAGCGGTGAAATGGCTTATTAGTTCTGTGCCATCCGAGCTGAAAAGATACAGGCCGTTTCTGGTTCCAATCCATTTGCGATTGCCCACCTCCACGGCAATGGCGGTACACTTCTCATTTGCGAACAATTTTCTCTGACCGTAAACTGGTAATATAGCATTAGTGCTTGCACCATTTAAGGCTTCGTCTGGAAATAAATAGCCTACTCCCTTATCACTGGCGAACCAAATGTACCCATCCCGATCTATGGCAATGCTGTTTATTACAGAAGATGGTAACGCACCGTTTCCTATACCTGTACTTAAATTTCTTTCTTTGTTTGTTGTAGTATTCTTAACAAGGATTCCACCTCCCAGATAAGATGGAAGTCTCGCACAACTGAATCCTGACTGGTCAATAATAACTGAATCTTTTCGGGGAGAAATAATGGTATCTTTTTGAGCTGGGCTATATGGTTTTAAAGAGCCGTCGGTATTACTTAGCAGTCCACTTTTAGAATCTGCAATCCATACTACTTTTTGTGAAATTGCCAGTGATTTTTTTGGAGCCAAGAGGAGAGCGCTGCCTAAGGAAGATGTCTCCCCGGACCTGGATAATAAAACATAACTGTTATCCAGGGTTATGCTTAGACCCGGATCTGTATTTGAAAGCGCGTAGTGCTTACTGGTGCTCGGGAGTAACGTTTTCCAGATTCCGTTGGAAAATTGGTAAACACCTTTTTGGAATAAACCGCCGTACAAGACATCATTATCGGAGGCAATTGAAATGAGCGGAGACGGTGAGGTAAGTGTTTTCCAACTGGCAAAATATTGTCTGTTGACGGATCCCTGCATAGAACTGACCTGTAAGCCTTGAGAGGTGAGTGCAAAAATAGAATCGGGGGTGAAGGCGATGTCTTTAACCTGCACTTCTGCACCGTTGAAGCCTATGTAGCGATAATTTTCAAGTACCTGGCGATTTTTAATATCGAGTGTTACAATACCAAAATTGGTTGCCAGGTAGGCGTTGCTGTTATGGAAAATAATTTTACTAATATTTTTTATGTCAGGAAGGTCTGTTGCCTGTTGCAGTATGGGCCAGGACTCTGTATGCTCCAATTCGGAATTTTCATCCAAAAATAATAGATCCATATTGCCGTTGCGATAAGCTAACAATATGGTGTTAGTCGCACCCTCATAGGCCATGGATGAAATGCCAACATCTGCCAGACCATCTTGTTTACCATATACTTTTGGATTCGTTCCTGCCAGGTTTACGCTAAATAAACCGTTATAGGATGCGCAAAATATACGGCTTTTCGTTTGTACCAATTGATGTGCAGAGAGGTAATTGAAATGAGATTCCCATGCACCAATTGGGATATTTTGAGCTGATGCCGTGGGGGATTTGAAGAGAACGACAAAAAGAATGGTTGCCATTACAGATGCGGATACCCACATTGTTGTACCTGGTTTCATCCTTTTTGCAGATTTCTTGCTCACAGGTTCCGAAAATTAATTTTCTACCGTAATGATTGCCGAACCTTTTCCCGTTCCGGTTCCACAGCCACTTTTTACAGAGGTTAACTTGTATTCGGTTGTAGCGCCTGGCGTTACCGATATCAGATATGGATTAAGGAAAGTTCCATTAATGGCTGTGCCGTCGGACAACGTAAATGACCATGGAGGCAAACCGTTTTTGAATTTAAGCTGAATCCGGGTAGATCTTCCGGCAGTGATAATACCCTTTCCAGATACTTCACCAACAGCTTTGTTTGGAGCAATGATGTCAATTTCTTCTACGGCACTGGATACGGCAGGAGATGAGGATATGATTCTGATTTTATGCGTTCTTATCGTATCGGATGAGGTTGCCGACGTGAGTTTTACATTCATTGTCGTAGGCGTGATGGTTGTTGGTAAATCAACAAACCTTCCATTTTTATCAGTGACCTGAACTACAAATTTGTTGCCCGGATTGTAGCGTCCGACGGTTTTGTAAGGAATTTCCAGAGTAGCACCAGAGCAAACCATGTTTTGGGAAAGCTTTTCTAATATTATAGCAACGGGTGGTGTCTTGACAGCAACTTTTGCACGACCCGAAAATTTGCCAACGCCACAAAGCCCCCCCGCAGAAGTGATCTGATAATTGGTGTCGTAATAAGGTTTAACCTTTACTTTATAAGGAGATTCCTGAATATTGTTCTCATAGGTGCCATCCGAAAGTAATACGAACCATGGAGGGCCGCCACCATTAAATGCCACAGTTAATTCTCCTGTCTGATCTTCATTCAGGAACAAAGAATCTTTTTGTAAAATCGTTGTCGTTGGTGATACGATAGTTACTTTGGCAACCTGACTCACCAGATAGGGTGCTGACGACGTAACACGAAGACGGTACTCGCCAGGTTTGTAAGTTTCAGGAATTTGGGTGCTGATATAGCCAGATGAATCCGGAGTCGAAAGATTTTTAAAAGCGCCTGTCCGATCTGCAATCTGCACTACAAACCTATTTCCCTTATTAAATTTACCAGTTGCACTGAATGGAACCTGGAAAGGTATGTTGTTGCAGACACGCGCAATTTTATCGGTTTCCTTCAATTCAAGCTTTGGTTCAGGGTTATTATCTACATTCACAATTGCTTCCCCACTCATTGTACCACTGCCGCAAGCATTAGAGACGCCCATGATTTTGTAAGCCTTAATTTGCGTAGGCTTCACGATCAGATAATGTGGATTGGACATGGTGTTCAATACATTTGAACTGTCAGACAATTGAAATGACCAGGGTGCAGTACCACTTAAATTTACTTTCAGATGCGCCTCCTGACCGGGCATAATCCGTGCAGCCTGTGTTCCGTCGATTACTTCTATACGAGCAACGGGCGTCTGAAGCAACCGGATTGGTACAAGCTGACTCTTAATAACAGAAATGTTGCTTACTACTTGTAAATGATATACCTCACCTCCGATCTTGTAAGACGGGATCACGGCTTTTAACGGGCTTTTTTTGCCGGGAAGTGAAATTGCAATTGATTTACCGGAGGCGTCGATCAGATGAGCTATGTAAGTGTTCTCGTCATCAAACGGTCCTTCGGTGGTAAAAGGTATGTGAACGGTCGTTCCCGGGCAGACCGACAGATACGAAATATCCTCAATTTTTATTTTGTAGGCGTCAATGGTGTCTTTTGCAGTTTTCGCAGCCTTTTCCGCAAGTTCATCTGCTTCTTTTTCAGTCAAACCTCCCTCTGGCACAGCTGTTGTATCCAATTCTGCTTTTTTTATTAATGTATCCTGTATTACAGCAGGCGCAGGTACTTTTTGCACCGCGGGTTTACTCACGGCAGACTGTTTTACAGCAGGTTTTTTAGGTGTTGTTCGCTGTCCGGATACATGTTGTATACAAGCTAACCCGGTGAAGAAGAAAATAAAAAGGAACCGTAACATGCAGATTTTTAATAATTTAAAACTTGGTATACTATTTCATCGCAACCAAAGTGCTGCCTCTTAGCACAGGTACTATATCGTAAAGGTCTTTTTGCAGACAATAAGCAATATCCTTTTGAATGCCAAGGCGTTGGAGCCTCCTAACATGAGAAGAATTAGAGACGGCAGCCAGCAAATTATCTCTCGATTGTTCATACAGCCGTTGAGCCATGAGTGTTCCGTCTTCCCGGAGCATAAATTGGTCTTTTAACTCATCAGCAAGTGCACCGGCAAATAGAGTGTCTTCCAGGTTTGGTCTTCCTTTCCAGCCGGCACATAAAACAAGAACATCATAAGGTTCCGTTCTGAGGTGACTGGCAAGTGCACCCAGATTCAAGAACGAGCCGATCATCACTTTAACCGCCGAAGTACGTGCTTTGGTGATGGATAACGTTCCGTTGGTGGTTGTCATTGCTATCTCTGCACCAATTAGCCTCTCGTTCATATAACTGAACGGGGAATTGTCCAGATCAAACCCTTCTTCTTTTTTTGCATCGCGCTCCGCGGCCGCAATGAAACCCTTATCCTGCAAAAATTTACATTCTTCAATACTCGCCACAGGCGTTATGCTTTTTATACCATAAGCAAGCCCGGTTACCATACAGGAAGTAGCACGAAAAATATCGGCAACTACAACTATGGAGTTGTCCAGTTTATGTAAATGCAGCAGGTCAGGCGTAAGACAGACGTCAAGTTGTTTCATAAATAGAAATAATACGGAGACAATAATGGATGATTAATTTTGACAGTATCAAACGGTCATCCCTTTACGAAGGGCAACTTCACAACCTGGGCTTTAAGCAACCGATCGCGAACCTTTACGAAAATTTGAGTGTCCGGCTTGCTGTAACTTGCCGGAAGATAGCCCATTCCTATTCCTTTTTGTAAAGTAGGCGACTGTGTTCCGGAAGTTACTTCTCCTATTTTGTTTCCTTCTGCGTCGCATAGTTCGTAATGTCCACGCGGAATTCCACGGTCAATCATCTCAAAGCCAACCAGTTTTTGTTGTAAACCAGCTTCTTTTTGTTGTTTTAAAGCAGCAGAATTGATAAAGTTCTTGGTGAATTTTGTAACCCATCCTAAACCTGCTTCCAAAGGCGAAGTTTTGTCATCAATATCATTCCCATATAAACAGAAACCTTTTTCCAGTCTCAGCGTATCACGCGCACCAAGTCCAACGGGTTTTATGCTAAATTCTTCACCAGCTTCGAAAATGGCATTCCACATTGCCTCGGCATCATCATTTTTTACATATATTTCAAAACCACCTGAACCTGTATAGCCCGTCGCTGAAATGACAACATTTTCAATGCCGGCCATTTTGCCGATTTTGAATGTATAATATTCCATACTTGCCAAATCTTCCTCTGTGAGTTTTTGCAATGTTGCTGTAGCATTCGGTCCCTGAACAGCAAGAAGGCATACATCGGCAGACATGTTTTCCATCTCCACACCTTCTGTATTATGCTGCTGAATCCAGTTCCAGTCTTTTTCAATGTTAGAAGCATTTACTACGAGCATGTAGTCATCTTCTGCAATCCGATAAACAAGTAAATCATCCACCACACCGCCATCGGCATTAGGTAAGTAGCTGTATTGTACTTTTCCGTCAAACAACGTGGATGCATCGTTGGCAGAAACGCGTTGGATCAGATCAAGTGCTTTTGGTCCCTTCACGCTGAACTCTCCCATGTGAGACACGTCGAAAACACCTACGTTGTTGCGTACCGTATGATGCTCTTCCAGATCGGAAGAATAGCGTACAGGCATTTCAAAACCGGCAAAAGGTACAATTTTAGCACCTAATTGAACATGTATCTGGTGAAGCGGAATCGTTTTCATGAATGGTTAATTGATTTTCTTTTGATTTGCAAAAGTAGGTAATGCAGTTCAAAGCCACACAAAAATCTGTCTTTTCAAATATTCCGTTAAACCTTTTTGAAGTATATTGGGAAAAAATAGACATAAATTTTTGTCTGTTTGATATTAAACAGAAATAAGAACAGATGAGAAAGTACATCCTTTATTGTATACCAATCTTTGCCTCAGTACAAATGTCAGTCGCTCAAACCGCCACTTTCAAGGGGGAGGTGGTTGATGATAAGATCAGCATCGGTTATGGGGTGGTTACAGGAGATGTGGATGGTGATGGGAAACCGGATATCTTACTGGCAGATAAAAAGGAAATAGTATGGTACAAAAATCCAGGTGAAAAAGACAAGCCGTGGGTTAGGTACGTAATTGCAAAGGACCTTACGGAATACGATAATGTATGTATTGCGGCCCGGGATGTAGATGGTGACGGGAAAGTAGAGGTAGCTGTTGGTGCACAATGGAACCCGTCCGAAACTAAAAGCTCAGCGAAGTCAGGGGCAGTGTTTTATCTGGATGCGCCTGCTGACAGAACCCAGCTCTGGGAACCAGTGCGTTTACATCATCAGGTTACGATTCATCGCATGCAGTTTGTAAAAACAACGGATGATACTTATCAGCTCATTGTGCTGCCACTTCATGGTGAGGGAAATATTGGCGGAGAAGGGGCCGGGGTTAAAGCCATTGCTTTTGATGTTCCTGAGAAACGGAAGGGAATATGGAGCTATCAGCTGCTCGACACTGAAATGCATATGACACACAATTTTCAGCCCATGGAAGTATCACAGCGGTTTCTTGGAATGGCAGTTGCCGGTAAAGAAGGTGTTCAGGTATTTCTGAACGGCGCAACAGGCTGGGCAACGTCGGGGAATTGGATGGTGACGGGCAATGGAGTGGGAGAGATCAGAACGGGAAGTTTGGGGAACAATCAATTGTTTACCGCCACAATAGAACCCATGCACGGAAATTCTCTTGTAGTTTATTCAAAAGACAACAGAACCGTACTTACAGATAAAATCAAGGAAGGGCATGCGTTGATTTGTGCCGACTTTTTCGGGCAAGGCAGAGATCAGGTTGTGATGGGTTGGAGAAATCCGAACGTTGTGGGGGAAACGGGAGTGAGGATATTTGTAGGCTCTGACTCGGAGGGCAAGAAATGGCAGGAATACACACTCGATGAAAAAATAAAGATGGCTTGTGAGGACTTAGCGTCTGCCGATCTGGACGGTGACGGGGATCTGGATGTCATTGCATCAGGGCGAGCCACACACAATCTGGTAATTTATTGGAATCAACGTAAAAACTAATCTACTGATATACAAAAAATGGGCTGGTGAATTGATCGCCAGCCCATTTTTGTAAATGAAAATCCTATATGATTAATCTCTTCTTCCCATCAATATGCTCACATAATAAAGCAATGTTGCCAGAGAACCGATTGCAGCTACCAGATATGTCCTTGCAGCCCATTTTAAGGCATCGGCAGACATTACATATTCGCGTTCGTTTACTATCCTGTTGTTTTTGATCCAGGCAAGCGCTCTGTTACTTGCATCGTACTCCACAGGAAGGGTAATAAAGCTAAACAATGTTGTGAATGCAAAAAGAGCAACACCTATTGCCAACGGAATTGGAGTTGTATTCAGCAATAAAATTCCTCCAAGAATCACCCATTGCATGTACTGAGAAGAAACGCTCAGGAATGGAACCAGCTGAGAACGCATTTGCAGCCACTTATAAGCTGTTGCATGTTGAACGGCGTGTCCGCATTCGTGAGAAGCAACAGCCGCAGCCGCTACACTTCTTCCGTAAAATACATCCGGACTCAGGTTTACTGTTTTATCCTGCGGATTATAGTGGTCAGTCAGTTTGCCTTCAACAGAAAGTACGCGCACATCGTAAATTCCGCTTTCACGTAGCATGGTTTCAGCAATTTCCTTACCACTCATTCCGTTGCTCAGGCCAACCTGAGAATATTCCTCAAACTTCTTTTTTAAGCGCCATTGAACATAAAAACTTATGATCATGACGAGTATACCAATTAAATATGCACCACCCATAGTGAGTTATGTTTTAGATTTAGTTAATGATAATTAATGCTCGGTGAAGCAGGTCAAAACATAACGTTGAAATTATCAATTATTGTTTTCTTATCAATACCCTTGTTTGATCTTCTCAATCAGTCCTGATGTTGAATATCCTTTAACAAGAGCTATGGTTTTTACCTCACCTCCATTACCAAGAACAAAATCCGCGCCAGCAATGGTTTCGACTGTATAATCGTCACCTTTTACCAAAATGTCAGGTTTTACTGCCTCTATCAGGTCCGAAGGCGTAGGTTCGTCGAACAAAATGACAGCATCCACAAATGAAAGGGCAGCCATCAAACGTGCTCTTGCATATTCATTCACCACCGGACGGAGCGGACCTTTAAGTCTGCTTACCGAAGCATCCGTATTAAGCCCAAGCACCAAACGATCGCCAAGGGCGTGTGCTTTTTCAAGATAATCAATGTGGCCAAGATGAACAATGTCAAAACACCCATTGGTAAAAACCACTTTTTGTCCTGCCCGTTGCCAGTCGGCTATCTGAGGTACTGCTTCTTCTAATCTTAAAATTTTGCTTTCCGTTTGGTTCATACACTTTTGATTTGAATAGAGGAAATATTTTTCACGAATGTCATCGGGTGTTACCTGGCCGGAATCTCGGCTGGTTCCGTCAAAACGCTTTTATCTTTTTTTACCAAAACAATTAAGAATGCCAGTGCACCAACAACCAGCATAAATAACATTTGAGCTCCATGAATAAAAGTAGCGAGCGTGATACCGTCCTTATATGTCAAACCATATAAAACCATTACACTTCCCACCAGCATGTGGTAGGCACCAAGTCCGCCTTGTACGGGAGCCGCCATGCCAATAGAACCTACAACCAGTAATGTAAGTCCTGCCAATAATCCCAGACTGGAAGTTTCAGGAATACAGAAGAACAACACATATGATACCAGATAGTAAAGCACCCAGATAGCAATAGTACTGAAAATGAATAATCCCGGGCTACTCAGTTTTCTTACACTCAGTAATCCTTCGAGCATGCCCTGAGCAAAGAGAATCACTTTTTGTATCAGGGCATTGTTTTGAAGCTTGTCTCTGAGACCTTTATTCTTAAAAATGTAAACCCCTGCTCCTGCAACAGCAATAAGCCCGAAGATCATAATCGTAAGCAAAACACCGTTTCCGGATGGGACTTTACTTGTAAAAAAATCAGTAAAAAATTTACTCAGCCTTTCGAATTCAAGTATAAAATTGAGCCCGATCATAACCAGTAATATAATGACATCAAAAATCCGCTCGGCGACTACGGTACCGAAACTGAGATTTACGGGAACACGTTCGAGCTTATAGAGCGTACCGCAGCGGGTCACTTCTCCCATGCGAGGAACAATGTAATTGGCAAAATAACCTGTCAGGACTGATATAGAACTGTTGAACAGGCCCGGCTTATATCCGAGCGGCTCCATAAGCATGTTCCAGCGCCACGCTCTGATCACATGAGCAAGTAGTAACAATGCACACGACAAAGCTATCCACCGCCAGTCAGAGCGTGCGAACCTGTCGAGCATGTCTACGAGATCAATGTCTTTGAAGGCAAACCAAATTAAGCCTCCCGCTAATCCAAGGGAAATAATGTAACGTAATGCACTTTTCATTGAGCTCTTATTGCGAATTGATAAATACAGAGAAGAGAAGCTGCTAGCTAACCAACTGATTGTTATGGTCGGGGAAAACAACCATAGGCTTAAACGTTTTTGCTTCTTCCTGAGACATACTGCCATAGGCAATGATGATGATGATATCGCCAAGCTGAACTCTTCGGGCGGCAGCGCCATTGAGGCAGATCATACCGGATGCACGCTCTCCCTTGATCACATAAGTTACAAAGCGCTCTCCATTATTATTATTTACAATGTGTACCTGCTCATTTTCTATTAATCCGGCCGCATCCATCAGGTCTTCATCAATCGTGATACTCCCAACATAGTTTAATTCTGCCTGAGTCACCTTAACCCGGTGAATCTTCGATTTCATGAGTGTTATTTGCATTACTCAGTGGTATGAGTTAAAATTTATTGTATTGCAACTTCAAAGCAAAGTTACAGGAATAATACTGAGCCTTCAAAACAACCTGCCTGCAGAACAGGTTCCTGATTCGTCCTGAATGGCCTGGGCATTCCAAGGAAGCTTGGGCTACTCGACTGATCGGTTAATTTTACTTTGATATACATGAAATCCATTCGTGCATTGTTATATTTATGCCTGAATTAATACCATTAGGTAATAATCGAGTGAAATTTGCTTTAACCTTTTAACTATTAACCTTTTTTATAATTCCAAAACCAATGAGTACAGAGAATAAGATAAAAGATGTCAGTCGTCGTGACTTTCTCCAAAAGACGACTGCGGCAGCAATTGGAAGTTTTTTTATAGTTCCCAGGCATGTATTGGGTAAAGGTTTCAAAGCACCTAGTGATAAACTGAATATTGCCGGTATCGGGATCGGAGGCAAGGGCTTTTCTGATATTACAAATGCATATAATAAAGGTGCAGAAAACGTCGTGGCACTCTGTGATGTCGACTGGAATTTAGGTCAGAAATGCTTTGACAAGTTTCCAGATGCTAAAAAATACAAAGACTTTCGCAAGATGTTCGATGAAATGGGTAAAGACATCGACGCTGTAACCATCTCGACGCCGGATCACACCCATGCGGTGATTGCGATGGCTGCCATGGCAAGAGGGAAACATGTGTATGTTCAAAAACCTCTGACTCACAACATCAACGAAGCCCGTGTATTAACCGAAGCTGCCCGCAAATACAAACTGGTATCTCAAATGGGAAACCAGGGCGCTTCTAACCCGGGTCAGCAGCAAATGGTGGAGTGGTTTAAAAAAGGGGTTATCGGAACGGTAAAGGAAGTGGATGTATGGACAAACCGTCCGATCTGGCCACAAGGTATTCCCGTACCAACCCAGAAATCAGAAGTACCAAGCACTTTGGATTGGGATCTGTACGTAGGACCAGCTGAATGGGTCGATTACAGTCCTGCATATCATCCGTTCAAATGGCATGGCTGGTGGAACTTCGGAACAGGTGCACTGGGAGATATGGGATGTCACCTAATCGATTCTCCGTTCCGTGTGCTTGGACTAGGTTATCCAACTGAGGTAGAATGTAGTGTGGGTGCAGTATTTCTGAAAGACTGGACTCCTGAATATATTCCGGAAGGATGTCCGCCGTCTTCAAGAGTGGAGATCAAATTTCCAGCGACGAAGGTGAATAAATCACCTCTGACGATGACCTGGCATGACGGGGGCCTTCGTCCTTTTCATCCGGATTTGGTACCAGCAAATGACCCGCTAGGTGACGCAGATAGTAGCAATGGAGCCATGTTAATTGGTGATAAAGGTGTGATGATGTGTGGCACATACGGAAACAAGCCAAAGGTTTACCTTAAAGGCGGAGAGAAGCTGGAAATGCCTGCCAATGCTTTCCAGACTAAATATACATCTTTGCCTGAGTTTGGTCATCATGTGGCATGGACTGATGCTTGTAAAGCAGGTTTCGCAAGTAAGGAACACAAAGCTTTGAGTTCTTCTTTCGATTATTCCGGTCCGCTCACAGAAACCGTAATCATGGGTAATCTGGCTATCCGCAGCTATAATTTGCGTAAAGAAAATGCAGATGGAAAAGGATTCAACTACCCAGGTCGCAAGAGATTGCTTTGGGATGGCAACTCAATGAAGATTACAAACTTTGACGAGGCCAATCAATTTGTGACCCGTAAATACAGAGGAGACTGGAAATTGTCTTAACATAGAAGGGTGCAGATATCTTTGGGTATCTGCACCTGTTTAAAAAATGACGTTATCGATCAATCTTACAGGTCCGAGGAACGCAGCGACACATATCGCGTTTGTTCCGTCCGGTTTTAAATTAGCAAGAGGTAATAAGGTATTCAAATCAACTATCTCAAAGTAGTCCATTGTAAATTCTGGTATTGCTGAAAACTGATCAACTGCCTCTCTTCTTGCCAATTCAATACTTCCTCCGCCTAGAATCTTCTCTTTCGCAAAAGATAGTATTCTGTAAATATGAGAAGCAGTCGCTTTCTCTTCTTCACTTAGTCTCTGGTTTCTTGACGACATTGCAAGTCCGCTTATCTCCCTTACCGTTGGGCAAATAACAAGATCTAAAGAAAAGGAGAGGTCTGTTACCAGTCTCTTAATTACTGAAACCTGTTGAAGGTCTTTTTGCCCGAAGTAGGCTTTGTCGGGTTGGATGATATTGAACAACTTGGAAACAATAATTCCTACCCCGTTAAAATGTCCTGGCCTTGATGCGCCTTCCATCACAGTTTCCAGTAATCCGAAATTGAAGGTCATTACGGGAGATTCAGGATACATTTCTTCTGCTGTCGGTGCAAAAACAACTGAACAGTTTGCCGCTTTCAGTAAGTCCAGATCGGCCTCTAATGTTCTGGGATATTTTGCAAGGTCTTCCGGATTGTTGAACTGGGTAGGATTTACGAAGATACTGCAGACAGAAATATTGTTTTCAGAGTTAGCCTTATCCAACAAGGATATATGTCCTTGATGTAATGCTCCCATGGTTGGTACCAGTCCAATCGATTTGCCGTTACTGCGTTGTTGATTCAGGAAAAAACGAAGACTTGGAATTGAAGTAAATACTTCCATGAATTAAAGAAGGGATTTTGGCCAATGAGAGCCTTTCGATGAAAGGCTTGTTCCGGATTTCTCAATCACAAAACCAGCTCTGACGGGATGATTCCAAAATATTTAGCATGGGTATTCCCAAACTGAGCGCAATATCACAATATGTTTGGAATATCTTTTGATTTTGCGATTTTTTTTGTATAATTTTGCAAAACTTTTTTTCACAAACTGCTAAATATCTATGGAGAAACTACGAATTTTATATGTAGCCAGTGAAATCAACCCCTTCCTTCAGACTACCGACGTTGCCGATTATGTAAGAAAACTTCCACAGGCGATGCAGGAGCGCGGCGCAGAAATTAGAATTCTGGTACCACGTTTTGGTTTGATCAATGAACGCAAAAACAGGCTTCATGAAGTAGTTCGACTGTCAGGAATAAATATTACCGTAGGAGATGAAGAAAAGCCTCTGATCATTAAGGTTGCTTCGATACCAAATGCGAAGCTTCAGGTCTATTTTATAGATAATGATGATTATTTTCATCGTAAATCTGTTTTCGTTGATAAGGAAAATAACTTTTATGATGACAATGATGAACGTGCGATTTTCTTCTGCAAGGGTGTTCTGGAAACTGTAAAAAAACTAGGCTGGGCTCCTGACGTCGTGCATTGCAACGACTGGATGACTGCATTGATTCCTTTGTATCTTAAGACAACTTACAGGAACGATCCTATGTTTAAGGATACAAAGAGTGTTTTCACTGTTCACAACAACGCCTTTGACTTCAAATTTGACGCCGATCTGCAAAGTAAGGCTAAAGCGATGGACGTGAGTGATGAAGCTTTGGCTCATCTTCATTCTGCCGATTTCGAAGGATTTGTTAAAATTGGTTGTGCTTATGCCGACGCTGTAATTAAAGCAGACGAGCATTGCAGCGACAGTTTGAACCAGATCTTTAATGATGCACCAAAGCGTGTCGAACTTGACGAACAGGATGAGAAATTCTCCGAATCTTATTACAATCTTTATACAGATTTGATGAGTTAGGAATTAATAAAATTTTTTAAAAAAAGGCGACTATTAAGTCGCCTTTTTTAGTTTACGACGACTCCATTGAAAGTATCTTACAAAACAATGCTGTGCTTTTAAAATACATGCTGGTGAAAGATACTGGTGCTTTGATCGGTGTGTTCGAGCACTTTCCCTAAATTGGATATTTTTGGGTGCGTATGTTTGTTATACCGCTATGATTAATATTAATTTGTACGTTTTTATGAACATACACTCAAATAAAATTAACTGGTTATGTGTGGAATAGTGGCTTATGTAGGAGAACGGGATGCGTTTCCGTTGATTCTTAAAGGACTTAAACGTCTTGAGTATCGCGGATATGACAGCTCGGGAATTGCATTGCTTGAGGAAGGCAAATTGAACATTTATAAGAAAAAGGGGAAAGTGTCCGACCTCGAAGGGCAGCAGGCAGGAAAAGAATTGAAATCTACAATTGGAATTGGGCATACCAGATGGGCTACTCACGGCGAACCTAATGATGTAAATGCACATCCGCATTATTCCAACAACAGGAAACTGGCGATAATTCACAATGGGATTATCGAGAACTACGCTTCCATAAAGCAAAATCTCCTCAAAAAGGGGCATGTATTTCATAGCGATACGGATACAGAGGTACTTATCCACTTTATTGAAGACATACAAAATGAGGCCGGGAGTTCGCTTGAAGATGCTATTAAGCTGGCTCTTAGAGAGGTTATAGGAGCTTATGCAATCGTTGTGATGTCAGTTGATCATCCCGGACAGTTGATTGCAGCGAGGAAAGGAAGCCCATTAGTTATTGGTGTTGGAGAAAATGAGTTTTTCTTCGCATCCGATGCTACGCCGATTATAGAGTATACAAAAGACGTTGTTTATCTGGACGATTACGAAGTGGCGTTAGTGCGTGACGGGAAATTGAGCATTCAAAACCTGGATAACACAGAAACAATTCCATACATTCAGAAATTGGAAATGGAACTGGAAACCATTGAAAAAGGTGGTTATGACCATTTCATGATCAAAGAAATTTTTGAACAGCCACGCTCCATAGCCGACAGCATGCGTGGGCGCTTACGGGCAGATGAGGCTCATTTGCAATTGGGAGGCCTGAGTGGTTACATGGATAAGCTCGCAGGAGCGAAAAGAATTGTAATTGTTGGTTGCGGTACTTCATGGCATGCAGGTCTTGTGGCTGAATATCTTTTTGAAGAACTGGCACGTGTTAATGTTGAAGTAGAATATGCATCCGAATTCCGTTACAGAAATCCGATAATTAAAGAAAAAGACATTGTCATTGCTATATCCCAATCGGGAGAAACTGCCGATACGCTTGCAGCCATTGAACTGGCGAAGTCGAAAGGCGCAATCATATTTGGTGTTTGTAATGTGGTGGGGTCTTCCATAGCCCGCGCTTCACATGCAGGCGCATATACACACGCTGGACCAGAAATAGGCGTAGCCAGTACCAAGGCATTTACTGCTCAGGTTACTGTGCTTACGCTGATGGCCCTTGCAACTGCAAAGAAAAAAGGAACCATCTCAGAAGAGACATACCGCCAGTTGCTGATTGAACTTGAAAATATTCCTTCCAAGGTCGAACGTGTTTTCGAAAGCGCGTCCAAAATTAAGGAGATAGCTTTCATCTTTACCTATGCAAAGAATTTCATATATCTGGGAAGAGGTTTGAATTTTCCGGTTGCTTTGGAAGGAGCGCTTAAACTTAAGGAGATCTCATATATACATGCAGAGGGATACCCGGCTGCTGAGATGAAGCACGGTCCGATTGCATTAATTGATGAAGACATGCCGGTGGTATTTCTTGCTACAAAAGATAGCTCTTATGAGAAAATTGTCTCCAACATTCAGGAGGTAAAAGCAAGAAAAGGAAGAGTAATTGCCATTGTGACGGAAGGAGATACGTTGATTCCGACAATGGTTGACTTTGTTATTGAAGTTCCAAAAACGCATGAAATTCTAACGCCTTTGTTGTCGGTAATTCCTTTGCAGCTTCTTTCTTATTATATCGCAGTAATGCGTGGAAGAAATGTGGATCAGCCAAGAAATCTTGCGAAATCGGTGACGGTTGAATAGATATTGTCAGTAAATAATTAAACGGAGCGGCTTCATGGTCGCTCCGTTTTTTGTTAGAATCTGTTTTCAGAAATATAATTAACTGTATTTCGTTAGCTTTGCACGTTGATTAGTATTTTTTTGCTATGCCCAATAAATCTTTCCTCCGAGAAAAGACGAGTGTATTTTTTGTTTTGTGTTTGGTTGTATTGTCTTGCGGCAAACCGGATCAAAATTATGTTCCCAAACCGAAAGGATACAACAGAATCGAGCTTCCTGCCCATTCATATACGCAGCTCACTGAAAAACATCCGTATACGTTTGCTTATTCGAAATGGGCAAAGGTTCTTCCCGATACCTTTGCGACAGCTCAGAAGGATTGGCTCTTTATTCAATACCCGCAATTTTCTGCTAACATTCAGCTTACCTATAAGCCTTTAAAAAAGGATCAAAACCTGCTTCGCGATTACATCAACGACGCGTATAAATTGGCAGGGAAACATCAGATACGCGCCTCCTCAATCCAGGAGCAAAGGGTAGTTACCAAAAGTGGACATACCGTGATGATTTTCAAAATAGAAGGTGATGTTCCAAGTCCCTACCAGTTTTACACCACAGATAGTACTGATCATTTTCTGAGGGGAGCGATCTATTTTCCTGTTGCCACAAAAAATGATTCGCTTTCGCCGGTAATTGACTACCTGCAAAAGGATATGATTCAATTACTTAATACGCTGGAATGGAGATAAAATAAGAAAGGCTATTGCAGTGCAAATTGATAGGGTGTATCTTTGAATTATACACTATAAAAAAGTCCACTAGTTATGCCTCGCAAGCAACCCAAAAATCAGCTTCCACTTGACTTTTCTGTTCGCGGAAACCGAATTATTCTTCATCTAGGACAGGTAGAAAGTCAGCGGATCGCAGATGAGCTTTTTGATGGGTTGGTGAATGGAGACTGGATGATTGAACCCGCGGGTGAGGTGGCAGATATATCCTATGCACAAGACATCGTTCATCAGCTTGGTCACAAACTTCCGTATCCCGAAGGAATAAAAATCGCTCAGTTGCACCATGTGGACGAAACCTTCAAAGGTTTTTCAGCGATTTTTCATCAGAAAGGGTGGGTTTTTGTGAATGCCAAAGCGGACGTAAATGAGCGTAATTATCAGATACACTTGCTTACTGTCTCTTTGGGGCTTAGTAGTTCCTATCCTGCCAGAACATCCTTAGTAAACAGGTCCGAACAATTGGTGTTTGACGCTCTTTTACCTTACGGTGAAGTAGAGAGCTTTTTCAGGAACGATATCTCTACCATTCCCGGTTTTCTGGCGTTCGACATTGCAAATTTCTTTAAAGTTCCATTCCAGATGGTGCTTAAAAGAGCTTTAAAATTACTCATCATCAGCGACGAACAGTATCGGAATTATATGACTGTTTCGCCCCAGTCTTCTTCAAAACCAAGAGAGCTTTTTGTTTCACAGGACAGTAATATCGACGATCTGGAAGCACAGTTGTTTGGAGACGAATAGAATTTTGCTTGTTTCTTTATCTCACCCCCATATTACTCAGGTCAGGAAGCGGACTTACAGAAGTCCATCCGCCATCCACAACCAGGCTTTGTCCTGTAATGTGCCCCGAATGTGGCGATAGAAGAAACAACGCAGCATTGGCTATATCTTCGCAGATAGCAGGTCGCCCCATTGGCGTTATGGCTGCCCAGGTTTTAGGATAAGTCGGGTCTTCTGCCAATGTCCTTTCAGTGAGGGTGGCTCCAGGGGCAACCGTATTTATCGTGATGCCGAAAGGCGATAATTCAATCACCAGATTTTTAGCAAGCATTTCCAGTCCTGCCTTACTCATAGCGTATGCCCCCAGGAACTGGTGTGCCTGATGACCTACAACAGAGGACATCAGCAGAATCCTGCCACCGGTTTTTTGAGCTCTCATTTGTCTGGCAGAGGCTTGCGTCAGAAGAAATGATCCGACCAGATTTAAATCCAAAACTTTTCTCAGATTTTCTAACGGATATTCGAAAAAGTCACCGAAAAGGGTAATGCCGGCATTGGCAACTGTAATGGTAAGTTTTCCAAAGCAACGAATTGCCTCTTCTACCATACCTTCAATAATTTCAGGCTGAGAAACGTCTCCTGCAAATGCAATACATTCTCCACCCGCATTGCGTATAGTCATAGCCGAATTGGCGACCATCTCCGGATCTGCATCATTAAGTATTACTCCTGCACCTTGCTGTGCAAGTTGGCGGGCTATTTCAAAGCCAATACCTTGTCCGGCACCTGTAACAATTGCTACCTGATTATTAAATAATTGGCTGTTCATAAGGTTGTTATCTGTTACTGAATAAATTCCCTGTTGTGCACCACATAACGGAGTGAGTACACAACAGGGAAGTGGGAATGTAAATGGTTTTTAGTGCGAATCTCTTGTAACCTTATCACCCGAGCCGCCTTTTAGAAAGTCGAGATCTGCTCCTTCATGCGCTTGCATAACATGATTAATGTGAAGCTTCACATAACCCCGGTTATAACCCAGTTCCAAAGGCTGCCATAGTGCTCTTCGGCGTTCCAATTCCTCATCAGACACTTCAAGATTTATCTTGCGATTTTCTACGTCCAGTTCTATTATATCGCCATCCTGTACCAGCGCCAGGACGCCACCCACAGCCGCCTCCGGCGAAACGTGCAAAACAACTGTTCCAAATCCTGTTCCGCTCATGCGACCATCCGAAATCCTGACCATGTCAATTACACCTTGTGCAAGCAGTTTTTTAGGAAGCGACATATTGCCAACTTCCGGCATACCAGGATATCCTTTCGGACCTACATTTTTTAGAACCAGAACGCTGTTTTCATCCACATCCAGATCCGGATCGTCAAGCCGGGCTTTATAATCGTCAATATCTTCAAACACCACAGCTTTACCCCGGTGCTGCATCAGCTCTGGCTTTAACGATGCTGATGGCTTTATTACTGCCCCGTTTATACACAAATTGCCCCTGACAACGGCTAGTCCCGTCAGATTTTTTACAGGCTCATCCAGCGTACCAATTACGTTAGGGTCAAAGCATTCTGCATCAGCGCAGTTTTCGCCCATTGTTTTGCCATTTGCGGTGATTACATCCTGATGGAGCATTCCACGCATTTCCTTTATAACGACCGGCAGTCCGCCAGCGTAATAGAAGTCTTCCATAAAGTACCCACCTGACGGCTGAAGATTGAGCAGTAAGGGAATCTTTGCGCACAAATCGTTGAAATGATCCAGGGACAGCTCAACTCCAATTCTGCCGGCAATGGCTAACAGGTGTATCACAAAGTTGGTAGAGCCTCCAATAGCAGCATTAAGCATGATCGCATTTTCAAAAGCCTCCTTTGTAAGAATCTGAGAAAGCCGGAGATCTTCTTTTACCATCTGCACGATTCTGCGGCCAGACATGTGTGCAAGAACTTTTCTCCTGGAATCGGCAGCCGGAATCGCAGCGTTTTCAGGTAGCGTGAGGCCTAGAGACTCTACCATACAAGCCATGGTGGATGCGGTTCCCATTACCGCACAATGCCCGTCACTACGGCACATGCATGCTTCCGCGGTTGTTAGTTCTTCCTGAGAAATTTCTCCTTTCCGGTGCATTTCACTAAACCGCCAGATATCACTGGTACCGATGCTCTTGCCCCTATATCTTCCTGTAAGCATAGGGCCACCGGAAACAACTATGGTTGGGATGTTAACACTTGCTGCTCCCATTACCAGGGATGGGGTTGTTTTGTCGCAACCGCACAAAAGCACTACGCCGTCAATCGGATTGGCACGTATGGACTCCTCTACATCCATGCTGGCCAGATTTCGATACAGCATTGCGGTTGGTTTAATCAGCGTTTCCCCCAGGGACATCACCGGAAATTCCAACGGAAAACCACCAGCTTCCCACACACCCCGTTTTACTGATTCGGCAAGTTCACGAAAGTGACCGTTGCAAGGTGTCAGTTCCGAGAATGTATTGCAAATTCCAATGACAGGGCGGCCTTCGAATTCGTCGGCTGGATATCCCTGATTTTTCATCCAGGCTCGGTAAATAAATCCGTCTTTGCCCGATTTGCCAAACCAGCCTCTGCTGCGTAGTTCATTTTCTTCCATTTTCTCGCCATAGTTATAGTTAATGAGTAAAGGCGACTATCAGTAAAATATAATTCATCCATCCCTTTAAAATAAAATCTGTATCTTCGTTTAATACGCGCCCGGGATGATCTATGATTAAATTTAGGATTGATAAGCTTTTGATTCTCTTGTTCTCTGCTCTGTTTTACCTGCCAGCCGCGGCTCAGTTTCAAGCTGATACATTTATTGAAAAACTTCTTAAAAAACATCCGGAAAGGTTTTCGGACATTCTAAAAACGCCTGAAAAATATAAAATACAGATTCTCTACACCCGCATTGACAGGAACGCTAAAAATGAGCCTCATTTTAAAACCTACGGCTACCAAGTAAACAGGGGTGAATACTTTTATCCGGCGAGTACGGTGAAGTTGCTTTCCATTGTTCTGGCATTTGAGAAGCTGAATAAACTGGGTATAGACAAGAATACGACAATGCTTACCGATGTAGTCCGTCCCGAACAAACTGCCGTAAGGGTTGACACTACCTCCGAAAACGGTTTCCCTTCGGTTGCGCATTATGCCAAAAAGATATTGTTAGCAAGTGATAATGACGCTTTCAATAGATTGTATGAGTTTATCGGGCAGGAAGAGTTTAACGAAACGCTACTGAAAAAAGGATATAAGGATGTGAGAATCACGCATCGGCTGGAATCTCCGATTGGCTCCGAGAATAACAGGTATACCAATCCGATAAAATTTGAAAAAGACGGGAAAGTGATTTATGAACAGCCAGCCCGTTATTCTTCAAAAACATATTTTGCACCCGAGCCTGTCTTAAAGGGAAATGGATACATGAGGGAGGGTGTTTTAGTAAATGAACCTTTTGCTTTTACGGAGAAGAACAGTTTCCCAATAGAGGAACAGCACAAACTGCTGAAAGCTATATTTTTTCCAGGGCAAACTCCTGAGTTGCAGCGTTTCAATCTCACGGAGGATGATTACGCCTTTCTTTATAGATATATGTCTCAGTTCCCGGTAGAAACAAGTTATCCTGCTCATTATACAGATGATTACTACGATGGTTATCTGAAATTTCTCTTATTTGGAGCCACTAAAACGCGCCTTCCGCGGCATTTGCGGTTATTCAATAAATCAGGTGATGCTTATGGCTATCTTCTTGACAACGCGTACATAGCCGATTTCGAAAAAGGTATAGAGTTTATGCTTACTGCCGTAATCTATGCCAATGAAGATGGCATATTTAATGACGACAGGTACGATTATGATAAGGTAGGTTTGCCGTTCATGGCTAACCTCGGGAAGACAATTCTTGAATATGAATTAAGCCGGAAACGTCCGGTGCGTCCCGACTTAGGTAGATTTGAAGTGGAGTATGATAAATAAAAATCAGGAAGCTCTGAATTTAAGCCGGGGTGCTATCTGGCAAATGTAAAGGTTGATGAGGTGACCAGCGATCAGAAGACCGGAACCAACATAACCAAGTACGGTGAACGCAGGATGTGCACCTTCAAAAATAAGCGACACGGCGAAAATGACAAGTGCTCCCCACAAAAGAACTCTTAAAGGAATGGATTTATGCTCTTTGGTTGCGAAATATACAGCTGCGCCGTTGATAACTATAAATAGATAATCCAGAGAAACAAGTCCTGTATGTACGTGGTGATCGTGGGCCATTGTGGTACCAAAAGCCAGTGCGGGAACCAGCAGGCAATGTATAATACATAGTACAGAGCCCAAAATTCCTATATAATCCGCTTTGCCGTGTGAGTGTGTTGCTTTCATACTAAATACAATCATGTTGCAAAAATAACGCTATAAGCTTTCATTTGCAACGGTGTTGCAGTATTTAATTTAATTAATTTTATAATTTATTGAGGGATAATATTAAGATTGGATTTTTCCAAACTTAGAACTTAACTTTGGCAGGAAGGGTTTTACTTGTAGTGCAACCTGACAAGCGAACCAAATTGTTAGAAATAATGGAACAATTGAGACAAACATTAAAAGTGCATCACCTGCGGACAACCACTTGTCGGGAGGATGTGCTTTCTACATTTATAAATAAGAAAAATGCGCTTTCTCATGGAGATCTGGAAGGTGCACTTGGAGAAAATTACGACAGAGTTACGATCTATCGCACGCTGAAAACATTTCTGGAAAAAGGCATTATACATAAAGTGCTCGACGATGAAGGGCTGCGTTACGCTTTGTGCTCTCACAGTTGTTCCGAAGAAAAGCATCAGCATGACCATATTCACTTTAAGTGTAATGCTTGTGGAGAAACAAATTGTCTCGAAAATCAGCACATACCGGCAGTGCAGTTACCGCAGGGCTATAAGCCTGAAAACTTCAATCTGTTGATACAAGGGACTTGTCCAAAATGTAATAACTAGTGATTTTCTAAGCTGAAATAAGGGAGTAAAGATTTTCCCTGATGAAAAAGACCGGATGAGGAAACTCCTCATCCGGTCTTTTTCATTAATAGATTATTGTATTTTCAGGTCAAAGTCCACATTTACATCATCGCTTCCCGGCGTTGCAGTTCCGTTTTTAGTGCCTGCCTGATGGCGAAGCTGAACTTTCAATTTTCCGGTTGCTGCTGTACCTGTCACCGCTTTTCCGACAAGACCAATTGGGTAGTTGTTGGCATCCTTATCCTCAGCAGTGTATGTAAGCAAGGCTGCCGGAGATGCAGTGTAGATAAATAAGTGTTCGTCGGATTTTTCTTCTACCTCCTCGGTAATATCCGCCGCAGGGGTTTTGCTTTCATCCAGAAGCTGTATGCCAACAGAGTAGGTCGTATTTGCTTTTAGTGAAATCGCGTCTGTTACTGGTGGATTGCCCCCCTCTCCGTCAGGATCACTGGATTTGAAAGTACTTACATTGGTTGTGCCTTGCTCTGTAAATTTTAGTATCACTGTGGTGATCAGCTCGTTTTCGTCATCCGGCTTTACTTCATCTCCCGAATCTTTACATTGCGTAAATAGGGCCGTCATACCAAAAAGAAGCATCCAGGTTATTTTACGGTTCATTTTCATACTTGATCTGTTATTTTGAATAAAAGTGAAAATTAATTTCAAACACCAAACTTCCATTTCAGGCGTAAGGAGACTTGTCTGCCCATATCGTCCGCGTAATAGCGAAAGCGGTTGAGGTAATCTCTGTAAGCGGTATTAAAAAGGTTCTGAACAGAGATACTGATTTCGAATTCATTTTTTTCTGAAACCGGAAGTGTACCTCCGGCTTGCAGATTCCAAAGCGAATAGGCTTTGGGAGGTGGAGCAAAGTCGCTGTTTGCGGGAACTCTTTTTTGCCGTGCCACGGAAAGGTTGCCAACAGATATAAATGCATCTTTTACCTGCCCTAAAACTGGTAATTGATACTTTAACTGATTGTCCCAGCGGTTCGGCGGAATCATCACCAGGTAGCTGTCATTGCTCTTGTCATACACATTCAGATAACTCAGTTTGCTGGTCAGTGTCAGATTTTTAATAAGTTCCCAGTCTACCGAAAGGTCGATACCTCTGAATACAGCGTTGGTTTGCGTGTATTTAAAATAAGGGAATGCACCTCTGATCGTCAGCATTGGTTCGGGCTGAGGTTTTAAGTAGATGTAATCAGCTATATAATTGTAATAACCACCTAATTCCACAGTCAGCCTGTTTGATGTATATTTTACACTTGCAATGGTATTAATTGCCTGTTCCTGAGTTAGCGTGGAATCTCCCTTTTCATACGCAGCAGCACCATGATGGACGCCATCACTGAAAAGCTCACTCACATTGGGTGCACGCCAGGCAGTACCCACATTGAGCCTTGCTGATAAGGTCTGGGAAATATTTTTTGTTGCACCTAATGTTCCCGAAAAATTAGAAAACGTAAAGTCTGTTGAAACTTTTTCTTTTCTTACAATGCGATGTGTCGCCAAAGTCCTGTAATCATAACGAATACCAGCTTCCATTTCCCAACCATTTTTCGCATATCTTTCAATCCAGAACATACCAATATTGAACTGATTAAAATTAGGGATCAGCGGACGGCCACTCATCAGATTATACTGATACAGTGAACTTACTCCGACTTGTCCACTTATTTTTCCGCCAATGGGCTTGTGATCCCACACCACATCATTGGTTAATGTGTTGAGTTTAAAGGTAAGTTCAGGCCGATTGAGCGCTGCTATGGAATCGTTGCGGGGTCGATGTAAGTCAAATTCGTTCCGATCATTAAGCTGCTGGGCGATGGTCCATTGTATTCTGTTTCCGTCCTTAAAATGGTAATGTGTTTCCGCTTTGATCAGATTATGCGACGCATTCTGATTAGGACGTGCTATATCATAGGTGAAACCAGGCTTAATGAGCGGTTCTCCATTTTTTATGACATTCAGCAGATCGGTTACGCTTCCGATATGAGACCCTGAAAAGATTCCGAGTTGTGTATCAAACCGGCTGTAAAAAACGTCAATGCCAAATCCTTTTAAACGATATCCTACTGATAGTGAGAAGTTTTTTTCACTTAAACCCGTGTTATCCAGATAGTAATTTGGCGTTCGTACATTTCCGCCTCTTTTGAATGTTCCCTGCGCTCGCCAGCCAAAACCTGTAAATCCCTTTATACCCCCCTGAATCGTCGCCGAGGAAACCCCCTGACGGCCATTGGAGAAGCCTACCAGATTAACTTCTCCACTTAAAGATTTATTGAATGGAAGCTCCTCTGGCTCGACCAGAATAACGCCACCAATTGCATCGGAACCATAGCGAACACCAGCTGCGCCCTTCACCACAGAAAGGCGGGTCGCTACAAAAGGATCAATTTCTGGCGCATGTTCAGATCCCCATTGTTGCCCTTCCTGACGCACCCCGTTGTTCATAATTAATACCCTGTTGCTGTGCATTCCATGAATAACAGGTTTTGAGATCGATGAGCCGGTTTGCAGGGATGTTACTCCGGTTAATCCTTTGAGGCTTTCCGCCAGATTATCACCTCTGGTTCTGAATAATTCACTTCCTGATATGGTCGTAAGTGGTTGTGAAGCAGGAGCATCTGTCCGATGAGCCGTTATTTCAACATCATGTAGATGGATTTCATTTTCCTCAATACTGAAATCTTCTTCATGGCCTTCGGTCAGATCTATTTTATGCAAAGAAGAGGTATAGCCAACGATACGGCATTCGAGCTGGTAAGTGCCAGGACAAAGATTGTTAATCTGATATTTACCCTGAGCGTCTGTAAATACACCATTGTTTTGCCCTATAATCAAGACTGTTGCGCCAACAACAGGAAGCCCGCTGTGTTGGTCACGAACCTCACCCTTAATGAAGCAGGCGCAGGATGAATTTTGAGCATAACCAACTGTCACCATAATTGAGAGCAGTAGGCTGAAATATATTTTTATCATTAAGTTCTTCCCAGGTGCTAAGGTGTTGCCGGAATTTTATCTTACTACCAGCGATGTGAATTTTCTATTTATGTTACAACGTTGCAAAAATACATTATATGCAACTGTGTTGCAATGATTATTTGTAAGTATTTTACCTCAAAAGCTCGTTGTAATGTGCTTAGCTGTAAATTTGTGTCTTACATTATCAGAACTATATTAGGTTGTCTCTACTGTTATTGATCAAAATCCTGCTCATGCCGCCTCTCATTGCGGGTGTGACACTAGCGGTAAGAAAATGGGGAGAAGGTTTCGGAGGTTGGATTGGTGGTTTTCCCTGGGTTGCAGGTCCCATTTCGTTTTTCATCGCGATTGAGCATGGCACTTCATTTGCTGCATCCACAATTCCGTCCGCGCTGTTGGGATCCATTGGAACCATGTTTTTTGCTTTGGTATATGCTGTTTCAGCATCCAGATTGAAATGGTTTCCTACTGTGCTTTTAAGTTACGCGGCCTTTTTCGTGGTAGCGCTGGCTTCTCTCGGCAGATCAGTTTCATTAACAGCTGGTATTTTGCTGAACATCGTCGTATTGACAGGAATATTGTATGTTTTTCCAAAACCGAAGAAGAAGAGTGAAACCCGTAAACAGCCTGTTTATGACATTCCTTTAAGAATGCTGGTTGCCACATTGTTCGTTGTGGTACTAACGCAAGCGGCCGATTTTCTTGGTCCTACATGGAGTGGAATTCTAACACCATTTCCGATCATGACTTCCACACTGGCGGTTTTCACACATTCGCAGCAGGGAGGCGATGCAGCTGCCAGAATACTGTACGGATTATTGCTGGCTGGCTACGGATTTGTGGCTTTTCTCGTCGGGGTCTATTGGCTGGTGCCCCTTTTAGGTGTCGGCTGGGCTTATGCGATCCTGACAATCAGTACAATGGTGATCAATGGTATTACAGTAAGACTGGTTCGTTAAATCCCGTATTAAGGTTTATTGAAAACAAACCTTAATATAGATATCAAACCCTTTCCAGTTTTACCGGATAGGTCTTCTTTGCATTCCACTGACAGACGTATATATTCTTGTCGTTATCTACACAAACATCATGGCAGTGCATGAAAATTGGTTTTTCCTGGACCATGAGCTGCAATTGTCCGTTGCGGTATTCGGGTTGAGTTCCTCCGGGATTGGAAATAACCTTGTCGTTTTTGTCAAGAATCGTCACGAAACCGGAATCATTTGTTTGGTTCAAATATCTCAGTCTCGACCAGCATACACCTGAATAGAGCGTTTCTTCCTTAATAACCGGGCGGCATACAAATGCTCCCGGAAGAAACATGGTATTCAGATACTTTCCGTCCAAAGTAAATCTCTTAAAAGAATTGTGTGCACGAGAAGTTACCAAAAGGGTAGGGTTGGCCTTATTCCGATAGTCTACAGTTACGCCATGAGCTGTGGAGAATTGAGCATCACCGTCTCCCGCTCCGCCAAATTTGTCTATAAATTCTCCTTTGGGCGTGTATCTTAATATCCACTGAGAACCGTATCCGTCTGCAACGTAAATTGTGCCATCCGGACCAATGGCGGTTTCGGTAGGTTTAAAAGCGTCACTCTCTTTATACGCCCCTACTTTTGATGGATGTTCAATTGTGAGCAGAATCGTTCCCTTTAAGTCCGTTTTGAAAACTTTTCCTGTGTTAGGGTCGCAGATAAAAAGAAATTCTTCTCCGTTTGCATTCCATAGAGTAAGGCCATGTCCACCTGGAAAATCATGTCCCCAGCTGTCGAGTAATTTACCGGATCGGTCGTAGATCAGAATGTTATTTTTTACCTCATCGCCGATCATCAGGAGCCGTCCTTTGCTGTCCTGCACCATTTCGTGACAATTATTGACCGGAAATTTAGAAGAATCCAGATTCCCCCATCCCTGCTGAACCCTGTACTTATGAGAACCATGTCCAATAATTTCACCGTTGGAACGTGGTTTTGCTTGAAGAATGTAAAATGGCTTAAATGTTATAGCGGCAGCAAGCGTAGCTGTCACTTTGGCGAATTCACGGCGTGAAGGTTTGTCTGTCATTGCTGATCGTTTTATTCCAAAGACAAACTGAATTACTTTTTACTAATTATGTGAATGCTCATCTGCTGGTTTTCATTTGATCGAATATATTAAAGATCGGTAACTATCAGAAAGTAATCTGACAACAAAAAAAGCCCGTTAAAGGGCTTTTAAGATTATAAATATTGGCTTTGTTTTCAAACCGTTGCAGAATATCTTTTTCCATAACGGTTCAGCCAATCCATAAGTCGGTTCACATCCTGCATTTTGAATAATTCGCTTCCTGAGTTCATTGTGGCCGCAGATCCGCAGGCTACACCCATGCGCACGGCTTCACGTAAGGATTTTCCCTGGGAAAGGGTCCATACGATACCGGCAACCATGCTGTCGCCCGCACCGACGGTACTTTTTGGTTGAACAGGAGGAGCTGGTATATGTTCAACCTGATCTTCTGTGACCAGCATTGCACCCATTGCACCCATAGAAACAACCACAACCTCACATTGTCCACGAATAATGAGTGCTCTGGCAGCGTCATCTACCTCATCCATTTCCAGCTTGTCGACACCAACGAGTTGGCTCAATTCCAGTATGTTTGGTTTGAGCATGTACACGCCCGTTTCCGTGGCATATCGCAATGCCTCTCCTGATGTATCTGCAATAAATTTTGCTCCCTGTTTTTGAGCAATTTTGGCCAGCTGTCCATAAAAGTCTTCGGGTACTCCCGGAGGAAGGCTACCACTTGCGATGATGTAAGATGGTTTCGGATCAAATTCTTCCAAAGTTTCCAGAATAGACCGAACTTCTGTTGGCATCATTTCAGTACCCGGCATTCCGAAACGATACTGAAAACCTGTACTTGTTTCGAGTATATGGAAATTCTCTCTGGTCCATTGTTTGGTTTCAATTACCATCGTTTCCACACCTTCACTTTTTACAAGCTTGTGAAGACGCTGTCCGGTAGGTCCGCCAACAGTAAACACCGCTACGGGATTTCCGCCAAGTCTGTGAATGGCTTTGGCCACATTAATGCCTCCGCCTCCCGCTTCATAAGTTGGTGCTTCGCAACGCAATTTATTATCGGGGACAATGCGGTTCACACTTGAACTTTCGTCAAGAGCTGGGTTGATCGTTAAAGTTACAATAGGTCCGGTAGCCATGAATGGATATGGTCGTGGTTAGAAAATGCGACCTCCAATGGGAGATTGCGTACACGAAATTACAGGATTATACTCAAAAAGATGGTTTTGAGGTTCTTTTTAAAATGTTGGCTTATTGGGAAGACACATTTTATAATTGCCCGTCAGTAACATCCCATCCTCCATCAACAGACAAAACCTGACCTGTTGTAAAATTGGAATAGTCGGACATGAAATACACTGCGGCTCCATCCAGGTCCGTAACATGCCCGTAGCGGCCTTTGTTAAGCGGTTGTTTGGTCGCAATGAACTTATCGCGTGCTTCCGAAGCATCTACCAAACCTTCAATAATAGCAGGAGCAACAACATTGACCCGGATATTGTTGGGAGCATAGGTGGAAGCGACAGACTTGGAAAAGCCTATAATCGCAGATTTTGCAGTTGCATATGCATGATTGGCAAAGTGCGTTGGAGAAGGCGAAAAACCAAGAACTGAACTCATATTCAGGATTGAACCTCCTTTATTCATACCCATTAAAGCCCTGACAGCAGCCTGGTTGGAAAGCATCATGGAAGTGAGATTGTGATCCAGGGTTTGGTTCCAGCCACTTAGTGATAAATCATGCAACGGACCATCACCAAATTTCTGACCACTTCCTCCTGCAACATGATATAGGCCGTCGAAACTTCCGAATTCACGGATGCACAATTGAATTGCGTCCAATGCCGTTTGCGGATGTGTAGCGTCTCCCTGTTTTGCCCGGGAGTTGGAACCGAGGTTCAGTTCCGCCAAAAGGCAGTTTTCAGGATTTCGTCCCACCATTACGACATTAGCTCCTGCTTTGATGAATGCTCTCGACGCTGAAAAACCAAGACCGGTCGTTCCGCCTATTACTACAATTGATTTATTAACTAACCAGTTTTCCATGATACTACTGTTTTGACCGCAAAGTAGAGGTATTTGTAATAAATTGAAAATGCCCCGCAATACCAGAAGTGCTGCGGGGCATTTTTAATATAAAATATCGAATGATAACTGACTATGCCACAGAGCGAAGCAAGGCCATCGACGATTTCTCGAATTTTTCCTGTGCGTAATCCAGGGAAAGCGTAAATTCTTTGATTTCCTTCTGAGAAGGCAGATCAAACATGGCGTCTGTCATGATCGATTCACAGATCGAGCGAAGTCCACGTGCACCAAGTTTGTATTGCATAGCCTGATCCACAATGAAATCCAGAACGTCCTCATCGAAATGTAATTTGATACCTTCCATTGCAAAAAGTTTAGCGTACTGCTTCACAAGTGCATTTTTAGGTTCTGTCAAAATACGTCGCAACGTTTCTCTGTCCAAAGGATTCAGGTGCGTCAATACTGGCAAACGACCAATCAACTCAGGAATTAGTCCAAATGACTTCAAATCCATTGCTGTAACGTAGCGCATCAGATTTCCTTTGTCAAATATTTCTATAATGCGGTTGTCACCGGAAAATCCGATCGGGCGTGTATTAATTCGTTTTCCGATGTGACGTTCGATACCATCAAATGCACCTCCACAAATAAACAGAATGTTCTCTGTATTGATAGTAATCATCTTTTGGTCGGGATGCTTACGACCTCCTTGTGGTGGCACGTTTACAGAAGAGCCTTCAAGAAGTTTAAGCAAGGCCTGTTGCACACCTTCGCCGCTTACATCACGGGTGATAGAAGGGTTGTCCGACTTGCGCGCAATTTTATCTATTTCGTCAATGTATACAATTCCACGCTCAGCTGCTTCCACATTGTAGTCAGCCGCTTGCAAAAGACGTGTCAGGATTGTTTCGACATCCTCTCCCACATAACCTGCTTCTGTTACCACGGTTGCATCAGCAACACAAAATGGCACCTGAAGTATACGTGCAATGGATTTTGCAAGATAGGTCTTACCGGTTCCGGTTTCGCCTACCATGATGATATTTGATTTTTCTATCACCACATCGTCATCCGTAGAAGTCTGATTCAGACGTTTGTAGTGGTTGTATACTGCAACAGCCAGAGAACGTTTTGCTTCATCCTGGCCAATTACGTATTGTTCAAGAAAACGCTTGATCTCAGTTGGCGGAATGGATTTTAGCTTGGGTAATTTCGATTTCTTTTCTTTCTTATCTTCCTTAGAGCCTAGTTCTTCGGTAATAACCTGATACCCTTGTGCAATACAGTGATTGCATATGTGGGCATCAATACCCGAAAGTAAAAGGTCAACTTCATTCTTCTTACGTCCGCAGAACGAACAACTTACTTGTGCCATTGATCAATATTTCAGTGATGGTACGATGCAATTCTAAAATAAATCATAACCCAACCGGATTGCGACTGTTGAGAAAACTAAACAAAATGGTTGTACATATTGTTTCAGCCAACCCGATGATTTTGCTCTCGAACAAAGGAGTCCGGTATATTAATTATGGGACGGATAATTTGTAGATGTACCACGAACAAACATCAGAAGCATCAAACAAATTAACCATTGCGCATATGCAGAGCAAACTTGCTGTAAAGTTCCGGTTTTTTGACCGCCTTACCAAATCTGTGGTATACTGTATAACAAAGCCGCCCGGATAATTTCTCATCCGGGCGGCCTTTACTGGTAATCCAGAATGCTTATTTATCTCTTGTAAGAACTTCGTCGATAAGTCCGTATTCTTTTGCTTCGTAAGCACGAAGCCATTTGTCACGATCCGAATCTATTCCGATTTGTTCCGCTGTCTGGCCTGTGTGATTTGCCAGGATCTCATAAAGTTCATGACGCAATTTTACGATTTCACGTGTTGTGATCTCGATGTCAACAGATGTTCCCTGTGCTCCTCCTGATGGCTGGTGAATCATCACCCTTGCGTGTGGAAGTGCAGAACGCTTGCCGGCAGCACCACCTGCCAAAAGTACAGCACCCATAGATGCGGCAAGGCTGGTACATACTGTTGCTACGTCAGGACGTACATATTGCATGGTATCATAAATTCCCAATCCTGCGTAAACCGAGCCTCCCGGGCTGTTGATGTACATCAGGATATCTTTTTTAGCGTCAGCAGATTCGAGGAACAATAGCTGAGCAACGATGATGTTAGCGATATTATCGTCCACTCCCGTTCCCATGAAAATGATACGGTCAGCCATCAATCTTGAAAATACGTCGACCTCTCTGAAGTTCATCGGACGTTCTTCAATTACCGAACGTGTCATATTATCGATAGTATGGTTCATATAACCGTCTACCTTAAGACCGCTCATCCCAAGATGATGAACGGCATATTTTCTAAATTCATTTCCGTGATTCATGAATAAACTTAAATTTTAAAATGATATGTAATTAAAGGGTACATGTTCAGAAGAACAAAAAGGACTTTATCTTAGTTTCTATAACAAATTTGTACTTCGGTTTTTTTTACTGATCACAAATTTGAATATTTCATTGAATAATCCTTGCCTGTTGGTGTGATAAATTATCGAAAATTGCGATTGTCATCTTTTTACAGACGGTATATATTGCACCAAGATTTGGTATGATAAAGAAAAATAAAATTTAAGCTATGGAATTAGCATCAAATTTATCAGAAAGAATTCGTCAGATCAGACTTCAAAAGGGTCTCTCGCAAGAGAATATGGCCGATATGCTGGGTTTATCTACAACAGCCTACGGCGATGTGGAAAGGGGGCGAACTGAACTTTCATTTTCCCGGCTGGAAAATATTGCCAAGCTGCTGGATGTCCCGCTTCCCGAATTATTGGGTTTTGAATCGCTCACCATGTCAGAAACCGAATGGCTGCGTCAGGAAAATACGAGGCTACTGGCAGTCAATAGCCGCTTGCAAAATGAAGTAGAGCAATGGAAGGCCAAATTCAAGTTATGGTTTGGTGAGGGAGTGATCAGGCAGATAGGGGAGCAGCGGGAGAAGATTGGGTTTTAGTCAGGAGTTTTGAGTAAACAGTTCAAAGTGCGTGAAAAACAAAAGAGTCCAAAGTAACAGACCACTGTCAACTTTGAACTCTTTTATGAATAGTCAAGAAACTGTTTACTGAAAAGTGTAAACTCCTGACTTAAAATCTATACTTCTTCCTTCGCTTCTCCTTTTGCAAGAGCTTCGAATTCGCTTACTTCAATAGTTTGTTCATCGGTGCTAACTTGTCCGCGAATTACGTCAAGTACTTTGTTGTCAAATACCTGATTGAAAATGCTTGTGTAGTTATCGCGTTCTTTATCAGCAAGGTAACCTTGTGCAACACGGTCGATGGTTTCTTTCATGCTGTCATCGTCTCCGTAAATGCCAAACTGACCTTTTACCATTTCACGGGTAAAATCAAGAATTTCCGGATACTCCACTTTTATAGCAGCAGTATCAGCAATTTTATTCTTGATCAGGCTAAGCTTTAAAGATTTCTGGAAATCAGTGAATTGCTCTTCAATCTGCTCACGGGTAAACTTGCCTTCGTTTGTTTTTTCAAGCCAGTTTTTAAGGAATTCTTCAGGTACTTCAATAGCAATGTTATCAATCAAAGCTGTTTCGATGTCACGACGAAGAAGTGCTTCTGTTTCTCTTTCGTAGTTGCTCTTAATGATTTCAAGAACTTTTTCTTTGAAAGATTCCTCAGTATCTGCAACACCTGGTCCTAATACTTTATCAAAAAACTCATTGTTTAATTCAGCAGGAGCCTGACGGGTGATGTCTTCTACTACCAAAGTATATTCTCCGGATAGTTCGCTAACGTCTTCTTTTTTCTTGCCGGTGATGTGTGCAATCGCAGCCTGATCAGCAAATGTGGTTTGGATATCAAACGTAATTATATCGTCTTTTTTAACACCGATGAATTTAGCCTGATTTGCTTCGTTAACCTGTTTTGTAGGAACTGCAGTGCGTGTAGTGAATTCAGTTGATTCTTGTTTCAGTTCGCCAAAAATCATATCCCCAACTTCACTTACCTCAGGATGAGCGCTGTCAGCGAATCTTTCGCGAAGACTGTCCAAAGTTTTGTTCAGTTCGTTATCGTCAACGTTGATTGAATAACGTTTTACTGCCGGAAGCTCGGAAAGGTTTGCATCAAAATCAGTTGCAATACCCAGGTCGTAGCTAAATTCAAATTCGTTTGGGGTATCCCAGTTTACTTCGTCAGCAGATTTGCGGTCAGGAATTGGATCCCCAACAACCTGCAATTTATTTTCACGGATATAGTTGCTCACTGCACCGCTCAGAAGATTGTTTACTTCGTCTACCAGGATGCTCTTACCATACATGCGCTGAATTACATGAGCCGGCACTTTTCCTGGACGGAAACCTTTCAAATTCACACGTTTTGAATAATCCTTGATGGTTTTATCAACTTTTGGCTGATAATCCTCTTTGGTCAGCTTTACTTTAAGTGAAGCTAATGTCGGCGAATTTTTCTCTAATAAAACTTCCATGCTTTCCTTTATGATATTGGTAAATTCTTTTTTAGATAAATTGAAAATGAAAAATGCCCTCAAAACATAGTCCTGAGGGCATTTGACGGGTTAATTACGGAGCAATTTATTTCTAAATTTAATTAGGAATACGACGCCCCGTCACTCCCTTGCTATTCGTACGGGCGGAGGGAATCGAACCCCCACGCCTTGCGGCACTAGATCCTAAGTCTAGCACGTCTACCAGTTCCGCCACGCCCGCTCTTAGTTTTTTGTTCCGTTTATCAACTCGATCGTTGAATTGGGAGTGCAAAGGTATGTTAATTTTTTTAATACATCCAAATTTTTTTAAAAAATTTATGTTTTGGTAAAATGATATTGAATAATGTCACTAAAATTTGTTATTTTGGTGAAGCGTACTAATTACTATTTAGCAGTGGAGCAACTCGTTGAATCCCTCAATATTGACCTTGAGCAGGAGCGTAAGGATATTCTCAAAAAATACAGAAGACTATTAAGGACAGCAAAGCCTTTTTTGAAGGATAACGATGCCAAACTTATAAAAAAAGCCTTTTATACCTCCGTAGAGGCGCATAAAGACATGCGTCGCAGATCGGGAGAACCCTATATTTACCACCCGCTGGCAGTAGCTCAGATCGTTGTTGAAGAGATTGGTTTGGGTACCACAGGAATCGTAGCAGCACTCTTGCATGATGTTGTGGAAGATACCGACATGCGTATTGAAGATATTGAGCGACTGTTCGGGAAAAAGGTTGCGAAAATTATTGACGGTCTCACCAAAATATCTGGAAGGTTCGAATACGGGACCTCGCAGCAAGCAGAAAATTTCAGAAAAATGCTTCTGACGCTCTCGGATGATGTGCGTGTGATCCTGGTGAAACTGGCTGACCGTTTGCATAACATGCGTACGCTCGACAGTATGCCTCGTGACAAACAGCTGAAAATTGCCTCAGAAACGATTTTTATATATGCTCCGCTTGCCCACAGGTTGGGTTTATACAGTATTAAGTCAGAGCTGGAAGAGCTGTATCTTAAATATACAGAGCCGCAGGAGTATAGGGCTATCGCCAGGAAATTGAGAGAAACAAAAGGTATTCGTGACCGGTTTATTTCCAAATTTATGGAGCCGATCGCACAGGACCTTGAAGTTGCCGGTTTGAACTTTATTCTGAAAGGAAGACCAAAGTCGATTTATTCCATTTGGAATAAGATGCGAAAGCAAAACAAGCCGTTTGAAGAGATTTATGACCTTTTTGCCGTTAGGATCGTGCTGGAATCTTCGGTAGAAGGAGATAGAGAGAAGGCAATTTGCTGGCAGGCATACTCCATCGTGACTGATCATTATAAGCCCAACCCCGATCGGCTTAAAGACTTTTTGAGTACGCCACGCGCCAACGGTTATCAGTCGTTGCATTCGACGGTAATGAGTAAAAGCGGGCAGTGGGTGGAGGTGCAGATACGCACGTCCAGAATGGATGAAATTGCCGAAAAGGGATATGCGGCCCATTGGAAATACAAAGGGAACGATACCAAGGTACGTGGTAATATTGAGCAGTGGATCACGCAGGTGCGGGAAACGTTGGAGAACGGTTTTGGAGACAAAACGGCCGCAATAGAGTTTCTGGATGAGTTCAGGAGCAATTTGTTCAATGAGGAAGTGTTTGTGTTTACGCCTAAAGGTGAGCTGAAAGTGCTGCAGAGCGGCGCTACGGCTCTGGACTTTGCATTCGACATTCACTCAGAAGTCGGTGCGCATTGCATGGCAGCCAAAGTGGGTGGAATACTGGTTCCTATCAGCTATGTGCTCAACAACGGGGATCAGATCGAGATCATAACTTCGGCTAAACAAAAGCCTAATGAAGATTGGCTTCGTATTGTAGTCACCTCAAAGGCCAGATCCAGGATTAAGGATTTTCTCAAAGAAGATAATCGTCGCTATGAAACAGATGGACGGCAACTGGTAGAAAAAAAATTAAAAGTACTTGGAATAGAACTTACAGCGGAGGTTACCAACCAGCTTCGGGCTTTTTTTGAATGTAAAACAACTGCTGATTTCTTTTACAGGATTGGCAAAGCATATATTCACCTCGACGAGTTAAAAAGATTCAAAAGAGATAAGGAGGCCAAGGAGCGGAAAGCAGGTGAAAACACAACCATACCGCCTGTTGCTGCAAACAGTGATGGCAAGGCATTTACCAAACTTTTAAAAAATATTCATGGCGACAGAGCCGATAGCGATACTCTGCTGATAGGTGATGACATGGATAAAATTGATTACAAGCTTGCCCCATGCTGTAATCCAATTGCCGGAGATGACGTATTTGGTTTTGTTACCATTAATGAAGGTATCAAAATTCACCGTACTACCTGCCCGAATGCGGCGGAGTTGATGTCAAAACATGGTAACAGAATTATCAAAGCCAAATGGGAGTCCAGTAAGGAAGAAGCGTTTCTGGCAGGGCTATACATATCAGGAACAGATCGAGTTGGGTTGATTAATGACGTGACGCGAATCATTTCCAATGAGCTTCACATTAATATGCGGGGTCTTACCATTGACACCAAAGACGGCGTTTTTAATGGTGATATAAGGCTGTATGTACAGGATACAAGCCATTTGGATATACTGATAAATAAATTGGAAGAAGTAGAAGGTGTTTACAAAGTGCAGCGATTTGATACCAATTTGAACGGAAAATAGTTATCTATGAACCAATACATATGATACTTGTTATGAAACTGGTATTGGTTCCGGCAGTTCCAAATTTGATGTTAGCTGCCACATAGTCACCTTGTTTAAGTAAAAAAGCGTAATTTGCGCAAGATTTCAAAAGATATGCCACAAGCCAGCAAACCAAATTTTGAAGCCGCCAAGAAAATCTTAACGGCTTACTTAGAAAATAAAGGACTTCGGAAAACACCTGAGCGTTTTGCGATCCTGGAAGAGATATATACGAGGGAGGATCATTTTGATGTGGATGAGCTTTACATCAGTATGAAGAATAAACGCTACAGGGTAAGTCGTGCTACGGTATACAATACCCTTGACGTACTTGTGGACTGTGATCTGGTAACCAAGCATCAATTTGGAAAAAACCTGGCACAGTTTGAAAAATCATACGGAAATAAACAGCACGATCATTTGATCTGTACCGATTGCCATAAAGTAATGGAGTTCTGCGATCCGCGTATCCAGTCCATTCAGAATATGGTTGGGGAAATGCTCAACTTTAGTGTTATGCACCATTCCCTCATATTTTACGGTAACTGCACCAAAGAGAATTGCCAGAATCGTAGTGAAATTGGTCAGGAAGTGTCTGTTGCTCACGAAAGAGATTAGTAGTTTTGTTGCTCCGTCCGGTTCTGACTGCATGAGCCGGCAGTCTTGCATGAAAAATTTTATTTTTTAGTAATCAATTATTAGATGAAAGTTGATGTATTGCTTGGTCTCCAGTGGGGAGATGAGGGTAAAGGGAAAATTGTGGACGTTCTTGCGCCGCGTTATAATGTCGTAGCCCGTTTTCAGGGAGGTCCCAATGCAGGACATACTCTTGAATTTGACGGCATTAAACATGTCTTGCATCAAATTCCATCAGGGATTTTCCGCAGCGATATTCAAAATATCATCGGAAACGGTGTAGTATTGGATCCTATTGTTTTCAAACGTGAAGTTGAAAATTTAGGGAAATACAATCTGGATTTATTCAGTAATCTGTTTGTATCTAAAAAGGCGTCATTAATTCTGCCTACCCATGCGTTGCTTGATGCGGCGTATGAGCGCTCCAAAGGTGATTCAAAAATCGGTTCTACTTTAAGAGGCATCGGTCCAACCTATCAGGATAAGATTGCCCGTCTCGGACTTCGTGTTGGTGATGTTTTATCTCCAAATTTTGCTGATAAATACAAAAAACTGGTTGACGCGCACAAAGTAATTCTTGACTTTTATGCGTTTGACTATTCTGCAGCATTACCACAATCGGAAGAAAATTTCTTTGCTGCTATTGAGTTCATGAAGCAGTTCACACTGGTAGACAGTGAGTATGTTGTAAACGATGCGCTTACGGCTGGAAGATCGGTTTTGGCAGAAGGTGCACAAGGCTCTCTGCTGGACATTGATTTTGGTTCTTATCCTTTCGTGACCAGTTCTACAACCATGGCTGCCGGTGCATGTACAGGTCTGGGAATTGCCCCGAGTCAGGTAGGAGAGGTATTCGGTATATTCAAGGCTTATTGCACGCGGGTTGGAAGTGGTCCTTTCCCAACAGAATTGTTGGAAGAAACGGGAGAAAAAATGCGCCAGGAAGGTCGTGAGTTTGGTGCAACCACCGGGCGTCCGCGTCGTTGTGGATGGTTGGATTTGCCAGCTCTTAAATATGCGATCATGATCAACGGTGTTACGCAATTGATTATGATGAAGGTGGATGTGTTGACGGTTTTTGATAGAATTAACGTTTGTACACACTATCGCCTGCCAGATGGAACTACCACCGATCAGCTTCCTTATGATTTGTGTGACGAAACAGTAGAGCCAATCTATCGCGAATTTGAAGGATGGCAGCAATCCCTGGATGGAATCTATGATTTCGAAGCAATTCCGTCTCAGCTACTTGCTTATGTGAAATTTCTGGAAGAAGAATTGAACCTGCCAATTACTTTTATTTCAACAGGTCCTGATCGTGAAGCGTTGATCAGCCGTGAAATATCTGCCCAGTTGAGCTAAGGAAATATATTTGAGGTGAAAGAATCCTGTCTGAAATTTTTCGGGCAGGATTCTTTTTTTATGAAAGCAGGCTCAGTACATCCTCTTTTGTAAGTGATTTAACAAAACCGTCTTCGCTGGATATGAGGTCGTCGGCCAATTGTTTCTTGGTTTGTTGCAGGGCAAGAATCTTCTCTTCGACGGAATTTTTGGTAATAAATTTGTACGTAAATACCGTCCGTTGCTGACCAATACGGTGAGCCCGGTCTACGGCCTGCGCCTCAATGGCTGGGTTCCACCACGGATCAAGAATGAACACGTAGTCAGCTGCTGTCAGATTCAGTCCTAGTCCACCTGCTTTAAGAGAAATAAGGAAGACTTTGATATCTTCATTATTTTGAAAATTTTCGACCTGAGTCTGTCTGTCCTTGGTTGAACCGTCCAGATAAGAATAGGTGATTTTCTCTTTATTCAGGTAATTCCTGAAAAGATCAAGGTGTTTAATATATTGGCTGAATATCAATATCTTGTGATTCTCTCCCAATACCGTCTGTATCTTGTGAAGAACATCCTCAAACTTTCCTGAACCATCTTCATATTCAGCATCGACCATTCTGGGATGATTTGCCAATTGTCGTAATTTGGTAAGTCCCTGTAATACCACCATCTGGGATTTTGAGAAACCTTCAGAGTCAATACTTTGTAATATCAGGTTCCGGTAATAAGCTTTCGATTCTTCGTAAGCTTTTTCCTGTTCTTCTGTCATATCGCAGTATTGAATGCTTTCCACTTTCTCGGGAAGATCCGTTGCAACCTGCGATTTATGACGGCGAAGAATAAAGGGTTTGATCAGATTATAGAGCCGCTTGCTTTTCTCAGCATCATTACGTTTTTCAATTGGAATCTGGAATTCATCCCTGAAAAATGTTTGCGTTCCCAGCAATCCCGGATTAACGAATGACATTTGAGACCATAAGTCGAGGGTGCTGTTTTCAATAGGTGTACCTGTCAGGATTAACCTGTTGGCTGAGTTCAGTTTCCTGACCGCCTTCGTTATTATGGAAGAAGGATTTTTAATCGCCTGAGATTCATCCAGAATAACGTAATTGAAACGGTAAGATTGAATGATGTTAATGTCTAGCCGCACTATACCATAGGATGTCAGAATCAGATCATATTGGCTAAATTGCTCTGTGCTTTTTTCGCGGTATGTTCCCGTGTAAACATGTACCTTAAGATCGGGTGTAAATCTCTTGGCTTCCAGTACCCAGTTGTAAATGAGCGAGGTGGGCATTATTAGCAAGGACGGTTCAGAAATACCCTGTTCTTTTTGCGACTGCAAAAATGCAAGCGTTTGAACCGTTTTTCCAAGACCCATATCATCAGCCAGGCAGCCACCAAAACGATACTGATTTAGAAAATGAAGCCAATCGTATCCCGATTTTTGATACGGTCGTAAAATCCCTTTGAAATGAACCGGTTGCTCAGTAGGTTCTATGTGATTAAAGTCGCGGAGATTCTCAAGTTTTCGGCTGATCACAGCACTTGCCAGATTGTCCTCCCTCAACTCCTGAACCAGAGCCAGATGGTGCATTTTTAGCCTCAGCTCACCTTCATGATTTTCCGTGAAAGAAAACAGCTCTGAGTATTTTGTAAACCACCATTCCGGAATTACAGCTGTTTCTCCATTCGGTAAAAGAAATTCCTTTTTCTGGTTGAGAATGTAATTTTTAAGCTGAATGAATGGTATTTCAAATTCTCCAAACTGTACTTTGGCATGAATATCGAACCAGTCTCTTCCTTCCTGGATAGAAATGTCCAGCGATGAATAGCCAAGAAAGTAACGTTTTGAATCGGCAGTGTTTTGTTTAAGCTGAATGCCATGCTCTTCAAGCAGATTCGCATTGGTTTGAAGCCATCCGAACGCCTCTGATTTAGGAAGCATTATTTTTCCATTACGAATATTTAGTCCCCAGCTTTTTATCCTGTCTAATTGTTGTTTTTCGGAAGATAGGTCTCTCTTTACTTTATGAAAGAAATATTCCGTTCCTTTTTTTTCAATCGATACACTCGATGGAGCCGCGTCAGAGTCCGTTCTGAATGCAAAATTTCCAAGACCGTATTGGAAGGACAGATCCAATATTACTTCATTATCGTCGGGCTCATCAGTCACAACTTCAGTATTATCTGAATCAGCAAAAAGAAGCATTTCAGATTTTTTAAAATTTGCCGCGGTATCTGATATGGTCAGAACTGTTTTCGGAGAAGAGGTGATATTTCTGATCTCGAAACCTCTAGCAACCACATCATACGATGCAATAAGAGGAGCCACAAACTTGCGGTAGTATTGCTCCTCTACTTTGCCTGGTATGGCAATAAATTTTTTGGCAAGAAATGGCTTGATTTTCTTACCATCTACGTCACCTGCAAAGTGATACAAATGTGCGTCAACGATAAGCCATGCCGGTTCTTCACAGATCAGTATTGCATTCTTGTATTGAAAATCCAGTTTTTCGTATTTAAATCTGATTGTAGGAAAGTAATGGGTGTTGTCTTCATTGCGTACAAAATGAAAGCGGATTGTGGCTTTTTCAGTCTCCCGGACAATCTGCTTCCAGAGTGGGTTTCCGTCACTACCCATGATGAACAAACTTTTACCATCAAGTCTTTCCAGTATTTGCGCTTTGGTTTTTTCGAGATAATTAAAGATGGCTTCCTGAGTCCCTTTGTCTCCCTTTTGAGGATCGTACACTTTTAGGAAAAAATCAACAGCATGTAATTTTTTTGGATTGAATTTTTTCAGGATTGCATCCTGCTGAATATCGTCAATGAGGTTGACGAGTTCGACGTCCTTTTCATCAATGCCGGAATTGAACTCGTTTATGTTTTTAGAAGAAATGTTTTGTATTAAAAACGAAAAATCACCCTGATGATCCAGCTGAACCACGAAGGTTTCAAAAATATAGCCGAGATACTCATGATTCAGAATCGAATAGACGATCTTGAAGGGTTGCAGGGGAGATACTTTCATCAGATGATACGTTGAACGGACATTTTCGAGAAGCTTCAAAGAGAGATAATGAATCCCTGATGAGCTCTCTTGTGTCTGGCAAAATATCAAATATATGATAAAAGGGGAGCAAAAAAAAGACTTCCCTGTAAAGGAAGTCTCTGGGATAAGTGGTACCGGGGACGGGAATCGAACCCGTACGAGCGTTTCGGCTCACAGGATTTTAAGTCCTGCGTGTCTACCAGTTCCACCACCCCGGCCTGCGCCATAATAAAAAGATGATGGGCAATTTAGAGAAAAAAAAGCACCGTTGCCGGTGCTTTATCTCTGAGCGAAAGACGGGGTTCGAACCCGCGACCTCGACCTTGGCAAGGTCGCGCTCTACCAGCTGAGCTACTTTCGCATAACCGTTTCTGATTAACGTGGTGCAAATGTAGGGACAAGAGATATTGGACGCAAGCTTTTTTGGAAAATATTTTTCAAAAATTACTTAACTATTTATTAACAAATTGTAAATCATTGCAGTAAGCTATGTTTATTTTTTAGCATCCTGACATGTTGTTCCAGATTGAGTTCGTAACATGGAGCAGAAAGCCATTTCCCATCCCAGGGTATGTCAATAAGTGGGCTCGCTGACCGAATAATTATACTTATTGCCGTCCGTCCCAATTCCGGTAATGGCTTCATATTTTCACTACCTTTGCGAAACAGGTGAAAATGGGGGTTGATATGGCTCTTATTAGCCTGATACATAGATCAGATGGTGTTAATTTAATTAAATATTTTTCATGTTTTCCAACGAGGTATTGTTTTTCGGAGGGTTTATTCTCGCAATTAGTGTAATGCTGTTATTGGATCTTGGTGTTTTCAATAAAAAAGATCATGTTGTCAAGTTTGGTGAAGCCGCCGCCTGGACTGTTGCGTGGATTGCACTTGCCCTCGTTTTCTATCTGATTATCAACACGCACGGAGATTTGATCCACGGTGTTGAAAATTATGCGCAGCTGGAAATGATCAGAGATAAATATGCTTCTCATATACAGTTGATACCGGGAAATTTTGAAGAAAGTCTGGAGATATACAGAAAGAACATGTCTCTGGAATTTATCACGGGTTATCTTCTCGAATATGCGCTATCTGTGGATAATATCTTTGTGATCATTCTGATTTTCTCTTCATTCAGCGTTCGTCCTAAATATTATAAAAAGGTCTTATTCTGGGGTGTTTTGGGGGCTATTCTCATGCGCTTCCTATTCATTTTCCTGGGTTCAGCATTAATGCAGCGGTTTGAGTGGATCATTTATCTGTTTGGTTTATTGCTGGTTTATCAGGGCGGGAAGATATTTTTTGAAGGGGGAGGAGATGAAAAAATTGATCCTGCAAAGCATCCTGTAGTGAAATTTACTTCCAAATATTTCCCTGTTTTTCCAAGATATGTACGTGAGCACTTCTTTGTACTAAAACATGGAAAATGGATGATTACCCCGCTTTTTGTGGTGGTTCTTATTGTGGAATTCACGGATCTTATTTTTGCTGTGGATTCGGTTCCTGCTGTATTCTCGGTAACCAAGGATCCTTATATCGTTTTCTTTTCCAATATTTTTGCCATCATGGGGCTTCGCTCTATGTTCTTTTTCCTGAGTAATATCATGGGGCTCTTCAGGTTTCTCAAATATGGACTGGGCGTTCTGTTGGTGTTTATCGGAGGTAAAATGCTTGCCCATGACTACCTGGAAGAGCTGGGCTTCAAAACGGTATATTCGCTATACATCATTCTTGGAATTATTGCAGTGAGTATTCTGGCATCAGTGATTTTTCCGGAGAAAAAGGAGAGTGAGCAATCGCTAGCCAATAGTTAGGTACCAGTGCTCGTTTGAGTATTTATGAACCGAATTCTTAAAGCTTACTTAAAACGGCTTACCAATCTTAGTACACGGAATAAATCGTTGCTGCTTCCGGGATTACCTTCGGAGCAGTTTATCGATATTTTCGAAATGGATTTCCTTTTAGGTAAGCCTTGTATTGACATTGTTGTACAGGCAATTCAAAAGAAAGCGAGGATACCGCTTTGCGATGTCCAGGATCCGCGTCTTGAGCGCTCTAACGAGGTTAGCAAAAAACTACGAAAAATCGCCAGAACCGAGTCCTTCATCCAGGAGGAACGCGGTTCACGGGACCTTTATCTTGGCTATCCTTTTATACAGGGCAAACTTGCAGACGGAACGCCAATTCATGCACCATTGCTTTTCTTTCCGGTCACTCTAAAAATTGATAGGGAACAATGGTGTTTATTTGAAAGAGATGACGTCGGCGTTAGTCTAAACCGAAGTTTTGCCCTTGCATATGGATTTTTTAACGAAACGACAATCTCGGATGATGTACTGGAAAAATCTTTTGAAGAGTTTTCCGGGGATTTCTTAGCGTTTCGGACCCAGCTTTATGAGTGGTTAAAAGAAACACCGCTCAGGATTAATTTTAATCAGGATTTATTTGATCAAAAACTTAAACCTTTTGAAGCAAAAAAGGGTAGCCAGCTCCAGATTGAAGAGCGTAATGGTGAGCTTAAATTGTTCCCCGAAGCTGTTTTAGGAATTTTTCCTCAATCGGGATCCTATTTGGTTCCGGATTACAATCAGCTTCTGGATAAAAAAGAAGATATAGATATCCCACTTTTAAGCTCAGTATCCACCAAGTCGGGTGACATTGGATCTAATACATTCGAGGAGGGACGGAAGATGAGTGCTAAAATCAAGGAGGAAGATTTATTAACTCCTTTTGCACTCGACGCTTCACAGGAAAAAATTATCCTGGCTGCCAAATCGGGGCGATCACTGGTAGTTCAGGGACCTCCGGGCAGCGGAAAATCACAGCTGATCTGCAATTTGATGGCTGATTTTTCCGCAAGAGGAAAACGCGTTCTTTTGGTTTGCCAGAAACGCGCCGCATTGGATGTTGTTCATCAGCGTTTGAAAACGATCGGGATGGCTCCTTTCACTGCATTAATCCACGATTTTAAAAACGACAGGCCTGAATTATACAAGCAACTCGCTTTGCAAATAGATCAGGTTGAAGCTTATAGGCAACAAAATTACAGTCTGGACGCTGTTTTTATTGAAAGGCAATTTACGAAAGAGAGTCGTTTGATTGACAAAACCGTACAAGACCTCAACGCTTTTCGATCTGCGCTGTTTGACGAGCAGGAGTGCGGCGTATCTGCAAAGGAATTGTATCTCACCAGTGATCCTGCTGCGCCATATATTGATTTGGATCAGAAATATAAGTTTTTCAGACTGGACGGATCAGGAGACTATCAAAGGAGATTCAGAACGTATAGCAAATACAGGTTGTATCTGGGAGCAGATCACATCTGGAAGACTAGGAAGAGTTTTGCCACTTTTGATATTGCAGACCTTCGATCTATGGAAAAAATGCTTTCAGACTGGCCAAAAGCATTCCAACTGCAATTAGAATCCTTTCGTACAGTTACTACCAGGTCCTTTGTGCATGAATTTTTGAACAATAGGGCGGAAACGCTCGAACGACTGGAAGATATTAGAGAACAAATTCAAAATGAGTCACACTTTGCTCTTTTTAAGGCTTATCTCCTTGCCGATTCAAACCCTCACGCGCGGCTGTCTTTTATTCGTCAGATAACCGATTCATTTGAAGGTTTCATTGAAGAAGATGGTATTGAGCTGTCTCTGCCGGATGAAGAGCTGGCAAATTTCCGGGCGCAGCTTGCTAAGGTTATTGATACGAAAAAGTCAACGGTAAAAGGTGTATGGTGGGATATCTTCGGTTCTGAGAAGCAATTAATCGGGAAGGTCGCAGCCGAAAATGGTCTTACTACTGCAATTGATGATCTTTTGAAACTTGAATTGAAAGTTCGAAACCGGATCGAACTGGAAGACTGGCTTAAAAATAAGGATCTTTTATTCGATGATAAGTATGTTTCTGGCGGTGGGAAAGAAGAACGTGATTTTATGAATTTCTTTCATACTGCGGAGGCAGCGGCAGATGCAGCCGGAAGGGCCCGGCACGGTGAATGGTACAGTGTTATCTTCGACATTGTAGAAACCTGCAACACAGTAGAGGCATTTATTACAAAAGTTAATGACCTGATAAAATGGCTGCGTACCTGGGATCGTATGGACGTGGCAATGAGTCCATTTCTTGCAAAAGAACAAATTACTAAATTATTTGCCGATCCTCAGGAATACAGCAGTGCTTTGCTTGACGCGCTGAGTTCGGATTTTGATTCCATGGTGGATATGGATAAGCTGTGGTTGGAAATGAGTGCTGTTGAAAAAGATATTACCAAAGCGATAATTGAAGATTGTGACAAGAGAGATGTGGTGGGCGAAGAAGAAGTAAATGAACTTTTCGAAAATAGCATTCGCCTGTCGTGGCTCGGACACATTGAGAGCAAATATCCGGAACTGCGTGCTGTGACATCCTTAAAAATGAAGGAATGGGAGGGACAAATTCAGGAGAGTATTGGATCAAAGCAAACTCTCAGCAGCCAGATAGCGGGTATCAAGTTGAGGGAGAATATTTACCAGGGAGTGGAAAAGAACAGGTTGGGGAACCGGGTGACTTATCGGGAATTGAATCACCAGGTTACAAAAAAGCGTAAGGTGTGGTCGATCCGCAAATTGATTGATAATCATAAGGAAGATGTGTTTTCACTTGTGCCATGCTGGATGGCCTCTCCCGAAGCGGTGTCTGCTATTTTCCCAATGGAAAACGGTCTTTTTGACCTTGTTATTTTTGATGAAGCTTCTCAGTGTTATGCCGAATATGGACTGCCCGCTGCTTACAGAGGAAAACAGGTGGTTGTGGCTGGTGACAGCAAACAACTTGCTCCAAGTGATCTGTATAAAGTAAGGTATGAGGAGAAGGCGGAGGAGGAGGAATATGCGCCTGCTCTGGAGATTGAATCGCTGCTGGATCTTGCTGCGCAGTCATTGGAGCAACATCAGTTATCCGGCCATTACCGCAGTCTATCACTGGATCTAATCGATTTTTCCAACAGGCATTTTTACAAAAATACCTTACGCCTTCTTCCGGATTTTAATCGTCTTAATAAACGGGAACCGGGTATCGTTTATGAAAAGGTAGAAGGACTATGGAAAAATAACGCTAATGTGATCGAGGCGGAACGGGTGGTTGATTTGCTGCGTGGATTACAGGGAGGAGATAAAAGCGTTGGTGTTGTAACCTTTAATTTTTTTCAGCAACAGGCTATTCAGGAAGGAATAGAGAAAGCCGGGCTGCTGGTGAAAGACTTGTTTGTCAAAAATATTGAGAACGTTCAGGGAGACGAGCGGGACATTATTATTTTTTCAATGGGCTATGCTCCGGACGAAAAAGGTAAGGTAAGTATGAATTTTGGCTCGTTTAACATGCAGGGAGGTGAAAACAGGCTTAATGTTGCAGTTACCCGTGCTCGTGAAAGGGTTCACTTTGTAACCAGTTTATGGCCCTCCCAGTTAAATACAGAAGGTGCAGCCAACGAGGGACCTAAACTTTTACGCGCTTATCTGGAATACGCTTGGGACGTATCGGAAGGGAAATTTAAGCCCAGCCCGATTTCTACTGAGGGATTCAGGACAAACTGGCTTTTGAAGAATCGACTGCTCAACAGCAGCAATGATTTTAGTAAAGAATTGCCATTTGGAGATATAACCGTAAAAAAAGAAGAGACCTATAAGGGTTTGATCCTGACGGACGATGATTTGTACCATCGCTCTGATTCGTCAAAAGAACCGCACGCTTATCTGCCTCTTCTTCTCAGACAAAAAAACTGGCCTTTTAGCCGCGTTTATAGTCGTGAATATTGGAATAAGACTCTTAATTTAGAAAGTCTTAAAGTTCTTTAATTCTGATGTTGCGGTAAGATACTTTATCGCCATGATCCTGCAATGCGATTTTGCCTTTCTGGAAAGAGCCAAAACCCTCCCAGGTTTTGAACTTGCTGTTGGCTACTAATGCGTCCCATTCAGCTCCTTGTGTAGGGAAATCTACCACTTTTTTGCCATTTAACCAGCTTTCGCCTTTCCCTGCTTTGATCACGATTTTGGCTTTATTCCACTGTCCGGCAGGCTTAACCACCGCGAAGTCGGTTGGTGGCAGAATGTCATATAAAGATCCGGATTTGTGATTTCCCGCTTTGCCGGCTTTCGCATCTGGATGTTTTTCGTCGTCCAATACCTGAATTTCAGGGCCAGTAGAGTAGGGGCAGCAGTATTTTTTATCTTCGATTACATGATAAATGATGCCACTATTTCCTTTTTCTGAAATCTTCCATTCCAGTTCCAGTTCAAAGTCTCCGTATTCTTTATCCGTAACGAGGTCTTTACCGCCTTTTTCCGCAAGAACCATTGCGCCATCCTCAATCTTCCACTGAGGTAAAACCTTATCAGACTGCCAGCTGTGCCATCCGTTGAAGCTCTTGCCGTCGAACAACGTTACCCATTTTCCTTTTTTTTGAGCTTGTACTTCGGTGTTACCAATTGATAATGCAAGTAAGGCAACGAGGGCAGCTTTGCTTAAAGTCTGCCATTTTTTAAAATTCATATCTTTATTGTTAAAAGTTTGGAACACAATATTAAGTACTTTTATTAATCAAAACACTTATTTTCGATAAAAGTAGGGTTCTGTAAGCCCACAGTAATATTTTATAAGTATCAAAAAAATAGATAGTAATGGCGTCTATATTCTCGAAAATTGTCAGCGGAGAAATACCGAGTTTTAAAATCGCAGAGACTGAGGAGTTTCTGGCTTTTCTCGATGCTTTCCCGATTGTAAAAGGACATGTACTGGTTATCCCGAAAAAAGAAGTGGATTATTTGTTTGATCTTGAAGAAGGCTTGTATACCCGGTTGATGCTTTTTGCAAGAAGTATTGTTCCTGCCCTTGAAAAGACAGTCCCTTGCTTGCGAATAGGGGTAAGTGTGATTGGTTTAGAGGTACCGCATGCACATATTCACTTATTGCCGTTAAATAGCATGTCAGATGCTGATTTTAGCAAGAAGATTAAAATTAGTAAGGGAGAACTGACCGATCTGGCAGAGCAGATCAAAGCCAATCTGTAATATTCAGAACGTAAAATCTTTTCTCAGACCAAGGGAGAAACCATAGGTTTTAGGATAAAGATCACCCATATCAGCAGCAAACGAGCCTTTGATGGTTGAACCTCCTAAGAAATCTATGTGAGATTGTAAGGCGATGAGTCCGGAGAATTGTTTTGCTGCCGGGTAAATTGGCACGAGATAAGCTCCCGAATTATTGGAATATGATAATTTTGTATACCATTCTATTTGTTGCGCGATGGTACCTTTCAATCCCAAATGTACTACAAGAACTCGATTGTTACTGGTGTGGTTATCAGCATAAGCGGGATACTTCCACTCTGTATCCGACGTGGGAGGAATAAAAGGCGTTCCGATGGTTCTTTTGTAATAGGACCACCCATCACGCACCTGTTGATTGTTAAAATAGTTATCTATCCCCCTCCTTTTACCATCACCAATCACAAATTCGTTTCCACCTTGATCTTTCGTATACAAAAATTCTAATACACCCTCAGTAATTTCAAATCCTGCGCCATATGAGTTTTTTCTTCGTACACGAATTCCATTCAAACCATCTTTTAATGCCTGAAGATAAAACAGAGACCCATCTTCATAGATGAATTGTCTGTAAATGAACCAGCTTGTGCCATACGTCTCTATTTCAACAGCCAAATCGATAGACCCAAGATGATTCCCTATCCGGCTCGTGCTGTCAAAGTGTGTAATACTTTCTCCTTCCCCACCTATAGCTCCCGTGATAACACTTAAATAGTTTTTAAAACCTTTGGGCAGATCATTACTTTGTGCTGTGTGGTATGGAGACTTGCCTCCCCATTGTACCTGATGGTTGGCTCCACCATACAGCTTCAGTCTGGAAGTCTCTTTTCCCAACCTTATGTACAATGCTTTATGATGGAATCTCATGTCACTGGTAACGGGTCTGTTTTTTTCAAACAAACCGTCTGAATAAAATCCGTTGAATGCTACCCACCCCTGAGTCAAAGGGACATTTACAAATTTTGTCGTCCCAATTTGAATTTTGGGTATGGGCATTGCATTACCCGACCAGGCATATGATCCTGAGCCAAGAGTGGAATCTGCAAGACCTAACCATTGCTTCTTTCTTCCTACAAATAATTCCCAATTTTTATATTTAAGAGTAGCGTGTATCTGAGGAAGTAATACTTTTGCAGGATTTCCCGTGTTACCAACCGTTTCAATGGCGGCCCCAAATTTCCAGTCAGCTCCTTTTTCGGTAGTTTTTGATAGGTCCCAAAATTTTTGAAGTCCGATTCTTGCAGTTCCTGAGGGTGCTGTTTTCGGGATCACGCCAAATTGATTCGCGTGAATCCAGAACGGTAATCTCTCCTGAGAGCTTCCATATCCGATTGCCTCAACATAGCCATAACTGGAATCAACTTTGGAATGTGTTTGAATAATTTCGAATTGAGAAAACCCTGTTAGTGGATTTATGAGTAAGCAAAGAAAGAATATCTTCCGGAAGGATTTATGCATAAGCGACTTTAGTTCTATCTAATTGATGTGTGTGTTAATCTAAAATAAATAGTAAAAATAATAAGAACTACACGTTCTCTCTTGATTTTTATTGTTGAGGCAGCAAAAATTTTTCAGTTTAGAAATCCACTCTTCCTAAGCCCGATAAGTAAACCATAAGATTTCGGCAGAACGGCCCCTGTGTCAGCAGAAAGACCCGCAGTCAAAGTGCTCCCTTTTAGAAAATCTATTCTCTTTTCGGCTGAAAGAAAAACGGAGGTTTGATGTTTGACTTTTACAAAATCGGAAATGTAGGTTCCATAATTCAACGAATGAGTGCCTCTGAAAATGAAATTCATTGAAAGCCAGGACGCAGTCAAACCCGTGTGGAAAGCCCAGAATCTATTATTATTGGTGAATTCGCTTTCTGATCTTGGCAAACTCTCGATGGTGTTGCCTTTCGCCGGAGCTAACGGCGTGCCGAAGTTATTTCCACGGTACGACCATCCGTTCTGGTAGATATAGTGATTGAAGTAATTTCCATATTCAAAAATCCCCAAACCCATAGCGGGGTTATTATTACGCTGGCTCTTTGTTCCAATCACTTCTACCATCGCAGAGTTTAAAGAGAAATAAGTCGCGTCAGCCTGCGGAGTCTTGTTTCTCTTTACTGATACACCATTGAGTCCGTCTCTATAATTGATGATTTTGTATAGTGAGCCGCTTTCAAATATGTTCTGGCGGTAAACTGAGTAAGTCCACTGAGGCTGGAGCCAGGCAAATGCTATATCAACCGTGCCAAAGTGATTTCCTATGATTTTATGATCTAGCTTTTTAGCTGTAACAGTATGCCAGTAGGCATCCTTCTTGCTAAGTTTGTAAAGGGGGGCCAGCTCTTTTTCCCCGCCCCAGACTGCCTGATGGTTGAATCCGGTATAGACCTGGAAACGATTTGAATTTCCGCCGAATTTCAAATAAAACGTCTTTTGATGGAAATAAGTCCTTTCTACGAAGCGTGTGGCACCATAGGTAATGTTACTGCCTTGAAGAAGACCATCTGAGTAAGATGCTTTTACAGAGACATAGTTATTTGTAAATGCCAGAGGATAAAATTCAGGTATTGATATCTGAATTTTAGGAAAAGGCCTGGCATTGTCTGACATGGCAAGAGAACCCGATGTAAGCGTACTGTCCATAACAAGACCCGTAAATGATCTTTGTTGACCGGCTAACAATTCTACCGCGCCTAGTTTTCCAGCGAGATAAAGATCTGTGAAGAAGAAATCGGCTTTTTTTGCATAACTCGCTGTCAACTCTGCCCGAGCCGACCATTTAAACACTCTTGGATCATGAGGATGATATAATTTTGTTAGTGCAAACTGCCCCAAAGTAAATGTACCTGACGCCGGAACTGCGCCTTGCTGACGGGCCGATACCCAAAATGGTGTTTGTGCGCTTGACCCGGAGACAAGTAACCTACCGCTGTACTGAAATGTACTGTCCTGCGCGTAAGCCCGGATTGAAAGAAACGTTAGTAATAAAAAAAAGCGTATGCGCATCTTTAAAAAAGTACGTCGTTTGGGCTTAAAATAAGAAATGGTTTGCCGGAATTATTTCCCCAGGAAGCCGTTTTTTCGCCAACCAATCATGATGGCTGAATTGGACGTATATAACTTTCCAAAGTCAGCTGCCAAACTTATACTGAAAAGACTTCTGTTCCAAATTGGAAATGGTCTTTCGGCTTTAACAATAAAAGAAGATTGACTCAGAGAGGGCTGAAATTCTCTGCGGTACGTCCCGAAATTTTTTGTGAATGTTCCCTTTACAAGAATAGTCGTTTCATCCCAGGACAATTCCGAGCCGATGTGAATACCAGATATGCGGTTATTGACTGTATAATCCCGATAATTAGTGGGTACACCTTCTCTGTTCATTACCTGAGGACCAATCAAAGGATTGCCGAGAGACCGGCCTCGATATGACCAGCCCTGGGCATATACATAGTGATTATAATAGTCGTCGTTTCCAAAAACTCCTGTCGAAAAGTCAAATACATTACCTCCCTGGCTTTTGGTGTATATATACTCCAGTAACAGCGTGTTTAACCTGATACCTGGTTGTAATTCCCTGCTCTTGACCCTTTTTAATCTTATTCCATTTAATCCGTCAGCTATGCTGGATAAGTTGGAAAGAGAGCCATCTTCATAGATGCTTTGTCTGTAAATATAGAGATTCCACTTGTGACCATTCAGTTGAGCAGCCAGGTCTATAGTTCCAAAATGATTCCCAACTCTACTTGCTGCCCAAGGCTTGCCAAATACGACGTATTCGTAAGCAACATTCCTTTTAAGTCCCCCTGAGAATATCTTCTCTTCCCCTCCCCACATCGCTTGATGATTGAAACCTGCAAAAAGGCTGATTTTATGAGACGGACCACCAACTCGCAAATAAATAGCTTTATGATGCATGTAGATCTGAGGAACTCGGTTTGTATTACCATAGGTGATCCGTGCAGAACCAAGTATGCCATCTGAATAAGAAAAACTAAAGGCTAGCAGATCGTTGCCCGGAATTATATTGACAAAGTTGGGGGTAGATATTCTGATTTTTGGGTAAGGGCGGGCATTATTTGATAAAGCAAAAAAACCGGATGTTAACAAGGTGTCTCCTAAACCAACTACATCCTTTTGTTGCCCTATTGAAAGCTCAACGGGACCTGCTTTACCAGCAAGGTACAAGTCCGTGAAAAATATATCTCGTGTATTTCCCAGCGTGGCTACTCCTTCAACTCCCGCAGACCATTGAAAAAAACGTGGATTATTTCGGTTATACTTTTTATATACACCGATTTGGGCATTTAGAAATGAGCCTTCGGTCGGTATCGCTCCATATTGGTTAGCTTGTAGCCAATATGGGGTATTCGTGCCGGATAGAGCACCCTGAATATTTGCAGAATAGTAAAATGTAGAATCCTGAGCAGATACATTTATAACAATCGCAAATGAAAAAAATAATAGCGTAAAAATACCTCTCATTATGAATGGAAATGATCCTTAGTTGCTTGCAGTAACATCTTAACGACCCTTTCTTCCTAATATGACTAGTATGGTCAGAAATATTATTTTAAGCTCCAGCAATAAGGTCCAGTTTTTGATGTAATATAGGTCATACATCAGCTTGTGACGTGCATCATATACGCCTGCTCCATAAGAGTACATTACCTGCGCATATCCGGTAATACCAGGTTTGATGTTATGGCGTACGTTGTAGTAAGGAATAAGTTCGTCAAAAGTTTCGGTAAATACAGGTCTCTCAGGCCTTGGTCCAATCAGGGATATGTCGCGATTGAAGATATTGATGATTTGAGGAAGTTCATCAATACGGGTCAGGCGCATAAACCCTCCATAAGCAAATACGCGAGAATCATTTTTTTTGGAAAACGTAGCTCCGTTAGCTTCCGCATCCAGCCGCATTGAGCGAAATTTGACACAGTAGAAAAGCTTGTTATCCAACCCAACGCGTTCCTGTCGAAAAAACACCGGACCAGGAGATTCCATTTTGATTTTGAAGAAGCTTAAAATCCATAACGGGAAACTTGCCAAAAACAGAATGACTGACGCAGTAACATCCACGATTTTTTTCGGATATCTGACGCGCTTTCTGAATGAAGACATTTCCAAAAGGTTCGGATTGACGTCGTTGATGTTTTCAGGAATGTAGACTTTTCCAAGTTGTTTTTCGCAAAAGTCAAATACTGTACTGATTTTGATGGATTTATTTTTTCTGATCACCAACTCATATATCACTCTATAGCGGCTATCATACTGCGGATTCGTGATCAGGTGAATTTTCTCATATTTCTCCAATAGCGGACTTACTGTGTGATTCAGTAAATATTCATCATCGGTTGAGTGCGGAATAAGGATTATCTCTTTGTAGATGGACTTAAGAACCTTAAAATCGTATTTCTGAAGAAAATAATCATAACTGGTGATAATTAACACCTCATCAGTCGTTGCATTCTTGCTGAGTAGCCGGTGTACATATTTGCGATCAGAAACTAAAGTCTGGCTCATAAGTGTGCTATAAAATTAATACTATATATGTGTGTGAAAACAGCGCAAATTAGCTATAAACTTTTTAATTATGAAACTTAACCCAATGTTTACACGTACTTTATCTGATTACTGACCTAGACTAACAGAAGTGTAAAGAGTAAAATATTCCTGATACATTTTTGAGACAGTGAACTTTGATCTGTAGGAGTCTATCGCTTCTCTCTTAGCCCGCCTGCAAAGTGCCTGATCATTTTTATATAGACGGATGTGATGAGCAAACTCCTCTCCTGAATTTTGAACTGCAAAGCCATTTTTACTATCCAACACCTCACCAATGCCCCCAACAGCGGATGCGACTACCGGAACTCCATAAGATAGAGACTCGAGAATTGACATAGGCATACCTTCATAATCGGATGGTAGCATGAAAATTTGAGTATAAGGCAACAGCTGATGCGCATTGGGTATTTCTCCTAAGCACTTGACATTTGTAGGAACATCAGTTACCGGTTTTTTATTTCCAACCCAATAAAAGCTGATATTATCGTTCACTAATATTTCGGCGGCTTTACAAAAGATATCAAATCTTTTCGGAGCAGCAAGTCTTGCAATACATATAACCCGGAATTTTTCACCTTCTTCAATTACTGATCTTGCTCTCAAAAAAGCGTTTTCTTCGGGTATTCCTTTAACCTTTTCGCTGAAATCGGGAATGCCATTGTAAATGCAGCTCAGGTTATGTTGAATTCCCTCGTTTTGAAGGTTATTTGCATCATAGTTGCTTACAGCGACAATATGTCTGGCCTTGTATTGTAATAATTTTTCCAGGTACAGAAATTTGCGGTGTGCGATTCTGATTGAGTCAAAACCATGTACAGTGTAAATTATCTTTTTGGTGGGAAAGGCTATTCTACCGAGAAGACCAATTTTGGACGAATGCAGATGAATCACATCCGGTTTAAACTTTCTGTATATTTTATATAGTTCGTATATAACCTGAATATCTTTCCAAATGCTAATTCTATGCTGCAGCTGACTGATGGTGCGTTTAACGACAGACGGCGGTAACTCATTCCACAAGGCCCCTCCAACCGATGATGTTACCCAAACCTCATGACCGTCTGTGATAGACTTTTCAATTAAATTAAGCATAACCGACTGGGCACCGCCCAGTTCAGACAACGTGATAGCGTGTAGTATTTTCATTAAATGGTGTGTGAACGAGGAGGTTTTATTAGAATCAGGAAGTATTCCTAATGTGTCACAATTTCAGAATACAGTTTCAAATGATTGTTAAGGGTGTAGTTAACATCAAATTTACTTGCGTGTTCCAAGCCATCCGAGATCATGGATGTCTTTAATGCAGGATTGGCGATTATGTTGGTTATCTGTTGAGCAGCGGCATCGGAATTTCGCGCTGCAAATAAATATCGGGAATCTGGAACAAGGTCGTTAATGCCGGCAACGTCAGATCCCAGAAAAGGTTGCCCTGATGCCAGAGCTTCGAGGCTAACACCAGACATTCCTTCGTAGTCGGTAGAAAGAATATTGATGTCTACAGATTTCATTAATGAAGAAACATCATTTCTAAATCCTGCAAAAATTACTCTTTCGCTTACACCTTGTACTAGGGAAAGTGCTTTTATTTCTTCTTTATTTGGCCCTTCTCCTACCAGTATCAAAAAATGATTCCCAGGCAACTGGCTAAGCGCCCGGACAAGGGTTGCATGGTCTTTCGGATAGCTGAATCTTGCTGTCATGAGCATTTTTACAGATCCGCGAGGAATTGAAAATTCATTGGTCCAAAACAAATCATCGTATTTGGGAGCTTGTTCAAAACGAAGGGTGTCAACGCCATTTCGTATCACTCTGATTTTATCTGTGAATCCAGTCCACGAGATAAGCTTATCTTTTATTTGCTCGGAGATTGCTATGATACTGTTGTAACTTCTATATATAAATATTTCAAGAGGTTTTAACAGTGAATTCTTTGATCTTTTGTTTTGAGTACTGTGTTCTGTGAAAACAAGAACTGGCTTTTGAGATATGAACTTTGATGCAATTGCCACCCAATACATTGCTGGGAAAAGGTGTACATGTACGATATCAAATCTATTCTGAGAAAGAAATTTAACTAAACTCATCACCAGCAAAGGATTATAAAGACTTGTTTGACCAAGGGAGTGGCATTTAACGCCTCCGTCCAGTAACGTTTTCAAATACTGAGGCTCCGAGTGTAATTCAGATAGTTGCAGAACCTCTACATGAACATCAGCTTTTATGTAGAGTGGCAGATTGTCTACAAGCAGGCGTTCTGCCCCGCCTTTATTCAGATTATTTATGATATGCAAAATGCGCATGGGCTCGGAAATTCTTATCGAATAATTGAAATGAACTTAAAAATAAGGTACACACGGTCTTTGAAGCCGTGATTATTTATCTAGAGTCAGTCCTCAGGTTGCATTGTAATGCAGAGTAGAAATCTGGGTAAGATCAAGGACTAGAATTGGCGGGATATGACCGTATTATATAGCATGTAGTAGTGTGTTTTAGAAATTCAATGCAAATAAAGTATAATTTTAGTGAATATTGATTTACTGCATAAAAAAAGCCGCTAATCACAGCGGCTTCTTTTATGATGCATATATTGACTATAAACTGGATCGATAGAAGTCGTAAATGTTGTTCCAAAGATCTTGTTGTTCGAAGCTCTCTGATATCCTTTTTCTTGCTTTCTCACCCATTTGCAAACGTTTTTCAGGGTTTTCAATGAGTTGAATGCAGGCTTCAACAATAGCATCTTGATTTTTAGGCTCAATTAATATTCCTGTTTCCTGATCATCCAGAATTTCGTTACAACCATTAATATTAGTGGCTACACTTGGAAGCCCCATCGCACTTGCCTGCATAAGTGATTGGGGGAAACCTTCTCTGTAGCTTGGGAAAACAAAAATACTGGTGATAGCAAGAAATTTTCTAATGTCATTCTGATGACCCACAGAGATAATATCTGGATTGCTCGTTATTTTTTGTAATGTAGCTTCCTCTAATGGATTCAAATCTTCAAATGGTCCAACCAGGAGTAATTTTAAATTTGTATGGCTTGACTGCAGTTTTTCAAATGCTGCGACCAACTCATTTATACCTTTGTAGAAAGCAAGCCGACCGACAAAAGTCAAGACGACATCGTTTTTAGAGATGTTATGAGTCTGCATAACCAATTCCGCTTCCTTGGCAATGGATTCGGTGGTTGAAAAATAATTAAGGTCAATCCCATTGCTACTTCCTTGTCCGATCACTGTTATTTTACTATTATCGTCAATCAGGTTATTTTCGACAATAAAATTTTTCAGCTCATTTGAATTTGGTAAAACCCAGTCGGCACATCTGTATACAACCTTTTCAACTGTGTCCAAAAGCCAGCGTTTCATTCCCTTTGTCTCCATCAGCGGCAAACCAGCTACGGTATGTACTTTCACGGGTACATTACAAATAGAAGCAGCCAACATTCCTACAATACCAGCTTTGGGAGAATGGGTATGAACGATTTCAGGTCTAATTTTTCTAATTAACCTGATCGTGTGATAAAGTGCTATTAAATCAGAAAATGGTGTAAGCTCTCGTGTAAGCGGCAGTGGGTAAAATTTGGCATTCTGTTGTTCCTCCAATTCTGCTACGTGAACATCAGGACTGCTTGCCATGGAGACATTAATCCCACGTGTGCCCATATATGCCAATTGATTTCTAAGAAGAATTCGAAGAGAGTAAGTTTCGGTGGAAATTCTTAGTAAGGTAATTTTTTTCATGAATAGTGTGAATCTTATGGGGTGGTTGAGTATCTTAAAATGCCGGTTATCTTAAAACCCTGCTTTTTAATTTATATTGTTAGCAAATCTCTCCTGGAAAAATGAAATGGTTTGTTTTATGCCCTCGCCAAATTTTATTTCCGGTTGGTAATCCAGGATTTTTACGGCCTTACTTATATCCGCCAGGCTATGTTTTACATCTCCTCTTCGCTCCGGTGCGTATGTAGGCGGGATGGTGTTACCTAATTCGTTACCGATGAGTGTCACAAGCTCGTTCAAGGAAGTTTGCTCATTACAAGCTACATTAAATACTTGGTATTGCGCCAAATCAGATAGGAACAGCGATTTGATATTTGCCTGGACCACATTTGCAACAAAGGTAAAATCCCTGGAAGTAATTCCATCTCCGTTTATAACAGACGACTTTCCTTCCAGGTAGTTGTTAATAAAAAGCGGTATTACAGCAGCATAAGGACCATTTAGGTTCTGTTTGGGACCGAAAACATTAAAGTATCTGAGACCGATGGAATGAAAGCCATATACTTTTGAGAAAACATCAGCATATAGTTCATTAACATACTTTGTTACTGCGTAGGGCGAAAGGGGATTGCCAATTTTTTCTTCTCGCTTCGGTAGCTCTGCACTGTCACCGTAAGTGGAAGAGGATGCAGCGAATACAAGTCTCTTTACATTATTTTCTTTTGCCGCAGTAAGAATATTTAAAAATCCTGAAATATTAACTTCATTGGTTGTTATGGGGTCATCCACAGACCTGGGAACAGATCCAAGTGCGGCCTGATGTAAAACATAGTCGATTCCTGACAGCGCATCGAAACAGGTTTTATAATCCCGGATGTCACCCGGTATAAATTCTACATGGGGTAATTCAATGAATTCTTCTATGTTCTCCAGATAACCTGTTGAAAGATTGTCAAGAATAACAATTTTGCCTGCGTGGTGTTGTATCAGATATTCTACCAGATTAGAACCTATGAAGCCGGCTCCCCCGGTAATTAAAAAACTTGATTTAGTAATATCCTGATTATGGTATTTACTGAAATTCATAAGCTGATATTTTAGTGGTGATTAAAACTTTTTTGATGTGATCGTCAGAGTCGTGCATCCACTTTGTCTTTTGGATAAATCCCTTTTACATCATACAGGACAGGTCGAGCTGTATCAGGCTGCTTTATGACCAGCGATTCAAAATCAGCATGACCTACCGCAACAACAACACCTTCATAGTTGTTAAAATCAGGTACTTCATCGAGAAGCGTTATGCCATATTCATGAGCCACTTCTTCCTTATTTGCCCAGGGATCATAAACAGAAATTCGAATTTCATAAGTTTCGAGCTCCTTGATGATATCAATTACTCTACTGTTTCTTATGTCAGGGCAGTTTTCTTTGAAGGTAATACCCATGATAAGTATTTCGGCTCCTTTGATTTTCTGTTCCTTTTGAATCAAAAGTTTTATAAACTGATCTGCTATGTAGCCGCCCATGGAATCGTTCAGACGACGGCCAGACAGAATGATTTCCGGGTGATAACCTACCTCAATGGCTTTTTGAGCAAGGTAGAAGGGATCGACACCGATACAATGTCCGCCAACAAGACCTGGCTTAAAAGGTAAAAAGTTCCATTTTGTCCCAGCAGCTTCCAAAACCTCGTTGGTGTCTATATTGAGTAGATTGAAAATCTTCGCAAGTTCATTAACAAAAGCAATATTAATATCCCGTTGCGCATTTTCAATAACCTTAGCCGATTCCGCGACTCTAATGGATGAAGCTTTGAAGGTTCCCGCAGTGATTATTGTTTGATATAGCGCATCAACCTCATCAGCAATTTCAGGAGTAGAACCCGAGGTGACTTTTTTTATTCGGGTTAGAGTATGGTGTTTGTCTCCGGGATTTATCCTTTCAGGAGAATAACCACAGTAAAAGTCAGAATTGTATCTCAATCCAGATATTTCTTCAAGTATGGGTACGCAGAAGTCTTCGGTAATTCCAGGATACACTGTGGATTCATAAATGACGATGTCTCCAAGTTTTAAGTTTTTAGCAACTGTCTCTGTTGCTTTTCTTACCGGAGTCAGATCGGGGTTGTTGAATTGATCAACAGGAGTGGGAACAGTTACTATATAAATATCTGCATGGCGAATTTCATTGGGGTCATCTGTAAACGATAACTGCGAGGCTCTTCCAAATTCTTCTGCATCTACCTCTAGTGTCTTATCATAGTTTGATTTTAACTCACTGATTCTTTGCTTGTTAATATCTAAACCAATTGTCTTTTTTTTCTTTCCAAACTCGATGGCCAGCGGTAAACCGACATAACCCAGACCTACTATACAAATAGTTTTTTCTCTTGCAGACATATATCTTATTTTAACAACATTTAAAATTGCCCACAAAGGCAATTTTATAATATCCCTTCAATCAGGGATTACTTTTGGAGGAGGGAGGTGGCGGTACCAGAGAATTAATACACAATTCTCTGGTACTTTTGTTGCAAAAGTAATTGAAAATATTGCAGAAAGAAACAGTTAGTAATTAAATGTGTTCCGTTAGTGTAATATTTATACGTCGTTTTTGTTAAGGTAAGACTGTCCAGGTTCCAATCATTTGTTTGATAAACCAGCTATTATTCGTTGTTTTCTTGAGTATTATACTGCTACCGACGACATTGCTGGTGATGCGTTTCCCATTCACTGGAGATAGTGGTAAAATATTATTGACACTTTCAGGTACAATAACTATTCCTTGTGAGGCTCTCACTTCAACTTTAATTTCCGGAAAGTTGGGGTTGACATTAGACAGTTGTAACAAGCGAGCTGCATTTGAACTAGCATTGTGATACAAAGATGCATGAAAGATGTAGTTTACATATCTTGTATAATTCGTGAAGTCGCAAGTGAGGTATTCATGTTTGTCTGAAATAATAAGCTCCGCGTTGTAAACCGTGCTAAATCTATTTACCAAAGGAGAGAATGACATAATGGGATCTGTAATGCTACAATTGAGTATTAGGTTATGTTGAGCCAGATCACGATAAGCAAATGAAGAGGTTATAAGCTGGGGAGATCTAGTGTCTTGTATTCTAGGATGAAAAATATGTATATTGCCAAGATTTATATCCCCAGCATCATTTTCTGCCCGGTAAATCAAGAATGCTGCCCCGAGGTTTGGAGATGTTGTAGCGCCTGTGTTTGCGTTGATAACTGTAGGACTCTGTACTAAAACTGCAGGAGCTTTGTGTGACCAGTTTCTAGAAACAAAAGCACAACCACGGTTATTTTTCCATATCGGATTTTGAGTAATTACCGTGCCAAGTACTGGTCCGGTAACTCCCGTTACTAAAAAACCATAAGTGCTGCCCTCATCAACATGATTCGTTATTACCACGTCTACAATATGATTTGTACCAACAAATGCTCCAGGAGACACAATTATTCCTGCACCCGAATTGTTCCGGGTAATCGGGTTAATTATCCTTACATTCTCAGTTATATTTTCCGCTGTGTTTGGTTCTACATCAATTCCCGCGCCCGGTGCTATGCCATTGGTGTTGGTTAGCACAGCATTGATAATTTCAATATTTTTCCCTCCAGTGATAGAGATTCCCTGACGCCTGTTTTTATCCGCACTAACGTTCACGAGTTTTACATTTTCAGAGTATTTCTTTGCGCTACCTGCTCCAATATAGAAACCATCTCCACCACCATTATTTGCAGCTATGCCCTCAATAAGTACATTTGTCACCCCACCCATGTGAAAAATGACCCTCATTTGGTTATTAACATAATTGGGGTTAGGGTCTGAAACGATAACATTTGTTCCTTTTATTACAATATTCGAGGCGTCATACATAAAAAACATTTGCCCGTTTACCGCTGTTTTGAGACCTTCAATAAAAGTACCGTCCTCAAACAAAAGTGTTTTATTTGAGTAAATGCGAACATGGCCAATTCTGTATGATACCACTGACTTTGGGAAAAAAAGGGTCGTATATCTATTATTGTTTAGCAGACTCTGTAGTGTATTGGTCTGGTCAGTAGTCCCATCTCCAAATATGCCAAACCAGTTGACATTGACAGTACCATCATGTATGCGTTCGTAGCGGCGATTACCGTGCCGAATTGTCATCACTCCATCATCGGCTTGTGTTGAGGAAGCACTATATCTGAATAAACCAGATTTGAAGTCATCCGTAATATAAACCACGCGAGCAGTATCAGCTGCCCCGGACCTTAAATCGGTGATCGATAGATAAGGTATGTAGCCAGGAGTCGGAATAGCTGCTATTCTGGTGTTGGCAGATTTTGTATCATCAGTCCCTGTTATTTCATCCATTGTAAAGCTGAGTTTAGATACCTGGGCATAGTTATCTAAATTACTGGAGTTCTTATGGTTGCGCAAAAGCTGAAAAACACCGTTACCTGACTTATCTGTGAACTTTCCTATAACCGTGTATTTAATGGAAGGTTTTGATGGCGATAACTCAGCAACAACATTATCGCTATATGATCCTCCCGTTTGCACAAATCCTACAGGCATAACAAGTTTCAATCGAAAAGAATTGGATCCCTCAAACATAAAAACTGTTGTCGACGAGATACTCAGATAACTGGCGTGGATGTCAATCTCAAATTCTTCATTCAAAGCCAATTGTTGAGCACTGGTTGTTAGGTTGAAACGAATAGGGTCAATTGCTTCTTTGGCCCTAGCATTTATAGCGAATAATAGTAGCACGCACAGCGCTAAGTAAGTGTAGGTTGACTTGATCGATGACATTCTTATGATAGTTTGTAGAACAAGTTTATTGTAAAATAAATTTGTTCACAAATATATCAAAATTAACTCTAATTCAAAATGAATTAATTATTCATTAATGTAGAATTAATTAATAATTTAATTTGTATTACGCGTGTGTTGATGTGATCTTGTAGTAGTTTTGAAGGACTAGGATAGATTAATACAAGAGGGATGTTGTGGATTAAGCATTTGAGGTTTGGTCGACGATGTGCCGGGTACATCAAGATAAGGCCATAGCATGGCACAGCACTACACGTGCATGCGACCTTAAGAGCGTGTTTGGGAATTGAAAAGAATGGAGATCGTACCATCTTTGCAGTGACCAAACGTTAAAGAGTCGATTAAACAGTATAGTAGACTGACCGATCTCCAATGGGGCGCAATATCGGTATTTTTGGATACAAAACGTAAGCGTAAATTGAATCTGCGGGATGTTATGGATGCGATTTTCTACATTTTAAGAACGGGTTGTCAGTAGCGAAACTTACCCAGTAGCTATCCTCACTGGCAAGCCATATTTTGACGGTCCGCCGCGCGGTATTTTTCCAAATGGAAGAAGACAAATATTTTTGCAGAAATTAATATTGCCCTCAATAATCTCGATAGAAAAAACAATGGCAGAGATGAAAACCCTGCGATATTTAGCATTGATAGCCAATCAGTTAAACTGGCTCCAATGATTTGGGAGAACCGTGGATTGGACGCACATAAAAAAGTAAATGGGAGAAAAAGACAACTTCTTGTTGACAGTGGTGGAAGGCTTTGGTTTACTAAAGTACATGCTGCAAACATACATGACGGTGCAGCTACATTAGGATTTATGCCAGACATTATTTGCCAAAACGAACGCTTGGTTAAAATTTATGGTGACCAGGCGTATGCAGGAGTTTTCGCAGACGAGATTCAAAAACATAAGATCAAATTTGAAAAAGCTGCTAAACCCGAATCAACGAAAGGCTTTGTTCCGGTTGCCAAAAGATGGGTAGTCGAGAGAACTATTGCTTGGTCTAATTTCTTTAGAAGAATTGTCAAGGATTATGAGTATACCCTCGCATCCAGTGTAGGCTGGCTGTATTTAGCGAATATTCAAATCATGTTACAACGAATTTACCCAACAGACAAAATATAATTCCCAAACACGCTCTAATTACTGTGACTTAGTCTTATTACTGTTCAATTTTTGACTTGGGCTTACTGTTGCTTTTAATCAATTAAGGCACACTATCCAGCTCATACTTAGGAGCAGCTAACGTATGATAGTTCGCCTACGCGAAAGTCCATCCTGAAACAGCAAGATTTTTCTTGAAAAATATAACGTTATTTACATCGTAAAATCTTGATGCATATAGCTTTAAGTTAAATACTTGATTTTGATATCGTTCGGTACATAAACTGTCTCCATCTATGATTTTTTGAATCGTTGACTCTAATTCTGTCAGATCTTCGCAAATGAAGCCAACGTCGCCAGCTTGCTGAAAGAGATCAGTAATGAACTCATGTCTTAGTGCTATAATGGGTAATTGGTATTGGATCGAATCCATTATTGAACCACTTATACGAAAAACATAATCCTCTCCTGTAATGAAACTGAGGGAGTATTTAGCTTTCATAATGAGTTTTTCATAGTCTTTCTGGTCTAACGGTTTTCCTTCACGTGAGCTGATTTCTACGTACTCATTTACATAGGGCTCTGTGTCGGGAGCAACCTTTCCAATAATTCCAAAGGCTAATTGTGAGTTGCCAATTTGCTCTTTGAATCTTAGCGCCAGATCAAATATAACCTGTGAATTTTTTCTTTTTGACGCTACTCCCAACTGGGCAAAAATCAAACGCTTTGTAGGAATGTCAGTTAGTGTCCGAGATGCCTCGTTAATTGGGTGTTCTACGCAGACAATCTGCCTTTCATTCACAAGCCCGGATTGAATAAGTTTGGTACGGATTAAAGGGCTTAGAACTAAAAATTTCACGTTATATCCGGAAATGGCGAATGCTTTTTTATAGAAATATGCATTCAATCTGTTTTTAAGAGAAGAGTTATTTCTGAACAAGAACTCTATTTCACCATGCAGTCCAATAAGTATTTTTCTATTATTTTGAGCATTGAACAGGTGTATAAATCTAAACAGATTAATGGCCGTGATAGTACAAAATAAAATTAATTCAGGGTTTTCTTGAGACGACTTCTTGAACAGTTGGTAAACAAAGGATCTGTCTTCTCTAAGCTTGCTGATCCAGGATACAATTTTCTTAAAGGGGTTTATAGCAGGGTCTATAACCTTTATTGGTTGATAATTGATTGTTTTGCCAGGAATGCTTTTAATTTTGGAACGAATGCTATCTAAATGATTTTTGTCTCCGTAAACACTAATTTCAGTAGGTAGAGTATCGAATTGCTGAATTAAATTAATGGCCCCTGCATTGTTGATAACATGATTACTGCCGATGATCACATTATCAACAACGTAATATTTTTTAAAGGTTTTCATGAGGTACTATCAAAGGTAGTTGTTAGAGACGGGGACTATCGGAACTTGATATTTGACGTAACTCTGGCTTTAATGTCTGGAATAGTTTTCCTGGTTTTTAAATTCATTACTTTACAGTTTTTAAACGTTACATCTTCCGCATCAGATAATTCGGTTTTACTGAAAGTCGAACTCCTAATAAATTTTCTTTTTGGACTCACAAAAAAAGTACAATTATCGAACTTGATCTGATCGTATACATCAATCAGTGGTTGGGTTTCCGGAATGTCATTAGAAACATTGTTGTCTGTTATTGTACAATTCTTCAATAACGTGAATCCATCATCATCCATTTTTTTGCCGGGTTGATACATCAGAAAAACTCCTGTCAATTTACAGTTATCAAATGATACATTTCTGCTAGGTGAAAAATTCATCTGAACAGAGTAAATTCTATTCGTATCCTTAATCTTTGGACCTGCATCTATTACACAGTTTTTGAAATGAATGTTGTCAACCTTTCCAGCTATGTTAACGGATCCGCTCCCTCCCTGATTACTGGATATAATGCAATTTTCAAAAATGCTGTTTGCTAAAGGTGCTCCGGTATTGTCATGATTTTCAATATCAACGTTTGCGCACGGAGATATGCGAATACCTCCCATACCGGTATACTTAAATGAAGAATTTATAACTTTCAAATTTGATCCAACAGTGAAACTTAAACCTTGCCGACCATTGTACTCTGATCTAACTTTTGATAAAGTAGTATGAAACTTACCAGGTGTCAACTTTTCCCTAGGAGTTTGAATATAAATACCATCCAGTCCAAAGTGGTGAGCATAAACGTTTTCGATCACAACATTTCTTGCCATATATGAGGCAATTCCAGAATAGGTTAAATCTGGTCCTTTCATATCTTTTGGAGCAGCCTTATAGTTTGCCTCTGAAAAGTTGCCGTCTAATTCAAGATTTTTGATTATTACGTTTTTACAATCCCAACCTAAGGTTAGGAAGGTTCCAGGAGAGGCGTGTGAGCTCAATGTTACGTCTAAACCCTGAGTTCCTGTATCTGGATTGAAAAAACCATATTTAATCCCGCTTAGATACTTGAAAATAGAGACAATTTTGCCTCCCTTCAAAGTCCCTTGGATTAATAGACCGTCGATCTCGGAAAGAGTGGTATTATATTTGGGAGAAGAGTAATTGACATCCTTACGAGAATTCCAATTAGTTTTTTGTGCACCGACACGATAAATTCCTTCTGGAACTATCAGCGTACCGCCTTTGTGAAGGTTGTAGTGTGTGATTACTCGACTCCATGCTTCGGAGTCGTCAGATATTCCGTCACCTTTTGCTCCAAAATCTTTTTTGAAATTTTTAATCGAAGAAGAAATAGCAAGTGTTGAGAGTAATTCAAGAAGTACCATTGCAATCGGAATAATTATGATTGGTCTCATAAGCTCATCATTTGGTTCTTATGTTGTTACGATCAGGACAATATTTTATTGCTTTACCTTTATGATGATATTTACCTTATGAGTGGAATCTGTATGTATCTTCCGAGAAGATCCAAATGTAAGGTATAAGTAACTTCTCAGCACTTAATATCAACGATACTAATTTTAGGAGAGAGTATAAGATAATTATAAGGAGCCAAATTCCCTTGCTTTTTACGTTTTCAAAAATCAAGCAGAAAATAATGATTTCAAAGAAATAAAAATACGTCGCAGCACGCTGTAAAGTTAAAAAGTCAATTACTATAAAATAAAGTGCATTTCCAAAGGTGTAAAGATTAAGAAAGCCATTGTAGGGTTTGCTGTTCAACCTATTTTGGAACAGAAAAAATACAGGTAGCAAAATTGCTCTCTTCAAAACTGCGGCAATGGTTCGTTGAGTTTTACTTAACGTTTCTGTCACGGTGATTTCATTGCCAATGTTCATGTACGCTTCCGCTTTCCGTGAAATGCGAGCCATGCCAAACCCGTCAGGAATTATATTAATTGCATACTCTAGAATTTTTTCAGATCCTACGGTAAGACCAAAGGTTACAGCAAAAACTAAGATTAAATATTTTGAAGATACGGGCCATTCTAAATGATATATTTTGTATGATACCAGAAAAACATAGGCAGTGACGTGAATCTGAGCTGCTAATAAAACAAGTAAAGCAAAAATCCATGGTTTTTTTTGTACTATATAAATTGTGCTAACAGCACACAGACTTATAGCTAACATCTGTCTGACCGCAATAACATCACTAAGCGCGGTGCCCCAAAAAAGAAGGGATGCCAAGAACAGGGCATTTGTAAATCTGTAAAAAAAAAGAGCCTTTAGGCTAATTGTTATTAGGGAAAGTATTAACAGGTAGAATGTAAATTGGGTGGAAAAAAGTCTTAGAAATCCTACGAAGTATGTAAATCCGGTCTCCATACTTAGCATAAATATTGGGTCGTCACTGGCAAATTTAGTATAGAAGTTAAAATATGGAAACCAGTCAGAGCCAGTTCGCCAGCGAAGTCCACCAATTAATATAAATACAAATATAACCACGAAAAATGTCCAATTCTTAACATTCCGAGGTGTTACCACCATTTCTGCAAGAGCTAAAACAGATAGCAGAATGAAAACAATGTAGTAAAACATTTTTATATTCAGAGTTATAAATTAGCGAAATGCAATCTTTTTTATTATGAAATGTAGCGATAATATAAATCCTTTTTTAGTGTTATTTTTATGAACTAAATATGATTTTAATTTTTTTAATAATATTACCTTTCTTTTTGCCCAATAAACTTAAATTAATTTCTGTAAGAGCATAACAGACATTTACCGCAAAGGAATACAGACTTCCATGGCACTTTTGAAAATACAAACTTCTACCTCTGCAAAAATGAGAAAAGCTTGAATAGTTGAAATTAGATTTATTATTTTGTGAGGCTCCACTCAAATGAATTATTTTAACTGTTGGAACAATTTTGGATACATAACCATTTTTTCGAATCCTGTAAGATAACTCAGTTTCTTCGAAGTATAGAAAAAAATCTGCATCAAAATATCCGACAATATTTAAAATACTTTTTCTGATAAACATATTAGCACCACAGATGTAGTCTACCTCTCTAATTGAGGGATTAATATTAACTACGCCTGACGCTATGTGTTTTGCATGGTAAGATTTGTACAATTTATAGAAGCCAATTGAAGAAAAGGCGTCGGATAAAGTAGGGAAATTCCCATAAGAAACTGTATTGTCTTTACCGCCAGTGTGTAACTCACCACCGCAAATAGCAACATTGTTGTTTGCGGGGTCTTTCATAAAGTTCTTAAAGTGTTTTAGCGCATTAGAGGTTAGAAATGCATCAGAATTTAGCAGAAAAATGAACTCACCTTGCGCCATCAAAATTCCTAAGTTATTTGCACGGCCAAATCCCACGTTTTCGCTGTTAAGAATGATTTTAACCAAGGGGAAAAAGTTTGCAACGTCTGAATATATTTCTTCCTGAGATGCGTTGTCGACTAAAATAATCTCAAAGGTAACATCTTCTGTATGTTTATAAACAGACTCTATGCTTGCCAAGGTAAGCGCCTTGGTATTGTAATTTACTATTATGATTGATACATCCATTACTTATGTTAAATTAAGGGTTAAGATGGTGATCAATTTGTGCACAAATTGCCGGCCAGTAAAATTTACTGTAAACATAATTTTGAACCTTGATAGCATTGAAGTCTATTAACTCTGGTGCAGAAGTGATGGTAATTAGCTTCTCTAATAATCCAGTGCTACTTCCAATCGGAAAGATACTTCCATAAGTTTCATTATCGGTTACATCGTAAGCAGGCGGCACATTTGATGATATAACGTAACAACCACTTTGCATGGCTTCGAGGTATACCAGGCCAAAGCTCTCAGATCTGGATGTTAGTACAAATATTTTAGACTTGTTGTAAATAGCTCGTAACTCTTGACGATCGATAATTGACCCTGTTAAGAATATCCTATTTCTCAATTGTGGGTACTTTATGAAATAGTTATCAAAATAATGTTGAAAATCTGATTCAATTGGTCCAACCATCATCAGCTTCCAATCTTTTTTTGTCTCGGCAAATTCAGCAAATGCCTCTAATAGTATTTCATTATTTTTGAGATAATTTCCGACCCGTCCAACGAATAAGATAGTGTTTTCCTTTGCACTGAGATCTAAGTTCTTGCGGTTGCCATAGTCATAAAAGCCATTTGGGATATACTCAACTCTTCGATTCCAGTTTTTATTTAAAGACTGATGTAAGTATTTTGTTTCAACACTAATAAGATCAATGCTATTTTTCAGATGTTCTATAATTATGGATTTTACGAAACCAAATTTCATATCCAAAATTGTAGGATTGGCATCCAACTTTAGATAGGTCTTACAATTACCCAGTTTAACAATTTTAAAAAAATAGCACCATATTAGAGACCTTGTTGTGAAATGATAAACTTGAAGGATATCAAACTTATTATAGTTTATTAGAATGAATAATAAGCCATCAATGGTCAAATTTCCTGTTAGTTTTTTTACAAAGAGTTGTTTTAAGCCTTTCACATCAGTCACAATGTTGGGATATTCACCATTTTGATAACTTGCTATTGTTGAATCGTATCGAAACTCTCTAAACAGGATAAATGGAATCATTCCTACGTCTTTGGTTAAATGAATATTTTCAGTATCAAGAAATAGGGTGAGCCAGCGTTTATTTTTCATTTTGAAATAAATTGATTAATGCCACTTCTTACACGATAATATCCTTTTTGTATAAATAACCTTTCATCCATCTTCAGTATAAATAGTAGCGCTATGACAGTTGCTGTCAAAGATGTGCCCTTTATAATAATTAGATACAAAGAGTTCCAAGATAATTTGGAGAAATAATAGTAATTACTTGTATAACATAAAAAACCAAGTGCTGTTGTGAAAATTAGATAGCTAAGTAAATTTATAAGTATAGTTTTGGTGAGAAAATTTAATTTTAAAGTCATTACCAATGCTGCTGAAATATGTGCAAGGAACAGGGAGGCTGGGAAAATGTATATGCCTAATTTTTTGTAGAATAAAAAATTTAAACTTAACATACAAATTTGCGCCAATACTCCACAAGTTGCATAAATCTTACCCTGGTTGACTGACATTAAAGCCAGACCCGTTATAGAGTAGTAAAAGACAGAAATTACACTCACGCAGTAACAAATGGATAGTGTGGAAATAGTGTAAAGAGATTCCCTTCCAATATTTTTAGATGCATAAAATAAAGTAACAACGTCACTTGAGCACATGATGAAAAATGACAACAAGAAGCCTAAGACAAAAAGACCTAATCTAAATATGCTTTTAAATTCAGCCTCAAACTGATCAAGATTTTTTTGAGCAAATGCTTTCGATAGTATTGGTACAAGCACTGTTGTTAATACCGAAATAAGGACTCCGCTAGGAATATCAATAAATTTTCGAGAATAATCTTGGATTGAAACTATCCCATCGCCAAGGAGGCTGGCAATGGATTTTTCAAATATAGCGTTCAGTTGTCCGAAGAAATACGGAAAGAAAAATGGGATCGCATAAAGTAAATATGGTTTTACATGGCTGTATTTTAATTCAAATGGCGGCTTAAAAAGTCGAATTTTATTTCTCCCTAATTCATGAAATAAAAAGATACCCAGTACAATTAATCCAAAGTAGTAGGATATTACCAGGGAATATATCCCAATTTTTGGAGCTAGTACTAATAATGCCAATACGTTAAATATGGAAGAAATTGATCCTGCAATTTCTGGAATATAAAATATATTATAAGAATTAAGGATACTACTAAGTAAAAGCGTAAACTGGTTTAATAGTAGCGACGGTAAAAGTAGTTTTAATATCAGAGTTAGGGTGTTAAGCTCTGAAGTAGTTTTGCCTGGTGCTATTAATGAAGTGTAGAGATTGGGATACAAGAATATTACTACAACAATGAATATTGAGATTATGGATACAAAGAAAAATAGTGAGTTTATTCGATTAATAGCCGACGATTCTCCATCCTGCTCCTTAATAAAAATAAATTGTGTTCTGAAGGTTTCATTTAAAGGTCCCCAAAATGCAAGATTAATCACTACAATAGAATTGAACGCCAATAACCATGCATCTCTATCCGAGGAAACCCCAAAATATCTGGCAGAAAGAATCAGAGTAAGTATTGAGATAACTGATCTGATGAGCCGAAGTAAAAACAGGCTAATCGCTTTTCTATTAGAAGTGGCAAGGCTAGCGGACATTAAATATTAATTAGTGAAGAATTAATTAAAAATTAATTCATTAAGTTTACCAAGAATGTTAACTGCTCGTTTTGGTGGTTGGCGCGGTGTTGGAGATGGTTACTCATTTACAGAAAAAAATACACATCGTTTGAACAATGTGAATGAGCCGATGATTGCTCACAACAAAGAGTAAAACTACTGTAGCCTAATAAGGTACTGCCTAACACCTTGGTTAGTATAAATTGCGTAAGTCAAAGCTAGGATAAAACCTATTAGAGCGCCTATGCCCGCTATCAGGATACGTTTGGGACTTGTTTTATTCAGAGGAACCTTAGTTGCTTCCAGAACTTTAAAAACTGGCCTTTCCTCCTTTACTTTAATTTTAGTTTGTTCCAACTTGATAATTAAATCTGAATAAATTGATTGGGCCAATGTGTAGTCAGACTGAAGTCTTTGCTCTTCAATACGCGCAACGTTTAAAAAAGAATTCCGGTTATGGTCTCTATAACTCTGAAGTGCATACTCAGCGTTTTGCTGTCTTTTTTTTGCCTCACTGGCTCTTTTATTTATAAATTCTAATTGTTGCTCAAGTTTTGCTACACGGAAGTCCTCAATATAGGTTGTCAGGTATATCTTGCCGGCTTCTACCAATTGAGCTGCAACTATAGGATCAGTCATTTCAGACTCAATGGAAATAAGTCCATTTTTTTGTTCGATTGAAGCTTTAACCAGGCTCTTTGCAAAAGTTATAACAGCTTCTTCATCTGTACTAAGATTTAGTATATCTTTATTCTGAATTACAACCTTCCGTTTTATTTCGCCGTGCCCCTTGTTATCTGATGAAAATAACGATTTTACATTTGAGAGCAGCGATTCCTTTGCGGGTTTATTGAGGTAAATTTTCAAACTTGTGTAATTGTTTCCTTCTGAATCTACAATTGGCTGTTTAATCATATATTCACCGAATGAAGTACTTTCCAAAATATTCGGGTATAAATCGGGTGTTAACGGGCCAGTTCCATCAGATGAGCCAGAGCCCATGGCTAAGCTAAAAAAGGATGGTTTTCCTGTACTATATTCGGGAAGAAGAATTGTCTTAGCTGTGTAGGTTTTTGTAAATGTGTAGCTCCCTAATGCGCCTAATGCACCTCCTAAGAAAACTGCTAGGAATAGAGTTAGCATATTTTCTCTGAAAAACTCCAAAACGTGAGAGAGATGGATTTCAGGAAGTGAGTTAGTATTGGAATTGTCCACTTGTTCTTGTACTAGCATCCTAAGTTTAGATGAGATATGGTTAATATGCTTTTTGCTAAATATTAGAAGAGTCGTACCATCGTTATTGCCATAGTAGTAAGAAGGGAGATTATCGCTAATCTTTCACCTGTGGTCATTTGGCGCTCTACCTTCGGTTCTTTCACCGGTACAGTTACCACAGACCCTGGTTCCACTTTTGGATATGAGCGGAAAAAGAGGAATTGTTTCGTGCGATGCGTTCTTCCGTTTGGATAGGATACATACACTCTGTTTTTTCGCACACGCTCTGCAAATCCACCCGCTTGGGAGATGTATTCACCAAATGAAAACTTGGGATCAAAATTGACCAAAGATGGGTTGTAGACGCCTCCTTGAATCCGTACCACTTCTGATTTTCTTGGAATGACCAGATTATCCCCATCCTGCAATAGCATGTTGGAAGGCAGAGAAGGATTGTTCAGTATGTCGGAAATGGTAATCGCAACCTGTTCATTATTTCTATAAAAACGAGCACTGTTTAGATTGGCCTCCGGTTTAAGTCCTCCTATCTTAGGTAGCAGATCGGATATACGCTCAAAGTTGTTTTTGATTGTATACCGTCCGGGGTACATTACCTCTCCTTCTATATTTACTATTTTCTGGTTTTCGTATCGGGGTGACTGACGCACAAATATGATGTCGGACGGAAACAAAACAAACTTCTGTGCTGTGGAATCCATACGTAAATTGTCAGGGATGTCAAGCGTGAAAATCCTCACATTCTGATTGGAAGGTAAATCCAATGTATCATTTTTTACTCTTCTAGATACTTCTATACGATAAGGAACTCCGCCTTCTGTATAACCACCTGCCTGGAAAATAAGATCGGGTATTGTAATGTCTTTATAGTAGTAGTAAACACCAGGATTCATGACTGATCCGTTGACAGTAAGAAAAGTAAATTCCTTCAAATCTTCAACGGATTTAATAGTCAAAATATCGCCTGGCAGCAAGTTAATGTCAGGAATTTCATTGTTCATTAGTTTTCGAAGATCAATGGCGATCATCCCGGTTTGGGTATCCCCACTTGATCTTTCCAGTAGCGCGCGGTTTAGAAACGCTCTCTGCCCCATTCCCTGTGCACTGGTGATAAGTTCTTTTACCGTTTTTGTGCGTTCATCCAACGGATACATTCCAGGGCGGGTTACAGCACCACGGATCTCAACCTGATTTGCAATGACATCCAGTATTCGCTTTACTGTAAAAATGTCCCCGTTTTTGGATTGAAAGGAGTTAAGTTGCACTGAGTCGATACTCCCAATAATAAAGTTTGTACCCGTGTTGCGCTGATACTGAATTAAAGATGTAAATGCTTCCGGAGTAAAGCCGCCTGCATATTTTAGAACTTCTTTTAATGTTTCACCTGAACGCGCTTCGAAAATTCCTGTTCTCTTAAGTTCACCATTCAATTCAATGCGTACATCATATGGTCTGATCAGAATGACATCCTGATCCTGAAGGGCGATGTTATCCCTTAGGTCGGCATCAATTAAAAAGCGGTACAAGTCTATTGTGCGAATTACCTTATTGTTACGTACAACCTCAATGTTTCTGTAAGAACCATTACTATTTGGTCCTCCTGACCTGTAGAGTGCATTAAATGCGGTGGTCAGAGAAGAAACTGTGTATGTGCCAGGACGAGCTACTTCCCCGGTAATCATTACCTGAATACTTCTTACATTACCCAGCGTAATGGTTGAGTACGTGCCGGACCCTGGTCGGTTCAGGCTTGAATAGGCTTGTCTGAGGCGATTGACAATACGTTCATTTGCCTGCTCAACGGTAAGCCCATTTACATAAACAGGGGCGAGGTTTAGCATTTTAACTGTTCCTTCCGGGCTGATTTTCATTCGGAAGTTATCTACTGCGTTGCCATAAATATCTACTACTAATTCATCATCAGGGCCTAGAATATAGTTTCTTGGCGTAGCAATCCTAAGGTTAGGTTCAAAAGTAGTGGATGCTCCCTGAAAGAAAAAAGAGCCAAAAGTTCTATCGATAGTCCTTGACCTTGCCCGGTTTACAGACAAAGAATCTTTTTCATTGTTTGTCTCGTCATCCAGTTCATCCTCTTGTTTACGGGAATCGTCGACTTTATCCCTGTTGGTTTCATTTTTTGTATTATCCTTTGAACCCTGTTCAAGTCTTTTACGCATTGCCGAAATATCATCCAACGTGTAACCTCTTTGTAAAGCAGCTTTTTCGATATCCATATCGGACATCCCGGCTGATTTGGCCTGGTTGTAGAACTGAACCGCCTGTGAATTTGTGGCAGGTGTTGCTTGTGTGGGTACTGCTGGTACCTGCTGGGCGGGTGTTGTTGCGGGTACTGGTATTGGAAGGGTTGGTACAGGATCCTGACCGAAAGAAAAAGTTGATATAATCAGCAATAAAAACAGAGCAATTGAACGGGTTATTCTCTGTAACAATGGATAATGCATGTAGTGTATCAAATTACAATTTATAGATATTCAGATGGTAGGGAATCTGTAACTTATTCACTACCATCTTTTAATTATTGCGCAAAGCTACGAAAAGTAGCACAATTTTAAGATTGTTTTTTTGTCTAAACCGTAACGCCGATTGACAACTCTTTCAATTGCAGGTCGGAAATGGTAGAAGGTGAATCAATCATCACGTCACGACCGGAGTTGTTTTTAGGGAATGCGATGAAATCCCGGATGGAATCCACTCCGCCGAACAATGAGCACAACCTGTCGAAACCGAAGGCAATACCCGCGTGTGGAGGGGCACCAAATTCAAATGCATTCATCAGGAATCCAAATTGTGCCTGTGCTTCTTCTGGTGTAAAACCAAGAATCCCAAACATTTTTTGTTGTAGTTCTCTTTCGAAAATACGAACAGATCCTCCGCCTACCTCAACGCCATTGATGACCATATCGTATGCGTTGGCCCTAACTTTTCCTAAATCGCTGTCCAAAAGATGGATATCTTCCGGCTTCGGGCTTGTGAAGGGATGGTGCATGGCAAACCAACGATTTTCAGTTTCTCCATACTCTAATAGGGGAAAATCCAGTACCCAAAGCACGCGGTAGTCGTCCGGATTACGAAGACCCAGTCGGGTTCCCATCTCCAGACGTATTTCATTCAGTTGCTTTCTGGCTTTATCACCTGCACCTGACATGATCAAAAGCAGATCACCCGGCTTGGCGCCAAATGCCTCAACCCATTTCTTCAGATCTTCTTCTGAATAGAACTTATCCACCGAGGATTTGATCGTTCCGTCGGCGTTGTAGCGCACATAGATTAATCCCTTCGCTCCGATCTGAGGACGTTTAACCCAGTCGGTTAGCTCATCCATTTGTTTGCGGGTATAATGCGCGCAGTCGGGAGCACATATGCCCACAACCAATTCTGCATCATCGAATACACCAAAACTTTTTCCGGATGTAAGATCAGTGTTTTCTCCTTTCAGTTCAACAAATTTCATATCGAAACGAATATCCGGTTTGTCTGAACCATACAATCGCATCGCATCTGCATAGGTCATACGAGGAACTTCCGGAAGTTCTATTCCTTTTACTTTGCTGAATAAGTTTCTGATCAGGCCTTCGAATGTGTTCAGGATGTCTTCCTGAGTAACAAAAGACATTTCGCAGTCAATTTGTGTAAATTCAGGCTGACGATCCGCTCGAAGATCCTCATCACGGAAACACTTTACAATCTGATAGTAACGGTCAAAACCGGCTACCATAAGCAATTGTTTGAATGTTTGCGGAGATTGTGGCAGAGCATAAAACTCACCCGGATTCATACGGCTCGGTACCACAAAGTCACGTGCACCTTCAGGAGTCGATTTTATCAGAACTGGCGTTTCAACTTCAATGAAATCAAGTTCGTCCAGATATGCTCTGGTATGACGTGCTACCTGATGACGCAACTGAAGGTTTTTTCTAACATTATTACGGCGAAGATCAAGATATCTGTATTTTAACCTGATGTCGTCACCACCGTCGGTTTCATCTTCAATAAGGAAAGGAGGTAATTTGGCGGGATTCAAAATCGAAAGTTCCGATACACGTATTTCAATTGATCCTGTTGCAATTTTATCATTTTTGGAAAGCCTTTCGATCACCTGTCCTTTTGCAGAAATAACAAACTCGCGGCCGAGTGAACGGGCAGTTTCCAATACACTTGCGGGAGTTTTCCCTTCTTCAAAAAGAAGTTGCGTCAGGCCATAGCGGTCGCGTAAATCCAACCAGATCATGCCGCCCTTGTCACGAATGCGCTGCACCCATCCGCACAAGACAACGTCCTGATTTACATGCTCTAAGCTTAACTCACCACAGGTATGTGTACGTAACATATAATTATTTTAATACTGAGAAATGGATAGTGTCCTATAATAAATGGCGCAAAAGTACGTATTTTTAGCAAATCTAACATGATGAGTTTTTATGAATCAAAATAAAACAGGTTATCTGCGTATCGATTATAAGTTTGTATTGTTCGCATCTTGTTTTATAATCTCCTGCGGATCGGATCCGGAACCTTCAAACGGACGATCCGAACAATTTGAATCTTCTCCACAGAAGTTTGATATACAACCGGGAACTATTGATGAAGCTTCGGGTTTAGCGGCAAGTGCGAGTATGAATGGCTACTTATGGACGCACCAGGATTCTGGCCGTCCGGCCTCGCTTTATTTGGTTTCTGGTGATGGCAAGACAATTAAAGAGTTTGGAGTGCCCGGTGCAGCAAACCACGATTGGGAGGATGTAACGCTGGGGGCCGGACCACAAGATGGGGTAAATTATGTTTTTATAGGAGACATTGGAAACAACAATTTACCAATGACCGAAACGAACATTGTATACAGAATTCCTGAAATAAGTAACGTTAATGGTAGTTTTGACGGTGCTAAGTTGGACAAAATCAGATTTCGTTATCCGGATGGACCGAGAGATGCGGAGACGCTGATATTGGATCCATTGACCCGTGATATTTTTATAGTATCAAAAGAGGCTCAAACGGGCATATACAGGCTGCCATATCCGCAGTCGACAACAGAAACGATTACTGCTGAAAAAGTGGGAGTGGTTCCTTCTGTAAGTATAGCTTCAAGCGGAGATATTTCTCTTGACGGAGACGAGATCGTAATCCGGACGTATGTTGCGGTGTATTACTGGAAGAGGAAAAGCGGAGAAACTGTTGCGCAAACATTAACAAAAGCGGCTTCCAGGACGCTCATGGTTGCTCTGGAACCACAGGGAGAGGCTGTATGTTTTGATCGGGCTGCTGATGGTTTCTACACGTTAAGTGAAAAGGGTAACGGGGAAAGAGTGACTCTGAACTACTACAAAAGAAAATAGCACAAGATTATTTTCAGGCTTTTAAGTGTTGTAAAACCACTTTCAAAAGACTTTCCGGGATAAAGGGTTTTACGACTATGTCGGTGATCCCGATTTCGTAGATTGAATCTTCAATATCAACTGCAACCCCTGCTGTCAGTGCGATGATTGGTATGGTTTCACCTCTGCTGCGCAACACTTTGCTTGCTTCGTAGCCATCCATTACAGGCATGTGCATATCCATCAGAATTAACTGGTGTGATTCGTTCAGCATATCAATGGCTTCCTGTCCGTTACGGGCGATATCAAAAGAGGCACCCCAGCGTTTCAGGAAATTTTGAAGCACCAGTATATTCATCTCGTTGTCTTCTACAATTAATATCCTGATACCTGAGAGTTTTTGAGGAGATTTGTTCTCTATTTTTGGCGTAATTTCAGGTTCTACCAGAATCGGAAAAGTTTGTACAAAATAGAAGGTAGAGCCCTTGCCCGGCTCACTCGTAAGATTCAGATCAACTCCCTGAATCTCTAACAATTTTTTGCTGATCGCCAGCCCGAGTCCCGTTCCGCCAAAACCACGGGAAGTAGAAGAGTCGGCCTGGGTAAATCTTTCAAAAATGACTTTCTGTTTGTCCAACGGTATTCCAATGCCGGTATCCTCGACAGAAATTTTAAGCGTAATTTCCTCTTGGGTTTTCTTTACTGTATGAACGGATAATTTAACGTGTCCCTTGTTGGTGAACTTGGTCGCATTATGAACCAGGTTTCCCATAATTTGGGCAGTTCGTGTTTTGTCGCCCAGAACGTGCGTGGGCAGATGCTCATCTATGTCCAGTATAAAGTTAATATCGCTGTTGTTTGCAGCAGCCTGATATCCCGAGATGGTGTTTCGTGCTATCAATGATATGTCCGTAGGTTCAAGGGTAAAACGTATCTTGCCTGCCTCAATGGTACCAAAGTCGAGCACATCGTTTACAATGGTTAGCAAATTGTTTGCGGAAAATAGAAGCACTTCGAGCTGGCCTTTCTGATCGGGACGCGGATCATCACGAATCATCAGGTGCGTCATTCCGATCACCGAATTAAGTGGTGTTCTTATTTCATGGCTCATCGTACTGAGAAATTCACTTTTCGTTTTAAGACCAAGTTCTGCATCTTCCTTTGCTTTTTTTAAGGTGTATGCAAATCTGAACGTCAAAATGAGCGATTGGCAAAAAAAGAAAATGGCATATCCGACAAACAGAACGAAGTCGAATGGTGTGGCTATTCCATAATATTCCAGAATAACACAAATGATAATAATAAAAATTGCCACGGAACTCATCAGTGCATATCCCGATCCCACACGGCGATTCCTGAAAGCGCGCCAATAAATTACAACAGCAAAGGCGATGTAGACGACAACAATAAAAATGAAAGGATCAATAAGCCTTGTAAAGAGAATGGGAGGAGCGAGAAGTGTAATTAAGGCGAAGGCCAGGCAGATGCCGGCCATCACAGAGAGTATTTTTTGAGGGGCATCTTCCGGGTACAAATGCCTTGTGTAAAGCGCAAACATAGCAACTGCCAGAAACAAGGACAAGTATTCAAAATGAACGGTATATTCCCAGCTCAAATGTGGAAAAATGGATTGAAGTGTGTATTGTCCGGATCCGATGATACGGTAGCTGTAAAAAATGCAGAATAACGAGAAGTAGAGAATGGACCTATCCTGATTACCGAAAAGGTACAACCCCAGGAAGAAGAAACCTCCCATTAAAATACATCCGGTAAGGAAATAGTCGGTGGCATAATTCAGGTTGCTTGCTGCCTGAAGATTATTGAGGATACCAATTTTTATTTCTTTTGAAGCGCCTCCTTTTTCGTGTTGGAAGTTTGCAATCTGAATCAGTATTTGCAACGTGTCACGTTCTGAGGCTAGCGGAATCACCTGATTTGACCAGTATGGCAGTGTCAGCAGTTTTGTCTTACCAGGTTTCCCATTCCTGGCCAATAGTTTTCCATTTACGAACAAGTTGTAGGCACAATACATCTCGGGCACGCCCAGTCCCAATTGCTGGTCTTGCTCGGGAAGCAGGACCGTGAGCTTATAAGTTGCGAAACCCTGGGACGGAATTGCTTCATTTTTCCATTCCGTATCGCTCCAAAGACCTGGAAATTTACTGTATTCGTATTTCGGTTCAACCTGTTTGGGAGCCAGCGACATTTTCCAAAAAAACTTCCATTCACCTGTAAGACCAACATCCTGATTATTCAGGTTTACGTTTCGCAGATCAAGTGTTCCTGCTTTTGCAATATTTTGGGAAGGGATTTTTTCTTGTGAATAGCAATCTGTCAGAATTAAGGCCACACCTACTATATATAGCAGCAGGAACTTTAAACTTCGGCTCATTGACAAATTTTAGATTACGGGTTTACTGACTTACTATCGTGAATTCTTGATGTAATGTGTAGTAGTAGTTTAAATTAAAGCAAAGTTTTTCTAAAAAAATATATCGTAGTAGATTTTTATTTTAATGCATTCAATGATTTTGAGGCGAATTGTGTTTACTTGAACAATTGATTAAAGAACAATACCAGTTTTATGTATTTAAAAATCGCAGGAATGACGGCAGTAATTGCAACGGCGGTGGCTGGAACCAGCTTGGCTCAGCAAGTAAAATATCCGGTTACAAACAAGATTGAGCATACCGACGAATATCATGGTGTAAAAGTTCAGGATCCTTACCACTGGCTTGAAGACGACCGTTCGGCTGAAACCGAAGCTTGGGTCAAACAGCAGAATGAAGTAACTTTTGGCTATCTGAATAAAATACCTTTCAAACAGAAGATTTTTGATGATCTGGAAAAGGCCTATAATTATCCCAAATATTCTGCTCCGAGCAAGAAGGGTGATTATTTTTACTTCTACAAAAATGACGGATTGCAAAACCAGGCCGTGCTATATCGTCAGAAAGGATTAAAAGGAACACCAGAAGTTGTGCTGGATCCTAATAAACTCTCCGCTGACGGTACTACGAGACTTACCGTCTTTGAGCTTTCGAAAACAGGTTCGCATGCAGTTTGTGGCTTTTCGAAGGGAGGATCTGACTGGCAGGAATACCAGGTAATGGACATGAAAACGCTCCGGATGCTAGCTGATAAAGTAGAATGGGTCAAGGTATCCGGAGCGGCATGGCAGGGAGATGGTTTTTATTACAGCAGCTACCCAAAACCGGAAGGTAGTGCTTTGGCTGCCAAAAATGAGAATCACCAGGTTTATTATCACAAAGTTGGAACCAGCCAGAAAGAGGATAAACTCGTTTTTCAGGATCCTGCCAATCCGCAGCGTTTTCATACGGTAAGTACGACAGAGGATGAGCAATATGCTGCCTTGTATGTGAGTGACAGAGGGAAAGGAAAAGACGGAAACGGACTTTGGGTTTTGAAAAGAGGAGAATCTAAGTTCGTTCCGGTGAAAGAAGAGATTACAGATTTTAGTTATAGTCTGATCGACAACCTGAACGACGGATTTTTAATCGAAACCAATGAGAATGCTCCTAACAGCAAAGTGTTGTTTTATGGTCTGAAAACGAAGGAATGGAAGGATGTGTTGGCTGAGAAACCCGAACCTTTGCAAGGTGCAGGAACCGCGGGCGGGAAATTATTTGCTTCCTACTCCAAGGACGTGACCACAAGAGTTTATGTATATGACCTGAAAGGCAAACTCGAAAATGAAGTACAGTTGCCTGGCCTGGGATCGGCATCCGGTTTTGGTGGAGAGCGTGAAGATACTTTTGTTTTCTACACCTATACTTCATTCAATTATCCGCCAACCATTTTCAGATACGATATTGCCACAAAGAAAAGCTCGGTCTTTCGTGAGCCTGAGGTTTCTTTCAAACCAAGCGATTATGAAACCAAGCAGGTGTTCTATTCCAGTAAAGATGGAACAAAGGTTCCTGCATTCATCACTTATAAAAAAGGTTTGAAGCTGAATGGTGAAAATCCTACTATTCTTTATGGATATGGTGGCTTTAACATCAGTTTGACTCCTTCATTTAGTCCTACACGTATTCCATTCCTGGATCAGGGCGGTGTGTATGTACAGGCCAATCTGCGCGGAGGAAGTGAATATGGCGAGAAATGGCACGAACAGGGAATGAAACTCAAGAAGCAAAATGTGTTTGACGACTTCATCGCAGCTGCGGAGTTTTTAATTAAGGAAAAATATACGTCTCCGGCTCGTCTTGCTATCCAGGGCGGCTCAAATGGAGGGTTGCTTGTAGGAGCGGTAATGAATCAGCGTCCGGAGCTTTTCAAAGTTGCGTTCCCGGCAGTCGGCGTGATGGATATGCTCAGATTCCACAAATTCACAATTGGCTGGAACTGGATCGCAGATTACGGCAGCAGCGACAATGCAGATGAATTCAAAATGCTTTACGGGTATTCACCTTTGCATAATATTCAAGAAGGAGCGAAGTATCCGGCTACGATGGTGACCACCGCTGATCATGACGACAGGGTGGTGCCCGCGCATTCATTCAAGTATGCAGCGGAACTACAGGCTAAGGCAGGAGCAACATCTGATAACCCATTACTGATCCGTATTGACACCAATTCAGGACACGGAGCGAGCAATACCAAAAAAGCACTGGAAACGCAGTCAGACATTTATGCCTTTATGTTTGAAAACATGGGATTGATTTGGAAATGATGTATCTTAAATATTAAGATAAGTAACAGAAATTAAATTATTGTTGTATTTACTTAATTTTCTGTTTGAATTAGTACCTTGACAGAGGCATACCTTACTGTCGATTTTTTTCAACGTCTCAGAACAGCTTCTATATAATCACGTGACAAGAATGATGCTATTTCATTCTGCGGGATTTTTATTGTACGGTAATTTTTAATTCACGCTTATCAAAAAACTATGAAAAAATATTACTTATTTTTTGCCCTTCTTTGTTCTGTAAGTGTAAGTTTTGGGCAAACTTTGGAAGATGATCGGTTGTCTTTGGTGGCGCTTTATAATGCAACTAATGGGGATGATTGGACAAATAAGACTGGATGGAATCCTTCGGGAGCGCCTGGTGATAATCCTTGCGGTTGGTATGGGGTAACTTGTGAGGGTGGCCGGGTAACTGAATTGAACCTTCGCAAAAACGCGACATTCGGTTATTTACCTGTTGAAATTGGTAATCTTTCCGCCTTGGAAGTATTGAATCTCAACGCCAATGATCCTGGGGATTTGCAAGGATGGGGTGGGATTTCCGGCGTTATTCCTGCGGAACTTGGTAATTTAACTAACCTTGAATATCTTGATCTTGGTGGGAACCGTTTTACTGGGTCAATTCCTTCAAGCTTGGGAAATTTACTAAATCTGACGTTTCTGGACATAAGTTACAAGGCGTTTGATTTCGGGTTTGATCCGGTAGGAGAGCTCGGAGGGGCAATACCAATTGAATTAGGCAACTTAATAAATTTGAAGTATCTCGACTTATCATATCAAAACCTAAGTGGCAATCTTCCCGGGGAATTAGGTAATTTGACCGCTTTAGAATTCATGAAACTGGGCGGGAACATTTTTGAAGGAACGATTCCTGCCTCTTTCGGCAATTTCACGAATTTGGAAGTATTAGATCTTCATTATTTTGGAGATTTTGTAAGAGGGTACGGATCTTACGGTGCTTTGCACGGACCTATTCCCGATTTATCCGGGCTGCCTACCACGGCCAAAGTTTATATAAGTAATCACTCCTTTACATTTGACGGAATGGATACAAATGTAAGTCGATTAGCATCTTATTCTCCACAGGCTTTGCTTCCCCTTTCAGTTAGTCCCGCTTTTCCTCTTCCCTACATTATTTCGGTAGATGCAGGTGGCTTGGAAACAGGTTATCCCACATATAGTAATAATAACACGTACAAATTTTTTGAGAATGGGACATTGATAGCGACCCTGGTTGGTGATATATCCGGGCAAATTTTTGTTAACGGTGGAGCTACTTATAAAGTGGAGGTTACCAATAGTTTAGTCCCCGGACTTACGTTGTATAGCGAAGAAGTTTTCATTGAACTTGGTTCGATGCCGGTTACACTTGTTTCATTCACTGCAAAAAATGAAAATTCAAATAATATCATAACCTGGCGCACTACATCAGAAGTTAACAATTCTGGTTTCGAAATAGAAAAAAGTGCAGACATGAAAAAATTTATACGCATCGGTTTTGTTGACGGTCATGGAAGTTCAGAGGAGTTACAGACTTATAGTATTACTGATACGGAGGTGTGGCCGATTACATATTATCGTCTGAAGCAAATTGATCATAACGGAAAGTTTGAATATTCACGAATTATTTCAATTAAACGTAATCGTTCATTTTTACACCTTTACCCAAATCCTGCATCCAACGAGTTTTTTGTAAGTGATTTTCAAAAAAACGATAATGCAGTAATTTACGATTTAAGGGGTAAGGTACTTTTAAACCAGAAACTTACTTCCGGTAAACCAATCAGTACAACCCAACTACCTAATGGCATTTATATCGTAACAGTAGGTAATGAAACAACCAGAATTGTTATAGAGAAATAAGTTTGATAAGGAAGTAGTAAAGAAAGTGCCCGGGATATATATTTCCCTGGGCACTTTTTTTGTTTAGTTTAGATATATTTTATCTTATTATTTCTTATTTTATTAATACATGCAGGATACCACAGGACGGTGTCTATTGCTAAGTTTTCTAATCTTGTACCATGTTAGAAGAGTAGTAATTGTTTCATGAAATTCTTTCACCACTATGATTTCCTACTTAAACGCGGATTATTAAAAAACACAAAATATGAGCAGTTCAAAAGCAAGCCAGTACAAGTATGTAAGTTATTTATGGGATGATGAAAAGGCGGCTTCCCTGGGAGATGATCAGGTTGCACTTCTTCTTTATCGTTCCAATTTATTGGGGGCAGACCTTCGTCTGACCAATTATGCTGGTGGAAACACAAGTTGTAAAACAATTGAAAAAGATCCTTTGACAGGTAACGACGTTGAGGTGATGTGGATCAAAGGTTCAGGTGGTGATATCGGAACGCTGACAAGAAGTGGACTGGCAGGACTGTATCAGGATCGTTTGCATAATCTGAAAAATATTTATCGTGGTCTGGAGTTTGAAGATGAAATGGTTGAGCTTTTCAATCACTGTATCTACGATCTGAAATCCAAAGCACCTTCTATTGATACGCCTTTGCATGGCTTGTTGCCATTCAAACACATTGACCACCTGCACCCGGATGCACTTATTGCTATTGCTGCATCCAAAGAAGGTGAAGCGATTACAAAAGAACTATTCGGTGGTGAACTGGCGTGGGTGCCTTGGCAGCGTCCTGGTTTCGACCTTGGGTTGAAACTGGAACAGGCTCTGGCAGAAAACCCCGGAATCCGCGGGATCGTATTGGGCGGTCACGGACTTTTCACATGGGGTGACACTGCTTACGAATCGTATATCAATACGCTTGACACGATTGAAAAAGCCTCGGAATACCTTGCAGCGAACTATGGTAAAAGCCGTCCGGTATTTGGTGGAAAACGTGTAGAAAATGAAGCAGGAGAAAAACGTCAGCAAGTTGCTGCCAAATTGGCTCCTTATTTAAGAGGTTTGGCGTCTGACAAACAAGCGATGGTGGGTCATTTTACAGATGACGAACGCGTACTTGAATTCATTGGTAGCCATGATCTTGATAAACTGGCTCCACTTGGAACCAGCTGCCCGGATCACTTCCTGCGTACAAAAATCCGTCCGCTGGTATTGGACCTTCCTTTTGAATTGCTTGGTGGTACTGATCAGGAGATTCTTGACAAAATCCGTCCGCAGTTTGAAGCATACCGTGTGGATTATCAGGCTTACTACGACCGTTGCAAACATGACAACAGTCCGGCTGTACGTGACCCGAATCCGGTGATCATTTTGCTTCCAGGTGTAGGTATGTTCTCTTTTGCAAAAGACAAACAAACTGCGCGTGTAGCGGCAGAATTCTATACCAATGCCATCAATGTGATGAAGGGCGCTGAGGCGATTTCTTCTTATGTGTCTCTGCCAGAGCAGGAAGCATTTGACATTGAATACTGGCTATTGGAAGAAGCTAAATTGCAGCGTATGCCAAAGGAAAAAGCGCTTTCCCGTAAAGTGGCTATCGTTACAGGCGGATCTGGCGGTATTGGCAAAGCCATCGCTCAGAAATTCCTTCAGGAAGGCGCATGCGTGGTTATTTCAGATATTGATGATAACGCACTCGCTGAAACTAAGGCGGAATTCGACGCTAAATTTGGCAAAGATTTCTCTGCAACTGCAAATGCAAACGTATTGGATGCCGATCAGATTAAGGCGGCCCTGGATGTAACGAAATTAAAATTTGGTGGTGTTGATATCGTAGTGAACTGTGCTGGTCTTTCTATTTCGAAGCCATTGGCAGAAACGACTATCAAGGACTGGGACATTTTGCAAGATGTATTGGTAAAAGGTCAGTTCCTTGTTTCACAGGAATCCGTCGCAATTATGCGTCAGCAGGGCTTGGGTGGTGATATTGTGAACATTGCTAGTAAAAATGGATTGGTTTCAGGACCAAATAACGTTGCTTACGGAACAGCGAAAGCTGCTCAGCAACACATGACGCGCCTTTTGGCAGCCGAACTTGGTCCGGACAAAATTCGTGTCAACGTGGTTAACCCGGATGCCGTTATTTCTGGTAGCAAGATTTGGGAAAGTGGTTGGGCTGCCGGTCGTGCCAAAGCTTACGGAATCAAAATTGAAGAATTGCCTGCATACTATGCAAAACGTACCGTTCTTGGTGCTGAAATCCATACGGAAGACATCGCTAACGGCGTTTTCGTTCTTGTGGGTGGCTTGCTTAGCAAAAGTACTGGTAATGTGATTAACGTTGATGGTGGTGTACCTGCTGCGTTTGTAAGATAATAATTGAATATCCATAGCAGCTGATAGCCAACCGCTAGAAGCCAAAAGCTAAATATCATGAAAATTGAAAAATATCAGGTTGACCAGTATAATGACAGCCTTTTTTCCAGACATAATAATCAGTTTGTTTTCTTAAAAGAGCAGCTGGGAGAGCAGGGAATTAATGCAAATGACATTGTAAAACAACTTGAAGCGTTTCAGGTTGCGATTCCAAGCTGGGCCTTGGGAACCGGCGGAACTCGTTTTGGCCGTTTTTCAGGTGGCGGAGAACCTCGTTCATTGGAAGAAAAAATTGAGGATGTTGGTTTGTTGCACGCATTGAACCGTTCAAGTGGTTCTATATCGCTTCACATTCCCTGGGATATACCAAGTCAGGCGCAGTCGGTTATCAACCTGGCTTCGTCTCTGGATCTGAAATTTGACGCGGTTAATTCCAATACATTTCAGGATCAGAAAGATCAGGAGCATTCTTATAAATTCGGATCGCTGTCACATGTTGACAAAGCAGTTAGAAAACAGGCTGTTGAGCACAATATTGAAGTGATCAAATATGGTAAGGATCTTGGATCAAAAGCGTTGTCAATCTGGCTTTCCGATGGTTCTTGCTTTCCTGGACAATCCAATTTTGTAAGATCTTTCCAGAATACACTGGAATCGTTACAGGAAATTTACGCTGCTTTGCCTGACGACTGGAAAGTATTTGTAGAATACAAAGCATACGAGCCTAATTTTTATTCAACTGTAATTCAGGATTGGGGAAGTTCATTGCTTTTCTGCCAGAAACTGGGGGCGAAAGCGGATGTATTGGTTGACCTTGGTCACCATTTGCCCAATGCCAATATTGAACAAATTGTTGCCACGCTGATGATGGAAGGTCGTTTGGCTGGTTTCCATTTCAACGACTCCAAATATGGCGACGATGACCTGACAGTAGGAAGCATTCGTCCATATATGTTGTTCCTGATCTTCGTTGAGCTTGTTGAAGGAATGAAACGTGCGGGGAAAGGCAGTGATGGTTATGCATGGATGATCGATGCAAGTCACAACGTGAAAGATCCTTTGGAAGATTTGTTACAGTCTGTTGAAGCCATTTTGATTGCTCATGCTCAGGCACTTCTTGTTGACAGCAAAAAGCTTGAACAGGCTCGTCAGCAGAATGACGTGGTGCTCGCGCAGCAAATTTTACAAAATGCATTCAGAACAGACGTTCGTCCGTTGGTACGTGAATCAATGCGTTTGAGCGGAGGAGCACTTGATCCGGTAGGATTATTTAGAAACCTGAAAGTTCGCTCAGAACTGATGAATGAAAGAGGAAAAGTGACTGTGGCAACTGGATTGTAAGATACCAGTTTCAATACATTAGGTCTAAGCTGAGTTGGAGTTTCTTACTTCTACCTGGCTTAGACCTTTCTCTTACAACGACTTCCTCCTAATCAACGTAAACGGATTTTTGATCAGTGCCTGTTTGCCTTCGTTGATCAATTGAGCAGCGGTTTTGCCCATGAGTTCGTGGTCGGTTGAGATTGTAGTGATGCCGTCCAGTAATATTTCTTTCAGGGGCGTTTCGTTATAGGAAATTATTCCAATGTCCTTTCCTATCACCAATTGCTGTTGCCGGCATTCTTTGATCAGGTTCACGAGGTCATTTTCTTCAATAACTACGTAAGCTGCATTTTTGATTACTTGGCTGTTTTCATGAAAATCGTAGATGATCTCATGTTCAAAATGGTGCTGAATACAAAAGATCCGGAATCCCTTTATAATCTCTTTCGGATAGGGGATCATGGTCGGAAATATCAATATAATCTTTTGATAAACGTTCAGCAGATCAACCGCTTCATTTAACGCGCAGACAATATCTTTCTCAAAATTCTGAAATACAGCCGAATGTTTTTTGCTTTGAAGGTCCATATCCTTGTCAAGCAGGATCAGTTTTTCAGGCGGAAGTAATTTCAGCACTTCCAGTGCTTCATCTGCTTTTTCATAAAAGTGCGGCATGATGACATAATAGTCATATTCACCCAAACTATTCTGGATCAGGTTCCTGAAGATGTTAATATTGGAATGGTGAATGTGAAGATCAACCAGTACATTACGCCCCATATTCTCCACAAAGGCGTTGTAAATCTGCTTTTTGTAATTGCTGATTTTGTTAAAAACCAAAAGAATACGGGAGGTATTTTCAATGTCGACCCTATTGATAAAATAGCCTTTGCCGCGGGCAGATACAAGTACACCATCTTTGATCAGGTGCTTATATGCCTTCTCAACAGTATCACGAGATAATAGATATTCCTCGCTTAACTGATTGATAGATGGTATTTTATCTCCTCTTTTAAGCTTTCCTTTACTGATCGCCAGTAGGAGTGATTTGATAATTTGTATGTATTTAGGCGCACTTTCCTTAAACTCGATATCAAACTGTATTTCCATTAAATGCTGTAAGATTTAGGAATCGTATTCAAACGCTTTAACAAAGAGTCAAACAGATGCCAGAATTACCCGCATAGAAATATCTTTTTAAAATAAACCCCACCAGCGTGTTTTCTGGTGGGGTTTTAAAATTGACTTAAATGTACTAACGGGGACCTCTGCTGCTTCTTTCCGAGCGCAAACCGCCACCTGAATTGTCAGATCCGGATTCGGAGCGTGAAGATCTTGGTGCGGAACTTCTTTCGGATGGAGCTGAACGTACTGCCGGCGATTCTCCGCCATTAATCCGTCCCGAACTTCTGCTTCCCATATCAGCCTGGCGTTCCGATCTTCCGCTGCGTTCGTTGCTCTGTGAAGGGTTTCGGTATTCCCGGCTTGGTTGTGGAGCACTTGGCGCTGACGGAGCTGATCTGTAAGAATCAGAATTCCCACGGCCGTTGTTTCCTTCTGAATAAACATCGCGGTTTGGAGCGGAAGAACGTGATGGACTTTCATAACCCCTGTTACCGTTTTCTGAACCTGACGATCGACCGTTAGACTGATATCTTCCCGAGTTTCCGCGGTCGGATTCATTGCTGCTTCGGCCATTGTTTGCTGTTCTTCCGTTTTGGCGGTATACCGATCCACTGCGGTCCGGAGCGTCGTATCTGTCGTAGGGTGATCTTTCTGTAACAACACGACCTCTGCGATTACTGTCAATTTCTCTCACGGGAACACTTCTTCTCGTAACACGTTCAATCTCCTCGCGTCTTGGTCCGTAAGCATAAGTACGATTGTCGTTTCGGTAGTAATTGTTAATGATCGTGGTCTGGTTGTAAATATGCGTCACGCGATTTCTCGGAGCGCAGTAGTTGTACCAGTTACGGGTTGCGATGTAACGTTGCGGAACAAACACCCACCAGAACGATGGAATATTGATCGAAATGTTAACGTTCATGCCAGGTCCCAAAGGAGCCCAGCCATAATATTCACCGCCTGTTCTCCAGTTTACCCAAGCTGGGCCCCATTCATATCCGGGAATCCAGAACCAACCGTTGTAATCATCATATGACCAGCGGCCATAGTGGAAAGGAGCCCAGCCCCAGTCGTAATCCGAAACCCAGGTATTACCGTATTCTGTTACCTCCCAGTATCCATTGGTAGAATAGGGTTGAAAACCTCGTTCTGCATAAGGTGTCCATACAGATCCGTATTGTGGTGAGTTAGTCCAGCGTCCATAAGGAGACAACTCGTTATAGAATGTCTGGAATGATATAGAAACACCGGGTTGCGCCTGCACTTTTTCCTGAACCGACAGACCCGCCAAAAGCAGTAGCGCCAGGCCGAAGATCCGAAGTTGATGTATGGTGTTCATAGCTATAAGAATTAATTGTTTTCTAAAATTAAAATCGACGGTTTGACTATCTTTTTTGTGCTTGGTTTAACGACCTTTGTAAGGTGTATAAATGGATATGTTCTGCTGATTAACGATGTTTATTGTTATTAAATGGTTGCAAGAAAGCGTTCTTTTATTTTAAATATTTAATAATCAATGGATTGTATTCTGGTTCTGCGTCTGAATGTATGAGTTGGTTTCGTTGCAAAGACATTTATAAAGCGAAATTCCCCCATCTGTGCGTATAACTATTAACAATCCTTAACATAAGCAGTTGTTTAGCCAGTGCGATAAAGAAATTCATCAGGCTGTTGCCAATAGCTGACGGCTCATAGCCGGCAGCTAATTACATATTAACCTATACAAATGATTAATCCCGAAACACTTCATTCAGAACTTGTTTTCCAAACTGCAAGAAGCGGTGGGAGCGGAGGGCAGAATGTTAATAAAGTGGAGACGAAAGTGGAGCTCCGGTTTGATGTCAAAAACTCGGCTTTGCTCAGTGATGACCAGAAAGAATTGTTGTACGTAAAACTGGCTTCTCGTATGACAAATGATAAAGTGCTGATTTTGTATCACCAGACAGAACGTTCGCAATTAGCTAACAAAGACAAAGTAATTGCCAAGTTTAATGAATTGATTCAAAAAGCATTTACTGTACAGAAGAAACGCAGGGCAACGAGACCTACGTTAGCTTCTAAGACGGAACGTCTGCAAACCAAACAGCGTAATGCCATTGTAAAATCGCTGCGCAGAAAACCATCCGAAGATTAAAACAAGAATTCTTGATCCTATATGAATTCACTATCTACTTCACCTGTTCGTTCCGTTGTCAGTTTGCCGGTCATTGTAGCGTCGCTCGGCTATTTTGTCGATGTCTACGATTTGCTTCTTTTCAATATTGTGAGGGTTCCCAGCTTAAAGGATCTGGGGCTTTCGGATGAGGAAATTTCGGTGATAGGTTCGCACATTTACAACTGGCAACAAGCGGGGCTCCTTATTGGTGGTTTTCTCTGGGGGATTCTTGGAGATAAAATGGGGCGCCGATCCGTGTTGTTCGGATCCATACTTACCTACTCACTGGCAAACGTTGCATGCGGTTTCACCAGTAATGTTGAGGTGTATTCCATACTTAGATTTATAGCAGGCTTTGGCCTTGCGGGCGAGCTCGGAGCCGGGATAACGCTCATAGCCGAAATTTTGCCAAAGGAATTACGTGGGTACGGAGCGTCTGTGGTAGCAAGTGTGGGATTGGCCGGAGCCATTGCTGCGTTCTTTGCCGTCAAGTTAACCGATTGGCGAACGGCCTATTTCATCGGCGGAGGCATGGGGCTTATTTTACTTGCTCTTCGGGTAAATGTGCTGGAATCCATCATTTTTGATTTGAGTATCAAGAAAAGAAAAACAAACAAAGTGCAATGGTGGACCATCTTCACAAATCCATCGCGACTTGTACGCTACATCCGTTGCATGGGAATTGGCCTACCTACTTATATGGTCATCGGAATTTACGCCACATTTGGAAATGAGTTTGCCAAAGCGCTGGGTATTCAGGAAGAAGTGCAGGCGGGAACCTGCGTTTTGTACACTTACATGGGTATTGTTACCGGTGATTTTTTCAGCGGGTTTTTAAGTCAATGGCTTCGATCACGGAAACAGGCGATCCTGTGGATGATGCTCATGACACTTGGCGGCACTATCTGGCTCATTCACGGAGGTATTCAAACCGCATCAACTTTGTATGTATGTTACGCGTGGTTAGGCTTTTCCATCGGCTACATTGCCATGTTCCTGACAACAACTGCCGAGCAATTTGGAACAAACCTCCGCGCAACGGTCACCACATCTATTGCGAACAATGTACGTGCAACGGTGCTCATTACCTTGCCACTCTTCCAGTTCTTAAAACCAGAGTGGGGTGTTTTAAAATCTGGCGCAACCGTGGGCGGTATCTGTTTTCTACTGGCACTAATGTCTCTATGGAAAATGGAAGAGACCTATGGTAAGGATCTGGATTACGAAGAGTCTTAGTTGTGATTTTATTGCATGTCTCCGGCATTTGTATTCCATTGGATCATTTGTATTTCTACCAATGTTACATGCCTAAGGCATTATCTTCTTAAATCTTCAAATCCCTGAAAGATGCAATGTGGATAGATTCAAACATATACATGATCTAAATCCGTGGACATGTACCGAGTACATGCCTCTGGGATTGCATCACAAATTCCCTCCAATTTCAACCCTCAAATCCCAGAGGGATGAAATATCCTTAGAATAAAGCGGAAGCCCTACGTTGTCAAATCCCGTAGGGATGTAACAACAGATCATCAATAAACCTAAACCAAAGCCTCCCAAAGAATTTCAGCAGGGTGCAATGCTTTTCTTCCTGTTCCATCGTGAATCTGATGACGACAGCTGGTTCCCGGTGCAGCAATAATCACTTCCTCCGGCTGTTGGCGCACGGTTGGAAACAGTACCAGTTCTCCAATTTGCATGGAAATATCGTAGTGTTCTTTTTCATAACCAAAAGATCCCGCCATACCACAGCAGCCCGATGGAATGAGCTGCACGGTATAGTTTTCAGGAAGAGATAACATCTTTTTAGTCGGAACCATACTGGATATCGCTTTTTGCTGGCAATGTCCGTGTAGTTTGATCAGCTTCTTTTCCTTCGTGAACACGTCTTTGGATATGTGTTTCAATTCGATTTCTCTTGCAACAAACTCATCAAACTGCAACGCATTCTGAGCCAGTTTTTTGGCATCTTCTACATATTCGTCACTCACCAGATCAGGATATTCATCTCTGAAAGTCAGGATTGCCGAAGGTTCTATTCCAACCAGCGGCATGTCGTGTGAGATCACATCTTTCAGCAACCTGATATTTTCCTCGGCGATTTTTTTAGCATCCTTCAAAAGACCCTTTGAAAGCTGTGGCCTGCCCGATGGTCCGTGCTGCGGGATAATTACTTCATAACCCAGTTTTTCCAGAGTTTGTATTGATTTCTTGCCAATTTCTACATCATTATAATTGGTGAACTCATCGCAGAACAAATACACTCTCCGGGCAGATGGAGAATGGGGAAGAGAGGAAGACTTTCTTCGTTTTTTATACCAAGCAAGTAATGTTGTGTCATGAAGCAAGGGCATTGTTCTTTCCGGGTGGAAACCAACAATACGGTTTGCAATCTTACGTAGCGGATCGTTTTTATATATCAGATTGTAAGCCCAGGGAACATAACTTGCCAATCCAGTCATTTTTGAAAAGTTTCCTACCAGCCAGGAACGCAGCGGCACACCGTGTTCATCGTGGTATTGCTGGAGAAACTCCATTTTCAATTTGGCCACATCTACATTGGAAGGACATTCGCCTTTACAGCCCTTGCAAGCGAGGCACAGGTCATAAACCTCTTTGATCTCCTTATTGTCGAACCGGTTTTCCTTTGGCGAATGTGTGAGCATTTCGCGCAGAATATTCGCTCTTGCACGGGTGGTATCCTTTTCATTACGGGTAGCCATAAAACTCGGACACATGGTACCGCCGCTCAGTTGCGTTTTCCGGCAATCACCCGAGCCATTGCATTGTTCGGCGTGTTGGAGAATATCCTGATCATGAAAGCGGAAGTAAGTTTTAAATTCAGGCGTTTTTTGATCCGCTTCATATCTCAGGAAGGTATCCATCGGTGCTGTACCCACGATTTTACCAGGATTGAAGATATTATTTGGATCCCACGCTTTTTTGATTTCCTTAAAAAGTTGATAATTATGCTCACCAACCATTTTTGGAATAAACTCTCCCCGAAGCCGTCCGTCGCCATGTTCACCGGAAAGAGAACCATCATATTTTTTTACCAGATCGGCTATCTCTTCGGCGATCATCCGGTATTGCCTGTGGCCTTCTGCTGTTTTTAGATTAATAATCGGACGAAGGTGAATCTCACCCGTTCCTGCATGCGCGTAATGAACCGCCGACATGCCATTTTTTTTCAGGATAATGTTGAAATCCCGGATGTAGTCAGGCTGGTCGTATACATCCACAGCAGTGTCTTCTATTACTGCAACAGCTTTGCCATCTCCCGGAATGTTTGAAAGTAATCCCAGACCTGCTTTCCGTAAAGTCCATATTTTTTTAGTGTCGTCACCAAATAGCAATGGATAATGGAATCCCATACCAGCCTCCTCCAACTCCTTTTGCATGGTTTGTGCCAAAGCTTCTACCTCTTGCGTAGTTTCACGGGAAAGGTCAACCACAAGAATGGCGGGAAAAGTACCGTCAGGTTTATTTTTTACAAAAAATGCGTTTTTCTTTTGTTCCGCATTGGTCATCGCGCATTCCAGCACGTAGTCATCAATAAGCTCAACCGCTTGAGGACCGTATTTTAATGTCAGCACTGTCGCGCGCAAAGCTTCATCAATAGAATCACAATGAACACAAACCAACCCCTGTGTTTTGGGTGGTGTCGGCACCAGATTAACTTTTATTTCTGTCAAAAAGCATAGTGTGCCCTCTGAGCCCGCAATGAGGCTACACATATTAAATGGGCTAACCTCATTTTGCGTTTGGTTGGCTGCTGATCCCTGGAATGGTTCGGTGTTTAAAAGCATGTCCAACGCATAACCCGTATTACGGCGGCTGATGCTTGGTTTCGGGAAATTCTTTCTAATCTCAAGCTGATTGGTTTCAGAAGAAAGAATCTCATTTGTTTTCAGATAGATTTTATCCAGTAAACCTGCGCCGCCGTTTTTCTGAGCAGAGGCAGCGATGAGATTGTTATAATCGTTGACCGATAAGTTTTTAAATTCAGCGTCCGTTCCATCGGCAAGAATCGCTTTTACCGAAAGGGTATGCTCGCGTGCACTTCCATATACAATGGAATTTGAGCCACATGAGTTATTTCCTACCATTCCACCAATCATGGCGCGGTTGGCCGTTGAAGTCTCCGGGCCATAATACAGGCCGTATGGTTTCAATGCCATGTTCAATTCATCCCGAACAACACCGGGCTGTACTCTTGCCCATTTTTCAGCAGCGTTAATTTCCAGTATTTGTGTGAAATGTTTGGAAACATCCACTACAATTCCGCTCCCTACCACCTGGCCTGCCAAAGATGTACCCGCCGTTCTCGGAATGAGCGATATCTTATGACTAGTCGCAAATGAAATCAGGGTTTTGATATCCTTTTCTGATTTGGGAATGGCAACCGCGGTGGGCATTTCCCTGTATGCAGAAGCATCCGTGGCATAGAGCGTACGAATTGTATTATCATAGAAAAGGTCACCTTCAAGCTGAGCGGCTAGAGAATGTAATTCGGTAGTAGAAACAGGAGACAGCGGAGCCATAAATAGCAAAAAATCGGGAATTGAAACAGCCCCAAAGTTACAAACAACGCAACATGATTTTATGCATTATTTGAGAGAATGTGGCGGGCGCCAAATAAAAGTGAGTCAGTGAATTTTTAGTTTCCGGTTTTTAGGTGGGATTTTGCATTCATCCAATGTCAATTTTGTATAATAATCAGATAAAATGCGGCAAGTTAAAAAATGTTAAACAGGACGGTGGTTTTGTGATTTTTTGTATTGCATTATCAAAAGTAATTATATTAATTTGTCACCCTGATTGTACAATATTTTTATTAATTATTTAAAAAATGACACTTATGGAAGAGATAACCCACTGAAAGTAAGTAATAATTATTTAAAGAATAATGTTTTAAATTGTACAATTCTAATTTTTATCAATATACCAATCAAGTTTAACCTATGGTGAATTTATTCTTAAGTTTTTATCGTCATCGCGACGGTAGTGCTGAAAAATTAGAACCGAAGAGAAACGCTTCCAGCCGCAAAAGGCAGCAGTTGTTTTTGCTTTTGTTTCTATTTGTCTGTGGACAGCTGTACGCACAGGATGTTACACTTAGCGGAGTTGTAACAGATGGAAAAGGTGGCTCATTACCAGGTGTTTCCATTGCGGTTAAAGGATCTACAAAAGGAACTACAACCGATATGGATGGCAAGTATACGTTATCGGCACCTTCTGGTTCTGTGCTTCAGTTTAGCTTTATTGGATTTACCTCAAAAGAGGTTACAGTAGGCAGCGAAACCAAAATTGACGTTGTGTTGACTGACGATGCAAAGGCACTTGAAGAAGTTGTTGTAATTGGGTACGGAACAGTTAAGAAAAAAGATTTAACAGGTTCTGTATCATCTTTGCAATCCAAAGACTTCAACAAAGGTGTGATTACTTCTCCTGATCAGCTTATCCAGGGGCGTACGCCAGGTGTAATGGTGATCAATAACACAGGTCAGCCTGGTGGAGCAGCTACCGTGAGGATTCGTGGTAACTCCTCGATCCGTGCCGGGAATAACCCTCTTTTCGTTTTGGATGGTATTCCATTATCTGGTAGTTCGGCTCGTCCGGGTGGTAGCGGAGGTTTTGGATCTGACGGCGGTAACCCGCTTGCTTATCTGAATCCAAGCGATATCGCAAGTATGGACATCCTTAAAGATGCATCCGCAACAGCAATCTATGGTTCACGTGGAGCGAATGGTGTAGTAATCATCACTACAAAACGTGGTGCATCTGGTGCTCCTACTGTAAGTTTCAACGCATCAACTGGTGTGTCTTCATTGCTAAGAAGACCGGAAGTTTTGTCTGCTGACGAATTCAGACAAGCAGCTAAATATTATGCTCCTGATGCTGATCCTAATTCATACGATTTTAAAGGTAACGTAAATGCTTTTGACGAAATAACCAGAACTGCACCTGTTCAGAACTATTCTGTGGCAGTAACCGGTGGTACCGACAATGGTAAATACCGTATCTCTGCAGGTTACATGGATCAGAAAGGTATCATCAAAAATTCTGATTTGAAAAAGTATACTGCGAGCTTGAACACCAACTTTAAATTCCTTGAAAGCAAAAGACTAGGTCTTGATTTCGGTGTTCTTTTCACTCAAACAGACGAAAATATTGTACCGATAGACGTCGGCAGAGGTGCTGATGGTAACCTGATCTCAATGGCTCTTGCATGGAACCCAACCCGTCCGCTAATAAAGGATGATGGTGGTTTCACCTACATCAACGCAATTACAGGTAACCCGCTTGCTAACTTGCATGCGTACAAGGACAATGCAACTGTTAACACAATTGTTGCGAACATTGCACCTTCTTTCAAAATTACCAATGACCTGGAATACAAATTTGTGTATAGCGTAACACGTCAGATGGGTATCAGAAAAGGTAGATTGTTGGATGGTATTGTTAACGAGAATACTACTAACAATGGTTTTGCTTTCGTAGGTAACAACCAGGAAACCAATCAGCAGCTTACGCATACGCTTTCTTACAACAAACAACTTAACCCATCATTGAGTGTTAATGCTGTTGCAGGTTATGAATACCTTTCTTATGCAAAAAGTTGGAATACGGTGAATGCGAGTGGATTCCCTAACGTAGGACTGGATTTCTATGACTATCTGAACTATTCTATCACAAACAACAGAGGTGCGAATTCATACAGAAGCCCATCCGACGAATTGCAATCATATTTCGTAAGAGCTGGGGTTAATTATCTTGATAAATACCTGGTTACAGCTACCGTTAGAAGAGACGGTTCTACGAAATTTGGAGAAAACAACAAATACGCGAACTTCCCTGCACTTGCAGTAGCATGGAACGTATCGAACGAAGAGTTTCTGAAAGGAAATACTACATTGAACAACGTGAAGGTGCGTGTAGGATGGGGTAAAACCGGTAACAGAGAATTCCCATCGGGAGCATCAAGAGATCGTTATGCGTTTGGAAATCAAAGTGTAAGTCAGGTTAACTATGGTAACCCTGATTTGAAATGGGAGAGTTCTGAAACAATCAACGCCGGTATTGATTTCGGCTTGTTCCAGTCAAGAATCATTGGATCTATTGATTATTTCAACAAAAAAACAACAGATGCTTTGTTTGAGAGAACACTTGCTCAGCCGGCACCAAATGGTAGAGTTTGGGTAAACCTGGACGGAGAAGTAGTTAACAAAGGGGTTGAGGTAGCGCTTACAGGTACGGTTCTGGAAACCAAGGACTGGGTTTGGAATCTGTCTGCCAATGCTACATTCCTGAAAAACAGTGTATCTGGTTTACCTGGATTTTATGAAACAGCTCAGCTAAGAGGTCAGGGTTTCTCAGGTGTATTGGGACAGCGTATGGTGAGTGGACAACCACTTAACGTTTGGTACCTTGCTACTTATGCAGGAATTGATCCTGCAACAGGAACAAGTATGTATGTTGGAGCAGATGGCAATGCCAGTACTTCGGTTGACCCTGCACAAAACAAATCTTATGTAGGAAGTCCTAATCCAACAACCCTTCTTGGGATCTCCACTGACGTAACTTACAAGAAGTTCTCGGCTGTTGTGAATATGAACGGAGCTTTTGGACATTATTTGTTCAACAACACATTTGCTACTGTATTGGGTATCAATAACATGCCAAGCAGAAATATGGCCAAGGATTTTTACAAAACGGATATTAAAGAATCTACTTCCAATTCTGCTGCTCCTTCAACACGTTACCTTGAAAAAGGGGATTACATGAAGATGTCTAACCTGACTTTGAGCTACAGAGTAGGAAGCGTTGGAAAAGCATTTAAAAACCTGAATATTTCTCTGACAGGTCAGAACCTTTTTGTTCTTACAAAGTACAAAGGTTTCGATCCGGAAGTTAACACGGACGGTTCAAGCAGTGATATACCATCACTTGGGATTGAATATGTGCCTTACCCTTCTGCAAGAACGTTTCTGTTAGGAGTAAACTTTTCATTGTAATTTAAAACAAAAGATTTTATGCGATTTAAAACATATTGTGCAACACTACTGCTAGGATTATCTGTGTTTTCCTGCACAGATCTAGACGAGCAGCTACATAGTGATTTGGAGGAGAGTACAAGTGGAAACATTACTCCTGCCGGCTTATTGATCAGTGCGTATGCATCATTGAATAACCCTTATCAGCAGGATAACCGATGGTGCTTGCAGCAGCTTTCCTCAGATGAATCGGTAGCACCAACACGTGGTGGTGACTGGGATGATAATGGTCTGCACCGTGCGATTCACCTGCATACCTGGAATGCTGACAACGGTTATATGAGTGGAACATTCGGTGGTTTATTAACCGCAATATTTCAGGCTTCCAATGTCTTACGTTACAGCCCTTCTGCTCAGCAGGCAGCAGAGGCTCGTTTTATAAGGGCTTTGGCTATGTTTGATGTGCTGGATTTGTGGGGAGTGGTTCCTTATAGAGAAAATTTGGACGATTTCCGGGCTCTTCCTAAAACGCTTAGTTCACAGGAGGCAATTGATTTTATCATTTCTGAGGTAAATGCGATCATGCCTGATCTGCCGGCAAGCGGCAAGGCTTTTGTGGCTAATAAAAACGCTGCACGTGTTTTGTTGATGAAAGTGTATCTGAATAAGGGTACTTTCCTAAGTAGAAATGCACCGAAATTCGATGCTGCTGACATGGCGAAGGTAATCAGTCTTGCAAACGAAGTGACAGGATATAGCTTATCTTCTGCTGGTAAGTATTTTGACAACTTTGCTCCGGATAACGATGTGAAGTCTACCGAAAACATCTATACGCTTTATAACGAGGAAGGTGTAAGAGGCGGAGGTGTAGACAGAGCTTACTGGACTGTGTCACACTACAACATGACGCCTGGTGGATGGAACGGATGGGCTGCATTGTCTGGTCTGTACGATAAATTTGGTACTGGTGACGAAAGAAGAGGTATCTACTACGACTATCCAGCAGATACAACTTCTAATCGTACCAAAGGTTACAAAATTCAGAATGTTGGATTATTGCAAGGACAACAGACCAGCTGGGTGACTAATAAACCATTGATGGCAAGAACTCCGTCTACACAACCTTTGGTGTTTACAAAAGAGGTTGGCATTCGTACCAGCGGTAATACACTTGAAACGGCTGGTATCAGGTCCATTAAATATCCTTTTGACTTCGCATCCAGAGGACAGAAAAACAATGACTGGGTTGTTTATCGTTACTCGGATGTATTGTTGATGAAGGCAGAAGCTATTCTTCGTGGAGGTACTCCTGGTGCACCAGCTGATGCTTTGACGCTTGTTAATTCCATTCGTACCAACCGTGGAGTTGCCGCTTTGACAACGCTTAATCTGGATGTATTGCTTGACGAACGCTCACGTGAACTTTACTGGGAAGGATGGAGAAGACAAGACCTTATCCGTTTCGGTAAATTCCTGAAAGCAGGTCAAATCAGAACCACTGATAGTGATCCAATAAGGTTGGTTTACGCAATCCCAAGTCAGCAGATTGCAGTGAATGAAAATCTTAAACAAAATCCTGGATATTAATTCCTGATTTTGTTAATAAAATAGAAAGGAGCAGGCTGCGAGGCTTGCTCCTTTTTTGTTAAACATAGTTTTGTCATGCGATAACCAGGTACGTATACAGATTTTTCTGTTCTGATACCACTGGATGCCAATGCTTCGTTGAAGGTTCAAAAGCCCTTCATCAATCATGCGAAAACTGATCATCTTTTTCGTTTTTTCAATAAACTCATTGTCTGCCCAACCTTATTACACCCCTCTTCGTGCCGCTGTCGGCGTTGAAGCTTTTGGGACTGCTCCGCAAAGACAGGTCTGTACTGAAGTAATGTTTGGTTATAAGTCAAGAAGTTTTCTTGCTTTACAAGCAGGATTGGGACTTTATAATATTAGCGACTACACAACTTATTCCATTTCGGCAGCGCTGACTTACAATTTTCTATTGAATCGATACAGGAAAAAGGAATGTCAACCACACCCCGGACACAATGTATTGGAATCTTATTTTGAAGTTGGAACTTCTGCATTTTTATTTGACAAATATGTAAATGTCTACTTCCCACCAACAGATCAGCAAGAACAAATTTGTCCTTTGGCATTGGCAGGATTACGGTTTCACATTGTTAGTACAAAGTGGATTTACATATTAAAAATAAGATATACGCCGTCGCTGGTTGATAGTAAAGTTGCTTCCGTCGGAGGTGTTGCTGTCGGCTTTGGCTGGCGCTAGCAGTTACAAACTTTCAGTCTTTCCTCCATCCACAGGCAGATTGACTCCATTGATACTCCCCGCGGCAGGGCTGCATAAAAAAGCAACCGCGGCTGCCACCTCTTCCGCCCCGCTGAACCGGCGGATAGGAATGGTCGCCTGCATTTCCTGCGAAGTTTTCTCCAAAGATTTTCCACTTGACTTACTCCTCATTTCAAGAACGGCTTCCAGTCTCGCAGTCTTCGTGAAACCCGGTAAAACATTGTTGGATGTGATGCCAAACTGACCCAATTCCAGCGAAAGCGTTTTGGACCAACTGGCCACAGCACCCCGAATGGTATTGGAAACACCCAATCCGGGAATCGGCTGTTTTACCGATGTACTGATGATGTTGACGATCCGCCCGAACCCTGCATTTTTCATGGATGGAACCACCGCTTGCGCAATGAATTGGTAATTGAGAAGGTGCATCTGAAACGTTTTAAGGAACTGATCAGTATCTGCCTCAATGATGGGGCCACCGGCAGGACCGCCTGTATTGTTAATCAATATATGTACTTCCGGGCAAAACCGCAGATAATTTTCCAACGCTTCCTTTACATTTTGGTTGTCTGCAAAATCGGCAATAACGTAACGATGCAACTGTCCTAATGAAGTATCCAGCGTTTCCACTGTTTCGCGGAGTTTTTCTTCATTTCGTGCTACCAGTGTCACGTTCGCACCCAGTAATGCCAGTTCGACCGCCGTTGCTTTGCCAATGCCTTGGGTACTTCCGCATACCAAAGCCGTTTTTCCTGTCAGGTTAAGATTCATAATTTGGGTTTCAATGTTTTATTTAATTTCTGAATAATTTCATACCACTTTATTTTTTCGCTGGCGGAAGCACTGTAAACATTCTTACTCTAAACTGTTTACTCAAAATGCTTCTCACTTCGTTTTTTTTTAATCTATCTTTGCGGTTTATTCTTGAAGGGAAACGGTCTGGCCTTTTAAATCAGGTGATTTGAGTTATTCTGACATCCCAAATCTATAATCTATAATCGAACAATGTCTAAAAAAATCCAATCCGCGCTTATATCTGTTTATTATAAGGATGGACTTGAACCTTTGGTTCGTCTCTTGCACGAGAATGGTGTGAAACTGTACTCTACCGGCGGAACGCAAACATTCATTGAGAATCTTCAGATACCGGTTACGGCCGCGGAGGAGCTTACCGGTTATCCTTCTATTTTTGGCGGACGAGTAAAAACTTTACATCCGGCGATTATGGGCGGAATTTTGTATCGTCGCGATGATGCAGGAGATGTTGCCCAGGCTGCTCAGTACAACATTCCGGCAATCGACCTTGTTGTGGTTGATTTGTATCCGTTTGAAGAAACAGTTGCCTCAGGTGCAAGTGAGGAAGATATTATTGAGAAAATAGACATTGGAGGAATTTCTCTGATTCGTGCTACGGCCAAGAATTTCAAAGACACATTGATCGTATCTTCAAGAAGCCAGTATGGTGCGGTTGTTGATTTGTTGTCTGCCAAAGGTGGTGCTACTGATTTTGAAGATCGTCGTCAATATGCAGGAGAAGCTTTTGCGGTTTCTTCACATTACGACGGTGCGATCAATAGTTATTTTATTTCAAAAGAAGTGGCATCGGACGCTGCACTTTATGATTTCCAAAAACTGCCTTCCCAAACATTACGTTATGGTGAAAACCCACACCAAAGTGCTACATATTTTGGCGACCTGGAAGGGATATTCGACAAATTGCACGGAAAGGAATTGTCATACAACAATTTGGTTGATGTAGATGCGTGCGTGAACCTGATCGATGAATTCGTTGACGGTGATCCTACATTCGCAATTATTAAACATACCAATGCGTGCGGAATCGCGACAGCTGCCACTGCGAAGGAAGCTTATGACAATGCCCTTGCCTGTGATCCCGTTTCTGCATTTGGTGGCGTTGTTATCACCAATTCAACAGTTGATCTGGCAACAGCGGAAGAACTTAACAAACTCTTCATGGAGATATTGATCGCTCCGGCTTATGAAGAGGATGCTTTGGCATTGTTGAAATCCAAGAAAAACAGAATATTGCTGAAACGCAACGCGGTTGAACTTCCTAACGTGATGTTCAAAACGATATTGAATGGTGTGTTGGTACAGGATAAAGACTTGTCGACTGAGATTGCTTCACAGTTCACAACAGTTACAGAAAAAGCACCAACCGCGGATGAACTAAGTGCACTGGAATTTGCACTTAAAGTGTGCAAACATACCAAATCCAATACGATTGTTCTTGCTAAGGAAAATCAACTTCTTGCAAGTGGAACGGGACAGACATCCCGTGTGGATGCATTGCGCCAGGCAATTGACAAAGCAAAGGCATTCGGATTCGATTTGAATGGAGCTGTAATGGCGTCCGACGCGTTTTTTCCATTTGCTGACTGTGTAGAGATTGCGCATTTGGCTGGAGTTACAGCGGTGGTTCAGCCGGGTGGTTCTATTCGTGATAAAGATTCAGTTGAGTATTGCAACGCAAATGGTTTAGCGATGGTGACCACCGGAGTGCGTCATTTCAAACACTAAAAGGCGAAAGCGATACATTTTATATAAAATAACCGCAAATGCCTTGAAAGAGCCATTTGCGGTTATTTTGTTTACGGAGAAATATGGTCTTCGTTATCCGTCAGGTTAATTATATTCTCAATTTGAAAACTTCCCGCTTACTCAACCGGTATTTTATCCCATTCGGGAAATACATTGTTGTGGGCGTGTTGGTTATTCTTTCCAGTCTGGCTTTTCTATATCCCCAGATTTTTAATTGTGAAATAATTCGATTTTCTGGTTTTAGAGCATTGAAACAAAATGTTTACGCCAGTTCATCAGTATCTTCTTCACAATCCAGGAAACTCTTGAAATACATCTCGCAGTCCGAAATGCGGGTGGACTCCTTTTATACCGGCAAGACTTCCAGACCGGTGATCATTGTCTGTAACAATCAGGAGGAGTATGTTAAATATTGCCGCAGTACCGAAGGTGCCGGGTGCAGCCTGGGAACTCCATGGGGAAGCACATTTATTATCCTCAACATGCAGGAAGTCAATATTGATGTAATTAGCCACGAAATGAGCCATATTGAGCTTTTGACAAGGCTTGGTTGGTGGAAAACGACGATGCAGATTCCTCAATGGTTTAACGAAGGGATTGCGCTCATGCTGGATACAAGATTTGTGAGCGCCCGGCATCCCGTTGACCGGTATATGGAATACATGGACGAGTGGTTGTATTATACCAGGGGAGGGCAGGAGATTCTTGAATTGGAAGACATTGAGTCGGTTAAAGATTTTTTCAGGGGAAATCAGCAGTATGTCATGCTTGCGTATATGACTTCGGGGCTGGAAGTGTCATACTGGCTACACAACACTGGTTCAAAGGGAATGAGCCGACTTATCGCCGGCATGCAGGAAGGGCAAGGTTTTGAGTCGGCTTATCGGAATGCTGAACAACTAAATGGTGAAAACTCTAAACGCGCCAAGCTGCCTTTAAATCCGTTGAGGCGACCTTTGCCTGCCAGGGACTAAGGCTTGCGAGAGAGTAATTTTGGTAAAAATTAGGCGATTTTCGTTCAAATACACAAATATTGTACGTAGATGGTATATCGCAGGTTGCACTATTTTCTGAAAATAATGTACCTTTCGGTTTGAAGTGAATTTTGGTTAACACTTAATCTCTTATTGAATTTGTATGCAACAGCTACAATTACCCGATTACATCATTTTCTTTGTTTATTTCATCATAGTTGCTGCTTACGGGTACTATATCTACAACAGAAAAAAAACCGGAATAGAATCTACTAAGGACTTCTTTCTTGCAGAAGGATCGCTTACATGGTGGGCAATTGGAGCATCTTTGATCGCATCAAATATCTCTGCTGAACAATTTATTGGTATGTCAGGAAACGGCTTTTCCATGGGACTTGCTATTTCTACCTACGAATGGATGGCTGCTGTGACACTTATTGTCGTTGCAGTTTTTTTTATGCCCATTTATCTTAAAAATAAGATATGGACAATGCCTCAATTCCTTACGCAACGGTATAACAAGCAGGTGAGCTTAATTATGGCGGTGTTCTGGCTTGGTCTTTACATCATGGTTAATCTTACGTCCATTCTGTACCTTGGAGCACTGGCGGTATCAGGAATATCCGGCCTCGATTTCTGGTTCTGCATGTGGAGTCTGGCCATTTTTGCCATCATCATTACCATTGGTGGGATGAAGGTTATCGGTTACACGGATGTTATTCAGGTGTTTTTCTTAATCATTGGTGGATTGGCCACATCTTATCTGGCGCTCAATCTGGTTTCAGGGGACGGGCTTATCACATTCGGTGGAATGGTAGATGGTTTCCATCAAATGAAAGCGAATCACGACGATCACTTCCACATGATTTTTAAGGAGTCAAGTCCTTTCTACTCTCAATTGCCAGGTCTGACTGTGTTATTTGGTGGTATGTGGATTGTGAATTTGAACTATTGGGGTTGTAATCAATACATTACACAACGTGCGCTCGGGGCAGATTTGCCAACTGCAAGAAAAGGATTATTATTTGCTGCGGCTCTTAAATTGTTGATGCCGGCGCTGGTGGTTATACCAGGTATTGCTGCTTACGCACTTTACAGTAAGGGATTATTTGTAAATGAACTTACAGAGAATGGTGAAATCGTTGCCGATAAGGCTTATCCAGTTTTATTGGGACTTCTGCCTGTTGGTCTAAAAGGCTTGTCGTTTGCTGCATTAACAGCTGCTGTTGTTGCATCACTTGCGGGAAAAGCCAACTCAATATCGACCATATTTACCCTGGATATTTTTAAAGAGTATTTCGGTAAAAACAAATCTGAGGAGCAACTTGTCAAAATAGGAAGGCTGGTAATTGTAATATCTATGTTGCTTGCAATTGTTATCTCTCCATATATGGGTATTGATAAAAAAGGAGGTTTTCAGTTCATTCAGGAAATGACCGGTTTGGTTTCACCAGGCGTATTTGCTGCATTTATTATGGGCTTCTTCTGGAAAAGGACCAATTCCGCGGGAGCTCTTTTTGCAATTGTAGGTGGTTTTATGATTGCACTCGCTATGCATAATAACTGGCCACCATTATCTCTGGTTGCAGACTGGACTACAATACCATTCCTTGACAGAATGGGTTGGGTTTTCTTAATATGTGTTGCGGTGATGATTGTGCTTGGTTTAACTATGCCTGACGAAAAGAAAGGACTGGAAATCGATGCGAAGATGTTCAAAGTGGATACCGTATTTGCAGTTGGGGCGGGTGTTGTATTAACAATTGTAATTATCCTTTACGCTACATTCTGGTAGAATTCGGAAATAAGACAAAATAAGAAACGCCTGCTTTCCATTTGGAGAGCAGGCGTTTTGGTATCAAAGGACTCAATTAAGCTACTTCTTCTTCGATAATTGTAATCTTCTGAATCTTGTCGCCCTGACGGATCAGGTCAACCGTATCAACTCCTTCAACAACTTTACCGAAGCAGGTGTGATTGCCATCAAGGTGAGCCGTGTTATTTCTGCTGTGGCAGATAAAGAACTGAGAACCTCCTGTGTCACGTCCTGCGTGAGCCATAGAGAGTACACCACGGTCGTGGTATTGCTTACCATTCTTTACCTCGCATTTAATCGTGTAACCCGGACCTCCACGTCCTGTTCCTGTTGGATCTCCGCCTTGTACCATAAAATCAGGTATCACGCGGTGGAAAATTAGTCCGTCGTAAAAACCTTTTTTTGAAAGATCAACAAAGTTTTTCACGGCAATAGGAGCATCCTCATCATAAAATTCGATGAGCATGGTTCCTTTATCTGTGATCATTTCTGCTTTTGTCATGTCTGTAAAAACGAAATTTAAGATAAATTATAAAAAATGATATCCATATAAAACTATATGGATATCTGGTGCAAAGAAAAGCATATCACAGCTTTTCCTTACTACAAACGGTCAATAAAACTTATTATGAGCCTGTTTCTAAGCGTGCGAATGACTTTGAATCAGCTTTGAGTGATGCGTTCTTTTTGTCGAGGTGAATTTCAGCAATACGCTCAACAACTTCTCCGCTTCCCCATTCGCGGCTGCGTTCAGGATTGGAAAACCATTCCTTAACAGCAACAAGCTTATACATGTATTTCGTTGTTTCTGCGTTGAGTTTGAGCTTGAAGTAATCATCCTTGTTCTGGGCATTCATTCTATTCTGAATGTGTTGAGGTCCCGCGTTGAAAGCTGCTGCAACGAGCGTCCAGGATCCAAGCTGGCGGTGTAAGTCTCGCAAATATTTGGCGGCAGCATGAGTGGATTTAACCAAATGTTTTCTGTCGTCTCTTGTTGAGTCAACCACCAGTCCAAGAGATTTAGCTGTAGATGGCATAAACTGCCAGTAGCCTCCCGCGCCTCTGTGAGATGTAACATCGTTACTCATGGCGCTCTCTATGATGGGAACATATTTAAAATCGGCTGGTACTCCGTACTTTTTAAGGATGGTTTCTACTGTGCGCATCCTTTTTTCAGTGCTTGTCATCAGCTTACGAAATTGTGGATTATCGTAATTTCTGATCATTTTTTGATATCGCTGAGCGATGCGAAGCTCTGATAATGGTATAGCCTCGCCACAGAAGTCAATAGCAAGAAGATCTGAATTGATAGTGTTTGTATTTTCTGTCAGTTCTTTCAGTTCTTTCTTTTCTACCTCCACCTCGCTCATGGATACTTTTCCCATTACTGCGATTGAGAAGGCAACAAAGATTAGTCGAATCATGCATTTTTTATTTCGTGAAACATAGGTTCTTTCCGGTGTGTATAATGCGTATAATGACTGCATTAAAGACTTTCCGAAGTTGCAAAGGTAACGGTATTGAACAAATAAAATTTCATTTTTATGTAAAAAACTGATTTACAGCATCTTTTACTAGTTAGTAATAGTATTAATTCAATATGGTTGAATTTTGAAATAGAATAGAAGTACACAATAAATTGTGCTTTTCTCCGTAATTGAGCGAAATAATAGTTTGTAGTAGGTATATTTTACAAAAGCCAGAGAAAAATATAATATATAACTATACCATGATTTGGTTAAAATGATAATAATTTAATAGCTGATAAACAGTTAGTTATATATTTATTTCTTTGAGTTTTGTGGTATAATAAGGCGAAATAGGTCAAAATGGCTCTTTTTTCTCTTTTGGTGAAATATTCAAATTGACATCCTACATATTGTATCTTGCAATTCTGAACGTATGAATATATGGTAACTGTAAACGAGGCAAAACAAAAAATTATTGCAAATACAGAGGTGCTCACCAGCATGAGCATGAAGCCATCGGAGTCACTCAATTACGTATTGTTTCAGGATGTTCGTGCGTCGATATCATTACCATCTTTCCGTCAGTCGTCTATGGATGGTTACGCAGTTCACGATTCGGACATCACTGCCAGAGGCACCGTTTTGGAGATATTGGCGGAAGCAAAAGCAGGCGAGGGAACTATGCAAGTATTACCTCCCGGTGCAGCAATGAGAATTTTTACAGGAGCCCCCGTTCCGGAAGGTGCAACTGCTGTAATTATGCAGGAGCGAACGACCCGAACCGGCAGTTTTGTTACAATTGAAGATTTCCCGGTAACTCCGGGTAGAAATATCAGAAGTATTGGACAGCAGATTATGAAGGGCTCAATAGCTCTTCCCCAAAATATATTGCTTACAGCCGGAGCAATCGGTTTTTTGTCAGGACTTAATGTTGAGGAAGTAAGTGTATATCGGAAGCCAAAAATCGGTTTGCTTGTTACTGGAGATGAGTTAGTTCAAAATGGTAGTTCCATCAGGCATGGCCAGGTGTATGAATCCAACTCGTTGATGTTGCGAGCAGCGCTACAACAAGAAGGCGTAACCGATGTGGAAGTGCTGTATGCAAAGGACGATTTACGGGCAACAATTGATGCATTGGATGAATTGGCGGGCAGAAATGATATTGTGCTGGCGAGTGGTGGAATTTCAGTCGGAGATTATGATTTTGTAGGTGAAGCGCTGCAAAGCATCCGTGCCGAAACCATTTTTTATAAGGTCAGACAAAAACCAGGAAAGCCTTTGTTGTTTGCACGAAGAAAGCAAACACTATTTTTTGCCTTGCCCGGGAATCCCGCATCCTCACTTGTGTGTTACTACGAGTACGTGCTTCCGGCAATTCGTAAAATGTCCGGGCGAAGCGATTACTTTTTAAGATCAGTGTCTATGCCTATCGAGCGCGGTTACAGTTTCGACGGAGAAAGGGATGAATTCTTGAAAGCAACAGCAAATCAGGACGTTGTGATTCCGCTTGATGGACAGGAATCATTTGCACTACGCTCTTTTGCAATAGCTAATGCAATCATTTATTTGACTGTAAACCAGAATAAAGTGGAAGCCGGAGACCATGTAGAAGTTCATTTATTACCGGCCTGAGAAAATGACACAGTTATGAGTATTCATGTAATGTATTTTGGGATGCTGGCAGAAATAACCGGCCAGACCAGTGAACAGTGGATGACGGATGATAATCTTACGGTAGGTAAGTTTCGCCGGCAGATAGAGGAAAAGTACCCTTTATTAAAAGATAAAAAGTTTAAAATTGCTGTAAACAAGCAAATCGCTGATGATTTTATTTTAGTGCCGCATCAGTCGGAATTGGCTTTGCTGCCTCCATTTGCCGGAGGCTGATTTCCTCGCCCAAAAATTTGTTGCAATCCGATTGTCTGTGTTTCGTGGTCTATAATTTGTAGATTTCATGCCTTATGAAATAAATGACAATCAGATAAAACGAATTGTTTACTTTAAACTAAATACTGTTTAACTGAATCAAAGTGTGGATAAAATAAAAAAAACTAAAAAGGTATTTGTTCAAGGCCCAATTAGTCCTGAATTCGTTGGGTCTTCCATTGCAAGTCACCAATCTAAGACGAATGTTGGCGCGCATGCTATTTTCCTGGGACAGATCAGAGCTGACCAAAAAGAGGAGGGAGTAGTCAGCGGGATTGAATACTCAGCTTATGAAGAGATGGCGGAGGAAGCCTTTCATCAGATCCGCGAGGCGGCATTTGCCAGATTTGACCTCATTTGTATGCATATATACCACAGCCTTGGTATAGTACCAACGGGTCAGATCAGTCTTTTTGTTTTTGTCTCATCGGCTCACCGCAAGGTTTCGTTCGAAGCCTCAGAATACATCGTAGAGCAGATCAAAGCGAATGTGCCCATTTTTGGAAAGGAACTGACGGAAACGGGTTATTCCTGGAAAGAGAATAAGTGATCGGAGCATAAAAGCTGGTGCGAAAACTTCAATATAATTTTATAATAAAAGCATTTAATGGTTGACATAACCCACAAAAACAACACCTTACGGATTGCAACAGCCGAGGCGACAGTCAGTGTAAGCAAACCTGAAACCATTCTTGCGATCAAAAATCGGACTGTTCCGAAAGGAGATGTTTTTGAAATGGCAAAAGCTGCTGGTTTCCTGGCTGTAAAAAAAACACCTGATTTGCTTCCCGACTGCCACCCCATTCCTGTTGAATATACGGCTGTGAATTACCGGATTGAAGAATTGTCGGTGGTAATTGAACTGACGGTCAAAACGATCTATAAGACAGGTGTTGAAGTAGAGGCCATGCACGGAGCATCCGTAGTAGCACTCACCATGTATGATATGCTCAAACCGATTGATAAAGGCGTTGAGATTAATAACATACGATTGCTGGAAAAGAAGGGTGGGAAAAGTGACCGGAAACCAGTCCCCGGGAATCTAAAAACGGCTGTGATTGTTTGTTCGGATAGCATTGCAGCTGGTGTTGGAGAGGACAAATCGGGAAAGACAATTATTGAAAAGCTGAAATCGTCAGCAATTTCTGTTCAGGATTATAGCATTGTACCTGATGAAAAGTCTTCGATTCAGGAAAAAATTATTGGCCTGAAAAGTCTTCATTACGATCTGATTCTGATTACAGGAGGCACCGGGCTATCGGCCAGAGACGTTACGCCTGAGGCTGTCAGCGAATTGATCGAAAGGGAAATTCCTGGCATAGCTGAAACTGCGCGACAATATGGACAGGAGCGGATACCTACCGCAATGCTTTCGCGTTCGGTTGCCGGGTTGATCGGAGATACGTTAGTGATTACAATGCCGGGTAGTACCGGAGGTGTTACCGAATATATGGATGCTCTTTTTCCGCACGTATTACACATTTTTAGCGTTATCCGGGGAACGAGACATTAGGAGGAGGCAATTTAGCGAAGGGGAGCCAGTATTTAGTAAATGGTTTAAAGTGGACAGATGACTGCTTCTTCGCTATTTTAAATAATCAAAATTATAAATTCTGCGTTTCACTACAAGGGAATTTTAAGAAATACACAATGTCATTGCCCATTATAGATACATTTGGACGTAAGCATACTTACCTGCGCATATCGCTGACAGATAAGTGTAACTTGCGTTGTACGTATTGTATGCCACAGGAAGACATGCAGTTTATGCCTTCCAAGTGGCTTATGCAGGCAGATGAAATAGAAGAGCTCGCAAAGATTTTTGTGGAGATGGGTGTGGAGAAAATCAGGCTGACGGGCGGAGAACCGCTTGTGAGAAAAGATGCCGGACAGATTATTGAACGCCTTGGGCTTCTCAATACCTCACTTACGTTGACTACCAACGCGCTATTGGTAGATCAGTACATTGGTCAACTCAAATCCGCCGGAGTGCAGTCACTCAATGTTAGTCTGGATACATTAAAAGAGGACCAGTTCAAAAGCATTACCAAAAGAGATCATTTTTCTAAAACCCTGGAAAATATAGAACTTTTGCTTTCCGAAGGTTTTACCGTCAAGATCAACGTTGTACTGATGCGGGGTGTTAACGATCAGGAGGTAAATGACTTCGTCCGGCTAACGCTGCGTAATGCACGCTTACATGTGCGCTTTATCGAATTCATGCCATTTAACGGCAATCAGTGGGACATGTCAAAAATTGTTTCTTATGCTGATTTGCTTTCGACGATAAACAATGAATTTGATTTCAAACAGTTGCCAGGTGAATTACATGACACTGCGAAGAGCTTTCAGGTAAAGGATGGTGCAGGAACTTTTGGTATTATTGGTACGGTAACACATCCTTTCTGCTCGGGATGTAATCGTATTCGGCTTACTGCCGACGGAAAATTAAAGAACTGTCTGTTTGATACTTCGGAAGTAGATCTGTTAAAACCGTTAAGAAATGGTCAGGATGTTCGCCCACTCATTCTGGATCATTTTCATAAAAAACATTTTGCTCACGGCGGGCATGTCGCTTTTGATGAAAAACATGCCAAAACGGACTACGAGCAAAACCGGCGAATGATAGCGATCGGGGGGTGACACCGCTCGTCCTTGTTTTTTGCCATTCATACTAACCGTGCAACACGGCTCTTATGAAGGACATCTTTGGTAAAATCTTTAAAAGTTTTACATCAAAACCTTCATAGCCATGAGAAAATTATTGAAAAGCTTCGCTATCGCTGCATGCGGTATTATCCTGTTAAATGTATCTGCCTTCGCACTTCCGGTCGATTCAAAAACCGAATGTAAAAACAACAGTTGTGAGAATTTTAAGGTGGGAATGTATCGTGTGAAAAATACGCTTACCATGAATTTACTGATGGAAAAGCAAAAAGGCGAAAGAGTGAAAATCTGCCTTCGTAACAGTGCAGGCAAAGTTGTTCACGAGGAGACAGTTGCCAGATCTATTGAAAAGATGGGCAGGAAATTTAATTTTTCAGAAATCGCAGATGGTCGTTACACACTGGAAATTTCTAACGACAGCGAAAGAATTGTTAAAAATATTAACCTGACAACCAATGATGTGAGCGAATCAACTGCACGTACTTTGGTAGCCATGAATTAAGAAAATAAGCAAAGAGTTCGCGTCCCGGGATTGAAGCCGCATCAATCCCGGGACGTTTTTTTATACCTCGCTTTGCGGAACCAATCTCCTTGGTAAGAGTTCTCCTGCCATTAAATCATAAAGAATTTTCCCCCACACCAATATACAGGGAACGGCTTTGAGTACATAAGGCCATACGTATTGATCGCGGATAAATTTGGGGAACAGATCGGTTGAAGATAGGCCGGTGAATATGAGCGCAAGAATGAGTAAAACAAGATTTTCGGTATTCTGAGCTTGTGAAAAATACCACAACGCCACGCCACTGATGGCTATGATAAAGGTTGGTGATTCTGCACGATGGTTGAAAATAACGACCCAAATCAGAATGGAAGCAAGCATCAGAATGCGGTATTGAAAGATATTGTACCCTTTGATTCGTAACAAAGGAATGCAAAAAAGCACAACACCTGCGAGGCTTACATACGTTTTATTCACCTGCCAGTTAAACCAGGTTTTCAGCCAGCCTATTACTGACAGTCCGTCTGATATGGAATGGTCGTTTGAGAGCATATTTGCCCAGCTTTTGTATAGAAACACAAACTGATTCTGGTCAACAACCAGCAACGGAAGCAGTGTGAAAAGTACGGTCCAGAATAAGGCCGTGTAAACAAGTTTGAGTTTGCCAGGATAAAGCAGGTACAACGCCAAACCGACAATTCCGAAAAGCTTGATGAAGATTGTTGACACGATACACAAAGAGGCCAGCCAGTATTTTCTTCGTTCCAAAAATCCGAAGGTGAAAATAAGTAAACCGGTTATCAGTGCGTTGCTTTGCTCATTTTGCAGGGTTGTGAGTGTCTCGCTGAATACAAAGATCAGAATCAAGCCTTTGGTTCTGATATCTATATTTGGCAGATAATATACCGAAAAGAATAAAACAGCGGCATTCAATATCGCCCATAGCGACAAGCCCACCGGATCTGGTAAATAGGCAAACAGACCGAAAAGGAGTGCGAATGCGGGGCTGTATTTAAAAAGATCCCATTGTTCTTCCAAATAAAGTATATAGAGGTCTTTTCCTTCTATAAGGTGAAAAAACGACTGTTTGAAAATGACGTAGTTATTGTAGCAAGTGTAGAGCCTCGGATTATCTTCAAAGGTTTTGAGATCTGCAAAATAGGATTGCAGCGCTGCGAAAACTGCAATGGCAAGGAAAAGGGAAAGTAGCGCTTTGGGATTAACTAAAAATCGATTGATGGCATTCATACCAGGAAAGGGAATTCTGAATTTTTATTTTGTCCCAAATCTAGCGGAATTGCGGATGACGCCGGTTATAATTTTGCATGGGATCGCAAAAAATACAACCGGCATTGGTTGAAGTAACAAACAATTACTTCATATACTCCATCGCTTTCAACCAGCCTTCCATGGCAGCGGGCCAATTAGCAAGCGATCCTTTCCCTTCTGTTCGAAATCCGTAACCATGCCCTCCGATTGGATAAAGATGCATTTCCGCAGGTGTTTTAAATTTCTTTAATGCCAGATAATACTCTATACTGTTTTCTACGGGCACGGCGCCGTCATCCATCGCATGAACAAGAAATGCGGGTGGTGTTTTTGCACTTACCTGCATTTCGTTGGAGTAATATTTAATCAGCTCTTCGGATTTATCAGGACCCAAAAGATTATCGCGGGAGCCGCCGTGTGAAATGCCGGGAGTGAGCGAGATAACAGGGTAGATAAGCATAGAGAAATTTGGTTTTGCCTCCTCGGAAGCTTTTTCTCCCATATTGTAATGTGTAGATAACGTTGCTGCGAGGTGTCCACCTGCCGAGAAACCCATAACACCGATCTTGTTTACATCAATATTCCATTTTCCGGCACTCTGGCGAATCAATTTCATGGCTTGCATGGCATCCATAAGCGGAACTTCATGCTGTTTTGTCATCGCTTTTTCGTTGGGCAGGCGATATTTAAGTACAAAGGCTGAAATTCCCCGTTCATTAAACCACTTTGCAAAATCACTTCCTTCATGAGAAGCTGCCAGGATTCCGTAACCTCCGCCAGGGCATATCATCACAGCCGCCCCGGTTGCTTTTTCTTTCGGAGCAATAAAGGCTGTGATTGTCGGTATGGTAACTCCGCTTATTCTTAGAATTCCGTTGGCATCGGTGACCGACTTCTCCTGAATATCGCTATTCTTAAAATTAGGTATTTTGCCGTCAGGCCAAAGATTGATAACTTCGGTTTGTGCCATAGATTGAAACGAAAGAGCCGAGAGACCCAACGCAATAAATATTCTTGTTAAAATTTTCATCAGTTTTGTTTTTGTTGAAAAGACGTAGCTTGTTGGAATATACCCTCATTTGGGATCTTCTGAGGGCACAGCAATTTGGCAGTATAGGGTAGGGGTAGACCAACATTCACAAAATGATCATCAGAATAGTACGTATGACTTTTCAAACCGACAAAACGGAAGCTTTTCTGGATTTGTTTAATCGGTCCCGACAACAGATTATTGAAATGGAAGGGTGTCTGCATCTTGAACTTTGGCGAGACACCCAGGAGCCAAATGTGTTTGTTACACACAGCCACTGGGTGTCGGAGGATGCGCTGAATAATTACCGTGCGTCGGAGCTTTTCGGAAACGTGTGGAAAGAAACCAAAGTGCTGTTTTCCGAGAAACCGGTTGCTTTTTCTGTTGAAAAGGTGTCGTAATTATTGGGGCCTTGCCGGGTTAATCATAATATGGGCGCGATGTGTTCCGGGATCCATAATCCAGGGCATGCCTTCCACATCTGGCTTCAGTGGTAAACCTGTACTTTCCGCAGTTGCAAACGGGATGTATACCACGTAGCGCAAATAGCTGTTTTTAAGTGCTCCGCTTGCTGCATCATAACCGTCTTTTTTTCCTGAAAGAACATAAAGTGTTGAGGGTTGTCCTGGCATTTTCAAGGTCCCGTCCTTCACCTCTTTTTCCCGGATATCAAATATATCCTTTTGATTTTTACCTTCTTGGGTCAGTTTTCTACCACGTTCCATAAAGGCATCAAGCTCTTTTTGGTAGCATGATACGCCAATATCTTCTTTTTTAGGATCATCGGCAATGCAAACAAAGTCATTGGAGCCTTCTCTTAAAACAACAAATGTCCCATCTTTTGCATAACCGTACACTTTTGCACCTTCGCGTTTGTCCGAAGGAGCCGCGAGAACAGCTGTTTTAATTTGTACAGATGCTGGGAGTGGAGTTACCTGAGCTTTGGCGTGAAAAGGGGCCACAATAGCTAACAGGTAAAAAAAAGTCTTATTCATAGTAGTAATATGACAGGTGGATTGTCTCTTTTAGTTTAAATTTAGCAATCTTTATTTAAAATATAACATTACGCTGTTTGGCTGCTTGCTTGCCATTTGAGAACAGAAGATTTGCTTACCTATATTACTATTTCACTACATGAACTTAAAAAGGAACTTAGGCTTGCTTGTGGCCGGAGGGGTTTTGCTTGGCAGTACCGTCGCTACGTACCAATATTCCAGTCCCGGCAGCCTTGGTGGTGCTGTGCTGGATAGCTTGTACAAAGATCTGACGACTGCGCAAAAAAGATCACCTAAGTACGCCGTTGCAGGATTGAATGTAACTGAGGGCCTGGAAGCAACACTTTTTGCTTCTGAACCTACACTAACAAACCCCACAAATATTGATGTAGACCATCTTGGCAGAGTCTGGGTTTGCGAAGCGTATAATTACCGGCCTGCTATAAACGGGAATCCGACCAAAGACGAAGGCGACCGCATTTTGATATTGGAAGATACCGATGGTGATGGCAAGTCGGATAAGACTACCGTATTTTATCAGGGCAAGGAAATCAATTCTCCTTTGGGTATCTGGGTAATGGGCAACCAGGTTGTGGTTTCTCAGAGCCCGTATGTTTGGTTGTTTACAGATACCGACGGAGATGGCAAAGCAGATAAAAAGGAAACCATTTTTGAAGGAGTGGGCGGTGAGCAGCACGACCATGGTATGCATGCATTTACCTTGGGTCCGGACGGGAAGCTGTATTTCAACTTCGGTAATGAAGGCGGTCATTTGCTTGGTAAGGATGGCAAGCCGGTAATCGGATCTGACGGGAAAGCTATTGATTTCAAAAATTTGAAACAGGGAATGGTATTCAGGTGTGATCCTGACTTTAAAAACGTGGAAGTGCTCGGGCACAATTTCAGAAACAACTACGAAGTTGCGGTGGACAGCTACGGAACCATGTGGCAGTCGGACAACGACGATGATGGTAACAAAGGCGTACGTATCAACTACGTAATGCAACACGGAAATTACGGATATACCGATGAACTTACAGGTGCAGGCTGGCGTGCGAACCGGACCAACATTGAAGATTCAATACCACATCGTCACTGGCATTTGAACGATCCGGGAGTGGTTCCTAATCTTTTACAGACTGGATCGGGTTCACCTACGGGTATGGTGGTTTACGAAGGCCGGCTTTTACCTAAAAAGTTTTGGGATCAGATGATACACTGTGAGCCGGGTCATAATGTGGTACGTGCCTATCCGGTTCAAAATGCGGGTGCGGGATACAGTGCCCAAATCGTAAATCTGGTTGATGGTAAAAGAGATCAGTGGTTCAGGCCTTCGGATGTTTGTGTTGCTCCTGATGGCTCACTCATTATCTCTGACTGGTACGATCCGGGAGTAGGCGGGCATCAGGCGGGCGATCAGAGTAAGGGTCGTTTATATCGACTTGCACCTGCTAATTCGGTCTACCGTACTCCAAAACAAGAGTTTACAACTGCCGCAGGAGCTGTTGAAGCTTTACAGAGTCCTAATCTTTCGGTGAGATATCTGGCTTGGCAGGCATTGATGAAGCTGGGTGAAGGTTCTGTGCCGGGATTGGAGAAACTTTATGCAAACAAAGAAAATCCGAGAATGCAGGCGCGGGCACTGTGGGCTTTAACCGCTATTAATAAAAACAACAATGATTACCTGGCAACTGCGATTAAAAGAGCAAATCCTGACTTACGGATAACAGCTTTGAGAATAGCGAAACAAAGAAAAAGCCAGGAACTTGGTAAATACATAAGTCTGCTTGTTAATGATCCGGAACCCCAGGTGCGACGGGAATGTGCATTGGCTATATATGGGAACAAATCACCAGAAATGGCTGGATTATGGGCTAAACTTGCGCAGCAATATGATGGCAAAGATCGCTGGTATCTGGAAGCGCTCGGCATTGGAGCGGAAGGTCAATGGGATTCATTTTTTAAAGCATGGCTCGCAACTACGGGAGGAAACCCAATTGATAGCCAGGCTGGAAAGGATATCGTATGGCGGTCAAGAAGCAAAGAATCTGTGACTTTACTGGCATCGCTGGCAAGTGATGAGTCCGTTGATTTGAAAAGCCGTCTGAGATATTTCCGTGCATTTGACTTTAATCCGGGAGGGAAAGAAAAATCGGCAGCGTTACTTAAAATAATGAAAGGCAAGGCTGCCAACCAGACGGAGATCAGTAATCTTGCTTTACGCCATCTTGATCCTGCTTTTGTAAAACAATCTCCGGATGCTCAGGCAGCTTTGAAAAAAGTACTTGATGCCAACTATGGTACTGTAACTTACATGGAATTGGTATCCCGATACGATCTGACATCAGAAAATAAACGCTTGCTTGATCTTGCATTGGCAAAATCTTCTGAAAATGTGGGTCGGCAGGCCGGGCAACAGCTACTAAAACAAGGTGGTAGCCCGCTGATCTGGAATACCATAAAAGGAAAAGACGTTGCTAAAGCCGAAGGTATGTTGGCGTCTATTAAAGGTGTTGGAAGTAAGGAGTCACTTGATATTTTGAAAAATGTGACGACAGATACCAAATACCCGGTTAACGTTCGAAGTGCCGCTGTAAAAGCATTGGGCGGAACCATGAATGGAGAAGATCTGGTATTGGTGCTACTGAAAGAAGGTAAATTATCGGGAGAACTTAAAACAGCTGCGGTTCAGGGGCTAAGCGGAGCATGGAGGAAAGCTGTGAAAACGGAAGCTGCCAAATATTTGCAGGAGGAGGGAACTGTTGCCAAAAAGCATCCTGAATTGAAGGAACTGATAAGCAAAAAGGGTAACGCGACAAAAGGTAAAGAGGTGTTTGCAATGTACTGTTCTGTTTGTCATCAGGTAAATGATCAGGGAATGGATTTTGGTCCGAAACTTTCTGAAATTGGTGATAAACTGCCCAAGGAAGCTCTGTACGCAGCTATTTTTGATCCGAATGCAGGAATTGGATTCGGCTACGAAGGTTTTGAAGTTACATTTAAAGATGGGTCTACTGTGGCTGGGATCGTATCAAGTAAAACGGAAACGGATCTGCTAATGAAGTTTCCCGGCGGCTCTACACAGGAATACAAAATGTCTCAGGTGAAATCGATCAAACAAATGAAAGATTCGATGATGCCGGGCGGCCTGCACGATGCCATGAGCACCGACGAGCTGGTGAATCTGGTAGAGTATATGAGTAGTTTAAAGAAAAAATAAAACCCATTGTCGCATTGATTTTAAAGGAGTTGGAAAAATATTTTCAACTCCTTTTCTTCTTCAGGAATGATGTTACTTATGAAAGTAACAACAAAACTGCATCGGGAGATTTGTTTGTAGAAAACATGCAATAACGTATATTGGGGCTCCACAATAAGAGGTTAATTAAGGATGGCCTCCCGGAGATTATTCCTGATCTTTCCGTCAGGTATCGTGCTGATCATTTCTTTATTCAAAAAACAACAGGTAATTTTAAGTGTTTTTTGAGTAGAGGTCGCGATATAACAGAATATTTTGAAACAATTTAATTTAAAGGTAATTACCACTCTTGTTGCGGTAATTTCTTTCTTTACAACTTCACGAAGTTTAAGTCAAACTCCCGATTCCTTAATTGTAAATCACCCCGACAGCGTTTACGCCCGTTTGTCTGAGGCAGAGAAACGCTTTACCATCAATGCTGTGGCGGGTCTTGAAGTAGCGGACGGTCTGGAAGCCACGTTGTTTGCATCGGAACCTAACCTAACCAACCCAACCAATATTGATGTTGATCACCGGGGTAGGGTGTGGGTGCTGGAAGGATACAATTACCGGCCTGCTGTGAACGGAAAGTCTGAACTGGGAATGGGTGACCGCATCCTGATTCTGGAAGATAAGGACGGTGATGGAAAAGCGGATGTAACCAAGGTATTTTACCAGGGTCCGGAAATTAACGCGCCGATGGGGATATGGGTGATGGGGAACAAGGTAATCGTTTCACAGAGCCCGTATGTATGGCTTTTTACAGATACCAATGGTGATGATAAAGCAGATAAAAAAGAAATACTGTTTAAAGGGATAGGCGGAGCTCAGAATGACGCAGGAATACATGCTTTTGTATTCGGACCGGATGGGAAATTCTATTTTAACTATGGTAATGCAGGCAGGCAGCTGGTGGATGGGCAGGACAGACCACTGCTGGACAAGTACGAACAGCCTATCAATTTCAGACAGTTCAAACAAGGAGTAGTCTTCCGCTGTGATCAGGATTTTAGAAAGGTTGAGATCCTTGCTGAAAATTTCAGAAACGGTTTTGAAATTGCTGTTGATAGCTACGGAACGATGTGGCAATCCGATCAGGAAGAGCCAGGCAATGCCGGAGACCGCGTTTCTTATGTAATGGAAAACGGGAATTTTGGGTATATTGATGAAATGAACGGCAATAGCTGGCGTGTGAACCGGACAAATGTGGAAGATGAGATTCCGCGTCGTCACTGGCACCAGAATGACCCGGGTGTAGTACCCAACCTGATGGAAACCGGGTCAGGGTTTCCGATGGGAATGACCATATATGAGGGGACCTTGCTACCACGCAGATTCTGGGATCAGATTATTCTGGCTGATGCCGGACTAAATTCAATCAATGCATTTCCTGTTAAAGATGACGGTGCCGGGTTTAAATCGACTGGTATCTTTCCTGTTGTTGAAGGCAAACGGGACAAGTGGTTCCGGCCTTCTGACGTTTGTGTAGCTCCTGATGGCTCCCTTATTGTTTCAGACTGGTATGATCCTGTTATTGGCAGCCATAAAATGAAAGATAAGAGCCGTGGAAGGTTGTATCGTATCGCCCCTCCTGGTGTACCTTATACGATGCCAACATATGACCTCACCTCACCGGTGGATGCCGTGAAGGCATTGCAAAGTCCCAACCTGTCTATGAGATACATGGCCTGGAACGCTTGTGTGAAAATGGGTTGGACGGCCGAGGATGAACTTGAAAAACTTTTCAGGGATCCGGCTGTAAATCCCCGTCTGCGTGCCCGTGCGCTTTGGGTATTGAACAATATTGAAGGATTTAATTACCGAAGCCTGGATATTGCTTTCAGGGAGCTGAATCACAATTTACGAATTGTGGCTTTAAGAGCAGTACGTCAAAGAAACAGTGATCCTACCGAGTATATCAAACGTCTCACTGCTGACCCCAATCCGCAGGTAAGAAGAGAATGTGCGTTGGCAATTAACCATAACCATACATATGAAGCACTGGATGTGTGGTTGCAACTGGCCAAACAGTACAAAGGAAATGATCGATGGTCGGTAGAAGCGCTGAGCATTGGTGCTATTGGTCAGTGGGAAAGACTTTTTCCTGCCTGGCTCGAAAGAGCGGGGACACGACCGGAACTGACGGCTGCCGGCAAGGACATTATCTGGCTTGCCCGCACCAGAAAAGCGATCCCGTATCTTACTACACTTGCCTCCGATACGTCGGTTAGTTTTAAAGACAGATTGCGTTATTTCAGAGCTTTCGACTTCTTTAATGCAGGTTATGAGAAAACGCAGGCATTATTACATGTGATGAATGTGCCTGCTGCTGACCGGATACAAGTCGGTAAGCTGGCGCTGTTGCATTTGGATAAATCGTTTGTAAGTAATTCTCAGCAGGGACTCACAGCTCTGAACAAGTTACTGGACGAAACTTATGGTACCGAAGATTACATAGAACTGGTAGAACGCTACGGACCTGAAACAGAAAATGATCGTTTGTTTAAACTGGCTTTGGAAAAAGCGGAAGATGTGATTGGGCGTGATGCAGGTAAATTGCTTTTGGAACAGGCAGGCGTTTCGTATATCTCCGAGAAATTATCCAGGTTGAATGAGGCTAACAAAATAGCCTTGCTGGCTTCCATTCGAACATCGGGTAGTGCTGAGGCCGTTTATATCCTTAGATCGGCGGCGCTCAATGCCGGTGAATCCAGGGATGTACAGGCGAGCGCAGCCCGGTTTTTGGGTGGTAGCTGGCCGGGTGAAGAGGCTGTTTTGAAGTTATTGAAGGATAATCGCCTGGATGGGGAGGTGAAAGAAGCTGCCGTGGACGGAATTAAAAATGCTTTTCGTGAGGAAATTAAAACGCAGTTACTTCCATACCTGCCAAAGCCGCCGGTTGTGGTAGAAGAAACTACATCCGAACCCGTTAAAACGAAAGAGAAACGTAAGCGTCGTAAGTCCCGATCCTGATAGACTATCAGATATTGTTTGCAATTCGCCAAAGCACGCCAGAAGGGTCGGTCATGGTGAAATCAATCATGCCCCATGGTCTTACTTCCGGCTCAGAAATGGTAATCTCATATTTTGAGGCGAGCTCTGTTAAAGTAAGATTTTTGTGCCAGTCAGTTGCATTTTCTACGAGCAAATGAATCATGAGATTTCTGGCAAGTTCGGGATGGTAATAGTCTTGCAAAAGAAAACTTGAACTACCGGATGCAAAGTAAGCTACGCCATCGCCGTCAGATTTAAGCGTAAAGCCCATTTCCTGATAAAAGGATTTGGATACGTTGTAGTCCTTGCATGGAATAAATACTTTGAGTTCTGTTACCTTGAGATTCATCATTTTCCTGTTTCTTGGTTATGTTTAAAAGTTGAGAATTCAGTTATAGAATTACTTTTGGTCGGTATATTCGTATCCTGAATCCCTTTACATTTAAAACATAAATATAAGAAAAACATGCTTCGCAGAAATTTTGTGAAATCTACATTGGGAATAGCGGGTGCTGCAATTGCTGCCGGCGAAACCTTTGCTACATCAGCAGCTCCAGCTGCCAAAAATCAGTTCAAGCTCAAATACGCTTCGCACTTTGGGATGTTCCAGAATTCAGCTGGCAAAGATGTGATCGACCAGTTGAAATTCATGGCTGATCAGGGCTTTATGGCTTTGGAAGATAACGGGATGATGGGCCGGTCGGTAGAGGAGCAGGAAAAAATTGCGAAAGAGATGTCCCGACTGAAAATGGAAATGGGAGTTTTTGTGGTTGATAAAGGTGGGAATGGAGCCAATACACTTGCAGCAGGCAAGAAAGAATATATTGATATTTTTCTGAATGGTTGTAAAAAAGCTGTTGAGGTTGCAAAGCGTGTGAATGCAAAATGGATGACAGTGGTGCCGGGCGATTTTGAACGTAATCTGCCTATTGGTATCCAAACCGGAAATGTAATAGATGCACTAAGAAGAGGTGCTGAAATATTGGAACCGCACGGGCTTGTGATGGTGTTGGAGCCTCTGAGCGACAATCCGAATTTGTTTCTGCGTACTTCCGACCAGACCTATGAGATTTGCCGCGGTGTGAACAGTAAATCCTGCAAAATCTTGTATGACATTTACCACATGCAGAAAAACGAAGGACGTTTGCTTTACAATATTGATAAAACCTGGAGTGAGATTGATTATTTCCAAATCGGTGATGAGCCTGGAAGAAAGGAGCCTACGACAGGAGAAATCAACTATAAAAATATCTTTAAGTATATCTACGACCGTAGTAAAAAAGAGAATAAGTCGTTCATTATGGGAATGGAACACGGCAATTCTCAGCAGGGTAAAGAAGGAGAAGCAGCCTTGATTAAAGCCTATGTCGAAAGCGACAGCTTCTCAATTTAGTCTTGAGTTGACAGTTTAGAGTACACAGGCTTTCTCAAAGTCTTCTGAAAAAACAAAAAATGACCAGTATAAAACGCTTACACTGGTCATTTTGCTAACAGCTAACAGCTAACAGCTAACAGCTAACAGCTAACAGCTAACAGCTAACAGCTAAAAGCTAACAGCTAACAGCTATTATAGAACTACAACTGAATTCTCAGCTGCATCAACGCCAGCAGGGACATATTTGTCAGCCTCCCAGTCATTTTCCCATTTCGCATCATCAAGGATGTAACGGAACTGGTATTCGCCTGCACCAAGTTCAAGACTTGCTTTAAACGAACCGTCTTTTTGTTTTTTCAATGCGATAGCTTCCTCTGGATTCCAACCATTGAACTCGCCTACAAGTGCTACTTTTTTAGTTTCAGCTGCTGCTTCCGCAGGTACAGTAAAAGTTACTTTGTAAACCGATTTGCTCTTTACGAATGTCTTAGTTAATGCCATGTTTTCGTAGTGTTTTTTTTATTGACGCTACAAATATACAATCTAGGATTATTCAAAGCAATGAATATCAGTATAATATATGTTTACCTTCTTTGAATAGTTATATCATATTCGTTAGAAAACGGGTTCTGGTGCAATTTTGAGCCGTATTTTTATCTAAAAGTATAGCGCATTCCCAGGAATCCACGCAGGCCCTGATTAGGTGCAAAAACGTAAGATGGGTCAAATGTAAGTCTCTGCGGGTTACCTGGTGTGGCAATTACCTGTCCGTCAGAACCAAAACTGACGTCCTTATCAAACGGATCAAATGAACGTGCAATGGAGTTGGATGGAGGTGTAAAATTCAGCAGGTTTTTGATGCCACCGTATATTTCAAGTCCATTCTGGAACTTCTTTGTCATTTGAATATTTTGAAGAGACCATACCGGTGAGTTCGCAGCGCGTGGATCATCTTCACTCAATATTGGCAGGCGCATTGGGCCGTATATATTACCTGTGTAATCAAATGAAATTCCGGATTTTGCCAGCTCATAAGACACCGACCAGATACCAGTAAACTTCTCAGTGAGAACCGGACGGAATTTTACGCCATTTTCATTTTGATAATTTTCCATGTACGTTCCGCCAGCAATAATTTTAAGCGGGAACGGGAAATTAAAATCAAGGTTGAGACTCACTCCCTTGGAAACCGCATAACCATCCAGATTGTCATAAATGATCTGGTTTGGATTGGTGTCATAGTCAGGAAGTATTCTGTTGGTAAAATAGGTGTAAAAAACAGAGGCATCAAATCCTATGAAAGAGTTGCCCGTAACGATCTTTTTTACAAAATTAATGTTGGCATTCCAGCTTTGCTCAGGATTAAGCGCTTCTTTGATGATCACATCGCGCGAACCGGTCAGCGCCGCGTGATCTTCTGTGAACAAGTTAACGATACGGAAACCGCGGCCGATATTAAGGCGGATTACATCAGTCTGGTTGAATTTGTATTTGTAAGCCATTCGCGGTGTGAAAATGCTACCGTGGCGGCTGTTATAATCATATCTGGCGCCAAGTAATAACACATGATCACCCAGTTTAATCTCATCCTGCACAAACACACCCGGAAGATATGTCTGATCTGCATGATCGTCTCCGTCTGGCCGGGAAGTAGCTGGCGTGTTGTCGTTGTAAAATGTGTAACGGAATGGCGCACCAAATAGCAGGTTGTGTTTTCCGACTTCTTTATCCCACAAAAGCTGTGCAAAGACAATTTTCTGATCGGCCATGTAAGGCACATTTCCATAAACAGAATTTTGGTGATGTGAGCTGAATGAGTATTGCAACGTCACCTTTTCCTGGACCGGCAACTGATAACTGCCCAGGACTTCGTATCGTTTTGTGTAAATGCTTTCACCATAAACTTCATCGCCACCTCGGTACGACTTGTTCCAATTCATTTGTCCGCCCCAGCGATCTTCGTAGAAATATCTGGCAGCAATGGTAGCCAGTTTGTTATCAGGCAAGCTAAACGACCATTTGTTGAATATAGAAATGCGGTTCTGAAGAGTCAGATCCGTAAATCCGTCGTTGTTGTGGTCAACAGGGTTTTGGTAGTTGAAATAATTTACACCGATTAAAGAACTCACTTTGGAGCTCGGTGTCAGTTTTACACCAAGATCGACATTGTAGTCCAGCCATGAGGTACTAAAAACATCAGCCGCAAAAACAGGCGCTTTGGACGGATTTTTGGTGATAATATTGATCAATCCGCCAACTGCTTCAGATCCATATAAAGTGGAAGCCGGACCTTTCACAATTTCCACGCGATCAATCAGACTATTCGGGATCCCCGACAGTCCATAAACGGTAGATAGCCCGCTTACCATTGGCATACCGTCGATCAAAACCATGGTATATGGTCCTTCCAGCCCGTTCATGTGAATATCTCCCGTGTTGCACACGCTGCAATTGAGCTGGGGACGCACACCGTTTACATAACTCAAACCTTCGAATATGCTGGAAACCGGATTTTTATAAATGAATTTTGCGGTAATAATGTCAACCGGCACCGGACTGTCCAGTTTGGAAACCTCCTTCATAGTACCAGTCACAACCACTTCGTTCAAAGCGTTTTCTCCGCTTTTTAAAGTGAAATCCTTTTTCAGATTTTGAGTTATACGAACGTTTCGCTCAGTTACAGTAGGATGGGCAATATAGCTGATCTTGATCGTGTAAGTTCCCGAGGGAACAGATCCAATGTAATAATTGCCTGATGTATCGGCAGTGGTTCCGGTTTTTAATTCCTGAATGTAAACAGAGGCGCCGAATGCGGGTTCGGTCTGTCCTTCCAGAGAAATTTTTCCGGAAAGGCTATGCTGGCAGTAAACGTTGAGAGGTATTACACTCATTAATAGTAGTATGAGTAACTTCATATATACTTCGAATTATTTATTTAACTATGTCTATATTTAAATTTAGGCAAACCTAAAAATAAAACTTGACAAATAAAAATATGCAACAGTGATGCATAATAGTGTTTTATAAACTATAATGACCAGTTATATCGTTGAAGGGGATTAATATTGCACCAAAATTAAAATGCCACTTATGATGAAAAGATTTTTGAGGCCAATCAATTTGCCTGCTACCGCCGACTGGGGAGTACTAATTTTAAGGGTTGGGATTTCACTGTGTATGCTGACACATGGCTTGCCCAAGCTTACCAAACTTGTAAATGGAAATTTCGCTTTTGCAGATCCAATTGGCATTGGTGAAGTGCCATCTTTGGTAATGGCCGTTTTGACTGAGGTGTTATGCTCGTTGTTCCTTATTCTGGGCCTTGCTTCCCGTGCGGTTCTTATCCCGTTAATTTTTACAATGGTCGTTGCTTTGTTTATTGTTCATGCAGCCGATCCGTTTGATGTAAAAGAGCATGCACTGCTTTTTCTTATTCCCTACGTTACTTTATATTTAACCGGTCCTGGTAAATTTTCGTTGGATAAAAAACTCTTCTAGTTTACTGTATTTATAAAAAGGAACGCCCGGCAAAATGTTGCCAGGCGTTCCTTTTGACGTATAAAATTTCCTACTGAGACCATTGCGTTGGTTCGCGGTCCCATCGGTGTTGTTTCAATTTGTCGGCAACTTCGCTTGTTAGTCTGGTCCCGTCGCTGGCCGCCACATTGGACCTTACGTGCGGCAATTTCCTCATGCCGGGAATGGTGGAATGTACGTCCGGATTGTTTAAAATAAATCTCAGAGCAAGTTCAGGCATGGTCATTCCTTCGGGAATATCTTTGCGCAAAGCTTCGGCATGGTCTACACTCGAATTCAGGTTTTCGGGTACGAAGTATGTTCCGCGCCAGTCTCCCTCCGGAAACGTTGTTTCTTTGGTAAGCAGCCCCGTAAGCGTTCCTTCGTCAAAAGGCACCCGGGCAATAACGGCGATGTCCATTTCTCTGCAAAGCGGAAAAAGATTGTCCTCAGGTGCCTGGTCAAAAATATTGTAGATTACCTGAACACTATCTATCAGGCCTGTTTTTATGGTTTCAAGAGAATTGTCCGGCTCCCATCTGTTCACGCTCAGTCCCCATCTTTCTACTTTCCCGTCCTTTGTCAGCTTCTGAACGGCTTCCTTCCATTCGTCTTCCTGAGCCCAGCTATCTTCCCATACATGAAATTGAAGTAGGTCGATTTGCTCTGTACCAAGATTTTTCAGGCTTTTTTCAGCGTATTCAATAATATAATCAGCCGGAAAAACATCTTTCAGTTTGAAGTCGGGACGTGAAGGCCACTGACGGTTTTTCGGTGGGATTTTGGTTGCAGCATATAGCTTTTTACCCGGATTCCTTTTGATAAGTTCACCCAATATTTTCTCACTTAGTCCTTCTGCATAGCCCCAGGCAGTGTCAAAAAAATTCACACCCGATTCTACGGCCAGGTCAAGTGAGTCATCGGTTTCCTTTCTGTCGGAGCCAGTCCAGCCGGCAAGTCCCCACATGCCGTAACCGATTTCGCTTACTTCCCATCCGGTGCGTCCAAAACGACGATATTGCATTTTACTAATGTTTAGTGATTGTCAAGAAAGAAAATTACAACGTCTTTATAATGTATTCCAATTACATTTGTTGCAATTTATTATTTTTAGGTTGGCCTGCGATGGTTTGTTGACAGTTAAGTTTAATGTGTGATAATCGGTGTTGAAGACGAAAGATATAGTAGAAATGACTGTGAAAGGAATTGCCGGAATATTACTTATTTTCTGTGTTTCCGGTTGGGTAAGCGGGATTAAGAGTCCGGAGAAGACATTGGAATATTGCAGTATATTTCGTCAGATTCAAATTGATATCAGAGATTGTGTAATAACGCCCGATTCAGCAAAAATTGCATTTCAGGCTGTCATGCATAATTTCAGATCAGTATATAACCGCGATTCCTGTCAGGCGATCGACTCTTCGTATTTTGTATTCCCTGTACAGTATTATTCCCCGCGCGAGTCTATTGGCGGGAGGGGAAAAGGGTATCGCCCAAATGGTTTTGACCTTTTCGATATGAACGTAAAAGGCAGCCATCCTGCACATGATATTTTTGTTCGGGATAGGAATCAGGATAACCTTGATGACAGAACCTGGCAACCGATAGACGTGCTGGCATTTACACCGGGGATTGTGGTGGCAACCGAAAATAGCTGGAAATATGACAGCGACCTGCGGGGCGGAAATTGGATATGGATATATGACCCCTGCCTGGACATGTTGTTTTTTTATGCACATAATAACCTTGTGATTGTTCAGCCGGGGCAGTGGGTGAAAGCGGGGGATAAAATTGCAGAGATGGGGCGTTCGGGTTTTAATGCATTTAAGAAAAGGTCTCCAACGCATTTGCATCTGATGACGCTCAAATTAAACGAAGATGCCTCGCCTGAGCCTTATGATACCTACGATTGGATGCTGAATTCCCGTATTAAAGAGTAGGAGAGCTGAATAATTGTGTTTTATGGGGGATTTTGCTGATATTTAAGATGAAGCAGATTTATATTCCTGATCCCCATAAATGATGAACAACCGTAGATCCTTTTTTAGAAGAAGTGCTGCACTTGGCTTAGGTGCATTTGGCGTAAACAGCCTTTTTAATCAACTTCATGCTGCCGATTTTGCTGATGCTGAAACGCTGTGGAATCCAGCCAGTGACACCAATGAAGATTATTGGAAGGTTATTCAGGATGCCTACACTGCCAGCAAAAGTGATGTGATTATTCTCAATAACGGCGGTGTATCGCCATCACCTCTTGTTGTGCAGGAGGCTTTGGAAAAATATAATAAACAGGCAGCGCAAGGTCCCTCGTACTATATGTGGCGGATCATGGATAAAGGTCGCGAGCCACTCCGGCAGCGACTTGCCAAACTGGCGGGTTGCGATGCGGAAGAAATAGCGATAAACCGGAATGCTACCGAAGCACTGAATACGATCATATTCGGATTACCACTGGAAAAAGGAGATGAGATCATCGGAACTATTCAGGATTACCCGAATATGATCCAGGCCTGGAAGCAAAGGGAAATGCGCGATGGATTGGTTTATAAACAATTGTCTTTCGAATTTCCGATTGAGGATGATGAACAGATCGTCAAAGCTTTTGAAGATGCCATTACACCGCGAACCAAAATCCTTCACATCACTCATATCATCAATTGGGTGGGGCAGATTATGCCTGTGAAGAAACTGTGCAAAATGGCTCACGCAAAAGGTATTGAAGTTGTTGTGGACGGAGCTCATACTTTTGGTTTGCTCGACTACACCATTCCGGATCTGGATTGCGACTACTTTGGTACGAGCCTGCATAAATTTTTGAGCGCGCCGGTCGGAAGTGGAATGATGTGGATCAAAAAGGACAAGATTGAGAAAATATGGCCGCTACTTTGCAACAGCGTTCCACAAGGCAAGGACATCCGGAAGTTCGAAACCTTGGGAACACGCAGCTTTTGCATAGAACAGGCGATAGGAGAGGCTATCAATTTTCAGGAAGCCATTGGTACAAAGCGAAAGCAGGAGCGGGTTCATTTTCTGAAAAAGTACTGGGCTGAACAGGCTCAACAGATACCTGGTGTTAAAATTCACACCTCCCTCAAACCCGAATTTTCATGCGCTATTGCAGGAGTGAGTGTAGATGGTCTCAAGCCGGAACAAGTTGATGCGAAACTGTTTAAAGAGTATAAGATACATACGGTTGGTATTAACTGGGAAAATATTCATGCTGTGCGGGTTACGCCCCATGTCTATACCAAGTTGAGCGATCTGGACCGGCTCGTGGAAGCCTTGGGAAAGATAGCAAAGGAGGCCTGAAATTTTTGAATTATAAGAACAAGGAGTGTGTAGCCTGGTAACTGCCGGTTGGTTATGCACCCCTTTTTTATTATATTACGTCTGCCATCTATCTTATATTTAGGATTTCTGGTAAGGTCATTTGACCATCTGAACAAATATTACCTGGAGTGAAATTGGTAAGAATTAATTTTGGGGAACAGAGGCAGGTATTAAACTAAATTGACAATGACACATTTAAGAAAAGGCTCCTTCATCAGGAAAGCCAAAGATATCAGTATCAGTGGTGCACTCGCTTTGGCTTTGCTTTCATCAGGAATGATGGTGCCGGGTTGTTCGCCTAAGCAGGACGATGAAGCCGATTATAGCTATGAGGAAACTACTTATTCAAAAGGTATCCGTTCTCATATCAAGGAAGTGAAGCCTGGTGAATTTAAAATTACGGATGAAGAAAGTGTAGATGCGGACAAATCGGTTGCTATTGTGACATATCTCGACGGGCATACCGATTCGCTGAGCACCACGGCTGCCAAAGCTCTGATCGACGAAGAGATCAAAAATAATGAGTCCCGCGTCGGTCATCACAGTGGCTTGTCGACCATGCTGCTGTATGGTGGAATGGGGTACATGCTTGGTCGCAACATGAACAACGGGTACATGAACAATTATCGTCAGCAGGGTGGAGCAACCGCTGGTGGAGTTTATGCCAGTCAGGGTGCTTTTGCCAAATCTCAGGGTGCTGTTCAGGATGTAAATGCTTCAAGGTCAACCAGAGTGGTTAATACCCGTCCATCAGGAGGTAGAAGTGGATTTTTCGGCCGCTCTTCCGGCGGAAGTGGTGGTTGATTTCACTGAAATAGTGACATTTATCTTCCCTTACAATTGATTTTAAATTCCGGCGCTTTGATTTTTTGCGCTGAAAGTGTTATGCCTAATTCAATCTATGATTAATCTTAAGAATTTGTCCGAACATCCTGATAAGGCTTTACAAAAAGTGGGCTGGAACTGGATGCTGGGAACCGATACAGCGCCTTACGTTACCAACGATGTTGTCGTGGTTAAAGAAGAGGAGGCGAATCAATATTATCAGGCTGCTACAACTCTGTATGACATGCTTGTGGAAGCCGGGCAATATGCCATTGATCATGAGATGTTTAAAGAAATGGGTATACCCGAAAGCCTCGTGGAAATGATCAAATTATCTTGGGAGGACGACCGTCAGGTTCACCTTTACGGGCGGTTTGATCTGGCTGGCGGCATAGATGGTGACCCCATAAAATTCATTGAATTTAACGCTGACACTGCAACCTGCATTCCTGAAAGTGCAGTGGTGCAATGGGCTCATTTGCGTATCAACGGGCTCGACGAATCCAAGCAGTTTAACACGTTGTATGAGACGCTGGTTGCTCAGTTTTTGTATATAAAAAGAGCGAACAACGACCTGACTCCATCCATTCTTTTTTCTGCGATGCGTGGTTATCCGGAAGACGATACCAACGTTGCAATTTTAAAAGAGGCGGCCAAAGAAGCCGGTTTCGATGTGGACTTTGCTTATGTGGACGAGGTTGAATTCTCCAACGGGGAGGGTGTCTTTAAGCAAGATTCTGAAAACGGTACGTTCATCAGATTCGATTTCTGGTTTAAACTTCTTCCCTGGGAATACGTCGGTTACGACGAACCGGAGTTGGCAAACATCCTTACGGAAATTGTGAAAAATCGCAAAGCAGTGATCCTGAATCCTGCGTATACGCTTCTTTTTCAGTCCAAATATATCCTAAAAGTGTTATGGGATCTTTATCCTTATCATCCTTTGCTTCTGCAAACGGAGCGCTACGTTATTCCTCATAAAAAGTCAGTAAGTAAAGTGCTTTTTGGCAGAGAAGGAGCTAACGTTGCAATTCTGGAAAAAGGAGGAGAGGTATCGGAAAAGGTGGATGGCGAATACGCGGAACAATCCAAAATATATCAGGAATATGTAGAATTTCCTGTCGATGAATCCGGCAGATCGTATCAAGCCGGTGTATTTTATGCAGGCGAACCCTGTGCGCTTGGTTTCAGAAGAGGCGGCAAAATATTGGACAACACGGCACAGTTTGTCGGGCATGTAATAGACTGACCAGTATAGAGCTGTTTGGCAAGATAAAAATCAACCATTTTAGAAATTACTTCTAAAATGGTTGATCTGAAGTTTTTCGATAGACGAGTAACGGTATATATGAAGGCTACTTGTTAGCCAAAGCGTTTCTATCAGCTCGATCTTGTAATGTTTTTTTCTTCACTTCTCCGGGAGTAAATTCTCCGTTAATCCAGCGAACAAAGTTTTTAGACTGTACCTGATAGACCATGGCCGATAATGGCTTCAGGTTGGAGTTCTCAATTTCTTTCAGGTAATTTTCTAAAAGTCGGTTTATTTCTACGATGTGTATGCTGTCCGTTTTCATTGGTAATTAACTCGCTTTATAGTTTGAGGACGTTTCTTGCGCTCTAAATATTAGAATAAGACAAGTTTAATCCTTCTTTTTTGGACTCACCTACTTTTTGGGGTAAATAGCCTTTATAGGTGGGTATAAACTGGCTAGCTTGTGGTAAGCAATTTTGAATGACTGCCTGAAAATAAGTTGAAAAAAAATGTAGAAATAAATTTGATATCTATGGATCACAAACGGCTTAAAGTTTCCCTTGATACACCAAGATAAGATGCAAGGAGCGTCTTTGGTATACGTTGGTAAAGGCCAGGATATTTTACTAACAGCTGATTGTAACGGGTTTTGGCATCAGAGGTAAGAAATGAAAGGATTCGTTGCTGTAAACCTATGTACCCTGAATTGTTTTTGATCCTGAAAAAATGCTCCATTTTATGCATTTCCCGGCAAAGCTTCTCTTTGTTTTCGTAACTGATGCCCAGGACAGATACCTTTTCTATACATTCAATATTCAGGGTGGCTTTCTGTCTGAAATGGAAAGCCTGGTAATCTGTCACCCACCAGTTCTCCATTGAAAATTGCAGAATATGCTCTTTCCCATCCTGGCTGAGGAACGTGGATTTTAACAATCCTTCCAAAACAAAAAATTCCATGTCGACCTCGTTCCCTTCCTGCACCGCAAACTGATGCTTCTTGAAATCACGCAAAACAAAATGCGAGTCTACAAAGTCAAATTCTTCATCGGTTAGAGCTACAATTTGCTCGATATGTTGGCGTAAATGTGCACGCATGCGTCTGATGTGATCTTTGTCACAGGAAAATAGTGATTTACTTCCTTAGTCGGAGCACCCAAAAAGCCCAAACTTTGCAGAAAAAGAAACAATCAAAATGAAATATCTCTTTCTGACAATCGCAATGGCCGCTTTTTTAAATGTAAGTGCTGCAAATAACACAAATGTAAATAATCAAACGAAGAATGATATGAGACCTAAGAAAGTACTCTTTGTTGTAACATCAACAAATAAGATCCCCGATTCAGAAAAAAGCACAGGTTTGTGGATAGAGGAATTTGCCGCGCCTTACTTCCTGCTGACTGACCGTGGTGTAGAAGTGACCATTGTTTCTCCCAAAGGCGGAGTTGCTCCCATTGATCCGAAAAGCAGGAAGCCTGAATTTACTACTGAGGCAGTAACAAGATTTTTCGGGGACTCGAAGGCGCAGGAAAAACTTAACACGACATTGAAACTGGCGGACGTGGAATCAGACCAATACGATGCCATATTTTATCCTGGTGGTCACGGTCCAATGTGGGATTTGCCAGAAAATGAGAAGTCAATCGCATTGATCGAATCATTTTACAATGAGAGTAAACCCGTTGCATTGGTTTGTCACGCTCCGGCCGCATTGAAAAATGTAAAAGGTAAAGACGGTCAGCCGCTTGTTGCAGGGAAAAAGGTGGCTGGGTTTACAAACAGTGAAGAAATAGCTGGTCAGTCAACAGCCGAAGTACCATTTATGCTGGAAGACATGCTTAAAGATAAAAAAGCGATTTATCAGAAAGGTGCAGACTGGCAACCATTCATGGTATTTGAAGGAAACCTAATCACAGGACAAAATCCGGCATCATCTATATTGGTTGCTGAGAAAATTTTGGCAGATTTAAATGTGCAGTAAGTGCTGTAGGACAAAACTGAAAAGGTCTGGTTTCGCCCGAAACCAGACCTTTTCAACTATACAGGAAGTTGGAAAATATATTTCTGATTACTTCAATTTATCAGCCGCGGGAATAAGAATGGCTTTCAAATCGGGATCCTTCATATCCTTGTCCAGGGGGAACATCGGATGTTTAATTCTTTTGTATCCAAGCCGTTCCAGATTTTGGTCCACACCTCCCGGTGTCAGTGCCAATAGCCAGTCTGCCCGCATGTTATAAAGTTCAGGTTCCAGATATCCTATTTTCACCACAACAATATCCGATTGACGAGGTTTTAGTCCCAGTCTGGTAAAGTCAGCTTCCTTGTGATAAGGTTTACGTTTTTTTGTAACGATCACACGCACACTTCCCACTTTCACAACCACCTCAGTTTCGGCATTTCTGTCTCCATGTTCGATGGATTCTACAATTCCATTCAACCTTATGGGAGGAGCAAAACGGGCATCAACTGCTGCGCCTGCCAACGCGTCCACTTTTCCGCCGACACCTGCTGCTATTGCCGCTTTCACGAATTCTGGTCCTGGGATTGAAGCGTAGATCAGCGACGGTCCGTTGCCAGATCTAAATTCTGGTCGTTTTAGTATTTCTGTTAAAGTCCAGGTAACGTCACCCGCGCCGCCCGCAGTAGGATTATCACCCGAATCGCTGATGAAAAATGGATGTTTTTGACTGGCTATTGCTTTATCTAAAGCTTCTTTCAAATCTGCTGTTGGAGCTACAAATTCAAATTTGGATCTCACTTTCCAAAAGCTATTCGCAAGCTGTTCGGCGGTAGCAGTTACCTTTTCCTTATCGTCGCCAGTCACCATCACCACGGCATGGTTACGGGGCTCGTCGGCCCAGGCATAGCCAATCCATATGGCTGCATCAATAATTCCGGGCTGAACAGAAGCAGGGGCAACAGCTGCATATAAAGATTTTCCGGGCTCAATTCTGGTGCTGGTTTTCTCTCCAGGTAATAATATCGGTACTGGGATCCAGGCTTTGTAAGCAGGCTTTCCCTTTCCGGTTTCCAGTCTGGATAGCAGATTGTCAACCGCTCTTTTCTTGGATTGCATGGCATCTTCGTGCGGAGCCATTCGGTAACAGGTGATCAGATCCGTATTGGCTGCAAGCCGCTGAGATACGTTTCCGTGCAAATCCATGGAAGTAGAAATCAGCGTTTTTATCCCCACTACCTCCCGGACCCGGATGATCAGATCGCCCTCCGGATCATCAAGACCAACCACACTCATGGCTCCATGGATATCAAAAAAAAGACCGTCGTAAGGCAAATTCTTTTTGAGCAGATCAAGCGTTTGCTTCACCAGCGATTCGTATGCTTCTCGGGTAACAGTACCTCCCGGTAAGGATTTTCCCATTAACGCAGGAAACCAGGACGCCCTTTTTCTATTGACTGAGTCCGCTGAGAAAAAAGGATAAGAAGTAAAAATTTCATCGCCACGTTTGGCGTGAAACGCTTCTTCATGGGTTCGGGCAGGAGAGAACGTGCTCGATTCGATTCCAAGACCAGCGATGGCGATTCTTGGTAAGGCTTTGGTCGGAGATTGACTGTTCAGTGAATCAGGATCATTGCCAAATGCTAAAAGTGGAACAAGCGGCTGTGATGCGATCAGTAAACAACAAGCCAGCGAAATAAATGGGTTTTTCATACATGAAACTTTGTCAATGGAGTATGCAAGGAATATCGATTGAAGATAATCAAGTTTTATGATCGACAAGCGCGCGACCAACTTTTTCTTAATAATAACCCCATAACCTGATGAGCGTTCTGATTCAATTCTTTGTAATCGTGGTATATCTGCATGAAGTGATTCCAGCTAGTTATCATAAACGCCATTTTAACACCTTTGAATAACGGTACTTTTGAATTTTTTTAAATAATTCATCTGGGAGGCAACGCTCTGGAAAATGATGTGATCGGTGAGGTTTAAATACCAATGAGTTAAATGGCTGACCGCTATTTTTTTCTACGTAGATCCAGGTTGTGAAATGCAAAAAATCTCAACACATTATTGCTGTTGAAATGATTGCCGGATGGTAGCTGTTGAGACTGGTTCATGTAGCCCACTTGCAAATTAAGCCCTTTGGTAAACTGGTAACCGAGTCCAACGAAAAAGCGGTTCTAGTCAAACAGGTTATAGGTGATCTGCTTGCCTGCGTTGATATGTATCTCATCATTGAATGCAAAAAAAAGCGTTTTGGGCTCGATGAAATCTCTGTTTAGTGGCACCATCAGGTTCAGTAAATACCGGAAACGAAAGTTGAAATTGGAGCCGTCCTGTAATACATCATTGGCAATTTTGCGGTTAAAGCGCTCTTCCACCCGTATCCACTGCTGTGTTTGAAGCCGCTTCTGCCGGCTTGTCCAAAGTACCTGTTGCCACAGTCTGTTTTCAGGGCGTATGGTGTGTAGTCCGGGTGCAGGATAACTTCGCGCATAGACATAACCTGCCGTGAACCTGAGATGATCATTGGCGTAATAAGTAATTCCCGGACGGATGATCTGTGTAGACCAGCGGTCGAGAAAGTCAGTTCTTCTGGCATGCAGATCCAGCCAGATTCCCCATTTATCGGTAATCCTGGTCTGGTTAAAATAACCCATCCAAACACCACTGTGTTTGTTGACATGTTTCTGGCCAAAGGATGGGATCGAGAAAAGGACAAGTAGTAGTAAAGTTAATTTCTTCATGAAACAGGCAAAAAATGTCTTTATAGGTAAGTTTTGATGCAAAAGCCAAGGATAGCTGCCGCTAAAATGACATAAGGTTCTTGTAGTTTCTTAATGTAAATGAGTGCAAGGATGGTAACGATGGCAATGAGTGCAGATGCCAGATCAACAATTGAGCGGGTTGCAATGACAAACACCGAACCAACCAGGGCGCCCACGACAGCCGCTGTGATCCCGTCTACAAAGGCTTTGATGCTGGTATTTTTAGAGATCTTTTTAAAGTATGGCGCAGGTAAAACCGTGAAAACAAAGCAGGGAAGAAAAACGCCCAGCGCGGCAACAGCAGCCCCTGCAAAGCCAGAAACCAGAAAACCGATAAAGCCAACGGTGATCACCACGGGCCCTGGCGTGATCATGGCGACAGCAACCGAATCCAAAAACTGCTGTTCATTGAGCCAGCCCATTTCACAAACAACACCCGCCTGCAAAAACGGAATGATCGCAAGGCCACTGCCAAATACAAACGCTCCCGCTTCTGTGAAAAACATTCCCAGTTTGAAAAGTTCTCCAGGCTCGTATTGCCAGAACCCTGTTCCAACTAAAAGAACAACAGATAAAGAAGTGTCCCTTCTTTGCAGCCACTTTGGTGGCGCTTTGATGGCCATATAAATGAAGCCAAGCAGGATAAACAGCCAAACTTCTTCTCTTTGGGTGATGGCGGTTACAACGGCCATTGTCAAAAAGAAAATCCACAAAAGCCACCGGCTTTTGATTGCCTGCAGCTCAATCTTACTAATTGATTTAAGCGTCAGCTTGTAACAACTTAGCGAGATGATGCCAATTACGGCAGCTCCCACACCATAAAATACAGATTGCATCCATGGAAGTCCACCGTATAATTTATAAGCCATACCCAGCAAAACGACCATTACGAAAGAAGGCAACACAAAAGCAAGACCTGTAAGTGTTGCCCCCCAAATTCCATAATGCACGTAACCCAGATAAATGCCGAGTTGAGCTGCCAGAGGACCCGGTGCAAGCTGAGCCAGTGCAAGCCCTTCGCGGTACTCGTCTTCGGATATCCACCTTTTGTCTTCTACAAGATCACGGTGCATATAGCCAATCAAGGCAACCGGACCTCCAAAGCCGAATGCGCCGAGTTTGAAAAAATACTTTACCAGACCAGATAAGAGGTAGCTTGGCTCCTGGTGTATAATATTGCTATTTTCGTTCATCAAGTTGTTCGGTGATTGAGCCGCAATACTAATGCGGGCAAGAACCAAATGATAGAATGAAAATGACGGATTTGTACAGAGATTACTTTTTAACCAAATTTTTTCTAAAATCTGACGGATTCTGACCTGTATGGGCTTTGAAAATCCTGTTAAAATGGCTCTGATCTGAAAAACCCGTCAAATACGCAATCTCTGATAAGGTATGTTTAGGATTTGCAAGCAGGTCTACTGCTTTTTCAATGCGCAGCTTTCGGATATATTCACCAAAGGACAAGTTGCTGAAATATTTCGAAAATTCGCGGGATACATAAGAGGGATGAATCTGCAAACCTTCCGATATTTCCTTCAGGCTTAAACTCAGGTTCGTGTCGATCTGGTCCTGTATAATTTCTTTGAGTTCTTTGGCCCACCTGGGTGTTTTCAGATTTTCAGTTTTCTGTTTGTCCAAATAAGTGTTAAACACAGCGAGAAGCAGTTTTTCTGTTGGGTTTTGCGTATGCTTTTGCTTTTGAAGGTGCTTAGCCCAGCTGTAAAGCGCATCATAAATCAGCATCCCTTTTTCAACTAACTCCTGATCATCGATAATATTATAGGCAAGGCCGGCCGAGATCGCCCAAAGTCCTGATGACTGGGCAGCCAGTGAATGGTCATCGGTATCCGCCCCTCGTATGATAATTGCCATATCTTTTAACGCTCGATCTTCTATTTCATAACGTTCAAGAAAAAAATCAAACGTGCACCGGTCTTCATAATGGGTGAATTCAGTATCCGGAATGTCAAAGGGAGTGGCGTCAAATTCAATTGCTTTCGCTTTCACCTCATCCAATGGAACAAAAAAGAAATGTGCATCCGGATCGATGAACCTTCTGATCAGCCAGGGACAGGCGATGCGGTCAATCTTAGGGCGTTCACGGGTGATCCAGTTCATCCAGTTTTATCATTAATTATTTATCAAAGATAGTGTTTTGACAAAATGATGGGAATACTCATTGAGCAGGGGATTGACATTGACTTTACCCCGCTGCCGTCACTATTAAAGTGGTTTAAATTCAGGATAGTGTGCAAACACATTAAAGCCCGTCCAGATTGTGAACGGGCTTTAATTCAAATTTCCATATCCAGCTACAATGTGCTTAACAACATACTTACCTACCAATTTCAAAATTGCGGCTAGTCTGCGCGTAATCTTTCTATTGGATTTGCTGTGGCCGCACGGTAAACCTTTGAGCCGATAATAATGCAACAACAGATTACAACGGTCAGAAAGGTTCCGATATATGGAGCAGGCCCGGCGTCAGGATGATATTTGAAAATAAACTTGAAAATAAATTTGCTGGTAAACAGGTAACCCAAAATCGAACCAACCACAAATGCAATCAACAGGATATACACGAATCGCCGATTGACCGCAGTAATTATTTGCAGTACCGAAGCACCAAGAACTTTACGCATGCCAATTTCTTTGCTACGTTTATCTATGTTCAATGAAATTTGGGCAAATAAACCTGACGCTGAAAGGAGCAAGGTAACAATGGCTAGAAAAAAAGCAATTGATTTAAAACCTTGCGTCATCCGGAGTTCTTTTTCAATTAAGTCTGATTGCAGAAAGCCCCGGTAAGGTAGATTGGGAGCCACTTTATGCCATGCTGTTTGTAGAAATGCCGCGACTTGTGGCAATTTATCTTTACTTGTACGTACAACCACATACTTATATTCATCAGGCTTTGCCATGCGCAGCACACAGGGCGGTACTAGATCATGTAAGCCATATTCTTTATAGTCAGCTACAACTCCAACAATTGTATATTTTGCACTGTCCAGCGTAATTTGTTGGCCTATGGCCTGACTCAATCCAGACTGCTTTACAAAGGTCTGATTGACCAGTATTGATGCGTCTACATCGGCTTCGCCGTTATGAAATTGACGGCCTTGAACCAAAGCTATCCCCATGGTATTGAGGTAGTCCTGTCCACCAACGTGTGCGACTTGTGCCTGCAGTTCACCCTTCTGAGTTTTTGCTGTTAAGGTGTATGTTTCATTTCCGATTTGCTGAGCAGATGCGGCTACACTTTTCACTTCTGGGTTAGACTGAATGGCCTGGCTTAAAACGTTGTACTGCTGTGGACCATCGATTTCTACCACCGCAATTTCATTGATCGCATAGCCAAAATCGGCATTCTGTTGAAATGCTGCATTCTGGGTCATGACGATACCAACCACAAGCGCGAAACATGATAAGCTGAATTGCGCAAGGAGCAGAAAACGTGTAAAACGGTTCGAGGATCCAAGAGATGTACTTCCCTTAAGAATACGGACTGGCTGGAAAGAACTGATATACACCGCCGGATACAAACCAGAGCAGATGGCGCTGACAACGGGTACCAGTATGAGAAATAACCAAAACCCATAATCCTTTGTAAGGTCTGGCGAAAGATCTATTCCTGTAAATCCAATCATCGCTGGCGTTAGCAGGCTTATAAATAGCAGGGCTAATGCAGATGCCAAAAGACATAGAATAATGTTTTCTGTTAAGAATTGCCTGATTAATTCGCTGCGCAGGCCTCCGATTACTTTACGAACACCTATCTCCTTTAACCGGCCGCTGGCAAAGGCTATGGAAACATTTGTAAAATTAAAGCAAGTGATAATTAACAGAAATAGGGACATGATAGCAGGGACAATCACGAGAACGCCACGGGGATTGGAATTTAACTGACTCCCATGTACATATCCTGACATGTCAATATCCGAGCTGGTCGCCAACTCAGAAAATGGCTGGAGTGAAAAGCTTTGCATCAGCCAGTCGGTGCGCTTACTATTATTAAGCGCCACGTAGGGCATAAGGTTGGAAGTTATGAGATGAGCCGCTTGCTTATCCTTTAACTGCACAAATGTGGTAATGAGCTCCGGATTGCGCCAGTCATCTGGTTGCGACTGACCATTCACAAACCTATTCTCAAAAGATGTTATAATGTCAAATTGAATACTTGAATTTTCCGGAATTTTCTGAGCTACAGCAGCAACTGTGTAAACCTTATTTCCCCCCTCAGGTCCAACGATGGTCATTGATTGACCCACGGCCATTTGTTTTGGGAAGTATTTTTCTGCAAGAGCTTCACTGATTATTATCTGGTTCGCTTTGTCAAATCCTGATAGGTTCCCAAATTTCAAAGGGAACGTAAAGAAATCAAGCAAGTTCTTGTCAGTGTAGTGAATACGCTCGTCGAAGGTATTCTCTTTGTGTTTCACAATGACAGCCGCACTGCTAAGCCGGGCAAGGCGATCCGCCCCGGCTGAATCTTTCTGCATTGTCCTGGCCAACGGTAAGGGTACAACGCCCCAAGTCTGCTTTGTGCCTTCTATGATCCGCTCACTGTTCAGCCGGTAAATCCCGTCTGTATTAGCATGGTTCTGGTCAAACTTAGCTCTGTAATTATAGTTCAGGTAAGCCAGAATGCAGCATGCAATAGCAAAACCAAGCCCTACTACATTAAGGACGACATAAATTTTGTTGCGCCAAAGTACACGAAAAGCGATTTTAAAGTAATTATTGAGCATATGTCTGGTTCAAATGATATAGTAATTGACTCAAATTTGCAATTTGTAAAACGCTTAATTAGAGACACTGCTTACAAGATCACAATTATTATTCCATTTGCACGAATGTTGCCTTAGATGAGACTGAGGCACTTTTTTTATGCTCATTTGTGCGAATATGAACACTGAAGTCCGATTTTGAGTCTCGCCTAATCTTTCGAGATATGACTTAGCTTTTACTACTGATTGGGACTCCCTGATATCTAAGGTATTTATACAGAGTCATTTTTAAAATCCTCAAATCGGATGCAATTTCATTAACACCTAACTTACGCTCAGTGTATCAATTGCTACCATGATGCTAGTCAGCAGGTTGTGATGGATTTTCAAAGCCCCAAAGAATATCCCGAAGGTATTCGATTATTAAATCAATGTCTTTTCCGGGTTTCGCCTATAACAATTCAAGTGTGGGGCTGTCGAGAATATATTCCAAAATACATTTAGCGGATTATGATGTAATTGTCTTTTGGTTGTACCGATCGAGTTGCTACGGTATTAAGTCTTCTCATTATAGAATTACCGTCTGTAAATCTTATTATTCAATTTTGAAGTATTGTATTCACTCTTAATTGTGATATCATAATCTAGAGTGTTATCTATAAGTTTTGCTTTGCCAATGACGCTGTAATCTAACTGATTAGTAACAAATAGGTTGTTGAAATCCAGAACATTATTGTCAGAAACGGTTACGTTAGGAATGTAAATATCGTACTTAGATCGTGTGATGCTTCCATCCGGGTAAGTATTCGTAAAGAAAAAAATGACATTTACATGATTTAGATCTTGCTTTGTTATTTTCCACGTTTCGGTTGTATTTACGTTGCTGTCTTTTTTTGATCCATAAAAGTCACCTACGAATTTCCCTGCCAAATCCGGCTCACGGTTTTTCCTGCAAGAAGTTAATGTACAAAAGATAAGGAATAGTAAAACTATGTTCTTCATTTAAAATAAAATTGTTTTTTACGGAGTGTAAATATAAATAAATCCGTATATTTTAGTAAGCAGCTTTAAATTAGCTCGACTTAGAATTGATGGTCAGGAAGAATTAATTTCGATGTACTTCGTGAAATTAGTTCTTTTATGATCAAAAAAAGGTTCATCTGGGATATTAAATCTAAATAATTGCTTTAAGCGTTGGAGAATTTGCAGTCGCACATAGGCAGTCAGGCGGTTACTTTGCTAATTGTGAAGATGCATGTACCTTTGGAACCTGATAAATTTTTGTAAAATTCATACCTGTGAAAAAAGTATATAGTTTTGCGATTTTTTTTCTTTGTCTGTTCTGTTTGTCTTGCAGAAAGAAGTCAAAATCGGATGTAGATCCTCTTGTACCGGCAGATGTCTATGTAACTTTATCAAATACCTATGGTAGCTATGGCCAATACTGGAAAAATGGTGAGATGGTAAATCTGGCTACTGCTAATACTTTCGCAAAAGCCAGAGCAATTTTTGTATCAGAAAACGACATACACGTTGTGGGGGACGCTTCAGTGACTTCCGATATTGTATTTTCTCCATTTACTGGGCAATATTGGAAGAACGGCGTTGTATCAAATGTCGAGAATGGCATACCTGCTAAGCTGTTATATGATGTTGTAGTTTCAGACGGAAATGTTTATATCTCTGGAGATGGGCTTAATACTCCGCAACTCAGAATGCAAGCGGCCTACTGGAAAAATGGTGTTGCAATACCGCTCGATGAAGCTAATGTTAGAGGTTCTCGCTCGCGAGGAATTTTTGTAGCTGGAAAAGATGTCTATGTTGCAGGTTCACTTAACTTCCAAGATGAAACCGCCGTTTATTGGAAAAATGGAACAGTTGTAACTTTGGGTGATCCTATCAACACTTCCTACGCCAACTCAGTTGCTGTATCCGGTAAAAACGTGTATGTGGCGGGAAGCGAAGGGTTTAGAGGTGGATCCAGGGCCAGATATTGGAAAAATGGGGCGGGGAATTATCTTACAGATGGCTCAGAATACAGTTCAGAAGTAGTTGACATAGCCGTTTCAGGTAAAGATGTATATTGTGTTGGGAATCTGCAGTATTACGACAATACCAGAGTCGCAATACTTTGGAAAAATGGAATATCCCAGAGCCTTCCCGGGGCCATTCGGGTTTCCAGTGTCCTTGTGTTTAACAATGACGTATATGTGGCAGGTGAAGGTTTTGATAACGCAATTAAGAGTCCTATGTATTGGAAAAATGGAGTACCGGTCGTATTACCCAATAATGGTAATGGAACATTTGCCAGTTCAATATTTGTGAAAAAACGGTAGTTTTTACATGAATTGATGCAGCGGGAGTATACAAGGGTATTTCTAAAAAACCTTGCGGCATGGCGAAACGATACGCTATTCGTAGCTGTGCCAACTGTATAGCCCCAATCGTAAGGACACTTGTGATCTTTGGCAGTCCCTACCAATCAATAGACTTACGTCACTTTTTATTCTAGCTTGTCTAGTACTCCTAATTGTAAATCGTCAGCTAAAAGTGGACATCTGTGACTAGAAACTAAGAGAGTGTTTTTTCCTTTAATTCTTAACTTTAATATTATAGGAAACACGAAAAAAATATGCCTCCAATTCTCAGGCGAAGCCTTTCACTGCCGGCTATCTCAATGGAATTATTTCCTCCGATGTGAAAATTTGCAAGTCGCCGATATTGGAGGTTCGAACGAAAAGAGCGGGTGAGTATTCCTTAGTGCCGAAAATGCGTAGCAACAAGACAGGAAACAACAATTAGAATAAAATTATCTGCTTGATTAAAGCAGTTATCTCTTTAAGAGAATCTATCTTCTAATCGGCAAAGTGTATTTAACTGCTACGGGTTTTCCATTGCATTTTCCCGGAGTCCATGTTGGCATTTTTTCAAATAAGCGTTGTATTTTGCCTTTTACCTTGCCAATATTAGTAGCATTATTGGAAATGGTATAGGAGGTACACTTGCCTTTTTTATCAATTATGAAAGTTAACTTTATATACATTCCGGTATCTTCCCATTCTTCATTGGTCAGGTCTAACTCTTTGCCTAAAAATTTGTAGAACTCCTGGCTTCCCCCTGGGAATTCAGGTTGCACCTCTGCGATCGAATAAACCATCATCTTAGATGACTTGTCGTAGTGACCTTCACACGCTTGTGGTAGCAATGTTCCATTTGTACCCAAAGAAATATTTAGAGTGTGTTTGGGAATTAAGTTTCGCTTACAGAGTTTATTCGTTGTAACATCAACTGAATATTGGCCAAAAATAGCCAGGAAACGGAAGATGATACGGTATATT
>NZ_JAJUXG010000009.1 GCF_021390535.1 Dyadobacter sp. CY312
GCCGCTGTATATTACAACGAAAACAAAATCTCCCAGGGTACCGCAGCATGCATACTGGCATACAACTACCCTGCCGATGCAGATGATCTGACCGCCACACAAAGATTGAACATGCTTTTGAAAATCAGTGCGATGAACCAGAATGTGAAAAGAAACAGTATTCACATCTCACTGAATTTTCATCCCTCCGAAGCGCTTTCAAAAACCAGGCTCAACCAGATAGCACAGCAATACATGAAGCAGATCGGATTTGGAGCGCAACCCTTTCTGGTATACCAGCATACTGAGATGGGCCGAATGGTATTACGGTCCTCAGGACAGGCTTATGGCTTCTTACGATTTTAAAACAATCGAATTGAACGGTTTTTCAATGCAGCCATGGCCTAGTATAAACTATCAAAAAATTGAAGAAAGCCGGAGGCAGCGACCTTACAGGAACAATAGTCTGGAACACCGCATAGAAAAACTAGACGTCATTGGCATAAATGCTGATTTGCGAAGAAGCCAGCTCCGCCATGAGCTTAATGTGGGAATTGATGCTCAGTTTAATTACTTAAAATCCGGGGCATTCAGAAGTGATATAGTAACCAATGTTGTTACGCGCGGACTGGATTCGAGATATCCTGATGGCAGTAACAAAATGAATTACGCCGGTATTTATGCGCAGCATCAATATAAAATTGTAGTGGATAAATTAATTCTTAACAGTGGGTTGAGGCTAAGCCATGTATCGCTCAATAGTGTTTTTAAGGACACCTCGCTTCTGCATTTGCCTCATACGAAAGCTGTTCAAAAAAAACCTCGTATATAGCGGGAATCTGGGACTTGTTTATCTGCCCGGCACATTTAGTAAAATATCACTTACCCTTTCTACCGGTTTTCGGGCGCCCAATATCGATGATCTTGCCAAAGTTTTTGAATCGGCCGACGGAACTCAGCTGGTGGTACCAAATCCCGACCTGAAACCCGAACAAACGCTGGATATCGATTTGGGACTCAGCCACAGACCCGACCTGGGACTGGGTTTTGCATTGAATGCTTATTATACCTTTTTTCGTAATGCCATTGTGATGAACAAATTTGAGCTCAACAGTCATAAGGAAGTTGTATATGCAGGAAAACTGACTCCGGTCGTAGCCAGTCAGAATAAGGCGGAAGCGTATATTTATGGTTTTGAGGGAAGTCTTACCTATCAGGTAAAAAACTCCCTCGCAGCAAGTATGACCCTTAATGCCAGCGCAAGATGGGCCGTTCACCGGAATTTGAATCTGCATGTGGCCGTTGAAAATATTCTGGATCGCAATTACCGTGTTTTTGCATCCGGTATTCACAACCCCGGGAGAAATTTCGTAGTCAAGCTTGTTTCAAGGTTTTAACTTTTTTGAAATGGATAACTGCGGCAACTTCCAATTTGGAAGACCTTATTGTGGGATAAATGCATGGAATGTAGGGTCAAATTAAAAGAAAGTGCGAAAAGCACCATAGGTTTTTAGGCTTTTTGCCAATTTGTAAGAAAAACCTCTATCATTGACGCCTGCAGTCTATCACACAATGCCTTTAAATCGAAATTAGACTTAAGCATCAAATTCTCATTCGTTAGTTTCAAAAATGTTTGGAAAAAACATTATCTGAACCTACTACCTGAGCCATAATTTTAGAGATTAGTACAACATTAATCAATTTTGAGGTGGTCCGGAAAGATATGGCTTTTTGAACCAGCATAATCAAAGCAACTAGGATGATGCTGTCGTGCAGTACTTGTTCTAACAGAATGGTAAGGAGGATAGACATGAAACCAGCCGACTCGTTAAGATAAGCTGTTTTTGCTTTGTATGGAAGAAGGCCGCATTATCAGACTTGCTATTCCCAAAGTTTTTCTATCATATGTTTGCTCTTTCAATTTTGCAACTAGATATTCCTGTGAAAGTACGGGCATATTGATTTCGGCGAAAAGTCCTTACATTTCTGGGCACGAATCGGACGAATTACTAATATCTACTTCCCGCTAAAGAAAGTAGCCAAATCACCCAACGAGCTATTTATCAATATTTTACATGTCATAAATTTGACTCAGGTTACAAATGGGTAACAAAATTTCAAATTTTATTAATTTCTCCCATAATTTCCCTGGTTATTTCTCCCAAAAACTCACAGCGATCTGCTGGACAAAATGTAACTACTGATTTCTATTCAGTACACTGACAACCAATTTTTTCACCGTTTCCATCTCCTCCGGTTTGCTGGCGGCGGCAAATAAGGTGAGGCTGGCAAGTGCTTCGTTACTAATTATTGGCTCTCCAGACCCAGACTGTAAAAGGGAATTTCTTTCTAAAAACAACAAAAAACATGCAGCGGCAATCCGCTTATTACCGTCTACAAAACCATGATTTTTTATAATGAGATACAGTAATGTAGCTGCTTTCTCTTCTATTGAAGGGTAGAAATCTATGTCACCAAAGCCCTTGCCGATTTGTATTACTGCACTTTGAAAGCTCCCGTCCTTTTCCTTGCCAAATACATCAGAGTCAAAATCGGCTTTCATGATTTCAACGATTTGCTGGTAATCGGATAGCTCCGGATAAATTGCCTGTCTGGTGCTAATTCCTTTACGGTCTAGCTCTTCATGATCGTAATCGTCCAATAATTCCAATCCCTTTGCAAACTGGCTCAGCCATGCAAAATCAGTATCAATGATTTTACTTTCTATCGCCCTGCCTAAAATCCGAATACCGTCTTTCAATGTTTGCACCTGTTGCTGTTTCTGAGCGAGACGTTGTTCATTGATCGCATACCCTTGGATTAAATAATCCTTCAAGCGCTGTGTTGCCCATTGACGAAACTTTGCCCCCTGTGTGGACTTTACCCGGTACCCCACTGAAATTATTACATCCAGATTATAGTATTTGACCGGTCTGTCTGAATTAGCAATGTGCAAAATTTGCACATTGCTTTTTTCGTCCAATTCATTTTCCTTGAAGACATTGCCTAAGTGCTTGGTTATAACGCTACGGTCACGTGAAAACAGCTTACCAATTTGCTCTTGCGAAAGCCAAACCGTTTCCTCCTCAAACTTCACTTCGATCAGAGTACGTCCGTCGGCACTTTGGTATATTTCGATTTGATTCTCCATAATAATCATAAATATACATATCTCGGATTAACCATTTTCTGTAAAGACTATCCTATTGGCATAAATCCACGCAAGGTTCACCTGCTAGATCCAATTATCATCCCGTACAAACGTAAAATTCATTTTTACACTGTATGCATCCACGACAATCACCTCACTTAAGTAAATTTTAGTATATAACTCGTAGTACCAGCAGAACTTTTGACGTAACACATCGAAAAAGGACTTTTTAAGCGAGGTAAATCTCCCTTGCGAAACCTTATGATTAAAGATCCTCTGGAAGTATCGTAACCCCATATCTTGCCGATATACAGTCGATCGTTCTTTCTTAAATCCAAAACCATCGATTTCAAATATCTTAGTCGGTCTTTTTCTATCTTTTCGATTTGCCAATCAAAGAACTTGGTATGTTGACTTATTGAAATACCACTCATATTTCGTCGTCAATTACGCCGCCAGTTCGGACAGCTAATGAATCTGATCCAAATGTTTCAAAAATGGACTTATATTGACCTGCATCCATTCTGTAAATTAACTGCATTTTTTTAACGTCATTGTCCGATTTAAGTAACTCTCCAAATTTGGATAATTTAGATCAGCCTCTCTCCTAATTACCCAAAATATGGAATTCGCACCGTCAAGATCCTCTGTGCTCTCACAAATCTTACAGTCAGTGAAAATAGAACCAGTTAAAATATATAGTTTAATTTCACTTTTTCGAAGATGTAACCATGCATATGCTCCCAAAAATAGAAGGCCTGATCTGGCACTTCTGCACATAACTGTAAATTTTCGACCATCTGAACCAATGACTGGACCCAGTGTTTTTGATGACAAATTCTCTTTAAACGATAGCCTGGCCTGAGAAACGTCGCACCCTGAATTCTCAAAGTAGAACAAGGCTTTAACATGTGCAGCTAAATTTTCATCAAACATTTGGTCGTCAGAATGGAGAATTCGGATGACTTGACCACTAGATTCCGTGGCAGATTGACTACCAACCTATTCTTTTATTTCATAAGTTACACAACTACCAGTCAATCATTTATACTCGTCAATTCAATCCGAAATGACATGATCTTAATTCCCGAATTAAGATGGTCAACGGCTCCGTATTCCCCAATCTCTGAGACTAATAAATGTAAAAGTTTTATTGAGTTTGCAATATTTTAATGGTTACCCATGCAGTGGCGGTACTGCATGGTGATGCTTATGGTGTATCTATTAAAAAAGACTTTGAGATTAATTAGGCTTGAGCGGACAGTAGTGTTGCCCCCCTGCAATTATCTTTAAAAAGACTTGAAGAAAAGGGGTACTTAAAGTCAAAAGTTGGGGAGTCTACCAGCGAAAGATGCATGCGCCCGTTACTGGTTTCCACCCCAGGGTATGTTGAATGACGGTCACTGTTTCAGTAACAGAAGGCGGTCAGAAAATTATCAATCGTTTTTTGAATTTGCCTTATCAATAATAACAGCCAGTAAAATAACCAAGCCTTTTACCACCTGTTGCCAGAACGGAGAAACATTGAGCAATATTAGTCCGTTATTTAAAACACCAATAATGATAGCGCCCTGCACCGTTCCCAGGATGCTTCCACGTCCACCGGACAACGAAGTTCCTCCAATCACAACGGCTGCAATGGAATCCAGCTCATAGCTCATTCCCGCATTCGGTTGTGCAGAATCCAGACGGGACGTGACCAGCAGGCCACCTACCGCAGCCAGCGCTCCGGCAATGGTGTACACGATAATCTTAACCCGGTTGACGTCAATTCCTGATAATTTTGAGGCACTTTCATTGCCTCCTATTGCATAAATATATCTTCCAAGTCTTGTTTTGTTCGTGATGAGCACGGCTATCAAAACAATGATTCCTGATATCCAGACGGGTACCGGAATACCTAATAACCAACCAGTACCGAAGTATAAAAACGTGTCTCCTAGTCCGCTAATCGGAAAACCCTGCGTCCATAACATGGTAAGTCCGCGGGCGATCGTCAGCATGGCCAATGTGGCAACAAAAGGTGGTACTTTGAATTTCGTAATTGTCCAGCCGTTAAATGCACCAAGAAATGAACCGGTTAAAATTCCCGCAAGTACAGATCCTAAAAGCGTAAAACCGATGTATAAATTACCGGAGGGAATCTCAATGCCGTTTTTTAGCAATCCCGCTGTTATAGCTCCGCAAAGCGCCAGAACCGAGCCAACTGAAAGGTCAATGCCAGCTGTAAGAACGATGAGTGTCATCCCGGTGGATATGCAAATATTGACAGAAATTTGCCTCATCACATTCCAGGCATTTGAAACAGTCAGGAATTTATCGGACAAAATACTAAGCGCCAGACACAGAATAAATAAAGCAATGAGTGACTGGAAACGAATTAGATTTGCCCGGTAAGTTTGTAAATTCATAGTTGGTTTTCGTAAACAGATTTAGGAATTGCAGCTTTCAGGATAGCATCTTCGGTGGCTTCTTTTGAAGAAAATTCGGCAGTGATTGCACCTTCCGCCATAACCAGGATCCTATCCGAAACGGCAAGGATTTCTGGCAGCTCAGATGAAACAAAAACGATTCCTAAACCCGTATCGGCAAGGTTCAGGATCAGTTTATAAATTTCACTTTTAGCATGGATATCAATGCCCCGTGTCGGCTCATCCAATAAAAGCAATTTAGGTTTTGTGGCAAGCCATTTTGCAAGAACGATTTTCTGTTGATTTCCGCCACTTAAATTTTTGGCCTTTTGATCGGATGATGAAGTTTTGATTTTCAGTTCTTCAATATATTTTTTTGACAGCAGGCTTTCTTTCAGATTACTCAAAAATCCGCCTTTTTCAAGATCCGCCAGTGTTGTAAGGCAGATATTGGTTTTCACATCCATACCCAAAACCAAACCGTCCTTTTTACGGTCTTCAGGCACAAGGGCCAGGCCGGCCTTGATAGCATCGGACGGTGAATTAATGATTATTCTGCTATTTTCTATATGTATTTCACTTTTTGAAGCGAAAGGATGAAGACCAAAAATGGTTTCCAGAAGCTCGGTCCTGCCCGCCCCCATCAGTCCAAAAATCCCTACTATCTCTCCTTTTTGAACCGAGAATGAAATATTTTTCAACAGGTCTTCCTTTATCCGGACGGGATGTTTTAAGAAAAGGCGTTTTACGGTGATCAGGTTCTCCTGCTGAGAAACAGATTCCGGTTTACGCTGTACCTGAATACTTCGTCCCACCATTTTCTGGATCAACATATCCTGTGTTATACCTTTCATCTCACCTGATTCAATGGATTTTCCGTCACGCAGTACAACATAATTGTCGGCAATCCGAAACAACTCATCCAGTTTATGAGAAACATAAACGATTGCTTTGTTCTGTTTCCTGAGGTCATCAATGATCCCGAAAAGTACTTCCACCTCAGTTTCGGTAATGGCAGAAGTCGGCTCGTCCATGATGATAACTTCCGAATCAGTAAGCAGTGACTTGGCGATTTCCACAACCTGCTGCTGTCCCACTTTCAGCTTTGCCACCAGATCATCAGGCTTTACTGATAATTTTAATTTATCCAGCAATTCCTGCGTACGCGCTTTCATCTTTTTCTTATCGAGTGTACCGTATTGCGTGATCAGCTCCCGGCCAAGAAAAATATTTTCAGTAATACTTAAATAAGGTATCAGGTTAAGTTCCTGATGTATAATCGCAATTCCTTGCTCCTGTGCGTCCTTAGGACTTGAAAACCTTACAATCTGATCCTTAAATATAATTCTCCCTTCGTAATCCTGATAAATGCCTGAAAGCACTTTCATCACTGTAGACTTTCCAGCTCCGTTTTCACCGATCAAAGCAGTAACTTTCCCAGCCTGTAGTGTCATACTTACATTTTCCAATGCAAGTACACCCGGAAATCGTTTGGTAATTTTCTCTACTACTAACATGGCTGATACATCATTGACATGATCCGGTATTCCGGTTGACAGTTATTCTTTTATGATCCTCAGATCAATCGGGATGACTTCAATAGACCTGGTGCTCAAATGTTCCTTATTCAATTCTATTGCACCGGAAAATGATATCCGGTCTCCTTTTTTAACCTGTGCCCGAAAGGGCGGTATCACTTTCTGCCGGATTATTTTATTAATTTCGGCTGACACGTTGTTAAAATCCATGGAATTGGTAAATTCATTAATGTCAATTTCTCCTGAAGCATCACGGACCGCATTTCCAAAAACATATTCTGTTGCTATAAAAACTTCCGGTTTTTCCTTCTCAGATTCAATCCTGACTGACACCTGATTTTCATCCACGGACTGAACAATGCCACTGCCTTTCACCAGAAAATACTTTACGTTTCCTATTCCCAGAGCATGGGAATAGTCGGCAAATGCCTTTTCTTTATCTGTTTGAAATAAAGCCAAAAGCTGCCCGATTTCTATGGCTTTGCCGGTATGTTCCGGTAACTTTTTGTTCCAGAATTCCCTGGCGTAATTCGCTGCGTTAAAACCGGCAGCTTCGGCTTTCACCTCATTCAGCTTTTTGAAGTACACTGAGTTATAAACTACAACTGCAACCAATAAAAGTGAGGCGATATATTTCATGGTTCTTTTCATCACTTCTTACCGTAAGCTGCGTAGTTTTCAACATTATCTTTTTTGACTATCTCCACAGCCACCGGCATTTTTTTTGGAAAATCACGCTCACCCCTGAAATATTCGTCAGCCATGGTCGCCGCAGTTTGCGCCATAATTTCGGGAAACTGCATTCCTGTGGCCATTATTTTTCCTTCCTGAATAGATTTCACCACATCTTCGGCACCATCAAAACCAAAAACTTTAACCTTTTCCGCTTTACCCGAAGCCACCAATGCCTGATATGCACCCATTGCCATGGCATCGTTTCCGCAGAAAACAGCATCGATATCAGGGTTGGCCTGCAATATGGATTCAAGCACTTCCATCGCTTTATTTCTCTCAAAATCAGCGCTCTGCTGCGCCACCATTTTTAACCCGGGATACTGATCCACTACACTGTGAAACCCCTTTGAACGGTTCCAGGTATTGTTATCACCGACTAAACCCAACAATTCGACATATTTCCCCTTCTTATTCAGCGTTTCCGCAAAATACTTTGCAATGGTGACACAGCCCGAGTAACTGTCGGAGAGTATCTGGGAAGTAGCTGCTTCATTTGAATTGATCTCCCTGTCCATACAAAATACAGGAACTCCCGCTGCAGTTGCATTCTTTACATTTACAACGGAACCGTCGGCATCTGTAGGATTAAATAAAACGGCGTCGTAGCCCGAAGAAATAGCATTTTCAAAATGATCGGTTTCCAGAGAGGTGTTGTTCTGAGAATCAAATACCTTGGATTCATAACCCAATTCTTTTGCTTTGGCAGCGGCTCTTTCAGCCAAAAAAACGAACCAGGGATTGTTCAGCGTTGACACAACAATGGCTATTTTTTTTGGCTCATCTGCGCTTTGTCTTGTTTTACAACGGATTAATGCAACCCCAAAAAAGACAAGGATTAACGCTATGCTATATGGGTATTTAAATCTCATTCCGGAAAATTTGAGGATTGATTTAATATAATTGGCTATCTGTGTTTAAACATCTGATAACCGGAAAATGACTAATCAGGATATACCGTAACGATGACCCGCTGATACCGGGTCAGGGCAGGTTTTCCATTGTCGGTGACGGCGAGTACAATATGGACTGTTTCAGGCTTGCTGACCTTTGGCGCTGTAAAAACTGCAATGATCGCTGTATTCGTATTAAAAACCAGAGGCTCTTTTCCGGGATAACTTCCGGGTTCGGCATAATAAATCCATTGATAAGAAAGTGTATTTCCATCGGGATCATTCGAACCTTCCGCACTTAGCTTAACTGTTTCGCCGCTTTTTGCAGTTAGTAAATTCGTATGTTTCAAAACAGCCACTGGCGGATGATTCGCCTCCTTATACGATTTGATCGTCCAATCCATACGCGCGGCAAAATCATTCTGAAAAGCAGATCTCCATCGCCAGATCGTTGCCTTATTGCTCGTTTGAAAACTGCCGTCTTTTCCGGCTACTTCATCTACTGCATCTGTCCACAGAGGACGCGTTTCCGGTTCGTAAAACCACTTTTGAGTCCGGGGCGTGTAAAACTCGTACCTTCCTCCCCACCCTCCGAAATTTGGCTTTTCAGCATCATTCAGTCCGTTATCGATCAGACCTAAAAATGAAGGTGTATCGCCTTCCATCAAAAATTTCGTGAATGGATATTCGGCACCCAACGGTCCGTGATTACGTACATTTTCATCCAGCCAGGGATTGTCTACGATCTCAAAATCAGCACCTGAAAACCTGCCGTGAAATTTATCTCCGCTAATTCCCGACCAGGTGGCATAGTGATACGCTCCGGCTGCGTGATAACCCGGACTGGCAACAAAAAATAAATCAGGAAAAGTTTTACGAAGCCAAGGACCTGTATCATCCTGATCTGAAATGGAATACACTCTTATTTTCGCAATGAATTTTTTAAGATCTTCCGGCGAGCGCGTCGTGCTCACCTTCCATAAAGCCTGGGCAAGACAATTCGCTCCACCCCAAACCGGAATCCAAACCGGCCTGTCATCTTTTTTATCAACCACTGAAATAATCCAGTCAGATCCTTCCGAATCTTTCCCTTTTCCAAGCGCATTCATTCCAAACTCCGGATAACCAGCCTTGGTTATGCCAAGTAAATAGGCTGTTTCTGGATATCCTTTTTCATGAAGCAAAAGATTTTGACGAACTTTTCCATAAGCACCGACAATCTCTTTTATTTTGCTGACGGCAATTTTATTTTTTTGATGAACCGAAGTAGTAGCCACCAAGCCCTCAACATCCCACTGATTGGAATAGGTTAAAAAACGGATCAGTGATTGTGTATCATCCGGTTCATTTTCAATGTCGGTAAGCACCAGAACCCTTTTCTTAGCAGCGATTTCCTGCGCATGACAAAACACACAGGCCAGGTTTGCTAAAAGCACAAGAAAAATCGTAGTTAACCGCATGGAATCTGGTTTATAATAGACTCTTACTGATGATGTGACTGAAAGTTTCTTAATTAACCCTTACATAATTTGAGTGCTGCCAGGGCGATTCCGTCCTCTGAAATGCCATAATGGCCCAGGATTTCTTGCTGCGAACCTGTCACGGTATATTCATCAGGTAAACCCATTATTTTAAACTTATTGTGGTAATTATTTTCCATTAAAAACGATGCACAGGCTTCACCCAGGCCTCCATATACACTATGTTCTTCAATGGTTAAGATGGGCTTTCCATCTGCTGCCACTTTCGCTATTAAATTATAATCCAGTGGTTTAATCGTGTGCATACTTACCACTGTGGATCCGATACCTGATTCCTTTTGCAACTTTTCGGCTGCCTGCAAAGCTGGTGCGACCGTCTCACCTGTTGCAATAATAACCAAGTCATTTCCATCCCTGACTATGCGCCCTTTACCGAATTCAAACGTGGTTTCCTCCATTGAAAGCAGTGGCATCGTTTTTTTTCCAAATCTTATATAAACCGGCAAATTGGTTTCTGCGGCGAGCCGGATAGCCTGCTCTGTCTCAAAATTGTCAGCCGGTGCAACGATTATCAGATTATTGATCGTTCGAAGCACTGCAAAGTCATGAAGACTGTGGTGTGTGGACCCTAATGCACCATAACTTACACCTGCACTTATTCCGATCAGTTTCACGCTGTTATTAGAATAAGCGACATCATTTTTGATTTGTTCCAGCGCCCTTGCAGTAAGAAAACAGGCAGGCGATACAGCAAATGCTTTTTTCCCGGCAGATGCCAGTCCGGCTGCAACACCCACAAGATTCTGCTCCGCAATACCAACTTCCACGATCTGATCCGGAAACGATTGTCCGAAAGGCACCAGTTTTCCGGATCCGCGCGAGTCGCTCGTCACTACAATGATATCCCGGTCATGACGGGCTAATTTTTGAAGTGTGGCCGAAAAAACTTCCAGATTGGCTTTATTAGTCACAGCTATGTTCTCAATGGTTGCGTCCACGTTGAATACGGTTTATTAATTAACACTATACCTTCGGCAGCAGGTATTTAAATATTTTCATCCTGCAAATCCAACTCCTCCAACGCTTCCGCGTATTGCTTCTGATTTGGAACGCCATGATGCCATTTGAGCTGATTTTCCATATAACTCACTCCTTTTCCCTTCACCGTATGCGCGATAATCATACTTGGTTTTCCTTCGGCAAAAGGGAGCGTGTCAAAAGTTTCTTTCAGTTGTTTCAGATCATGTCCGTCCACGTGGCGCACCTCCCAGCCAAAAGCTTCAAATTTCTTGTCAACCGGATCTGTATTACAAACATCTGCCGTAGGACCTGTAATTTGTAAATTGTTTTTATCGAGAATGGCACAGAGGTTATCCAGTTTATAATGAGCGGCTGACAGCGCAGCTTCCCAGTTGGAACCTTCCGGTAATTCCCCGTCACCAAGCAAGGTGAAAACCCGGTAATTTTTTTTATCCAGTTTCCCGGCGATCGCGGTACCAACACTTAACGACAAACCGTGACCCAAAGCACCGGTGTTCTGCTCCACGCCGTGCACTTTACGTGTCGGATGGCCGATGTAATGGGATCTATATTTACATAATGTTTCAAGATCCGACTCAGGAAAGAAGCCACGGGAAGCAAGCACCACATACAACGCCTCTACGGTATGGCCTTTGCTTTGAATGTAGCGGTCGCGATCCGGCGAACCGAAATCGTCTGCATCAACATTCAGCGTATGGTTGTAAAGAACGTTTAAAATATCAATACAGGATAAACTTCCGCCGGTATGCCCCGCGTTTGCCTTGACGATGTATTTGAGTATTTTTCTGCGGTATTCGACCGACTTGTGTGCCAATTCCTGTTCTGACATTGCTTCTTGAATTATCACGCGGGACGAGCCCGCGGTTTAGGTAGTAAGTCGTTTGGACTGTATTAGTATTGCCCTGCCAGTTCCTGATTGGCGCAAGCGTTATCGCTGTTCTTTTCTATCGGCTCGGTAAAACTCTGAACTTCCCAGCCCATATAATTTTCAAATGCCTCTTTCAAAATGCCAGCCGTTTTTGAAGCGTTCATAACCACATGATGCTCAAAACCATTGCGACAAATGTATTGCATCAGTCCCTGAAGATTCGGAATCTGCGCAACGGCACGGTTTCCAAACGTTTTCAGCGTGTCATCTGTCAATCTACCTTCACCGATATAGGCTTTCATAATTCCTTTCGGATCGTCGGTACTGATCCTGCCAAAAGTTAACGGAGATGCCGGTGTCCTGCCCGATAACGCGCCATAAGTATTTTCTTCTCCTACGGAAGTTCCCAAAATGGGTGCTGTACTTATTTCAATATCCGGCAAAAATGATTTTGCCCAGTTTCCGCAATGGAAAAGCACGCATTTGTTGTCGTCATTAGCATAATTGTTGTTCCAGTCGACCAGCGCGCTTGGAGAGCCCGATGCAAGCTGCAACGCATACATACTCAATGTACCCGTGACATCCACTTCACATCCGCTTGGCAGCATGTTTTCGCTCATGATACTCATGCTGGTACAAACATTACAGCCATAATTTTGCTGAATCGACGTCCAGCATTGAATGGCCGTAGCATCCAGGGCGTGCAATTGTACAAAATCTGTCAGTGCTACATCCAGTTTCGCCATTTGTATCAAAGATTCATCCGGCGTACGTCCAATCGGCGCATAATCCCTGATTTTCTGAATCCTTTCCTGTACGCTGGTATCGTGTTTGGTCAGTTTATTTGCATTGCCTAATATCTCGGAAAGGTCAACGGTCACGACAGAGATGCCATTTCGCTGCAAGATTTTCTCACTGTAACGGACGGTATTAAAACCTCCCGGTCGCGCTCCGATGGCACCGATCCGAACTTTGCGCAGCCCTCTTGTTACCCGGCAAACCCCCAGGAAATCCACCAGATCTTTTATAAAAACAGAATCTGTCGGATGCACTACATGTTTGGTAGTAAGTGTATATTTGATCCCAAACTGGTAAAGATTATTGCAGGCAGAAATCTTCCCGCACCAGGAATCCCTTCTTCTTGCAACATCGAGTTTGTCCAGATCATCCGGATAACCCTGCACCAGCACAGGCACATTCAGTTCCGCCAGTTTAAGCGTTTCAGCAATGCCGCGTTCGTCTCCAAAATTGGGCAGCACAACAAGCACACCTATTATTTCATCACGATGCTGTCTGAACAAGGCGGCGCATTTTTGCGCATCCTGAAATGACTCAACACCACCGAGTTTTGTATCGTTTGTATCCAGTAATATCGGTTTGATATTCAGTTTTTTAAACAATTCAATGATTTCCACTCTCGCTTCCGCCACCAATCTGTCAGGAAAAAAGTCCCTGTTTCCGATAATCACGCCTAAACTTCCTATTTCGCCCATGGTTATTAGTTGCTGTAATTCGCAATATTTTTCTATTTCCTGTTGCGCTATCCTGCAATGATCAATTCAATATCATTACCACTGAAAAGCTGTTTATGTTTTTCTTCCACACCCGCATCGGTAATGATGTAATCGATCAGCGACAATGCTCCCAAACTTGCAAAAGCACTTTTCCCAACTTTTGTGGAATCAGCCACCAGATACGTCGTATCAGCCGCATCGATCATGGCCTTTTTCACTACCAGATCGCTGATACTCGGATAAGTCAAACCCGACTTCAACGACAATCCGGCTGTTGCCAGAAAAAGCTTTTGCACATTCAGACCTTTGAAAAAATCGGCGGCCTTTTGTCCTGTTAGTGATAATGTTGGCGGCTTAAACTCGCCTCCCGTCATGATCACTTCAATTCCTGTTTCTGCCCCCAGTAATAATGCAATATTCAATGCATTGGTTATCACGGTTAAATGCCGGTTACTTCCACGTAGTTTTTTCGCAATTTCCGTGGTTGTAGAACCTGAATCCAGGATAATCGTATCACCGTTTTCTATGAATTCCAGGCTCTTGATAGCGATCAGTTCCTTCTTATCGAGATGTTCCTGATTTGCCAGAGAAAAATTACGGACCTGATCTTCTACATTCTTTAAAAATGCGCCACCATGTTCCTTAATTACCAATCCGTCTTTTTCCAGCTTATCCAGATCCTGACGGATGGTTACCTCTGTCACTTTAAACAATTTGGCCAGATCAATCACTTTTGCCGATCCGTCTTCCTTTAATAATTCGAGTATTTTATCTCTTCGTTGATTTGCGAGCATCTTTTATATTGTTTGTAGTTCCTTTTGTTTTTTACCTAAAAATAAAGGGAAAACAATTAACTAAGTACATAACGTCAAAAATATACATATCAACGATACAAATAGATTAATTTTAATTAACAAAAGCAAATTTTAGAAAGTAAAAGAAAATAATTAAAAATTAAATGATATCATTGTGCTGTTATTGCTATCTACCCATAGTCTGTTTATTTTCTTATGGTACGCTTAAAATCTTCATTTGCCTGCTGGCTTATCCCTTTCATACTCTTATTTACTGAAAAAGTTAAGAGTCAATCAATTCCCTCGCTTAAACCCGACACACTTATTTTTCAGGATTTAAGTCAGTTTGAGCACATAAAAGGCGGAAACTGGGTATTGGCAGCTAATATTTCCGCAAACCGAAATAAACCGCAAGACCTGTTAGTAAAAAAAGGAAAAGGAATTCTGGTTTATTTACCAAAACAAAAAGGAAGCAAAACCATACAAACCAAGCTGGTTCATGGTGATATCGATTTGGATATGGATTTCCTTTTATCTAAATCAGCCTCCTTTGAAGTGCTGTTACATGGGAAATACAAAGTTGAAATAACAGACTCGTGGCTTAAAAAAAACAGCAGCGCGATTAAAGCACCCGGACTTTGGCAACATCTGAGTATTCAATTCAAAGCGCCGGTTTTTGATGCAAATGGCAGAAAAATCCAGGATGCAAGGTTTGAGGAAATCCTTATAAACAACCAGCCGATCCGGACACTTCCAAATTTATACCCGGATCGGGAACGTACTTTAAAAGACGAAAAAGGAAATGCAGGCACAGCCCTAAAAGGAAAAAACACATCATTCGCCATCAGAAATATCCGATACAAGGTGTATAAAAAAGAAGAGATCCGGCTGTCTGATATTCGTTTTGCAGTTTATAACGGTCTTCACAAAACAGTGGACACGCTCAAAACTTTAAAACCGAAACGAACAGGACATACCGATACACTTTCTCACCGGGTTGGAGATCGTAAATCACAGTTGGTTTTTGAAGGAATAGCCGACATTCCGGCAGACGGGAATTATTTATTCAGGCTTACTGCTGGCGGTGGTGCATGGCTTTTTATCGATGGGAAATTAATGGTGGAAAACCGTGGCTCACGCGATTTTGAAAAACCTTTTTATGCAGAGAAAACCTTAAAGAAAGGAAAATATCCCTTCAAGGTGGTGTATTCCAATTCCGATGAATGCCTTGTCATACACTACGAAGGACCAAAAATTCCATGGCGTTCTTTAACTACTATGGCTTCCGTGAGGCTGAGTGAAAAGTTTGATCCTTTGGAAAATAAGGTAAATAATAAACCTGTTTTACAACGTGGATTTATGCTGCTAAACGGCATGGTCAATCCTTATATTGCCGCCGTGGGAATACCAGGCAATACCGGTTCTGACGGTTTGAACTACGCTTATGATATGAAAAACTATGCGCTGAGTGCTGTTTGGCATGGGAAATATATCGACGTATCCAATATGTGGACGGAACGTGGGGAAAAGCAGCTGGAAATACCGTTGGGAGCCAAACTGAATCTCTCGCAAAAACCTTTGCTTTCAAAACATTTATATGAAAACCAGTCCTGGCCTGACTCTGTCCTACTTCCCGAAGGCGTATATCAAAATCGGGGCTACCGGTTAAACAGCGAAGGTTTCCCACAGTTTTACTATGCACTCGGTGCCACTTCCGTAGAAGATCTGATTTATCCGAACAATGAAAAAAGCGGATTGACACGCGTGTTAAAAATCACCAATCCTTCGGAGCAATATTATTGTCTGCTCGGCGAAGGCAAAACTCTTGAAAAACTTGACGACGGAAGCTTTACGATTGACGATAAAAATTACTACATAAGTAATCTGGAAGCGAGGGGATTAAAGGTTTCTGTTGCACACGGATTACAGGGTGACAAATTATATATTACACTGGCTCCGCAAAAAGAACCGGTAACGATTAAGTATGACATGATATGGTAACTATTTTAAAAATCAGTACAATGCGCATCGGATTTAAGCATTCAAAAACGGACTCCTGCTATGTTATTCTTCTTTTGACTCTGTTTATTTTCCTTTCAGGCAAGTCAGTGGCGCAAAATAATATTTCAACCAACGAAAATCGATTTTATAAACGAACCAATGTACCGATCCCTGATTCCGTAATGCTGGAAGTTGGCGGACTCGCTTTTACCGCGGATGACAAACTTGGCGTAGCCACCCGGCGAGGAGAAATATGGCTGATTGACGATCCTTATCAAAAGAAAAACAAGCTTCCGAAATATTCGCTTTTCGCCACCGGTTTGCACGAACCTTTGTGGCTGGCCTATAAAAAAGGCGCTTTTTACACGACTCAACGATCTGAATTAACCAGAATAACAGACACCGATCATGATGGTGTTGCGGACTCTTTTCATACGGTATATTCCTGGCCAATTTCGGGAAACTACCATGAATACTCTTACGGTCCGCTTATTTTGCCAAACGGGGATATGCTGGTTACGCTTAACCTTTCCTGGGTTGGTCGCGGTGAAAGCCTGACCAAGTGGCGTGGCTGGATGTTAAAAATCACAGATGATGGCAAAATGACGCCGTTTGCAACTGGTATGCGCTCACCTGCCGCTTTTGGATTGAATAACAAAGGAGATATTTTTCTCGCTGAAAATCAGGGCGACTGGATAGGATCAGGCCGTATCACGCATTTAACATCAGGAGATTTCGCAGGCCATCCGGCAGGGCTCCGCTGGTCTGGCGAGCCGAATTCTCCGCTTGATCTGAAACGATCTTCTTTCCCGGATTCCGCCGGAATTCTGTACGATTACGCCAAGGGAAAGCCACATTTCAAAGTTCCTTCCATCTGGTTTCCGCATACGGTTATGGGCATTTCCACCTCAGCCATTTTATCCATCAATACAGATCAGTTCGGTCCTTTTGAAGGTCAGCTGCTGGTAGGCGATCAGGGGCATAGCAAGATCATGAGGGCGTTTCTCGAACAGGTGAACGGGCAGTATCAGGGAGCTTGTTTTCCTTTCCGGGAAGGCTTTTCTTCCGGTATTCTGCGCATGGCCTGGGGCAGCGACAACTCCCTATTTGTGGGCATGACAAGCCGTGGCTGGGCATCAACAGGAAAAGATTTATTCGGACTGCAACGGCTGCAATGGGATGGAAAAACGCCGATGGAAATAAAAGCCATGCGTATCACCACGGAAGGTTTTGAACTTGAATTTACCAAACCGGTCGACAAGAAACTTGCCAGCGACATTGCGAATTATAAAATGACGGGTTTCACTTACAGCTATCACAAAAAATACGGCAGCCCGGTTATTAATTCAGGAAATTGCAGTGTACGCAAGGCGGAAGTTTCCAATGATGGTTTCAAGGTAAAACTGGATGTCAGCGGATTAAGAGCAGGTTATATTCATGAACTGAAAGTAGAAAATCTGACTGCGACAGACGGGGAAGTGATTTTACATCCGCAGGCTTATTACACCATCAACAGCTTTCCGGAAGGAAGTAATCACGCGCATCACGAAATGGCTCATGACCATACAGCAGCGCAAACATCCGGGTGCGCAGATAACCCCGCCAAGTCCGTACATGAGCAGCCGGCAGATTGGAGCAACCCGGATATAACCATTATCATGGCAACAAAACCGGGACTTAAATTTGACAAGGAAGTGCTGGAAGTAAAGGCTGGTGCCAAAGTAAAACTTGTCTTCAATAACAACGATGACATGCTTCATAACCTGGTGATAACTACACCCGGGAAAGGTGATTCTGTAGGTCAGCTCGCGATGGACATGGGCTTGAATGGTACCAATGCGGGTTATATTCCATTGACCAAAGAGGTACTTTTTCATACTTGTCTGATCCAGCCGGAAACATCACAGACCATTTATTTTACTGCTCCCACACCGGGTGATTATCCGTTTATATGCAGTTTCCCGGGTCACTCTTTTGTGATGAAAGGAATAATGAAAATCAGATAATGGTAGATTTCAGATCAAATTTCTTTACCAGAAAGATATGCTAAATCACAAATTCCAAACTACTATGAAAGTCTTTACATTGCTGCAAACAGTGCTATTTTTTATCCTTTCTCCCCTGGCTTTTGCTCAGAATGCAAAGGAGCAGGCGCTGCCACCCGCGTCGGCGACAGAGGACTGGTCGGTGAAGCCTCCGCTCGTCACGCCGGCAGTCTATGGGGTACCGCCGTCGGATGCTATTGTTTTGTATAGAGATGAAAAAGATCTGGACAAGTGGCAACACCTGAATGGCGATCCCGTGAAATGGAGCACAACGAATCATGAACTTACGATAGTACCGAAAACTACGGATATTGAGACAAAGCAAAAATACGGAAGTGTACAGCTTCACATCGAATGGAAAACGCCTGATCCAAAAGAAGACAAAAGCAACAACCGGGGTAACAGCGGTGTCTTTTTAATGGGCTTATATGAGTTACAGATCTATGAGTCATATAATTACGATACAAGAATTTATTATAACGGACAAGCGGGAAGCATTTACAAACAGCAGATTCCACTCGTAAACGCATCATCACAACCCCAGACCTGGCAAAGTTTTGATATCGTTTTTAATGCTCCGGTTTTTAATGAAGATAAAATATTGAAAACGCCGGGCTACCTGACCGTTTTTCACAATCATGTTCTGATCCTGAATCATGCAGAAATAAAAGGCCCGATGGTTTACCTGGGTTATCCGAGCTATTCGTACCACGAAAACAAGCTCCCGCTGCGTTTGCAGGAACACAGCAGCCGTGTTCGTTTTCGTAATATCTGGATCAGGGAATTATAGCATTAAATCAGTTTTTGTAAACCAGCATTTTTCGCACGCGGGAAACATCGAAACCCACCGCAAATTTTAAATTAACCTGGGTGCCGCCATAATCCCTTATCAAATTGGAAGGGTTTAGCGAAAGTTTGCATTTGTAAAAGAAACGGACTTTCTCATCCGGATCGTTCAGGTTTTTGAAATCACGGTTGACCTCAATCCCTATCATCGGACTGTAACCAACAATATCGCGCTTATCCCCTTCCTGAGTCTTTCTTGGGGCAAATTCATTAAGTCCCAGGCCGGCATAGGGTACAAGCAACCACTTATTTTTTTGAAATTTATACCCATAAGACAATTCAATCCCGGCAAAAGTTGTTTTCATTCCCGATGGCCATTCACCGTCTTTTTCCAGACCAATTTTCGTTTTGTTAAAACCCAATAATAAATCCAGCGCAAATCTTGATCTTTTCACATCAGCTTCCATTCCAAAATTCAGACCGGTGGCATTTTTAAAAAACTTTTTTGTATCACCATTAAAAAAACTCGTCCCGATTCCGGCATATATCCCGATCTGCCATTTGCCCACCCGATCTTCTATTCCCACCTCAGGAGTACTAATTAAAAGTTCAGCTACTTTATTTTCCCAAACTTTTAACATCTGATTTCTATTCTCTGCAAGCATATCACGTTCGAGCTTTTTTCTTAATTCAGAAACTTCCTGACTTGACTCAAAGAAAATCTTATCCATCTGAGTTTTTGCGGCATTCACATTTCCACTAAGCTCGCCTAATTTGAATGCGCGTACTTTGATTAACCTGCTTTCATAGCCACTAAGGTCAAATAGTAACTGTGCGTATCGCAAAGATGTTACCAATGTGTCCGGAAGACGAGATCTTTTCTTACTAAAAACCGCCTCTGCCTCTACTATCGGCACATATCGGACAAAGGATATCTGTTGAAATGCATAGGAATAATGCAGCATTACATCTACATAGCCGGACTTTATGCCTTGCTCAACCGAAAAATCGCCTAATTTCAGATGTTTACCCAAGCTCCATCGAATGGTATCCGACTGCGCATAAGTCTGATTATGAGTTATAAAAAAACATAAAACAAGAAATGACAAGGTAAATTTTTTAAACATAATGCGACGCAACAACGGATAGTGGGGGAAATATTGTTAAACATAAAAGTAACTACGTTTTCCCAAAACATGGAAACCCGCAGTTACTTTAATTATCTGTCACAATGTTACCGATACGAATTATTCAAATAACCCATCGAGCTCTTTGCCGCCTTTTCCTTGTCCGTTATCCTTTACGGCAGCTTTAATTTCCTGATCCGCATTAACAAAACCAAGTACCAGCACTTGGCCTTTACCCAAAACCAGCGTATTGTCTCCCGGTTTGAAAGTATAGGTATGAACATTAACTTCTGGCAGATCTGATAATTTTACCGCGCCCGTAATTCTTACTTCCGCTTGTCCATAATCGTTGGCACTGGCATCCGTTTCCAGATTCGGAGGAGCAAGAAACGTTTTTTCTTTACTCTGAAAATAACCGACCAGCACTTTTACAGGTTTTTCATTATGAAAACGGATGATGGTCTGCTTTTTCTTCTGATCCTCTGCGCCAAGTTGTATTCCTTTTAATGGTTGCAAAACATCGGATACTTCGGTCAACTCCGATGCTTTGTCCTGAAACACTTTTTGGCCTTTTTCCAAAGAATAGAATCTTGTACCCTTATCAGCAAAAGTTACCTCTGCTTGCTTAACTGATTGATGATCCGTGAGCTTAAGACTCTTACCACTTTTCAACGAAGCGATATTGGCTCTGAAAAGATCCAGTTCTTTCTGATAAAACGGTAGCAGCTCAACCCAGGTCTTATTTTTCCCATCGTCACCTCCTACCGGCACCCGCCTTTGTGCAGTTTGCATACTGTTGGCATACAAATAAGTATCTTTTGTAAGTTCGGCGAGCTTCTGGTAGTGTTTTACACTTCTTTCAAGATGCGGAAGTGCCTTTTCCAAATCTTTAATATCATTGGAGTATTTATACCTCAAAACCAGTTCGGCCGCTTTTACTTTCTCATAGAAAAAATCGGCCAGTGCCTGGTTGCAATACATATCATTGCTGACGCGGTTAAATTCTTCTTTATTTTTTGTCACCAACGGTGTCGCCTTGGCAATAGCCTCCGTAGATAATTTGCCATGGCTGACAACCTCGTCAATAATCTGCACAGGTGTTTCACCCGAATGTTTTTCTTTCTTCCATTCTTTTTCAACGTAGTCCACCAGCTTTTCACCATCAGGTCCATCCGAATTATAAAGCTCCGGCCAGACACGGTACTTATAAGGATTCACAAGCTGGCTCATGGTCATACCCAGTGTCATCGTTTGGCGGTTTCCATTGGTTATTCCAAACCGCCGCAAAAGTTTTGGCGCTATTTCACCTGCCTGCTCATAGGCTTCCAAAACATTTTCCCCACAATTATCACAGCCAAAATCATCATTTAATTGTTTAGACCAATAAGAAACTTCTTCGGTTCTCTCACGTCTGCAATTCCAGGCATATCTTGCCCAGGCTTTGTACCAAACCCAGTCCCGATCGATTTGCAGCTGCCGCGGCGTCACGTTATCTGCGGTGTACGGCCAGTCCCAGTACGATGCTTCGGGATATAAGTGTAGTCCGTTAGCTCCGTGCACATCATGCATTGCCTGCACACTTTTCTGAATAAAGTCGGCAGAACCGTATCTGAAAGGTTCCAGATTTGCCAGAATATGAACATTATCAATATGTGTAGATCCAAGTTCGCTCATTTCCCGGTGCATTTGCGCCCACGGCCCACGCGGCTGATAAGTAGTCAGGGCTTCGCCATTATACTTGTTCATCGTATACAAATTCTTGTACAGCGGCAGTGACGCTTTCATGACCAGCTGCGGGTTGGTATCATGCCCCCTCAAAACGACCGGCGGCTGAACGGTCGTGCCCAATGCAGTCAAGCCATCTTTTACACCCGGTAAAATCGTTTTTGTAAACCATTCCACATCCGTATCATCACCTTCCATTGCCTCACCCAATGTTATCAGCAAACCCACATTCGGATATTTTTCAACAAATGCAGCGATGGATTTTCTGGTATAATCAGCGATTAAGGGTGTAATGGGACGTTTCCGATCCTGGGTTTTGATGTTATGTTTTTCAGCAAAAGGTTTTGAAACGATGATATTATAAAACATCTGGATCACCCAGATTCCCCGTTTATCCGCTTCTTTCGTCAGGAAACTGAACATTTCTTTATTTTTTGCGAAAGTCTGCTCATCCACTTCCAGTGCATAGGGATAGTCTTTCAGTTTCACCAAAGAAGCAAACGGATGACCATTCCACAAATACAGTGAATTCATCCGGTTTTCGGCCATCATATCCAGATACTTTATCCACAGTGCTTTATCATAAAACCAGGGAAAGTTTTCGGGCGTGTAGGGATATTCATACACGGTTCTTCCCGGCAGATAATAAGGTTTCTGGACACCGATGCAGGCACCCCGCAAAACCATTTCCGGCTGGTCTGTAATCGAAATAGTTTCAGGGATTTTACCTTCCTTTTTAATTTGTTCTGATAATTCAAAACAACCGTAAAGCACGCCCGAATGATCGGCGCCGGCAATGAGAATATCCTGCCCGGAAGAGTGCATTTCAAATCCTTCTTTTCCCGGAATTTTACCCAGATCGATTTTAAGACTTTTGGCTTTATTCAGTATTTCAGCATCACCGTACAGACCGATCGTAATTGTAATGCCTTTCGACGATTTTGCTGGTAAATGCAGAATCGTTGCCTGATAGCCGGATAAGTCCAGCGATTTCTTTAAATTTTCCGCCCCGAAAATCACCCGGTTATTTGCATTCTTCGCTGTATAAATCGAGACCGGCGTTGCTGCATAAGTCCGGATCGTAAAGGTTGCTGCCAGGATTAAAAGCGTATTTAACAAAAATCTTTTCATGGTATATTTTTAATTCTTGACATCAATTTTCACTTCAATTCTTTTCTCCTCTCAGACAGCACTTCCGTATTTAATTTTACTTTTACCATACCCATCGGATGGAACCGTTTCGATTTATCAATGGCTGCGTATACAATGGTGTATTCATTATTCCCTTCCGGAATGATTCCCAGAGGTGTACGCATAATATCCCACCACTTTTTCACTTTTGTATGAATCGGAAAATAATGTGCTTCGGTCCAAGTGATCCCATCTTTTGACAAAGAATAACCAAACATATTGGGCAAATGATGTCCCCAATCATCCGGCCCTCCGTCAAACATGGCTATGTAGGTACTGTCCGGCAACTGACTTACGATCGGGTTTTCGATAAACCACGGATGCATGGAACGGATAGGATTTATAGTGGTGTCCATCCGTGTCCAGGGTCCTTCCAGCTTATCCGATTTAGCCAATCCTACAAACCAGCCCTTTCCCATTTTTGTCGGATAATCATCTCTTTTTTCATACGGATAGGCGCCGCCATAAAAGCTCAGCCACTGATTTCCCACTTTAAAAGGAAAAAATGAATCAACACCTTGCCGCCCCTCCCAAAGCTGCGAATCCCAGCCCGGCTCCATCACGATTCCCAAATCACGATAAGGTCCACCCACACCTTCCATGCCTTCCTTTTCGGATTCACTTCTCCATATTCTGCCAAAAGAATGATTGGGACTCGTTTCTTCGTCGCAGACATAGGCAAGATAGAAACCATTCCATCGGTTCGTTTCTTTATTAAAAACCGGCATAAACGACCATAGAGCGGCGCGCCTGTCATTCAGCGGATTGTCATCACGGGTAATAGCATACGTACCGCTGGCCTGGTAAACGGTCGATTGCCTTTTCCAGTGAATCGCATCCCCGCTGGTCCAGTGTCCGATTCTGGTTTTGATTCTGTCATATTTTGAAGGCTGCCCGATTTCGCCAGCTCTTTCGGTTGGAAACATGTGATAAACAGCTCCGACCTTTACCATAGCACCTCCTTCAAAGCCACCTTGTATTGCTTCCGCACCCGGACTTTTCTGATCCACCACCGGATCATTTTGTCCACCGAGAATTTCGAACAAAGCTTTTTTCTCAGAAAATCCTTCCACTACATAAGGTTCCCATTCCCGCCCGTCAGGAAAATCGACATTTCGGGGTGATAGAATCTGTTTGTTTTGAACTACACCCAGTAAAACATAAGGCTGACCGATATTTAATTTTATCGTTTGCACTCCCTTTTTATAAGGAATAGCATATACATCCACCGGTGGCATTCCGGTAATCGTAACTCCTTTCGCAAGAATTTTCTCCGCATTTGCAGGAATTTTTTGAGAAGGTGTTTCGTGAAAAAATCCAACCAGAATTTTTGCCGGCTCCTTTAATTTCAGTATAATCTGTCCATCCTGATTCTCCAATGGAAGTTTGATACCTGTGATGCCGTCAAGCTCAGGCGCTACACGAACAATACAGTTTTTCTTTCCTAAAAAAACATGGCCCAGATCAGCCGTTTTGTAGGTGCCATACTGCTGACCGACCATTTCAAATGCGGCTTCTTTCCATACCGGTATTTTTGTTTGAGGCTGTGCCAAAGCCAGGTGGCAAAGGCACAAGAAAAGAAAGAACAGGTTTTTATTCCGTTTCAATTTTGAAGACATAAGCGATATCGGATGGTACTCTGGTTTTAGCTGGAATTGTAAATTTCAATCCGTTGGCAGTCAATTGGTTTTCACATTTTACGAGATTTTTCAAGCCGAGCAGGTTGACGGATTTCACATTTCCATCCAATGATTTTTTAGTCACCTGTTTTAAAGTCACAGCGGCATTATCTCCGGGCCATTCCAGGAAAGTCGCATACACTGTCTTTCCTTTTTGGGTGAAATAAACTTTCTGTTTTGTATCGGTAGTTTCGCCAAAAACGGAAAAAGGACGCGTTTCGTAAAGTGCTTCACCGAATGACCACATCCAGCGGCCAACCTTGTATACTACTTCTTTCTGATCGTCCGGAAATGTTCCATCTGCTTTTGGAGAAAGATTCAGGAGCATCTGACCGTTTTTACTCACGACCTCAATAAGCGTATGAATGATTTCTTTTGCCGGGCGGATCTCCATGCCTTCGGTATATCCCCATGAATAAGACAAACCCGTTCCGATGGAATAATCACATAACCAGGGCTTTGCAATGATTTTCCCGGGATTTGAATTTTCATGATCTTCCATTCCCACACCCGCAGGAATATCCTCTCCCTTGTATGTGACGATAACGTCCTGTTTTCTTTTTTCCGCTTCGTTGAAATAATGCGCCAGATAAGTCTGAATATTTTTAACCGGAACCTGTTCAAGCCAGGCATCATGGTAGATAATATCCGGATGATACTTGTCGATCAGCTCGTTACATTTATCCATCCACATTTTCTCCCACTCCTCTTTTTTCATGGTAGAGCCATAGAGTTTGGCATATTTCGGGTCACTTCCTGCCCAGCCCGGCTTCATCTTCACATTGGTATAGTTCAATTCATGATGAAGTGAGGTGAAAAATTTCATCCCCCGCCTGCGTATCGACTTTTCCAGCTCTCCTACCACATCCCGTTTGGGACCCATATCCTTTGCATTGAAAGGAGTCAACTCACTATCCCACATCGCAAAACCATCATGATGTTCGGCAACCGGACCGGCAAACCGTGCACCACCTTTGACAAACAAATCCGCCCATTCGTCTGCGTTGAACTTCTCGCCTTTGAACATCGGTATAAAATCATGGTAGTCGAATTTTTCCAACGGGCCATACATGGCCAGATGCCGCTTGTAAGTTCCCAGTTTTGAATAATCCGGGCTGTCGTTATGCATGTGCTGGATGTAGTGCTCATTATTGTAAGCAGGAACGGCATACACCCCCCAATGACAATAAATGCCAAATTTCGCGTCCCTTATCCAGTCCGGTACTTCCTTATGCTTTTCAAGTGAAGGCCAGTTGGGTTCGTAAACCTGCTGGGCAAACAACCGATCCTGAACAAGAAAAATACCAATTAAAAGAGGCAGTAATATTTTAGTTTTTGAAAACATGTTGAGATTTCGATTCTGGATATTGATCCGTTTCTATTATTGAACAACGTCTGACATTTATCTTGCAAGAGGCAGCCAGACAGACATATCGTTGTGCCCGCGGTTACCCCAGGCGTAATAAGGAACCAGACGAACCGGAATTGTTTTTGGAGTTTCGGAGGAAACTTCGCGGTATAACTTCTTGCTCCAATTTGAGTTATCGACCAATACAGCCTGGCCTTCCAATCCTGTAATCGGACTGTTTTCAATGGTCAGAGAAAATGGTTTCAGGTTATTTTTAGCCGGAATCGCCACATCGAAAATTGTTTTTCCTTTGGGAAGATCTGTTGATTCAAGACAGTAAACCACGGGGCCGCGTTTAACCGCTACCTGATTCCGGGTTTCTTCCACCAGCGGATTGGACTCAATTAACCGTACCGGCATGGGCATTATCAGTTCAATTTTGTCTCCTGCTTTCCAGGTTTTCTTAATCTCTGCATATTCCCCGGCAACCAGTTTCAACGACTCGCTTTTTCCATTTACCAATACTTTTGCATCACTGCACCATCCCGGAATCCGTAGAAATACAGAAAATGCTTCTTTCGGGGATTCTTCAAATTTGATGCTAACTTTTCCATCCCAGGGATATTCTGTGGTTTGCGAAAGTTTTACGGCGGCTCCGTTTTTGAGTACTGTGTGCAGATTATTTCCACCGTACAAATTGAAATACAAACCTTTATCCGAAATACTATACGCATACTGACTCACCTCGGCAATGGTGCGCACGGTATTCGGCGGACAGCAATTTGACAAACCAATGTAATGCTGACGATCTTTCGACCAGCGCTGTGCGAAAGGCAGAGCATCCGAATAACTCAGAGGATTGGTGTATAAAAACTTATCTCCGCTCAGGCTGATTCCTGACAAAACGCTGTTGTACAAAGCCAGTTCCACGATATCCGCGTATTTGGCCTCGCCGGTAATTTGCAGCATGCGCCAGTTCCAGAGCACATTGCCGATGTTGGCACACGTTTCATTATGCGCAGTGAAATTGGGAAGTTGAAAGTCGCGTCCATAAGCCTGGTGTATTTTCTGGACGTCGTTCGTTTTATAAGAAGTACCATCCGGTGACACTCCGTCGTAAAGCGATCCGCAGCCACCGGTAACATACATTTTATGCTGCGTCACATCGTCCCACATCACGTCCAGCTGCGACAATAAGGCCGGATCTCCCGTTTCGGCGTACACATCGGCAACGCCGGCAAAAAGATAATTTGCCCGCACAGCGTGTCCCATTACTTTGGTCTGCTTCAAAAACGGAATTCTGTCCTGATTATCATCCGTGCCTTCCGTTGCTCCTTTGATGGCGATCAAATGTCTTACCAGCGTAAGGTATTTCTGGTCGTTCGTAGTGCGGTATAACTCAGAAAGCCCCATGTAATGCGCCGGACAAATCGCGTTGCGCGCTTGCTCATCCGAGGCATTGTTATAAAAACCGATCAGAAAATCGGCCGCTTTCGTGGCAATGTTCAGCAATGTCGTTTTTCCTGTGGCGCGGTAATGCACACAGGCGGCGGTCATCAGGTGTCCGAAGTTATAAGCCTCAAAACTCAGGCGGTCTTCAAACATTTTGGCATCACCTTTTTGCTTTTGCTCGATAATCGCTTTGGTGTAGATATAACCATCCTCGCGCTGTGCTTTGGAAATCACCGAGATGGCATGATCCATAATTTCATCCAGTTTCTTATCCTTTGTAACCGCATACATACTGGCAACAGCTTCGAAGGTTTTGTAAAAGTCACCGTCGTGAAAAGACGGTCCCTTAAACTTTCCTTCTTTCAGACCAGCCGCAATTTCAAAGTTCCTGAACGAATGACTCAGCTCCGGATCTGTGTACGTTTTCCATAAATCCGGCACCATCGTTTCTTTACAAACCTTGAAGCGGTCAGCCCAAAAACCTTGCGTCCATTGCACGGCATCCAGATCCGTACTCTGCAATTTCGCAAAAGAACTTTTTGATGTATTCAGAAGGCCTTTCCCTTGTCCGATACTTTCCTGAGTAGCCAGAAATGTGCAAACAAAAGCAACCAGGATAATTTTTGATCTATTATAATTCATAATCGCTTTCAGCTGAAACTGTATTTGAAATTATTTGGCACTATACTTCACCACATATTCTTTTCCCTTTTCCACCGTCATTTCGAACATATCATTTCCCAAATCACGCACCATATTTCCTTTGCTTACCGGTTTTGTTTTACTTTTAAACCGCAGCGTTCCGGTTCCGGTATCTCCTTTTACTCTGATTTCTTTGGTACTGCAATACACAGAAATATCTCCGTCGCCCGTGGGCACTTTACCCTCCATCCATTGCAAACCGCCTAGAACCGGCTCAATGGAATACGCAGCATAAGCGGCCGAAGTCGGTTTTACACCCAGATAATATTTTCCCAAAAGATAGATGGGGCTTGCACCCCAGGCGTGGCATAGGCTTTTGCCAAACTCCCGGCCGTACATGGCATAATGCTGTGCACCACTTTCATTTGGATCGTATTTTTCCCAAAATGATGTGGCACCCAGATTGAGCATTCCACCCCAATATTCCTTCATTTCTTTTAAAACCAACGCCTGCTCTCCCATCGCACAAAGCGCTTCCAGCTCGTAAAACCGCATATAAGGCGTAGTTATTTTCTGTACTTTATCGTTCAAAAGCACATTCTTTTTGACAGCCTGTTTTTGGGCTTCGTTGAAATAATCGAAGAAAATACCGAACATATTGGCGTAACGTGTTACATTTTCGGTTTGCACACCATCCACCCGGCTATGCACGAGAGCGCTTTTGTCTTCATTCCAGTAAATTGAAAAAAGTTTGGCTTTAAGATCCTTCGCCAGGTCGGTGTATTTAACAGCAGATTCTTTATCTCCGGCTATATTGGCACAAAGCGCCATCGCTTCAAGACTTCGGCAAAACAAAAGCTGCTCAAAACTCACCTCTCCCTTTTTGCTCAACCCATCGGCCCAGTCAATAAAAACCCAGTCGCCGGTTTGTCCTTCAAGCAAGCCATCCTTATTTCTCCGCGACAGGCAAAAATCCATCAGACTTTGCATACGAGGGTAAAATTGCTGGATAAAAAGTTTATCTCCCGAATACAAATAGTAATCATAAATCCCCATGAACCAGTAAAAAGTGTAATCCATGATGGTATTGACATGACTGGTCACAGGATCCTTCCCGCGGTTTGCGAGCAGCGTACGGGTCACGGATGGAGAATCAAAGAGCAGGTAATAATTCATCAGATAACTCTGATAGGCATCGCCAGACCAGATCCAGCGGTCACGCTTGATTCCGTCAATAAAAAACTCACGCGTGTTAAGATGAAGTGTATATTTTGATACTTCCCAAATCTTGTTTAACTGCTCATCAGAACTTTTAAAAGCGCCACGGTCTGCGACAGGCAAAAATTCATACAACATGGAAACCGACTCGAAATTGATTCCGGCATCAAAATGAATATTCACAAACCGGAAAGCACGCGAACCAGTAAGGGTTGTATCTTTGGCCGTTGCATTATTTATTTCGAGATCATCGAGCGTCTCGCAGGTTTTAATTCCCAGCGCTTCCTCTTTGGATTCCCCGTAATAAAGTGTCGCTTTTCCCTTTCCTTTCAGTCCATGCAGTTTTACAAATCCGAAAGTTTCTTTACCGAAATCCACCAGCCACGAATTCTCAGTTTTGATAACCGAAACAGCTGCCTGAGGCTCCGTCGGCAATTTGAATTTCGACGGCGGAGACAGCGGGTTTTCAAAATTCCAGCTGCCGGCCAATAAATACTTGGTACCTGAAACATCCGATACTTTCCCGGATTCATCGATCCACTCTTTATCTTCGTTCGTTACTTTCCAGCTCGCATCGGATACGATCGTTTTTCCTTTTACAAACAGGGCCGGAACCCTGTCCTGCGCATAAACCTTGAAATTAAGCTTTTGCTTTCCAGCAGGAATCAATAGTTTTTTAGGGGTTCCATGAATCAGATTGCTATTGATTTTTACATTATAATCTCCCTCTGTATAAATTTCGATTTCTTCCGGCTCTTTCAGATCAAACTCTTTGGAATAGTCTACCATGATAAAATGACTGTCATATTTCCAGAATGGCGGAAGAAATGAACCACGCTCCGTGCGCCGGTTTTGCATATTATTTCCCAGCCATATTTCATAATCACCCGGATACCAGATCCATGTCGCTTTCCCTTGTGCGAAAAGCATGTCACTCGCCAATAATCCAGTCAGCAGTATGAGCGAAAAAATGAATTTATTGCGTTGCATTTTCAATACCATCAGTAGTTTGCTATATATCTTAAATCAATAACTCTTCGTTTTCAGCGACTTAATGTAATATTCAGCTTTTTCTGCTTTTTTTTCGGTATTTTTCAAATCATACATTTGATCCGTCGGCGTATCGGCATTCGGGAAACGGCGAACTTCCCCTGTTCTGAAAACGATACGTTCCACACTTTCCAAAGGCGCAAAAAGAATATTGTTGCCGGTATCTTTTCCGTTAACCGTCACGGAATAAAGCCGGGTTTCGGTATTCAGACTGACACTGATTTTATACTCTTCACCCGCTGCATACTTCATCAATGTTTTATTTCTATACCCGGCTTTGGTCCTGAAAACACCGGTTGAATCGAAGGACAAACGTATGCCCGGCGTTCCCTTTGTATCCTGAAATTCGATATCAAGCAGGCCGTGTTTGTTTTGCTGCGGAATTACAGAAAAAACAACGTTCAGTTTTTTGGTTGCAGGAATAACCCGTTCGGCTTTGGCATAATCGAAGGGATCAAAATCTTTCAGCGTTAACACTTTTGTACCGCCGGTTGCTTTTTCAACTTTCACCGGTGCCCATGCCGGACTATAAATATTCCATGAATCCAGTTCTCTCCCAGCCGGTAATTTTTCAAAATCGTCGTCTGCCTGACCATCCGCTTTTTCTTTGACCGGCACCGGGATGGAAGACACCCAGATATCTTCCTTGTTCATGCTGTATGTTACCCAAAGTTTTTTATCCGGGGGGATTCCGTTTCCTTCTTCAATTCCCCGAACATATTGCGGACCGTAAGATTTGTAATTGCCACCATAGCGCATGGATGTAATTTCACCGTTTACCAGTAACAGATTCTTATAGGTAAGCCCATCATCGCTAACCGATAATGCCAGCGGCCACCGGAATTCTGAGGGATTATAAACCGTCACATATTTTCCGTCCGATGTTTTCTGTCCCCAGATCTTGGCATTACTGTTTACAAACCCCGGCGCTCTTTTCGGGCGATAAAGCCAGGATGCACCATCATCTTTACTTATGCTGGTCAACGCATTTTTCCAAAGCCCGACAACCCTTCCGTCCGGTAAATGATAATAACTAAATGCTTTGTATTCTCCTTTTAATGAGATTATTGGATCGATCCTGTCCGCCTCTTCAACCCATTGCTGCGTCATCAGCTTATTCGCCAGCAATTCATCGCAGGCGGCTATAAAATCTTTGTCTTTACTTGTCGTGTATAATGGATATTCCGATTTCTGTTTCCAGGATTCATTGTGACGGATAAAATAAATCGGACCCAGTTTCCCATCTTTAAAAATCTCCCTGACCACCCGCCCGATACCATTTCCGTCGTTCGGATCATCCTTTGCATCCAGGGCAATTCCGTAAAATCCCAGCGTTAAAAGTCTGTTGCTTTTTGAAACAAAAAATCCCATCCGCTGATGCATAACGGCATAGAGATTTTTGGCTACACCCGGATAATCCTTTTTGGTAGTACCATCCGGAATTTTATACGGCGGGAAAATAATCTGCGGCTTCGACCATGTATTACCATCCGATGACGTTTGAAGCAACGTTTGTCCGGGCGGCACATGCTCCCCTACCGGGTTGCTCAGGTAGTTCAGGTAAAAAGTATTATTCCAATAGGCCAGCATCGGCGCGTGGTTGTACGTCCACCCGAAACCGGTTTCTTTATTATCACGGTTCACACGAAGTGTCTGAATAGAATGTACGCCGATCGCAGGACTTAACTGGCCGTGGTGATAATCGACATTGACAAGCGTGCTTGCGGCATACCGGATCGTATCCTGCGCCTGAACGATGCCAAAGCCCAATAACTGAACGCACATTAAAACCTTATAAAACCTGAAATGCATCATACTTCGATAGTTATCATCAACGAATTATTTTTATTTTCCCAGCACCAGAACCCAGTCATTTCCGTTTCTCACTTCCCCCGGCGAGTCAAATTCTTTCACACCATTATTTTCAAGTTCTCCGATAACAGTACTTTTTCCGTCACGGGGATTATACCAGGATGCCTGCACTTTATCTCCTTTAATTTTACCCATATTCACTTTAAAATTCTTTCCGGTGTAGGTATACAGAAAGGCATAGTTTTCACCTCGTGTCGCTATCACCCGGTCATATTTCTCTCCGTTTTCAGCAACCAGCGACTGGTCCGGAACTCTTTCAAAATAAGGCTTTGAGAGCATAAGATCTTTCAGGAAAATCATCTGTGATGCTCCCGGCGCATGGATGGCGTCATACCAGTAAGCCTTTGTTCCGTATGAAACGGCCTCTGCCGAATCCTTCGGTTTCAGCATTTGCATTACCCCGCTGTTTCCATAGGTAAAACCACTTCCGCCGGCAAAAACAGACCAGTATCCATAACGACGCAGATCATCTGCTGTCCACAAAGGCTGTTTGGGATCATGAAGGCCATGCGGAATTCCTTCGTAGGAAGGCTCTCCGTCCAGAGTTGGTTTTGTGGGCGTTCTTGCATAATCATCCTGTAAGTACCGCCAGTTGTCCTCACCATACTTCAAGCTGCTGGAATCGATATCCTGCGCATAATCGCGGTGCCCCGACTGAAACATATTGAAATCCATCCAAGGCTCGCTATGAAACCAGGTAGAAGATTGTCTGCGGCCAAAAGGGTGAAAAGTAACCAGATGGTTAGGGTCATTTGCCTTCAAAGCTTTACCGATCCCCTTCCATGTTTCCGTTGAATCCGTTCCCATAACATCTCCTCCGTTGAGCCAGATGATATTTGGTTTGTCCTTATATCGCCTGGCAATCCATGTCGCGTAGGTGCTTGCATCCGCTCTTTTTACGCGACCCGATTTTACATTTGCTCCCCAAACAGGAACCATAGCCATATAAATTCCTCTTTTAGCTGCCTCATCGATCACAAAATCAACATGATCCCAATAATCATACTGTGTCGGATCAGTCAGTGAATTACCCTCTTTAATATAAGGAGTCGCAACATTTTTGTTGACCAACGCCGAATCTCCATAGGCATCCACCAGTGAAAGAGAATGGAGCAACATCACCTGCACCACATTGAAACCTTTTTTCTGTCTGTCGTCCAGATATTTAACCGCCTCTTCCCGATCCAGTTTGCTGAATAACAGCCAGCCCGTATCACCAAGCCAGAAAAACGGTTTTCCATTTTCGTCCATAAAGAACCTTTTGTTCTCTGAAATACGAAGCTTTTGTTCCAAACCTGTTTCTTCTGTTTTTTTATTTTGACATCCTGTTAACGCCGAAAGAAAAAGAAGAAAAACAAATACGCATGGAAACGAAAAAATTCTCACAGACATAACGCTGATCATTGTAATAGCAATAATGATTTAAATGAAAAGCCAGTGAGTTAAAGAGTCGATCAACCCTTTAACTCCCTGGTAACCAAGTGGCTCAATACCCGGTATTCTGAGTGATCTTGTTGTTTTGATCGCGAACGATATTAGGAATGGGTAAAAGCAGTTTTTCCTGACTTACTTTTTTTCCTTTTGCGGTTAAAACCGACAAAGCGCGATTGGTACGTTTTAAATCAAACCACCTGTGAAATTCAAAAGCGAGTTCCACGCGTCTTTCGTGCTCCAATGCCAGTTCAACTGTGGAATATTTTGCAGGATAGCCGCTTTCACCGTACAAGGGCAGACCTACTCTTTTTCTAACCTGATTCATGTAAGACACATCGCCGGTCACTTCTGTAAGCAGCAGCAAAACATCCGCGTAACGCAAAACGATAAAGTTGTTATTGGCAGCGATAGACTGGTTGATCAGCGGCGCCGTTTTGTCAGTCCATTTCTTAGGAAATTTGGCTGCGGTAAAATTGCCTTTGGCATCTGTAAATCCGGTATCAATCGAGGCAACTCTTCTTGAATCACCTTTTTCATATTCATCCCAAACATCATTCACAACCTGATTCATACCTGCTCCGTAAAAGCCAAGCGCATTGGAATTAGGGAAGAAAACCAGATAATAATTACTGTAAGGATTGATAGCGGAACCTCCAAGATACTGGACTTCAAAAAGAGATTCTTTTGTATTTTTGTTTTTTACGTCCCACAAAGAAGCATACGATGGCAGCAATTGATATTGATTACTGTCATACACTTCTTTCAGCTCCTTGGCCGCGTTGGTTTTATCGCCCATAGACAAATACACTTTACCAAGTAATGTCTGCGCGGCGCCTTTGGATGCACGTCCCGTCACCACTGCCGCAGCAAGCGGCAATTTGCTTTTTGCTTCCTGCAAATCTTTCACGATCTGCGCATAAACCTCTGATGCTGGTGAGCGAAGAATACCATAACTTTCAGCAGCAGAAACCGGAGCTGTAACGATTGGCAAATCACCCCAGATCTGTACCATCTGATAGTAATACAACGACCGCAAAAACAGCATTTCGCCCTGTAATTTTGCTTTGTAATCAGCATTCAGATCAGCGGTTTGGAGTTTGGAAAGAACGATGTTAACGTTGTAGAGCGATTTATAAAAATCCTGCCAGAACTGATACACCATCGTATTGGCTGGGGCCAGGGAATAATCCCTGAACTGCCACTTATCTGCCTGATTACCAGAAATATTGTAGATGGTGACATTATCTCCCATCAGCTCTCCTGCATACGAAACAGCTCCTTCCGGATTGTAAACCGTATACAGGGTATTATAGGCCGCATTGGCAGCAAGGTCAAAGTCAGCAATGGTTTTGTAAAAATTTTCTGCGTTCGGATTGGAGACCGGCGCAAGTTCGAGAAACGAGTCTGAGCACCCCCAGCCTGTCATCATCAGACAAAATACGGCCAGATATCCTGATATTTTTTTCATAGTTTTATCGATTAAAAGACTTTCGTCTCTGACTATTTCAATTGGATTTTCAAATCAAAAATCTGCCTTTATACCTACTGTGATTACCCTTGGCAAAGGATACGAACCGTAGTCAACCCCCTGGAAAGCACCCGGAACCGGCGCATTGCCACTGCTGTAAGCACCAGAAGTTTCCGTGCTGCTACTGTATGAGGTAGTTCCGTAAGTTGTGTTTTCAGGATCATAGCCTGTGTATTTGCTGAACAAATGCACATTTTCCGCGTTTACATAAACCCTTGCGCTGGACATGGAAAGTTTGCTGATCCATTTGGACGGTACCGCGTAGGAGATCCGGATATTTCTTAGTCTTACAAAAGATGCATCCTCAACCCAGTACGAAGAAAATTGTTTTTGAAGACCTAAATAGTTGACATTGGGCTTGAAATGTTTTCCATCTCCCGGATTGCTTTCCGAGCGCCAGTAATCAATGGTGTTCGCGTAGAAATTCCGGCCATTATCCCACGTTCCCAGATAGCGCACGTTGTTGTTGGCAATTTCGCCTCCAAAAGATCCCTGGAACATAAAAGAAAACTCGAAGCCTTTGTAGGAAACCGTGTTTGTTATCCCGGCGATAAAGTCAGGCTGGTTATTTCCGATAATCGTTCTGTCAGCGTCGGTAATTTTTCCATCGCCGTTCACGTCTCTAACTTTCGGATCACCGGGCGTTGTGCTGGCGTGATGGGCATAACCATCGATCTCACCCTGATTTTTAAACACGCCGTCAAAAATATACCCGTAGAAATTCGATACCGGCTGACCTACTTCTGTTCTCACAGTCACGACGTTATCAACATACTGAATCGGCGCATTTCCTGGCCCGAGCTGCAAAACCTTGTTTTTGTTTCTGGAAATATTGAAGTCTGTGTTCCACTGAAAACCACCTGCTTCCCCAACGATGTTTTTGCTGGATATATTTAGTTCAACGCCTCTGTTGCGCATTTTACCAATATTGGAAAGCTGCGAAGAAAATCCTGTGATATCCGGAACCGGAACATAAAGCAACATATCACGTGTGATGGAATTATAGAATTCAGCCGAAACATTGACCCGGTTGTTATAAAGTCCCAGGTCGACACCTACGTTAAACTGATTTGTTTTTTCCCATTTCAAACCCGAGTTTGCAAGCCCGCTTACTTTTAATCCGTTTGACAAATTTGTTCCGGTCACGTAATTACCAGCGCCTAAAAGACTGATCGCGCCATAGTTAGGGATCTGGTTATTTCCTGTCACACCATAACTTACACGTAGTTTCAGATTGTTGATCGCCTTGGCGTCTGCCATGAATCCTTCGTCGGAAATCAGCCAGCCAGCTGAAACAGAAGGGAAATAACCCCATTTATTATCTTCACCGAAACGTGACATCCCGTCTCTGCGGATAGCACCTGTAACAAAATATTTATTTTGAAAATTATACTGCACACGACCCAGATACGACAAAAGTGACCATTCGCTCGCTGTGGTATTACCCGCCGTAACCGTTCCTGCGTTGAGCGTATGCACCAGATCATTTGGGAAATTATTGGCGGCCACATACATCGTTTCGTCACGCTGTTTCTGAATAGTATAACCTAAAAGACCTGTGAATGAATGATCTCCGATCTTTTTGTCGTAGTTCAGTGTATTCTCGCTCAGCCAGTTAAGCATGTACGCATCGCCGGCATTTCCCTGTGCCGCAAGCACAGCCGAGTAGCCATATTTTTGTTTGTCGTTCCAGTAAAAGTTATTACGGTTATTGAAAAGGTTACCGCTGATACTGGTACGGAATTTCAGATCGTCCAGAATATTGTATTCAAGAAAAGCGGTTCCCAGTGTATTGAACGACTTATTTCCTTTATCTACCTCGCGTGTTAGCGAATAAGGATGCCACAAGTTCATATCGGCATAGGAAGTAAATCGGAACCAGGTCGAATTGGGGTCTCTGAATCCATAATTTCCGTTTTCATTGTAGACCGGAAAAATAGGATCACTCTGAAGTCCCAGACTGATCACGTCACTTTTCCCTTTCGTGCCTTCCGTTCTGTCAAAAATAGCTGTCACACCTAAATTCAGGCCAATGGCCAGTTTTTTACTTACCTGCGTTCTTACATTGGAGCGGATCGACAAACGTTTGTAATAATTTCGGTCCAGAACAGCCGTCTGATCCAGATAAGCTCCCGAGAACATATACTGTGTTTTTTCCGTACCACCGGAAACCGTCAGCTGCGCATTCACAGAAGGAGCTGTGCGGAACATTACATCCTGCCAGTCAGTGCCTTTGCCAAATTGCTGTGGGTTATTTGTAAAATCCTCCGGTATTTTCAATGTCGTCGGGCGCACGCTGTTCGGGTCACTTGCATTGCCTCCCTGTGCAAGCCATGCATTGTTTTTGGCATCAATATAGGTCGAGATGTATTGCTGGGCATCCATCATTTTCACCCGGCGAATCACTTTCTGGGTTCCATACTCTACGTTTGCACTGATGTTCGTTTTTCCCGGTTTCCCCATTTTCGTTGTCACCAGGATAACCCCGCTGGATCCACGCGAACCGTAGATAGCGGCAGAAGATGCATCCTTCAAAACTTCCACAGACTCGATATCCTGCGGATTGATCAGGTTCAGGTTAAAGTTTTCCAAAGGCACACCGTCAACCACTATTAATGGATTGGTACCTGCCGTGATTGAACTTACCCCTCTTATTTTTATAACCGGAGAAGAACCCGGAGCTCCCTGCGACTGTGAAATATTAACACCCGGCAAACTTCCTGCCAGTGATTGTGTAACATTACTAAAGGAGCGGTCTTTAAATTTGTCATAGTTAACAGAAATAACAGAACCGGTCACTGCTCTTTTGCTTTGCGTACCGTAACCTACCACCACAACCTCTTCCAGAGATTTATTCTCAGGCGTCAGTTTTACAGCGATTTCTGCACGATTTCCTACTTTTTCTTCCAGCGACTTATACCCTACAAAGCTAAAAACCAGAACCGTTGAAGCATCCTGAACTTCCAGCTGAAAAGCACCATCAACATTCGTTGTGGTACCACGTTGTGTGCCTTTTATCACCACACTCACACCCGGAAGCGCCTCGTTGTCGTTAGTGCCGGTCACCTTGCCTTTTATGGTTGCGGTTTGTGCATGAACTGCCGCAATAAGCAGCAACGATGCAAAGAAGATACAGAGAAATTGTTTCATAAGCAGTAATCCGGGCTAGAAATGATCAGAGTTATTTTCTTTTACTTTCTTTTTTATTCTATTTTTTACGAAAATTAGGAATATTTTTACATAGAACAAATATTTTCGTAATATTTATGACTTATTTTGATAAAAAATTGTTGAAAAGGATTTTTTTGGAAAGAAAAATCCAAGAATATTAGCATTTACAGCATATATTAACATATTAAAACATAGTACATTCATAAGTATAAAATTGATAGAAAATAAAAATAGAAAGAATAAGTGCAAAATATTATATCGAAACGCCTTATGCTATGGAAGTTGGCGCTGCAGTGCTGGCAGGAGAGCAATCCTCAGGAACATTTGTTGAAGTACCGGCAGAAACCGAAGCATTAAAGCAAAGATTTGCAGCACGTGTAGAATCCGCTGAATATCTGGGGACAGTTTCAGAACCGGCCATTCCCGGCGCATTTTCAAGCAGCAGTAAATACCACCGGGGCAAATATTGAAGTTTCCTGGTCTGTTGAGAATTTTGGCTATAACCTGCCGACGCTGGTATCCACGCTTTAGGGAAACCTGTAGAAGATCACCCGGTTCACCGGATTGAAACTCATGGACATTACCATTCCGCAATCCTATGTCCAACATTTTAAAGGTACCAGCTTCGGAATTGACGGATGCCGTAAACTTACAGGCGCACCAGACAACCGGCCATACCCACATTTTACTTTAAGCTGCTTTTAATGATTACCTATTCTTCAATAATCCTTAAAGCCAGATATGGTTTCACAGGTAATTTTATCTTCTTTCTGTTTTTATCAAAAATCCTATATTCCACAGGTTCAGCGATTTCGAAGATATCCGGTAATCTTTTGACCGTCATATCCCAAGTATCAATTATTTCAACCCTGAACTTTTTATTTGCAGCCGGGCCACCTTTTTTTGGCAAATTAAATTCCCACTCCGACTGCATTTCTTTGCCAAAGTAAACCAGATAATAACCTTTTCCGGCCGTTGCCGTTTTATGGTCTTTCCAGGGATCAGCAAGTTCTAATGGTCCTGGCGCCTCTTCCAGCACTTTTCTTAAAAATCCTATGCGTTGCGGACTACTACCGATTAATCTTCCGCCCTTCGCCCAGAAAATAGTATCACCATCATTCTTATACGTTTCACCATGCGTCACATAGGTACCGGCGATAACGCCCTGCCAGAAAGCTTCCGTCATTTCTTCTCCACTCAAATGTCCCCAACGCTGCGGCAGATCCCCTTCATAACAAACTTCATCATAGATCATTGGACGAAAAAAGACATCCCGCAGCAAAGTGGCACGACCAAAATCTTCTACAGTCGAGCCATTTTGGATACTGACGTGCGTAAATTCCGGTTTCCAGTTGTCATAATAAACACTGCCATTGTGGATGGAACATAAATGCTTGTAGGGGTCCGAATTCACAACGGTTTTGGTATAAATGTCCCACACGTCTCGCGGCTTGGTTTTGATATAATCAAACTCATTGGCCATAGACCACCACACATTCCTGAAAGACGACAACCGGGCTGTCAGGTATTTGATGTAACGAAGATCATTTTCTTTGCCCAGGCTGTCAAATCCCCAGTGACCTTTGTCATAGGGATGAAAAATAATAATATCAGCCTCAATACCAAGGTCTTTCAGGTCATCAATTCTTTTTTCCAGATGCTGAAAAAAGGCCGGATCAAACTGACTGAAATCCCAGACAAATCTGGTTTTTCCCGTCTTTCCCTTTTCTTCTCCCTTCTTTACATAAGGATAAAACTCCGGCTCGTTTTCGACATTCGAATAATATTTAGGAAAAACACACATCCGCACTTTATTGAAAGGTGCCTTTTCCAAGGTCTTCAAAGTGATATCTTCCAACGCAGCCGGCTGATGCGTCCAGGCATATAAGGTAGTCCCGAAAGGATAATATCGCTCCCCGTCCGCATATTTAAAGTGATAGGTATCAGCAACTTGTACAGGACCATGATTTTCCCCGGTTGCTACAACACATAAAAATTCTCCTGTTTTTCCATTCAGGCTTTTCACCTTGCTACTAGTCCGGTATTTCCAGCTCCCGACTTTCTGCGGCATGAAACGAATTTTATAAACACCGTTTCCATCATAAAACCCATCCACTTTTATCCTTTCATTGTCGTTGTAAAACTCCGCCGACAATATATGATCAAAAGCATTTTCCGTTTTCGGGCCCGCGAGTGAAACTTCAAAGCGGTCCCAGGTTTCCACTTTGGGCAACTCAGAAGAAAATGAAGGAAACAAAACCGCCGCCCACAGCAGCATAACCAAAGTAAATACTTTCATGAAATCAAAGATTAGTATCAATGGCAAGCTGCCATCCTGAATATCCTGCTTTTACTTTTTTATTATCTGCGTTGGGCTTAACCGTAATAACCTTTCTCTTATTTAATGTTTCCAAGTAATCAATACTGCTGTAAGTCCCTGTTTTCAAGCCCGCCAAATACGCTGCGCCAAGTGCTGAAACTTCCGGAAAGCCCAGATTTACAACGTCTTTATCAAGTAAATCAGATAAAAAATGAACAACAAACTGGTTTGAGGTAAGTCCGCCATCAATCATCAGCTTTTCCAGCAAAATTCCCGTGTCGGATTCCATAGCCGTTATCACATCCTTGATCTGATAAGGAATGGATTCCAGAGCGGCGCGTACGATATGATTTTTATTACAATCAAAAGTCAGGCCTGTAATGGATGCTTTGCGGTTCATATCCCAGTGTGGCGCCCCCAGCCCACTAAAAGCCGGAACAACATACACACCATTGCTATCCGCAACAGCGTTGGCCATTTCCTCTGTTTCAGTGCTGTTTTCGAAAAGATTGAGCTTGTTTTTCATCCATTCGATTGTCGCTCCGCAGGTCACAATAACACCTTCCAGTGCATATTCCACATGGGTTTCCGTACTCCATCCAATCGTCGTCACCATTCCCTGATCCGACAGTTGCGGCTCGTTTCCAATGTTCATAAGAATGGACGAACCTGTACCCATCGTGGCTTTTGCAATACCGATCGAAAAGCACCCTTCGCCAAAAGCGGCTGCGTGCGAATCACCGACCATAGCCGTTATTCCTAATGCATCTTCCAGCAACCCATCAAAATCAGTGGCTCCAAAATAACTGGAAGATGGCTGAATATCTGGAAGATTCAATTTCGATAATCCTAATTTTTCAAGCAACTCAGCATCCCAGGAAAGTGTTTCCAGATTAAAAAACAAAGTCCTTGAAGCATTCGTATGATCTGTCAGGTAAGATTTCCCGTTTGTTAATTTATACAGCAACCAGGTATCAACCGTACCAAAATAGGCTTTTCCGTCAGCGATTTTTGTTCTGATCTCCTGCTTGTTTTCATTCAGCCAGATCACTTTTGTGCCGGAGAAATAAGGATCTACCAACAGACCGGTTTTCTCTTTAACCAGACTTTCCAGGCCATATAATTTCAGTCTGTCGCAAATACCGGTCGAGCGTTTGCATTGCCAGACAATAGCGTCGTGAAGTGGATTCCCGTTTTCGTCCCAAAGCACAAAAGTTTCCCGCTGGTTGGTTATCCCGCAAGTTTTTATTGTATTGACCTGCCCGCCTTCACTGCGGAAATCATCCAGACATTTACCAACAGAGATAAGTACATTTTCATAAATTTCACCCGGATCCTGTTCGACATACCCGCCATCCAGATAACGGGTTTTAAGCGGCTCACTGCCACGCGCCACAGCCACACCATTTTCATCAAACACAAGCGTTTTGGTACTACTCGTACCCTGATCAATAGCCAGAACAAAAGATCCTTTCATCATAATTAAAACTACCGGAAATGATTGTTTTTTATTTAAAACAAAGAAAAGAAAAGCAATCGAAAGAAAAGATAAAAATCCTACTTAAATATTAATTTTTGGATCTTTTGTTTTATTGAACCGATAACTTCATATTATTTTCAGGTCAGCATTCAGATGATAGACTTTCCCTTTCACCGTATCAAAGGAATAGGTTTTGTTTTTATAGCGCAAGGCGCATTGTTTTCCTGCTTTTGATAGAACCGTGATTGATTTCAACTGACCATCTTTCCATGCCATGCTCACTTCAAGCGCACCTCTGGTTATCAGACCAGAAATTTTTCCATCCGGCAGTGCGGAGGGAAGTGCGGGCAATAAATTAATTTCGCCTGCATGACTTTGCACCAGACACTCCAGAATACCGGCAGCACCTCCGAAGTTACCGTCAATCTGAAACGGCGGATGGGCATCAAAAAGATTGGGATAAGATCCGCCGCCACCTTTTTTCACCGAAGCATCCATGATCGGGTTAAACAGTTTCCGAATCATGGTGTAGGCATGGTCACCATCCAGGAAACGCGCCCAGTAATTTATTTTCCAGGCCAGACTCCATCCAGTTCCATCATCTCCGCGAAACGCTAATGATTTTTTTGCCGCTTCCAACAAATCGGGCGTAGCTACCGGGCTAATTTCTTCTCCCGGGTACACGCCCCAAAGATGAGAAACATGGCGGTGGTGACTGGTCGTGTCGTCCATATCCGTCATCCACTCCTGTAACTGTCCAGCTTTTCCGATCTTATTCGGCGCAATCTGAGGGATTAGTGCTTTTAATTTTGCTGCGAACTGTTCATCTGTTTTCAAAATTTCCGAAGTCGCAATACAAGCACGGAATAAACCGCGAATGATCTGATGATCCATGGTTGGCCCTTCTACCAAACCTCCATTTTCGGGAGAATTGGAAGGAGAACTGATCAAAAAACCAGTTTCAGGATCTTTTGACAAAAAATTTACGAAAAACTCGGCAGCACCTTTCATTAACGGATAAGCCGTTTTTTGAAGGAAACTTTTATCCTGCGTAAAGCGATAATGTTCCCATAAATGCAGGCTTAGCCAGGCACCGCCTGTCACCCAAATTCCATGATCGGAGGCGTTGATCGGAGCAGCTCCACGCCAGATATCTGTATTATGGTGCACAAGCCAGCCGTCAGCATTGTAATGCTCTTTGGCAACTTCCGCTCCCGTCTGCGATAAATCTTTGATCATAGCAAAAAGTGGCTCATGAAGTTCGCTCAGGTTGGTCATTTCTACGGGCCAGTAATTCATTTCTGTATTAATATTCACCGTGTATTTGCTGTCCCATGAAGGATTAAGCTTGTGGTTCCATTTGCCCTGAAGGTTCGCAGGATGAGCTCCCGGCCTGCTACTGGTGATCAGCAAATAACGGGCATACTGAACGTAAAGAGCAAGAAAATCAGGATCGTCCGGTGAATCTTTAAACTTCAATAGTCTTTCGTCTGTCGGCAGGCCTGAGTTAATCTTTGCTGGCAGGTCAAGGCTAAACCTTGAAAACAATTTTTGATAATCAGCTACATGTTCCTTTCTGGCTTGATCGTAAGGGCGGACATTCCTTAATATTGCAGCTGTTTTTTCCTCAGGTTTTCCGGTGACGGTTTTATAGTCGATATAATTGGTCGCAGCGGCAAGTACCAGCGTTGCCGCCGTCGCATTTTCAACAGATAGTTTTCCGTCTTTCAGATCAACTTTTCCGTCTGTAATCACTTTAACTTTCGCAACACCTTCCAAAACACCCTTATCTACTTTTACATTCAGGGTTATTTCATTGCCGTCGACACGCACGTTCTTATTGGTGTGCAGGGCATCCATCCGAAGCGAAAAATTAAGCTTACCCTTTTTATCACTTATCAGTCTTACAAAAATGGCATTGGCAGGAAAACTTGCAAATACCTCTCTCGAATACGCAGTACCATTACTTGTATAACTGACCTTACTGATTCCCTCTTTCAGGTCAAGCTCCCGTGTATAATCTGCAAAATTTTCCTCTCCCGGAAAATCAATGTACAGATCTCCGAAAGCCTGGTAGGCCATTTGCCGCACGGGATCTCCCATAAACTCCCTGGTGGCCAAGTCCTCAGCCTCCTTTTGTTTACCCTCGTTTAGCAATGTCCGAATCTGCTCCAGATATTGAGAGGCACCTTTATGGGCATAACTTCTGGGCTGTCCTGTCCAAAGTGTCTCCTCATTGAACTGGATATGCTCCGTGGAAACGCCTCCAAATACCATGGCTGCCAGCTTTCCATTACCCACGGGCAGGGCATCTTCCCACTGCCGTGACGGCTGTTTATACCACAATTTGAGCAGTTGGCCCGAACTCAGTACAGGGAGCAGAAGCAAGCCAACCCAGAGGTAAGATACTCTCTTAAAGTCAATTAAATTTTTAATGTTCATTATATTAAAATTAATGTTCTATTTGAATAACCAGGTCTTTTGTCCTGGCCTCGGGCGTCACTCTTAATTTGACCAGCTTCCCGTCCTTTAATTCCCCTTCAACCGTGGTTTGATAAGGTGCATGAAGCTTAAACTGTACATCCCACTCTGCAGGCCAGGCTGGCAAAAGATAGATAGAATCGCCAACAGTCTGCATCAGCATTTCCTGCAGGCCGATCATGCCGGAGCCACCCCAGTTGTGATCGGGAACCCAGTCATGTCCCGGTCCCCAGAATGCCGGAAATCTTCTTCCTGAATTTTTAAGTTTTTTGACCGTCAGTGCCGCTGCCTCATCGGTTAAGCCAAGTCTGGCGCAAAAAATGTTGTCCTGATGCCAACTGATGTGGTTCCTGTTTTTAATCGCCTCAGTATCGTATTTCCAGGTATTTACTGCCACTTCCAGATCCGGCAAACCTATGCCATACATACCAAATGGGAAAACAGGGTATAACTGTGGAATTTCAGTGTTCTGTATGCGTTCCCAGGTTTTGGCAGGTGCAATCACTGTGTGCCCCTGCATCTGACGGAACGGCAGAGGCGGTATGCGGCTCAACCTTTCTGCCCAGCTTTTTCGCTCTGCCTGTGTTCCGTATTTCGGAGGAAGTTCGATTAACCGGCTCAAAACCGTTCTAAGTCCGGCAATGGTAGTGGTTGAATTATAGGCCATTTTATAAGTTTCTGCCGCAGATCCCGGAAAGAGCACAAGATGACCGTTCTGATCCAATTTTTTGGCGCTCCGCCTCTGTGCCAGGTATTGATAATGCGCATCAAAAAACAGGGTGCAACTCTCAATCAATGGCAGGTATGTGTTGATATCATCCCCGGCAAAACGCTCTTTATCAAGTATCATCAGGCAAAATTCCAGCGAGGTATCCCACAGATATTCAAGCCAGGCATTGTATTCCAGGCCAGGGTCAAAGTCCTGTGGGCGTTTTTGTCCGTATTCCGCATAATTGGGCAGTCCAAAGGTTTCCATCTGCTCTGTAAAGGAAGCGCCTTTGTGCCCCCAGTAATGTGAAGTACGAATTTCGGCATTCAGTAATGCTCTTTTATAAAATTCAAATTGTGAAGCCATCATATCAAAGTCCCCATTTTTGAGCATGGGCCAGTAAACCAGCCGCTGGTTTTGGGCCGTAAAAATACCACCTCCCCAATTGCGGTGATCCGGGGTGAACTTATAGGCCGAATCTACGAAAACAGGATCGTATGTAAATAACCCTCCGTTGAACTTGGTCGGATAAGTTCCGTAGGCATTACAACCCAGCATATACCGGAAAAGCTGGTAATTACGACCCGTCTGCCATACTTCCGAAACACTGTCGGGTTTGGAAAGATTGATCGCGATGTAACTCCGCTGCCAGTATGATTTCCACCAGTCCAGCGTTTTCTGTCTGGACGTTTTCTCTTCCTTTAAAGACTCTTTAACGGTTTGGGAAAGCTGGCTTTTCCATTTTTCCGGATTGCTATTCTCGTCGGTATGAAGAAAGATTTTGATACGATGCGTGCGTGATGCAGACTTGCTTTTCAACTGAAACGCCTTAAAAGGTGTGTTGACATAAGAAGATGGCTTTTCTCCGGCAGTTTCAGGAATCATGTTTTCCCCCTGCATGAATCCGCCATAGATCGTTCTTTTCATTGGATTCCACAAGGTCGATTTAACCGGTTCCAGCTTCTGCTGTTTTACCACCAGATCAAAAAGCGTTGTGTCACGATTCTGGTGATAAAAAAGTATTCCGTTTTCATGACTGCTTATGCTGTCTTTGTAAGCAACCACCTTTTCTTTTAACCATTTAAATGAGCTGGCATTTTTTTCCAAACCACGTAATTCCCGGTCCTCTGTACGCCAGCTCTCATACCAGGCGCTGACCCGGACCGGTTTATTGCCGGAAATATCCACCTGAATCACGGGGCTGAAAACATCAACCCAGATCTTTACAATCGCCTTCTGCTTATCTTTTTCACCTGTTATCTCAACATAACCCTGTTCCAGTTTCAGCTCCTGCAAAAAGCTTGTTCCGTTTTGAAACGGATTAGGTGAAAGCCGGATACGCACTCTTCCAAGTTTGGGGAAAATATTGTTTTCATCAAAGGTGCCACTTCTGGCCATATAAAAAAGAATATCCCCGTCTTCAACCCAGACGTTTAAACCGATATCACCGCCTCCACATGGCATCGATTCGCCCGAATTCTTACCCTGGCTGGTCCATTTTAAATTATAAATTTCCGGCGAATACTGCTGTGCGAATACATTACCACCCAATAGGGAAATAAAAATTAATAAAGCTGATATCCGGAAATGTACTGTCATTGATAATCGGTGCGTAAAGGGGTAAATAGCTAAAACTCATGGTAAGACACAACATACCCGGGAAGCCTTTTTATTTTTTTGACTTTTCAGCTTTGATGCGTTCTTCCCATTCCTTTCGCTCCTTCTGAAGGTCATAGCCATGTGCCGAAAGGTAATTATTGATCCTGCCCTTGTATTTGCCAAAAACCTGGTGTTTCTCCTCGGAAGAACCAGCATCCATAGCCAGCTCTCTGGCCTCGGTTAACCATGTCATTATCTGGGCCTTTTCTTCTTCTTTGAGTGATGGGATCATATCCTGATAAGCCTTGTTGGTAACAGGCAGGACACCATAGGTCATGCCGTCTTTAATCTGATCAACTTCCTTCTTGTTAAGTTCGCTGGAAAGTTCAGAAATATACCGGGTATGCAAGGCAGAAAGACGGCTCTCGTCGGCAGACTGCTTTTTTTTCTGTTCATGATAATCATTCAAAGCTACGTACTGATTGACCATGCTGGCTCTTACTCTTTTGTATTTGGCAGAATCCGGCAGCTGCAACGCTGCTAATATTTTATCGGATCTTTGCGTAACCGTTTTAATGTAAGCCGCTTCGCCGGCTGTCTTATCCTGTGCTTTCAGGATCGGGGCCGAAATAAGCATACATAGCAGGATGTGAATTACTTTCATATTTCTTTTTAGATTATGTTGTTTGAAAAATCGATTTCATAAATGCTGTGTTGGCACCGAAGTTCCCCCTAACATCCTGTGGTTTGGATGCATCCCGGGAGCGTTCTATGACAAGCCAGCCTTTCCAGCCCATTTTGTCCAATGTGGCTTTCACTTTTTTCATGTCGAGTCTTGTGTTTTTTTCCAGCCACACACCATCCTTATCGGTGCAATGAATCTGACAGATACGGTTCTTACCCAGGATCTTCATCTCCTTGTATAAATTTCTGCCCGCTTCCAAAGGGTTTGAAAAGTTAAAATAGATCTGTATTGATTTTGAACCGATCTCTTTCAGCAATTTCACCTCTTCGGTTGCGCTCAGGGCCGTTTCAATGCCGATGACAATGCCCGCTTTTTCGGCCATAGGCGCTATCAGCTTTAAACGCTGAACAATCAATGGTCGTAATTCGGGATTTTTAACCAGATCACCCTGGACACCCAAGGGCAGAAAAGCCACTTTGATGTTCATTTGCTTCATCGTCTCAATACAGTCTCCCACCGTTTTTTCAATACTATCCCGTTTAGCAAAAGATTGCGCATAAAAGCCGGTCATAGCCAGTGAACAGAATTCCAGGTTGAGCTCCTTCCCCTTATCAAGATACTGCTTTCTTACCGCCGGATCGGCGAGTTTATTGTCGAAAGTTTCACGGTTTCCAAGCCCTCCCATATCTACTTCCAAACCATCCGCACCAATTTCTTTGGCCAGCGGCAGGGCGCTTATTTTCTGACGTTTCAGAATCATCAGGTCAATGACAGCAATTTTATAACGCTGTTCTTTCAGCTTCTTTTTATTCCGTCCATAACCCGGATTAAAAGAAACCAGTAAACAAACCAGGACGATTATTCGGATCAATGTTTGCCGCTTGTTCAATGGTTTATAGGTTTAGTTTTATCATTGATTATAAAAAATTTCAAGCCGATGTCTCCGTAAGGCGTGCGGTGTTGATGACCGGAATAACTTTCACGACAGTCACAGGCGACTCCTAAGGAGTCTAAAAAATACCCGTGAACCTATATTTGTTAGAAACAGGACGCCTCTCCGAGGCGGATTGCAGCATTACTAACAATTGATATCTATTTCAAACACGAAAATTCAATTGTTCCCGCTACTGATACCCGGCAATTTCTACCTTCATTTCGGCCACAACTCATTTGTTATGGGCTTTGACTTCAATTTGGCCGGATCGATTTTAACGTATTTGATCCTTTGTCTCCGCCAGGTATAAACCACATGGACCATCCCGTCAGCAGATTGAATAACGGACGGATAGGAATATTGACTTACCGGAGAATCCTCCAGAACCAATGCTGCATCCCAATTTTTACCATCCTTAGAAATGGCTATATTCAAAGGGGTTCTCGCACCCTTCTTTTCTTTTTCCGGCGTTTTAACATGATTATAAGCAAGCAGCTGCCGGCCGTCTTTTAAGGTCACAGCATCCGTTCCGGAGTTATTATTAGGCATATTCGTAAGCACCATGGCTGACCAGGTCTTTCCCTGATCGCCGGACCAGGACTCAGCAACGGACCTGTTGCGGCTGCGGCATAAGATCTGTAAATCGCCATTCGGGTAAATCAGGATGCTTGGCTGAATGGCGTTGATTGTTTTTCCATCGTTGATCGGCCCTACTTTTCGCCAGGTTTTTCCAAAATCACTTGTTACCTCAAAATGTACTTTCCAGCCATCCCCTTCTGTACTTGAAGGACACCAAAGTTCTCCATTTGCAAGCAGAAGCGGTTTATTCTTCACGGGCCCCAGAAAACCTTCTGGCAAAGCAGTGGGTTTGGACCAGGTTTTACCGTGATCCTTAGAACTTATGAGATACCCTTTCCACCCTGCCACATTTGGCCCGACTTTATAGAAAAGCAATAAATCTCCCTTTGGAACCTGATATAACACCGGGTTCCAGCAGGCATATCGAAGGGTATCATTTACAATTCCATTGGCCACTTCAACAGGAGGCGTCCAATGACCGTTGACTAAACGGCTGGTCCAGATGCCAACGTCAGGATTGCGTTCCTTTGTGCCGCCGAACCACGCAGAGATGAGCCCATCGGGTGTTTCAGCGATTGTAGCCGCGTGACTTTCGGGAAATGATGTTTTTTCAAAAATAAACTCATCTTTGATTATTCCATCCTTCCAGTTTTGTCCGTTAACAGACAACGTGGTAATCAAGAGTAATCCGCCGGCAAAAAATAACAGGTTTCGTTTTTTCATTTTTCAAAAAGTATAAATATCAGTTGCTGATGAAATATCAGTATTACTGCCTTAAGTTCTCAACCAAAATACGTTCAATCTTCCCTGACTCCCCCGCTTTTTTACCATTAATTAAAACCTGTAATCCTTTCCCCTTTTTATAATGCTCTCCATTTTTATCCCAGATGATCGTCAGGATTTTGCCGTGGTACAAAATGTTATCCAGGCAAAACCAGTCCCATTTCTCTTGCGGGATAAGCGGATTAATTTCAATAACATCGTCAGCTCTGGGACGTAAGCCAACCAAACCGGAAATGATCAGATCATTGAAAGTCGAATGATTGTAATACCGGCTTCTTTCCTGATCTCCTTTAAGCCAGTATCCCGTTGTTTCGTCCAGGTATTCGCCAATGTAAGGTCTGCCCCGGTAATATTGCGACTCTACATACAATTCCATGAGCCTGAAATAAGTAGTATCTGCCAGCGCTTTTTGCTTATCTCTGTTCATTCGGTTTGCCATTCCGGTTAACGTCTGCGAAGTTGCAAAAGGCCATACAGCGCCGTCCCACTCGCATTTGCAGCAGCCATGTGTGCGGAACTCAGGGTGCCGTCGCTCAGCAGTAGTAAGCCCGAAAGGAGCAAGAAAACCCTGGGGATCCGAGACTTGTTTCCAGGCTGCATCGTACTGCTCATCCGGCAAATTAAAATACCATGGAATGAATCCGATAGCCTCCCGAACACCGGCAAACGGCCCGGTTCCTCTTTTCTTCACCGTCTCAAAAAACTGGCTTTCCTTATTCCAGAGTTTGTTTTCTATCAGATTGCGCAATGTGTCTGCTTTGGAATGATAAAGAGAAGAAAGATTTGTATCACCTTTTAATGAAGCAATGGAGGAGATGGCGCTGGCGTTCCCAAACATATAACTGTTGATGGTCGGCCTGGCATTTTGCTCTCTACGTCCGCCACTGAGCGATTCCTCCATGCCATCTTTCACATCACTCTGCCAGAACAATCCGCTTTCTGTCCGGCGATCCTTTTCCCATGCCTTGTATTCAGATTCAAGATCCGGCAGCATATCGACTAAGAATGCTTTGTCAGAATTTACCTTATAACGGTTCAGGAGCGCGTCGGCCGTCCAGCTGCTGAATGTCAGCATTTTTTTCATTCTTCCGCCTTCATTACCACGGTACCATGTATGTACATAGTCATTCAGATAACGCTGGTTGTGCAGCCAGCGCCCTTCATAAATATGGTGACCCAGCGCACAGCTTATCATGTTGTATTTGTCGGCATAATTACGGTCCACCAAAAACTCAGTGAAGATGAACCCTTGCGGTGTCTGGTGAATATGTTTTCTGAATGTCCACCAGCGGTAATAATATATTTCCTGAAAGTTATCCTGCGGGCAATCAAAAAGAGGAATATTTGCTTTCATCCAATCCCACGATTGCGCATTTGAGATCGTACTAACCTTGTTTTCGTCTTCCATGCGGTTAAAATGCTCTACATGGTGACGGTAATTTTCAGCTTTCAAAACAGCAGGGCTCGTATGATGCCTGCTGCAGGCGCCCAGGAAAATTACCAAAAGTCCCAGCAGGTAAAACCGTATTTTCTTTTTCTGAATCATCGCTTTGATACCCATAAGAGGATGGGAAACCCGTTTGTCGATTTAATTTGCAGCACCTTTCCGCCTTTGACGTTTTCTGCCTTGCCAATGAATTTTCCGGTTACACTGCTAATTCTCCGGAGCTGAAAACTTCCGGTATAACCTGACAAGTCCAGCAAAAAAGTTTCAGCAGGCAGCAGATAGGCTATCGTCCCTTTTCCGGGATCCGACAGTTCGTATTTGCCTGCACCTGTTTCCAAAGGTTTCATCGCCGAAGCACTGATCAGGAATGCCGGATCCTCCACTTTTGGGATGGCGCTGATTGATCCGCCAGCCATAAAAACTGCCCAGGCATTGCTATCGGAGCCATTGGCGGAATACAAAACAGGTTTATCAGGATATTTACGGCGGTATTCCAGAACAGCCTGATAGATTGCTTCAAAGGAAATTTTACCCGTTTTTTGAATCCTTGCATGTTGTCTTGGTGCAAGGTTTTTTCCTCCTTCAGGAGCATAATACATGCCATCTTCTTTTTTATTCCAATAACGAATATCAATGATGTCCACTATTTTTGAATAGGCAGGATCCGACAAAACAGCGTCCTGCACATCTTTGGTTGTACTTAGTGCTACCAGTGCATTTCTTCTCTTCTCTTTTTCCCACTCTGCAATAACATCCAGCCAGAATTTGACAAAATGGAGCGGTCCGGTGTATTCTGCGCTGATAAACTGAATCACACTGCTATTGTCAGTAAAGTTGTCCAGGCACTTCCGGATATAGGCTTTATGAAGTTCCCTGCGGACCGGATGGCTGATGTCGTAAAACTGGTCAGCCATAAAAATGCGTTTATCACCTGCATAAGGTGGTGGTTCCGGAAAACCGGTATCATTGATATTGTTGGCCGGGCGCCATGGAAAATCTGCGTAATGTGCGCCAGCTTCCAGAATGTTATGCTGAAAATAATTCTCATGATAAAGCACCAATCCTTTCCGGTCGGCCAGGTCGGCAAACTGATGCAGCCGGTTCCAATACCAGGTGTTGTATTTGGTCAGATCATATTTACTTAGGTCGTCCCATGCCTTTCCCTGTCCGCTTCTGGCAAAAGGCTGCTCGTAAAAAGGAGGCCATACCTCCCCATCTATTCTTCTTATCCGCTCATGATCATCTCTTCTTCTGTCATACCAAAGGCCGTAGTTATGATCAAGCACAGTTATGTTTTTTGCTAAAAGAGAATCGGTCATTTCATCGGGGCTGTCAGTTAAACCGCTTCCGTACCGTCCCGGAACAAAACGGGTAATGTGCGGCTTAGAAACATTTACATCATGTGGCCTGATACTCCCCCTCCACCAGGACACTTCCTGACGATTACCGGTCAGAACCTTATCTCCGCTTACAAGCCGGCCATTTTTTATTTTCAGCGGTACCGCTTCCTTTGCCGAAACCGGTTGCTTAACCCCAATGTCATCGATGGTTTTAATACCGGAATTATTTATAGGAATAGGTTTTCTTTTAATAACCTCATCAATCCAGTCTGTTAACTGAAGCGCAGGCTCTAACGATCCGGCCGACAATTTCGCGGCTTGTTCCATTGTCGGACTGCTGGATGCTTCTGTACCATTTGGTAAAAGAAATGCGCGGTCTAAAACTTCTTTCCCTAGCCTTTCCGAAAGCTGCGCGTAATAGAGGCTTCGGGGCTGAATATGTTCATTTACGTTTTCCCAATATCCGTCACCTGCAAATTGCGACCAGATGCCAAATGCATAATTGGTGGCCGTTGGCGGACTGTAATTGTCGACTCTTGAAGCCGAACATTGCCAGAGTACACTGTTGGCGGCTGTCCAGCCAGCACCCTGCCCATCCTGCCCGCGGTTTTTGAGGCTTAAAGCATTGCCGTCAATATTAACGACATCAAACAGCACGCCGGATGCCCAGCTGTCAATTGCACCACTGAAACTAAACGGCAGATGCGACTCACATTGCACGAAAGCGTTGGGACCAGCGGCACAATAGCCCACGGAAAAATCATGGTAACCGTTCTCGGCATAACATCTTTGGAAAAGTGTTTGCTGCCCCTGCGTAAAAAAAGTATATCGTCGCTGCCCTGCTATTTCTGACACCGGGTTCAACGATTTACAATCCTCAACAGTAATTTTTGACGCCGATTCATAAACCGCAACAGCTGAACCAGCCAGATTCTGAAAATTCACCTGACGAACCCACGCATTCTCAACATGCTCGAAGGTGATGCCCATCCAACGGTGATCCTCATCTTTTGGGTTCGATTGATCGTAGTCCGATGCGATCGTCAGATTCTCAATGCCAGCCTGACCTATCCGGCCCGGCCATTGATAGACAGAAACAGTACCTCCTCCATATTGCTGGTCGATTGCAGTGGTTACCGGCGCATCTATAGTAATTTGAGTTCCTGAGACTGATGTAATGATTCTGTCCCAAACAATATCACGCTGCCTCGGTTTCCAACCTAACCAGCCAGTCTCCCCCCCAAATTCTTCCATCTTTAAAACCTGGATCCATTCTTTTGTGGAAGGTCGGGTGATGCGGATTTTATCTCCCTTTTTTAAGGATGCCGTACTTTCCAGTTGCAGAGCCGTTGCATTCACTGGAACATACGGATCTGTAATTTTGATTTCCTTTTCGGTTTTAGCGTCATTTTTGCCAAAAAACCTGACAACCGTCTCCCTGGTTTTTCCAGCTGCCCGCAAGATAGTTCCATCTTTTCCCTGGCCGCTTCCTCTTAGTATTACACCCGAATTTTTGATTAACAAACTTCCCTGAATGGTATGTATCCCTTTTTCCAAAAGCACTGCACCACGAAAATTATCAGGACCCAGTGGCAGGCCTGCCACATAATCCAGCGCAGACTGTATCCGTAAAGTAGCGTCACCGGATTTTAACGGAACCACCACTTTAACCGGAACATCAGGAAGTGCCACATTGCCTCCCATATATCCGCTATGGGAAAAATCGACGATTCTGTTTCCCAGAGAATCAGGAACGTAAACCAGCCCCCCCCCTTTTTCCGGGGAAACCGGTGAGAGTGGCCTCACCTTTTTTTGCGCGATAACCGGAACCGTAACAAGTAAACACAACCCGCAAATAAGTAAGGTTGCGTTTAAAATGTTAGCTGGTGAAATGTAATTTATTTTTCTCAACGGTATTAACTGTGACTTTAATAATCGATCATTTTTATACCCATCGGATTGTTTTCCCACCGTCGGATGGATAACAAAAACTACTTCCTTACGGATTCTCCCTTGGACGATGCCAGCGTATCAAAGTTATTTTTTGGATTTGTCCAGTCCGTTTTCTTTTTAGGATCGATACCATTGATGAACTTTTCGATGTTTGAATAGCCATCACCATTCATATCCTTCTGCGCATCAGCCGGATCTTTCGGATTTAAAGCATATTTAATCTCCCAATCATCCGGCATGCCGTCATTGTCGGAGTCCTTATAAGGTGTTCCTTTGTATTCCGGATACCCTCCTACCTGCGAAACATCCGTGATGATTCCATTTTTGTATGAATCAATAGGTAAGCGACGATGCTCAAACTGAGTAGTTGGTAATTTTACATTTTCAATCGGATTGATCTTTCCTGTACGCACCTGTGTGGTTACCCGTGCGTCCACTGCGTCGCGTTTTGGAAGCGTTGCCCCGGCGTTATCCAGTACATAACTAAACGATTCTTTTGCAGTCATAATCGGAAATTCTGGCATAGGTAGCGGCTTATTCCATTTCATGTGCTCGGTATATTCACCAGTGTTTGACAGCTCTTCAACCTGAACACCCCCATCCCAGTTATTTTTGGTCACACTCTGATAACCTTCCATGATATTTCCATTTACATACGCACGACCGTAAACATGATGATCCAGTTTGCTTCTGCCAGATTCCGGTTTCAGGATACGATGACCAATAGGAGCATCCTTTGGAGTTTGTGGTCCTGGTTTGAAATAATTGTTGATAATGTTGTACATCGCGCGGTAATCACCGCCGTCTATTGAGCGGTGAACCCAGTTGAATACGACGTTATTGGCGAAGTTAAAAACGCCAAACCAACCAATGGAAGGATTTCTACCAGCATTATTTGCCCATAGATTACGCATAAATGTACAGTTCTCTCCGCCCAGCGTACTTCCAAAAGAGTGGTTCCAGGTATCGAGTGTTTCAGAAAAAATTGAGTTTTGGATGGTAATGTTCACGGTTGGCAGCTTCTGTTCGGCAATACCGGTACTATCGTTATACATGTGACGATACATGGACATATTTTCATCCAATCCCCAACTCGCAGAAACGTGATCGATCATGATATTCCCGATCGGGTTTCCACCAATAGAATCATCACGACGGCCCACAAATGTTTCACCTCTACGGAAACGCATATGCCTGATCACTACGTCATGTGTATTAATCCAGACTGTTTCTCCGGCCACGCAAACTCCATCTCCCGGAGCGGTCTGTCCGGCGATAGTAATGTAAGGCGCACGGATAATTAATGGCGTTTTGATTCTGATAATGCCTGCAACGTTAAAAACGACAATCCGTGCACCACCTTTTTCACAAGCATCACGTAGGGTTCCCGGGCCGCTGTCGGCCAGACTTGTTACCACATAAACCTTTCCACCCCGACCACCAAAACTGAAAGCGCCACCGCCCTGCGCACCTGGAAAAGCAGGAATTTCAGATTGCGGAAGATCAACCGGGCGCGCTGCCCATGGAATGTACGGCTTGCCATTTTTTGCTTCCTGTTGAATAACAGGCCACGCTTTTTGCCAGGCTATATCCGATCTTTTGTTTGCCTCTGCCAGCAGTGAATCACTCGTTTTCTGTGCAGCAGCGGGTATCTTGGGATATTGCGCTACGACTTTCTCCCCTATTAAAACCAGAATAAATAACGAAAACAAAGAATAACGTTTAGTGCTCATAGTGAAATTTTGATTGGTATTTACTTTATTTTAATGGGTCAAAAGTACCGGAAGGCCAACCCAGGTTTTGTTCCAGCCTGGGATTATTGGCTAATGCTGTGGAAGGAATTGCAAAGAAATAATACTCCGGCAGCCACTTAATCGCATATTTGGTGTCCAGTGATTTTGGTACAATTTCAAAATAGTTTCTGTAAGCTGAATCCAGGCTCATGCCATCACGCTTCGATGCAAAATCAGCGGCAGAGATAGCGGAGGTTTTCAGGTTGATCGTAACCCCCGTTCTTCTTTTATCATTTAAAACAGATTCAAACAATTTCCAGCGTCGCAGATCCCAGAAACGTTTACCTTCAAATGCGAGCTCAATTTGTCTTTCATGAAGGATCGCTTCAAACATTTCTGCTCTGGTCATATTCGCTTTTAAGCCGTAAAGTCCATCAGCACCCGCTTCGATCCCGGCACGTTGGCGAATCTCAGAAAGCTGATTATATGCCTCATCCAGCTTATTAATTCCGCAGGCTGCTTCAGCAAAATTGAGCATTACCTCGGCATAACGCATTTCAATCCAGTCGGTTCCGCTGTTGGCTACGGCACCGCTTGCCAGATTCGGATCAATGGCTTTACGGACATAAAAGCCGGTTGTCGTGGCTTTCTGTTCAACCGTTTTATTGTCGACCATGTAAGTCCATAAACGGTAATTGGTATTTCCATTGATATGCCAGGTGGCACCGTTATAAGCAATGGTATTATTAAATCTCGGATCCCGGTTTTTGTAAAACAACTGGGAATCGTAACCGGAACTTTTCTCTGTAATATTCTTTCCGCTTTTCATAGGAAAGGCTTGCGCTATTTCCCAAGTTGGCTGGTTTGAACCACTTCCAGTTCCCAGATAAGACGGGCGGGTGTTATTATCCCAACCTTGATTTTTATTGATCTGGTCTCCAACTTTGTTGTTATAGCAAGTCACCCAAACTGCTTCAGAATTATTGGCCTCGGTAAACCATAAATCTCTAAAACTCTGATGTAGTTTAAATCCGTTTGCTGAAAGCAGTTCGATTGCTTTTTTATTTGCTTCATAAGCCAGTTTCCATCGCTCGGGTAAGTCGCTGGGATTAAACTGCGGACTGGCCCAGTGCAGCAAAACTCTACCTTTAAAGCCTGCTGCCGCTCCGCTTGTTATCCTTCCCCAGTCATTACTGTTCGACCATTTTCCAGGCAGGTTTGCAATACTGTAATCCAGATCTTTTACAATTTGGCCAATACTCTCAGAGGTACTGCTGCGTGGGATTGCTGCTTCTTCCTTTGCTTGCTCCCCCACTCCCGCTAGCGGCTCCAACACAAGCGGAACACCTCCGTAAAGTTGTACAAGATCAAAATAACGATAGGCTCTGAAAAAAGTCACCTGAGCCTGCAGCTCCTTTTTATATCCTTCGCTTAAAATGCTTTGCGGCATTTTTGCTAAAAACTGATTGATGGAGCGAATCTTTCCGTAGTTGTTGGTTGCATTTACAGTGGTACCGAAGTCCGTAACCGTATTAACCTGCACAGTCCCCTCAAAAAATTTCGTCTCACCGGAAATCTCATCCGTACATTTCAGAAAATCGCCGGTTGGCCACACAGGAAGGTTCTGATCATAAACATAGTCCACATAACCTCTTGCCAGCAGCGAATCATTAAAAACCTGCTCTTCGTTAAAAGCCGAAAGGTCTGTTTTGTCAAGTACTTTCTCGCATCCGCAAAGGACAAAAGCACTGAGTATGGTAATGATATATTTTGTTCTCATGATGGTCGAATTTAAAGTGTTAGGTTTAGTCCAAGTGACCAGGTTCTCATCACCGGATATACATTGTAGGAACCGGCGGCATCTTTATAATCATAAGGATTATAGAAATTAACAGGGTTCATGGCTACTCCGATAATTTTAAGAGAAGTAACCCCTAAACGTTTGGTTACATTCTGACCTAATGTGTAGGAAAGGTTCAGGCTGCGCATCCGGAACGAAAAAGAGTTTCTGAACCAGAAAGAAGATGTTACTGAATAAGTATCTTCATAATAAGGATCAGGATAAGCAGCCGAAGTATTTTCAGGTGTGTAATGATCAGTCCAAAAAATAGGGCGCGATATATCCTTGGCCGCTCTTTTTCTCGCATCCGATTCTATGACTGCCTGCCCGCCAAAGGAACCGGCAGTAACCATATCAAGCTTAAAGCCTTTATATCCGATCCCGAAAGACAGACCGAAAGTGTAATGATTGTTTTCCTTATTGGTTAACCAGTCCAAATCGTCTTCGGTAATTTTCCCATCCGGCGCTGCGTAAGTTCCATCGGTTTGTCTTGGTCCGCGAATATCTTTATAGTAAAGCATTCCGGGTTTCGGAGCCTGCCCGAAAATTGTATAACCTGTATTTTTTTCTAAAAACTGTTCGACCTCCTGCTCGGACCTGAACATACCAAGATAATGATATCCCTGTACACCCCGGTCACCTGACTTTCCGGTGGGATCCAGCCAGGTGCCTGCATTGGTTGATGCTACATCGACTAAAACATTTTTGTTGTCATTCCAGGCCAGGAATGCATTCACGTTATAGTTGATGTCCTTGCCGATTTTGTCATTCCAACCGGTTGAAAATTCCAGGCCGAAAGAGTTCACTGTCTCGTAGTTTTCAGAGGGCATTACCGAACCGATCGTTAGGGGCACAGATGAAGAAAGTGTTGTCAGCAGGTTATAACCATGATCATGATAAGCATCAATGGTTGTAGACAGTCTATTATTCAGAAATGAAGCGTCCAGACCTATGTTCTTCTTGGTAACATCATCCCAGCGGCCAAAGTAGTTAGGCAATTTTTCTAGTTTAATTCCAACGGTCCGGTCGCTGTTTCCTCCAAAAACGGCACCATTTGAAGCTTGTGGCGTATATCGCTGCATCCATTGCCAGCTTGCCGTTCTGTCACCTCCCAGAAATCCTATGGAAGCCCGTAGTTTCATGAAGTTAACGAAGGCAACTTTTTCTTTAAACAACTTTTCTTCTGAAAGGACCCAGCCTGCCGAAAGCTGTGGGAAAGTACCCCAGCGGTAATCCGGCGCAAACTTTGTAGATGCATCCCGGCGAAAGGAAACTTCAAGCAAATATTTATCTGCGTAACTGTAATTCAATCTTCCGACGTAAGACAAAACACCACTTTCGTTAGCAAGGTTTGGCCCAATATCTTTAGCACCCAACGCGGACATCAGATAGTCATTTCCGCCTTCGAAAATACCTTCTTTCATCGTAGCAATACTTTCAGTATAAATTTCCGACTGCTCCACCAAAGCTAACGCGCTGACAGAATGACGGCCAAAGTCCCTGGCATAACTCAGGTTAACATTCACCTGATAACCGTCTGTATACCCCGGGTTGAACCTCAAGCGGTCGCCGTTGTTTAGTCGCGTTGCCGGGTTGGGTGTCCCGCCGTAAATATGCTTGTTATCCCCGAGCATCGAAAATCCGTAGGTCTTATAATAAGTACCAAACTGTTTACCCCAGTCATTACCAAGGTTTTTATTGTAAACCGTCCTGATTTTAAAGCCGGGAATAAAAGGAACGTTATATTCCAGATAAGCATTGATATTGAGCACCGTATTTCGCGCTCTTGTATAATTATCAAGCTTCTGTGCTTCAAAGAAGTGAAAACCCGTCGATCCCGTACCCCCAGGGAGCAAAACAGGCAATTCGTTCACATAAGGCGGGATAAACTGCGGAGTGTTTAGCAGGTTGGTTACATCTTTTTCAACATTTTCGCCTCCCTGTTTCAGATAAAAAAGCTTATTGTCGGACAGATTACCGCTTACACCCAACCCGATTTTGATACTGTTGGTCACTTTCACATCTGCACTTGCCCTGAAATTCCACTTTTTATAGTTGATGTTATCAACATTCCCGTTCTGATAAAAATAAGTTGCACCGGCGAAAAATGTTGCTCTTTCCGTCCCTCCACTGATATTCAAAGCATGGCGTGTATTCAACGAAGGTTTCCAGGCCATGTCAAACCAGTTGTAATTGTTGTTTTTAAAATGCTCCAGTTCATCCGGTGAGTAATATTCCGGATCTGCCTGCGCCAGGCCCTTTGTTTTATTATAATCATTGAGGTAAGTAGCGAGCTGAACGCCATTCATCACCTTCGGCTTATAGGATGCATCCGATACACCGAACGTGGTGGTGTAATTAACCTGAGGTTTTCCCGACTTTCCCCGCTTTGTACGTACTACGACAACACCGAGAGCCGCCCGGGCACCGTAAACAGCTGCGGCTCCGTCTTTAAGTATGGAAAGATTTTCTATTTCCGAAGCATCCAGCATTTGAAAGTCTGCTTCCGACCTAATTACGTCGTCGATGATAAACAGTGGTGAATTGCTTCCGCCGTCCTTTGAAGCTTTTGTAGGATTACGTATCACGATAGACGCGGCAGTACCCGGCCGGGCTGTTCCCCCACTAACCGATACTCCTGGTAACTTACCCACAAGCGCTGATGAAATATCACCAACCGGCAGTTCATCGATCTGATTCATTTTGACCGTTGCAACAGCGCCCGTCAAATGGGATCTTTTTTGTTCTCCATAACCGATTACAACCACATCATCCAATGCCTTGACATCAGGCAGCATATTGATTTCCAGAAATGTGCGGTTGCCAGGTTCGATGGTTTGGTTTATGAATCCGACATAACTAACCACAAGCGAGCCTCCGTCTGTGGGTATATCAATCGAAAACTTTCCTTCTGCATCACTAACGGTACCCGTGCGTGCGCCTTTTACAAGAATAGATACGCCCGGCAGTTTATCTTTTGTAACACCATCTCTTACTTCACCCTTCAGTTGACGGGTTTGTGCAATCCCACTCAGCGATAAGCTAAGAAAGAAAAAAATAAGTAAACCATTTTTCATCATCTGATTAGTCGATTAAAATATAACGAAACCAATATTTACTGCGATTTTCATTAGTAAACAGGGTTAAAACCCTTGGTCAAGTCTATTTAGCCTCATGGTACTAAACAAATATTTATTTGATTTTTTTTACGCACACGTTGCCGGGAACGTTTGCATAATACTTTCGAAAATTTTCCTTTAGCAAGAAAGTGTATAAAAGACACAATAATCCGTAAGTAAAAAGTATATCCAGGCAGAATTAAAAGAAAGAAAAATTGCACTATTAAAATATTTAAACATCGATTTGTTTCGGATTTATTCATATTTCTATTGATAATAATAAATTTTCGAAAACATTACATATTAATCCCAGATCACACAATAGAAAATGATACAGGCTGATTTTGGGTTTTTGCATGTTCGATTACCATCCAATCATCTTCTCCATGATTGCTGGAACCTCCCACATGGACCCAAAAATCCAGTCAAAATATATGGCATTAATCGGGTCACTTTTTCTGGGCTGATACGAAAGTTTATATCTCATGCGTGACAATTCCCTTCTCGGCCATGGCGACATGGCTTCATTCAGAATTAATCCGCCGGGGCCTTTTTCATGTTCGCCAAAAGTAGAATACATCTGCAGGCAAGCGACCGCACCGCTGTATATCCAACTGATCTACAATCACAAGCCTGTTTATTTTAAAAGCTCATACTTCGATCAGCTAGGCAATCCAAAATATGCAATTCAAAGCATTCTTGGTCAGCATCCTCCCGTTATCAGTCAGGTGATCGGTTTGGAAGAAGAACTTTTAGAATATCTAAGCAAAAACCAAACCGGTATCGTCGACATTGACGCATTGAAGGCAGATTACTATCTACTAAGCCGAGATCTTCTATTTTACTTGGAAGAGGGCTTTCAGCGGTTTATGACTACTTTCCTTCATGATGAGTGGAGAATTCGAATGACTTGACCACTAGATTCCGTGGCAGATTGACCACCAACCCATTCTTCTATTTCATGAGTTACACAACTACCAGCCAGTCATTTATACCGGTCAATTCAATCCGAAACGACATGATCTTAATTCCCGATTTAAGGTTGTCAACGGCTCCGTATTCTCCAGTCAGCATTAACAAAAAAAAACGTTCCACGTTAATTCAGCATCTAACATGTTGTAGAATGAAGTTATTTATCAAAAAGCTATCTTTCAAAAAGGAACCGTTGGGTCTTGGTATGCCTTTTCAAGACAAAATTTTATGGACTTTTTTCTACTTTAAACTACACACCGGAAGCATTCACACCAAACTTCTTTTTGAAAGCGGTTGAAAAATGAAATAGATTTCCAAAAACGCCCTCTGAATACACTTCCGAAGGGCGTTTGCTTTTTTGAGAAATAAGAAAAAAATGCCATTCCCAGTCTGCAGCTTTGAATCCAGTTTTCGGACTATGGTATTAAAGACTTTGGAAAGGTCTCTCTTCAATAAGGTAATGTTACGTTCTGTGATCTTCACAAATTGAGTTATTGGCCCATGTATGAATCCGGGAAGCTGAAAAGTTTTTCAGCCTAAACCTTTTCAGGAGGGGTTACTTGCACCGAATTTTCCAATACCAATGTATTTGCTAGCTGGAAAAGCCTATGTTATCTCATTAACCAAGCAAAAATTTATGAAAAAGAATACCCTACTGATTATAACATCAGTTGTTCTTGATCTCAATCAAGTTAACAAACGAGTACCACCTTCTAATTTTGCCACCAAATTAATTTAACCAAAATTACAATTATGAAACATACAGCCAAATCGATCCGGTCTTTCCTGGGAGCCAGGAACTTTGAACTGTCCAGAAGCTTTTATCAGGATTTGGGATTTCAGGAAAATGTGCTCTCTGAAGATCTTACTGTATTTAAGTTTGGCCAGTTGGCATTTTATCTCCAGCGTGCTTACGTAAAAGAGTGGATTGACAATACGATGATTTTTTTAGAAGTAGAAAATGTGGAGCGTTACCACCAGGAATTATCAGCAATGCAACTGAGCAGGAAATATGACGGAGTAAAATTATCTGGGATCCGAATTGAAGATTGGGGAAAAGAGTGTTTTTTACATGATCCGTCCGGAATCCTTTGGCACATTGGTGAATTTCACACAAAGTGAGTTGAAACATCATTCAGGTTTCAGACAAATCGCATATACTTACAAAGATTTAGTAAGCCCATGCGAGCCAATGTTAAAAACTGACCTTGATAAAACCGGTAGATTTTCCCAGTCTGATTTCGACAGACTAACGAAATATCTAGTACCAAGACAATTGAAAAAAAATGAAATACTGCTTGACCAGGGTCAGATCTGCCGGGCTGTTTATTTTATTTCATCGGGATCTGCGTACCAGTTCCGCTATGAAGACATCGAAGAAAAAATAACGGATCTTCACCTTCCGAAAGAGTGGTGTTTGAATTATTCAAGTTTTATTTCCCAGGCAGCTTCTCAAAATATTATTAAAGCGAACTCAGAAACAACTGCGCTCGAGCTCAGTGTGACGGCTTTGCATGAACTGATCGCTCAATCACCAGTATTTCTCCAGCTGGGAAAAATTCTGCAAGGAGCAACAACCAGAACACAGTATCTGGACAATTCCATGTCGCCCTCAGAAAGATATAATGATCTGATTAAAAACCGGCCGTTGATTCTGCAGATGTTCCCCTTAAAAATCATTGCGTCGTATCTGAATATGACCCCGGAAACACTCAGCAGGGTCAGAAGCTGTTTTTAATAACCGGAATTTCTTGATCTGCATCAAGCGGCATCGCGCCACAGACCAGCCATATTTGTTTTCAAATTAACTGGTATCAAAATGCATAAGACATTTACAAAAGTTTCCGGGGTCAGTCTTTGTTTTGGATCGCTTATATCGGTCATTACCATGACGCTTCATCCTGCTGGTGGCGGTGTTGAGCATATCATCAGAATTCAAAATGTTCTTGTTTTCTCCCACTCACTAGGCATTGCATGCCTTCCTTTTATGGGATTTGGCGCCTTGGGCCTGTCTTGCCTTCTGCAAACAAACAGCAAAACTTCACTGCTTTCTTTCTTTGTATTTTGTCTCGGATTGGTTGCAGCCATGATAGCAGCTGCCGTCAATGGGCTGGTACTGCCACAATTCCTGTCAGATCTGACAGCCAGGCCCGTGGAAAAGTCAATAGTCAATGCCATTGTCAGTTATGGTCATCACATCAATGTTTCCATGGCGAACATTTTCATTTTTGCCACCTGCATCTCCATATTAATCTGGTGTCTGCTGGTCATCCAAACACAGAAGCTTCCCAAAGCGTCGGGATATCTCGGTTTATCACTTTTGGGTTTTGGACTAATTTGTCTTCTGACAAAGGCAAACTTTACCGATCTGTATGGTTTTAGAATTTTTGTAGCCGGCCTGGCTACCTGGCTAACAACAACCGGTATCCAGATGATCATGAAAGGAAAAAGTAAGTGAAACAATAGCCAGATCGACAGCTAAGCATCTACAATATAATGCATTGAATTTTCGCAGCTAAAAAGAGGGCGCATAAATAAAAATTCAATAGCACGCCTCAAAAAGTAGCGAGAATTCAATTATTCACTCTTAGTGAAAGTTTGTTACGATCCAAATGAATTGTAGACAGATTTACTGGTTGGTGGTTAGTCAAAGAACTCCTTAGCATAGACAACCTGGCCGTGAACACCCTTCAAGGCATTGGGCTGGAGTTCGATTGCCATACAGTTTTCTCTGGGAACATCAAAGGGCAGGGATATACCGAATTCATCCGCAACACGATAACCGAATCTCGGATAGTATTCTTCATGCCCCAGCAATATTATAGATTGATAGCCCAAATCTTTTGCCCTTTTATGCGCAGCCTGGATGAGCATACCTCCTATTCCTTTCCCCTGAAATTCAGGTAAAACTGCAACAGGTGCCAATGCCAAAGAACTGAAATCCTGCTTAGCACTTGTGATATGGATTTTTGTAAGCAAAATATAACCAACTATAATATTTTCTATTTCGCATACCAAAGGATAACCCGGGTATGAAAGCTTGTGACTGTCTTAGTCGTTCTACCAGATGATGTTCCTGATGGTCACTGAATTTCTCATTTCTAAAAGCCATTTCTATCACTTCAAAAACGAAGCCGAAATCATCCGGTCTTTCTTCTCGAATATTAATATTCATTGTTACGATTTGTGTTAGGTACGTTGAACCGTACAGACAGACAAAAGTGCTCCCTGTGTAATTGGGTTATAAATTCGTCGGTGACATTAAACTGTTATAGATCAGCCAAAAGACGGTTGGCTCACACTGATTAATTCAATGATCTGTAATGATTCGGCGTCATGCCGGTACTTTTTTTAAAGACCCGGGTGTAATGGTGAGGGTACTTAAACCCAAGCTCGTAAGCGATTTCACTGATTGACCTGCTGGTATCCAAAAGCCGCTTTTTGGCCATGTCGATAATCTTCAATTGGATATATTCCATTGCAGTTTTACCGGTTTGCTTCTTGATCATATCACCAAAGTAATTCGGTGACAGGTTTAACTGCCTGGCGCAATAAGTGACTGCGGGCAAGCCGATCGTTTGTGGTTTGTCTGAATGGAAATATTCACTCAGCAACTTCTCGAATTTTTCGATGTTGCTTCGGTTGTCGTCATTCCGGGTGATGAATTGCCTGTCATAAAAGCGCACACAATAATTAAGAAATAACTCAATGTTTGCGGTAATTAGAATTTTGCTGTGTTTATCAGTTCCTTGTTCGAGTTCATACTTGATTTTCTCGAAACAATCCAGCACGATCTTCCTTTCCTTTTCTGATAAATGAAGCGCTTCTCTGGAATCATAAGAGAAAAAGGTATAATCATCAATGTATCGGCCAAGCGTGGTGCCATGGATCAGGTCTGGATGGAACAGGAGTGCATAGCCAGCAGGCTTGTAATCCTGGTTAATATCTACGTTGATGATCTGGCCGGGCGCTACAAACACCAACGTCCTGTCCTGATAGTCATACGTATGCCGGCCGTATTTCATATTGCCGCACTGAACATCTTTCAGGTAAACAGCGTAAAACCCAAAGTTCATCCTGGAAGCATAAACTTCGGGGGTAGTACCCGAAAAATCAAGAATGCTAACCAGAGGGTGCAGGTTTTGCCGATGATAAAATTTATCATGCTGACTTACCGTATCTATTCTTAATATCTTATCCATCCCGTTTTGGCTTTGAGTGTTCTTCAAATTTAGCAGTTAATGTTTACCGTGCATGTTTCTTATATGCACAACCTGTTAAAATGGTAGGAGAACCTGTATTTTGTGTTACTGTTATCTTTTTTCATACGTTGACCTTTGTGTCAGGGAAATTTAGCCAGAGAACATGGAAAGAAAGTAGAACTGCGCACATATTAAACCTTATAACAATGAATTTTAAAAAAATTAATAGACTAGGATTAGGCCAACGGACTTTTCAGGTCCTGTTGCTAATAACTTCCGTTTTTTTAGCAGAAACAGTCTTAGGACAGCAGCAGAAAGACAGAAGCTGGTCGGTTTATAAGGCAGATGCGGCCAGCTCTAATTACTTCCCTTTGGATCAGATTAATGTTTCGAATGTGGGCCAGTTAAAACCTGCCTGGACGTTGGCTATTAAAGACAATGCAGCGGGAACCAGGCCGAGTCAGTGTAACCCCATTATTGTTGATGGTATCATGTATGCTACTTCTGCCAGTCAGCACGCTTACGCCGTTGATGCTGCAACGGGAAAAAAATTGTGGTCATTTGATCCTTTCGACGGCAAAGAGAGTGGCGGTGAAGTAAACCGCGGGCTCACTTACTGGGAAAAAGGACTGGATAAACGTATCCTGTTTACAGCCAACAACCAGCTTTTTGCATTGAATGCTGCTACCGGGAAGCCGGTCACTTCCTTTGGCAAAGCAGGAAAAGTGGATATGAAGATAGGACTCAGAGATAACAACAAAAACATTTACGTTTCGTCTACTTCTCCTGGGATTATTTACAAGGATCTGATCATCATGGGCTGCCGCGTGCCGGATGTCTATGGTGCGCAGCCCGGTTATATCAGGGCATACAACTGCTTGACAGGAAAGCTTGTGTGGACGTTTCATACCGTCCCACTTCCGGGAGAACCTGGTTATGAAACCTGGTCGAAGGACGCGTATAAAGTAGTAGGTGGTGTCAATAACTGGGCAGGCATGAGCCTGGATCAGAAAAGAGGGATGGTATTTCTTGCGCTGGGTTCGCCTTCCTATGATTTTTACGGAACCGACCGGAAAGGGGAAAACCTGTATGGCAATTGTGTATTGGCACTTGATGCAGCCAGTGGAAAACATGTATGGCATTTTCAAACCGTACACCATGACCTGTGGGACTACGATCTGCCTGCACCACCAAACCTTGTTACCATCAAGCGGGACGGTCCCGATGGTCGGCCCCGAAACATCGACGCAGTCGCACAGATTACCAAACAAGGATTTGTTTTCGTATTTGACAGGGAAACGGGAAAACCTTTGTATGATATTGAAGAAAGAAAAGTGCCTGCATCCAATCTTCCCGGGGAAAGTGCATCGCCCACACAGCCCTTCCCGGTCAAGCCAAAACCTTTTGCACGCCAGTGGATCACCGAAGCAGACCTTACCAGTTATTCACCTGCCGATCATGATTCGCTCGTAGCCAAATTCAGGTCTATGCGCTACGAAGGGCTTTATACGCCGCCTGACCTGAAAGGCACGCTGCAACTGCCCGGCACACGTGGTGGTGGTGAATGGGGCGGTGCTGCGTTTGATCCGGCAACGAATTTTTTATACATCAAATCTAATGATGCTCCCGATATCATAACCATCATCAAGGGAGATCAAACGAAAGCAAGCAGCGAGTCGGCAGTGAAATCGAGTGTTTCAAGCCAGCTGGGAACAACGGATCGCAACGCACATGCCGATCAGTATCTGAATTCAACGGGTTATAAAACCTGGAAAGATCCAAGCGGTAATCCGGCCATTACCCCGCCGTGGGGAACACTGCACGCTTTGAACCTTTCCACAGGTGAATATGAGTGGCAGATCCCGTTGGGAAATGATGAAGCACTCCAGGCAAAAGGTGCACCTGAAACCGGTCAGGAAGGCAAAGCCGGACCCATTGTAACAGCTGGTGGTTTGATATTCATCAGTGGGACGGACGATAAAAAGCTGCGCGCCTTTGACAAATCAACCGGTAAACTTCTCTGGCAGGCGACACTGCCTGCCCTGGCCAATGCTACTGCTTGCACTTATGAGGTTAATGGAAAACAGTTTGTAGCACTTTCCGTTGGAGGCACTACTGAAAATCCGTCTGGATATTTGATGGCATTTGCATTGCCTTGATGTATTGTGGATAGAATGATTGGCTTGCTGAAACTAGAAGTCTGCTCAAGATGATTGGAGAATTCGTAGCCGTTGACCACCATAATTCGGCAATTAGTTTCATATCATTTCGCTCCTAAGTCACCAGATTAATGGATTGATTGATAATAAGATAACCTAAGAAAATCGAAACTCGGTTAATGGTTAATCTGCGACGGAAGCGGGTAGCCAAGCTTTTCGAATTCTCCAGTCAGAGAGCATCTTGTCTTTAAAGGCGGTGCATCTCCAAACAAGGCCTGGAAGCTCGTTGATCGTTTTTCAGAAGCATCGATTTTTCGATTGACCGGGGCTTCTTTGGTTATAACGGAGAATTAACAAAAAAGTAGAAGTCAGCGCTGAGAAAAGAAGCAGGACAATACACAACCGGCATTTTTTTGAAGAGCTTAAAACAAATTTACAGAACGGCGCTATGAGGTGAAATTCAATGTGGTTGATTAAGCTGATAGCGATCAGGATCCAAGAATTGTAGAAATATATTATCCCTAACTCGTTGGGTGAAATTATGTAATCTGAATTTTAATGTTGTTGATATTCCTTTGATACAAGAACTTGTTGATGTACTGAATCGAGGTCAGCGCTGTTATTTTGGCTAGAATTCTCGTTTTAAAACCGTCAAAGCTTTTAGCGTAATTTCATCTAATCATAAATTGGTCGCAAAGTTGTGAGAAAAGTGCCTCTATTCGTTTTCTGGTTTTTCTAAAAACAAAAGCTTGCTTTTTGTAGTTTTTCTGACGGTCGCCGCGCGATTGGATCTCATTGGAGTTCCCAATTTAATATTTACCGATTCAAAAAGGTCCAGCTGTTGTTGATTTGATATGTATCCACGATCTCCAAGTAAAACAATATCAGATAGTTGAGATCTTACTTCCTTTAAATACGCGATATCAAGAACATTTGCTTTGGTAATCTCAACAGGACCAAAAACACCAGTCATTGAACATATACCGTGTAATTTATATCCATAGAACCAGGTATTTTGGGACGCACAGTAACCTTTCTCCGGTGCTGTTTCAAAAGTCTCTTTACATATTTTAGCTCTTTTATATCTCGCCATTTTACATATTTCAAGTGGCATCGAATCCACGACAAAATAGTCCTCAAATTCCAGAAAGCTACGACTTAAGGTAGTTCTGATAAGCTCGGTCAAAGGAAATAATTTTCGTCTGCGTTTGTTAAATTGACTTCTTTCGAGAAGATTGGAAATCGAATCTTTCGGAATCATCTGAAACAACAGGTTTTCACTATCCAAAGACCGCGCGGCGTCCGCATATACCCCGCTGTTAAGCTTAAAGCAATAACTTGGAAATCAGTCATCTTAGGCTTTCTTCCTGCCTTTTTAATATCTATTGAGATGTTTAGTGACTCAATAGTTTTAAGAATTTTTGTATAATTTTTTCACTATTTTTGACATGCATATTGGGATTGGTTTGACGACTTTAATATACTTAAATTCAGCACATTAACCCAATATGCAATATTCTATTTTTGCTAATTACCGAAACAGCGCTGGTAGAATACGCTGCCGGCCAGTCAATCAACCGGCAAGGTGCTGAGGGGAAATATCCTTTACTCCAAAAAATACCTTTCGACTCCGACCGTATGCGTATGGCTACGCTTCATCAATACGGAGACCAATACCTGCTGTTGGTAAAAGGTGCGCCGGCCAGGATCACAGAGGTACTTTCAGAGAAATACGAAGATCAGAAAGAAGGCTGGCTGGCTCAAAACAGGCTGTGGGCGGGTGAAGGTCTCCGCATACTCTTCTTTGCTTTCAAAATATTGCAGCAAAAACCGGAAACGCTTACCTCTGAGATTGAGCAAGATCTTGATTTTCTGGCTATGGCCGCTATGATCGATCCTCCAAGGGAAGAAGTCATACAGGCCATCGCAGAATGTAAAACAGCGGGAATAAGACCGGTAATGATCACCGGAGATCAGCTTCAGCTGCTTACAGCCATTGCTGAGCGGCTACACATCGTAGAACCAGGAGAAGGCAAACCAATAACAGGGTCCGATTTGTCCGCATTAAGCGATCGCGAACTTTCCGCTCAGGTCAAAGACATATCCGTCTACGCAAGAGTAACTGCCGAACAGAAACTTAGAATTGTCAGCGCACTGCAGCAGCGTGGGCAGTTTGTGGTCATGACCGGCGATGGCGTCAACGATGCTCCCTCTCTTAAACAGGTCAATATTAGCATAGCCATGGGCATTACCGGATCTGACGTAGCCAAAGAGTCAGCGGACATGATCCTGCTTGACGATTATTTTGCAACGATCATCAAAGCCGTCAAGGAAGGACGGCGCATATACGATAACATCCGCAAGTTTATCCTTTATGTACTATCCTGTAATCTCGGAGAGATACTCGTTATTCTTTGCACTTGTTTTTGGTTTACCTATACCGCTACTGCCGATCCATATTCTTTGGATCAATCTGGTTACAGATGGACTTCCCGGTGTTGCCCTTGCGGCCGAACCTGCTGAAAAAAACATTATGGAACAAGCGCCCAGGCCCCCTGATCAGAGCTTGTTTGCTGGCGGATTAATCCAGCAAATTGTTATTCCCGGGATACTGATGGCATCAGCGGCCTTTGTATTAAAGCTTATAGCAATAAGCAAAAATTTCAGCGTAAGTACACAACAGACTATGATTTTCACTATGTTATGCATCGTACAGCTGGGCAACGCACTGAGTGTCCGTACAGTAAAACCGATGTTTAAATCCAGTCCTTTGCGTAGTCCTACCCTACTGCTTACCATTACACTGACCATTGCACTACAGGCGCTTTTATTGTATGTACCATTACTGAGAAGTATCTTCAAAATAGAGAAACTGTCCTCACAATCATTGCTGCTGACCGTAGCTGTCTCTTTGATTTGTGTGGTAGCAATAGAATTATCCAAGATGTTTGTAAACAGTAAATGGGGACCTGGAAAACAAGAACTATCCCCAACAGCCCGGCAAACACGGCCATAACACAACTGCCAGGACTGAGACAAAACCAGAAGGTTTTTCGGCTATCTTTTCGTGAATTAAGACAGACAAAGCCCGTTCCAGGATAGGATTTTCACTTTTGCAGATTCAGCACAACTACCAAAATTGAATTTGTATAACCTGGGCAGGCGTAGTTGCAAAAATTCCCGACAAGACAGCGGCCAGCACAGGGCATGCCAGAAAAGTAATTAAATCTTTCGCAGCAGTGAAAGATTTATTGCCCAAAGCAGTTAATGTTTACCTATGGGGTTTAAGGTATCACCAAACCCTGGACCGGAAAGTAGCAAGAAACACCTCATTTATAATTATTGGTATCGGCCTGATCAATGGCAAACGCCTTAAAAGGGGAAGAACATTATATAATTTAAAATGGGGCAAACCAAAATTTGCCCCGATGATATTATCTGTCAATTAGCTCAACGACAACCTCTCCCATATTCCCATTGGGCTCCAGAATACTAAGCAGGGCTGCCAGTGTGGGTGCTGTATCCCAGACGGCCGTTCTGCGGAAGGTCTCACCCCGCTTTACACCCCATCCATAAAACAGCAGCGGTATGTGCGTATCATTGTTGTAGGGCGATCCGTGGTTGGCAGCGATCGGCCCGGCCATCCAGCCCGGCTCAACGACAATCTGAATCTGACCGCTTCTTTTCAAGTGAAAGTTATTTCTGTATAAGGTGCTCTGGTATTCATTGAGATCTGACTTGTAAAGCTCATTAAGATTCAAAACGTTTGCAACACCATCAAAATGCATCAGCGTTTTACGGATGACCTTAAATACAGCTTCGGTGGTGATACCCTTCTGCTCAAGCAACGGCTCATTGAGGTAGTACTGAAAATTCTCACTTGCCGCAATCAGCTCTCCTTCCCCGAATTTGCTCTTTAAAGCATTTCTCACATCGCTATTCATCCGGGTGTAGTCGATCCTTCCGGCAGGCAGCTTGTGCTCCTTCCAAAAATCAGCTACGTCCATAACGCCATGATCCGCTGTAAGAAAAAACAGATAGTTATCCTTTCCAAGTTTTCTATCAAGTCTGGCAAGTATTTCTGCTATGTCCTTGTCAAGTCTGAGATAAATGTCTTCTGCTTCCACCGAATTTGGCCCGAAGCCGTGACCAACATAGTCCGGTGACGAAAAACTCACCGCTAAAAAGTCGGTGGCAGCTCCCATACCCAGACTTTCATGCTCCAATGCCTGCAGGGCCATTTCCTTTGTAAGCGTATTGCCATGGGGTGTTGAAGAGAGAATTCCATAAGCGTCCCCGGCTGTCCCGGCCAGCTCATAGGGGAAAACGGATTTTTTAGCGGGAAGGAATTTTGCTTCATAAGCTTGATTGTCAGAAGTGCTTTCAGTGTAATGCTCCAAAGGAAGCAGTGTTTTCCACCCTTGTGAAATGAGCGCCGCAGGACGTTTTCTGGCGTTATAATTCACCAGCCATTCCGGCAGTTGCCTGGCGTAAAAGCTACTGGTGATCCAGTTTCCCGTTTTGCTGTCAAACCAGTAAGCAGCATTGGCCGTGTGACCGGCTGGCAGTATGGCTCCACGGTCCTTAAGGGCAATTCCGATCACTTTCGATTGGAAATTGCTTGCCAGCCGCAACTGATCTGTAATGGTACTGACAAGCATATTTTTAGGTGACATCCTGCCCGCAGCAGCGTTTGAGCTTCCCACAGTCGCAGCACTGCTATCACCAACACAATATATTCTTTTATTCAAATGGCTGTCAAACCAGTCGTTGCCAACTATCCCGTGAACGGAGGGTGCCGATCCTGTGTATACGGAGGCGTGGCCGGCGGCTGTAACAGTAAGCGCATAGTGGTAGTGGTGATTACGGCAGTTAAAACCCTCACCAAGAATCCTCTTAAAGCCTCCCTGCGAGTACTTATCGTAAAACCTGTAAAGATAATCATAGCGCATTTGATCAACCACCACACCAACAACCAGTTTTGGACGCTTGACAGCTCCGGTGTGCTCTATATTTTTGGCATCGCTTAAAACATTGCACAGTAGTGCAGCAATCGTCAAGGCGAATCTGATGTATTTCATTATAGAGAGAAAAGTAACTGATGACAACTACAACCAGACAATTGATACTGTCTGGTTGTAGTATGATTAAAAAATAAAATCAGAAGGAAACAGTCAGGGCTGTCCACAAGCTCCTTGGCAAAATAACGCGTCCGATCTGCAGCGATCCTTGTTCGAAAGCTCCGTTTGCCAGAAACTGATCGCCGCGAATGTTTCCTTCGGTAAGACCTCTGCTGTTGGCCAGGTTATCTGCCCATACTCTCAAACCGATCGCCTTGGTAACCCGGAAATCAAGTCCGGCAGAGATTTCGTTGTACCCGCCCAGACGATACACATTGCTCGGTGAGGTGTATCGTTTACCAATCTGCCGGAAACTGAAAAACGCATCAACGATCTTGTAAGTATAGCTCGCTGAGAGCTCCATGATGTAGTTGGGGACCCGTTCGGCATAATTGCCCGACCAGATGTAAGGTTTTCCGGCAAGATCCTCACGTGCGTTATCCGGGGCAGTGACTTCGTATTTGGTATACTTGCTGTTTTGAAATGTTGTGGTGAGTCTGAAATTCAGTTCTTTTGAAGGCGTATAATTCGCTTCTATTTCCGCGCTTATATTGCGGCTGGATGCAAACGTGGCAATATTGATAAAACCGGCGGTCGTGTTTGGTATGGCCATCGTTGAAGCAATGTTGGTCAGTCTTGCGTAAATAAGTGAGCTGAATAGTGAGAACCTGGTAGTATTTACCTTATAGCCGCCTTCTGCCATCAATACGCCTCTGTCTTTAACGTTTGCTGCATTGAAATTGAAATTGGAGTAGTCCCCGATGTTCAGCGCGCTGTAAGTGCGGGTAGCCCTTGCGAAAAGTGCATGGCCGTCACTGACCTTGTAATTAAGCCCCAATGAGCCGGTAAGATATGAATTGGTTTCATCAAAATGGGTGTAGTTGGAAAAGGGCGCCACATTCACAAGTCTTTTTCCTTTGACATGGAACCTGTCGACACGTAGGCCAACATCGGCAGTAAGTTTGCCAAAATTGATCTCATCAGCTGCGCTCACAGATGATATGGTTGTCAAACCGTCGCGAAAGGTGGCGATATTGACACCACTGTAACCATTTCCGGAATCCGAGCCAATCAGCAGCGTGCGGGGTTTATCCTTGATTTCGGTGTAAAAGGTAGCTCCAAGCGAATATGTGTTTACGTCGTAAGAATGAAAGGCCCCGCCGAAAGAAATCGAATGCCGCCCGATTTGCTTGCTTACATCCAGAATGTCAACAAACTGATTGTCGCTGGTCGTGGTGCCTGCAAAATTCTGGCCCGTGTAAAAACCACTAGGACTGACAAGCTCCTGGCCACCCGGGTAATAATATTTCACAGAGCTTCTGTAAGCGGTTGCAGCCGTCACTGTCGAACCTACAAAACCTCCATTGGTACTCTGGTATCTGAGGTTGTTTTTAATGCTCCACTCGTTTTTTGTGGTGTGTTTAAATTCGGCTCCGGCTGAAACTGATTTCAGATGTACTCCGTCTGCAAAATCATAACCCCGTTTTTGGCCGTCCGGACTTGTCAGCTCCACTTTTGTATCTCTTGTAGCCAGAATCTGTGTCAGCGGATCAAATCCTGGCAGCGCTTTGCCTTGTCCGGAGCCGTCATAACTGTAATAGGATGGCACCAGCCAGGTGGTTCTGTCATTGAGGTATTTACCGTAAAACCGGATATAACTGTTGGGCCTGAACTGATAGGTAAGATTCATTTTGAGCTGACCGCCTTCATTGGCACGGTAGGATGGCGGGCGGATGCCATTATCTGCACGGTAAAATCCTCCGACATTAAACCTGATTTTGGAAGCAAGCGGACCGCCCACGTTAAGATCAACCCGGTTGGCATTTTGAGATAAACCCCGTGTATACTTGACCTTGCCCCCGAATTTCTCACCCCCTGTATTTGACAAAACATTTATTAATGCACCAGGTGTATTGGCCAGAATGATGGCCGCATTTCCACCACGTACTGCTTCGACATTTTTCACTGTCAGATCCACCTTGTAGTATTGATCCGCAGACGGACTGGTACTGAACCCTGTCGGCAAAACAGGTAAGCCATCCTCCATCACGCCCATAAAAACATAACCACCCCCGGGTAAACCCCGTACCCTGACGCTGCCTGGCCCATCTCCCCCACTGCTTTCTACGGACAGGCCCGGAATTGCCTTGAGCATATCAGTACTATTTAACGGAGGGCGTTGGGTGAGTTGTTTGGCGCTTATGGTTGTGATGGCAACACTTGACTCTATTTTTTTCCTGGGTGAACCTCCCGATGTTACTACTACCTGATCGAGTTGCAAATTATCTTCCAGCAGCACAACGTCCACCTTGAGATCATCACCGGTAACTTCTATTTCTTTTTTGAGACTTTTGAATCCGACACTGGTGAACTGAATGGTGTATTTTCCATCGACAATGTTATTGAAGGTGAACATACCATCCTGATCTACAATCTGATTTCTGGTCTGGTTGAGAAATACGGTAGTACCAATCAGTAAATCTCCTTTCACGTCCGTCACCTTACCGCGGATCGTGCTGCCTTCTATTCTTGGCTGAACAATCGCCAGTGGTGTGAGAATGTTTAAGGTATTCTTTTTGAGAACGATGTATTTGCCAGATACCTCATAACTTATTCTTAATGGAGATAATACTTCGTCGAGTACACTGCCCAGCGTTTCACTATCTGCTGAAACGGATACTTTTTCACTTACCGAAATCAGCTGTGGTACAAAACTGAATTTAACATCCACTCTCTTTTCAATCCTGGAGAGCACATCCCTGAACTCCTGGTTGTTGGCCTCAATACTCAGCCGCCTCTTGAGTAAATCCTGACCGTAACCTTCTTTTGCCATACTCATGCTGAAGGTAAGCAAGATCATAAACAACGGTGGAACCGTGATTTTCATAACTGAGATTAGGGAAGAGAAAAATTGTCGATATTTTTCCATAGTTTTGAAATGGTTTTGTTAATTAATTAAGAAAGGATTGACGAACTACACCTTTTCAATCCTTGCGAGGGAGACGAAAAGGGCCTTACTGGTCGGAAATGTCGCGAGCATTTCCGACTTTTTTATTTTGACTTCTCTTACTTACATACTTTACCTTCGATGTGAATTTCACTTCCTACCACCTTGTAGGCAGTACCAAGCGTTTTACATATCACGCTTAATTTATCGTAGAGGCCTTCATTTTCAAGACTAACGATCAAAGAGCAGTTTTCAAAACCTGATTTGTCATAAACTATATTGATTCCGTAAGCTTTTGACAACAAATCGAACACCTCACCAACAGGCGTATTTTCGAAAGAAAAATCACTGGCTTTAAAACCTTTGTCTACCACAACAGGACGATCGACCAGCGTTTTTGCCAACCGCGCATCACTGCGCGAGTAAACAGCCTTCTGATTAGGCGTAAGCAAAAGGCCTGAAAGAATCGGGCTTTGTTTTTCAGCCGATGCTTCAAATTGATCCTGACTGACCACTGCCACCTTCCCTGTTACCACGGATACAGTTACATCCTTGTCCTTCTTGTTTGCAGTGATGGCAAAACTTGTCCCAAGAACCTTGGTGACCAGCTCGTTTGAGTAGATGATAAAGGGTTTTTCGGCATTTTTGGCAACGTCAAAAAAAGCTTTTCCTTCAAGATAAACAGTCCTTGTCTTCACATCAAAATCCTTATCGTATTCAAGGCTGCTGCTGTCTTGCAGAATCACAACACTACCGTCTGATAGCCGTATTCTTTCTGGTTGCCCGGATGTATTTGTGTGCAGGGTGCTCGTGGAGATACCAGTGATTTGGCCTGCCCACTGAGCCAGATTTCGCTGCTTTTGGGTGAAGCGGTATCCGATTAAACAGACCACCAACAGGGCTGCTGCCACTCTCAAATAGACAGGTCTGAAAATTATGATTCTCTTTTTCCTGACAGTCCCATCTTTGATGTTTTCCCAGATATGCTCAGCTGTATGCTGGTCCTGATCGCTTTGCTGGGTGGCCTTCAAGGACAAAATGAGCTTGCCCGCATCGGAGGCCAAATCTTTTTGGTGCGGATTCTGCAAGAGATAATCCTGCCAAAAAGCAGGATCCCCTGCCCCCAGAACCCAGTCCTTAAAAGAATCATCTGCTAAAAAATCATCGAGTTGATATGTGGAGCGGTCTTGTTTCATTTGTCAGATGTTTAACACCCAATGCAGAAAACAGCCTTTTTTAATCCATTTTTTTTAATAAAAAATCATAAATATTTACAATCAACTGACTATAAGCAGAATAGATATGAAAAATTTTACGTTTTCTTTCAAAAATTTAAGGCCTCCGTAAATGAGTTTACAAGCCGACTGATAGTTCACACCCATCATTTCGGCAACCTGCTCGTTGTTGAAGTCATGAAAGTACCTCAGGTTTATAGCCTCCTGCTGACGGGGTGACAATTTCAATACAGCTTTTTTTAATCTGTCAATGCGCTCGGATTCAATTTCGTCATCGAAAACGGAAAAGACAACCGACGTATCGGGCAAAGTATCGAAGCCACTGTCGAGCGAAACCAGCGTGCCCCCTTTGAAGAATTTGATAAGCTTATTTCGAAGTGAACGGAAAAGATAGAACTTGATAGAATCCGTATCGCTTAGCCGCTGCCGGCTATGCCAAAGCTCAATGAAAAGGTCCTGAACAGAATCCTGAACCTGCTGACGGTCAGGATTGATCTTGTTACCATAATTGAGCAAATCCTGTATGTGTTTTTGATATATCTGGCCAAACGCAGATTCATCTCCTGACTTGAACGCTTTCCAAATCAAAGTTTCGTCTGTTTCCTTGTACTGCTGCGATGGTTTCATATACTGATGCAAAGTAATTCATTTCAGACAGATCCGGTAACACTTATTCACTATTTCAAGATTAAATTTAATATTTACACAAATCATCCTGGATCGTCAGATCACACAGAGGCGCTTAATTGAAGATTTGTGCCTATTTCCTGTTTGCATTTTATAACCAGACCGATCGCGCGTTACTTTTGAAATACCAAACTCCTAATTTGGTCCTACCCCTCAAAGTCCGCTCTGAACTGATTATTTAATATATTTCTTAGTCTCTGTGGCTTTTCAGCCACCTTTGGCCAGCAAGACACGATAGAGCACCGCCTGAGAAAATGAAAGTTTGACAGTTTCAGTGAAGTACACTTGTAGTATTGTAGTGTTAAAACCCAAAGGCAACTCAAATTATCTGTTAAGCCGTGCAGTTTTTGTATGTTTGCCACTAAAATGTAATCTCCCTTACCAAATGAGCAGAAGGCATCTCCCAGGGTTGGTTTTAATCACAATATTGTGTTTGCTTTCCTGTAGAAAGAAGAAGTCACCGGAAATTGTTCCTCAGATTTCCGGGGTCTTTGTTGCAGGAAACGACAGTGATCAGTATGGGAACCCGGTTGCAGCGTACTGGAAAGATGGTGTGCTCATGGTACTGAGCAGCAAATACTCACAGACCACGGGCATATTCATATCTGGTAACAGCGTATATATTTCGGGACACCAGGCGGAAGGCAATGCACAGTATTGGAGGGATGATAAAGTTGTTCATCTCACCAAAGACGAGCAACCAGCGTATGCTGCGGCAATCTGCATATCGGGTAATGACGTCTACGTGGCCGGTTTGAAAAATTTTGATGGGGTTCTTGAATCGGCCATGTACTGGAAAAATGATGTGCCTGTGCGCCTGACTGACGGAACTTCGAAGGTCACCATTTCAGGAATCGCTGTATCAGGCAATGACGTTTATGTTGTGGGATCTGAACATAGCCCTGGCAATTCAACAGTTAACGCCAAGTATTGGAAAAATGGAAAGGCCGTCAGCCTTGCGGCCAATACAAATAACTCCTACGCAAACGATATTACGGTCACAGGAAATGATGTATACATCGCCGGATGGGAATTAACCCCCGATAATCATTCTATTGCAAAATACTGGAAAAATGGTATTCCTGTAAATCTGTCAGCAGGTAATACCCACGAAAAAGCAACGGCAATTACCGCAATTGGAAACGACATTTATGTTAGCGGTGATCGGGCGACTTTATCGAATACCAGCATGGCGCAGTACTGGAAAAATGGCGTTTCCGTAAGTCTAACAAGTGGGGATACACGTGCATACACTTCCGATATCGCTGTGTATGGTGGTGACGTATTTGTATCTGGCACGGAAGCTGCACCAAATGGCAAGTACGTAGCCAAGTACTGGAAAAACAGCACTGCAGTCAATCTTACAGATGGGACACGTGACGCCTATGCCGGTTCTATTGCTGTAAAATGAGCGGCGCAGATATACCGGCATGGATGCTCCCGACTACCTGATGATGTTTTCTTCTATCGAGCTAACTATCTTTTCATTGAGTATCGGGGAGTTGGTCCTCAAATCGGTTCGTGATCCATGGTAAATCGCCTTAATAATTCCTGATTGATCAACGATGATGTGGTAGGGATAACTATCTACCTCCAGTGCTGCAAATATCTGGCTTGCGCCAGGTAGAATCAGGTAATTAAAAGGATGTTTTGCCAACCTGATTTTTATTTTTTCGCTCTGCTCGGGTGCAGGGGCAATGAATACTACCGGTTTCCCGTAGTATCGCCCCACCAGTTCATTCAGTCTTGGCATCTCCTCAATGCATGGGGCACATGTGGTAGACCAAAGATTTATCACCACCAGTTTTCCCGAAAATGAAGAATTATCATGCAGCTTACCACTTAGATCTTTCAAATTAAAAGCAGGAAACGATTTGCCAATCCATTTTGACGCAAATTCTTCAAATGGATCGATAGTTAAAACTTCAAAAGTAAATTGTACTTCCGAATCTTTTTCCATCTTATCGATAATTGCAATCGGTTTACCACGGTTGGCAACACTGATGCTATCAAACTGTGATTTGGTGTACCTGTGACCGCCAGGATCTATGTATACTTTTGGCTTTTCCGGCTGGGCCGAAACGCTTACATTTATAATAACCACTAGCAATACAGATATCAAAACGTCAAGGTGCATGGTGATTCAGATCAAGATTACTTAGAACACCATAAATGTACAATCCAATAGAGGTATATTTACAATAAGTGGCAGATTTTAATATACATGCTACAATAGAGGCGCATATCTTGTCTCTAATCACATGAATCCAAACCGCTCACTCAGGAACACAGATACGACCACAGATCAAAACTTGCCTGCTAAAAAATGAGATACCTTGTCTAAAATATTAAAGACGGCAACATTTCCCTCTTTCACAAACTACCTTCGGCGGCGCATTTTTGCAGATTTGAGGTACCTTTCAGCCTCCTGGTGTAGTTCCTCTGCCGTTTTTCTTCTGCCATTTTTGATCCACTCGTAAAGTTCGCTCCTCTCAAAGTACAGCCGTTTGCCCTGCTTGTGTACAGGTATTTCCATTTTGCAAACCTTACTGTAAATGGTAGACGTTGACAGACTTAAAAACAGGGCAGCCTCCGATATGGTCATCAGATGCTTACTGGAAGGATCAGAATTTCTCAGATTCTCCAGGTGTTCTTCAATTCGCAGCAGCCTTTCTCTTATTTCACCTACTACTGTCGGTAAATGCTCAAAAGTAATCTGATCCATAGTCACAAAGTTTTAAGTTTATATAACCCCCAAATCACAACCAACCTCACTGGATTTTTACACTCTGCACCAGCAACTATTTCCGGTCAACACTGTATTTTGCTCAGACATGCAATTTTGATACTGAACAGCCAATACGTCAAGTTAAGAGACCGTACTTTAAAGATAAATATAATTATGACAAATAAAATATTTTAACATAATTATATTTTAATCAAATTCTTACCTTTACAACACAAAGACTCCGCAAAATGAAAAAGCAGCCTAAGTTAAGTTTCAAGGTGTATTCCAATAACCGGTTGCAACCCGTGTCTTTTCATGGACAACCTACATCCCCGCTTTATATTCAGGTGATCTACAATAAAAAGCCCATATACTTCAAGAGTTCTTACTTCGATCAGCTTAGCCACCCAAAGTATGCAATTCAAAGCATTCTTGGACACCAGCCTCCCGTCAGTGACCAGATTGTCGCTTTGGAAGAACGACTTTTGGGGCATCTCACCAATAAATACAGTGACGACTTTCAGCTAGATACGTTTAAGCGTGAATATTATCTTCTAAGCTACGACTTGCTCTTTACGCTGGAAGAGGGTTTCCAGCGATACCTAACCACATTTTTCCAGGATCAGGGCCTGCCTGTCCTGTCATTTCTTGTTGCAGCTGGTGGGACACGGAGTACGTCCGAGCACATTCTCAATGACTTGAAAATTTCTCTCGACAAGCAACTTTTTCGGAAATTAACGGAAGGTGCAGTTCACTACGCGCCGCCTTACATTCCTTTATGCGCATTTTTAAGATCCAGTAAAAGGCAGATTGTTCCGATCTTATCCGTTCAGGAATGGACATCCGTAAATTTCAAAAGTGATTTTAAAGCATTTCTACATGCCAACTATCCCGGCTATGATTTTGATCAGATAGAGCAGTATACAATAAAATTGATGCAGGCTTATCAGAAATAACGACCTCTGGCAGTGAGGCTTGCATTGATTTTCCTAACTTATCGGCAAACTCCAAATTTCATGTATGTTCTTGAATATTGGAATGTTTGCGCACGCATATTTTTCGCTGGAATTAGCTGATGCACCACAAATAGTGTCCGCTGATAACCCAAACACTTATCTCCCTTAGCGATAATGTTTGGGCAAGTTAACAGATAATTTCTAGACAAAAATCTGCTGATAAATCTGCTGAATCGCGGAAAACTCTTCTTCATAAAGCTTGGGAAAATCACTCTTTCTCCTGTTAGGAAAGACTCCTTTATTTTGATGTAAGAACATGATGAGTTGATTCAAATCTTTATCTGGCATGTCTATTCGGTTCTGAATTGTTTTTTTTAGCTCATCATATCTCTCAAGAAACAGTAATTCATCTGACATGTCCAGCGAGACGGCTTCACTGATTATTTTCGACAAATAAATACATTGATAGGTCAGGTCGGGATAACGAAAATAACTTTCAACATCCGCCTGATTGGTTATTTTTATTTCTCCCTTCTCCAAGGTTTGATAACGTATACGCCTCATCAAAGGCTTTGAATACATTTCAAGCGCGGAATCATACTGTTGTATCTGATGCATCATTCGGGCCGATACCGGTATAATCAGACCTTTCTCTACCACACCATCCCGGGCTAGTATGTCGTGGATCAGAAACCGGTGAAGTCTTCCATTACCGTCTTCAAAAGGATGAATAAACACAAAACCAAAGGCCACGATCGCTGCTCTGATGATAGCATTATTTCCAGCTGATTTTTTTTCTGTTATTCTCAAACCTGCCATCAAGAATTCAACCGCACTGGGTGGTGGACAGATATAATGGTATATCTCACCATATTGCAATGTTGCTTGTCCGATATAATTCTGAAAATCCCTGAACCTGTTGACCGAAAAGCGCTCATCAACTATTGCATTTTGTAAAAATGTCAGGTACTCTTCGGAAAGAACCTGATCAGCCGGAAGTGTGCCGGCCCTATTTAATAAAGAGATAAACCGGTCCATTCTGTCGGCAGATGGATTTTCCCGCTCTATTTCATAAGAAGATTTTGTTTCCTTTCTGTAAAGATACAGAATTGCACGGTTAAAAATTTGTGGTGAATGTTCCCGTTTAAGCTTCTCAATTTCGGCAGGCAGATCAAGCAGTAGTGCTTCCTGTAATCCTGCGGTTTTCCTAACGATCGGGCAAAAGTTTTGATTACCAAGCAGATTATCATTGATACGCCATTTGGCATTTTTAATAATATGTCCGGTTACGTATTTTTTATCATCCAACAGATCAATATAATTTCCAGAAACTGCTGCCGGCAATTTTATCTCTCTTTTGGTAAGCCATTCGTATAGAAAACCAGTTTTTCTCTTGTACTTTCCTGACAAGCTCGAACATACAAACTGACTTAGATGTTCAAAGTCAATTTTTTCAAATACAGCATGATAGAAATCCAGATTGAGATCATCATATTTAAGGGCAAATTCAAAATGTGCCTCCGGCGAATCTGTTTCGGGAGCATACCTCGGCCCAAAGACTTGAATTACATCTCCATTTGCCGCCAGCTCCTGATGCTCTCTGCTTCCTATGTAAGATTTATGGGTTAACTGATAGTCCTTGAGATCAAAATAATTTTGAAGCCATAATGCTCCTGCCGGTGTGATTGCCATATGCTATTGCTGTAAAATAGTTATTCTATACTGTAAATTTAGTAAATCTCAAATAACCTGCTGTAAAACTTACAAATCGGGTATTTTTATATAGTGCTGTAAAATAATTATAGTTGCAGTAAAATCTCTAAAATGTTAAAAATACACTGTAAAATAACCAACCGTATAATTCTATAATCACCTAATACCACCAAACCCTTTTCTATTACCATTGTATCAACTATGATGTTTGTTCATTTTCAAACGACCCGTGCTAAGTATTAGCGTTAATGATTTGCTGATGCCAATAACCCCTACTGATGAATGAGGTTGGAGCCAAAAACAAACGAATCCGCTGCTTTTCGTTCTCGCATGAGCATCTATGAATTTCCAAAAAATGATTTTACGGCCTTTATGTGAGCCAACACTAATGGCTATGGTTATGATTAGCTAGACCACTATTAAGAAAGATTGATGGAAGCTTAAAAAAATAATCCCCACGTAAAGCCAAGGTTATCCCCATACGACATCAACAAACTCCTAAACCTACCCAACAAGCAAGAAAACCATTACATGACCGTATACTACCCCGGGATTAGCTCACCAAGGCCAAGCAATTTAATTCTATGTGAAGCATCGCGTTTGAGTTTGTCTACGATTTTCACATAAATCATCGTCGTTTTGATGTCTTTATGTCCCAGCAATTTTGATACAGTTACAATGTCGGTGCCCAGAAGTAACTGGAGTGTTGCAAAAGTATGCCTGAAACAATGAAAGGTCAGATGCTTTAAAATCCCTGCATCTTTGATCCATCCAGGTAAAATATAATCCACCTGACTGTATTTGAGACCTACAAAAACCTTTCCTTTAGAGGGCTCACCCAGCAAATCATACGCCTGATCCGATATGGGTAAAAACTCGGCGCTGGAAGTTTTGTCTACTCTGAACTGGATAAAGTAATTACCACCTGAACCCTTCAGTTCCGACCAGTCAAGTGTGTTGATATCAGAAAATCTCAGACCTGTCAGGATCGAGAACAAAGCGGCCCTTTTGACTACATCAGATTTACACTTTGTGTTGACCAAAAGCTGTATCTCGTCCTGAAAAAGAAAATCACGATGGGTGTCTTTCGGAGATATGCTGTCGATAATCTCACCAAGGTTGACAGTAAGAAAACCTTTCTTGAATGCTTGCTTTAAAGTTGCTTTGTATTTGGCAAAATAGCTGACTGCCGTGTTTCGCGAAATGGGTCTGCCGTACCTGCCAATGCCCGGTGCTGACAGAAGGTAATCAGCATATTCTTCACTGAATGTCTCATTCAGGTGTGGAAATAAGAGCTTCTCCCCTGCAAAACTTTTAAAATATTCCAGAGACATCCTCCAATTTTCGGAATTGATCCCTTTTCTCTTTTCTTTTTGCATCTGGAAAAACTCCACGAAATCGCCATTCATCATCCGGCTGGATAAAAAGCCAAATCTCTGACTCTGAACCTCTAACTGCCGCCGGGAACGGATCGTCTCGGCAAGCTCTATGGTTTCCTTATTGTGAAGCTTTTCCAGATCATTTCTCGGTCTGTCGAAAACATAGATCTTCAAGTAATGTTTTCTGATCAGACATCCGCTATCCGGATTTTGAACCGGCGGATAAATGTCCAGGTAAAGGGCAATCCTGCCCTTTCCGATTTTTTTTCGTCTTAATGTAACCTTGCTCACTTTTCACCTCCTCTCATTAAACGATATGCCCGATCTATATGCTTTTTGGAAATATAAATTTCCTTGCCTTCCTGAAATTTAGGAATTTTCTTCCTGTTTACCATGCTATATACGGAGTCTCTGGTGACGCCAAGGGACGAAGTAATATACTCAACGGTGTAGCAATTCTCTTTTGTCAAAGGCTCTTCTTCCAAAGTAATCTTCGGCACCGGTTTTATGGCAAGGGCTGGCAGCTCAAACAGGCGCTGGATTTCTGATCGCAAAACCCTTGTTTTTCTGACACCCAAATTGATAGCCTTTAACCTGCCCGTAGCTATCATCAAATGAATAGCTTTGCTCGAGCAGCCTAAAACAAGAGCAGCATCATTGACGGTGAGAAACTCCTTGTCCCAGACCTGATTCTTAGGAATGTCTCTGACCGCCTGGGTCTGTTTGTTGCTTTCATCGATCTTACCTTGCATTTTTTGTTGCTTCGCATTCTTCCTTCGCAGCTTATAGTTACGCTTGGCGCATTCATCACCGCAGAACCTTGTAACCGTGGTTTTGGCGGTAAATTCTTTGCTGCAATGTTCGCAGATCCGTGTAATACTGATATTTGAGCTCATAAGCTGATATAAGATCACATAAGGGTAAATAAGATGATTTAAGGGTAAATAAGGGAAGTAATTTCTCCCATTTTTTGTCCCTCAAAATTTACCAATCTTGAGGGACAAATAGGGGACAAAAATAGACTAAACTTAACAAAAAGTCCAAAAGAAAACGGTTATAAATTTCGACTAATAGTCTAATTTACAACCGTTTATATGTATTTACTTACAGCTATTTTGTGCGCCTACTTCCCGATACAAAACTTCGAAAATATATTATCCAGCAAATCATCCGTAACAATCGTCCCTGTTATCTCTCCCAAATGATGCAAAGACAAGCGGATATCCTGCGCCAGGAAATCTCCTGTAACTCCTGTTGCCAGACCGCTCAGAACATCGCTTAATGCGTCCTGGGTTTTTAGCAGGTGTTCGTAGTGGCGCAGGTTGGTTACTACTGTGTCGTTGGCGGCTTGTTTGTTGACTTGCGTTACCAGTGTTGCAGTCAGAGTTGTTAATCCTTGTTGTTTTTGAGCGGATATCAGAATGATTTCGGGATTGTCTGCTTTTAATTTTTCAGCATCCTCAGCATTTAGGTCTATTTTATTCATTACCCATAAAATCTCTTTGTCAGAAGAAAGTAGGGAAACGAGTTGTCTATTTTCAAGAAACGTCTCCTCACTGTCAAAAAGAAAAATCACAATGTCTGCTTTTTCCATGGCTGCCTTTGACCTTTCGATTCCTATGGATTCAACAAGATCCGTCGTTTCACGGATTCCGGCTGTGTCGATAAAGCGGAATTTCAATCCTTCCAGTACAATCGTGTCTTCAATTACATCGCGCGTTGTACCGGCGACGCTTGTAACAATTGCTTTTTCTTCGTTAAGCAAAGCGTTCAGAAGTGTCGATTTGCCAACATTGGGCGATCCGATGATCGCCACCGGAACGCCTTCTTTCAATGCATTGCCGTAATCAAACGAATCAATCAGCGGAGCAATCGCTTCTTGCAATGACTCTATCAGTATTCTTAAATCTTCCCTGCCTGCAAATTCTACATCCTCTTCGCCAAAATCCAGTTCCAGCTCAATCAGTGAAGCGAAATGGATGAGTTCACTTCTTAATCCCGAAAGTTTTTTAGAAAAACCGCCTCTAAGCTGGTTCAATGCCGTTTTATGACTCGCCTCGGAATCTGCCGCAATCAAATCGGCAACGGCCTCTGCCTGAACAAGGTCAAATTGTCCATTCATAAAAGCCCGTTGCGTGAATTCTCCCGGCTTTGCAATACGTGCTCCTTTCTGAACCAGCAGTTTCAAGATCTGTCTGATAATATAGTCAGACCCGTGGCAGGAAATCTCGACAGAATCTTCTTTGGTAAATGATCGGGGCACTTTGAAAATGCTTACCAGCACCTCATCAATAATCTGATCCCCTGTATATATGGTACCGAAATGAACGGTATGTGACTCCGCCCTTTCAAGATTTTTACCTTTAAATATGCTGTTTACCATGGCTATTGAGCCAAGTCCCGAAACACGGATGATGGCAATGGCCCCTACCCCCGACGGAGTCGCCAAAGCACAAATTACTTCCTGCTGATGTATTTGAGTCAGATTCATAATGCAAAGATGCGATTCTATAACCAGAAATTCATCGATCGCTTTTCGTATCTTTGGGGATTTTTCCGAGCAATCGGTTGTTACATCTTTTTGAACTTTTTGTTGTTGTCAATGCTGCTTTCCGAAACATTACCCATTATTACCAGCCAACTTCCTCTCATGGAAGCATTTTACACTTTGCAGGGCGAGGGCCAGCACAGTGGAAAAGCGGCTTATTTCATTCGTCTTGGAGGCTGCGAGGTTGGCTGTCACTGGTGCGATGTGAAGGAATCGTGGGACGCTGATATTCATCCTAAAACTACTATTGATACTATTGTAAAAGGTGCCTTGGAATATCCGGGACGCCTTGCAGTTATCACCGGAGGAGAACCGCTGATGTATAATCTGGATGCGCTTACCAGTGCTTTGCAAGAATCCGGTTTTCAGACCAACATTGAGACTTCGGGTGTATATCCCTTCACAGGTCACTGGGACTGGGTGTGTTTTTCTCCAAAAAAATTTAAAACACCACATCCTGATATCTACAAGAATGCAAACGAGCTGAAAGCGATCATTTATAACAAGAGTGATTTTGAATTTGCAGAAGAACATGCGGCGCTGGTTAACCCGGATTGCACGCTCCTGTTGCAGCCCGAATGGAGTAAACACCCGCAAATGCTTCCTTTGATAATTGATTATATCAAAGACAATCCGAAATGGAAAATGTCGTTACAGACACACAAGTACATGAATATTCCATAATGCACCGCTTTCTGCTGACTTTCCTGATATGGAGCCTTATTAGTTTGCCAAAGATTTATGGCCAGAGTTCGCCGACTTCCAAACGCGCGCGCGATTTCTATGAAAAAGCCGCCAAGGCCTGGCAGGGACGTCAGCTCAGCGAAGCAGCGATCCTGTATAACAAGGTTCTTGAAGTTGAACCAAGCCACGCTGAAAGCCATCTCAGACTTGCTCAGATATACGAGCTGTTGAGAAATCCGACATTAACCAAACAACATTACGCCAGGCTGGTAGCCTTACAGCCCACTGCTGCACAATCGGCTACCGCTTACCATTGGCTGGGTAAGCATTTTTTCCAGTTGGAACAATACGATTCTGCTCAGGTCTACTTTCAGAAAGCTTTGCCCTTGTTTCCTGTAAAATCGAGCTTATCAAGGCTCACAGAAAAATCAATTGCCTCTGCCGCGTTTGCTCAGCAGGCAATTAAAAGTCCGCTTCCAATAAAAAAGCAGTCTTTGGGTGACACCGTGAATTCTCTCAATTCCCAATACTTCCCTGTACTGACTGCCGATGGCGAAACGCTTATTTTTTCGGGTCTGACAGATAGCAGAGACGAAAATATCTACATCACACAGCGTCAGAAAAAAGGTTGGGATGTGCCAGAAGAAATTTCAAAGTCAATCAACACGGTTAATAATGAAGGGACCTGCAGTGTATCTGCCGATGGTCGCACGCTGGTATTTACTGCATGTAACCGCCAGGACGGTTACGGGAGCTGCGATCTCTATATTACCCAAAAACAAGGCAGCGACTGGAGTACGCCTATGAACATGGGAGAACCTGTCAACAGTCGCGACTGGGATTCGCAGCCATCGCTTTCCGCCGACGGTCACACGTTATACTTTGCCTCCGACCGCAGAGGCGGGCAGGGCAAAAAAGATATATGGGTATCTGTTTTGGATCAGAAAGGCAAATGGAGCGAACCAAAAAGCCTGGGACCTACTATCAATACGCCCGATGATGAGAATGCACCTTTTATCCATGCCAACGGGCGGACACTTTTTTATGCCTCCAACGGACTTGCAGGCATGGGCGGAATGGATATCTTCATAACTCAAAAAATGGATACAGTATGGGCCGAACCCAAAAACCTGGGTTTTCCCATTAACACGGTCTCTGAGCAGGTTGGTCTTTTTATTGCCTCAGACGGTAAAATGGCTTATTATTCGGACGACTATGCAGAAAACGGTAAGAGCCGCTCGCTGTTGTACCAGTTCGAATTACCGGAGAGTCTGAAAAAATCCATCTTGCCCACAAGATACGCCAAGGGGAAAGTTTTTGATAAAAAAACCGGAGCGGCGCTTTCATCTGATATTGACCTGTATGATCTGAAAACGCAGGAAAAAGTAGCCTCATTTACTTCTGACTCTAAAACCGGAAGCTTTCTGGCAGTGCTCAACAACGGAAGCGAATACGCGTTTTATGTTTCCAAAAGCAACTATCTGTTTAAAAGTTTGTCCTTTACAGTAAGCGACTCCGCTTCATGGGTGAACCTTGATATTCCCCTGGAAGCAATCGAAAAAGATAAAACCGAAATTTTGAATAATATCTTTTTTCAAACAGGTTCTTTTGATTTGGACGAAAAGTCGAAAGTGGAGCTGGATAAACTTGTTGATTTTTTAGCAAAAAATCCATCTATAAAAATTGAAATTTCAGGTCATACCGACGATGTCGGCTCTGATAAGGAAAACCTGGAACTGTCCAGAAAAAGGGCGCTGTCCGTGCAGGAATATCTTCAAAAAACAGGCGTTCCGCCAGCGCGGCTTTCATCCAAAGGTTTTGGTGAAAGCAAACCGGTTGCACCCAATGAGTCGGAATCTGGCCGGCAGAAAAACAGACGTATAGAATGGAGGATCCAATGACGAAATTTGCATTCCGCGGTGATTTTTCGCACTTTTGTTCTCCGGCCTGTGTTGTATTTTACGAGTATCTGCCAAAGGCCAACTCACCAAGCACACTATTCTGACAAGCATTGTTTACGTTTATCAGACATATAAAAAAAAACTGATTACTACATAAGTGAATAACATTTAGTTCGCATTAAAATGACATCTGAAAAAGTTAACTGCCTTATTATAGGTTCCGGCCCTGCCGGTTATACAGCCGCAATATATGCTTCAAGAGCTGGATTAAACCCTGTTCTTTACCAAGGCGCACAGCCCGGAGGACAATTGACCATCACTACAGAAGTTGACAACTTCCCGGGTTATCCCGACGGCGTTACTGGCCCTGAGATGATGATGCAGTTTGAAAGCCAGGCTCGTCGTTTCGGGACAGATATCCGTTACGGAATGGCAACAGAGGTGGATTTTACCAGCTACCCTCACAAAGTGATCATTGACGGTAAAAAGGAAATTATCGCTGATTCTGTAATTGTATCAACGGGAGCTTCGGCAAAATGGCTTGGAATTGAGGGAGAAGAAAGACTCAATGGCCACGGTGTTTCTGCCTGCGCAGTTTGTGACGGATTCTTTTTCCGTGGACAGGATGTTGTAGTTGTAGGCGCTGGTGATACTGCTGCTGAGGAGGCCAGTTATCTTGCCAAGCTTTGCCGTAAAGTGTATCTGCTGGTTCGTCGTGATGAAATGCGCGCTTCCAAAATCATGCAGAAACGCCTTGAAACGTTGCCAAATATTGAAATTCTTTGGAATACAGAGACCGTTAAATTAAACGGTGAGCATGGACTTGAAAGCGTTGAGGTAAAAAACAACAAAACCGGAGAACAGACTGTATTAGATGTTACCGGATTCTTCGTGGCAATTGGTCATAAACCAAACACGGATATTTTCAAAGGATATCTACACATGGATGAAACCGGCTACATACAGACCATAAAAGGTAGTTCCTGCACCAACATTAAAGGTGTATTTGCCTGTGGTGACGCACAGGACAACGTCTACCGCCAGGCTGTGACTGCTGCCGGAACGGGTTGTATGGCAGCTTTGGATGCGGAACGTTTCCTGATGGAACACGAGGTAGAGGTAATAATGGAAGAAAGCGCTTCATAACACGGCAGTGCTGAAAAAATAACCTGGTAAATTTTAAAATTTATGATCGGGCTACATCTGATTACGACGATGTAGCCTGACTAGTATTTATATCTATGAAAGGAAAGCTTATTGTAAGTTTGCTAATGATGGTGTGTTTGATCTCCTGGAACACGCAAGCACAAGAGCGAGGAAAATTCAAGAAGAACCCAAAAATCAATCAGTCCGGAAACAACAGCAACGAAGGACCAACAAAAGCAGGAACTCCGCACGTTGAAGACGAATATCAGGTTGAGACTTCAGGCCTTAAATTCCAAAACCAGTTTGAACCTGTAAAACCTCTTAATCCGGTTGTAAGCGAAGATACCAGCACAGTGGACGAAGGTGAAATTGACGTTGTAGAGGTTGTAGATTCATTACAGGTGGCCGACGACTGGGTTAAAGCAGCTGAGTATTATGTGATCTGGGATTCAAGAAGTATCAATCCGTACGGTTTGAGCCCTTTGGAATTCGATGAACCGGTCGAGCTTAAATTATATGACGAAGCAGCAAACCGCAAGTGGAGCAACCCGCTGGATGTGATCAAAACTACTTCCAACTTTTCTTACCGCTGGGGACGCTGGCACAACGGTACTGACCTGGATCTGGATACCGGAGATAGTGTTCGCACTACATTTGATGGGATGGTGCGTATTGTTGCATACGACGGCAGCGGATATGGAAAGTTTGTTTTGGTAAGGCATTATAACGGTCTTGAGACGCTTTACGGACACATGTCCAAGCAGCTGGTTGAATCCGGACAGTTGGTAAGAGCAGGCGAAGTACTGGGTCTGGGTGGAAATACCGGAAGAAGTACCGGCTCTCATCTTCACTTTGAAAACCGCTATGAAGGAAATCCTTTTGATCCGCGTAATATTTTCGATTGGGATTCGAAACAAATTCGTTCCGACCGTTTTATGCTCACCAGTTCGGTATGGAATCACCTTCGCGGAAAATCTACCAAAAGTGAGTTTGAATCGGGCGATGCCGTGCCAGTTGCACAGTCCCGTTCAATCCTTCACAAAGTACGCTCGGGCGACACATTGTCCTCCATTGCAGGAAAATACGGCGTATCGATCAGCTCGATAGCCAAGAAAAACAGGATTTCTACCCGGTCTACACTTCGTCTGGGTCAGAAGCTTAGAATTAAATAATCAGAAACAAACATGAAATTAGATATACTCGCCATTACAGCGCATCCCGATGATGTTGAACTGTGTTGCGCAGGCACTTTGCTTGCTCAAATGGCATTGGGTAAAAAAGTAGGAATTGTTGACCTTTCAAGAGGCGAACTTGGAACCAGGGGAACACCCGAAGGCCGCATTCAGGAGGGGCTGGATTCTGCCAAAATTCTCAATATTGATGTAAGAGAGAATGTCGGCATTGCCGATGCGTTTTTTAGAAATGACGAACATCATCAGAAACTGATCATTCCTTACATCCGTAAATATCAGCCTGATATCGTTATAACCAATGCCATCACCGACCGCCATCCTGACCATGGACGCGGAGCCCAACTAGTAGCAGACAGCTGTTTCTATTCAGGTTTGCGAATGATTGAAACCTTTGATTCAGAAGGAAATCCGCAGCAGGCCTGGCGCCCAAAGAATGTATTCCATGCAATTCAGGATCGCTATGTTAACCCTGATTTCATTGTTGATATTTCGGCACACCATGATCAGAAAATTCAGGCGATCAGGGCATTTAAGAGCCAGTTCTTCAATCCGGAATATGACGAAAAAAGCGGCGAACCTCAGAGCTACATATCTTCTCCTGAGTTTTTAAACTTCATTATTGCACGTGCTCAGGAAATGGGCCATGCCATTGGAGCTCAGTTTGGAGAAGGGTTTACTTCATACAAAAAGCTAGGGGTAAAAGATCTTTCTGTGTTCTCTTAATCATTTTCTCATTCCTATTGTTAAAGAAAAAGTTGGGTGATTCAACTTTCAGGCCTGTCTTATCGTATATAAAGCAGATTAAAACGAATAACAATATGAAACAGAAAATAACGCTTTTGTTGTGCAGTTTGTCGGCCTTTATGCTGATGAATTGTTACGGGCAATCATCATCAAAAAAAGAACCTGTTCAGAAAAGTGAGGTTTACTCCCGGACAGACACTTCCAAGGTCAATGTTTCTGACAAAGACTGGAAAAAGCTGCTTTCTCCCGAAGTTTACGACGTAGCGAGGCTGAAAGGTACAGAGAGACCTTTTACCAGCGAATACGAGCACTCAAAAGAAATTGGCACATTCTATTGTGCAGTTTGTGGTAATCCGCTTTTTCGCAGCAATGCCAAATACGAGAGTGGTTGTGGCTGGCCCAGTTTCTTCGAGCCGATTAGTAAAAAATCCATTGTGGAAGCACAGGACAATACTTTGGGAATGCGGAGAATTGAAGTGATGTGTGGACGGTGCAAGTCGCATTTAGGTCATGTGTTCGACGATGGACCACCTCCAACAGGACTACGGTATTGTATAAACGGAGTGGTACTCGATTTTGAAAAAGCCAAGACTGCCGAGAAGAAATTCAATACCAGGAAAAAGGCAAACACAGAAGGCTGATAGTTAATCCCGGGGTAAACGCTTCGGGATTTTTTTGTGGACCAGGCATCTGCTATACTCCATTCTTGCACTAAAATGATACTCCTAACATACCATCATATTGAAGGGAATCTTTGACACATCGGTGACATGTGCATTCGAAGCAGTGTAATTTATATCAATTCTAATTTGCATAAGTGTTTTACAACTACGTGTTGCAATTGCTATATTTACAACTGTTACGTAAACAACCTCAACCACTTATGAAAAAGATCCTTAAAATTTCAGGAATTATATTCCTGATTCTACTCGTTGTTGTTGCCGCTTCCGGCATTTATGTTAAAACAGTATTACCCGATACAGGTCCCGCACCCCAACTCACCATTGATCGAACTCCCGAGCGAATTGAAAGGGGCAAGTACCTGGCCAACCATGTGACAGTTTGTATGGATTGTCACAGTACCCGGGCCACAGATCTTTTTTCCGGCCCACTTTTACCAGGTAACTTTGGAGGAGGCGGAGAGAAATTCGACAAAAGCATGGGTTTTCCGGGCAACTTCTATTCGAGAAACATTACGCCTTATGGTCTTGGCAGCTGGACTGACGGTGAGATATTCCGGGCTGTTACCACGGGTGTGAACAAAGAGGGAAAAGCACTTTTCCCCGTGATGCCATACCACGCTTATGGGCAGATCGACACCGAAGATGTATACAGCATCATCGCCTATCTGCGTACGCTTGAACCTGTAAAGAATGACCCGCCTGCATCAGAGGCCGATTTTCCTGTAAGTTTTATTATCAATACGATGCCTTCTGCTGCTTCACCGGGCAAAAGACCAGCTGATTCAGACCTTGTTGCGAAAGGAAAATACCTGGCAACCGCCGCAGTCTGTGTAGAATGCCACAGCAAAATGGACAAAGGCGCGAAGGTTCCCGGCAGTGAATATGGAGGCGGGATGGAATTTGGTTCCCCTGCGGGAATAGTACGGTCACCAAACATTACTTCCGACAAAAAAACCGGAATTGGACAATGGACAGAAGAGACTTTTGTGAGGCGATTCAAAGCTTATGCAGATTCAGGATATATTCCGCACCGTGTTGGCCCAAAGGATATGAACACACCAATGCCCTGGATGATGTATGCAGGAATGAAGGAAGATGATTTGAAAGCGATATTTGCATACCTCCAGAGCCTGAGTCCAATCGAACACCAGGTAGAGAAATTCACTGTTACCCAATAACTTTAAGGCCGGGATTCAGAAAAACCAAGTGTTTGATACATCCTTCTGAATTCCGGCTGAAACTCCGCCTCAATGGTAACCGGAGTTTGGGTAACGGGATGAACAAAATCCAGCCTGGAAGCATGCAAGAGCATGGTATTCATTTGAAAATGATCCAGAAAAAACTTATTCTGCTTGTTACATCCATGTGGCCGGTCTCCTATAATGGGATGAAATACATGCGCCATGTGTTTTCGGAGCTGGTGCATTCTTCCGGTTTCTGGTTGCAGCAAGATATGTGAATATCTGGAAGTCGGATGTTTACCAACAGAAAACGAAGTCTCAACCCTATCCAAAGTACTAAATCTAGTAAAGGCTTCTTGTACAACTCCATCGTCTCGCTTTAAAGGATAATCAATTTCCATTTCATCTGGCGTGTAACCCCGCACAATAGCCTGATACTGTTTCTTGATACGATTTTCAGAAAATTGTTTTTGCATTATTCCGTTTAATTCTTCAAGTAATGCAAATAGAAGAATACCGCCTGTCTTCCTGTCGAGCCGGTGCAAGGGATAAACCCGCTGTCCGATCTGGTCGCGCAAAATTTGTACGGCAAACTGATCGGTATCGTTGGCAATACTACTTTTATGGACCAGCAAGCCATGGGGTTTATTAATGGCGATCAGAAATTCGTCCTGGAAAACGACATCGAGTGGAGCGTTATCTGGCAATTTATTAAGGTTGCTGTTGGCAGTTAGCTGAAAGCCATTAACCATATTCGTAAATGATTCTCTTTTCCCGTTTATTAAAATATCGAAAGACTCTTGTCCTCTTTCGATGTCAGAACAGCGTAGGAACTGGGTTTGATTCCCAACAAATATGGAAACAGGCGTAATACTGAATGTTTTATTTTGGTGAGATAGTACACCTTTTTGTTATTCTTATATGTTGCCCTTACTACATCATCAGGGTATAGGTAACAGATATCATTCAAAACTTTAAAATTCTCCGACTTTAATAAAAACCGAAAAAGCGCTGGTGTATAGATGTTGATGTGACCGTAAGCCAGAAAGTGTTTCAGTTTTTTATCAACGTAAAACGAAAAATCAATGGGCACCTCAAAAATCTGGTACTTCGACACACGTTTAATTTCCCGCAACAGTATGCGCTCATGCTCTACGTGTTCCATCACATGAGAACAAATCACCAGGTCAAAATGATTATCGGGATAGGGAATTTTGTAGCCGTCGAAGAGAATTATGTCTTTCAGATTAGCGATATTCTTAGACTTAATCATTTCAATACCACTCTCCGAAATTTCTACGCAATTAAGATTGGAACAAAAATTCCACTTAGACAACCAGTTAAGAATACTCCCCTCACCTGCACCTACTTCAAGCACATTTTTAAAATCAATATGTTTGGCCAGCGAAACAATGTTCTCTGCCTTGTGCTTGGCACCGATATTACGCCATTCCACCGACTCGGTGTCGTATTGAGACGAATAAGTTTCCTTGATATTCTCTGACAGTTGCATAGGTATTCACCCGAAATAGTGATGCATAGCGCAAAATAAAATATAATTCCTAAATCTTCGCCTATATTCTTTTGGTATAACGAATCCTGAAACGGATAATGACCCACAGAACAAGATAAAGAATACCCAGTAAAAGCCCTATTTCCAAAGCAAAAACCCATGCAGTGCGATCAGTAAGGCTTTCTAATACATGGTTTAAAATGAGCTTGGGTTCATGAATAATATCCCAACTATTCATCCGTCTTACTCTTCCAAGATAAACGCCAAAGCCAGCCAGCGGCAAGCAGGAAAAAAACATTATCGTGCTCGTTTTTCTGGAAAATACCTGACGCCAGGCATGGTGAATCCAGTAGAGTGAAACCAGACCATTAAACAGGCTAACCTCGGCATAAAAGAAAAGCATGATGGTATCATGCCAGGTAAGATCGCGCTGGTAGTCCACCGTCAGGTGAGCCAGATCGGTGACCATGTAAGGCGCATTTGGAAAAAATGCCAGCCAAAATAAACTTATCAGAATTAAGAGGATTGGAATGTGACCAAGCCTTTTGGTAAGATTATTGGCGACAAATGCCGCAATTAGGGGAATCCAGCTCAGGAACAAGTTCCAGTCCATCGAAAAATCGACCGGAGCGTCGAAATAAATACGAACTAGATGAAAAAATACTGCTACAAGGCTAAGTAGAACAAGTAGTAGAAGCGAAAACAATCCCTCCAACGATACGATGGGCGGGTTTGAAACGGTAAATCTGTAATTTTTAATCCATTCAATGAGACGATCTATTGCCATTCAGTTAAAATTTCATCACATAATACGACTCTTCCAACAAATGAAAAGCAAAAAGGCCATATAACACGCAAAACCTGCTTATCATGCCAATAAACATGATAATCGTTATACTTTATCCGCTTTTCCGTGTTGATGATAACCAATAAACGTTCTATGCAATTTTTATGCCTGAATTGGCTTCTTAGGACCTTTATTTTTAGGTTTGCGTCGTTTGTTTGCAGATGAAGGTTCACCCGGCTTGGAATCAGGTTTGGATCCGCCATTACGTCTTGGTCCATTGGAAGGCCTGAATTTCCGCGGTTCGAACAACGGCGCATCGCCAAGTCCAAGCTCTGCGGTTACCGAACGCTTTTCCAGTTCTTTCTCGAACAACTTCTCAATTTTCAAAACGTATTTCTGATCCTGCTCATTGATGAACGTGATGGCTATACCTTTGGATTCGGCGCGGGCTGTACGTCCGATTCTATGCACATAATCTTCCGGGTCACGCGGTACGTCGTAGTTAACCACATGACTGAGGTTGTCAATATCAATTCCTCTGGACAATACGTCTGTTGCGACCAGAATAGGAAATTTACGGTTCTTAAAATCCCTGAGGACAATCTCACGCTCTGCCTGTTCCGAATCTGAGGAGATTCCATTCGCTCCCAGCCCGAGTTTTCTCAGTGCACGAACAATCGGCTCCACGGTAGATTTGCGGGACGTAAAGAGAACCATGCTAATATTTTGTACATCTTTCAGAAGATTGGTCAGCAACGGCAGCTTTTGTTCATCTTTTGCGAGGTAAAACTGCTGATCAATACGTTCAGCAGGGCGGGAAACGGCCAGACGCACTTCTTCGGGATTGTGAAGAATACGCTTTGCCAGCTCACCGATTTTGGCTGGCATGGTTGCAGAAAACATCAGCGTCTGTCTCTTTGCAGGAAGGAAACTCATGATCTTGAGAATGTCACTCAGAAAACCCATGTCGAGCATACGATCCGCTTCATCCAGAACCAGATGTTTGATGCCGGTGAAATTCACGTAACCGAGCTGTAAATGTGCAATAAGCCTGCCTGGAGTTGCGATAATAATATCGGCACCCTGCGTAAGTGCTTTTTTCTGCTGGTCCCATTCCGGACCTTTGTTGCCGCCATAAACCGCGATGCTTGTAGCACCTACAAAGTACCCGAGCCCCTGTATCTGCTGATCAATCTGAACGGCGAGTTCGCGGGTGGGTACCAATATCAGGGCTGCGGTATTCTTATTATCTTCATGCGCAACTTTATCCAGAATCGGAATCAGATAGGCAGCCGTTTTTCCGGTACCTGTTTGTGCACAGGCCAGAAGATCGCTGCCACGAAGAATATGGGGAATTGCCTGCTCCTGAATGGGTGTGGCTGCCTGGTAATTCATAGAATCCACGGCGTTGAGAACGTCTTCGTGGAGATCAAAATCGTTAAAATTCAAAATTCAGCTTTTTAAAACCCGTAGCAGAAACCGTTCCGCCTTAGGTAGTTGATAATAAAAAAAGAGCTGACTTTCAAATTTCCCAGTCAGCAAACCGCTTGATTCTCATCAAATGTAATCATTTTTCTTTAAAACGGGAACAGCCGCCATTCAAACTTCTCCTCCCTCAGAGGTGAGTATGCAGGCATAGAAGAGCGATCAAACCACATGTTATATCCTGACCAAGTCATTTATCAATCCACCGGTTCGAGTTCAGCTGCCTCCTTGGGTGTATAAAGTCTGGATTTTGTCATGAAACGAATTCCAAGGGGAATTTCCAGTGAGAAACTTGAACCACGTCCCGTGGTTACATCTATGGTTAGCTGTGTATGTTTCCAATATTCAAACTGATCACGGCTCATAAAAAATTCACAACCTGCAATTTCTCCAAGCAGCACGTCGCTACCGCCCGTCCGGAACTCACCTTTCTCAAAACACATGGGTTGAGAGCCATCGCAGCAGCCGCCACTTTGGTGAAACATCAGTTCTCCAAACTTCTCTCTGAGCTGATTTACAACAGCTTCCGCCTCAGAGGTGATGATTACTCTTGGTGTCATGATCAGAAATGTTTAGTAGCAATACAGCACTTAGAAGAGTAGCGCAGAGGATTTGGGAGCGGCCAATACCCTTACCTCTCATGCAGATATTTGAATGTCTGCGTCAGGACTGCCGCTTGGAGCGTGTGCCTTTATTCAGAGGTAAGGGATTAGCAATTGGCCGCAAATCGTTCAGCTAAGTTATTAAAAGAATCCGAGTTTATTCTTGTCGTATGAAATTAACATGTTTTTAGTCTGGCGGTAATAGCCGAGCATCATCTTGTGATTTTCTCTGCCAAAGCCCGATTTTTTGTAGCCGCCGAAGGGCGCGTGAGCAGGATATGCATGGTAATTGTTGACCCAAACCCTACCCGCCTGAATCGCCCGCGGCACCTGATAAATCTCATGCGCGTCACGTGTCCACACACCGGCTCCCAGGCCATAAAGTGTGTCATTGGCAATACTGATTGCTTCCTCTGTTGTTTTGAAAGTAGTGACACATACAACCGGACCAAATATCTCTTCCTGGAAAATCCGCATCTTATTGTGTCCTTTAAATATGGTCGGTTGTATGTAGTAACCTCCTGATATCCCATTTTCAAATTTCTGCGCATCACCACCAGCAAGCACCTCTGCCCCTTCTTCCTTTCCAATTTTCAGGTAAGAAAGAATTTTTTCGTATTGGTCATTGGAAGCCTGAGCGCCCATCATTGTTGTGCTGTCCAGCGGATGCCCCATCTTAATCGCTTTGGTGCGCTCAATTACACGACTCATGAATTTGTCATAAATACTTTCGTGCACGAGAATCCGTGACGGACAGGTACAAACCTCTCCCTGGTTCAAAGCAAACAACACTGCACCTTCAATCGCCTTATCAAAATAAGCGTCATCTTCGTCAGCAACGGATGGGAAGAAAATATTGGGGGATTTACCACCCAACTCCATCGTAACCGGAATTAGGTTGTCGGAAGCATACTGCATAATGAGCCGACCGGTTGTGGTTTCGCCGGTGAATGCAACCTTCGCAACTCTTGGCGATGAAGCAAGTGGTTTTCCAGCTTCTACCCCAAAACCGCTCACAATGTTCAATACTCCGGCAGGCAATATATGTCCGATCAATTCCATAAGCACCATAATGGAAGTCGGCGTTTGCTCTGCGGGCTTGACCACCACGCAGCAACCGGCGGCCAACGCTGGCGCTATTTTCCACGTAGCCATTAGCAACGGGAAATTCCAAGGGATTATCTGCCCCACTACGCCGAGTGGTTCATGAATATTGATACAAACGGTATTTTCATCATGTTCGGACACACTACCTTCCTCAGCCCTGATCACACCAGCAAAATATCGGAAATGATCCACACAAAGTGGAAGATCAGCAGCGCGGGTTTCTCTGATTGCTTTACCATTATCAATCGTTTCAACAATCGCCAGATAATCCAGATTGTCTTCGATAACCTGCGCAATCTTCAACAACAAATTACTGCGGGAAGCGGCAGAAGTTTTACTCCAGGTTGGGAAAGCCTCATGAGCTGCGTCCAGTGCTTTTTCTATATCTTCTTTTGTAGATCTTGCGGCTTTGGTGAACACCTGGCCATCTATCGGTGATATGTTGTCAAAATATTCACCCTTCACAGGTTCTACAAACTTCCCTCCTATGAAATTTCCATAACGCTCTTTAAACTCAGGCCTTCTTGCCAGATTTTCATTTACGTGCGATTCTGTTTTTGGGTTTCCGGTGATCGTATCCATAATTTAAAAAAGATTTTTTAATGAATTACTGATACAAACCTACCAGTAAGCGGCGTTAAACATTGGTACGATCGTTCCATATTGTAGCATAATTATCTCATTAATTAAAAATATATTTATATTTCAAAATATATATAAATTAACATCTTTGAATGCCCATACGCCATATTGATCTTTTCAATTACCTCACTGTCAAGTGTGATTCATGCTTTATAAAGTTTTAAAAACTCACAATGAACTCAGGATACAAGCTAAGTCAGATCGCTGTTTCGGAAGAAAGATCAATGAAAACACTTGTCGAAAACCGTCGTGCCTTCACACTTGAGAATTGTGAGCTTAACGTTTTCGAAACATTGCAGGTTTCCGCTCTTGTACCACTCACCTTTTCCGATTTTGTGGTGACGAGTATGCTAAGAGGAAAAAAGGTGATGCACCTTTTCGACAAACCTGGCTTTGACTATGTCCCTGGTGAAACGGTGCTGGTTCCTGCAAATGTTACCATGAAGATTGATTTTCCGGAAGCATCTGAAAACAATCCGACTCAGTGTATTGCGCTTGCTTTGGATCAAACCAAAATCCAGCAGATCGTGGACCGGCTCAATGAGCAATATCCAAGGGAAGGCCAGGATCAATACTGGTCGCTGAGCAGGAATCAGTATCACTTTATGAATAATCTGGATTTAGCTCAAAGCATGAACAAACTCATCAGAATTTGTTCGGGAAGCGCCATTGGCAAAGATATTCTGGCTGATCTTACCTTGCAGGAATTGATCGTTCACATTATTCAGACACAAAATTTGCACGCAGTTTCCGATGAGCAGATCGACCCGAATAACCCGTTAGCATACGTTATCAGCTACATACGCGCAAACATTAGTGAGAAAATTCAGGTGGAAGAGCTAAGTGAGAAGGCGTGTATGAGCCGGACGTCATTTTACAGGGCATTCAAAAGAGAATTTAACCTGAGCCCGCTGGATTTTATTTTGAAGGAAAAAATTAAAAAAGCAAAACACCTGCTTTCCGAATCAAAGGCAAGTATATCAGAAGTTTGTTACCAGCTTGGTTTTTCTGATCTCAATTACTTCGGCCGGCAGTTTAAAAAAGCGGAAGGTATCTCTCCCACCCAGTACCGATTGGTTTCGGGATCAAACGATGCGCATTAGATCTGACCGTTTTTTAACCGGTTTACCATCATCACCGCTCTGTCTACCCGAACCTGTACCGACTTTGCCGAAGCGATATAATGAATAATCCCGCGCTGTTTGCTTGGTAAAATTTCATGGAAAAGTCGGTTTCCCTCATCGTCCTGACTTAATAGTTCCGTAAGTTCCTCCGGCATATCTCTTCCATAAACACTGTCGTCTTTTTGAACAGCGACTTTTACGGTCTGCCCCAAAACCAGCCGACCTGCCTGCCTGATGGCGGTTGCGACATTGATGTAAAAACCCGCTCCTGCCCTGGGACGGATTGCGCACTGAAAATCAACCTGGTCGTTGATCCTGCAACGAATCCTCTCTGGTTTTCGTCCGGTAACAAAAATGGCCGCCAACTCATCGGGGACGACCATAAAATATTCTCCGCCCTTCCGGTCAAAGCGCTCTATACGTGATTCGAAATGAATGATTTGTTCCAAAGTCGTTTCATTATTGCGGAAATGGTCAGCCGCTTCCTCTCTGATCAGTTGTGACCTCTCTGCAATTCCTTGAATCTGGTTTCTATTTCTTCTGAGGACATATCTAAAACCCTTTAATATTTTTTACTCCGTCAACGGACGCACTTTAATGTCTTTGTATAAAACCACACTCTTCGGGTCGTGCGCCTGCAAAGCAAAAGTACCACTTTTCAATATTCTTCCTTTTCCATCAACCGACCGTTTGTCTGCGTCAGACTCCTCATAATCCACAACAACTTTGTTATTAATCATGATGGTGATGTGTTTTCCTTCAACCTTGATGTATTCGGTATACCATTCGTTGTCTTTTGCGTAGGTCTCTTTCACATCAACAATGTCATAAAGACTTCCTGTACGTTTCCAGTCTGTATGAGAGTTGTTAACCTGCACTTCATAACCTTGTGAAGGCCAGCCATCCTCCTGATATATTGTATGAATATATATTCCGGAATTTGCGCCAGGTTTGGTCATCACCTGTGCTTTGAACTCAAAATTTTTGAACATATGATTCTTTACAGGACCATCATAAAACAAATGCGCTCTTGGTCCGGCAACCTGAATGGCTCCGTCAACTATCGAAAACGAACTTGCATTGTTGCCCACCTTCCAGCCATCCAGATTCTCCCCGTTAAAGATCGAAACCCAACCGTCCTGTGCGAATGATTTACTCAAAATACCGAGCAACACTAAACTCAAAACTCCGGAAAAACGCATTATTTGTTTCATAAAAAATCTCAGATTAATATTTTGGTTAAATCCTGATAAGCGTCCTATTGTCTGCACAATTAAAGAAAGCTTTACCCAAAAAACTACTGTTGAATATTTTAATATCAAATCATTAAGACCCGACTACCAACATCAATCCATTCACCGTTTATTTATCTTTGCAGCCTGAAACCGATTTCATGCGTAATCCATATATCTCTTTATTGTCAACCGCCTGGCGTTACGCCAGAAGCCAGCGCAAGCAGTATCTCCTCGTTTACGGTCTGTTTATTTTTGCCAATATTGTTCTTGCTTTACATCCACTCCTACTCGGCTGGCTCATTCAATCGATTCAGAGTGATCCAGAGGCTATCCTTGATAACGTTTGGCTTTATGCAGCAGGATATTTCTCCCTGACTTTGGGAGAATGGGCATTTCATGGCCCGGCGAGGGTAATGGAACGTAAGCTGGCTTTTGATCTAAGCAGGAATTTCCTGGATGAAATGTATCATCAGGCTTTACATTTGCCGACCAAATGGCATCAGGATCACCACAGCGGTTCGACGATCAACCGCATCAGGAAAGCCTACGAAGCACTGCGTGACTTCTTCCAGAATGGTTTTATGTTCCTTCATGCTTTTGCCAAATTCGTTTTTTCTTTCCTGGCTATTGTCTGGTTTTCCCCAGTTTACGGAAGTATTGGTATTGTGATAGGCATCATTACGATGAGAATTATATTTCTGTTCGACAAACCTTTCATCAAAGCCCTGGACGAAACCAATGAAAGGGAACATGTTGTCTCATCGACCTTGTTTGACAGTCTGTCTAACATCATCACTGTGATTACGCTTCGACTGGAAAAACGCATGAAAGCTGGTCTCATGCAAAAGATCGCGGAAGTCTTCCCGCCATTTCGCAAAACAGTGATCATCAATGAATGGAAATGGTTTGTTGCCAGCATCTGCATATCCATCATTTATGTAGTGGTCACGGTAGGTTATATCTATCAAAACCGAATTCCGGGTGAGGTTTTTCTCGTCGGCGGATTGGTTACCCTGCTTGGTTACGTCAATCAGTTCACCAGCGTTTTTCAGGATGTTGCATGGCAGTACACGGAAATCATCCGATACAATACCGAAGTGCAAACTGCAAGAAGTATAAGTGAAGCTTATCATCATCAGCACATTCCCGAGGCCACAGTGCCCCTTCCTGAAAACTGGAAAGAAATACAGATTTCGAATCTTAACTTCTCTCACGGGCAAACTTATAGCAAACAATCGGCCTCGCATAGTCTGCACGGACTGCATATCAGGATTAAACGGGGAGAGCGCATCGCACTGATCGGAGAAAGTGGTAGCGGGAAAAGTACACTTTTGGCCATTATCCGGGGTTTGTATCAGCCTGAAAAAGAGGTTAAAGTGACGGTGGACGGTAGCACAGAAGCGCACATGGGAATGCTGGCAGACACCGTTACCCTATTCCCTCAGGATCCGGAGATTTTTGAAAATACCATTTTGTATAACATTACACTTGGTCTTCCTTTCAGCCAGGAAGAAATTATGGACGTCTGTGAAACCGCTCATTTTTCTGATGTGCTTACCAAACTGCCAAACCACCTGGAATCCAATATTCAGGAAAAGGGAGTGAATTTATCGGGCGGACAAAAACAGAGACTGGCACTCGCCAGAGGTGTACTGGCGGCAAGGTCGAGCGACATTGTTCTGCTTGATGAACCCACCAGCAGTGTTGACCCCAAAACAGAATCACTGATTTACGATAAAATGTTCGCCCAGTTTCAGGGTAAAGCGGTAGTCTCCACATTACACCGACTACATCTTTTGTCCAAATTCGATTACGTCTACGTTTTGCAAAACGGCCATGTGATGGACGAAGGAACATTTATATCGCTGAAACAAAATAGTGATGTCTTCCAGGAATTATGGAAACATCAGGAGAATCTAAAAAGTTGAATTTCCAACACACTGTTCAGTTACAGAAAATAATCCGTTTTACTGCTTTCTCAACCTCGCTTCTTCAAGATCCAGGTTGTGTTCCATATCTCGGATGATGCCATCGTCGTACTTCTTTTCCAGTACAATTTTAGCAAGACCATTCCGCCGTTGTTCCACCAGTTCAAGCATGATATCGCGATACAACTGCCGAACAGAACCTAATGCAAGTTTACTGTCTTCGGCAGCAGCCTTTTCAGTAGCTTTTATACTCCTGAGCAACTGCTCTTTTACCCTGGCGATGGTTTCGTATTCGGCCATTTCTTTTGCATAATGTTTGTCCATGTACCTCACAGACTCCTTCGCAAGCTGCAACCTGATTGCTTCCACCTGCTCCTCAACCGGCTGAAAATCATCAACTTCTTCTACTTTGAGTATTCGGAGAAATATAGGTAAAGTAAGTCCCTGAAACACCAGCGTCACCAGAATGACAACAAACGTTATGAATAAAATGAGGTTCCTGTGCGGGAATTCCTGCCCGTTTTCGAGAGTGAGCGGAATGGCCAGCGCAGAAGCCAGCGACACGACGCCCCTCATTCCGGCCCAACCAACAATGAACGGCAATTTCCAACCCGGATTTTTCTCTCTTGCACGAATACCCGGCGAAAACAAGCGCGGAACAAAAGTTGATAAATACACCATCACCACGCGAAGCACAATAACGATCACACAAATGATTAGAGCGTATTCTATGGCCTCCCATTTGGAATACCCACCAAGACTTTCAACAATGACAGGCAGCTCCAAACCGATGAGAATAAAAACAAAACCATTCAGCAAAAACCCAACCGTTTCCCATACTTCTTTGGTCTGAATCCGGGTATGGTAATTGAGGTAGTCGGCGGAACGGAATGAAAGAAACAGCCCGCCGCTCACCACAGCCAATACACCCGACCAGTGAAATTCTTCCGCTACGAGATACATCAAATATGGAGCGATGAGGGTAATGGGCGTGGTAATGCTCGATGATTTGGCGAGATAGCGTAGTACAAAATAGAGGACATGACCAATGGCGATTCCGACTACAACGCCCATCAGAGACAACACAACAAAGTCGGAAGCTGCTTTTTGAAACACAAACTGTCCAGTCAGAATCGCAGCCAGTGCAAATCGGAATACAGTAAGAGAAGCCGCATCATTCACCAGACTTTCACCTTCCAAAATAGTTAAACCACGTTTTGGCATTTTCATACCCTTTAAAACGGAAGCCGCAGCAACGGCATCGGGTGGGGAAATAATACCACCCAGCAGAAATCCCAAAGCCAATGTAAAACCTGGTATGATACTGACTGAGAAGTAGGCAATCGCGAGTGAAGTCACAAAAGTCAGCCCAAAACCTAAGGACAAAATAGACCGTTTCCATTTCCAGAAACTATTCCAGGAAGTGTACCATGCTGCCTCAAACAAAAGTGGCGGAAGGAAAATCAGAAATACAATATCGGGATCAATGCTGATGTTGGGAACTGCCGGAAAAAGCGAAATGATCAACCCGCCTATAACCAATAGAATCGGATAGGAAATTTTAAGCCTCTGACTTAACAAATACAAAAGCGCCATGGCAAAGAACAGCGCAAGAATTAATAGTAAATTTTGATGAATCATATATAAAATTGTAGCAAGCTATAAAAATAGCAAATTATCCTGTTTCGATGTGATCGGATTTTGGCAGAAATATGCACAGATTTGGCTTTCAGATAAGTAAAATTTCAGGCAACCGTTTTTTCTTAACATAGCTAAAAGTAATTAGCCATTGGTTATCAGCTCAATGTTTGCGTTAGTGCTTGTTGGTTACCACCCGATTAATATCCAGTTTCAGGTTATCCATCATTTCATATTTTACCAGTCAACACACCATCATATGAAACAATTAAGTCTTTTTATAGGTGTTATGCTTTTCTCATGTCTGGCAAGCGCTCAGAATTACGATGAGAGCAAAGTGGGTTCTTACACACTTCCTAAAATCCTTGAATCTAACAACGGATCAAAGATTAACACTGTAAAAGATTGGGAAAGTGAGCGCAGAGGCGAGATCATTTCTTTATTTGAAGAGCACGTGTATGGACAAATGCCAAAGAAATTTGAACAGATAGATTTTAAGCTCAAAAACGAAAACAAACGTGCTATGGGCGGCAAAGCACATTTGAAGGAAATAGAAATAAAGGTGACAAACAACGGTGAATCAGTATTGATCAATCTGCTTCTGTTTATACCCCTGAACCTGAAAAAGCCAGCTCCTGCATTTGTGCTCATCAACAACCGGCCTCATAGCAACACTTCGCCGACAAGAGAAACTGTCAGCGGATTCTGGCCTGCCGAAGATGTGATTGCAGCGGGTTACGCCATTGCGGCGTTTCATGTGAGTGACGCTGCGCCAGATGATAAAAATACGTATCAAAACGGCGTACTACGGCTGTATCCTGAGCAATTAAAGGCAGATAACGGCATGAAAGCTATTGGAGCATGGGCGTGGGCAGCAAGTCGGGTGATGGATTATTTTGAAACAGATAAGGACATTGATGCAAAGAAAGTTGGCATTGTGGGACATTCCAGAGGTGGTAAGGCTTCATTGTGGGCCGCGGCTCAGGATCAACGTTTTGCTATGTGTTTTACCAATAATTCGGGCAGCACCGGGGCGGCGCTCTCAAAGCGGTGGTTTGGCGAAACTGTTGCTATCATTAACAAATCCTTTCCGCACTGGTTTAACAACAATTATAAGAAATTCAACGACAATGAAAAGGAGCTCCCCGTTGATCAACACATGCTTATTGCAAGTATAGCGCCACGTCCCGTGTATGCCACCAACGCCTCCGAAGACCTTTGGGCAGACCCGACTGGTACCTTTCTGGCAATGAAAGAAGCAGAACCTGTTTATGCTTTATACCAATTAAAAAGTCGCCTGCCCGACAATCCGCCACCCTTGGACACCCCGTTTTTGAAACCTCCGCTTGGCTATCACAACCGTACTGGCAAACACGACCTCACACCCTACGACTGGAAACAATTCGTTTCGTTTGCAAATTACTATTATCAAAATCCGACAAAAAAATAGCGTCACCGTCTCCTTCCACAATGCCATTTTGGTACATTTTCCGGCATCCTTTGCTAACTTGTGCCGGATTTAAAAACTATGAAAATACTTATTGTTGAAGATGACGTACGTATCAGCAGCTTTTTGCTGAAAGGATTAACCGAGGCAGGCTATCAGGTGGAGCTGGCTAACGATGGCTATCAGGCCCGGGATCTTATTCAGGCCGAACCCTGGGATTTGTTTATTCTGGATGTAATGTTACCTGATATTGATGGCCTTCAACTGGCACAGCTTATCAGGTATAAGAAAATTACCACACCTGTATTGATGCTGAGTGCATTGGGAGAGGCAGAAGACAAAATTAAGGCACTGGATCTTGGCGCGGATGATTACCTTGTAAAGCCCTTCCATTTTTCCGAATTATTGTCCAGAATAAACGCGCTGCGCCGGAGATACGAGCTTCACTACTCCAAAGACCAGCTGCTTGAATGCGGGGATCTGATTGTAAATATGGGATCAAACCTGGTTGAGCGTGCAGGAAAGGTCGTTCAGTTATCGGCCAAGGAATTCAAACTGCTCATATACCTGCTGGAAAATAAGAATAGAATTGTGACACGGACGCAAATCCTTAGCAACGTATGGAATACAAATATTGACACTTACACCAACGTAGTGGACGTTTACATTTCCTACCTGAGAACGAAAATTGACAGCGATTTTGCTGATAAACTGATCAAAACTGTGAAAGGCCGCGGTTATATGATTACCGATACCCAATGAAGATACAGCACAAACTGACACTGAATTCCTCACTGGTTTTTGGTCTGGTTTTTACTATTTCCTCTGTCCTGATCTACCTCAACTTTATCGGATCAGCGGAGCGTATTTTCTTTGACGAACTCGCCCGCACGGCGTCGCTAACTGCAATGTTCTACCTGGAAGAAGATGAACTGAGTTCCAGTGAATACCGTGGTATCGAAAAGAAATTCCTCACAGCAACCGCTAATCAGGAGATACGGCTTTATGATAAAACAGGAAAAATCCACTACGGCGAAGCCGATCCCGACAGTAACATTACGCTTAAAATCCTGAAAACCATTCGGGCAAAAAGCCATTATAGTTTCAAAATAGGAAACTCATTTTACTACGCGATCTATTACAGGGATAATCAGGGCTCGTTCAGTGTGATTATTAAAGCCAATAATCCTACACTGGAAATTCAGGAAAAAGAATTAGTGAAAATCCTGCTCATCGCATTGCTGCTCGGCATGATTGTGATCATCACTCTAAGTTACACCTTGTCCAGAATAGCCTATTCACCGATCCGGAATATTATAGATCAGGTGAAAACGATTGATATGACTGGTCAAAAACATAAGCTCTCCTACCCTGAAACACACGACGAACTGGAAGACCTGTTTAAGGAGTTCAACACTATTCTGGAAAAAGTTTACCAGAACATTCAAATACAGAAGAATTTTATCAGCCACGCTTCCCATGAATTGAAAAGCCCGCTGGCTTCTATTGTAGGGAATCTGGAAGTTTTGTTACAGAAAGACAGACAAATTCTCGAATACAAAAATGTAAGTGCCAGTGTTTTGAATGATGCCGGACGACTGGAAAATATCCTGCAAAATCTGCTGGTGCTTTCCGGACTGGAACAGGATAAAAAAGAACCAATGCAGCCGGAACGTATCGATGAGATACTGTGGGAAGTGCTTGATCAGCTGGCTTCGGATTATTCCTCGACAAGGATTAACCTCAATTGGCAGTTGAAAGAGGAAGACTCGCAGTTACTGGAATTCAATTGTGTAAAAACGCAGATATATATGGCACTGTACAATCTGACCGAAAACGCTGCGAAATTCTCTGATTCAAAACCTGTGGATCTGATCCTGAGAAGCGATGACAACAGACTTTCACTCACCATCCGCGACCAGGGAATAGGTATTTCGGACAGCGATCTCAACCATATTTTCGAACCATTTTACAGAGGCAACAACGTAGCCGGAATCAAAGGCAACGGACTAGGAATGGCCATTGGGCACAAAATTTTGAGCAATCACGGGATTTCTGTTTTAATTAATTCAAAAAAAGGAGAAGGGACAGAGATTTTGTTGGTATTCTAAACAGATGACTTTTCGATGTTCAGTTACTGTCAGAAACCGAGCCAGTATAATTGAAGGATCATGACCGAATTGTATATCGCATGAAGTATTACTCCGTACCAAAATCCATAAATTATTCGCACATAACCCAACAAAAAACCTATAAAAGTCTGAACGGCAGTGATGACTGGTATATACAGATAATGACTCTGATCGTAATCATAATTGAACATATGAACCCAACCGAAAAGCAAGCTTGATAAATAATACATCCACCTGAAATAGGGCTTGTACCTTACATAACCTAAAAATAAACGAGAAATTGCTTCTTCAAAGATTGGTGCGGCAATGATCGCAGAAAGGACATGAAACCAAACTTTATCACCCAAGTCAATTTCAACCAGAGAATTAAATAGGTTTTGCTCCTTTAAGATTTCAACTACTTGCCATAAAATATTACCACCTAATACAGCTAAAATCCCGTAGTAAAACCCGACATCAACAAGCTTTTGTTTTCTGGAAATTTGAGGGTACTCAGGGCTTTGGGGATCTAGAATAAATCGTAGGAAGCTGATAGATAGTTGTTTGAAATGAACAAACATTACTTCAGTGTATAAATTGTTTGTGATAAATAGTTTGGTAGCAAATCGCGACAAACATCAATTTTTGGGTAACGATTTGCCACGAAAATCGCTTTCCGTGGCAAATCTTTTTTTTACTCAACCACTTTTACATTATCCTTCACGTGTCTGTCGATCAATAAATTCAGGGGATCAATGCCTGCTTTGGTTGGTTTTTCTTTCACCATCACCGTTACACTACCCTTTTCCTTGTTGATTTTGTACCGCTGATAATACAGAAGCTTGTCGTCTTTCTTCTCTCCATCTTTACCAAACACCCCAATCCAAACCCAGTCATTCAGTTTCACCGGAGTCTCATTACCAAGGCTATCCGCCCGTAGTTTCTGCGCCGAATAATCCAGAGTAACTGCATATTGTTTGCCCTGCTGTTTTACCGTAACCTTATCAGCCTTGTTATCAAAAAGCGTAATGGTTTCAAGAAGATCTGTCACCAGGTATTGCAACGAATCAGGAGTTACTTTTCGGATTTCTGTGATTAGATCTGAGGTTACAGGATAACGACCGTTTTTTTCCAGATTACCAACGTTCCATTTTTGGAGGTAGGATTTAAATGCACTGTTCAAAGTTGATTCTCCAATCTGATCTTGTAAGGCATACAGCACATGCGCTCCTTTGTAGTAATGAATATAGGCCTGTCCTTCAACTTTGTTTAATGGCTGCTCCTTTTTCCGCTCCCCGGAACGACCTCTCAAATAGCTATTTAATTCATGTTCAAGGAATTTTTGCATCTTTTCCTTAGAATAAACCTTTCCCATAACCATTAAAGCACTATATTCTGCCAGGGATTCTGATAACATAGCTCCTCCCTGCACTGACGCTTCGGTAACCTGATGTGCCCACCACTGGTGAGCCATTTCGTGAGCAGTAACATAAAATGGCACATCGATATCGTTCTTGTCATTAATATCCAGCATGAAACCCATACTTTCAGAAAAAGGTACGGTATTTGCAAATGACTGCGCATAGTCCCTATAACGGGGATATTCCATAATCCGCATCTGTTTGGACTGATAAGGGCCGTAGTTATCCTGATAATAATCCAGGCTTGCCTTCATCCCCTGCATCATTCTGTTTAAATTGTACTCGTGCCCCGGATGATAATAGATTTCAAGATTGATACCCTTATAAACTTCTTTTTTCACCAAATATCTTGCTGATACTATTGTATAGAAGTTAGCCATTGGCGCATCCATTTGGTACTTAAAATATTGCCGTTCACTACCGTTTGAATCCTTTTGTTTCCAGCTTTTGGTCAGATATCCAGGAGCAAGAGCAATCTGATCAGGAACAGTACTGACTGTAATTTCGAATTTAATTTCATCCGCATCCCCGGAAATGACGCTCTGCTTTACCGCAATTGGATCCGTCTGAGGGCGTAACCTTTCTTTTGGTTTTAATCCTTGTTCCTTGCGTTTATCATCTTCCGAAAGCTCCATACTACTTGAATAGCCAATGTGAGGGAAGAAATTATTATCTATAAATGTACCGTTAAAAACCACCGAAGGATTCGATGCGCCATTTTTAAAACCTGTGGTCTCATAATCCAGATCAAAATCCATTCTCAAACTATCTCCCGGCTGCATTGGCTTGTCCAGGCGATAAATATGATAATTAAATTTGTCGGCATACTGCTTGTCCTCCTTTGCAACTACACTAAAACTCAATCCTTTCAACTCAACATCCTCATCGGGATAAATGTGAATGTGAATATCCTTAATACTTTCAGAAGTTTTATTTTTAAGGATATAGTAACCTTTTGCAGAGAAATCTCTGGTTTCTGGCCGAAGATCCACAGCCAGACTAATTTCTGTAATTTTAGGCTGCGCCATATTTTCATATTTCTTTAAGGCAATTTCATGATTCGCGTGATCTTTCTCTTCCTCTTTCGAAATGGAGAATTTATTCAGAACATTTGTATTATAATAAACATATGCACCTGTACTCGCAAAAATTGCCAACATTGTGATGCCCAACAAAGTCAGGGATCTGGTTATCCTGTATTTTCCGGTTTTCCAGCGCAGCGTGAGTTTTTCCTCCGAACCCCTCACAGACAATACTATGGCAGCAACAAAGAGTATAATGGACAATGCGCCCCAATAACTTTTTAACCAACCATATTTTACCGCAGAATCTCCGAAACCGTTCATGTCAGAAATCGTAGCCAGGCTTCCGGAGTCAAATCTCACCATGATATGCTCCACATCCAGATACGAAAGCATATCGTTGGACATAAACACAATGATTAGTAGGGCATAACCGGCAAACTTATTGTTGACAATCACTTGAATAAAAAAACCTAGCATCATCCATATCAGCATGCTTATCAGACTCTCTCCATATAGTGTTTTAATATACACATCCCATCGTACCAGATCTGCTCCCCCAAGTATTACCTGTAATGCCACCATTATAAGAATAGCACCCGCGAACATGAGAATGAATGTCAACGCAAGGCCAAAATATTTTCCTAACAACACACTTCCCTGGCTTCTCGGAATCGCGTCATGTATGAGATCAAAATTTTTGTCCCGCTCCATCCAAACAAGATTGCCAACATAGAGTACCATGATAATGAACCCGAATACGCCTGTCAACATGCCAAGCTTATCCAGCATGAAATATGTGGTAGGTAATGACTTGGCTCCATAAAAATCTCCGGATTGAAATACAGAAAACACTGAAAAAGCTAAACCACATAATACCAAAGAGATAAAGGGAATATCCAGAACTGTGTTACGAAAGTAGAAAATGGCCATCGAAAACACATTTCTAACTTCCTGCATACCTCCAAAAACAAGGTTTGGTTTCAGTAAAGATGACTTAAAGGGTTTTTCTTCCCTATCCAGAGCTGCTTTCTTTTTAATAAAACCATCTTTAACCTGATCAAAAGTGAAAAACAAATGGGTTGCAACCAGAGCGAGCAAACCCAAGCCTAACCATACCAACCGGTTTTGCAGAAAAATTCCGCTGAATGGAATCAGAGATGCGTTTTTCTCTGCAATAGACCAGTATTGGGTTGTGTAACTTCTGGCCGCCATTCCCATTGGATCCAAAATAGCTGCAAACTCTTTGTTATCCAGCTTTCCAACCAAACTCATGGAAAGAAGATAAAGCAGCAATACCATCATGCCTTGCGTAAACACCACAATCATTCTCCTGCTCAATGCCCCTACCATGAAAAATATGCTTCCCATAATGAATGCATTGGATATCACGATAAGAACAAAAGGATTCCAGTAGGACATAGCCCGAAATGGCAATAGTTTATCGGCGTCACGCCACGGCATAAATTCACCAAGCATTAATCCTAGCGGAATGCCTGTTAATACCAATAAAAGGATTAGGAATGAGCCTAAGAATCGCCCAAAGAGATAATTAACTTTGGCGATAGGCGCTGTAAAAAATAATGCCTCGGTGCGATGTTCGAAGTCTCTGACAATAGAAACGCCCATTATGGCGGAAATAACAAATATACAAATCAGGGACATTGCACTTGTTAGGCCTGCAATCGCACTCGTTGCATTCTGCTTAATTTGTCCACCTGAAAACATTTCCACGGCGTCTGTGGCTACAAACAGAAAAGAAATCAGAAACAAAATACCAAAATATAAATACGTAGCAGGGCGCTTGCGGCGGTATTGCCACTCAAAAAGAGCTATATGTTTCCACATAATAATAGAAGTTGTCGTAAGAAAATAGGAAAATGAAAACTAAACAGCCAGTATTGCTACTTCGTGCAGTTTGGCAAAATAGACGTCTTCAAGCGTCGGCTCCACAGGTCTGAATCCGTCTGCTTCCAGTCCAATTTCACTCAAAACGTGGATTACAGGCTCTCCGGCAATCATTCGGTCGGAGATAACCGTATATTTTGTCTTGTACGTTTCCAACTCCTCGCGTGATACTTTTTTGCGCCAAACCTGTCCGGTTATTGTTTCAACGGCTTCTTCCGGATGACCTTTGTACACCACACTGCCCTTATTGATAATAGCCATATCACGGCAAAGCTCTCTAACGTCCTCCACTATATGTGTCGACAAAATCACAATTGCTTCCTCTCCCAATTCACTCAGTAAATTAAGAAAGCGGTTGCGTTCAGCCGGATCCAAACCCGCTGTTGGTTCATCCACAATAATCAGTTTGGGATTGGCAAGTAAAGCCTGAGCAATACCGAAACGCTGGCGCATACCGCCAGAATAGCCTCCTAAATCCTTCTTGCGAACATTGTAAAGATTTGTTTTATGCAGCAATGACTCCACCACTTCCTTACGTTCTTTTGCGTTGCCAATGCCTTTCAGCTGAGCAAGATGCGTAAGCAAAACCTCGGCTCCAATTTTAGGATATACACCAAAATCCTGTGGCAGATAACCCAGTATTTTACGAACTTCGTCAGCCTGAGTAAGCACATCAATTGTGTTTCCGTTTGTCAATGGCCCAATGGTAATGGAGCCCTCATCTGGTTGCTGCAAGGTTGATATCGTTCGCATCAGAGAAGATTTCCCCGCGCCATTTGGTCCCAATAAGCCAAACAGACCTTTATTGATCGTCAGAGAAATGTCATTCAGTGCTTTAACTCCGTTGTCGTAAGTTTTGGAGAGGTTTTGTATTGTTAGCTGCATGTCAGGTTTGTTTGTTTTTAGAAGTACTGCTGTAAATTAAAACTATTTTTACGTCACTAACCCAAAATTTGGGTTGAGCCAAACCAATTTAATGACAAACCCGGTTCAATTACTGACCAAGGTTTGAAAGGCGACTTCGAGAACCTGATAAAGAAAATGAATGAGACAAATGATGTTGGTAGCTATCATGGTTTCCGTGTGATTAATTGTGATTGATGCAACGAAATAAGCACACGGAAGGACGGTGCGGATTTTTTTTAGACAAGCAAGCACCTTTTTTCGACCAATAGAAGTAAAATTGCAGACGAATACACGAAATCACCAGATGAGTAAAAACATAAAATGTTATAGCTCATTCCTCACTCAAAACAATTAGTCCAATTTTATCGGGATGATCCTGAACAAGTTGGTCCCCGGGAACATGTCGCATTAACCAAAGAATAAACAGGTCGCCAAATGCTGTCAAGATGAATACGATTCCAAATGCCAAAACCCACCCATTCCCTATTAACATCGAAATGATATACGGAACAATCCCCATTACAACCAGTGGCATGACCGTTATCACCCGGTATTTTTTCGCCAAAACAGGTACTTTACTATGAAAATAAGGAGTCAAAGTTTTCCATTTGATTCCTAACTTCACATCGGTAAGACTTATACGTCCATACCAAATAGCTGTCAGGTAATGAATGAGCTCATGAATTCCTATGCCCAAAAGAAATACGCTAAGAACCCCGATCCACACCAATGCGGGTTTATCTCCGATCCCGGCTGTCTTTCCATATAGCTTTTCAAAAGGGGTTAAAAGTACGAGGTACAGGGCTATTGACACGACAAATCCATATAATTGCACCGTTCCTGATTTTTCGGTAAGCTCAATGTGTTTCATTTTTAGATGAATTAAGTTTAAAATTTACGAGTGGTTTTCTTAAATGCTGTCTTCAAAATAAGCGGATCATACCAAGGGCTTAAAACATTTTCGACTGATTAATAACTCATTTCGCTCAATAGAAGTAAAATTGCAGACGAATACACGAAATCACCAGATGAGTAAAACTATTAAATGTTTTGTAATTGATGATGAACCAGATGCCCGGGAACTCATTAAAAAATTTGCAGCAAGGGTTCCATTTCTGGAAATAGTCGGTGAGTTTGGTAATGCAGTAGACGCGTTGTTTCAGGTCCAGGTAACCAAACCTGATCTTATTTTTCTGGATGTAGAAATGCCTGAAATGACTGGCTTTGAATTCATCAGGACTTTGAATGGCCATATTCCAAAAATCATCATGGTTACTGCTTACCCTCAATACGCCATAGATGGTTTCGAGCGCCAGGTCACTGATTACCTTCTAAAACCTACATCTTTTGAGCGTTTTATGAAGGCAATGGTCAAGGTGAGTGAACAATTACACGGCCAGACAGCAATTGACAAAAATGAGAACTTATCTCAAACTGAGCCAATCAATTCGTCCCAGGTTATAAGAAAGGAAACCAATGATTTTATTCTTATCAAAGAAGATAAAAAGCTGCTACGAATCCTGCCCGGTGAAATTTTACTTGTTGAAGCCATGAAGGATTATATTAAGGTGTATTTAAAGGATCGGGTAATTGTGACGCACAGCACAATGGCAAAAATGGAAAGTGTGCTACCTGAAACGGAGTTCCTGCGTGTAAACCGTTCTTCGATTATCCGCATCAATACAATAAGGGAAATTGATGGAAATCAAATAACAACACTGGATGGGAAGAAGGTGGATATTGGGATTACGTATAGAGAGTCAGTGATGCAAAGGTTAAAAAAGTAGAGAAATGAATGAGTTATTAATGGTAAAGGGTAAATATATTGAGCACTATATCTCAAATAACAAAAGATACCACCAATTTGCTTCCCACTTTTTGCTAATAGTACTTACATGGGTTATTAGTAAATATTTTGCAGTTGGCCCCTATTTAAATGACAATCAACTGATTAATAATTATTTTTGTTTATTAGTCCTTCTTCAAACCCTATTTATTTACTATTTTTTTAGTCTTTTTGTCTTTCCGAAATTTCTATATCCGGGAAAAATAATCCCTTTTATTTTAATTTTAGCAGCTAGTTTTTTAGTACTTTATTGGAGTAACTATTTATCCATAAATGTATTATTACCATATAGCGATGCTTTTAAACCAAATGGACCAAAGGACTTATGGCTTGTAAAAATTCATACCCTTTTAATTGAAAAAGCAGGCTGGTTAGGCTGTTTCACAAGTAGCAGGGTGGCTTTTTGGCATTTCGGTTTCAGTTTTGAAATAGTAACCGTGTATTTAGCGATAAAAGCATTTCGCGATATTTTGGCTATACAGAAAAAGAATTTAACCCTCGAAAGAGATAACCTCTCCCTCGAACTAAATTTTCTAAAATCCCAAATCAACCCGCATTTTCTCTTCAATACACTGAATAGCATCTATACTCGTACCGTAGATGTGGATGAGCAAGCCTCAGATATCGTGCTAAAACTTTCCGATCTGATGCGTTACAGTCTTTATGGAGCAAATGAAGAAAAAGTCCCGTTAGAAGATGAGATGGCTTACATCCAAAATTACCTTGATCTGGAAAAGTACAGACATTCTCAAAATTTGGTCGATATTTCATTTGCTATGGATGGCACTGTAACAGGCTACAAAATCGCTCCTCTACTGCTCATATCCTTTGTGGAAAATGCTTTCAAACATGGTGTAAATCTGAGTAGAAAAGAATCTTTTGTGCACGTTTCGGCAGTAATTGAGGATAGCAAGTTATACTTCACAGTGCAAAACAGCCTTCCTGACAGCAATGAATCTGCTTCCCCAAAATCGGATTCAAAAAACGCCGGGATTGGTTTGGTAAATACGCGTAAACGATTGGAAATGATCTACCCTGATCGCCACGAAATAAATATAGTACAAACAGAACGAGAGTATGAAGTGATGTTAAGCATAGAACTCACCTGATCCTGCCAGTTTCTCAAACCATAGTAAATTTCAGCCTTCAATATGTTCGCTCACAATCCTGCTGATCTATTTGACCCCAAACCACTTCATCTTAACACTTCCCTTCTTCAAAAGTCCTTTAATCGCATTAGCAGCTTCAATAGGATAATCTGATTCCAGAATGGAGGCTCCGTCCTGTAAAATGGACTGATAAGCAGCACGCCGCTCTGCTTCATTTGTCAATTTATCATAAGTCGATGCAGCAGAAATCATACACATCGCTCCCTCCCGATTTATCAAAGCATATAATTCCTTATTTTCTGATTTCACACGTGGTCCGATATAGGCGATCAATTGCCTGAACGGAATGCCCGCATTTTTGTAGGCATCAAATTCTGTTTTGTTTCTGATGAATGCGGAAAACATACTCTCCTTATTCCCGGTCAGGTAAAACCTGGCTTCTTCGGGGCTATGAACAGTAAGCATAACATATGCTTCTGCCTTATGCTTTTTAATGAGCTCCGCCGTCATGGCTATAGGAACATCCTTATGATCAAGGTTCAGGATCGTTTTGCCTCTCGCCCATTGGATTACTTCCGATAGTTTAGGAATTTTATAATCTGTCACATTCCCTTCCGCGTCTTTCAACCGTACATCTTTCAATTGCTCATAAGTATAATCGGACAATTTCCCGGTTGCAGTCGTAGTGCGGTCAAGGGTTGCGTCATGCATCAGCACAATCACGCTGTCTTTGGTTAACCGCGGATCAATTTCAAAAAATGCGGGCGTATGTCTGAGTGTATTTTCAAAGGTTGCTATTGAGTTTTCCGGAAAACCTTTCACCATTCCTCCCCGATGCCCGGCAATCAGCATCACATCATTTCCTGTAAAGCTGAAAAATGCGTGCATATCCGTCGCTGTTTTCAGTTTCAGAACGTGCAGTTTCTCCTGCGCTTTTATCGTGTCCGACAAAATTAGCGTAAGCAAACCCGTCAGAGTAAAAATCCATCTTTTGTTCATATTTATTGGTTTCCCACGTTGTGCTGTATTCTCATTTCAACACCTTAACACCCTTCGGTGCATCTACGTCAGTTTTGATTTTTCCATTAGCCTGCTTTTCGTGACGCACTTTAACAACACCCAGTGGCGTCGGGTAAGTACCTTCTACCCATTGTAAATCGCCCAGATTGGGTTTAACCTGTATCACCTTGCCGCCCGGTTCTACCACAGACACACCCAAAACGTGCTCGGTCAGCCATGCAGTTGGTCCCGACGCCCAGCCATGGCAGAGACTGTGACGAAGATTTTTGTAACAATATGCACCAAAATCGCCATGTATGTCATCCTTCCCATCTGGCACGAGTTCATCAATAGGCGCTGCGTTTTTGGTCCACTCCAGATCAAAATCCTCCCAGAAAGTAGTGGCTCCCATGTCCAGCATTCCTCCCCAGTAATTACGAATACAATCCATCGCTCCCTGATAATCCTCAGCCTGCGCTTTGGCTTGAAGCATATAGTAACCATAAAAAGTCGAAAATTTAGCACACTCTCCCACAGCGATCACCTCTGTATTAGCCTTATCTGCCGGAATGAGCCCCGCAAGAGCCATCAAAGCAGCAGCTTGTTTGGAATGATTTGGGTCGGGAACATAAAGCTTCATATTGGTCGCCATAGCTTTGCACTTCACTGCTTGCGCTGGTTCGTCTAGAATTGTACAAAGTTCGGCACCTGCATCCAGGGTCATCACCATCATTGCGTGTAACCCGGCGTGAACACCTTGTGGATTTTCGCTCGAAGGCCAGTCCAGAAAACGCCCTCCGTCCAGATTCTCCTTGTTGTCTTTAACTTTCGACAACAGCTGATCCAGCAATGCTATCAGATATTTCTGTTGCTGGCGCAAATATTCTTTGTCACCCTGGTTTCGGTAAAGATCACGGTGAATGAGAACCCACCACATCGAATAAGCACTTATTCCGTTCATCCAGCCGGGCAGCGGCGTAATGTCTCTGGCACGATCCAGACTCTTGGCGACCACTTCATTTTTACCAAAAACAGTGTTGATCGTCATTACCTCCGGATGCATATCCCCTACCCACACCAACCTGTCGCGTTTGATACCATCCCACAGATATTCCTGCATGTTCAAATGAACGGTATATGCGCCGGTGTCCCAGATTTTATTGAGACGCTCATCGTTGCTTTTAAATGAACCCAGATATGGGATATCTCTATACTCAAAAATTGCTCTGATCTCTTTAATCTGAAAGTCACGGTTGGCATCAACCAAATCAATTCTTGCAAAACGAAAGCCCGTATTCCCAATATTGGTTACACCCAGCCAGGGAACGTCTATAATAAAATCCCGCATCGCGTGATCATTTGTGGCGCCGCTGATCGTATCAATATCCGACATCGCTTCACTGACCGATTCTCCAAACCGAATCCTGATTTTGATAGGTGTATGATCAGCAGGCTGATCGGTCACGATTTGTATGCCTCCTTGTATCTCCTTTCCGAAATCTACCAGCAAACCCGGTTTTACATCTGCCGTACTGACAAGCCTTGTGATATTCTGATGGACCAGATCAGCCTGTCCTGTACCCGGTTTTAATAAATTTTGCGGATCAATAATGTTTTGCCCACTTCGATCCGACATCCAGACAATCCGCTTCACAGGCAGATACTTGCGCACCCGTGAGTCTGTTTGCGCTTCATAATCCTGACCGAAAACGGGTGGTAACTGCTGGGCGACTGAGCCGGATTTATTCATAAAAAACATGAGGCAAAATAAAATTAAAGACTTCTTCACAGGTCAGGAATTTGGTTACGGTTTACGTTTGTAGCAAGATTGGCATCATTATAAATGATTATTCCAAAAAAACTACTCTGTTAACGCCAAGTTAAATTTAGCCATCCTTTTTCTGGGATTTATGCTAAAACAATCTAAAAAGCGTTCTAATTTTGTGATGTAACCTTTACAACGGATTTCCTGCAAAAATCCTGAACCCGACGAACAGCATGAATGAAAACGAAAATACGCCGCAGAACCGCGACGGGCTCCCGCCATTTGTTAAAAACTGGCCACAGCTCTATGCCTTACTCATAGGCACGCTGGTTGTTCTGATCGTTTTCTTCTATCTGTTTATGACCCATTTTCAATGAATTATCTCGACTGGATTGTATTAGCCCTTACCCTCATATTTGTAGTTTCTTACGGCATTTATCGTAGCCGCGAAAAGCATACAATGGACTCTTTTCTTCTGGCAGATCAGTCGCTTCCCTGGTATCATGTGACGCTTTCACTTATGGCAACCCAGGCCAGTGCCATCACCTTTTTGTCAGTACCCGGGCAGGCTTATACAGATGGAATGCGGTTTGTCCAGTTCTATTTCGGTCTGCCGCTGGCAATGGTCGTACTTTGTGTCACGTTCGTTCCAAAGTTTCATAAACTTAAAATATTTACCGCCTACGAATTTCTGGAAAGCCGTTTTGATCTTCGCACACGTGCACTTACGTCATTCCTGTTTCTCCTACAGAGAGGTTTGTCTACGGGTTTGTCCATCTACGCACCTTCACTCATACTTTCCACTATTCTGGGCTGGGACATTACGCTGACCAACATTATTTCGGGCGGCATTGTGATGATTTATACCATCACTGGGGGTTCCAGAGCAGTTTCTCACACCCACATGCAACAAATGGCGATTATCACCATCGGAATGGTGGTAGCCGGTTTTATGGTAGTGAAGTTTCTGCCCGAAACCGTATCATTTTCGGATGCACTCCATGTCGCCGGCAAGATGGGAAAAACGAATGTGATCGATTTCACCTTTGACCTCAACAATCGTTACAACGTATGGTCAGGACTGATAGGTGGCTTTTTTCTCCAACTTTCCTATTTCGGAACAGATCAATCGCAGGTGGGTCGTTTCCTCACCGGGAGCTCCGAAGGACAAAGCAAACTTGGACTAGCCATGAATGGTTTATTGAAAATCCCGATGCAATTCCTCATTCTGCTTGTGGGCGTGCTGGTTTTTGCTTTTTATCAGTTTAGCACACCACCGTTATTTTTTAACCAAACGGCAGTTGACAAAATAAAAAATACCCCCTACGCTGCTGAGTACCAGTTATTGGAAGACAAACACGCTGTTATTCAGGGTGGAAAGCACAAGCAGGTTATGGCCCTCACTGACGCTGTCAAAATTGACGATGAGAATGCCATTGGAATATCCCGCACTGCTTTGGCTGATACGGAATTAAAAGTGAAAGAAGTTCGCAAGGAAGCAACAACACTTCTGTCCAAAGCCAGCGGCAGTGATGTTAATGATGTGAACTATATCTTCCTCCGTTTCGTGATTGATTACCTTCCGGTGGGCATGGTTGGTTTACTCATCGCCGTCATCCTGCTTGCTTCTATGGGATCTGTCGCTTCGGCATATAACTCACTGGCTTCCTGTACCGTAGTGGACATTTACAAACGCATGTACCGCAAAGATGACGATTCAAGAAACTATGTGGCAGCTTCCCGATGGGCAACCTTTTTCTGGGGTATTTTCTGTATCGCCGTAGCACAATATGCCTCCCGACTAGGGAGTATGATAGAAGCAGTTAATATCTTAGGATCATTATTCTACGGAGTCATTCTTGGAATTTTCCTGGTCGCTTTCTATTTCAAAAAGATCGGAGGTCGGGCCGTTTTCTGGGGTAGCCTCATTGGAGAAGTATTTGTCATTGCAAGCTACATTCTCGATCTGACCGCTTTCTTGTGGCTCAACCTCATCGGCTGTGTGCTGGTAATTGCTTTTGCCTGGATTATTGAGCAGATATGGCCCGAGGATAAAATTGCTACTTTACCCGTGTAACCCCGGAATATTACAAAATATTGACTTAAACGAATATTAATTTTTACAAATCAAATATTCGTTTGATAATTTCAAACAAACGTTTGATTTGCCCATATTCTTAATCTACCTTTGTTGACTCGTTATGCCGGCTCACACATTCGTGCCCGCATATACTATCAATATGGAATACAATCCCAAACAATTACAGATTATAGCCGTTGCGGAAAGACTCTTTGCGGCAAAAGGTTTTTCAGCTACTTCAATCAGAGATATATCACAGGAGGCGGACATCAATGTTTCAATGGTGTCTTATTATTTTGGTTCAAAGGAAAAACTGATTGAAGCGCTCTTCGAAGTAAGATCCCGCGATTTTCGTACACGCCTAGACGTGTTGCTCACCGATCTCGACCTGTCGCCTTTTCAGAGGGTAAACCTGATGATTGACGGCATCATAGACCGGATTACCGAAAAACAGTGCTTTCATAACATTGTCGTCCGCGAGCAGTTATCAACTGACGGCCGCACACCGGTCATTTCCAAATTGTTGCAGGAATTGAAGCTGGGCAATTTGAAAGCCATGGAAAATATTATTCATGAAGGCCAGAAACTGGGTGTTTTCAGAAATGATGTAGACGTTCTTCTTTTGTCTACCACACTGTTTGGCACAATAAACCAGGCACTTAGTACGAAATCCTTTTACCGTGTCGTGTATGGTCTGGAACAATTATCCGAAGAAGAACAAGAATCGCACATGAAAGAAAAACTTAGAATTCACTTAAAAAAATTGTTTCGTGGCATGCTCACTACGGAATTAAACGATGCAGTTAGTAGTTAAGGATCATAAACCAGCCTCCATAAGATTTAACACCATAAATAATCATTATCAAATTAACAGTCTCCTTATTCATGAATTTCAAATATGAAGCTAAGAGAATTCGACTTTTAGCACTTTTTGTTTCAATTCTGTTTGTTAAACCCGCACTGGTTTTTGCCCAGACAGGCACCACGGCCACGCAAAGTGGATCCGGACAGAATACAATTAACGAGGGCACTTTGGAAGATATCATCCAATATGCTCTGAAAAATCAGCCGTTGATTCAACAATCTATAATTGATGAGACAATTACTGAGAACACGATCAAAAGCAAGCTGGCCGACTGGTACCCGCAGATTAACTTTAATTATAATCTTCAGCATGCTTTCATTGTACAAACGAGCATCATAGCTGGCAATCCAGTTAAGCTGGGTGTTGCCAACACATCTGCCGCACAGTTCACTTTGAACCAGGCACTTTTTAACAGAGATGTACTTCTGGCAAAAAGAAGTAAAAATGATGTACGCATCCAGGCTAGCCAGACAACATCGGCCAACAAAACGGATCTTGCAGTGAATGTATCCAAGGCATTTTATGATGTATTGGCTACTGCACAGCAGATCGACGTTTCCACTGAGGATATTGTTCGTCTTGAAAGAAGTTTACGCGATGCGGAAAATCAATACAAATCGGGTATAGCGGATAAAATTGACTACAAACGCGCGATGATTTCGCTTAATAATACCAAAGCGGCTAAGAAGAGCAACGAAGAAATTTTGAAAGGAAAAAAGGAGTATCTGAAAGCGCTGATGGGTTACCCGGCAGATCAGGAGCTAAAAATTAGCTACGACAGTCTGCAAATGGAACGCGACATCAACCTTGATACGCTTCAAAATCCGGAAGTAACTTCACGTATTGAATACCAATTGCTAAGCACGCAGAAGAGGTTGCTGGAAGCGAATCTTCAATACAACAAATGGAGCTTCTTGCCAACGGTTTCTGTAAATGGCGCTTATAACCTCAATTATTTGAATAACAATCTGTCAGATTTGTATTCTAACAATTTCCCTAACTCATTCGCAGCACTTACTTTATCGTTGCCGTTGTATCAGGGAGGAAAACGTAAAGCGAATATCAATACCGCTGAATGGCAGGTAAAACGTGCAGATCTTGATATTAAAAATCTGCAGATGAACGTCAATTCCGAGTATGCCAATGCACTGGGTTATTACAAGGGAAGTCTTTCCAACTTATTGGCTCAAAAAGAAAATGTTGACCTGGCCAGAGAAGTTTATGATGTGATCCAGCTTCAGTACAAGTCGGGTATTAAAACTTATCTGGAAGTAATTACTTCTGAAACGGATCTCCGACTGGCCCGCATCAATTATTATAATGCACTTTATCAGGTGCTTGCGAATAAGATTGATGTACAAAGAGCATTGGGTCAACTTAACTATTAATTATTGAAACCTCATTAATACCATGTTTTTAAATAAAACGAATTACTATACCGCTGCGCTTTCAGTACTTGTACTGGCTTCATGTGGCAAAAAAGATGATCAGAAAGCTGCGATGCAGGCACCTCCTCCTGTCAATGTTACCCTACACGAAGTAGCAGCGACGGATGCCAGGTATCATGACGAATATCCTGCAAGCATAACGGCACTTAATCAGGTTGAACTGCGTCCTCAGGTAACCGGCTTCATTACAGGTGTTCACTTCCAGGATGGTGCACGCGTAAAAAAAGGACAATTACTGTATACAATTGATGCCCAGCTTTATGCGGCCAACTACGAACAGGCAGTTGCCAACCTGAATGTGCAGCAGGCGAATGTTGTGAAAGCTCAGAAAGATGCGGATCGCTACCACGAACTGGATAAGAACGATGCCGTTGCCAAACAATTGGTAGATAATGCTGACGCCGCTCTTGAAGTTGCAAAAAGACAGGCAGAGGCTGCGAAAGCAAGTATTTCAGCAGTTTCTACCAACGTGCGTTACACAAAGGTATTTGCTCCTTTTAACGGAACAATTGGTATTTCACTGGTTAAAGTAGGCGCAGCGGTTACGGCCGGACAAACGATTTTGAACACGGTTTCATCAGACGGACAGCTTGCAGTTGACTTCAACGTTGACCAGGCAGAAATTTTCCGTTTCACCAATCTTCTAAAAAACAACAAGGCAAGCGATTCCACTTTTACATTGGCATTTGGTAATGACGTTTATCCCCAACCAGGAAAAATTCAATTATTAGATCGCGCTGTCGATCCTCAGACTGGTACAATTAAAGCACGTCTGGTTTTCCCAAATAATGAAAATCTGCTTCGTGCTGGTATGACTGCAACTGTGCGTGTGCTTAACAATGCATCTGCAAAATCAGTAATTATCCCTTACAAAGCGGTTACAGAGCAGCTTGGAGAATTTTTCGTATATGTTGCAGGCGACAGCAGCAAGGTTACGCAGAGAAGACTTGTACTTGGCCAGCCGATCGGAACCAACATTATTGTAAAAGAAGGACTGAAAGAAGGCGAGAAAATCGCTGTGGAAGGTGTTCAAAATCTGCGTGAAGGAGCTGTAATTAACACACAGCCGTTACCAGCCGCGGGAGCTGCACCAACCAAATAGTATAACGGGAATGTTGGCATAAAGCTTCTCACTCCTTCTGATTATCTAAAATACTAAACAAATGATTGCAGATATTTTTATAAAAAGGCCAATCACGGCAATCGTTTCTTCGATTGTGATCGTGCTCGTCGGCCTGATTGCCCTAACGACTCTGCCCGTAGCGCAGTATCCGGATGTTACCCCACCAACGGTAACGATCTCGGGAAACTTTACGGGAGCAGATGCCCAGACCGTGGAACAGACCACCACCACCGCCATTGAAACGCAGGTGAACGGTGCGCCTGGAATGAGCTACATGTCCAGTAACAGTACAAGTAGCGGACAAAGTAGTATCAATGTTGTTTTCGATGTGGGTACCGATGTAAATATTGCCGCACTTGACGTGCAAAACCGTGTAAGCGTTGCTGAACCTTCACTTCCTGACGCGGTAAAACGTCTTGGACTTACTGTTCGTAAAAGACAGCCAAGTATCATGATCGTACTGGCACTGTATTCTCCAAATGGAACACATGACGCCCAGTTCATCGGTAACTTCGCCAACATTTATGTTAAGGATGCCTTACAGCGGGTTAAAGGTGTAGGTGATATCGTTTCACGTGCGGATGATTTTGGTATGCGTATCTGGCTTAATCCGGATAAACTTGCCAGCTTGAAAATGACGCCAAGTGACATCTCAGCAGCTCTTGCAGAGCAAAACTTACAGGTAGCAGCAGGTACCATCGGAGGAAATCCTCAGCCAAACTCGCAGAGTTTCGAGTACAGTGTGTTGACAAACAGCCGTTTGAACACCAAAGAGCAGTTTGAAAATATCATTGTTCGCTCCTCTCCTGCTCAGGGAAGTGTAGTTTATCTGAAAGACATTGCACGTGTAGAACTAGGTAAGTTCGACTACGGCGCCAATGCCTTTGTAAATGGAAAACCTGCGGCATTCGTTTTGATCTATCAGGCTCCGGGTGCTAATGCCCTAGATACTTACGACGGTGTAATGAAAGCACTTACGGAAATGAAAAAGACATTTCCAAAAGATATCGACTACGTAATTCCTAATGAAACCGCAACGGTTGTAAGGGTTTCTATTGAAGAAGTACTGCACACATTTGCGGAAGCAATGATTCTGGTTGTGATCGTAGTGTTCCTCTTTTTGCAGAACTGGCGCGCCACTTTAATTCCTATCCTGGCCATTCCTGTTTCGCTGATCGGTACGTTCATATTCTTTATACCCTTCGGATTTACGATTAATACGCTAACACTTTTTGCATTCGTACTCGCCATTGGTATTGTGGTGGATGATGCTATTGTGGTCGTCGAGGCCGTGCAGCATAATATTGATCATCACAAGATGTCGGCCAGAGAAGCTACTGTGAAGGCGATGAAAGAGATTTCTGGTCCTGTAATAGCGATCGCGCTTATTCTTGCCGCTGTATTCGTTCCGGTGAGTTTTGTACCGGGTATTGTAGGGCGTCTGTATCAACAGTTTGCCATCACGATTGCCGTTTCAGTTCTTTTGTCTGCATTTGTCGCGCTTTCCTTAACGCCGGCTCTTTGTACCATCATGCTGAAACCAAGTAAAGGAGCAGGTGAGAAAAAGAATATGCTTGAAAAGTTCTTTGACCGTTTCAATAACTGGTTTGACAGACTTTCTAATTCCTATACGAGAGGTGTATCCAAATGGATTAAAGGAACACCTTACGTTCTTGTGATGATGGTTTGCCTCATCGTCGGACTGGTATTCTTGTTCCAGAACAAACCTTCCGGATTTATTCCGGTGGAAGATGAAGGACGTCTTTTTGTAACATACGAAATGCAGGAAGCAACTTCGACGACACGTAACATTGCGATGATCAAAGAAGTAATGAAACGTGTATCAGCTATTCCTGAGGTTAAAGTAGCGGGTGGTTTGGCAGGATTGAACGTAATCAGTTTCTCTAACAAATCAAACGTAGGTACCTTGTTTGTAAGTCTGCACCCATGGGCAGAACGTAAAGGTGCTGAACAGCACGTTCAGGCGGTTATTAAGAGAATTCAGCAGGAAACTGCGGATCTTAAAGAAGCACGTGTAATGGCGATCGCTCCTCCTGCTATTCCTGGTCTTGGAGCAACTTCCGGATTTACATTCCAGTTGCAGCAGACCACCAGTACAGATAATATACAGCAGTTTGAAGGTGTAACGCGTAAATTCCTTGCCGCAGTAAATGCACGTCCGGAAATTGGCATGGCCTATACCTTCTTCAATGCCCGTACGCCAAGTTATCAGATTGATGTAGATCGTGATAAAACCAAGAAATTGGGCGTTCAGGTGAATGATGTATTCAGTTCATTGTCCACATTACTGGGTAGTAGTTATGTCAACGATTTCAACTTGTACGGTCGTAACTTCCGTGTTATGGTTCAGGCAGACAGTAGTTTCCGTTCTAATCTTGAACAGATCAAAAAGTTCTACGTTCGTAACAGAGAAGGTAACATGATTCCGCTGAGTGCATTGGTAACTACCAAGGTTGTAGAAAACCCGGCTTTGATCTCTCACTATAATATCTACCGTTCGGTTGAGATCAACGGTGTTCCGAAACCAGGATTCAGTAGCGGACAGGCCATTACTGCACTGAAAGAAGTGGCAGCAAGTACGCTTCCCGCAGGATACGGATATGAGTTCTCGGGTATGAGTAGCGAAGAGATTAAAGCGGGTGATAGTACCGTTGTCATTTTTGCCATCTCCATCATCTTCGTGTTCCTGTTCCTTGCAGCGCTTTACGAAAGCTGGTCCATTCCGTTCTCTGTGTTATTTGCAGTGCCCATCGGTGCATTTGGATCTATACTTACGCTGACATTCCTTCCGAATTTGTCAAACAACATATATGCGCAAATCGGGCTTATCACACTGATCGGACTTGCGGCCAAAAACGCCATTCTGATTGTCGAGTTTGCCAAAGAGCGGGTAGATGGCGGTATGCCGATTGTTGACGCGACACTGGATGCCGTGAAACTACGTCTTCGCCCGATTATCATGACTTCCCTTGCCTTCATTCTGGGGGTACTTCCTCTGGCATTTGCCAGCGGAGCAGCGGCAGAATCCCGTAAAACAATCGGTTGGACGGTATTTGGAGGTATGCTTGCAGCAACTTCCCTTGCAATCTTCGTCGTACCAGTTCTTTTTGTCGCTATTGAAAAAATAGCTAACAAAGGGAAAATGAGGAAGAATGAAAGAGAATCCCGGTTGGCATAACATAGCCGGAACAGTTAAATTTTTTACGAAGCGCGGGACATTGGGTTCTGCGCTTCGTTGCTTTAGAGTACTTTGGTACGATTATTTTTCAGGAATGTTAACTTATTACAACCTAATTTTATTTTCGTCAAATGTACGTAAAGGATGTGTTTTCCATCTGGCGGTTGCTTCGGGGCATCTGGCCAGGTGTTTTGGCGGTTACGGCTTATGCTGCGCTAGTCTTCTATTTATACCAGTATCACAATTGGCATTTTCTTGTTTTCCCCATTTCCATCATCTCCATTCTCGGTACAGCTCTTTCACTCCTGCTGGGTTTCCGGACCAACTCTGCCTATGATCGCTGGTGGGAAGGACGGCAAATATGGGGCGCCATTGTGAATGACAGCCGTACACTGGTGCGCCAATGCATTTCCTTTATAGGTAACGGGGCTAGCGACAGGGAGGAGATTGTGAAAAACATGGCTCATTTACAAATAGCCTGGTGTTACGCCCTGAAAAATTCCCTGAGAAAAGAACCTGTATTATTGCAGGCCGACCTTCACTTAAATGCCGAAGAATTGGATTATGTAAAAAATCATAGCAATGCTCCGAATGCAATATTGCAGCTCATGCAAACGAGAATGACCGACGTTTATCAACAGGGTCATATGGACCACATTCTGTTTCAAAGTCTGGATGACACCATCAAGCGACAGTGCGATTCAATGGGCAAATGTGAGCGAATTAAAAATACTGTGTTTCCTATTCAGTACAGCTTCTTCGTTCGACTTACTGTGTTCATTTTTACCATTATTCTGCCAATGGGGCTCATAGACAGCATTGGACGCATTGCCATTCCCATCACCTTTGTGATTTCCTTTCTATTCTTTTATGTTGAAAGCATTGCGGTTGTCATGCAGAATCCATTTGAAAACGTGCCTAATGATATCCCGATGACCTCACTTTGCCGAACTATAGAGATAAACATACTTGAAACGATAGGTGCCCAAAATATCCCTGATAAAATTCTTCCTAAAAATGGTTTTGTGATGTAGCAAAAAAGCGATCCGTAAACAGATTGTCTACGGATCGCTCATATTTTAAACTGTAAGATTTTAGATCTACTGCGTTTTGATGCTGGTATACTTAATTTCCAGTTTCACCCGGCCATTAGGATTAGCCTGATCGCCAATAACAAGCCGATCAAAACTTTTTGAAAATTCGGTATTTCCATCTAACATGCTGAAACCCTGAGGTGGTATTGGTGAAGATGTCCTTAATAACAAACCATACTTCTCGAGTGATTCGTTCTGGAGACCACTCCTGATAAATTCTGTTACATCCAAAACATAATATTGTCGGTCACTGACAAGGTCTGTGGTCAGAGTAGCCGCACCAACTCCTGTCAGTCCGGATACCGGAGAACCATTATTAGTGACGTAATCATTATTTTTATCAGCTATGTATGCATAGAGTGCAGTCGGTAAAAAAAAGGATTTGGAAAACGAGCCACGTACCGGTTCAATAATCAGCCTGGCACTATTGGCAAACGTATAGTTGAGGTATTTGTACTCATTAAGACCTGGAAAATCCAATCTTGTCATGATTCCGCTTCCGGCCTGCACAAAAGACATATTTCCGGTTTGTGAAGACGGCAATGATGATCTGTAAGTATCAGGAAGTTTGGACAAAACAGTACCAGTTCTGTCACCCAGTGTCTGATTATAATTTGCCCACAAATTCGTAGATAATGAGTCCTCAGTTATTCCTTCTACTGCGCCAGGAGTGTGATAATATAGCCTTAATGCTGTGTTGTTTCTGGTAAAACCCACGACAGAATGGTTTCCCATGGAAGCTTTTATCGCAAATCCTTTTAACAATTCAATCCATTGCGCATTATTGTTAATCTTGTTTGCTTTGACTGCGTCAAATATCTTCTTACCTAAAACGTCCGAAACTTTTACTCTGACCTCTACCCGCTTTTCTCCATCGCCTATAGCTCCGGATCCTTGCTTAGGTCTTGGACGAGGATAAATCTTTGCACTACCGATTGACTTCGGATTGTAAGGCGTTGCATGATAATTATAAATTGCCTGTATTGGTGTCAGGTCTGGCTTAAGTGTTAAGTCCGAGGTCAGTTCATACACATCGACATTCATTACCTGGGTTGTATCTCCGTAATAATAACCATCATAACGAAGCGCAAGACCAAGGGAATCATATATCGCATTTTCCGGCAGGGTTAAAGCCCTGTCACCATCTTGGGTAGTGGTACTGAATTGAATAAAAGCAGTACTGTGCATTTTGCCCAGGTATGGATCCGAGAATTGCCCTACCAGAAGTCTGCTTGACGCACCGGTCATTAGCGAATCTAACTTCAACGTAGACAAAACAACAGAATTAGTATCTGAATATACGGCGCTAAAATCGTCCGGGTTAGGTTGAACGAAGGCATCCACCTGATCTCCCCACTGACAGGAAGCAAAAGAAAGACTCAAACCTGTTACTACCAGAAATTTAGAGACAGCCGGAGAGAACGTTTTGAAACAATAAGAAATAAATTTCATTTAAGGCAAGAACAGTAAAAGTGCAAAATTATCAGATGTAACGTTAATTACAACATGATTTATTTATTAAAAGTAAAATAATGTGAATGTTCAACGTTGTGCAACAAAACCGGATGACCCGACGTATTGACTTGTAATCTGGTTCGAATGGTAATAACTTCCTGACTCTACCTGACAACCGACGCTGTTCCGTTTCATTTATTTATACCATACGCATGCTTTATCACAAAAGTGGCGTGAGTTAAAAAAGAAAACGCAAAATCCGGTATTCTATTTTAAAATGGATCACAAAATGGTTGCAATCAATTCATTGAGTCCGTGTGCCATGTAACCGAAAGAAGATTTGAACAACATTGACAGTGTATTGGCGTTAAAATTAGCAGTAGGTTCGGCAAGTTTTCTAGAAAAAGTAAATATATAATTTCTGTTAGCCCGTTCAAGATGTTATGTTTGCAAAAAATTTCGTAAAAATGAAGCCGGGACAGCCGCTAGCCAAAAGCTGACTACAACATTTTTGAAAAATAATATTATTTCATTTGTAACAATTAGTCAAACCATAATTTTTCATGTTTAATACTTTAAAGAAGACCTCATTAGCCATTTTAGTAGTATCGACCTCCTTATTCCAGATCAGCTGTGACAAAGATGATACTGAGCCAGACAAATTAGGAAATTGGTACAGACAGGGCATTCCTGATTTTGAAGGTTTACCAAGAAACGGTGCCGTAAGTTTCGTGATTGGAGACAAAGGTTATATCGGAACTGGTAATTCTAATGAAGTACCTACCCTGGCATACAAAAAAGATATGTGGTCATTTACGGGTAAAACATGGTCTCAAACTGCTGATTTCCCAGGAACAGGCAGAAGTAATGCAACCAGTTTTGTGGTAAACAATAAAGCGTATGTTGGGACAGGGTTTGACAACAACAGCCTTGCCGCTGATTATGGCTACAAGAAGGATTTCTATGAGTATGATCCTGCTACTAACAAATGGAAGCAAATTGCTGACTTTCCAACTACGCGTCGCCATGCCTCATCTTTTGCGCTGGGGACGAAAGGATATGTGGGGTTAGGATCAGTTGATAATTCGACCTTATTTCAAGATTTTTTCAGCTACGATCCGGCGACCAACAAATGGGATGTGGTAGCAACTTTCACAGGTGGAAAGCGTCATGGAGCAAATGCATTTGTTTTGGGAGGAAAAGCCTACGTTGGGTTTGGACAAAGCAACTCTACTAATTCAACCAAAGATCTTTATTCATTTGACCCTGCTGCAAACAGCTGGACTCGCCTTGAAGCTTCAAATGATAATCTTACGGCAAGAGCATTTGGTTTTACCCTGGTACTGAACGACAAAGCATATATCATAGGTGGCACTGGTTCTTCCGATGTTTGGCAGTATGAGGCAGGAACCAATACCTGGACTGCCATGACAAACTTTGAAGGTGGTGCAAGAAGTTCTGCCGCAGGTTTCACATTAGGTAATGTTGGATATTTCGGAACGGGTCTAGCTGGTTCAACTAGAGTAGATGACTTCTGGGCATTTGATCCGGCAGCTACTGTTAATGCTGACGATAACTAATATAGCGTGAACGTCAGAAGTAAGTACAAACTAATTCTGATTTGTCTGATAGCCTTCGCTGGTGTAGCTTATTTTTACTTTTCGACACGCTCGGAAGTAAACAACGGCACAAACAGCGAAGGCTTTCGCAATTTAAGAGCACAGACATTTGAACAGAATGGTGGCTGGGGATACCGCATCGTGCAGGACACCACAGCTTTTATAGAACAACGAGGTATACCGGGGATTCCGGGAATGGTACCTTTTAAAACAAAGAACGAGGCTGAAACCGTAGCCTCGCTGGTCATCCAGAAATTGAAGAAAGGAACATTCCCTCCTACAATTACCAACCAGGAGCTGGATAGCCTCTCAATTAATTACAAATGAAAGAAGCCTGGCAAACACCAGGCTTCTTTCATTTTACTTTTTACCAACCTCAATCCCCTCTCACAACTTTATACGTACCAATCTGGGGATAGTGATCGGAGAACCGTACAGAATCCACGGTCCGAAACTGCAAGAGTTCAAGTTTCGATTTATCATAAAACTGGTGATCTATGCGGATAAAATAAGGTGCCTCATTAAATGTAAATCCGAAGCCACTCCCTTTTTGCTCAAAAGCATTTTTCAGAATCGACCGGCTTTTGCCATAGACGTAACTATAAGGCGTCTCGTTGAAATCACCACACACAATCACCGGATAGGGAGATGCCTTAACCCAGGATGCAAGAGCCGTCACTTCCAGTGCATGATTGGAAAAACCATGTTTGATACGTCGGGCCGTTAACTTACTTTCACGCATCAATCCTTTGAAGGTTCGCTGATTCAACAGACTATTCAATCTTAGTGTCATAGAAAACAAATGCACAGAAAGAACACGCACAGTATCTTTTCCAATCTTAATATCAGCCTGTATCATCCCATTCTGCATTTCAAACACAGTATCCCTGGACGCCACAATCGGATATTTCGAAAATAACGCCATTCCCCAGTAACTATGCGGTTGATTAAATTTGGTCTTACCCAGATATACTACATCCTTATAACCCGCCCTTTCAATCGCAGCTGTTACATCCATAGCCCCCGAACCCTTGTAATTAATATATTCGGGCAAACAGAGTACATCCGCACCCACACCTGTAACCCACTCTTTCATGCGTTCTTTATCCACGTTCAACTGCTCGGTGTTCCTGCCAGAACTGTGTTGAAAGCCATGCACGTTATAATTCATAATTTTAAAGCTCTTTTCGTCCGGAGAAGCCTCCTGTTCTTCATCTCTCAACTGGTAGGTCCTGGACATGAAAACGCACCCCAGCAAAAGCATAACCATTGGCAACAGTACATTCTTTTTCTTTCTGGCAAACAATGATAACAACAGCATAACCAGGTGCCCCGCAATTACGATGGGAAACGACATCATAACGAAGCCCCAGAACCAGCCGTCAAACGGGAACCAATAAAGTAACGCAAAACATACGAGTGTGTACAGGACAAAACATCTATAAAAGAACGAAAAGGTACTTGTTAATTTTTTCATGCAGCTATTTAAAATCACCAACAAAAATAGCCTAACCTTTCAGATGATAAAACCATAACTTGTACAAATGATAAAATAGTTATACCTTTGCATCATAATTCAAGTTGATCGGTTGATTGAGGGGGTCTTAAATCCCCTTTTTTATTTGTACCATAGCCATACATGTCAATAAAAGAGCATTTAGAAGTTTTACTGAATCCGATGCTGGAGGAAGGCCGTCTTTTTCTTGTAAACATCTTAATAAAACCTTCCAAGGTAAGTCAAAAAGTAACCATTCTCGTCGATAGCGACGAAGGAATAACCATCCAGGAATGTACATCCATTAGTCGGCGTTTGGCCAAACAACTGGAAGAACTTGAAGTATTTACCGAAGCATACACACTAGAAGTATCATCACCCGGTCTTGACCAGCCTCTCACCCTATTTCGCCAGTACCGGAAAAATATAGGGAGAAATCTTAAAGTAACTTTAAAGAACGGCGAGGTAGTTTCAGGCACTTTGACGGAAGCAGAAGAGGATCAGATCAAGATTCAGCTGCCCGAGCCTAAGAAGAAACCCAAAATAGCGGTGGATCCAGCGGAGATGATCAAAACAATCAGTCTTGAAGATATATCGAAGGCAATGATTGAGATTTCTTTTAAATAACTTTACACGGGCAGGTATCCAATCCTGATTTGTAATGAAGTATATAATATGTTTAACTTAGTATCAGCAAATATTCTTTAACATAAAATGGATAGCGGAGTATTAATAGAATCATTCGCGGAGTTTGCCAGTTCAAAAAACATTGATCGTCCAACGATGATCAGCGTGTTAGAGGAAGTGTTTCGTACCATGATCCGTAAAAAGTATGGCACTGACGACAACTTTGACGTGATCATCAACCCGGAAAGCGGGGATTTGGAAATGTGGCGGACACGTGAAATTGTTGATGACAATTCAGAAGACATCTGGGAATATAATAAAATCCCGTTGGCAGAAGCGCGTCTTATACAGGGTGACTTTGAAGTAGGCGAAGAAGTTGCCGAAGAAGTGAAACTTGTTGAATTTGGACGCAGACTTGTTCAAACTGCCCGCCAGACCCTTATCCAGAAAATTAAAGATATGGAAAAGGAGATCATGTATGAAAAATACAAGGATCAGGTTGGCGAAATGATCTCTGGTGAAGTTTATCAGACTTTGAGACATGAGGTTATTATCATGGACAGCGAAGGCAACGAACTTTCTTTACCACGGACTGAGCAGATATCAAAGGATCGTTTCCGCAAAGGTGAATCTGTGAAAGCAGTGATCCATAAAGTGGACATGAACAATGGTTCTCCAAAGATTACACTATCCAGAACATCGCCTGTTTTCCTTGAAAGATTGTTCGAAGTGGAAATTCCTGAGATATATGATGGAATTATTTCAGTAAGAAGAGTTGTTCGTGAACCAGGGGAACGTGCTAAAGTAGCTGTTGAATCTTATGACGACCGCATTGATCCGGTTGGAGCATGTGTGGGTATGAAAGGTTCAAGGATTCACTCAATCGTGCGTGAACTCGGTAATGAGAATATCGATGTGATCAACTACACGGATAATCTTGAATTGCTAATCAGCAGAGCGCTTAGTCCTGCAAAAGTTAGTTCGATGCAGATTGACCGCGATTCAAAACGCGTTTCAGTGTTCTTGAAGCCAGACCAGGTTTCGCTTGCAATTGGAAAAGGCGGGCAGAATATCAAACTTGCCGGTAAGTTGGTAGGTATGGAAATTGACGTGTTCAGAGATATTGAAGAGCAGAATGACGAAGATGTGGATCTTTCAGAATTCTCCGACGAAATTGAAGACTGGATGATCGCTGAATTGCACAAAATCGGTCTGGATACTGCAAAGAGTGTTCTTGCCCTGAATAAAGAAGAACTTGTAAGACGTACGGATCTCGAAGAAGAAGCTGTTGAAGAGATTCTTGATATCCTGCGTAAAGAATTTGAATAATATATTTGGATGAACTGACATTACTGTTGACTAGTCCGCAAATGCAAAACTTTTTCTATTAATTGCTAATATGGCAGAAGATAAAATGATGCGCCTTAGCCAAGTGGCACGGATCCTGAACGTGGGAATTACTACGATCGTGGATCATCTGTCTGCCAAAGGGTATAAGGTGGAAAGTAACCCTAATACCAAAATTAATTCGGATCAAATTGAGTTTCTTGCAAAGGACTTCAAATCGGACGACCTGAGAACTTCTACGGCTCCCAGACCTACTCCGACAGAAGCACCTGTCGAAACAAAGGAAGATAAGGTTAAGAGCGACGTGGACGGAATACTTTATTTCCGTAACAACGCAGCAAAACCCGCTGATGAAAAACCTCAGACTGAGGAAAAGGCTGAAACCGCACCTCCTGCTCAGGAAAACAGATTGCCCGGAATTAAGGTTGTTGGTAAAATAGATCTGGATGGGAAAAAACCGGTTTATACAGCTCCTGCAACTCCGGCGAAAGAACCTGTTGCAGAAACTCCAAAGCCGGTAGTTGAAGACAAGAAGCCAGAAGCGGCAGAAGTTCAACCTGTGAAGGAAGAAACAAAGCCTGAGCCAGTTGTAGTTCAGCCAAAAGCAGCAGAAGAGCCTGTGAAGGAACCTGTAGCTGAGCCTAAAAAAGAAGAGCCAAAAGTTGCTCCTGTTGAAGCGGCTAAGCCAGAACCGGTTGAAAAATCTCAGCCAGTGGAAAAGGCACCTGCTAAAACGGAACCGGTTGTTGCAGAAACAGTGGTTGCCAAGCCAGTAGAAGCTCCTGCTCAGCCTGCAAGTGCACCAGTGAGTGCTCCTGAGGCAAAATCGGAAGAAGCCGCTCCTGCGGAAGCATCAGGTTCCGATCTGATCGAAGCTCGCGGTGAGCAGTTACGCGGATTACGCGTTATCGGGAAAATTGAGCTGCCATCTGATAAATTCAAGAAAAAAGATCCGGTTGCATCCAGCAGTGATACAGCCGCAGATAAAAAACGCCGCCGGAAACGCAAGCGAATCAGAGACGGAGTGGTTACTCCCGGAGATGCGCGCCCTGCAACACCAGCGGCCGGAACAGCAACAGGTACAACGCCTAATCCCCGACCGAAAGAAGCAAATATCCCCCCCGCTACCGGAAACAGAACAGGTAATCGTTCGGCATCAGGTACTCCCGGAACTCCTGCGGCTCCTGGTACTACACCAGCTTCAACTGGTAGTGGAAATGCAGCCTCAAAAGGAGGTGCTCGCGGTGGTGCAAACAATCGTCGTGGTGGAAAACGTGAAGAAGTTTCAGACAAAGAAGTTTCGGATAACATCCGTGCAACTATGGCCCGTATGGGTGGTGGAGGAAGCAATTCCAAAGCTGGTGCACGTGGAAGAGGTTTAAGACGTCGTGACCGTGCAGATCAGAACGATCCAAATGCACACGAAGACGAAGAAACAAAAGTATTGCGCGTAACAGAATTCGTGTCTGCCAATGATCTGGCCTCACTTATGGACGTTACAGTGCAGGAAGTTATCTCGGTTTGTATGAGCATGGGTATGTTCGTATCAATCAACCAACGCCTGGATGCGGAAGCAATCACTTTCATCACCGACGAGTTTGGTTTTGAGGTTGCCTTCATCTCAGCTGAGGAAGAGGTACAGAATGACGTGGTAGAAGAAGTTGATTCAGAGGAAAGTCTGATCGAAAGAGCTCCGATCGTAACCATCATGGGTCACGTCGATCACGGTAAAACTTCCCTACTCGATTACATACGTAAAGAAAACGTTGCAAGTGGTGAAGCGGGTGGAATTACCCAGCACATCGGTGCATACAGTGTTAAAACAAAAGTAGGTAAGCAGGTTACATTCCTGGATACTCCTGGTCACGAAGCATTTACAGCGATGCGTGCCCGTGGAGCAAAAGTGACTGACGTTGTTATCGTTGTTATTGCAGCGGACGACAGCATCATGCCACAAACAAGGGAAGCGATTAACCACGCACAGGTTGCAGGTGTACCTATCGTATTTGCATTCAGTAAAGTAGATAAGGCTGGTGCCAACACGGAGAAAATTCGTGAAGAACTTGCCAATATGAACCTTCTTGTAGAAGAATGGGGTGGTAAATACCAGACGCAGGAAATCTCTTCGAAGTCAGGACTTGGTATCGACGAATTGCTTGAAAAAGTACTTCTTGAAGCGGAACTTTTAGAATTGAAAGCCAACCCGAACCGCCGTGCAAACGGAACTGTGGTTGAGGCCTCACTTGATAAAGGACGCGGATACGTTACAACTCTTCTGGTTGAAACAGGTACTTTGAAACTTGGTGACGTTGTACTTGCAGGAGCACATTTCGGAAAGGTGAAAGCCATGACGGATTATCTTGGAAGAAAACTAAAAACAGCAGGTCCTTCCATGCCGGTTCAGTTGCTTGGTTTAAACGGAGCACCTCAGGCAGGAGATCGTTTCAATGTCTTTGAAAACGAACGTGATGCCCGCGATATCGCTGTGAAGCGTGAGCAGATTCAACGTGAGCAGACGATCAGAACACGTAAGCATATTACACTTGAAGAAATCGGTCGTCGTAAGGCAATTGGTAGCTTCCGTGAGTTGAACCTGATTGTTAAAGGTGACGTGGATGGATCGGTTGAAGCACTTTCCGATTCGTTACTGCAACTTTCTACTTCGGAAGTACAGGTTAACATCATTCACAAAGGTGTGGGTCAGATCTCTGAATCCGATGTCAACCTTGCCATTGCATCTGATGCAATCGTTATAGGCTTCCAGGTTCGTCCTTCTGCTAATGCCAAGAAAATGGCTGAGCAGGATCAGATCGAGATACGCCACTACTCTGTCATATACAGTGCGATTGACGAGATCAAGGATGCAATGACAGGAATGCTTGCACCAACGATTGAAGAGGTTATCACTGGTAACATCGAAATTCGTGAGGTGTTCAAGATCAGCCGTATCGGTACCATTGCAGGTTGCTATGTTACAGATGGTTTCGTGAAACGCAGCAATAAGATCAGGATTGTTCGTGATGGTATTGTATTGCTAACAGGAGAGATCGACTCGCTGAAACGTTACAAAGATGACGTTCAGGAAGTGAGAAATGGTTATGAGTGCGGTTTGAGCATCAAAAACTTTAATGATATCGAGGTTGGTGATATCATCGAAAGCTTTGAACTACGTGAAGTAAAAAGGACTCTTTAAGTGGAAGTCTGATACAAATAAATATAGATGACCCGTCTGAACTTGATTTGGACGGGTCATTTGTTTAAAACGGGACAAAACCATTTAATGACCATCACTTCACCTCAGTCATTAGTCCGGGCAGGTGAGTAGCAGAGTTTCAAAATTGCCTTTTGGTTCTGCGTATACTTGCTGCAATTTTCTTACATTTATAAAAAAACTTTAGATAAGTTAACCTGTTATGGAAAAGTCAAAGACGATCTATTTAGCTGATGATGATGCAGACGATAGGTTTTTGATTAAAGAAGCCGCAAAAGAAATTGATCCCAACGTGACTTTTGTTGAAGCGGAAAACGGATCAGAACTAATGGAAAAGATCGAGAGTGATGAGATACCCGACCCTTCTCTGATTGTGGTAGACATGAATATGCCCGTTATGAATGGCTTGGAGGCAGTGGAAGCGATACGATCCAATCCGGATCTGGATGATGTTCCCGCTGTGATGCTGTCTACCTCCAACGATCCTGAGCTTGCAAATAAAGCATTGAAATCCGGTGCGAATGAAGTATTGGTTAAACCAAATACCTTCAAAGGACTTTTAGAGGTCGTAAAACGTATTATCAACTGGTTTCGTCCCTAAAATCAGTTCATTCAATTTTCTCAATGGCTTATTATTCCTGCCCGTTTAGCCCGTAACGATACACCTTAAGTGAAGGAATACGTGACAAAAGTATCAGTCCGAAAACGAAAATAACCAGCAATGCCAGAATACTATTTCGCATGCTGCCGGTAAATTGCTCCACCGCTCCGTAAATGAAAGTTCCCAGTACAATTGCCAGTTTTTCAGTAACATCATAAAAGCTGAAATAGGATGCCGAATCCGTCGTGTTTTCAGGGATTAACTTGGAATACGTCGCTCTGGACAGAGACTGCAAACCGCCCATAACCATCCCTACGGTGCAAGCAAGAACATAAAACTCCTTTGCTTCTGTGGTGTAATAGGCACCCGCACATACACCGATCCAAATCACAACGCCGGTCATCAAAGCATAGATGTTCCCTATCCTGCCCGAAAGCCAGGCAAAGACAAATGATCCCACAATCCCGACAATCTGAATGAGTAGTACGGTAATAATCAGGCTCTGTGAAGGCAGCATAAGTTCCGTTGCACCAAAGATCGTTGCCACATACATGACAGTTCTGAGTCCCATCGTATAAATGAAAAACGCGGATAAAAACTTGGCCAGGTAGGGCTGTTCCTGCAACTCAGAATAAATCTTTCTTAGTTCTGAAAAACCATTAAATAGCCAGTTTCCCGCCTTTTTCGCCTTCGATCTGTTTCCATCCGGTAAATAACGAAACGGAATTTGGGCGAACAATATCCACCACACACCCACCGAAAAAAAAGAAATCCTTGCAGGCATGGCTTTATTCTCAATACCATAAAAGCCAGGGGCGAGAATCATGCTCAAATTAAATAAGAGCAACAACACGCTCCCCAAATACCCCATAGAGAAGCCTCTTGCGCTATATTTGTCAAAATTATCCTCCGTAGCAATTTCGGGAAGATAGGAGTCATAAAACACAATGCTGCCACTCCACCCTACCAAACTAAGTCCAAAAATCAGCAGGGATGCTATAAGTGTGTCTTTTGTGAAGAAAAACAACAGCATGCAACTGATTGCCCCGGTGTAACAAAAAAACTTCATAAAGTCTTTTTTCCTTCCCGTAAAATCCGCAATTGCCGTGCAGAGCGGTATTAAAGCAGCAGTTATTAAAAAGGAAATAGAAACTGTATAAGAAAAGAGAACGGAGCTTTTTACACTGAAACCAAAAAAGTCTATTTCAGCACTTCCTGATGCACTCAGCGCTGTAGCACTAAAATAAACAGGAAAAATACTGGATACGATTACTAATGCATGTACCGAGTTTGCCCAGTCGTACATACACCAGGCATTAATGATACGGGGATTATTTTTTTGCATGAAAGGTAAATTTGACGCAAAATAAGAAAAGCGACAGATTATATCCGTCGCTTTTCAAAACAAATTCTTTACATACCACAAATGGTCGCACTATCTTACTACCGGTTCAAAAACCATGATGGCATCCTGTTCAACGCCGTTAACGGGCATTTTACGGGCAAGACGCATTTTACTATTCGTTAATTCCTGTAATCCAAACTCTCCTTTGAATCCATTAATATTGATATCCAATATCTTACCTTCCTGAATAATATACCACGTACCGCCATTAACTACCTGAGCATCACCAATTCCACGCGCAACAACTTTGTTTCCGGCCTGAAATTCAAAATTCATACTAGGTAGCGCCTTGGCCGTTGCATCCCACTGACCGGCAGGTATGGCTTTTCCTGACAGATCTGTTACATCTTTTAATGCCCATGGATAGTTAACAAGTATTTTATCCATTTCGGTTGGCTGTGGAGTTGCATTGTTATCTTTGTCCTTACATGCAGAGACTAAAAACAACACAAGCAATACCGGTAGCAGAGTGAAAATTCGTTTCATTTTTTTCTTTTAAACTTATTAAAATACTAAAATTTGTTGACCATCCTGCTCATTTTCAATCAAATTTGCTGCTAATCAGAATGGGATTTGCAATGGCTAATGATGAGCTTCTGCAAAATTAACGAATTTGTTCCGTCAATCTTATGACCTACATTACAAAAATGACTTCACGACAATACACTATTGGAATTATCCTTTTGATAATCAATTCGATCCAGTTGCAAGCACAAAACTGTGAACCAGCCTACAAGCTCACACCGCTGACAACGAACAACACAATAGACTGGAACAAATTCCCAAACTTTTCACTACCCTTCAAAGTGATTTACAGCGGTCCTCGTTTCGGGGATACCCAGTCTCAACCCCTAAAACATGGTTTCAGCCACATCGCCAATTATAGTGGAAATGAGCCGGGTTCGCTCCCGGTTAAAAACCGTGCTGTTCTTTGGTATGGCGTTGCTACCAATGCAGGTGATCACCCATGGGCAAATAATACGCTCCGCAGTCCCTGGGGAAATGATACCACCGCGTATCGCAACTATTGGGATGCTTATGCAAATACAGTACAAGCCGATATGGTATGTTTGGATGTGGAGCGTTTTCAAAGAGAAGACAGGGACATTCTTGCACTAAAATCAAATAATCAGATTCCTCAGCAATACAGGAATCTTTCGGATTCTGAATTTTTGTCGACTTACAAACGTGACATGCGTTGGTGGCACACAGAACCAATTAACAGGCTCAAAAACAAGATCGGCAATTCGGCCTTAATTTCGGCATACAGTGATGTTCCTGTGCGTAACACCTGGTTGAATATTGAGACTAACTCCTGGCAAAACTGGACCACCGACCTGGCCAGAACGCACTATCTTACTCAGGACAATTCCGGAAAAGTTGGAGGCAGCTATTACGACGCTATGGATATCCTTGCCCCTTCGCCATACTATTATTACGGATTTGATAATCCGTTTGGTAAGGATTACTTGTCCTATTTATTGTTTCACATCGAAGTGAATCGTGCATGGAGCGACAAGCCAGTTATTCCGTTCGTTTGGCTTCGGGTACACGACAGCTACGATTCTAAGACGCCATTCATTACGCCATTTATGGCCGAGGCCACAGCAATATTCCCTTTCTTCTCCGGTGCAGCAGGTTTATGGATTTGGGATAATCCATTTCTACCCGGTGACAGACAGGAAAACTATACGCCTTACGAACATTTTATCTATGGCTTATACCGATTGTCGGAATTTAAAGACATGTTTGAAGGACAGCACGAACTGGTGATTCCCATGTCGGCAAGAGATAATATGGCGCAGGGTGGTACAATTTGGAGAGGTGTTGTGAAGGGAGATAAAATTCTCATTGCAGCCCATAATCCCTACGCTGGCGACAATGAGGAAACTGTGGTAAATCTTTACCATGGTAACTGGAACAGACCCGTTACGTTAAAAGGCAAAGAGGTGTTCTTGTGCAAATTTGATTTGAATGACACCGTTAGCGGTACTGAATCTTTTCTCGCTGATGTTACGGTATTTCCAAATCCGGCTGGAAAGGATCTGAATATAAAAATGGTGGGTATGAACGGAATGAGTGATGTTGAATTTTCACTGATCAACACAAAAGGACAGGTCGTTGCCCGGAAAGCCATCAAGTCATTTACCGGGGAGGTAAAAGATTTTATTTCATTACCAAACCTTGCAGCGGGGATATACTTTGCGAAATTCGCCAGTAAGGATCGGATTATTACACGTAAAGTAATTGTCAACCAATAGGAACGATTCTTTTCTAAGTCCGCCTTTTTTGATCAAAATCCAATATCACATGAACCGTCTTAGCCAGGAAACAAGTCCATATCTTTTGCAACATGCCCATAATCCTGTTGACTGGTATCCATGGGGCGCTGATGCTTTGGCAAAAGCTAAAAATGAAAACAAACCTATACTTGTAAGTATTGGTTATTCGGCTTGTCACTGGTGTCATGTAATGGAGCGTGAATGTTTTGAAAAGGAAGACATCGCGGCCGTAATGAATGAGTACTTTGTCTGTATCAAAGTGGATCGGGAAGAGCGGCCTGACGTTGATGCGGTATATATGGATGCCGTGCAGGCAATGGGTGTTCGTGGTGGCTGGCCTTTGAATGTCTTTCTTTTACCGGATGCAAAACCATTTTATGGGGTCACCTACCTGCCGCCTCAAAACTGGGTGCAGCTTTTGAAGAGCATCAACAATGCGTACACAAACCATTATGATGAGCTGGTTGGGTCTGCGGATGGTTTTGTTCAAAACATGACGCAGTCGGAGGCAGAGAAATACGGACTGATTGCTTCGAATAATCCATACACGGTCGAATCTCTTGACTTGATGTTTGAACAGCTTAAAAAGAATTTTGACACGCATAAAGGCGGAATGGATCGGGCGCCTAAATTCCCGATGCCTTCGATTTATAAGTTTTTGCTCCGCTATTATGATCTGACACAAAATCCGGAAGCACTTGCGCAAATAGAACTGACTCTCAACCGCATTGCACTGGGCGGCATATATGATCATGTTGGAGGCGGCTGGACGCGTTATTCTGTTGACGAAGATTGGTTTATACCTCATTTTGAAAAGATGCTGTATGACAATGCTCAGCTACTCAGCGTTTATTCCGAGGCCTATTCCCTGACAAAAAATGAGCTTTATGCTGAACGTTTAAGACAGACCATTTCGTGGTTACAAACAGAAATGCGAAGTGATGAGGGAGGTTTTTATTCTGCTTTGGATGCCGACAGTGAAGGTGTCGAAGGGAAGTTTTATATCTGGACAAAAAGTGAACTGGAAGAAACCTTGGGGGAAGATTTCGACTGGTTCTCGAAGTTGTATAACATAAGCGAAAATGGAAATTGGGAACATGGCTACAACCATTTGCACCTGACTAACTATGTAGCGCAAACTGCGAAAGCATCAGGAATTTATACTGAGGGCTTTCAGGAAAAATATCAAAACGCAATTCAAAAACTGTTCACTAAAAGAACTGAACGCATTCGTCCGGGATTGGATGACAAAATATTGACTTCCTGGAATGGATTGCTGCTAAAAGGCTTAACAGATACTTATCGGGCATTGGGTGATGAATCCATTCGTACGATGGCTATAGGTTGCGGGGAATTTATTCATGATAAAATGACTGTGAATGGCTCCCTAAAACACAGCTTTAAAAACGGCAAATCTACAATCACGGCCTTTCTGGAAGATTATGCAGCTGTGATTGAAGGATATCTTGGATTGTATCAAATCACATTTAATGAAAGCTGGATTAACCGCGCTCAGGAATTAACAGATTACACGATTACTAACTTTTATGATAAATCGGACAGCTATTTCTATTTTACAGATAGTGAAGGAGAATCACTGATTGCACGTAAGAAGGAGCTATTCGACAATGTGATTCCGGCGTCCAATTCTATCATGGCAGGCAACCTTTATATACTGGGCAAAATTCTTGACCGGGACGATTACACAAGTTTGTTGGACAACATGTTATCCCGAATGGATAAAATCCTGAAAACAGATGTGCAATGGGTTACCAATTGGGGTGCATTGTATTGCCTGCGTGCCGCTCCAACGGCTGAGATTGTATTCGTGGGCAATGAAGCGGATGTTTTACGCAAGGATCTGGATCGTTTCTTTATTCCCAATAAAGTGGTACTAGGGACAACCACGTCATCCGAACTGCCTTTGATTCAGGAAAAAACAGATCGAAACGGCAAAGCTTTGATATATGTTTGTTACGACAAAACCTGCCAGTTGCCGGTTGAAAATGTAGAAGAAGCTTTGGGGCAGATTGGATAGCATTGTTATTTGAGTGCCTAAAAACAACAAAAATGGGAAAGAGCAAAACCGCTCTTCCCCATTTCAACAACATCCATCCTTACAGCCGAAGCTGTATTTATTAACTTACTAATACAGCTGATTAAATAACCATTTAAACGTTCCGTGTGATTGTGAACGGAAGGTAATTTCGGGACCGAAAGCGTACAGTTTACCTGCACCTACTTTCGCCTCAAATGCTGTTACGCCTCCTTGCAAATATGCTTGTCCCCAAGCCCAGCCGCTGCGTAACGGAGTATTGTTCGGGAACCATGCAAGCGGTTTTACAGTTCCTTTTGCCACCGCATCAGGAGCGAGTGTAAACACCGGACTGTTATCGAAATACACGTCCGTTTTTGCCGCCATTCCCCAACTTGCTTTTGCTGTTGTATCCACCGACACATTGAGAATACTACCTGGTATAAAGTATTTCTCGTTTGGTAACGGGCGACTTTCACCTTCCGGCGTAAGCTCTGTTATCGCATTACGAACAGGCAATCCCAAGTGGTACGCCAAACTTGTACTGCTCCCTATCGTAACAATTTTGCCACCCGCTTCCAGGAATTTTTTCAGCTCAGGGAAAGATTTGGCAGCTGTAAGTGATCCCATCGTATCATGAAATTCAGAGGGAATTTCCTCTGCCTTTGGTCCTCTGCCGCGGAACATCGCGTTCATCACCGAGTCTCTAGCCGAAGGCGCTGATATAGCACGTGTGACAAAAACGATCACGTCATATTTCTTGCGAAGGTCTCCCCCATCTATTTCTTTCGAGAATACCACATTGAAAGGAAAATGGAATTGCTCCAACATCCAGCGCACCCAACCTGATGGCATTGAACCACCGTATGTATCCCAAAGCGCTACTTTTAAAGGTGCGACTTTCTCCATTGCTCCGGCTGGTTTCTTGCTCACCGCTGCAACTTGCACACCAAATTCCTTAGCCGATTTTTCAACAGTCGCTTTCGCTTTGGCACTTTGAGGAATGTAGAAGGTCCCGTCTGCCAAACGATAAACATCCGCACCAGCTTTAAGCAAATCGTTCACAGCGATGAACGCATCGTTCACAGTTGCTTTTATTTCATAACCAGCCGAACCTGCAACCGCTTTTCCAACCGGCAATTGAAGCTGACCATATGGTAATTTCTCAAACGGACCGTCGAAAGCATCCAGGATTCTGTCAAATTTCACACCCATTTGGTAAGCCAATGTCCAGCCGGCAGCATCGTATGGTCTTACAGGAGGTCCGCCCGGATATTGGAAATCGTTTGGATAATCCTGTGGCTCGAACATATCCAGTACGTGAGGACGGAATGCCTGAGCTGTTTTTACAATATAGGATCCGGCAGGATAACTTTTGCCTGCAACCTGGAATGCCGCAGTCGCCTTTTCGATCTGAATACCTGTTCTTACCAAAGCATTGATGTACTTCACAGCAGTAGGAAAATCGGACTGATCGGCTGAAATAATGTATCCACGCGGATCGCGACGAACGGGTGCTTCGAAAATGGTTTCATAGTACTTGGTCGGAACGCTGCCACCACGGAAATTTCCACCAAACATAGAATTGAAGGAATTTGCTTCCTCCGGCTTTTTCGCCTTCGCCTGATCTGCTTTGTAAGCCGCGTTTATTTCATCCACACGCTTCGGAGATGGCGTCCAATAGTCCCCGCTTCCACGTTTGATCGAGTTTTTACCCATCGAATAAATGTTGTAGAGCAAATGGTCGCTGTTACGGGAAGCATGATCAAGAATGGCGTAATTCAGAGAAACTGAGTAATCAATAGATTGTTTGAAATGCCATTTTTTCTGAGGCGTTACCGGATTCGGCGTATTGTTATTAGGAATCAAACGCTCCGGAACCAAGGGAATTTCTTCGGGAGTTGGTCCACCGATAATCTCTGTCAGAATCCCGATCATGTTGTGAAAATGGGTTGTCGTTCTTAAACCACCATTATACCAGGTAGAAAAACTGGAACCGTTTAACCTTGTAAAACCAGGTTTGTTTTCAGCATTCAGGCGGTTGTACATTGCCGCTCCCACTGCATCAATTCCGGTCACCATCATCGGATCAAACACGTAATTGAAAGGATCGCGGTACGGAGGACCAGCCAAAACAGAACCGGCAGGTCCACGCTGATGGTGGTTATACATAATCTGCGGAATCCATTCAACAAAAAGCTGATAACCCATATTGCGGCTTTCCTTCATGTTCTGAATGAAAAAGTCACGGTTGTTGTCGTGGCCAATGTACTTCTGATACAGCTTTGGCAGGTTTTCATTTTTACGTTTCAAAGGATCCTTCTCTCTCATATACCAGTTTGAGGTAAGCTCCTGTCCATCCGGATTCGCATGCGTGAAAAGAATCACCACGTTGTCCAGAATCCTTTTCGTTTCAGCATCATTCCGGCTCAAAACCTGATAAATTGTTTCGATCAACTGGTGAATACCCACAACTTCCGTTGCATGCAAACCTCCGTCAATCCATACAATCGCTTTCCCTTCCGCCGCCAAAGCACGTGCCTGTTCTTCACTTACACCTTCTGCCCTCGCCATTTTGGTAGAAATCTCTTTATACCGATCCAGTTTTTTCAGGTTTTCCGGGGAAGAGACGATGAGCATGTATTGGTCCCGGCCTTCCTCTGTTTTTCCGATTACGGTCAGTTTAAGCCGATCCGAAGCTTTTTCAAGCTTTTTGAAATACTCTTCCGTTTTGGTAAAATTAGCGAGCATGTAATCGTCACCGATATCAAAACCAAAATGTTCTTTTGGGGATGGAACCTGAGACCAGGCTGCATGGGTGACTAAAAACAGAATCGCTAAAAGCAGGCTTTTAAATTTGTTTATCATTGCGTCAGGTTTGTTTTGTAAAGTTCGTTAAACAACAATTTGAAAGTACCGTGCGACTGTGCCCGAAAAGTGATTTCCGGTCCGAACGCGTATAGCTTTCCTTTTCCTACTTTCGCTTCGAATGCTACCACGCCATTTTTAAGGTAAGTTTCACCCCACGCCCAGCCACTCACAAGCGGTTTTTCGGAAGCGAACCAGGCCAAAGGTTTCAATCCCTTTATTGCTGCATCCGGCCCCATTCTGAAAACAGGACTGTTGCTAAACACCACATCAGCTTCCTTGCCCATGCCCCAGTTCGCTGGTATTGACGGGTCAAATGCTACTTTCAAAATACTACCCGGAATGTAATAGCGTTCGCCGGTCAGGTTTTTCTCTTCACCTTTTGCGTTCACTTCTACCAATGCATTGGTTACAGGCAATCCCAAATGATACGCAAGCGCAGTACTGCTACCCACGGTAACTACCTGTCCGCCTGCTTCCATAAACTTTTTCAGTTCAGGGATCGATTTGGCAGGAGTAATGCTTCCAAGCCATGGCCGGAACTCCTCAGCCACCTCTTCCGGCTTTGGCTGTCTTCCAAAGCCTCTGAATTCGCCACCTCCCGCAGATAGAGCAGGAATACCACTACTAATGAACAGTATCACGTCGTATTTGGAAGCCAGATCTCCTTTATCAATATCCTGAGGATATACCACTTTGAAAGGAAAATTATATTGCTCCATCATCCAGCGTACCCATCCCGATGGCATTGAACCGCCATAGTTGTCAAAAAGAGCGATCCTTGCAGGAGTGATTTTAACTGAACCTGCCGGTTTTGAAGCAATAGAAACTCCTTTTACACCATAAGCTGTACCCGCTTTTTCCAGAATCGTTTTCCCTTTTGCAGGAATAAAGAATGAGCCTGCCGGAGATGTGGCAGTGCTGTCTTTAATCCGATAAACCTCAATTCCTTCTTTCAACAAATCATTCACAGCCGTAAAAGCATTGTTGATTCTTGCATCAACAAGATAGCCTCCTTTCGAAGCAGGGCTGATTACTGCTGGTGGCGATTGAATTTGTCCATAAGGTATGCGCTCAAAGGGACCGTCAAAACCGTTCAGAATTCTGTCAAATTTAACCCCCATCTGAAATGCAAGTGTCCATCCGGCAGCGTCATAAGGGCGGATCGGAGGTCCACCGGGATAAGCGAAGTCGTTCGGATGGTTTTGTGGTTCGAACATGTCCAGCACGTGTGGGCGGAAGGCCTGATTGGCTTTCACGACGTACGATCCCTTTGGATAACTTTTCCCTTCAACCGTAAAAGCATCGGTTGCTTTGTGTATCAGAATCCCTGATTTCAACAGTGCGTTCATAAATTTAACAGCAGTCGGGAAATCTGCCTGATCAGATGGAATGATAAATCCGCGCGGGTCTCTCAGTACCGGATTGGTGTAAACGGTATCGAAGAATTTTTGCGGAATGACACTTCCTCCAAAACCAGCATTGGCCGTAGCGGTACTATCCGGACGGGGACGTGCAATGGGCGGCAATGCAGCCGCCGCCTTTTTAGACGCTTCAAATCCTGAGGTAACGGCCTCCGAAAACTTCGGATAAAGTGTCCAGTTGTCTTTGTTACCACGTTCGATAGAACTTCTGCCCATTTTGTAAATATTGTACAGAAGAACATCACCGTTTCTCATGGCATAATTCAGAATACCATAATTCAGTGAAACGGAGTACTCAATAGAACGGCGATAAGGCCATTTTTGCGGCATCACGGGAAATGGGTTCGCATTATTTGGTATCAGTCGGTCGGGAACCAGAGGAATGGTAGCCGGTGTCGGATTTCCCGTGATCTCAGTAAGAATACCGATCATGTTGTGAAAGTACGGCGTAGTACGTAACCCGCCATTCCACCAGGTTGAGAATACTGAACCTGACAAACGGGTATAACCCGGCTTGTCTTCTACATGCAGCCGGTTGATCATCGATGCAGCTACACTCTCTATTCCTGTAATCAGTAGAGGATCCAATACGTGGTTGAAGGGATCACGGTAAGGCGGTCCGGCAACAACGGCACCTGCCGGTGAAGTCTGATGATGGTTGTAAATAACCTGAGGAAGCCACTCAACATACTGCTGTAAAGATGTGTTGGTGGTTTCCTTCATGTTCATCATGAAAAAATCCCTGTTGTTATCATGACCAATGTATTTTTGATACAACCGTGGAATGTTCATATTCCTCTTTTTGGGATCCTTTTCGCTCATGTACCAGCTGGACATCAGTTCCTGACCGTCGGGGTTAACCTGCGCAAGCAAAATGATTACGTTATCAAGGATTTTGATTGTTTCCGGATCCTTTCTGCTGGCAAGCTGATACAAAGTTTCGATAAGCTGATGCGAGCCCACGGTTTCATTCGCATGAAGACCGCCATCAATCCAGATCACTGGTTTGCCTTCCGCAACGAGCGCTCTGGCTTCCTCCTCGGAGACTTCTGCTCTACCAAGCTTCTGAGAAATCTCCTTATACCGATCTATTTTTTTAAGGTTTTCGGGAGAGCTAATGATCATCATCGGTTGACGTCTGCCTTCTTCGGTTGGGCCTATGTCTACAAACTTAACCCGGTCTGAAACGCCGGCAACCTTCTTGAAGTAAGCCTCGGCCTGGGAGAAAGTCGCAAGGTTGTAATCGTCACCAATATCGAAGCCGAAATGCTCTTTTGGAGTCGGGATCGTTTGTGCGATACTTAGTGATGTTGAAAAAATAAACAGTACTATACATAAACGTATTCGTATCATATTGAACTGGTTAGTGGGTTAACTGACAAACTAAAACTCAAAACTGAAATGAGGACTAAAACAAAAATAGTAAGATTCATAAAAAACGGTTAATAAACCAACATCTCCGATGGTTGGATAATATCCGTTTAACATTAAGGAATTAACGTACGAAACTGATCTCATCCGATCCATATCACGTTTTTTCGGAGTTATTGATTTTTAAAACGGACACCTACACGGCAGTCGCAAGGCTCTCCCCGCGATTCATCACAAGCATTTTCCTGATACTGGACAATTTTACGCCCGTCTCCCATCGTGAGGATGAACTTAAACAGGAAATAATCATTGGCTGTAACCGTAGCCAGATTGGTTCCTGTGAAAGCAGCAAGTTCTGCTGGTGTATGCGTAAATGTTTTAGGAAAAGATGTAACAGTTTCAAACAACTTATCTGTTGGCAGAACGGTGCTTGGAAGCGGAAACTGACGGATACTTGGAAATTCGCCAGCCAATGAATACACAATAGGAAATGCGGGCGGGCTCGACTCTCTCCTGTTAAAACTAAGGTATACATCAATGGATGTTACCGTGGTTCTTCCAAAATCGAAATAATCAAGCGTCCATTCGAATTGCTGTTTGGTTGCATAGTCGGCCTCCTTCATATTGAAGAAAGAAACGTTTCCGGTCTGCACAGTTGGCAAGGCAGACTTAGCTATGTTGACTGTCACTTTGGGAGCTGCACCAGTTGTGGCTTTTTCCCAATCGTATTCCACATTCTTACAGGAGTCCAACGCGATAGCCGCCAGCAAAATGGCATATACAAAGAACTTTTTCATATCTGTTAATTTAATAATTGATATCTCAGATTTTATCTACAAGCTTATTTGTCCCAAAATACAGGTGTTGTCTGCTGCGCTCTCTGTATGCTTTCCCTATCGTTAATGAGCGTCTCATTGGATGTCAGTTCTGTTTCGGAATAATAAAAACGCATTGGAAATACATCAAGCGGAGCAACGAGGTCACCGAGTTTTGGAAGACCAGTTCTCCGGAAGTCGTTGTAGGATTCTACACCGTTCCCAAACATAGCAATCCATTTCTGCGTCATTAAAATCTCCATTTTGCCGGCATTGTCAGCAGCTGCAAACCGGGTTTTGATCTTGTTTGTAAAACCTGTAATGGTTGCAGCAGGAATGGTTGTTCCTTTGTTATTTCCGGCAAGCGTACTCACCGTATTCAGCTGAGCAGTAACGGCATCTGCAAGAAGTTGCTCAGCATCCTCACCTGTTCCCATGGTAAGTGCTGCTTCCGCTCTGATAAATTTAACCATGGAATTCGTGATCATTGGAAGTATTCCCGCACCTGTTCCGTCACCTGCGGTGGAAAGGGGGATTTTAAACGAATTTGATGTGGATGTTGTAACCGCACCTGTGTTGTTCAAATACAGGTGATCAGCTGTTAATGTCTTGATCACGCCGTTGTCATACAATCCACCAGCAGGATAAATACCAATTAATGCTCTCGTATTGGCATCAGCCGGAGAGGCAGCCCCATCGCCCGGTTCGCGGCCATAGTAACCTTCTCCATTATTAGAGTTGGCAAGACCTACCGTTGAATTCTGGCGGAACACATAATAACGAAGACGCGGATCGTCATTGTCTTTAAGGTTATTAACCAGAGGCATACTCACATAGCCGCCACGTGCGGCACTGTACCAGCTCGTGTACCAGGGATGGCGTGCGTTAGGGGTCACATTCGTTCCATATTTAAAAGTGAAATCCTGGGCGTTGTCAGAAATCAAGGGTGCACCACTAGAAATTAACGCATTGATACCGGCTGCTGCTTTTGCAGGATCAGAAAGACGTATCTGGTTATACATTTTTAGTTTAAGCGAGTTTGCCATGCGCGTCCAGCTTGTCTTGTTTCCCTGATAAAAAATGTCCGAGCCTGCCGCAACAGAAAAGCTTTTATTCATATCGGCAAGGGCTTCATCAATCAAGGCAAACAAACTGGTATATATATCAGCACCTTTGTCCAGAACGGGGTCTGAAAAATCTCCCGCTGCCTGCGTGTAGGGTACGTCTCCCCACAAGTCAACCATAATCGAGTACAGATACGCCTTTTCAAGTTTAGCGATCGCCACATATCCCCAGGCTTCCTGAGTTGTACCTTCCCGGATTATTGTTTCAAGATCAGGAATAGTGGCCGTGTAAAAACCTGACCAGGGTGTAGAAAACGAAGTTCCAGTCTGGTTCCAGCGGTTCAGGCTTCCGGATGCAAAGTGCTGCATCACAGCAGATCCGCCACCGTTTACACCATTTGCACCATTGAAATATCCGGCGAGAGACGTTTGTGTAGCCGGTAAAAGCAAACTCAATGTCGGTTGGGTCGGATTGTTGGGATCATCATTGATGTCCACAAAATCACTGCATGAACTTGCCAGAAATAGCAGAACAAGTAACGCGGATAGTTTAAATTTTTCTCTCATAATGTTTCCGGTTTTGACTGGATTAAAAGCTGATTCGTAAGTTTACACCGTAACGGCGGGTGGTTGGTACGCCATAAGAGTCCGCGCCGGCATTGTTGGATGATCCTGTGCTCACTTCGGGATCATAATTCATGTATTTTGGAAAGTTGGGTGCCTTATACCAAAGGTTTCTTCCGCTGATGGAAAGCGAAGCAGATCCGAAAGGTGTTTTTGCAAGCAGACGGGCAGGTACCGAATAACCGAGAGAAATTTCACGAAGGCGGAATACGGTTGCATCAAAAACAGATCCTTCTGCCACACCGCCCGGACCATAGCCACCAGAGAAAAAGTAATCAATGACCGTAATGGCTGTGTTGTTAGGGATTTTGTTTCCTTCGCCATCCAATAGCGGTTGAAGTGTGTTTATATTTCCCAATACACCCGGCGCAATCAGCATTCTGTAACGATCTTCGGTATCTTTACTTACACCGCGGGCCATGGCTTCACCCACATTACTAGAATAAATGGCTCCACCTTGTTTCCAGTCAAAAAGAACGCCAAGTGTGAATTTTTTAAAAGAAAAAGAATTGCTCAATCCTGCCATAAACGTTGGATTGGGGTTGCCAATAGGCCCGCTGGTTGAGGCAGAAATCGGTTTTGCGGTTTGCGGGTTAACCAGAATATTGCCTTCCTCATCCCGTGCGTAACGCCCTCTGTATATCTGTCCGTAAGGCTGTCCGGCTATGTGCACGTTGTTGCCATATACCAGCTGCGCATAGCCGCCCAGGTCATCAACCATATTTTGGTTCCTGGTAAAATTGGCATCCACATCCCATTTAAAACCATTTGCAGTTTCAATTGGTGTTGCACCCAGCGTTATCTCAATCCCCTTATTGGAAGTTTGTCCCAGGTTGATAATCCGGTCTGTGAACCCGGTCGAAGGTGCCGATTTGACGGTAAATATTTGAGAAGTACTTTTCTTGTGATAATAGGTTAAATCGAATGAAAGACGCCCCTGAAAAAATTCAAGATTGGTACCTGTTTCAAACTCCGTGATAAATTCAGGTTGCAGATTGGCATTTGCAAGCACATCCGACATGGTGAGGGTACTTACGTTTGTCACAGTTCCATTCGAGAAAGGTGCGCCCAAGCCATTTGCATCCGCATTGGCCGTGTATACATTAGCCGTGAGATAAGGACTTGCCTCATTTCCTACCCTTGTGTAGCCCAACCTCACTTTGCCAGAGCTTAAAATTTTGTTCTGAATTTTGAAGGCTTCGGTAAATACAAATGATCCGTTGGCTCCGCCATAAAAATAGCTCCTGTTGGCCTTTGGCAATGTAGACGACACATCGTTACGACCCACAATGTTCAAAGAAGCAAAGCTTTTGTAGTCGAGTGTGATATCCGTAAAAAAGGCATAATAACGCTGTTTGATCTTCGCGCGGTTGTTGGGCAGACTTCCCAGCGTAATCGTGGACGTATTGCTGATGTCGTTGATACCAGCCGTGATGATATTGTCGCCACTGAAAGCGGTACGTTCTGTTTTACGCTGGTTGATGTTATTTCCCAGAATGGCGCGCAACGAAAAATCCTTGTTGAAGCTTTTTGTGATTGTAAATAATAACGTGTTGTCAAGTTCCTGGCGGTAGATGTTGTCCGTATTGATCGTTCCGTTGGCATAAACCGAAGAACCTTTACCCAATACACTTACCCGCCGATCGGTATAAGCATTGAAACCGGCTGTGTTCTGGATATTCAACCACGGAGTCGGATCAAAGCCCAGTACAAAATTGCCATAGTAGCGATCCACGTTGGAAGTGGAAGGACTATGTTTTACAGACCAGTATGGATTATCGAGTCCGTCGCGGTCATAGACGTTGAAACCGGTGTTTGGGTTTTCAAACGGAAGACCTGAAAGATCGTAACTCGTTGGCAGATAGTACAAATTACTCATGATATCACCACTACCACCAATCGGAGGGCTTTTCTGATCCGTCATGACATAGTTGATCGTTCCTCTCGCGTAAAACTTATTATCCAGGCGGATGTTGCCACCCACATTGAAGGAAGTACGTGAAATTTCGTTTCCCGGAACAATTCCCTTGTTACTTGTACGCCCGAGGCCGAGTGTGAAGTTTCCTTTTTCGCTCCCGCTATTGATCGTCAAACCGTTTTCAAATACAGAACCGGTTCTGAAAAAATCCCGCTGAGATTTACCTGCATAAGATTGATAGGGAACCTGCGCAGGCGTTACACCATCGGCCATATAAAACTCAGGAAAATCTGTTGCGTTGTAACCTGGACGTGCCAACGGATGTGGGATCGTTTCACGGCTGCTATATGCCGATCCGTTAGAACCATACACGGCAGTGCGGTAATCAAAGTTCGTGCCCTGTCCATAAGTATGTTGATACTCTGGCAATCCTGCAATCTCCTCCATTGAATAGGATGTGCTGTAAGTAATCTCGGTTCCCTTTTTGCCTTTTTTTGCAGAAGCCTTGGTTGTAATAATAATCGCTCCGTTTGCCGCACGTGACCCGTATAATGCCGCCGCTGCCGCACCTTTCAGTACTGTTAAACTTTGAATGTTGTTTGGATCAATATCAAAAGCCCGACTTGCAGTAGACTGATTGCTCTGTGTCTGGCGATCTCCCGCAGGAGCGTAGGATGAGTTGTCAAACGGCACACCGTCGACCACATATAAAGGTTGGTTGTTATTTCCCAAAGATGAATTCCCACGAATCGTTACGTTGGTAGAACCACCCGCAACACCGCCACCGCCCTGTATGTTCACACCTGCCATTTTACCGGTTAGTGCACGCATTGGATCTGGTTCACTTTTCTGAGCAAGATCATCTGCTTTTAGGGTGGAAACCGAGTATCCCAATGTACCTGCCTGTCGTTCAATACCGGCAGCTGTTACCACAACCTCGCTCAACTGACGGGTATCTGCCAGTAGTTCCACATCCAGGATGGTTTTGTCTTTAACTGCAACCTCATGAGACGCAAAACCAAGGAACGAGAACACCAGAATAGATTCGGAACTGGGAACCTGAATGGAATACATTCCCTCTGTATCTGTTGTAGTTCCGATCTGCGTTCCTTTCACCACCACATTCACTCCCGCCAGAGCAGATGCATCATCCTTTGCAATCACTTTTCCTTTAATCCTGATATCCATTAGTACCCGATTGGATTGTTCAGGAAGCGCAGGGCGTTTGGGTAGCGGCGGTTTGGCAGTCTCTGCGATCACATAAGTTTTGTGAAACTTTTCGTAAGACAAATTGAGAGGTAACAAAATGTCTTTTAAGTACGTTTCCAGATTCTCATTTTTACCTAACGCTTTCGATATACGTTTACCCTGTATCTGCCCTTTTTGATAGGCGAATGTGACATGGTATTTCTTTTCCAGTTCCATCAGCACATCAGTCAACGCTGCCGGCTGCGCTTTTTTAACTGCTGTTTTCTGCTCATCATTCCCTCGCGCCAAAATCGACCCCTGCCCCTTTACCGGGCACGTTGCGCCCGGCAAAAGAAACATCAGCCACAGAAAGTTTTTTCTGGATAACATTGATCTCATAAGTCTGAAAGTTTATGTAGGTAAATTGTTAGACTCTAATCGGTCTGCTGGAAGATATCTTCCGGATCTTCCATGATAATCCGGTTATTCTGATGAATGATATCAATGTTCAGTGTGCTCGCTAAGATTCTAAGTACTGTGTCCATGTCTTTTCTGGAAACCTTACCGGTAAATCTCAGCGCTGCCACATCTTTATTCTCTATGATTACTTTCTTATGATAGAAATCTTCCAATGTTTTTCCGACTTCGGCAAGAGGTGTATCGTCAAAGAAGAACATATCGTTTTTCCAGGCCAACCAGGCGTCGCCGTTGGCATCCGAAATGCTTACTGATTGATTATCAGCACCACATTTAGCGAGCTGTCCTGGTTTCAGCAACGATTCGCTTCCGTTTCTGCTTATTTTCACACTTCCGCTTTCAAGATAAATTCTGGCTTCTCCGTTCGTGTTGGCAATGTTAAATTGAGTTCCTATCACGTTTACATCAACTCCGTTTGGCATATGCACAATGAAAGACTGCTGATCGGTTGTCTTTTTAATTTCGAAATAAGCCTCGCCTGCAATCAGCCTGACCTCCCTCTCTAAGCCACCCCATTCAGCAGGATAGGCAAACTCACTATTTCGGTTCAGTGTGACCTGAGATCCGTCCGATAGCTTTATGTTTTTTTCCTGATAGGCATTCGTACACACCTTTACATATTCATCCTGTCGGAATATATCTGAGTAATGGAAAAGCAGATAGCCACTCAGAATCAGTATGCTAACAGATGCAGCCCATTTTGTCTTCCCATGCCACCAGTGAAACCGCTGCTTTCTTTCACTCGAATTTTCCGTTTCCTTTTGGATCTGATGGCTAAGAAATGCTTCAAGCGCTTCATCCAACATCCCCGATTTCTGTAAATGAATGAACACTGCCAGCTCGTCCGGTGTAGCCTGATTGGTATAATACCTTTCCACAAGCCTGCTCAGCAATTTTGGGTCAGTCATAATTTCGGAGTGTTACTGTTAAGACAAAATTCGAAGCGTTGGAGGGTCCCCCAATTTTATAAATAAATCAATATTTATAGAAAGTTTATACAATGACTCGTTATATTACCATTGTATCACCAGGCTGGTGTAAAATATGCAAACTCTCTTCCGGAATGGATTGGCACCAGTAATCAGATGTTAAACAATATGGAAGTAATAAGTAGTGTGCTGAATGCTATTCCAAGGTCTTTTTCCATAGCGAGACGGAAAACTTTCATAGACCTAACCATATGCTTTTTGATAATACTTTTCGAAACTCCCATGGATTCGGCGGCCTCGTCATACGACAGGCCCTGTTGCCGGCAAAGCTTAAAAACACGTTGAGTCTGTGGAGTCAGTGAATTCAGCACAGAAGCAATAAAACATTGATATTCATTAGATTGAACACACTCTTCAAGATCATTGGATATCTCACTATAAGAGCTTATAAAGTCAGACACATTTTTTTCTTCGGATAGTATTTTCCTAAGAATGTTGAGGCTGTGATTTTTACCTACTGTGAGAAGATAATACCGGAAAGAAACAACTTCCAGGAGCCTGCTTCTGTCTTCCCAAATCTTGATAAAGACTTCCTGACAGGAATCGTCGGTCAGGTCATCCGATTTAAGGATATTGAATACAAACCGGTATAATACTGGCCTGTATCGATCATACATTTCAGAAAATGCCTTCTGGTCACCCAGAGCGATTTGCCTGATGGACGATCTTTCGTCATAATAAAGACCCATGATGTTTAGGAATTGTAAAGTATCAACATTTATGATGCGTGTTAAAGACCATACTTAACTTTCCTGCGGCGGGAAGCGCCATCGCTTAAAGACCACAATATAATTGCACATTATAAAATAACAGCAATTTTTATATCGCATTTAAGCAAATGAACTTAACAATTATATCGCTTTTTTGAACTTATGACAAATATTATACAAAAGTTATAGTTTAATATTGAATTAAGACTAAAACAGGTATTTTTGGAATGAATCTCTTTTACAAAATATACTGATCCGTTGTTTTTACAGACGTCCTGATTCCTTTATTTCTCTTATAAAATGATGTGCATGAGGTTATCGACGATTTGAAAAATTAACTTTTATTAATTGAGAACTAAATTCTATTTTTTAGTCCTTTGACGGCGACAAACAACCAATCTAACTATGAAGCAAATCCTTTTTACCCTCGCTTTGTGTTGCCAGCTCTCTATTTTGACTGCTCAGACAACGACTCAACCAACAGACCCTAACCTTAGCTTCGAAGATCATCAAAAGGGCTCACAGTTTCCTAAAAACTGGTTTCAGTGGGGCGCTGGTTATTCGCTCTCGGTAGACAGTACCCAGGCAAATGAAGGAAAACGATCTATGCTGATTCAATCTCCAGCCGACAGAAAGACAGATACCTTCGGATGTGTAGCGACAAAAATCCCCGCCATTTACGAAGGCAAAGAAATTGAATTACGCGGTTATCTGAAACTTGAAAACGTAAAGAACGGATCTGCGGGCTTGCTTATGCGTATTGATGGCGTCTCTGGTATGCTTCAGTTCGACAATATGGAGCAGAAGCATATACAAGGAACATCCGATTGGACACAATACAGCATTAAGTTGCCATATTCTCAAAGTGCGAAAGTGATCAACGTAGGCGCTTTGCTTACCGGTGATGGAAAAATGTGGGTTGATAACCTGGAACTGTTTGTTGATGGAAAACCACTTAGGGAAGCTGCCATGAAACAGCCTTTGGCTGCCGAGCTCGATAAGGAATTCGATCAGGGATCAGGAATTGCACTGAACCAGCTTACTGCTCAGCAAATAACAGATCTCGCTGAAATCGGAAGGTTGTGGGGATTTTTGAAATACTACCATCCTGCGATTGCCGCCGGGAAACACAATTGGGATTACGAGCTGTTCCGAATTTTACCTAAAATAATCAATACTAAATCAAAGGAAGAAAAGCAACAAGCAATTTATACATGGACTTCGAAACTGGGCACATTCAAGGCTAATGAAGTTGAAAAATTTGAGGATGGCGTTGATAAAATGGAGCCCGACTTTTCCTGGATCAATGAAGACAATTACAGCAGTAAATTGCTGTCAAGGCTCGATTCGGTCAAAAAGGCTGAGCGTATAGATGATCACTATTATATTGGTCTGACTGCCCATGTGGGAAATCCGGAATTCAAAAATGAAAATCCGTACGCAACTATGAAATATCCGGATGCGGGTTACCGCCTTTTGTCTCTGTTCAGATACTGGAATATGATTGAGTATTATTTCCCATATAAGTATCTGATCGGACAGGATTGGCAAAAAGTCTTACCAGAATTCGTGCCGAAATTCATTAATGCCACCAACGAAACTGAATATAAACTGGCTGCCCTGGCACTCATTGCAAGAATCCATGATACGCACGCCAATATCTACCAGGATCCTACGCTTGAAAAGTTTTTCGGAAACCAATACGCTCCGGTCGAGCTCACTTTCGTGGAAGACAAACCTGTTGTAACCAATTACTTTCATCAGGTTTTGGGCGAAAAATCCGGATTGAAAATTGGTGATGTAATTGAGACCATCAACGGAAAAAAGATTCAGCAGATTATACAGGAAAAGATGCCGCTTACACCTGCATCCAACTATCCTACACAGCTGAGAAATATCGCCCGGGATCTCCTCCGAACAAATGATTCGCTGTTGACAATAACCTACATCCGTGATAACAAACCAGAGCAGTTGAAAATAAAGGCATATGACAAGAAAACGATCAACATTTATGCCAATTACAACAGCAGGGATACAAGTTTTAAAATGATTCGTCCGGATGTTTCATACCTGTTCCCTGGTAAAATAAAGAATAGCTATTTACCATCCATCAGTCCCGAGCTTTTAAAAAGCAAAGGGTTTGTCATTGACTTGCGGTGTTATCCTTCTGATTTCATTGTATTTTCTTTGGCTAATTACTTGCTTCCAGAACCGACTGGTTTTGCAAAGTTCTCAGTTGGGAGTCTGGCCAGACCTGGCACTTTCACATTAGGATCATCAGTTAAAAATGGAAGTGTCAATGAAAACTACTACAAGGGGAAAATCGTAATCATCGTGAATGAACAGTCGCAAAGTCAAGCGGAATATACTGCAATGGCCTTTTCCACAGCACCCAATGTGAATGTTATAGGAAGTACCACGGCCGCAGCCGACGGGAATGTCTCAGGCATCGTCCTGCCTGGTAACGTTAATACAATGATCAGTGGTATCGGCGTCTATTATCCGGATGGTCGTGAAACCCAACGGATCGGGATTGTCCCGGATATTGAAGTGAAGCCGACCATCAAAGGAATCAGAGAAGGTCGTGATGAGCTGCTCGAAAAAGCGCTGGCAATTATTGACGGAAAGTAAATTCCTTCTTTCATCAAAAAAACCTCCGGAAAGACAATCGTCCTATCGGAGGTTTTTTTTGTGTTCGCTATCTTAAATCTTCTCTTTGTCGGCATCAAGCGTATCGCACAATTGCTGACATGTGATAAACTCCCCCTTATGCTTGATTAAATAACTTATCAATTTATCAAGCTTGTCCGTCAGTGCCTGCCCATCCGGACTTTTAACATAACCCGGCAACTTGTAATCCCCTATATCAGCAAACTCCCACGGATGAAAGTACAGCATCAGACTCTTCCTTTTTCGAAGCGTCAAACGGCACATTTCGGAATAAATACCTGCCGGCAGATTTTTAAACGATAACCAAAACAACGGAAAGCGCAGCCATGGCATGGTGGAACAAGGAAGCTCCCACATCCCACTTTCATGGTATGGTAAAGGACTTTTATGCAACAAATTGTATCTCCCCGGCAAGTAAGTCGGGTTCACAGACGAGTCGTAACGAAAGCCCCATTTGGCAAGATTGGCTTCGTCAAATGGTCTTAACCTTGGCATACGAAAACCATTAACGAACTTCCCGGTTATGAATTCAAGTATTTGCTTCGAAACCAATATATCCTGCTCCTGAAAGTCGTGATTCGGAGCATGATAAAGCGCGTGGGAGGCTATTTCATGTTTGTCAGACAGCAAACGTATCAATTCAGGATTCTTCTGAGCAAAATGGCCCGTTGTGAAAAACGTAACCGCTACATTGTGTTTGTCTAACACCGGCAATATACGCTTCATTCCGGCAAGTGTTACTTCCATTTGATCACGCTCAGATACCTTCTGACCATACTCCTCAGGAATGTCAAACTCTTCGAGATCGAAAGTCAGATTTACTAAATATCGCCCCATACACTACTCATAAAGATTATACGCCACAAACTTATCGTTTCTCTGAACAAAACCTTATAACTAAAATCACTGAAAACAATCGTTGGCTTGGCTGCGACATCAATAGAACGGATTTCAATTTTCTTTTTGATCAGCTTTCTGATCAGCTCTATTTCAAATACAAAAGTGTTGGTTTTGGTTTGAAGAATCTCAGGAAGTATTTCACGCCTGAAACCCTTTATCCCCGCCTGCGTATCTGTCACATGCCTGGAAAGGAAAAGTTTATTCAACAGTTGCAACGCTTTGGACACTACCTGTCTTTTAAATGGCAACTTACGAAAATACTCCACGTTCCGGTTTCCGTAAACGAACCAGCATTGCGGATCCGTTGCGAAAATATTTATCATCTCCACAATTGGCTGTGTACCAAAAGGAAAATCAATGTCGGTGTAGATGACAATATCACCTTTTGCATGCATAGTACCTTTTCTGATTGCCGAGCCTTTCCCCTCGTTAATCAAATTATCGACAAACAGTATTCCCGAGGTTGCCGTTATTTCAGGCAAAACGCCTCTGTTGAGACGGGTAGAACCATCATTCGAGACGATATATTCTATCTGATACTGAGGCAATGCGGCATTCAACTCATGCACATTTTGAAGTAGCGTCTGACACCAGCCATCCACAGGATTATAACAGGGCAACACTACACTAATCATTTGATAACGAAGAATTAACTGATTTTTCAGGGCTAAATAATTGAATCTGCAACAATAACCACACTATGAAACAAGGAATGACCTTGATCAGGTTGGGCTGTATAAACTCCCGTCGCCACGATGGTGGATAAACATCGGTTGGCGCAAGAATACTAAAAAAGAATACCGCAAAAATCAGGATTTTGGCCCATGGGTATAGTGCATCGCGCGAAACCAGATACCACAAAACAACTCCCTGTATAGCAATTACATAGGTTGAAGATTCAGCTGCATGGTTAAACATAATAACCCAAAGGGAAGCATAACCCAGCAACAATAGACGGTTGTTCAGCGACTGGTATTGGTTGCGTATCAATGTCCAAAGCCAGGTTAGTCCGAATAAGAAAAGACCCGCATATTGGATCAGACTTACATCGTGGTCTGTAAAAGATGGCCGCCAAACCTTAATAAGTCCCATAATTGAAAAGCCAAAATTCACCTTATGATCCTGAACCAGACAGGCGAACCAGTCTTTATAAAGCTGGATGAAGTGGTCACTGCCCGCGAATGGAAACGGAACAAAAGCAAGTACGACAAGCCACAAAACCGAGTACATTATATACTGACCTTTTTTGGGATAAAACAAAAACAAGGCAGCGAAAATAAGCCCGTAACCTTTGATACAAAATGCCAGAATTGGGAACAGTGAAGCCCATTTTAACTTTCCTCTTTCCAGAAAAGAAAATGTGAATAGCCCCAGTGCACCAATGATCGGATTTGTCTGCTGATTGTGGAGCGAAGTCACAAGTTCGATGAGAATAAACCACCAGAAGAAAACTTTTTGACTTTGAGTTAATGGTAAGCTCTTGATCCCGTAAAATACCACGAGCGAACAGGTTATCAACCATAATATCAGGCTTACCGGCACGGGAAGCAGACTGAACGGACTAAATAAAATGCAAAAAGTGGGATGATAAAGAAAGATATCAAAGTACTCCGCGGGATAGCCGATGTGCAGATTTGTTTTATCTAAAAGATGGAACAGCGACTGCCTGAAAATAACGAAGTTGTTGTATTTCAGTGGGCCACCTACATAATGCTGAACACCAATAACCACACTGAGCAGTACATACACTGATAAGATCACATTTTCCCGAGAGAAGAATGCATAAAAACGCTTCATGAAATAATGATTGTTAGGGGGTAAATTTTAACCTCAAAGTTAGTGACAAGAAATGTATACGAATCGTTGGAATTGGCTACAATCTATTTTCTAATTTTTTCCTAATAACTCCTAACTCTTATAATCTTTCTCTAATATCCTCAATAGCGAACTTCAGCAACTCACAACATTGTGGAAAGAAAGTTTCAGTCTGAACATGGTTCGGCCCCGGAACAATATTTATAGCATTTCTTATTTTTTCCACCATTCCATGGAAACCATGAAAAACAGAAAAATCGAAAGATATACCACAGCCGCCATTGTCATCGGAGGTATAATTGGAACCTGGTTTTTAAGTCGACCAAAAAAGGGAATCGTAAAAACCCGTCTTGATCGCATACAACAAAAAAAGATTGACAGGAACCTGATGACGCCTGCAAATGCAACTTTTGGCATCGTGTGGTCGGTAATTTATGCCGGTACATTGGCTTTGGCTGTTCACCAGGCGCTCCCGTCCCAGCTTTCCAATCCAAGATATCAGAAGGCGCAATGGTGGTTCAGGATCAATTACATCATGACGATGGTGTTTGGCTATTTCTTTTCAAAATCAGATAAGAAAAGCAGGATCGCTGCTGCTGTGACAACCATCGGTATGTTGCCTGCGGCAATTGGTCTGCATCGTTCACTGGAAATTGACGAAAATGCTGACCTTTCCGAACCTGAAAAAACGCTCGGAAAATTCATCAGTATTTATGCAGGCTGGCTTACCGCAGCATCGGCAGTGAGTGCTACTACGCTTGCTCACGAGTTTGGTTATTTGAGAAAAAACACTGATACTAAACAATGGACCAGCGCCTTACTTCCCGTTGCCAGTGGCGCAGGAGTATTGGTTTCACGGCAATTGAACGACCCTGTTAGTTTATTACCTGTTGCCGCCGCACTTGCAGGAATTGCGGTTAAACAGAAGGATAAAAACAGGGAGATCAGCCTACTTGCTGCCGGATTAGCAGCGTCGGTTGCAGGACTAATACTTAACGATTTTAATAAACAACATCAATTAAATTGATAGGCTAACAAGCAAAAAGAGCAGATAGGCATAACCCCATCTGCTCTTTTATATAAAAACCTAAAAATTATTTCGTCTTCGACAATTTGGCTTGTGCCAGTTTTAGTAAATCATCGTCTTCGGTAATTCTGTTATTGAGTTTGGCTGCTTCAAAATAAACACTCATTGCATATTTACCATCAAAATTCGGATCTATTTCTACCATTGGAACCTTCAATCGTGCGTGTTTAATACTTTCAAGATCGTTGATGGATACGTAACTCAACTCCGGTTTCCCCTGACCAAGATCGCAAACACCAAAAGCGATATTATTGGTAGAATCCAGTTCTGACAATAGCCATATTGCTTTGCCATATTTGGAATGCAGCTTCACAACCGGTTCATGATCTTTGCCCAGTTCGTTCTGAACTTCCATGGCATTGTGGATCATTATTTCTCTAAGATTCTCAGGGATCATTTTTGACATAGGGCAAAGATACTCGAACGATGCGGTTTTGACAACCAGGTTATTTACTGCGCGCTAAGCTTTTTCCTGACCTTACTCAAAAACTCCGGTGAAAATCCAAGATAGGATGCGATGTAATGTTGTGCTACACGTTGCGGAATGGCCGGATATCTATTCAGGAAATCAAGGTATTTTTCAACTGCCGTTGTGGAAATAGTCCTAAACAGGCGCTCCTGTAACTGCGCCAGATTCCGTTGCACCATGAGCCTGAACATACGCTCGAAACCAGGCACTGCGGTTAACAGCTTTTCTTTCGTTTCTGGTGTCAGAATCAATAATTCGCAATCTTCCAGCGTCTCAATGTAAACCAGACTCGGCTTTTGCTCCGTGAAACTGGTAATGTCACTCACCCACCAGTCTTCGATCGCGAATTGCAGCGTCACCTCCGCTCCCGACTGGTCAATGTGGTAGGTTCTGATACAACCTTTAAGGATGAAAGCCTCGAACTGGCAAACCTCGCCTTCCAGCAATAAGAACGTTTTTTTGGGTTGTTTTTTATATTGAAGTAATGAATCGAAATGTGCCAGCTCTTCGTCCGTAAAGGGAAGGCACCTTTTTGCATAAGCGTTAATTTTTTCAAACATATCAATTGTCTCTTCTATCTGACTGCCATCAATAAACAAAAAACATCCTCCTGCAAAATGATGCAGAAGGATGTTTTTACTTTTTAAAGGTAGTTGTAAACACCGGGATTATCAAAGTTGTGGCTCGTATTACCACTTGCAACAGAACAAAAATTTAATATAAACTAAAAATTTAGTTTGAAAAATAACTTGTCGTATATTGCGTCACACATCATCATAAAAACTAATGAAAAACCATATTCTAAAAATGGAACTATGCCATAGCAAATTAGTTTTAGTGCTAATTGTCACTTTTTCCTTAACACACCTGGCACAAGCACAAGATGAGGTAATTTACAAAAATAGCAAGCAAATTCAGCAAGACTATTTAAATGATGGTGCACCAAAGTATCAATTTGCCGCATGGGCGTACTCCTTTATTGGTGACTATCAAAAAGCACTGAAAGTCTATGATAAGTCCGGGGGAATAGAGCCTACTTATTCAGATCAAAATGTTTTGGCTTCATACAAGGCGAGATCAGCCACCGATTACGTAATTGAGCAAAGTAGAAAGGAAAGGATTATCATAATTAATGAAGCTCATCATCAACCTGTACATCGTGTATTTACAGGGTCATTGTTGGACGGACTTTACAAAAACGGATATCGCTACTTGGGTTTAGAAACCCTTGCTGAAGATTCGTTGCTTAACATTCGAAAATGGCCCTTAGTGAATGATGGATATTATTCCCGAGAGCCTCAATATGGCAATATGATCCGTAAAGCTTTGGAAATCGGGTTTACACTATTTTGTTATGAAGCATTGAATGATCCGGAGGGAAGAGAAATTGGAGAAGCAAAAAACATTAAGAAGATACTTGATAAAGATAATAAGGCCAAAATTCTAATACATTGTGGGTTTGGTCATTTGCTTGAAGATTACAATGCAGAGCCACTGAGAATGGCCGGCGCATTAAAAAAACTTTGCGGCATTAACCCCTATTCCATTGATCAGGTAGATTGGACAGAAAGAAGTAGCTTGGAATATGAATCACGTTACTATCAATTTACTCAAACGGGCTATCCCGCAGTGTTTATCGACTCTGCCGGTAATCCATACAATCTCAGAAAAGATTCAAGTTTGGTTGATTTGAAGATTGCTCATCCCCGTACCCAGTATATATCGAAGCGCCCTAGTTGGTTGTTACGTGGCAATACCTGGAAGTTATATAACTTGGATGGCATAAAACTCAATTTCAAATTCCCTTGTATTGTCTCGGCATATGCGGTAAAAGAAGAAGGTAATGCTGATAGTGTTCCGATTGATCAGATAGAAGTAAGCGACCTTAGTGAAAAGTCGCTCATTCTACCTCCCGGGGATTACCTGATACGAATTAGTGACTATAATGGTACTGTGCAAAAAAGTACAATAACCATTAAATGAGATAAACTAGTCAGCGCATCTTGAATTACCTCAGCCTAATATTTCCTTATTCACTATTTCTATTTCCTCACCCGAAATTGTATGTGGTCGTCCGGGGTATATTGCGGAAGTCACTTTTGCATTTAGTTTTTCAAAAATCGCGATACTTTCGTTCACCCTGCTGACGGGAACATGTGGATCCGGATCACCGGTGGATATAAAAACCGGCGTACCTGCAAAATCTCCCGTGTAATTGGCTTCTATCAATTCCTGACCAACCAGACCGCCGGTTAGTGCTATAATTCCTGCATACTTTTTGGCATGACGGGCGGTATATTCCAGCGTGAGACAGGCTCCCTGAGAAAAGCCGGCAAAGTATATGTTTTCGCTGCTTATTCCTGCGGCTTCAATATCGTTCACAATCCCGTCGATAATTTCCAGTGCCGAATCCAGCGCAGGTTGATTCTGACTTACAGGTGCCGTAAAACTATATGGGTACCAGCTGTTGTTCGTAGCCTCCGGAGCAAGGATTGCCACTCCTTCCAAGTTCAGATAGCGTTGCAGTGAAATGATATCGCGTGGCGCGGCTCCTCTGCCATGAAGCATGATAATCGCTTTTTTTGCGGTATTTAAATCAGCTCCGGCAGTTGTTACACTTTTTGTATGTTGGTACATCTTTTCAGTGATTTTGATAAAATTTTGAAGCGGACCTGTTGTGGTCCGCTTCAAAAAGAAATTAAACTAATGAAGGCAACACTTTTTCAATTTGTGCTCTCCGTGGCTCATATTGAGCAGGCAACATCAGACCAGATCCTAAAAACTCAACCGTTTCGTCGGTAGCAAAGCCAGGGTTATCGCTCGCAATCTCAAACAATACACCACCTGGTTCACGGAAATAGAGTGAATAGAAATAATTTCTGTCAATCTTATCCGTAATCTGATGTCCTGCCTCAACGATTTTTTTACGGAATTCCATCAATATATCGTCGTTCGCGACCCGGAATGCAACGTGGTGAACGGAACCTCCTGCCACATGTCCGGCGCGTTCGCCGGGAGCTTCCACAAGATCCACAATAGCGGCGGTTTCAACAGCATCGGTTATAAATCTGAACCTGTTTACATGTTGTTCCACCATTTTATAGCCAAAAATATCAGTCAGAATTTTAGCTGTTTCCTCTATTTTGTTACTTGTGATCGTAATGTGGTGAAAACCTCTGGTTGCATACTCAGCACTCACTTCGGCAGTTTCGTAAGGTTTTCGGTTGTCAGCCGTTTTAGGTACTGTCAGTTCGAATTTCAAGCCATCAGGATCAAGAAAAGTAAGATACTGTTCACCGAATTTTTCAGAAACTTTGTTGTAAGTCACTTTATTGTCGTGCAACCTTTTCAACCAAAAATCAAGACTTCCTTCCGGTACTGAATATCCGATTTCCGTTACCTGACGAGTTCCTCTTCTGCCAGCAGGTATTTGATCACCCCATGGAAAAAATGTTAGTATCGTGCCAGGTGTACCATTTTCATCACCGTAATAAAAATGATAGGTGTTAGGATCATCGAAATTGACGGTTTTTTTTACCATCCTTAATCCCAGAACCCGGGTATAGAAATCATAATTTTTTTTAGCGTCACCAGCGATGGCGGTGATGTGGTGGATGCCATTGATTGTATTTTCCATTGTCTTGTTTGTTTAGCTGTTATCAATTTTAATGATACAAATGTACTACCCCACCACAGGGCAAAACATTGAACTAGGACAAGAAAATAAAAAATGGATAAATATTTAAAAAATAACGTTAACATACTCACATACAGTAAATTATTTATTTGTACCTATATATTTGTTTCATTAATACTGAAACAAAACAGTTTATTTCAGTATATTTGACATAGATGATATTATTTCACTTTTTATGAAACAGATTTATGAGCAAAAAAGAGCATTACATTCTTATGGCGGATGTTGTTTCAAGCCGATCAAAAGATCAGAAACAACTTATGGAGGACTTTAAAACAATAACAGAGGTTGTAAACCGCAAACACAGCAAAAAGCTGAAATCACCTCTGACTATTACCTTGGGAGATGAATTTCAGGGCATAGCAAAAGACGTTAACGCGGCTTTACAGCTTATTTTCAGTCTGGATGAGGAAATTCTTCTCAAAGGAGCAGGATTTAAATTGCGGTATGTGTTAATGGAAGGACAAATTGATACACCCATCAATGATAAAATTGCTTACGGAATGCTGGGAGAAGGCCTGACCAATGCACGAAAGGCTTTGCAAGAAGCTAAACTAACCAAGAACCGTTACCATATTATCCTGAAAGACAATGAGATGAGTAAAGCACTCACCAACAGCCTCGTTATTTACCAGGGGCTAACGGATGATTGGAAGGTAACCAGAGATCGCGAGCTATTAACCGAATTTTTGAAAGAAAGAGATTATAAAGTAGTGGCCGAAGCTTTGGGGAAAACCAGATCCCAGATTTGGAAAAGGGAGAAAAGTTTAAAAATAAATGAATATATTGCTACCAAAGAGGTTATAAACTACATCACACGCTAAATGGTCTTTTTTATAATAGCTGTCATTATCCTGATCGGCGAAATTGTCCTGGGCTTTTTATTCTCTGTTATTGCACAGGTATTTTATCAAAAAACCAAAATTGATTTCAAATCACTGATCAAAGGATTCATTGAAAGAATGTTTCTGATGATATTCCTCTTCAACGATCTCGCCCCTGCCCTCACATTTTTCAGCGCGCTGAAACTTGCCACCCGGTTAAAACATGATGAAAGCAATAGTACCGACTCCAACAAGTTCAACGATTATTACCTAGTAGGCAATCTTGTCTCCGTTTCCGTAGCGCTCTTTTATGTTTATGTACTGAAACATGCGTCCAGTATCGAAAACCTGCTCCCTCATATAGGTAAGTAAGCACACCTTCTGGAATGAAAATTTGAAATCTATGTTAAGTATGATAGCAAACTTTCATTGAAGAATATGAATTGGATTACAATTACAAACGAGAACCAGGTACAGGCCATTTTTGAGTCGGAAGACTACGCGATTATTTACAAACACAGTCCTCGCTGCATGACCAGCCTGATGGCCTATCGCCAGCTGAAATCAGAAGTGACAGGCGCTGTCGGCAATGATACACCATTATACATTGTCGATGTGATCAGCAACCGCAGGGAGTCGCACGCTGTTGCACACATTTTTCAGGTTGAGCATGAATCACCCCAGATTCTTGTAGTAAAAAACGGGCAAAGCATTTACAACACTTCCCATGAAAACGTTTCATTGCACAATGCCCTGAAACATATTAACTAATTTTTTGAGCTTATGACAGGTAAAGGCAAACGCAAAACTATGTGATCCAGTATTGAATAATATAATTGGAAAATATCCAAATTTATGGAATAATTCCATAAATTTGGATATTAAACATAGCAGTCATGAAAGAACTCAATTACCTCATTATTTCCCGCGACATGGTTTGGCAGTGGTATTACGATCCATGCAAAGGCAAACATTTCAGAGAACTTCTTGGAAAAGAGGCTCAGCTGTTTGTTCGTATTCTAGAAACCGGAAAGGAAGTATATATAGAGGACATCCTTTCTCAATCCAGACAGATTAGCTGATACAACTTTCTAATCGGAGTTAATTTACTGTTTAGGTTTGAGTACTCCACTTGCCTCAGGCAATGGAATAAATCCAGTTTCTCCTTCTATTTGGGGATAATTTTGTTGTTGCCAGTTCACTTTTGCGTTCTCAATCAGCTCACGATTGGTTGCTACGAAATTCCAGTAAATCAATCGTTCTTCCGGGAAAGCATCCCCGCCGAAAATATATATCGTCGTTCCTGCTTCCATAATAAATTCACAGAGTTCGCTGTTCTTGGATACCAGTATTCGTTTGGGCTCATGAACAATTCCCTCACTTTCTACACTTCCCTCCAAAATGTACAACCCAGCCTCCCCAAAGAGATACTGACCAACATTTACGGATTTACGAACGTCGGTCTTAATTTCTACAAAAAATAATGGACTGTAAACCGGTACAGGAGATTTACGTCCGAAGGCTTCACCCGCTATGAGTTTGAATTTCACCCCGTCGTCTTCCCAGGATGGGACATCTTCCACCTCAGCATGATAAAAGTTGGGTTCCATTTCTTCAAGCTCTTTTGGCAATGCCACCCATATTTGTAAACCATGTAATGCTTTATCTGTATGGCGCAGATACTCCGGCGTTCTTTCGGAATGCACAATGCCTTTTCCGGCTGTCATCCAGTTTACCTGTCCGGGTTTAATTTCCACACTGTTACCAAGTGTGTCCTTGTGCATTATTGCGCCTTCGAACAGGTAGGTGAGCGTAGAAAGACCGATGTGCGGATGCGGCCCGATGTCGATGCTCTGATAATCTTTCAGGTTGGCCGGTCCCATGTGATCGATGAAGATAAATGGGCCTACCATTCTTTTATTACGAAACGGAAGCAATCGCCCGACCAGAAAATTCCCGATGTCGGCAGGGCGTTCCTCAATGATAATATTGATATTCGACATAATTAATCGCTCTGTTTATTCTAATCGATACAAGTTATGTATCCCTTTTGAGGTTTCAAAACGGGTATCAGATACTGATTTTAGTAAAGGAGAAAATATATCTCTATACAGCAGGAAATGAAAGGTAACCAACGGATTGAGGATTACACACTTTAAGCGCCCCATGGGAAATGATCACTGGAACGATTTTTGTCAGATAGGTCTAGTCATAATTAGTTAACTTTCCTGCTTAACCGGTTTTTCATACATTTGCGCCCTGGCTGCCATGACTCAATACGAAGAAAACATAAAAAACGAATTGTACAAATGGCAGGAGAAAATGCAAAAGCATCCTTCCGGACTGAACAGGATTTCTAAAAATGTGCAGGACAAAATAAACAGTTTTATTCCCGATCGTGTGCATGAGGTGATCACATCCACAATCAAGCAGATGACGAGAGGCGTGTTGTTTGGAGCAGGTTACACAACAGCAAAGCCAGTTGAATTTGTGTCTTTGGAAACCGCTGAAATAGCTGTAAAGGCGCGCATTGAATTTTACAAAAAGGCGGGCGCAGCAGAAGGTGGAATAACGGGGGCAGGTGGATTTTTACTAGCCATGGCTGAGTTCCCCATCCTGATTGGCATAAAAATGAAGTTGCTTTTCGACATCGCAGCGTTATACGGAAGGCAGGTTGATGATTACCGTGAAAGGCTTTTTATCCTTCACATATTTCAACTGGCGTTTTCGAGCCAGAAAAGCAGGCAGAAAATTTACAGTCAGATGACCGATTGGACAGCAAAAAATGCAAATCTACCAGAAGATATAAACCAGTTTGACTGGAAAAGCTTTCAACAGGAATACCGGGATTACATAGATCTTGCCAAAATGGCTCAGCTTATTCCGGGAATTGGTGCCGCAGTAGGATTGATCGTCAACTATCGCTTGTTGAACCAGCTTGGTAAAACCGCCATGAATGCTTATCGAATGCGCTGGCTTGAAGATAAAAATTTAAAAGAATACAACGGGCAGACCGGAATTTTAGCACCGTCAAATGCCTGATAACAAAAAGTATATAATAAACAGTTACGCGTCGAGTCACTCGCCAAACAGAATTTAATGAGCAAGGAAAAAGTATTTACCAAAAGCCTGGATTCATCCTTCCTGGCAGTTTACAATGGCTACATGTTCTTCCTTCGGTTTTTCAGGGAAGCATTTCGGGGCAGAATGGAATTTCAGGAGCTTGTAAAGCAATGTTACGCCATTGGTTACAAGGCGCTATTGCTGATAAGCCTTACCGGATTCATAACAGGAATGGTTTTTACCAAGCAGTCAAGACCTTCGCTTGCGGAGTTCGGAGCAACCTCCTGGCTTCCCTCGCTGGTTTCCATCGCCATCGTTAGAGCACTTGCTGCACTCGTTACCGCTCTTATATGCTCGGGAAAAGTGGGATCCAGCATCGGTGCTGAACTTGGCTCTATGCGGGTAACCGAGCAGATAGATGCCATGGAAGTTTCCGCAGTAAACCCATTCAAATTCCTGGTTGTCACCCGTGTGCTTGCGTCCACGATAACCATCCCGATTCTCATGTTCTATTGTACGCTTGTCGCTCTGCTTGGCGCGTTTTTGAATGTGACCCTAAATGAAGGAACGAGTTTTATAGCATTTTTTGAGAACGCCTTTGAACAGATTACATTCCTGGACATCGGGACATCGCTTGTTAAAGCAGTTGCATATGGTTTCACCATTGGGATCGTGGGTTGTTACCAGGGCTACAACGCTATTAAAGGAACAGAAGGAGTTGGAAAGGCTGCAAATGCGTCGGTCGTAATATCGATGTTCCTCATTTTTATTGAGGAGGTTATCATCGTTCAGGTATCAAATTATTTCAGAATATAAAAGATGGCAGAAACCATAGAAAATACTTCCCCGGTTATTTCCATCAAAGATTTATATAAATCGTTTGGCGACTTGCACGTACTACAAGGTGTGAATCTGGAAGTAAACAAAGGAGAAAATGTAGTGGTACTTGGGCGTTCAGGAACAGGTAAATCCGTATTGATCAAAATTCTGGTTGGCTTGCTCAGACAGGATCGCGGTTCGGCACTTGTGCTGGGTCAGGAAGTTTCGCAGCTCAACGAAAAGGAATTACGCGACTTACGTCTCAAAATCGGTTTTTCCTTTCAGAACAGTGCTTTGTATGATAGTATGACGGTGAGAGAAAACCTTGAATTCCCACTGGTCAGAAACGTACCCGGCCTTACGAAGGCGGAAATAAACGAGAAAGTAGAATCCGTTCTCGACGCTGTTGGTTTACTTCAGACCATTAACCAGGCGCCATCCGAGCTATCGGGCGGGCAGCGTAAGCGGATTGGTATTGCAAGAACGCTCATTCTTGAACCAGAGATTATGCTTTATGATGAACCAACAGCGGGTCTTGATCCTATTACCTGCATTGAGATCAATGAGCTGATCAATGAAGTTCAGGAAAAATACCACACAAGTGCCATTATCATCACCCACGACCTTACCTGCGCCAGACAAACAGGTGACAGAATTGCCATGCTTCTGGATGGCCACTTTACTGAGCAGGGAACGTTTGAAGAGGTATTTGAGACGCAGGACGACAGAATTAAAAGTTTTTACGATTATAATTTTATAAAATAGTAATGGAAACATCAACCAGAAAACGCTCTATAACCGTAGGCCTATTTGTAGTGGTCGGGATACTCATTTTCGTAGTGGGTATACTTACCATTGGAAGTATGAAAAAAGTATTTGCAACCAGTATTTCGGTCAAAAGCATCTTTCACGATGTGAACGGGCTGAAACCGGGTAACAATGTGTGGTATTCCGGTGTAAAAATCGGCACGGTGAAAAAAATCCGCTTTCTGGACAATGAGCAGGTGGAAGTAATGCTGAATATCGAAGAAAAATCGCAGGAATTTGTACGTAAAAATGCAAAAGCAAAAATCAGTACAGACGGACTTATCGGAAATAAAATCATCGTTATTTATGGCGGCACTCAAAAAGTACCAGCTATTGAAGACGGAGATCAGCTTGCCGTAGAAAAAATCGAAAGCACAGAAGAAATGCTTGCTGTATTATCGGAAAACAATAAGAACCTTTTAGGGATAACGAGTGCTTTCAAAACCATAAGCAAAAATATCCTCGAAGGAAAAGGTACAGTAGGTATGCTTCTTAACGACGAGAGGCTTTATAACGACGTTGACCAAACGCTTGCAGCACTAAAAAAAGCATCTGTAAACGCCCAGGTGATGACCGCCTCACTTTCTGGTTTCACGGCTAAGTTGAACGAAAAAGGAGGACTGGCAAACGACTTCGCTACCGACACAGTTATTATGCGAGATATACGTGCAACCGTAGGCCGGCTTAACGAAACGGTATCATCCGCGAACGTCATGGTGAATAATCTCAAAACAACCACCGAATCTCTCAATTCTAATAAAACAAGTCCATTGGGCGTGTTATTGCATGACGAAAAAACTGCGTCTAACCTTAAAGGAACACTGCAAAATTTAGAGTCAAGCACTGAAAAGCTTGATGAAAATATGGAAGCGCTCCGTTCAAACTTCTTGTTCCGCAGGTATTTCAAAAAGAAAGCCAAAGAAGACGCAAAGCAGTCACCAGCTACTGAATCCGCTGTAAACGAATCGGTTAAAGACACTATAAAATAGCCATAAGCTAACTCGCATCCTCAATAGAATATATTCTATTGAGGATAATGAAAGGATTTGTTTACTTTGTACAAAATTAAAACAATCCCGAAATCAGCGACACCATAACTTATGGACCTTCAAATTAATCCTGCACTGGATATAAAGTATTTAAACCAGGTTTATGGAGAAGATTCTTCCATAATCCACCTGATTTTTGATGCTTTTCTAAGCGACTCCATGCCCCGGTGGCATTCCTTGAAAACAGCTTTGGAAGAGGGAAATTATGAGGAATCCGCGAGCATTGTGCATGGCTTAAAGCCGTCCTTTACCATGGCAGGTCTCACTGCAATAAGACCTAAGGTGGAGAAACTTGAAACAGCAATTAAGGAAGGCGTAGAAGTTTCAAAACTTATAGTCACCTATCAGCATATTTCAGATGAACTTCTTCCTTTAATTCCCATCATAGAAAGTGAGTCGAGCCGCCTCGCAGCGTTATAGAATAGTAATTCCAAAAGATATTAAGAGCGTCCCAATCAGGCGCTCTTTCTTTTTGCCTTCTCCCAGACAGCACTCTGATTTCCGTTTAAATAACGAGCAAGACCAGCTAAAACTGCGTAGTTCATCATGCAAAAGTAGTAAGGCACAAATAACGCTTTAACCTTTATCCTGCGTTTTTCGAGAAACCAGCCAGCCAGGGCCATCAGGTAGAAAAGGCATTGGGCCAATAGCAGAATTAGATATAAAGTCTCCTGAAACAAAAAGTAAATTATAACGTTCAGCACGACCGCCAGGATCAGTAAAAAAGGTGTTATGGTCCACCTCAGCACACGGTGACTGATGTACTGATAAGAAAGTATAGGGTTTTTGAAAGGATTAAGCAGTGATTTCAAACGAACAATAGACTGGATACCTCCCGCCGCGATACGTATTTTCCGCTTCAACTCCTCCTTCACATTATCGGATGCCAATTCAGAAGCGTAGGCATCCGGCTCATATATGATCCTGTATCCCTGATCCGCAATGAGCATAGAAATCATAAAGTCGTCCAGTATGGTATCTGCTTCAACATGTCTGTACAAAGAACGCCGCACGCTAAACAGTTCTCCGGCAGCACCCACAACAGAGTACAATTCTGAATCCCATTTTTTTAAAGCAGATTCGTACTTCCAGTAAAATCCCTCCCCGGCGGTCGCGTCCGCCAACTGATCCTGCATCACCCTTTTTTCACCGGATACTGCTCCTACCTCAGGATCTGCGTAATGTCGCGCTATGTATAAAAGCGCTTCCGCATTCAGGAAGGTGTTCGCGTCAGTGTATACCACAATCTCAGAATCCACGACATCCATGGCCCTGTGAATCGCATGTATCTTTCCACGACGTTCATCCGAATGCAACAATTTAATCCCGTCAAAGGTTTTTACGATGTCAGCAGTTCTGTCGGAGGATCCGTCTGTAACAAACAATATATTCAATTTATCTGCCTGATATTGAAGCGCCAACGTGTTACGGATTTTCTCTTCTATTAAACTCTCCTCATTATACGCAGCCACGATCAGCGTCAGTGTTGGATAATACTGACGCGGTTGAGGTAGCCGGCGTTCCCCTTTTACAACCCTTCGGATTCTGACAAGACAATAAAGTAGAATTCCATAACCTACAAAGGTGTAGAAAACGATGAACAGACTTAGCCAAAAGAGAACTTTCATAGTTTAACGTTTTACCGGATAACCCAGATTTTCACTCCCGACCTGGTTTCTAAAATGCCAGCCTATGGCACTAAAAAACACTGGAATGAAGCTAAATTCTTTGTTTTTGAGATAGAGAGTAAGATTTCGGGGGATTACAGCTACTGAGAAATAACAACAAAAACAGAAGAATTGAAATGCGGAGGCATTTTTACGGATAAACAAAATCCTGTTTCTTGTCATGAAATACTCCTTCAACGCAGATCGTTTGCCCACAGACACCGACTCTTTGTGATAGATGAGTGCTTCTAAATTGGTGTGAACCTCATATCCGGCCCGCTTTATCTGTTCGCACCAATCGAGCTCTTCATAATACAAAAAGTAATTTTCTGCCATCAGACCGGCACTGGCTATCACTTCCCTTCTGATCATCATGGCAGCTCCGTGGGCATAACCTGTAACGCCACTCAGAGCATCAAACTGACCATCATCCAAATCAAACTGACCGATACAATGGTTACGGGCCAGGTAATAATTCATGTTGGAATACCCGGCATACTGCAAGGTCAGCGGATGATCGTAGTAATGGATTTTAGGAGATATAATGCCAATTCCGGGGTTCGCATCCATGCTCTGCACCAGCTGAGAAATGAGCGTCGCGGTAACCTCCGTGTCATTGTTAATCAGGAAAATGTAATCTCCATTTGTGTATTCAATGCCCAGGTTATTCCCTGCCGCAAAGCCCAGATTAACTTCTGACCTCACAAATTGCACGGTTGGAAAAAGCAGTGACCAACTACCCACAGGATTTTCACTGCTTCCATTGTCTACTACAACAATTTCGATGGCCTCATAGGTATTTATCTCAATTAAGGATTTGAGCAACTGCTCAGTCACAACCGGCTGATTGAAATTAACAGTGACTATGGAGACAAGCTTCATCAAGAATGATTAGGTACCGTTGAGTAGTATAAACACCGCACGAAAGCTGGTCCATGCGTTGCTCGTAGAATTACTTCAAATTTAGTAATAATCATTCAACAAAAATTGTATAACCTCCTGGCAGGCGATTTTTTTGGCAAATTTCCCTAACGAACCGAAATTTCCCCGGTATGGCAGACAGGTTTATTATCCATTTCGATCCCGGTGAGCATGTGAGCCAGAATCGGTGCACATTTTTCCTGACACGAAGGATAAAATTCTCCATGTTTCCAATGTGCCGATTTTGGAGAAGCACCCCACCAAAACTCCGCCATAGCAACGGGTTTCATTTTATGTTGGAAAGCGTATTGAAGTAATTTGGGAGCGGCGCATTCGCCGGCCCCGGCTGGCGGATTTTTATACAAAGCACCTTCAAAAATATCGCGCAAGCTCTTTTCCTCACCATCCTGATTTAAAAAGTGATACTGATCAAAGATCTGGTTCTGCAATGCGACCGAATGGTTTTTCCTGCGACGTTTCAAAATGTCAATATCTTCACGGTTATCTTCTTCCCCAGCCGCCTGCAAGTCACTTATTTCAGTGCTCAATTGTGCTAACGATTCCATGCCGGCATTGAGGAAACCACCGTTTTCCATACCATCAAACAGTGGCGGAACGAAACCGGCATGAAAATTTCCGCCAGCCAGTTTCCCCGAAAATGCAGCCAGATATCCCAAATCTCCATCATCCGTAATTACAACCAGCACTCCGAACATCTTACCAATGACGGTACCATCACCAGTCCCCAATCCGAAATTGTGCTGCCACGCAGATTGTGTTCCAAGATGTACCCGAAGCATTTCTGACGCCAGAAGACTTAACGAATGTGGTGTGTAGTCGAATGGAAAAGTGAATTTTTCTGGCAGAGATATCCCCTCACACAAATTTCCGAAAGGATTGAAGCAAGGGTCTTGCGTGGAATCGGATGCTGTCAATGAAGCATTGTTTAATCGTAATCAGTGATAGCTCAGCTTAACATCCGCTACTTTTTGAAATGCAAAGCTACGCAGCCTTAGACTAATTGCAAGAAATCCGCACCAATTCAAGATAAAAACCGATCAGCTTGTAGAACTATTTTAACAATATTGATATAGCTTTAACAAAAATCTACTGAAAGTATTCGAATTCAGGAACTTCAATAGGGAATCAGGCAAAAATCCAACTCTCAACGTAAATTACCTCATGAAGCATCGCTTTGAAGTCCTTGACATTTTCAGAGGGCTGTTTGCAGCATTTGTTTTTTTATTCCACCTCGCACCATTTGCAGACAACTCTTTTATAAGCAACAACTTCACAAAAAACGCCGATATGTTCGTCGATTTCTTCTTTGTTTTAAGCGGATTTGTGATGGCCTACAGGTATCAAAACATTGCAACGGGAGAGGAATTGAAGCTTTTCCTGATAAAAAGAATTTACCGAATATATCCGCTGCATCTTTTAATGCTGTTTTTGTTCGCAGTAGTGGAGCTGGGTAAAAAAGTGCTGAATCCGTACATTAAAGTAAATAATCTTGATAACCCGGCCAACAACGTCATTTCATTTTTCTCATCACTTTTCCTGTTAAACTCCACTCCCATTCCGGGTGTAAACGATGTGAGCTGGAACATTGTCAGCTGGTCAATCAGTGCGGAACTTATTGCCTATGTCGTGTTTGGAACCGCGGTGCTCTACATTTATAAATCAAGACTGTACACACAGAGAAACCTAGTGTATCTGCTACTCATCCTCATTTCTCTCACAGGGCTTTACCTGATCTCATTCACATTCAAAATCAATTATAGCTTCGACTACGGGTTTTTACGCGGTATTCTGGGTTTCTTTTCCGGAGTAATCTGTTTCAATTTATTTGCCAGGTCCAATTCCAGCATTAGTAAATATTCCAGTCATTTTTTTTCAACAGCCGAGTTATCGACCCTGGTTCTGATCAGTTTACTCATCTACAACGGCGAAGTCATGAAACCTTGGGGAGCAATTTTTGACGTCCTGTTCTTTATCTGTATCTACACTTTTTCATTTGAGAAAGGATTCATTTCAGCGGCTTTGAAAAAGGTCTTTCTGCTTCACAAACTAGGCATGTATTCCTATTCCATTTACATGACTCATGCCCTGTTGATAAGCTTATTTAACATCTTGTTTATCAGAATACTAAAGTTCCCTACCAGCTCCTACTCCTATTTTTTCATTCTGAATTTTGCCATCATTTACTTCGTTTCCGCCTGGACTTACCAGCACGTCGAAATGCGATTTCAATACAAAGCACAAAAAAGAGTAAAACCGAGTACAGTGGTATAGACGCGCCGTAACAGAATTGTGTTTTGAATACAGCTTAGTCGAGGTATTTTCCAGTTGACCTGATCAATTCCTCATATATAATATCTGCAATTTCATCCACTCTTCTCTCCCATGTATTTGCAGCTGCAATCTGCAATCTTTCAGCCACATCGTGCTCACCATTGCTGCTCAATGCAACTGCAATAGCCTTGGAAAAAGATTCAGCTGTACTGCAAAACGGTACTGTTTCACCTGTAAACTCCGCCAGATCGGGATTAAAATCGGTACAAACTACGGGTTTGCCGGCGCCCAGATACTCAAATAATTTGAGAGGGAAAATGGTTCGGCTTACTTCATCCTTTCTGAATGGGATCAATGCAACGTCAAATCCCTTCACAACAGCTGGCATTTCCGTGTAAGGAACGGCTCCTGTCATTTTCACATTCGGAAGGGCGGTAAACCAGGCAGGTACAAATTCAGACGTTATCGGACCTACCAAAACGAAGGTTTTATCGGAATTATTCCTGGATACTTCACCCAGCAGATCGTAGTCAATTCGGCGCTCAATGGCGCCAAAATAGCCAATAACCGGACGAGGCAGATCTGCCAGCAAATGGCTTACCTGCAACTGCGGATCCAGTACTTTACTGCTGTGCGTAACGTCGGCAGCATTGGGCACAAAATGGCTCGCGCTGTTCAGCACCACTTTGTCATGATACAATTTTCTGCTGCTGCAAATCACAACGTCACTTCGGATGATGATCTTTTTTTCAGACAACAATCCATGTTTTTTGTCGAATGCAACTACCAGCGGGTCCAGACAGTGATACACTTCCAGCGCAGGTTTGAGGTAAGAAGCCAGGCCAGGATAATGAAAATTAAAAGAATTGATGAAGATAAAATCGTTTATCGCATACTTTTTCTGGAAACGTTTAAGTTTAAAAGCGAGGATAAACTCGTTGATTTCCAATGCCATTCTAAACAAAAAACCTTCCGGCAAAAAGTTAATGGAAAGAAGCACCGGCGGAATTATGACAGACAATCCGGGAACATCAGTATCAATCAAACTGGTATTGAAAAGAGAAAAATAACCTTTGCGCCGCTGCCCCTGTTTCGAATTCCTTAACCGAAAATAATCTTTGAGCGTATATGGATTCTCTACATAATAAACCCGGTTGGTTTTGGCAAGCAGCCTGGCTGTGGTGTAGTTGGTAGATTCAATTTCCGAATCCATTCGGGGCAAGCCAAAAATTATGATTTTATGTCCGTTGAGTTTCATTCTTTGTTATTTCAAACATGTACCGCCCGGCACTGAGTACAATGCAGGTCAGGTTATAATTCCTATATTTACTATCAAATTAACTCGACACGAAATATAGGAGTTTTACAATGATGTAAAGATCAAAATTTATTTTTATGATTGTAACGATGCATGTGCCACCGACTGAATTATTCACCGTTATTTAAGAAAAAACCCTGTTTCCCAACTACTCAACGCTGGCAACAATAGCCTAACAATGAAGATACTATTCGATCATCAGAAATTCACCACACAACGGTACGGAGGCATAAGCCGCTATTTTGCCAACATTATTCAACAAATTAATAATACAAGAGGCTTTTCCTGTGAGGTTGGATTAGTCTATTCTCAAAATCATTACCTGAATCCTGAGCCGTCTGCTGCGCACAGCTATCTCGGACGAATCCTTAAATCGGATCGTATTGCAAGGAGACTCTACAAGGTGAATGAAAAGTATTCCAACCGCCTCGTGAAACAAAATAATTTCGACATCTTCCATCCTACCTACTACGACCCATACTTTCTTGACACACTTAAAAAGCCGCTGGTGACTACCATACACGATATGACGTATGAAAAGCTACCGGAGTATTTTTGGGCGCAAGATCCGCTTACCAAACATAAACGACTTCATATTGAACGTGCTGACGCAATTATTGCCATTTCGGAAACAACCAAAAGTGACCTCCTGAAATATCATGACGTGGATGAAAGCAGGATTTCTGTCATTTATCATGGGATCGAACCTGATACTGCTCTGATTTTTGACGCGGTACCAAACCTTCCGGAAAACTATCTCCTGTATGTAGGAGATCGCAGCGGATATAAAAACTTTTACCTTTTTATGGACGCCTTTAAAGTGCTATCTGAGAAGTATCCGGATCTGAACGTTGTACTTACAGGTGGGGGAAGTCTGGGTGTTGCAGATCAGGAATTGCTGATGCGCTTGAAGTTAACACAGCGTGTAAAGCACGTCAACGTTACAGATGCCCAACTCAATTATCTTTACCAGAACTCGGCTCTCTTTGTTTATCCCTCCCTGCACGAAGGTTTCGGCTTACCCATTTTAGAGGCTTTCAAAGCCCAGTGCCCTATTTTGCTAAGCGATACACCCTGTTTCAAAGAAATTGCCAGCGATGCGGCAGCGTATTTTTCGGCATACAGCGTAGAAGATATGACCTCACAAATTGAGCGTTTTATTGGAAATACTGAAAGGAGAAAACAACTCATAACCAAAGGGCTGGCACGATTAAGAGATTTCCCTCTGGATGTATCAATTAAAAAAACGCTTGATCTCTACAAATCTCTATCCTGAGTTGTGAGAACATCCCGCCAGGTAAAACGGTCGGTCATGATGCCCTTCGGGTGTTCGCGACCGATCCGGAAACCAAACCAGTTTTTGGGAGCAATCACAAAATTCTTTTTAGGACAAAGATAGGCCGCCCACCACGCGAAGGTACTGTTGGAAATAATGGCTACATCAGCATTCATGATCAGCTGAAAATCAATGATTTCAGAGTTCGATGAAAAGATAAAATTCTCCCTTTGTGGAAATTCTTTTTTTACAAATTCCATATCGTCACTCACAAAGTAAACCCGGTAACCATCCAGATTTTCGATTGAGTGAAGCTGTCTTTTGAAATAATCTATCGGCAGCGAAATATCTCTTTTCCCATAAGCCAGATAATCGGTACGGCGAATGTGCACCACTATGGTTTTGTGATTCCTGAAAACCTCACCGAACTGCACCTCAAAAAGATCCAGATATTGCTTTTTGATCTTCGGCAACACCTTTTCGGGCAATTGTTTTACATAAAAATCAGACTGGAAATAACCGTTGTAGATTGTAAAATTGGCAGGTGCGTGATCTTTTGGAGAGAAAAAATTTTGAATATAAATGTCCTTAAAACCAAAAACGCGTGGTACCGATCGTGCAAAAACAGAATACACCTTCGAGCTCAGTGTTAAGTTATGCCAGTTTCCCAGCTCGAAATACTTGCTTAGATAGGCGTGGTGCGGATTAGGGAAAAAATAGGTTTTACGGTTATCCCGCGATTTGAGATAAAGCAAAAAAAAGTACTGAAATAATTGATTCCCGAGCCGTCCGTTAAATTTTACGCCTACCATACACGATTATATTTTTGAATGATCGCCCCGTCCCATTTTCCTGTTCCAAACCGGTAAAATGTATTTTTCCAGAAATTCAGGATAAAATCGAAACATATAAATGATTGTGTTCCACAAACTCACGTCTACTTCCTTTTTCAGGATGATCTGCGCTACAATGAAACCCAGCACATTGGAGATCAATGTTGCATAAGCTGCTCCCATTACGCCGTATTGCACAATCAGTAAATAGTTGAGACCCAGGTTAACGACCGTCGTTCCGACCACAACCAGAAAAGTCACCCTTGTCTTTCCTATTGAGTCCAGGATCGTTCCGAACTGTCTGCCGTATGGAATTAACAGGCAATAGAGCAACGTAACGTGGAGCAATGGAATGGAGTCGGCATACTTTTCACCTGCGATGAAATGGATCACATATTCGGAGAAGGCATACAGGAATAACACACCGGGAAGCACAAGCGCAAGCGTAGTACCGACCGATTTTTCGTACAAATATTTCACGGCGCTTTTCCCCTCCTCCTCCATCCGACGCGAACTTTGCGGAAAAACAACCACCGCGATCGCGTTGCCTGGAATGTCGATCAGATTCGTAATTCTTACAGCAATATTAAAAGCCCCCGATGCAGCCGGCGAAAGCAATGCGCCAAGCATCATCTGGTCCACCGTTCCGGATAAAAGCGAGCTGACTGAAGTACCGAACGAATACTTGCCATAACCAAAAAGTTTGGTCAGCCATGGACGACTTACGGAAAAAGTTAGTTTGAAATTGTGTTTTACAAAACCGTAAGCCACCACTGTACTCAACACCACACTCACCAATTGAACCCACACCAAATAGACCAGCTTCACCTGAAAATCGACCAGGTAACAAACCAGCACAAACCCGAAAAAGGAGGACTGGCGGATGAGGTTGTTTATGAAAATCCCGTTGAATTTCAAATTTGCCTGTTCTACTGCATTGAATTGTGTGAGTATACCGGAACAGGTGAAAACCAATACATATAGGTACAATAAGTTAATCAGTTGCGGCGATTCCCAAATCGTACTCAGATACGGAGCAAAAGCGACAATAATTCCGATACACGCCAGCGTAATAACGGCACTGATCGCCGTGGATGCGGAAATGATGACGGAGTGCTCCGACTTATCAGCAGCCGACAAATATTTTACCAGCGCATTCTGAATAAGTCCGCTTCGGATTGCTTCCAGAATGGTAGTAGCTGACATAAAGAGCGTCCAGACGCCAAAATCCTGCTTGCTCAGTACACGAACAAGAATGTAGAAACCAGCAAATCCAAAAAATACACCCGAGAAATTCTGAAGTATATTAATGAACCCCGACTTTATCCAGTAATTATTTTTTGTTTTAGTTTCCATGCCTGTACCGGATCATTCGAAGTGTGTACCGATATAGCCTTTCACTTCTTCGTCCGTTTTTGCATGCAGAATGGTTGCCCCAGAAAACTTTGGGTATAACTTTTCAAAACATTTAAAATGATGCTCTGGTCCTTTTTTAGAAAGAATAAGGTTTGTACCACCGAAATAACTGGCCAATGCAGCTGTACCGCCATGAATGGAAATAAACCTGGAAGCGTTGGCATAAACCATCATCTGTAAATGATTGAAATTTCGTGCACCCGCTTTGTTCTCGGCAAATAAATCCTCCATCAGGATCACTTCCGGGTGTTCCTTTTGCAACCAGCCAAACTCATCCATGTCATAAATATCACTGTTGTCCATTGTGATATTCTGCGGTCTGGGGCGGTTGTATATGATCGTAAATTTATCTTTTAGCCTGCCCAGCATGTATGCAAGTAGTTCGATGCTGTAAAAACTTACAGGCGGACCGTCCCACTCCATGTTGTAACGGTTTGCAATAATAAGAATGGGCTTTTCATAGGTATAAATGTCGTTACTGTATTGTGCTTTAAGAGGAACAGGCAACCATTTATCCATGTCGTAATTCTGGCTGTACAGGATTCGCGGCATTTCAAAATTGTAGTTCCCGTCATTGGTTCTCGTCTGGAAATCTTCCTGATGGTCTTCTGAGAAAAAATACATTTCCCTGGTGTACTTCGAAGAACGTGTACTTTTCAACGTTCCATTTTTGTGGTGCCAGTAAGCAAAAGGAAGCGCAAATTGTAATTCGGGAGCAAATTCACCCTGGAATGAAAGTTCTTTATAACGAGGCTTGAAAAGGTAATCTTTCAGAAGATACTTCAACTGTCTGAGCTGACATCTATATGTGTGCCGGTAATAATATCTGACGTCAATAGGCAACTGCCCGTATCGGATTCTGATTAACAGGCTCAGGAATTTATTTAACATATAGAGGTCGTTGAGTATTTGGTTTCACATCTCGGCAGCCATCCCCTGAGGAATCGGCAAGTGCGAGAGGTAAATCCAAGTCACAAATTCAAAAGTAGAATTAATTTTCACACAAAATTACCCAAAGATGCTAATTGTAGCAATATTTCTATTTTTTTGTCTTGTTATTACCAATAAAATTTAACTTTGGGAAGAAATGCAGATTTCTCGATTTTACTCAACAACCCCCTTTAAATAAATATGTCTCTTTTTGGTCTTCCTGAATGGGTTAGGTCTCATTTGTATGAACATAAAAACTATACAGACCTTAGCTTCACTGAAATAGAGTCCATTAAGAAACGGATCAGTATTTTTAAGAATCCTGACCCCGAGGTCTCCATCGTTATTCCGGTTTGGAACGAGCAGGACAGCATATTCAGAACACTTTCTTCCCTATCTGCCAACATCACCGATTATAAAGTTGAGCTCATCGTCATCAACAATAATTCCTCCGACAAATCTCAGGAAGTACTGGATGAGCTTGGTGTAATCAGCTATTTCCAGCCGGATCAGGGCATTCATTATGCCAGACAAATGGGTTTGGAAAAAGCCAAAGGGACCTATCACCTTTGCGCGGATGCCGACACGGTGTACCCACCAAAATGGATTGACCTGATGGTTGCACCTATGAGGAATAACGAGGGTGTGACAGGAGTGCATGGCAGATATTCATTCATCCCACCCAATGGAAACGGAAGGTTCGGGCTTTGGTTTTATGAACTTCTGACAGCCGGCATAATCAGAATACGACAACGCAAACGCCAGTATCTTAACGTGTATGGCTTCAATATGGGATTAATTACCAGAATCGGACTGGAAACGGGAGGCTTCAAAACCATCACCAAACGCCAGTATGCAAACATGGTTGGCAGCGATTTCGTGAACGACTCCGAGGATGGGCGTATGGCAAGAAACCTGCTGACAAGAGGACGTATAGCGCTGGTTACTGACTCAAAAGCCAGGGTTTTCACATCGGCCAGGCGACTTATGGACGACGGCAGCATCTTGAAAGCTTTCATGAACAGGGTAAAAGTTCAGTTAAGAATTTTTAGAGAATTTACCTGATCTTCAGTCGCGTTCCCAAATCAAAAAAATACTACTCAGGTTTCACAGAAACAACTCAACTTATGACTTCACAGGATACCATTAAAATTGTTGTAGCAAGTAACAATCATTACGCGCTACTCATCGCAGCTCTGATCAAATCTATTGAAGTCAATCACAAGTCGGGAGAAAAAATTGACCTGTATATAATCGATGACGGTATTTCAAAAGCGAACCAGGAAAAGATCCGTGCTTCTGCAAGTGCCGAAATGGTGCGTATGTTCTGGTTCAAAACGAATGAAGCCGTACCTGCAAATGTGACAATACCAAATGACAAATCGGCTTTCCCGATCACAACTTACCTGCGTCTGTTTGCCCCGCATATACTGCCAAAAGGAACAAAAAAATACATTTACCTCGATGTAGATATGATTGTATTGGAAGACATTTCGAAACTATGGAATGTGGATCTGAAAGGAAATATCATCGCCGGTGTACAGGATCTGTGTGAAACCGCAGGCAGCGAATGGGGCGGGATACCAAACTACAAAGAACTTGGGATTGCTCCGGAAACCTTGTATTTCAACGCAGGAATGATGGTGGTGGACCAGGAAAAATGGGAGAACGCAGATATAAGTAATAAAGTGATCAAATGTATTCACGACAATATGAAGTCGGTAAACTTTCCTGATCAGTACGGGCTCAATGTAGTACTTGCCAACAAGTGGCAGCCTCTCGATAAACGCTGGAATAACTTTGCCATCGTCGATACCGAAAATCCGTTTTTGATACATTACCTCGACATCAAACCATTTTTCAAAACCTATAATGGTCTGCCAAAATATCAGGAAGTGTTCTATAAATACCTACGCCAAACGCCCTGGAAGGATCACACACCTATTTCAGGCAATGTCCGTATTATGAAAAAGGCGATCAGCAAGATTAAAAAAATTCTTATTTCCATTACCCGATAACCCGGCATGTTCAATTTTCCTGACGTAACACTTCTTATCACCCACTATAACAGAAGCACATCTCTGGAAAGACTTTTAGAGGCTTTTTCAGCGCTCGGTTGCAATTTTGGTGACATCGTAGTATCCGATGACGGCAGCAAACCCGAGCATGTCAGCTACATTAAAAGCCTGAACCAAAAATTCCGTTTCACACTGGTAACCACGCCAGTTAACAAAGGACTTGGAAATAATATCAACAAAGGGCAGGATGCTGTAAAGACGGACTACACGCTTTACGTGCAGGAAGATTTTGTTCCAGAAAAAATATTTCCGGTTCATTTTCAACGAGCTCTGAGCTTTATGAATGAGCGGCAGGAACTGGACATGGTGCGCTTTTATGCTTATTTCAAATATCCGCATTTAAAACCTGTTGGAGACGGATTCTCCGAAATGGAGTTCAAACTGACGAATCCAGGCTATAAGAAATTCTACTTTTACAGCGATCACCCGCATTTAAGAAGAACGACCTTTTTTCAGAAATTTGGTAGATACAGAGAAGGAATAAAGGTGGAAGCAACCGAATATGAGATGATGATGTCGGTCATTAAGAAAAAAGGTAAATCACTATTTTTCGAAGAGTTCACATCTCTTTTTGAACAAAAAAACTCGGAAGATGAGCCCAGTACGGTACGCAGGAATATCTGGCGGGAAAGCAATAATCCTATATTAACCGGTCTCCGGCATTTGTACAGACATCTTAAATTCAATTATAATTACCTTAGATAATTTTACCTTTCCGATCTTCCTTGTCCAACTTGTAGGTGATTTGAATAATCGCAATTGCAAGATAAAAAAGGATATTATTGGGATATTGTACCAAGGCTTCCTGTGGAAAGTTGCCAACATTAAGAGCGAAAATTACGAGGGTCATTGCTAAACAATACATCCTCAGCTCCGGATTTCGTATCCTGTAAAAATTTTCGATACCCGATTTGAGGACAACGAACATGAGGCAGCAAAAGATGAACAATCCGATCCAGCCCATTTCCGCGGCTACACGCATGTAACCACTATCCGGTGGGAAATTGGCAAGAAATGAATGCGGCGCAAAACGAACGCCCCACATCCCAGTGGCTCCCAGTCCGCCTCCCATTGGATGCGACAAAATGTATGGCTGAATCCGTTTCTGATTTTGTTTCCGAACATTGTAAGAAGCATCTTCCGACGGTCTGAAAGCGCTTTGAAAACGAACTAATGAAGGATTCGACGTCGGCATAAAGATCATCACAATAATCAGAAATGCTGCTATGGCAGAAAACACCATGATGCGTTTACTAAAATGCAGTACCGCAAATAACACCAATGTTGCCGGTACGAGAACATAAGCGCCACGCGTTCCTGAAAAAAGCATGGCATTGAGCATGAGCAGACAAAAAATTCCAAGAGCTATCTTTTTGCCTTTTCCCAAAGGACCGGCGATGAGCGCCATGCACACCAGGGCGGTTATCACCATGTTATACGAAAACTCGACAGGATCAGAAAAAATAGAATATTTACGCCAGTGCCCGTCGATAAACATAAGGCTTACTGACAAAGGATCGCTTTGCATGTCGGCCAGCTCATTGGCTGCAATACCGATATACTCTTGCTTGTAAGCGTACAGCATCGCCACAAATGAAAGGAACAGCCACATTTTCATGACGATTCTAATCGATTGTACCGAACGTATCTGATTGGCAAAAACGAAGTAAATTAATGTGAGGACGGCAATTGTCCGTACCGTATAAACCCAAGCCAGACGCGATTCTGCCCAGGGATTGATCACTTCCAGCAAGTTGTAGCCTATCCATATCAACAACATTGTGGCAACCGGACCTTTAAAAACAGACCAGTCGGGATATTTTTTTTGTCCTATAAAAAAACCGAGCAGCAACAAGAACTGCATGCCGTCCAAAACCGTCCCCATCGGATAATTGGGACCGAAACGGATGATAAAAAACAGCCCGAAAGCCATTGCCATCAAACAGCAGATTCCAAATACCGGAAAGGCCACCATCCCATACACAACAGGAATGCCGATCATAGTAATCAGGATCATTAAACCCGCTACTAATCCGCCTTTTACTGTAACTACCCCAAGCAACGCTCCTGCCAGTAAAAGCAACAGAATCCCGACAGGGGTTTTGAAAAAGACCACGAACGACCTGTTTCCTTTTGTTAAGCCTATGTCGGAGCGTAATTTCAAATTTTGAGTAGCTGAAACTAGAAAAATAAGATCTTGAAAAAGAAAAAGAAAACACTGACAAATGCCACGATTAAAGCAACAATGCGTGTGACGGACTGAATTTTAGTGAGTTCAGGTTCATCGCTGTCTTCTCTGTTTTTTTTATCCGGGAAAACCCTCATAGCTTATCCGTTTCGGTTTTTCTTACGTTGTGTTTTGTAGCAACGGATATCTTGTTCGCCCTATTGGCTTTAAACAAAGAGCGCATTTGAAGTGATATAAATTGAGGGATCTTTTGCAACGAACTGTAAATTTCGGGATCGGTATCACTGTTGAGCAGGGCGATAAAAAAGCCTGTTACGAAGGCAAACAGTCCGGCAATCCAAGCAAGTGAAACGAGCGGTGCGATCCACAAATCCAGAAACATGAACAGAACCGACAATGCCAGAAAAATGAACAGTGGTGGTCTTAGCAGCACGATTCCAAACAGGAAACGGTTCCAGTCAAACCTTATGATTCCTGCCCCGATTAATCCAAAACCCAATGAGAAATATTTGAACCAGGTATTGATCCAACGTGCCCGCTGATTGACCAGTTGTTCCGATCCGGAAGTCTTTTCATCGTATACCACGGCTCGCTCCGCAAAGGCAATGCGGTTTCCACGTCTCACAATCTGATGCTGCAACACCTTATCAAAACCTGCGCCCGACACATTCAGGTTTTCCAGGCACTGTTTGTAAAGTTCGGTGGTGAAAGCCATTCCCGATCCGGCGAGCGTTGCGGATGAACCGGCTTCAAAAAGCATTCTGCCATCGTAATAGTGATAATAAATATCTCTGGCGGCATCAAGACGAGCCAGCATCGTCTCCATATTTTTCGCCTTCCTCACGCCCTGAACTGCCTTAAAGCCCTGCCGGAAGAATACGTTGAGCTCAGTTAAGTAATCCGGCACAACAAGATTATCGCTGTCGATGATCGTCAAGTGACTATGCGGACGAATGAAATGATTGATGGCATAAAAATGCGACCTGACATTACCCGCAAGCACCGTGGGCGGCCTGAGCAAAACAACCTGATCCGAAGCAAAATGCAGATTGGAAACGTCGCAATTATCAGCTACAACATAGATAATAAAGTTTTTATAATGAGAAGTCAGAATGGATTGCACTACCTCAGGTAACTGATCCGTTTGTTCGTAGGCGGTCACAATAACCGCGTAGTCGGGCGAAGCTTCATCCGCGATATGAGTCCTGGTTCTTCGGGTTATGCCGCGGATAAAGAGCAACAAAAGTGGAAATACAAGCTGAAAGCCAATAAGTAATTGCGCCGCAATCCATACAATTTCTAGCATGTACATAGCCGTATGAACGTTTAGTTTATTCTTGCCGCCTGCCCGGTCACCTCCCGCGCACCAGTGAGAACCCAGCCGGTGAACTTATCGCCAAGACTTTTGAAATAGCCTATTTTGGATTTATCATCTCCGCTAATGGTTTTTCCTGCTTCAAAAGAAGATACGACAAGATCAGCGAAGATGATCCATTCTTTTGCCTTGTTCATAGAATTGAGTGAATCCGTCTCAATAAGGATGATATCGAACTTTGTAAGCAGATAATCAAAAACTTCTCCTGCCACTTGCGCCGTGGCAATTTCACTGAGTGATGTATCACCACCCTTATTTCCTAATACAGCGATACCGTCCGCTCCAACGTGGGAAAGAGCCAGATTTTTATCATGAAAAAGTTCTTCAATAAACCCGAAAGAGGCTCCGCCGGCTGTAATGCCGCGTTCGGCAAAATTCCCGTCAATCACCAATACCCGCTTACCCACTTTTGAAAATGCCCAGGCGAGACCCATTGTGAGCAGAGTCTTGTCCTCACCTTCTGCAAGGCTGGTAATTACAATTGTTTTGGAACTCGCATTTTCTGAATCCAGCTCATACCTTACCGAGCGGATCAGATTACGAAACACCTCATCCCACTTCCGCGTAGAATCTCCTCTACGAATCGAAGACAGATCTTGCCGATCCGGCGTATAATTCAGATAGCCAATCACCGGAATATCTGTCTCATTGGCAAGCTGTAAAGGATGGTTGACCGACTTATCAAAAAAGTAAATGATAAAGAACACAAACAGGCAAAATGCAAAGCTTATCACCACCGAAAGAATCAGCAAAATAAGTTTTTTGGATGGCTGAATGTTGCCTGGCAAAGCTTTTTCCGCTTGTTTGAGAAACACAGGAAAGCTGGATTCCAACGTAGCGTTATTATACCGTTGCAGCGCTTCCATGTATTCTTTGCTCGCAATGTCGATACCCGTTTCATACTCCTGTATCTCCGCTTCATTTGGTACCAGGGCATCAAACTTCCTGTTGAGCCGTCGCAACTCCTGCTGGATAGAAGCGACGCTGTTGGACGACAGCTCCAGCTCTATTTCCAGATTCAGTTTTTGTGTAACGAGTCCCTCCTTTACCACCATGGGATTGTAAACGTAGCGATCCGAAGCATCGTTAATTTCGCGGCTCAACTTGCTCTGAAGTGAATCCAGCTGCCCCTTATATTTCGGGTCGAAGTTGTTACGGATGTATGCGTCATTCACAGCCCGTAGCTGCTGTTTGGTAACCACTATTTGCTGATTGATGCCTGTGAGGGCACTTTCCAGATATCTCCTGTCTGCAGGATTAAACTTATTGTCAAGGTTGCGAATAGCAGCCGAGTAAGCTACAATATCTTTTTCAGCACTCTCCCGCTTTGTTTCGTATTCGGCAATTTGTCCATACAAGCTCCTCGCCTGTTCGTTCAGGTTCAGCACACGGTTCCGTATTTTATAATTCCTCAGGCCATTCATTTCCTGAGTGAGCGCATTTCTTTTTTTGGTTAAAAAATCGGTCAGGAATTCAATCGCCCGGTTGCTGTTGTCGATAATACGGGAAGAATAATAGGCGATAAATTCTGCCGAAAGTGTGTTGATCAAAAAAGCAGATAACAAAGGATTGTCCGCCTCGGCATCAATACTGATATAGTCACTGTTTTTAAGCCGGTATACTGAAATTTTGGAAACCAGTGAATTGTAGTCGTAACCGGTGTCTTCAAGCAAACTAATAATCACATCGTTTTCCTTGTTACCAGGCAACAGCTCTTCCCTATTTTTGAGTTTCTGGCTGACGAGTGTGATGTATTTCTGCCTTCCTGCTTTGTCCAGGCTTTCCATTACCGCCCCGGGCTGCCGAAAAGCCTTGTCTGGATTTTGAAGGTCATGAAGCAAAAGGTTATAGGAAACCTGATCCATCACCCTTTTCAGCATCATCATCTGTGTCAGGTTGTCGAATTTTCTGTTTATTTCGGATTCCTGATCTTTTTCGGCCAAATTCAGAACCTGCTCGGTTTTATCCACCAAACCAGTAGATATACTCCCGTGAGATTTGAACTGATCGGGAAGTTCGCGAACCAGAAAAAAGCAAATAACCAATGTAACAAGCGGGACTAAAATCAGAGCGATTTTGTTACGGTACAGGAGTTTGAGATACAGTACAAGTTCGTTCATTTGATATCTTCAAGTTTTAGTCCCAATAATTCTTCCAGGCTGCTTTTGGCAATGTATGCGTCAGCTTCCGACGCAATTTTTGTTTGCTGCTGGGTAGAATACATGAGCAAGGCCGTATTGTAATTCTGGATGGTCGTCTCTCCTTTTTCAAACTTGTAACGTGCATCTTTCAAGGCGCTTTCTATATCCAGCAACGCTTCTGATTTGATCCTGAGAATGGCAAGATGCTGTATGTAAGTGAAGTATCTTTTTTTAACATCGGCTATCAGGTTAAGCTCAAATGTCTGCTTTTCATATTCATTCACTTTCACTTCTGCCCGTGCCTGTTTCACTACCGTAGGTTTTTGCAGGATAGAACCGATGTTGACGAAAAAACCAAATTGATAACCCTGTAGAAAATTGGGGTTAATGCCACTTGTGGTCTGGTTGGGATTGTAGAGGTACGACAAAGAAATAATGTCAAAGTAAGAAAGCCGGGCTTTTTTTACACCCAAATTCCCAATCTCAATCCGGGAATCATACATTTTAACCTGCGGATAGTTTTTCCTGGCTATCTCAACCAATTTATCGAGGTACTCGTACGAAATTTCCTGAGCCAGCGACTCCTGTGCCTTGGTCGTGCCAAAAGAAAGCAACAGAGGTAGCAACAGAATTATATATTTCATTAAAAGGTAGTTGTAGAATTTTTCAAGTTGAGTATGGCAATGAAATATGGATAGTTAAAAGGAAATCCATCCGGGCAAATAGTACACTAGACATTCTCCGACTGCAACAAAGCCGGGAAGGTTTTGAGTATGATCATCATATCCATTTTAAATGAGAAATTTTTGGCATAGGTAATATCCAGTTCCGCTCTCTCCTCTTCCGACATATCCGCTTTGCCTTTACCTCGTTTGGTTACCTGCCAAAGTCCGGTAAGTCCGGCCGGTCCCGCAAAACGTAATATTTTGTGATCGGTAGTCATTTTCTCGGCTTCGTAAAGTGGCAGAGGACGGTTACCCACCAACGACATGTCCCCTTTAAGAATATTGATCAGCTGCGGGAGCTCATCCAGACTTGAGTTCCTGAGAAACTTTCCAATTCTGGTAATTCTGGGGTCATTCTGAAACTTCATGAAGGCCGCTTTTTGCTCCTTTTGTTCCTGAAATACCTTTTCACAAATTTCCTTACCATCCAGAAACAATCTTCGGTTGCATGAGCCTCCGTTCCTGCAAACTTCACAGAAATTGGTCTCCTCCGGACTTTCAATATTCTCGGTCGGCTTGGTGTTGTACATGTTCAGCGCAGCCATTTTCCTGATCATTTGATCGGCATCGGTGCGCATGGTACGAAACTTGTATAGGTCAAATATTTTATAACCGCTCCCTACCCTTTTTGACCTGTAAAAAACAGGCCCTTTGGAATCCAGGCGGATCGCAATCGCTACCAACAAAAAGACCGGAGACAATAATAGTACCGCCAGTCCGGTGGAAGCCACATCGATCAGCCTCTTCCAGAGCGGTGTTTCATTCTTTTCCTTTTTTATTTTTTCAGAAGCGATCCTGGCTACATACCATTGGCGCTTCGTAAAATAGTGAAGCCTGGTCAGCAGATCTCCTTCCGAAAAATCCGCTGGAAAAATGTCATCTGCTTTCTTCTCTTTTGCGTTTTTGATCAATGCCGGGGTGAGTCGGTCCACAAGTACTACAAAAGGCAGGTTGCCAAATGCAGGATTACTCCTGACCTGATCGAGCAGAGGCCATGCCCCGCCTTTTACGTGGGCAATAATCACGTCGGCCGGGAAATATTCCTGGATCGCCGTAAGCAGATTTTCCTTTTCCTCGAAGTATTCTATTTGCAGATGACTACCGTAATTAGCCGAGAACCATAGATATTGCTCAAAATCCTTACTCAGGTATGCAACCCTGTACAACGCGGAGGGGGGGATTTTTTTATCGTCAGAAGTCAATGCAGGCTGATGATTAAATTCCATTATGCTTGTTATAAATACCCGTTATCAATTTCTTCTGCTGCGGCGAAGTATGGCATTGATCTTTGCCTGAACTTCCAGCGGATTGAATGGTTTCAGCATAAAATCATCCGCCCCGAGGTTGAGGCACTGCACCCGCTCACTACTCTCGTCAGATCCTGACAAGATAATGACCGGTATATCGGAATATAAATTACTGGCTTTGGTAACCTTCAGAAACTCTTTGCCACTGAGATTGGGCATATTAAGGTCAGCTATAATGAGGTCGGTTTCGTTGCCTTCTTCGAGCCAAAGCATCCCTTCCGAACCATCATGCTTGATAACAACATTGAAGTCTTTTTTTAGAAAATGCTCCAATATTTTGCAGATGCTTGGTTCATCGTCTATGATTAACAGAGTATGTTTACTATTCATTTTGTTGAGTAAATATCAATTCATGTGGCGATTTTAACTAATTGAAAGGTTTCATATTCTTACCCCTATAAAAAGTATTTAAGAAATAAAACTACAACGATATTGCAAGAGTAGCGTTAAGTCCATTATTCGGAAACAAATTACGAATTATTGCTTCCAAATAACTCCAATTACCATTTAAGTCCTTTCTTGGTAAAATCTTATTCCATTTTAGCAATATACCCTTTCAACGGCTGCAATCGCAAGTTATAACTCAATTGAGTACTTTTTTCTATATCACGCAAGTTCAGTAAAAATTACTACAATTGAAAATTAACTTTTCAAATTACTTCTACCACACGCGAGGGTTATGAATGGGTTTAATCATTATATATCCTGACAGACATCCAAGCGTGGATTTTGAAACAATAATCTTTGGATATTAATAAATCAGATATCTTCTATTTTGCTTTAAAATGAATGGTAAAATGAATCCTGGAGGCGTAGTTGACACCGTTCTGAGAAGCTGGCAGCCAGCCTGATCCATTGCTGACAATTCGAATTGCAGCTTCGAATAATCCAGTAGTCCCTTTTGTTTCGAAGTCAGATAAAATACCCGTTTCAGATACGATACAAGAAACCTCTACAAGTCCGTTACCCGCCTCAGTCCTGGCACTTTCCATAAGATATTTCTCGTAGGCAGTCCAGCCATTTTTTGGTTGAGCTGCCACGGATTTTGAAGCTACTCGCATCTGTTTACTAACATTTTCTCCGGATACTTTGCCATAGCCCACCACAGTTATTTCGGAGAGTGCATGTGTGTCTGGTAGTAATTGTAATGTTCCTATATGCGAATTTTTTATGGCGATTCTTTGAGGTTCAAATCCGACCATTGAAAGAAAGAGTGAATCACCTGGTTTCCCCGGCAACGAAAACTCACCTTCTTGATCAGAAACTACCGAGTAGCCTGCGTTTGTAACAACTACGCCCTGTATCGCTTCCTCTGCATGTAGAACCTTACCAGTTATGGTTATTTCATTTGCCATCCGTGGACGGTACCGTTGGAAAGAAGGAGATAGCGTAACAGAACGTGCGGATTGGGATTCCACACTTACGATCCTTTCATCCAGCAACGATTCTGATTGAGGTATTTCAATTGCAGCAAGTTGTAATGTGTCCTGTATTGGTGGAACGGGTCTGGTTTTTCGGTTGGAGTTTTTTTCGTTCATTGCCACGTCAGCAAAGTTACCAGTGATTGTATCAGTTGGAAGTCTCTCGTCCTTCGGTACCGGAACCAGTACTTTTTTCTTGCCGTTCACACTTATTTGCTGCGGCTTTAACTGATCGATTTTCAAATACATCACCAAGCCAATCCCAAGTGCAAAAACCAGAATAGCTGCGGAGGCGTAATACCAAATGACAGCCCGCCTCACAGACTTTTTCTGAATACTAGTATCAAGTTTTTGTTCAAGCCGGAAAAAAGATGCGTCTGCATCAATATTGTTTTCTTCCAAAAGTAGATAACCCTCATAAGCCTCAGCTACAAACGGATCTTCCAAACACTTTTTTTCAAAAGAATGTTGTTCCTGTGCCGTCATCAGTCCGTCCCGATATCTCCGAAAGTCAGCGGCAGTATATCCTGTATTTGCTCTATTTGCTTCCATTCTTTTCCATGCAAATTTTCAGGTTCCTCTTACCATTCTGTATGTAACTTTTCACTTTGCCCAGTTCAAAACCAGTTTCATTAACTATTTCACGGTAGCATTTTTCCTGCAAGTAAAACAGATCAATTACCCTCCTCTGCTCCATCACCAGACCATTCAAACATTTCTCCAAAGACAGCAAATCCCCTCCCTGTTTTCCCGGATCAAAGTCATCATGGTTCTGATAAGTTGCCATAGTTTCGCTTAACTCATCGGTTTCTCCGTCCAGCTGAACTACCAACTTTCGTGAACGAAGTAGCATCAAGCAATGATTTCCTGCAACAGTATGCAGCCAACTTTTGAAATTCTCAACATCATGCATCTGTAAATCTGATATCAGTTTTTCGAAAATGTTCATTACCGCATCTTCACTCTCCTGAGAATTTTTCAAATATTTAAAACAAAGGGTAAAAACCATTTGCATATAGGGCTGATAAAGTTTACCAACAAGGCTCAGATCGCCTGACTGACGGTAAGCCGCCAGCAACTCCTTTTCCGTTAAAACCTTATCCTCTCTTTTAAACAGTTTTAAAAACTTCACCCTCTGTTGTTTTTCTAAGAAATTCAGCGGTTTTGGAACCAAACCAATATGTAGATGCAGTTTGGAAAAAATTCCATAAATATTTTTTCATTCTTTTATGGAATCTCATCAAATCATGCATCCAGTCATTAAACTAAACAAATGACTGCCATGAAACCAATGCTTTTGCTCGCCATTTTATTTTGCAGCTTTATTCAGACACTCGACCGAACAATTACGGGTACAATTAGAGACCGACAAAATAATCTTCTACAAGGTGTGAAGGTCTATCACGAAGATCGTTCGAAATTCGTCACAACAGATACAAAGGGACGGTTCAAAATTGCAGTTCCAGCGGAATCCAAAACGCTATCCTTTTCTTTCATAGGCTATGTTGATCTCAAACTTCCCATAACGTCCTCACAAACAATGAATGTTACTATGATAGAGGATAAAGCTGCTTTGGATGAGGTCATAGTAGTTGGTAACGGAGTTTCAGAAACGATGAAAAACCAGAGATTGGCCTTCTCTGATGCAATGAATTCTTATGTGTCAATGCCCGTACAAACCAACCAGATACACAATACTGAAAATTACAATCCGATTCAGGAAAATGGATTTCAAAATACAAAACAACAGGCGGTAACCACATTTTCGATTGATGTAGACCGGGCAGCTTACAGCAATACCCGCAGATTTCTGAACGCAGGGCAGTTGCCGCCTACTGATGCAGTCAGAATTGAAGAAATGATCAATTATTTCGATTACCAATATCCGCAGCCAACCGGTGAACATCCCATAGCAGTCACAACCGAGCTGTCCGATTCTCCGTGGAATAAAGGATTGAAGCTGCTTCATGTAGGTTTGCAGGCTAAAACTGTCGCTACTGACAACCTTCCTGTATCCAATCTTGTATTTCTGATTGATGTGTCCGGTTCGATGATGACGCACAACAAACTTCCATTATTGAAGCAAGCATTCAAATTATTGACGGATCAACTCCGCCCTGTTGACAAAGTGTCCATTGTTGTTTACGCCGGGGCGGCAGGGCTGGTTCTTCCGGCTACTTCCGGAAATGAGAAATTGAAGATCCGGGAGGCCATTGAAAGTCTGGAAGCGGGCGGATCCACGGCAGGCGGAGAAGGTATAAATCTGGCCTATAAAATTGCAGCACAACACTTCATCAAAAACGGCAACAACCGGGTTATTCTGGCAACAGACGGTGATTTCAATGTGGGAGTTTCGTCCGAGGGCGATTTGCAGCGATTGGTTGAAGAAAAACGTAAAAGCGGCATTTCTCTCAGCATAACAGGTTTTGGAATGGGTAATTACAAGGATAGTTATATTGAAACGATGGCAGATAAAGGAAATGGCAATTATGCCTACATCGATAATATTCAGGAAGCCAGGAAAGTGTTTGTCAGTGAATTTGGTGGAACACTGTTCACGGTGGCTAAGGATGTAAAAATACAGATCGAATTTAATCCGGACCACGTGCGGGCATACAGACTAATTGGCTACGAAAACCGGTCGCTAAAAAACGAAGAATTTCATGACGACAAAAAAGATGCAGGAGAAATGGGTTCCGGGCACACGGTGACCGCGCTGTATGAGATCGTCCCGGTTGGCGTAGAAAGTAATTATCTTCCCAAAACCGACGAATTGAAATATCAAAAAACAGAAAAAAACAAGAATTACCCACAAAACGAATTGCTTACCCTGAAAATAAGGTATAAAAAACCCGATGGTGAAAAGAGCAGCCTCTTTGAAATACCTGTGAAAAATACATCCAAATCGCTCGTGTCCACATCCGATAACTTTCGGTTTGCAGCTGCGGTAGCCGAATTTGGTTTATTACTGAGGCGTTCAGAATTTGTCGGTACTTCCGGATACGGGCAGGTCATAAAACTAGCCAAAGGTGCGTCCGGCAAAGATGAGGAAGGATACAGGTCCGAATTTGTACAGCTCGTAAAAACTGCCGAAATGTTGGATTCCGGAAAAGAGACCGCATGGAAAGACAGGTAGTAAAAATCAGGACTATCCAATCGGGATGAAGCTTAACCCGATTGGATAGTCTTTTAACTCAATGCCTTTGATATTAAATTCTTGCCCTGCTCACTGTATTCCAGACCAAGAGCCGCTTGCTGACCTGGTTCGCTCATTTTCCCCCAGGTTTTTCGTAGAATATCAATCATTTTATCTTCCGGAAGCTTGGCTATCAGTTCGTCGAACTGATATTTCAGGAAGACAATACAAAGTGCGTTTTCGATCGTCTGTACATCCGCATCCGTTTTCAGCTTTTGCTTTCGTATGATTTCTGTTACACGGGCAATCGTATTTTCGTCATAACCGACAGATTCTAAAATTTCGGAAGCTTTCGTTGCATGGAAACGAGACAAGTCGCTCCTCCATTTGAGATAGCCTACTCTGCCTTCGGGATAGGTATTCCGGGCTATTTCCCACCGTCCGATGTGCTGACTACGCGAGGCCAGGAGCAGCTCTTCACTTGCTTCGGGAGCCAGATTTTGAACCCATTCATGTAGTTTGAGTGCATAAAAATACTCAGCTGGATAAATAACGCCTTCCCAGGTTACTATCTCAGGTGCATTTTTATTATACTCATCAAATCTTTCGAAAGCTTCTTCTAATTTCTCCATATATTATTATTTGCCTGCTTTAAATATCAGTGCTATTTTGGTCATCCTCGGGTAATCGTAAGCTGTGCTTTGGGTAGTCATGGTAAATGAATCTGCTGTAACATCAGCTGGCAAGACAGACCAGGCACCGCCTTTCTGGTCAGGTGCTGAGATACTTATGTCCTTATCTCCAACCATCCATCTTAACTCCATAGGTTTTGTTTCTCCTTTGAAAACACCTTCAAATTTACCATTAGCTTTAAACTGAACAGTTTCCATATACCGCTCAAAGTCTATGCCGCCAAACTGTTTTATCATCTTACCATCTTTGAAAGTCGCCACGTCGTTCACCAATATCTGATCGATTTTCCAGGTATCTGCTGCTACCAATTTCTCTGCCGCGTCTTTCGGATCTTTCGCTGTCCCGTTGCAGGAAACCAGTAACCATGTAAACAGACATATCAAGATAATGTATGTACCAATTTTAAAATGCACTTTACAATTCATAACACAATTGGTTTAAATCCGATTATAAAACGAGGTCTTCAAACAACCTGGTAAGTGTTTTGTCCGGATCCACACAAAAACCCGGATGTACTTTTGATGCCTGTACCACGCTGCTTCTTGTAGCGGTAAGCCACCTGAAACGCGATGCAACCGGCAATGCCCCGATTGTGCCGCCAGACTTCCCTCCTATACAAATACTTTCCAAAGCTTTTAGATAGCACCCTATCTCAGCAATATCCGTCTCGCCGCCTAACGCTTTGATCTTCTTCTCATCTACCCGGTACAAAACTTTTAAAAAACGCTGAGACGAACAGTATAAAATCACCCCCGCATTCACAAATTCTTCACGCTCCACCCTTGGTACAACGCGGATTACGGCGTACTCAAATAAGTGTTTTTCTTGCATTTTGGGCTTCGGTTACAAATATTTCTGAAACGGATATTCTTGAAATCAAAAATTGGGCGTAAACATTTTTCATGTCGTCGGCTGTCTCATCCGGCGAATTACTCATCAGCCATTCCTCAGGGATGAGATTGATCACTGAATGAATTTTTTCGGGTGTAAGTAAAGTTTTAAATTCAGTATCGACGGCTGCAAGATCTGATGCGAAAGGAAGTAAAACATGATCTTTCACCTGGACAAATGGTCGTCTGGACTGCTCTTCCCAATTTTGCCAGGAATGGTGGAAATACAACGAGGCACCGTGATCAATGAGCCAAAGCTCTTTGTGCCAGATCAGCATATTCGTGTTTCGCGCCGTCCGGTCAACGTTGGTCAAAAGACAATCGAGCCAAACAATCTTTGATGCCAGTAGCGGGTCTATAGTAGTTACAAGGGGATCAAATGTGATGGCTCCTGACAAATAATGCATGGCAAGATTAAGACCGGTGCTTGCTCTCAACAAGTCCTGAATTTCCTCATCAGCTTCGGTTCTGCCGAACGCTTCGTCCAGATTGGCAAACACGATTTCCGGCATACGAAGGCCGAGAATCCGGCAAATTTCCCCGCCGATAAGTTCCGCTATAAGTGCTTTCACACCTTGCCCGGCTCCCCTGAATTTGAGTACATAAAGAAAGTCGTCGTCGGCCTCGGCTATTGCAGGCAAGGAGCCGCCTTCGCGCAAGGGCGTTACATAACGTGTCACACTCACGGTACGCAGCTCCGGTGGTTGATTGGTCATAAAAATCTTTGTTGGCGATATCTGACGATAAAATTAGGATCATTTGCTCCAATTGCTCTTAAACGATGAAGAAAATTTCCATGTCCCGTGGATAATCATTTGCTCTATTCCCTTAACGTATTGATTTATAAACCAAAAAATTATATTTGTTATATGAGAAAGATCAACACCACTGTACACGATAATTTTATCCGGGCTATTTTAGCAGACAAGAATGTTGCGGTTTCTTATTTCCAGAACTTCCTGCCACGTGAGGTAGTCGAGCAATTAGACTTTTCTACATTAACACAAATCCCTGACACTTATCTTTCTGAGAATTTACAAAAATCAATGTCCGATGTGGTTTATTCGTGCAATCTAAAAAGTGATGAGAGAAATATCCGGATCGCTTTATTGATTGAGCACAAAAGCTATCCTGATAAATTCACTCCGATTCAAATGGGCAGCTATATTTTCTCAGGCTACGAAAAACAACTTAAAAGCAATGAGGAGCTTTCTGTAATTGTTCCCTTGCTGCTATATCATGGAAAAGGCAAATGGGAATACAAACAATTGTCCGGTCTGTTTCCGCACTCCATTTCGGACTGGAAACAGTATATTCCGGATTTTGATTATATTTATAACAACTTGGGAGAAATATCAGATGAGGATGTTGAATCACTTCAAAATAAGTTTCTTACAGCCTCGCTGCTCGCTCTCAAACATAGTTTCCAAAAGAACTGGTTGGAAGAGAACGCGGTCAGGATACTGATTTTATCCGAAAATGTTTCAGAGAACTTACAGCGCAACTTAGCTGTTTATCTCTTTGCAAAAAGCAACTTACATGAAAACGAGATCCTGGAAATAATTGAATCATTACCATTAAAGTTAAAACATACTGTTATGAGCACGCTGGATATATTTGAAGCAAAAGGAGTAAAAAGAGGGATAGCACAAGGAATTGAAGAAGGCATTGAGAAGGGAATCGAAATAGGAAAGACCGATGTTATTAGAAATTTAATTCTGAACACTGACTTTTCTGCTTCGAAAATTGCAATGCTTACTGGTATTTCAGAAGAACAGGTGAGCAAAATAAAAGCAGAAATTGCAAAGTAATTCAGCCAACCAATCCTGATAAAACTAAAAAAAGGGCCGAAGCCCTTCTGGTCTTTATTTCTTCAAAAGATTATTTGTTATCAAGCGTAAGGGATTTGAAGCTTCTGGTCAAATCTGTAAGAGACTTCTCTACTCCCATTCTTTCCAGAGAAGAAGCCCCTACGAACCCTTGAACATCCGTTCTGTCCAGTATAATTCTCACATCTTCCGGTGTATTTACGGGGCCTCCATGTGCCAGAAAGAAGATGTCAGGATTCACTTCCCGGGCTGCTTCCAGTATTTTTTGTGTACGCTCCACTGCATCATCCATTGTACAGGAGGCTTCAACTACACCAATCGAGCCTCCAACGGTAGTTCCAACGTGGGCAATAATCGCGTCAGCACCGGCTTCAGCCATTTGTCTTGCCTCTTCGGGCTTGGCTACGTACACAATCGAGAACAAGTCCATTTTGCTGGCAAGTCTCACCATCTCAACTTCTTTATCAAATCCCATCCCGGTCTCTTCCAACACATTTCTGAAATGACCATCCACGATTGAATGAGTAGGGAAATTATTAATCCCGGAAAAACCCATCTCTTTCACTTTCAATAAATGGTGCCACATCCGGCGGCGTGGGTCTGAACCGTAAACACCACAAATAACCGGAACCTCTTCCACCACAGGCAGAACTTCAAATTCACCAATTTCCATAGCAACGGCATTCGCATCCCCATAAGCCATCAAACCGGCGGTAGAGCCATGACCGGCCATTCTGAACCTCCCTGAATTATAAATGATAATAAGGTCTGCTCCGCCTTTTTCAATAAATTTCGCACTGATTCCCGTTCCTGCACCAGCGGCAATAATGGCCTTATTCTGATCCAAAGTAGCTTTTAAGCGATCTCTGACTTCTTGTCGGGTGTAAGGGTTTCCTTTCCCTGTCCATGGATTTGGCATACTTGTATGTACTTTATTTCTAAGTATTTATGTGATATTTAATCATTTATCTGTGCGCTTGCAGAAATTACATCCAGCAACGTGGATACAAGTAAATCGGCAAAGGCAGCATCGTTAATATGCAGATCAGCCTCGACCAACATTACATTTTCACCGGCATTTTTCCTGATGGATTCAAATAAAACCTGATCTGTTTCCGGTCTGAAAAATACGTCTCCATCAGAGTCAATCTGAGAAATCCCCTGTAATGGCAAAACAATTGCCGCAGGCGCCGCCGACCTGTTTACGTTCTGTGTCAACCGCTTTCCCAGTTGCTCATTTTCTTCCTTGTCCGTCCTCATGAGTGTCACATCCGGCGCCCAGCTGTAAAACTCTCTCCTTTTGTACTTTTCCGGAATGGTATCAGGATGAGCAAAATTAACCATATCCAGACAACCGGGAACCACCACCTGCGGGATTCCCATTTCCGTCGCGGCGTTAAGCCTTTCGGGCCCGGCACTGCAAATTCCACCGCACAGTTCGTCTGCGAGTTCTGTTGTGGTAATGTCCAGCACCGCGTCAAAAACACCCTCCCTAATAAGCGCTTCCATGGTGATGCCGCCAACTCCGCTTGCGTGGAAAGCCAAAACCTCGTATCCAAGCTCTTCCAGCAACCTGGTACATCTGTCTACACAAGGCGTGGTATTTCCAAACATACTTATTGCAATACTCCCTTTTCGGCGCATTGATGACTCCATCTCTACATTAGCCATCGCGCAAATTGCAGCAGCGGCCTGTTTCACAAGTTGGCGGATCACATTGTTCAGTCCAGCTACATCCACAACGGACGGCATGAGCGTAATGTCTTTATTGCCAACTTGCCTTGACAAGTCTTTCGCAGCCAGAGTGCTGAGGCAGATCTTTGGAATTCCGAATGGAATTTGCTGCATCGCAGCAAGCGCAATGTAGGTGCCGCCGCCGCCACCCATACCTATTGCTGCTTTGATACTTCCAGCCGAAACGAGCTTATTTACGATTCTTCCCGCACCCGCGCCCATTATTTCCATCGCGCGCCCTCTATCTCTGTCCCTTCTCAAATCCGCGATATTGGCACCTCCTTCGAGCGCCACCACATCTGCTTCAAAATCGACATGAAAATCCTGGCTTGTACCCAAAACACCTGTATTCATCATAATTACAGACTCTCCATGATGAATTATTGTCTCTCTCAAAAAGTTAAAAACGTCACCTTTTGTATCAAAACAACCCAGTATCAATATCGATTTATCTTTTGTGGACATGTTTAAAGTTTTTGGTTAATTCTCCGTTGCTACCGGCTTTTCGTTTCTTGACCACTCACTCCAGGAGCCAACATAAAGAGACGCTCCCGTTAAACCCGCTTCTTCAAGTGCCAGCAAAGTGTGGCAGGCCGTCACACCGGAACCACAATGAACGTACACCTTTTTTGTGTCAATGTCTTTTAATTCCTGATTATACTTCCGGGCCAGGATTTCTGAGGAAAGAAACCGTCCGGTTTCATCCAGATTGGAGGTATATGGTATATTGATTGCGCCCGGTATATGCCCTGCTATCAGATCAATAGGTTCGCTTTCGCCGCGGTAGCGGTAATTTTCACGTACATCTATCACAATGTAATCTCCATCCGCAGCAGCAACTTCATCAATTGTTACCGTTGGCAAAATCCAGCTTTCAAAATTATAATTACCCCTGATTGAAGGTTCTGACTTACCCGTAACTATTTCAAAACCTGCTTCTGCCAAGGCTTGCAATCCTCCGCTTATCACATGAGTTTCTTCATGACCGGCGGATTTTAGCATCCACCATAAACGCGCAGCAGCGTTCGCGCCGTTTTTATCGTCGTAAATAACAACCGTCGAAGAATCCGTTATACCAGCGGATGAAAGAAACGCCGAAAAATGAGAGGGAGATGGTAGAGGATGTCTTCCACCCATGGCAGCATCCGTACTTTTTTGAGAAAGATCGGTTTCCAAATCAGCAAAAACCGCACCTTTCACATGCCCTTTTTCAAATCTCTCCAAAGCATCTGCGCCTCCGCGTGCGTCAACTATTACAATGTTATCTTTTTGAACAGACAATGCTTTAAATGCATCAACAGATAGGATTCCCATAGGTTTGAAAATATTTTAGGTAACAAACCTATAAAAATATGAGGTAAAATTCTATTGCAACATCGCGCCATCCAGAAGCGTTTGTAATAACATTGGCTATCGTATGACGCTTATCCTGACCTTTACCAGCTCATAATAATCTAGCTGACTGGTAACCGAGAAGGCGTTTTTCCCTAAAATAGAGTCCAGGGTTTCTGAATCTGAATAAACCTGCGGATCATTTGGATCATTCACCATTTTGCCATTCAGGATGTGTCCCCACACAGGATTTTCGTCATCGGAATCTTTTCTTTTAAAGGCTTGCATGTTGATGGTTTTAGTTTGATCAGATCTTCTTGGTAAGACTTTCAATTTCCGCATCGTCGGGAGTTGACGACGGAATACCGTCATCCGGAACCTTAATTTTAGCTGTCCATACAATGGCATTCAAAACAATTTTCCTGAAATTATCGTCCTGCCAGTTGGCATGATAGTGACCTCCGGTAAACCCAAAACCTCTTCCTCCCGCAGGCCGGTCATACGCCCAGGCTACGACCTGCGGCTTCCTATCCGTTAAAACCGATTTTCTTACGTGTTTGTTGTTGGAATGAGTTCCTTCTTCCCTATTGAGTGTGGAGTCGGGGGGAAGCGTCTGGAGAATGGGTGTAATGCCATTCATCATATTGGTAAAACGCATGTGGTAATACCACTCATCTTTAACTTCAAAAGGCTTCACTCCGTTGGTGACAGAATGTCTGGGAAGATCCTGAAAGTCCGCGGTCCAGACCGGATTTACAGACCAGTCCGTTTCAAAATAGCCTCCAATCCATTTTTGAAAATATGTGCCGCCTTCACCCTTAGGAATTTCCAGGGCGAAATGTAGCATTACCAATCCAGTCCCTTTTTGTAGTATGTTATCCAGCTCTCGCAGATGTGTCCCAAGAAAATGATCTCCTCCGCCGTCACCGTATACGACAATTGTACTGGCATTTTTTAAAGGGGATAGATCCTCAGGCCAGCCATTTATAATGAGAACCTCTAAATCCGGTATTCCTTCTTTTAGTCTCTGAGCAAGCAATTTGCTCCCTCCCTGATGCTCGTGCTCACCCTTCCCATGGCTATCAGCCGTATTGAGAAAAACCACTTGTTTTTTACCCTCCTCATGTAAAATTTTGTCAGGAGAAATACGACCCCACAAAAGGGCAGAGATTGCAACTACTAGTGTAAGTGTAATTACAATATTTCTTTTGGTAACGCTCATCATCCAATCTGTTTTGACTCAATCCATATATACCGATTGAACCGAGCAAAAACCAGACCAAGCGCTAAAAGAATCTTTGAATATTATGAGACATTTAATACACCACTATGCCGCTGTGCTCAAACGCCTGATCAGCGGGAAGCCTCCGAACTTCTTCCAGAGCCCTGTGATGTAATTTCTTTCACTTACTGAATGAGGTTTGAAATCGATGACAATCTCGCCTTCATTAATTTTTCCGCGGAAGAACTGAGCGTACTTGTCGGACATCACAGAGGCCGATAGTGCCCTGATTCCTCCGTCGTTAAAATTGGCAGCAACAACCATGGCAACACCGGGAAACGACACGAATTTGCCAAGATGTCTTATCGCCTGCACGATTGGGTTTCTAGTCTGGCTTTCATCACCGTAGCTGGAATTCGATAAACTAACAGGCTGTCCATACAGCTTTTCCTGGGTTTCTTCCGACATGATCAATGTGATTTCCTCTTCCGAATATCCCAGCTCCATGAGGCTGTCATATGCCCGATCCGCATCTTCCTTGGTTGCAAAGATGCCGGTAACTGTTCCGGCATTACTTCTGATGTTGTTATTGATGTCCATAATACCTAACTAAAAGTATAACTCTTTTTAAAAGTTAAATAAGAATTGTACCACAACTTTCAAGAATAAAACAATCTATTTTCCTAAAATTCAGGATTATACGTTTCTGAAATAGTAGCAATTATTCTACAACACCACTGGTTACCAAAGCGTAGCACTCCAAAAAGTTGTGGACTTACACAGCTTATCCACTTTGATAGTCCTGGACCTGCACGACCCAAAAATTTGATAACAGAAACACTTTAATTTTAACATATTGCGGGCCTCAATAAGTAATTAGAAAAGTGAGCGTACTTATACCAGCATAAATCAAACCGAAAACTAAATTTTGATGAAGAATATAATGTTGTCCAGAAATTTAATCGTTGCTGGCGTAATTACTCTTGCTTCATGTACCCTTAGTCAGGCGCAAACGGGCGTTGGAACAAAAGCGCCAAAAGGAGCAGAAATTTACCTGGATGGTAGCCGCAAAATGCTGGACGAAAAATGGATTTATTGGGAAGGCCCGCGTTTTTCAGCCAAGCCACCTATCAAATGGACTGTTGTAAAAGATCCTGTTGATGCCGGAACGGTTATCAATTGCAACGATCCCGCTTCGGCTGGCGGACTGTATGGATCCGCAGATATTGTAACCAAAAAAGAGTTCAGAGATTTCCGTGCTCACGTGGAATTCCTGATCACGAAACCAGGAGGCAACAGCGGTGTTTACCTTCAAAACAGATATGAAGTACAAGTTCTGGACGGCGATACAACTTCGCACGGAATGGGTGCAATCATCAATGAAACTGCATCTCCCTATCATGCTTATAAAGGTGTCGGCAAATGGAATTCGTATGATATCCTGTTTAGAGCGGCACGGTTCAAAGATGGTAAAATAGTTGAACAGCCAGTCGTGACGTTATATTTCAACGGCAAAAAAGTGCATACCAACCATGCCATAAGCCAGGTTTGGGGCGGGCCAAATTCCGGACTGGATGGCGGGAATGACAAAGGAAAGGGAATTACCGACAGACCAGGAGGTTTAAAATTACAGTCGGAAGGACACGATGTGTTGTATCGCAACATCTGGATCAAAGAAGAAAACCTGAAGACTGCCAATACTGACTTCTAAGATAAAATGAAGTCATCATCCGCGCCTGATCGCCTCTCAATGGAGGCGATCAGGCTTTTTTTTGAATGACTGGTACGTATGGGTTTGTTCCGGGCTTTCATTATTTTTGGAAACAACAGCTTCACATTGAGTATATGGATTATAGAGTTGTATTTGATTTTGAAATAGAATTCACCAATGGTGGCGGCATACAAGGGCAGGATTTCAGGCTGGATATTGCCGGAAGAGAAATTTCTGACGCATTTTTAGCAGACTATATTGTCAGCGATTTGAGGTTACTCATGGTGGGTAAGGTAAAAATTCTTAATAAAAAGTATATTCAGGAAGCCCACAAGCGAGTTGCAGCGGAAGAGCTTCCGGGAGAAAGTCTTATTGATTTAAGTCACATCATTTTCGACGGACTTATAACCTACAAAGGTTTGCCGGCACCGGTCATCTGTGATTTTCTGAGCAGGGAAAATTCCGTTGGTAAATATGACGAGGGAACCACGTTCCAGATCGGCAAAATCGAAATGGTCAGCAACACCGGAACCTACATCGATTGCCCCTTTCACCGTTATGAGGATGGTAAAGATCTTTCGGAAATAGCACTTGAAGCATTTGCAGACCTGCATGCAATCACCATTGACGCAACCAACGCCATTGAAATTGGCAAATCGTATTTTGAAAATAAAGAGATACGAGGTAAAGCGATTATTGTGCATACAGGCTGGGCAAAACACTGGAATACGGAGGCATACTTTGAAAATCATCCTTTCCTCACCCACGATGCCGCAGAATACCTGCGCGACTGCCAGGTTAAACTAGTCGGGATTGATAGCCATAATATTGATGATACCAACGGAAAGAGCCGTCCCGTTCATACCATTCTGTTAGGTTCTGAGATACTTATTGTCGAACATTTGTGCAATCTTGATCAGTTGCCCGAAACTGACTATCTTTTTAGTGCTGTACCTCCTAAATTTAAAGGCGTAGGTACGTTTCCTGTACGGGCATTTGCAAAGGTGAAAAGCTAAAAACAACCTCATGGCAAACACGCAAGACGAAAAAGCTAAATATAAGTTCAAAATGAAACTGGAAGTGCGTTGGAGCGATATGGACCAAATGGGACATGTCAACAACGCCTTGTACCTCACCTATTTTGAACAAGCGAGGATCGAGTATTTACAGGAAGTGTGTCAGTGGAACTGGACAGAAACTGGTGCAATACTTGCCAACGCTTATGTGGATTATCGCCTTCCGATCGTTTACCCGGCTCCAACCCATGTTTATGTCAGAGTTAGCAAAATGGGAAATAAGAGTTTCGAGATCAGCTATATGATCGTTGCGCAAATTGCCGGAAAAGAAGAAATCACGACCACTGGTTACACCACCCTCGTGGTGTTTGATTATGATAAAAAACATAGCGTTTTTATTCCCGAAACAATCAGACAGCAAATAGAAACTTATGAAAACCATACCTTCGAACTCAAATCATAGAACTGCACAATGAAATTACTCTCCACATTTCTCCTATCTGCTTTTTTTCTGTTCACACATCTGTGCTGTGCCCAACAATTTGATCCGGCCAAGCTTGATAGCTTTTTCGATACGCTTGATGCAAACAACAAAGCCATGTTAAGTGTCGCCATCTCAAAAAACAACAAGTTGCTTTATCAAAGGACAATTGGCTACGCTTCTGTTGCCGATAGTATCAAGGCGACCGCGGCGACGAAATATAGAATTGGCTCAATTTCTAAAACTTTCACGGCAACAATGATCTTCCAGCTCATTGACGAAGGGAAGCTTTCACTCAAAACTACTTTGGATAAATATTACCCTACTGTGGCAAATTCTTCAAAGATCACAATCGGTAACCTATTGAATCACAGAAGCGGGATTCACAGTCTCACCAATGATGCTGCCTATCTTGAGTACATGACAAAGCCAAAAACGTCGGAAGAAATGCTGGCAATCATCAGCGCGGCAAAGCCTGACTTCCAGCCTGATACAAAAACTGAATACAGTAATTCCAACTACGTTTTGCTCGGCTATATCATTGAGAAAATTACCGGAGTGAGCTATTCCGCTAACTTAAAAACGCGGATCACATCGAAACTAAACCTGAATGCAACCTACTACGGCGGAAAAACAGACACAGGAAAGCAAGAAAGTTATTCCTATAAAATGTCCCAAAAATGGGAATTACAGCCCGAAACGGATCTGAGTATTCCAGGTGGTGCAGGATCGCTGATCTCCACACCCACCGAGCTTACTGTTTTCATGACTGCTCTTTTGCAAGGTAAACTTACCTCAGCCAGCAGCCTGGAACAAATGAAAACCATTCAGGACGATTTGGGAATGGGACTGTTTAAAGTGCCATACAACTCCCAATCCGGTTATGGCCACAATGGATCTATTGATGGCTTTGTGGCTTCTGCTTACTATTTTCCAACGGGAGAGTATGCAGTTGCGATCTGTTCAAATGGCATTGCTTATCCTCTGAACGACGTTCTGATTGCGTTGCTAAGTACGTGCTACAACAATCCTGTCGCAATTCCGTCATTTAAATCTATTACTTTGAAGCCCGAAGAGCTGGACAAGTACGTCGGATTATATTCGAGCAAGGATATTCCCTTGAAAATGACTGTGACCAAAACCGACAACATACTTACTGCACAGGCAACCGGCCAGGGCGCGTTCCCTCTCACGCCAACAGACAAAGACAAGTTTGTATTTGATCAGGCAGGCATTGTCATGGACTTCAACCCGGGAGAAGGCACTTTCAGACTAAAACAGGGAAGTGGAAATTATTTGTTCAGCAAAGAAAAATAGTTACCTATCATTTATTTATTGATCCGGCAGGCATAAAAATTATGTGGTCCTTTCTAAAAAACCACCTGCTTTATGATTGCTGAAAAATTTAACCTTAAAGGAAAAACAGCCCTGGTAACTGGTTCGAGCCAGGGAATTGGGAAAGGAATTGCACTTGCTTTGGCAGAATATGGAGCCGATATCATTATTCACTACCGTAGCGAGAAAGACGAAGCAGACCAGGTCGCGGAGGAGATCCGGACTTTGGGATCCAGGGTTTGGCTCATCCAAAGTGACTTATCCGAAAATGCAGCTGTGCCTAATATGGTTGATAGATTACAGCAAATGGTAAAAACCATCGATATTCTGGTCATCAACGCTTCGGTTCAACTACCGGCAACGTGGGAGGATACCAAAGAAGATGAGATTGACATACAGTTTAATACGAATTTCAAATCAACATTTCTATTAATCCAGCTCATTGCACCTCAGATGATAGCCTCCGGATGGGGTCGTATTTTAACAATTGGCAGTGTACAGCAAATAAAACCTCATCCCAACATGCTGATCTACGCCGCCACCAAATCCGCCGTGTTAAATCTGGTACAGAACATGGCCATGCAGCTGGCAGATAAAGGTATTACGGTAAATAATCTGGCTCCCGGCGTAATTGGTACTGCACGAATTGAAGAAGAAGTGCCGGAATCGGAAGAGCGGATTAATAAAAGAATGGAAACTCCCTCAGGAAAAATAGGAAATACGGAAGATTGTGCAGCGATGGCGTTGCTGCTCTGCTCGGAAGCAGGTAACTTTATAACAGGCCAGAACATTTTTGTTGATGGCGGAATGAGTTTATAAAACACCTGTTAACCCAGAAATCCTGATGAAAAACCGCCTGCTATTAGCAATGATGCTTTTTGCATCCTTTTCAGCCTTTGCGCAAAAGGCCAAGACCTACCCTGTCGGACAAATTAAAACACCGCTTGGAGAAATTCTATTCTGGCTTTATGACGAAACGCCTAATCACAAGGCGAGTTTTATAAAACTGGCCAATGAGAATTATTGGGACTCGTTGACCTTCAATCGGGTGATCAACAACTTCGTTGCCCAGGGTGGCTGCCCTGACACGCCGGCCGGGTTTGCTGGCTCGCCTTATTTGCTGAAACCGGAATTCAATAGCAAAATCCGTCACGTATATGGAGCTGTGGGTGCAGGTCGGGACGATAACCCTGAAATGCTGTCGGCCGGATGTCAGATATACATCGTTCAGGATAAAAAAGGACTCGCGCGCCTCGACGACAAGTACACGGTGTACGGCCAGGTTTTCCAGGGAATGGATGTCGTTGATAAAATCGTAAGTGTTAAAACCGATTCAACAGACACCCCGCTGACACCCATCAAACTTGATGTGAATGTGATTCAGCTAACTGAAAAAGAACTGCTAAAAAAAGGCTACAAGCCATTGGCAAACTAAACTCCACCGGCTTATACACAAAGACCCGGCCTGTTCAGAACACGGCCGGGTCTTTCATTTTGTAAGAAATAATTCCTCACTTCTTCTTGTAATCGATTTTAAAAATTGTCCCGTTAAGATCATCCGTCACATAAAGTGCACCATCTGGTCCCTGAGCAAGTCCGCATGGGCGATGTTGAATCGGCCCGGTCGGCTTGGCAAGATCCGTTCCTGCGAAATTATCTGCAAAAATTTCCCATTTACCGGCTTTGCCATTTACAAAAGGGACAAATGCTACCAAATAACCTTTTTTAAGTTCAGCAGACTGGCTATGGAAAGCAATAAAAGCACCATTTTTATACCTTGCAGGGAACATATTTCCTGTATAGAACATCAGCGCATTGGGCCCCAGATGTGCGGGAAATGCTGCAACAGGATTTATGGCTTTCTCGCCTGAAACCTTTTTACCATCGCCTCCGTACTCAGGCGCCATCATCTTCTTATTCGTGAAATGATCGTAGTAAATGTATGGCCATCCCGCATCATCACCCTCTTTTAATTTGTACAAAGTTTCAGCCGGCAACTCAGCACTGTGTTTCGGCGTGTAATATTGCGGATAAAAATCGTCAAATTTCCCACGGCCGTGCACAGTCGCATAAAGCGAGTTTGACTTCGTATCCCAGTCAATTCCTACGGCATTTTTAACACCAGTCGCATACCTTGTCCCATCTTTAAATGTCTGACCGGACTTGTTGGCATTAAATTTCCAGATACCGCCGGCGGAATCCAATATGGTACATGGAGACATTCCCTTTCCCGATCCCGTCTCTCGGCAATTGTCACTGTATGACCCAATTGTCACATAAAGATTGGATTGGCTATCGATGGCGAGCGGTTTAGCATTATCCCTTCCATGATCCAAAAGTCCGTCAACAATTTTTTCGGGATTATCAAAATCGAGAATCTCCTCCTTATCATTCAGTTTATACCTATACACAGCACTATTGGAAGAGCTGTACAAATAGCCATTTTTGATCAAAATGCCGGTACCCGGATAATTGGCAAACAACTTTTGCTCATCTATTGCTCCATCTCCATTGGCATCCCTCAACAGATAAATACCCTTCCCGTCTTTCAGTTTGGAAAGTTTCACATAGATGTCTCCATTTTTCCCTACCGCAATATGCCTCGTCGCGCCAAGATCAGTACCAAGTACTTTAGCAGAAAAACCAACCGGTAGTTTCAACTCCTTTGCTTCGATGGCCTGTCCCTTAGTTGTCACCGTTCCGGTACTGCGTTTTTGTTCTTCCGTGACAATAAAAGCGGTCAATCCGGCTGTCAGCGTAAGCACACCTGCTACCTGTAAGAAAAATCTTTGCATGAAATAAAATTAATGAGTGAAAAATGAGATTAAACTTATGGTTATATTTATTAAGCTAAAAAGCTCTGAATACACAGGTTAATACTCAAACGTATATGAAGATAATTTTCATTGCTAAAAAACTATGAATGTTTTTTGGCATCAGGTCTATACAATTCGTAAACCATGAATTAAATTGCACTCAAATTCTTCTATACAATAAAATTTATTCAACTAAAATCTGAAACAACATGGGACCATTTGGTGACGATGATGACGATTTATATGATGACGACCTACCAGGAGATGATCTGGATTCGGATGCCATTTTTCGTCGTGGCCTCAAAGATGAAGAAATCGATCCTGAATTTCTGGGTAAGGAAAAACTTGCTGACGATGATGACGACAGCTGGGAAGACAAGGACATTGATGAGGACCAGATCGACGACGATTTAGACATCCTGGGTTCTGAACTCGACGACGATGACGACGATTTTTAAATCATAATACTGACAACCCGTTTTCATACAGATGATGCGCTGCCCCTGACAGCGTATTAAAAGTATCTTTAAAATGCGGCCTGCCACAGAGCATGAGATCTTAATTTCATGCTCTTTTTTTATGCCCGGACAATTATTTTCACCACACAGGCTTTCCGCTTTTTCTTACTCTTTATCAAAGGTGTTTGTTCATTAAAAAGGACATATCCTCCCACCTCCACGCAACCCGTTCCCATCAACCTTCGTATTCATTAAAAAACCAATTCATTTCTAACAAAAAATTTACATCCCAATGAAATTGTTCAATTCACCCATTCACCTGGTTGCTGCTTTTGTGATGCTTGTCAGCCTGTCTTGTTCAGACAGCGATCCGGATCCCGTTACACCTGATCCTGTATTTAACATTACCATTAAATCTACCACAATGGGGAACGTCCTGGCCGACTCGGCAGGAAGAACATTGTACATCTTCAGCAGAGATGTTGACGGTAAATCTGCCTGCACGGGAGTATGCCTAACCAACTGGCCAATTTACTCCAAAACAAAGTTAAACGTGGACCCAAGCCTTACCGCAGCCGATTTTGCTATAATTACTGGTGCAGATGGAAAACCACAGGCGACATACAAGGGTTGGCCATTATACTATTTTAAAGATGATGTTACTGCCGCTGACGTTAAGGGTGACGATGTTGGCAAGATATGGTTTGCCGCCAAAACGACTTATTCTGCTATGATCGCCAGTGCGCAATTGATAGGAAATGATGGAAAATCTTATCTGGGCGACTATAAGGAAGGTACAGGAGCTACTCAGTTTTTTGTGGACAACATGGGCCGCACACTTTATGCTTTTGTAAATGACAAGAAAAACAAAAACAATTTCACCAATAATGATGCGGCACATGACGCTAGCTGGCCCATCTTCACTGCTGAATTAAAAGATCTTCCAACAGGAATGGATAAAGCTTCATTTGGTACAATTGACGTCTTCGGCAAAAAGCAGGTAACTTACAAAGGCTGGCCGCTGTACTATTTCGGGGGCGATGCACAAACAAGAGGAATGACAAAAGGGGTTAGTGTTCCAAGACCGGGCGTTTGGCCAATTGTTAATATTGCCACTGTAAATGCGCCAGAATAACACCCTGTTGTCGATAGCCAGAAGTACATAAACAGAAAGAATAAAGGGGGATCAGGTAAGCATAATTTTTTATCTGATCGCCCTTTTACAACGCATTTTATTCCGGATTCCAACCCGGTCAACGCACACTAATTAATAAACATTTCGTCAACCAGAAGAAGCGCTCTTTTCCCTTTGTTACGGTGCCATTCAGGAATTTCTACGACCGGCTTACCAACTATTTTAAGATACGTGATCGTCTCTGGCTTGAAACTGCCTGACAGAAATTTAATGACCGGCTTATCACCCTTAGCAGGAAGAGAAGCTTTCATTGTGGTGAGTAGTCGCAGCTTTCCCGGATCTGTTCCTCCCCATATTTCCACTGCTGCGGGAGGAAAAATGCCAGTATCTTCTTCAATCATATAGCGCAGGCCTACCGACGACACAGTTACAGGTTTGTAAAACTGTGAGAGCAGCACCATATCATTGTCCCTGACAGCTCCCCAGTTATTGGCCCATGCAGGGTTATTTGCACCAATGTCACCCAATTTTTTATCAAAAAAAGTATGAGCTCCCTCCGCCTGATGAACACGGTTGAGTGGAAAAAGCAACCTGAGACTATCGGGTTTGAATGTACTTTTATAGAAGTTGAAAGTCGCCAGATCACTTCCATACCATCCCTGCTTAAAGGCTCTTACTTTCACAGTTGCATTGTTTTTCAGGACTGTCTTGTTGCTAAAAATAGCGGAACTACTGCTGTCCGGTTCTGTTCCGTCCGTCGTGAATCTTAGCTCTACACCTTTAATGGGGTGTTTTAATTGCAATGGTGTTGATGTCGTAAAAATCACCGACTCGTTTTTAAGCTGTGGCGTATTCAGTTTGAGCGGATCTTTTCCGTCATCCTTAAAACCTCCTACAAACCTGATATCGCGATTGCTATTTTGAAGCTTTGCCAATTGATCGGCAGTTAGTGGGGTGTTCCACAACGTCACAGATCTTAACCCTTTAAAGGTTGAGATTACCTTTTCTAAGTCTGCATAATTCACCAGTGTCCCGGATAAGGTCAGATATTTAAGATGTTTTAAGCCAGACAGTTCATTCAGACCTTTTCCAGTAACCCCGGTAAAGTTAAGATCAAGCCTCCGCAAGTTTACAAATTTGGCGATGAGCTTCAAATGCTCATCCTTAACCGGCATTTTGGTGAGATTTAAAGACACGATCTGTTCACTTACTTCGCTTAGTTCTTCTAGTTGTTTTGAACTGAAAGCGTTCTGATTGTATATGTTTACAGAAAGCGCCGGTGATTCCTTTGCAAGCGGGGCAACGGTACGGTAATCATTGTTCAGCTTTGTGATCGTCTTGTCATCGGCTGCACTAAAATCATAAGATTCCGTTACTTCCGCGGGTTTAAGCCTGGAAGAAGCTATCATTCTCAGTGAATCTTTTTCAGGTAAATCAACAACCCTTTTATTGAAATCAGAATTCTGTTTTACCCATAACGACAACAGAATCACCTCTTCCGGGGTCAATTGCGCCTTCCCTGACGGCGGCATATGTTTTTTGTCCTCTACCGGCAAATGCACCCGTTGCAAAAGCAGGCTCATCGCAGGATTGCCCGGCACATACAACTTCCCCGACTTCCCTCCTTTTTTGATCGAAGTGGGATCGGACAAAATCAATTCCCCTTTTAATTTATCAGGATTGTGACAGCTCACACATTTTTGTTCGAAAATGGGACGAATGATATCATTGTAAACAACTGCCTCTTCCAGCGGGACTGAATTTGCCTGTTGCTGAGCCAGTATAGGTTCAAAAATAAAATTATCTCCATGCGTTAGCGCGGCACCATAATGACCTGTGAGTATGAGCCCAATCACTGTGAGCATTGCCCCCACTTTCGCAGCGGGAGCTTTATACCAATTGTTATTCCGAATCCAGTAAATGAACGAAGCGAGGAAGAAAATGCCGGCACCAGTCCATTTGTGCCAGGTAAGTGTTTCACCTCCGTAACCTTCCTCTCTCGATAGAAATAGCCCCATGATAACAGTAACCGCAGCAAAAAGGGCTCCGACCAGCAACAGGTTTTGTGAAAAATTCCGGTAAAACTGGTTATTAAAATTTTCAGGCTTAAACCTGAAAAACTCTAGCAGCATGGCAATGAGTAGAATGACAATCGGAAAGTGCAGAATCAGCGGATGCATTCTGCCAACCGTTTGCAGCCAAACCGGAATGACCAGTTGGTTCTCAAAAAACAGTAAAAATGCGATAAAAACATTGGAAGCGAACAGAAGCTGGCCAGCAAACTTCTTCAATTTTATGTGCATTACTTATCTACGATTACATTCAAAGGAGGCAACATAGTTTTAATTAGTGACTGAAAATCAGGTCAATATATCCTTAACCACTTTTCCAGACACATCGGTGAGACGATAACGCCTTCCCAGATGTTTGAAAATCAGCTTTTCATGATCAAGTCCCAACTGATGAAGTACCGTGGCCTGAAAATCATGTACGTGCACCGGATTACTGGCAATGTTGTATCCAAGCTCATCCGTTTCGCCATATACCATTCCCGGTTTAATGCCGCCGCCAGCCATCCAGATCGTAAAACAGCGTGGATGATGGTCACGTCCGTAGTTGTCCGCTGTAAGTTTCCCTTGAGTGTAACTGGTGCGCCCAAATTCCCCTCCCCAAATCACCAGGGTTTCGTCGAGAAGTCCCCTTTGTTTTAAGTCTGTCACCAAAGCCGCCGAAGCCTGATCTACATCTTTCGCCTGTTTGGTAATTTCATAAGGTAAATTTCCGTGTTGATCCCATCCCTGATGGTATAACTGAACAAAGCGTACGCCGTTTTCAGACAACTTTCGCGCAAGCAGACAATTCGCCGCGTACGTACCCGGAACGAGGCAGTCTGGTCCATAGAGTTTAATAATGTCATCCGATTCTCTCGAAAGATCCATTACTTCCGGTACGGCGGTTTGCATCCGGTAAGCCATTTCGTACTGCTTTATTTTGGCAGTTATTTCCGGGTCACCAAATTCCTGATAAGATAATTCATTCAATTGAGAGAGATTGTCGAGCATATCTCTTCTGTCGGTTCTATCCATTCCATCCGGATCACGCAAATAGAGAACAGGGTCTTCACCTTTGCTGAACTGAACACCCTGATGCACAGAATCCAGGAAGCCATTAGACCATAATTTGGAATAGACACCCTGTCCGTTCCCAACCCCACGCGAAAGCAAAACGGTAAAATTTGGAAGATTTTTATTCTCATTTCCAAGCCCATAACTCAGCCATGAACCCATACTTGGGCGGTTGCCCTGCTGCGAACCCGTTTGCAAAAATGTCAAAGCCGGATCGTGGTTAATCGCCTCCGTGTACATAGACTTCACAAAGCAAAGATCATCAACAATTTTGGCTGTATAGGGCATTAAATCACTTACCCATGCACGGGATTCACCATATTGTTTGAAATCGACAAAGGAACCTACCAGCGGAAAAGATGCCTGATTGGCTGTCATGCCCGTCAAACGCTGAGAACCTCTCACCGATGGCGGAATTTCCTGACCCAACAAATCCCGGAGTTTGGGTTTGTAGTCAAACAATTCCTGCTGAGAAGGCGCACCATTTTGGAAAAGGTAAATGACACGTTTGGCTTTGGGAGCGAAATGCGGAATCCCGGGAGCGAGCGCGTCGTCCTGCATCCCGTTGCTCTTAAACAGATCGGGCATTAACAATGAACCCAGAGCGACACCGCCAATCCCCAGACTCATTGAAGATAAAAAGCGTCTTCTGTTGAAATTAAAGCCATGTTCTAATATTTCCTTTTCCATAACTTATAGCTGTTAGCGACTGGCTGTTAGCTTTGTTTTGCTTGTAAGGTGATTTGATATCTTCTTAATCATCATCAATGCTGTACTTATTTGAGAGCTAACAGCTACTTACGATTTCGTGATGGTCTCTTCGAGGTTATAAATCGTCGATACCACGCGCATCAAAGCTGCTAATGTTTTTTTGTCAATATTCTTGGTCATTGGATATTCACCCACCGCAGTCATTTTACCAGCCGTCGCATCTGTCATTTTTTTCAGCTGTGTATCAAAATAATTGGTCAGTAAGGTCAGCTCTTTTTCCGTCGGGTTACGACAAACAATGAGCCTGAATGCCTTTCGGATCTTTTCCTCCTGCGTATTTTTTTCTTGTAATAAACTCGCAGCCAATACCCTTGAAGCTTCCAAGACAGCAGGATCATTCATCATCACAAGCGCCTGCAACGGAGTGTTTGTCTTCGCCCTTTTCACCTCACAAAGATCCCGGTTACTCGCGTCAAAAATGCCCATGGTTGGCGGTGGCACTGTGCGTTTGATCAGCGTATACATGCCTCGTCGGTATAGATTACTCCCATGATCCTGGTTGTATACGGACAGTAATCCGCGCCCGGAAGTCGCACCTTCCCACAATCCAGCCGGCTGGTAGGGTTTTACACTAGGTCCGCCAATTGTTTTGTTTAGCAAGCCGCTGCTAGCTAAAACCAGGTCTTTAATGAATTCAGCATGTAACCGATATCTTGATCCACGCGCCAGCAACAGGTTGTCGGGATCTCTTGCAAGTTTCTCTTTGCTTATCACCGCCGACTGTCGGTAAGTCGCAGAGGTAACCATTTGCTTCACCAATCGTTTTACATCCCAGTTATGTTCCATAAAATCGACCGCAAGCCAGTCAAGCAATGCCGGATGTGATGGCAATTCTCCCTGCATACCAAAATCGCCGGAAGTCTTAACGATACCTTTTCCAAAGAATTCCTGCCAGAGAATGTTAACATATACACGTGCAGTCAATGGATTTTTTTTATCAAAAAGCCATTTAGAAAGCCCTAATCTGTTTTTTGGATACTTACTATTGAATGGCAGAATGGATGTCGGCGTACCTGCCTGCACCTCTTCGCCCGGCGCGTCGTAAACCCCGCGGTTGAGCACATGGGTTTTTCTGGTTGAGTCAAGATCGCCCATCACCGACACAATGAGCCGGTTGGTATCTGCCTTGTTCACAAATTTCAGTATACTTTTAACGTCCTCATTGCTGATCTCCATCAACGGCCTCTTAGCGTAAGTCTCCGGACCTCCGATCACCGATTCTATTCCCACTTCATTTACATTATTAAAGAAGGCGAACATCTGGTAATATTCTTTCTGAGAAAACGGATCATATTTATGATCGTGGCAGTGAGCGCATTCAAGCGTTACGCCGAGTAAACCTTTGCCGAACAAATCGTTACGGTCTGTTACATACATGATCCTGTATTCTTCCGGAATTACGCCTCCTTCTTCCGTTATTTTATGATTTCTGTTAAATCCCGTTGCGAGTATCTGTTCCTTGCTGGCATTGGGAATAAGATCTCCTGCCAATTGCCAGGTCACAAAATCATTGTAATGCATATTTTTGTTAAAAGCATGAATTACCCAATCCCGCCATGGCCATTGCGTACGGTATCCATCATCCTGATAACCGTGGGAATCCGCATATCTGGCCAGGTCGAGCCAATGTATCGCCATTTTCTCACCATATTCTGGTCTGGCAAGAAGTTGATCAACCATTTTTTCATAAGCTTTCGGATTTTGGTCAGCTAAAAAATCGTCCATCATTTTCAGTGTAGGAGGCAGACCTACAATATCCAGACTCAACCGTTTTAGCAGCCTCTCCTTGTCCGATTCTTCATTGGGCTCCATTCCTTTCTGCTCCTGCTTTTGTAGAACGAAATAGTCTATCTCATTTTTTGGCCATTCCGTACGATCAACTTCTGGCAGAGCCGGTTTCTTTGGAGCTACAAATGCCCAGTGTTTTTCATACTTGGCACCCTGTCTGATCCATTTGTCTATCAGGCTGATTTCATGGGCAGTAAGTTTCAGATTAGAAGAAGGCGGAGGCATGAGCAACGAAGTATCTTTGGTTGTCATCCGTAAATAGGCATGCGACAACTCCGGCTTTCCGGCCACAAGTGCATGCGCAGCAGGATTTTCTTTGAGTGCCTGGAAAGCGCTTTCTGCAACATCAAGCCGTAAACCGGCCTCCCGCTTGTTGGCATCCGGACCATGGCAAACGAAGCATTTATCCGACAATATTGGGCGTATATCGAAATTATAACTGATCTGCTCCGGTATTTTTTCTTCCTGCACGTCACCGGACGAGTCATTGGAACAACTTTGAATCGAGATTACAAAGCCGCAAAACAGAAGAATAAGGCAGGTAAGTTTATACATAGCAACCAACAGTAAACAGGGCTTCCAATTTTAGCAATATAAATAATTAACTAAAAAAGTGAATATTACTAAGCAATATACTCATTACTGAAACACGCAACTATCCTGTTCTGTGCTGGTTTCTTGCAAAATAGGCGCCCTCAACATGTTAATTCCAGTCGCACTTATCATCGGCGAAACTTCTTCTTTCAAAGAAAAACCCGATCATTTACGACCGGGGCTAAATTTATTTTTTTGAAGCAATCCAGACATTTACTTTGTCTTCAAGCAGTTTGAGAGGTACGCAACCTGATTCCAGTACCAGATTGTGGAATTCACGAATGTTGAACTTATCTCCCAGATCCTGTTCCGCTTTGGAACGCAGCTGGCGAATTTTCAACTGACCGATCTTATATGAAAGTGCCTGTCCTCCTCCTGCCATGTATCTTTCAATTTCCGCGGTAATACTCTCCTCCGACTCTGCTTCGTGGTCGAGCGAATATTGAATCGCCTTTTCGCGCGTCCAGCCTTTGGAATGTAAACCTGTATCCACCACAAGCCTGATGGCTCTGTGCATTTCGGCGCTTAGCATGCCAAAATATTGGTATGGATCGGTATATAAGCCAAGTTCTTTGCCCAATGATTCGCAATAAAGTGCCCAGCCCTCGCCGTAGGCGCTATACCATAAGTTTTTCCTGAATTCCGGCAGATCTTTGTTTTCCTGTTGAAGCGATATTTGATAATGATGCCCTGGAATGGCTTCATGCAGAAACAAACTTTCATCCGATACAATATTGTAGGTCCTGGCATCAGGAACGGGAACATAAAACACACCCGGACGGGAACCATCTGCAAGCCCCGGATTGTATTCTGCCGAAGCAGATTTTTCTCTGAACGCTTCTGTTCTTCTTACTTCAAAAGCCGACTTTGGCGTAAGGTCAAACAGCTTTTTCAGATTCGGTTTCATTGTTTCATGAATCTTATTGAAGTTCGCAATCACTTCTTCCGGCTTGGTAAAAGGCATCAGTTTTTTGTTATTGCGCACATCGTTGAAAAACGATTTTAAATCACCCTTAAAACCTACCTGCTCCTTCACCAGCTCCATTTCCTTTGAAATGCGATCCACTTCCCCAAGGCCGATCTTATGGATTTCATCGGCGGTCATTTCGGTAGTCGTAAAGTACTTGATGTAGTAATTGTATATCGCAGCGCCATTTGGAAGCGCATCAAAACCGGCAGTCTTTCTTCCTGCTGGCAGATATTCATTTTTTACAAAATCATGCATTTTTTTGAAAGTTGGAATAATCTTGCTTTCAACCATTGCAGCATATTCCTTTTCCAGTTTACCTTTTTCGTCGGATGAAAACGTAGTTGGGAAATTTTTCGCAGGCGCATAAAACAAATGATCCTTCACCGGTCCGTGATCCATTCCTGCCAGTTGTGGAATCATCTTTTGAATCAGAGGTTCAGGCAAAACGTACCCCAGTTTCATTCCTTTTTGCATATTCACCATCGCTGTATCACACCAAACCACAAATCCGTCCACTCTTTTGAGCCAGTTTTCGTAATCCTTTACGGTTTTGAACGGTTGCAAACTTGTACCTCCTGCCATTTGGGACACCATCAAATGTGTAGAGAATATCTGGTTGAGCGGTAGCAACTCCGTTGGATAAGACAATCCTTCCAGGTTTACATTGCATTCCCATTGCAGCAAATCCCAGCTTACCTTTTCTTCATCCGAAAGCTTCTCCCGGTCGTATTTGGCGAGTTCTGTCTGATACTTTTTATAAAATGCAACCAGCTTTGCCTTACCCGCTGCTGTGAGGTCGTCGGACATGCGATCGTTGTAACGGCTGTCTCCATTCATTGTAGCTTCCAGCGGATACAACGGAAGTCGCTCTTCGTAATAATTATCAAAAACCTCCTTTACAGAGCCCGAGGCTTTTTCGTCAGACGTTTTCTGCTTACACGACTGCATTGCCATACCGATTGCTATGGCAAAAATTAGAAATTTATACATAAGTTTTTCTCTGTTTTAATATGACAACAAGATAGAAAAAACCAACGTTTTAATAAGCAGGCAGCAGCTGAAATGTAAGCAACAAGGTACGTTCATGTAAAAGTGAATGTAATGTGTTTCCTCAAAACAATTTATAACTTGTCGTTTCAACCGAGATATGGCATTTCTAAAACTCATAAACTTTTTTAAATGGATTTTATAACCCTTGTTAGAAACCAGTTCCTGAAAGAACCCAGAGCTTACCATCCGCAACATCTGACTACTCCTGAAAAAATGATCGATATCGTTTCTGCCTGGAAAGGATTGGAATTGATTATTGACGATTTGATTAAACGATTTGGCCTCAGTCAGGATAGGTGTATAGAATTTGGCGTTGAATTTGGTTTTTCCAGTGTTGCGTTTTCCAACTATTTTAAACAGGTAACAGGAATTGATACTTTTGAAGGTGATGAACATACGGACAACAAGGAAGCGCATTACGAAAAGACCAAAAAATCATTACTGGCTTATCCCAATATCGAACTTGTAAAGTCGGATTACAAAGACTGGATCATTAAGGATACGAGCAGGTATGATCTTGCGCATGTGGACATTGTACACAATTACAAGGAGACTTTTGAATGCGGATTATGGGCTGCCAGGCATAGTGACTGCACGATTTTTCACGATACAGAAAGTTTCCCGGAAGTGAAACGTGCTGTAATTGACATTGCTAAAAGAACCGGACAAAAGGCCTACAATTATCCGCATCACTTTGGATTAGGGATCTTGGTTGACCGGCACTCACTTAGAAAAAAACGAAGAAACCAATGACTAAAAAGGTACTTGTAATAGGTAGCTCAAACACCGATATGGTGGTTAAAACGGAGGAATTCCCAAAACCGGGACAAACCGTTTTAGGCGGTACTTTCCTGATGAATCCGGGAGGAAAAGGAGCTAATCAGGCGGTGGCCGCGGCCAGATTAGGTGCAGATGTTCGCTTTGTAACCAAAACCGGAAAGGATATTTTCGGTCAGCAAGCCCTGGAAGGATTCAAAAAAGAAGGGCTGGATATAAGTTTTGCCAGCGTTTCACAAGAATCAGCCTCGGGCGTAGCACTTATTACCGTTGCAGCATCAGGAGAAAACCAAATAGTGGTAGCTTCCGGTGCAAATATGGATTTGAAAGAATCAGATTTACCTGACGAAGTTTTTGACGGCGTTGATTATGCGTTGATTCAACTGGAAATCCCGATGGAAACGGTCAGGTTTGTGATTGAAAAGTGTGATGCGTTGAATATAAAGCTAATATTAAACCCGGCTCCCGCTGCCAGCCTTGATGATGATTTGCTGAAAAAGATATACCTCATTACACCAAATGAAACGGAGACAGAAATCCTGACTGGCATTAAGCCGGATTCCCCTCAAAAGTTGCAGCAGGCGGGCGATAATCTGTTAAAAAAAGGAGTTCAGAATGTGCTGATAACTTTGGGAAAAGAAGGAGTGTTTTTTATGAATAGTGAAAACAACGAAACGATACCAGCCGAAAAAGTTAAATCTGTGGACAGCACAGCTGCGGGCGATGTATTCAACGGTGCGTTGTTAACAGCCCTGGCAAGAGGCGAGGATTTTGTCCCGGCATGCCAGTTTGCAAATAAAGCCGCGGCGATATCCGTAACCAGAATGGGCGCTCAAAGTTCAGCACCCTATTTACACGAACTAAACTGATAGCATTTTACGCTACGAAACATATGAAAATCCCAATTATAATAGACTGCGACCCAGGTCACGACGACGCGCTGATGCTGATGCTGGCTTTTGGAAGCGGCAAATTTGACATCAAGGCAGTTACTACTTCTGCCGGAAATCAGACGCAGGAAAAGACGCTGAACAATGCTTTGAAAATTCTCACGCTAATCGGTGCCAATGTTCCGGTATTCCGTGGAGCTGAGAAACCTTTGTTCAGAAACCTGATCATCGCCGATTATGTACATGGCGAAACCGGACTAGACGGCCCTGCCCTGCCCAAACCGGCATTTGAAGCTCAGGCCTTATCGGCTGTTGAAGGAATTGCTGCGATATTGAGATCCAGTGAAGAAAAAATCACTATCGTTCCAACCGGACCGCTGACCAACATTGCGACCTTCTTACTGGCTTATCCTCATTTGAAAGATAAAATTGAGCGTATATCACTCATGGGTGGTGGTATTTTCCGGGGAAATATGACGCCTCTTGCTGAGTTCAACATCTTTGCAGATCCGGAAGCAGCCCACCTTGTTTTCAAGAGCGGGATTCCCATCACGATGTGCGGCCTGGATGTAACACACAAAGCGCTGGTATTTCAAAAAGATATTGATCTGTTGCGCTCAATTGGAAATAATACCGGCAAGGCTGCGGCTGATCTGATGGATTTCTTCTCCATATTTTACAGAACAAACCGCACCGAACTGGATGGAGGAGCCGCACTTCACGACCCTTGTGCCATTGCCTGGCTTATAGAACCAGAAATGTTTACAAGTAAACCTTGCTTCGTAGATGTGGAAATTAACGGCACGCTCACAACCGGAACAACCGTTGTTGATTTTTACGACGTAACGGGAAAGGAGCCGAATGTAGAGGTGGTTTATGATATTGACAGGGAACGCTATATAAAAATGTTATACAACGCCATTTGCCAGTTGCCTTAAAAAGAACTATAAAACCCTCCAATCAACCCTAGATGAAAGAAGATTTTAGCATTAACGACTTTACTGAACCTGACTTATTTACACTGATCTGGACAAAGCCAAGAAAAGTGTTTCGCTATTTGCTGGATTATGCTCCAAAAAAGCACGTTCACATCCTTTTGGTCCTTGCTGCCATCGGTAAAGCTTTTGAACGGTCGGAAGTGCGCAATGCGGGAGACAACGACTCACTGATAACTATACTAATCCTTGCGCCTCTTGTTGGAGGATTTTTTGGATATATGCTGTTGCGCTTTACCTCGCATTTGGTTCGCTGGATTGGGAATGAATGGCTTCATGGAAAAGCAAAAAGCGGAGAAATAACACTCGTTCTGGCTTGGTCCTCTGTTCCGTCTATTTTATCACTTGCATTTGTACTGATGAAAATAGTCATTTTGGGTCAAGATGCATTTTCCAAAGAACTTAGTTTTGAACCAACTCAATTTACTGAAGTACTATTGACTACAATTTCCACTCTTGAAGTTATCCTTGGTATCTGGACAATCTGTCTTTGGATAATTGGAATTTCCGAAGCTCAGAAATTCTCAGTTTGGAGAGCATTAGGGAACGTCGGCCTTGCATCATTGTTCATTACCTTACCGATTGTAATTCTGATCCTGTTAATTATTCCCTTTATCCGATAAGTTGACACATTATATTGATCGCCAATCACTTACAGCAACACCGAAACTTTATCCTCTACGTTTTCGCTTGAAGCACGTTGGAGCACTGTTGTATTACCAAAATAGAGGATAACGAGCCCACCGATAGAACAGAACGCCATCATGCCTACCATGGGCATGGCGGTGTTATTGTGTAAAACACTCACGATTGCGGAGATAATCGCACCAGCTCCCATACGCCAGCTTCCCATCAACGCCGAAGCACTTCCGGTATGTTTTCTGAAAGGTGCCAGAGAAAGTGCCGATGTATTGGGACCCGTAAGACCTTGTCCTGTAAGAAAAACAAACATCATCGCAATTAAACCCAGCAAGCTATACCAGTTGTTGTAAACACCGACGATAAGCAGCAAACCAACAATGCTTTGATAAATGAGTGTCACCTGGATGATCTCCTGACTTTTGAATTTTTTCAGAAGAAAGTGATTCAATTGGGTTGAACCGATCATGGCAAATGCCAGCAAGCCAAATATCCAGCCATACTGCTGCTCTGTCACTTTATAAAGGTTCATGAAAACATCAGCAGAACCAGAAATGTAGGCAAACGGAGCGGCAGTTGCCAATCCACCTGCAAGGGTATATATCAAAAATTGCGGCTGACTGATTACGGTATAGTAGCTTCCCAGAACAGATTTCGGTTTAAGAGATACAGACCTGTCCGGCATTTGACCTGTTGGCAGGAAAAAGTAGATTCCGGCTATCATCACTGCAACAATACCTGCTAAAATGATGAACAACCAGTGCCAGCTAAAACCAACTGTTACATATCCGCCAACAGTCGGGGCAATCATCGGAGAAACGGCAATAACCAGCGTGATGAGGGAGAAAACCTCCGCTCTTTTATCGGAAGGAAATATATCACTTACCAATGCCTGAGATGCTACCAAACCTACACAACCACCCATCGCCTGAAAAAAACGCATCATAATGAGCGAATCTACCGAAGAGGTAAGCGCACATCCAATACTTGCAATAACATAAAGTACCAAACCTGCATAGAGCGGTTTTTTCCTGCCGAATCGATCCAGAAGCGGACCGTATAAAATCTGTCCCAAACAAATTCCTATCAGATAACTCGTCAGAGATAACTGTACCTTATCAATTGTCGTATTCAAATCCCTGGCAATGGTCGGAAAACCAGGCAGATACATATCAATTGAAAAAGGGCTGATTGTTGCCAATGAACCCAGGATTAGAATTATGAAGGAATATCGTTTGCGACTCATGAATTAAAATAGAACTTAATGTAGACTAAACGGCCATAATAATGGTTTAAGTTCCTGTTTTCTAATAAGTACAATAATTGAACAATATAATTATATCGCACAACTTGTTACAACAACAAAGGTGCAATCACCAACAAAACATCACATAATTCTGACAATTTTTGTCCGCATAAAAATTTGGCTACATTTATTCTTCCAAAGCAAAATTTTCCCACTGTAAAACTTCAAATCAAACAATTTTATGAAATCAATGTTCATGCTGGTTACGTTTTTTCTGTTGAATTTTTACGTTCCTGAAAAAAATGATAATACCACCTCGATTCCAATTTGTCATACACCCGTTACAGCCAATGCCATGTCTGCCCTGGCCGGTGATCCGGCATTTCAGATGTTGCATGAGGTTCCTTTACCTTTTCATTATCAGGGAGAAGGAGAAACTGTGAGTTTCGAAACGCCAGACGGGCAAAAAGCTTCGGGATTCTTTTTGAAGTCACCAAAAAAGTCCAACAAGTGGCTTTTGGTGTACCAGGAATGGTGGGGTTTGAATGATCACATCAAACAGGAGTCTGCCAAATTGCACAAAGACCTTGGCGATGTGAATGTACTGGCGGTAGATATGTATGATGGGAAAGTAGGTACCACACGTGAAGAGGCCGGTAAACTGGTGCAATCTGCTTCTAAGGAACGTCTTGCCGCTATTCAGAAGGGAGCGATTGGTTATGCAGGAAAAGATGCCAAAATTGCTTCTATCGGTTGGTGTTTTGGTGGAATGCTTTCTCTGCAAAGCGCAATCCTGGAACAGGATAAATCGGTTGGATGTGTGATGTATTACGGAAGTCCTGAAAAAGACGTTGAAAAATTAAAGACACTCAAAACGGATGTTCTGGGAATATTTGGAAGTCAGGATCAGGGCATATCGCCGGAGGTTGTGGCTCAGTTTGAGAAAGATATGAAGACCGCCGGAAAGAGTGTTACAATTAAAATGTACGATGCGGTTCACGGATTTGCAAATCCAAGTAATCCGAAACACGATCCGGTTGCGACCGCAGATGCATACAAACTCTCACTCGACTATTTGAAAAAGAAATTCAACTAACAAAGATAGCCTGCACGAACAGATTCAGTTCATGCAGGCTATCTTTTCTTATAATTGCCAATTACTTTTTAGTAACCCGAATCGAAATTCTGCGGTTTTGTGCCCTACCTTCTTCAGTATCATTTGAAGCAACTGGATGCTCTTCTCCATATCCTTCCGATTCAAGTCTCGCTTTATCAATTCCAAGATCGGTCAGAGATTTTTTAACTGATGAAGCGCGGTCGGTCGAAAGTTTAAGATTGTTGACCGAATCGCCGGTATTGTCGGTATATCCTCCAAGTTTTACGTTGACTGATGGATAAGCCTTCAATATCTCCGCTACGTTTTCAAGTTGTTCCTGAGATTCAGGCTTTAACTTATCGCTGCCTGTTTCAAACAACAGACGGTCAAAATCAAACCAGGTTTCCTTGTCAGCGGTTTTGTCCGACTTAATAAAATCCAGAAGGGAAGATTCCACAGGATTACCAGAAGCTGCAATATTCAGTTTGGTTCCGTTCAGATCAAGTATTGCTGTTTCCACCATCGGTATATTGGCTTCAATGATCTCTTCAATCACCTGATCTCCTCCGTGGCTTGCGGTAGTAACGGCGATATGCGGAGCAATAACCAGAGAAACGATAGACATTAATTTGATCAGAATGTTCATGGATGGTCCGGAAGTATCTTTAAATGGGTCTCCAACGGTATCACCAGTTACAGCTGCCTTATGCGGTTCCGACTTTTTATAGTAAGTCACACCATTGATCACAGCACCTTTCTCAAAAGATTTTTTCGCATTATCCCAGGCTCCACCTGCATTGTTTTGGAAAATACCCATCAAAACACCAGAAACCGTAACGCCTGCCAACGTTCCACCCAATACCTCAGGCCCAAAAAGGAACCCAACTACAACCGGAACTAAAAGCGCAATTAAACCTGGGGCAACCATTTCACGAATTGATGCTTCGGTAGAAATCGCTACACATTTGTCATATTCCGGTTTGGCGGTTCCTTCCATAATGCCCGGAATTTCACGGAACTGACGACGAACTTCTTCTACCATTTTCATAGCTGCACGCCCCACTGCCGCAATGGCCAGAGATGAGAAAATGAACGGTATCATTGCTCCAACAAAAAGACCTGCAAGCACATTAGCCTTGTAAATGTCGATGGAATTAATACCTGCAACACCACAAAAAGCGGCGAAAAGTGCAAGCGATGTAAGCGCTGCAGAAGCAATTGCAAAACCTTTTCCGGATGCAGCTGTGGTGTTTCCTACCGCATCCAGAACATCTGTACGGCCCCGTACCTCTTCCGGTAAATGCGCCATTTCGGCTATACCTCCTGCATTATCTGCGATTGGACCGAAAGCGTCGATGGCAAGTTGCATGGCCGTTGTAGCCATCATTCCGGCAGCGGCAATGGCCACACCGTATAAACCCGCGAATTCGTAACTGATAAAAATACCTGCTGCAAGAACCAGCGTAGGAATTACGGTTGATTCCATTCCGACCGATAACCCGCCGATGATGTTGGTCGCATGTCCTGTGGACGACTGATTTACAATGGATTGAACCGGACGCTTACCCATTGCTGTGTAATATTCTGTTACAACAGACATGATGGCTCCAACAATTGAACCAAGCAAAATTGCCCAGAAAACATCCATTGAAGTAAACGAAACACCTCTTATTGTGAGATTTCCTTCGGGCAACATCCACAATGTTAATGGATAACTTGCGATCAGAACCAATATTATAGAGCCCCAGTTTCCGCGGTTAAGTGCTCCCTGCACATCACCCTGATCGTTGCTCACGCGAACCAGCAGCATACTTACGATGGAGGCGATCAGACCAACTCCTGCGATAACCATCGGCAATAAAATAGGCGAAATACCACCGAAGTTATCAACGCCTTCCGCAACGATCTCACGACCTAAAACCATGGTTGCCAGAATAGTGGCTACATAAGAACCAAACAAATCCGCTCCCATACCTGCAACGTCACCAACATTATCACCTACGTTATCAGCAATGGTGGCAGGGTTACGTGGATCATCCTCCGGAATACCGGCTTCAACTTTACCTACCAAGTCTGCACCAACGTCCGCTGCTTTTGTATAAATTCCTCCGCCTACACGTGCGAAAAGTGCAATGGACTCAGCTCCAAGGGAAAAGCCTGCTAAAACTTCCAGCACTTTCTCCATGCCTAAACCATTCACATCGGTACTATCACCAACAAAAAAGGAATAAAGAATAATAAAAAGTCCCCCCAAACCGATTACTGCCAAACTCGCAACACCGATTCCCATTACAGAACCACCTGTAAACGAGACTTCCAAAGCCTTTGTAAGACTTGTACGTGCTGCCTGTGTGGTACGTACGTTGGATTTCGTAGCGATGTTCATACCGATGTAACCGGCAAATGCAGAAATGAATGCACCGGCAATAAATGAGGCGCCGATGAATACACTGGAATTTTCGACCAGTGTACCAGAATAACCTAATAAAATACTGACGATAATACCGAATACGATGAGAACCCGCCATTCGGCTTTGAGGAAGGCCAATGCACCGTCGGCAATGGCATCTGCAATTTCTTTCATCTCGGGAGTTCCGCTGTCCTGCCGGACAACCCACCCTCTTTTAAAAAACATAACCAGCAAGCCAATGATGCCCAACGCCGGAACTAAATAGGTAATGTTACTCATGCGCGATACAGAAATTAGTTTAAGGTTTAAATTCCCGTAAATATAGAAAATGGCACCTCATAACAAAATCACAAATCACCTATTTTAGACTAATTTTTATGTTTTTTGTAAAAATTTCAGGAAAAATCAGACTACTATACCCCAGAATTTAATATAAGTCACTGATTTATAACTTAATTAATCAATTCGACATAGAAGTTCTACTTCCAAGTCGTCAATGCGACAACTTTTCGGCGTTCAGGCAATCTGGATTCAAAAAAACGGCGGAATTTAAAAAGTGCAGTTAAGCTTTATTACTTCGAAAAACTTTTAAAAGAAGGAGTGACACAGCAAACCCAACTAATCCCACAGAAACAGCCAGCAACGTTCCGCCTAGGAAATACTGGACAAAATTAACGTGTATTGATTCAAGAGAAATATCATCAATTGTCTTGAGCTGAGCACCATTTTGATAGAATATCCCCCCAAACTGATAACTCCCAAAAATGATGAGAGGGATCATGGGAGGAATACTGATATTGGCGGCTGTTAAAAACAACACTTTATTCATCCTGAAATAAATAGAAAGCGGAATTCCAATCAGCAATTGAAATCCCCAAATGGGCACAATTCCCATAAAAAAACCAAAGCCAATGGAAGCTGCTTTGCTAATGTTGCTTTCTTCCGGTTTTAGTGCTTCTTCCTTAATCAATCGCCACAATCCTTTTTTTTTGATATACAAAAACAACCTTTTCGGCAGGTACCAAAGCAGCGTAAGTGTAACCAGCCAGGTGTTGAGAATACTGATTCTTGTAAAATCCCGGAAGGGCCTGAAGTGCGTTACCCGTTCATTTTTATCATAAATTACCCGAATGTTAATTGGAATAATCCTGACATCCTTCCAGGCCAGTTTTACTATAACTTCGATTTCTGTTTCAAACTTCGATGTAAAAAGTCTTGTCCGCTTAAGTGGTTCTAGCGGGTAAAGACGGAAACCGGTTTGGGTATCTGGTAAGGTCAGTCCTGTTTCAAACCAAAACCAGAAATTAGAAAATTTATTACCAAATGAGCTCTTACCCGGCACTCCCTCCTGCTCCATGTTACGAGAACCCATCAGAAGCGCTCCCGGATTTGCAGTAGCCGCAGCGACAAATAACGGAATATCATCTGGCAAATGCTGTCCGTCTGAATCAATTGAGATGGCATTTTCATAACCCAGCCGGATAGCTTCCATAAATCCCCGCCGCAGAGAATATCCTTTGCCGCTGTTAATGTCATTGTGAAGCACCCTGATCTGCTCACCAAAACCGCTTAGGACTTTCACTGTATCATCTGTTGCCCCATCATTTATGACAATCACGTCCACTCCATCCGTATATTGCAACACCCCTTCAATAACCCGTCGTAATGTCTTCTGGTTATTGTAAGTTGGAATAAGCACGCAACAGTGAATATCTTTCAGGGACATGAGCAAATGGAATTGACTTTTTAGGGAGATAAGGAGAAAATGCCAGGTTAAAGACGAGCCTTATGCGTAAACAACCTGTGCTTTAAAATAGAATGTTCCGTTGTAACTGCCGGAAGTGGTTACCTCAATGGATTCACCTTCTTCAAATTTGATTGAAATTTGAATATCTGGCGTTTCCAATGGATTAATGACCTGAAGAAATTTACAGGTTCGCATACCCTTCATGATCAGTTTTCTCCCCAAATGGTTTTCCAGTAATTCCTTCACAATTTGTAACTGAACCACGCCAGGTGTTACCGGAGAGCCTGGAAAATGACCTTCATAGATTTGATGATCGGCATTGAGACGGATTTCAGCAAGTATGATACCTTCCTCCACCGTCTGATTCGTTATCGAAAAAAGGTCGTTCAAAAACACAGGTTTGTATTAAAGTAGTTTAATGAAATATTAAAGTCTTTTAAATTACAGATTCACAAAAACACTCTCAGCTATCGGTTCATTGACTTTCTCGTTCGTAAATCTCAAAATGCTTTTATCACCATCCTTTTGAAAAAAGGTAAGCTCTTTTAAGCGCAAGTTGTTCTTTGCAAACAAAAGATCAATTTTAGCGTACACATTTTTCAATCTTTTACTAACCGGAACCAAGGTTACCAGATAAGCTGTCGGGTTCTCGGAAATGGTTTGTTTAAACGCTTTATTATTTTGAAAATCGCCATTCACCAACCCCATCATCAGCTCCTTAATCTGACCCGCGATCCTGCCAGCCTGACCAACATTTTTCTCCTTTCCTGCTTCCTGAACCCGTAATTTATCACCGTTAATTAATATAACATACTTAACAGGTATTTGCTGCTCCCAGCGCATCTTATCGTTTTTTTTGTAGTAAAACACACCCGAAGACCTTTCCGAGTTTCTCAAAACTGCCATTACTTTCTCTTCCTGAAAATCAGCTTGTATAGTATTCGCAGCCTCTGAAGACCTTTTCAAAGATGCACCTACTTTTCCCGGATCAGATACGGGTTTGAAACTCTGAGCTATCCCGTCGAAGGTCACCAACAGGAAAAGGAGTGTGATAAGCTTAATCTTTAACATAAGCGTCTTTATTAATTACCGCTGACAACGGCTCGATTGCAAATTTTTTAGTATTAATATGCTCAATAATGTCAGGAAGTGCTTCGGCTGTGACCGAAAGCCGGTCATGCAACAGCACGATATCACCTTTTTTCAATTTGGAAATTACCGCGTCTATCAGGGCATATTTGCTTTGAGCCCTGGTATCCATACTACGCAACGACCAACCTACTGAGATCAGACCGTTCTGCTTAATTGCACTTGAATAAAAAGGATTGGTGACACCAAAGGGCGGACGAAAAAAAACCGGCGTTTTTCCAACGAGGCCTGTGAGGACGTCATTACATTTTTTCAAATCCGCAGCGAGCCGGGAAGTGGAAAACAAAGCGATCAGGTAATGATGGCTGTATGAATGATTGGCGACTATATGGCCTTCATCGGCTATTCTCCGGATCAGGTCAGGGTATTTTTCAGCCTTCTTGCCGATGACGAAAAAAGTAGCTTTCACATTTTTCTCGCTGAGAATATCCAATATCTTCGGTGTAAATTCAGGGTCCGGACCATCATCGAAAGTAAGCGCAACCGATTTCTTTTTACCTCTATTAACAGAATTGATGAAATAATTGGCTTGAATCTGATATGAACCGTATGCTGTAACGCCCAGATAAATGAAGAGGATTGCTCCTAAAACAAACCATAGAAAATCGGTTTCAAGGAAAATTACACCACATAATACCAGTGTAGTTAAAGTAAGGACGGTGATAATGTTATGCTTCACAAGACTGAACCAGGATTAGACCTAAATTTTTCTTATTTAAACAGTTACAAATTAACACATTAGTCAAATTCTTGTCCTGACCCAATTTGTCGATCACATAGTGCAGTGCAAATGCAGAAGCTGTGGGATAAATTCCTGAAAAAGGCAGATAATCCACGATTTTATCTTCGTTCACCCCATGGGCAGTCAAAAAATGAAGTACTTTTCCACACACACCGATGTCAGCACCTGAAAATAGCACCAGGTCAAGTGAAGATGGCGACATATCATTTTTAGATAGAAAGGAATCAATTGCAGAACTGACGTCCACGACCAACCCAACCGTTTCCACATCGGTAATAATAGCCAGTGTTTGCTCCGATTTTTCCTTTGAAGCTATGAAAAAAGAAGATCCGGATGTTAGTGCCACAGGCGCCATGAGTTCGAGTTCCTCCTTAATGACATCCAGAAATGGGATGTATTCATCGGCAGCACCGACCAGAACATGGTTATCTTCCTCCGCAAGTAGCATCATCGTATCAGTAAGAGCCTGTTCGAAAGATAACGTGTTCTGTGTGTGAGTCATGTTGTAACCGTGATTCCCAATACTGAGGGAAATCTGCCCGGCAATGGTATTGTGTGTGGATTGGATAAACGAAGTTGGCGGGAGCAATCCTTCCACCGTCAGAAAAGTGTTTAAAAACTTTTCTGTATCGTGCAGGCACCCCAAACCAGTTCCCACCACAATAGAGTCGGGTTGGTGTATGGCAGCTTGTCTGACACAGTCCTCTGCACAAGCAACCGACATGCGCAAAATTTTGCTCATCCTCCTCAGCAAACCGGCATCAATGTAATCTTTATAATTTGGGCTAATCAGTTCAGAGCCAACAGAAACTGTTCCGATTGAATTCGAAAACCCTACATTCTGAAAAGTAGGTTGATGCGTGATACCAGAAGCTGCTGAAATGTAAAACAAAGACTTTGAGCGTGTTAGTTGAAATTTGAAAATATAATAGAAGAATTGTTTCCACCAAAACCAAAACTATTGGAAAGCACCGCATTTACTTGTCTGTCGGTAATCAGGGAGGTAACCGGCATCAGGCCCGTTTCTTCAATCGGATTGCTAAAATTCAAGTTCGGATAAATCAAATTGTTTCTGATCGCCATGACGGAAAAAATCGATTCAATTGCTCCCGCTGCCGCGAGCGTGTGTCCTGTGTAGGGCTTGGTAGAACTAAAAGCCGGAATGTTTTCTCCAAAAACGTTTTTCAATGCTACCGACTCGGAAAGGTCGTTATTCTTGGTCCCGGTACCATGAGCGTTTACGTATGATATGTCGCTTAGACCAATCCCTGACATGTTAATAGCTTTTTGAATTGCCATTGTCGCGCCCTTCCCATCGGGAGATGACGCCGTCTGATGATAGGCATCTGCCGCATTAGCCCAGCCGTTTACATAACACAAGGTTTCATTACCGGACTGAGCAATACTTTTTTCGCTTTCCAACAGGAGAAATCCGGCTCCCTCTCCCAGGTTAAGCCCAGTTCTTGACTCGTCGAATGGTCTGCACCAGGCGTCATCGTAGATCATCAGAGACCGAAACCCGCCGATGGTAAATCTGGTAAGGGCATCGGTGCCACCAACCAAAACCCGGTCCAGCTTACCCTGTTGAAGCAATCTTGCCCCAAGCATGATTGCATTTACACCAGATGAACACGCCGTAGAAAGCGTATTGATGTATCCGGTTATTCCCAGTTCGGAAGCAATCCGCTCTGTGGTGTTCCCGCTGTCATGCGATAATAACAGACGATAATCCGGCTTTCCCTCATCCAGATACTCTCGGTAGAAGACTTCACTCCTGTCCATTCCACCAACCGAAGTGGATGATATTATTCCTGATTTTAGATCGGAGCGATGTCTGGTCGTTCCCCATGCCTGGCGTGCGGCTGCCAGACCGAGCAAAGAAGTGCGTGAAATATTTCTGTTGCTGATCTGTAAAGATCGAATCAGTTCTTCGTTACTCGCTTTTACCTCACCTACAAGCAACTCCCGGGGTTCATCTAAATACCGAACCGGTCCAATACCTGACTTCCCTGCTTTTAGTGACAGCAGATTCTCTTCGGCTGACATTCCAATTGCAGAAACAATACCAATACCTGTGATGCGGATACCCATGGATACGAGTTAAATAGTCTTTTAAACAGCTGTCTTTCTCTTCCGAATATACTGAGCCATTGTTTCAATAGACCGGAATGCCTCTTTTCCTTCTTCGGGCTTTGTTACCTGAATTCCATAGAATTTCTCTAATAACACGATCAATTCGAGTGCATCGATAGAATCCAATCCAAGGCCACTTTGATCAAAAAGCAAATCACTGTCCGCGATATCTTCCACCCGGACATCTTCCAGATTTAATTGTTCAATGATGTGCTTCTTTAATTCTTCTTTTAAGTTATCCATTCCTGGAGTAAGTAATTTTTGGTAAATAGATACTAAGTAAACGCCTCCTCTATCAATTCAGTGAGATTAACAATGTTAGATTTAATACCACCAGTATTTTTTTCTAACAGAATAACAAATGCGTTAACCTTCACTTCTGTTACATCAAGCCAACCAGCCAATACCGCTTCCGATCCGGATGAAAACAAAATTTCAGCGTAGTTGATAAAGAAGTCAGGAGCAAATTTAGGTAAAACAGCAAACATATTTTCACCGTACCATTTGTTTGCAATGGCTATTTCTCCTATTACAATATTTGGAAGTGTATAAACGAACATGGCCGGACTTGGCGTTTGCAGCACTTCGTACGAGTTTTGAAATCTGATGTCACTTTCTGCGCTGGAACAGCGATTGGCGAATACCATGGCTATCCGGTCGTCTGCGTAACTGGTAAAACGGTCCGGATTGGAAGCTTTAATAAATTCACTTGCCAGATACCCGCATTGGGACAGCGTATCCATTTTGTAAAACTTGGGATACGTAACATTATTGAACTTATATAGCTGCTTCAACCAGCTGTCGGATGACCCGGGATCGAAGCTGGCAACCAATTTTCCATTCAAATAGCAGTTCCTATCGGTTATATGGCAATATGTGGTAATGAAACTCATAAGTCTTGAATAAGCAGCGATGCATTTCCTCCACCAAAGCCTGAGGCAGTTTTTAAAACTGTTCTTATCTGTGTGTTTTTGCTTTCTTCAATCACATTTAGTGCAACAGAAGTTCCCTTTTCGATATATCCCATGCTTTTAAGCAGCAGACCATTTCGCATAGATTGGATTGAAACGGCTGTTTCCAAGACACCGGCAGCTCCCAAGGTATGTCCAAAATATCCTTTCAAGCTATTCAATGGAACATCAACCAAGCCTAGCCGGTCAAAGGCTATGGATTCCATCTCATCATTATATAAGGTACCTGTTCCATGCGCAGATATAAAATCAATATCAGCAGGTGAAATCCCGTTTTGAGCCATCGTTCTGCTGACACTCCTGTAAAGCCCCTCTCCCGTTCGCGACGGTCCTGAAATGTGGTTGGCATCATTTGCCGATGTTCCAATAAGCAGTGAGTACGGTCTGTCTCTGTATATCTGAGGGTTATTGGATATTACTACCGCACTGCATGCCTCTCCAAGAGTAACTCCGGCCCGACCCGAGTCAAAAGGAGCGCAGGGCTTGTCGCTTACCGCAAAGAGAGATTGAAAACCGTATATAACAAAATCAGAGATTACATCACAACCAATTACAATGACATGATCATAATGGCCCGATCTGACAAAATTGCCTGCCGTATTAATTGCTAGTACACCAGAAATGCATGCATTGGAAATGATGAGTGGCTGATGAGCAAGGTTGAACTCTTGGAGAATTGTGTCAGCAACGTCAGCGAACGGATCTGCAATGGAATCTTTTAGCCCGCCTTTGGTAGAACTTATAATTACAAGTGTTCTGTCTGAGGCAACTGTATCCGGATCAACATTGTTTGCTACCAATTTCAATATAGCAACAATCAGATTTTCGAATGCTCTGCTGACTGTCAATCCCGGTATTGTTGCCAGATGAATATCTGTTTGATTCAAACCTGCTTTATGAACCAGCGAAATACCTGACAAACCTTCTGATACAGCTGAAAAGGTCGCTTTCGCATCGTTACCGAGCGGGCTGATCATTTCTTCTGCACCTATATAAATCATAATGCTAAAACTATTTCTCTGTAATAAAATGCTATTGGTTGTGCGTCTCTTTCCACTGCCGATAAAACTCGGGAGTTAGCAGTTCTAGTGTTCTGCTTTCGCGGTCCAGAAATACCTGCATGGTTTTGCCCGTCGCGCACAGTTCATTGGTGGTAATGTTGACCACCTCGTACTCGAACATAATCTTCGCTGATTTCGAGGCAATATATCTGGTAATCACCTTAATAACCTGCCCGTAGTAAACCGGTGCTTTATGATCAATCTCCGACTTTACGATAGGTGTGAAATACCCGGAATCAAATATTGTAAGGTATTCCAGTCCAAAGGTTTTACCAAAATGCTCCCGACCATCCTCAAAAAATTTCAGGTAGTTCCCGTGCCATACCACACCCATTGCATCCGTTTCACTAAACCTTATATCTATTTCAATTTCCGAAGAAAGCATACGTATTATCATTATTAGGACTTGGCAAGAATAGTCATTTTTTACGATTTATCGACTATCTATACCCAACAAAAGGCTATTTACATCGAAATACGAAACCCCATCAGAAGTACTAAGTTGTTACAATTTTCATCTCGCATTCCAGTAAAAGCTTTCCATTCAGAAAGTTTTGCCCGGTCACCATAAATATGTTTCCAAGTTGATGCGTGGGCTTGACAATCGTATTGATCTTTGAAGAATGAGGTGGAAGTGCATGAACGGTGACACGCGATATCGCACCAATAAAACCAATTTTGGGCTTCCCTTCATGTTGTCTGTCAAGAAAGCCGAAAGAAGCAGCACAAGTCTGCGCAATGTTTTCCATTAGTCCGCTTTCCTGAAACACCCCTTCATGCACAAGTATATTGCCCGCATCAATAAACAACTCAGATTCGAATTTCTCCTCTGTTACGGCAACCAATCCATCAATCATTACAAATGGTGCCCGGTGAGGTATAAAATCCAGTATATGTTCTTTGCTTACAATCATCACTTAAAGAAATTGAAATAATTAAACCACTGTTCCGGATACTGCCGTACCTTCTTTTCAAGCTCAGCAGCATATAATGTGGCAATCTGTTCAGGCTTCATCTTTTCAGTAATGGGCAACGTTGCACTTAGATGATAGCTGCGGGCCCCATCCTTGGCCGCAAATACAAAGGTTACCGGAGAATCAAACTTAGATGCTATCACAAAAGGACCATAAGGCAATTTCGCCTTTTTACCCAAAAAATCAAGTTCGATGTACCGCGATCCTTCTAAATATCTATCTGCGTGAATGGCTACAAATTCATTATTCAAAAGTGCATTCCGAATTGCTATCACATGCGAAAGATCATTTTTAATGGCTATTATCTTAAATCTTGAACCTCCTGTGGAAGAGTCCATAAACTTTTTGATACTTTCCACCTCAGCATCCAGCATTACAATATTGATGGTGGGTGTGATACGTCCTTTCAGCAGATTTCCGGCAGTTTCCCAGTTTCCCAGGTGCGCACTCAGCAAGATTCCACCTTTTCCCCGATCACGAATGTCGATCAGATATTGCTCATTTTCAAAAAAGTGTGAGAACGCTTTATCGTACCCCAACAAAAATGCCGTGCGGTCAACAAGTGTCTGTCCAAAAATGTAAAAATTACGGCGGGTAAGTTTTCGCGCTTCGGATAATGAAAATTGAAGGGAATTCTGATAAAAATCCAGCAGTGACCTTTTTGGTTTGGCGGCAAACAGGTAGTAATAATACGTTACAACACGTAAAAGCCTGTATGCAAAATCGATTCCTAAAAACTTAATGAAGAAAAAGAAAATCTTGTAGCCTGCCAGGGTGCCTTTGGTTTTGCCGTCCCAGTCACGGTCAGACCGGGCATCCTGGATACCTGAACTACCAACCTGGTGGTTCATTCCTTAAATACCGAGTTTTTTCTGTACGAGGCCATAAAAGTCCCCAAATGTGACGATTCCTTTGAAATCTTCACCACTAACTTTGATATTGAGGTTTTCCTCAATGAGAACTACGAGGTCTACATAATCAAGACTATCCAGATCCAGCGTATCTTTTAAGCTGTTTTCCGGAAGAATCAAATCCCTGTCCACCTCAAACTCCTCAGATAAAAAATCTCTGGTTTCCTCAATAACTTCTTCCAAATTCATCTTAACGTCTTTATCATACATGGCTGCAAAATTAATTTTTCTTTTCTGATTACTTCACATTGTTATCAAATTTTAATGTAATAGTTCTAGCACGAAATATTAAGAGTGCGATAGACTATTCCACCAAACATTAGAAAACAAATATTTGATTACGCGGTTAGATAAAAGTACAAAATTACCAGTCGTGAAGTGTACCGCTCACGAAGTATCGGATTATAATTATACTTTTTTCAAAATTAGTGTGGAGTTGGTACCGCCAAATCCGAACGAATTAGAAAGAAAACAATTGATTTTCTGCTTTCGGGTCTCGGCAACAACGTTGATTTTTGCGGAGTCCTCATCAGGATCATCAAAATTGATGTTTGGAGCTATAAAATCGTTCTGCATCATTAGCAGGGAATATACAATTTCACTGGCACCAGCCATCCAGCACTCATGTCCGGTCAGCGATTTGGTAGAACTCACGGGTGTGTCTGCACCAAAAACATTAAAGATCGCCTGGGCCTCGATTCCGTCACCAACCGGCGTTGAGGTGGCATGGGCGTTGATATAATCAATATCTGACGCGGTAAGATCTGCTTGTCGCAGGGCCATTTCGAGCGAACGAATCTGACCTTCCTTACTTGGATTGGAAATGTGATCTCCATTGGAAGAAAAACCGTATCCTACCAGTTCGGCTATGATCGGCGCACCGCGTTTCACCGCAGCATCGTAAGATTCTAGAATTACGGTAGCCGCTCCTCCACTTGGAATAAGCCCGTCGCGATTCTTATCGAATGGACGTGAGGCCTTTGTAGGATCAGATTCTCTGACAGAAAAAGTCCCCAAACCGTCGAAGCTCGCCATGGATGCCGGATTTATTTCCTGAGCACCTCCACAAATAATACGATCCTGCAATCCCTGACTAATCATGAGATAACCCATCCCGATTGAATGAGATCCGGATGCACATGCCGCGCTTAGCGTAAAATTGATCCCTTTCAGCTTAAAAATCGTCGAAAGGTTCATATTGACGGTGCTATTCATGTTTTGGAAAATGGCACCGCTGCCGATCAATGTAGTATCTTGCTTTTCGCGTGCTTTTTCCACTGCCTCCACCACAGATGCAGCCGTACTGTCATTCCCAAATATAATCCCTGTTTCTGTTTTGTCCAGAAAATCGATATCCAGACCAGACATTTCAAGCGCTTCCCTGGTGGACATATAGGCATAAATGGCAGGTTGATGCATTCCAAGGCGTTGCCTGCGCGAAAGCAACCACTTCAAATCCGGTTCCTTCACCATACCGGTTAAGGCAGATCGGAAACCAAAATCCTTTCGAACCTGATCATATACGATGCCACTGGTACCTGTGTACAATGATTTTGTTACTTCGTCCAGGTTTTCACCCAGGCAAGAATATATTCCAATTCCGGTTACTACAACTCTGTGGTTCATGAGTTACGAGTAAATCCCTCCATTTATATTTACAACCTCGCCTGTTATATAGGCGGCTTTATCTGAACAAAGGAAACTTACTAAATGTGCCACTTCATCCGGTTTTCCAAAACGGTTCATCGGAATCATTTGTTTCAATTCGTCCTCGTTCAGGTCTTTGGTCATATCACTGGTAATAAAACCTGGCGCAACGGCATTCACTGTAATCTTCCTCTTGGCAACTTCCTGCGCAAGTGCTTTGGTCGCTGCAACAATAGCACCTTTTGCGGCAGAATAATTGGTTTGTCCGGCTACGCCTTTCATTCCCGAAACCGATGCGATGTTCACAATTCGCCCGGAACGTTTTCTCAGCATTTGCTGGATAGCATTTTGGGTAACGTTGAATAATCCTTTGGTAGAAATATTCATCACATCATCCCAATCCTTTTCCGGCATCCACATAAACAGTCCGTCGCGGGTTACGCCAGCGTTGTTAACAAGCACGCTAATGTATTTTTCCGGATTTGCTTCGCGCCACGCATTCAGCGCATCATCAACTTCCGTTTTGGTTTGCACGTTAAACTGCAGTAACTCTCCTGTTCCGCCATTTGAGTTAATTTCCGCAAGCGTTTCATCAGCGGCAGCCTGGTTGGAAGAGTAGTTCACCAATATATGTAACCCATGATCTTTTGCAAGCTGCACCGCAATGGCTCTGCCCAATCCTCTTGAAGCACCTGTTACCAATGCACAACTCATAATTTGAAAGGGGTTTCTTTAATGTATTCGTAAACTGCGGCAATGCTCTCCGACTGAGGCACATCTTCCTTCACGAAGCTCGCATGTTGTCTTATCTGATTATATACAGACTTGGCATTTGGCGAAAGTCTTTCTTTTTCTTCCGGATCAAGCAAATCTACCGCCTGGCAAATGGCCATGATATGGATCGACATCACCTGATATGAATTTTCAAGAACCTGTTTTGCAAGAACCGCACTATTGGTTCCCATACTCACAATATCCTGATTATCATTATTATTTGGAATACTATGTACGTATACCGAATTGGACAATGCCTGGTTTTCCGCTGTCGTTGAAGTTGCAGTAAACTGTACTCCCTGAAAACCAAAATTCAGCCCCCATGTTCCGGCATTCAGGAAAGGAGGAAATTTGCCGTTCAGTTTGCTGTTCATCAGAAAGTTAAGCTGACGTTCCATCAGCATAGAAAGTTTGGTAAGGACAATTTTAACCTTATCCATTTCCAGCGAAATGTAGTCTCCATGGAAATTACCACCATGGAAAACATTGTTTTCTTCCGGACTCACAATCGGATTATCATTCGTCGAATTCAACTCATTTTCAACGACTTCCTGTGCATACTGAATCGTGTCAACGATTGGTCCGATGATCTGTGGTACGCAACGTATAGAATAATATTCCTGAATTTTCCTTTCAAACTCAATACGATGAAGCGCAGTGTCGTCTTTGAAAAGCTCTTCGCGGTTGCGGATCATGCCGCTTCCCTGCGTAAACTCACGCATTTCTTTGGCAACATACTGCTGCCCTTTGTGGTGTTTCACTGCGTTCAGCTGCTCAGAGAAAGAATCATCAAAAGCTTCAATCACCTCATTCAACATGGAAGAAGCGGCAATAGCCCACTGCACAAGTCTTTTTGCGTAAACAAGGTTGATCGCCGCAATTCCGGTCATGCAGGAAGTTCCGTTAATCAGTCCCAACCCATCACGAAGTTCCATTTGGAGCGGTGCAATTTCATGTCTGGCAAGAACTTCGGAAGTATTTTTTCTGACACCATTTTCATATACGTACCCCTCACCTATCAGATTAAGGCCCAGATGAGACAGCTGAACAAGGTCTCCGCTGGCTCCAACGCTCCCATGTTCGAAAATTTCAGGAACGATGCCTTTGTTCAAAAACAACACAAGTTGTTTGATTACGCCACTGCTTATACCTGAGTTCGCCTGTAAAAACGCATTGAGGCGAGCAACCATCACACTCCTTGCGTAGATTTCATTAAGCGGTCGACCTATACCGCTGGAATGGCTGCGAATCAGGTTATATTGTAAACTATTTAGTTTATCAGTTTCTATTCTGTACTGAGCCATAGGCCCAAAACCAGTGTTGATCCCGTAAATAATTTTGTCTTTGGAGAAATCTGTTAAAAAAGTAAAAGACTTGGCAACCTTATTGAGAGCATCCTCCGCCAGGATAAATTCTTTCTTTTCAAATGCATATTGCTCGATCTGAGCTAATGAAATACTATTCATTTATTGATACCGAAATTAAATAACATGTAAAATAAATCTTTTTTTACGGTTTTGACAAGTTTGGATTTCCAACCTTATTGAACATTAATAAGTTGCCGGAAGCCGCACATTTAATTATTTTTGCCCACCACTCACGTTTAACCTATTCATGATCGGGGAATTATTATTCAAGCTTAACCTACTCCTGTCGAAACACAAAGCTGTTTTTTTTCTTTGCCTGATCGGCCTGATCGGAGTTCTTGGCTATGGTATTTCCCGGCTCAGGGTAACAGAGAGCATATTTGCCACCTTGCCGAAGGGTGAAAAATTCGAGGAGTTCACCCAGCTCATCGAGAATAAAAACATTGTTAATCAAATTGTATTTTCTCTGGAAAACGATCCAGAAAACAGTGGTGACGAATCCCTGGAAATGGTAGAAGTTTTTGCAGATTCTTTAAAACCTCTGGCAAAATATATCAAAAATATTCAGTCCGTTCGGCCGGACATACAACAGGATGTATACAACTTTACCTATACGCACTTCCCGGAACTGATCGATTCCGCTTACTACAAGCACATCAATAACAAAATACAGCCTGACTCTGTACACATTTCCATAAGTTCCGCTTACAGGCAGTTGCTAACACCAGGTGGCTCATTTTTGAAACAATTTGTAGTTAACGATCCACTCGGAATAACCGCACCGTATTTCCGTTCACTTAATAATGCCAATAATTCCACGGGAATGACCGTGGAGGAAGGCGTGATGTTCTCCGCCGACCGCAAACAAATCATTGTAACAGCATCAACAGCATATGATTCCGGCAATTCAGCACTGAATGTAGAGCTGTTTGGTAAAATGGAGGACTTTAAGGCACGATGGAATAAAAGGTATCCCAAGAGCCGGATGTCATACTTCGGCACGTTTGAGATAGCTGCCCGCAATGCCATTCAGGTGAAGCAGGATTCCGCCAAAACAATGACGATCGCACTGATCGCTATTTTGATCATTCTAATTGCCTACTACCGCAAGCTGCTCATCCCCTTTTTTCTCATTTTGCCTGGTATTTTCGGAGGCATTTTTGGTCTGGGAATCATAGGTTTTTTCAGGCCGGAAATATCGGGAATATCACTTGCCACCGGCGCTGTTATTTTCGGAATTCTGCTCGACTATGCGTTTCATTTTTTCACGCACCTTCGCCACACAGGATCCATTTCAGGTACGGTCAGAGAAGTGAGCGCTCCGCTACTGACAGGGAGCCTCACCACCGTGCTGGCTTTCTCTGCACTTCAATTTACAAACTCAGTGGTGTTGCAGGATTTCGGTTTATTCGCGGCATTGAGCCTCACCGGAGCAGCCATTTTTACCCTCGTAGCGCTGCCACTCATTCTCGAAAGTCTGTCTTTTGACTACAATAAAATTCCCGGCAACACTAAGTTCTTTAACATACCGACTATCCCCGGGAAATTTAAATCGGCAAGCCTTGTCGTTATTGCCCTGTTGACTTTTGTTTTCCTCTATTTTGCGAGGTTCACTGAATTTGACAGCAGTCTGGAAAGTTTAAGTATGCAAAATGACGATCTGAAAGATCGCGAGGAAAAACTTACCGGAATTAATCCAGACAGAGACAAAAGGATATATGTTTTTTCAGCTGACAAACTAAAAGAGCATGCAGAAGAGGCAAATCAGCTGGTTTATCAAAAGCTAAGCAGATTCAAAGCCAACGAAACGGTGAAAGACTTTGTTTCATCAGGCGCCTTCGCCATTCCGGAGAAAACGAAACAGGAAAGACGAAACCGTTGGGAATCATTCTGGAATCCTGATCGGAAAATCCAGACGTTCAACTCCATCGATCGATCCATCGCCGGAACAGGTTTTAACCCATCTGCATTCGATGGTTTCAAAAGTTGGATTTCAGGGCATGAGGAGGATTTCCTTGATGAAACTGAATTATTCAATCAGTTGGGACTTGATAACCTTTCGGTGTCTGACTCTTTGAAAACAACCCTCATCACAACGGTAACTGTACCTAAAAACCGGCTTACCTATGTTAAAAGCGAGTTGAGAAAAATTCAGGGAGTCTCTATTTTTGATCGGGGCGAGCTAGCAGGATCACTTCTAACTTTGGTAAAAGAAGATTTCAACTACATTCTATTTATATCTGCGTCCATCGTATTCTTCACACTATTGATTGTTTATGGCAGAATTGAACTGACCTTACTCACATTTTTACCGATGGTGATTAGTTGGATCTGGATATTTGGCATTGCCGCTATTCTTGGCATAAAATTCAATTTTGTGAATGTCGTCATCACTACATTCATTTTCGGCCTGGGCGACGATTTCAGCATTTTCGTAACCGACGGATTACTCAATAAGTATAAAACCGGCAAGGAAACGCTCCGATCCTATCAGTCCGCCATCGTATTATCAGCGTTAACGACCATAGTAGGAACCGGCGTCTTGTTCTTTGCCGAACATCCCGCAATTCATTCCATTGCCTTTGTCAGCGTGCTTGGCATCGTATGCATTCTCATTGTATCCTTTGTTGTTCAACCAGTCATCTTTGATCTTTTTGTTCAAAATAGAGTAGAGCGCAAAAAGGCACCAGTTACATTTCTGCCATTTCTGCTTAGTATTTCCAGTTTCACTTATTTTCTCTCCGGCTGCCTTTTTCTGCATTCCAAGCTTATAACGATTCTGTTGTTGCCAATATCGCGGCGCAGGAAAAAAGCAATGATCAATCGTTCTCTTTCATTTTATGCCAGGACTGTTATTTACTCCGGTCCTCATGTGAAAAAGAATGTTTCGGGTAAGGAACACTTAAATGTCGATAAGCCAGTAATTTTTATCGCCAATCACACTTCGTTTCTGGATATTCTACTGGCCATCATGCTTAGTCCAAAAATTGTTTTGATGGTCAAGGGTTGGGTATACAACTCTCCCTTTTTCGGTCCGATTATCCGTTATGCTGGCTATGTATACACAGACGATGGACCGGAGGAAAACATCCAAAAAATGAGAGCTCTGGTCGCCGACGGCTATTCGTTGCTCGTGTTCCCCGAAGGCACACGCTCTCAGGATGGGACTATTGGTCGCTTTCACAAAGGGGCCTTTTTTCTGGCAGAACAGCTCGAACTGGATATTCAGCCATTGCTGATTCACGGTGCCTCGGAAGTTTTGCCAAAAGGTGATTTCCTGATCCGGCCAGGTGCTCTAAACGTGCGTGTTTTACCAAGAATTAATTTTAAGGACGAAAAGTGGGGTGTCCAACTGCGGGATAAGACAAAAAACATTTCTCAGTTTTTCAAATCCGAATTCGCCGGATTCAAATCCGAAATGGAGGACACATCTTATCTGAAACACAGAATCTTCACCAATTACGTATTTAAAGGCCCGGTGCTGGAATGGTATTTCAAAGCGAAATGGCAACTGGAAGAGAAAAATTACGCCTGCTACAACGCGTTAATAGATGCTCGCGAAAATATTATGGATATCGGTTGCGGATATGGATACCTATCCTATTATCTGCATTACTGCAATCCAGAAAGAAAAATAGTTGGGGTAGATTATGATGACGAAAAAATTACAATAGCTAAAAACGGTTACAATAAAACGGGAAATCTGCACTTTTTATCAGCAGACGTCATGACGCTAAGTATTGGGAGTCAGGATGTCATTTTTTTAAATGATATACTCCATTATTTATCCAAAGAAAAACAACTTACTTTGCTGAAAAATTGCGCTGACGCATTGCTTAATGACGGTATAATTTTCATTCGCGACGGAATTACCGATCAGCAGGAAAAACACAAAAATACCGAACGGACAGAAGCGCTGTCGACCGGTTTATTTTCTTTTAATAAAAAGATGGAGGATTTTCACTTCTTTTCGGCTAATGACATAAGGGATTTTGCCAGAAACAATAATCTGTCTTTCGAAATGCAGGAACATTCGGGCACCACGTCCAATGTACTTTTCATTTTAAGAAAGTGCTTAAATCCAGCCTGATTACATATAAAAGCTATCACCACACCACTATTTCATCATACTTACATGCCCAAACTCACCGAAAAAGAATATGACTTCGTCATCGTTGGGAGCGGACTTGGTGGCCTCGTCTGTGGTTACATTCTGGCATCGGAAGGTTACAGTGTAGCCATTTTGGAGAAAAACCATCAGATAGGTGGCCACTTACAGGTGTATAGCAGAGATAAGACCATTTTCGACACCGGTGTTCACTACGTGGGAAGTTTAAATGAAGGTGAAAATCTTCATCAGTTTTTCAAGTATTTTCAAATACTGGACAAGCTGAAACTGAAAAAAATGGATGAGGATAAGTTTGATGTGATTCGATTTGACGATGGAAGTGAATACGAATACGCCCAGGGTTACGAGGCTTTCCAGAAAAAGCTGATTGAATATTTCCCTGAGGAAGAGAATGCGATTCATACCTATTGCAACAAGATCAAGGAGGTATGCAGCAAATTCCCTCTGTATAATTTACGCGTGTCCGGCGAAAGCTATCAGATGGATGGTGATCTTCTGAACTTAAATGCACATGCTTACATCGCTTCCCTGACTTCGAATGTACGCTTGCAAAATGTACTTGCGGGTTCTAACCTTTTGTATGCGGGCGTGAGGGAAATGACTCCGTTTTACCTGCATGCATTGATCATGAACAGTTATTTATCAGGATCTTACAAGTTTATTGACGGCGGTTCGCAGATAGCCATCCTTATGAGCCGGGGAATACGCACTTTGGGCGGCGAAATTTACAAACACAAAAAAGTAACAGGAGCAGACTATGATGATACCGGAAGGATTACGAATGTAATACTGGAAAATGGCGAGAAGGTCAAAGGCAAAACCTTCATTTCCAATGTACATCCCGCTGTTACCATTGATATTTTTGGAGAGGAGCACTTTTTGAATGTTTACAAAAACAGAATTAAAGGTCTGGAAAACACCATCTCCACATTTCTTGTGCATTTGTCTTTTCATGAAAACACATTTGAGTACCTCAACCACAACATTTATCAGCACCATATAGATGACGTCTGGGGTGGAATCGATTATGACGAGGAAACGTGGCCACAGACCTATTTTGTTTGCACACCTTATATTTCGAGGAACAGCAAGTACGCGGAGTCCATGTCGATTATGACTTATATGAAAACGTCGGAAACCGAAAAGTGGGCACATACATTCAGGACCGTTTCGGAACCTGGTGAGCGGGAAACGGAATATCATCGTTTCAAAAAAGAAAAAGAAGCCAAAGTTTTGAAGAAAATCGAAGAGGTGTTTCCTGGCATTACGTCAAAAATTAAAAGTGTACACAGCGCTACTCCGCTCACTTTCAGAGATTATATCGGAAATAGAGATGGGGCGCTTTACGGAATTCTGAAAAACTCCAATTCCCCTTCCAGAACACAGATTAATACCAAAACAAGAGTACCAAATCTGCACCTGACAGGACAAAATATTTCGATGCATGGTATACTTGGAGTCACTGTGAGTGCCTTTGTTACCTGCTTTGCTTTTGTTGATAAAAATAAACTCATTCAAAAAGTTATAAATGCGTAGTCATGCAAAAAGTTGATGTTTTGGTTATTGGCGCCGGTCCGGCAGGGAGTGTTGCTGCTTCCTATCTTAAAAAACAAGGATACGATGTGACCATTCTCGAAAAAGAGAAGTTTCCCCGGTTTCAGATTGGAGAGAGCCTTTTGCCTTGCTGCATGGAGCATTTGGAAGAGTCGGGACTCCGGGAGGCTGTTGAGGCCAAAAATTTCCAAAAGAAAACTGGCGCTGCATTTATGCGTGGCGAAAAAAGGTGCGAATTTCTGTTTTCTGAACAGTACACCAATGGCTGGACTTACACCTGGCAAGTGAAACGGGCAGATTTTGACCTTACACTCGCAGAGGCTGCCAGAGCAAAAGGTGTTGATGTAAATTTTGAATGTGAAGTTTTGAACGTTGATGCTACCCTGGAACGCCAGATCACGGAATATAAAGATGTCAATGGTAAAATCGATCATATAGAATCCCGGTTTATCATTGACTCCAGCGGTTATGGCCGGGTTTTACCACGCCTGTTTGACTTGAGCAAACCATCCGCATTCACACCTCGTGGCGCCGTATTTTCGCATCTGGAAGACAACAAACGAACAGAAAAGACAAGCAATAACATATTTGTTCACTCTTTTGATAACAACAAATCATGGATTTGGGCAATACCATTTTCTGACGGATCAACCTCGGTTGGTATTGTGGGTGACAAGGAGAAAATTATTGAATTAGCAGCCAACGACGGCGAAAAGTACAAGGAGTTTATCCGGGGCTTTGAAGATTTAAACGGTCGTTTTGCCGAGTCAGAATTGAAGTTTGAACCAAAAAATATCCTGGGGTATTCAGTTGGTGTAAAAACGATGTTCGGCGAAGGTTTTGTCTTATCCGGTAATAGTACAGAGTTTCTGGATCCTATATTTTCGTCAGGTGTAACATTCGCAACGGCATCCGGTTTGTTGTCCGCAAAAATGACTCATAAGCATCTTCAAGGCGAAGTTGTTGACTGGAAAACCGAATATGAAGACGTGGTACAGAACGGCATAAATGTTTTCAGAAGTTATGTAACGGGCTGGTACAGCGGTGATTTTCAAACAATTGTGTTTACTGATCAAATTGATGTAGAAATAAAAAATCAGATTTGTTCCGTTCTGGCAGGCTACGTTTGGGACAAATCAAATCCGTTTGTCAAAAAGCATGACACGATTTTACCTACATTGGCGAAGGTGATTAAAATAAAAGAATCTCAGGCGCAGTAGGTTTGACATGAAGGGCGGTTTCAGGAATTCACAAATATTCTTAAACCGCCCCCCGTACTAATATAAATCCATGCTGAACTCCCTGATAATGATTGTAAATCAGTATATTTTTTACAACTTTCCTCTCAGCATTTATTTTAATATGTAATTGCTCAGGCAACAGCTCCCCTCGTACTATCTGAACTGCCATCCACATAGCAAATGCAGAGGCTGTGGGATAATCACCAACCATATTTTTGTAGCAATAGACGTCAGCTTCTTCAAAAAACGCGTTCAGAATTTCCTCATACAAATAATCCGTACGATTGTCTCCGCTAAACCCACCAATGTAAGCATCTATATCAGTAGGCGACAGTCCGTTTCGTTCTAAAAAATTCGAAAGCCTTCCCGAGATCTCGCCGATACCAACATTACTAATCTGCTCCACATCGACGATCCTGGCCAATGCGCCTTCGGAAAACTTTGACTTCAACACAAACATTACCGCGCTTTCACCACACACCGATCCGGGAGTACCTGAGTTTAGAAGCGTTTCAGAGGTGGTATCGTGCTTTTTAAAATAACCATTGAGAAAATCGATGTTATAGTTGTATTCCGAAATTTCCTCAACACTTCCCAACAACACCGATTTGGCTCTCTGTTCTTCCAGCAATAAAATAGCATCCAATAAGGCACATTCGAATGCCAGACCTTTGTGAACGTGTGTCGTATTGTAGCCGGTATTTTTGCTGAGTAATGCCAAATTGCCAGCAACCGCATTCGGAGTGCTTTGTACAAAATTGGTCGGAGTGAGCGTGCCTTCGTTATAATCCACAATCTGATTCAGAAATTTCAGGCAATCTTCCAGACCACCATTTGCAGTTCCAAGAATGATTCCTCCCAGTTCAGGATTTCTCTGTATCAGCGGCAAACCTGCTCCTACTCCCATTCGCACGGCCTTTCCCATTCTTCTGAGTAACCCGGCAGGTATCAACGATCCGTAAGCAGGCTCTTGCGCTATGTACCGGTTACCCTGGTGGATCGTCACCGCTCCCTCTAAGAAAGAATTATCATAAGTTTTCTGAGCCGATATACAGGATAAGTCTGTGATGTACATAATGTCTCGCTAACGTTGCAAATCAGTGGTTCAGGACTGACCCTTTCCTGCCGCCGATATAAATTCCTCAATTTTATTTTTATAACTTAAAATTTCCTGCTCCCGTTTCTCCGCAGTCCAGTTCAATTCTTCGGCCATGAGCGCTGCAACTGTGGGTAGTACTTTTAAGGTCGTGTTCCAATCTGTAATTTCCAGCCGGACTCTTCTTGCCAGAAAATCGCGGGGAGTAACCGCCATCTCTACTTTGGCACAATAAACGACTTCCGCACGAATGTAAGGATATGCCGGATCCAATGGCGCCTTCAACGATTCATCGTGCAAAGTCAGTAGACACACTTCCTCCGCCCTTGAACCATATTTTCTTACAAGATGCTGGCAAATATCAACCGAAAGTCCATATTTGCTAACCAGCTTTTTATAGTTCTCGAACAGATAATCTACTCCGCCGGCGAGCGTATGGCTGGCGGTACTACATTCATTTCTTTTGCCAAAAATGCCGTCAATCTGATCAATCGCATCTTTTGCCATCAGCCTATATGTTGTCCACTTTCCACCAAGCAAACTCACCAGGCCCGACGCAGCATCTATCTCTACCTCATGATCCCTGAGCAGACTTTTTGTTGACTTACTGGTTTCAGCCGAAAGCAATGGGCGTAGTCCGCCAAATCCTGCCTGCAACTTCGAAATATTGATTTTCTCTTCGAGATAAGGGTTAAGGGTATCTGCCAGATATTGCTTTTCCCTTTCATTTAAACCTGGTTCCACGTCGATATTATCAGACTCGGTATCCGTTGTTCCAAGTATCATCGCGCCTTCAAACGGAATTGCAAACACAACACGCCCATCTGACGTTTTGGGGATCAGCATCGCATAGGAACTATTGAGCGTCTCGTACGGAAGCACAGCATGAACTCCTTTGCTAGGCCTGATTCGCTCTTCCAAGCCTGCATTCGCCATCAGCCGTATGTGATCAGAGAACGGGCCTGTGCAGTTAAGTACGAGTTTTGTTCTTATTGAAAAGGACTCCCCTGATTCCGAATCTATCGCGTTAACAACATTTATTTTCCCTTCTGTACCTTTTTCAAGACCTGCAACTTCCACGTAGTTGGCTACAACGGCACCCGCTTCCGCTGCCGACTGCACCAGCGCAAGACAATACCTCGCGTCGTCAAGCTGCCCGTCATAATATAATACGGCACTATGAACCTTGCTTTTGCTAAGTGTAGGAATTTGTTTAAGTACCTCCGACTTTGAGAGCCATTTACTTTTTGGAAGCGAATCGTTGGAAGCAAAACTGTCGTACATTTTCAGCCCGATCGTAAAATACAATCCTTCCAGCCAGGAACTTACCGGCGTTACCAATGCAAGCGGGCGGGCCAGGTGTGGGGCATTATTTAGTACAAGGTGCCGCTCTTCAAGTCCGTGACGAACCTGTTTGAGTTGGGCAAAATCCAACTTTTTAAAAGCCTGTTCCAGATAACGGACGCCACCGTGAATCAACTTGGTGGATTTGGAAGAGGTTTCAGAAGCAAAATCCTTTTTGTCGATAAGGGCTACTTTGTAACCTCTGAGCATTGCATCAAGAGCGCAACCTGCTCCGCTCGCCCCTGCACCGATGATACATATGTCAAATTCATTCTGTTTTAAACCCTGAAGGGAATCTTGTCTGTTCATGCAGTGCACCTGTACTTTGTCTCGCTAGAATTAACGTTCATTACAAAAGTACAACGTGGAAGTTTTAAAGCATATGTGGTATCTGAAAATAAGTACCACAATAACTGTGACTAAACTGTTATTTCTTTGTCTGAAAGTTGTTCAATGCGGAAAATAAGCTAGCTTTGGATGATTAATTTTATCACTTTACTTACAAAAACCACAAATTATTATGGGATTAATGTCATTTTTTAAAGGAGTTGGAGAAAAAATCTTCAAAAAAGAAGAGGTAGCAGCACCTACTCCGGAAGTTGAACCTCTACGCGCCAGCGCTTTATTGGCACACGTTAAAGCTCTTGGCCTTCCTTACAACTCGTTAACTGTAAAAACTTCAGGCGACACTGTTACAATTGAAGGAGAAGTTGCTGAACAAGCTGATGCAGAAAAAATTGCGCTTGCAGTTGGTAATGTTGAAGGTGTTGAAGTTGTAGACAACCAGTTGTCTGTTGCTACTCCTGCTGCTGAAGCCACTTACCACACCGTAGAAAAAGGCGATACGCTTTCGAAAATTGCTCAGACAGTATACGGAGATATGATGAAGTATCCTGTTATTTTTGAAGCAAACAAGCCAATGCTTTCACACCCTGATAAAATTTATCCAGGACAAGTTTTGCGTATTCCAGCTCTATAATTTAACTATGAGCCGTCGGCATTAGCTTTCGGCATTCGTTTTAACAACTGAGCCATAAAAAAAATGACAACTCTTTCGGGTTGTCATTTTTTTACCGTTTGAGAAAACTATGATTAGTCTTCTGCTGCAATTACATTCAAAGCGATCTTGTGCTTCACTTCTTTGTGAAGATCGATCAACGCTGAATATGTACCGATAGATTTAACATCGTCTACCGTAATTTTCTTACGGTCGATATCAAAACCTTTTGATTTAAGTATATCAGCAACCTGAGTGTTGGTAACACGTCCGAAAATACGGCCGCTTTCTCCAACTACTGTACGGATGTCGATTGTCAGATCACCGATAGCAGATGCGATATCTTCCGCATCTTTTTTCAGTTTTTCAGCCTTGTGAGCCGCCTGACGTACGTTTTCTGCAACAATTTTGCGATTAGAAGCATTTGCAAGTAATGCAAAGCCTTGTGGAATAAGGTAGTTACGACCGTATCCTGCTTTCACAGTAACGATATCGTTCTTATATCCTACTCCTGCTATATCAGTTATAAGTATGATTTCCATTGTTCGTAGCTCTTTCTAATTTATTTCAATTGATCAGCAACGAAAGGCAATAATGCCAAATGACGTGCTCTTTTAATTGCCTGTGATACTTTACGCTGATATTTCAAGCTAGTACCTGTAAGGCGGCGTGGCAAGATCTTACCTTGCTCGTTTACAAGCTTCAACAAAAAGTCTGGGTTCTTGTAATCAATATATTTAATGCCAGATTTTTTGAAACGGCAATATTTTTTGCGGTTAATGTTTTTCTCAACCGGTTCGTTTACGAGTGACATAGCTTATGCGTTTTCGGTTTTTGATTCAGTTGACTCTTCTCTTTTTCTTCCTACCAAACCTTTACGTTTTTTCTCGTTGTAAGCAATTGAATGCTTATCAAGAGCGATAGTCATGAAACGCAAAACTTTCTCGTCGCGACGGAATTCAGTTTCAAGAACGTCTACCACGTTGATATCTGTCGAAGTGTATTCGAAGATGTGGTAAAACCCTGAATTTTTCTTTTGGATGGGATAGGCCAGCTTACGCAATCCCCAATCTTCTTCATGCACTATTGCACCACCATTAGAAGTGATGATAGCACTGAATTTTTCAACGGCGTCCTTTGCCTGGGCCTCAGACAAAATGGGAGTTAAGATGAACACCGTTTCGTATTGCTTAGACATACGGTAATTGATTAATTAATAAAAATTTGTTAAAAATAGTACTCACTTCGATGCAAACATTGAAATGAGGGTGCAAAAATAGGGCTTGGAATCTGTAATTCCAAGCCCTTGTTATAATTTACCGCAAAATGACTGCCATTTATTACTTCTATACCTCTGCTATTCAAACCATTCCGCTTTTCTATCCATTCTAATCAGTCACTCGGTAGCGTGCAAAAGCAAACAAAAAACGGATATCAAAGCGGTTGTAACAATTATACGGCTGAATTTTCATTCACATCACTAAATCAGCCTGTCATTTAACCGTAAAATCCCCCTGTCCTATTTTGAAACCTTCACTATACACCTCGATTGCATACTTGCCATCTTTCATGGAAATACCGCCCCTACCGTAAAAAATATCAACAGATTGGCCTGTATTGGTAAAGTTAACCGTTTGCTTGGAGCTGTAGATCATTTCCCGCCCGTTGTGAATGAACGAGCCCGAACCAGTTGCCATGTCCGATAACACCGCTCCATCCGGATCCAGTATGCGAAGATATATCTCTTTTTCATTCTGCTTGGCAACCGCGTTTTCTCCCAACTTGAAGTTCACCCGCAGCTTTTCAATACGCTTTGCTTTGTATTTGCCTCCATCACGTTCTTTTCCCTTTGAAGAAACCGCATTGATTGTAACGTTCTCAGCTCTCAACGCCGATGCAATAGTTACCTTTTCGGCCAGTTCACGATTCAAGGTTGAATAGTTGTTAACCGAATCGCTCAGCTTACTTTTCTCCGATTCCAGTCCGCTTACCTGTTGGCTGAGTTCCTCATTTTTGGACGTAACAAATCCAAGCTCCTGCTTCAACTGTGCAATTTCGCTGTCTTTCTGATTCAGAACAGCCTCATAAGATTTGATCTTCTTATTGTAATTTGCGCTTGCAAAGTTGTTAACATTTTTAAGCTCCAACTTGTCCTTTTCCAACTGCGCTTTTAGTGCAACCAATGAATCTACACTTCCTCCCAGTTGTTGAATTTCTGCAATTTTGATATCTAATTGTGCGGAGATAGAATCCAGCTTTGTTTTCGTGAAAAGTACTTCTTCCGTTTTAGCTGTAATGATATCGTCTTTAAGATTATTTTCCTGTTTTTCGTGGTAAATGAAGTAAACCAGGACAAGATTAAGCAATAATAACACGGCCAGAGCTGCCCATAAAAGGGTTTTCCGATCTTGCTTTTGTTCTTGATTATAGTCCATACTGAGCTTTTAATTTTTGAATTAGTTGGTAAAAGAACTATGTTTTTTTCAATTTTGAAATAAGTTGGCAGCGATTTCTGCACCGTCAGTATTGAATTTTTCAATCAATTAACTAAATATCAATCTTTTATCATTCAAAATGTCGTCAATTGAACAAAATATTAGTCGGATTGAACAAGAAATAACTGACGCCGCAAGACTGGTAGCCGTTACAAAAACCAAACCAGTGGCTGTTTTACAGGAAACTTACGAATCGGGCTTCCGGAGATTTGGGGAAAACAAAGTGCAGGAAATGGTTGAAAAGTACAATTTGCTCCCAAAAGATATTGAATGGCATCTAATAGGACATCTGCAGACCAATAAAGTTAAATACATTGCTCCTTTTGTTAGCCTGATTCACTCCGTAGACAGTTACAAGCTGCTTAAGGAAATTAATAAAGAAGCTAAAAAAAATGACCGGGTTATCTGTTGCCTCCTCCAGATATTTATTGCTAGTGAAGAAACCAAGTTTGGGCTTTCAGAAGAAGAAGCCGTTGAAATACTATCTTCGGAATCGCTGGCCGATCTTAAAAACATTAAAATAACAGGTTTAATGGGCATGGCTTCCAACACAGAGGACGAATCTCAGGTTCGCTCCGAGTTCCGTGGTCTTAAAAAGCTCTCCCTGGACTTTGGTAAATATGACGCAGAAAACGTATCTATAAAGGACGTTTCCATGGGAATGAGCGGAGATTACTTACTTGCTGTGGAAGAGGGAAGCACGATCGTGAGAGTGGGAAGCGCTATTTTCGGAAATCGGTAACTTCATTTTAAGCCGGCTTTCACAATGTCTTTTTTTAATCTGGAAATAGGAATCTGCTTGCCGTCTTCCATCAACAAATAACCGCTATCTTCTTTTAACCAGCTTTTTACAAAAGATTTGTTAATTAAATGGGAGTTGTGGCAACGTAAAAAACCATACTCTGCCAGCAACTCATCATACTCGAACATTGGACGAGATGCAATAATCTTTTCACCTCCGAAAAGATGAAATACCGTATAATTGTTTTCGGCTTCACAACGAATGATCTCGCTTGTTTTTACGAACCGTGTTTCCTTTGTTGACGAAAGGGCAACCCGGTGGTCGGCACGATGCTGATTTTCCTGCATCATTTTCATCAGGTTCTCCAGTTGGGTATTATGCCTTTTTTCCAACAACTTCAAATTTGCCCGTTGAACTGCGGCAATCAATTCAAGATGATCAATCGGTTTTAGCAGATAATCAATAGCAGAAAAGCGTATTGCCTGAATGCCATATTTGTCATAACCGGTAACGAAAATGACTTCAAAAGAATAAATGGAAATCGATTTTAAAAGATCAAAACCATTTTCGCCAGGCATTTGTATATCAAGAAACACGAGATCAGGCGCATGTTCCTGAATACAGGCTTTACCTTCCTGAGCACTGGAAGCTGTTGCAACCACCATTACACCCGGGCAGTATTTCCGTAACAATGCCCTCAGATTTTCAATATTGTTCAGCTCATCGTCTATGATAATCGCACGCATTAACAAAAGTGTTTAAAAATGAGTGTAATCAAAGTTCCTTTTCCAACTCCGGATCTCAGGTCCATACTTATTTTGTGCTTTTGTCTATTGAGTAATTTGATCCGTTCCCTGGTTAGTTCAAGCCCCTTCCCAGATTTTTTTTCTGATGCGTCAAAACCTGAACCATTATCCTCGATTTTGATAATTAAATCGCTTTGTTCCCTGAGGAATGATAGATTTAAAACACCATCGTTTCCCAAGCCTGAAATACCATGTTTAATTGCGTTTTCTATTAGCGGCTGAATCAGCAATGAAGGAATTTCAACTTGCGTGACTTGCAATTTTTCGTCAACCAGCAGGTTGTAAATAAAGTCAAACCGAAGTCTTTCAAGTTTTATGTAACTATCAAGCACATACAACTCCTCCGACAATGGAACCATTTCTTTTCCATTGTTATTGAGCGATTTACGGAGTAATTTACTAAAATCTGTCAGATAGCTGTTTGCTCTCTCAATTTCATTTTGATTAATCAGCCCCTGAATAGATCCCAGTGCATTAAAAACGAAATGAGGGTTTAACTGCGATTGAATTGACTGCAACTCTAGGTTTACTTTCCTGGCTTCTTCCCTGGCTTTTTTTAGACGGTTTCCCCAATTGGCGAAAAGTACAAGTCCCAGAACGATGACCAAAATCCAAGGGTAAGTATATAAAACAGCTATTATGAGGTAAGAAAATTGCGTCAAATAAAAAATTGCCACTTTCCCCCACATTTTGTTCATTTCAAATTTATATGTCATGGTATTCTTTCCATCATAGCTGGCAAAGATGGTGTGTTCCCCAGAAGGTAAAATATACCAGTCGTCCTCATGAGCAAGCGTATGAACATCGGTACTTGGATATAATTCAGAGGGAGTCCTGGCAATAAAATGGTCATCAATTTTGCAAAATATTTCAGTAGGGCTCACTTCACCGTCATAATAGGCCTTCTTAAATCTGAAATACAAATTATCATTATTTGTTACGATCTGATCTGGAACGGCATTATTCTGACTGTAAACCGTAGGAACCTTGTTGACCCTGTTCACAATTTTTCTAATTTGAGAAGTATCCTCCCACGAGCGATTTCCATAACCAGCCGTTATATCCACATAAATAAGCTCAGGTTTCGGATAGGAAAAGGTAATATTCAGCTGGAAAACGACATTTTTTTGGTCGTCCAATAACTTGATACCAGCTTTGCGTGCCAGAAAAGGGAAGTTTGCCAACACAATCGCCCGCTCTCCATTCAGATTTTTCGTGAATTGAATGTCAGGCTTCAAAGTTGTGGTATCACTCCATTCATTAGTTGGGTAGCGAGTGATGTAGAAGGTCTCTGATTGCTTGTAATTTCTGATAACAAATGTCATAGCCTCACCCATTCTGCTAGCTGTTACATTGTACTCACTGTCCGATACCCGTTCAAACGTGGGCTTTGTAACCGTGTCCATCACAGCCGATTTACTTATTACATCTCTTTCATAATCAGTGAAACTTTGTACGATTACATCCAGCCGCGGTTTATTGCTTTGCTGATTGATCAGAAACCGATTGGTTTGTTCATTTAACACGATCTCCTGCGCTTGCAAGTGTGTAAGCGAGACGGACACAAAAATCAATAAAAGTGCTATAGACTTTGTCATATCATAGTTTTTATAATTCATGACAAATATGAATGTGAGCATGATCTTATAATAGCATAAATGTGTCAGTAGCTGGTAAGAATGTGTAAACAACAAAAAACTCTACCGGAATCCGATAGAGTATCAATAAGTACAGATCATTCAATTTCTATTCACCCAACACTTTTTTCACCTCATCCCTCACAAATTCGAAGGAAAGTTCCGCGCACGCCAGACCTTCCTTACGAACCAAAAGGGCATTCTCCTGTCGTCCGTAACTACCGGAATAAGGGTTGTAACTGGCAAAGGTTGTGAGTGCTCCCATGAGTATAATTCCAAATGTCCCGGTTGCATTACCCAAATGAGAAGGACCGCTGTCAAGCCCGATAAAATAATCGGCTCGTCGGATTACTTCGGCCGTTTCGAGAATGGTTAGCTTGCCGCAAAGATTGGTATAAGAGCCCGTATTTATCATGAGATTACTTTTTAAGCCAATCTCGACAATCTGATATCCATAATTAGCCGTTATCCAGGCAATAAGTTGCTGCCAACGATCCGCCGGCCAGTCTTTTGGTGCAAAATTGGATTGGCAGTGCACTACAATATAAGGTTTCTTTAATTGAAGTGAGTCTGCCTTGATCCGGTGATGATCCTGCAAATAAAGTCGGGGCTGATCATCAGCAGGAAAGTGATCCTTCAATGGAATAATTCCTGATGTTTTGGCAAATACTTCAAGCAGGTTACCGAAAGTGAAATAATTATGTACGTTAATTCCTCTTGCCTCAGCAACCGGATTATCAGTAAATACATCACATTTTGTACAATGGTTGTTATTTCTGAACTGCAATTCGTATACCTTGTCAAAAACCCTGGTACCTATAATAGTGCGACGTTGTGTTACGCAGAATTCTTTCAGAACTTCATCTATCTCAGGATTGTAATCAACCAGTTCATGGAAAGAAGGTTTAACAAACCACACAATGTACGCGTTGGGGTGCAATTCGCGAACGTACCTGGCAAGGGGTTCAGCAGCAACGATATCACCAAAGTGCTCCGTTCTGATAATAGAAATCAGTTCCTGCCCTTTCTTCAACTCAGCTTTTTTGATGTAAAACCTCAGGGCCGCAAAATAACCGAGCAAATGAGCATTGAATATGTGTGTGTATTTAAAATAGCGGTGCGTCCAAAGTTGACGAAATCTTGATATTGTCATTGAAATTTTCTTTTCCTGTGCGGTCAGGATTATGTCATCTAAGTGCGCAAGTTAATAAAATCCGAATAAAGAGTTGGTTACACTACCATCGGAAACTACCTTTGATTCCACAATCAATTGGTCTCCTGGACATTTGAGACTTTATTAATTATTACTTAAAATTTCCTTTACAGTTATGAAGTTCATGTTACAAGCCGGCGGGATACTAGGTGCACTTGCAGTTGCGTTAGGAGCATTTGGCGCTCACGCATTTAAAGCCATGCTGGAAGCGTCCGGAAGAGCTGACACATTTGAAACCGCTGTGAAATACCAGTTTTATCACGCAATTGCACTTGTATTGGTGGGTCTGCTTATGAAAGGTGCAGGAGCGGATGCGGTAAAACTTCTGGGATGGTCTGGCAATGCTTTTGCAATAGGTGTTATTATTTTTTCCGGATCGCTGTACGCTATATGCTTTACCGGCATTACCAAATTCGGTGCCACAGCACCCATAGGCGGCCTGGCGCTTATTGTTGGCTGGGTGTTATTAATAGTAGCTGCGAGTAAACTCTGAAATAATGGTTAGTTGTTAATGGTTAATTATTAATTGCATTTGTGGACAGCAGAGTGCATTACTTAAACGCATTAACAACTAACAATTCACCATTAATAATTGACAACTAGCCTCTCGAAAGCGTAAATGGCCTTTGCGCGTCTATTTTCAGGAAAATAAAGAGCAAAATAGAGAAAGACCATAATGAGGAACCTCCATAACTGAAAAATGGCAATGGAATCCCAATTACAGGCATAAGACCGATTGTCATACCCACATTTACCAGAAAATGGAAGAAAATGATGCCTGCTACACAATAACCATACACTCTGGCAAATCGACTGCGCTGTCGCTCAGCAAGGATCACTAATCTTGAAATAAGCAGAATAAACAAGGTGACAACGACCAGTGTACCTATGAAGCCATGTTCCTCACCCACTGTGCAGAAAATAAAATCGGTGCTTTGCTCAGGCACAAAGTCAAATTTGGTTTGAGTTCCTTCAAGAAATCCTTTACCGGTCAGACCACCGGAGCCGATCGCAATTTTGGACTGGATCACATTCCAGCCGTCACCCCTTGGATCGGAATCAGGATCCAGCAATACCATAATTCTACCTCTCTGGTGCTTCTGAAGGACATTGTTCATGAAAAAATCCACACCAAACACAATGCCGATCATTACCCCGGCAATAAGTATTGTGGCCCACAGCCCGCCCCGCCGGCGTGTCATAACAGGCATAAGCCAAATCACCAATCCGGCAATTACGATGATGACTCCTGCGATGTACCACTTCACAAATAACAGAGTAATAATAAGCAAAGCTGCGGCGATCATCCCGATTGCCGGAATGAAACCGGGCATTCCTTCTCGGTAGAGCACAATGGCAAAGGAAGCAAACACAAGCATGGAGCCTGTTTCGTTTGATAACAGGATCAGTAATGCAGGAAGAGCAATGATACCGAGTATCGGGTAATAATCTTTCAGTTTCCTGTTAAGACTAATGGCCGGATCACTCAGATATTTAGCGATAGCAAGACTTATAGCAAGCTTGGAAAATTCAGCCGGTTGCAGTGAAAATGCTCCAAATTTAATCCAGGAACGGGATCCGTTGATGTTTGAACCCGCAAAAAGCACTACCACCAGCAATACAATGATGATGGCGTAAATGATAAAGGAGAACGTTTCGTAGAACTTATAGTCAATTACCAGAATACAGGTAATTAGAATGACCGTTGTCCCTATCCACATCAATTGCTTTCCGGCATTGTTCGATAAATCGAACATACTGGTGTCGGCCTCCGGGTTATAAACTGCGGCATATATATTGACCCAGCCAATACCCAGACAGGCGATATAAATCAATACAACCACCCAGTCTACATTTTTTGTTATTGGCTTGCCCTCAGGTATTTCTTTCAATGGAGTTAATGTTTAAAATCTATCGCTTTGCCGGATTTGTAATAACAGGAGTTTTCTTTTTAGTAGTGTCTGGTTTCAGCATGGCTCTTTGCTGATCGGTTAGCACGACTTTACTCATCAGATTCATTTCTTTCATTCTCTTCTCCATCGCTTTGTTACTTACCTGGCGCGTCAGATACTTATCCATGATCAGGCCGGCAATGGGTGCAGCAGCAGAACCTCCGAATCCGGCATTCTCTACGAAAACGGCAATCGCAATTTTTGGATTTTCAGCAGGTGCAAACCCGATAAATATGGAATGGTCGTCTCCCTTCCTGTTCTGCGAAGTTCCGGTTTTACCTGCCACTGTAATACCCTGTATGCGGGCATTTTTGGCCGTTCCGGCTTCCACCGCACCAATCATCCCCTCAATTACCGGTGCAAAGTGCTGAGACGAAACACCAGATTCGTGCCTTGTTCTGTAGATGGGATCAAGCTTTTTGCTGTCTCCAACCCCATGGATCACATGCGGGGTATAGAAGTATCCTTTGTTGGCGATAATTGCGGCAACATTGGCCATTTTCAAAGGAGTAATCAAAATTTCTCCTTCTCCGATACTAATAGAATAGATATTGGAAAACTTCCATGCATTTTCGCCGTAAATCTTATCGTAGTATTTTTTATCAGGCAAATTCCCCTTCCGCTCACTGGGAAGATCTATTCCCAACTGTTGGCCAATTCCAAACTTGCTCACTCTCGCATGCCAATCTTCCAAACCAGCCGCAGACGCCTTAAAGGTATTGGATATGTTGTTGTTGTACATCACACGGCGAAAAAGGTGATAAAAATAGGGATTGCAGGAATGTGTTACCCCCAAAGCGACAGTACTTGTAGCGGGATGATTGTGACATCCAACGGGACAATTGGCATGACTAAAACCTGTACCCGGCGTAACCACGCCCTCCTGCAAAGCAACAAGCGCCTGAATAAGCTTGAAAGTTGATCCCGGACGATAACTCGCCATTACCGGGCGGTTAAACAATGGCTTGTAAGGATTGCGAACCAGAGCGGTGTAATTCTTTGAGAAAAACCTGCTTGCCAAAATATTGGGATCGTAAGTTGGCGCCGACACCATTGACAATATCTGACCGGTCGACGGTTCAATCGCTACTACACTCCCAACTTTATTCGCCATGAGGCTATCGGCATATTGCTGCACCTCCAGATCTATCCCAGAGTACAGATTTGCACCCGCAACAGCCATTGTATCCAATTCTCCGCCTTTCCAGGGACCTTTGTACACACCACTTACGTTCTGCATCACGAATTTGGTACCGCGCTTTCCACGGAGTTCGTTTTCGTAGATTTTTTCAATACCGCTTTGTCCTATATAATCGCTTTGCCTGTAATATGGCTCTTCCTGCTTTTCAAGCTGCCCTTTGGTTATCTCACTCACATAACCAAGCGTATTTGCCAAAGTTTGAGCCGTGTAGGTTCTAAGAGAACTTTTGGCGAACTGAAAACCTGAATAGTCCACCATGATATCTTGTATAGAGGCAAAATCTTCTTTTGAAAGTTGCCTTAAAAAGAGGGATGGCTTTTTCCTGCTATAAGCACTTGCGGCTGCCATCAAGCTGTCAAAATCTCTTCTTTCTATCCCCAGAACCCGGCAAAATCGGAGGGTGTCTGGTACCCTCGCCTTGTTAGGTGTTACCAGCAAATCGTACACAGGCGTGTTGTATACGATCAGCTTCCCGTAACGGTCATATATCTGACCTCGAAAAGGAATTTCTATTACACGTTTAATTGAATTGCTGGACGACACGATGGAATAACTCTCGTCCAATACCTGTAGGTAAAATAGTCGCGCGAGGTAAATTAACCCGACGACAGCAAAAAATCCAATGATGACAAAGCGTCGATTTTCAAGCATTCTGCACTAATAATCCTGTTCTCTCAATTTTAACGCGAAGTTCGTGATATCAAAAGACTTATCAAAGGCTGCACCAAGGCTTTGTCTGAGATTAATTTATCAATTTTTGCAAATTGACGGATATGTCATAAACACCAGCCAAACCGGACCTCTACTCGCCTTTCGCCACAACCATCACCACATCTTCCTTATCAACTATAACGGCTCCTTCGGGCATACCTTTTAATTTCCTGACATATTTTTTTGGAGTGACAATAACAGGACAAAGACTGTCATTTTTTCGTTTCGAATAAAAAGCGGCAAGCTCAGCAGCGCGTTCAATCACAGGAGACGGAAATTTCTTACCCGGCTGGTTTTTAATTATGACGTGCGATCCCGGTACATCCCTCGCGTGAAGCCACAAGTCTTCCTTAAAAGCGTACTGCTTGGTGAGCAGATCATTATTCTTCGCATTTCTACCAATCAATATGGTGTATCCCAGGTACTCCACCTTTTTAAACAACTCTGCCGCAGCCACTGAAATTCCCTGGTTAACATTGGCAATCAATCCATTGGTTTTAATGTAATTGCGTAACTCACGAAGCAACTCCATTTTTTCAATTTCGACAAGATGTTCCAAAATTTTTAACCTTTCACCTTCTCGTGCGGCTAAACTTTCGTTAAGTCTGTCGGTTTCAATTTTCTCGTTTTTTGATTTGCGATAATAGCCTTCCGCGTTTTTCTGAGGAGATAGGTCCTTTTTAAGCTTTATCCGAATCGGCTGATCTCTGTAAAAATCGAACAACTCGACACTCTCCGACCTGGCTGGAATCTGGTGCAGGTTCGCCATCAGGATGTTGGCAATTTCGTCGTTACGTACCGCTTCTTCCAGCTCGACTAATTTCTTAAATGTATTAGCAAGGTAATGCTCGGTTTGCTGTAATCGCTTATTTAAAATTTTAACAATTTCAGCCTTCTCTTTTTCAATTCCACTCAGCCGTATAAACGCATAATAGAATGCATTAAGGGCCTCGATAGGATCGGTGTATGTTGCCATCACTTCTCCGGTATCAATAAGCGAGAGAGCTGGAACCAGCTCGTACTTAACAATGTAAAAATTACCACTGTCCAGCTTTTCGAGTATAGACTGAATAATCTCCCATCTGCGGTTAGCATCCTGCACATTCTGGATGGAACTGTTAAGATACGTGTTGACCAATTTTCCAAACGTAGGAAAAAGAGCTTCGTGCCGCATCCCGTTTTGAAGGTAGGCTTCGAAAGATTGATCAATGGGACGGTCAAAGTTGCCTAACCTAAGTGTGTGATCGGCAACAAGCTTGTTATTAAAAACTTCTGTAACTTCCTGATCTGAGTCAAAACCGATAATATTCGAGCGGTTTCCATACAACTTAAAAACCAGCGAAGTTCCATTTTCGAATTTGATTTCCAATGCCCGTTCATTGAGAAAAATACGAACAAAAGTAATTTTGACTCCGCAGAAGCTGGCAAATAAGTTGACACTGTTGCGCCTCGCTCTGTCAAATTTATCAGGGAAGCTCAGGCAAGCAAAGTTAGATCTCAGCGTAGCTTTTATAAAAAAAAGATCCTCAGATGAATCGTCCGAGCCGGCCGTTGCAAAAACAAGAATCAGCTCGTCTTTTTCCTGGCTGAAAGTTTCCATCAGCACTTTCCCGGTCAGTATTGTATCCAGCCGCGGCGCGAGCTTCTTTAAGAAATAGTAATTCTGGTGCAATTTTTATTGGATTAACACGGCAAAATGACCGCTGTTAAGATTAAATATTTTGGTCAAAAAATCAGATTCATTTCCTCACGCTTTACAGCTTTCAGAAAACCGTTTGTTCTTAACCATTCTTCATTGTAGTAGGTATTCAGATACCTGTCACCCGAATCGCAGATCAGTGTTACAATAGAACCCGACTCTCCCCTGCTCTTCATTTCTTTGGCAAGTTCCAACACGCCCCAAAAATTGGTTCCTGTGGAACCACCCACTTTCCTGTTTAGTAATCGACTTAGTGTCAGCATTGCAGCGAAACTCCCCGCATCCGGCACTTTTATCATATGGTCAACAACACTTTTCAAAAAAGATGGTTCAACCCTTGGTCGCCCTATTCCTTCAACTTTCGAACCTAGCTCGCCACAAATGCCAGCGTCCGCCCCTTTCCAAAAGTCATAAAAAACAGAATTTTCCGGATCAACAACACATATTTGTGTATCATGCTGCTCATATCTTACATATCTGCCGAGCGTTGCAGATGTTCCTCCTGTGCCCGCACCCGTCACAATCCAGTGTGGAACCGGATGTTTTTCGTGCTGCATTTGTCTGAAAATGGACTCAGCAATGTTGTTGTTTCCTCGCCAGTCAGTCGCCCTTTCTGCGAAAGTGAACTGGTCCATAAAATGTCCGCCCGTTTCCTGTGCAATCTCCTGGGATGCTTCGTATACCTCAGCGGGATGATCGACGTAATGGCATCGTCCGCCATAAAATTCTATCGCCTGAATTTTGTCCTGACTGGTTGATTTCGGCATTACTGCCACAAAAGAAAGTCCCAGAAGTTTAGCAAAATATGCCTCTGAAACAGCTGTGGATCCGCTTGATGCTTCTACAACAGTGGTATGTTCATTAATCCATCCATTACAAATGGCATATAAAAAAAGTGATCGTGCCAACCGATGTTTTAGGCTGCCGGAAGGATGTGTAGATTCGTCTTTAAAGTAAAAATCAATATCAGGGAATCCTGGTAACTCCAGAAAAACAAGATGCGTATCCGCCGAGCGCTGATAATCTGCTTCAAGTTTTGATACGGCAGTCGCGAGCCATGATCCCGATTTATGCCTGTTTGTTGATAAGTGCTTCACGTTCTCCTAAATTCTTTTCATGCAAATATGAGCGCATCCTGGCATAAAACAAGAGAAATAAAGAAAAACGCTGACTTGGGCTTTCTACATCTCAATAACCAACCCATCATACGCAAGCCGTACATTCGCAGGAAGTTCCTTTTCCACATCCGCATGTTTGCCAAGCTTGTGGCTCATGTGAATAAGATAAGTTTGCGGTATATTGAGTTTATCTATCAAATCCAGGGATTGTGACAGCGTAAAATGGGAAAGATGCGGTTCCTTCTGAAGTGTATCCAACACCAATACTCGTGATCCCTTAATTTTTTCCTGCTCCTCTTCCGAGATAAAATTGGTATCTGTAATGTAGGTAAAGTCACCGATGCGATACCCAAAAACAGCAAGTTTGTGGTGCATCACCTCTATTGGTGTAACGGATATCCCTTCAATTTCGAAAGGTCTGTTTTCTATAAAATGAAGTTCAAAATGCGGTACTCCTGGATAACGGTAGTCACCGAAAGCATAAGCAAATTCCGTTCGGATCTGATTCAATACTGATTCTCTTCCAAACAACGGAATATCCCGTTGATTTTTATGGTTAAAAGCACGTATGTCGTCCAGGCCGGCTGTATGATCTTTGTGTTGATGCGTAAAAATAACGGCATCCAAGTCTCGCACACTCGCACGGAGCATTTGCTGACGAAAATCCGGGCCGGTATCAATTATAAATGATTTTCCATTAACCTGAATCCAGACAGACGTTCGAAGTCTGTTGTCCCTGGGGTCAGATGAACGGCAAACGGCACAATCACAAGCAATAACTGGTATTCCTTGTGATGTGCCGGTTCCTAAAAAAGTAATCTTCATCCGGATTATTCCGTCAAATGGGCCACCACTTCTACCAGGCGGTCAAAATTAAGTGGTTTCATAAGGGCATCATCAAAGCCTGCTTCTTTGAAATCCTCCTCCGAATAATTCTTTGCATTACCTGTTATCGCTACAATAGGTGTTTTCGCTTTTTTAATATCCGACAATTTCCTGATGCTTCTCGCACATTCCATTCCGTCCATCACAGGCATATTGATGTCAAGCAAAATAATATCAAAATCTTCTTTTTCAAGGAGTTGCAACACTTGCTCTCCATTTTTCACCGAAGTGATTTCATAGTGCTGAAATTCCAGAATCTTCCTTGCCAGATTTTGAATTACTGAACTGTCTTCGGCAATGAGTACTCGCTTTGTGTATGACATATGATGAATCAGGTATTGTGTTTGATAATTTGATAAGGTCAATTTAGGCATATTTCATGCAAGAACACAAATGAATGCGACTGCAAGTCCCAAAATTATTAAAAAAAGTAAATAAACGGTCTATACATTTTCAAACCAGGGTTTCGGATGTAAGTTTGTGGTTATTTTACCAATTCATATTGAGCTGTCATGTTTAAGAATAAAGTTATACGCTGGAGTACGATCGCCATGGTCATCGCCATCCTGGCCTATTTTGTTATAGAAAATTTTGGTGGTTCATCCACCGACGCCGAAGACATCGCTGTAACGCGTCCTCAGGAATATATTGAGAAAATTAACAAGGAACGTGCCGCCAAAGACGAACTCTTCCGTACAGGAAAAGATTCTCCTATTGCTGATAAAGAGAGCTTTCATGGCCTGCATTACTTCAAAGTCAATCCTGAATACCGCGTTAAGGCCACCATTTCTCCTTATATGAAAGACGACAAGGAAATGATCGTCACCTACACGGACAGCACCTCCGAAAAATATGAACGATACGGTTATGCCAATTTCAAGATTAATGGTCAGGATCAAAAGCTTCTTCTTCTCAGAAATGAAAGTGTGATTTCTATTTTATTTCGGGATGAAACAAGCGGAAAAGAAACGTATGGCGGCGGGCGCTATCTCGACTACCCGGTTTCTGAAATAAAAAACAACACCATCACACTTGACTTCAACAACGCATATAGTCCATATTGTGCCTATCAGCCTGACTACGCCTGCCCTGTTCCACCCGCCGAAAATACCTTGCACATTCCCATTTGGGCAGGAGAACAAACCGAGGAAGGGGTTCATTAATCTATTGCAGAAGGAAAGAATTCGCGGGCTCGTTAAACAAAAAGTTTATCGACAAGCTGAGGTTTCAGTACTCTTCAAAGTTAAATCACTAATTTTGTAAAGTGACGTTATTCCAATACCGGCACAAAGAATCGCTAAGCAAAAATATGTACGAGCCATTCTTATTTATTTAAAGTACCAAACAGAACATTATAACCATTACAAAGCATGAGTGGCTGGTTGAAATTACCACTGCTCAGCGCGCTGTTTTTTTAAATACCGCATGAAAATTTCTTATAAGTGGCTTAAAGAATTAATTGAAATAACGGAAACTCCGGAGGAAATAGGAAATCTATTGACCGCAACCGGGCTTGAAGTTGAAAGTATTGAAGAAGTTGAGTCTATCAGAGGCGGGCTCAAAGGAGTTGTTATTGGCGAAGTACTCACCTGCGAGAAACACCCCGAAGCCGATCGTCTCAAAATAACAACAGTAAATGTTGGTATGAGCGAGCCGCTGAACATTGTTTGCGGAGCTGCCAATGTAGCTGCCGGACAGAAAGTCATAGTTGCAACTGTTGGGGCGGTGCTTTATCCCGCGGGAAGCGAAGAGGCTCTTGTTCTCAAAAAATCCAAAATACGTGGTGCGCTGTCGGAAGGAATGATTTGTGCGGAAGATGAACTCGGTGTTGGAACATCTCACGCTGGCATCCTTGTTCTGGACACCGATTTACCTAATGGAACACCAGCAGCAGATTATTTTGGTATTTCATCGGACTACCTTATAGAAATAGGATTAACACCCAACCGTGCAGATGCCGCTTCTCATTTTGGTGTTGCCCGCGATTTAAAAGCGGTTTTGGGAAGAGAAATAAACTTGCCTAACGTCGATGGTTTCAAAGTCACTGATCAGTCGCTGGCAATGACTGTAACTGTTGAAAACGAAGAAGCTTGTCCGCGATATACAGGTTTAACTATTTCAGGAATAAAAGTTGGAGATTCTCCGGAGTGGCTGAAACAAAAACTTCAGACTATAGGAATCCGTTCGATCAACAATATCGTTGACATCACCAATTATATATGTCATGAGTTGGGGCAACCTATGCACGCATTCGATGCAGATAAAGTTACTGACAACAAAGTGATCATAAAAACGGTTGCGGCGGGTACTTCATTCGTAACGTTGGACGGACAGGAGCGCAAGCTTTCTGATTCAGATCTGATGATTTGTAATGCCGATTCACCGATGTGTATTGCCGGAGTATTTGGAGGAGCTGATTCCGGGGTAAGCCAAGAAACGACCTCAATATTTCTTGAATCTGCTTACTTCTCGCCAGTCTGGGTTAGGCGCACCGCACAACGTTTCTCCTTGAAAACGGACTCTTCTTTCCGCTTCGAACGTGGTACGGATCCAAACATGCCGCTTTATGCATTAAAAAGAGCTGCATTACTAATTCAGGAAATAGCAGGTGGTTTTGTTTCTTCTGAAATAACCGACCTCTACCCTGCCCCGCTTGCTGATTTCAGAATTCCAATGAGTTACAGGAATATCGACAGGCTGATAGGAAAAGGTTTGGGTAATGAAAAAATTGAGCAGATCCTTACCGGGCTGGATATTAAAATTGAAGACAAAACTGAAACCGGTTTCACAGCCATTGTTCCTCCGTACCGTGTAGATGTTCAAAGAGAAGCCGATGTCATTGAGGAGATTTTAAGGATTTATGGTTTTGGACAGGTTGAGCTTTCAGAATCTCTTAGCTCTGATTACCTATCCGATTTCCCTGTTAATGACCCTGAGAAACTTCGCATGCGTGTGGCTGAATTACTCGCTGCCAATGGTTTTAACGAGATGATCAACAACTCGCTTACCAAGCCGGAGTATGCCTCTCTCCTGGGAGAAGAGGCAACGGGCAGTACGGTAAAAATCCTGAATTACCTGAGTGAGGATCTTTCGGTGATGCGTCAGTCCCTGGTTTTTTCCGGCCTTGAAGTGATTGGGTACAATATAAATCGCCGCCAACGCGATCTGAAACTATTTGAGTTTGGCAAAACCTACAACCTTATCAATGGCAAATATTCAGAAAAGGAAAGACTGTCAGTTTTTCTTTCCGGAAATATTCAGGATGAGAGTTGGATAGAGAAATCAAAAGAAACGGTTTTCCATGATCTTGCTGGTATCGTTAGTAAGGTTCTGGCATCTATGAAGATTCGTAATACTGAAAAAGCTGAGGCCGACCCGACGATATTTCAATATGGATTAAGCCTGACGGTCAATAAAAAACCTGTGGTAACTTTTGGCTTACTGAAATCCGTAATTACTAAAAAAACCGATGTCAAGGCACCTGTATTGTATGCTGATTTTGACTGGGAATATATCCTGCGTCAATACGACTCTGCAGTTCAATACCGGGAGGTTTCCAAATTTCCGGAAGTAAGAAGAGACCTGTCTCTTGTTGTTGATAAAAAAGTAACTTTTGAAGAGTTACGTCAGGTAGCTTATAGAACTGAGAAACAGCTTCTACGCGCCGTGAATGTTTTTGACGTTTACGAAGGCGCAAATCTGGAAGGTCGAAAATCCTATTCCATCAGCTTTATTTTGCAGGACGATCAGCAAACACTTACGGATAAAGTGATCGACAAATCGATGTCCAAACTTATCTCTGCTTACGAAAGAGAGCTTAATGCCGTTATAAGAAAATAGAAAAGCTGAGTTTGAAACACTCGGCTTTTATAAAGCACGTGTAATTTATAAAACATTCCTTACCTGAGTACCAGAAAAGCCCGACACCCCACAAACCTGAATTAAGAAATGGAAAGGAGCAGTACACGCATCATTGAACACAAATTGGCTGATTTAGAGAAGCGATTAGAAATTCTTATCAATACAAAAGAGAATCTAACTTGGTCAGTGTCAGAATTGCAGCGTGAAAATGCAGAACTCCGGTTGTCCAACATTCAACTCAAGGAAGAAGCTAAGGAAACAAAGAAAAAATACAGTACTTTAGAAAAAGACTTTAATAAGTCTAAAAGTTTCGCTAAAATTGTCTCTAGTAAACTGACACCAACAGGCGGATTAGCCGAACTGAAAGACTCAGTTGAACGATATATACAAGAGATCGATAAGTGCATAGAAATGCTTGAAGATACCTTATGAAAAAAAATAACATACCTAATCCTGATGTTTCTGTCTTTATAAAACTGCTGGACAGAGGCTTCAAGCTGAGCGTACCGGCTGATCAGGAAAAATATTACAGGGATGGCTATGAGGTATTCATGGAGCGTGTAAAGCAGCATAAATCAAAGGCAAAAGGATACGACGATATTGAGGCAATGGGCCTTACGGCAATAGAATGTATGGTTGCTTTGCAACGGATTCGTGAGCAAATGGATGGCTTGGTTGAAGCATTTCAGGACAGAATAGAAAAGCTGGATGCCGCAGTTGCTAACGCTATTGAAAACTAATATTGTGATTTCGCATGAATCATAATATTAAAACCAACCGCTTATATCGGAATATTTTTAGTTAAATTCTTCTTATAATATCTTTCAACAGAAACACGTTCGGCATTTTTACACTGCTGTAGTCGGTCACAACCCAACTATTTTGTAACCATTACATAAAATGCCAGATTCATCAATTTTCATTGTCCTCTTATCCGACATCATCGCTGTAGGTGTCGGTGTTTTTGCAGGTAAATACATTTTCCAGAAGTCCTTTGATCAAAAAGAAAAAGAAGCGCAGGATCGTGCATCAGAAATTTTACGCAATGCCGAAAATTCTGCTGAGAACATCAAAAAAGATCGGATACTGGAAGCCAAAGAAAAATACCTGCGCCTGAAATCGGAGTTTGAAGAAGATGCCAACAAGAAAAGAGTCATCCTACAGACGAATGAGCAGAAGCTTAAACAGCGCGAACAAAGCCTTAATCAGACCGTTGAGCAGAACAAAAAACGCGAAAACGAGCTTGAAGGATTGAAAACCAATCTTTCTCAGCAGATAGAAGCGGCTGCTAAAAAACGTGAAGAGGCAGAAAAATCTCTTCAACAGCAAGTTACGCAACTAGAGAAAATTGCAAATCTTACTGCCGATCAGGCACGCGAACAACTTGTTGATGCACTAAAAGCAGAGGCCGACACAAGAGCGGGATCGTACGTTAAGAGTGCCATGGAAGAAGCACGTCTTACGGCAACGAAGGAAGCGAAAAAGATCGTTATCGAAACCATTCAGCGTACAGCTGCGGAACATGCTATTGAAAACTGTGTATCTGTTTTCAATATCGAAAATGACGATATAAAGGGTAAAATCATTGGTCGCGAAGGAAGAAACATTCGTGCTTTGGAAGCAGCAACGGGAGTTGAGATCATCGTTGATGATACTCCGGAAGCAATTGTTATCTCAGGATTTGATCCTGTTCGTCGCGAAATAGCCCGTCTTGCTTTGCACCGTTTGGTACAGGATGGCCGTATCCACCCTGCACGTATTGAAGAAGTGGTAGCTAAAACACGTAAGAACATTGATGATGAAATCGTAGAAATCGGTGAACGTACTGTAATCGACATGGGTATTCACGGGCTACATCCGGAGCTTGTAAAAATGATAGGTCGCATGCGATTCCGTTCATCTTATGGTCAAAACCTGCTGCAACACTCCCGTGAAGTTGCAAAACTTTGTGCAACCATGGCTGCTGAACTTGGACTCAATACCAAACTGGCTAAAAGAGCGGGACTATTACACGATATTGGTAAAGTGTGGCCAGAAGAATCTGACCTTCCACACGCAATATTGGGAATGGAACTTGCAAAAAAATACAAAGAGAATCCGGAAGTTTGTAATGCAATCGGAGCTCACCACGATGAAATCGAGATGACAAGCATGTTATCTCCGATCATTCAGGTTTGTGATGCAATCTCAGGTTCACGCCCGGGTGCCCGTCGCGAGATGATGGAATCTTACATTCAGCGTTTGCGTGACCTTGAAAATATGGCACTTTCGTTCGATGGTGTAGAAAAATGTTATGCGATACAGGCTGGCCGCGAGTTGCGCGTCATTATTGATGCAGACAATGTATCTGATGAAAAAGCTGGAATGCTTTCATTTGATATTTCTCAAAAAATTGAAAAAGAAATGCAGTATCCTGGACAAATTAAAATCACAGTGATACGAGAAATGCGCTCTGTTGCGTATGCGCGTTAATCCAACCAAACTTCAATGACTTACTCAAAGCTTACTAGTGCGGAGCGGTTGAACATTCAATCTCTTGGTGAATTGAAAAAAGCAGGTTATGAATCCCGTTCCATTAAACAGGAGTTACGCGACAACCTGATTGAGAAGATTAAAAGTAAAGAAACTGTTTTCCCGGGTATTTGGGGATATGAAGAAACTGTAATTCCTGACGTAGAACGTGCGATATTGTCCATGCACAATATCAATTTTTTAGGACTCCGTGGACAAGCAAAAACACGGATCGCCAGAATGATGGTAAACTTGCTGGACGAATATATTCCATACGTTAAGGATTCTGAGTTACATGACGATCCGTTGCTTCCGCTATCGCGTTTTGCGAAAGACGATATAGCTGAACATGGAGATTTAACAAAAATTGCCTGGCTGCATCGCAGTGAGCGCTACACAGAAAAACTGGCAACACCAGACGTTTCGGTAGCCGATTTGATCGGTGATGTGGATCCCATTAAAGCAGCTACATTGAAGTTGCCTTATTCAGATGAGCGCGTTATTCATTACGGACTGATTCCCCGTTCACACAGAGGTATCTTTGTGATCAACGAATTGCCTGACTTGCAAGCCAGAATTCAGGTAGCACTTTTCAATATTTTACAGGAAGGTGATATTCAGATACGTGGATTTAAGCTTCGTTTGCCATTGGACATCCAATTTGTGTTTACAGCGAATCCGGAGGATTACACGAACCGAGGCAGCATTGTGACACCGCTTAAAGATCGTATCGAAAGCCAGATTGTTACGCATTATCCTAAAACGCTGGAAACAGGAAGAAAGATAACAGAACAGGAAGCTGTAATAAAGCAAGGGCAAAAAGAAGCAGTTGTTGTCAATGATCTTGTCAAGACGTTGATCGAACAAATCGCTTTTGAAGCAAGAGAAAGTGAATATGTTGATAGTAAAAGTGGCGTTTCTGCCAGACTTACAATATCTGCATATGAAACTTTATTAAGCACCGCGGAACGAAGAGGACTTATTAATGGAGAAGACACTACCTACGTTCGGATTTCTGATTTGTATGGTGTCGTTTCATCCATATGCGGAAAAGTAGAGTTGGTATATGAGGGTGAAGTGGAAGGACCAGTTATTGTGGCTCAAAACCTGATAGGTAAAGCCATCAGAACCCAGTTTCTAAACTTCTTCCCGGATCCTGAAAAGTCGAAAAAGAGCAAAATCAATCCTTACGCGAAGGTTATAGAATGGTTTGGCGCTGGAAATGAAATGGAGATGATTGGCGATATGACCGACAGGGAATACACTGCCAGACTGAATACCATTGACGGCCTTGACGATTTTGTAGATATGCTCAGTGCTTATGGCAGTCCAAGTGAGAAACTATTCATGATGGAATTTGCCTTACACGGTATGGCAGAATTCTCGCTGATCGGAAAACAATCATTGGATCAGGGTATGAAATTCCAGGATTTGGTAAGCAGTATGTTTTCCGGACCGGATGATGAAGATTTTGATTTTGAAGAAGATGATGATGACAGCAAACCTTTTTAAGTTTTGTTGACGTTTCTCAATTGATATATAAAGTAAAATGCCTCCGATTTGGGAGGCATTTTACTTTTAAACTCATTCTGAATATTATTCAGGAGAACCTTCGTCCTTAATGTTTGGTTCACTGGTGTCGATCAGAGAATCAGGCTCGTTGTTCACCTTTGCACGTACTTTTGCTTCCAATTCATCCATCAATTCCGGATTGTCCTTAATAAGCGCTTTCACTGCATCGCGGCCTTGTCCTAGTCTGTTTCCGTCGTAGCTAAACCAAGATCCTGCCTTTTTAACGATATCCAGTTCAACAGCAAGGTCAATGATCTCTCCCACTTTGGAAATTCCTTCTCCGTACATGATATCGAACTCCACCACTTTGAAAGGAGGTGCTACTTTATTTTTTACCACTTTCACACGAGTACGGTTACCAAGAATCGCATCAGCACTTTCTTTGATCTGCCCTACTCTACGAATATCCAAACGAACCGAAGCATAGTATTTCAATGCATTACCACCCGTTGTTGTTTCAGGGTTACCAAACATCACACCGATTTTTTCACGAAGCTGGTTGATGAATATACAGCAGCATCCTGTTTTATTGATAACACCGGTAAGTTTTCTAAGTGCCTGAGACATCAAACGAGCCTGTAAACCCATTTTGCTGTCTCCCATTTCGCCTTCGAGCTCAGCACGTGGTACCAATGCAGCCACGGAGTCGATCACGATAATGTCAACAGCTCCACTGCTGATCAAATGTTCAGCGATTTCAAGTGCTTGCTCACCGCTGTCTGGCTGAGAAATCAACAAATTACTTGTGTCAATGCCGAGTTTCTCTGCATAAGAGCGATCGAATGCATGTTCCGCATCAATGAATGCTGCAAGTCCTCCTCTTTTTTGAGCTTCCGCGATGCAATGCATTGATAAGGTCGTTTTACCAGAAGATTCCGGTCCATATATTTCAACTACACGTCCGCGTGGAACTCCTCCTACTCCCAAAGCAAGATCCAATCCAAGTGAGCCAGTAGAGATAACCGGGATGTCCAATACCTTCGTATCACTCAGACGCATTACTGTACCCTTTCCGTAGGTTTTATCTAACTTTTCGAGCGTCGTTTGTAGTGCTTTTAATTTGTTTTCTTTGTCGGTTGTTGCTGGTGCTGCCATACTTTAAAAAAAGTAACTTGTTTATGTACATTAAAGGTTGTGTGACAAATCCGCTCACTTGTGGCGCCTTCACTTATGTAAATTTAACCCATTTGTGTTAAATCTGAAATGTATTTTGACATATCTGTATACTGTTTAAGATACAGCCTGTTAACACCTCAAATCTTCCGAGCGATAATATCAGTAACAAAGATATGATATTAATTGTATCAAAATAAAACTTGTTCAAAATTATTTTTGCCTGACTTTGAAGTTATTTCATTCCTCTAATCTCCAATGCTACAGAGCTTAGGTTATACTTACAATGTAAGTTTTACGGTAAAAGCCATATTCAAAACTGATCATTATCATCAATCCCTAAGTGACCTGAAAATAACTTTGCAGCAATACAGAAATCGTCAGTACACGTCTTTTATGATTATAGTTTTGTTTTTCATTGCGCATTGGTATCTCTCCTTATTAATGCAAACCTTCTTTCTTCATCGTTACGCAGCCCATAAAATGTTTACGATGAGCCCTGCCTGGGAAAAAACGTTTTACATCTTTACCTGGCTCTTTCAGGGTTCTTCCTTTCTCAGTCCTTACGCCTATGGCGTGATGCACAGGCTTCACCACGCCTACGTCGACACGGAAAACGATCCACACTCGCCCAGCTTTTCAAGTAGCCTGATGGACATGATGTGGAAGACAAAAAACTATTACAACAACATCGTAAAACGAACTGATTCGATTGATCCTAAATTCAAAAAAGGCGTTCCACATTGGGAATTTATGGAGAAAATTGGGGATTCCTGGATTTCAAGGATCGGTTGGGGAATATTATACATTTTGATTTACGTACAATTTGCAACTTCCTGGTGGATGTTTCTGCTCATTCCAATCCACTTTCTGATGGGTCCTGTACATGGGGCGATAATCAACTGGTTCGCTCACAAATATGGTTACGTAAATTTTAAAGTTGACGACACCGCCAAAAACCTTTTGCCATTCGATTTTCTGATGATGGGCGAATCGTACCATAACAATCATCATAAATATGGAGGTCGCGCAAATTTTGGATTCAAATGGCACGAGTTCGATCCCACATATCCGTTTATACTGATGCTTAACAAACTCGGGATCATCAAACTCAAACCTAATAATGATCTTAATTATATGTAAATAGCAAAACATACGATATTTTTGTCACCAGCAGGCCGGTTATCTCAATCGGCCTTTTTGAATTGCCAGAAGCCTTTCTGTAACAAACAGATCATATCGTGTTAAAAAAAATATTGCTTGCCATTCTCCTTGTACTTATTGTTCTTGGAATCATATACCGCGATCTCCTCAGTTATGGATGGATGCAGGCGAAGGGACAAATTGGGATCTTGATGGATGTACGGGATGTATCAGAGGTGTTAGCGGATCCTGCCTTCCCCGATTCTCTAAAAGCGCGAATACGCCTTATCGAAGAAATCAAACAATTTGGTGTCGATTCCCTTGGACTTGAACCATCTAAAAATTACACTACCTTTTACGATCAGCACGGCAAACCCTTGATCTGGATCATTACCGCTTCCGACCGCTATCGGATTAAAGCGTACAAATGGCATTTCCCCATTTTAGGCAGTTTTCCTTACAAGGGATACTTCGACTCAACAAGAGCAGTAAAAGAAGAAAAAGTCCTGATTCATGATGGTTATGATACGGATATTGGGGAAGTTTCGGCCTGGTCCACCCTGGGTTACCTTAAAGATCCCATTCTGTCGAGTATGTTAAAGAGAAGAGAAGGAAGCCTGGCCAATTTAATCTTACATGAACTTACACATGGTACACTTTTTGTAAAAAGCGATCTTGAGTTAAATGAGAATCTGGCAAGTTTTGTTGGTGATTTAGGCGCAATTCGTTTTCTTAAACAAAAATACGGAGCAAATTCAAAGCAACTTGCTGACTACGAATTTTCAAAAAAGTACAATGACGCCTATGCCCAACATATTTTGGGTGGAATTAAGAAGCTGGATAGCCTTTATCTGACTTTTGGAAGCGATCAGAACGCGGACCCGCGTAAAGACGCTCTGAAAAAGGAAATGATAAGCAAAATTCTTAGTGAGGCAGATACACTTCTTGGAGGTAAAATAACGTTGAGACCCAAGCGTGCAGACGAAGAGCAGAAATTGCCCGGGAACGCTTTTTTTATCAGCTATCAGACTTACAAGTCTAAGCAGAACAGTTTTAAGCAGGAATATGAAACAAAATTTGGCAGTGATTTCAAAAGATATCTAGGCTATTTAAAAGACAAATATCCTTCTCTTTAATTTAAATTTCAGGCATGAAACGCATATACATTACACTTCTTATCCTCATATCAGCTTCGGCATTCATTGGTTTCAAACAATTTGAACAGAATAGGGTAATTCCTAACAAAAGTTTTGGGCTTGGCGAAAAAGTAGAATATCGCGTACACTATGGCTTTATTAACGCCGCCGAGGCTAGAGTAGAAATTGCAAAAAACATTACCGTTGTAAACAACAAACCTTGTTATAAGATTAATGTGACTGGACGAACAGTCGGACCGTTTGATCTGATATCCAAAGTGCGCGACACCTGGCGGTCGTATGTGGACACCGCAGCCATTCTGCCGCACATGTTCCAGCGGAGCATTCAGGAAAACAAATACCGCAAAGAGGAAACTGTTGTGTTTAATCACGGCAAGGATGTTGCGGTTACAACGGTTAAAGACGAGTCAAAAACACACAACGTTCCCAACAACATTCATGATATCGTGAGTGGTTATTTCTTTCTCCGAACCATCAATTTTGACAAAGTTGCCGAAGGTGAGGTGATAGAGGTGCCAACTTTCTTTGATGGAGAAGTTTATAAGCTAAGGGTTCGTTATGTTGGCAAGGATGTTATTAAAACCAAATTCGGAAAAACACGTGTCCTGCGACTGAATCCACTGATACCCGATAACAAACTTTTTAAAGGAGAAGGTGCCATGCGTTTATGGATTTCCGACGACGTCAATAAAATTCCATTGAAAGTACAAGTTGAGCTGATGATCGGATCTCTTGAAATGGATCTTAAATCCTACAAAGGGCTGCGTACAGACCTCGTCTGGCTTTGATCGCCGACCTGCGAAAATGTTGTAATTGTTTCAGAGGAAAATGGAGATTTGTCTTTGTGATGGTTATAAAAGGAATCTCTCTTCCCCCAAAAGACTTGTAAAATGATTGTATGGATTCCATTTGAGGACTTTCAAAGTCGAAGATCAGATCACACTCACTATTTTGACAGAAATAATGATCCAGTAAAAATGTTCTTGCATTTCCTCTTCGCCCCTGGGAATCAGCTGCGTTAAAAATGTATACAGCATAATTTCCCTTTCTTAAAATGACAATTCCTGCGTGAACGTCATCTTCTCTTTGTGCGTGCAATAGTTCGGCACAGCTGCAAGCCTGACTTTTCCTAATCAAAGCCTGAAGAATCTCATAAGATTTTCTGCTGACCCCACCATCAATTCGCCTTGCATGATTTTCAGCAAATAATTGAATAAGCTGCTCCGGGCGGTCGGCTTTGCAAATAGTCCATTTCCAGTTTCTACTTGCATTGAGGTTGGACATTCGATCCTTTGAATAACCAGCCTGAACATCTCCTTCGGAACGATTCAATTTTAACCAAAACGTTGTATTTACAACATACTTCAAATTTGTGAGCGCATTCAGAGCGGGTTGGAGCGTCGTGTAATTGTCAGGATGAAAACTGTAAGAAGAGATGTATTGATAGCTCGAATAACAAGCTAACAGAAACGCAGAAGTCTCTTTCTCACTTAATTTATCAATAGAAAAAATGCCAAGATATTGACAAAAAAGAGGTTGATAAAGAATGGGGAATCCAAGTTTGTATTTGACCGGCAACGGCATCACAATCTGGAAATGAGATGCAGAAGGCCAAACCAAAGCATGCCAGTCTTCGCAAACAACGTCCAGATACCAGCTGTATCCGTATATGATATTTTGAAGCGATCCTGCAATGAAGCTATCCCAGAATTCGGTTTCTATTTGCTGGTGGGTTAAAAGTATCGGACTCAACGGAAGTGGGATTTAAATTCAAAATCCTTTTAACAACCATTGAAACGGAGAAGTCTATTTAAAGTAACTGCGTAGCTTTTGTAAAGTTTCCTCCACATCCGGAGTCTCGTCCATGAGCAGGTTCACACTTTGAATGGAGTGAATTACTGTACTGTGGTCCCTTCCTCCAAAATGATAACCGATAGATTTCAAAGGCAGCTCTGTGTACTCTTTTGCCAGAAACATCGCCAGCTGTCTTGGATAAACCACTTCCTTTTTACGGCTTTTGCTTTTGAGGTCGGCAACCGTAACCTGGAAATAATCTGCAATTACTTCCTGAATGGTATCAATGGTAACTTCCTTATCCTCATTCATTACGATGTTACGCAATGTATTCTTGGCAAGTTCCACATCAATTTCGCGACGTGTAAGCGACGCCTGTGCCATAAGAGACACGATTACGCCTTCAAGCTCACGCACGTTGGAATTAACGCTATGCGCCACATATTCGATCACATCATAATCAATAGAAATACCTTCCGACTGTATTTTCTTCTGGATAATGGCAATACGTGTTTCGAAATCTGGTGTTTGCAAATCTGCCGTCAATCCCCATTTAAAACGAGAAAGTAACCTGTCCTGCAAACCCTGAAGCTCGCGCGGAGGGCGGTCACTTGTCATGATGATCTGCTTGCCAAGCTGGTGCAGATGGTTGAATATATGAAAGAAAGTATCCTGCGTCTTTTCCTTTCCAGACAAAAACTGAACGTCATCAATAGCCAGAACATCAACCTTCATGTAGAAGTCAGTAAAATCCTGTAACGTATTGTTTTTGATAGAATTAATAAACTGATTTGTGAATTTTTCAGACGAAACGTATAGCACCAGTTTGTTGTCAAAGTGGTTCATAATGTAGTTTCCTATTGCCTGAACAAGGTGTGTTTTGCCCAGCCCCACTCCACCGTACATCATCAAAGGGTTAAACGAAGTTAACCCAGGACGTTGCGCAACAGCAAAACCTGCTGAACGTGCAAGACGATTACAATCCCCTTCAATAAAATTGTCGAATGAATAATTGGGATTCAGATAAGTATCCAGATTCATCGAATCGTGATCTTTAAGCTGGATGTGTGCCCCAACTCTCGGGTCATTGGCAAAATTATCGGGTTTCGACGAATTAGGTGTTTTCTGAGTCGAGACATTCATCGTAAGCGGTTGATGCTTGTCGTTGCCCTTATCTACGATGATAGAGTATTCAAGAAGACCGTCACGACCTATGGCATAGTCCAGCGCCTTTCTGAGCAGATTAACGTAGTTGTCTTCCAGCCATTCGTAGAAAAACTGGCTGGGAACCTGTATCGTAAGTACTTTACCATACAGTTTCAACGGACGAATGGGTTCAAACCATGTCTTAAAGCTTTCTTCCGGTATATGTTGCTGAACGACTCTCAGGCAGGCATTCCAAACCTGGTCTACTTCTTTATATCCGCTTCTTTCCAATGCTAATTAACCCTAATCTGTCTTCTTTAAAAATCAAAAGGACGCAAAGATATAAAAATAACCTGATCTGTACCGATCAAACCTGTGCTCAATTTAGCATTCTCAGCAAGCAATTTCAAGCCACTAAGTAAATCAGTCCTAAATGCATGCATTATTCAACGGCATTCAAAAGTGAATTCTTGAATAAAAGATATGTTACTTCAAATTTGTAGCTTTGCCAGGAGCAGTCCAATAGTACGGAAGTCCTAAACCTATCGCACCTGAACATGGCAATTAATTTGTTCTCAGAGTTTGGTCCCACCAATAAATCTGCCTGGCAACAACAGGTAGAGCAGGAGATAAAACGCCCTGTGGCAGAGCTTAATAGAACCACCAACACCTCACCAAATGAGCTTGATCCATACTATTCTCATGAAGAGTTTAATCCTGAAAATTTCTTTGAACTAAATTCCTGTCAGAAGAAAGATCCCGGCTGGCTCAATATGCCGGAAGTAGTTGTTAATGATCCGATGCTTGCAAATGACGAAATACAAAAATCGCTCTCAGGAGGCGCTCAGGCGATGTTGCTACACTTGCAAAATAATCTCACAATTAATGATGTTTCCCGGTTATTGCACAAGGTTCGCCTCACTGATGTCCCTGTGTTCTTCAAAACCCCTCAAAATCCGTCACACTTATTTGAGCTAATTTCCAAGGGATCGGGATACGCAATGAAGGGAGGCATAGCCGATGATCCGGTTGCCAATTGGATGAACAAAGGAACGTCATTTGATCACTCCCTGAAAGAAAAGCTCAGCGTGTGCAAAGCAACTGAAACCATGGCCGATTTTTATCCGCTTATGGTTGAGAGCCATGTTTTTCACAATGCTGGTGCAACACAGCAACAGGAGCTGGCTTTCCTGGTGGCAAGTTTTGTTTCATATCTTGATAAATTAACCGATAACGGAATTTCCCCCAGCCTTGCACTAAAAAGTGTATTTTTCTCAGTTTCAGTCGGAACAGATTATATGACCGAAATTTCGAAAATGAGAGCATTGAGACTGCTTCATAAGAGAATAACCGATGCGTATGGCGTAAATGCTGCAAAGCCTTTCATCCACGCTTCCAGTTCGTCTTTCTATTATGCCGACACTTTACCGCACACCAATATGTTGCGGGCGACGTCATCTGCCATGAGCGCTGTAATTGGTGGATGCGATGCTTTGACGGTAACGCCTTACGACAATCTTCTAAGGGAACGCACTGATTTTTCCGCAAGAATAGCAAGAAATGTATCTTCGATTATTGCGCATGAAAGCTACATCAACCAGGTTTCTGATCCAGCAGCCGGCTCTTATTTCATCGAGAAAAAGTCTAACGAACTTGCAGAGTCGGCCTGGCAGTTGTTTCTTGACGTTGAGCGCAGAGGAGGAATCATTGCAAGCTTTGAAAATGGTTTTATTCAGGATGAAATTGATAAATCATGGCACCAGAAACTGGAAGCGATGCGCAATGGAAGTGTGATGGTAGGTGTCAACAAATATTCGAATGAGTCACCTGAGATTATCGCGCTGACAAAGAGTGAAGATCATAACGAAACAGGAATACGTGTATTGCCAAACCGAAACCTCGCCAAAACCTGGCACCTACTTCATCAATAAGTTATGAAACCGGATTTCACCAAAATTGAAAATAACCTTAAAAGAAAAGAGGATCGAGATGCCAACCCGGTATCTAAACCATTTTTTACTTCTGAAGGTATAAAACTTAAACCGAAGTATACTGCCAGGGAAAATGAAAATTTTGAACACCTATCCTTTGGTGCTGGAATTCCTCCGTTCTTACGCGGTCCCTACGCGAGTATGTACCTGCAACGTCCTTGGACGATCAGGCAATATGCCGGTTTCTCCACAGCGGAGGACTCCAATGCGTTTTACCGCAGGAATCTGGCTGCCGGTCAAAAAGGGCTTTCGGTAGCATTCGACCTTGCCACACACCGTGGCTATGATTCCGACCACCCGCGGGTTGAAGGCGACGTTGGAAAGGCGGGCGTGGCCATTGATTCTGTCGAGGATGTGAAGCTGCTTTTCGACCAGATCCCTCTTGATAAAATGTCTGTATCCATGACGATGAACGGAGCAGTGATCCCGATCATGGCTTTCTACATTGTTGCGGCAGAAGAACAAGGTGTCTCGCCTGAAATGTTATCCGGAACCATTCAGAATGATATTTTGAAGGAATTTATGGTACGAAACACCTACATCTATCCGCCAGGCCCTTCCATGCGGATTGTCGGAGATATATTTGCGTACACCACCCGCAAGATGCCACAATTCAATTCGATTAGCATTAGTGGGTATCACATGCACGAAGCCGGCGCACCCGCTCACATCGAACTAGCCTACACGCTAGCAGACGGACTGGAATATATCAGAACTGGCATTGATGCCGGTATGGACATTGATGATTTTGCCCCAAGACTGTCGTTTTTTTGGGGCATTGGTATGAATCATTTTATGGAGATTGCCAAACTCCGCGCCGGAAGGTTATTGTGGGCTAAAATTGTAAAGGCATTTAACCCAAATAACGAAAAATCTTTGATGCTGCGAGCGCACTGCCAAACGAGCGGGTACAGCCTCACGGAACAGGATCCGTACAACAATGTAACCCGGACTTGCATAGAAGCGATGGCTGCTGTAATGGGGCACACGCAGTCGCTGCATACAAATTCGCTTGATGAAGCAATAGCACTTCCAACAGATTTTTCAGCGCAGATTGCCCGGAACACGCAGCTCTATCTGCAACATGAAACCAGTATTTGCGATTCCGTAGATCCCTGGGGAGGTTCTTACTACGTAGAATATTTAACGCATGAGCTTTGCCAGAAGGCCTGGTCACTTATAGAAGAGGTAGAGACACTGGGCGGTATGACAAAAGCAATTGAGACAGGCTTACCTAAGATGAGGATTGAAGAGGCCGCAGCCAGAAAACAAGCCCGGATCGATTCCGGACGTGACATTGTGGTAGGCGTGAATAAATTCAAAACAGAGGATGATGAAATGCTTGATATCCTGCAAGTCGATAATGACGCTGTACGGCAAGCACAGATCAGAAGGCTGAACGAAACAAAAGCCAATCGCAACACAGAAGCTGTTTTACTGGCCCTGGAAAAAATAACCGCCGCCTGTGCAGAAGGTGGCGGCAAAAATATGGATCAAAATTTGCTTGCGCTAGCTGTGGATGCGGCGCGGGAAAGAGCTACGTTAGGTGAAATCTCAGATGCTATGGAAAAACAATTCGGGCGATACAAGTCTACAATTCGATCCGTTTCAGGAATATACCAGTCTGAATCCTCAGACGATGAAAATTTCCGTAATGCTTTGAAATTATCGGACGAATTTGCCGCCATGGAAGGACGCAGGCCAAGGATTTTGGTCGCAAAAATGGGACAGGATGGCCATGATCGTGGCGCAAAGGTAATTGCGACGAGTTTTGCCGATCTTGGATTTGACGTGGACATTGGTCCGCTTTTCCAGACGCCCCAGGAAGTGGCGAAGCAAGCCGCAGAAAACGATGTACATGTTGTGGGTGCTTCCAGCCTCGCTGCCGGACACAAAACGCTCATACCGCAGCTCATAGCTGAACTGGAACGGATCGGAAGAGGAGATATTATGGTTATTGCGGGCGGTGTAATACCTGCCCAGGATTACCAGTTTTTATACGATGCGGGTGTAAAAGGTGTATTCGGTCCCGGGACCATCATATCCGTTGCGGCTCAAAAAATCCTGGTTGAATTGATGAAATGAGAAAACTTTTAGCCATGTGCTCAAAGATATTTTCCAAGCACCAAAGACGTACAGTTTCCACCAAAACCAAAAGAATTAGATAGAACGTAATCCAACTTTACGTTTTCACGCAAAGAACTTGATGGTGGAAAGTTGGCGTCCAGAGGAATTTCCACGTTCAGTCCGGCACATATTTCTCCGTGATTTAAAAACAAAATACTGAATATTGCCTCTACTGCACCAGCTGCACCAAGGGTGTGTCCTGTGTAAGCTTTGGTTGAATTGTAAGGAGGAAGTTTTGTACCAAAAATATTCTTAATGCCTTCCAGTTCTACCTGATCATTGTTTGGGGTTCCCGTTCCATGGGCGTTGATATAACCGATCTGTTCGGGACCAATGCCGGCAGAAGTCAATGCCTGACGCATCGACGCGATGGCTCCCACCGCATCATCCGACATTGCCGATGGATGATGCGCGTCGTTGGCATTTCCATATCCTGCAACGCAGGCATAAATCTTTTTACCAAACGTGATCTCCTCCGCTTCCAGAACCAGATATGCCGCGGCCTCGCCCAAATTGAGTCCGTCCCGATTTTCATCGAAAGGTTTGGATGGAGATTCTGAAAGTATTTTGAGCGCGTTGAAACCATTCACGGTGTATTTGGCAAGACAGTCAACACCTCCAACAATAACACGTTTGGCACGTCCGGCCTGAATAAGCCTTGCTCCGAGCATAATTGAATTGGCAGAAGAGGAACAGGCCGTATTGATGGTATCGGTAAAACCCCGGATCCCAAATCGTTCAATAAGTTGGATTGTGTGCGCTGCACAGCCGTAAGCATCCAGATATTCCGATCCCTCCGACTGCATATTAGCATCCTCATATAGCTGATCCGTGAGGCACATTCCTCCTACCGTACTGGCAGAGATCAGACAAGTATCAAAAGATGAAAGATCTTCGGCGGTAAGTCCGGCAGCTTGTATGGCTTCCTCAAAGGCCTTAATCGAAAGCAGGCTGGTTCTCGTATAACCCTTCTCACCCAGCAAATTCAATGATTTTTTTAACTCTTCGTTGCTGAGTTTAACTTCACCGAATGGTAAACTGGCAGTGTAGACCGATTCGAAATGGATAGCCTTATCGATGCCACTTTTCCCCTGATGTAAACTCAAATAATTTTCATCCAGGTTGTTACCGATGGCACTGATAATCCCCATTCCCGTCACCACTACCCTGCCCATACCTAAACCTTTTTTGTATTGGCCAAAATGTAAGCGGCCATGTGGTTCACATCAACAAGAATTTTCCTTCCTTCGGCGGGATTTGTAATTTTGATGCCGTACTCGCGTTCCAATAAAACAACAAGTTCCAGAGAATCAATAGAATCCAGACCCAGATCTCCACCAAATAGTGGCTCATCATCCTTAATGTCATCAGGGTTGATATCCAACAAATTCAAATACTGTACTATTTGCCCTTTGAGGATGGGCTTAAGGCTTTCAATGTCCATGTGTCGTTTTATTCTTTAACTGTAATTTATTAGGTCAATAAGTGTGTCGGTAGCCATGCTGTTTTTCTGACGACTATATTATTTTTTCAATCTTTAATTTAAAGTAAGTACAAAGTTGGCAAAGCAGAATGAATATGCCGAGAAATAAAAATACACTTTTTAGCTCTTGCCAGCTTCCACCTTTGAGAAACAGTATGTAAAAACCTTCCAGACACCAATGTAGCGGGGAAAAGTTACTTACCAGCTGCATGTAGGAAGGCATCACAAAAGTGGGAACCAGAATACCTCCTATCGCCCCAAATATAATGATTGATACCGCACCGAACCCATTTGCCTGTTCCTGCGTCCTGGCAATGGAGCCGATCATCAACGCATAACTAACTGCCGCCATACTGCTGATAAACACCACCGAACCAAAGGCCAGCAGATTTGTTGGCAGGGTTAATTCGGGCAGTCCGAGTCGCGGCAAGATCCACATTCCCATCGAAAATGTAAGTATAACCTGCAAAATAGCAACCAGAACATACACACTCATTTTACTGAACATCACCAGCATAAAACTGGTCGGCATTGTTTTTAATCTCAAAAAACTCCCGTTAACGCGTTCCTTCACAATATTGCTTCCCAATGACACAACCATGAAGAACATCGCAAATATTGTCCAGGCAGGGACGTTATGCTGTGTTGAGTTAGGCACGGCCATCGATTTGTTATTGGTCGCTACCACTTTATTGATCTTCACACGGTTCTGAATCATCTTGTCTTTCAGACTTTCTGACCGAGCTCCCAAATCCATTTCAGCGTACATATTATCGATCATGAGTGAGTTTTCGATCACACTCAAATAGGACTGGATCACGCCCATCACCGAATACGTGTAGTTTTCCTGCAAAACGGGATCGTTGTAAAAAGTCAACGCCGGGATCTCAACAGACGCTGATTCGGTTGAATCATATTCCAGACCGAGATCTTTCATCAAAATCTTACTTACATCACCCGCATTCGATTCCAACCCGGCAGAAAAAGATTTAGGAACGTAAAGTGCAATCATCTTGCCTCTAGCCAGTAACTCCGATTTCAAAACCTGCTCAGACTTCCCGGCAACAGAATCAATTTCAAAAAGTCCTGATTCTGTAAGGACGTTTATTAATCTTTCACCCAAAATTCCTTCATCCTGATTCATCACCAGCAACGGAATTCTGTTTTCGTTCACAACCTTGTATACGCTGTCCTGAATAATGGTAATGATAAAAACCAGCAAAAGCGGCATCACAAACATAAGTGCCAATCCCACCCGATCATTGACCAGAAGGAGTAGTTCTTTTTTTATGGATGCATATATTTTGAACATCATATTAATCCCGATACTCCTCTCCGGTAAGTTTTATGAACAAAGATTGCAGATCAGCAACATCATTGCCCATTTTCAGCTCTTTCATACCACCCTGCGCAATTACTTTTCCATGGTCGATCAGCGCGATGCGATTACAAAACTCCTCCGCCTCCGACATGTGATGAGAAGTATAAATTATAGTTGTTCCCGACTTGTTAATCAATTGTAAATAGCGGATTATCGCATTTTTACTTTGCACATCCACACCTACCGTAGGTTCGTCCAAAAACAAAATACCTGGTTTGTGAATAATACCAATGGCCAGGTTAACTCTCCGCTTCATTCCACCCGAGAATGTTCCAACTGGTTTGTCAGCCGCTTTGGATAGCCCCAATACTTCCAGCAACTCCTCTCTTCTGTTTATCAGCTCGGCTTTGGCAATGTTATACATGGCACCGAAGTAGTCCAGATTTTGCCGGGGTGTTAGTTCCTGATAAAAAGCGTATTCCTGCGGGACAAAGCCAATAACACTTTTCCTTTCCTGATCTGAAATGGGAACTCCCTGATTGTAAAATCTGATTGTGCCGGAACTCGGTGGAATAATCCCACAAAGAATGGATATCAAAGTGGTTTTACCTGCACCGTTAGGCCCAAGTAACCCGAAGACATCCGTATTATAGATGTCCAGATTGATATCGGTTAGCGTATTTTCTGAGGCTGATTTGTATTTCTGAGAAACGTGTTGAATCTCAATCCCGGGTTGTCTTGCCATTTTTTGAATAATCTCACTTCCCAAGATTTAGCTTGGAAAGCTTTTGGAATGCCTCCTTTTCAACTGAACGAATGTTAAGAAGCATATCGGCAATTTCTTCAAAATCCTTTTGTTCGGTCAGACGACCTTTGTAGACACCGGCCATTTTTATCGCACTTGCCCGCCACAAATCTCCGGCATGTGTAAAATCTTCCGATAAGTTAGCGAGCCGGTCATCTTGCAGCCAGGCAGCAGATTCTTCAAGAAAAGCGCCATATAAAAAACGGAAACCACCGCCACCTGTACCAATCTCTTCCTGCATGCGTACAATCTGCCCCAAGTATAAACTTGCTTTTTTAAGTCCAAGCTTATCCCGCCATTTTCTGATGTGGTTGGAAGTGTGGCGGATGCCATCAACTCCTGCAAAATATCCGGGGATGCTGGTCATATCACGTACATTCCTTCGGATACCTTTCACAATTCCTTTGCGAATAAGGTCATCATTGATGGCGCCGATACGCTCAGGAAAATAGATATGTCCTTTCGGAGCAAGCGGACCTTGCGCAAAACGCACGCGATTCAATTCCTGAGTAGACAGCGTTGTTACACCTTCCATAATAGGGTCACTGATCAGATATTGATCATCTTCACGACCATAAATAATCAGATTGTGTGCATTAAAATGGAAGCGATACTCTTTTGGGAAATAGGTAAGATGAAATACACCAACCTGGCATCCCACCGGAACGCTTTCCTTTATTTTGTTGTCAAGAAACGCCTGTGCCTTGTCCTGATTACTGAATTTTTTTCGTGTAACTTCTACACCCAGCGCTTTACAGGTTCGGTTGAAGATAGCGCCGGGCATGGTTCTGAAAGAAATGGCCGGTCCGTTGTTAATCGTCAGAAAAGGTATTTGTATATAAAAAAGACCAGAGCCCATTCCAAAAGCAAGGGGTTCTGTCATAAAGTCCAGACCATGATGCCGAAGCAACGCTGTTGTGACACCATTTTCACAATGTGCTGCCTGTACGTGGTGAAATTCTTCCGTTCCTATTTCGGTATTCAATTGCTTAGCCTTTAAAATTTTTTAATTCGTCTACTGAAATATCGAAAGCGCCCGCATACTTTTCAAGCTTCCTATCGCTCAACCCCTTAAAAACCGACGGCTTTAAATGCCGTTTTATAAAGAAGGTAAAGAATCCTGTATATCCTGAAAGCACTGTCAAATCCATAAGCCGCAGTTCCATAAAATAGTATACCGGACTTTTTTCGCCGTTCGCCACTGCCCTCCTGGCCTCTTCCACACGGTCGTTGACGTTGTCCCACGCACTATCCAGCGCTTCCTTTTTGACATCCCAGCCCTGGCTCAGCGCAGTCTCGTATTTTCCTTCTTCATTTTTCACATAGCACAACTCTCTCGTTAGCCTCGAAAGTGCGCCGGGCTCCTGTGGCAGATCTTCCTTTTTCATTTTGAATGAGAATTAAAACCAGGATGAATAAGATTACAAGACAACAATTTACTCAAAATAAAGACAATTCGTATTCAACGGATTAGCAAACGGTCAGCAGGCAGAACATGTATGAAAATCTTGAACTTTCTGGTACCGCTAGCAACACCTTTTGTCCCTTTTTCAGATTGCCACTGTTGAACAGTTCTTCAACCATCATATATATAGAAGCAGCTCCGACGTTGCCTTTGGTGGCTAGGTTGGTAAACCATTTTTCCTTCGGAACAGGTATGCCGTTTTCTATCAGAACATCTTCAATTTTACTTTCAAAGAAATAACTGGAAATATGAGGCAGGAAATAGTCGACATCGTTCATGTCAAATCCTTTTTCTATCAATATCTTTTTCAGGTTGGTGAAACCCAACTTCACAATTTTCTCACTCAATAGCTTCACATCCTGCTTGATACTGAATACAGATTTAGCAAGAATTTCCTCATTAGAATAATCTTTAAAACTTTTCAGAGTACCATCTTCCAGCTTGTGAGCACCCATGTACATACAAGCCTCCTCTTCGTTGGCAAATGAGCAGCCTTCTATCCAGTCTATTTTTAGGGAGATACCTTCTTCATTCGGCTTACCTTCAAGAAGAAAAGCACCTGCTCCGTCCGACAACATCCAGCGAAGGAAATCTTTGTCGAATGAAACGTATGGGTTTTGCTCCAAACGGATGAGCTCCTGCACCTCTTCTTCAAACTGTTCAGCACGAAGCGAGGGAGAAAATCGCTCAGAAGCAACGGCAATTGCCTTCTTCTTGTCTTCAAGTTTGACAGACATATATGCATACTTAAGCGCATGCATCCCTGCACAGCACACTCCCGAAGGAGATACAACTTCTATCGAACCGGTTTCCGGCAGCCAGCCATGAATCATCACGCCATGCGATGGCATAATCTGATCCGGGCTGGAAGTGCCCGCACTCAGCAAATCGACTTCCTTTATTTCCGCAGGATTATCAAAAAACAAACCTTTTACAGCAGATGCAGCCATTTCCGCATTGGTATGCGTAGGAACACCCTCTTTTGTATATGCGTAATAGCGACTTTTAATCTTGTTATTTCTTAAAACAATTGCTTTCGATTTTGATGATTTCCCGTTGATAAAACCCAGATATTCTTCCATTTCCTCATTAGGAACAGCTTCATTGGGAACAAATTTGGAAACCCTCGTAATGTATGCTTCTGACATTTTAATATTGGTAATAATTAATAAGTTGATGTCACTTTTAACTTCTCCCGAGCTTAGGGCTCAATCCACATTGTAATAGTAATCTTTGGCCTTTTTTATAGATTTCTGACTGAACGGCGCAATCAGAATGAAATAAACTGTCAATATAATCGGCGAAGCCACAAACAGGGCAATCAGCAAGTAATATTTAAACAGATTGACATAAAACTTTCTCTTGTCCGGCGTAGTTCCTTTTTTCTTGATCAGGCTTGCCCAGATCCTGAAAATTTTCTTACCTCTCATCTCAATAAACCAGATGTCGGTCGGGATTGTGATGAGCCCCAGAGACAATATTTTTTGCTGCAAACCGGAGAAATCGCCCATTTGTAACGCACCTTTCACAATGCCTCCAAACCTTCCGGCACCATCAATATCTTGCTGGCTCACACCAGGTACAGGCAACAAATCCCATTTACGCTCCTTTTTACCTGTAAGCATCCAGTGGAAAATGGTCAAAACACTGATCAGATTCGGTTCACGATCCATCAGTGGAATGTTACCTACCAAAATCCCGCCTGCCTGTTTTATATAGGCCTTGATGCTTTCCTGAGAATTAAGCCACATATTACGCCCACCAATGATGGTAACAATAGGCGTTCCTCTCATCTTTTCCTGAAAAGCCGCATCCTGCATTAACGAAGTAATTGGCAAAGATGGCGACAAAAACCATGGCTGATAGCCAATTACAATCAGATCGTATTTTTCGGAACGGTATTGAATCGGGTGCAAAACCACAGCCTCTTCGTTGACACACTCAGGCATTGTATCGTAAAAAACCTCGCTTGTCCAGGGAAAAGCGAATGGTTTTACCGGCTTAATGTATACTCTCTCTATTTCCGCAAAATCGAAGGGTTGCAGGAAATTGTCGATAATTTCGTGCAACTGACCCGATTGCGAATAATTAATTACAAGCACCTTTTTCATTCAACAAATTCTAATATTTCAGATGCCAGTTTATTAAAAGTTATCTATTTTTAAAAAATCTGAACCTTCAGCATAATTTTTAATAACCTTTTGCAACTCCGGATCCAGTTTTTTAAAACCTTCAATGATCAATTTTTTATCCTCGTTCAAGTTTTTATTGTATTTCAGAATCTTAGGAGCATTTTCCTGAATAGATAGTCGAATAAAACGGTATTCAACGTTTTTGGGATTACTCTTAATTTCTTCTTCCAAAAGCAGAGCTCCGTTCTTGAACATCTTCACCTTATTACCCGCCCCTTTAACGAATCCTGCTTTTTTCATCTGTAAAGCTCCCTTGAAAGCATTTACAAGTGATGTACTTTTCTCAGTATTCAACCTGCTCAATTCCCTGTCAATGTTCGCTTCGGATTTCCCTGAAAGCACTTCGTAAAAGATTGACCTGTCTGTAACTATAACCTTAAATGCAGATAAAATCAGCAATAAAAAGATTACAGAACACGACCCTTTTCTCCTTGCCATATTGCTATATTCTTTCCACAAAGATAGAAATTACTCCTCACTAAACATCAAGCCTTTTCTTGCATTCCAATACGGAGTGATAGCTGTCACCGATAAGCGGATAGGTGTTTACAACCTCAAATCCGGCTGTTTTCACCAAATCCTTCATCACATCAATGCTATACATTTTACTGTTTCCATTGGCCATAATGGTAAAATATAGCGATGTTGCTACCAGACTGTATTGCGCCGCAGGATACTGTTGATTGTCGAAGAATGGTTCAAGAATGTACAGTGTTGTCTCTGCCGAAGCCGCCTGAAATGCGTTTTTAAGAATCTGAACAATTTCTTCTTTTGAGAAACAGTCTAAAAACTGGCTCATCCAGATTACGTCAGCGCCCTGCGGTATTTTTTGTTCCGTATTCAACAGGTCTATCGCGTGAAAATCAATACGGTCGAGCAGGCCCTTTTCGGTGGCATTTTGTTTGGCTACCTTCAATTGAACAGGTAAATCAAGGATTTTTATATTCACATTGGGGTCATGCTCACAACATGCAAATGACCATTTTCCTGTATTTCCACCAATATCAAAAATCAGTTTTGGATTGTTGCGAAACACAATTTTAAGCGCTTCTGGAAATGCGCCGTCAGAGTAGTAATGATCAAAATCAAACCAGGATTTCTTGGCTGGTTCTGGCAAAATGGACAGTCCCTCGTAAATCGTAGGCCAGTCTCCGAGTACTTTGAGTCCCTCAGGTTTTCCTTTCACAATGCTGTCTGTCATGGCTTTTGCTCCCATGTAACAAACGTCATTCATAAAATTGACATTGATACGCGTCATTTCATCTTTTAAAAGAAAGAATCCGGTTTTTGTAATTTTCACTTTACCTTCCTCCACTTCCAGCACACCTATCACCTCAGCAGCTTCTATGAGCAGATTGATACCATATTCTGACACATCCAGTTTTTCAACGATCGTGTCAATGCTTACTCCTTTACGATGGCTACTAATAAATTCGAGAATTCCAAGATCCCGCAGCGCGATTACTGACTGGAAAAACATGGGTCCAAATGCAATTTTCTGCGCTTCATACTTGGCTTCGATAGCCGACAATTCTTTTTTCATTCGACGTTATTATGGTTCTCTGCTCTTGCAGATGAAGGTATGATTCTGTTTTTGAATTTTCTTTTGTGCTTTTTACTTTTAACATCAACTTCGTGCCAGTTTATATATCCGCCCATCGTTCCTTTGAAACGTTGGAAGAAATTTTCCCGGTCGGATAATTTCACAAAGTTTTTCCGGGTGGTATTCGCCAGGCTGATTTGTGGTTCAGGCATCTCCATAGTCCGCAGGGTATCCAGTACAGTTGGCAGAAATCCCAGAGGTAATTCAAATCTGGCTGCGAATTTACGCATATAACTGTTTTGAAAGGGGTCTGTTGCCAATGCAATTTTTTGGAAACCCATTTCCCGGGCCATACAAAACGCGTAATACACGTTTTCTGTACTGTGTTCTGCTTTTTCTTCTGTAAATATGTTATCGCCCGGAATGCCCAATTCTTTCGCGTAATAAGCCATTACCCTGCTTTCAATGTAAGGTGTTGCTACGGCAGATCCTGAGAATATGACGTTTTTGGTGTAACCGTTATCAAACAGAAATTTCGCCCAGTGGACGCGCATTTTTAATACGCGATCCCAGTTTTGTCCATTATAGGGAAAGCCAGGTACGATGACCACGTCATAAGGCTGATCTTTTAAACCTTCGTTGAATGCCTTTTCTGCTGACCGAAACATCATTTTGGTACATCCGGTTGTAGAAAGAAAAACGAAGAAGAAAAAAAGAAGTCGGTATATCACGTTGGTCAGTATAGCTAAAAAAGAAGCTGTGAACGGCTTCAAAAGAGAAGAACAGTTCACAGCTTATGAAATTCTATGTTCAGATCAGTTTTGAGCCATGAAAATAGAAAACAATTTCTTATTTATTGTCATTTAGCACCAGTGCTCCACTTTTTGTAATATTTTGAGCCAACGTTTTCGTTCATTTTATACACTGCTCCGGCCCAGTAATTGCGAAAGCCGAAACCGCCTGCTTTACCTTCAATTTTCTCAGTCAATAAAATCTTCTTGGTTGGTAAGTCTATAAACGTAATCCAAGCGGTCATTTTCTCGGCATTTTTACTCAGACTTTCAACTACATATACCACACCAATTCCCTCATTAACACTCAGGGAATATTTCCCAACGGCTTTTCTTGCCTGATCCTCGGTCAATGTGTAATTTTCACTGGTGATGTTGTCAGCAACATTTGCCTTTTTGTTATACGTGATCATGTCGCCCACTTTTGCAACATATTGTTCTTCGCGTAGTTTTAATGGCTTCACAAGCGAAAATTTCTTAGGTTCAAATTCAATCAGATTGTTCCAGCTCACCATGTGTTGGTTCAAAATCGCATTTGGATCCATAAATCCGGCAGGACCAATATACTTGGCCTGTGTAAAGTCCAGACCTAAAAACACGACTTTGGCTTTCCCACTGAAAATATCCGACATGGTATTTTGGGCAAAACTTTGTACTGCAATAAAAAAGAGAAAGCTTAATAGTGAAAGTTTTTTCATGACGTAAGTAATTTGAACAATTTATTAACACACTTTTATTTTAACTTTTTATCAAGAAAGGCCGCAAGGCTTTTGCCTGCCTTTGCGTAAGACTCAGCAATACGCACGCCTGTATCAAAATCATATCCACCAAATTGTCCGCCTGGTACTTTTGCCATTGTTATTTCTGCAACTTTACCAGTTTTGTTGGAGGTTTCCACAACATCAATCACGAAATCGACTGCGGCATTTTTTCTCACAACTCCTACATTGAAACCTGGTTCCACAAATGTGGTTCGTACTATGAGCGTATACTTTGCATCCGTTTTGCCCCTTCCTACGATAATACCTTTGTCGGCAAGCCCCTTGTTTAGCAACTCCTCAAACTTGGGCTCGTAGCTAGATTTTCTGTCTGCCACCCAGTCCTTTTTCCAGGCGTCTCCCTTGCCTGCTTCTTTTGCATTGTATTCGGCAGCTTTTTTATCGAGATATTCCTGTTCGGTTGCAAACTTTCCAACTCCGAATGAAGAATAGTCGTACTCGACGTTAATCGTCTTTTGCCCGGAAAGAACATCCACATTCCCGGATTTTAGCTCTACTTTTTGTGCCATTGAACTGACTGACAAACACACGAATGCGGTCAAACATACTGCGCGGAATAGGTTCTTCATTTGATTTAACATGTTAAAATTTTACAGAGAAATCAAATATATATCAATTTATCAGGTTTGCGTTTTTCCTGTTTGTATATTCTGAATGTGAGTTCTTGAGCGGTAATAAATTCCAGTAAGGGCGATACACGCAAGCGTGATTTGAACAAAGAATGCAGCATTTCCTTAAACGCAGGATTGGAAAGCTGAATGGGTAGCAGCACTGTTATTTCATCATTTCCGTATTCATTCTTTGAAATAACCACCTGATACAATTCAATTTCCTTCACCATATCCAACACGTCAAAAATCGCCGGAGGAAAAATGGTTGTTCCTTTAAATTTGATCATCTGCTGTTTTCGGCCAACCACAGGACCGAGCCTTGCACTTGTTCTGCCACAGCTGCACGCAGTATAGTATACATTGCAAAGATCCCCGGTTTTGTAACGCAGCAACGGCATTCCTTCCACACCTAATGTGGTCACAACCACTTCTCCAAGCCCACCTTCTCCTACCGCATCTCCTGCTTCATCCACAACTTCCAGCACCAGCAAATCAGGGTTCACATGGCCGCCCTTTCCTTCGCTACACTCTGTGAAAGCCGCCCCCATTTCTGTGGAAGCATAGGTAGAATAGAGTTTCACATTCCACTGCGATGTGATGCGTTTGCCCAATTCATTTAAAGTAAAGTCTGCATTGCGGATGGGTTCGCCAATACATATTACAGACTTCACACTGGAAGCCGCGAAATCGATTCCGTTCGCCTCAGCATAGTCCAGTAATCTTGGGATAAAGGATGGAATTGCAATTAATACCGTGGGTGAAAAGCGCTGAATAGACTCCCATTGCAAAAATGGAGCTCCCGGACCAACACGAATCATCCCTGCGCCCATTTTGCGAGCACCCATCCAATAGGCAAGACCAGCCATAAAGCGCTTATCAATGGTGGTCATAAGCTGATAAATATCATTCGAACTCCCGTCTGCACAACGGAAAGACTCTGACTCATTATTGGCAAGCCGTTCAATATCCGCATCTGTCAGATAAAACGCCACAGGATCGCTCATTGTGCCAGACGTGGTCACAAAGTCGGCAATATTGCTTTTGGGAACACAAAGAAATGCATCATTTTGTTTTGCCAAATCGTCCTTTGTCGTAAAAGGTAATTGGGCAAGATCCACAGCCGACCGAATGGAGGTCAGATCAATTTCATTTTCTCTGAAAATTTCCTGATAATACGGAGAATGTTTAGCAACGTAGCTGATCAATTCCTTCAATTTTTCATTCTGCGAATTGTTATTCAAGCTTTCAGATTTCATGTTTTCGATGGCTGATTCATTGAGGAGAGCGAAACGTCAAACTTCACTTTTGCCTTATTCTCCCTCGATATGTTTTTTACAGGATTCAATTTTCGCCAAAATTAACGCTTTTTCATTCTCCGAGGCCACGTCACGTTTCAAAGACTCCTTGTAATATGAAGCAGCTTTTTTAAAGTTTTTTACCTTTTCAAAATAGTTACCCAGCGTCATATAGGTTATGTAGCTCACCGGGTTGTTATTTACAAATTCCTTTTCATCTTCAAAGGTAAGCTCAAAAGGTGCTCCCAACATTACGAATTTATTAATTCGCTGTTTTGTGGCCTTATACGCCTCATATTTTTGGTAATCAGCTGTTTGAAGGAATGCATCACTAGAAATTGCCAGCGAATCTATCGCCTGAAATGATTGTGTGTTGTTGAAAACATCTTTCAAATCGTAACAAATGAATGCCCCGAGCTGGTACGGAGGAGCTGAAATCCACAGTTTGCTGGCCGCCGGTTTGAACAAAATACCATGATGAGCGATGAGTTGATTGAGCGATTTGGCGTTGCCGTATCCAATAAACTTGTCGTCCAAGCCATTTTTATTCCTCAATACTTTTGCTGCACGATCCACATCCAACGGATAGGATTCTTTCATCAGCTGCATCATTCGGTCGAACCTGTATTTGGAGTCTGTATCCCGAACGTTCTTAATATTTACAGAATCTTTAATAAATGCAGCACTCTGGTAATGGTTGGCACAAACCAGGTAATCCTCACCAGATTTGTAGACATCCATTTTAGCAGGTGATTTCTCGATAATCGCAGCATTGTTATCTTTTGCCGACCCAATGAGCAGGGATTCAGAAACAAAGGTTTCACTTTTTGAGGCAATTTCGCGCGCCTCTTCTATGGTCGCTGCGTATTGTAAAATTTCTCTGGCCAATAGTGAAATCGGCTCCTTTGCCGCATAGGGAATATCCGATTTGGATGCATTCAGGGTCACTGTAATACCCTTTTCGTTCATACCGGAAACCACGCCTGTTAACCCGGCCCATGCATAGGAAGCAAATTTATATCCTTTATCAGGGTTCATGAACACGATCAGCTTGTCTTCGGCAAAGGCATCCCCCATGTAAAAATCGAAATTGCGACCAATGAGCAGGGATGAATCTTTCGATAAAGTGTTCCGCACGGCAAATGAAGTACAGCCAACCATGTTAAGATCGGTAAGTGCATGACCAATATCATGTGCCGCATGGTAATTTAAAATACGGTAATATTTAGGACCGATGTAATTGAACTGATCGGAAAAGGACTGAGAAGCACCATAAATTTCCTGCAAGTTTTCGTCAGGAATGTACTTGTAAATATCTCTGTTAAACCAGCCTACAAAACCCCTGAGAATGTGAAGGAAGAAAGCATTCGGAATCATCTCGTTGATCTGGCCCACAAAATGTACCTCCTGTTTTTCCATCAATTCCTTGGCAAGAACACCGTATATCAGTCCGCGCTCGTAAGGCGAACCTTCCAAATACATCTCCCAAATTCCATACCGATTTTTTTTCAGCCAACATTTTTCTACCTGATAATGATCTTTGCCAAGCTTTACCCGTTTGTAACTGTCGACAGATTTCGTACTTTCAATCTCGGGCGCAGGAATTCTGATTCGCCACAGGAAAAGTGCAAACAGCACCCCCATAAACAACAAAAATCCAATGAATATTCTGGCTAGCTTTCTGGCCGTTTTGTTTTTTGGAAACATATATGATGACAAAGGCAAATCCCGATGCAAGTGATCTATTACAATCGATTTCCCTTGTGATTATTAAGATTGAATCGGAGTTACAACAGAAATTTATAACTGTTTGGTTTACTCTCATGCGCAAAATTAGCAATAAATGAGTGTCGTATTTATTAAAAAGGTTTCTGAATATGCACATATCGGACTTTGGAAAATAGAAGAATCTATTGACGAGTTGCTATCACCGATACATCTGAGCGATGTGGAAAGGGCCTTATACAATTCCAAAAGGAACGTTCTTCGAAAAAAAGAGTGGCTAGCGTGTCGTAATTTATTAAAAATCATGCTCCCCGAAAACGATGGCATCTATTACAACCCTGAGGGACGACCATTTTTAAACAACAATTCCAGCCATATATCTATTTCGCATTCAGGCGACTATGCCTGCATTTACATCAACGAACAGAATCCGGTCGGTATTGATATCCAAAGGCTCAAACCAGATATCAGCAAGGGCGTTGATTTTTTCCTGAGCCCGAAAGAACTATCACAGTTTGACACCTCTGATAATACGTTACTCCATATTTTATGGTCTGCGAAAGAAACGGTTTACAAATTCTTGGGTCACAGTGATATTGATGTAAAAAAAGATATTTACCTTTTACCCTTTCAACGCAACCAAACGGGCTCAATTGAAGTTAACATTTTACATATCGGCAGTACAAAAACATTGTTTTTGCGGTATGAAATGCTTGAAAACTACATTCTAACCCGAACGAACTAAACCGATTGTCAATAACCTATGAAAAAAACGCCTACCCTTAACAAATTAAAAAAACTTCTTTTACTTTCACTTCTGCCGTTTTCATTTAACGCCTCAGCACAGGTTCCCTCGTTATCCTCAGGTGAGATATTTCAGAACATCAAGAAACTGAATGTTGTAGGTTCGATACTTCACATTGCGGCTCATCCGGACGATGAGAATACGTTACTTCTTACTTACATGTCGAAAGACCAGCTCGTGAGAACCGGCTATTTATCCCTGACAAGAGGTGATGGCGGCCAAAACCTCATAGGCGCTGAGCAGGGATACAATATTGGCGTAATCAGAACGCAGGAACTTTTGGGGGCACGTAGAATTGATGGAGCTGAGCAGTTTTTTTCACGTGCCTATGATTTTGGTTTTTCAAAAACCAGGGAAGAAACATTGAATTTCTGGGACCAGGACAAAGTCCTGGGCGATGTGGTCTGGTTGATACGCAAGTTTCAGCCGGATGTTATAGTTACCCGGTTTCCACCTGATCCAAGAGCTGGACATGGTCACCACCAAACCTCCGGATATCTTGCTGAAAAAGCATTCGCCATGGCAGCAGATCCCAAATCCTTCTCTGACCAGCTGAAATTTGTGAAACCCTGGCAGGCCAAGCGACTGGTTTGGAACACCTTTTCCCCTGGCTTTACCAACAAACCTCCTACCGGTGAGAAGTCGGGATTTATCTCTTTGCAAATAAGTGGGTATAATCCTGTTTTGGGTAGCTCGTACACTGAAATATCTGCACTGAGCAGGAGCCAGCATAAAAGCCAGGGCTTTGGAAGTTCAGCTTCGAGAGGTCAGCGGATCGACTATTTCCTTCACAAAGAGGGTGAGCCAGCGACGAAGACACTCTTTGACGGGATTGATTTAACCTGGAAGAGAGTTACAGGCAGTGGTGAAGTGCAGGAGCTCGTATCGTCCCTCATTAAAAATTATGATGTAAACAATCCCACGCTATCCGTACCGGGTCTGTTAAAACTTAACCAGCAACTTGCCGTGCTAGATAGCACCGATATCAATGTTAAAACAAAAAAGGCTGAGGTGAAAGACCTCATCGTCCAATGCCTGGGCTTGTGGTTTGAAAGTAACCCGGTGAGCTTTTCTGCAACTTCCGGAGATTATGAAAAAGTAAACATCTCTGTTGTGAACCGGAGCACTTATCCTGTCAATCTGGTTTCCTTGCGCTGGACAGGCGCAGCTTCGGACAGCACTTTAAACCTTCCCTTGCAGGAAGGGCAGGAAAATAAATTTACCGTTAACCCGAAGTTGCCCGCATCTTTAAAGGTAAGTCAACCCTATTGGTTAGAAAAGCCGATTGATAAGGGATTGTTCCAAATCGATAGTCAGCAAGCGATAGGATTCCCGGAAAACCGACCTGAAACAGTTACCAATTTTGTTTTTGAGATTGATGGCCAGAAATTCAGTTATTCAAGGCCATGGATATACAAATCCACAGATCCTGCCGAAGGTGAAATTTATCGCCCATTCGAGATCAGGCCAGCGGTTACTGTTAACATCAGTGAGCCTGTGTTCATTTTTGCATCCGTTGAGCCAAAGCAAATCAGTGTTGTTGTGGAGGCACAGCAGGGGAACACAGAAGGATCTGTTAAGCTAAACACTCCTGCGGGATGGAAATCGGTTCCGGCATCAGCTGAATTTAATATCAAAGAGAAAAATCAGGTTCAGAATTTTACATTTACAGTTACTCCTCCTGCTAAAAATCAGGAAGTAGTTGTGAGCGCGATAGCAACCGTAAACGGAAAAACTTACGACAAGTCAATCAGAACAATAGCTTATCACCACATTCCCAGCCAGACTTTATTTCCAAATGCGGAAGCGAAACTGGCAAAAATTGATGTTCGCACGACGGCTAAAAACATTGGTTACATAGCCGGCGCGGGTGACGATGTTCCCGCGGCTTTGAGGCAGATTGGCTGCCAGGTTACTATGCTTGACGGCAGCGAACTTTCCAAAGATCTCGGAATTTATGATGCGATTGTAGTTGGTGTTCGGGCTTATAATACTGTGGGTATCTTGTCTCACTATCAGGCTAAGTTGCTGGAATATGTTCACAACGGCGGAACGATGGTAGTTCAGTACACCATTCCGGGAGATGTAAAAGTTGCAAACCTTGGGCCCTATCCGTTGGTAACGGGTCGTGACCGAATTACAGAGGAGGACGCTGCTATGAAATTCCTGATTCCTGATCATCCACTGTTGAACTACCCCAACAAAATTACCCAAAAGGATTTTGACGGATGGATTCAGGAACGCGGATTGTACTTTGGACTGGATTGGGATAAGTCAAAATACCAGGCGATACTTTCAGGAAATGATACCGACGAAACGACCAAAGAAGGTAGCGTTCTTTATGCCAAATACGGAAAAGGACATTACATTTATACTGGTCTATCCTTTTTCCGGGAACTTCCTGCCGGGGTTACAGGAGCCTACAGACTCTTTGCAAATATGATTTCGGTAGGGAAAAAGTGAGTTGAGTGGGTGAAATTAAAAAGTGAGAGGTAAAGTGTACTGACTTGTCTATCGTACATTTCACTTCTCACTTCTCACTAAAAAAACTACTTTACATTCTTCCTTCTATTGCGTTGAAAGTCTTCCAAAACGAAACCTCCAAGTCCTTGTAAGTTGCTGTAATAGGCTCTTCCGTTATTTATCTCGGTAAAATTCTGAACGAATTGCTTCAAATAAGGATCGGTAGCAATCATGAACGTGGTAACCGGAATATCCAGTTTACGACATTGCGCAGCAAGTGTAAGTGTTTTGTTAATGATCTTGCGATCGAGACCAAAACTGTTTTTATAGTATCTGATTCCTTCTTTCAGGCAAGTTGGTTTACCATCAGTAATCATGAAAATCTGTTTATTACGCGTTTTCTTCCGGCGCAAAATATCCATAGCCAGTTCAAGTCCCGCTACGGTATTGGTATGGTAAGGCCCAACTTCCAAATATGGCAAATCTTTAATCTGGATTTGCCAGGCATCATTTCCGAAAACGATAATATCCAATGAATCTTTGGGGTATTTCGTCCTGATCAACTCAGCCAGAGCCAGTGCCACTTTCTTCGCAGGAGTTATACGATCTTCTCCATAAAGAATCATGGAATGACTAATATCAATCATCACGACGGTAGAAGTGGTTGTTTTCTGCTCTCGCTCGACTACCTCCAGATCATTTTCCATGAGCATGAAGTCCCCTATTCCATGGTTCACCTGCGCATTTTTTATTGACTCCGTCATGGCGATCTGATCCAGCGTATCACCAAACTGAAACTGGCGTATATCACTGCTTAATTCATCGCCAGATCCAAGATGTGGTGTGTGGTGATTTCCACCGGACTTGGATCTTTTAAGCTTTCCAAAAATTTCATCCAACGCACTTTTCCGAATACTTTTCTCGGCCTTGGGCGTCATGATGATCTTATTCTCACCATCTCTTTTTTCTTCGGATATATATCCTTTCTTTTTGAGATCGTCAAAAAAGTCGCCTATTCCGTAAGAGTCGTTCGTGAGTGTATACTGCCTGTCCAGCTGGCTTAACCACGACATAGCCTCTCCCACGTCTCCCGAAGTCATGAGCAGCAATTGCTGAAAAATATCAAATAGCTGATCAAATTTATTATTTCCGCTTTGTTCTGCTGGTACAAATTGAGTGAAACGATGTCCGCGCATGAAGGCTGAGATTAGTGGTTAATTCTTAATGGTTGGTTATTAATGCCTTCCATTAGGTTACATGAGAAACTAACAAAATACAAACGGCTACTTTCAAATTTAATCGAAAGTAGCCGTAACACAATTTTCTAAAATCAAGAATTACGCCTCTGCCGCGCAAAATTCTTCGAATGCCATTTGTAAATGCGCCGCGATCATCTCAGCAGAACGACCTTCAATGTGATGACGTTCTACGAAATGTACCAATTCTCCATCTTTAAAAAGAGCAACAGCCGGAGATGACGGAGGGTATGGCAAAGTATATTCACGCATTTTTGCAACTGCCTCGATATCTGCTCCGGCAAAAACCGTTGCAAGGTGATCAGGCTTAATTTCGCTACGCGTAACAGCCGCACGAACGCCCGGACGAGCCGCACCAGCCGCACAGCCACAAACTGAATTAATTACAACCAAAGCAGTTCCTTTGGTATTTTGCATGAAGTTATCAACTTCTTCCGCAGTTGTTAAATCCTGAAAGCCGGCATTTACCAATTCCGCTTTCATAGGCGCCACCAGGTGTGGAGGATACATATTCTTATCAGTTTAAAGTTATTTATTTAGCTTATAGCTATCAGCCAATGGCTATTAGCTTCTTATTGTAATTCATATTTAACCTCGGGCAGAAATCCGATGGCTGACTGCCGAAAGCCGTTTACATAAATCCAAGTTCAAGTTTAGCCTCCTCAGACATCATCTCTGTTGAGTAAGGAGGATCGAAAGTCAGTTCCAGACTTACATCATTAACTCCTTCGACCTCTCTGATCTTCTGCTCCACTTCACCGGGCAATGTTCCTGCCGACGGGCATGAAGGCGAAGTCAATGTCATTGAAACAAAAACGTTATTGACAGGGAAAATTTTCAGATCATATATAAGACCGAGCTCATACACATCCACAGGAATTTCAGGATCGTATACCTGTTTAATTGCCTTTACTACTTCTTCGCGTAACTCAGATTCAGACATTTATATCAGCTGTTAGCTATTATTTGTTGTAAAATTCAACTTCAATTACTTAAAGATCTCGCCTGAAATGCTACACCATAAGCCCGCATTTGTTTCAGCATGGAAGCAAGTCCGTTAGACCTGGTTTGAGCCAGATGCTGATGTAAACCGATTCTATCCATAAAGTAGATGTCAGCAGTGGCAATTTCTTCCGGAGTATGGCCCGACAACACCTTAACAAGCATATTAACCAACCCCTTCACAATAATTGCATTACTGTCTGCTTCGAACTTCAAAAGATCTCCATCCATGTAGGCATACAGCCAAACAAGCGACTGGCAGCCTTTTATAATATTATCTTCCGTCTTGTATTGTTCAGAAAGATCCGGCAATTGTTTTCCGAGGTCAATGATATACTCGTACTTGCTTTCCCACTCATCAAACAATTCAAAATCCTCAATTAGTTCGTCCTGTGCTTCGTTTATTGTCATAAATTAAAATATAAATTAAGCAGTTGCCGTTCGTTTTTCAACCCAGGTGATAATGGTTTCAGCATCTTCCAAACCAGCCTTTGCAACCTTTGCATTTGGATTTCCATCATAACTCATCGACAAATGAAGTGTATCATAAGCAGATACAAAGGAGGTCAAGAGTTTTTTATCCAATGCCGCAAGTTGTTCCTTGTACCAATCCACATGTTTCCTACCTTTTGACTTCTTACCCAAATAAGAATCCAGTGCAACTAAAATTCCCGCATAAGCTGCATGACCAGCTAACTTGACATATTTTGTATCCTGATAGTAACCATCTTCTTTTTTAGCCTTTTCACTTAAAAGTTCTTTGGCATTATCGAGGTATCGTTTTGCTTCTTGAATAGTGTTGCTCATTTTTATTTGTCGATTATGATGAAGTGAATAAATCCTAAGCTAACATTTTCACAACCTTTCTCAATCCAGTCACAAATCTATCTACCTCTTCAATTGTATTGTAAACAGCAAAAGAGGCTCGTGTGGTTCCTGTAATGCCAAATCGCTGCATCAATGGCTGCGTACAGTGATGTCCTGTACGAACCGCAATTCCCTGCTGATCGAGCAATACACCGATATCCTGATGGTGAACTCCATCAATCACGAAAGACACTACGCTCACTTTCTCTTTTGCGTTACCAATAATTCTCAAGCCATCTATTTCTTTCAAAGCATTTGTAGCATGCTGCAAAAGTTCATTTTCATGACTTGCAATATTCTCTTTACCTAATGACTCAACGTAATCCAAAGCGAATTTGGACGCGACCACATCAGCAATGTTGGGCGTTCCAGCTTCAAATTTGTAAGGTAATTCGTTGTAGGTTGTTTTTTCAAAAGTCACTTCTTTGATCATTTCACCTCCTCCTCTGTAAGGAGGCATCGCATCCAGAAGTTCCTTTTTTCCATACAACACGCCCATTCCTGTAGGGCCATATATTTTGTGCAAAGACAAAGAATAAAAATCGCAATCCAGATCCTGCACATCTATTGTCAGGTGTGAACTTGCCTGAGCTCCATCAATCAGTACCTTGGCACCAACTGCATGAGCCTTCTCAATGATTTCTTTAATTGGATTAATTGTCCCCAAAGCATTGGAAACGTGAACAACAGAAACAAACTTCGTTCTCTCCGACAGCAATTTTCCATATTCTTCCATCAAAAGCTCTCCCTCCTCATTAATTGGGATCACTTTTAGAATACAACCCTTTTCCTCACAAAGCATTTGCCATGGAACAATGTTGGAGTGGTGCTCCATGGTGCTTATAATGATCTCATCTCCTTCTTTCAGAAATTTGCGACCATAAGTTTGCGCCACAAGATTAATACTGTCCGTGGTTCCGTAGGTAAAAATGATTTGTTCAGCCAGAGGGGAATTAACGAAGCGTTGCATACTGCGACGGGATTCTTCAAAAGCCGCCGTTGCCTTCTCAGCAAGGTGATGAATACCTCTGTGAATATTGGCATTGTAGTGCTCATAATATCCCGACAATGCATCCAGAACAAGTCTTGGCTTCTGCGTAGTTGCGGCATTATCAAAATACAGCAGCTGTTTTCCATTCACTATTTCATTTAGAATAGGAAAATCATTTCTGATGGATGTTATATCGAGAATCTTGGGAGAAGAAATCATATCACTCTAAGTTAATGGAAGAACCGGCAGCAATGGAGAATTTTTGCTTGCCAAATTCCAGTTAGTTAATAATTCAGATTGATGGATGGATGCCCATTCCACCACCATTCCAAGCACCTTCGGAGGTAAAGTTCCTGTCAGAAGAGCAAAATCAACTATGCCGATTGTTGCCTGAAATTCTCCGTACTGTATATGAAAATGGGGAGGATTGTGGTCGTTATAGTACATCTGAATTAGTATACCAAAAAACCTGCTAATGGTAGGCATAAGAATTCGTTTGTTGTTGCCACTCCTGAAAAGTCATTTTTCTCAATTCGAGATAAAAAGTATCCGGACACAAATCAATCTGCTCATTCCAAGCGATTGACTTTGTGTCCGGATCAATATAAACCTTATCAAAAATATCCTGTTCCTCCCATATTTTGAACACACCCCGATCTGCAAGATGTTTCAAATCTACTTCACCTTCCACACCGTCAGCAAATGTAATATAGAGCTTATACTTGCCTAAACCTCCGACGCTTGTAATGGCTGGGAATGTCATTTTTTTCGAATTTATAAATTAAAAAAATGAACAGAATGACTTCTTTTATTTCGTAGTTAGCTTTTCAGCAATCACATTTTCGAGATACTCACGAACCGAGTCAATTTTGATTTGAGATACCACATCTGCACAAAATGCATACATCAGCAGTGACATAGCTTCCGGCTTCGAAATACCTCTTGAACGCATGTAAAACAATGCCTCTTCATCAATTTGTCCCGTGGTGGTTCCGTGCGAACACTTCACATCATCCGCAAATATTTCCAGCTGCGGTTTTGTATTCATTGTGGCCTCGGTAGACAACACTATATTTTTGCAGGACTGAAAAGCATTTGTCTTCTGGGCGTCTTCACGAACAAATATCTTGCCATTGAATACGCCTTTGGACTTGTCTCTCAAAATCCCTTTGTAAAGCTCATTACTTTCTGAATTCGGCTTTCTATGGTCAGCAACTGTGTGGTTATCAACGTGCTGCGTTCCATCAGGGAAATACAGGCCATACATGTGTGCTTCGCAATGTTCACCGTCCAGTATGATATTCAGGTTGTTACGGGTAAAACGTCCGTTTAGCGTAACAGTTCCTGCATAAAAATGCGAATTATCAAGCATCCGAACCTGCGTAGTTCCTACGTGATAAGCCTTATCACTTTCATTCTGTACTTTATAATATTCAACACCCGAGTCGCGGTCCATGTGGATTTCCGTTACGGCATTGGTGAAAGAACGCTCGGTTCCCAGTGTTCTGAAAGCCTCAGCCATTTTCACATGCGCATTACGGCCCACTGCAACAATATTCCTGGGCTGGCTTCCGACGTTCTCTGACCTGGCGTCACTCACAAAACGCAGGATAACAGGATGCTCCACGGTTTGATTGTCAGGCACATGAATAAACACACCATCAAAGGCAAATGCTGTATTCAGCGAAGTAAAAGCGTCAGTATCATCTTTTACAAGCTCATCAAAATACTTGTTTACCAGTGTTGGATTCTTCTTATAGGCACTTTGAAGTGATTCTATAATAATCTGATCAGAAGACGACACGATGCTGGAAAGCTCCTCGCTGTAATGCCCATTCACAAAATATAGAATGTTTGCAACCTGTTCAGGTATCTTCAAATCCTGCAAATCTGCCAGAGTCAAAGAGCTCTCAGCATTGAAATGGTAGGATTCACTGATCAGGTCTTTTACATTGCTGTACTTCCACTCCTCGTTTTTAGGAGTCGGAAATCCCAGCTCTTCAAAGCGACCCAATGCAGCACGTTTTTTCTGATGAAAAGCAGAACCAGCCTCTCCGTTCAACAACGATTCACGCGCGTGAAAGTCCGTTAGTAATTTCGTTTTTAAATCTATAGTCTCGGTACTCATTCCGTAATTAAGTAATTGGTATGGGATTGGTATTCGTTGCAGCAGATCCGGAACAACTCCGGGGTAATTTTAGCCCAGGGCCTCCACTTCTGCTTTGATCCAATCATATCCTTTTTCTTCCAATTCCAATGCAAGCTCCTTAGGTCCCGATTTTACAATACGGCCTTTATAAAGAACGTGAACGTAATCAGGCACGATGTAATCCAGAAGGCGCTGGTAATGCGTAACCACAATAGCCGAGCGATCCGGAGAACGCAGCGAGTTAACACCTTCTGCCACAATACGTAAAGCATCAATATCCAAACCGGAGTCAGTTTCATCCAATATAGCCAGCTTCGGTTCAAGCACGGCCATTTGGAAAATTTCATTGCGTTTTTTCTCTCCTCCTGAAAACCCTTCATTCAACGCACGCTTCAACAATGAATCATTCATGCTGACAAGCTTCGCCTTTTCACGAACCATTTTCAAAAACTGCGCTGCGTCCAAAGGATTCTCTCCTTTGTACTTGCGAATTTCATTCACTGCCGTCTTCAAAAAATTGATCGTAGTAACACCAGGAATTTCTACCGGATACTGAAAAGCAAGGAAAATTCCTTCTGCCGCTCTTTCCTCAGCTGCAAGATCCAATAGGTCTTTACCGTCAAAATCTACACTTCCACCAGTAACTTCATACTCTTCTCTTCCTGCCAAAACCGAAGCCAAAGTACTTTTTCCGGAACCATTAGGCCCCATAATAGCGTGTACTTCACCAGGTTTTACTTCAAGATTGATACCTTTTAATATTTCTTTGCCTTCGATAGAAGCGCGTAATTCTTTAATAGAGAGCATAACTAATTTTATACTTTAATATGTAGTCCGTGGTAATTTACCGCAAAAGTAGTAAGCTTTGCTGGCATATGAAAATAACCGCCCACCGGATCGCAGTCAAACGTTTGTATACTCTACAACCTTTTTCCCTTCCCGCCCGTTCCCCGCATTCTAATATTTAATCCTAAATTGAATGCAGAAGTGTGATCACCACTGAAATTTCTAAATTATAGCTTTTACTTTGCGTTAAAGCATACGCCCGATTTACTATGAAAACGACTCATTCAACATCCTCAAAAATACATGTTGCCTCGGAAACTGCGACCCTGAAAAGATTACTGGTACACAGCCCCGATCGCGGCCTTGGTAAAGTAGTACCCTCAAAAGCACAGGACTGGCTATTTGAAGATATTGTTCATCTGGACACCATGAGACGCAGTGAATATGACTACTATATCAAGCTGCTGTTGTACTTTCTGGATCCTGCAAAAATCAAAGGGAAACTTAGCGAGATTGATTCCGATGAATCGCGTTCCTTTTACATCCCCGGAACAGCTGGGTATTTTAATTCCGATAAAGTCATCGACATTCAGCAGTTGCTGGGGGATATTCTGAAAAACGATCTGGTTCGGCTAAAACTCACTGCAGCCATTTGCGGTATTGAAAAGTGTACCTTTCAAACACAACAGGAACTTCATCATCAGGATCCGTTCGAGCTGGCGAAAATTTTTATTTCCGGTTCATATTCCGACGATCGGATGTTGTTCGCTCCCTTACCCAACCTGATATTTATGCGGGATATCGGCATTGTGATTAACGACCATATATTGCTGAACAAACCTGCCAAAGCTGCACGCACGAGAGAATCTATACTGGCCCAGTTCGTTTTTTTTCACCATCCTATGTTCGCATCGGTACGTGACAAAATCATTGAAATACCTGATAATGAGCGACATTTTTTGCTCCCCGATGATGAGAAAGCAAGTGATTATCACAGGTGTACACTGGAAGGCGGTGATGTAATGATGGTTGCTCCCCGGCACTTATTGATCGGATGCAGTGAACGAACTTCAATTTATGCGGCGCAACAAGTAATGAAGCTACTTTTTGACAAGAATATTATCGATACAATAACGATTATCAAAATTCCAAAGAAACGGGATTACATGCATATTGATACCATTTTTACTCAGGTCAAGAAAAATATCTGGGTTTTGCTCGGGGCTTTGGCGCGTGTAGGTGACGAATCCAGGAAAAAAGATGTGCTTCATTTTTTTGGATCGGAAAAAACCAGTCAGGAATTTAAAATCCTTCAATTTATAAAGGGTTTGGAACATAAGCCGATCGAAATAGAGAACCTGGAAGATCTGCTCACCGATATCAGCCGTAATGATCTTGGGTCGACGGAAGATGTAAAATTCATTTATTCAGGAAATAATGAATTTCCATACGGGGAACGTGAACAATGGACCGATTCCTGCAATTTGCTCGCTGTAAGAGACGGAGTTGTGATAGGTTATGATCGGAACGACAAAACACTTGAAGCTTTCCGGAACGCTGGCTTCAAAATTATCAGTGCAAAAGAGTTAATTGGTAAATTTGAAGCTGACGAACTTTCACCGGAAACGCTAACCAACACATTCATCACATTGCCCTCAGCCGAGCTATCCCGGGCAAGAGGCGGGTCTCATTGTATGAGCATGCCCCTCCTTCGTGAATAAAAATCTTGGAAAGAGAACATTAGATTTGTAAATTGCAATAACCGCCAATACTAAAACTCCTATGCGAAACATCACTTCAACAGCACAGATCCAGCCACAATCCACGGCACATATCATGATGATCAGACCGGCTCGGTTTGCATTTAATATTGAAACTGCCGGAAGTAACGAATTTCAGAAAACCGGTCTTGTCGAGAGTGATTCTGTTCAGGAAGACGCAAGAGAAGAGTTCGATCTGATGGTTTCCCAAATGGAAAAAACCGGAGTGGATGTTCACATTTTCGATGACAATGAGGATCAACTTCGCCCGGACGCTGTTTTTTCCAACAACTGGGTTTCGTTTCACCAAAGTGGCAAGGTGGTATTGTACCCTATGATGGCCGAAAACCGCAGGGCAGAACGCCGACATGATATTATTGAAGCGTTAAAAGATGAATATAAAGTAGAAGAGATTATAGATCTTACACACTTCGAAAAAGAAGGGAAATTTTTGGAGGGGACCGGAAGTATGGTGCTCGACAGACGATATAAAATCGCCTACGCATGCCTATCCCCACGAACTCATCCCGATGTATTACAGGCATTTGCCGATGCAATGGGATATGAACTAGTCATTTTTTCAGCATCTGATGAGAATGATAAAGCCATTTACCATACCAATGTCTTGATGTGTGTCGGAGATATATTCGCTGTGGTTTGCCTGGAAGCAATAAAAAATCCCGATGAACGCCAAATGGTGCGGTCGGTGCTGGAAGAAACCAACAAGTACATTGTAGAAATCTCTTTGGAGCAAGTCCGGCAGTTTGCAGGAAATATGCTCATGATCAGAAATGTCAAACAAGAAAAATTTCTGGTGATGTCTACGCGGGCATACAATTCACTCACCAAAAAACAGCGTGAAATTCTGAATGATTACGCAAGGATCTTCCATAGCGATCTTCATGTAATTGAAAACAATGGAGGCGGATCTGCACGGTGCATGATGACTGAAATACATTTGCCGAGGAGATAGCTTGAAACAAGAAAAAAGCCGATTGTCGGAACATTCCAACAGTCGGCTTTTTCTTGTTGCTTCAATAGAATCTAGCTATTGATATCAGCCTTAGCTTTCTCAATTTTAGCTTTTGTTTTAGCTTTAAACTCATCCCACTTCTCAGCGGTCTCATCCTGAGTTTCATTCCAGGATGCTTTCAGTTCGTCACGTTCTTTATTCAGTTCTTTCTTCCTTTCCTGCCATTTGGCTTTTTCTTTCGCTGTCGCCTTTTCCATTTTGGCATCCGCCTCTTCTACTTTCTTGTCGATTTTCGCAACAGCGTCGTCGATATCCGCTTTCAGGGCGTCTTTGTCTTCTTTAACTTTTCTTTCAAAATCGTTACCAGCTTCTTTTATATCTGATTTAGCCTCGGCTACATTTTCGTCCATATCCTCTTTTGCTTCCTCTACCGTTTCGTTTGCTGAATCTTTGGTTTTTTCCGAGCAGGAGGTAAATGTCAGCATACCGACTGTCATCATGGAAGCTACCAAATAAGTGATCTTTTTCATTTTACTGGTGTTTAATTAATTAAGTTGTTTAATCAACAGTTTCAATAGAAAAATCCAACCACTTCATTTTTGTTGTGTTATGCCAGGAAATTGTAGAAAAAGCTCCGCAAATTCGGCATCCGTCGTTTCCTTTCTGAGCAAAATTCAGATGAGCGTGATTTTTAGATAACTTTGCTACCTAAATGATTCCTGAACCTTGATTTATAACTACACAATTTTTACAGTTGCTATGCAAAAAAATGTTTTACATGCATGCTTTTCTTGCATATTGATTTTAACCGGCTCTGAACTTGCACTTGCTCAAACGGATTCTCTGCAAGCCAGACAACTAGGCGAAGTGACTATCCAAGCCTTCGAATCTCGCAGCACCCCACTTTCCACCACAGCGTCAGTAGGCCTGATAAGTCCTAAAACGCTAGAACGGTTCTCCCCTGCTACATGGATCAACGCAGTGAATGCAATATCAGGCGTGAGAATGGAGGAACGTTCTCCGGGAAGTTATCGATTTTCTATCCGCGGAAGCATGCTTCGTTCACCGTTCGGAGTTAGAAATATTAAATTTTACTGGAATGGGATTCCGTTCACTGATGCCGGAGGAAACACACCTCTAAATGCTTTGGATTACAACTCCGTCCAAAGTATGCAAATTATCAAAGGACCTGGCAGCAGCGTGTATGGAGCAGGCACCGGCGGTGTGGTTCTGCTTCAGAGCAATACTGAAAGCAGATCTCATAACCGGGTCGAACAAAGTATTGGTGTAGGTAAATACGGATTTCAAAGCCGGAACACCAGTTTGCAAGTTGGGGGTATAAGTGTTCAATACGGCCACAGCGAGCAGGACGGTTATCGCAACCACAGTGCCATGGGCCGGGACGCCTTTCGTTTTACCTCTGTGGGGAAACTCGGCAAAAAAGGCACATTGATGTTGTTGGGCATGTACTCTGATCTTCATTACCAAACACCTGGTGGCATCACACTTGCACAGTATCAAACCGACCCGAAACTCGCCAGACAATCCACAGCAGCTGTTCCGGGAAGTGAAGCGCAACATGCTGCAATCTATTCCAAAACCGCCTTGTTAGGTGGAAATTACACCTTGCCCCTGTCGGATAACTGGACGCAATCCAACGCGCTTTACATCACCACCACCGACTTTGCAAACCCATTTATTTCCAACTTTGAAAAGAGGGATGAGCAGGGTTTTGGCGGGCGTAACACTTGGCAGAATAATGCTTTGATCGGGAGCGTAAAGACCAATTGGACAAGTGGTTTTGAATGGCAATATGGCAAGTCGGCCCAGAGAAATTACGACAACAAAGGTGGAATCGCCGACAAACAACAAACCGTTGAAGACATCCGAACCACCACCCTCTCGGTCTTCAGCCAGTTGGAGGTTGTGCTTTTTAGTGATCTCACAGCCACAGCCGGACTGAGTTACAATACCTTTAAATATAAGTATGAGCGGTTCTTTCCGTTACCGTACAGTAATGAAGAGCGTAGTTTCGATGGAATTCTGGTTCCCCGTTTTGCACTGAACAAAATAATTGGCAAAACGTGGTCGGTTACCGCCTCTTATAGCTCAGGATTTTCGCCACCCACTTTGCAGGAAGTACGCCCCTCGGCCGGAGGTTTTCGCAGGGATTTGAATGCGGAAAAGGGAATTAATACAGAGATCACTATCAGGAAAATAGACCGGAATTTCACAGGAGAAATTGGTCTGTACAGTTTCGGCCTTCGGGAAAGCATTGTCAGAAGATCTGATGAGTCGGGTTCGGAATTTTTTATTAATGCGGGCAAAACCAGACAAAATGGTTTGGAATGGAATTTGTCATACGACTTCCTCACAAGTTCCACCCTGCCCCTTACCGTACGTCTCTGGAATTCCGGAAACTGGACGCGTTATACCTTTCAGGATTTTTCCCAGGGCGAAACAAATTTAACCGGAAAGTTGCTTCCCGGCATTCCTCGTTTCTCCCAAAATACTGGTCTTGACATTTTGTTTAAATACGGATTTTCTGTTTATGGGACATATCAGCACGGTGGAGAAATGTACCTGAACGATGCCAACACCGTTAAAAATACACCGTTTAATCAATGGACAGGACGTGTAACCTGGAAGAAAAACTGGGGAGCTCATCTTTACAGCGAAGTGTCTGCTTCAGCCGAGAAGGTGCATGCCGGCATTTACAGTTTTGGTTTTGATCTCAATGCTTTCGGTAACCGGTACTACAACGCAGCGCCAAAAAATAACCTCTGGGCCGGTGTAAAGCTGGGTTGGGAATGGAAGAGAAGATAATTGTTAATGGTAGTTGTTAATGGTTAATTGTAAACCGCTGGACTCGTAGACGATAAACAACTGAATATCAAAACACAACATCCCGGCACGCTAATTGTTTCTGACTTAATAAAACTAAATTCTAAGGTTTGCTTGTTAGTCAGGAATATGCCTCATCAAAAATCTTTCAGCCCTCAATTAATAATTGACAACTAACCATTAATAAAAAACTTGCACCTCTACCTTCATATTCCCTTTTGCCGACAAGCTTGCCACTACTGCGACTTCCATTTCAGCACCAACACCAATGCCAAAAGTGAAATGGTTAAAGCCATTGCAAAGGAAATCGTTTTGCGCCGGGAATATTTACCAGCTCAAAAGCTGGAAACAATTTATTTCGGAGGAGGTACGCCATCTATGCTCGACAAGCAGGAGTTAGATCATCTGCTTCAAACCATACATGATAATTTTGAGATTGCAGAAAATGCGGAAATAACGCTGGAGGCAAACCCTGACGACCTGGATAGCGACAAGCTTTACCAACTTGCAGAATCAGGAATTAACAGGCTGAGTATCGGTATACAGTCCTTTCATCAGCCTCACCTTACCTTTTTGAACCGGATACATTCAGCCACTGAGGCTGAAAACTGTGTCAGAATAGCTCAGGAAGCCGGTATTACCAACATTTCTATTGATCTGATCTATGCGATTCCTTCGGAAGATCATACTGTTCTGGAACTTGACATAGCCAAAGCCTTGCAACTTAATGTATCGCACATTTCTGCATACTGTCTTACAATCGAACCGCAAACCGCATTTGGTTCCTGGCTAAAAAAGAAAAAAATTCAACCCATCGATGAGGAGTTCGCGGCCAGGCAATTTGAAATTCTGACAAGCTCTCTTGCAAAAAATGGTTTCGAACAATACGAGATCTCCAACTTTGCAAAAAACGATCGATACAGCAGGCATAACAGCTCCTATTGGCAGCAACGTCCCTATCTGGGAGTTGGACCGAGCGCCCATTCCTATAATGGTAATAGCCGTGAATACAACATCGCCAATAACTCAAAATACATTGCAGCGTTGGATCTGAACCAAATCCCGGCTACTTATGAGGAGCTTACCACAGCCGACAGAACAAATGAGTATCTCCTTACCGGATTGCGTACAAAATGGGGCGTAAATACCGATGAACTGGAACGTTTGTCTAATGGGAAGTTCTGGATACAAAATGAACGCATTCTCAATGATATGTTTCAAAATGGTCTCATTCACACCAAGGAGAAGGTTATAGTCTTGACTCAGGCAGGGAAACTTTTTGCTGACCGTATAGCCAGCGATTTGTTCATTGATGAAGATTAGTTCTTCGTTCAAATTCTGCAAAGGTCAGCCAACAAAAAAACGGCATGCGCTTTTAAGTAACGCATGCCGTTTTTTTCACTCAAAATTTTCTAAGCCAAAGTAGCATTCAAAGAAATTTCTGCATTCAGCAATTGAGAAATAGGACACTCTTTTTTCGCTTTGTCGGCAATTTCTGCAAATTGCTCTGCGCTGATACCCGGGATCTGGGCCTTCAAATCAATATGGCTTTTCGTAACCTGTCCCTTGGATGGATCCAGGGTAACGGTTGCCGTTGCATCCAGTTCATCGGCAGTAAACCCAGCAGCGTTTAGCTCAAAGCTCAGTTTCATGGCGAAACATCCGGCATGTGCAGCTGCGATCAGCTCCTCGGGATTTGTACCTTTGCCTTCTGCAAAACGGGTATTAAATGAATATTGTGTGTTCTCAAGAACTGTACTTTGTGTACTAATTGTACCAGTTCCTTCTTTACCAGTACCTTTCCAAACGGCTGTTGCTTTACGATTAATCATTTTTTTTATCTTTTTTAAAATAATGGATTGTTTTAACGTTCTATTGCAGTTAAAGTACAACGGAACGCTGTTCTACGCAAATTAATTAATTATTAAAGTTGTGCCGAAGCAACCATTTTGACCTGAATGGCATCAGTTTAGTTAACGATCGTTAATGGACCGGTTTCAATTAAACCTTGTAAACCCATTTTGATCCAAAGTAAAAATTAAATAACAAATCACTTTTTATCTATTACATCATGAAAAAGCTTCTCATTCCTTTCATATTCGCAGCAGCAGTATTGTTCCAAAGTTGCACCGGTCCAAGAGGACCAGAAGGACCCATTGGCCCAGAAGGTCCTATCGGACAAACTTTTGAGATTGAAGATTACAGCTTTAATTCAGGAAACGATTGGCAATTGCGCCGCACATTTAGTTCTGCTAATGTAGGAATAGCTGATCAGGATATTGTTTTGGTGTATATTTTATGGGGAGTTGCGGATGGTGCTCCGATTTGGCGATTGCTTCCGCAGGCCATTGATATGCCCAGAGGTATCGTATACAACTTTGATTTCACACCTGCTGATTTCACCATTTTCATAGATGCACCGGCAAGCGTAAACTTGTCTACTTTGGCTTCAACAGTAACCCAAAATCAAACCTTCCGTATCGTTGCATTGCCTTCGAATTGGTCAGATGCAAAAATGAGTGCACAAGAATCTGTTGATTACAGCGATTACAATGCAGTTAAAGCGCATTTCCACCTGGATGAATCTAAAATTCAAAAAATAAGTGCGCAATAATTGCAGAGCTGGCACTAATTTTTTAAACTTGAAAACGTCACCAAATCCGGTAGCACACAGCTACCGGATTTTTTAGAACTCAATGAAACGAACACTTCAAATATTAACATGGTTGCTTTGCAGCAGCATTCCTGTTTTCTCGCAGGATTTCGCAAAACACACCGATGACTTTCGCGAAAAGTATCGTGAAGAATTCGTAAAAACTCCGAATTCTCCGTTAAAAAAAGAAGACCTTAAATACCTGCGCTTCTACGATCCGGACTCGTCGTTTCAGGTAAAAGCCACATTTGAAAGAATTCGAAACAGCAGATCATTCGGCATGCCCACATACAGCGGTGCGCAGAAGACTTTTGTAAAATATGGTGTTGTGAAATTCAGGATAGATGGCAGAAGACAAAAACTGACCGTCTACCGGAGCCTTGGGTTGGAAACCCTGCCACAATACAGAGATTATTTATTTGTCCCATTCAAAGACAAAACCAGCGGTTCTGCTACCTATGGAGGCGGTCGATACATGGATCTGAAGGTATCTGACGTAAAGGACGGCAACTGCGTCCTGGATTTCAACAAAGCATACAACCCCTATTGCGCTTACAGCGAAGGCTTTAACTGCCCCATTCCCCCAAAAGAAAATACGTTACTGGTTGCTATAAAAGCGGGCGAGAAGAATTTTGCGAAGGAACATTAAGAATCCTCATTCACGTGCTGATCTCGCATGTAAGGCACTTTCCAATTGGGATCAGTTAGGAATATTCTCCACATAAAGAAATACTTCCATTCCCTCTCCCGATTCACGCGGTATAAGGTATGGTCGGCACCTGGGAATTGTGATTTGTATGTAGCGTAATCTGCACTTAGCTTTATTTTATCAATGCCACCACAGTCTTCAAATTTCAAATCTTTTGTTGAAAAACAGAATGGAGGCGCTACTGTGGCATAAAGGATCACTGAAAGAATCTCCGATATAATTGGAAGGTTTGACAGTAATAAAATCAGAAGTGTGGGCATCAATATTTTCCGGAATAATTTCATGCTGACGTCAAGGAAAACGGTTTACACTTAGGTGATTGATATAACAAAATTATTCCTTTGGAACATCAATTCCTTTGATAATTGTCAAAATCGCTTTCAGCAGCAAAGTTATTTCCTCAAACCCGATCTGATCCTGCTTAGATGTTCCTGCGAAATGCCGAGATAAGAGGCAACATAACCCAGTTTAACACGTTGCGTGATGTCGGGGATTTGTACGAGCAGCTTTTCATATCGCTCCTCTGCACTGCAAAATGCGAAGAGTTTCATACGTTCATCAAGAAGTAAATAATTTTGCGTGATCATCAAACGTCCAAGTCGTTCAACAATGGGATAGGCTTCGAATACAGTCTCGATCTTATCGAATTGGAGACTCCACAATACAGTATTTTCCGCCAGCTGAATGTTGTAAAATGAACTTTGTCCGGTAAAAAGGCTGTCAATCGCGCTCACAATCTGTCCTTCCGATGAAAACCATGCTGTAACATCCTTCCCGTCTTTATAGTAAAATACCCGCGCTATTCCTTTTTCCAGATAATGGAATTCTTTACAGATGTCTCCCTGCTTAAACAGCAATGTGTTTTCCGGTAGCTCGCGACGAACAGTGATGTTGCTAATCGCCATCTGAACCTCTTCGTTGACAGGAACTATGCTATTCAGATATTCAAGAAAGGGATTCATCTTTTTCGGGCAATTGAAAATTAAACCAAACTGCATAAAAAAACCCGGGATGAACCGGGTTTAAAATCGTTGCTATTTTTCAGCTTTCAGCAATTCTTTCTGCTTCATAATTCTCTCAAATACTTTAATGTCGTGTTCTGAGGTAAAAATAGTGAACGGCAGATGTACAAACTGACCTTTTGAAATCACGAGCACATACGAATCTTTGTCTTTATACGCTTCCAGGATTTGCTCCCACTTCATTACACTACCTTCTTTCTGATTGATTTTCATCAAAATCTGACGGCTGTCAAACTCGTATGAGAACTTTTCAAACATCGGTTTGTATTGCGCAAGCTGTGTAATTCCTGTAAATTGAATAACCCAGAAAAGGATATACAGGGCAACTCCAACAAAAACAGTGATGTAAACCCAGTAATTAGGATAAACTCCTGTAATTCCAAGGATGGCATTGATTAAAATTAGTGCAACAGGTAGAAGAACCCATTTGATCTGCGTTTTGAAAAAGTAACGCATTGCAATGGTGATATACTTCTTGGTGGGCAACGCATATTTTTTTGTGCGAACCGCTGCCGGGTTCGTGGGCATTTGATAAACAGGCTGGTGTTTGTTCACCGATACTTTGGCCATAATTCGAATTAAAAATTAAGCAATTTCTTTTTTATAAGCATTTGTAGAACGGTAAACTGTGATTCGGACTCGATGTTTAGAAGCGCACTACCGGACAAAGCTAAAATGAAGTGCAAAGTTAGAAAAAAGCATCTGACTTACGTAGAAAGCCTTTGAAATAAAAAACAGTTATCAGAATTTAATGTAATTTGCGGTAACACGGCCTAATCAGATATTTTGGTAACCACGCCGACCAATATCATAAATGCCGGGTACTGACAGCCGACAGCCCAATTAGTACTTTTAACAATACTGCCAATAATGAGTTTTCTTTTCCCTGCTTTTCTCTGGGGTTTACTGGCCATCTCGGTCCCCATTGCGGTACATATATTTAACTTTCGCCGGACCAAACGCGTATTTTTTACCAATGTAGCTTTTCTTAAAGCCGTTGAAACGCAAACACGGTCTGTCAGAAAAATAAAACACTGGCTGATTATGGCGGCACGGATCCTTGCCATTGCCTGCCTGGCGTTCGCATTTGCTCAGCCTTACCTACCCGGAAAAAGCGAGGCTGCCGCAAGCAGGAAAGGAATAACGAGTCTGTATCTGGACAATTCGTTCAGCATGCAAAGTGAGTCAAATACGAAAAGATACATTGATCTCGCCACCGGACATTTGAGCGACCTGCTTGGGTTATTTCGCAACGTAACGTCGCTTCAACTGGTTACTAATGACTTTTCTGCGCAGGAACAGGGTCTCTATCGTACCGACAAAATACGGGATGTGCTCACAACGGTGGGACTGTCGCACACGCCGCGCACATTGGAAGACGTTTACAAACGCCAGGAAAACCTTATTTCCAGACACCAGTCTTCTGGCAGAAATCAGCTCTTCTGGTTCTCCGACTTTCAAAAAAGCACGGCTGGGAATTTGGCCAATCTCAAAATTGATACAACCAATCAACTTTTCATAGTGCCTGTTCAGGCGATTCCTGAAAAGAATATTTATGTAGATTCTGCCTGGTTAAGCTCTCCTTTTATCCGTGAATTACAGAACAACATTCTCTTCGTCAAAGTAAGCAATGCAGGTAAGGAAGAGGCGAAAAATGTCGTTTTGAAACTTACTCTGGACAATACCCAAGCGTCCACCGCATCTGTTAATGTGCCGGCAAACGGGTCCGCAACAGCACAATTTAATTTCAACCTGAAAGGTAAGGGCTACAAGAAAGGTCAGATCACATTTGACGATTTTCCTGTGGTTTTTGACAATAACTATTACTTCGTTCTCAATGCTTCACCACTGATCAGGATTTCCCACATCTATGGTGAGCAAAGTTCAGGCAATTACATCACGAACGTTTATGCCAACGACAGTCTTTTTGCAGTACAGAGTTCAAGCATAAATAATCTGGATCCCGGCAGTATCAAAAATGCCGACATGGTTGTATTGGAGGGCGTTTCTCAGGTTAACGGCACACTGTCCCAGGAGTTGCAGCAATTTGTTTCCAATGGAGGTAGTATTTCAATCATCCCGCCTGCGAAGCCTGACAGAAATAGTTATGAAGGGCTTCTCCGTAGTTTCGGAATTAATGGTCTTTCTGTTGAAAATAATGTTAATCCAGAGCCACTTCCTCTTGCCGCTCCTGATCGTAATAATCCGTTTTTCAGTGATGTATTTGAAGAGTCGGTTCGTCAGGAATTAAGCCTTAATTTACCCACAGCAGCACCTGTCTGGTCCTGGGCAGCGAGCGGACAAAAGCTACTTTCATTGAGGAACGGGCAGCAATACCTGAGCAGAATAACCAAGGGCAACGGCAAGATATACCTTTTTGCATCTCCCTTAAGTACGGAGTATGGCAACATGGCACAGCATGCCATATTTGTGCCTGTAATGTATAAAATGGCCGCAATGAGCGTACGTGCGCAACGCACCGCTTTCACATTTGACGAAAACCCGATCACGCTACAACTTGATAAAATAACACCCAATACCACCTTCAAGCTCAGACGGGATAAAACAGAGATCATTCCTGTTCAGCGGGTTACGGGCAACCAGCTACTTCTTGATATTCCTGAGGGGGATCAGCTAGGAGAAGGACTGGACGCGGGTTATTTTGAACTTGTGCAGGATAACAAGGTCGAGCAAATAATCGCGCTTAACCACAATAATAAAGAATCCAGGCTCGACTATTATTCTCCTGAGGAATTGAAGACCTTATTTGCAGGACAAAAAAATGTGCAGGTATTCCAAAACCTCGATGACAGCGCATTTGCAAGAGAATTTCAGCAGCAAAATCTCGGAACAAGCCTTTGGAAGTATTTCCTTTACGCAGCACTGTTCTTCCTTCTGGCAGAAATCGCTTTGATCAGGTTTAAAAAGTAAAAAAGTCCTTATAGCTTTCTGTTTCTGACTTTTTACCCCAACTTTGCACTAAACATCATTACATTATAATAAATGCTTTCATCCCGAATAGGAATTCTTGGCGGTGGCCAGCTTGGGCTTATGCTGTTACAAGCCGCTATCGACTGGAATCTTGATATTCACGTTTTAGATCCGGACGCCGAGGCCCCATGCCGTAAAATTGCTCCAAAGTTTACACAAGGCTCCTTACAAGACTTTGACACCGTTTATAACTTCGGCAAAAACCTTGATGTCATTACGATAGAAATAGAAAAGGTTAATGTAGAAGCACTTGAAAAACTGGAATCGGAAGGCAAACGAATTTACCCCCAACCTGCCGTAATCCGACGTATTCAGGACAAAAGGATTCAGAAACAATTCTATATTGACAAAGGCTTACCAACCGCTGAGTTCATATTAACCGACAATCGTGCAGACGTGGCGAATCACATTGATTTCCTACCTGCATTTCACAAACTTGGACGTGACGGTTACGATGGTCGTGGGGTACAGCGAATCCCTTCCGAAGCGGATTTGCATAAGGCTTTTGACCAGCCGGGATTGCTCGAGAAGGCTGTTCCATTTGAAAAGGAACTAGCGGTAATTGTCGCCAGAAATCCCTCAGGTGAAATTATGACTTTCCCAACGGTGGAAATGGTATTTCATCCTGAACACAATCTGGTAGAATATCTGTTTTCTCCTGCTGAGATATCAGCCGAAATTAATGCGAAAGCGCAGGAAATCGCTCGAAAGACAGCCGAAGCATTTGAAATAGCTGGCTTACTGGCAGTTGAATTATTCCTTACAGCCGATGGAGAAGTACTGATCAATGAAGTGGCACCACGCCCCCACAACAGCGGACATCATACCATTAAAGCCAATGTCACTTCTCAGTACGAGCAGCATTGGCGGGCAATCCTTGATCTGCCGCTTGGCGATACAGACGCCTACGCTCCTTCCGCAATGGTTAACTTGCTGGGTGAACCTGGCTTTGAAGGTCCGGCAGTATATGAAGGAATGGAAAAACTTTTGTCGACTGCACAAGTATTTCCTTTTCTTTACTGGAAAGCCATTACCAAACCATTCAGAAAAATGGGGCATATCACCATCATGGATAAAAACATTGAAGCACTTAAAGATAAAGTGAAATTCGTGAAGGAAAATATCAGAGTGATTAGCTGATTGAAATAGTATTCAGTTTACGGTTTTTAGTTGACAGTAAACAGTTCAGAGTCCGGTTTGAGGGCAGCTTTAAAGTTTAAAAATACATCATGAGATTTTTACAATATCTCACAATTTGGTAACTGGTGAAACTATAAACTATTTACTAAAAAACTCAAAATTTAAATAAAATGGTTGGAATAATAATGGGTAGTCTTTCGGATAGAAAGGTAATGCAGGAAGCAGCAGATGCACTAAAAGAGTTGGGTATAGCGTTTGAAATGGAGATCGTGTCGGCACACCGGACGCCTGAACGCATGCTTGAATATGCATCTACAGCCAGAACACGTGGATTGAAGGTGATCATAGCCGGAGCTGGTGGTGCTGCACATTTGCCAGGAATGGTGGCTTCACTTACGTCACTACCGGTGATTGGCGTACCTGTACTTTCCAGCAATTCAATAGATGGCTGGGACTCGGTATTATCCATTTTGCAAATGCCATCCGGTGTTCCAGTGGCAACGGTCGCTTTGAATGGCGCACGTAATGCCGGTATACTTGCTGCTCAGATTATTGGGGCAAGCGATGCTGAAACAGGTAAAAGACTGGATGAATTCAAGGAAAGCCTGAAAGATAAAGTGGCGATTATGAACTCTGAATTAAAAAATCTGATTGAAAAACACTAGCTGTTTGCTATTTTCGTAGCGGAAAGTCAAGCATTTCATTAAAGAGTCACCACAAAAATATAGAATTAGCAACGAGCTATGGAAGACGAATTCCCTAAGAAAAGAAATGTACGCCCGGTTGAAAAATCAAGTCTGCCTATAATCACTTTATCGGTTCTGGTTCTTTTGGTTTTGGCAATGCTCTATGTTGGTTATGAATACATCTCGGACAGTTCTTCAAATTCGGAAGAGCTTACATCGGTTGTTGCAGAACCAGCTCCCGATCCAAATGCCGTTCCCGAACCGGAAGAAACACCTCAGCCTTTAACGCAGGAAAAAGTGAAGGAATCCAAACCTGAGCCAATAAAAGAGACTGTGAAGGAAGTTTCGGCCTCGTCTATCGGCGGACAACAAATCACGCATTCAGTAAAAAGTGGAGAAACTTTCAGTAGCATTGCTTCCCGATATAATCTTAAAACAGAAACAGTAAAGGGTTTGAATTCATCTGTGTCGGATGTAAAAGCAGGGACAACCCAACTCAAAATTCAGGTTAAAACAGTTCATACTGTTGGCCCTGGTGACGTGTTACGTGTAGTTGCCAGCAAATACGGCGTTACCAAAGAAGCAATTATGAAGGCCAATGGCAAAACAAAAGATTTTGCTGAAAGAGGAGAAAAGCTGATCATTCCGTTTCCGGAGAGAAAGTAATATCACTCGTAATACCAAAAAAGGGATCGCGATGTCAATTTGCGATCCCTTTTCATTTGTGAATTTTGATTGGCTTAGAAACCTCTTCCCCCACCCTGACCACCTCTTCCACCACCCGGGAAACCTCCGCCACCTTCAAAGTCGCGTCGGCGATCGTTATTTTGTACCGGCATTTTACCGAAGTTTCTTAGTGTGTACGTGAATGTCAGCATTGCATACTGCGTAAGAACCTGGCTGCTCATATCCTGCACGTAGGTTTCTGTCACATTACGGGTAATACTGTTGTTCTGTTTAAGAATATCAAACACAGTCAGTTTAAGCTCCCCAGCATTGTTTTTCAGGAATTTCTTACCAACACTTGCATTCCACAAGGTGAAATTCTGATTAAATCCTTCTCCCAATCCACGGTATTGCTGGTTGTTCACATCCGTTTGTACCACAAAACCTTTTCCAAATATCCAGTTAATTCTTCCGCTTATTCCCGAAGTGTAGTAATTGTTGTTTAGCCGTGGCTGGATCGTATTTCTGACCACATTGTAGTTACCAGAGTACGAAAGTGTAAAATCCAAATTTTCACTGATGTTACTGCTCACTACAAGTCCCTGGGATACAGCATAGGTGTTCGAAAAGTTGGAAACCTCGTTTATTACCCCCGGAGAGCGAACATAATTGAACCCTGTGTTTACGTTTACATTCAGTTTCCATGGAGCTATTGGCTTTCCGTATGCTAAGAATGTTCTGGCATTCCAGCTGCCGTCCACGTTAATAGGCGACGTAAGTTTGGCACCCTGTTCAAGAACAATTCCGTTCGGCAAGGTGGTTGGCTCCTGTGCAATAAAAGTGGAATTCACAATAGCATTGTTGGTTTGCGTTACAAATACCATCGCGTTCAGGCTGTAAGGACGCTCCGCTCCTGCCAGGGAATAACGAACGTTGAACATATTGCGATATTCTTGTTTCAAACTCGGGTTACCAGTAGTCAGAGACAGCGGATTGCTGTTGTCGATCACGTTTTGAAGTTGTGAAATTGAAGGCTGGTTGGTCGAGCTTCTGAAAAAAGTACGGAACTGTGTCCCTGACTTTGAACGGTACATCAACATGAAATTTGGAAGAAAATTAGTGAATGACTGATCAACCGTTGCTACACGCGGCGCAAGCTGCTTGCTGTAAAGGCCAGTGCTCTGAAAATCGAGACCTACATTGGTTGTCCAGTTATTCTTCCGGTAACGATACGATATACCAGCTCTGTTGGTTGTATAGCGGTTATCAAAATTGTTGGTCAGCAAAGTATCCAAATTCAGATAAGTGTTGTCATCGAAATTCAGATTATACGTTTCCTTTCTGGAATTGCTGTTACTTAAAGTAAGTCCGTAGTTGAATTGAAGTTGACCAGTCGTACTGATTGGCTCTGTGTAAACCAGATTCGTTCCGAGTGTAGTCCCGTCTGAATTCGTAAAACTCTCCTGATTTATGGTGTCTCCTGGCATTTCCAGATTGGTAAAATACTGGTTTCGTGAGTACAGCCGGCCATTTCCGGAGCGGTCGTTCACTTGTGTATTTACATTGAGAGAGATACTTCTTCCTCTTTTTGCAAACGCATGACGGTAAAGTACATCATTTCCAAAATTGTAACCGTTTGTTTTGTTGTTACGGTTAATGTCCGTACCATTTAGCAAGCTACCATCACCCAGGCTCGTAAGACCCACTTTTGTACTGGCAGAACGGTTGTCCTGAAAACTCAGCCTTGGTGTTACAATAAGGGTATTATTCTTGTTAATGGCATATTCAATCCGGAAGTTGACCCTGTGATTGGCATTGGTGCTTGAGGTAGTACTAGTATCGTTATTGAACTGATTCCCCGCACCGCCTTGCAGGAAATACTCCTGTCTGTTGGTTTGGTAATTGGAATTATTGGTCCTGTTGAAAAAATAACTACCGGTAACGTCTACCTTCGTACCAAACTTGTTGGAATAATTTAAACCGAGCGAGTTGGTGCCGGTTAGTCCGCTCTGACCACCCACAAGGAAATTATTAGAAGATCCGCCGCCTCCGCCGCGGGCGCCCCCACCACCTCCGCCGCTTACACCAAGTAAATCCTGATTAGAAAAGTTTTGATTGTTGATATTGTTGCTCATTCCAATGACCGAGATACGCTGATTGCCCTTAAAATAGCTCACATTTCCGCCGGCCTGATACCGGTCATCCAGTCCGTACCCCGCGAAAATTTTACCGAATTGTCCAACTTTACGATCTGCTTTGGTAACAATGTTAATTGTTTTCTGACCGCTTCCGTCATCAAAGCCGGTGAACTGCGCCTGGTCACTCAATTTGTCGAAGACCTCAATTTTATCAACGATTTCAGCTGGCAGAGATTTAAGCGTGAGTGCTGCGTCTTCTCCAAAAAACGGTTTCCCATCCACCAATACCCTGTTCACTGTCTCGCCGTTTGCGGTTACGGCACCATTTGTAACCGTAATACCCGGCATTTTCTGAATAAGATCCTCCGTAGTTGCATCCGGATTGGTTTTAAAAGCGGCTGCATTAAATTGTGTGGTATCACCCTTTTGCTCCATGGCAGTTACTTGCCCTACCACTTTCACTTCCTTTAAAGTAGATACAGCCTCAGTGAGTTCGAATGTACCCAGATCCTGTGTATCGGAAGTGAGTGTAATTTTTTTATTTAGATCGTTGTAACTCAGGTAAGAAATTTTAACCAGATAAGTCACCTTCTGACTCAACCCATTTACAGAGAATTTACCCTTTGCATCCGTAGTTACATACTCCGGTTTGGCGTCGGGCACATCCCGGCTTACGGCAACATACGCGCCAACCACAGGAGAGCGGTCGGTGCTATCGAGCACAACACCAGTTATCTGTGCATTTTGTGCCTGTGTGTACGCTGATACCGAACAGCATATCACAAATAGAAAGAGAGTTAATAATCTTTTCATGGTTTCGTACAAAGGTTTATGCAGGGTTAGAGCACGTTTACCCCGGAAAGTTTAATATGTAACCGGACAAACCGGCTTTTATCTGCCAGACGGGACATTTTATAGATGAACCAGCTAAATTTGCCGATGAAATTAAAACCCAATGAATATCCAATTCGAGTTAAAAAATCTTCAAAAATGACCTACACCATTCATACAGCTGCGAATACCGATTACCCTGAAATCACGGAAGTATGGGAAGCATCCGTAAGAGCAACGCATCACTTTCTTTCCGAACATCATATTCAGTTTTACAAAACACGGATACCAAATGACTATTTACCAGCTTTGAATGCCTTTTGTATCAAAACGGATGAAAGCAAAATTGCAGGATTTATAGGTTTGTCGGACGACAAAATTGAAATGTTATTTGTAGATCCTGAGTTTTTCGGATGTGGAATTGGAAAAGCCCTCACAAGCTTCGCTATTCATGAAAAGGGAATACAGAAAGTGGATGTGAACGAGCAAAACCCGTTGGCTGTAAGATTCTATACTGGTTTGGGATTCAAGCAAACCGGTCGTTCGGAAATTGATGGAGAAGGCAATGCCTTTCCGATATTGCATTTGGAATTGTGATAGGAAATGACTGAAATCACCCTATAAGAATTTTAAACTCTACTAAAAGTTGCGCTGCGCGCTATACATGAATTGCTGATCAGACTACTGGGAAAGAAAAGCGGATTGGTCAAGGTGCAAACCCTGGATTCGGGTGAGGTTGGCCATGTGTCTGAAAGGTTGTTGAAGTAAACGAGGGATGTTTGATTTACCCACAAAAGTACGACAGCACACTTCTTTGGGAAGTGCCATATACAACCTACCAACAAATATTTATATATTGGAAATCCATTAGCCTAAATACAATACTATAATAGATGAAGAAATATTTGTATCTGCTTGCTTTGTTAATCGTGGTATTCAGTTGCTCGAAAAAAGAACATAAAGAAGAGAAAGTGCCCGACAAGGAAGTCGGCAAGGTTAACTTTTTCATGGAAACCTCAGCCAGTATGGCGGGTTATTTCAACGGCTCGACTGAATTTGTAAAGGACATCCCCAATCTTTTAGTGGATATTGAAGGAAAGGAATCTTTTGGTAAAGGTCCTCTTAAACTCTATTACGTTGCTGATTCACTGACACCGTATACGGGTTCAACCAAGGATTTCATCCGCGAAATTTCTACGACAAAAGTTGCCAACGAGAAAAGCTCGGAAATGCATAGAATTCTGGAAATGATTGCCAGTAAAACAGATTCCAACGATATTTCTCTTTTTGTGTCGGACTGTATTTTGTCTTATCCGGATAATGTCATTAAAGCCAATTCCGAAATTAATAAGCAAAAGGCGCCGGGTGAGTTGAAAGCGTTGGTTAAATCAACTTTTCTGAAATTGAAAAGGGACAATATTTCGGCTTCTTTGTACGGATTTAATTCGGCTTTCTTTGGTAATTATTATACCTATCAAAATGCAAAATTGAAGTTGGATGGCCAGGAAAGGCCTTACTATCTGTGGGTGATCGGGAACAAAGAACTGGTAAGCAAGTTCAACAAAAAACTCGCAGATCTAAATAATTTTAAGCCGGTTCTTGATCTTAACTTCGGGTTGTTTGATAAAACCATTGACGATTTTGAAACATTTTTTACTTACGAAAAGTCAGGTGAATGGCAGCCAAAAGATAAAGAAATTTCCGAACTGAAAGTGTCGAAAAAAAATCCAGCTGTATTTGCAATCGCAGTGGATTTATCTTCTCTTCCAAACTCTATTTCGAGTCCAGACTATTTAATTAAACATTTTAAAACGTCGTCTGAAAATTTAGAATTTAGGATTAAGAAAATTTTACGTACCGAAGAGGTAGATAAATCGAATTTAAAAAGAGAAAAGGGCTTTTTGACCAATAATTCGCACGTAATCGTTATTGAAGTTTTGGATCTCTATAAAGATAAGGGTAGTATTGATCTCAAACTTCCACTGGTTTATGACAATGGATACAAAGCCATGTCGACCATGGACGACAGAAATCTGGATTCTATTCCGGGAAAAACCTTTGCTTTTGAACACCTGATTGATGGTGTTCGCGAGGCTTACGAAAATTCAAATGACAACTTTATTCATATTTCAATACCTGTAAAAAAATAGCTTCCATGTTTGAATTTCTTTATGAGCTGCTTTGCGGACAAAATCCGGATCCGATTTTTGCAACAGATATTTATCCTTTTGTAGGTCTGTTTACACTGGTTTTCGCCTTTGTTTTCACGCTTGTGTTTTACATAATTCTGGGAAGAAGCAGGCCTGTCTGGGACAAAACCATTCACTGGGTCATCACCATGGTCATTTTACTGATCATCGCATTCGGCTTCGCCTACAACCATGCGCAAACGGTCACCGAGGAAAGTGAAAATTCTTTCTTCTATACTTTTGCAATGGTCAACACCCTCTATGCGTTTGTTTACTACGTCCTGTTTTCAATCTTGTTGAAAAGATTTTCGATTTTCGCCAAGCGCACTCCCTTTTAACCCGTCGATTTAGCACAGATTATGCCTACAAGAAATACGTTTGTTTTTGGAATTGGTGGAACAGGGGCGAGGATCGTTCGCTCTTTGACAATGCTGCTCGCGGCAGGTGCAAAACTTAACGATACAAATAAAATTATCCCGATTATTATTGACGTCGATGCGGATAATGCCGACACGAGCAGGGCATTGGCGGCGCTTAAAACCTATAAATTTATCCGCTCACACGGGTATAGCAACACCGAAGAAATTCGAGACGGTTTCTTCAATGCCAACCTGAATACATTGAGCTCTATTACACCGGAGAACGATTATTCAGAAGGGCTTGATGATTCATTTCAATTGCAATTTGAAAATCTTGAAAAATCATTCATTGAGTATCTTGACCCGAGAGGTGAACTTGTGGGCGATATTAACATGGATCTGCTTGAAGCGCTTTACGACAATTCCAGCCACGACGACCCAAATACAGAATTAAATCTGAAACTAAATCAGGGTTTTAAAGGAAATCCAAACATTGGATGCGTTGTTTTCAATAACCTGGCCAATACGAAGGAGTTTAAGTTTGTGTTGAAAAGTATTGGAGAACATGACCGAATATTTATAGCTAGTTCTATTTTTGGAGGGACAGGTTCCTCCGGTTTTCCACAGTTGGTGAAATTGCTGCAACAGGAAGAAAAACTGCGTGGGAATAAATATGGTGCGCTTACTGTGATGCCTTATTTTAATGTCACCGACGATAGTAAAAGTGCTATCAATTCGGATATGTTTAACTCTAAAACCGAAGCAGCACTTTCCTATTATCTCAAATATCTGAATGGTAAGATCAATTGTTTTTATCAGTTGTGGGACCGACCGCTGAAACAGTATGAAAACAAACAAGGCGGCATTGAACAGAAAAACAGTGCTCACCTGATAGAATTAATTGGTGCCACTGCCATCATTGACTTCGTTAACAAACCGGACGGCAATTTTGCGAGCAGGGGTCAAACACAATATTTTGATTACGGAATAAAGAAAGAAGATCAGGTAATTGACATCAGGCATTTTTATCCAAATACTGCCAAAACGGTGATGGAGCCGCTGACGCAGCTTACTTACGCCATGAAAATTTATCTGGAAACATTGCCAGAGTTTCGTAACGAAGCTTTTTACAAGGAATTAAACTTGGCTGATAAATACTCGAATAACGAATTTTACCAGAACCTGACCGCTTTCTTTTCGGTACATTACAAAAACTGGCTGTTAGAAATGTCCGGAAATGAGAGAACATTTCAGCCTTTTAATCTGAGTCAGGATCTGAATGCGCTGGTGAGAGAAAAGCCGATTGAGGTCAAGAAAGTACTGGGGATAGTAACCAAGGCTGGAATTTCAGAAGCATTTCTGAAAACTGAGCTGGGAAAACTGGAAGATGAGTTAAAGAAAAGCATCCCGGATCAGGATAAACGTTTCTTTAAATTGCTCAACCGTATTTCTATGGAATGCTACAAAAAACTGGAAGCACTTCCATCCATGATCTAAATCTCATAGCCATGCCTTCATACATTTTTAGAAAATATCCGGGTTACAATCCGAACGAAATACAAGACTGGAGTCAAAGCACAGGAATTGATCCTGCCAGTTTTGATCCTGAAAATATCGCTTTTGGCAGAGGTGCGTCCAAGGCGGGAACTTCGATTCCCTCACCCATGGCGCGGCTTGAACTTTTTGATACTGCCTTTCAAATTGTCGCTTCGGATCGTGGAAATCTGGATGGAAATACGATTTATCATCAGCTCGTATCCGACTGTCTGGATGTGTTTCAACTCTTGTTTAATGCCAAAAATTCTGAAATCGGTCCCGGCAAAAAGATCTGGTTCAAGGAATGGAAAGTTCAGGAAAACATTGGCAGACTGAAAGAAAGAGGTAAGGATCACCCACACAGTCTGCTGGCAAAATCACTGGAACAGATTTTCAATGATAAGGACAGTGACAGATTTTCGGAAATGGACAGCCTTTTCCTGATTTTTTATGAGAATAAATTATTAGGCGGCACTTCACCTCTTTCCTTATTTTTTACAACGCCAAACTGGGCGCGGTACATCAAGAATAACGATATCAAAACAATTCCGCAGAGCTCCGACGGGAAATTGTTTTTCAGCAATGATTACCGTCCGCTGTTCAAAAGAGACCGGGAATTCATCGAATATATTTATAAACTTTCGCTTCAATTTAAACCGGCATTTGCCAAAGCGGATGGCTTTCGAAAGTATCTGAACAAAACGGTGGATCGTTATTTTTCGGATTTCAGACATCAGTTTCCCGATTATCAGCAGGCGGGCGTCAGTTTGATGGATGCTGAATACAGCAAGATCAAAACGAATGTTGACGGGAAATTTCTGACCGTTAACGGACTTTTCTTTTTCCATCAAAAGGAAGAAAAAGAAAAGGAAAAAATAAAATCGGTCAGCGATTTTATCATCCGGGCTACGGAGACAAAATATCGGGAACAGTATAACGATAAAAATGAGCAGCAGCTTGTTGAACCACCTTTGGTTTTAGTCGACGGAATGAATATCCCTGGAGACTACATGGAGAAAAATATTCCATGGAATTCATCCACACGGATTAAGGATTTTTATCACCGGGGAGTTCCTTTGTTTGAGAGAAAGTTGCCACAGGGAAATGCCCTTACCACGGTCACATATCCTTTTCTCACAATTGATGATTTCCTGGAAGATTCTCTGGTAGAAATGCCGTTTAACATCAACAGAGGAAAGTTTTACACAGGTTTTGGCGGCGATTTTAAATATTTACTGCCTATCAGGAAGGAATATTTCAACTTCTTCAACCTGGCAGATTTGAAAAACAATCTATCGATTGAGTTAAGCGACGGGCAGGTTACAGCGAATCTTAAAATACCCGTAAAAAACAGGAAAGGAGTTTCCGAGGTCGTTTTTTCAAGGAAGTATGAGAAGGGCAAATCTATTGTTGAATATCGTTCGGATTTGGGGATATTTCCGTTCTATCAGATCAATGATTCCGATCCGAGACTAAAAGACCTGAACGAGTATACCATTCTTTTGGCAGAAAGAAATGAGAAAATGTCGTTGAAAGCATTGGAGTTTTATTCTTTCAAGAACTTTGCTGCCGACGCGACGAAGCTTAATGCGACCGTGGATGAGCGGTCTACCTGGTCGGATATCAATGCAGGAAATTCGGGTTCAACATCAAGATTTTATAAAATCAAAGAAGCCTTTGATTACATTCAGCTGGCATATTCTGATCCAAATGAAATTGATTCCGGAGGATTAATTATTCCGAATTTCGAAACGAAAACTTTTAATAAAGATAACCTTACCAAAGCTTATACATTTGCCATAGATTTTGGAACGTCAAATACGCATATTGCTTACATGCAAAATGGCGAGGCGTTGCCAAGGCCATTTGATATCGGTGAGCAGGACCAACAAATGGTCTTGCTTAATGCGCCCGGCCGGAATGAATCGGGTGGGAATAAATTCGATTCCTATGGCAATTCCGGTTGGATGGATTTGACATTAAGAAGAGAGTTTTTGCCGCCTGTTTTAGGAGCGGGGCAAAATATCTCCTATCCGTTCAAAACGGCGACCTGCGAAATTGTTTCCTTTAACAATATTCAGAACAAGTCGTTATTCAGTCACATCAATATTGGTTATTACATTGATCAGGAGGAAGTTCAGGCGAGCAATGTGAATTACACGACCAACTTGAAATGGCTGCTGGAAAACGATAATAACGATTCGAATAAAAGTCGGGTAAGTGCATTCCTGAAACAGCTTTTACTGCAAATCAGAGCAAAAATAATTCTGAATTATGGTAATCCGGCTGATTTGAAAGTGGTCTGGTCCGTTCCCTTGAGTATGGAACGGGGGATTAAGTCGGAGCTGAGAAAAGTCCTGGATAGTGCTTTTAAAGATGTTTTCAAAAATTCGGGGGCCAAACTACTAGATCCAATCCCGGAGTCCGTAGCTCCTTATTTCTTTTTGACCAAATCGGACACAGATATTCAGGATACGGCCAATGTGGTGAACGTGGATATTGGTGGCGGCACGACGGACGTGATGATGTTTATGGAATCTGCCGGAAACCGGATTGATAAATATTTAACAACTTCATTCCGTTTTGCGGGTAGTGATATTTGGGGGAATGGGTATCGGAACAAACTAAAAGACAACGGTTTTATCCGAAATTACCTAGGTTATCAAAAGAAGAATAACATCAGTCCGAATGAGATAAAATACTTCAATAAGGTAAAGGACGACACAAATCTTAGTGCCGATGATTTGGTGAGTTTACTTTTCCGGTATGACGACTTTAAATTCAGCGATTCCATTACGATTGGAAATCCGGATTTGCTGATTATTCCTTATCTGCATTATAGCGCCATTATTTTCCATTTGGTACAGTTGATTGAAGTTAAGGGTTATCCTTTGCCGAGATATTTGTCTTTTACCGGAAAAGGAAGTCAGTATATTAAACTGCTTTGTGGTGGAGATGAGCGCGATCTGGAAGATTTTACCCGTTTGTTAATTAACGCATATACAACGAAACCGCTCCAATCTGGATTTAAAATTCACTTAAATTCTAATCCGAAAGAGATCACTGCAAATGGTTCCATATTATATGCTTTGGCTTCGGAAGATGAGAAAGAGAAGTATAGAAAAAATATGGATTTTATACATCCGGGCTTTGATCCAAAGACAAATCCGGAATTGGAATTAAAGCTTTTAACCGGTGCAGGCAAATTCAATGTTTCGGATACGTTCGAAGTTGATAGTCCGCTAAATGTTGCAGTGCTTACCAACCTTAATGAGTTTTTGGAAAAAACACTCAGCAATCCGGATATCACGAAATTCCTGAAAGATTTTAAAATCAACGGTCTTAAAGAATCATTGAGACTGTTGCAGTGGAACAATAATATTTTCAACGGAGAAGGTTTCGTCTACGACAGTTATCGCAAAGTTTTACAGGGTTTACATAAGCAGGAAGGTGAAAACGAGATTTCGGAATCACTATTTTTCTTCGCTTTGAAAGACGCATTGTATCGGCTTTCAAAAAGTATAACAGAAATCTAACCGGTTGTTTAATGAAAAAGTGGGTTGTTTTCTTTGTGTTTTTGGTTTCGAATTTATCAGTAAAGGCTGACAATGATGCGGATAAACAAATCAGGGAAGCGAAATTTCAGATCGTAAAAGAAAGTATTGAATTTTTGGCGTCTGACAAAGAAACATTTAAAGATGCTAAGCAAAGGCAATGCCCAAGTTGTAAAAGTTATGAAGAACTGGTAATTTTTGTCAAGAATAACAAAATAAAAAAAGCAGATCAACTGATCGGCGACTGGCAATCAATAGAGGTTGATGGAAGCGTTTCAAACTGGAAAAAGAGCCTGACCGGCTTTAAAGACCAAGTAATTACAAAAATTACATCGGGTCCCAAAAGTAATCGGAAGAAGTTTTCGAATTATGATGCTTATAAAAACAGGCTGGATTCAATTATTGAAAATGTATCCATATCGGAGCCCATTGAAGATGTGCCTGATATTCAAAAAATAGAGGAGAAACAAAGCGTTGTTGTTGAACCAAAGGTAACAGAACCAGTAAAAGTAATGTCAGAAAAATCATCAGAATCAGCCAGTTTTTTTGCGTTTTTACCAGACATTTCAAAAGACATGTCATACATCATTATCCTGCTTCTATTGGCCGTTATCCTGTTTTTACTATGGGTGCTTCGCAATAAAAATCAAGTTATCGACAAAAGCAGCAAGGCTTTGGATGACCACCTCCACAAGAACGGAAGTACAGAATGGCAGTCGAAAAATTTGAGTAGTGAATTGAAAGCCGTTAAGCAAAAATTGAAAGAAGCGGAGGTAGAAATTGCAGTTCTTCAGGATAATTTAAACGCTGAGGTCGAAAGAAATGAACGGCTTTCTATCGTGCCGGAAATAGAAAATCCGGTGCAGCAGGTTGCTGTTTCTCAATCAGAACCGTCTGTAAAATATGCGAGGTACGCAGACCAGGGAGATGGATTTTCTGTTCAGGAATTGCTGGATGACGAGGATAGCGAAACAATATTCGAGCTGACTATTTTGTCTCCTAATACTGCTTCGTTTAAAATATCCGGTAATCAAAATGCGCAACGTTATGCGCTTTCAAACTCTCCCTATTTTCTGGGAAAGACAAGTCAATATGATACTTTTCCATCCGGCAATAGTTTGATTAACACGGATATACCTGGTGAATTGAAACTACAAGGTAGCAAATGGCTGATTGTTAAGCCGATCCAGATTAGTTTTAGTTAACAGAAATATTCAACGAAATGGCGTCAATAGAAAGCCTGAAACAGCAATTAAAGGATTTGCTTATTTTAAATCATGGCGATATAAAAATAACGGAATATCCCAATTTGGTGTCAGACGGAAGGGAACTTGATTTTAATCTTGGACAATTAAATCAGCTTATACAACAGGTCTATTCAGAAATTGACTGGCGACCATATGAGATCATTAATACTAAACTTGAACTGATTTTTCGCAAAGGTATCTTGACGACAGAGCAATTTGAGGAAATTGCGTTGCTTGTTGGAGACAGCGTTAACAGAAATATTATTACGCAATATGTTATAGCGGAGTTAAAAAAAAGAGATTTTAAACCGCGCGAGATAAATCACGCCGATCCATTGTCTATTCAGAATAAATGGATGACCGATTTAGTCTGGCTGGATTATAAGGAAAGTCTGATTGAAGTGGAATGGCTTGGTGAAAAGGCTAATTCATTAAGCAAGCTTGGCGATATCTCATTCAATAATAAAGACGACGCGAAATATTTTCTGAGAAACGGAAATTACCTGCCCGGGCTTGTCACTGCTTTGACGAAGAGCGCATCAAAAGCAGACGAATTTGCGAGAATTATTGAAGAGGAATTTGATTCGGAAAAGCGCTATTTACGAATTCTCTATAAATTAAACCCCCGTTTACCTTTTCGTTTTGAGGACGAACTTTACACAGAAGTTCCCGCTTTGTTGCAAAAAGCATGTGAAACTCCAAAAGGGTATGAAGCTTTAAAGGAAATATACAGCAAAGGAATCCTGCATATCTGGATTCGGGAGTCGGATCCGGGGATAGCCCTAAATCTTTCTAATCAGTACGATCTCAATAGTTTTCTAAGATTCCTGTATAAAACTGACGCTAGCCTACCTTTTTTTATCAAGAATCTAAGATTCCTGACACCTGAAGCTCTTTCAAATTACGCCAAGACAGATTTTTCTATCTGGCCTGACGTTGCAGAATCCATGGCAGCCCGGAATATTCATGAATGGTTTTCCGGCATTGGCAAAGAGACTTGGAACGATCAAATTGCCGCGAGTTATGAGTTTATCTCCAATGCTACGTATTATTCAGAGGGAGAAATCAGGCTTGGTATGGTTCAGGCACTGTTTCATATAATCAATATTTTTTCTAACAAACCCAAGCTTGTAGCTGACCAGGAAAAGATACAACTGTTGGCTATTGATGGTGGTCTTACCGTAAACCATACCATCAATATCTCTTTGAAGGATGACGGGTATACCAAAGCAAAGGTTTATTTTAAATTTACGAAGGAGGGTATTTCACTGAATAAGGATATTTTAGAATTTAACAATCTGGAAGGCAAGCTAAGTGAAAATTTCGATATCATCATTGATACCTTTTTACTGCAAAAAGAGGAGCTTTATCATCTGGAACTCGTAATATCTTCTGTTTACGAGGATATTGTTATACCTGTCGATATAAAAGTTGTTTTTCCTAAAAAAGCCTACATTACAAAACTTGTACTCTACGGCTTCCTGACGGCTTGTTACTTTGGTGCCTTCAGATTTCTATTGGGCGTTTTCACTGGTTACAAGGGTTGGTTAGTTCACAATGTAGAAGTGGGAAATCCTGATAACATTATTAATAATTCACCTTTACTGGCATTTTTCCTATTTGCTCTGTTTATTTTAGGCGGGATATTTTCCTTCAGTTTGGTTAAAAAATATGAGAAGATATGAAAGATGGAAGATCCATAATTTTGTCTCTGGCAATAGCTGCCTTGTTTGCCTACTTATTGCGTGGTTTTCTTGGAAAAGTAAGTTCCTTTTTCTTTGTCCCAATAGACAATCTTTTATTCATTTCAGGTAGCATTCCACCAGTTTTAATGTGGATGGTTTTTGGATTATTGATCGGGCTTGTATTTGGTTCATTTGTTTCAATAAAAAAATATAAACTTGACTACAAGTTACTTATATACCCGATATTGACTTTGCTCTTAGGTGTAGGTTTAATAATACTAGCCTCATTTGTTGTAGAGAAATCTAAGAAAAAATCTGATGGTAAGGTTACTGGAGAGGTTGTACCAGACGGTAGGAATCAAAAAGATTTGTCTTCGACAAACCGTACGAAATTGAATGAAATATTAAATAAAGCCATTCAGGCGGCGGAAAATTAGAGATACGAAAGCGCAGAAGAACTTTTTGTAAAAGCATCATCGATTGGAAAAGGTGATTCACGGCTGGATCTCTATGAACGAAAAAGCCGATGCCTACCTTATCAAATTCGGCGCGAAAGTTGGTATTCGTTTGTGGTAGGCTGTTTTGATAGAATAATATATCATTCTTTTTAAAGATATATTATTCTATCTATCTCCCCTCCTACTTCAACCATTCCCCCAACATCCCTTCATAGCTTTCCAAAAACCTGGTGTAAGCCTTCTGCAATTCGGGCAAGGCCGCGGCTAAGGTGCTGGTATCATCTGATTTTAATCGCCATTCTGCATCCCTGGCAATTTCTGCAACTTGTGAAACACCTACCGTTCCGGCACTACCTTTGAGTGTATGCAAATTACTTTTCACGGTAGCAATGTCGCCTGTCGCGTATGCTTCGATGGCTCCTGCAACCAGCTCATCCGATTCTGTTACGAAATCTTCAAAAACCGACAGAACCAGGTCAGCCCCGCCGATACCGTTAAGCTGATCAATAATCTCCCGATCCAGAACCGGCAATGTCATTTCCTTGGCTTCTTCGGCCTGCTTTGACTCAACCTTGTGTTCTACTGAATCTGAGAAAAGCTCTCTGACCTTATGAATAAGTGTTTGCGCACGGATAGGCTTGGCAATGTAATCGTCCATCCCCTGGCTTATAAACCGATCGCGGTCTTCTTTCATGGAGTAGGCAGTCATTGCTACAATCGGAGGTAAATCTGTGAAGCGCCTTTTGAGTTCGGAAGTGGTTTCTACGCCATCCATATCCGGCATTTGTATGTCCATAAAAATGATGTCATACATTCTGTTTCCGGAGTTCGCCTTTTCTTCAACCTTGTCAATGGCCTGATAACCACTTTCGGCCAAATCCACCACACAACCTGCTTTTTTAAGTATTTCATTCGCGACTTTTCTGTTCACTGCGTTATCGTCAACCAATAGAATCGTGGGATGATTTTTGGCAAACACATCCTGGATCGGCACTTCTTCGAGTTCTTTGGTTGTACTCACCTGAGCCATGGAAGTTTCGGTGGTTTCGAAGGTAAACCAGAATGTACTCCCCTCCCCTGGGGTCGATTCCACGCCGATGCTTCCGTTCATGAGCTCGCAAAGCTGCTTGGAAATAGCAAGACCAAGGCCCGTGCCCCCAAACGATTTACGAGAAGAATTGTCGAGCTGAGTGAACGACGTAAACAATATCTGCTTGTCCATCGCGCTGATTCCTATCCCTGAATCCTGGACTTCCACTTTGATCTTATTGAAAAGACCATCTCTTTTAACAGACGTCAGGAAAACTTTCACCGCACCGTTTTCAGTAAATTTCAACGCGTTGGAGGTGAGGTTGGATAGGATTTGTAATAACCTGGTCTGGTCCGCGATGATGTATTTCGGCAGATCAGACGCAATGTAATAGGATAACGTGTTGCCTTTGCTTTTCGCGGTTTGTCCGAACAGGGATACAAGTTTCAGCAATAGCTCTTCTACGGCTATTGGTGCTTCGTGCAGCTCCATTTTACCAGCTTCAATTTTTGAAAGATCCAGAATATCATTCAAAATGTGAAGCAGGGTTTCCGACGAGCGTTTGATTGTCAGCACATAATCTTTTTGTTCAACGTTTAACGGCGTTTCTCCCAGCAAGTCTATCATACCAATCACTCCATTCATTGGCGTGCGAATCTCATGACTCATGTTGGCAAGAAACCCTTCTTTTACTTTCAGTGAGCGCTCCGCATGTTCCTTGGCTTTCAGCAATTCAAGCTCGTTGCGTTTCAATTCGGTAATATCTCTCGCCAGTACTGCCACTTCCGCAGGTTTTCCTTTGTCGTCTACAAAAAGAAGCATGTTCACCATGAACTGGCGCTCTGTTCCATCTTTCCTGTTGAGTGTTATTTCGAAGTTTCGCAGACTTCGACTTTTCCTAAGTCTTATAAGAGCTGAATGAATCTTTTTCCGGTCCATGAAAAACTCTGACACCGGATGCCCGATTACTTCGTCGGGCAGGTAGCCAAGCCGTTTCAGCACCGACTGGCTTATCATGCTGATTATACCATGACGGTTGATACGGCAATAGATATCCTGCAAGTTTTCGAAAATACCACGGAAAAGCTCTTCGCTGTGCCGCAGCGACAATTCCGCTTCTTTACGTCTGGTGATGTCGCGTGCAATACCCGAAACTTCCTCAATTACACCCTGGGCGTAGCGGATCGGATTCAGGTAAAATTCCAGCCACATTTCCCCACCATCCTTTTTATCTATCTTAAATTCAAAATACTGCGGTTCGCCACGCAATGCCTGTCTGTACTTGGCATCGAGCGTACGGCGGTTGTTCACGCCAACCATTCTCCATCCAAATTTTTCGGCACTCACTTGTAACGTCGGTCTTACACCTACCTCAGAATGAATAAGATCGGCATAATTTTTATTGAAAGAAGTCAACTGCAAAGTCTTGTTCACAGACCAGATCAGATGGGAGCTACTGTCAAAAATGGCATTCAGGCGGGCCACGTATTTGCTTAGCTCCTCCTCGCTTTGCTTCCTCGCAATGGCCAGTGCAACCTGACCAGATATAAATTCCAAAAGTTCAAGATCCCGCGCATCAAACATTTTAGCATCGTCGTATGACTTCACGCCTATGATACCAGTAACCCTGTCGCCAATACGCAACGGCACACAAAGTAACTGTTGTGGTGTGACGCCATACAGGTGAAGGCTGTTTGTTTTAGCTAGCTCTTCAATATCCTGCCCTGATAAAAACAGTGGTTTATTGGACGCAATAGCATATTCTGTAACACCATTACCAAGTCTCCGGCGTGTAAATCGTACGTTGCCTTTGAAATACTGATCTACGTAGTATGGAAAATAGAGGTAACTTTTGCTTGGGTCGTAAAGGGCTATAAAGAAGTTTTTTACATCGATGATTTTGCCGAGCTCATCATGAATCGTATGGTAAAAATCGTCCAGATTTTGCGCATTCAGAGTCCAGTTTGCAATACTGTAATACAGATTCTGCGCCTTTTCTGCTCTGATCTTTTCAGTAAAATCATTTAATATGCAGCGGAACGCGGTCGGTTTCCCGTTGTCGAAACGGCAATTAACACTACCGGTAACAAACACTTTTTTACCGTCTCTGTTTATGAAAACTGCCTCAAAATTGGGATTTGATATTCCCTGCTCAATAAGTTTCAGCTGTGCTTCTGCTTCCTCTTTATGCTGTGGATGAATAATGTCCTGCATCCGCATAGAAGCAATTTCATCCAGGCCGTAGCCGAGTACCTCGCGCCAGGCTTTGTTTACAAAGATGAACTTCCCGTCCATAGCCACCAGTTGAATAAGGTCGCTGGTGTTATCCACCAAATCCTGCAATTGCGAATTTGACTTGGCTATCGACGACTCCATTCGTCTTCTGCGGGTAATGTCATCACCCACAAGCGTTACGCATTTAACACTTTCCTCCTCCGTCTGAACCAGAACAGAATTAATGGAAAAAGTACGCAATGTTCCTTTGCTGGCAAGAAATGGCACCTCACGCTGTTCCAGTTTCCTTTTTCCCTGAATGCCCTCTTCCAGCATTTGCTTTATTTCATCAGCTTCATCCTGCGGAATTAGTTTATCGAAAAGACTATGACCAATCAGTTCCTGTTCTGTCCAGCCGGTTTTCATAAGGGCATGGGCACTAATATTTTGTATGATGAAGTCCGGTGAAAAGGTTACGCCGATTAGATTCAGATGATGAAGTGTAGCATGTATGGTATGCCAGTCCGTCTGGGACGATATCATTTCCATAGTTCCCTTTGCTCGTATTTTTTAAGGTTCGTTCCTATTCTTTATTCGTTAAATCTACGAATTAAGACGTAATTTTGGCATGTGAAAAGTAATTATAAAAATCGGAGCGACTCGAAAGTCCGTGCCAAAAAACATTTGGGGCAGCACTTTCTGAAAGATATGAACATTGCAAGGCAGATCGTAGATGGTCTCACCGGGCATTCAGGTTACACCAAAGTCCTCGAAATTGGACCAGGCATGGGTGTTTTGACCCAATTTTTGCTAACAAACGAGGCCTACGAAACGCATGTGATCGAAATCGATACGGAATCGGTAGCCTATTTAAAAAAGCATTATGAAGCCTTGACACCACGCATTATTGAGGGTGACTTTCTGAAATATGATACCTCATTAGCATTCCCCGATCCATTTGCGATCATCGGAAACTTTCCATACAACATCTCTTCGCAGATATTTTTCAGAGCGCTTCAGATAAGGGATCAGATTCCTGAAATTGTTTGTATGCTGCAAAAGGAAGTTGCTATGAGAATTGCATCTCCTCCGGGAAATAAGGATTACGGTATTCTAAGCGTTCTATTGCAGGCATTTTACAATATTGATTACCTTGTTTCGGTTCCTCCGGGAGCATTCGACCCACCTCCCAAAGTGCAGTCGGGGGTAATTAGGCTCAGGCGAAATACGACGGAAAGACTGGAGTGCGACGAAAAAATGTTTTTCAGGGTGGTTAAAACCGCATTCAATCAACGCAGGAAAACGTTGAGAAATGCACTGAAACCGATTGGCGAAATGCCCGACCACCCGTTGCTCACCAAACGTGCCGAACAACTCAGCGTGGCAGAATTTGTGACACTTACACAACTGGCACAGGAGCTGGGACAGCCTGTCGGGGATATCATTGCCGACGAAGAAGAATAGACAAAAGCGAATTGAGAGGCTAGTCGCTAGTAAGAAACAGCTTAAAGCCGAAAAAAATGACGTTTGAATTAACGAAAGAGTACGTAGATCAGATACAGGAATTAATAGATAACCGCGATTCCGAAGGTATAAGAGAAAGCATGGAGGGGCTTTTCCCGGCCGACATTACCAGTTTGCTTTCTGAATTGGATACGGATCATGCCAAATTTCTGGTAACACAGCTTGAAACTGAAACGGGCGCTGAAATTATTGCAGACCTGGATGAGAACGACCGTCGTGATTTCCTTAAAGCATTCACTTCGGAAGAAATTTCCCGTTACGTTAATCTTTTCGATTCGGATGATGCCGTGGATTTGCTCAATGAGCAGCCGATTCAGGTTAGAGAAGAAGTAATTGCTTTGCTTGAAGACCGTGAACAGGCTCGTTTCATTCTTGACCTGCTTCATTACGACGAAGACGTTGCCGGTGGTTTGATGCAGAAAGAGCTTGTGAAAGCGAATGTAAACTGGACGGTAAACGAGTGTATTGAAGAACTTCGCAAGCAGGCCGAAGATGTGGGGCGTGTATATGCGGTTTATGTTACGGACGAAAGCGGCAAATTACTTGGTTTGCTTTCTCTTAAGAAAATCGTTCTTGCGCACAAAAACACCAAAATTGAAAGCCTGTACGACAAGGATGTAATCTTTGTGGAGACTTACCGTCCTGCGGAAGAGGTGGCAGAGCTGATGCAGAAGTATGACCTTGACACGCTGCCCGTAGTGAATGTTCAGGGCAAACTGCTGGGAAGGATCACGATTGATGACGTGATCGACTTTATTACCGAACAGGCCAGTTCGGATACCATGGCAATGGCCGGTATTACGGGGGATGTGGAAGAAGACGATACCATTTTCCAACAAACCAAAGCGCGTTTACCCTGGCTACTTGTGGGCATGATGGGCGGAATGGTTGCTGCCAAATTCATTGGTTATTTTGAAGGGGATCTCAAAGTAATTCCTGCAATGGCCGCATTCATCCCGATTATAGGATCCACAGGCGGAAACGTAGGTATTCAAACCTCTTCCCTTATACTGCAAAGCCTTGCCGATAAAAGCGGGCTTGATGTAGGACTGGGTGAGCGACTCATTCGAATGCTCGCCGTGGCACTAATTAATGGGTTTATCATCAGCGGTATTGTCTTCGGATTCAATCTCCTGATCGGAAATGAAATGCAACTCGCTTTGGTCGTGTCAGCAGCCTTAATGTCTGTGGTTTTTCTTGCATCCTTTATGGGGACAGTCACGCCAATCGCACTGGAAAAAGTTGGCATAAATCCCGCTGTTGCGTCTGGCCCGTTCATCACTACCGCCAACGACTTAATCGGGTACGCGGTGTACTTCGGGCTTGCACATGTATTGCTCGATCTTTAAACCTCAGATCACGTTTCTTGATAACCATTTAAGTAAACAAACGCATACAAATGCTTTCGATATCAAACATCATTGGTATGAAAGCATTTTTTTTATCTCTATTCTCATTGCTCATTACCCTGGTTTCTCAGGGACAAACCACGTCAGATTCACAGATATACCTGGCCGATCCTGCGATTTTGTATTCCAAAGGTACTTATTATCTCTACGGCACTGTGGAAGGAAGCGCCGGCAACGGATTCAAAGTATACAGCTCCACCAATCAGAAAGACTGGCTTGACAAAGGGTATGCCTTAAAAAAAGGAGATGTATATGGCGATAAAGGATTTTGGGCACCTCAGGTTTTCTCCCACCTCAACAAGTTCTACATGGCCTATGTAGCCAACGAAAACATCGCCATTGCAAAGGCAGATTCACCCATTGGTCCATTTATTCAGGAAAATAAAACAGAGCTCAAAGCTTCCGTAAAACAAATTGATCCCTACATCTTCTTCGATGACGACGGGAAAATCTATTTGTATCATGTGCGCTTGCAAAAAGGCAACAGGTTATTCGTGGCACAAATGAAAAGTGATCTTTCTGAAACTATTCCGGAAACCTTAAAAGAATGCCTTCATGCAGAAAACGGATGGGAGAATACTGCAAAATCGGATTGGCCGGTTGCAGAAGGTCCGACTGTGATAAAGCGAAACGGTGTTTATTATTTATTTTACACCGCCAATGATTTTAGAAATCCGGATTACGCTGTGGGTTTTGCCACAAGTGACAGCCCTCTCGGTCCTTGGAAAAAATATGCCAGCAACCCCATCCTGGATAAAGAAGATGTAGGACAAAACGGTACCGGGCACGGAGATTTTTATAAGGATGAAAAAGGGGGGCTCAACTACGTTTTTCATACGCACAACTCACCCACAGCTGTTGGCAAGAGAAAAACAGCCATCGTCAAAGCGAAGTTTGCAAAAGACAACGGATCCCACGAAAAGCCGGTTATAGACTTCAAAAGTTTCCAGTTTTTAACAACGAAAAAACAACAATAGTAAAACTTAGCACTTATTACTTTTTCCTTAAACCAAACACCTTAACATCGTTTCTTAAAACAATGAAAACGAACTACAGAAAACTAGTTTTATCCCTGATTCTGCTTTTAGCATATTCCTTCACCTATTCTCAAAGCGGTACCAAAACTTTCACTAATCCACTTTTGCCTTCCGGCGCCGATCCATACAGCATCCATAAAAATGGATACTACTATTACACACATACGGTGCAAAACAAGCTCGTGCTTTGGAAGACCAAGAACCTGGCAGACCTGGCTACCGCAGAAAGCAAGACAATCTGGACACCGCCGCAAGGAACGATGTATAGCAAAGAACTTTGGGCTCCGGAACTGCACTACATCAATAAGAAATGGTACATGTACTTTGCAGCAGATGATGGCAAAAACGATAATCACCGCATGTATGTGATCGAAAATGCATCCGCAGATCCTATGCAGGGTGAATGGACTTTTAAGGGAAAAGTTGCCACCCCGGACGACAAATGGGCTATTGACGGAGATATTTTTGAAAACAAAGGCCAGTACTATATGATATGGTCGGGATGGGAAGGAGACAAAAACGGCCAGCAGAATATATACATTGCCAAGATGGACAACCCCTGGACCATGTCCGGAAAACGTACCAAAATCTCAGGAAGCGATTTTGAGTGGGAAAAACATGGAGACCTGAACGACCCGAATAATCCTCCGCATGTGAATGTAAATGAAGGTCCTCAGTTTCTGAAACATAAAGATAAAATCTTTATCATTTACTCTGCCAGCGGCTGCTGGACAGATTATTACGCATTGGGAATGCTTCAAACTTCCGCCACGGCCGATTTGATGGATGCCAATTCATGGAAAAAATCTCCTGAACCCATTTTCAAACAATCGCCAGAGAATAAGGTTTATGCACCGGGGCACAATTCGTTTTTTAAATCACCGGATGGCAAAGAAGACTGGATTTTGTACCATGCCAATTCGGAACCCGGACAGGGTTGTGGCAGATTTCGGTCACCAAGGGCTCAGAAATTCACATGGAATGCAGATGGAACGCCCAATTTTGGCATTCCGGTGAAAGCAGGTGAAAAACTTGCTGTACCGGCGGAGTGAGTGCAAGGGAGTGTCTGAGTTGACAGTTTAGAGTGAACAGGCATTTGCATTCGAATGTCAATTTACTGCCTCATCATAGCCAATGATGGATGAGCTAATGGCTAATAGCCATTAGCTCACTTTCTATTTCTTATAATTGTCAGGGTTCAGAGCCTCGGGTGCCCAGCTCTGAAAAAACTCCAACACCTTCGCAGGATCGTGACCTTTGCCTTTTTCCAGGTAAGCGGAGTTCTGAGTATGTAAACGCTTCCCTTTACCATCCAGAATGACGAAAACAGGAAATCCGAATCTTTGCGGATAATCCAGTGAAGCCAAAACAGCCTCATTTTTATTTTCCGGACTATAATTGACATGCAGCATTTCGTAGTTCTGATCCCTGAAAGTTTTCAGCGTATCATTGCTATTCACGAGTTTATCAAAAAGAATGCACCAGCTGCACCAATTCCCTCCTAGCTGCAACAATACATGTTTTCCGCTCTTGTTTGCTTTTGCAACTGCTTCGGCAATTTCCGCTTTTGCATCAGCCTCAGGATTGTAAATATTTACTTTCTGAGCCTGAGCATTCAAAATGGACAAAGTCAGAAGTACAAAAAGCATCAGAATATTCTTCCTCGCAATAAAGTTTTTCATGTAGTTAATAAGTTTTTGACAGTTTATTTTAGGCTAAGTATGTTGCTAAAAGCTCAGAGCCAATAGCTACTGATCAGCATTCACTCAGACTAATCGGAATATTGATTGCCAACCCGCCTTCCGATGTTTCTTTATACCTGTGATTCATATCCAGAGCTGTTTGCCACATCGTGTTTACCACATTATCCAACGAAACTTTTGCGTTCCCAGGATTGCTCTGCAAGGCCAACTGGCAAGCGGTGATTGCCTTAATGGCTCCCATCGTATTTCGCTCAATGCAAGGGATTTGAACCAACCCACCCACAGGATCGCAGGTCATTCCCAGGTGATGTTCCATAGCGATTTCAGCAGCCATCAGGCACTGTTCGACACTTCCTCCGAGTACCTCTGTGAGCCCGGCCGCCGCCATTGCTGACGAAACGCCTATTTCCGCCTGACAACCACCCATGGCAGCCGAAATTGTAGCTCCTTTCTTAAAAATACTACCGATTTCACCAGCAGTAAGCAAGAAGCGAAATACATCTTCCTCAGTACCATCACAAAAAGCAATATGATATTGGATAACTGCCGGAATCACACCCGCAGCGCCATTGGTGGGTGCAGTAACAACGCGGCTGTATGAGGCATTTTCTTCATTAACTGCTAACGCAAAGCAGCTGACCCAATCCAAAGTGTACTTGAACCCGCTTCCGGACAACTTCACCAGTTCCAGCCACCGGTTATAGTCCAGGCAGATTTTATCATGAAGTAATTTCTTGTTCAACGCTGCGGCACGGCGCTGCACATAAAGTCCGCCGGGAAGGATTCCGTCAGTTTGCGTACCATGAAATATACTTTCTCTCATGATATACCATATGTTCAAAAGCTCTTTCCGGATCACCGATTCTTCTCTCCATGCACACTCGTTGTCCAACACGATTTGCCAGATTGGTTTTCCCGTAAGCTTATGCCATTTCAGCAAATCGCCGGCTGTATCGACTGGGTAGGGTAATTTCACAACTTGTGTAACTTCCTCGTCCGTGTGATTTTCCTGTATTACAAAGCCGCCACCTATTGAAAAATAAGTTTCAGAGCGTTCACCATAGCTACCACATTGTGCTGTAAAAGTCAAACCGTTCGGGTGAAAAGGTAGCGATTCCTTCATTTGGAAAACCACGTCCGATTTGGGTGTGAAACTGATCTTCATATCTCCTTGTAAGAGAATCGTTTCCTTAGAGGCAATTTCTGCTAAAATGGAGTCAATAAGTGTTGTATCAATCGTTACCGGATCATGACCGCTTAGACCTAAGATTACTGCTATGTCTGTACCATGCCCCTTTCCCGTTTTGGCCAACGAACCATATAAAAACACTTTGACTGACTCTACATTTTGAAGACCCACTGTGTCTCCAAACTTATTTAAAAACTGCTGAGCTGCTCTCCATGGACCTAGGGTGTGCGAGCTCGACGGTCCAACGCCTATTTTAAAAATGTCGAAAACGGAAATGCGTTCTTCTTTCACAGGTTAAAGGTGTTTAGTCTGTTCGGCCCTCCCATCGGCTATGCACTACTTTTGCTAATCCAAAGTACCTTTGCATCACCGTCTGTTTTGGGAAGCCGGTATCAAATATATCTTAATCCGGACATCTTTTCAATTCTGTTTTTACTATGATAAGCTCTGTCCTTATCTTAAAAATAAAATCAGTCTGTTCAGTAAAACTTAAACTGAACAGACCGACCAAAATTATACCTTGTTTTAATTTAACTCATTTCCATTCCGATAAACCGCCGGAACAATTCAGAAAATCCATATTTCCCATAATCGGTGCTCCCGGAGGCATGTCTAGTGGCGATGCTGGCTGGAATTTCTCTGGATTTTTACTAAATTCTTCGATCTGAGACAACCCGAAAAGAATATTTGCTTTCTGCTTTGCACCTGCATTAGCCACCTTTCCCTTCATCCATTTTTCCAACTCATCCACTTTAAGTAATGCCTCTCCCCTGACGCTCTCAGGAGCCTTGGTATCCGCCGCAAGTCGAAGAAGATACTTTAAGGAAAGGTTATTAACCAAGGTGTGAAGCTCGCCTTTGTAACCGGTCTGCAAAGGTGCCTTCCAGGTTTTCTCCAGGATTCTGTCCACCACTGGCATAAAACCCGGCTGCTTGCTGTCTCTTGCATTATATTCTATCAGTCGCGCTGCCCTTTGTGAATCAAGCAAATACGACAGTGTAGTACCTGCCGCAGTCTCAGCGGCCGCAACCGGGTCAAATGTTGGTCCGGTACGGCTTGTAAAGGTTTCCAAGCCAGCAGGGTATCCTGATGGGCGCGGAGGAATTTTTTGGATCAAACCTTGCGGTAATGCCAGTGCTTCCGGTGTGATGGTCCCTAACAATGATTCCAAAGCTCTCCATTGTTCCTTGGGCTCAACCATGCGTGTCACAACCTGTCCATCATTCTTTACCGCATGTGTGAAATACAGGCCACCAACGGATTTGGCAACCGCTTCAATCTGATATCGATGAAGCAGGTACATCGGTACAAGCACCTCTTCCAGTGTCGCCATAGGTTCACCATCACGAATTGCTTTTTCTGAAAAATTATCCAGTATCTTCTTTCTGACAGCCATGATATTCGTCATCTGGTCAATTGGATTGGAACCGTCATCCCATTGATGCGAAGTAGGATGCGCATTTCCTCCAATATCCGGAATATAAATATGTCCCTGCTTTAAAGTTTCCTGCATAATCTTTTCAAGACCTGCTTCCTCATCCGCACCTTTTGGGAACTCAGTATATCCCCACATCACCGCCCTGGTATCCCAGCTACCAATTCCCTTACCGTACGAATCCGAAATTTCTATTTTTCCATCTGGTTTCAACGAAAAACGTGGGAATGGATAATCCATCACAGAACCTCTGTCTTTTGGGCTCGCAGCAAAGTTGTGGTTGAAGCCCAGTGTGTGGCCTATTTCATGTGCTGATAGCTGGCGAATACGGGCAAGCGCCAATTCCTCCATTTCCTTGGGAACTGGCTTTCCCTCCTCATAAGGTTGTAACAATCCTTCTGCGATCAGATAATCCTGGCGGTGCCGGTCGGAGCCTAACGTAACCACTCCCTTCATGATCTCTCCAGTTCTTGGATCAATAAAAGAAGAACCGAAAGAAAATCCCCTTGGACTGCCTGAGCGATTGATCCAGTTCACAACATTATAACGAATATCCATCGGGTCCACGCCCTCTGGCAATTCCTTCACGATAAAGGCATTCTTAAAGCCTGCTGCTTCAAATGATTCATTCCAATAAGCTCCCCCGTCTATCAAAGCCTTCTTTACCGGACCTGGTGCACCACGGTCAATGTAATAGACGATTGGCTTCACCGCTTCGCTCACTGCCGCTCCGGGGTTCTTCTTTTCAAGACGGTGTCGTCGAATAAAGCGCTTCACAATGGGTTCTGTCATAGGTGCCGAAAAATCCATATAGCTAAACATTCCAAATCCGGAACGGGCATCAAATCGTCTTGATTTGTAATTTGCGTCGGGTAACTCCACAAAAGACTGGTGCATGTTAACACTAACCGCTCCGGGATCAGGAGCCAGACCAGGACCTCTCCCACCACCAGGTGCTCCGCCCGTAAAAGTAATCAGCGCTTCAAATTCAGTATTTTTAGGAAAATTCTTAGTATTCTCAATGTACACCACAGAACGCGAATCGTCCATTCTGTAAGTCCCGCCGTTGCTAACGGGCTGCACGCTGACCGGTCCAAGCGATCCGCGTACACCTAAACGAGCTGCCATATTCTGACTGTCGCGGACTATGAAAGGAGTAAGATCTATGAGTGTTTTATTTCCATCCGTCGCTACCGGCGTAAAGCCCCAGATCACAGACTTGGCAAAGGAACTCTCCACAGACTTGATTTCATCCCTGTTTTCTGTGATGGCCCTGTAATTGTAAACAGGTTCTATCAAAAGTACTTTCGCTCCGACTTTCACAAACTTTGCAATAGCGGAAGAAGCCTGGCCACGCTCAGGTCCGCCGTTTCCCACTCCATTGGAAAGAGAAGAAAAATAAAGGAACTCCTGATCCATTTTATCTATTTCCAGCAATACCTTTCCGGTTTTCTCATCATAATAAAAATTAAAAAAACCTTCGTGCTTTTTCAGATTTTCAGTCACAGAGGCTATACTGGCGACAGAAGTACTTTGGGACTTCACATTACCGGTCGAGCCACTCTGACTTTGTGCGTAGCCAATATTTCCGGCAGCAATTAATACAGCTAAGAATTTGTAGTTTATATTCATTATCAGAACGAGATGTTATTTACGACAGCATACTTCTAAAAATAGCACTGAAACTGTTTAAATCAGAAGTGCAAAATAGATGACCTGCTTCTGACATTGTTGTTCATTGCTATTACTTTTACACTCCGAAGGGATGATACGGTTTCTCAATTTAAAGACATATTTACCAATATTTCAACGTTGAAACCATTCCCTGTCATTTATTTGGCACATTAGCTCACATTGATCCGTTTTTTAATGATTAATCTATATATAGTGAAATAATATTTGCCGGAGCACGATTACTAACCATACGATTTTGAGAAAATGATAGCAATAATACAGAGGGTGAGTGAAGCATCGGTAACCATAGATGGAACGATACATGGTTCCATTGGAAATGGGTTCCTGGTTTTGCTCGGGGTAACACATACCGACTCTACGGAAGATGTGGAATGGCTTGGAAAAAAAATTATCGGACTCCGCGTTTTTGGCGACGAGGAAGGAAAGATGAATCTGGACCTGACAGCAGTAAAGGGAGATATTCTATTGATCAGTCAGTTTACACTACATGCAAGTACAAAGAAGGGTAACCGACCATCTTTCATTGAAGCGGCAAGACCAGAAGTTGCCGTTCCGTTGTATGAACAAATGATTGGATTTCTTGAAAAAGAATTGGGAAAAACAATCGCATGCGGGAAATTTGGGGCGGATATGAAAGTATCATTACTCAACGACGGCCCTGTCACCATCATCATCGATTCAAAAAACAGAATATAAATCACATCTCATGACTATTGAAGAAGCACAGAGCGAAGTAGACAACTGGATCAAAACTTACGGTGTACGTTATTTTTCAGAATTGACAAACATGACCATCCTTACAGAAGAAGTGGGAGAACTGGCCAGAATTATGGCCCGCACTTATGGAGATCAGTCGTTTAAAAAATCAGATTTGGGAAAAGATCTGGGAGATGAAATGGCTGATGTTCTTTGGGTACTAATCTGTCTGGCTAATCAGACTGGTATTAATCTGACAGAAGCTTTTGAAAAAAATATGGCTAAAAAAACCGGACGTGATAAGGACCGGCATAAAGAGAATGAGAAGTTGAAATAGATGATCTAAAACAAAAAAAGCCCGTTGATGAGACGGGCTTAAATTTATCAAATATTTGACTACATATCCAAAAGCAGACGCATAGGATCTTCCAACAATTGTTTCACCCTAACAAGGAAACTTACAGAATCCTTACCATCAATGATACGGTGATCGTATGAAAGCGCAAGATACATGATTGGACGAATTACGATTTGTCCGTCAACTACGACTGCTCTCTCAACAATGTTATGCATTCCTAAAATAGCAGACTGCGGCGCGTTGATGATCGGAGTCGACAACATAGAGCCGAATGTACCACCATTTGTGATCGTGAATGTTCCGCCAGACATTTCGTCCAAGCCAAGTTTACCATCACGGGCACGTACTGCCAAACGAACGATTTCCTTCTCAATAGCAGCGAAAGAAAGTCCCTCTGCATTTCTGATAACAGGAACCACCAATCCTCTCGGAGTAGATACCGCCACGGAAACATCAGCGAAGTCGTTGAATACAATTTCTTCTCCGTCAATAGATGCATTAACGCCAGGGAAATCTTTCAAGGCAACTGTTACGGCTTTCACGAAGAAAGACATAAAGCCTAAACCCACTTCATGTTTCTCTTTGAATTTATCTTTAAACTTACCGCGCAAGTCCATAACGGGCTTCATATCAACCTCATTGAATGTGGTCAACATGGCGGTTTCATTTTTAACTGCTACCAAACGACGTGCGATTGTCTTACGAAGTGAAGACATTTTTTCACGACGCTGATTGCGTGAACCCGGTGCAACTGGTGCTGCGGGTGCAGCAGCTGGTTTCGCAGGTGCAGGTTTCGCAGCCTCAGCAGGCTTGCTTCCCGCTTTAAGCGCGTCATCTTTCATTACGCGACCGCCTGCTCCTGAGCCATTCACATCTTTTACATCTATTCCTTTTTCAGCAAGTATTTTTGCCGCTACCGGAGAAGCATGTTTTTCTACACTACCTTTATCAGCAGACCCCGAAGAAACTGCGGGTGCCGGAGCAGGAGTTGAAGCAGCACTGCCTGATGAAACACCTTGTTCTATTGTACAAATCAGTGCACCGATAGCCAGCGTATCTCCTTCTTTTCCAACGATCCGCAGGGTACCGCTTGCTTCCGAAGGCAATTCGAAAGTTGCCTTATCTGATTCCAACTCGCAAAGAATCTCGTCCAATTCTACGTAATCTCCGTCTTTTTTGCTCCATGAAGCAATCGTAACTTCCGTTATCGACTCTCCAACAGCAGGAACCTTCATCTCGTAGGATTTACCCGAGGCAGCTGCCGGTGCAGGAGTCTCAGCTTTTTCCTCAGCCTTTGCAGGCTCCTCCGCAACTGGTGCGGGAGCTTCCTCCTTAGGTGCTGCATCTGCCGGAGCAGCTGCACTTGCAGAAGAATCAATGGTGGCAATCAGATCACCGATACTCAGCGTATCGCCTTCCTGCGCCTTAATATGTAAAACACCTTCTGCTTCCGCAGTTAATTCAAAAGTTGCTTTATCCGAATCAAGTCCGCAAATGACCTCATCCATCTTCACAAAATCCCCATCATTTTTGAACCAGTTTCCTATAGTCACTTCGGTAATAGACTCGCCAACGGGCGGTACTTTTATTTCAATTTCAGCCATTTTATCTGCAATCTTGTTATCGGATTAAGTGTCTTATTTTTCTTGATAGTTATTCAAAAGCTCTTGTAAGAATTTCTGCCTGCTCTTTTGAATGGATTTTGGAGAATCCGGTCGAAGGTGAAGCACTCGACTCACGAGCAATCACTTGCAATGGATTAGCACCTTTGTACATTCTCAGCATGAAAGTCCAGCCTCCCATATTAAACGGCTCTTCCTGTACCCAATAAACCTTTGCGTTTTTGTATTTACTCAAATGCGCATCAATCTGGCTCTGTGGGAAAGGATGCATTTGTTCCAAACGAATGATGGCAACGTCATCACGTTTCTCCGCCTGCTGCTTTTCATATAGCTCATAGTACAGCTTTCCGGTACACAGAAGAACCTTTTTAACTTTTTTCGGATCAGCATAGCTATCACCTATTGTCTCCTGGAAACTACCGTTAACAAGGCTGTCGATAGGAGAAACACAAAGTGGATGGCGCAACATCGACTTAGGCGACATGATGATCAATGGCTTTCTGAACTGAGATTTCAGCTGACGGCGCATAATATGGAAAAAGTTAGCCGGCGTAGTAACGTTGGCAACGATCATATTATAATTTGCCGAAAGTTGCAGATATCTTTCAGGACGTGCATTCGAGTGTTCTGGTCCTTGGCCCTCATAACCGTGTGGTAACAGCATTACCAATCCATTCCAACGATCCCATTTTGTTTCGCTTGAAGAAATGAACTGATCAATCACAACCTGAGCACCATTGGCAAAATCACCAAATTGTGCTTCCCAGATTACCAAAGCTTTTGGATTAGCCATGGAGTATCCAAACTCAAAGCCTAGTACCGCGTACTCAGACAAAAGCGAGTTATAGATCATAAATGGTCCCTGGCCTTCTTCAATATGTGCAAGACTATTGTAAGAATAATTCGTTTCCACATCGTGCAAAACAGCATGACGGTGAGAGAACGTACCACGCTGTACATCCTGGCCGCTTAAACGTACAATATTACCTTCGGCTAAAAGAGAACCATAAGCAAGCAATTCAGCTGTTGCCCAGTTTACCTCCTTTTTATCAAAGATCATTTGCTCACGATCCTTGAGCAATTTATCAATCTGCTTAAGCCTTGTGAAACCCTCAGGTGTTTTAATTAGCGCCTTCCCTACTTTTTCGAGAATTTCCAAAGGAACACCTGTCTCCACAGATTTTTCAAAATCTGCGGCAACAGCCTTGCGAAGCGTATGCCAATCCTGTTCAAGCTTAGGCATGATGTAAGGAAGCGCTTTCTGCTTCACCATGTCAAGGCGTTCCTGCAGTAGCTGCTTGAACTCCTTATCCATATTTACAGCAAGCTGTGCATCCACATCACCACGTTCTACCAGCACTTTCTGGTAAATCTCACGAGGGTTCAAATGGTTTTCAATAGCCTTGTATAATACAGGCTGCGTAAATTTCGGTTCGTCTGCTTCGTTGTGTCCGTGACGACGGTAGCAGACCATATCAATAAATATGTCCTTATTAAACTTCTGACGATACTCAACCGCCAGGCGCATACAGAACACCACCGATTCCGGATCATCTCCATTTACGTGAAGTACAGGCGCATCTACGATCTTAGCAATATCCGTACAGTAAATACTAGATCTTGCGTCTTCAAAGTCCGTAGTAAAACCAACCTGGTTGTTTATTACAAAATGAATTGTTCCGCCAGTGTAGTATCCGTTCAAACCAGACATCTGAGTAACCTCATACACAATTCCCTGGCCTGCAACCGCGGCATCACCATGAATAAGGATAGGAAGTACACGGTCGTAATCGCTTTCATACATTGCATCGGCACGAGCCCGTATGTAACCTTCAACAACCGGATTTACAGCTTCCAGGTGAGACGGGTTCGGCGCCAATTTCAAATGCACCTTTTGTCCGTTTTCGGCAGTAATCTGGCTCGCAAATCCCATATGGTATTTCACGTCACCATCTCCCCAAACCTGATCCGGCAAATTTCCTTCAAACTCATTGAAAATTTGTCCGTAGGTTTTCTGCATCACATTGGCAAGTACATTCAGACGTCCTCTGTGTGCCATCCCGATCATAACCTCCGCAACGCCCATTTCCGCAGCCTTGTTAATCAGCGCGTCCAATGCAGGTATTGTGGTCTCTCCACCTTCCAGCGAGAATCTTTTCTGCCCCAGATATTTGGTGTGCAGGAAGTTTTCGAAAACGACAGCTTCATTCAATTTGGAAAGAATATGCTTTTTCTCTTCGATAGAGAATTTCATATCCAATGCTTCCTTTTCTATCTTTTTACGAAGCCAGCTTTTTTGCTCTCTGTCGCGTATATACAGGTATTCAAAACCGATATTTTTTGTATATATAGTTTTCAGCGAATCCACAATCTCCCGAAGAGACGCCGGACGGCCAAAAACTTCCACACCTGCCTCAAAAACAGAATCAAGATCTTCTATACCCAAATTGAAATCCGTAATTTCAAGTTGCGGCTGACGATCTTTTCTCTTTTTAATTGGGTTCGTAGTGGCCAAAAGGTGCCCTCTTGACCTATAACCACGAATAAGATGAACCACTTCCATTTCCTTCCGGATACGAGCTGGATCAACCTTCCCTGCAGTAGCAGATTCCTTACCATTGACCGCACCATTTGTGTGTCCATTACCCGTTTCTGGGTACTTTTGAGAGAAATCATATCCCTCAAAAAACTTTTGCCAGCCTTCGTCTACCGAAGCTGAATCTTGCTTATAGGAATTATATAAATCCTCAATATAAGCGCCGTCGGAATTTGCTATATACGTGTATTTATCCATCACAAATGTGATTATTTCATTTACCGGACAAAGTTAAGAGACTTATGTAAACAAAACACATAAAACTGCCTATTAACTTTACCCAAAACTATACTCATTTTAACATATACTTAATACTTCTGAAAACCGTTGGGATTCGGAACAAATTTCAACATCAGCTCGTGTACTCCCTGCGGTCCTGTGTAAGTGGTAAAGATTTGCTCCACCTGCTTGGAATTATAAAAATAACCGAGCCTCACATTTTTTCCGACCTGAACTTCTCCTGAAATTTGTAGAAAATTGATGCCAGAATTTGAAAATGCGTTGGCCCCTCCACCCATACGATATGAAGCGCCTATGCCTACCTTTTCACTAAACCAGACCCGGGCACCTAAATCAAGACGAAGTTTATGGTCCTTTTCCTGTACAACCAGCGCATGAGGCAACAGCATAATATCCTCTGCCAAATCATAACTTCCACCCGTCATAATATATAATGGTCGGCGGTAAAATGCACCAATTACCTGATCACCAAAACTGTGGGATAAAACCTCAGGTTTTGAAACTCCGAAATAAAATTGTTCAGAACGAAGCCATGCACCTACACCAAAACTACCCAAAGCGCGGTTGTAGCTCCTCGAAGAAAAGTCAGAAACCGGAAGAACATTGATCCCGCCTTGCCCTCCGAAAGACAATTTCCATACATCCGAGATTCCCAGGTGATACGCGAAACTTGCGGAAAGAGCTGTGGTAGTGAAGTAACTGGTCTGGTCATTTAGCGCCTGAAAACCTGCACCAAATTTCCCATTCCCAAACGAACCGTCCGCAGCAAAGGTCTGGCTTGACGGAGAATTTTGAATATTGAACCACTTCCGGCGGAACATTGCAGTCATGTTGAAAGTCTCCCTGGCACCTGTAAAAGCTGGATTAATCGCCATCGGATTTTGCACATACTGTTCAAATAGCACTTCTCTCTGTCCAAAGCTGTAATCGTAAGTCAGGAAAAACAGGGATACAAAAAGTAACTTCTTCAGGTGGCAGTGCTTTATCATTTCTTAATATTGTTCGTAATTCAAAGTAATCATCATTAAAAATGGCACGGGACTAATCCCCTGCCATTTCAAGCCATTGCGAGTTTACATCTTTTGGCTAAAATCATTAAAAATCATATCCCAGTGTAAAGTACGGAATCGCTTTGTTTGTTGATCCGTTATCAACTCCCCAGGCATAGTCAAACTTCACATAGAAGCCAAATAATGTCGTTCTTGCTCCTACTCCGTATCCTGACAGGTAAGGATTTTTATACGTAGTTACAGTTGCGCGGTAGGTGTCTCCATCAGCACCGATAATGGTGGTGTTTAAACTACTGTTCTCGCTGAACGGACCTTTACCAGTCCATGCAGTACCGATGTCCCCAAAGCCAACCACCTGGAAATTTCTAAGGAAACTGGACGTAATTGAACCCCGGTAAAGGTATTTAATCAGCGGAATTCTGAGTTCGGCATTCAGTAACATATAACTTGTACCCGACAATCTGTTCAGATTAAAGCCTCTCAGATTGGTCGCAAAATCGGCAAAGAAGATATCACGGTTGTCAACACCAGGACCAAAAGCAAGCGCATCATTCTGAGCACGGCCGTCTTTTTTATTACCGATCCAATTCTCCATTCCACCCATGATGTTTTGCTTCGGCGCTTTTCCGGCAGAGTGACTTCCGGAAGCACGTATGGCGAGAATCAGGTCTCTGTGAATTTTTTGGTAATGACGAAAATCAAGACTCAGGCGATTGAAACTCTCATTGGAAGATGTTAACCCGGCCTGCATATCAAAACGTATCTTGAAACGCGTTCCTTCCATCATATTCATCCCATTCACCTTCGTATTATCGAATACATATTCGCTTCGAAGTCCTCCATAATTAGACGTCAGGTCAGGGTTTTGAAGAATTACCATATCAATCAGCCTCGTTGAACTAAACATCGGGGACAAAGTAATACGGCTTGTATTTGAGAATGGATAGGAAGCAGAAAAAGTCACCTGATTGTAACGGTATTTCTGCGGGTAGTTCTCCACATTCGCATAGAGCGCTCTTCTGTCTATCCGAAGACCAAAATCTATCCGATAAGTGTTGTTGTTGTACTCAGCAAACAGATCACTATTTCTAAAATTGGAGGAGATAAAGAATCCTGCTTTGATAACGTGGTTTTCGAGAAGGTCATTCATAGATAGCGACTGAGCGTACCCAAAACCTCTGATCGGATCAACTCTCCAATCGGAGGTTGCGTCATTTGTAATGAACAGCCCTTTGTAAGGATATGGCCCTTTGATACTGATATTTTCTCTGGTAGGTTTCGTTCTGGACAAAACTCCCGCTGTTCCGGAAAGTGCGCCACGACGCTGCCTCGACTCGAATCCTTTCAAGACATCTTCGTCAAACTGATAATTGTCCGTATCCACCTCACCTTCCTTCAACACCAACGCAGGAGCAACTGTTTGTTTTGCGGCATTGGTATCGGGAATTGCGGCCGTCGCATCAGGAGTACCGGCTGCGGGTGCATCAATGGAACCGAGCGCCGGAGTATTTAATGCGGCATTTGTGTCAAATCCGTTTTTCAATGCCACAGTATTGTGCCCATCATATAAATAAGTATATGCCAAAGCTCCGCCCGACTTAACATGAACATCAGCACTTTTTATACTATGTATGTAATTAGTTAGCTGCGTGCTACCTTCCGAGGCCCTGGTCAGTTTGAACACATTGGATACTCCCTTACCATCTGAAAGATAAAATACTTCATTTGCGTCCGCATAAATTGGAGCAACTTTTGTCTTACCATCTCCTTTAAGCAGCAACTTCACCTCACCGGTTTTCGGTGTACCGTCGTGTTCAAAGAGGGATATGGGGCTATTGATCGTTTTGTAGTCTCCTTTTGTGGTTCCCAAAGAATCCACTGGTCTGTTAGAGGCAAATACCAGCTTTCTTGAAGAGCCCTGAATAAAACGCGGAGAAAAATCGTCGAAAAGATCACTTGTGAGCGGCAAAGCTGACGCCCTTGCCACACTAATCAGATAAATATCGTTTCTTCCGGCCCTATCCCCACTCACAGCCAGCATGGTACCATCATGAGATACGTCCATATCCACGATCTGGTCCAACCCTCTGATGTTCTTCCTCAATTTCACCTTCACTTTTTTGGTACCAATGTTCTCGTAAACGTACAAATTCTTACGTCCGCTTTCCGAAGCCATGATAAAAAGTGTATTATTCTTTGCCCAACCCAAAAGTGGAGGCTGGCTGCTCATCTTGGAACCGATCTGGTCTGATTTACCCTGACGTATAACTTTTTTGGAACCCGTCTCACTGTCAACAACGTATACCCGGTAACGGCTGTTTTTGATTTCACTAACAGCAGTAAACTTTTTGTCCTGAGAAATCTTGACAACAGCTCCCGCTTCCGCACCGTTGTATTCATTCAATTTGATTTTCCAGCTGGGCTGCGCCTCGGTATAATGCTGTTCTGCATTTTTATTCTGATCAAGATAATAGGCTCTCCAATCACGTAGAAAACGATTGTAAGAGGGAACTCCAAGTGTACTCGTAATACTTGTCTGCTCCGTACGTATGATTCGGGTCAGGTTTAATATGTCCGATATTTTGTCTTTACCGTAGCGCTCTGCAATGTAATTCCAAATTGAATGACCTATCAGTTTAGCATCATTTCCTGAAAGCAAGGTGGGTTTTCTGACATTGCGGTTTTTGAAAAAATCACGCATGTAATCGTTCAACTCCGGCGACCAGCCTTCCGAAATATAGGCAGCAGTTCCTGACATAAACCATTCCGGCAAAGTCAAAAGCAACGAGCTTTGAAGGGCCTCTTTCATGTTTCCGCCGTACAGCATGTCGTATACAAAAAGTAAACTCACATCGTTCACCAGCTTTTTGCGGAAACCAATCTGATCACCTGTGTAGGCAATCTCTACTCTGGATTGAGCAAGATCGAGCTTCTCGTCATCACGATTATCCATCGTAGACAAACCCATGTTACTCTGTTCGAGCTCTGCGGGAGAATTGTATAGAAATATTTTAACGCGGTTATAGGGAGTCCAGCCTAGTACGTCAGTTATTTTATCGAACTCACTTTCAGCATACTGGGCGGTAAGTTTCGCTAGATCAGCCCCACCCTGGTAATGATAAATCTCGAAATTGGTGGTCTTGAAGATTTTCCAGTTGAAGGTTTTATATTGGACACGGTTTTTGCCAAAGGTTTCCTGAGATGGATATCTCTGAGCCGATGCGTCCGTATTCAACCCCAAAATCGCTATAAGATTTACTGGTACGGCTAATAAAAATAGAAATTTTATCTTCATAAATACTTAGGCTTACTTCAATGGAAATATAACGAAAAATACCGCTGAATATTCACTAACGGATTCAATTCTTTATTGTTTTCCAAATGTTCGATAAACTGGTTTGCAAAAAAGGGCGCCAGAGTGACTCCTTTTGTTCCTAAACCATTAAAAATACACACATTCTGACGAACCGGATGCGTACCGATAAGCGGTCTGCGGTCCTTGACAGAGGGTCTTATTCCTGCGGTTTCTGCGGTAATTTTATATGGAATTTTTAAAAGCATTTTCAATTTTTCTTCAAGCTCCGCCGTTGCCTCGTGCGTCACAGCCCAGTCCAATTTATCCCAGGAATACGTTGCACCAACCTTCGCTTTGTTTTTAACAACGGGCAGAATAAATATGCCCTGGTTCACAACACAGGGCTCCATTTCCTGTTCCGTTTCTATTTCGAGCAACTGACCTTTAACAGGCGCAAACGGAAGCCAGTCGAAAACCGGGTCACTCACAGCCGCAAAACCCTGACATAAAATGATTCTTCCATACCTGTTGCCATTCCATTCTACAACAGAACCGGAAAGATTCAGATGATGAAAATCAAAAGTGGCTTCAATGTAACGATTGGTTTGGGTAAAATGGGCCTTACTTTTATCAAGTAACAATGGCAGATCCACCCAGCCTGCTCCAATTACTTCCAAACCACCAAACTCCATATTGATATACGAAGCAATACGATCCTGCTTCTCACCTCCACCTATATAACCTGCAATTGCTTCATCCGCGGATTGAGCAATGTAATTGTTTTGCTCTTCTACCGACCTATAGGGTCTGTACACAGATAATGGATAAAAAAAATGCGCATCCAGCCGGTCTTCCAATTCAGTATAGAATTTCTTCGCATATGGAAAAAGGTCGTCGGCAAGCCAGGTTTTAACCAGTTTTCTTCCGGTAAGCGGATTTAAAATTCCGGCAGCAACCCTTGAAGAGCTCGGTGCCGATGAACTACCAACGATGTGAAATGTTTTGCCGGCTTTTTCCAGATGCCAGGCAACAGACAATCCACCTATGCCATGGCCAATGACCAGGTAATCAAAATCAGGAGCTATTTCACTCATTTAGTTCTGTTTATTTCCCGACTACGAAGTGAAGATGTAATGCGGGCATCTGCCAATCTTACGACAAGCTCAACCTGTTCGTCGAGTGTCATTAATGAGTTATCGATGTAAACGGCATCTGCTGCTTGCCTCAACGGACTTTCAGCACGGTGGGTGTCTATATGATCACGCATCTTAAGATTTTCAGCGATCTCTGCCAGACCAATCAGCTCTCCCTTTTCCATGAGTTCCTGTTGCCTGCGCTGCGCGCGTATCAAAGGATCGGCAGTCATGAAAATTTTGAGTTCTGCCTGTGGAAAAACGACTGTTCCAATATCACGGCCATCCATTACAATGCCACGTGCCCTTCCCATTCGCTGCTGCTGCGCAACCAGTGCATGCCTTACTTCCGCAATAGCACTTACATCACTTACTTTTTCAGATACGTACATCTTTCTGATCTCATCCTCTACATTGAGACCATTCAGGTACGTATCGTTTCTTCCAAGTTCCGGATGTCTTCTAAATGAAATCTGGATTTGAGCAAGCGCATTTTCAACCTCTTTGGGATTGGTACCACTGATGTGATTCTGGATAAAATATAATGTAACTGCCCTATACATTGCACCGGTGTCTATATAGGGGTAATTAAGTTGCTTGGCAACCAGTTTGGCAGTTGTGCTTTTACCACAGCTGGAGTAACCATCGATAGCAACAATTATTTTTGGCATAAAAGTCTGGCAATTTAACCGGGCCATCATGAGGCCTCATATAAAATTAAATGTGCAGAACGGATGCTAAATTATATTACCAAACAAGTATTTGTCTGCATCACAGACAGTTCGGCTTTTGATCTATAAAACACAGAATTCAACACGCTCATACGCATGTTGCAAAAATAGAGGAAAGTCCAATCTACCGAAGACTTTTTTTTAATTAATGAAAAATTGCCTCAATACTGCCAGTCGGGTTACCAGGCACAATTACTAAAGTTACCTATTTTACTTTTCACTTTCTTCAAGCAGAAATACTACAAGGCTCCTGGCTCCATGCGCACCTATCACGAGTGATTGCTCAATATCCGCCGTTTTCGAGGGACCCGAAATAAAACATCCCCAACCAGTGGTATCTGCTAATATCTTGTAAGCATCATGCATATTACCTACGATGCTTTTGCGTGGAATTACAAACGCAAGATTTTGAGTAATAAATGGTAATGCGCGATGTGGCAAATGGTTATCCGAAATCCAGATCGCCCCATTTTCTGCCACACCAAATTCTGCCCTTAGTATCGCCAATTCGATTGTTTCCAGGTCATGCGGATCTGATATATTCAGACTAAAATCTGCCCAATCCGAAAGTTCAGGAATGGTGGTAGCGCGATTTACCACGCCGGCATACATTTCCTTTACCTTTTGTCTTAAATCATCGGGATTCGAGACAACAATTACTTCTGTATATACCGCTGCCAGCGATTCTGTAAACTTCGTCTCGGTATCAATAAAGTTACTGTCGAAATCGATCTTCTCAGGCAACAATGTTTCTGCCGGTTTGTTCAGCCTGATCTGCTTAAGTATTTTCTCCCTTGCACTCATTTATATATCAGATAATTCACGCATAACGTGATGCAAATTAAAATTTAATATCAACCTATTTTCGGTTGCGAACATACCAGTCACGGAAACTCTCCTTGGGTGGTTCAGGCATATCACGCTGCTTAAACCAGGGATTCAGATCGTTGTTGACAACAAACGGAACAGCACGCATAACAGCCCTCCCCAGTTTCCCCGACCATTGATAGAACCTTGGCTGCGACAACACCATCGACATCGCCTTAATACCCATTTCCTTACCTTTTGGAACATGCCCCTGCTTTACAAGAACCTGCCTCCATTTATATAGCTGGTCATGAATGTCTATTTTAACCGGACAAACATTAGAACAGCTTCCGCACAAAGTACTCGCAAAAGGCAGATCCGCATTTTTGGTCATGTCCAGATTTGGCGCAAGAATAGAACCGATGGGACCTGCTACCGCATTGTGATAACTGTGTCCACCGCTGCGTCTGTAAACCGGACAGGTGTTCATACATGCACCGCAGCGGATACATTTTAATGAATTACGAAAATCCTCACGACCGAGTTGGGTGCTTCTGCCATTATCTACAATGATAATATGCATCTCCTGCCCTTCCCTGGGTTTCTTAAAGTGGCTGCTGTATGTGGTAATAGGCTGACCGGTTGCACTTCTGGCAAGCAAACGGAGAAATACGCCCAAGTGCTCCTGTTTGGGAATAATCTTTTCAAAACCCATACATGCAATATGTATGTCGGCAAGATGCGCACCCATGTCGGCATTTCCTTCGTTGGTACTCACTACAAAGCCGCCTGTTTCGGCTACCGCGAAATTGACGCCTGTTAAAGCCGCACGGCGCGTAAGAAATTTGTCGCGCAAATGCTGCCTTGCTGCTTCTGTGAGATATTGCGGATCCGTTGCCCCGGCTTCCGTTCCCAGATGTTCGTGAAAAAGATCGCCTATATCCTTCTTTTTTAAATGGATGGCAGGAAGAACAATATGGCTGGGAGGCTCGTTGCGAAGTTGAACAATTCGTTCGCCCAGATCTGTATCAATGACTTCAATTCCGTTTTTAATCAGAAAATCATTCATGTGACATTCTTCGGTAAGCATCGATTTGCTTTTCACCATCCGGTCGATTTTGTGCTGTTTGAGCAAGCCGAGTACAATCTCATTATGTTCGGCAGCGTCTGATGCCCAGTGAACATGTACACCGTTCTCTTTTGCCTTTCTTTCAAAATTTTCAAGAAGGCCATCCATGTGCGATAACACATAATGTTTAATACTGGATGCAGTCTCCCTCAATTCTTCCCATTCAGGCAATTGTTTGGAAGATTTATCTCTTTTATGGCGCACAAACCACAAAGTTTCATCGTGCCAATTTACATATGGCTCATCCGCATTGAACACTTCCGAAGCACTTGCATGGTCCATTGTTAACTTTGACATACCTCTCTTAACAATTAGATAATAGTATTATTTAAAGAACTTGAATTGAACTATTCACATTCATTGCACAATTCGAAGTTTTGAATTTGTTTAATAAACAACTTTTTAAAATCAACTAAAAAGCTATTTTATTGTAATGCAATATGTTATAAATTTGACATACAAAGTTTTTCGATCGGAAGATCGGAGTCTGAAAAAAGTTTAATTAAACTTTTCTTAGACACAATAAAAATTTTAGCTCCTATGAAAACAAAAAACATCATCCTCGCAGCAGCTTTGACAGGCTTGCTTTTTTCAGGCTCAACATTCAGAACGAATGCGCAGGCCACCGCTACTTCTGATAAAACCGTTTCCGCTGACAACAAGCTGAGCGTATTGGAAGTTAAACCTATGCAATTCAGAGTTTCATATAATAAATCCCAGTCAAATGCAGTTTCAGTTCGTATTTTGGATACAGACAAAAATGTTCTGTTTTCTGAAAGCAAACGTACTGATTCAAACTATTTGAAATATTTCGATCTTTCTACCCTACTTGACGGTACTTATACCTTCGAAATCACGGACGGAAAAGAGAAGTATACACAATCGTTTGACATCTTGACTAAAACGAGCCGCGTCGTTTCTTCAATTAACTAACGACTCGTTCTTCTCAGATTCTGAAATTCCGAAACTTTGTAAAATGCCGGTGCTTCACAAGAGTGCCGGTATTTGTTTTATACAGTCGCTAAAACCGCACTATTCAGGATCTCTGCAATGTGTTTTACCTGAACTTCTGAATTTCTTCGTTTCAAAATACCTTCCAAATGCATCAGGCAACTCATGTCTGATCCTGTAATGTATTCAGCATTGTGCCGGAGGTGATCGGCGACGCGGTCTTTGCCCATTTTAACAGACACTGCTTCTTCACTCACACAAAACGTTCCTCCAAAACCACAGCATTCGTCTTTACGATCAAGCTCGACAAGTTCCAGTCCATGTACTTTTCTAAGTAGCGTTTCTGGTTTCGAGAATGGGTCCGCATTCAATTCCGACATTTGGGCCAAGTGTAATCCACGCTGACCATGACAACCCTGGTGTAAACCTACACGGTGCGGGAAGTCAGCAGCAATGTTGTCTATTTTTAAAATGTCGGTGATAAACTCAACAAGTTCATATACTTTCTTTCTCACAGCTTTGGATTCACCTGGCTTTCCTTCTACTTTCAGGTGATCTTTAATGTGCAGCACGCAGCTGCCAGAAGGAGAAACGATGTAATCGAATTCCGAGAAAGAATTCAGAAACAACGTGTTACAATCATTAGTAAGATGCTCAAAACCGGAATTCGCCATCGGCTGACCGCAACAGGTCTGATTAAGCGGAAAACCAACAGTGCACCCTAGCTTTTCGAGCAATTCCAAAGTGGCAATCCCAACCTGAGGATAAAACTGATCGACATAACAAGGGATAAATAAGCCGATTTTCAAATGTGAGTAGTTCATTTTACCAAAATTCAACTGTGGCAAGAATCGGATAATGATCAGAAGCCATCGGATATTTTTTTATAACCTTATAGTTCTTCACACGCACCTTGTTATTGAGCAATACAAAAATATAATCGAGCCTGTCGCCCGGTAAGCCCTCGTTCCAGGTTTCCAATTGAGAACCTTGTGCAGCATCCTGCCATTTTTTCCTGAATGAAAAATACGGTTGCTCGTTTGGCCTCGCTCCCATATCCATACCCAAAACCACAGGCTGGACACTGCCCTGCAACATCTGGTTGATATATGCCGACTGCAAAGCTCTGTCCATCACCGACGCATATTCGAGTCGCGAATTGCAGAATCGAAATGTTAAGTTTCTGGAATGGCGAATGAGGCCACACAACAAAATCTTGGGATCAGCACCGGGCGTGGAGGGTAAGGTAATTGTCTGCGACTTTTCTACCGGCCATGCCGATAATATTCCTACACCCTGACTACCACTTTCAGACGTTTCAGCTACACCATAGGTATAATGCATGCCTGTTTGAATGGCCAGCTGTCGTAGTTGAAACTGCGTTTTACCGTTCGTGATCAAACTGTCAACAGCCTGCAAAGCCACCAGATCGGGTTTGTTTTCTTTAATGATTTTTAGAATATCCATCAGGTTCGACTCCTCATTCATGTTCACTCCGTGGCGGATGTTGAAACTCATAATTTTCATCTCAACTGATCGACGCGGCTGAGAGGCAAGCAAAACAAAAGCACTGCAAAAAAGGGTAATGAATAATACTAATTTCTTCAATCCGACTAGTCAGCTATGGTTACAACAATATTTTTCTTCGTGCATTTTACCACGAATATGTGTGTTTTCCAATTGCAGAGAAGCTTTCATCATTGTGTAATTCCATTTCCCGGCCAGAGTTCTGCTACTCCTGTCACTTCTAAGTGCCGTCTTCGTTCTTCTATGATCAGGTTTAATTGATAACTCAATCGCAACCGTCAATCCAGATTATAGAATTTAATCGCATTCTCTCCCATCACATCTTTGCGTTCGGTTACTGAAAATGAGTTAAGATAATCCGTAACAATTTCTTTCATAGATGCGTATTCAGCCGCAACCAAACATACTGGCCAATCTGAACCAAAAAGCAGCCTTTTTGCACCAAAAGCCTCGAAAGCTACATCCAGATAGGGCACGAAATCACTTTTATTCCATTTTACCCAATCTGCTTCGGTAACCATTCCCGAAACTTTGCAGCTCACATTGGGCAACTGAGCGAGCAATTTTAAATCGTTTTTCCAGGGTTCAAGTTCTCCCCTTTTGATGTATGGTTTTGCAAGATGATCTAAAACAAAACGAACTCCCGGCAATTTTTTAGCAAAATCGTAAGCCTCTTTGAGCTGATGTGGATAGACCAGGATGTCGTATGTAAAATCAAAAGCAGCAAGCTGTCCAACACCCCTCAAAAACTCCGGCTGACTAAGAAAGCCGTCTGGTTCTCCCTGTACAACGTGCCTGAAACCTTTAAGAAGCTCAAACTGTGAGTAAACCTCAAGTTTATCATACAATTCCGGAGACCGCAGATCAACCCAACCGACCACGCCTTTAATCTCATCGTTGGCTTCGGCAAGTTGTAGCAGAAATTCAGTCTCCAAATCCGATTGATCCGCCTGAACAGCCACACAGCCATCAATACCATTGGTTTCCAGTACCGGAATCAAATCCCCAGGCAAAAAATCCTGACGTATTGCTTCCATTTCAGGGGTGATCCAGGAATCACGAACCGGGTCAAAAATCCAAAAATGCTGATGTGAATCAATGGTCATAATATAAAAGCTAAATGCGGTACGATCTATACAACCGCCTTCCAGGCAACTGCTTCTTGTTTTTGCTGCCCAAGTCCCTGAATTCCTAATTCAACAACGTCACCAGGTTTCAGATAAAGCTGTGGTTTCATTCCCAACCCTACACCTGCCGGCGTCCCCGTTGTGATCATATCACCCGGAAGCAAAGTCATAAACTGGCTCAGGTAACTCACTAAAAATGGGATATGGAAAATCATATCAGATGTATTGCTGTCCTGAATTTTCTTTCCGTTCAGGCTAAGCCAAAGATCCAGATCGTTTGCATTGGCAACTTCGGACGAAGGAACAAAGTACGGTCCAAGCGGAGCGAAAGTGTCGTTACTCTTTCCTTTCACCCATTGCCCACCACGTTCCAATTGGTACGCACGTTCGGAATAGTCGTTGTGAACCGCATATCCTGCAACATAATTCAGCGCATCACTTTCTTCAACATAACTTGCCTTTTTACCAATAATTACCGCCAGTTCCACTTCCCAGTCGGTTTTTTCAGAATTTCTTGGAATAACTACGTTATCATAAGGTCCGCACAATGCAGACGTAGCTTTAAAGAAAATGATCGGCTCTTTAGGCAATTCTGTTGCACCCGACTCATAAGCATGTTTTGCATAGTTCATTCCTATACAAACAATTTTAGAGGGGCGTGCAATGCAAGATCCAAAGCGGAATCCTTTTTCCACTTTCGGAGCCAGCTCAACATTGATTTTCAGCCAATCAGCCAAACGATTGACACCATCTGTGGCAAAGAATTTTTCATTATAATCTTCTCCAAAAGCTGAGACGTCAATCTGCGTTCCGTCAGAAAGTTCAACACCTGGTTTTTCTTGCTCAAAAGCACCAAATCGGAATAGTTTCATGATTTATATTTAGCTATTGGCTTTCAGCTGTGAGCTATTGGCCAATAACATTGGTTTAAGTTTTCAATTTTTCGAGCTAATTGCTATTTGCAAATAGCCTGGGACTACAAATGTTTATGAAGCAAATGCTCCTGACAAGAAACGTTAAGCTAATAGCCAACAGCTTAGCGCTAAAAGCTATCAGTTATTCAACTTCTCAAATCCACCATCAATCAGGTAATCGGCTCCTGTTACGAAACCGGCTTCATCTGAGCATAGATACAGTGCCAGTGCGCCGATTTCCTCCGGTTTTGCCATACGACCTATTGGCTGCGTTTTGCTTAGTTTTTCAAACATTTCAGCTTCTTTTCCCGGATAGTTTTTGGATATAAATCCATCCACAAACGGTGTATGAACACGGGCCGGAGAAATGCTGTTACATCTGATATTATCTACCAGGTAATCTTTTGCCACCGACAAAGTCATAGAATAAACAGCACCTTTGGTTGTCGAATAAGCAAATCGGTCGGGTATCCCAACAGTGGCTGCGATGGATACCATATTGAGGATCACGCCACCTCCTGCTTTTTTCAAATGTGGAATTGTAGCAAACAAGCAATTATAAACACCCTTTACATTCACATTCAAAAGTCTGTCAAAATCAGCTTCTTGAGTAGTATCGGCCTTACCAATGTGCGCAATTCCTGCATTATTGACCAGAATATCGATCTGATATTTCGCTCCAATGGAGTCGATCAGGCCAACCACTTCTGCTTGTTGTGAGATATCAATTGCGTATGCCTCAGCGAGACCACCCTCTGCAACGATCTCATCAGCAACCTGTTTTGCCAGATCGTAATTCAATTCCAATATTTGTACATTGGCTCCCTGCTTCGCAAATGTTTTGGTGATTGCCAAACCGATTCCACTCGCTCCACCGGTAACCAGGGCAACTTTGCCAGTTAAATCAAACATGAATTTGTATCGTTTTAAATGCTCTCCCGACTTCAACATAATGCCGGGTTAAGAACAGAAAAGGTTTTTAAATTTAATCTTTACTCAAAATACAACAACCTCCGCCCTTCGCCCCATGTCTTAAAGTGACACGCCTCGTTTCCATGGAATAAAATCATCCTGACCAAGTTGCTGCGCTTTTGTCAATTCACCACTGGCTACTTTAATGACGTATTCCAAAAGATTTTCAGCATTTTGTTCAATCGACTGAGTTCCGTCCACAACGGGTCCGCAGTCAAAATCGATTACATCAGGCATTCTGTTTGCCAGGATGGAGTTGGTTGCAACTTTGGCAACCGGACAAATCGGATTTCCCGTGGGTGTTCCCAATCCTGTTGTAAACAATATTACGTTTGCACCAGCTGCACTTTGTCCCGTTGTTGCTTCCACGTCATTTCCGGGAGTACATACCAACTGAAGACCTGGCTCCGTAGCGCGTTCTGTATAATTCAAAACGTCAGCAATGTAGGCATTCCCACCTTTTTTAGCAGCACCTGCCGACTTGATCGCGTCTGTGATCAGACCATCCTTTATATTCCCCGGTGACGGATTAAACGCAAATGCAGAACCAACAGCTTCGGCTTTGCCAGCATAATCACGCATCAGTTTTTCAAATTTTGCAGCTTTTTCTTCTGTCACACAACGGTTGATCAACTCCTGCTCCACACCGTTTAATTCCGGAAATTCAGCAAGAAGTGTTTGTCCACCAAGCCCAACGACTATATCAGATAAATGACCTAAAACCGGATTGGCTGATATTCCAGAGAAACCATCAGAACCACCGCATTTCAGACCAACCGAAAGTTTGGAAAGAGGTGCATCCTCACGTTCAAACTGATTTATTTTAGTAAGCCCGACAAAAGTTTCCTTTATGGCTCCCGACATCAGCGAATATTCGGTACCCTTCTGGTGCTCAAAAGCAAAAAACGGTTTGTTAAAATGTGGGTCTCTTTTACGTATTTCATCTTCAAGGGTCTTTAGTTCAGAATTTTGACATCCCAAACTAAGCACCGTAATACCAGCAACATTGGGATGAACCGCATATGAAGCAAACAACGAGCAAAGCGTGTTGGCATCGAAACGGGTACCGCCGCAACCACCTTCATGGGTTAAGAATTTGACACCATCCACATTTTGAAAAGGACGATCGTTCTTTTTCTTAATAGCAACCTGCGGTTCAGTAAATGTTTCCATCTTATGTATTGTACGCATGTCGCCGGCCTGATACAGATGTAAAAACTCACGTACGTGATCCCGGTATATGTCAGTTTGCGCGTAACCAAGTTCCCTTTCGAACGCGTCTTTCATAATAAGCACGTTCCTATTCTCACAAAAAACAAGCGGAACAACAAGCCAGTAATTATATGTACCTACGCGACCATCGGCACGGTGGTAACCCTTAAATGTACGGTTGGTCCATTTGCTCACATCCGGCTGCACATAACTATACGGTTGTCTTTTAGCAGTGCTGTAATCATGCGCATCATGTTTCAGATTAAACGTCGTAATAGGCTCTCCTTTCTTGATAGGCTGAGTAGCTCGCCCCACCAACACTCCGTACATGATAACTGCACCACCTGTTTCAATGTCTTCAGTAACGAACTTATGCTTGGCCGATACGCCATAAGCAAGATTGTAATGTTCACCACTCCACTCTGCATCGTAGCCTGTGGGTAGATCGCGCAGTGCTACAATAACATTATCAGATGGATGGATTTTTAAGAGATTCGACGCCATAGTGATATTAAAAAATAAAAAAATTCCTGTTTAAATCCGGATTGAGCATATAAAACACCACACAGTATAAAATTACTTTCCGAAACAGAAATAAGATTGAAATTTTCTTCAATGTCAAGATCGCAGCCGATTAGTGCTGAACAACTTCAATCCTGAGCCTGACATTCCCGATAAAGACAACCCAACTTTCTGATCAAGAATTTTTATACAAATGAATGACTTTAATAAACCCCTTTATTTTACAATACTAGCAATTTTTTAAACTATATTGGCATCTTTATCACACTTAACGAACACAACCTGCTTTTTTAACAGTGAAACCACAACTTTTAAAGGTTCCAAAAGGGCTGCAACAGTCGTTTAGTATCCGCCGTGATGTGGTGCTTTACTTTTACAATCGCTGGCATTATCATCCCGAACTCGAACTCATACATATAGAACAAGGATCCGGAACGCAGTTTGTTGGGGACAATATTCAAAATTTCCAAAGCGGCGATCTCATTCTGCTGGGTCCTAACCTGCCGCACTACTGGCGTTGCGACGAAAAGTATTTCCAGGGAGATACCAACCTGTATGCCCAGGCAACAGTTCTTCACTTTTCAGAAAGTATTTTTGGCGATTCATTTCTAACCCTTCCAGAAAACAAATCAATAAGGGAATTGCTCGACCTGGCACGAAAAGGCATGAAGCTGAATGGATCCGAAAATCAGTTGGTTAAGGATATTTTACAGGATTTGCTGGACGAAAAGGAAAGTAATCCGCTTATTGCGCTTCTACGAATATTGCAGGCACTATCTCAAAGTAAAGATGTGAATCTGCTATCCAGCACTGATTTCCCCCAGGCGTTCGACTCGCACGATACGGACCGGATTAATCAGATATACCAATATTCTCTTACCAATTTTCAGCAAAAGATCAGTATTGAAGAAATTGCGGAGGTAGCCAACATAAGCCCCCATTCTTTTTGCAGGTATTTCAAAAGCCGAAGCCGCAAAACCTATTCTCAGTTCCTGCTTGAACTGCGCATAGGACATGCGTGTAAATTGCTGCGGGAGGGCAAATTGAGTGTCGCCCAGATTTGTTTTGACAGTGGCTTTAACAACTTTGCCAATTTCAATAAGTATTTCAAAAGCCTCACCGGTGAAAGTCCGCTGAAATACCAGAAGGAATACCGATCCTGATCCATAACATTTGTGAACAGATCAACCATCCGAAAAAAACGCCAAAATAGTTGTAAAAAATGCTCGGATTTACAAAGTTTCCCGGGTAGCAATAATGGTACTTTACAAGTAATATTTATCCTTTAAGGAATGTTTAACTGATCTCCTGTCAGGGATGCATTCTTTAGTCATCAAAAAGTCAACCCGCCTGGCGGACTTGCATCAAAAGTTCATAGTTTTAAAAGATTGTTTAATCATCAAACTATTCAATTAAAAAACGATGCGTGTCAATCTTGTAAATCTTTTTGATAAAACTATTAAGGAAGCTGAGCTCATCATTATTGATCAGTACATCAGTAAAATTCAAATAATTGGCAGCGAGAATCCGGCATTGCCGTATGCGTTGCCCGGCTTTGTGGATGCTCACGTCCACATTGAAAGTTCGATGCTCACGCCTTCCCAATTCGCCCGTCTTGCCGTGGTGCATGGTACTGTAGCCACTATATCCGACCCGCATGAAATTGCCAACGTACTGGGCGTTCCAGGTGTGGAGTATATGATCGAAGATGGAAAACGTACGCCATTCAAATTTTGCTTCGGAGCGCCTTCCTGCGTTCCTGCCACCGTTTTTGAGACTGCCGGCGCAGTAATCACACCGGATGATGTACGTGACCTTTTGGCAAAAGACGAAATAGGATACCTTGCAGAAGTGATGAATTTCCCTGGTGTGCTGAATGAAGATCCGGATATGATCGACAAGATCAATTGGGCTAAACATTTCAATAAACCTGCCGATGGCCATGCACCCGGACTACGTGGAGAGGCTGCAAAAAAATACATCGACTCCGGCCTATCTACGGATCATGAATGTTTTACCTACGAAGAAGCGAAGGAAAAGCTCCATTATGGAATGAAAATCCTGATTCGGGAAGGAAGTGCCGCCAGGAATTTCGAAGCACTCATTCCTCTTCTGGCAGAGTTTCCGGAGAAGATCATGTTTTGTTCGGACGACAAGCATCCTGATTTTTTAGTCGAGGGGCATATCAATTTACTGGTAAAACGCGCACTAGGTCATGGGCATAATTTATGGGACGTACTCCATGCAGCCTGCCTCAATCCGGTTGCGCATTACAGTTTGCCGGTGGGTTTGCTAAGAGAAAATGATCCTGCTGACTTTATCCTGGTGGACAATCTGACAGACTTCAACATTATTCAAACCTGGCTGAACGGCACACTGGTGGCTGAAAAAGGAACTTCACTTTTGCCTGATCTGAGAAGTACTCACATTAATTTTTTCAATTGTTCAAGAAAAAATAGCACTGACTTTCAGTGTAAGGAAAACAAAAGTGCGTCACAGTTAAAGGTCATAGAAGCACTGGAAGGACAGCTGATCACCAATGCACTCACGGAAGAAATTCCGCTGAACAACGGTTTTGTTGTTTCTGATCCGGATCGGGATATTTTGAAGATAGCTGTGGTAAACCGTTACAATGACAGTGAACCTGCTATTGGCTTTATCAAAAACTTTGGACTTAAAACCGGAGCCATTGCATCAACGGTCGCTCATGACTCCCACAATATTGTGGTGGTTGGCTGTGATGATGAAAGTATATGTGAAGCTGTCAATTTGCTGATCGACGCAAAAGGCGGTATTTCGGCAGTTGACCGGAACACCAGGCTGGTTTTGGAGCTTCCTATTGCCGGACTGATGACCGACCGGGATGGTTACGATGTTGCCAATGCCTATACCAAAATGGATTCATTTGTTAAAGAAACGCTAAAATCCACATTACAGTCGCCTTACATGACTTTGTCATTTATGGCACTGCTCGTCATCCCTTCTCTTAAATTAAGCGATAAGGGTCTTTTCGACGGTGAAAAATTCGAGTTTGTACCTGTATTAATTTAATTGAGTTACTTAAATGCGAAAAATTGTAACATTAATTTATCAGATGTAATTTTATCTGTAAATATTTTTATAATGTGTTTTTTTATAAATATATTTACAAGTGTATAAATGACCCTTATTTTTATATATTCCTAACCTCAGTTAATTCCTAACCTTAACAAAATGGCTCACCTACGCTACAAACAAGAAGAAGAACTCTGCTTCTGGGATCAGTTCAGAAAAGGCGACGAAAATGCTTATGCTTGTCTCTACCGGTCGTACGTTCACATTCTTTATCAGTATTGCTCTCAGTTCACCATTGACAAACCCCTAATTAAGGACTGTATTCACGATTTATTCGTTGAACTATGGAAAAACAGGGCTACACTGGGTGATACCACATCGGTGCGATTTTATCTGATGGCATCTATCAAAAGGAAACTGGTTCGCCACCTGAATGCACAGCAAAAACACACAAGCAATGAGGACATTCCTGTGGAGTACTGGCACATCAACACGCCATCGCACGAGAACCACCTTATATCCGAGGAGGAATTCGAATCCACAAATCAGCATCTGAATGTCGCGATCAATGGTTTGCCACGTCGCCAGCGTGAAGCTATTTTCCTGAAATTTTACATGAATCTGAATAATCATGAAATTGCCGATCTGATGAAGATCAACATCCAGTCGGTTTACAACCTTGTTTTCGGAGCGCTAGGCAACCTTAAAAAGCAAATGACACTGGAGAGACTTACTTTTTAAAACGATCTCTTTCCCTGACATACCAAAGCGTGGCGAACTATGCCACGCTTTTTTTGTTAAATACTGACAAGCCAGTAAAACTAAATCCGCATTACCGTCATATGAATATGGTGACCACACCACTTGCCGAACGCCTTCGCCCGAGAAACCTGGACGACTATGTTGGGCAGGAAAAATTGCTTGGCCCCAACGGACCGTTACGACGAGCGATACTCCAGAATACCATTCCTTCCATGATTTTGTGGGGACCTCCCGGTGTGGGCAAAACTACCCTTGCACTTTTGATGGCAGACGCAACCAAAAGGCAGTTTCACAACCTCAGCGCGATCAGCTCAGGTGTAAAAGATCTGCGGGAAATTCTGTCACGGCCTTCGGGATTGTTCCCTCCTATCCTGTTTATCGATGAAATTCATCGGTACAATAAAAGTCAGCAGGACGCTCTGCTGGGTGCTGTTGAAAAAGGACAGGTCACGCTCATTGGTGCCACAACTGAAAACCCTTCTTTCGAAATTAATTCTGCATTACTCTCCCGGTGTCAGGTTTATATTCTGGAAGCTTTCGGAGAAAATGAATTAAAAGAAATTATTCACAGAGCACTTCAAAAGGATAATTGGCTTAAAGAAAAAATCATAACATTTACATCCTATGACGCGCTTTTAAGGCTGTCAGGCGGAGACGGACGAAAGCTGCTGAATCTGCTGGAACTGGTTGTATTGGGAAAAGGAGACGTTTCTGAAATTGAAATCACGGATGAATGGGTGACGGAGGTTGCTCAACAGAATATTGCCCGTTACGATAAATCCGGGGAACAACATTATGATATCATTTCAGCTTTTATAAAGTCGTTGCGTGGCAGTGACCCAAACGGAGCTGTTTACTGGATGGCACGGATGATCGTTGCGGGCGAAGATCCTTCATTTATCGCACGCCGCATGCTTATTATGGCTTCCGAAGACATTGGTAACGCCAACCCGACTGCGATGATTATGGCCAATGCATGCATGCAGGCTGTGAATGTGATCGGTTACCCGGAATGTCGTATTATCCTGTCCCAGGTTGCAGTTTACCTGGCTACATCACCTAAAAGTAATGCGAGTTACATGGCTATCGGGGATGCCATCGAGGCAGCTAAAAACACAGCGCATTTACCCGTACCGTTGCATCTCCGGAATGCTCCTACAAAACTAATGAAACAGATTGGCTACGGGAAGGACTACAAATATGCCCATTCTTATGAAGGCAACTTTGCAAGACAGGATTTTTTACCGGAAGAGCTGAGAGGTACAAAATTCTTTGAACCGGGGCACAATGCCCGGGAGGAAGAGCTTCGTAAGAAATTACAGCAATGGTGGGGAGACTGGTATGGGTACTGACCGAAAATCAGAATGAGCTGGAACCGTGGAGAAGAGAGCTGCGTTTTGCAGCCATTCTTTTTTCTCGTTCCAGCGTCAGGAACTTGCTGATTTCAGGTTTTTGTTTTTCGAGTATTTTTTCAAAATCAGAAAATGCCAACCGGAGAGATGAAACATTTTTATCCGTTTGTTTCCATTCTGCACCGATCGCCCTGGCAAAAACATCCAGATTCTCAGCGGTTTCTTTTTCAACAAGTATCGATTTGGCACGATCTTCTACCTCGGAAATCCCCCTTGCAGCGGAGCCGAATATATTGTAACCATGTGACACTTTACCTTTCATTGAAAATAACTTAGCTGTTGAAAATTACTATTGCACAGTAAAAAAACTTTTTAAAAACAATCTTTACGTTCCTCACAGGTACTGGAATCGAAAGATAAATAATTATTATACAAATATAGAACAACTTCGATTTAAATTACCAATACTGAACCACAAATGTATCAATTTTAAAAAATTGAAATTTATAGTATAATTTTATTTGCCGGCTAGGTGCCTCCAACAAAGTGAAAATTTTGTAGCAAAAACCCGATTCATTTTACCATTTACTGAAATCATGATACCAGAAAGCTTAACGCTTGTAGAAAGGCAGCTTCTCATCAATCAATATCAAATTCTTAGCAAAGAGGCTGATTACAACGAAAGAGAGATGTATCAGCGCCGAATTGAGATACTGGAAAAAGGATATACCGGACTATACCCGAAGGTTTTCAACGCCCTTTACGAAGAAGTTCCTATCAGCGTATATGATGAAATAGAATCTGTACTAGCTATGTACAAGCTGATAAATGAATCCGTGAGATCGCTTACCGTGGAGGAAAGAGAATTGTTGCAACTGGACTTGCTTGAATTTGAAGGATTCGACCACAACAACGGAATGTACTATCACATGATGTCGTACCTCGTCGACAAAATGGGTGAGCACAGTGATTACAGAGGGAGAGAACTTAAATCACACAATCCTTCATGCATGATAAAGTACAATAAAATGCTGGCGATTTTCAACAAAATTAAGGTTGCGAAGGGGAGCTTTTATACTGCCACTCATTTACAGGAATTTATTGATTCAGTTGCTAATATGAGGCAGGAACCAGGTGATGAGGTAGTACTTTAAAACCCCTGCTTTATAATCCGACCAAAACATCAAGTTTTGTTATTATAAGGTTAAATTTAAATTATTAAAACATTAGATGTTTATTCCAAGAAATAATTAAATTTGTCATTGAGAACTGGTAAAACAGTACTCATAACGTTGAGTAAAATCGGACATCCCGGGGCTTTTTTGCCCCTGGGTGTTTTTTTATGCCCTTTTTTAACTCCCGGGAAGCGATAAACGTTACCTAGGTAAAAGATTCACCTTCGATGACTCCCGCTTTGGCAGGTAGCAGAATATAGCAAAGCACATTAAAGTTAAACATTGAAGGAGTAAGTTATTCCTATAAAGACTACGTCGAAATTGTAGTAGAAGCTACGCCAATGCTTCGTAGCTTCTTTGGCATTAGTAAAGCATATTAATTCTTACCGGATCAGATACACATTCACCGACTTTTTCACTTCATCTAAAGTCTGTTTCGGAGGTTCAAATCCTGCGGTGATTGGCTGTTTGGCAAAAGTCTGGAGATACAATACCCAGGAATCTCTCCACCAGATCGCTTCCCTGTGCTGGACTTGTAATCGCTGGGCCACATCGGTATAGACCTGCGGATCCAGGTGCGTTTTTGCAAGGTCCCACTGCTGCTGCATCCACGTTACCGAATCGGCACCCGTGTAGAGACGGGTACAAAGTTCATCCCAAAGCGTTCGTCCGGTACTGAGCTTTTTGTCCCATCGGATGTGATGAAACCATAACAAATACGGCAGCGCTGTTTTATCCGGATTGTTCCATTGCTGCTGAACCTGCGGACGGTACTGAGTCAGTGCATTGCTGCCAGATTCGGTCCTGTCGAATCCGAGCCCCACAGAATCTGCGCGGTGGTAATATACGGCTGTCCAGTCGGGGCGGGAGCCTTTGTTTTGCCAGGGCTCAGGCGCGAAGTGAACACCCATCCACGGGCGCGAAAGTCCAAGCGGTGTGTTGTAATCGACATAAATTTCCCGCGATCTTGACATCAATCTCACAATGCTTTCACCCGCTTTCTGATTGCGTGTTAAAGTGAGCGCTGTCCATTCCCGCGCGATCTGTTCAGAACTGAGCTGATGATCCCAGCTTAGTCTTCCGAAAGCGTACCAGTTGGCCTGTGCAAGCGGATGCCCCGTCCAGTTTCTGGCGTTCCCTGTGTTGGCGACGCCTGCCATGAGCGTGCGTGTGTATCCGTGCAAACTTCCGTCGACAACCTTCGCAACGGTAGATCCTGCCCCGTTAACATAGGTATCCGAATCCAGGCATTCCTTAAATATGGGGGCCTCATACACCGCGTGTGTGGCAAAGCCGAGGTATTCCTGCGTAATCTGAAATTCCATTCCCAATGGTGTTTTCGGCATGTTACCAAACAACGGCGAAAATGGCTCACGCGGCTGAAAATCAATGGGTCCGTTTTTTACCTGAACAATCACTTTGGGATCGAACTTACCGTCCAATGGCACAAACTCTTCATAAGCCGCCTTAAAACGATCTGCATTCGGGTCAGCTTTGTACACAAATGCCCGCCAGACTACAATCCCATCATATGGTTTGAAGGCTTCTGCAAGCATGTTGGCACCATCGGCATGCGAGCGTCCATAGTCTTGCGGTCCCGGCTCACCTTCCGAATTCGCCTTTACCAAAAAGCCACCGAAATCAGGAATTTCTTTATATATCTGAGCCACCTTTTCGGCCCACCAGGCACGAACCTTTGGATCAAGTGGATCAGATGTGGGCAGTCCGCCTAATGTTTTCGGTGCGGCGAAATAGACAGACAGATACGTTTTGATCCCGTACTTCCGCATCACATTCGCAATTGCGGCAACTTTCACAATATACTCCTGCGACATAAAACGTGCGCTGGCATTGACGTTGTTGAGCACGGTCCCGTTAATTCCCAGGGAGGCGTTTGCGCGGGCGTAATCCTGATAACGGGGATCCACACGCTCAGGTAGTTCGTACCATTTCCAAAGCGAAGCACCTGCATAGCCACGTTCGATTGTTCCATCGGGATTATCCCAGTGGTTCAACATCCGGTACCGGACTCTCGGATTGCTTGTCAGATTCAGACCTTTCACCGGAAGCTGCATTTGCATGTGTCGCAACAATGCAAAAGTTCCGTACAAAATGCCTCGCTCCGAATTTGAGCTGACAACAACATTGGTTCCAGACAATTTAATCTGGTAACCTTCCTCCTGCTGACTACTTGCCGTGCCAGATTCTAATTTGAGAATGATACCGCCCGATTTGCCTCCAAATGAATTCAGAACAGGAACATTTTTACCCAAAAGACTTTTTAAGCCTGTATGTAATTCACGGCTCGCGCTCTGAGCTACCTCACCTTTGGAAGATTCTCCGATGAAAGATGTATATCGAAGGTACTCCGCTTTCACTGCTGCGTTTGCCACTGCCTCATATTTAAGCCAAAGTTTGTACCCATCATCACCATCAGACGATAATGGATCACTTGCAAAGGATGCAGGGACGATCAGAATAAAACTCAAAAAAAGCAGAAAATATTTATTTGTCATGTTCTGGATTGGACTAGTTTGTGCAGGCTGTTAGAATGAAAATCAACTCTTTAAGCCAAAATTTATTTACTTTTCAACTTGTTGATATGCTCCGCAACATTCAGCATTGTATCAATATACAAGTCATTTTGTTGTTCTTTCAAATAGTGCAGCAATTCGCTGTGCGCCTGGTTTGAAACGTTCAGTGCGTGTTCACCTCCCACTCCATGAAAGAGAAAAACGAGCAATTTTCCACTTTGTCGGGCTTGCTTTACGAGCTCAATCATTTGTTGTCCGGTTTGCTCAACCATAGAGTAACAGTCAATGTCAAGTAGTTTCTGTTCATCAAACGAGTGCATTTCATGTCTCACGGCACGGGCGGCCAGAAACTCGTCCGTGAGCGACTGGATGAATTCACCCTCCGCCACTTTTTTATGCCCGCAGTTGAAAGCAAAAGTGCGCTTTCCGTCGTGTCCGTCAATTGATTTCAAAAAAGCGTTGCACATTTTGATCTCATCCTGAATTCTGCTCATGCTGTATTTGCTCAGATCGTATTCAGGTTTCACCCAGCTCATTCCCGGGCCGCTTGCATCGCATGGATGATAAAGTGTGTGATTGCCTAATTCATGACCGCTGGCCGCTGCTGAGCGCCAGTCTTTAATCCTGTTACGGGCCGCATCGGATGAAGCCGTCAGGTAAAAAGTCCCTTTCAAACCCAGAGAGTCCAGAGCCGGAACTACGTTATCCAGATGTACATTCAGGGCATCGTCGTAAGTAAGCACAACAGCTGCTTTTTTCCCTTTCCAGGGTTTTGACTCGTCCAAAACTTCCCCATCAGTTCGGAATGGTGAAGCCGGCAAACCTTCTGAGTTATAGAAATTGATTCCTTCGGGATTGTCCTGCCAGCCGTAGCGAACATATTTTGGTGTTTTTATTGTTTCACTGGACAATTCGATCTGGTCTTTACCAACAATTTTTGTTTTGGCCCAGACAAATTTTTTGTCATAATCTGCAATGGCAAACCAGCGTAAATCTTCACCATCTTTGGATCGTATTCCGCCAGCCACATCGTCAAATTTGAGCATGATCTTATCGCCGGAAATATCTTGTGATATTAATCGCGGACCGCTATAAACCACATTTCTGTCTTTGTAAGCAAGATTCCTGGCTGCCAGAGCAAGCCTTTTCCCAATATCCTTTTTGTTTAAAGGATGAATATCATTCCATTCTCCCAAATCCAGTGTCACAGTTACCGAAGTATTTTTCAGGGTCAGCGCTTTGTTTTGTGCTTCCCGGATCAAAGCCATATTGCTCTCGGACGGCTTCATATCTACATCCTGAAAGTTGGGTAATTGCACCACCATAAATGGCAAATTCTCGTCGGCCCAAAGTCGGCGCCAATCGTTAATTAATGCTGGCATTAAGGAATAATATGCCTCCGGATTTGCGACATTTGATTCCCCCTGATACCAAATAAAACCTTTCAGCTTCATTGGAAGTACCGGTGCCACCATTGCGTTGTACAGTGCGGTTGGTTGGTTTTGTGCAACCATAGTCGTGTTCGGCCTCTTAGGTGCATTTGTAGGTTGATATACCTGCCCCACTTTGTATTGCCAGGTTCCTTTTAAATCGATCTGCTGCTCATCATATGACATGAAATAAGGTTTATCCGGCACAAAACCACCTTTACCTGTCTGATTGGTAACCCTTATTACGAATACATTCTTGCCAGCTTTTAAAAAACCCTCCGGAATTTCGTAGCGACGAGGCGGATATTGATAACTGGTGCCGCCGATCTTTTTTCCATTGACAAACACCTCATCTGCATCAACAATTCGCCCGACAAAAAGCTTAACGGGCTTGCCCACCCAGTTTGCAGGAACTTCAAATTCCCTTCGAAACCATACCACACCGTCAAGGTCTTTCAGGCCCTGATCTTCCCAGTAACCCGGAATGTTAAAATTCCGCCATCCTTTTGGCTGATACGTTTCACTTTCCCAATGTTCCTTCTGCCCCAAATCCGTTATCTGCGTCTGTTTTGAAACATTGACCGGAAGAACACGCTTGAATGAATTGATATAGGTTGTGTCTTTGTTTTGAGAAATAACCTTTTTTATATCAGCAAAATCGATGTATCCATCTTCACTGATCCAGGCCTCTATGGGTGTCCCTCCCACCGAGCTGTTGATGATGCCAATGGGAACTTTATACTGATCATAAAGATCTTTTGCGAAAAAGTAAGTTACTGCTCCCATGGTAAGCACATCCTTCGGACTTGCAATTTTCCATTTTGATTCTGGCAAATCCTCCTTTGGCCCGTTAAGGTTTGTAATGGTCGGGATGAAAAAGTTTCGGATGTCCGGGTAATTGGCTGCTGCGATATCCGCAGTAAAACGCTCTTTCACCCGCTCCATATTGATGACCATATTGCTTTGACCGCTGCACAGCCATACGTCTCCAAAAGCTATGTTTTTAATCCTGATCTGATTTTTGCCTTTCAAAACCAGCTCATAACCTGTACCAGCCGGTTGCGCAGGCAGCTGAATTTTCCATTTCCCCTCGGATGTAGTCACTGCGCTATACTTCTTGTTTTTCAGTGTCACATTGACCTGCTCCCTGGGGTTCGCCCAGCCCCATATTGTGATCGGCTGATCGCGTTGCAATACCATATTATCTCCGATCAGCTGGGGCAAGCGGATATCAGCAGAAAGATCGTGAGACAGGAAAAATAGTATAAATGCAAATTTTAAAATTCTCATGAATTGAATGGTTGACTGCAATAAGTTAATCCTGGCCGTCTTCACTTCGACCGTAGCCACCGACGCTCCATTGCCAACAATTCACCTGAAAATTGGTTGATTGTAAACAACTAAGACCTAACTGATCGGGCTTCGACAAGCTCAGCCTGACAATACCTGACTAAACCTAATATTTCTAAAAATTAACCACTCCTTCAAATGCCCTTTTAGGTTTGTAACTCTCATCAAATAGCAGCGGATAATCCTTGCGGCCCGGAACCGGGAAATTATCCAGCCAGCTCGACCTGTCTGACACATTCCAGAAGGTGACACCTGTTACAGTGCCTTTGTATTTTCTAAAAGTATCGAACAGCATTTTATAATGAGCCGACTGTTTTTCCATCATTTCATCGGTGTAAACGCTTTTATCCGTTTCTTTTTTTGCCCGGCGTTCGTGCTCTTTGGCATAAACTGAAACGTCTAGTTCGGTGACCTGTACTGCAAGCCCCATATCCGCAAATGTTTTGATCGACTTTTCAAGTTCTGCCTGTGATGGCTCGTAAATAGACCAGTGCCCCTGTAATCCCACGCCGTGAATCGGGACGTTCTTATCTTTCAGCTTTTTTACCAGCTGATAAATTTTCGCCCGTTTTGCTGTGCTTTCGGTATTGTAATCGTTGTAAAAAAGTTTTGCTTCGGGATCAATTGCGTGTGCATATTCAAATGCCTTTTGAATATAATCTTCTCCTATGATCTTGTAAAATTTGGATTCACGATAAATACCTTTTCCAGTATCCGGAACGGCCTCATTCACCACGTCCCAGGCATATATTTTTCCTTTATAGCGGGTCATCACATCCGTTATGTGCTGTTTGAGCCTGGCAAGCAATACTTCCCGGTTAACATCTTTTCCTTCCGAATCCGTGAAAAACCACCTTGGCGCCTGGCTATGCCAACAAAGCGTATGACCTCTTACCTTGATCCCATTAGTTACTCCAAAATCCACGATCGCATCCGCGTCCTGCCAGTTGTAGCGATTTTCCTCGGGATGTATCGGCCCCATTTTCATCGCATTTTCGGGCGTAATACTATTAAACTGCTGTTTGATAAGTTCTGCTTCCGGCCCCGACAAGTTTCTGGGTGCGACGGCCACGCCTACCGGAAAATAATCCTTGTATGCTTCCCTCAGTGTTTTCTGTGCCAACAGATCGTTTGATGCAAACAGGGTTGCCGAGGCTGCCATACATTGAACCAAATATTTTAATCCTGACGATTTTAGCATGATTTATATTGATTGAAAAATGAGGTAATATTGGGCTGTTTGGCTTTCTGGCCTCGGCGGTCAAACTTTAATTGATTGGCTTAACCTGTCGTACGCCTAAGCGACCACAGCCGATTGCCGACGGCTGATAGCCTTACTTAAACAACAACTGCGAAAACTGGAACAGGTCGTGCCTCCAAACAGGCCAGGTATGTCCGCCCGGATATTCGCTATACGTGTGTTTGACACCTAATTCATCGAATTTCGCCCGCATAATTTTGCAATTGTTAAAGGCGATATCTTCCTGTCCACCCATTGAAATCCAGAAGTTTTTGAGGTTGCCATTAATCTTGCCTGCGTTGTTTTTCATGAACTCATATTGCGGGTCGGTGAGCGCAGTATTATTGGCAAACCAGCCGGAACTGAAAACGCCCAGTGAAGAGAACATTTCTGTATTTTTAACACCTGCATAAAGTGTCTGTAATCCGCCCATGGACAGTCCTGCCAGCGCCCTGCTTTTTGCATCCGTGTTCACACGAAAATTACTCTCCACAAATGGAATAGCAGCATTTTTCAACTCATTTTCAAATTGTTTCAAAACGTTTTCATTAAAACCGGCAATGCCGCCAGTACCGCCCATGTTTCCATCCAGCATTACAATTACCATCGGTTTGGCTTTTCCTTCGGAAATCAAATTATCCAGAATCGCGTCCGTTTTCCCCTGCGTCGCCCAACCCCTATGGTCCTCACCTCCTCCATGAAGAAGGTACAATACAGGATACTTTTCAGTGGACTGGTCATAGCCCGGCGGCGTGTACACATACATTTCCCGCCAGCTTCCCGAAGCTTTTGACAAATACTTTTTGATACGGATGTCCCCATGAGGAACATCCTTTTGTGAATAATATGCACCATTCCGATATGGAATTTCAATACCGCTGGCCATTCTGCCCATGCCATAAAAGGTTTCACTCGCAGGATCAGCAAGCGCCACACCGTCGATCAGCAATGAATAATAGTGAAATCCTTTGCCAATTGAATCCGTCGTTACCATCCAGTATCCTCCGGTATCTTTCTTCATTTCGTATTTTTTGCCAAGATCAATTTGTACTTTTTGCGCTTCCGGTGCTTTCACTCTGAAAACTACACGGTTATCTGGCAGGATCTGCGGGTACTGTGCTGTGCGAATGTTCGTTGCCGCCCTCGTCCCAAGTATGGTGTATTTCGATAAAGAAGCGTTGTCAACCGGTTTGAACAGAAACTGCGAGAACATATACAAGCCATTTTTCCAAACCTTAAAGTCATGCACGCCGGGTTCGACGTAATACACGTGCGGCACCTCATGTTCAAACATATAGTCGTGCGTACGTTTGCTGAACGTGATCAGCCGGTCATTATCTCCGCAGGAAATGAAAAGTAATTTCAACTTCTTTTTTGCCTCCTCTGGATTCGGCATGAGTTCTGTTGGAATTTTAGTATTCGGAGCGGAAGAAAACCCGCCAACCCAGGCGAATTTATCCAGATTGCCTAACCCGAAGTTAAGCGACTGTCCGCCTCCCATGGACAAGCCGGCAATCGCCCGACTTTCACGATCTTTGAGCGCAGGATATTTGCTTTCGACAAAAGGAATCAAATCATTGAGCAAGTCTTTTTCAAAAGTTGCAAATGCAGCTACCTTATCCTGCGCCATGATGTTTCCGGTAGCCCGGTCATCTTTCATCGCACGGCCATTTGGCATGACCACAATCATGGGTTCAATCTTCTTTTCTGCATAAAGATGATCCAGTATCAGCTGTGGATTGCCACCGTTGAGCCACTCCTTTTCATCTCCGCCTATGCCATGCAAAAGATATAAAACGGGATATTTTTTCTTCTTGCTGTAACCTGGCGGGGTGTATATCAACGCCTTCCGCTTGCTGCCCACGGTTTTGGACTCGTATTGAATCGTATCAATTTTGCCAGCCGCGGCACCGGGTTGTACGGTATCATATCCTTTTGGCATTTCCTTTTGAATATCCTGCGCCATGCCAAGCGTGGCAAGCAACATCAGGCTCATTACAATTGATATACGTCGTTTCATGATTGAGAATTTATTGCTATTGAATAACCCTGAGAATGGTTGAATTTCTATTTTGCGGACTTTTGAAACATCGGATCATTACCGCTGTATTTCAAATATTTAAATGAGGCCGAATTGGTAGTCTGGTCTCCTGATGAGGTTGCATACATACCGAACAGACATCCGATGAAACCACCCGCCGTTTTTGTACTCAAATATTTTGCATCCATTTTGTCCGCAAGCGACTGCCAGGATGCTCCCGAGGCATAATAAAAACTGTAAGATCCGCCCTCAGCCACAATTCGAAGTTTGACCGGTTTGCTCACATCAGTAATATTCTTTTGCGTGATCAGTTCCATCTTTTTACCGTCGGAAGCCGCTTTGTATAGCTGAACCACCGGTTTTCCCTGATCAAGAGATTTGCTCACGAAATAGAAATGTCTTTCATCCTGCAAAATGGTCAGCCCAGCCTTTTCGTTTTCGGATTTGGGTAAAAAGTCAAGTTCAACCTCGGCTGTGCTGTACAAATGCTGCTGGCGTTTCCCAATGAACGACGGATTACCAAGCTCCATCACGGTTTCAGGTTTCAGTTTCATTGTCAGACCGCTCTTTTTTGAAAGTGAAAATGAGCTGCTGTCAATGGTTCTCATAAATAACAAAGCGGGATCAAGCGTTTTGTCGAATGTGAGTGTGTATTCAAAATTGCCAGCCTGCGGCAACGCATCTTTTTGCTTTACTTCCTTGTAGTTGACTGTGTACTCGTATTTGATTTCTTTGCTTGCCGGATTGATGATCGGCCAATCATTTTTCCACTCCACCGGAGTGATGAAAGTTTCCCGACCTGTATTGTAATAATCACCTTCATAAGGTCTCACTGCCAGAAAAATCGCATAAGTTTTGCCATCCGGGCCTTCTACAAACTGCGCATGTCCAGCAGAAGTTACCGGGTCTTTGCGGTCTTCGGGCAATCCCATCTGTGTCAGGATCGGGTTATTTTCATAGGCAACATAAGGCCCCCAAACCGATTTGCTGCGAAAAACAACTTCTGTGTGATTGACCGAAGTTCCTCCCTCGGCTGCATAGAGGTAGTACCAGCCATTTCTTTTCATGATGTGCGGCGCTTCGATCCAGACGGGCTTTTTGCTCAAATCCACCCCACCATTCACCAATTGTTTTTCTTCACCGATCACTTTCAGTGTCACCGGATCAATCTCATAAATCCGTATTGTTCTGTGTCCGGAATACAATGGTTTGCGATCCGGCGCATCGCTGTTGTAAATGATATAAGCTTTGTTCTCATCGTCAAAAAACATGGACGGATCTATACCGCGCACCTGCGGCACACGAACCGGATTGTTCCACGGACCAGCCGGATTTTTAGCAGTCACTACAAAATTCCCATCGTGGTCAATATCCGTACAGGTCACGTAATAAGTTCCGTTGTGATAGCTGATAGCCGGTGCAAAAAGTCCCCGGGTCAGCTTCTCTCCCATGAAATCCATTTGTGTTGCGCGGTCTATCACATTACCGATCTGCTTCCAGTTTTTGAGGTCTTTACTATGAAAAACCGGAATACCCGGAAAATAGGAAAATGTGGAATTTACAAGGTAATAGTCCGTACCGACCTGAACCACACTTGGATCAGGATAAAAGCCAGTCAGGATCGGGTTGACTATGGTGGTGGTTTGTGCCGAAGCTGTGTCGGCAAAAGTCATGCAAACCGCCAAAATCATGGCTGATAGAATTTTTTTTATCATTATTTATCAACGTTAATCAATAACACAAATCGCTATAAATTACTGAGCAACAAACACATATACTTTTCCTGACTGTGTGGGCACGTCGTAAAGGAAAGTTTGGGCGATATTGACCGGAGATAGATCCGCTTTCGGAGACAACACGGCTCCTGCTACCTGTTCCGTATAATAGAATGGATTAGGATTGGATCCGGAAACATTTTTTACAGACTTGCCGTCTGCCGCTTTCAGCGGATTAGGTACGCGCAGTCTAAGATTGCCACCAAGCTTCGATTTCACTTCAACCTTTGTCAGCTTTCCTTCTTTCCATTGCATATCCACTACTTCAAACCCGCCCTGCGCGAGTATTCCACCGATATTTCCTGCCTGCCACACATCCGGAAGAGCCGGAAGCAGGTGCACCGCCCCATCGGCACTTTGCATCAGCATTTCATTAATTCCAGAGGTACAGCCAAAATTGCCGTCAATCTGAAAAGGAGGATGCGCGTCGAAAAGGTTGTTGTACGTGCCTCCTCCATCCTTGGTCGTGCCTAAAGGTGAAAGCTGATTTTTGATCAGTGTAAAAGCATGATTCCCATCCTGTAATCTGGCCCACCAGTTCACCTTCCAGCCCATGCTCCAACCGGTCGATACATCACCGCGGTGCGTCAGTGTGGTTCTGGCGGCGGAAAAAAGTTCAGGTGTGCGGTATGGCGATATCTGATCAGAAGGGAACAGACCATACAAGTGTGAAACATGGCGGTGGCGGTCATTCGGATCGTCCACATCGTCGAGCCACTCCTGCAACTGCCCGTGCTGTCCTACATGCATGGGAGGCAGTCGCTTTCTCATTTGTCTGAGTGAATCTGTAAATGCCGGATCTTTTTTCAATATCTCCGCAGCCCTTATTGTGCTCGTAAACACGTCAAAAGCAATCTGATTGTCCATGGTAGTTCCCGCGTCCAGCGATGATCCTTCATGTGCAGCCGGAGCATTTTCAGGAGAACTTCCCGGGTTCACAACCAACCAGTGGTATTTGGGATGTTCTACCAGAAAATCGGCGTAGAAAGTTGCCGCCCCTTTCAGGATCGGATATACTTTTTCGAGGTAAGTTTTGTCGCCCTGGTAAAGATAGCGGTGCCACAAGTGCTGGCTGGTCCAGCCACCTCCTGCGATCCACATTCCCCAGAAAGCACCGTCGACTGCGCCTGTTGTCCGCCAGATATCCGTATTGTGATGCGCCATCCAACCCCGGGCTCCGTACATCGACTTCGCCGTTTCCTTTCCTGTTTGAGATAATTCCTCCACCATTTTCAGGAATGGCTCGTGCAATTCGCTCAGGTTCGCACGCTCCGCAGGCCAGTAATTCATCTGCGCATTGATGTTGATGGTATACTTACTGTCCCATGGCGGCCTCATTTTATTGTTCCAGATCCCCTGCAAATTGGCGGGCTGCCCACCGGGTTGTGAACTTGAAATCAGCAGGTAACGACCATACTGATAATACAGCGTAACCAGCTCAGGATCATTTACATTCCGGAAGTTTTTAAGCCGTTCGTCAGTCGGCAGATTTCCCTGATCCGTTTTACCCAAATCGAACTTTACCCTTTTAAAATATTTCTGATACGCTGCCACGTGAGGGGCAAGAATCGCAGTGTAAGATTTGGCAAATGCTTTGTTGAGATATGAGGCGGCCAGCGCGTTTTCATCTCCACTCACATCCTGATAATTTTTAAAATTGGTAGCAATAGAAACATAAATCGTCGCACTATTAGCTCCTTTTACTTGCAATGCCGTATCGCCAGCCATTATTGAACCACCTTCGGTTTTGATCCGTGTAATTCCTTTGAACCGTACCGCACTTTTAATTCCTTCATGATCAGAAGTAAAACCTACAATCGTCAGATCTTTGGCAGCCGTTGCTTTTACCTCTTTATTGGTATGCTGAGATGTATATGACGCACTAAAAGTGAGCTTTCCAGGCTTATCGGCTGTCAAACGGATCACAATCACGCGATCCGGGAATGATGCAATTACCTCGCGTGTGAAATTCACGCCTTCCACCTGATATGTTGTTTTGGCTACGGCGCGTTCAATATCCAGTTCACGATAGTAATTGTCATATTTTTCATGACCTGGAAAATCCAGATGCAACTCACCCAAAGGCTGGAACATCTGCCCGTGAGACTTTTTACTGATAATGGCCTTATTTGCAAGTTTTTCCGCTTCCTTTTGTTTTCCCTCGAAAATCAACTGCCGGATCTGTGGCAATGCGGCCAGGGCATCCGGATTGTCGTTGCGGTTCGGTCCACCCGACCACAAAGTGTGTTCGTTAAGCTGGATAATTTCATTCGCAACATTTCCATAAACCATCCCCCCCAGCCTGCCATTCCCGACCGGCAAAGCATTTTCCCAGGTTTTGCCTGATGGCTTGTCGTACCAGAGCTTTTGTCCGGGAGATTTTTGTGAATAGCCGGCCACAGCCATTGCCATAAAGAAAAAGCAGAAAATTTTTCTCATAAAATTTAACTCGTTTGTTACACGGATTTAGTTGGCGATAGGTGGTTAAGCATTTCAGCGTGGCTTGGCTGAGATTACAGATACATACCGCCTTTGTATTAAAAAATTTATTGTGTCATCATGACACTTTATAAAATACAATAGTATCGAGTATTTGAGAAAAAACAAAATATTTTCCTGTTAATAATTAGTAAACTGCAATTTAATCGGTATACAACAGCGACCGAGAGAACCCAAACAGAGTGTGGAAGCTGGTGCAATGCCTAGATATAATTGAGAAAGCGAAGTAAACAAGGCGCTTTGCTTCCCCAAATCCATCTGCAAAATGCCTTGATGTGCTATCAGATTTTTACGATCTTCCCACTGGCTACCGACTTGTAAATCGCTTCAACAACGCGTATGTCACGAAGCCCTTCCTCTCCGGGAGCAATGAGTGCCGTGTTTGCGAGCAGTGCGGCACAGTCCTCATCCAGCTGTTTTACCTGCTGACTTTTGAGAGGAAAATTGATGACGGTGCCATCAGACATACTTCCTTTGTTACCGCTATATCCCGACTGCGGTTCCAGTTTCGCCCAGCCTTTTTCGTAATTCACCTGCAGGTAGTTCATATTGATACCAAAGCTTGTCTGACAAGACGCTCTGGCTCCGCTTGGGAAATCGAGCATGAACATCATCGTTTCTTCAACTTCTTTATAAATTTCCGGACGGGTTGTAGACGCCTGAGCAAAAACGCTGACAGGCTCCTCACCTGTTGCAAGCCGTGCACCCTGCAAAGCGTAAACGCCCATATCACCCATTACTCCGCCACCAAGTTTTTTGTTTTGTTTCCAATGATCTGTTCTTGCATCGAAGTAACCTGCCGCGCTGGTGACCATTTTCACTTTGCCAAATTTGGGTTCTTTCGCCAGTTTCATAACCGCCTGGATGTTGGGATCATGCTGACAACGGTATCCGATCGCCAGTTTTACCTTATTGTTATTACAAGCTTTAATCATCGCCTCGCAGTCGGCGACGGATGGCGCCATGGGTTTTTCGCAAAAAACATGTTTACCCGCTTTGGCAGCACGCACAACAAACTCCCTGTGCATGGAAGGCGGCAATACCACGTACACCACATCGATATCAGGATTGTTCGCGATTTGATCAAAATTCTGATAATTGTAAATGTTCTTGTCCGGGATATTGAATTTCGCTTTCCACGTTTGCGCTTTTGCAGGCGTGCCGGTAACAATCCCGGCCAGATAACATTTTTCGGTCAGTTGTAATGCAGGTGCCAGCAGATCGGTGCTGTAATATCCGAGGCCAACCAGGGCAATACCAAGCTTGTCTTTCGTGGGACCAGTTGACGCCAGCAAAGAATTTCCGGAAAATAAAGTAGCGGCGCCAGCCAGCGTTAAAGTCGATAAAAAGTCACGTCTCTCAATATGCATATCTGTAATTTTTCAAGTATTAGAAGGCCGTAAGCTGGTTTTGCTTCCTATGGATTGATGGTTTTGATGTTACCATTGCTGTCTCTTACAAGTTCTCTCACTTTCACGTTGCGCAGGTGGGTTTTTCCTGAAAGTTCCGAATCATGGTAGAACAAATACCATTTGCCTTTCACATCAACGATCGAATGATGTGTTGTCCAGCCTTCAACGGGATTCATGATCACACCTTTGTACGTAAACGGTCCATAAGGAGAAGTCCCTTCTGCGTAACAAAGCAGATGCGTGTCACCTGTTGAGTAGGAGAAGTAATATTTCCCGTTGTATTTGTGAAGCCATGCTCCCTCAAAAAAACGGCGGTTGTTGTCGCCTGCCAGAAGGGGTTTCCCATTTTCGTCAAGGATCTGGACATCACGCAAGGGTTCTGCAAATGACAACATATCATTGCTCATCACTGCCACTTTAGCGCTTAGTGCCGGTTCATTCTCATGTCCTTTTCCCAAATCGGTCATCAGCGTTTTATCGTAATTACCAGTATGCCACCGTTGCAGCTGGCCGCCCCATATGCCTCCCAAATACATATAACTTTTTCCGTCAGTATCCTTGAATACAGCCGGGTCGATGCTGTAACTTCCGGGGATCGGTTTTTCCTCAGCTTTAAAAGGACCGGCTGGAGATTTACTTGTAGCCACGCCTATGCGAAACACGCCTTCTTTATCTTTGGCAGGAAAGTAAAAAAAGTAAGTTCCGTTTTTATAGGCAGCATCAGGCGCCCACATTTGTTTGTCAGCCCAAGGCACATCTTTCACATCCAGCGCTACGCCGTGGTCAATTACTTTCCCACCGATTTTATCCATGGAATACACATGATAATCCCGCATCTGGAAGTGTCCGCCTTCGTCATCCTGAGGAACGTCAGCTTCGATATCATGCGATGGATAGATGTAGATTTTTCCGTTAAAAACATGAGCGGATGGATCGGCAGTATACAGATCGTTTACCAAAGGTTTAATTTTCGCGGGCGTACCCTGTGCATGCAAACTTCCCAATCCAGCTACAAAAGCAACTACAAGTTTGTTGAAAGAAATCATTTTTATGGTCATTGATAGGTTATTGAAACTGATAAGTGAGTAAGCCACAGAGTCCTGAATCTACTTCATTTTTCAGGCCGGCGAAAACACTCTTTTAAAAGGAATTATTTATAAATGTATTTAAAGTGAGAGGCTGTATCAAAAATTAATCATGTTGTCACATTGAGCGGACGGGGTCCGTACGCTCAATGTGACAAATTTCACTGGTTCCTCAATTGTGATACAGCCTCTAATTTTAAGCAAAACAACCGGCTTCTGCTGAAACCCGATCGTCAGCTTTCAGGCGTCTTACATGTAGCCCGGGTTTTGATATGTAGCTTTTTCAGCGGCAGTTATATCCAGGTTATCCAACTGTCCCTGCGGTATTGGTCTCAAATGGTGATAGTCTTCGATCGTTCTTTTGAATGTTGAAGGAGTGTGATTTCCTATCTGCACTCCGGCAATTTCATAAGTACCTGCAATTTCTCTCCACTTTTGTGTACGTACCAGATCGTACCATCTGTATCCTTCTCCAAAATATTCGCGTGAACGTTCGGCAAGAATGTAATTGATATCAATCGTAGCAGGAGTTGCAGCAATCATTTTTGCACTGTTATCCTGCACTTTTTCAGCATTGCCATTATTGCTCCAACGCCATTTTCCTGCACGACCACGAATTACGTTGATCAAATCTTTTGCAGTTTTACCCGGTTGTGTAGTTGCTCCTTTTACCGCTGCTTCTGCTGCAATGAAATACAGCTCAGAGAATTTGGCGATATTGAAAGGACGCGTACTGGCTGCATTAGGCTGTCCCAAACCTGTACCGTTATCTGTCCGGTAAGTACCCAGTTTCCATAGCCCGGGATACACAATTCTGCTTATCCCACTTGGACCAACCACGTAATCTGCTCTTCCGGGAAGTACGCCTAGCCCCATGCTGCTTTTGTAAACTGAATTTGAGTAATCGATTGCCGTAGCCGGTTCTTCATCCAGGAATGTAAGTATGGCATCATCTTGGCGCACCTGCAGATTATTTGCGTTAAACAATAATTCATTAGTTACACCCGCCCTGTTCCAATTGCCTCTGTAAGTAGTGGTGAAAGTTCCGTCGTATCTTGAATCATTTGTCTTATCAGCAAACGTATTCTTGAATACACCGTGAGGAGGAGCCATACGAGTCCACGGACGACCCAGTGATTGTACTGCTGCACGCTGCACTGAGTTAACCGTCGTAGCAGCACTCCAGTTGGTCTTCGAGCTGGTTATACTCAGATAATTCCACTGCATCATCCATCCGGCAAAGTTCTCTGCATCACCGCCACCTGAATATGTCAGACTTGATCCGTTATATAATTCACTTGTTTCCGTATGATCTGCATACAATAGCATTTCACTGTTTCTGTCATTAGTACCTACGTTGACATCATAATAAGTGCTTTGCAGAGCGAAAGAACCCGGGCTATCAATACCCGCAACTGCTATATCATAAGCCTGCTGAAAGTACCATTTTGCATCATGACCATCAGGGTCTGTACGATTGGCCTGTGGGTAGGTAGGTATGTTACCAGGGTTTTGCAGCCACCATCCGTATGTCAGATAAGCTTTTGCCAGATACAGGCGGGCAGCTGTTTTTGTAACTCCGCCTTTAACACGTCCCACAGCCGGCAGATCGTTAACTGCTTTAACCAGATCAGGAAAAATTGCTTTTGTGTAAACTTCCGGCACCGTATTCCTGGTTGAGGTACGAAGCGTGGATATATTGAACTTAAGCTCTCCGGATCCTAAATCTAAGGGTACCCCGCCAAATGTCTGTACCAGCATAAAGTAATCAAATGCACGGAAAAATCTGGCTTCGGCTATCAGCGCTTCAGAAATACCGACATCCGTGGCATTTTCAATGACACCATTCGCTGTATTGATATTAGGAAATGCATTGAACCATATATTGCTGGCATCACTGTTGTTTGGCATGATCAGTCCGCCACCGGAAAGATCGTGGATCTGGAATTGGCTACCGGCACCATTGGAACCCCAGGTTGCTTCATCGGTTCCGGTCATGCATGAATTATAAAAATATGCATTACCAAAGATATATCTTAAATGGGCATACATACCTGTCAAACCACCGTAAACCCCTTTTTCAGTTTTAAAGTATTCAGGTGTATAAATAGCCCTCGGTTTCTCTTCCAGAATATCTGTACATCCTACCGAGAAAAGCATCAGGAGAACCATTCCCCGAAGGCTTAGAAATTGTATCCGTTTCATATGAATGCGATTTAAAAAGTCAAGTTAATTCCTACCAGGTAGTTCCGGGTTGAAGGGGTGTTGGTACCGATCGTTAATATACGTCTCAGTGCTTGTGACAACGGTGCTGCTGCATTCTCATTTCCGTAGGAATTGGTTTCAGGATCCATACCTGATTCTTTGTTATACGGAGAGAACATCACAAACGGATTCTGTGCAGTGAAGTAAACCCGCAGCCTGCTGATACCTGCTTTTTCCAGAAGTTTGGAGTCAAAATTGTAACCCAGTGTCATCGTTCTTACTTTCAGATAAGATGCATCAAAGTATCCCAGCGTACCGCCGTATTTTGGGTTATCACCACCGATACCACCAGGAGCAGGATATTGAGCCGAGGTATTTTCAGGCGTCCAGTAATCCACTTTCACATTATTCCCAGATCTTGTATTAAGGTTGTTCAGATACCCCGACGAACCATACAATGTACTATTCAGCAAACCACCGCTTTTGAAAGCTCCGACAATTCCAAGATCAAATCCTTTGTAAGAAACATGGGTATTAAATCCTCCCTGAAAATCGGGCTGCATGCTGATGATTTGTCTGTCACTTCCACCGATCGCCCGGGTAGGTGTTCCATCAGCATTATACTCCCCTGTATATTTAACCTTGATCATCCCGGCATTTCCACCTGGTTCAAGAATATCTCTGTACTTATCTTCCGCCTGCCAGATACCAATTTTCTCATAATCGTAAATCGAGTTGATCGGATGGCCTACAAACCACCAGTTACCTTCGTCGCGCTGCTGTCCCGAAGCAAGTGATACCAGTTTGTTACGGTTGGTATAGATATTGAAACCCACATCCCATGTCCAGCCATTTCGGTTTTCGATAATTGTTCCGTTCAGGCTTAGCTCGATACCCTTATTCTGAGTCTGGCCAACGTTGGCTGTGTAGCTGCCTACACCTGATGTCGGCGGTAAGCCTACCCCAAGCAATACGTTTTTGGTTTGCTGTTCGTAGTATTCAGCAGTACCCGACAGACGGTTGCCAAACAATTTAAAGTCCACACCAAAGTTGACGGTATTGGAAAACTCCCAGCCTAAACGTGGATTAGGCGCATTTGAAACATAAAATCCGGTAGAATAAGTATCATCTCCGAAATTGTAAGGCCTTGTAGAAAGGAGCCCCAAAGTCTCGTACGGATTTACAGCCTGGTTGGAAGTTTGCCCGTAACCTGCTCTCAGTTTCAGAAGATTGATCTGGGTAATTCCACTCATAAAATTCTCTTTCGAAATATTCCATCCTGCGGAAACAGCCGGGTAAGCATTCCACTGGTATCCTGATGCAAGGCGGGACGAACCATCAGAACGGTAGGTAACACTCAGCATGTAACGGTCGTCATAGGAGTACATCACACGACCCATATAGGAAAGCAACCCCCACTGGCTATATCCCTGGTTAGCAGGATTGACCGTAATGATTCCGTCTGCACGACCCAGGTTATAGAACTGGAAAGCATCCGCAGGAATATCCCTTGCCCCAACAGAAGAGTTGTTGGATGTGTTTTCCTGTGCAGAGTAAAGCGCTACGGCATTGATCATGTGTTTGTTAAACGATCTGTCATAGCTCAACAGGTTTTCAATTGCCCAGTTGGTTGTGAGCGTGTTGCTGATACCGGCTGTCGATACGTTTTGTACATTGCCGCTAAAAACACCCTGGCCTGTATAATTTCCATTGTTTGACTGACGGAAGTTCAGACCCAGGTTAGCACGATATTTCAAACCTGCGATGCCGGGAATTTTTAATTCCCCAAACAACGTGTTGTAGGATCCGTATGCTTTTGTCAGATCGACATAACCGTCGCCTACGCTATTAAAGCGTTCACGTGAGGGTACCCATTGCAGACCTGTGGTTTGCTCCTGAACAACGGTTTTTATCGTTCCGTCAGCATTGTACGGGTTTGTAATTGGTGTTCTTGACAAAGCCATTCCTACTGCCGGCACACCGTTTCCGTTGTTGATCGTAAAGTTTGAGTTGGTAGACAACCCAACCTTGATATACTTGTTTATTTCCTGATCCACAGAACCTTGCAGTGAGTAACGTGTAAAGTTCTGCAATGGAATAACTGCATTCTCTTTATAATAACCAAACCCGAATGAATAGCTACCTTTTTCTGTTCCGGCGGATACGCTCAGGTCATGGCTTGTCATCATTCCATTCCGGTAGATCATATCCTGCCAGTCGGTATCAACGTCGTTAGACTCATCGAGGGTGTTTTGGTATTTTTGAAGACTTGCAGCACGAAGCGCGGCAAACTCTGGCCCGTTCATCATTGGATATTTGGCAAAAACTGTTGTAACTCCATGAAAACCATTGTAGTTAAACATTGCCTTCTGTCCTCTTTTCCCGGTATTCGTCGTAATCAGAATCACACCGTTTGCTCCCCGTGATCCGTAAATCGCGGTGGCAGAGGCATCCTTCAAAATATCCAGACTTTTAATGCTATTTGGATTAATGTCTGTAAGCGAACCGGCGAATGGAATTCCGTCCAGTACAATCAGCGGATTGTTATCAGCGCGAAGAGAGCGCTGTCCTCTGATCAATATCTGCATTGCAGACCCAGGTTTTGATGATGTTTGAGAAATATCTACTCCCACTACCCTGCCCTGCAATGCCTGTGAAAGGTTGGAAGACGGCACTTCTCTCATGATATCACCCGATACAGAGACAACAGAGCCCGTTACAGCTTCCTGCCTTTGTACTCCATAACCTACCACCACCACTTCATCCAATACTTTGTTATCACTTTTCAGCAATACGTCAATTTGTTTTTGTGAGCCGATCGTGATTTCCTGAGAAATGTAGCCGACAAGCGAAACTACCAGCACTGAACCAGGCCCGTCCACATTGAGTTTGAAATTCCCGTCACCATCTGTAATGGTTCCTCTTGTGGTAGACTTTATGAGAATGCTCGCTCCCGGCACACCCACACCATCTTCGCCCGTAACCTTACCGGTAACTTCAATGTCGGCGAATGATGCTGATTTTTTGATGCCGGAATTAGCCAGACTTGTCCCACCAGCCAAAGCGCTGACCGGAAGTCCACCCAGCAGTAAAATAGGAAGGCCCGATATCGTCACGATCTTGGCCAACGTGTTACGGTTTAATAAACAGCCATGCATAATTGATGTATAATTTGATGTTCTGAATTAATTGAATTGGCAATCCGGGCTGGCTACCATCCGGGATTGTCATTACCGGAGAGCAGACCACTTACCGGCAAATTTCTGAGGGCGTACAGTTTCATTTCATAAATTTCGGGTTGAATAAATGTGTAAAAAACTTAATCAAAAGGTGGTCAAAACGACTTGCAGATAAATCCTGAAATTAAATAGTGTCATTTTGACAATATTTAATTTCGACGTAGTTTCGGTCTCTGATGTTGCAACTCTCGCTATTTCTCAGGATCCGGTTTAAACCAATGGATTGCTAAGAATTGCTAAGCTCATGCATCAAAACAGTTCATCATTTTTTCCAGATATTATTTGATTTATTGTCGACAAAAGTAACTTGTCCGGGCATTCTGATGTGAGCACATTTGTTTATTTTACCGGCACAAATGTTCAAAATCGTCTGAAAAATGAGGAATTCGGAGACAAACTTGCATTTTTACTATTAAATTATCGTTTTGAAGCAGAAAACGGGGCTTATATCGCCAGGAGATCACACAAAATTGCTCATGCCTTTTTCCTTGATTTTTTACAGAGAACATTCATATTATAATCGGGTAACCAGATAACCCTTCACATCAATGCGCCTGAAGCTTTCCAATCTATTCCGATTTGCCTGTTTATTATTACTGTTAGGTACGATTACCTTGGTCTCCCGGGCACAACGCCCCGAACCAAAGTTCACGTCCATTACTTCAATGGACGGATTATCTTCCAACACTGTGTCGGCAATTCTTAAAGATCGATATGGGCTGATGTGGTTTGCAACTGATGATGGTCTGAACAGATTTGACGGCACGGACATGATCGTTTATCGTCATAAAAAAAAGGACTCAACATCGCTACGGTCAAGTGACATCAGCAGTCTGCATCAGGACAAATCGGGTCGTATCTGGGTAGGTACGAACGAAGGCGGCCTGCACTTTTACCACCGCAACAAAGATCGTTTTGTAAGCTTACCGTCTCCGCACAGTATCACCAGTATCACAAGCGACACATCGGGGAAGTTGTGGGTGGCTACAACTGCCGGACTGATTCGTGTAGACCAGAAAAGTCTCCATATCAGCACGTTCTCATCCGTTCCGAGTATCCCGGATGAAATATCAAAAGGCCTGGTGCTAAGTGTGGCGATAGACAGGAAACAGAGAGTCTGGGTTGGTACAAGAAACGGACTTTACCGTATTGATCCGTCTCATAAGAATAATGAATACATCAATTTTTTGGAATCCCTTCCTGATGAAGCCGGGCTCCGTACAGTAAAATCCATTATCGAAGACCTGGAGGGCAACATCTGGGTGGGCACATACAGTGGTGTGTTCAAGCTGGATCAGGAAGGAAAGATCATCAGGAATTTCAGGTATGAATCAGGAAATAAAAATTCTCTCAGCACCAACATGGTATTTGCGCTTGCACTGGAGAACGATAACAAGATGTGGATCTGTACGGACGCAGGGCTCAATATTCTTAACATGCGTGACGGAAATATTACACGATACGGCCCCGATGCGAGAACCCAGTTCAGCTTGAACAACAAATCGGTGCGTAGCATACTGATTGATAATGAAGGTATTTTCTGGCTGGGCACGTACAAGGGAGGCGTGAATAAATACGATCACAATCTGGCAATTTTCGGCTTGAAGAGATCTGATGTGAACGACCCCTACGGATTAAGTGAGCCGTTCGTAACCTCTTTTGCCGAGACCGGATCCGGTGAGCTGTTTGTTGGTACAGATGGCGGTGGGCTGAACCTGTATAACCGGGAAACAAATCTGTTCAGGAAATTTCCCATCAATCCAAAAAACAAAAACGCAGCATCAGGACTGGCAATTCTAACCCTCAAACTGACCGCCGAAAATGAACTATGGATCGGTACTTTTCAGGATGGGCTCTTCCGATTCAATCCCAAAACCGGAGCCTACACGCAATACACCAGGGGAAAAGACACCACGAGCCTGAACAACAATGAAATTTTCTGTTTGGCAAAAGACCGGTCCGGCAGGCTTTGGGTGGGTACCAATGGCGGTGGTGTTCACCTTTTTAATCCTGTAACAGATCGTTTTGAAAGATACCATAATCAGGCAACCCCCATTTCCAAAAGGATGATCCCACTCAATGGTTACATCAGGGATATTGTGCAGGATAGCCGTGGAATGCTCTGGATTGCATCGCATGGGACCGGAATTGCTGTTTTTGACCCAAGTAAAAAAAGCTCAGTGTTGCTGGATAAACAATCTAGCAATCTGCCAAGTAACATCGTTTCGTCTATTTTGCAGGACAAAAAAGGCAACATCTGGGTTGGGACATTTGGCGAAGGAATGGCTCTCTATGACCAAAAAACGAAAAAGTTTATTTCTTTCGGAGAAAAAGAAGGGTTAGCCAGTAACATTGTCAATAAGATACTGGAAGATGCCCAGGGGCGGATCTGGCTAAGTACGAATCAGGGGATCAGCTGCTTTGATGTAAAAAGCAGGAAATTTACCAACTACACCACTTACAACGGCATTCAGGACAAAACCTTTGTACTTGGCGCCGGTATCCGTGCGACCGACAATACCCTTTTCTTTGGAGGGATTGCCGGATTCAATTACATTGATACCCGCAGCCTGCCATCAGCCAAAAGTATTGCTCCCGTTATCCTAAAAGACCTCCGAATAGGTAACAGAAGCATTACGCCGGCAGATTCCAATTTTATCGATGCCGACATTTCCGTTGCCAAAACGATCAGCCTTGATTACAAGCAGAATTTTTCTGTGGGATTTGCCGCACTCGACTACACAAATCCCCGGCAGGTACACTACCGGCACAGGCTCGTGGGAATGCACACCGACTGGAACGAAACCGGGCTGGCCAACTCGGCAAGCTACACCAACCTGAGCCCAGGAAAATATGTGTTTGAAGTTCAGGCGAGCGGTGATGGCATCAACTGGGGTCCTCAGACCACTTCAGTGCAGGTGGTTGTGAAGCCGCCGTTTTACCTGACAATTTATGCTTACATCCTCTACATCCTTACGCCGTTTGCCATTGTGTTTTATATGAGACGCCGGGGCATTCAAAAATTGCAAAGACAATTTAAAGAGCAACAGCAACGGGCGGAAGAGAAGCAGGCGAAGGAACTGGATAATCTAAAAATTAAATTCCTGACCAATTTGAGCCACGAGTTCAGGACACCGATATCATTGATCCTCGCACCGGTTGAAAATCTGCTGGTCAAGACGCAAAAAACGGAATTGAACCCTCCTGTTGTTGCCATAAAAAGAAATGCAAAACGGTTGCTCAACCTTGTGGACCAGCTGCTCGATTTCAAAAATATGCAGCAGCAGGAGCTTACGCTGGATCTTAACCGGAAAGACATCATTTCATTTATCCGTGAAACCTGCGAGCAGTTCACCGACCTCTCCATCAGGAAAGGAATTCAGTTTAAAATTGAAAGTGATATCCGACAACTTATGATGGATTTCGATTCCGAAAAACTGGAACGGATCCTGTTCAACCTGCTCTCGAACGCATTTAAGTTTACCCCGAAAGGAGGCACGGTGAAACTCGAAATATTTGAGCATTCAAATTCGGATGGGAACGGGCTTTCCATCGCCGTAGCCGACAACGGCATTGGTATTCCGGAGGATAAACACGACAAGATTTTCGAACGCTTTTTCCAAAACGATACCGATCTCACAGTGCTCAACCAAGGCAGCGGCATTGGCCTGTCCATCGTGCGCGAATTTGTCCAGTTGCACAAGGGAAATATTTCCGTGGCAAGCCACCCGGGCGTTGGAAGCACATTCACCGTTCAGCTTCCCGTTGCATCAGATTGTATATCGGTTCCCATGGCTGAACCGCAATTGTCTGACGAAAAAAGGGCAAACGCCGGTATGGAAACCAGAGTGATGTCCCAGGAAAAATCTGAGCTTGAAGAACCCTCAATCGTGCTTATCATTGAAGACAATGAGGAATTCAGGCAATACCTTAAAGAAAGCCTGATGCCATACTATCATGTGATAGAGGCGGTAAATGGAAAGGAAGGTTGGCAAAAAACGCTCAGTCATCATCCTGAACTGATCGTGAGCGACATAGCCATGCCGGAAATGGATGGTATTACACTGAGCCAGAAAATAAAGGGCGATAAAAGGACAAAACACATTCCAATCATTTTACTCACAGCCTCAACTGGCGAACAGCAGCAGCTCGAAGGTCTCAATTCGGGAGCGAATGACTATCTCACCAAACCATTCAATTTCGATATTCTGAATGCTAAAATCAACAATCTGATCCTGTTGAACAGGCTTTTGAAAGGTGTCTATTCCAGGCATATTAAGGTGTCAGGTCAGGATCCTCAGATTGAATCGAGTCAGGAAAAATTGCTTAAGGACATGCTGTCCTATATCGAAGACAACCTCCACACTTCCCAGCTTAGCGTCGAAAATCTCAGCAAACACGTTGGCATGAGCCGGGGAACCCTGTACAGCAAAGTACTTGAAATGAGTGGACAAACACCGATAGAATTCATTCGCTCCATCAAGCTGGAAAAAGCGGCTGTATTGCTGGAAAACAGTGACCTGAGCATCTCACAAATTTCGTACATGACAGGATTCACCGCGCCAAATTACTTTGCCAAATCATTTAAAGCTAAGTTCAATATGTTACCAACGGAGTATAAGGCCAGGAAACGAAAACAGTTGCAATAGATGGAAGCCTTAAGATGATAAAACCGAACCGGATTGGCTTTCAAATGTAAATAGTACAGGATATTTGCACGGTGAGTGGCTTTATGATGTATGTATTTCTCCAAGATGTATTTGCAACCCTAATTATGATCCGTGAAATATTCGTTGTCGACGACAATGCCGATTACCAGTTTCTTTTTTTTAAGCTTATGAAAGAACTCGCCACACCTTATTCGGTGAAGTTTTTTGAGAATGCGAAAGCGTGCCATAAGCACATGAAGGTGTTGCAGGCTAAGAAAGCAGAAAACTTGCCTGCACTTGTGGTGCTGGACCTTAATATGCCCGAAATGAATGGATTACAATTATTGAAGATACTTAAAAGTTCTGCTGTGGATGGCGGTGATGCCGCAACTGACATTCCCGTTGTGATCATGAGCAGTTACATTTCCGAGCAACAGGTGCGCCAATGTTATGAAGCAGGAGCTAATGCCGTGCTTGACAAGCCAACGGATTTTTTACAGCTTAAAACCACAGTTCAAGCCATTTGCAGATTCTGGCTGGACCGTAGCAATAACCCCGCTATTTCGAGTCTTGCACTTTAATATTGAATACAGGTAGAAGATATTGAGAAGCAGAAAGCATGCTTCTCAACCAGAATTGATTCTATTTTAAGTTGTGCATGTGAGCGGCAGATCTGTTGCAGCAAACACTAGATCAGGAAGGAGAAACGGATCATCTGTTGACAGAGCTTTCCGAATATGCAAACGAACAAGCGAGCGCTGAATGGTGTGCGTATTTAAGTAATCAGAAAAAAAATGCAGTGAAGCCGGGAGGTGTTTAATTCCCCGTTCCACTGCATTTTCAATTGAAGCCCGGTTGGCGTTAGAATGCACCAGTTCTTTCTGTTAGAGCAAACCCCGCTCACCAAGTGATTTTATATCCTCAGCCACCTTTCTGAGGTCGTTATTGAACTGATGCCCACCAGCAGGAACTTCGTGGAAACTCGCCCATGGCAGGTGTTTCCGGTAAACTGACTGCTGTTCAAATGGTACTTCTTCGTCATCGCGGCAGTGATAGAAAAACAACGGGATATTTTTATCTATTTTTTCGGCAAAATCGGCATTCAATTTAAACGGTTGAACCCAATCCTCCTCTCCTTTCCAAAAAGGTGTTGCCAGAAGAAAAACGCCTCCTATATGCTTACGTACATCGGATTCGGACAGGCAGACCAACAACATGGATGCTCCAAATGAATGCCCTACCAAAATAACCCCATCATCACCAGCAGCAATTTCGCTGCTGATTTGCCTGCGCCGTCCCAGGTCCGGCGATCCGTCGTTTGGCAAAAAAGGATATTGAAGCACATAATCTGCACCTAATTCCTTTTTTAACGAAGAAACCAGTTTTTCATCAGCCTCAAAATCCTCTTCCGAACCGCCGCCATGAAAGAATTTCACCAATTGTTCCATCATTGTAACAAACAATAAATGATTTTCAAACCAGTTTAGAAACCAGAAACTACTTAGCTTGTCTGACAGCCTTGATCGCGAAATCTCCGTATTGGGAAGCAACTGTTCCCGTTAAAGTATCTCCGGTTTGCGTGAAACTGTATTTAAAAGCGCCGTTCTGGCTCTCAGTTGTGAAAGTAACTTTCCCCTGTTCAGCAGTCAGTTCCTTCATTTCATTCTTTTCACCGCTATCTACATATCCCACCGTTTTATTGTCCTTTTGTTCAAATACAAAAGACCCCGTTTGATACTGCTCGGGAACATCGCTGATCATGTATTTCCAGGTTCCAACCAAATCCTCTGCCTTTAATGCATGCCGCGCCGCAATTGACAATGCACTGACCGCGATAAGCACTAGAAAAATGTATTGTTTAGTTTTCATGCTGAATAGGAATTAAGTTTTAATTATAAATACTAAGCGAAAATTAACAATAAATATTCTCTAAATACCATTCGACACTTACTTTTCTCTGCCTACAAAATGCATGCACCAACCCGTCTCCTGAATGTGTTCCGCACGTTTCCATCATGGCATGTTCTTTTTTTGTACTTCCAATTCGGGTTTTCTGCAAGGCCTGCGGGCTCACCGGAAAACAATTTACCTGCTTGCTTGTCGCCTTCAAGCGTTTGATATTTTATTAAATGCGGTATTCCATCTGGGACCTAAAATTCGTAACTCCGACCTTAAAAAACACAGAGACCGAAAAGCTTGAATTCTCCTTATTCCAATACCTGACCTGAATGCCGATCAGCATATCGTGTATAAACGATTTGAGCCATACACGACATAAAATTGAGCCATACAAGCAAGTTCACATCTCTTATTTGCATGACCTTTACATCCGAACAAAAAATCAATTTGCAATGAATATAGTCATGACCGGAGCTACGGCGGGGATTGGTGCAGAGGCCCTGAAGCACTTTACAAACCTGCAAAACACGAAAATATATGTTGGTGCACGGGGAACTGGCCGCGCGTTGCCCGAACGAACGGAGATAATTTCGCTTGACCTTTCTTCCTTAAAAAGTGTCCGTTTTTTCTCCGACAAGGTAAAAGAAAGTTTGGGTCAGGATAAAATAGATGTTCTGATATTAAACGCCGGGATCCAGGCAACTGATAATCAACTCCGCAGCGAAGAGGGTTTTGAACTGACATTCGCGACAAACCACCTTGCTCATTATTTACTGGTAAGGCTGTTGGAGCCAAATCTGGCAAAAGGTGGCAGAGTGGTTGTCACGACGAGCGATGCACATGATCCTGATGTAATTCCTTTTGGCCCAAAAACTTTGAACATAGGAGACCTGGCATACCCGACCGAAACGAGTCCAAAAGGAATGGCGTTTTATGCAGCCACAAAACTCCTTAATATGCTAACGGCACGTGCGCTTTTAACGAAATTGGAAGCAGACAAACACATTCGTGTGGTTGCATACAATCCGGGGCTAACCGGTGACACATCGTTAATGGGCAAACAATCTGCATTTTTACAGATGATAGTATCCGCGATCCGTCCGTTGTTTTATGTAATTAGTATCTTTAAACCCGCATTCTTTATGGGCACGGCAAAACGTTCGGGAGAAGCATTGGCAGAACTTGCATTGGGAAAAGTCGCGCTACCGGATGGTAAAATTTACGCATCGCTGGTCCGGGGGAAACTTACTTTTCCTGATCCTTCGCAACTGGCGCAAAACGACGCTATCATAGATTTGTTATGGAAAGAAAGTGCAAAAATGGTGGGCTTGCCTGAGTAAATAAATCATTAAAATGAAAAAACAGACAGATAACCTATTTTCGGATTCTATCGTCTATTCTCTGGATACAGCAAAGCAAACGGAGTATGATAACCTGCTTGTCGAGAGCGTCTTATTACTGCAAATCTCAGGCGAAATGACGTTTGAAACTTCCAGTGACCGGATCACCACCAAACCTGGTAATGTGTATCTGGTGAAAAAACACCAGTTTGTCAAAACCACCAAAACACCGAAAAATAATGAATATTACAAGGCGCTGATGTTCATTCTGAAAGAAGATACTTTACGGGAATATGCTCTGGAAAAGCAATTGGAAACAACGGCAAGGTATAACGGAAAATCAAATATCCTGATGCCTGAAAGCGCCTACCTGAAAGGTTTTTTCGACTCATTGATCCCATATACACAAAATGCGAAAGACATTGACCATCCGCTGAGTGTGTTGAAGGTAAAGGAAGCAATAGAACTCTTATTGCTGCTGAAACCTGATCTGCGCTACTTTCTGTTCGACTTCTCCGAGCCACACAAGATTGATCTGGAAAAGTTTATGCAGGCCAATTTCAAATTCAATGTTCCGGTAGAAAATTTCGCCAGACTGACGGGGAGAAGTCTGGCAGGCTTCAAACGCGACTTCGACAAAACCTTCGGGATGCCGCCACGCCATTGGCTACAAAACCGGCGGCTCACCGAGGCCCACTTCCAGATCGAGAAGGACCACAAAAGACCTTCAACCATTTATCTGGAACTGGGTTTTGAAAGTTTGTCCCACTTTTCCTATGCCTTTAAAAAGCAATTTGGTTATTCACCCAAGGAGGTGCGTGGTGGGGTGTGAGGTGAGTGCAGGTAAGTGCACGCTGTAATCTGATATCCAGGGAGCGCTCCGAATTTCAGATCTCCGAGCTTCGCTTCGCAAAATCTTTCCCGCCCTTCCTGCTTCGCTACCATTCCACACTCCGCCAGAATTTTCGGGAAACTTCGCAAGTTGAACATTGCTGATGGCACAAACATATCGAAGAGCTTCGCACATTATAAGGGCAGTAAGAATGAATTACTACCCAACGTAGCAAAAGACGTAGTATAATAGCCATACTGCCCCGAGTCGATCAAATGTATCTGAACTATGACACCACCACATGTAATTGCTAGTTTTCTGAAACGTCAATCAATGACCTTACTCAATCCTCAACCGTTCTTCCTCCAAATCAAGTTTTAGAAGGTAATGCCTGGTAACTTCCTCGTCGATGAGCGGATTATCTCTTGTCTCTTTTCTTAGCCATTCACGTTGTTTTTCCATTGTGGCGAAATAGATTTCTTTGCCTTCCTCCGAGAGTGTAAATATGGATTCTTCATCTTCATTTTTCTGCCATCGGGTTATCATATTTTTGATGTAGAGATTTTTATCTTGGTCGCTTCTGAAATTTTCGCTGAGATAGGATAAGGCAACGTCTTTCATTCCTTTTTGCAAAACTAAGCTGGCTTCTTTTTCAGATAAATGATAAGGCGTTTCTACCGGAATTTTCAAATAGTTGATTAATGCCGGAAGTGTCAATCCTTGAAGTATCAATGTCACAAGTATCACAACAAAAGTGATAAACAAAATAAGGTCTCTGTGAGGAAATGGCAGTCCGTTGTCGAGCGTTACAGGAATGGACAAGGCCGCTGCCAATGAAACCACGCCACGCATTCCCGTCCAACCGAAAAGTATCGGAGATTTACGTTCTGGATTAGGGTCTGCAACGTTGATGAAGTTTCGCACTAACAAAAGTGTTAGTACAATTACATAAGAAGCAATAAAACGAACAACGATTAATATTGCTGTAACGATTAATCCATATCCGATTGCTTCTGAAATTCCGATGCCTTCGTTTTTTAATCCCTCTGAAATTTCTGGCAAATCTAGTCCAATAATCAGGAAGACAATACCATTAATTAAAAAAGTAAAACTTTCCCAAACATTAAACCCTTTTAAGCGAGATTCAGGCGTTTTTAACCATTCGTGTCTTCTTACTGAAAGAAATAAACCACCGCATACCACAGATAACACACCTGAAGAATGAACTTCCTCTGCTGCGATATACATCACGTAAGGCGCTGCCAAACTTAGAATGACATCCATATTAACATCGGTAGGAAATATTTTATGAATCTTCAAAAAGATAAAACCTAAAGCCAATCCGATAGCAACACCACCGAACACCATCCAACTAAAACTTAGGGCGGCATCCTGCCAAATAAACTGTCCGGTTGCCACTGCTACTAATGCAAAACGAAAAATAATCAAAGAAGAAGCATCATTCAGAAGACTTTCGCCTTCCAAAACGGTGGAATAATTCTTTGGTATTTTTACATATTTAAGAATTGCTCCTGCACTAACCGCATCCGGTGGCGAAACAATTCCGCCTAAAACAAATCCTAATGCCAACGAAAATCCGGGAATATAAGAATTGGCTACAAATGCGACTATAATTGCGGTAAGAAAAACAATAATGAAAGCAAAACTTGCAGTGACGCCTCTCATTTTCCATAATTCTTTCCAAGAAATTTGAAAAGCACCCTCGTATAAAAGTGGCGGCAGAAAAATAATAAAAATCAATTCCGGCTCTATCTTTATCGTGGGAATTCCCGGTATGAGACTGATGAGAAGACCCGCAACAACCAATAAAATCGGGTATGCAATTTTCAATTTTTTAGCAAGCATTATGGCAAAAATAATGACCATCACTAATGCTAAATAAAATACAAAACTCTCTATCATAAAGGCATTTATTACATTAAAATATTATTCTGTGCTGATAAAGGTTGTGGTAAATTTTTGTCGTCTAACATATCTTTCATATCAATTTCCACCATGCGGCTAATTTGGGTTATCGGCACGTCGTTCGGATTACCCTCAAAAGGATTTACAGAACTTTCTCCAATGGTATCTAAAATATGAAAAGCCCAAGTAATCAGCGCAGTAAAAGGAATATTAAACCAAATAGTATAGTCTTCTAAAAAAGTACCCTTTCCTAAACCTGCATATTCTTTTAGCAATCCAAATGGAAGTAGAAAAATAAAAATATACATCAAAAAAGTCATTACCGTTTCAAAATTTCGAGGGTACGGAAAGTTCTTAATTCTTTCCGCCTTACCTTGGTCGTCAATCAGACGGGTAATGCAATTTTGAAGCTCTAACCATTCAATATGGCTCAAAGTACCTTCTTTTTTTAGTTTCCCTAAAGTCTCAGATTGTAATGCGATTAATTGTGTTGATTTGTTTTTCTTCGACAAAATGTAGGTAAGTTCCTCATCGTTTAGATATTGTTTCAGTTCTTCCTCTACTTTACCTTCCCATTCCGGAATGACAAAATTTCCTTCTGAAAAATCCTTATTGCTTCTATTTTTGGTGTTTTCCCAAGGACGAAATTCACGCAATTGAAAACGCAAAGTAGTAAGCCAGGCGAAATGCCTGTAAAACATCATTTTCACGGTTTTATCCTCCTTTCCGCCCAAAGTGTCTCTTAGCGTGAATGCAAAACTTCGGCTGTCGTTGATGATGGCTCCATAAATCTGACGGGCTTCCCACAATCTTCCGTAACTAGCATTGTTCTTGAACCCGACGCTAAAAGCTAATGCCGTACCCAATAATGCCACTGGTTGCCAAGGTAGCGAAAGAAAATGCCAGCCAAAAGCGTAAAGAATTGTAGGAATTGAGGCTATCAAAAAAAAACATAAAGTTTTGCGTAACGTCCATTTAAAAAAAACCAAAGGTGTATACCTTCTTCCTGTAAACATAGCGTGAACTGATATTTATCAATTGAGTGACACTGCATTATGATTAGCAATATCTTGAAATTATTTTAATTAATACAATCGCGACAAAAAACTTATTCTGCTCCTTTTTATCCTTTTACTGCCGTCCCAGATACGGAAATAATCACTGCATGTCTTCATAAAACTCTTGCTCCCTCTCATCTATTTTTTTTGATAGGTGCTTTCGCATCTGCTGACGGCACATAGGCACCAGTCTCAATCCAGGTTTTAAACTTTGCGACAAACTCCTTGTGTGTCCCCGGAGGCAATTCTCTTCCTTCACCGGGACTCCATCCGCCTACTACCAGTTTGTCAAAACTCACATGCTCGATCAGCTGCTCATGGGTCTTATGACTATTTGTTGCCGGGTCGAGAAGTTGTTTGGCCAACTCTCTTGGCGACTTGCCCTGAAATATCATTTTCATGTCGGCAGGTGGCAGATGCCAATTAGGGTTACCCGGAGGTGTATGTAATCCGGGGGAATTGGTGGGTTGATGACAATTACTACATTTCATAGCGTATACACCCTTTCCGTCTACACCCCGCTTCGGCAGCATGGCGTGCAGATGGCTATCCTCTCCTTGGAGAGGAATATCACCGGCAGGATGGCAATTCATGCATCGAGGGTGTGTTAGTACCTCATAAACTTGCATGAATGCTTTTACAGAGGCAACGCTATCTTTTTTTGGAACTACGGAAACCTTAGTAAAGTATACTTCACGACCAACAGAAGCAGTAAATATGCTGATGGCTATTATTGCCAGTGCAATGCGCGCCCCTGACTTTTTCGATGCTATTTTCTTGAATAGGTTGCTCATCATTGGGTCTTTTTATTTTTTTGCTAAAAGTTGATGATTCATTAACGGCAGATTGTATACCCGTTTTCCAGTTGCAGCAAAAATGGCATTGGCAATGGCGGGAGCAGTTGGCGGAACAGAACATTCTCCGACTCCGCCCATTTTGTCATCACTGTCAACGATGTACACATTTATTTCAGGAGACTCATGTATACGGCCAATCTTGTAGTCATAAAAGTTATTTTGCTGTACTTTTCCGTCCTTTATGGAAATTTCACCATAAAGCGCCATTGTCAGGCCAAAGATGATCCCACTTTCAACCTGTGCTTTAACACCTTCCGGATTAACTGCTAATCCGCAATCAATAGCACAATCGATCTTATGTACTTTTACCTGACCGTTCGAGATACTTACTTCTGCTATGGAGGCCACATAACTGCCAAATGACTCAGCCACTGCTACCCCTTTAAACCTGCCTGCGGGCAATGCTTCTTTCCAATTGCCCTTTTCGGCAACGAGATCCAGCGCTGCTAAGTGTCGCGGATGCTCTTTAAAGAAGCCCCGCCTGTACTCAACCGGATCACTCCCGGCATTGTGGGCAAGTTCATCCATCATGGTTTCCATTACGTAAGCAGTATGGGTATACCCAACTGAACGGAACCAAAGCACAGGTATCAATTCTTTGGTAGTATGCAATCCCACAAAATGATCCGGGATGCTAGTCAGATATGGTGAGCCTTTAACGCCTTCAACTGAGGTGTCGTCAATCGGGGTTTTCAGCTCTCCCAATACATTGGCAGCACCCTTCATAATGGATTGCCCCACAATGTTATGCTTCCAGGCGGTTGGCATTCCGTTCTGGTCCAGGCCTGTGGTTACATTATGGACAACAAAAGGTCGGTAAAAACCGCCTCTTATATCATCCTCACGGCTCCAAACCAATTTTACAGGTTTGCCGCAAGCTTTGGCAATGTGTACTGCTTCGGAAACAAAATCAGATGTAGGTGTAGCCCTTCTGCCAAATCCACCACCTAAAAATGGAACATTGATCTTTATCTTTTCAGGGGCCAGGCCCAATATTTTAGCTGCTGCTGCCTGGTCAGTGGTGGGTATTTGTGTGCCTGTCCAGATCTCGCAACTGTCTTTTTCTAATTTGACCGTGCAGTTTAACGGCTCCATAGGTGCATGGGCCAAATATGGAAACACATATTCCGCTTTCAGTGTTTTGACTGATTTCAAGAGCCCCGCTCCTGCATCACCTTTTTCTTGTACTGTCTGGCCATTGGTGGCTGCCAGTTTTTTGTAGGCTGCGGTTTGTTTGATTGTTGATAGTCCGGCATTTGAACTACTTTCCCATATAACCTGTAAAGCCTTTTTACCCTGTTGCGCTGCATAATAATGATCTGCAATGATGGCAATGCCCGTTGGTATTTTTACCACCTGCCTTACACCACTTACGGCTTTGGAATTACTGTCATTGAAGGACTTAACCTTGCCACCAAACACAGGCGGATGTACCACTATTGCTGTTAACAGGCCGGGAAATTGAATATCCATGCCGAAAATTGCCTCGCCATTGGTTTTTACCTTTGCATCCAGACGCTTGATACTTTTACCAATGTACTTCCAATCAGCTTTATTGCGTAAGGGAATATTTTCAGGTACTGGTAAAAGTGCAGCATCAGCAGCCAGCTCACCATAGGTGAATTTCCTTTCACCAGCAGTAACAGTACCATTCTCGGTTTTACAATCCTGGATAGGAATGCCTGAGCGTTTGGATGCTGCCTGAGTCAAGAGCGTTCGTGCAGTCGCACCTGCATTACGGTAACGGTCAAACTCAGACCAGGTAGTGCTTGAACCTCCGGTGATTTGTACACCATAAAGCGTATGATCGAAGATTTTGTCTGCACCACCATGCTTTACCGTAATCTGATCAAGACTAACGTCGAGTTCTTCTGCTATTAACATGGGAAGCGTGGTCCAAATACCCTGACCCATCTCAACGTGACTGAGAACGACCGTGATGGAATTATCTGTTCCGATGTTCAGGAAAGCATTTGGAGAAAATGGAACCCCTGCCTTAGCCTCACCCAAAGCAGCCATTTTTTTAGCTGTTGGTATTTTAAAAGAGATTAGCAATCCGCCAGCGAATAAAGCACCGGATTGAATAAAATTACGTCTGTTCATGATTTTTTGCCCTCCCTTTGCATTTTTGCTGCTTGATGAATCGCGGCTCTTATCCTGAGGTAAGTACCACATCTACAAATATTACCAGCCATAGCATCGTCAATATCCTGATCTGTTGGCGTAGGATTTTCCCTTAGTAACACGGCCGCTGACATGATTTGACCGGATTGACAGTAGCCGCACTGAGGTACATCAAATTCAATCCATGCCTTTTGAAGTGGATGGTCACTATCAGGGGAAAGTCCTTCAATTGTCGTGATACGCTTTCCTACCGCCCTTTCAATCTTGGTCACACATGAACGTACGGCCTCGCCGTCAAGGTGTACAGTGCAAGCACCGCATTGCGCCACCCCGCATCCAAACTTAGTGCCTGTCAGTCCAAGCAAATCTCTTAGTGCCCAGAGTAGTGGCATATCTTTCGATGCATCAATCTCGTATGCCTTTTCATTTACATTTAATACAGTCATAGTTGTTGAAAGATAATGGCTTGTTTATTAGTTAATTTCACTTTTCCGAAACTAGTATCTTGGTTCTTAACATTAAAAAATAGTGAGAAAGGGGATATCTATCGGACCTTAAAAGCCCATTTTACATTCTCGTCGCCAAATAATAAAGGGAGTTGTACGCTTTCAAAAATGGGCGATTTTAACTTTTGTGAAATAGCCCACGTAATGCATATATATTTTAATAGCTTGAAACAGAACTTAAACTTTGTCAGAATGGCACAAGCTGTGAGCTCATCTAGTGTACAGTTTTCATTACGGATTGGTAGCCCAAACAGTAGCATCGGTGATGAATCCTACATCATCCATTGCCAACATAGACAGCGCAACGTGCGCAATTTCGGATGCTGTTAATTTCTTTCCGTTTTTATCTGAGCCATAACCCGACTTTTCTCCGAAATCGGTAACAACCTCACTCGGGTTTATCTGCATTACTCTCACATTATGTTTTCGAAGTTCAGCCCTCCAACATTCAGTCATTCCCTTTAATGCAAACTTACTGGCCACATAAGCAGAGCCATTTGCAAATCCGTACAAGCTGGCTGTTGAACCGATATTGATAATATTTCCTTTGTCCTGACGAACGAAAATTTTGGCAGCCTCTCTACCCACCATAAATGCTCCTTTTACATTGATATCCCAGACACGGGTAAAATCCTCTGTAGTAGTTGAAACCAGTTCACTGAAATACCCGATCCCTGCATTATTAATTAACACATCAAGACCATTCCATTTTTCCTCAATAAACTTGAATAGGCTATCGACATCTTTTTCATTGGCAACGTCCGCAGTAAACCCTAAAATGCTCAACTCTTTTGCTGCTTCTTGTACTGTTTTGTCTGTACGACCGCATATAAGCACCTCAGCTCCCTTCTCTTTAAACATTTTTGCCATTTCATAGCCCATCCCGGTAGCTCCACCGGTGATCAAGATTCTTGCGTTCTTAATTTCCATATAAGTATTTGTTTGTCAATTATTTGAAACAGAGCATTGACCAATTTGGTATTTATGGAAGCCACATACAACGATTAGATCCGCCAGCGCACATCTATCGGTCAATAATTTCAAACACACTATCAATACAGTAGCATCACATTATCATTTACATCATGATAAATAAAGCTAGCTGCACGAAGCGACGGTAAAATTAGAAGATTAATTGTGGCAAGGGACTATCCTTTCAACAGCATTATGTATCCAAATCAAAGATTTATCGCCTGTAGAATTGAGGGGCAACACCAGTATGCTTTTTGAAGAATTTGGTAAAACTATTTGGATAATCAAATCCAAGAAAAGAGGAAATTTCTGAAATTGTCCAGTTGGTGTTCTTCAACTTCTTCTTAGCTTCATGGACTATTTTTTCTTGTATCACTACGGTTGTTGCTTTACCCAATGTAGCTTGAACAGAGCTATTTAGATGATTGGTGTGTATGTGAAGTTTATCGGCAAACTCACTCGGCATTTTTACAATATCCAGATCTTTATCACTGTTGTAAAATTGCTCATTTAAAAGCTCTAAAAATAATGATGTTAGTCTAGAGGAAGATTCAATAGGCTGACTCCAAACGGTCTCGGTAGGCATTTCGGAGGTTTCCATAAGTATCATTTTCACATACATGGGAAGCAATTTACTTTTTATGTGAGCTCCTAAACCTTGTTCGCTCAACATCTTTTCAAAAAGTGCTGAGATGACATCAAATTGATTTTGATCCGGATAGTAAACGCCATTCATTGCTAATAACGCCATGGATGCGTCTTTTAGAAGGTCACTATTTTCTAAAAATTCCAGGTTGAAGATACAGATATACCCTGATCGAACTGAGCAAATTCCCTCCCAGTCATAGGGAGTCATCGGATTGGCAAATAAAAGCGCCGGTTTGTCCAATAGATGTGAATCGTTTACAAATTGAATTTTGCTATCAGATTCCACAATACATATTTTATAGAATTCCCTTCTGTAACAGGGAATAGATTTGTTCAGGTAATCTATTAGTTTGTAAACTTCAAAAACAGGACTTATCATGTGGTTTTCTAGTATTATGTCTGATTGCACTACTACTTCAACTATACTCCTTGTTATACGTTCCTTTGATTTCCATAGCAACTTTGTCAAATATAGTAGTAAATGTGAATTCCCATCAGATGACCATAGTATCTGTTGTAAAATTCTATGTAAAAATCCAGATAATTAGCCGGGTTCAAAGTATATCACTCTTGGAATAAATGCCTCCCAATACTGCTAATGCTTGGATTCCAGTCTTATATGGTACCCGCCTGGTAGACCCCGTTCAAAATTACAATCTATTCACCTCCATTGGCACCTGCCAACCGACGGGAGTTTCTAAACTTACTTTCTATGTGCTCATTAGATACCATATACTGAACTCTTTGGCTCGCTTTTAACACAATCAGGTCGTAATGGTTTCATGAGATCATAAAAAAATCTTTGGGACTTCTACTTTTTACCCATGTATATCTTGTTTGACACCCTAGTAGTGAATCACTTAGCTATTATTACATAACATAGATCGACCTTGTTGGCAAACTAAAACCTAACCGCCCAAAAGACCGTATTAACCCCTAAAATGTCTCTTTTTAAACTCAGAAGGATTTTCCCCGACTAAACTTTTGAACAATTTATTGAAATACGAAAGACTTTCGAAGCCTACCGCAAAACAGGATTCAGAAACTGTTTTGTCTTGTAAAAGATAATTTTTAGCCTGATTGATGCGATATTGATTCACGAAATCGGTGAAAGTCATTTTAGAATTCTTTTTGAAAAAGCGACAAAAAGCGGCGGTCGTCAGGTTAACTTCCCGGGCCACCTCATTCACATCAGGCGATTGGTCAAAGCGATGCTCTACATATCTGTATATCAAATCCATACGTTGCTGCTCCCGTTCAAATGACTTATTAGCTGCCGGCTTGGTATTCAATACCTGCATATGCTCCGAATTGGCAAGGATTCTCAATATCTGAATAAGCGACAAAAGCCGGTCGAATTGATCCAGTTCGGGAAGTTTCTTTAATTTCTCGCCAACCAGTTGTTTCGTCGCTCCCGAAAATGACAAGCCATAATGTGATTTTTCAAACAGGCTTCTGATCGCTGAAAACTCCGGAATATTCAGAAATTCTTTTCCCAAAAAGTACTCCTTCATTTGAATAATTACCTGTTCACATTCAGTTCTTACCCCATAGTCGAAGTTGAGGTGTGGGATATTTGGACCAATAAAAACCAAATCGCTTCCTTCATACACCGAGATGTGGTCGCCGACATGGCGCGTACCGCTCGTCCCTTCCACGTAAACGATCTCATATTCAGGATGAAAATGCCATAGAAAGGTATCGTACAGCCCAGGAGTTAACAACACATTGAAGGAGCTGCCTTGATTGGGTTCTATCTCTTCCCGTATGATTTTCATGGTTATGACGATGATGTATTATGCTGAATTTGCATAAAATGATATTCAAATTAGTAAAGTTGTCAATGCAGAGCAAATAGTGGTTATCTCAAAGGTAGTCCGAGGAGATGCTGAACTGTAAATTTGTCCTATTAAATAACGATAAAATATCAAAAATATGAAAACTCATACAATGGCTCCGACTATGATCCCCGATAATGCCCATACGGATATTCCCGGCAACCCATCCACTGCCAAGTCGAGCACAGTGAGGCTGAACGACCGTAGCAATGGAAAACCTTTACAACTTTTGACGGAGGAGCAGTGGGATTTCTGGATCACCAACGGATATGTCGTGATAAAGGAGGCTGTGCCCAAAGAAATGGCTAAAAGGACGGCTGAATTTTTATGGGAGTTTGAGGAGAAAGATCCGAATGATTCGGAAACATGGTACACGGTGCCACGTGCGGAAATGCAAATGAAAGAGCTTACGAACACGGGCATGGTTGAAGTTTATAATCACCAGGAGTTGTGGAACAATCGCCAGTTTCCAAAGATACATCAGGCTTTTACAGATATATGGGGTACGGAAAAGTTGTGGGTGACGATAGATCGCGCCAATCTGAATTTTCCGCTTCGGCCGGGTTTTGAATACAAAGGATTCATTCACTGGGACTACGATCCGGAAACGAAGCCTCAAAATGTACAGGGCGTACTTGCGCTGGCCGATCAAGACGACGAGAATATGGGAGGCTTTCAATGCATCCCGGAATTGTTCCGCACATACGATACCTGGAAATTGACTCAACCGGAAGATCGCAATCATTTCAAACCGGACACTACTGGTTTTGAGCCTGTTAAAGTTAAAATGAATGCAGGCGATTTGCTCATATTCAATAGTTCGCAACCTCATGGCATTCGTGCTAACCGCAGCAAAGACAAAGTTCGAATTGCGCAATATATTGCCATGATGCCCGCGCAGGAAGAAGATGAGGCGCTGCGCCAATGGCGGATCACTTCATGGAGAGACAGGGTAGCGCCGGAAGGATATGCGTTCCCCGGTGATCCAAGGAATTTTGAAAAAACTAAATATCAAACAGCAGAACTTTCAACGCTTGGCCGAAAATTGTTGGGACTTGATAAGTGGTGAAACTAAAAATGGGTTGAATAATTAACGATCAAACGCTTAACCAGATAATCGAATTCCAGTAGTAGGACTAAGGAGGTGCGATGGTGTCATTCGCCTCCTTAGTTCTCAAACCATTGCCAGTGCCAGGACTTATTGGGAAACGGCGTTTAAAAACGCTCATCATAATGCGTCAAAATACCAAACTCATCCTTAGCAGATTCCTAGAATTCAGCGGATGACCAGTGATGAGCTTCTGGGCGAGAGGCTAATTCCATTGCTCATGAAGTGGATGACGTTGCCAAACTCGATATGCCGGTCCGTTTCGTTTACCTTAAAATAGGTACATAGTTAAGTGGCTGGTAATTTTGTTAAAACTTGTGTGACTTCGCTACCGGCTTACCGATTTCTCTATCATTAAGTCAAACAACGTGTAGATGGTTCGGCATGACTATGAAAGAGTGATAACAATTTGCTTCCAGTTCCCTTACTTTTTGTCTTAATACAAAAAGTAACAAAAAAATCAAGTCGAAAAAATGCTTCCATGCTCATACCATGCCCGCACCCCGCTTTTTCGACCAGCCCACGCACTCGGTAATAGGTCTTACCTTGACTTATTGGACCTCAAAAATCGGACATTATAATTTGCAAAAAGAGCCATCCCTGCAAGAAACGACCCTTTTAACAACGAAAACTATATAAACCAACAAACCAACCCCCTAAACCCCTATCAAACTAAACGGCAGCTTCCGAATCCTCTTCCCAGTCAAATCAAAAATCGCATTCGTAAGTGCAGGGGCGAAGGGTGGTAAACCGGGCTCTCCTACTCCACCGGCGTCTTCGTCGTTGTCCATAATGTGGATTTCGATGGATGGAATATCAGTGATGCGTGGCATTTGATAGGTACTGAAATTGTTGTCAACCGCCTTACCATCTTTGAATTTGACCTCGTGAATGGTGGCTGCACCCAGCGCCATTACAATGGAGCCTTCAATCTGTGCTTTGATCGTATCTGGATTTACATACCAGCCGCAATCCATCACTGCCCAAACCTGATCTATTTTCACGCCGCCTCCCGGCGCTTTTGAAACTTTCACAACCTGCGCCACCGTGCTGGCAAAACACTCCGTAATCGCCACACCATAGCCTGCACCCCTTGCCCTGTTCTTCCAGCCGGAAACCTGCTCAACTTTATCAATCAATGTTTGTAAACGCTCCTCTTTCAAATACGCCCTTCTGAATTCCAGAGGATCTTTTCCAGCTTCCTGCGCCAGTTCGTCCAGAAAACTTTCATAAGCAAAACCGTTTGTGGACGCGTACACAGACCGCCACCACATGGTCGGGATCGGCGTTTCAAATGGCACATCCATGATCGCCAGGTTTTTAATTGACTCGGTGTATGGTTTCAGAAAACCTTCCGAAGTACTGCGGTTGGCAACGTCTTTTTTGCCTCCACGCCAGTGATCATTATTCTGTCCGGCCATCCTCACCTTGAAGGCATCGATCTCACCGTTATTGATCACGCCTTCACATCGATACGTAATTCCGGGACGAAATGGTCCTTGTGTCGCATCATCCTCACGGGTCCACACTACTTGCACCGGTGCTTTTATTTCCTTCGAGATCACAGCCGCTTCATGCGGATAATCCATAAATGCTTTTCGTCCAAAACCTCCCCCAAGAAAAGTCATATTCACAGTTACTTTCTCTTTTGGTATCGACATTTCTTTGCTGATATAATCCTGCACCCACTCCGGCGCCTGAATTGGCCCCCAGATTTCGAGCTTGTCATCCTGATAATGGGCAACGCAGTTGAGCGGCTCCATGGCAGCGTGATATTGGTACGGCGTCTCGTAAGTGACGTCAATTTTCTTCGCCGCTTTTGCGATGATCTCCGTAGGTTCACCCTGCTTTTTAAATACCAGACCTTCCTGCGTTTGCAGCGCTTCCGCCTGACGTTTGTATATTGTTTCAGTATCCAGATGTTCAAATCCGGTATCGTCCCACTCCACTTTCAGCGCTTTTTTCCCCTGAATAGCCGCCCAGGTTGAATCCGCTACAACAGCAACGCCTTCACGATAGGTATTGAAAACACCCATTTTCACTTTGAAGACATTCTTTACACCCACGATCTTTCTCGTCGCGGTATCATCGAAGCTTTTTACTTTACCTCTTAGTCTTGGGTTTCTTTCAACAGCCGCATACATCATGCCGGGAATCTGTTTATCCAGTCCAAAAACGGCAACGCCATTGGTTTTAAGCGGCGTGTCCAAACGGCGCAATGGCTTGCCGATCAGTTTGTATTCCGAGCGTTTTTTCAGGACGACATCTTTCGGTGCTTCCAGTTTTGAAGCCGCTTCAACGAGCTCTCCGTAGTGAAACTTTTTACCGGAAGGTTTGTGAAAAACGTGTCCTCCTTCGGCATAACATTCCAGTTTGGGTACGCTCCATTTGGTTGCCGCCGCCTGAATCAACATTTCACGTGCAGTGGCACTCAGTTTCAACAGGTTTTTATATGAGCCACGCACCGTAGAACTTCCTCCGGTAACCTGGTTTCCATATTTTTTCGCATCCCCCTGCGCAAATACAACGTTAATTTCATTGAGATTCACTTCCAGTTCTTCGGCAACGATCTGCGGTACGGCCTGGTAAGATCCCTGTCCCATTTCGGCACGGTGATCAAAAATGGTGACTTTACCCGATGCATCAATGTGCACCCAGGAATTCATTTCAACTCCAAATTTATTTGCATCGGCGGTATTGATGACCTTTGCAGATTTAGCATTGCTCGGCCAGTAAAAGCCAAGCGAAAACACTGCACCTGTTACAGCCGATGTTTTCAGAAAATTTCTTCTTGATACAGTCTGATTGTCCATGATTTTGTCTGTTGCGTGGTGTTATTTTTTAGGTGCATAAGCACCTTTTTTGATCCAGGTCAGCCATGCTTTTTTAAATTCAGCGTGACTCACCGGTGGCAAAGTCCTTCCTTCGCCGGGGTTCCAACCAGCAAGCACCAGACCGTCGTCGGCATGTTCTATCAGCTTTTTTGTGTCTTTGTTTCCGTTCTGTTTTTTGTCAACCAGCTGTTTAGCCAGCTCATGTGCGCTCTTTCCCTGAAAAACCATTTTCATAGCAGCTGGCGGTAAATGCCAGTCGGGGTTTCCGGGAGGCGTGTGCAGTCCAGGCGTGTTGGTATCCTGATGACAGTTTGAACATTTCATTGCGTACACTCCTTTGCCATCGACACCACGTTTTGGCGCCATCGCATGCAAATGACTGTCGTCACCCTGCAACGGGATATCCCCTGCCGGATGACAGTTCATACAGCGCGGACTCATCAAAACTTTGTAAACCGTTTCAAATGCTTTTACAGATTCCACACTGTCGCTGTTAATCATGCTAAGTTTGATTTCTTTCACAGGCGTATCGTCCTTTCTGAATGCAGACGCACCCACGGCGACGATGAATATGAGCATGGACAGGAGGGCGGCGACCGGTGCCGTTGCTGCCTGAACTGAGAAGATATTCTTCTTTTCAGTTTTTTTATTTTTTTTCATGGTGATAGGTTATGGTGAATAGTGTTTTGGGGGTGACAATCCTTTGATTCAACCCAAAATGTTTAAAAAGTTGGTTGGGAGAGCTTTGATTGTGGCTCAGATTTCGACTCCGCTCAATCTGACAATCGTCCGGGCAACTCAAACTTAATTTTTAAAGGCTTGATGAAAGTGACGTGGCGTTGTCACCCTGAGCGGAGTCGAAGGGCGGGCAATAATGTCAGAATTATCGACTTGTCTAAAGTCAAATCACTATAAGTAATGCCTACCCCTGCGGAGCCAGCTTCTTCTGCTCCTCCGCCGCTACATGTATCGCCTTACGAATGCGCAGATAGGTACCACACCGGCAGATGTTACCCGCCATGGCATCGTCTATGTCCTGATCGGTTGGATTTGGTTTTTCGCGGAGTAAAACTACCGCAGACATGATCTGTCCGGAATGGCAGTAACCGCATTGCGGCACGTCTACTTCCTGCCATGCTTTTTGTATGGGATGAGAATTCGTTTCCGATAAACCTTCGATGGTGACCACCTGCTTGCCAACTGCCCGGCTTACTTTGGTGACGCACGAGCGAACAGCTTCGCCATTCAGATGAACAACACAAGCGCCACATTGAGCAACGCCACAGCCGTACTTGGTACCTTTCAGACCAGCCAGATCTCTTATTGCCCAAAGCAAGGGCATCTGCGGATCAGCTTCCAAGGGGTATTCTTTTTTGTTAATATTTAAAGTGATTTTCGCCATGATGAGTAGTGTTTTAAGAATGTGTTGTTCACAAAAATTATGCCTGAATTTCAGGCAGCTACTTCTATTTCAATATAATCCAAATTTAGGTTTTGGCAGGTTGAATAATTTAAGTTATTCAAACAGATAAGTATGAAAATCAAACATAAGGGTAGCGCAAAATCATTAGGGGATTACTGATTGGTTTGATTTATACCCACCCCACCCTTTGGGCACCCCTCCAAGGAGGGGAATTTGACAGAGCCCACTTCTCAGAGGAGAACTTAGACCTGCCGAGCTTATTAGCCCCGGCTTCTTAGTCTCTGGAAGCGAGCACTTTCTCTAAAACCTTCCTACCTGCATCAGCCTCCGTTTTCCCAATTTTGGTTTCAATCAAAGAAATTACCTGACGGAGCTGCTTTGCTTTGAATCCTAGATTAAAACAAATCCCCAAATGTCCACTCAATTGCGACTCCACTCCTCCTAATGTGATCAGGGCAGAAAGCGTTGTGAGTTCGCGTTGCTTGTAATCAAGTATGCCACGAGTGAAGAGGTCGTTGAAAAGATGTTCTTTTAACAGGGTATCTATTGCAGGTACAAATGCAGCGTAGCCCGTTTTCGGTCCTGTTTCGGCTCTTCCGGTAAGTGATTCCAGCACTTTTTTACCAGTTTGGTATTTATTGCTATCTGCTACTTTTAGTGGCTTCGGACCTTCCGGATCAGTGACGCCTTTAATTTTACGATCATCCAATACGGCTCTGAATGTATTAATTCCATTCAGGCTTCTCGGAAAACCACAGTAGGCCGACAAATGAATGAGCTCTTCTTTAATTTCATTGATGGTAAGACCAGCAGCCAAGCCATCGTTCAGTGCCAGTTTCAAGCCTGTCAAATCTCCTTTTGCTGTAAAAGCTGAAATGGATACAATGCTTTGTTGTTTGGCATCCAAACCATCTGTATCCAACATTTTGTCACCAGCAATCAATTCATTGAAAATGAATGTCAGAATGAATAATAATACCTTGATCAGCTTCATATCATTTTAAGTTTTTGTAGCCAAGCCTTCACCTCTGCCTCCGTCTGCCTTGCCTTTTCCTCTTTAATCATCAGCAACTGTCCGTCTCTTTCCAATCCGCCTCTGGTTGTGTAGCCTTCGAGGATGGTACTATTCGGACTCAATTGCGCTACCGTTTCGAAAGTACTGCCAATACCGTAACCTCCGTTTGTGTTAAATGGAATGACGGTTTTTCCACTCAAGTTGTATTGTTTCAAAAAACTTTTCATCGGTGGCGGTAACTGCATGCCCCAGGTCGGGAAACCTATAAAGACCACATCGTATTTCTGAATGCTGTCGATCTTTGTTTTTAAAGGCGGCAGAAAACCCGTTTCATTTTCCCTTGCTACCTTCGCAACGGTAGCCTGATAATTCTCCGGATATGGATTTTGCCGTTCTATTGCGACTAATTTGCCCCCAACATTCCTCTGTATCATTTCCGCAACGGCCTTGGTATTTTGCGTTCGGGATAAATACAAGATTAAAATTTTTCCCGGATCTATGTCAGCTAGCACAGCTGCATCGATGCGCTCGGTTTGCGTAGACGAACAGGCTGATATCAGACAAACAAAAGCCAGCAGCAGGTGGGTCAAGAATGGGGTTGTTTTCATTAATGTTTGATTACGTGGGTATCTCTCACACTGCTGAAAGTAAGAGCCAGCATTTTCCAATCATTCCCTTCTTTTTTATAAACTTCCGTTACTGTAAACTCTGTATTTGCTTCATTTCCGCGAACCATGGCTGACAGCGTAATGCGAGACCAAATGATCGCATTGTCATCAAAGAGCTCAACTGCAACATCGTGTACATCCGCTTTTTTGTACCAGATACTTCCGGTTTTGATAATTTCGAGCTCTTCATCCTTTTTCCAGGTTCCGCTCATGTGAACGAATTTTGATTTATCATCAAAAAGCTGAGCGAGTTTGTCAACGTTTTTGTCGGCCATCCACTGCCATTTGTCTTTGGAGAGCTTGATGATCTGCTGTTCAGTAGCGCCAGCGTTTTGCGCAACAGAGAAGTTAGCGTTGAACATTGAAAAACAAAGCGTCAGAATAAATGCTTTAAGAGATGATTTCACAAAGAATTGAGTCCGCATAGTTTTTGAGATTTATAAACTATGCAAAGTTCCCCCCTTTTACCCGCACGGATGGTATACAGATTCCTGTATTGTCTACCAATATTCCTGATTTGTCTTTTCGGATTACCAAAGACCACACTGAAACAGTAATTTAGCATGAGTTAAATCTAAACGATCATGGAAGAATTAATCAGATTCGACTCTGTAAACCAGTACAATGTATTCAATCAGCAGGAAACCTTGCACCCGCTGGTAACCGTAATCGATTTGTCGACAGCAAGTCCGAGACGGAAAGCCAGTCAATACATGGGATGTTATGGAGTTTTTCTAAAAGAGACTGTTTGCGGTGACCTTAAGTATGGAAAGGAATATTATGATTATCAGGAAGGAACACTGGTATTCATGTCGCCGGGACAGGTTTTTACGGTAGAAAATGACGGTGAACTGTATCAACCCAAAGGCCACGCCTTGGTATTTCATCCTGATCTGCTGCACGGCACTTCCCTAAATTCGAATATGAATGGCTACTCATTTTTTGGGTATCAGGTAAATGAAGCATTGCATTTATCGAAGCGGGAAACAGAGATTGTGATGGATTGCCTTGGGAAAATCAAGTACGAATTGGAACAGACCATCGACAAGCACAGCAGAAAGCTCATTGTAGCCAATATTGAGTTATTTCTTGATTACTGCGTACGCTTTTATGACCGCCAGTTTATCACCCGCGACACCATTCATAAGGGTGTATTGGCTAGATTCGAAGAACTTTTGAATACATACTTCACTTCTGATAAACCTCAAACAATTGGATTACCGTCAGTAGCGTATTGCGCAGGCGAATTGAATTTATCGGCAAAATATTTTGGGGATCTTGTTAAAAAGGAAACCGGGCAATCTGCTCAGGAAGACATTCAAATGAAGGTTATTGAAGCAGCAAAAGAGCGAATTTTTGATGGCAACAAAACCATCAATGAAATAGCCTTTGACCTGGGCTTTAAATATCCTCAACATTTCAGCAGGTTATTCAAACAACGCGTCGGACAGTCACCCAATGAATACAGGATCCTTAAAGATTTGAATTGAAAGAAAAACACCTGATCTGAGCTATGAGAAATCAAATAACGATATCAAAGTTGATGCTGATCACCATTCTGATATTTAGCCATTGTTATGTAAATGCACAGAATAATTCAGCTTCCGTTACAATTTTTCCAAAGGGACAAAAAGCTCCGCAGACTAATTTTAGGATCAAGCCAAATTCTTGGGGGGAATTGAATTGGATTTCATGCGTAGAGTTTGGATAGTCTAAAAAGGAAGAATGAAATATCCCTGACACCCCGGGACGTGGAACGGAACGCTTTTATCTTTGCGTTGAAAGACTCCGCCGAAGCATTGGTACTTCTATTGTTGAAAAAATTCAAGATCTCTACATAGTGGGCCTCAATAGATTTAGCGACAGTTCTAAACGACTCTAAACCAGATTTTTCCACGTCATTGTACCAGAAAGCCAACGGCTTATAGGCAAGCGCCTTACTGGTATAATTCCGGAAAATCGTGCCAAGTTTTAGCGATAGACTGTAAGCTTGGTTTATTGCAGGATATCTTTCGAAAAGCAATTTGGCTCTGGTAATCTGAGATTTGGTCCATTTATCTCTGTGCTTAAAAAGTAAATATCTGCTTCTGGCCAGTAGCTGTTTTACGGTATCACCATTTTCCAGTAATTCTGGATCGTATGGCTTGCCAACAGCTTTTGCAGTTTTAATGGCTTCACTTTGGATCAAGACCAAATGTTGTGGAGCAACTTGGATTAAGCATATAACTGAGTTAGACGATACAGGAAGAATTCAACGTTACGAACCCCTCTGAACTGACTTCTAA
>NZ_JAJUXG010000010.1 GCF_021390535.1 Dyadobacter sp. CY312
CCAAACCTTTCCAACATTGGTAACACATTGAGCCGTGAACAAATATTACAGGCTTTGGTAGAACCAAGCGCAAGAATTTCTCCGGGATTCGGCATGGTGATATTGACACTGAAGGACGGGACATCAGCCGCGGGAATTCTTACCTCCGAAAATGAACACGAGCTGGTACTGAAAACATCGGAAGCGGAGCCTTTAAAAATTGCAGTAGCAAGGATTGCCAAACGGGACAACGTTCCTTCGAGCATGCCGCCAATGGGAAGCATCATGACAAAAAGAGAAATTCGGGACGTAGTTGAGTTTTTATCCGGGTTGAAAAAATAAGATTCTTTTAACCAATTGTTCAAAAGCCTGACCTTAACTGTCAGGCTTTTGTGTTGTTGGGAAAAGCAACGCAAAAAATCTTCAGTTAAGTTACTCACCTCGAACTTGTCCAGAAGCATATTCACTCGGTGTTTTACCAAATTGTTTTTTGAACTCTCTGCTAAAATGTTTTCTGTCGTCGTAACCCACCATAGAAGCAACTTGCCGAACCGAGAGACTATCATTTTTTAAGAGTCTGGCGGCCAACTTAAAACGGATAAGTTTTACAAAGTCGTTAATGGTTAGGTCGGTTAATGCCCTGAGTTTTTGATACAATACC
>NZ_JAJUXG010000011.1 GCF_021390535.1 Dyadobacter sp. CY312
ATTGGAGCAGGATAAGGTCACAATCCGTTATCTTTTTGTCATTGAAAAAATTGCTGGTATGAATATATTGCCAACCGATTAAGATTTCAACACTTCTGACTAAATGGAACTCGATAAAAAAGATGCAGCTGTGGTTAACAACGCAATAGGTTCGTGGGAAAAAAGCAATAAAATAACCCCTGAGCTTGCCGATGAATTGCGTTCCAGCTTAAAAATAAGAAATACAAATGTTGATGCCATTGCGATGTATGCCCTTATATCCGCCATTTCCTGCGGCTTATTGGCGTTTGGCTCTCTTGTCATCGATGAAAAATGGATTGAATTATTGCGAAAGAGATGGGGATTTTCAGAAACAATCGTTGGTATAGGATTTAGTCTTCTTGCCCTTCTGTTCGTTGTTTTAGCTCGCAGGAGAAAAGTGAAATTCCCTGAGGCCGCAGCCAGTAATGAAACCTACAACATCACAGTTGCACTTACTATCGGAATTGCAGTCACCTATTGGACGCGCAGTTTTGCCAATTTTGACGGCAATTATGCTCTTCCGTTACTGATCGCTGCAATTGCTTACGGTATTGTAGCCGTATTGTTGGAATCCAAATTGCTTTGGCTCGTCATGATCATGTCGCTGGCGGGCTGGTGGGGTGCTCAAACACACCTTTGGTCAGGCGGTAATTTCAGGTTTGCCGGCATGAATTACCCGCTTCGAATGACCGTATTCGGTCTCGCAATCTGGGGCTCCTACTGGATCGTTCGCCAGGTGAAACAACTTGGGGCATTTGCTGATACAACTTACGCAACTGGCCTGTTGCTCTTTCTGATCGCCGCCTGGACGCTTTCCATATTTGGGAACTACGACGATTACCAAGCCTGGAACCTGATCAAACAAAGCCACTTTTGGTATTGGTCACTGGGTTTTACGCTCGTGCTGGCGGGAATGATTGCTTATGCATTTCAAACTAACAATGACACCTTGCGAGACATTGCACTCGTATTTTTCCTGCTTAATATTTATACCCGGTATTTTGAATATTTTTGGGACAGAACCAATAAAGGAATTTTCTTTGCGTTAATGGCATTGTCATTCTGGTTCGTAGCCAGAAAAGCAGAACAATGGCGTAACAAGGACAGGAAAACAGCTTAGAGATGAGAGAAAAACGACCAGTCAGGGAAAACGAAATAACCCTGATTCATGCCTTACTAAAATCACTTGATCTCAACCCGGACAATTATCCCGTTGATGATCTGGTTGATGAATACGAAGGTGGCAAAATGGGCAGTATCAGCCTGGGAGGCAATCCTGATGCTTACGCCGGCGATCTCATTCGGGTTGAATACATTGATTCTGACCAAACTCCGGTGGTGATCACACTCACACAAGACGACCAGGGACGCTTGCTTGACCTGGACTTCTGGAAAGTCGATTTCTCAAAACTGTTAGACTACCCGACTCCTGACCAGATTATTTTTGGGATTTAAAAATCGTCAAATTATATAAACCCATCCACTTGGGCCTTATACTGCCGCCAATCCGGTCAGCAATATCTTGCAGCTAAATCAAATTATGCAATTACCTGTAATTTTTTAAGCCTTTAATATTAAATACATTTCATATATTTAAGCCTATAAGCTTATATTTGTACTGTAAATTTAATACTATAAGCTTATGGATAAGAAAAACAATAAACTTGTCATTCAACAACTTGATAAGAAAATTCAAATCTTACAGCCATTAAAAGGTTTGGTGCAACCACCTGAGGGCTGGATTGCTACGATTCGAAAAACTCTCAATATGTCTCTCCGTCAATTGGGAAACCGTATGTCTATCACTCCGCAAAGCATTCGTGATATGGAATTACGAGAGAAGGAGGGAACAGTTAGCATCAATACTTTACGTCAGGCAGCCGATTGCCTTGAAATGAAATTGATATATGCATTTGTACCCAAAGATGAGTCTCTTGAAAAAATGATTGAACGTCGTGCCCGTAAAATAGCTATAGGAATCATTCAACGCACCTCATTGACCATGAAATTGGAAGATCAGGAGAATTCCAAAGAAAGGCTAAATGAGGCGGCTAAAGAAATGACAGAACAGCTTTTACGAGAACTACCAAAAAGCCTATGGGATTAATTAGCCTAACATACGAGGAAGGTCAAACTCCACTCGATGAAGACGAAAAGGACGGGCTTCTTATTCCATCTGTAACTACCAAGGGTGAACTGGACGAAGTTGAGCAAAGAAATATTGAAGATGCTATGTTGTGGACAATTCAGCGCCGAAAGCGTTTCACAGCGGAAGAAATTCTCACAGAACAGTTCATCAAAGAGTTACATCGTCGTATGTTCGGGGATGTTTGGAAGTGGGCAGGATCTTTTCGTACTACCAATAAAAATATTGGTGTCGACAAACATCAGGTTGGTTTAGAACTTCGTATGCTTTTGGATGATTGCAAGTTCTGGATTGCTAATCAGAGTTTTAGCTCGGATGAAATCGCTGTTCGTTTTAAACATCGTATTGTTGCTATCCATTGCTTTTCTAATGGCAACGGTCGTCATTCCAGACTTATGGCTGATGTAATAATTGAGAAAATATTTGGAGAGAAACTGTTTAGTTGGAGTAGCCAAAATTTGATTCAATGCGGCGAGCCACGGTCACAATATCTCATCGCTATCCGTGCCGCCGACCGAGGCAATTATGACTTGTTGGTAAAATTTGCAAGAGGTTAAGTTTACAGTTAGCACGAAGCTCACATCGTCAAAGTATATCTAAATGTTACCAAGTAATTCTTCCGTGGTACTTCATTACTGCACCCATACCGCAATCACTAACATAGATTCTCGGGGCGATGGCCATACAATCTTCAAAAATAACAGCATTTAAACCAACGTATTAAATTTCGAAATAATGTGATTTTTGGCTTCGTTCTGGAATTGCTCGGGCGATTGCCCGGTGTGCTGTTTGAAAAAACGACTGAAATAAGGTCGGTCTTTAAAACCAAGATCATAAGCGATTTCCTTTATCGTGCTTTCGCTGTGAATGATCTGCCTTTTTGCCTCCAATACGATGCGATCGTGTATGAGCTGCATTCCGGTTTTGTCCAGCTTTTCTTTCAAAATCTGGTTCAGGCGTTTGGAGCTGATACCCAGCTTTCCGGCATAAAAGTCGGTGTTTCTTACCAACTGATAATTCATCTCCAATAATACCATAAACTCATAAACCCGCTTCTGGTTGATATCCTGAACTGTAAATTCCTGTTCTTTAATCCGTACGAGTTGCAGCAAAAACACCTTCAACAGTGCTTTCAAAATAACCAGGCTGGTACTGTCTCTCTCATACTCCTCCTCCATTATTTCGTAAACCTTAGCAAGCTGAGCAGCCGTTTCTGCATCCAGTTGCAAACAGGAAAATTCTCCCTGAATGTTAAATATCTTAAACACATCAAGTAAAAATTCCTTTACGTCCTCATCCAGAAAGTCCCTTTTAAAAGAAAGTAAAATTCCTTTTTTTCCAGCCTTGTTCAGCTGATGAACACGATATGGTGGAATGAGGTAAATCCAGTCTCCACGCATGGCTTCGGCTCCATTTATTGTATGCAATGCATTTTCATTCTTCAACCATACAATTTCAAAGAACTCTTTCCGTCCCGGATCGTCCAGATAACTGGGTGGACAATTATCCAGATTCCTGATAAAAATCGGCGTATTACTCAGACCTATATTTTGTTCGACTGCACTCATTTTGTTATCCTATTCCGAATTAGATACCAAAATTAGCAAATAATGCAACTAAAAGTATTCTGATTAGCAAATAGTACAACATATGGTGCTGATTGTATAACCACTCGCCTATTCGTTAACGGTACCTTTACATCCAGATAATGAGGATGTTTTTGACTAAAAAAAATGCAAAAAGAAAGTACCGTTGACCCTGCCGAAGACATTGAAGCTAACCTGAAAATGATTATTGCTGAAAACGAGCAATTGATTTCCGGAATAGATTTTGGACAGGTGTCTGAGATGATACCATATATACAGACTGCAAACAGGATATTTATCATCGGAGCCGGAAGAACTGGTCTCGCTTTAAAAGCTGCTGCGATGCGTCTTATGCACCTGGGCTTCACGGTTTACGTAACAGGAGAAATTGTAACACCGGCTATTACAAAAGGCGATTTGCTCATTGCGGGATCAGGCTCCGGAACAACCGGCAGTATCGTAAGTGCAGCAGACAAAGCGGTTAAAGCTGGTGCAAAAGTTATTGCCATTTCCACTACCACACAATCGCCGCTCGCGGCTTTGAGCAATCACGTCACCGTCATTCCGGCAGCACAAAAACAGGATCACGGTTCAGCTATTTCGCAGCAATATGCGGGAAGTCTATTTGAACAGTCGGTATTGCTGCTGACCGATGCCATTATACAAACCTTATGGACAATGGATGGAACACCGGCAGAAGAACTTTGGAAAAGACATGCGAATCTGGAATAAGCAGCTGTTGGCTGTCAGCGATCGGCTGTTAGCTTTCAGGAGTCGACGGTGACCGTTCTCTTATCCTAGAGAAGACTCTAAGTAGAAAATCTGAATTTCAATTACAATAATTTACAATTAATATATCCAAACATGGCAAAATTACAAGTCGCAATTGACTTATTGACCACCGAAGACGCATTGGCACTGGCAACAAAAGTTGCACCTTATATCGACATCATAGAGTTGGGAACGCCACTTATAAAGAGTGAAGGACTGGCGGTGATTACGGCTATGAAAAAAGCTTTTCCTGATAAAATCGTATTTGCCGATTTCAAAACTGCCGATGCTGGTGAACTTGAGGCAGATATGGCTTTCAAAGCAGGTGCAGATTTGATTACAATTTTGGGCGCAACTGGTGATGCAACAATTGCTGGTGCTGTTAAAGCTGCAAAAGCTCATGGTAAAGGTGTAGTTGTAGACACAATCGGCGTGCTTGACCGTGTAAAACGCGCTCAGGAAGTAACCGCACTTGGTGCAGAATTTGTTGAATTACATGCAGGATTGGATGAACAGGCTCAGCCAGGATATTCCATTCAGGTTTTGATTGACGAAGCTGCGCGCGCAGGTGTTCCGGTTTCTATTGCAGGTGGTGTAAAACTGAGCAACATTGCGGCAGTGAAAGCATCGGGTGTTAAAGTTGTTGTGGCCGGAGCTGCTATTTATGGAGCTGCTGATCCCGCTGCTGCTGCGAAAGAATTGCGTGAAGCACTGAATGCTGCATAATTTCAAATACCATAGTTCCCGGATCATGAACAATCCGGGAACTATGGTAAATTAATCCAAACAATAGAAAAGAGACTTAATTTATGTCTCTAAAATGTGTTAAATGTTCGCAATGAAAGGAGCTTTTCTAATGTAGTTTTCGTCAGAAAGCTGGTCAATCAAAAAACCTGCGATACTGGCCGCGCTTATCTTCTGTCCCGGAGCATCTTCCAGACTCACACCTATTTCGCTTAGCTCGTCGGTAAACACTATGTAGGGAACCCGTACCAGTGTCCAGTCTGCATCACTTTTCTGCAAAACCTCATACGCCTTTTGCCTGTCTTCATGAATAACCGGAAAATTGGTTTTCATCCATTCTGTCGCAACTAATGTTTCCGCTCCTTTTTTGTCAAAAGGTGTATCCACATTTAAACCTGCAACCAGAATATAACGTTTCGCTGCATTTTCACTTTCAGCAGTTTCGGACATGGCTTTCAGAATGTTCGCTGTTGCCTGGCTTGCTACCAAAGGTTCATCTTTTCGCTGACCAACCGTACTGATCACCGCATCGCAGCCTTCGATCAATGCATATACAGCCTCATAATTGAGCACGTCTCCTTCAACCACCTGTATTGCCGGATTTGGTAACGGAAGATTTTGATTTGAAATTTCAGGGTTCCGAAGGAGTAATTTTATTTGAAATCCACGATCCAGCAGTTGATCTACCAGATATTTCCCTGTTCTGCCGCCACCACCGATGACTGCTATTTTATGATATGTTTTCATTTCTGATTTGTAAAATATGTGATATACGAATTAACACCAGGCAGCTACAAGGCAACCCGGATGTTACAGTTGCGGGGCATGCTGTAACGATGATTCTGATATTTTACAAATTGATTTGAATGGCTCAAAGATAGGTACTTTCGATTGTAAACGTCAACGCCGATTCATTTTCCTTACCTTTACAGCGTGTAAAAGTTTATATTAAACAAAGAAGTAAACAATGGAAGTAAAGGACAGCAACGGCACAACCCTCGCCGACGGAGATTCAGTAAAACTGATTAAGGATCTGAAAGTAAGGGGCAGTTCATCCGTTTTGAAAAGAGGAACCGTGGTAAAAAATATAAAACTTACAGGCGATGCCGAAGAAATTGAAGGCAAAGTTGAGAAGACCGTAATGGTGTTAAAGACGATGTACTTGCAGAAGATGTAGTTGTTATAAACATACTTCATCATTTCCTTAAAATATAAAAAGTGTCAACTTTCCTGGATTACATTCCAGAAAAGTTGACACTTTTTGGGAATACAATCCGATAAGTTGCCTTTCGCAATAGTAATTCTCAATTCAACATTCCTAATTCCTTCCTCCTATTTGCCAAAATTCAAATTCATCGTCGTGCCAATTCGGAACGCGGTGTTTTTGTATTTGAATCCTTCAAAACTATTTACAACTTCCAAACGCAGGGGAAACCGGATTCCAATATCCAACGCATATCCCAATTCTCCGTAGTGGTCAGAATAGGGAGTAGCGAGGTAATTCACGAAGAAATTTTCTTTAATTCCCATAATCCGGAACCAGGTAATTTGCGTTAGCAAAAACTGGCGTAACTCTGCCAGAGCGTGCGCCTCTACGAATCGCTCTGCGGTACTGAATCTGTAATAATCAAGCATTCTGAAAGTACCCACCGGATCTCCATATTGGAAGAAAAACCGGTTTCCAGCAAAATGCTCAAAATCAGGAAATTCTACCGAATCATTATTCAGGAATGCGCCTGCCGCTACTTTGTAACTCAATTTGCTTCTAACACCGGTTTCAAAACCGTGCGCTATACCAACTTTCAGGAAATCGAAATCCACATCACTCCCAAAAATCCGGAAACCTCTGCGGTAATCAGCAAAGAGCCTAGGGGAATCGTCATTGTAAAAACTCGTTTTCCCTTTACTGATCTTGTATTTCTGCCAGGGTTTGTATGAGGCCGACACGCCAACCGTTAATGCACGGTTTTGCTTCATTTGACGGGAATTTTCATTTGTGGGCAACTCTTCGTTAAAAGGAGCATTAGAGGTAAATTCCCTTCTTTTCCAGTCAATCCAGCGGTACGGGTCAGTGTTCCCCAAATTCCGAAGTGGTGAACGGTCGGCGTATTCTATGTTCGCTTTTAATTCAAAATGATCGTTTTCACGTTTCGTTTTGAAGTCAATCCTTCCAAAATTCTTTTGATAGAGTTTGATAAAATTCTGCTCCAATAATAATGTAGTAAGGCTATTCAGAATCGGATGAAATGGATTCTCCGCATTAAACTGCGAAACCGTCTGACCGCCAGATATATTGATTACACTCCGTTTCCAATTGTAGTCGACACCGCCGGTTGCCATGATTTTATTTCTTGCAAAAGAATATCGGGTAAGTCCGTTGATGGACAAACTGTTACGCTCCCTGGTCGACGTCCGTTTTATTCCTGCTGACGAGAGCTCGATCTGTTCCAGATTCTTACCCTTTTGCCCACCTTTTTCATATTTCAGTCTAAAGCCTCCTCCATTGAGCACAATGCCTTCCACCGTATTTGCTGAGAGCCCTAAAAGCGGACTCACATACTGCAGTTGCCAAGGACTTTTCTTGCCAAAACTGAATGTATATCCGGTTAAAACATTGCCCAGTACGCTTCTCGCTCCACTTCCTTTTTTTATTTTCGAAGAATCCGACTTTGAAACTTTGAGACTATCCCGCTGCCCTTTTGTTCCCTGCTGAATCACAATGATGCTGTCCAGGCGCGTGTAACTTTTAACCTCAGCCACAGTCAAAGGCACCGTCCGGATCGAATCCCAGAATGCCATGCTGCGCTTACCCGCCAGCGAATCTACAATGGTCGAATCTTTTCTGGTGAAGTTCAGGTCAACATCTTCCCCTTTTTCCTTCTTTTCTTTCAGCTCTTTTTTCTCATATTCCTTCATTATTTTACGAAGGTTTTTTGCAGAAAATTCCTTTTGCTTATTGACCACCGCTTCCAGATCTCCGCTCTTTATTTCACGATTGGACAGTTTCACACGCCTGGCATCCTCTTTGTCCTTTTTGGGGTCCAAGACTACAATATCAGGCTGGAATGCAGGATTGACTTTCAGTTTTGAGAATGTTTGCGAGATCACCAAATCACCCTTCCCTTTCAATCCATATATCCCGCCTTGTACATGAAACTGCTGATTTACAGGCATCCATACATTTTGCACCGGACTATAAACCTGTTTGATACCAATATTAAAACCCGTGTTAACCGTTTCCAGATCAAGGCTATAAATACTCCATTCGCCTTCGATGATGTGGATCGTACCGCGGTAAACTCCCTCGCCATAGGAGCGTGGAATGACCTTTATTTTATTAACCTCAATCCCGTTTTCCCTGAACGCGCCCAGATATTCAAATTTGTAATATCCGAAAGCCTTGGGCGACAATGGTGAAACGGCATTCACTACCTCAGGCTGATAAAAGCTTGTGAGGAAATAAGCGTTTGCATTGGCGAAGTTTTTATCCTGACTGTTTCTGGCTGCAATCACCCTTTGCTTGTAAGAATTGGGCTGGTTAAAAGTTACTTCCGATACACTCTCATTCAGTATCGGCACTCCTTTCTTGAAGTTAGACTCTTTCTCAATCTCTTTTAATTCCTTTTTATACATGAATTCCAACGGAAGGTCCGTGATCACAAAGGACGATTTGCTGTAAGCCTTTGCCGTGTAACTTTCTACCTGAAGGAAATGATAGCGGCTCTTGGCAATAGCTCTCCGCATGATGGTATACGCCGGATCTTCATCCTTGCTGCCGATACGAACCTCGCCTAAGTTCAGCGCCTGCTCTTCCATCGTCACATCGAATGTTTGCATTTTATTTTCGATGGTGAATGCCTTCATACCGGTTTTAAAACCTAAATACTGAAATACGATTTCATAATATCCGGGTTTGAGATCGAGCTGATACCTGCCTTCTTCATTGGATATGGTTCCTATTTCGGTTCCTTTCACGGCGATGGCGGCAAACGGCAGCGGCTGACCACTTTTAGTTTTAACCATGCCTTTTAATCCTGAAATGGACTGAGCGGAACTATCGACAGAAAAAGCAAAGAAAATGGCAATGATTAAAAAGTAATGTCTGAACATATTGGTGGTATGTATTGATCAGGTGCTAAATTAAAAAAATCCCTGTTTTATCAGGATGAATAAAACAGGGATTGGGTTGCACCGCTAACCAAAAGTAGGTGAAATAATACCATTCCAGTAACAATAGCCAGAAAACCTGGTTACATGGTTTTAGCTTTAATAAGGATATATTCAATCTTTCCGTCGCGGTTAAAAGCAGATATCTGGGAGTATTTTTGATAGTTATCCCATTGCTTCAATTCCTGGTTATCGATGGTTGGTTTGATGTTTTCTTTGAGATCAAGCAAGCCGAGTATCACCCTGTCTTCAAAGTTGTAATCCGTGAGTTTGTTGATCATAATGCGATCGGCTATTTCGTTCATATAGATGATCTCAACTTTTCCTTCCTTATAACTCATTTTAGGGCATTTCTCGCAATTTGCACGATCGTCGCGGAAATAGCTGAGCAGCTCGCCTTTGCCCAGTACTGCCTCCACTTCCTGCTGGCTTCGGAATGCTACTTTTGAAAGCTCCATTTCTACCACAACCGGGGCATTTTCATCATGATCTTTCAAAACATAAAATTTTACAAAAATGGCCAGAAGGATTACTGCAATCACCAGCATTCTCCAATTATACCATTTCCTTTTAAACGTAGCGTTTTCCATTAGAGTGGTTCGATTTTTTAGGTATGATTAATAAGGACCTTCATAAGAATATCATGCCACGGATCGGTCTGCGAACTTTATTTACTATCTTAGAACATGGACACGCCTATATCGCACTACAACGATCTCAATATTACAGAAGCCACCAGTTTACAAAATGTGCTGAGAAAAAAGCTCGACTTACGACCTATGAGTCAGCCGGTAAGGACAATTGGCGGAGCAGATATTTCCTTAAATTTAAATAGCGATATTGTGTATGCAGGAATCGTTATTCTGGATTATGAATCCTTGCAGCCGATTGGATATTCATTGATCAAATCCACCAACACTTTTCCATATGTTCCCGGTTATCTCGCATTCCGGGAAATCCCGGCTATTGTGAAGGCGTTCGAACAAATACCTGTAAGGCAACGTCCGGACTTGATTATGTTCGACGGCAATGGAATTCTCCACAGCCGCAGAATGGGCATTGCATCGCACTTTGGTGTGCTCACTCAAACTGCAACTCTGGGTTGCGCCAAGAAAAAACTTGCAGGAAAATACGAAGAGCCCGAAAATCTGAAAGGAGCTTACAGCCCCGTAATTGACAAAAATGAAGTAATTGGCTTTGCTCTGCAGACCAAACTAAATGTAAAACCTGTTTTTATTTCTCCGGGAAACTTTATGAATCTGGAAGACAGCAGAGCCGTAACGCTTCACTGTATAAACAAACATCGCCTCCCTGAACCAACCAGGAAGGCGCATGAATTTGTGAACTTGTTCAGAACAGATGCATTAAAGGAAGGTTATTTTGAAATTCCGAAAATGACACTGTTTTGAAAATGGCTTATTTGAGACCTTGGTCAATTGCGTTAAGCAAATATAGCTTTGGATCGGAATCGTACTCCCAGAACATCACACCGCCCATTTTGTTTTCCAGCACATACTTGCAGCGCTCCTTAATGGACTCTTCGTCTTCATAACTGATAATTTCTTTCGTTGTTTCATTAACCAGGTACGGTACTTTTGCAACATCGTCTCTGAAAGCCTTGTATCCTTTTTGGTTCACCAGACTATCCTTGATGAATGTATAACCTTTGAAATATTCCTGAGCTGACTGTTTTTGTCCCAAACCTTTTTCCAACTTGCCTGCAACGGTAAATTTCCGGCTGTAAAACGGAATACCCATCACAAGTTTTTCTACCGGAACCCCTGCCTTTACGAACGCTTTCACGGCAGCATCAGCCGATTTCTGTGTTTGATAAACATCCGTCGTGTAGATCGGGGCATGGTTTACAACCGTATCGCCCTGAAAAAGGTCATAAGTCATCAGGTTCACATAGTCCAGATATTGCTGTGCTTTTCCCATTTCGGTAGCATCGAGGAACTCTACCCAGCCGGCAACCGCGGTAGTAAGCAATTTAGATTTCCCGCTATCCTTTTCGAGCACATCCAGTTCTTTACGAATCTCTTCGAACATCAGCGTGTAATTCTGCTTGTCTTCCGGGCGGAATACATTTCCTTCTTCTCCTGCCAGTGCAGGATATTCCCAATCAATATCAACCCCGTCCAGATTGTACTTTCTGATGATATCCACAGAACTTTTTGCAAATACTTTCCGGGAGGAGTCAGTGAGAACGGCATCTGAAAAATTCTCACTCCACGCCCATCCGCCAACGGAAATCAAGATTTTCAAATCTTCATTTTGCTGTTTCAGCAGGTTCAGTTTTCTGAAATTTGTGGAGTCTGTTTTTTCGTTTGTCAGGAAGGCTTCTCCGTTTTTAATATCAACAAATGCGTAGTTAATATGGGTAAGCTTTTTAGCCTCAATGTTATCTACATCCAGCAGCCCGTGAAAACCACCCACGTAACCGATAACTACCGGTTTTGACTTCTCCGTTGCGCCACCCTCCTCCGACTTTTTGCAGCTGACAAATAGGAACAGAGAACAGGCACTAAATAAAAATGATAAGTAAAGGCCTTTAGGAGATCGCATGGTTCAGGAATTTGGTGTAGGTAAATGACAGAATTGCCGCAAAATTAACAGCATCCCTGATGTTATCGCTTTACCTGCCCATTTTTCAGGATTAAAATCCCATATCAGGCGCTGGTCACCACTTCCAGCTTTTCGATGATTTTGCTGATGTTAATTCCTTTTCCCAACACACCCTTAAAAAGATCACCTTTTTCTTCCAGTCGCCCAGGCATGTTTTGTATTGTAAAATCCGAAGGCCTTAGTCCGTGTTTTACTTCGTTCCATTCCAGCGGAGCCGATACCGTAGCGCCCGGTTTTGGCCTTACGCTGTATGCAGACGCAAGCGTCTGACCGATGCGATTTTGGAGATAGTCGATGTAAATCTGATTTTTTTTACGTTTGGAAAGCGACCTTTCCAAGGTTGTGAGTTTCGGCATCCTGTCGTGCACAATGGTAGCCAATACCTCGGCAAATCCGCGGCTTTCGTCGTATGTATATTTTTTATTAAAAGGAATGTATACATGAATCCCGCTCGCACCCGACGTTTTACAGTAACCATCCATTCCGGTTTCATCCAGAATGTCCTTGATTACCAAGGCAACATCGACAACGTCGTCGAACGTATTTTTATCCGAAGGGTCGATATCCATCACGATGTAATCCGGATGATCAATTTTGCTGATCGTAGAGTTCCAGGGATTCATTTCTATACAACCCAGATTCCCAATGTAAAGCAGGCTCTCCAAATCGTTACACACCAGATAATTAACCATTTTATCGGTTGATTCAGAATAAATTTCTTTCGTTTTAACCCACTTTGGCGCATCGTCCCCTGCGTCTTTATGGAAAAATCCTTTTTCTTCAATACCGTTTGGGCTCCTGAATAGCGACAGTGGACGATTTTTCAGGTATGGTAAAATATAGGGTGCCACCTTGCTGTAATATTCCAGCATATCACCTTTTGTGATGCCTTCTTTGGGCCAGTAAATCTTGTCCAGATTGGTCAGTTCTGCTTGCTTTTTCATGATTTTCTGTGTTTTTCAATGTCATACTTTTTATCAAATGCATATTCGTCTTTATGTTTGATAAGAAGCCAGTTATCACCTTCCTGTTTGAATTTGACCAGAACAAAACCACCTTCCAGTTTTTTGCCTTTAAGAAAAATTTTCAACTCACCTTTTTTGAGTGCTGCAAGCGCCTGTTTTTCAGTCAGCTTTTCCAGGTTTTCATCCACAGGAAAGTATTTACCTTCATCCCAAACCTCCACTTCTCCTGCACCATAATTCCCCTCAGGTATTGTACCGGCAAAATCAATGTAACTCACCGGATGATCTTCCACCATCACAGCGAGCCTCTTGTCCGTCGGATTCATAGAAGGCCCTTTCGGCACTGCCCAGCTTTTGAGAACGCCGTCGAGTTCGAGCCTGAAATCGTAATGCAGCCTGGTAGCGTCGTGGCGTTGCACTACAAAGCGGAACTGATTCTCCTTCTCTCCTTTCCCTTTCGGCTCGGGCGTATCCTTAAAATCACGCTTTTTGTTGTAGGTGGTAAGTGCTGTCATGACGCTTTCCGTTTAGAAGAATTAAGACTTTCTTTTAACTGAGCCATCAGATCCCGGCTTTTGGAATGTACGATCTCCATTTTAGGCGTTTTGGTTTTTTTGCCCTTAGCCTTGGCCATGATCAGCTTCAAGAGCTTTTCATTGTAGGTATCCTTATAGCGACCGATGTCAAACTCAGTTGTGAGTGATTCGATGAGCTGTACCGCCATCTTCATTTCTGCTGGTTTGATCTTTACGTTCGGAACGTTCAGTTCTTCCGTATCCCTGATCTCTTCCTGAAAGCGTATTTTGTTCAGTATCAATAGATCACCCTGAGGTTTTATCAGAACCAAACTTTCTCTGTTTCTGAGCACATAGCTGCCAAGGCCAGCTTTTTTGGTTTCTTTTAATGCGTCGCGTAGCAGCGCATATGGCTTCCCTCCCGATTTTTCGGGTTGAAGATAATATGGTGTTTCGTAGTAGATGCTGTCAATTTCCTTTTCATCAACAAACTCGGTAATCTCGATCAGCCTGGTTTTTTCGGGACTTGCCTTTTCGAAATCGTCGTCGTCCAGCACCACGTATTTATCGTCAATTTTGTAGCCTTTCACGATGTCCTCCCAGGCTACTTCTTTGCCTGTTGCTGCATTCACGCGTTGGTATTTGATGTTTGCACTGTCATTCTTATCAAGCATATCAAGATCGAGCTCACTCGCCTGAACCGCGCTGAAAAGTTTCACCGGGATGTTAACAAGGCCGAATCCAATGGCCCCAGTCCATATTGCTCTCATATTTTTCGCTGTGTAGATCGCCACTAAATGTTACGGAATCAACACGTTAAAAATCCGTGCCGCGGAGGAATAAGAAAGATTGCCACTGATGCACGGATGGTCACGAATGGTTATTATTTCGGAATCCACTTAGAAAATTATGTAGCAGTTAAATCCTGTCTACAAAAATATTCGTAAAAAATTCGTGCATCCGCGGCAAAATTTATTGCCCCAGCCAGTTTTTAAACGGACCAGTTTTTTCGCGGCTCACCAGGATATCATTGTCTGTGGAGTTCTCCAGATGAATTTTCAGGCGGCTGTTGGAATAAGTGAATACCTCTTTAATCGCAGAAACAGAGGTAATGTATTTGCGATTTAAACGAAAGAAAGACCCGGGATCAAGCATGTCTTCAACTTCGTCGAGGGTGTAATCGATAACATATTTCTTACCCTGCCTGGTTTGCAGCAGTGAAACTTTATCCTCGCTGAAAAAGAATGCTATCTCCTGAACGTCCACGGTTTGAATACGCTCGCCTTGTTTTACGAGAAATCTGCTTTTGTAAGTTTTGTGAGCAGGTTGCAATAAGTTTCTGATCTGATCAATACTGAAAACCGTTTCCTTTTTACCTGCTTTAAACTTGGCAATAGCTTGTTGCAATTCATCCGGATCGATCGGTTTCAACAGGTAATCAATACTGTTAAGTTTAAATGCCTTGATTGCGTATTGGTCATAGGCGGTGCAGAATATAATGGGCGCTCTGACTTTTACCTTGTCAAATATTTCAAAACTGATTCCGTCAGCAAGTTGTATGTCCAGGAAAATCAGGTCCGGTTCAGGATTGCTTTGAAGCCAGTCCACAGAAGATGTGATGGTGTCCAGATTACCAAAGATCTGAGCTTCCGGCAAATGCGTTTTAATCAATGTGATCAGGCGTTTGGCGGCAAGGTTTTCGTCCTCTATGATTAAGATTTTCATGTTTTCCAGCGATGAGTACTTTGGCTTAGTTCATTTTCAACAGTGGCAAACTTACTTCAAAATATGCTCCATCCTCTTTAACCATCATGTTTTGGTTACTCAACAACGCATACCGTTTGTGAATGTTTGCCAGACCTATTCCGGCAGATTCCCCGGGCATACTGCTTTTGCTCTGAAGATTATTCTTTACAACCAGCACGTCATCTTTCACGAATATGTCAACCTTCAAAGGATTGGCTTTTGATGCAACATTGTGTTTAATGGCGTTCTCGAGTAATAGTTGTAAGGACAACGGCGGCAGAAAACCAGTGGCATCTTTATCAATGGAAATCGTGTATTGAAGTCCTTCCTCAAACCGTATCTTTTGAAGTGCAAGGTAGTTCTCAGCAAATTCCGATTCCTTTGCCAGCGGCACGAGTTCCTCATGCTGCACATCCAGCACATATCGGTAAATCTTAGACAACTGACTTATGAACTTTGCCGCTGTATCCGGATTGTCGTAAACAAGATTGCTGAGAACGTTCAGGGAATTGAACAAAAAATGCGGATTCAGCTGATCTTTAAGTGACTGATATTGCTGCGCATAACGCTCTGTCTTCAACTGTTCCGCTTCTATTGCTGCTTTGCGCCATTCTACCAAAAACGAGCGACTGATCAGAATGGCACTGATGATAAACGCAAGGATCATCGGCAATTTGGTATCTTGAACCAACAGCTTCCATGGCAACGTCTCGAGTGTGTATCTTGGCCTGATCCACACCACGAAAATGACTATAAGTGCGTACGACACACAAAACGCATAAACCATATATGCCACCGTTTCGAACACCAGACGTTTTGCCGGAAAATGTATCCAGGGCATTCGTTTGTCGAAATAATCCTCAGCAACAGATCCACCATAACTCAGTGCTGATGACAGAAGGAAAGTAAGCAGAAGACTATCCCATATTTTTTTAAATCCTTCAACACTCGTAAAACAGGCGGGACAAAAACTGAATGCAAGCACAAACGAGATTACTAAATTGACTCCTATAAAACCCGGGGAGAAATTCCAGAATTTGTTTGGGGTGTTATCTTTAAGGCCGGATCCAATCATTTGTTTCATTAATGTTCAGTATAAAATTCTGCATATCAGCGTACTACATATCAATTTACAATTAACTCAATGTACTGAGTTAATTTACTCAATATGATGAGTAAAGCAAAATGGTTACTTGCAACGCTTCAACAGTTGCTCCGTCATGCCTTTACCCCAGGTAGGTAGCATTTGTGCTTTTAAGGCTTCTTCATCCTGTCCTGCGAAAACAGCCATGCTTTGTTTGGCTAAACCGCAGGCTTTTTCAGTACCATTACCGAAAAACTGCGCCATCCCGAACTCCATCTGGGCAAGCAAACCCAACGCTCTCGGATTTTTTCCATCAATAGAAAGCGCTTTCCCGTAAGTAGCCATAACCTGACCGGAAAGGCTTGCACCGCGACTGCCAGGATCTGCGCTTACTTTTGCCATTAAAATAAACCCTTTCAAAGTAATAATTTCGGCGTTGTCAGGCGACAGCACATCCGCTTTGTTTGCCAGTTCGTCTGCTTTTGCCAGAGCTGCATCTTTTTGATCCAACGTCAGGGAGCCATTCAACCCCTGATAGGTGTAGGCAAGTGCCCCGTAATACAACGGCTGCCATTCTTTTGTATTCAGCTCAGCAATACGTGAAAAAGCATTGGCGGACTGCTGTAACTGAGAAATAGAATCAGCCACAATCACCCTGGCAATTTCTTTTTTCATAGCTTTTTGATAAGGTGAATCCTGAGCGAAAACGAACGTAATGGTCAACAGGTAAACGGCGATAAGAGACAATGACTTTTTCATTTGGAATATGGTTTTGATTGGAATAAATGATTTGAAACAGACTACAAATTATTGAGTTGATTGGCTTTTTTGTCTTTGGAAAGTGTGATGAACAAACCCACCATCATGAACCTTTTAGCACCCTGACCAACTGGAAGGCTCGCAAAACCACCCGTTTCGTCGGGCTTACCTGCGTATTGATAACCAAATACATTTTCTCTTCCCAGCACATTGGAGCATGCCGCATGTACAATCATATTCGGTTTCGGAAGCCAACTCCAGCTCAGGCTCAGCTCGCTGTACATTCTGGTGGACTGCTGCATTTCACCGGCCAGGTTGGGATTTGTGAAAGGGTAGCCGCTGTTCCACGACCAGGATGTTCCAAGCTGAGATTTTAGCTTACTTACGAAATGTTTGACAACTACCGAACCATTGTGTTTCGGAGCAAATGAAGGCTGTACCCTGTTCTCATAAGCGGCAAACTTGCGCTTGCTGTCTACAAAACTATACGTGATCCAGAAATCGGTTGCTTTCACTGTTTTTCTGTCACGGTAAAAAAAATCCACACCTCTTGCATAACCGGAGCCGTTTTGCGCAAGATTTTGCGGATTACGAGCTGTACCGGTGTAGGTGACAAGTTGATCATACACCTTGTAAAATGATTCTGCACGAAAGGTTCTGTTGTTGTTCACTAAGAAATAATTCAGGACATAATGCGCCGATTCTGTATTGTGAAGATTCTTTTGGAGCACGCGCAACTTTTCATCCGGCAGTTGTTTGAATTTCCCCGCCGCAAAAGAAACCTGTCCTTGTTTCAGTTTGTAGGCCAGCGAAAAACGGGGTGTAAGCCAATATTCTTTCGCTGCCGAGCTATATCCGCTACGAATCCCTGCCACTGCAACCAGATTGTTGTTGAAATAATAATTACCCTCAATGAAGTGGTTAAACTGGTGATCGGTTATGCTGCGTTTTTTGTTTTCTTCAATCAATGATTCCGTATACGATTTCACGTACCATTCCAATCCGTTTTTAAGTGAAAACCCAGGGCTGAAATCCCTGGTTGCTACAATTTTGGAATGAACGAGCTGAGTGAGTTGTTTAACAGGTGTATTATCCAGGCTAATTGCATCGCGATTGTGTGAAAATGATGCACCTCCGTTGAAAAACCAGTTGCCTTTTGCAGTCTGCCGGAAGGAAATGTTCCCATAAGAATAGCGGTTATCCAGCTTCACTTTCTGTCCCCTTCCTTGTTCTCCGGGCACTTTTTGCCATATCGTCATATTGCTGCCCTCCGTGTGAAAATAACCCTTTATAAATCCGGTTTTGCCCCATTTTTGTTTGAGGGCAATTTCTGTATCCCACCCCGAAGGACTCTTTTCTCAATCAAAATTTTGTTTTACCACAACCTGATACGGCGCAAGATTGAAGTAGTTCGCAGACGCCGTGAGTGCATTTTTCTTCCCTACCAAAGTTTGCGCGTAGCCGCCTCCAAGTGTCAGGATACTGATATCTCCCTGATTTCTCAATGGCATATCCAGCGTATTAAGCGCCAGAGCAGACGACAACGCCTGCCCGAATTCTGCTGAATAACCACCGGTACTGAAAAATGAACCTTTAAAAAGATTGGGACTGAAACGATTACGGGTCGGAACGTTTGAAGCTGTACTGCCAAATGCATTGCCCACTTGCAAACCATCGATAAATATGGAAGTTTCGGAAGCATCGCCACCCCGGACAAACAACCTGCCATCATTACCAACTGTGGATGTACCGGGAAGGGTTAGAAATGCGGCTGTAATGTCGCCCATGGCACCCGAAGTTGTAAGTATGTCAATCGGTTTCAAAACCACCGATTTTTTCTCGTCTCCGGCTTCCATTGCACCCGCAGTGATGGTGACGGCTGTGAGAAGATTAATGCTTTCGGCAAGTGTAAGATTGACAACAACCGGCTGATCTGCACATGCTATTTCGCTTTCACGGGATTTGTATCCTATTGACTGAATCACCAGAATTTGCTTTCCTTTTTCTTCTGTTAAAAAGCTGAAACTGCCGTTATAATCGGAAGAGGTGCCGTCGTAGGTACCTTTGATGTAGATGTTCGCACCGGGTATCACAGTCCCCTTCTGGTTGGTTACGTTGCCCGAAATCCGCGTTTGTGCCGAAACAATGAATGCTGCGAGTAATAGAAATGATGTAAATATTGTTTTCATCCTGCTCAATGTTTGAATCAAAATTGAGCAGGATGAGGAAGGGTTAAAACTGATGTTTACCCAAGTGTAGAATAAACCAGATGAAGTTCAGAATTTACGGATGAAACGATAGACGTATTTGATAAACAAAGAAATTGATAAGACTTTATTGCTTGCACATACTTACGGACAGGTAGTTTTGGAAAGGTTCTTTATTCCTACTTCCATATACCACATTTGATCTGCTGTACAAATTCGAGGCTTTGCTGCCTCAGGAACAAAATAAAAAACCTGACCAGTTTTACGCAAATCCTCAGGAACAAGGGTTGTGATGATTGAGCCATTCAAAATGGCAGAACTGGGATATAGTTTTTTCAGATTGTCTGCTCCTTCCAAAACCCGGATTTTATGCGGACCTCCACAAAATGAATCGGATGCACTTACATATTCCACTTTCATGCAATCTTGTTTTAGAGCATCTTCCCGGGAACAACCAGAGAGAAAAAGTAAAACGAGCAGAGGCGAAAACCAGCGTATAATTTTGTTCATGTCGAGTTTTATTAAAGTTGCTTTGAAAATGCTTTCATTGGAAGATTAGTTGTAACCGATGCTTCTTCAGGATCACATTATTTTCCGGAACCTGTGTAGAAAACCCGCTTCATCCTATTTTTACACAACAGTCTAAATCTCATTATGAGTAAATTTAATCGCAAATAAATCCTATTAATATCATTTTTTGAACTAAAATTTCAAAAAAAATATTTTTTCGACTAATATGCTTGTAATCAACTTTTTAATTACATACTTTCAACTACTTGAATCATTTTGTCAGCCACGGAATGTTTATACGTTTAGCATCATGGACTTTTCTGGCATATTTATTTATCAGCTCCTTGAAAATAACAATTCTCAACCTACTGATATTTTAAATAACGACAATATGATAGCTTCCTTAGAAAACAACGCAGCAATTACTTTGAAACCAGGTGCAGTTTTAACGGTTACTGGCGCCAACAATGAAAACGATGCGAAAAGAGAAGTGGCCGATTTCCTGGCATCCAGCGAAAGAAGTGACCTGGGATATTTTCTCATTTCGAAAGACTATTTCTTATTGTATTTGAAATCAGGTAGTTCAGCACACGGAATTGCATAAAGTATTCAATCCAAGAACAAAAAAAGATATGGTACAATCAGGTACATTTAAACTACTGGGTCAAAAACTCATTAACATTATCATCCACAGAGCAGACGTCGTCAAAGTAGCACCGATCAAAAAAGGCCGTGGGTCTGTTATTCATTTGAAAAACAAAGTGTTGTATACTGTGAGTGAAAGTGAACGGGAAGTATACAAAAAGCTGAACCTAATGTCGGCCTGAGCTGGAAACGTAGTAGAAAGTGATAACATATTTAGGCAGCAGGGAGAACATCTTTGCTGCTTTTTCATTTGCAGACAACTGTAAAATTACTTTTCAACGAACCCGCAAGATAGAATTGCTGTTAGCAGTCCCAGACAATTGCTACACCACATTCACTCCCAATGTCCAAAAAAACATATTTCTTCCTGATCCTGATGTTAGGAAGTCTCACTGCGCTTGGTCCGTTTTCTATTGACATGTACCTACCCGGTTTTCCAGCCATAGCACGGGATTTAAACACTACAGCCGCAAAAGTTTCACTTTCACTCTCTGGTTACTTTATAGGAATTTCTGTCGGCCAGCTTTTATATGGCCCATTGCTGGACCGTTTCGGCAGAAAAATACCACTGTTCATAGGTCTGGTTGTATACATTATTGCCTCTGCGGGATGCGCTTATGCAACTACCATCGACAGCCTCATTGTGATGCGGGTTATACAGGCCATTGGCAGCTGTGCTGCTGCGGTTGCTTCCGTGGCCATGGTTCGTGACTTGTTTCCGGTGAAGGATAATGCAAAAGTTTTCTCGTTATTGTTACTTGTAGTAGGCGTTTCGCCAATGATCGCCCCTACAATCGGTGGATACGTGACAGCTGCATTTGGCTGGCAGGCCGTATTTATTATTCTCACCGGAATGGGTATCGCCATTTTACTTGCAACCGTCCTCTGGCTGCCCGACAGCTATAAGCCGGACAAAAGTCTATCACTGAAACCCCGTCCTATTCTGCTCAATTTCTGGGCTGTGTTGCGGGAGCCACAATTTTATACTTATGCCTTCACAGGCGCTATCGCGTTTGCAGGCCTTTTCGCCTACGTTTCCGGTTCACCGCTGGTGTTTATGGAGGTGTTTCATACCGATGAAAAAGTTTATGGATGGATCTTCGCCTTTCTCTCCGTTGGTTTTATAGGTTCCAGTCAACTTAACACGCTTTTTCTGAGAAAATACAGCAGCCAGCAAATTGTGAATACGGCGTTAATATGTCAGGTTGCTGTTGGTAGTATTTTTCTGGCGGCAGCGCTGAATGGACTGCTTACCCTTCCCATCACAATCGGCTTTCTGTTTCTTTTCCTGTGCTGTATCGGATTTACCAATCCAAATGCAGCTGCACTCTCATTAGCACCATTTTCTAAAAATGCAGGAAGTGCTTCCGCATTAATGGGTGCCGTTCAAATGGGGATGGGAACACTCATTTCAGTACTGATCAGCATGTTTGAAGTTCCGTCTGCAACACCAATGGTTGCCGCCATGGCCGGCTCAGCAGCCCTGGCGTTAATGGTGCTGCAATTAGGAAAGCGAACCATTACCGAGGAAGTTGGCGTACAACAGGGTGCTGATGCGGGTGTTTTGCATTAGTATTTGAGAGCGTAGACAGTTTTTAGTAAACAGTTCACAGTAGAAGAGTGAGTTTTTAGTTTAGAGTAAAACAGTTCACAGACACTCAGTTTTCAGTCTGTAGAAGGTAATATACAGTCTTGTACTTCTGACATAAGATATCTAAAGATTAGATTGTGAAGTAACCTGTTAACTTCTAACTGTTTACTCTTTCCACTCACTAAACACTCCTCTTGCTAATCCGATTAAGCACCACATACCCCAATATTCCTGACAGGACAGAACCACAAAGGATAGAAAACTTCGCTTCGGATAAAATGAGGTGCTGACCTGGAAACGACAGCAACGCTATGAAAACGGACATAGTAAAACCAATACCGCCCAGCATTCCCACACCGATAATCTGGCTCCAACGTGCCCGATCTGGCATGGCGCAAATGCCGCTTTTCACTGCAAGCCAGGAAACCAATGATATTCCGAGAGGTTTGCCCAACACAAGTCCGGCGATGATTCCCATTCCCAGCGTCGTGGTGAGACCGCCGATCATTTCCGGTTCAAAACGAATATTGGTATTTGCCAGTGCGAATAAAGGCATTATTACAAAGTTTACCGGATTGACTAAAATATGCTCCAATTTTTCCAATGGAGATTCCTTCGCGTCGGGTGTGGTTGGGATCGCCAGCGCTGTGAGTACCCCTGCAATGGTGGCATGCACCCCTGAATGATGTATAAAATACCATATAAAAACGCCGGGGATCAGATACGCAGCAAGAGATTTCACCCCTGCCCTATTTAGCACCAGAAGAAAGAGAAATATACCGCCTGCATACAGTAAGTACACATAGTGGAGATCTGAGGAATAAAACACCGCGATAACAAGAATCGCCATCAGGTCATCGACAATAGCGAATGCAGCCAGAAAAATTTTGAGTGAAGCAGGTACCTTCTTACCAAGCATGGTTACAATTGCAATGGCAAAGGCAATATCAGTAGCCATCGGAATTCCCCAGCCGGGAGCGGTTGCTGTCCCCCTGTTCAAAAAGGCGTAAATAGAAGCCGGAACAATCACCCCGCCCAATGCTGCAAAAACCGGGAGAGCAGCTTTACTTAAAGATGACAATTCTCCTTCAATCAGTTCACGTTTTATTTCGAGCCCGACCATCAGAAAAAAGATAGCCATGAGCCCGTCGTTGATCCACATCAATACCGGGTAACGCAGGTGTAAAGTATCCGTATTAAAACCGATTTGTATATTCAGCAAGTCTTCAAAAGGCTTGGCTAGCGGTGAATTTGCAAGGCAAAGCGATATGACAACACAAGCAATGAGTATAACTCCCCCCAGGGAGCCCGATTTCAGAAATTCGGTGAATGGTTTGAGATTGATTTTTGCAGCCATGCGGGCAAAAATAGGTAAAAGGCCTTATGAACCATCTATTAAGTTGTTTTTCCCCTTCACAACAGATGTTTCTCTAAACATTTATCCGCAATACAAAACATTGCACTATACCAATATTATTCAAATTGTATTAATCTTATAAAAACAAAGTCAGTCAACTTGAATTATTCATTCAAAAACCAAACAAACAGCTCATCATCAATAAATACCACTCATAATACCAAAATAACATTCCTTCACAAATATTAGAATAATCCAAAATTAGTATTTACATTTGTATCATCAAATAAGACAAATACAAGAAATCAATTATAAATAAGACATGAAAAAATTAGCAACAATATTCGTTTTCGCCTTTGCTTTAAGCACAACCATATCTTTTGGAAACAATGCAGATGAAAAAGCAACAGTATCTTCTGTAAAATCACTACCGGCTTCTTTGCCAGCCATCGAAACTCCTGCACCGCAACGCACCAAGCCAACGGCAGCGCAGAAGTACAGCCCGGCGCAAAAAGCAGCAATCACTGAGTTGAAATTATCGTCAGTGAGCAAATAAGAAATTAGTAAGGGTTAAGTTGGGATTAAAAAGAGGAACGGTTGATTCCTCTTTTTTTGTGCTTTATGTATAATAAAAACCAAATACATAACATTTCCACCTAATCTACTTTTAAAACTTCAACAGGATTAATGTATGCGGACCGTAAAGTTTGAGATACAACTACCATCAATGCCACAAGAACAACAAGTGTATAACCCATAACCAGATTATACATCCCCAGATCGACATGAAATCCAAATCTTCGTTCAAGCAAGCTACCGCACAGCCAGCCTAACGGAATACCAATAATTCCGGCTACAACCAAAATCCCAATAAAGGGTTTAGTTACAGACATTATCACCTGGACATTGCTAGCTCCAAATGTCTTTCTTACACCAATTTGCATACGATTGGAACCAACAGCATAATTTGCCATTCCCAAAATACCAAGACAAGAAACAAATATTACAATACCGCACACAAGGCCAAATGACAAATTAACATTTCTCATTTCTACCTTATATTCACTAAGATTTCTGTCTTTGAAATTGTAGATTTCAGGTATCAAGTCCGGGAAGTTCTCAACCCATGCCTTCTCGCTTTTAAAATCAACTATATCATCGGAATCTTTTACACCCTTTAATGAAATAAATCGCCCCCTGGAATTACTTAACCTGAATACAGTGGGCTGAATTTCCTGCATTTGGAACGAATCATCTGCAAGAACACCAACAATCTGAACAGGAATTGAGTCCAGTTTAACAATTTGCCCTATCAAGTTACTCTCTTGGCTCTCTCCATTGATAAGCATGCGCCCTGCGGACTGATTGACTAATATCGATTGCTCGATTTTTTGAGGCTGATCTTCCGAAAAATTAGCGCCGGCAACTAATTTCAAATTGAATACATCAATAAAATTATGATCTACAAATCCCGAGTTCAGTATTAAGTCAGTCTGTTTCCCGGCAATTTTCACAACACATTTTCCCATTGGGTTCAGTATCGGCAAATGATCAGATACAGATATTTTCTCAACTTGGCTGATTTCCATAAGCTGATCCATTAAACGATCTGCTGGCTTACCTTTTAAGTCAATGATGGTGATATTTTCAGGTAGTTTAGTCATCAGCTTTTCTTGCACACTATACCCTGTGTCTCTTAAAATCACAAAAAAAACCATCAACATAATTGTTACTGAAAACTGCACTACTACAATTGCTTTGTAAATATTAATCCGCTGTACAAATCGGATCGTTTGCAAACTTTTCAATACTTCGATCGGGTTGAATCTCGATAGTATAAACGCCGGAATTGCCCCAGCCACAAAGCCCGTTAAAATCGTGTAACCCAGCAAGACTCCAACAAACTGAAAATCAGGAAATACATTCACCTCCTTCACTAACCCAATCCATCCCGACTTCCTGGAAATTAAAATTACTACGTAGGCGATCAACAATGCGATACAAGACAGCAGTATCGACTCTACTGTAAACTGCAAAAAAATTTGTTTCCGGAGCGCTCCGTTTGTTTTCCTGATTCCTACTTCCCTCGCTCTGGCAAAAATACGAGCTACCGAAAGAGCAGTGTAATTGAAAGCCGCAAGTATGGTGAGAGCCAACGCCAGGAATACCCATGTCATGATCCCTGTCCAATTCATACCTGCATGAGTATCATTCTGAATTGCAGGATCCCAAGGTGTGATATCTTCCAGCTTTTGAGCCAAGAAGGTATAATTATTAACATCAGATTTAAGCTTTTTTGAAATTTCACTTAGTCCCGAGTTCAACTTGAATAAATCGTTTTCTGAATTTGTAAGAACATAAACAGACGCATCTTTGTATGCATCCCAATTTCCGGATACCTTTTCAATCAGACCTTTGGTTTCCAAAGCCACGGCAACATCCAGGGACAGTACTACTTCCACAGGAATATGCGTTTTTAAAGATGGCTGTTCAATTACTCCAGCAACTTGGAACGTCCCCCATCCATCAATAGTCACCCTTTCTCCAAGAGGATCACGGTTATCAAAAAGTCTCTTTGCAGTTTCCTGACCTAACATTACTGAATTATGCGCACTAAAAAAGGACTTTATATTTCCGCTCAACAGCCGAAAACCAAACACCTCGAAAAATGATGACTCGACAAAAGTAACCTCGAGTGGTATCTCGCGTTTGCGCGCCAGAATTTTGATATTCCCTCCATTCCTTACAATTGTGGTTTTGTTTACAAAACTCATATTATTCAATTCGTCGGCAACAGGCTCCGGACAAGTCGCCCATCGCGAAACGTTTGTTTCTTTATCAATCTTCGTAGTAATACGAAAGGTCTGTGTAATGAAAGGATGGAAGTGATCGGTTTCCCAATTACTTTTGAGGCATGCAAAAATCATAACACCAACAACCATACTAAGCGACAGACCCACAACGCTAACTATTGAAGAAATGCGATTTCTTAGAATTGATCTGATCGCAACTTTGAAGTAATTTCTTATCATAGCAATTAATATTTAAGTTGGTATGCGAATTTTATATTTAAGTAAACTTAATATTAATTATACTTAAATTGGTTAGAATCTTCAATTAAAAGATCTGCTGATTCACGCCGGTTTGAAACACATTGTGAACCTTCATTGTTATCGTTAAAATTTAAAAAAATGATCAGAATCTCATCTCTTCCCCTCATCATAAACCTCGGACAGTTTCATTCGGCAAGTCAGATATTACTGGTTGATGTACTAAATGTTGGCGATGCACCCAGGAAAATGCGCGAATACATCAAGGCAAGCCACGGCGGATTTGTTTATGACAAGCAAACTTACATGCCCATTACACTTACCGGGCAACCAGAAAGCCTGATCGCCAATGCGGAAAAAGGTATTCTTTTTAAATTTGATCAGGGTTTCCAAAACCTCTACACACTGGAAGCTAACCTGGACGCCGCCATATGGCACAAAAAGCTTTATGATATGTCGGCTTATGACGGAGAGCAACAAATCGTTTTTGAACCGGAAGTTGATTTTATAATTCAGAGATATTTGGCCAATTACAAGGAATATCCGAAACCTGCCGACACACTTTTAAAGATTCCCGCTCCCCTGCCGACAATTGGCACCAAGGCAATGAAAGGATTAAAACCAGTCAGAAAGATTTAAAAACGGAGTTTATCATCAGCCATGCAATTATTCTTCTCTCCCTATCTGGAATTTATTCGCAAGGCTGTGGAAATATTGCCTGGCGTTACCGAAAAGCTATGCTTCGATACACCTGCGTTTTACGTGGCCGGTAAACTTTTTGCGCGACTCAAAGAGGATGGCGAAACGCTGGTTGTTTATACTGAAAACAGGGGCAAATGGATGCAGCAGGATCCGGAGACATTTTTCATTACCGACCACTACCAAAATTATAAGTACATGCTTATTGACCTGAGCTTGGTACAACCAACGATTTTAAAAAACCTGCTCGCAGAAGCCTGGAAAAGCAGGGCGACTAAAAAATTGCTTAAAGAACTGGATCAAAACTGAAATGGACAAAGCATGCTAACAATGCTGAACGACGATGTCAAAATTATATAGTGTTGCCAGAATGAAATGCCCGCGCTGCCACAAAGGCAACCTTTTTTCAACTCGGAATCCGTACAGTTTCAAAGGTGCACTTGACATGCCGGATCGATGTACGGAATGCAATCAGGATTTCAAAATTGAACCAGGGTTCTACATAGGCGCCCTATGGACAAGCTTCCCAATTGTCATATTCATCATGACGTTGCTTTCAATTTTCTTCCTGGCTTATCTAAAAATGGATATGAACTGGTTTTTTGTAGTTATTACGGCCATTCTGTTTTCTCTCCAACCCATCATCATCAGGCTTGCCCGGGCAATATGGATCAACATTTTTGTTGACTACGAACAAAACGCGGTCAGAAAAGATGATGTTTAGGTGAAGCATGTCTTAAAAAACCGTTAAAGCTCCATAACCATTTCGTATTGATTGATGTGATTACTCAACCCCGCATTAGACAGGAAATCAGCTAGCTCAGACTCTGTGCTGTCTACATTGTTGATTTTTACAAGCGAAAATTCAGTACCAATAGCCGAAAATAGTTGTTCACCATAAGGCAAAACTTTCCCGTTCGCAAAACCGAATCTGGCGATATAACCACTCTCAGGATTGACAATCGCATATGCTTTCATTTTCGCCGCCTCTTCTATAAACCAGAATTCATAGTCCGGGTTTGCTATGCGTAATGCCTTTTCCGACTGCTCCCAGGTATCAGGATAGGTGTAAATTTCCTCCGGAATAATTGCGGGTATTTCTTTAATCTTAGTCAGTTGTAAATGCTGTTCACCCGTCAGATTAAGTTTTCCTGAAAAACATAATAGGGTTCGTCTTACCGAATAACCAATACCCGTATACGCCTTTATAGCTATTTCATTTCTGGTGATCACCTCCAATGTAGAATATTGAACGCCGGCAAGCTTTAACAACGGCAAAGCCGCTTCGTACATGCGTCGCACCAGTCCGTTGCCTCTGTACGCAGGCACAACCCCCGTTGCGGCGTTGTGAGCTGTGCGCTTTCCATCACGCTGGTCTACACCGAACACCAGAAAACCAACCAACTGGTCGCCATCGAATGCTCCAAAAGACAATTTGTAATCGACAGACGCGGCTTTCCAACGTTTGTACAAGTAGTGCTGATCGACATGAAATGGAACAAAGTAATCGGCAAAAGCGGCATTAAACACCTCAGCAATTATAGCTAGTCCCGTAGTCTCTAAGGTTTTAACATTTATCATTAATTTCTATTTTTTGACAACACCAAAGAAATAAAATAATTGAATTATAATAACACTATTTAATCAGGATATTCCGGTATTTCATGAATGAAATTAATTCAGCTTATCTGGGAAATACTTCTTTCAATTCTGCTCAGTGTTATTTTTTCCTCATCTCACTACATCGCATCGGCATGGCGTCAATCTGCTCAAAAAGTGTCACAGCGGACACTGGTACCACGGAGCAGTATTTTTCACCGCCGTCTCTGCCAATGAGAATAAAAGTGAAGGAGGAATCCACATCTATTTTACTCCTTCGCCATTCGGAAGAAGTTTCCGGCGAATACGGGTACGACTTTATTTCGATATCTCTTTCCATTACTCCGGGCTTGTGCTTTTGAAGCTCCGCAAATTGCTTATCGTTCCAACTCATTTTCTCTCTGCGTTTAAACTTTTGCACCTTTGCGCGGCGGGCGCTCCCGTGAAACCCTTCACGACCTACAACACCGCCTTTCCAATCGCCCTACCCCAATACGTTCCCAAAACCTTCACACCTTCTTCATTCGGATGCAAATAAAACGTACCCGCTTGGCCGTTTTCGGGTTTAAACAGCTTGACCGCATTCTTTTTAAAATGTTTGAACGCCTTTGTATCACCTTTAAAAACCCGGCCAGGTTCCGAGGATTTATATTCCGAAATCAACCCGTCGATTTCCGGGATATAGGTTTTTAGCCGTTCCAGGCCTTCCTTCAAATATTTCGAGCGGTTGTAAGTATTCTCGCTGTACCAGATCGGATGGTGTATCACCACCTTGCTGCCCGGATATTTGGTAAGCAATTCCGAAATGATCGTTTGTATATTTTTCCGGTACTGCTCCTTGGAAACCGGCGAACCATTAGGACCTTCAATTGCGCTGTCGTTCGTACCCAGTTTCATGGAAAATACCAGTTGATGATCTTTCAATTGATACAAACTATCTGCAGCTTTTTTTGCCAGGCCGTACCATTTTCCGGTTCCAACGGGACCCGACGGCAACCAGTCCAATGTTGTAGATCCGCTTTTCCCCACATTGACAAAAGCAATATCACCAGCTTTCTTTTGCGCTTTCAGATAATTGACGGCATGCGTCGGCGGCGGAAGTCCTTTGTCACCGCCCTTTCCCTGGGTGATGCTATTGCCGATGAAGACAATGGATAGGTTGGGTTTGTTTTGGGCTTGGACCAACGTGATCGTTGTTAAAAACAGAGGAAGTAAGATTGCCGTAATGTTGGTTTTCATTGGATTTGGGTTGATTTGAAAAGCTTGTCTGAGAATATGGAGTCATTTTAGTGAAAGGGGTTTTGCGGCAAAATATCCTTTGTGTGGAGAATAAATAAATGTCAATGATTCTGAAACAACAGAAATCAGGAAAATTTTCGAGAATCTCACCTCCAGGATCTACTCCACAGTAATTTGTACGGGAAATTGTGGAGGATTGCGGACTATCGTTGATTTGAAGGTTAACTATTCATTCCTATTAGATTGAGATTGCCTCAAACCAATTTGTATTCCATTCAGATTGTCAAAACTCAGATTTAACGATAGTCATTTGCTAACTCGAATCTGTTGGTAGATTGCACCAAAGATGACAATATAATTATTTTGATTTCAAATATTATTCCTTAGACTTGCAAAACCCTACACAACTAAGCCCTCTTTTTAGCATTCATGGAAAAATACGATTGGTTAAACAAAAAGACACCCAGGTCAGTTGATCAACTAAAATTATGGCCCGAAAATCCTAGGCTAAATCCAGAGGAATCTCACGTTTCTTTGAATGATTTTATTGAAGATTTTACTTCAACCCCCTCAGAACTAGGTCACTTCATTGACTTAGTTAAATCTATCGCTACTGACGGATTTATACCGGCTGATCCAATCGTTATATGGAAGAATGAGATTAATGGCAGATTTTATGTCGCTGAAGGCAATCGACGAATAGCAGCGATTAAGGTTCTCCGAGATCCTGAAAAAGCACCAAAAAGTATTAGGAGTTCGATTCGAAAGTACTCAGAAAAAATAGACAAACAGCAGATAGAAAAGGTATTAGTAAATGTAGCCCCAACTTTTGAAGATGCAGAATGGTATATTAACCAAAGAAATAATGCGTCTTCTTTACAACGCCCTTGGTCACGTATTCAACAACAGAGATGGATTAACGAGTTGTACGAAAAGTATCACGGAGATATTGAAAAAATTAAGTCCACGACTAAAATGGAACAGGGCGAGTTTGAATCCGCCATTCGAATACTTAGAATCAAGGATATGATCAATGACTCTTCTGTCAAATCACTACTTACGAAGGAAGAATTTGAAAAAGCATCCTCTCACAAATTCCCTATCACAATTCTTGAGCGCTTCTTTTCTGATTCCAAAGTTAGATCGGCATGGGGGCTAGAATATGACGGAATTCTCATAAAACTAAAATCTAACCGAGAAAGTTTTTTAAATGCCTACACAGCCTTAATCAAACGGATTCTAGAGAATAAACACCGAGAAGATAAAATTGATACCAGAACAATTACCACCGGCCTTGAGGAAATTTTGCAAAGTTTGCCTCAGGTGTCGTTCACTAATCCCGAAAATCAAGAATCTAACATCACCCTTGATCAGATTGATGCTATCACGTTAGCAGAAACTAGTGACAATACCAAGGCCTCTGCTCAAAACCCAAAACAAAGTGGAATTGAGTTAAAAAATAATCCAGAGCGTTCGAGGCTCGTTTTGCCAATTTATGAGATTAACACTGACAGTTACCGCCTAAGCGGGCTATTCAACGAATTTCAAAGAATACCCCATCAATATAAAAATTCAATCAGCGCCTCGTTAAGAGTTTTTATTGATCTAGCCATATTTAAGTATATTGAGACTGAAAATATCGAAGGCACTTTATGTGCTTATTATAAAAAACAAATCAAAGACATCTCGTTAAAAGACCGAATTGAATATCTTAAACAAAATCATCTGACCGACAAAGCGAAAAAAGTAGCTGCTAGGCTTGTCGATCCCAATCAAGAATTTAGTTTAGATGTTCTGAATGGTTTTGTACATAGTCAGGACTCACATTACCTCGACAAAAGTTTCCTCAATAGGTTTTGGGACTTCCTTTTCCCTTTACTGGAAGTTTTGCTCGATATTAAAGAAAAAAAATAAAGACAAAATAGTAGTTTAAAATGATTGATGCACTATTGGTAACGTCATTCACCCCTGAATTCTATTTGTAAAATCTGGTTTAGTATATTTGCTACCATAATTAGACTAATTACCTTGGCCAATCTAAGAAACCATAGCCCCCTAAGATATCCTGGCGGTAAAGCCTGCTTGACCAACTTCATTACAGAACTAGCAGTTTTAAACGGTGTTCATGGCGGAGTTTACGTAGAATTGTACGCAGGAGGAGCCGGAGCAGCCCTAAACATGCTCTTTAACGGTATTTTTAGGTGTATACATATCAATGATTTTGATTATCATGTGTATTCCCTATGGTACTCCATTCTGAACCATTCGGAGGATTTTGCTAGTCGCATAATCGAAACTGAGGTTTCTATTGATGAATGGCACAGACAGCAAGCAATCTATAAACAGGGAAAATCGGCGAACATCTTTGATCTTGGGTTTGCAACTTTTTTCCTTAACCGAACTAACAGATCGGGAATAATTTTCAAAGCGGGACCTATCGGTGGAATTGACCAGACTGGAAGCTACAAAATTGATGTACGCTTCAATAAAGATGATCTAATTAGAAGAATTCAAAAAATTGCTTCGTATCGTGACAAAATCAAACTTACAAATCTTGATGCTGTTGAAATCATTCAGAACATAGAAACACATCATCCCACTACCGAAGAAATTTTTCTATATCTTGATCCACCTTACTACAAAAAGGGCAAATTTTTATACTTGAATAATTACAATCATGCTGACCATCTTCGACTCTCTGAGGCAGTCAGTAATTTGACTGATGTAAAGTGGCTCATTTCATATGATAATACTGTAGAAATCAAAGAAATGTATAAAAATTTCAGAATGTCATCCTTTGATTTAAACTATACTTTGCAAAGCAAAAAATTCGGAAGTGAATTGCTCGTTTTTTCGAAAAACCTCAGAACCAGCAAAAACATTAAAGTTAATAGTCGAAGTAGTGAGTTAGTTTTACTCTGACAGATAATTATGAAACAGAAAATAGAACAAATAGCTACCAAAGATTTATCCTTCGATTATCAAAATCCAAGGATTGCTGAGTTTGGCATAACTACTAAAACAACCGAACAAGAGATTATTCAAATTCTTTGGAATGTAATGGGTGTGGAAGAGATCGTTCTATCCATACGTGCCAGTGGTTTTTTTGAGCATGAGCCTTTACTTGCTGTAAAGGAAGATGGAAGACTGATTATTATTGAAGGCAATAGACGTCTGGCAGCAGTAAAATGTATTCTTAACAGAGAAATTGCAGACTATATAGGTATTAACAAAAACCAGCTTTCTGTCTCTCCTGAAATTAAAGATAGCCTTGAGTATCTTCCGGTAATCCTTGTTGAAGAAAGGAAAGACGCATGGAAGTTTATTGGATTCAAGCATATTAATGGCCCAGCTAAATGGGGTAGCTATGCAAAAGCACAGTACATATCCCAAATCAAAAACGAATACGATATTCCTTTAGAGGAAATTGCCTCTCAGATAGGTGATACGCACAAAACCGTGCAAAAACTCTATCAAGGTCTACAAGTTATTGAACAAGCGGAACAACTGGGGAAATTTAATAGAACGGATATAAGTGCAAACCGACTGTATTTCTCTCACTTATACACTGGCCTAACTTATGAAGGGTTCAAAGATTATCTTGGCATCAAAGATATTTCCGAAGACACCAAGAATCCGGTTCCAGAAGATAAATGGGATCATCTAGAAGAGTTGTTGACTTGGTTGTTTGGCAGTAGAAAAAAAGAAGTTGATGCTGTTATCCTTTCACAAAATCCAGACTTGCGGAGGTTGGATGCTGTTATTAGAAATAAAGAAGCAACTTATGCTCTAAGAGATGGCGTGCCCCTTATTCAGGCTTATGAACTTAGTCAACCTAAAAATGAAACATTTGAGCAAAGCTTGCTAGAAGCAAAGCGAGCTCTACAGAAGGCTCAATCATTTCAAACCGAAGGCTTTGACGGCAAGGATGTTGCAATGTTAAAATTAGCGGCAACAGTCGCTAAAATGGCTGACGAGCTTTATGACACAATGGAAAAGAAATGGAAATCATTACAAGACAACGGTTCTACAAAAAAAAGACTTTTTAGCGAAGAGTAACGATGTTTAAACTCCCTAATGGTCTCCCCTCCCTAAGAAATTCCGCCCAAGACTGGGCTGATTACGCAGAATACTCTGTACTGAGTAAAACTAATCTGTCAATCCTAAGTCTTGTTAAAACACCACTTCTTATATCGGATGAAACTCTTGTTGATGGTATTGAGGATGATACAGATAAATTCATTAATAAGGCCGATGAAATCTCAGCAGAGATAAACAATAGAAAAAGTACTACTGGATTTAAATATCCCTTTGAAACATCTGATTCTGACTATTCCATAAAATTTTTGCTAACCGACTCTCTTCACGTATGGGTTTATAAATTCTTGCTACTATGCACCAGACTGAATATGAAAGACGAAAAAATACAATCTGGACTAGATGGAACTCAACTTTTTGAGCGTCTATCAGCAGAAGTAGCACTAAACTTCTTTGGCAACAATGCAGAAGTCGATATTTTAGGTACCAGTAAATCACACATTGGAGGATTCCGTGCCAAACTTTTGGAAATCACCAAAAGAATGAAAGAAGGGGGTGACATTCATCAAAACCACGGTTATAAACCTCAGGATGATAACGTAGACCTCATTATCTGGAAGGGATTTTCTGACAAACTTCCATCTCAGATGATTGCATTTGCTCAATGTAAAACCGGTACATCTTGGCAAGATCGATTATCTGAGCTCAATACTGAATCTTTCTGTAAAACTTGGTTTTCAAGACAACCAGTTGTTACACCTATTCGAATGTTCTTTTGTGCTCAATACTTCCCCAAAGAAATTTGGCATCCAAGAGCTAATGAAGCAGGATTAGTTTTCGATAGATTCAGAATTCTGGATTACCTTCCTGACACACTGAATGATGACTTATTACAGGATATCAAAACTTGGTGTTCAGCAATTGAGGCAAAATTCTCTTAACTAGCCCCTAATCTAGTTAAATTATCATCTTGGCCCTTAGTCAATCAAGCCTTTCATTCTTACTGACAAAGACTTTATTCTTTACAGAGGCAACCGCAATAAATTATCCCCAAGCCGCCCTGGCACAAATTTTACCGTAATGTAAAGTCTTTACCAACAATCTCCAACCAATCCCAAAAACCATGTTCATCATCGATCTTAATTACGTTGCTCCGCTGGAAGAACTTGACAAACATATGTTTGATCATGTGCAGTACCTGAAAAAATATTACGAAGAAAATCTGTTTCTGGCTTCGGGGCGGAAGGTGCCGCGGACGGGTGGGATCATTTTGTGTATTGCGGAGTCCGAAAAGGAGGTGAATAAGATCATCAGCGAAGATCCGTTTTACAAACTCAAACTGGCAGAATTTAAGGTGACGGAATTCCTGGCTTCTCAGTCGCATCCGGCGCTGGAAACACTTTTGAGATAGTACTCCGATTGAAAACTTTCGACCGAAGGCGCATATCACACTGAACTGTCCGCCGCGGTAACTATTTTTAGAGCAAACAATCCTTCGACGGAGTTACCATTAACACTTTTAACTGCGTATGATCAGAAAAAATTGACAGCAGTGGATGAACGCGTAAGCTTCAAAGCAGCGGCAAGCACAATGCGTGCGCAGGCCCGACGAAAAAGCGGGGTGTGCGTCGGTTTGTGGGTAGAAGCATTTTTTCGTCTTGACTTTTTGTTACTTTTTTGTCAAGAAAAAAGTAAGAGCACTGGAAGCTGTCATCGAAATATTTATCAATTTACTGATTATCAATGCTGATTTGGTTGCCCGGGTTTCGACCGATCGGGGGGGGGGCCGTCCGCTCAACCTGACAGAGATTATGGTAATTTCAGCCGAGTTGTCGTAGCGAGACTGTTTGCTCCGAAGACATTTGCTTAGCATGCAGCCGTCCATTCATTTAAAATCAAACGGATCAAAACCACTCTTTACAAGGAAAAAATTATCTATTTCCACTACCCAAATTGCAATATTCCGGGCAAATCGTCTTATATTATCCATTCATTGGCAACTTAAACTAATATATTTTTACAATTCATGCTCATGGTTTATTTAAGAAAAACGGCACTATTGCTTGTCATCTTATTCGTATTCAGCACTGTAATTTCCTGCAAAACGGACGGCGATACGAATGAAACTGCCATTACCGATACTTTGGCAACGGATTCGCTGGCTGTGGACTCGCTGGCAGAAAACCGACCGGGATTCAGCTTCCAACAAGCGTTGGATTCGGTGTATCAGGGCAATGCAAAAAACGTATATGCAGCTCTGACAGCGGGAAATAACCGCTTTGCCCGCGACTCTGCATCGGTGTACCGTTCCACGGAATCGATTCCGGATAGTTTGCTGAGAAAGAAACCATTTTTTCTTCTCACCGACGTAGATCTCCCACAATCGCCCGACCGGATTTTCGACCTGCGGAAGTCGATGTTTATGCAACTGTCGAGCCCCGCCTGTTTACTGGATCCGAAGGATATTGCGGTGATGGAATACGCGGTGATGTACAGTGGAACGAAGGTGATTATGGTGCTTGCAAATAGCAACAGCCGTATGATCGGAGCGGCTTGCGACAATGTACAGACGGGAAATTTTGGCAGCATAACCCGCGAACTGGCCAAGGCAATGACCACCACGCAGGAATTTGCTGACCGTTCGTCGGCCAACAAAGATTACGTAAACAACATCGCGCAGAACCAGGCAAATATTTCTCTTAACCAGATTCTGGCTCAGAGCCCACGCCTTAAAACGCTGTCGGACAGTGGAAAGGTTGTACTTAAGAGTGCTTATTTCGATGCAGCAAAAGGCTCTGTAATCATACTGGAACAGAAGAACGCCCTCAATTCATTGACAAAAAACTAGATATTATGAATGTTTTACTCAATGCCGGGGGGATGTTTCAGCTTCCTCTCAGCAATCCGGTACTGATATTTTCATTGGTGCTGTTTATCATCCTCTTCGTCCCGCTTCTGCTCAACAAAATACGCGTCCCATATGTAATCGGGCTCATTCTGGCCGGGGTGTTCATAGGCGAACACGGCGCCAACCTGCTCAAACGAGACAGCAGTATTGTGCTTTTTGGAACGGTGGGATTGCTCTACATCATGTTTTTGGCCGGGCTGGAAATAGACCTGAAAGAGTTTAAGAAAAACAGTCGTAAAAGTCTTGTTTTTGGATTGCTCACTTTCTCCGTTCCAATGATTTTGGCAGGGACTGCGGCACGATACGTGATGGATTTTACCTGGATATCGAGTATACTTTTTGCCAGTATGCTCGCTTCACACACGCTCATTGCCTATCCGGTCGCTGCACGTTTTAATGTACACAAAACCCTGACCGCCACCATTGCCGTCGGCGGAACAATTATTACAGACGTACTCGCACTTCTTGTGCTGGCTGTTATTGCCAAAATGAGCCAGGGTGAGGTAAATGAGGCTTTTTGGATACAACTTACTGTATCGGTACTGGTATTTGCAGCCATTGTCTGGTTTGTTTTTCCAATTATTGCAAGGTGGTTTTTCAAACGTTTTGACGACAGTATTTCGCAATACATTTTTGTATTAGCGATGGTTTTCCTCGGATCCTTTCTTGCCGAACTTGCTGGAATTGAAGCCATCATCGGAGCGTTTTTATCAGGTTTGGCACTCAATAGGCTGATCCCGCACCATTCCCCACTTATGAACCGGATTGATTTTGTGGGAAACGCACTTTTTATCCCCTTTTTCCTTATTGGTGTAGGCATGTTGGTTGATTTTAAGGTGCTATTTAAAAGCTGGGAATCGCTGAAAGTGGCCGGTGTAATGACTGCCGTAGCCATTGCGGCAAAATGGATTGCTGCATTTTTTACACAAAAAATTTATGGCATGAAAAGCCACGAACGTACGCTGATCTTCGGGCTCAGTTCTGCCCAGGCTGCTGCTACGCTGGCGACGGTTTTGGTGGGTTACAACATTATCGTGGGTCAAAATGAGCTGGGTGAACCGATTCGTTTATTGAATGAGGATGTACTCAATGGTTCCATCATTATGATCCTGATCACCTGTTCGCTTGCTTCGGTGGCTACGGCAAGTGCTTCGGCCAAAATGGCGCAGGAAATGAACGACGGCAAAACGGACTCAGAAGATAAAGACACAAGGAATATTCTGATTGCAGCTTCAAAAGAAGATACGATAGACCCGATGGTGGAACTTGCATTACTGATGCAGCCTCGGAAACAGGAACAGAATATATTCGTGTTGTCGGTAATCAGTTCGGATAACGATGACCGGGAGTCGGAGGAACGACGGCTCAAAACGTATCAGGACAAGATGGTTGTAACTGCCGCAGCGACGGACGTAATTCTGACGCCGCTGATCCGTTACGACGTCAACTACGTGTCCGGGATACAACATACGTTGGAAGAAAAGCGGATTCATGAGGTGATCATTGGTCAGCAAAAATATGAAGACGATGGCAAATCGGCGACGGGTTTGAAATCGAGAAACCTGCTCGACAAATGCTCTCAGATCATTTACCTCATCCACGGTATGCAACCGCTGAACACGATCAGGAATATGACGATTGTTTGCCCCGACGGAGCTGAAATGGAGCCTTCTTTCCCGATCTTGCTGGAACGGATCACTACCATTGCCAAACAACTCAATTGTGACATTCACTATTATAGTTCAGCATCGACATTGAAAATGATCAAAAGGCAAAACCAAGAAAATAAGGGTCCGGATGCTAAATTCACCATTTTCGATAACTGGAACGACTTCCTGATTTTGGCGAGAGATGTAAGCAAAGAAGATCTGTTTATCGTGATATCAGCACGCCCGGGCAATACCAGTTACCACAACGGACTCGCCGATGTACCCAGACATTTGGCCAAATACTTTGCTAACTACAATTACCTGCTGATGTACCCGGATCTACGGTCAGATTTCTCCCAAAACCCAAGTGCTGAGTTTGAACGTACGGGTGAGTTTTTGCAGCAGGGAATGACGCAGCTTGGGAGGACCGGGGATAAGTTGAAGAATATTCTTAGGCCAAGTTAAAAAAGTTTCACGCAAAGTAGGGAAGTCAAAACGCAAAGAGCGCGAAGGGTAATAAATCCTTCGCGCTCTTTGCGTTAATCTTATTTTTCTTTGCGTGAAACCTTTTTTATTCTTCCTTTTTCACTTCCGTTACCGCAGGTGCTTCGGGATTGTCCGTTCCTTTGAGATAGGTCGGTAAGTTCAGTCCGGCCATGTTGAACAGATCATTCAATGGAGGTACCGTCTTCATCATGCCAGATACGAAATTGGCTGTTGAGCCATTTCCATTTTCTCCGTTTCCTGAATCCCAAACCGTTATTTTATCAATCTTGATGTTTTTCACGGCATCAACCTGCGTTTTCACCAGTTCAGGTAATTTCTCAATAAGTAACAACTGGAACGCTTTGGTTGGATCTCCACCGGCAGCGGCAACCACTTCCTTGTAACCTTCGGCTTGCTTGGTCAAAATCTCGTACAAACCTTTTGCTTCCGCCTCCATTTTGGCAAATATCGCATCCGCCTCACCTTTCGCCTGCTCACGGATTCTTTCCGCTTCTGCTTGAGCTTCAATGATGGCCCGTTGTTTGGCGATTTCTGCTGGAATTACAATGTTAGCAATCTGAGTAGAGCGTTCTCTTTCCGAACGCGCCAATTCTGCTTTTTGCTCTGCAACATAAGATTCTTCCAGTGCTCTTGCCTGTTGTACTTTTTCGGATGCAAGGGCAGTACGCAAAGCTTCCGCCTCTCTTTCCCTACGTAGCGCGTCGGATTGTGCAATAGCGATCTTTGCCTCATTTTCCCCCTGGATGGCGATTGCGTTAGCCTCTGAAGTTTTTACCCTTGTATCACGTTGTGCTTCCGCGCGTCCAATCGCTTCGTCTTTGGCTGCTGCGGCAATGCTGATCTCCCGGTCTTTTTGTGTGATGGCGATTTTTACATCACGATCACGGTGCGTTTCTGCGATTTGCGTATCCTTTTCCCGGTCAGCAAGCGCCTTACCGGTCTCCCCTATTTTCTCTTGTTCTGCGACGCTGATCTTTGCTTCGTTGATCGCCTTTGCAGCAGCTTCTTTACCAAGTGCTTCAATGTACCCCGATTCATCACGAATATCCGTCACGTTTACGTTAATCAGTTTCAAACCGATTTTACGCAATTCGCTGTCCACGTTTTTCGAGATATTTTCCAGGAATTTATCGCGGTCCGAGTTAATCTCTTCAATCGTCATCGTGGCAATCACCAAACGAAGCTGACCGAAAAGAATATCTTTTGCCAGTTCCTGAATCTGTTCAAAACTCAATCCCAGCAACCTTTCAGCAGCTGTATTCATGCTGTCCGTTTCAGTGGAAATAGCAATTGTGAAACGGCAGGGTACATCCACACGGATATTCTGACGACTTAGTGCGTTAGTCAGGTTGGCTTCAATAGATAATGGTTTTAAATCCAAAAACGCATAGTCCTGAATAACCGGCCAGACAAACGCACCGCCTCCGTGAATACATTTGGCAGATGTTCCACCCGTTTTACCATAAATAACAAGGATCTTATCAGACGGGCAACGCTTGTAGCGCGAAACCAGGGCGGTAATACTTACAAAAATGACTACTGCTAATACAACAATGATAATGATTGGAGACATATGTGCGGGGGTTAGTTAAATGCTATTTGAGCTTTCGGCGGTCAGCTGTTAGACTTTTTCTACTGTCAGAAAATTGTTATTTCCTACACGGGTTACTTTCACAACGGATCCTGTTTCTATTTGTTCGTATTCCGTGATTGCGTCGAGTACGTGGACTGAACCGCCCACGCTGATCATAATCTTTCCTGTTCCCGTTTTTGCAGCCGGAATGGTGAGATATACTTCCCCGGTTCTATCGATTGTGTTAGAGAGCTTGAACGAATTGTCTTCCGCGAGTTTTCTGATTTGCTGAATAATCATGAAAAACACACCGACGAACGTAAGCCCTATCACCAGACTTAAAACGATCAGCAACATCGGGCTGGAAACAATTCCGTAAAACGAAATACCGCCCCAGCTAAAACCCAGCAGAAAGTTGATGAGGTTGCGGAACGAGAATAACTGAAATGGTTCGTCTGTTCCGTCCAGATTGCTGTCAAAATCCGCATCAAGTCCGTCCGTTGCATCTGCTCCAATAAAGGTAGAGATGGTTTGGATCATAAAAATAAGGCTCGCGGGAATGGCTATAAACCAGAACGTCCTGAGCAATGGGTCTAAATTGTCTAGTATTTCCATACTTACAAATGTATTTTTTAAGATCCTGATCTAATCAGTTTTTACATGAGTGCCGTTTGGCAATGACCCGCGGAAGAATTTTAATGTAACCTGCGGTAGTATAGAGAAGATCAGTATCTCTTGTTTACGTATATTCTAAATATAGGAAAAAATTATTGGGCAGACAACTCTTACTATTGAATGAGTGAGACAGAAATTGAGTTTGTCCAGGAAAAAGTTTCACGCAAAGAAGGGAAGTGAAAAGCAAAGGGCGCGAAGGTTTTTTGTCACACAGAGTTGCACAGAGTTAATAAGAGCGGACGCCGCGCGGAGCCACAGAGTTTATTGTTTTCTCTGTGAACCCGGGCAGCGTCCGCTCCTTTCACCTCTGTATCGCTCTGTGTAACTTTAATAAAACTTACCTCGCGCTCTTTGCCTTAATCTTATTTTCCTTCGCGTGAAACCTGTTGTCTACATGAAACCTTTACTCCCCTAACGCCAACCGAATATGCGCCAGATGGTGCTCCACATGCCATGCCGACATCGCAACAGCTTGTTTTTGAGTAAGCCAAAGCTTCCGGACAGGATGATAGTAGGATATACTCAGCTGTTCCACAGTTAATGTAGTAATGAGAAATATATATTTGTTTGTTATCGCTTCAAATAGCAACACTGAATCTGCAACAGGCATTTGCAAAGAATCAGTTGTTTGTGCCCAGGCATCCATATTGATCACAGCCATATCTGAGCCTGGCTCTGTAATCGCTTTTTTCATGCGGTAATAATGCAGCAAACCAATGTCCGATACATGGTGTACCAGCTGACGGATATTCCAGCTTCCTTCGCGATAAATTTTGGTAAGATCGTCATCCGAAAGATTTCCCACCAACGCACGGTATTGCGCCGGCGCAGCCCGAATTACATCAATTAAGGCAGTAAATTCTTCGGTGGAATAGTCATCTTGAAGATTAAAACGACCAATAGGATATTGTCTGTCTGTCATATGTTTGGAGATTAGCATTTCAAACTTACAGTAAAAAATGGTTGTAATCTTTCTACGCTAGGAATGCACGACACTTTTTTAATAAATAACTCACTCCATATTCGTGAACATGCGTGTATTCGTAGCTTAATAATATCAGCAATTGAAAAAATCAGAGCAGTGGTAAAAAGCCTTTTTAATACATCGCGAAAATTATCTCCGTGACTCTCTCCCTGACTCCGTGTACCCTTCTAATACTGGTTAAATCTCAGCTCAGAATCAACCTTTTTGAACCGGCCATGGAACCATTTCAATGTAACCATCTGTTAATCAACATACCTTGCAGAAGCTAAATTCTTCTGCATCCGGGCAACTTAATGTTTTAATACTCGTTTTGCTAAAACCAGTTGTTCCCGGATTCCCTATTCATGAAACGATTGTCCAATTAAACGATACGTAATGACAAAGGCTCAGGTTGTGTTAGTAGCAGTAATAGTTGCCCTTAGTGCTTCATTCGGTTTCCAAAAAATCAATCCACTTTCCTATTCAGAATCTACGAATACAGATTCCATTTCAATAAAATCAGACTCTTTAAAGCTTAAACCTGAATGGGTAGCCTTGTATGATTCTCTGCATCTGGGAGAAAAAGGTCTGTCTCAAAGTGCGTTTCATACCGCCTGGTTTGGATTTCAGAAAATGAACCTGCACAATCCGATCATGGCCATTGCAGATTTCAGCCAGTCGTCCCGAAACAAAAGACTTTATGTGATTGACGTCATCAAAAAGAAAATATTGATGCACACCTATGTAGCACATGGACGGAATTCCGGAGAAGAGTATGCGAAGAAATTCTCGAACAATAATGAGTCGTTCCAGTCGAGTCTGGGTTTCTATCGTACGCTTGGTACTTATGTTGGAAAACACGGACTTTCGCTGAAGCTGGAAGGTGTAGAGAAAGGAATCAACGATCGTGCTTTTGAACGTGCCATCGTGATGCACGGCGCAGACTATGTGAGCGAATCGTTTATCAAAAACACCGGCAGGTTAGGACGTAGCCAGGGCTGCCCCGCCGTATCAGTTGCAGACAGCAAAAAGCTGATCAACATGTTGTACAACGGGGCAGGACTTTTTATCTATTCTATGGATCAAAAGTATTTCAAATCTTCACAGCTTCTGGCAGGACTTACCGAGCAGGAAGAAAATCAGACTTTGGGAACTCCCTTTTTGTATACATCTTCAAAATAAAGCAAATCCCCTTTTTCATTACAGTCTGCTCCCAGATAAAAGAGAAACACAGGAATCCGCTTTTCCAGCTTGTTCCATTTTGGAGGAGTCGAAACAGTATCCGGTTCAGTCAGGAAATCGCTTCTCAACAGTTCTTTTCCTGCCATGAAGTTGGCAAGATCTGTTGGTCTTTGCACCCGCACACAGCCATGGCTCCGAAATCTTTTGTCGCTATCGAACAAATATCGCGCATTGGTATCGTGCAGGTAAATCGCTAGTGGATTTTTGATCTCTACTTTTAGCAAACCCAGAGAGTTGTCCTCTCCGGTTTCCTGCCTGAAACGGTATGGGAAGTTATCAGCAGAAAGCTCATCCCAATCCAGATTTTCCGGATCGACGACCTCTCCTTTTTTATCAATCACTTCAATTTTATTATTGGCAAGATAAGATGCATTCGCTTTTGCTTTCGGCAGTAGCTCTTTAATGGCAATGCTCTTAGGCACATTCCAATAAGGGTGTGTCACAATGCTGGTTGCATAGGTATCAATAGTAGGTGTTGGTGTATCCCCTTTACCTACAATCGTCCTCATGGTAATCACATCTTTTCCGGCAGAATCCATTCCAGTAAGGTATGCTCCCCGGATATTCACCATTACCATTCGCGGTGCTCCCTGAGCCTGGCGGTGCATCCAGCGATATGCGTTCAATGTTTCGGCCACCAATGCGGCACTATCTTTCTCATTGTCTTTAATCAGACGGGCATAATGTATTTTCAGATTTTGATAAACAGGGTATGGCGGTTCCAACTTTTGCATCGCCTTGTCAGCTGATTGTCCTTTCACAAGCTCCTCCGCCGCAGCACGAAGCAAAGACGTATCTGCTTTCATCTTCTTTTCCAGGTATTTCAAAGCTGGTTTATGCCCGTAAGCGAGTTCTTCCAGCAAAGCGAACACGGGTGCTTCCCCATCTTTCCCGGCAAACTTACCCGAGTCAACTCCGGATAATTTCGCATATTCCAGCATCTTGGAATAGGTTTTCTTATCGCCAAGTTCCTTTGTAATTTCTTCCCGGCTCATTTGGCGGGGATCCTTTTTACAGGATTGAACCAATGCGAGTACGAATAGTATCAGAAGAGGTACATACCTGGATTTACCCAGGCCAGAAAACATTTGCATTTGACAGAACGGTTAGGTTTGTAGCTAGACGTACAATTTTCATGCTAGCGCCCCTAATTCAATTGTAGTATACCAAATCATTCTTAAATCATAACCAATGACTCAATATTACAAACCGCTAAACAGGACTGTGGAAATTTGAGAACAATATCAGCGGGAATTGTATGCTTATTCCACGCCATTCTTGCTTATCCATACCCTGGGCTATATACGGAGATTATTCACTGAAAAAATATTTTCAATTAGCAGCTCATCGGTTACATAAATCATTTTAGTTTCCATTAAGTTTGAAGTAAATTTAATCCTCTATGAAAAAAAATTACAGTGTTATCTTAGTTTTATTATGCCTTTGCCAGGCAGCTCTTGCGCAAAGCATTAGCATCAATTACATCAATGAAGCATGCATCGGATCAGTTCAACGTATATCAGTTAGTACCAATGGTGCTTTCAATGGCGATAACAAGTTTACCGTTCAAGTGAGAGAGCAAAACGATACAAAAATTATTAGTGAGTTACCGGCTGTACTAAAAGACGGTTCCATTGAAGTTGTTCATTCTGATACGCTGGTGACATATAGGTCTAATCTCGTACTTCGTGTTGTCACCTCTTCGCCCAAGTCGGAAAGTAATTGGGCACCCTTTAAAATTAACAAAAGAGGTTACATTGAATTAACCTCGGCAGATTCGGATACGATCAACTTTGGTGCAGATATTAAAATAAAACTTCTCACAATAAGTGATTCACACGTTAATATCACCCTCAACGATAGCACCAGACATTCGGTCTCTTCGTATTTAAGTCAGGCATACATTACAACTTTAAGTACTCCCACCAATGGCAATGATCCCGTATTTATAGCTCATGCTGAAAACCAATGTGGAGCAATGACTGTGAGGGGATTAATCAAACCCGTAGTTAATGCTGCCGCTCTCAGACCTATTGCCACTACACCAGCTGCGGTTTGTCTGGATGGAGAAATAAAAGTGAGCTTTTCCGCACAGGGAACTCCTTTTTCTTCCCAAACCAAATACAGGTTACGTTTCAAAGAAGAATTGTATTACACTGACCAGAAAACACCTCGTCAGGCAGAAGTGACTGCTGTAATAAAAGACAATGTGCTGGTAGCTCAAATCCCGAAATCTCTGAACATTACAAGCCGAACTGCCGTAAGAGTCCAGATTGTTACGGAACACCCCTCTTCTGTAAGTTCACTGTCTGATTTCATCTTGTACGTTCACCCAAAAGCAAGTGTAGAGTTTACATCTTCCAGCGGTACGATCAACATAGGCGATAATTTTTATGCCAATGTTACTTTCAGCGGACTGCCGCCATTTTCTGCTGAGATGCAGGATGGACAAACCTTTTCATCTACGTCTGAGGGAAGCGCTTATATATATCTAAGACCAGAGAAAACAACGTCCTATAACATCAAATCTTTCAGCTCAGGATGTGGACAGACAACAGAACCGGGCAATCAGACCATGGTTGTAACCGTGAACCCGGGTGTGATTATTCCTAGTCCACAGGTAAGGCAAGTTGTTTGCCAGGGATCAACTTTTCGTCTGCCATTTCTATCCAACTTTGACTATAACGCTTCAACGAGATACTTTGTCAATATGTATTTGAGCGGTGAAGATGGCAACCCGCTCACCATCTCAGCTACCAGAAATGGCGGATTTATGGAATTTGCATTACCAACTCACTATGCAAATGGAATTGAGATCGACTACGATACCTTTTACGGAATTTCAATCAGGACCGAATCGCCCGCATCTCTTTCCAGCACCTCACATTACAATTTTGTAGTTCAAAGTAAACCGGACGTTCGCCCGGGTCAGAACTTCGATTATTTTGCACCTGGAAATCAATACGTGTACATCAATTTAAAGGGCCGCGGTCCTATGGTGCTGGAAGATTGGAACGGGCAGAAATACAACACAGACGATAACTCCTGGAATACAAGAGTTTTCCTGAGAGAAAGTATGGATTTAAAGATTAAATCGATTTCCAATGCATGCTTTTCCAATAACAATATCGCTCCGATAAGACTGAACCTGAATAACTCCAACCTTACTACCGGTGTATATGTTGAACAGCCTGCAGTGTCCATTTGCCAGCGAGACAGCGTAGAAATTTCTTTTATGACCACTGGTAATTTTAACGACGGCAACGTTTTCAATATTCAGGGATATTTGGATTGCTGTAACTATCAGACCCTTGCTGTTGTGAAGTCGGGTGGGAAGTATAAAGTAAAACTACCTTCCAACGCCTTGACTTATGCCCAGTTTAGGGTAGCATCATCCAACCCTGTATTTTTCAGTGATCAGATTTCCATTCAGTTTCAGCAAAAACCTGGCAACTTTTATCTTTATCCGCAGGGGACCTCTTCTTCACCATATATCTCTTCCGATGAAGAAGTATACATCTCATTATCAAACTCTGGCGGCAACCTTACCTCGCTGGTATATACAGACGGAACTTCGGACGTAAACGCTCCAATTGACGCCTATCAGCAGCGTGTAAAAGTGTCACCTCCACTAGGAGTTATGACCACCTACACGATCAAATCGGCAACAAATATGTGTGGAACGGAACCTGTAAATCAGTCGGTTTCTATTAAAAAGATTCCTTACAACATTTCACCCATTTACATTGATTACGAAAACACCTCATTTTGCCCTGGCGTTCCGTTCTCCGTACCGTTTACAGTGAGTAAGTCGAATGCGACCAACTCAAAATTTTCGCTCGAACTGATCAAAGAAGGATCCAGTGACATTATCACATTAGCCAAAGATCAAATCACCAGGCAATTTAATGTGACTGTACCCAATGACCTGGCAGCCGGCTACTATTTTTTAAGAATCGTTTCCTCAGATGGAGGCGTATCAGAAAATAGAATGATACGAATAGGCGCACTACCGACGGCAGTTCTCAGTTCGGACATGCCACATCCTGTCACAATTGAAAGCGGACAGTCTGTAAATCTTAAAACCACTTTCACAGGATCCGCTCCATGGATGCTGGTATACCAGAACGGACTCCGACATGGAACTTCCAGTAGCCCTACCAACCATTATATACAACCGACAAAGTCCGGCGATTACGAATTACAAACGGTGTATAACAGCTGCGGCTATGGTACAGTGTCTGGAAAAGTATCTGTGAAGGTTAAGCCAAGTATTGCTATCAGTTCGGATAGTTACAGTGTTTGCCAGGGAGCTACATTTAATGTTACCTATGCGCTCCGGGGCGATGCGGAGCTTGGCAGCGACTATATCCGATTCGAACTGGTAGATTCCGGCAACCAAAAGGTTATTGTTCTCGACTCTACAAAAACACTGTCCGGACGCAAAACGCTCAACATTCCTGCTGTGTTGTCGGGTAGTTATTACTCCGTTCGTGCAACAGTGAAGTCCCTGGGTGTCAATTCAGTATTAAGTGTAAACGTTTCTACGAAAGCGGACCTTTCGATAGGCGGAAACAGCATCATTAATCCGGGTGAGAGAACAACGGTTATTATAAAAAATAAAAAGGTTAACGCCCCGGAAATAATCAATTTCAGGCTTTCAGACGGTACTTCTGGCCAGATTTACGGGTCGCAGTTCTATTATGCCGATGTGAGTCCGACGCAAAACACCACCTACACACTCGTTTCTGCCAGCAACGGATGTGGAGAAGGCTTTATGAGCGGTAGTGCCAGCGTGGAAGTGAATCCGGCAAGCAGCCGTACAGTTACGGTTACCGGCACTGATGCCTCAGGCGGAACCTGTATTGGTGATACAATTTTGGTGCAATATGAAACCAAAGGAAGTTTTTCGGCGGGAAACACATTTACGGTACAGGTATCGGATACAACAGGAAAAAATTACAGATCCATATTTACTTCGGGTTCTTCATCTCCGCTAAAAGCAGTTATTCCAGCGGACATTTATGCAGGTAAAAATTACAGACTTCGAATCCTTGCATCGGATCCGAATACAGGAAGCGGAACGAATAGATATCCATCTGTATTCAACCATAGAGCCACTGCACGGTTCGCATCCGAATCGGTGTTATATAATGGCGTTACCAATCCTAAAATAGTGGTTTTGCTGGAAGGAGGTACTCAGTGGCAATATCAGTACGGTACAGATTTAAATGTATTCAACCGCTATACAACCAATGCATCTGATACAATAACACTCTTTCAGGCCTCTCCAAGCCAATATTATAAGTTATTCAAGGTTTGGAATAGTTGCGGAGCGGGAACGATAGGAACCCCTGCAACAGTAAGAGTTGAGGTGATTACGGGAGAGCCTTTACCAGATCAAATGACAGTTACAGTCGGCCCCAACCCTGCTCAAGATTTTGTAAACATCAAATTCGATTCACCAAAACGACGTAATCTGGTCTTGTTTAATATGCAGGGAGTGAGCATCAATTCATTTCAATCAGGCAAAGCGGAAGAAAATATTGACGTGAGCAAACTTGCCTCGGGCATTTACATATTGCAAATTGAGGCGCAAGGGAGAAAGAACACTTTTAAAATTATCAAGCAGTAGTGCATCTTAACATCAAAAGCAGGCTGTGTATCTTTTAGAAGTTTACACAGCCTGCTTTTGTTTTGCCTATATCAATTTATTTTTATAAGCATATCCCACCAGCTCGGCGGCAGAATGGAGTTTAAGCTTTTTCATGATATTCCTGCGGTGGGCCATCACGGTGTAAGGACTTATGCCCATGGTTTCAGAAGTGCCTCGTACATTGTGTCCGGCGGCGATCAGCTTTAAAACTTCCAGTTCTTTTTGTGTGAGGTTATTATTTTGGTACAACTGCGGACCCGATATCAGCTCTGCACTAAGGTCTGAACTTATAAATTTTTTACCCACGGCAACCTTTTCCATTGCCACTTTTAATTCATAACTATTTGTAGCTTTCGAAAGGTAGGCATCCACACCCAAATCCATGAATTTTTTTACGGCACGAAGATCAACCACACTCGTTACAATAATAATGAGCAGATCGGGAGCATGTTTTTTTATATCCGAAATGAAGCCTTCAACGCCCATTCCACCTAAGGTGATATCTGTTAGCAGATATCGATACTTATTAACTTCCAGCTCCTGCAGTGCTTCTGACGCAATTTTATAATAACTGACCTGTGCGCCGGGCACCATCTTTTCAATCATAAGGCCTAACGATTCCCCAAATAGGTCGTGGTCATCGAGCAGCATCACTCTGTTGGCAGGAAAATCAGAAGCATCGTTCAGCATTATGTAACGTCTTTTATGCAAAGTTGAGTGGTAAGCGCTCGCTATGCAATAGAGTAGCAATACTATATATGCGCCAAACAAATGTAATATTTTCTACATAGATATGGTTAAAATATTCATTGTTAATTTAGTATTATTTACACTAATATAGACAAAAAAAATACTACAAACATATGTATATACCTCATTGTCAGAAATATACTCAGACAAATAAAGACCCTGCACCATGTACTATTAAATCAGGCCAGAGTGACAGCTTCCTGCTTACTGCCTTTTAAGAATACCCTTGTCAACAGACTCGTTAAGTAGCTGATCTGCATATTGCCAGATGGCTTCGGCTCCATCAGCTATTACCTTCTTTTTATGATAGACTTTGGCGTAATCCACATCAAACTCACGCCAGGTGCCCCCGTTATTAGACACGTTCTGAAGCAAAGGTTCCAGACGGTCCATTGATCTTGCAAATTTAGCCTCACTGGTTTCGCCTGCCTCAAATTCTTCCCATATGGCTATGAAATCGGCTGCCTGTTCCGTTGGTAGCAGACCAAAGATCCGCTTGGCAGCGAGCAGTTCTTCATCAGTATTCGTATGGTTTTTGGCAGTGTCGTAAATAAAAGTATCCCCGGCGTCAATTTCCACAATGTCGTGGATCAGCACCATTTTTACCACTTTTAAAATATCTACGGTCGCGTTTGAATGTCCTGCCAGCACAATGGCCATCATGGCAAGATGCCAGCTGTGTTCGGCATCATTCTCACACCTGTCACTATTGAGCAACTTGGTTCTACGCTGGATGTACTTCAACTTATCAATTTCCTTGATAAACTCGATTTGCTTTAATAAGTCATCATTCAGCATCTTCACAAAGTTTAAATATTAAGTCCGTGCAAAAGTAAGATCAAAAACTTAAAGCAGCCAATAAAAATGGCAAAGGCTGACTGGCGTGCAATACTGCCGGCCATTCGAAATACAAAAGCAACTGTAAACTTTTTTACAGTCATCATTTCCTGTTCTCCCGACTACCAGCGTAACGTTTACGAAGTATATGCAAATGAAGCCGTCTGCATCCACCACTTTAGTCGCTAGTAATGGGAACCGTTTTGAGACAACTGATCCTTACATCGATATACCATCAACCTTATGTGGTTATCATGCGACAAAAACTGTAATGATTGGGCCTAATAACCGTACTAACACGAAAGGCCAGGCACTGAGCCTAACCTTTCGTGACCGCAACGGAAATTTGTAATATGTTGATTATTAGACCATTTTATAGTTCAAACCCAAGTAGGTAACGAAATGGTAGCAAATGAAAAAAATCCAAGTAAGACTAAACGTTACAAGACTCAGAAATAATATTCCTGTATTTGTGCAATGTTTACTGAATTTAGGGTGTTTTAGGAAAAGAATGACATACATTTCGTAGATTTATCGCATAATACAAAGCAAATTTTGAGATGATACAGCTTCAAAGCATAGTAGTAAAAAATTTCAAAAACGTGTACCTCGCCGAACTTGAACTATCCCCCCTAAATGTGATAGTCGGACCTAATGGCTCTGGTAAAAGCAATCTGTTACTGATTACATCCTTCCTGAAATTCATTATTCGGGGATCAACAGATTCCGTTGAGAAGTTTTTTGACGGAGATTATAACCTAAGATTTTCTGACCTCTTTTCAGAAAAAGCCAATGATTGTCAGATCTCATTGGATTTTAGAAATACAGAGTCCGATATGATTTATCACTATTTAATAGAACTCTCTGCGACTTCAAGGAGTAGGAGAAAATTTGTGATCTCGCGGGAAGAGTTTACTCTGAAGCAGCGATCTAATACAGGTCCTTGGGCAAGCATTTTTACGAGAAATGGCAAAGATTTGCATTTTCATTCTGCAATAAAAAAGATCATCCCACTAGTTCAGCTTGCTGACCATAATAGTGGCTTACGACCATTAACTTTGTTCCAAGAGTCGATAGACTCGAAATTTCGGGATGCCATTTTAGCATTAAACAGAGTTCTTGATACTCAAACATTTTATCTTTCGCCCCATGGTATGAAATCTGTTATGGCAAATCAAGGTGCTTTCTTTGATGGTCGACTGGCATCCTATGATTTGGAGGCTGAGATAATCGAGCTATACGAGACGGATCAGTGGGCTCCCTTTATTAATGCTATTCGTACAATTGTAAATCTCGATGATATAGAAGTTCAGAGTTATCAGAACAAAGATGGGAAAGAACATAGTTTTGTGAATTTCCTGTCATTTGGCAAAACTGACCTACTGCATGAATTGTCGGATGGGATGGTTTTAATGATTGGTTTAATTTTGAAGGTAGTAACCTTTAATGAATGCATTATATTTCTTGAAGAACCGGAAAACTCAATTCATCCAAGGGCGCTACAAAACTTTATGTATTTCGTGCGTCAGAATAGTGCTATTAAGCAATTTATTATCACATCTCACTCTTCCGCATTGTTAAACCTCGTAGATCCTTCCGAGGTATTTGTATCTCACATAGATTCCAGAGGTTTATCTACGATTTCTGCGGTTCAAAATGCAAAGGAGCTTCGAACCAAGCTCAATAAAGGTTTTATAAGTTTCGGTGACCTTTTGTTTGAAGATTTAGCAGAAGGTCGTGATTTTGAAGACGCATTTTAGAAACTATGGCCAGCAAAGCAATATTGTTTTTATATGAAGGCGAAACCGAGGGTGAATTCTATCCCCTAGTTTTTAAGAGTAAACTTGAACGTTGTGCAATGAAGTTTTCAAAACAGTGCCTAGAGGGCAATTTCAATATAAACTCTAAGGTTGCTAATGAGATCTATAACTTTATAAATAAAAATAAAAACACGGACTTACACGTGTTCGTGGCCCTTGACAGAGACAAGCCCAAACTAGAACCACCACCAATCGATACTGAAAATATTATAAAAACAGTTGGCTCAAAACATTTGAAGACGATAGAGTTAATTGTGGCTACACAGGATTTCGAAAGCTGGCTATTCATAGAAATTGACAATATCTATAAGCATTTACGCGCACCAAAATCAAAGAGAGTGCCTCACAAGTACAAGAACTATGAAGGCTTAAACCATTTAGATATGTCCAAATTGTTTAAAACATTTGGTCACCAATATCAAAAGGGCAAAAGGGTTGAAGGACTTTTAAAAAATCTTAATATCGACAATATCTATGATACGTGTACTGATCTCCAGAACGGCATTAAGGCAATTGCAAAATTGTATAGATAAACCCTACTTGTCCGACAGTATCCGATGTATTTTTATAAAGAAGCACATTCCCAAACGGCTTCTTTATAATACCATTAACCATTTTCTGATCTCATCGCCCTAAAAAGCGATACCGGCCAATTAAGCCGCTTTGATCATGCGGCTCAACGCATCCATTAAAGCAACTTCATTGATGGATATTTTACCCTTTTTGCTTTACTTGTCAAAATCCCAAATAAGCCGTAAGGCGAATTAACGCCCCAAGGGCAAGCCATTTTCGCCTGGTAAAAATGAAGCGAAGTGCATTTTTACCAGGCGAAAACATAGCTTGCTATTTGACTTCTTAAAAATTGACAGCCTAATACTTCACTGTCCGGAATTTCAAATCTCCATTTTCATCATGGTAAGATTCTCTTGCCGAAAAGGTGATACTACTCTTGACCTCCCGATCCGGATCTTCCACTATTGTACCTCTTAATTTCCCAATAAACTTCGACACACCTGAAACAAAAAAGGCCAGGCTCAATGCCCGACCTTTCGGGACCGCGACTCCTAGCCGGGAATCGAACGGCTCCGGCCGCCCGGTCGTGTGCGACTCCAACCATATCTAGAGTTTACGCCGGGGTCGCGCTCGACAACTCCTATCGGGCGGCGATCCGCTCTATCCAATTGCCAATAAAAACACTAAAGGCCAGGCAAGAGCCTGACCTTTAGTGACCGCGACGGGAATCGAACCCATATCTAGAGTTTAGGAAACTCCTATTCTATCCGTTGAACTACGCAGTCAGTGCCCAATCGGGGTGCAAAAATGCGAAATAAGCGTTTAAATAACAAACGCTTATTCTTCATTTTGAACGGGTGTGTAACCAAGATCCAGCCAGTTTGGATAAATAGCAAAATGTTTTGCTTTTACCAGCTTGAATATGGTGTTACGCAGTTCGTCTATATTTTCCTTTTTCTCGGCAGAAACAAAAACGACGTTATCGCCTTTATCTGCTATGTAGCTCTTTTTCAGCTGCTCCAAAATACTTTCCGCAGATGCCACCGGCTGATCTTCATCTTCCAGTTCTTCGTCGTTGTAGGCTGGCTTGTAAAGGTCTATTTTGTTAAAGACCAATATGGTAGGTTTATCTGCCGCGCCAATTTCTACGAGTGTTTTATTCACCACGTCCAGATGTTCCTCAAAAGAAGCATGTGAAATATCCACCACGTGCATCAGAATGTCAGCTTCACGGACTTCGTCCAGCGTAGATTTAAACGACTCGATAAGCGTTGTGGGCAACTTGCGTATAAAACCAACCGTGTCGGTAAGCAGGAAAGGAATGTTTTCCATATTTACTTTACGAACCGTAGAATCTACGGTTGCAAAAAGCTTGTTCTCCGCAAAAACATCCGCTTTTGAAAGACTACGCATCAGTGTCGATTTTCCTACGTTGGTATAACCAACAATGGCAACACGTACCAGCCTGTCGCGTTCTTTTCTGCGGGTTGTACTCTGGCGATCCACCTTTTCAAGCTTTTCTTTCAGGAAAGCGATCCGCTCCTTAATGATTCGCCTATCCGTCTCAAGTTCCGTTTCACCAGGACCACGCATACCTACACCAGCACCAGACTGGCGGCTTAAGTGTGTCCACAAGCGGGTCAGTCGTGGATACATGTATTGGTATTGCGCAAGCTCAACCTGTAACTTGGACTGGGCAGTCTGCGCACGCATGGCAAAAATATCCAGAATCAGTAAGCTCCTGTCAATGACCTTTATATCTTTAAAAACGGCTTCGAGGTTACGTACCTGCGATGGCGTAAGGTCATCATCATAAATGATCATATCGACCGGATTCGCCGTAACGTAAATCAGGATTTCTTCCAGTTTACCTTTTCCGGTATAGGTCTTTATATCAGTACGTTCTAAGTTCTGGGTAAAAGTTTTAAGCGTTTTAACATCCAGCGTGCTTGCTAAAAATGCCAGCTCGTCCAGATATTCCTGGGTTTTTGCAGCAGTTTGTTTTTGTGTACTCACGGCAACCAGCACTGCTGTTTCCTTCTCTACTGCCGTTGAATATGACTTCTTCTTCTCAATCATGCACTAATCTTTATATTTTGCAAATGGCAGTTAATCTGCCCTTAACTCCTTGAAATTATTCTCAAAGTGTAGATTGGCAACGGTTTAATATTCCCAAAAGTTCATACACTTATCTGGTGAAGGTACATTTTCCATTTTTATAAATCCAGTATTTTGTTTGAATAATTAAATACCAGTTTGCTACCTTTGCGAAAATTCTTGGAAATATGTTGGTTCTTCACATCGGCTAACCATAGCCATTCTGCCTTTCGCAAGGACATTATCGTGGTCCATCCCGGGTCACCATTTCAATATTTGTACTTCAATTTTTAACTAATGAAAAAGTGGTTGCAACTGCTTCGGCAGGCTCTGGGCGGCTCCGAAGAAAGCTTTACTCAAGGGAGCATCAATCGGGCCATATTCTTATTATCAGTCCCCATGATCCTGGAAATGGTCATGGAGTCACTTTTTGCCGTTGTCGATATATTTTTCGTATCCAAAGTCAGTATAGAAGCGGTTGCCACTGTGGGGCTCACCGAATCGGTCGTGACACTTGTATATTCCGTTGCCATAGGATTAAGTACTGCCGCTACCGCCACCATCGCGAGGCGTATTGGTGAGGGCGATACAGCCCGGGCCAGACGTGCTATCGGGCAGGTGCTCGTAATCTCGCTGGTTATATCCGCCATCATCGGCAGCATCGGAACCATATTCGCCGGAGATATTCTCAGCCTGATGGGGGCTGATGCCAAAGTGATAGAAACCGGTACCACTTTTGCGAGAATCCAATTTATAAGCAGCCCGGTAGTTGTGCTTCTCTATTCTTTGAGCGGTGCCTTACGTGGGGCGGGATCTGCTGCAACGGCTATGCGTTCGCTGATCATTGCCAATGTATTTAACATGATATTGGGACCGGTTCTCATTTTCGGAGTGGGTCCGTTCCCTGAACTTGGTGTAACGGGTGCCGCTTTGGCGACTGCAATGGGACGTACCATCGGGGTAAGTTATCAATTGTATTCACTGGCGAAGGTGAATAAGATGCTGGCACTGGTGTGGGAAGATCTGCGGCCTCACCGCGAAACCATTGCAACACTTATTAAAGTAGCAACCGGCGGAACGGTTCAGTTTCTGATCTCCTCGGCAAGCTGGATTTTCCTTACACGTATCCTGGCAGAATTTGGCAGTGACGTAGTCGCAGGGTATACCATCGCCATCCGGGTAATTATGTTCACCTTACTTCCGGCATGGGGGTTGGCCAATGCCGCCGCCACACTGGTGGGGCAGAACCTGGGTGCGAAGCAACCCGATCGCGCCGAAGCATCGGTATGGCGATGTGCATTTTTTAACCTGATTTTTCTGGTTGGATTATCCCTGTTCATGTTCACCTGGGCTGAGATGATTATCGGATGGTTTACATCGGAAGTGGCTGTGATTGCAACAGGCAAACTTGCTTTACGCGTACTTTGTTTAGGATTCGGATTTTACGCTTACAGTATGGTTGTGATTCAGTCGCTCAACGGGGCAGGCGATACCAAAACGCCGACTGTTTTGAATCTCGTTTGCTTTTGGCTATTCCAGATCCCGCTGGCCTATTTCCTTGCCATTACCATAAAAATGGGTCCTCTTGGCGTATTTATTGCAGTACCCGCAGCAGAGGCAATTCTAGCATTACTGGGTATCTGGCGATTCAGACTCGGACATTGGAAACTGGTGAAGGTATAAAGGATTCCAGACCATTGATGACAGAAATCAGTAAACGGGAAGAAACTAAAAAAACCTTTTCCGTGGTTTGTATTGTTACCTTGTCAGCCGGTTTGCACTCACATATGAATCGGATAATGACTTAAAAGATTCTTAACCAACGAAATTCATCATGAAAATTGAACAGATATATACAGGGTGCCTTGCTCAGGGAGCTTATTTCATTGTATCAAACGGTGAGGCAGCGGTAATTGACCCGTTGCGTGAAGTGCAGCCGTATATACAGAAAGCCGAGAAGATTGGGGCGAAAATCAAATATGTCTTCGAAACTCATTTTCATGCCGATTTTGTATCCGGACACATTGATCTTGCGGAAAAAACAGGGGCGGAAATTGTATACGGTCCGGAAGCTAAAACGGGCTTTAAAGCACATATAGCACAAGACGGAGAAGTTTTTCAGTTGGGCGAAATTACTATTAAAGCGCTGCACACACCGGGACATACGATGGAGTCGACGAGCTATTTACTTTTTGATAAAAATAAAAAACCGACTGCACTTTTTAGCGGAGATACCCTATTTATAGGTGATGTAGGAAGGCCGGATCTTGCACAAAAAGGCGATCTGACTATGAATGACCTCGCGGGAATTCTCTTCGACAGCCTCCGTTCTAAAATCATGACTTTGCCTGATGACGTAATCGTGTATCCGGCACACGGCGCAGGTTCTGCTTGTGGCAAACACATGAGTAAAGAGACTTCCGATACGCTTGGTAATCAGAAACGATTCAATTATGCCCTGCGTGCGGACATGACTAAGGAAGAATTCATTAAAGAGGTGACCGCCGGACTTCCCGAACCTCCGCAATACTTCCCCGAAAATGTAAAAATGAACCGGGACGGCTACGAAAGCATTGATGATGTGCTTGAACGCGGTGATCAGGCATTGTCTCCGGATGCATTTGAAGCCAAAGCCAACAATACAGGAGCCTTGGTTCTTGATACACGGAAGGCAGCTGACTTTGCAAAGGGTTTTATTCCTAATTCCATTAACATCGGGATCGACGGGGGTTTTGCTCCTTGGGTTGGCGCACTTGTTCCCGACCTTAAACAGAATCTGCTTATTGTTACGGAACCGGGCAGGGAAGAAGAAGTTGTAACCCGGCTGGCCAGGGTCGGCTATGATTTCACAATAGGATATCTGAATGGTGGCCTCGAGGCCTGGAAAAACGCCGGAAAAGAAACAGATACTGTCATTTCCATCTCGGCCACAGAGTTCGCCGACCATTTCAAAGGCGGCAATATCAATGTGATCGATGTCAGGAAACCAGAAGAATTTGCTACGGGACATATCAAAGGTGCTGAAAACTTGCCTTTGGATAACATCAACGATCTGATGGAAGAATTTCCGAAAGATGAAATGTTGTACATCCACTGTGCCGGTGGTTACCGGTCGATGATCGCCTCTTCCATACTAAAATCACGCGGGTTTGAAGATGTGGTAAATATTGAAGGCGGATATGGAGAAGTTGCCAGGACGGATGTACCTGTGGAGTAACCACATCATCTTTTTGTAACTAAAACGAGCGCATCACTCATTTCACATGTCGGTTGCGCTCGTTTTTTAGTTGTATGGTACCGAAATATTATCGGGAAATACAAAACCAGAATGTACTATTGTGGTGTTAAAGAAGCATACACTAACAGCGACTGTAAACCACATCATTTACCAACCTTAACTTTAAAGCACATGGCGGATTTCATCGAATTGATACGCAAACCCTGGCCCTGGTACGTTGCCGGACCGTTGATCGGACTTACCGTGCCTATCTTGCTTTTACTCGGTAACAAATCCTTTGGTATTTCGTCTTCATTGCGCCACATCTGTGCAGCGGTAATTCCTGCCAATATTTCATTTTTCAAATATGACTGGAAAAAGGAAGCGTGGAATCTGTTTTTTGTGGGTGGTATCACCATTGGCGGTTTTGTTGCTACTCACTGGCTTTCCAATCCGAACACGATTGTTGTTTCTACCTCAACACAACAAACACTTTCACATTTAGGGATAACAGATTTTAGCGGATTAATGCCAGCTGACCTATTTTCCGTCAGTTCCATATTCACTTTAAAAGGATTTATTTTTCTGGTACTGGGAGGTTTTCTGGTTGGTTTTGGAACACGTTATGCAGGTGGATGTACATCCGGACATGCGATTATGGGACTATCCAACCTGCAATGGCCGTCTCTGGTTGCTACCATCAGTTTTATGGTTGGTGGTTTTGCCTGCACACATTTGTTGTTTCCGGTTATTTTTCAGCTGATCAAATAAAGCAATTAGCTTGTGGCTTTTAGCGATTAGCTCTGTCATTGTAAATTGACATTTGTCATGCTGAGCGGGAATAATATTTCATAAAAAACAATACATTCTAATTTTCTCAAAATGAGCAATATCAATGTAAACCCTATAAGCACCAGACCGGATTCAATTCAGGAGGATGGGTTTGATGGTACCAACCAGCAAAGCAATCCGGAAGGTTTTACTTCCAATATTAAGTATCTGATTGTAGGCGTTTTATTTGGAATCGTTTTTGTAAAAGCCGAAATCGTTTCCTGGTTTAGGATACAGGAAATGTTCCGTTTAGATTCTTTTCACATGTACGGTGTAATCGGGTCGGCTGTATTGGTAGGGTTGGTATCGGTGCAGGTTATCAAGAGATTCAAACTGCGGACAATAGACCAGGAAGCGGTCAGCATACCAGGCAAGACTTTTAACAAAGGGCAAATTTATGGCGGACTGCTTTTTGGAATCGGATGGGCAATTACCGGAGCTTGTCCGGGTCCCCTTTTCGCTCAGATCGGAAGCGGATTTTTAGCAATCATCATTACACTATTAAGTGCCATTGCGGGAACCTGGACGTACGGCTTGCTACGCCCAAAACTCCCGCATTGATTTTATATTTTCTTAGCGATCAGATAGAGTTGGTCATCCCCTAATAGAAATGGATCCGCTTCCAGATTGGCAAACGTGGCTGTAACTTCGAAGCCCGCCCTTCCGAACATTGCACACAATTCGGATAGTGTGTAAATGTATTGCCGCACATCATAAGTCACTTTTTCGGAGCCGGAAATGAATGTCTGTTCTGCTTCAATATATCCACCTTCCGCGTTGTATTCATTCTGTGCCAGATACACGATATCTCCCGGAACAGGCATCCAGTTTCTTGTCTGAAAATTCGGAAATACACTTTCGGCCAGGTTTTCGGTATGTATTGCGAAATATCCACCTGGCAGAAGCACATCTGAAACGTTCTGTATCAGTCGCTGCAAATCAGTTCTTGGGAAGAAACTGAAACTATTTCCAAAACAATAAGCCGCATTGAATTGCTGGGAACCGAAATCGTGATCAAGTACATCGTCACAGATCACCTCAATGGGCAATTTATGCTCTCTGGTAACAGATTGAAGCTCGTCACAGTATTCACTTGAAATATCAATACAGGTAAGGTCAATTCCTTCGGTTGCCAAAGGTATAGCATGGCGACCATAGCCTGAAAGCAGATCAAGCACTTTTTTATCTTCCTGCAATTCGAGCACATCACGAAGAAAATCCACTTCGAATTCGGTATATTCTTCATCCTGATGCAATTTCCAGGCGCGTTGAGGAATTCCTTTAAAATAAGTATGGTACCAGGCCAAAGTTGTTTGGGTTAGTTGATTGGCAAAAGTAAATAGAAATTGACTATTTCAATTAAAAGTTACATCCGCATCCTCCCCGGCGTAACCCTCAAATAAACCTGGCCGGAAACCGGTGATTTGCCATAAATGCCGTGTAAAAGCTTATCAATACTGTAAAACCCGATCTGCGCGCCTGCCTGCACAATGGTATTGCCAAACGAAGCAACCTCTCTACTCACTCCAACAGAGGAAAGTGATATAGGAAATTTCTCTTTCTCTACTTTGTCATACCATAAAATTCCCAGTTCATGGTCGCTCTTCTGCACAAACTCATACCGGCCATATATTGCCCATTTGTTTAGCTGAAGGTTGGATTCTGCCAGAAACGAATGTTCGCTATGCCCCTGAGAATCGTTATAACCCCAAACGATGGAAGACGCAACCCAACGGTTTTCTCCACTCAGTTTCCCTGAATGTTGAACGGAAGCTGTGGTTCTATTCACATTTTGCCCTGCATGACCAGCCTCAGGACTTTTGATAAAACCTCTTGAAGCCTGTATTGCCCAGTTTTTTGATGGATTAAAAAGCAGTCGATAACTGTAGGAATCAAACCGTGGCTTGTCAAAATTGAAGCGATTTTCATCCGGTTCTCTTCCTGTAAAAGATGAACCTTCGAGCTTGAATTTCCCATAACGAACTCCCGCCGTTACAACGCCAAAAGTGATGTGTGTTGCATCCTGCCAATGATGGCCCAAAACAGCATCCGGATTATTGAATGCCGACATTCTATGCATAAATGCCGTTGGCCCCAAAGCGGGTTCGCCCGGATATCCCGCATAAAGCGTAACGTCAATTTTGTCATTAACACGTTGCGTATAACCAACTGCCAGTTCAGAAATCAAGTCGTGCGGATGCTGCCGGTCAATGAGCGCCTCCCCTTTCCAGGTTTCACCAGATTGAAAAAGCAGCGGATAACCTGCGCCTCCGTCGGTTAGGCGATCCAGCGAAACCATCGCCCTGAAAGTCAGCAGTCCGTTTTTACCAACTTGGCGTTGCGCCATTCCCATTACCCAGTTGGGAAGACTGACTTTCGAATCCTGCCCTTTTTTACCCTTATTGTTAAAATTCTGACCAGTATATCTCAAAAACAAACTCCCATGTAACATGTAATTCCATTTTCCACCATGTTTCATATAGGCGTACATAGGTGTTGCATCCGGTTGCCATCCTGTTCCGGAACCGTTTCGGGTCATGGGCAAACTAAGTGAGAAGTTATGGGTCATGTGTTTGCTCATATCATGTCCTTCCTTCATGTTATGCATTTCATGACCAGTGTTTTCATGACTTCTTTCCTGTTTTGTAGTGTCCTTTGCCGGCTCCGCATGATGCTCATGTTGAGAAAAAGCGGGCAAAGCTGTGGCTAGCATACCGGCAAATGCCAATACTTTGATTGATGTTTTCATCATGTTTGAAATTTAAAACGGAAACCCGGTGAAGTAGGGTTGTATATTTTGAGTCAGAGAAGCCAACTTAAAAGCTGACTTCTCTGTGTAGAATCAATGAGGTGCTACTGTTTTTTTGCAGCAACTTGGCAGTTTGTCATGTGCCTTCATGTTGGCCAGTTGGCCGTCGGCATCGTAACCCGTGTTAATGATGGTTTCGCGAATCGCTTCCGGTGAAGTTTTGTTCGGATTGTATTTCACCGTAACCACCTTATCCTTCAAATCCAGATTGGATTCTTTGATACCTTTTGAAAGACCAAGCGTGCGTTCAATACGTGCTTTACACATTTCACAAACCGCAGTCGTTTTTATTTTGACCACCTTATCGCCATCTGCCAATGCAACATTAAACATCACAAGCATGGCGGCTACAAATGTTACCAGTGTCTTTTTCATATTTTTTTCGTTTAAAATTTCAAATTATCAATGTGCATGTCCGGTAGAATCCGTTTCGGCCATGGCTATTTCCTGTAAATCCATTTTGCAAACCGGACAAGTTCCGGCCGCCGCGTAAGTCTTCTCACCTTCACATTTCATTGGGCATGCGTACTTTGCTTCGGCAACCGCTTCTGTTTCAGTTTCCTGTTTTTCAGCTTTTTCACTATTCCCGGCACAAGCTGTAAGGAGTAAAAACAGAGATGCATAAATAAACTTGGTCATAGAATTGAAGGTTTTGAATTGATGATTATAGATGATTTAAGCTATTTTTTCTCCAACCTTGTCCAGTGTTTTGCGGGCAAGAGAATTACTTTTTTTAAACTCTCCGGGTGTAATCCCCGTCACTTTTTTGAACTGATTGCTCAAATGTGCAGCGCTGCTGTAAGACAATCTCCACGCCATTTCACTAAGTGATAACTCGTTGTACGACAACCACTCCTTAATTTTCTCAACCTTTTGAGCGATGATGTATTGCTCAATTGGCTGCCCGGTTTCAGTTGAAAACATGTTGCTGATGTATGAATATTCGTATCCTGTTTTCTGCGACAGATAATCCGAGAAGTTCATTTGAGTTGGTTTGTGCCCTTTCAAATATTGCACTTCCTCGATAATAAGTGTACGGATGTGCTCCACCAAAGCATCTTTCTTGTCGTCAAGCAAGGCGAACCCGTTGCTTTCCAGCATTTGTTTTACTGCACTCAATTTGTCTGCATCCAATTCCTTCTCAGTTTCCACCTCACCCAATTCGACCCGGTTAAGAACGATACTCAGCTTCTCCATTTCATCGCGCACCACCTTTTTACAGCGGTCGCAGACCATATTTTTGATTTGTAATTTCATAAAAGAATAATTCTTCTGAATTTTGCTTCTCTTGAATCCGGCTCCTTCCACCTGTTCAGTTGCAGTAAATCCGTTCAGACCGCCGAAGCGTTCAGACCGGATTTTCTTTCCCTACCTCACAATCTTATAACGCATTCCGGCGTAAATCATTCGTCCGGTAACAGGTCCCCACGCCATGCCGCCATCAAATCCCTGATGAAAAGGATGACTGGCACCCATAATTGGATCTTTTTGTGTAAAGTTCGCCAGATTCTCCCCTCCTACATACAAATCCCATTTGACAAAAGTACGCGTAATCTGCGCATTCAGATTGAAGAATGATGGCGCCATGGTTGACAGCCTTTCTGTTACCATTCCATGTTCAGAGTGATCGGTCATATCACCCATATAAGGAATCCGTTTCTTGCCATTCCATTGCAGCGTTGCATCAAATTTCCATTTGTCGTAAGGCAAGGCGTAACCCGCATTGAATAGAACACGATCGCGGCTCACCATCATTTTAGGCTGTAATGTACTCTGATCCTCCAGACCATCCAAAGTCTGCTTCACATCAAAAAGGCGGTAAGCAAGCTTCAAATCGAAGCGTTTTACCGGAACCAGATTGATTTCCGCCTGAAAACTATTGGCAAAAGCCCTTCCTTTTAAGTTATAAAAATACATGTAACGGGGATCTTCCAGGTCAGCAACCAATTGATTTTCAAAGTCGGTTCTATAAAAATCCGTGATAAAACTTCCCGCCATTTCTCCTAATTTGAATTCGTGTGTCAGGCTGGCTCCATAGTTCCAGGAAACCTCAGGGCGAATCGATTCACGGAAAACAACTGCCCTCGAACTGACCAGATTTCCATAATTCTCGGCCAGCGGATTAGATGCCCGAAAACCCTTTCCTGCCGATGCGCGTAAGGTAGTCTGGTCTGTGAGGTTATATTTCAGGTGTACCCTTGGTGTCCATTGTGTTCCGTACAAATTGTGGAAATCAACACGTCCACCCGCAACAGCCACAAACTTATCCAAATGATTGAAAGTGTATTCAAAAAAGGCACCTGGGACAGACTCTTTTCTAAGGATTGGAAGGTTTACATATTGCTCATTGTAATTGTCGTACAAGTAGCTCACACCCGTTTTATAAGAGTGGTTGGTGCTTCCGATAATCGACTGGTAGATCAGATTTCCATACAAAGTTTCTTGCCGACCGTTGTATTTGTTCAGCCCAAAATAAGATTTGGAATCGTAAAGAGAGGCGTTTACAATTAACCCAAGGCCTTTGTAAGGTTTGTCAGGAAAGAGTTTGGCAATTTTGGAAAAGAACTCATAACGCCCCACTTTTGCACCAAAACCATAAGCTTCCGTTGTGCCTTTCATATCACGCTGAAAATCTTTTTGACCGCCCAACCTGTCTTCGTACAGTGCTTTCACACCAAACTGAGCCATCATTTTGGTGCTTTGGTACTTCCAGCGATTCACTCCGTTGAACTGTGTATACAAGGGCAAATCCAGAAAACCGTCTTTATTATTATCAATCCTGTTTTGCAGCGTACTTGCGTGTGTCAGAAGTCCGGTGCTCCATTTTTCATTGATCTGATGTGCCAGATTGAGGTTCAATTCGCCTCTTCCGAAACTGTTGACATAGGTGTTCAGATACAATTTCTCCTGCGAATCCGGCTTTTGTAATTCCACATTGATTTGTCCGGTCATTGATTCGTAACCATTCACAACCGAACCTGCACCCTTGCCAATATCGATGGACTGAATCCAGGTTCCCGGTATAAAATTGAGTCCAAAAGTAGATGCCAGTCCACGCAAACCCGGTATATTCTCAACATTGGTTTGTATATAATTTCCACTCAATCCCAGCATTTGGATTTGCTTGGAACCAGTTACGGCGTCACTGTATGATACAGATACCGAAGCGTTGGTTTCAAAACTTTCGGACAGGTTACAGCACGCTGCTTTGGCAAGAGCACGGGTTGTGATGATTTCGGTTTGATGCGGAGAAAGTCTGTCTATCGCATTGGCGTTGCCACGCACTACGACTTCCTGCAAAGTCTGGTCGCTGCGGAGAACCACTTCCAGTTCACTTTCCTGACCAATTTTAACGGTGTCATTGGTAAAACCTACGAAACTGATCACCAGTAAATTGGTCTGACTTACTCTTGGAATATTAAAACGTCCGGCGGTATCTGTGGAAGTAGCATGCGTGCTACCTGCCCAGTATACATTTGCACCAGTAATAGGTTTCAAAGTTTTGGACGTCGCGTCCTGTTCGTTGACCGAACCGGTGATCCGCTGTGCGGATATGGAGAAGGATAAAAGGAGAAAAAAAGCTCCCGAAAAAAAACGTATCATTTTATTTAAATCATTGATTGAAAGTCATTAAGATCAGTCCATTCTGACATCGTCAACTGGACTGTAAAACTTAAAATCAATGAATCAAATTAAAAAAGACTGTACGAAAGAGAGCATACTCCGCCCGTGAAAAAGCGAAGAAAATGAGATGGTGTCAGAAGAAAATGCAGGTACAGGATAATTCCATTCTGCCTGCAAAAAAGTAAACGATGTAGTCGACCAGATAACGCCATCAGCAAGGGCCTTGATAAACTTGGCATGCAATTGAGAAGCCTGTGAAGGTACATCCAGTTTTTCAAATTTCTGGCTTTCCTTACAGCAATCGGTCTTTTTAAAGAATGTCCCTTTGGATTCTTTCTGCGCTTTGCTTTTTGCACAGCAAGAAGAAACTATCTTTTTAGTATCAGAATCAACTTTTTTCTCAGCCTGAAACTGCAACGATTTACCCCAAATCATACACTCATGCTCTATGAACGCAAACCCGGTGCTGCTTAGCAACACGAGCATGGCCATAAAAATGGTGAGTGATTGATGGAGTTTATTTTTCATTATCAGCTTTGAACTTTTGGCGATTAGCGATTAGCCGCAGTTCGAATGTCTTGGTTTAGTAACCTTACTTTTCACAAAGTTACTGTATATCAATTAATTTCTTCGGCGTTGTAGCCTGCTTTTTTTACAAGCTCGGTTACCTCATCCGCAGAATGAACTGTTTCCACTGTCAGGATACGATCCGCACTTTCCAGGTCAACCTGCCATTTTTCGATATTTTCATCACCATTCAGGAATGGCGTTACAGTGGCAATGCAGCCACCACATTTTATATTGGTCTTGAATTTTAAAGTTTCCATGTAATTATAAATTGAATTTACGACATACAAAGAAAGCCCGTATGGAAGAGAGAAGTATTACACAATTTGAAAAAGTGCTTACAAAGTTTTTGGTTTTATATCAGGTCTACCATGTCATAAATATCTGACATCATTACCATACAATCTCTTATCAGCACATTTTCATCGTTTTTGGTATAAGTGTGGCTCAGCCATTCTACCTCGCTGAGTTTTTTAACAACTTCCACTTTTTGCTTTCTCGACGACACCATTACATACTCCCTTAGCGAAGGAATGGTTTTGTAACAATCAAACTTTTCAGTTCGATCATAACGCTCTGTAGAATCTGAAAGTACTTCAATGATGATTTCCGGATTCAGCAAAGCGTCTAGCCCTCCCGGCGATTTTTCGTAAACCGGCTTTTCGCAAACAATAACCAGATCAGGGAAAATGTATTTGTCGCATTTGTTTACCCTGATCAGTTGATCACTTGTGAAAATGTAACATCCCAATTTTTTTAGACAATACCCTAGACTCAAAAGAAAGTTAGCTGCCAGCATATTATGTGCCGGCTGAGCGCCCGCCATAGCCACAACTTCGCCACCGTGGTATTCCAGTTTAACTTCCGATTTTGCAAGAAGATCAAAATATTCTTCGTGTGTCACAAGAGTTGTTGTTTGCATAAATGTTTCTTTAACAGATGAAGTGTTATTCCAAATCTAATATTTTTATCTCTTCATTACAACAGCTTATTGGTTGTCAAGCAGGAAAATACCAACCTCATTTCATCCAGATCAACGGGTTCCTGATCGGCACATTACGGATCACTTCTTCCACTTTAGGCGAGTGGTCTAAACCCTTCCAGGTATTGAGCCAGTTTTTGTTTTGGAACTTTTCAGATCCGAATACGAGAAATGGCTGGGCAACCGGCCAGTTTTCCCAATACATGACATCGGGTTTTAGTGCCCACTTATTTTTATCAGTAACGAACGGATAAAGGTATTCTATTCCCTTTCTGATACTTTTTCCATCCGCAGTCTGATACAGCCATAAATCGTCCTGCTTGTCGGAAAGTATCTGGCAGATCATCACCATTGCATCCAGATTGAAAATTGAATAACCATACGGCTTAGTCCGTTTCAATTCCAGAGGAAAACTCCCATCCGCTGCCATCTGGTTCGGCAACAAAACCGACTTATACCGCTCCCTGCAAAAATCGATCACCGGCCGATTCCCCGTTAGAGTAGCAAAAGAAGCAACCTGCATCACCCAGCATGTACCGTGGTTATTTTTAGCTTCCATCTCATCCTTCCCGTAAGAATGCGTGGTGAGCCAGGTAATGTATTCATCAAACCAGTTTTTAACCAAAGCAAGCTGCGTTTTATTCACTGACTTATGATTTTCCATGATGCGTATCGCCTGCGCCACTTCCATGAGGTGGATGGTATCAATGATGCCTATTCCACGTCCCGTCACCTTTCCCTTTATCGCCTGTGCGTACAGCAATGAAGGATTCATCCGCGTTTCGGGATTTACAAACCAGGCGTCGATGTGTTCAAATGCTTTCGAAACGTATTTACTGTCACCGGTAATTTTATATGCAGAAGCCAGCGCACCTACAATTCTGCTGAATCTGATCATCAGTATCCGGTGCGCCACAAAATTATCCGGATTGGTAAGCCCATCACGTTGTACATACGGCCCATCCGGATTGAGCGAATCCGGCCACCAATAGTCACCCTCGGAATAAAAATCATGTTTGGTCCCTGCGCTGCGTGGGCTCGATTCCGATGTTACCGTAAGTGGTTTTTGTTTAATTGCCCAATTGGCGTCATCCAGTATTTTACTCCGAAGTGTCTGTTCAATCTCTTTAACGAAGGACTGAGATTGAACCTGAATGGGTAAATAAAGAAATACCAGAACTAATAATCTGTAAAGCATGGGATTTAGGATTAATTAGGATGAAGAGAAAACCTCCGCCAGTTTCTACGACTCCATCTGCTTTCCTTCTCCCTTAAATCACTTACAATTTCGCTCCCCGTAACCGCAAACTATTTGTCACCACCGATACGGAACTCAGCGCCATAGCGGCACCTGCAATCATCGGGTCCAGGAGAAAACCATTGAATGGGTACAATACTCCGGCAGCAACCGGAATGCCAATTACGTTGTAAATAAATGCCCAGAAAAGATTCTGTTTGATGGTCTTCACCGTTTTCTTTGAAAGTTTGAGCGCCTTTGGCAATACCATCAGATCGGAGGTGATCAGCGTCATTTTTGCCACATCCATTGCAATATCCGACCCCTTTCCCATCGCAACACTCACATCGGCCTGAGCAAGTGCCTGAGAATCATTGATGCCATCGCCAACCATGGCTACCACTTTGCCTTCCGACTGCAATTTTTTCACAAACTGCATTTTGTCATCCGGTTTCACTTCTGCCTGATATTCCGTTATCCCAACTTCCCTTGCAACTGCCGCTGCGGTTTGCTGGTTATCGCCGGTAAGCATATAAACCTCAATTCCCTGTTTTTGGAGTTGGGCTACGGCCTCCGCTGATGTTGCTTTCAATTTATCAGCAATCGCAATGAGCGCAATATGTATTCCGTTGTGTGCTACACCTACCACGGTTTTGGCTGCATTTCTAAGGTTTTCAGCTTGCTCTATCAGTTCTGTATTGATCACAACACCTTCCTTTTCAAGAAAACCAAAAGTCCCGATCAGGTAATTTCCATCTTCCACCCTGCCACGGACACCACTGCCTGTCACCGACTGAAAGTCCTTAACTTTTACAGACAAATCTATTGAAATGTATCTTGCTACGGCTTGCGCCAGCGGGTGCTCCGAACGGTTTTCCAAAGCACGGATAGCGGCTTCGTGTATATTCCGGTTTTCAACTGAATCTGCCCAATGCCAATCCGTCACCTGAGGATGACCTTCGGTAAGTGTTCCCGTTTTGTCAAGAATGACTGCATTTACAGCGTGTGCCTTTTCCAGACTTTCCGCGTCACGGATCAGGATGTTATTTTGCGCCCCTTTTCCAACTCCTACCATAATGGCCGTTGGTGTTGCGAGCCCGAGTGCACAGGGACAAGCAATGACCAACACCGATACAGAAGTTAGCAAAGCATGCGTCAGTGCGTTTTCTCCCCCAAAAAACATCCAGGATATAAAAGTCAGAATCGCGATACCAATGACAATAGGGACAAACACACCTGCAATTTTATCTACCAGCTTTTGAACAGGTGCCTTACTTCCTTGTGCCTGTTGTACAGTTTTGATGATTTGTGCTAAAACCGTATTCTTTCCAACTTTTTCAGCCCGAAAATTAAAACTTCCGTTCTGATTGATCGTGCCCGCAAACACCTGTTCTCCTGCCTTCTTTTCCGCTGGAAGCGGTTCTCCCGTCATCAGGCTCTCGTCCACGAAAGACTGTCCGCTTACTACTTTGCCGTCAACCGGAATTTTCTCTCCGGAGCGAATAATGATCTCATCACCAATAAGCACCTCACGGATAGCTACTTCACTTTCTACGCCGTCTCGCTTCATTCTCACCGTTTTAGGCTGTAAACCAATGAGTTTTTTTAATGCATCAGAAGTATTCGATTTGGCTCTTTCTTCCAGCAATTTCCCAAGTAGAATAAAGAAAATAACTACCGCAGCCGCTTCAAAGTAGACGTGTGGATGAAGTCCTCTTTCATGCCAGAATTGAGGGGAAAATGTATTAAAAACACTAAACAGGAAAGCAATGCCGGTACTTAGCGCAACAAGTGTATCCATGTTGGCTTTTCCATGACCTGCCAGTTTCCATGCATTTACAAAGAATTCACGGCCAAATATGGCTAGCACAGGCAGCGTAAGCGCCATCATAATGTAATTTCCCGCAGCAAACCGATCCATGAAAAACATGCCGATTACCACCACTGGCGCAGAAAGAATCCCTGCCCAGATCGTACTTTTTTTGATATGCTGATAATGCTCCTGCTGTATTTTCTCCTGCTCGGCTGATGCGTCCTCTTCGTCTTCCTGAATAATCAATCCATAACCCACTCCCTGTAATACTTTGTCCAGTTCGGGCAATGTGGTTACGCCCGGATCATAATCTATCCATACAGACTGATTGGCATAGTTCACACCTGCATCTGCAACTCCCGCTGTATGTTTCAGCATCGACTCCACACTCACGGCACAGGATGCACAAGACATACCAGTTACCGGAAGCGTTATCTTATGAGAATCTGAGATCGTTTCCATAGTAAAATTTTTCGCAAAAATACTACCATTCAGCCAGCCTGCATTTACATAATTATTGCCGGGACATACATGTTTCAGGCAAGCCTGGTTCCGTTTGGTACCGGAAAATCCGGCGAGGAAAGAATCACTTCTCCATTATCCAGCACATAACCTGTCGTAAGTACTTCCGATCGAAAATCAGCGATTTGTTTAACAGGAAAATTGATCACACACAAAATCTGCTTATTGAGCAGATCTTCCTTTGTATAGCGTTTTGTAATCTGCGCCGAGCTCTGTTTGATGCCAATCTCCTCACCAAGGTCTATCCATAGCTTAAACGCCGGTTTTCTTGCTTTGGGGAAATCCTCCACCCGTACTATGGTTCCTGCTCTCAAATCAACATTTTCAAATTCCTGCCACGTAATCGTATTCATATCCATTCAACTTTAATATTTGTTTACACATTATAATAACCCAAAAATGGTCTTTACCCAAAGAACATCATTCCGAAAGGTAAACTTCACATGAAAAAGCTCAGTTTAACATTTATGGTTCTGTTTTCTCTTCTTACAAACACAGGTTTTGCACAAAAAGTCGCTACTTTTTATGTTGGAACAGGTGATAAACGGTCTGGTTCTGTGATCACAGTTTGTAATCTGGACCTGACAACAGGCAAAATTTCAGTTGTGGATTCAACTATAAATGCAATGGGACCTGGTTATCTGGCGCTCTCACCAAATAAAAAAAATCTGTATGCGGTTTCAGGAGAAAATAAAATAACGGCATTTGCAGTGATGGCAGACAAAAGGCTCAAAGAACTGAACAGCCAACCGTCCGAAGGTGCGAATCCTTGCCACGTTTCGGTTCATCCATCTGGCAAAATGGCTTTCCTTGCCAATTACACTGGCGGAAGTTTTTCTGCATATACCCTTAAAGCTGACGGCTCACTTAATGCAGCTACTTATACCGAACAATATACAGGATCGGGACCGAACGAAAAGCGTCAGGAAAAGGCGCATGCACATTTTGTTACCACCAGTCCTGACGGGAAGTATGTGTATGTGGTAGATCTGGGAAGTGACAAAATTCTCAATTATACAGTTGACATCAGCTCAGGAAAGTTGATACCAAATCCTGCTCAACCATTTTTTAAGGCAAAACCGGGATCCGGACCCAGGCATTTTGCCATTGGGAATTCAGGTAAATCGCTCTTTCTTTTAAATGAACTTGATGCAACACTCACAGCATGCAGGATTGACAAAAACGGCGTAATTTCTGAACTCAAAACATACGAAACCGTTCCGGCCGGTCTTACCGGCAATACAAGTGCAGCGGTTCACGTTCACCCCAACGGAAAATTTGTCTATGTGTCCAACCGCGGACACAATTCAATAAGTGGATTTAAAATCCTGCCTGATGGAACGCTTGAACCAATTGAAGAGATTACGCTGGCAATCTCAATTCCCCGCGATTTCAACTTCGATCCTTCGGGGAAATATATGATCATCGGCAATCAGGATAAAAATAACCTGACTGTATATACTGCTGATGCCAAAACGGGCAAGCTCACATTTTTGCATGAAAGTGTTTCTGTAAAAACTCCGATTTGTATTACGTTTTTATAAAAAAAACTCCGGATGATTTTTCCATCATCCGGAGTTTTTTTTCTTGCAGCCGTACATTTTACAGTTAACTTTTAACTGTAAAATTTTCACTAAAACTCAATACTATATCTTTTTGGCTACCTTGTTCTGGTAGTAATTCATAAAATCTTCCAGCTGCTCCACCGGCATTTTCCTTGCAATGATCTTTTTGTTTTTATCAAGAATATAAACCGTTGGTGTTGTTATCACATCAAATTTTCTGTTAAAATCAATTTGTTTCAAGGCATCAAATCCGTTTATCAAACCATCCAGATGATATGTATTGATAAACGACTTCCATTCCTTTTCGTCGTGTTCAATCGATATCGCCATTACCTGAATTCCTTTTTCCTTGTTCTTTAGATAAAATTCTTTCAGTTTTGGTGATGCTTCTTTGCAATGTCCGCAGGTGGGTGCATAAAAGAACAATACGGTGTAGTTCGCCGCCAAGGTTTGCGGACTAACCTTTTTACCATCCGGGTCGGTCAGGTTTAGTGCAGGGAATGTCTTATTAACCAGGAGCGGTTTCAGCGTTGCCACCTTTTCTCCGATACGTCTTTTGGTATCATCCGCTATGCCCATCTGCCCTGACAGATAATACTTCTCCGCCATGTGTACCCAAAGCGCCTCTGTACCCACCGTCTTCGGGTTTTCGTATTGATTGGTTATGTACCAAACAACAAACGACTTCATATCGCTGTTTGCTTCGGTTTTAGCTATCAGTTTATCAGCGTCCCTGATCAGTGAATCGGGCACCTGCACCACCAGGTTTTTGAAATATCTTTCCAAACGAGGCTCCACGAATGGTGTATTCATGATCCGGCTATCTGCAAAATTATAATCGTCCCAGTAATGTGCTTTGTAATAATTGAACACCCACACTGAATCTGTTTTGCCATTGGCCAGCTTTGGCGCCTCAGGAATCTCAGGATCACCCGACATTTTGAGAATTTGTGCTGTGAAAGAATCCTTGTTTTCCGTCAAAAGTTTATCTCTGAAAGATTTAAACTCTGTCTGAGATGCCATCAGTTTTTTCTGAACATCACTTCCCTCTCCTTTGCGGATGACTTCGATCTGCTTTGATTTATTCTTTAATTCTTTTTGGTACGAATAAAAAAGCTCGTTTTCTTTTGAGCCGGTTATCTGCATTTGTCCGACCACATCACTCGTGTCGGTACTCATAGAAAACTTGCGCTCGTTACCGGAATACAGGAATTCAATCCAATTTTTATTTCCCGGAAAAAGTATCACATACAAACCACCCGGCAGATCAGTAGTTCCTTTGAAAATGATTTTGCCCTGCGAATCGGCCTTGGCTGTGTCTTTTGGAACAAATTGCGTACTGCTCCGGCTGTAATGACCCAAGATCAGCGACGAATCTCTGATACCTTTTATGCGTGCTTCGATCTCATATCCCTGGCTGTAACCTGTTGCCGCGAAAGCGAGCGTAATGAACAGTGATAAAACCGATATGCGGGAAAAGTATTTCATCAGAAAAAATCCTGTTTGTATGTGACTGTTATATTTAATAATCCAACCTTTATCTTGCGGCAAAATTAACTTCAAAACGACAACTTCGGTCAGGTTCTTATCCAAATGTTTTATTTTCTATCCAAAGCCATTGTTTTCCTGATCATGCCTTTCAGCATTTTCTTTATTTTGTTTGTTGCTGCACTCCTCACAAAAAAAAGACAAAGAAAGCAAAATTTGCTGATCACTGCCTTTGTCTGGCTGTTCGTGATTTCGAATACCTGGATTGTAAGTAAGGCTTTTAAGTGGTGGGAATGGCCTTTCTCCAACATCAGTGCTGTTGAAAAAACCTATGATGTTGGCATTGTGCTGTCGGGAGGAATGACGGCTGCTATGCCTGCGGGCGCTGATCATGCCGGCATGGGACCTAATGGCGACAGATTCACGCAAGCATTTCTTTTATACAAAGCGGGTAAAATAAAAAAGATATTCATCACCGGAATTAGCCTTCCACAGCAAATGGCTATTAAAATGGGAGAAACCCGGCAGGCTGCTCATTTTTTGGTAAAATGGGGCGTGAAACCCGAAGACATTCTGTTTGAGGAGCAGGCGCGAAATACCAGAGAAAATGCCCTGAATTCCAGGCAGGTTTTGAACGCACGATTCCCAAAAGCCAGTTTGCTGCTTATCACGTCCGCTTCACACATGAAACGTTCTAAAAAGTGCTTCGATAAAGTGGGGATGCAAACGGATATTTTCCCCGCTGATTTCAACGGACGCGAATACGCATTTACATTTGAAAATTTCTTTATTCCCGATACACAGGCCTTATCCGATTTCGACGCACTCTGGCACGAGTGGGTTGGCTATGTAATGTATAAGCTGATGGGCTACTGCTAGCCAAAATAGTCATAGGATATAATCATCTGAGAATGGAATCCCATTTCTCAATGACTATCCCTGACTATTGCTAAAACCTTCCGGATCCGGAGAGGATCTGGATATTATATTCTTTTACTACACACTCAGAATCTTAACCATTCGAAGCAAATCTTCATTGATTGGCTTTGGTAATCTGATGGTATCTTCAAAAGGAGTGTAAACGAGGTCATTATTAATGATTCCCGCCATTACATTTTTCTGTCCGGCCATAAGTCCTTCAAGAGCACCAAGTCCCAAACGGCTTGCCAATATACGGTCATAAGCAGATGGAGGACCTCCGCGCTGGGTATGTCCCAATGTTGTTACTCTGATATCCGCGTCTTCGCTTACCTGCTGTTTGATTTTCTCAGCAACTTCCACTGCGCTTCCTTCTTCATCACCTTCTGCAACAATGATGATAGACGATGATTTAGAACGGCTCCAACCTTGTTTCAGCGTTTCTACCACTTCTGAAATCGGCGTAAGTACTTCCGGCACCATCACAAGCTCAGCACCACCTGCAATACCCGACTGTACGGCGATATATCCTGAGTCACGACCCATTACTTCGATAAAAAATATACGGTCGTGCGAACTCGCTGTATCACGGATTCTGTCGATGGCGTCCAAGGCAGTATTTACAGCAGTATCAAACCCGATGGTATAATCTGTTCCATACAAGTCGTTGTCAATCGTTCCTGGTGCACCTACGGTAGGGATACCGTATTCATTCCCGAAAATCATAGCACCCGTGAATGTACCGTTTCCTCCAATGGCGATAAGGCCTTCAATGCCCAGTTCCATCAGGTTGTCGTATGCTTTTTTCCTTCCTTCGGGCGTCATAAACTCCTTACTACGCGCCGACTTAAGTATGGTACCTCCTCTTTGTACAATGTTACTAACAGAGTGTGAATCCATTTTGTACACGTCGCCATTAATCATTCCGTTGTATCCCCTTCTTATGCCATACACCTCTATTCCATGATAAACAGCCCCTCTAACAACGGCTCTGATACACGCATTCATGCCTGGTGCATCTCCTCCTGAGGTAAAAACTCCAATTCTCTTCATTTATTTATGGGGTTACTTCTATTCAATCGCTTTTATTCCTTTTTAACCTTAAAGGCACAATTTCCGCAAATTTATCTGGTATTTTCCTAAAATATACGACCTATTTGAGAATTCTATTAAAAAAATACCAAAAGAAGATTCAATTTTAACATCTCAAACATATATCAATACATTTATATTTGTGCGCCTTAATAAAAATTTAACATGCAAAACAGGCCCTCATATCAAGTATTCCTGATTGAAAAGTCATATTTGTAAAATAATACGTATTCACATTCCATTCCAGTATAAAGACTGATTCAGCTTAATATTAATAAAATGAAAAATTTGATTTCCTGGCAACGTATCTGGCCGCATTTGATCGCGGTAGTTGGTTTCATGATTTTATCAATTGCCTATGTGTCCCCGGTATTACAAGGCAAAAAACTAAATATGCATGACGACCAGCAAGCCAAGGCTGCTTCAAGGGAGGTTGTAATGTATCATGAAAAAACAGGAGAATGGTCGCAATGGACCAACAGCATGTTTGGAGGAATGCCAGCTTACATGATCGGTACCGATTACTCTACCAGTTTACCTACCAAAATTGGCCAGATCGTAAATAAAATATTACCTGCACCTGCCAATTACCTGCTTACCGGAATGGTATCAGCCTACATCCTCTTTCTGGTATTAGGAGCCGGCGGCTGGATCTCCGCCTTGGGAGCAATAGGATTTGCTTTTTCGTCATTCAATATTATCAATCTGGAAGCCGGGCACGTTTCCCAGATCATCGCAGTAATGTACGCTCCGGGCGTTTTAGCGGGCATTTTTGTGGCGTTCCGAAAAAACTGGCTCGCCGGCGCAGCTGTCACCGCCCTCTTCCTCTCTCTTGAATTATATGCCAATCACGTCCAGATTACCTATTATCTGGGTGTCGGCATAGTAATACTGGTGATTATCGAAAGTATTGGCCTCATCAAAAAAGGAGCAATAAAGGAGCTTACTTTTATACTTGCCGGTCTGGCATTTGCAGGTGTAGTTGCTGTGGGAACACACACTACAAGACTTTGGAATGCATCCGATTATACCAAAGAAACCATACGTGGCAAATCGGAACTTTCTCCCGTAACGCCTACACAAAATGCACCAGCGCAAGACGGTCTGGACAAAGAATATGCATTTACATACAGCTACGGCATAGGTGAGATACTAACACTTGTGGTTCCGAACGCCTATGGCGGGGCATCGCAAGGACCATTAAGCAATACTTCTGAAACTTATAAATTACTTGTGGATCGCGGTATAGACGCTGCCACAGCCCAAAATGTAATAAAGCAATTACCATTATACTGGGGCGAGCAGCCTATTATGGGTGGTCCATACTACCTCGGAGCCATCGTATTTTTCTTGTTTGTATTAGGAATTTTCATTGTAAAAACCCCTTTAAAATACTGGATTGTTGGCGTCACTGCACTTTACATTGTATGGGCCTGGGGAAAAACAGTAGCAGGTATAAACTACCTGTTCTTTGACTATTTCCCGATGTTCAACAAATTCAGGGCGGTCACGATGGTGATTTCCCTTGCGGAATTGCTGATGATCGTACTGGCTGTACTGGCATTATCTGAAATTGTTAAGAAGAAGCTAACCTGGAAAGAACTGGAAAAACCATTCCTGACAAGTCTGGGAATTACGGGAGGACTAATGCTGATACTGGCCCTGATGCCAACGCTGTTTTTCAGTTTCCAGTCACCCAAAGACCTTCAAACCATCCAAACCTACTATATTCAGGATGCAACATTTGCACAGCAAATTGTAAATTCCATTGTGCAGGATCGTGCCGGTCTGATGAGAAGTGATGCTTTCAGGAGTCTTATTTTCATTCTGTTGACAGCCGCACTCGTTTGGCTTTGGATGAAAGACAAAATAAAACCAATTGTATTATACACCTCCCTGATTTTGCTGATGATCTTTGATATGTTCGGCATTGACAAACGTTATCTGAATAATGACGACTTCGTAAGCAGTTTTGCGGCGGAGGCCAAAGTGGCACCAAGTGCTGCTGACGAACAAATCATGAAAGATCCTGATCCAAACTATAAGGTGCTTGATGCATCTTCGCCTCAGACAACTTTTAACAGTGCCGACGCTTCCTATTTTCATAAGTCTCTTGGTGGATATCATGGAGCAAAGCTTAGGAGATATCAAGAATTGTTCGAAAGACAGGTTTTTAAACAAAATTCAAATCCAGATATACTTAATATGCTTAATGCAAAGTATATCATCACCGCCGACCAACAAGGCAATAAGATCGCTCAACCAAATCCGGATGCGAACGGAAATGCATGGTTTGTTCAAAGTTTCAAAGTTGTTCCGAATGCTGACGCAGAAATGGCCGCTTTGGATTCTTTAAAAACAAAACAGGAGGCAGTCCTGGACCAAAAATTCGCTGATAAATTGCAGGGTTTGACCCTCAAAAAGGATTCGACGGATAACATCAGACTAACCAGCTATAAGCCTAACGAGTTGATTTACGAAAGCAACTCTAAAAATGAAGGACTGGCTGTTTTCTCTGAAATCTACTACAATGTTCGTAACGAATGGCAGGTAACCATTGATGGTAAACCAGCCGACGTGTTGCGTGCAAACTATGTATTACGTGCACTAAGAGTACCGGCCGGAAAACATACGATCGTGTTCAAATTTGAACCTGTTTCGGTAACAACCGGAAAAAAAATCGACCTTGTGAGCTCTATACTTCTGGTTGCGCTGATAGCCGGGGCTTGTTTTGTTGGAGCGAAAAAGAAAGCTGACAAAGAAGTTTAGGTATAAAAAAGTCGTTTAAAACAGCAGGTGCGCCAATGCATCTGCTGTTTTTCGTCTCAGGTCTCTTAATTCAAAAGATCGCTAATTTCGTACCTTTGAAATGACCACTACCCTTTTGGAGTAAAACCAGCTTTTGATAAAACAATACCGATATGCAAGCAAACCTGACCATGAAGAAAATAGCCAAAGAACTTGGTGTTTCTGTTTCTACGGTTTCGCGCGCATTGCAAAATCATCCCAGAATCGGCTCTCTTACTACCGAAAAGGTGCAGAAGTTAGCCAGAGAATTACATTATCAGCCTAACAGCAGGGCTATAAACTTCAAAAACAACAGGTCATTCAACGTGGGAGTGGTGCTGCCCTATCTTACTGAGCAATTCTTTTCAATAGCACTTTCGGGCATAGAAGAAACCCTGATGGAGAAAGGATATAGTGTGGTGGTGATGCAGTCCAAAAACGATTATGAGCGGGAAGCTGCTGCTGTGGACTCATTGATCCGGCATGGTGTGGATGGAATATTGGTTTCAATGGCTTCGGAAACTTATAACAAAAGCCATTTCAATAATGCTACGCATAAGGTACCAATCGTATTTTTTGACCGAGTTCTCAAACATCCCCGTTACAGTGCGGTTTATGGAAACATCACCAAAGCAGCATTTGATGCCATGGAATACCTGATTGAAAAAGGATATTCGGACATAGCCCTGATGAACGGACCGAATTCGCTTCAGGCAACCTCGGAAAGGGAGAAAGGTTACGTTGATGCTTTAAAAAAATACAATATCCCTGTTGATATTCAGTATGTTAAAAATCTGAACCTCACCAAAGAAGATACAGTACTGAAAATAAATGAGCTTTTGGATCTTGAAAACAGGCCACGAATTATTCTGGCTTTTCATGACTACATCGCACTTGATGCCATGGAAGTATGCAAACAAAGAGGTTTAAAAATCAATCAGGACATCAGTTTCGTCACGTTCTCCAATTTGTCATTTTGCACCTATCTTGACAACCCGCCTATTGCTACGGTTGAGCAATTCCCCGGCGAACTCGGCAGCAGCGCAGCCCAACTTTTACTTGAAGCAATGGAAACTCCCGATACCTACGAACCAAGGGAAATTGTGATTGAACCGAAGCTGATCATCCGATAACACCTACCGCAGACAGCTCCCTTTTATTTCGTATGAAATAAACCTGACAGGTGTAAAATTTCACAAAAGTGCAATCTTACACCTTATAAATTCCGAACAACTCTTACATTTACATTACTGCGCAAATTTGCGCAAACGATTGGCTGAATGGCGCAATCGGTTGCGCAACAGTCAGTAACCTTTTTCGATACCACAATTATTCTTTTCCTGACATTAGCAATCTAAATTTGTTCATGAGCTCTGACAAATCAATTATAAGTAATCCTTCATACCCTATCAGCAAGATGCGTCCCATTCTGACAACCTCTGCTTCTGGCAGAATATGTCTTTTCGGCGAGCATCAGGATTATCTGGGATTACCAGTCATTGCAGCAGCTATTTCGAGACGAATAGCAATAACGGGCGGCTACCGACCCGACAATCAGATCGTAATTCACCTGCCAGATATCGATCAGCAGGAATCATTCGAACTTTTACCTGAAATACCTTATACAAGTCCGCGTGATTATTTCAAAAGCGCAATCAACGTTCTTAAACGCGATGGATTCAACTTTTCAAGAGGCTTAGAGGTAACAGTGCATGGCAACATTCCCATTAATTCGGGAACATCAAGTTCATCTGCATTACTAGTTGCCTGGATCAATTTTCTGACCAATATGGCTGATGTTCCTGTGAGCAAAACGCGCGCAGAAATAGGTGAACTTGCTTACCGTGCCGAAGTGCTGGAATTTGGTGAGCCGGGCGGTATGATGGATCATTATTCTACTTCGGTAGGCGAAGTGATTTACCTACAATCCACTCCAACCATTAAGCTTGAAGTATTCCAACCGGCATTGGGCACCTTTGTGCTTGGAGATTCACGGCAGGCAAAAGACACGCTTGGCGTGCTAAAACATGTGAAATTCGGTATGCTGGATGCCATTGATAAGATAAAAAAGAAAGACCCGACATTCTCTTTGCATACGTTCCCGGCAGATTTGGCTTCTGATTTTAAAGCTTTATTAACAGAAGCTGAATATACACTTCTGAAAGGTAACTTGTCTGACAGAGACGTTCTAAAAGAGGCGTTGCAGATGTTTCAGGCTAACGACATAGATCATCAGCGTTTTGGTCAGCTGCTAAGTATTCACCAGGAAAGTTTGCGAGATGCCAAGAAGGTATCAACACCAAAAATAAACGGAATGATTGACGCCGCACTTGCCGCAGGCGCGTTTGGAGCCAAGATCAACGGATCCGGAGGAGGAGGATGTATGTTTGCCTACGCACCTGAAAACCCCGAACTCGTGGCTCAGGCAATTGAAAAAGCAGGAGGTACTGCCTATTTGATTAAAGTAGCAGAAGGTACAGATAAGCGACTGCTGACAAGATAATATCATTGAATTACCGACTATTCCTAACCCATAAATTAAAACAAAGTGCTGTGAACCAGCAGTACTGACTATTCCTAATCTTATCTTTCATATCAATGAACTCAGGTCAAGAACGTAGAAGTTTTCTAAAAAAAGGTCTGCTGGGCAGTATGGGCCTTTATGGTTTTTCGCAACACGATCCTGTTAGTTTGGATGGTGAGCAATATCCAGGATTCCAGGCGCCACCAGCTACGGGTAAATCCGTAATTGACCTGAAAGTGGCTCCCATCAAACAAGTGAAGGTTGGATTGATCGGTATCGGAGCTCGTGGAAGTGGTCATGTGAGCCAATTTGCAGCCTTGTTTCCCGACAAAGCAAAGGTTACTGCCATATGTGACATTCAGCCTGACCGTGTAGCAAAATCGGCTGCAAAGCTGAAAGAGAAAGGTCAGGACGCTGTTACTTATTCAGGGAAAATTGACTCCTGGAAGGAAATGGTAAAACGCGACGATATTGATCTGGTTGTGATTGCAACGCCCTGGAGAGACCACGTTCCTATGGCCGTTTATGCCATGAAACAGGGAAAACATGTGGTGATAGAAGTTCCTGCTGCACTGACCATCGACGAATGCTGGCAACTTGTGAATACCGCCGAAGAAACTCAGCGGAATTGCATGATGATGGAAAACGTTTGTTACGGCGACGAAGAGTTGTGGGTGCTAAACATGGTGCAGCAAGAAGTGTTTGGAACGCTTACTTATGCAGAAGCGGCCTATATCCACAACCTGACCGACTTGATGCTGAGTGAAAAAGGATATTACGATTTCTGGCGATTGAAGGAAAATATAGCACACGACGGAAACCTGTATCCGATGCATGGACTCGGTCCAGTTGCACAGTATCTGGAGATTCTTCGCGGCGACCGCTTTGAGCACATCGTTTCCATGAGTAGTCTGGAAGCATCCCTGTCAGAAAGTATCAAGAAACTTCCTTCGGGGCATCCTTATTCCGGATTTAAAGGAACGATTCGTCATGGAGATATGAATACTTCAATGATCAAAACGAATAAAGGGCGCATGATCACGCTGAAACATGATGTGGTGTCTCCGCGTCCGTATGACCGTATCAATGCGCTGGCTGGTACACATGCTTATCATGAAGGTTATCCAAGCAGACTTTCGATCATCGACAAAGGTCATGCTTTCCTTAAAGAAGCGGATTACAGCGAATACAAAAGCAAATACAAACATCCGATTTGGGATAAATTAAAAAAAGAAATTGAAGTAAATGGCGGGCACGGCGGAATGGACTTTGTATTGATATACAGGATCATAGACGCACTTAACAACGGTCGACCTATGGACATGGACGTTTACGATGCCTCAACATGGAGTTCAGTAATTCCGCTTTCCGAAGTTTCGGTAAATAAAGGAAACGTTCCTGTTAAATTCCCCGACTTTACCAGAGGTAAATGGAAAGAGAAAAGGGATTTGGGGATTATGAAGAGTTTGTAAGAAAATTAGCGCCGTAAATTAACCTGACTACCGGTTTTTTACGGCGCTAATCATTTAGCCGCTACCAGACCACACTTCCTTTTTTTAATACCGAAATCATTTTCGATGCACATTAAAACAGTCCATGACACCCCTTAAACTCAAAAGACCAGGCTGCGCTTTGTAAAACAAAATACTAGTTGCAATTTTATTGGCGACAAACAAGTTACTCTTCTTATCCCAATGAAACATTTACTACTTGCTTTTACACTGCTGGTTTCACTTCATGTTACCGCGCAGAATTCAGGAGTTTATTTCACCTCCTACCCTTCACTAAGTCCGGATGCCAAAACAGCAGTTTTCAGTTTTGATTCAGATCTTTGGAAGGTTGATATAAGCTCTGGTGCGGCCACCCGCATAACCGCCATGCAGGGTGAAGAAACCAATGCACATTTCTCCCCCGACGGGCAATGGATCGCATTTAGCAGCACCGAAAACGGTAATAGCGACGTTTATGTGGTTGCTTCCACGGGTGGGCTTATCCGTCAGCTTACTTATCACAGCACTTACGATCTGGTAGAAGCCTGGTCATGGGACTCCAAAACCATTTATTTCGAATCTGGTTCCCAAAACAGCGGTACAACCTTTAAAATCTCGGTAAATGGCGGAACGCCGGAACGGGTTTTCTCTCATTATTTCAACCGGGTTCACAATGTGGCTCTGGCAGGTGACGAAGTGTTTTTCAATGATACCTGGGAAAGTGACAACCAGGCGATGCGTAAAGGATACAAAGGCGACTTCAATCCCGACATCCAGTCGTACAACCTGAAAACAAAAGAATATAAAAAGTATACAGATTACCGTGGAAAAGACATGTGGCCCACCGCCGACAAAAACGGCCAGGTTTACTTCGTTTCTGACGAACAGAATGGCAACTACAATTTATATACTTTCATTAACCAAAAGAAGACAGTGCTGACCCAGTTCACGGAGTCGATTAAACGGCCTCAGGTCAGTGCGGACGGTAGTAAGGTTATTTTCGAAAAAGATTATCAACTCTGGATTTATGATGTTGCTTCAAAGCAGTCGCAACAGATAAAACCAGACCTGATGCGAAATATAACCCTTCCGAAATTACAGGATTTTGACATTAAAAATGAGATCTCCGCATTTGATGTATGTCCTGATAACAAGAAAATCGCCTTCACATCCAGAGGACAGCTATTTGTTTCGGATATCAAAGGGAAATTTGTCAAACAACTTCCAACGCGTGCCAATGGACGGGCTTTGGAGGTTAAATGGCTTTCGGACAGCATTACACTGGTATTCAGCCAGACCGTGGGTGGGTATCAGAACTGGTTTACGATCGCTGCTGACGGAAAAGGCAAGGAAAAACAGATCACGAAGGATACGCAAAGCAACCGTGCTCTTAGTCTGAACAAAGACAAAACATCAGGAGTATACCTCAGCGGGCGTAATGAAGTGAGAATCCTGGATCTGAAAACAATGGAGAGCAAAACACTCCTTAAAGAGGAACTGTGGGGGCTTTATAATGATACTCCGGTTTTTTCGCTAAACGGGGAATACATTTTGTTCACCGCTTACCGCGATTTTGAAACCGATATTTTCCTGCATCATATCAAGAAGAACGAAACGATCAATTTATCCCAAACCGGTATCTCAGAAAATGGGCCTGTGTGGTCATCCGACAGCAAGTATCTCTATTTTACATCGGACAGGATGAACCCGTCTTACCCGTTTGGTCCAAAAAGTCCGAAGGTGTACCGCCTTGAGCTAACCAAACTGGACGAACCTTACAGGACAGATAAGTTTGATGAGCTCTTCAAAAAAGAGGAAAAGAAAGATGATAACGAAGATTCTAACAAGGATAAAAAAGGAAAGGAAACTAAAAAGACAAAAGAAGCAGCCAAGAAAAAAGAAGAGAAACCATTGGTCCCGATAAAAATAGATTTGGCCGATATTATGGATCGGCTTGAACTGGTTAGTCCGTCTTTTGGAAGCCAGGGAGCGCCGTACGTGATCCAGAAGGACAGCAAAACCTATGTATTTTATACCTCCGACCACGGCGAGGGAAAAACAGCGATCTGGAAAACAACCTATGAGCCATTCGAACCCACCAAAACCGAAAAAGTGGATGATGCAAACGGTTTTGAAGTGGCGGCAGCGGGCGACAAGTATTACATCCTGGCTGATGGAAAAATTAAAACCCTTGATTTTGACAAAGGGAAAACAGAGGCCATAGACGTGAGCTTCACCTTTCAGAAAAACCTGTCTGATGAGTTTCATCAAATGTTTTATGAAGCCTGGGCTGGTGTGGAAGAAAATTTTTACAATGAAACATTCCATAAAGCGGACTGGAAAGCGCTCCGCGACAAGTACGCGTACTTTTTGCCTTACCTGACAAGTCGGAATGACTTCCGTATTTTGTTCAATGATTTGTTGGGTGAGCTAAATGCTTCACACCTCGGGTTGCGTTCCACTGGCAAAGAGGAGTCGGTTTACTACAAAACCAACACGATAGAAACGGGATTGCTTTTTGAACCTGGGAAACCGTATGTGATTCAGCGTGTTATTAAAAGGAGTGCTGCAGATAAGGAAGATAAAAAATTCCTTACGGGTGATATCCTCACGCATGTCAACGGAATTGCAGTGGATACTACCAAAAACCGTGACTGGTATTTCACCAAACCTTCTTCCGTTCGTGAAGTTGAATTAAAATTAAAACGTAAAGGCGTTGATACCACTTACACGGTAAAAATCCATCCACAGGCTTCGCTAAACGGAAACCTGTATGATGAGTGGATTGATTGGAATCAGGAATATGTGGACAAAAACAGCAAAAACCGGATTGCATACGTACACATGAAAAACATGGGACTGGCTGAGTATGAGAAATTCGTAGTCGACATGACTCGCGATTGGTACAAAAAAGACGCACTGATTTTCGATTTACGTAACAATACCGGGGGAAATGTCCATGATCTTGTACTGGATTTTTTAGCCAGAAAACCGTATATGAAATGGAAATATCGGGAAGGAGCAGCCACTACACAGCCAAACTTTGGCGTAGCAGCCAAACCTATTGTGCTGCTGATTAATGAACAGTCGCTCTCCGATGCAGAAGTAACAGCTGCCGGTTTTAAGGAACTTAAACTTGGAAAAATTATCGGCACGGAAACCTACCGCTGGATTATATTCACATCCGGCAAAGGACTGGTCGATGGCTCTTTTTATCGCCTGCCTGCATGGGGATGTTACACGCTTGACGGCAAAAACCTTGAACAGGAAGGAGTTACACCTGACATTTATGTCAAACAAACATTCTCCGAAAGGCTAAACAACGTAGATCCACAGCTTCAACGTGCGATCGACGAGATTATGAAGGATTTGAAATAAGGAATTCTTTACTAGCATCTTAGAATTAAATTCTCCCAAATCTGTCAAGAATGGCATGATTTGGGGGAACAAATGTGCGTTTCCGGTCTTATTGCATTTTAAAGGATGATCGAAAATCAAAGAGTTTGTGGAATTAATAATTTTTCCAGCCGCTCATCTAACTCTTCCGGACTGAGATTCATATCCAAAATCCTTCCTTCTTTATCGATTAATATGCTGGTTGGGATGCCTGTAATTTTATATTTTTCAAACAATGTATTTACAGAATCGGATCGTATTTGCGGCCATTGAATCTGGTATTTACTAATCCCGTTCGTTAAAGTGACCGGCTTATCACCTGCTATTCCAACAAACTCAACCTGGGTTTTGTCAATCCTACTGTAAATTTCGTTGAGCTTGGGTAGAGCAGCCACACAACCCCGACACCCGGTTCCCCAAAAATCGATGAAGACATATTTCCCTTTCAATGAATTTGAGGCAATATTTTTTTGGGATAAAAATTCCTTCGCCTCAAACGGTTCCAACATGTTTCCTACCTGAATAATATGTTCATTTTTTGTATCGCCAGGATCAAATCCCTCCAACATCAGAACTTCACTATACCAGTCAACTCCCAGGTTTTTATATTTTTTACCACCTAACAAATTCCCCAGACTAATTACCTGATCAACTTCTACTAAATCACTCTTGGCCAGATTTACTTCCTCTATTCTCGCAGGAGCGGCAACAATGGCAGTTCTTTCAAAACTTGGCTTTGTAAAACCGGTGGAAGAAATGAGTATCTCTATCTCCTTCCCATTCACAGTCAGCTTACTTGATGCAAATCTGGGGAAATTATATACAAAATCTCCATGAAGTTGCTTCATCAGCATCGGTACCTGAGCCGTTACAACCTTTCCATTACGAATCTTCTCATACTTTACTATAAAAGGCTCCGTGTACTTTTTAAAACTATTTACGCTACCATTCCCTATCACTTCCGGGTTGAACGGCTTTTCATCTCCAAAATCAAGGTTATTATTCGTATCGATCATCGCAGCCCAGTTCCCGTTCTGATCTACGCCCCAAATCACGTAAACTGAGCTCTTTATCGGCGATTCCGACAGGTTCTTTTCATCTGGAATCCAGTTCCATGATTTCTGTAACCCTTCATAAAATCCTTTGCTAAGTTTCCCTTGTTTGTAATTCTGATATAGCAGCTGACGATGATCAAGCCACACCTGTTCCTTTTTTACATGAGACCACCCTTTTGGAATATTTTTGATTGGCAAACGAATACGTAACCATTCATCCTGCTCAGGATCTCCTTTACGCTCTCCATTCAGTATAGACCACCCGGGTATGAATGGGCCATAACCCTGGTGATATTCAAAAGGTAAGCTTATCCGCTTACTCTCCTCCTTCCCTTCGCAACTCAGCAGAAAAATGAGCAATAGCAATGACAAAAATTTGAATCCTTTCATGTCCTGATTAGAGTAACGTTACAAGATTGAAACTTATGAGTAACGGCAAGTATCACTTAGGATAGAACGGGCATTACTTAAAAAGAAGAAATTTCTTACTGAAAGCTACTAATAAAATAAGACTGATTACCGTCAGAAAATTTAAATTTCTGTTTCGGTAGCCAGTCTTATTACTGCCTTAATATTATAAGTGAAGATCCACAGTCAATCCCTTCAACAATTCTTCCCCACTCAATTGTGTATTTTCTCCAACTTTCGTTTCAACCAATCCGGCGTTGCGGTAGATATAGACGGTTTTATTGAAGCGGTCTATCAACCAACCCAACTTGCAGCCATTGGAGCGGTATTCTTCCATTTTTCTTTTCAAATCCGAAAGATTATCACTTGCTGACACTACCTCCACAACAAGATCCGGGCATATAGGAGCAAACTTGGTACGATCGGCTTCCAAAATAGCCTCCCACCGTTCCTTTGCTATCCAGGATACATCAGGTGAACGCACGGCGCCGTCAGGCAGTGTAAATCCGGCAGAAGAATCAAAAACATAGCCTGCTTTAGACTGACGATTCCAAAGCCAGATCTGACCATTTATATCTGAATTGTAAAATCCTGTATCAGATCCTGTTGGTGCCATAACAATGATATTACCTTCTTTATCCCTTTCTAATAATAACTGCGAATTAGCCTGACAGAGATCAAAAAACATATCATCTGTAAACTTCGCAATGGAATTGATTTTCAATGGTAGTTCCATAACATCGTCATTTTAACAGACAGAAAGTTAACAATTTTTTAGAAACAGAACCCCTATTTCTTCTCAATACCCGCCAAAATTCTTCCTATATCATTGGCGCGGTTCATGATCGACAAACTGGTGTCAATATCCTTATTATCAATGGCGTCTTTGAATTTTTTCAGCAATTCGATATAGTCGCCCAGTGCCTTGGATACGTTTTGTTTATTCTGATCAAAGATCGGAGCCCACATTTGAGGTGAGCTTTTAGCAAGCCTTACGGTAGACGAAAAACCGGTACTTGCCATATCGAAAATAGCTCTCTCATCACGTTCTTTATCCAAAACGGTTAGCCCAAGAGCGAAAGAACTAATGTGGCTCAAATGCGATACATAAGCCAGATGCAGATCGTGTTCGATCGGTTTCATGTAATGGATTTTCATGCCAACATCCCGAAGGAAGGTTTCTACAAGTCCGAGTGAATCTGGATGTGTATTTTCCCTGTCGCAGATGATCACGTTTTTGTTTTCCAAAAGCTCCTTAAAAGCAGCTCCCGGGCCCGAATTTTCCGTACCAGCCATCGGATGAACAGCAACAAACTGACTTCGTTTCGCATGATTTTCAATCAGTTTGCAGATTTGTTCTTTTGTTGATCCCAAATCCATGATTGTACGCCCCTCAGGAAGCCTGTCGAGCATGTATGGAAGCAAAGTAGTGATCACGTCCACAGGTGTAGCAAGCACATTAAGCTCCGCTATCTGAAGTGATTCTTCCAGCGTTACTATTTCATCAACAATTCCCTTTGCCAATGCAATTTTCTGGTTCACAACAGAACTATCAACCCCGACAAATTTAACATGCGGATACTTTTCACGAAGTCCCAACGCAAACGAGCCTCCAAGCAAACCAACACCTATTATACTGATAACCATTGTATTTCTATATTAGCAGACTCCCACAGAGCCGTAATTCTTAATTATCAACCGAGCAACCCAGTTAATTGTCAAGCGTGACCCCGGTTAATTTCTCATTCTTAACTGTCGCCCACGCCCCCGGTCAATTCTTAATTTCCCCTAACCCGCTCCACTGCTTCCCAAATCCTTTCCTTAGGCATGCAAAGAGACAGTCGGATATACCGCTGTCCTTTTGGTCCGAAGATGAATCCGGGAGCGATGAACACATGTTTTTCAATAAGCAGTGAATTCACCAACGTCTCAGCTGACTCGACGGAATCCGGAAGTTTCCCCCATAGAAACATTCCTTCCTGGGATTGATCCCAGGTGCAGCCTAGTGTATTTAGAAATGCCTCTGCGGCTTCGAGTCTTCCCTGGTAAACTGCATTACGCTCCGCATGCCATTCATCACTATTTCCAAGGGCTGCCGAAGCAGCTTCCTGCAAAGCCCAGAACATCCCTGAATCTACATTGCTTTTGATTGTAAGCACCGCATCAATATAAGGTTTTGCAGCAGCCATCCAACCCATTCTCCAACCAGCCATATTGTGCGACTTACTCATAGAATTGAGTTCGATTGCAACATTCTTGGCGCCTTCTATTGACAATATGCTAAGTGGCGCTTTTTTATTCAGCACCAGGCTATATGGATTATCGTGGCATAGCAATATCTTATGCTTCTTTGCAAAAGCAACAGCTTCTTCAAACAATTCCCTGGTCGCCGGTGCACCAGTAGGCATATGCGGATAGTTAAGCCACATAATTTTTGTCCGTGACGTCACCAGTTTTTCCATTGCGATCCAGTCGGGCTGCCAGCCAAAATCTTCACGCAACGGATATTCCTTCACCTCAGCGCCCACCATTTTACTCACCGCACGATAAGCAGGATAACCCAATTCGGGCACCAAAACCTCATCACCCGGATCGAGAAATGTGAGCGATATATGTGTTATGCCTTCCTTCGAGCCAATGAGGGGCAGGATTTCCGAAGTCGGGTTCAGGGTTACGCCATAAGTTCTCTGATAATAAGCTGCAATTGCGTTTCTATATGTAACCGTGCCTACGTAAGGCTGATAACCATGCGCCAATGGCTTACGAGCCGCTTCGGACAAAGCATCGATGGTTTGTTCAGAAGGCATCATATCCGGGTTTCCTATACCCAAATGTATTACGTCGTGCCCTTCCGCAATGAGTTTACGAACCTCAGCCAGCTTTACGGAAAAGTAATATTCCGATGTTTGCCGGGTTCGCTGTGCAGTTTCTATAATCATTATATTCAGAAAATTATACTGTTTGACGGTATCATAATCTCTATTCAATTGAGGATGATGTCAAACGGGGCGCAATTTACTACTTTTTAGTACAACAGATATAAGGGAACCCGGTGCAATCTTGGATGTATTTAAAAGTATTGGGTATATATTCCTGATTTGAAATTGGGAGTCTTCAAAAGCAAGTTTTTAATTCCGGTAGTGAATTGCCTTTAATCTCTTAAATTAGCAACATGAACTTTCAACGCTATATTCTATTCCTTTCCTTGTTGGTTACTGGTTGCTCCAAACCATCCGACAAGATTATCATTGCGACTGCCGCCAATGTGCAATACGTGATGCAGGATATAAAAAAGGAATTTGAAAAAGAAACCGGTAAGCCTATTGAAATTGTGGTAAGTTCTTCAGGTAAGCTCACAACACAAATCCGCGAAGGCGCACCTTTCGATGTATTCGTATCGGCTGACACCAAATATCCTCAGGAGATATTCGAAAAAGGTGGCTCGGAAGAAGCACCAAAGATTTACGCTTACGGTACTTTGGTCATGTGGTCAAAAGACATCCCGGCAACTGAGCTGAATCCTGATATTTTAGCAACTGAAAAAATAAAAAAAATTGCCATTCCTAATCCACGCGTGGCACCATATGGAGAAGCTGCGATTCAGGTTTTGGAAAATCACCAGTCCTTTGCGCTGATCAAAAACAAACTGGTATATGGCGAAAGCATAGCACAAACGGCACAATACATTTCATCGGGCACGGTAGAAGCTGGTTTCAATGCCTTGTCTATCGTACTTTCTCCTGAAATGAAGGGAAAAGGAAATTGGGTTGTGGTGGATTCGTCCTTGTACAAACCCATTGCACAAGCCGCCATTTTACTCCGGCACAGTGAAAACTCGCCAAAAAAGAAAACCAGCGAAGCTTTTTACAATTTCCTGTTTTCACCCAAAGCAAAAGCAATTTTTAAGAAATATGGTTATAGATAATGAAGAATTCGCAGCAATTGTTAATTGTTAAGTATTAATGGTTAATTCCTGATCGCTATCCTTATTCAGAACTATCACAAGCAACCCCGGTCGAACTTTAATTTCTTAACTCCTCATTCTTAATTCTTAATTCTTAACTCCTTTAACTTCTTCCTCCCAAAAATGGATTGGCAGCCGCTCCTTTTAACTTTCAAACTAGCCTCAATCACCTCGTTGATTTTGTTGGTGGTTGCATTGCCATTGGCGTATTGGCTGGCGTTTGGCAGGTTTAAAGCAAGGGGAATTGTGGAAGCCATTATTGGAATGCCTCTCGTTTTACCGCCTTCGGTGATCGGATTTTACCTATTGCTCGCATTTAGCCCGTCTTATTGGTTTGGTGCCTGGATAGAAAAAATGATTGGATTACGCCTCGTTTTCTCATTTCCCGGACTGGTCATTGCTTCGATTATTTACAGTCTGCCTTTTATGGTGTATCCTTTGCGGGCAGGTATGCAATCATTGCCAAAATCTTTGCAAGAAGCTTCTTATACACTAGGCAAAGGCAAATTCGAGACCTTTTATAAAATATTGTTACCAAACTGCAAACCGGCAATACTCACCGCTTTTGTACTCACTTTCGCGCACACTGTCGGCGAGTTTGGTGTTGTGCTGATGATCGGAGGAAACATACCGGGCGTTACCAAAGTAGCTTCTGTGGCGATATACAACGAGGTAGAAGCCCTGAATTATGATCTTGCAAATCAGTATGCTTTGGTGCTTTTTATCATCACGTTTATTATTCTCCTGATCGTCTACTCCATTAACAACCGTCTGCTGCGTGTCCGACAAACTGCTTGATATAAACATTAGCCATACGCTTAATACAGCCAGCGGAATCTTGCCGATGGAAATCGACTTGTCTGTACCCGTTGGTAGCATACTGGCTGTAACCGGACAATCGGGCTCGGGAAAAACGACTTTTCTACGACAACTCGCAGGATTGGCACAACCTCAATCCGGATACATTGAACACGCTGATATTGTTTGGTTTGATAACAAAGCAAGAATTAATGTTCCTGTCCAACAAAGAAATATCGGATTTGTATTTCAGGATTATGCGCTCTTTCCGCACCTTACAGTGAAGCAGAATTTACTTTTTGCACTGGAAAAAGGGGAAGACAACCAAATAGTAAATGATTTGCTGAAAGCAGTAGATCTTCAACAATTGGCTGACCGGAAACCACATCAGCTGTCTGGTGGTCAGCAGCAGCGTGTTGCCCTGGCGAGAGCATTAGTCCGCAAGCCGGATCTTTTGCTTTTGGACGAACCGTTGTCCGCGCTCGATCATTCCATGCGCGGAAATTTGCAAGATTTGCTGTTGAAGTTCCACCGGGAATTCGGGTTCACAATGATTATTGTAACACACGACCTCGCCGAGATTTTTCGGATGGCAGATCAGGTTGCTGTTTTTGATAATGGCAAAATTGTCAGCCGCGGAACGCCCTCGGAAGTTTACATGTCTAAACAAGCTGATTCAAATGATATTGCAATTTATGGCGAAGTAATTTCTACTGAGCCTATGCAAGATCATTTACTCGTTCACGCATTAGTCAACCATAAGATACATCGATTTGAATTGCCACTAAGTCAGGCATCAGTTGTACAACCGGGTTGTTCATTTACCATTCCGTATCACTTTGATGTTAACAAAATCCGGATCATCTGAACGCATAGAGCAACTGCCTTCTAAGCAGTAGATCGTTGCGAATTCATCGTTAAACCTCAGGGTAACTTTTCAACCAACACGTCTTTTCTCAAAAACTAAACTCACAATTACATTATGCAACGCTTTTACAAGCTACTTCAAATTGCCCTTATTGCTGTGCCATTGTTAGCCATGCGTCAGGATAAACCATTAAAGGTTATTTTCTTTGGTGACTCCATAACGCAAGCAGGTGTGGGTCCGACTGGCTACATCACCCAAATGACGGAAACGCTGAAAGCAAAAGGTCAGTCAGGTCAATATGAGTTAAGTGGTGCCGGTATTGGCGGCAACAAAATATATGATTTATACCTTCGTCTGGAAGATGATGTTCTTTCCAAAAAGCCTGACGTGGTATTTATTTATGTGGGAATCAACGATGTTTGGCATAAAACTTCTCATGGAACCGGTACCGATGCCGACAAATATGTGAAGTTCTACGATGCACTGATCAAAAAAATGAAAGCACAAAACATTCGGGTAATCATTTGTACGCCTACGGTGATCGGTGAAAGAAATGACAACTCCAACGCTCAGGATGGTGATTTGAATTACTATTCAAAGCTGATCAGAGATATAGCAGCTAAAAACAGTGTAGAACTTTGTGATTTGAGAAAATACTTTGGTGATTACCTGCTTAAAAACAATCCTGAAAATAAAGAAAAAGGTGTTTTGACTTCTGATCGTGTTCACCTGACGGATGAAGGAAACAAGTTTCTGGCGGAGAGAATGATGGAAGCGCTTTTGAAGAAGTAAAATTTGTTAAAAAGCAGGAAGTAAAAGGGAGAACCGGATTCAGCACCCGATTCTCCCTTTTTAACTCAACTAAGTTTTGCTTATAAGCACTTTAAACTACTCCCAAAGCTTGGCAGGATAAACACCATTTTCGTGTAAAGGCGTCAATGCAGCTTGTACAGTCGGTTTGTCCTCCGGATAAGTAACGCCAAACCAGTCGGATTTACTCCTGAATACACGGCAGTCGCCCAGACCATTTTTGATGATATGTGTCATGACCGTAGGAATGTAGAACTCAGCCTTAGGTGTGTTCAAATTCTCTCTTGCATATATTTCAAAAAGATCCTTGGTAATCGGAAACATAGAAGGTTTAAAACCCCAGAAGTTCATAGAAACGGGTGTTTCCGGCGCAAGTTCTGTCAGCTCTTCGTTTTCCTCGAAATAGATTTTACCATCTTTTTCAAAAATCTTGGTACGTTCAATTACAGATTCAAGATTCTGATCGGCTCTCTCTATACACACACCTCTTGATACCGTACCGTTTTCCGAAAGTGTACGTTTCAGCTCGTAGCCAATCATGGCATGCTGATTATCATTTGTGTCATTTTGAAGAAAATTTGCCATGGTTTCGAAAGCCTCGCGACCATAGAAATCATCTGCATTGATCACAGCGAATGGCGTGTCCGTCTGCTCCCATGCGCACAAAGTCGCATGCCCGGTTCCCCATGGTTTTACACGATCCACCTTACCCAAATCTTCCGGAACATAGGATTGTACGCCTTGAATTGCAAAATCGAAGTCGATCTTACCTTCCAGTTTTGGAGAAAAAAGCGCTTTCGAGCTTTCAAGTATTTCTTCACGCACGATGAAAACTACCTTTCCAAAACCGCTTCTTATTGCATCATATAAAGAATAATCGATAATGGTTTCTCCATTTGGGCCAAACTGATCAAGTTGTTTGATACCTCCGTAACGACTGCCAATACCGGCTGCCAGAATTAAAAGTGTTGGTTTCATTAATTTCAAATAATTGAGAATTGCGTATAGTGCAAAAACATTTTACGAATTGATCCACTAACGTTGATTAGCGGGCACAAATTAACCGGATTCATTCCTATTAATGAAACGCGCCGTGAAATTTCACGGCGCGTTTCATTAAATAAATATTTTTAAAATATGTTAAACGGCGAAACTTTCACCGCAGCCACATGTTCTGGTAGCGTTTGGATTCACAAACTGAAAACCCTTGCCATTCAAACCATCTGAAAATTCAAGTATAGTACCGGCCAGATATAAAATGCTCTTTTTGTCGACAATGATCTTTACACCCTTGTCTTCAAAAATCATATCATTCGGTTGTGTGGCTGAATTAAATTCAAGATTATAGGTAAGACCTGAACACCCGCCGCCCAGAACACCAACGCGGATCTGATAATCGTCCTGATGGCCTTCTGCGTTACGTAATTCTACAATTTTATTTTTGGCTGTTTCGCTTACAGTTACCATAATCAATGTATTGTTTTATGATTGCAAAATATAAACGTCCTTAACATTTAAGAAAGTTCACAGGAAGCTCAAAAAAGTGATTTTTCGATATTAGTTTCTTTCCAGCACAATCGCTCCACCCTGATTTATTCCCGACAAATGCATGGTGGAATCTATCCCTGCATTCGCGAAAGTTTGCTTCATTGCTTCACCTGCTTTCCTGGCATTATCCATTCCTTTTGAAAGCGCAAACATGGACGGACCAGCTCCCGAAATGCTACATCCTAATGCTCCATTGTCAATCGCCGCCTTTTTTACCTCATTAAATTCCGGGATAAGAATAGACCTTACAGGCTCAATGATCACATCGACCATGGAGCGGCTGATCAGGTCATAATCCGATTTCATCAGACCAGCTACCAATCCGGCTACGTTCCCCATTTGAGCAATCGTATTTTTCAGAGACACCTCGTTACGAAGAATGTACCGGGCGTCTTTTGTATTGATTTCAATATCAGGATGAACCAAGGTGCAATACAGATCTTCCGGCACCGGAATTGAAAAAATATCCAGTGGTGTGTAACTTCTAATCACCACAAAACCACCCAAAAGAGACGGACCAACATTATCGGCATGTGCGGAACCTGACGCAATGCGTTCGCCTTCCATGGCAAAGCGAAGTAATTCTTCACGAGTCAAAGGATTGCCAAGAAGCTCGTTCATCGCCACTACTCCTGCTACCGCACTTGCAGCACTGGATCCCATTCCACTGCCTAGCGGCATATTTTTGTGTAATGTTACCTCGCAGCCAAAATCTGTAATGCCCAGATGTTTCAACAGATGAAGCATCACCACCGTAACCGCATTTTTTTCAGCAGCCCGAGGTAATCTTCCTTCGTCTCCGGTGATGTTTTTTATAACGATGCCAGGTTCATCTCTACGACGTATCTCAACCGTATCACCAGGTTCCTGAATTGCAAAACCAAAAATATCAAACCCGCAGGCTACATTGGCCACCGTAGCAGGTGCAAAAGCTTTTATATAGTTCACTGTAAACTAGTTAATACACTGAAATTAAGATTTCAAGGTTTCACGCAAAGCATCAAAGATTACGCAAAGACCGCAACGAATTTCAACCTTATCAAACTACCCCAAATAGCTACTGATACTCATAATGTCCGCAAAGACACCAGAGGCTGTTACCTCAGCTCCGGCACCCGGACCTTTGATCACCAACGGGCGGTCCTTATATCTTTCCGTAGTGAACGACACAATATTATCACTTCCCGACAAGGTGTAGAAAGGATGTGCCGCATCCACGGTCCTCAGTTCCACAGTTGCTTTTCCGTTTTCGAGCGTGGCAATGTATCTCAATTTTTCACCTTTCGCTTCGGCTTCCGATTGCAGTGTTCCAAAATAACCATCTGAAACAATCAGCTCCTGGAAGAAATCCTCGACTGTGGGCGCAGCCAGGCAGTTGGGTGGCAATAGCTGAGCCACATGAACGTCAGCAGCTTCCAAAGGAACGCCGACTTCTCTTGCCAGAATAAGAATTTTCCGGGCCACGTCAGCACCGCTCAAATCATCTCTTGGATCAGGTTCGGTAAAACCTTTTGCTTTTGCTTCTTTCACCACATCCACAAATCGAATGCCCGGCCCGAAAGAATTGAATATAAATGAAAGCGTTCCGGAAAGAATTGCCTCGATTTTTAAAAACTTGTCACCGCTTGCCATCAATCCCTGAATGGTATTGATAATCGGCAAACCAGCTCCTACATTGGTTTCGTATAAAAATTTAACGCCGCGTTTCAGAGCCGTGCGCTGTAAAGCGATGTATTCAGCATATGTGCCTGAGTTTGCCACTTTGTTAGGCGTAACTACTGAAATACTGGCATCTAGAAGCATGTTATAATATTGTACAATATCCTTATCGGAGGTACAATCTACAAAAACACTATTCGGCAGGTTAAGCTCGATCATGCGCTGTACAAAAGCAGGCAAACTGGTTTTTACACCTTCCTCGCTAATTCGCTCTTTCCAATGCTCGGAACCGATACCATCCGGATCCAGAAGCATTTTTTTGGTATTCGAAAGTCCGGCAATATTCAGGTTCAGCAGTTTTTCTTCACGCAAATATTGAGTCTGATTTTGAATCTGTTCAAGAAGTGTTCCACCAATAAGACCTACCCCTACAATGAAAAGGTTCAACGAGCGGGTTTCTGACTGGAAGAATACACCGTGAATGGAGTTCAACGCCTTGGACAAATCGCTTTTCGAGATCACCACAGAGATATTTAGCTCCGATGACCCTTGTGCCGTAGCGACAACGTTTATACCGTTTTTACCTAAAACAGAGAAAAGTTTACCAGATACCCCGGTGCTTTTTTTCATTCCCTCACCGACAATGGCAATGATGGAAAGATTTTTTTCGATGGAAATACCATCTATATGACCTACTGAAATTTCATGAGAAAATTCTTTTTCAAGCACTTCACGTGCTTTCAGAGCATTTTTCGGATCAATAGAAAAACATATGGAATGCTCGGAAGATGCCTGAGAGATCAGGATTACACTGATATCGTTCACCGACAAAGCCGTAAAAAGCCGACCGGAAATACCAGCAACGCCAATCATCCCGCTTCCCTGGATATTAACCAATGCAATTTCATCTATCGACGAAATCCCTGTAATTGGATAGTCTTTTTTATCAGCAGCTTTTTGTACAAATGTGCCAATAAAGTCTGTATTAAAGGTATTGAGAACTTTTAATGTAATATTTTTAGCAAATGCAGGTTGCAGACTAGGTGGATAAATTACCTTGGCTCCAAAGTGCGACAATTCCATTGCCTCAGCGTAGGAAATAGAAGGAATTGTGAAAGCATTTGCCACCTTTCTCGGGTCTGCGGTCATCATGCCATCCACATCAGTCCATATTTCTATCACACTGGCATCCAAAGCAGCAGCTATAATAGATGCCGTGTAGTCAGATCCACCCCTTCCGAGTGTTGTAGTAATACTGTCTCCGGTAGACGCAATGAAACCTGTTACACATTGCAGAGCAGTGGTTTTGGCAAAGTATTCCAGAATTTGTTTGTTGGTTATTTCAAAATCCACATCGCCCATGCCGTAGGTGGCATTGGTGTGAATGATGTTACGCGCATCGCAGAATTCAGCAGAAACACCGCGACTTTTCAAAATCTCTGAAATAACCAGCGTAGATAGCCTTTCTCCAAAACTCATGATCAGATCCAGCGTCCGTTCTGACAATTCCCTGATCCAGGAAACTCCCCTGAGAATATCTCCCAGTTCATTAAAAAGTCCGCGAACGGCAGCGAATGTACTGCTCTGATGTTTCACGTTGATCATCCCGCGAACCACCGCAAAATGACGTTCTTCAACTACTTTAAGGAATTCTATATATTCGGCATTCCCGGCAGCAGCCATCTTCCCAATCTCGATCAGGCGGTTGGTTACGCCTCCCATTGCTGAAAAAACTACGGCTACCTGTTCGCCATTTGCAAGATTATTTTCAAGAATATCGATGACCGTTTTTATACTGTCAACAGTACCGACAGATGTGCCGCCAAATTTGAGAACCTTCATTTAAAGCTATATTCGAATTATCGCAGATTGAGAAATAAATGGCTAACAGCCACTTTGCTTAAATATTTTCTGCAAATATAACAATTCATTCGCCGCTACCTTCATAACGCAGCTGAAATGCAATGTTCAACTAAAACTATCAGTTGATAGCTTATGACAAGGTTTTTCCTATGAAATTATAAGCAGATAGTCATTTGAAAGAGATGGAGAATCAAAACTAAACAGGCCACTTTAAATAAATGAAGCGGATTCAGTGTACAACTGATCCGCTTTTAAACACCAAATGAATGGCTATATTTTTAGAACATAATTCCAAAACCGACTCCAACATTGGCTACGCCGACAAAACGTTTTTCATTGATCGGTACAGCAAATTGAGGATAGTTGCCCACATTGACTGCGATTGCAACATCTTTCAACTCCGCCTCGGTTGCCAGAAAATCTCCGGAAACATGAAAATACAATGTATTGCCCATCGGTATTCTGAGGCTTGCTCCTGCTCCGACACCAAAATCTTTTGTGGAGGCCGGCGATAATCTAACTGTAATGTTGTTTTGTCCGGACTCAAAAGCCCCGGTCATGTCAACCGTTGGGGAAGTAACTTGTACGTATCCACCCTGAACATGAGCCTCAAACTGTACCTTATTAAAATTCAGATACAAAGCCGGCCCCAACATCACAGCATTAAATTTCCATTTCGAAACGTTGGATTGCCAACTGTGATTGCTGGTTTCATTGATCAACGGTTTAATCTGCTCTACCGATTCATTTGCACGTTCTATAATTGGTTCTGGCTTTGTTTTGTTGAGATTCATACTTCCCGAAAGCTTCAAACCAAGCCAGCGTGTAACCCTAAAATCGTAACTGGCCTGTCCGTAATATCCTGAACCAGTAAGCCCGGCGAAGGGGTCATCGAGTTTTTCACGAGCCAATTCTCCAACCGGCAGACTGTACCCTGCCGTTACAGATAAAAAGCTCCTTTTATCATTCTGTGCAAAACTTTTAGATATGGACAATGCAGATAAAACAAATAGAAATATGTGGTAACGGCGAAATTTCATAAATGGTAAACTTATTTTTTAGTTTGGACAAAAGCCTTGGCTCTTCCTGATGACAATTTTTCCATAAAGTAACTTCAATCCAAGTTGTTTTAGTATGATTCTTTTCAAATACTTCGCGTAGGGTAATTTTATCAACAGAATTTCACAAAAATATCCTGTATACGCAGAAAACCGGATTGGTACAAAAATGGTAGCTGTGTTATGCAAACTAAATCAGTAACGTCATGAACAGGCAAGAAACAGATAAAGAAGCCAGAGCTACCAAGAACACCAAAAATGTTTGGAAATGGATTTTGGGCGTAGGTATTGTTTTGATGATCATTGCATTTTGGGGAGGTTTTTTTAATCACGACGAAAACTTCACAGAATCTGAAACACCATCAGAAACCAATGCGCCAGCCTCAGACACGGTTGCTTCTGACACCATTGGTGTAGTAAAAGCAGATACGATCATGCAAAGTGTGCGGGGAACGAAGTAGAAACTTTGTGATTAGCCGACAATAATATAAATTCTTAAAGATTGCACTTCTCGCAAGTTAGAAAATAAAAATGTCTTCAATAGTTGGTAAAACACCAACTATTGAAGACATTTGTTTGGTGTTACTGTAATGTGATTTTTAAATGAAACTGAAAGTCAGTTAAACGATTACAAGCTCGAAATCACCAGTAATTAAATCATTTACGAGATGATCATTATTCAGGCTCGCAAACTAGATCAATTTGCAAAGAAGCATTCCGACTCTGGAAAAAGCTTACAAAGTTGGAAAACAGTTGTCAAAAGCGCTAGTTGGAAGAAAGGATCCGACGTTTTGGAAGATTTTCCTCAGGCGTCTGTAATTCCAGGTAACAGAGCCAGATTCAAGATAGTTGGTAATAAATATCGGTTGATTGTTGAAATAGACTATCAGGATGCAATAGTGGAAGTGAGATTTATAGGAACACACAGTGAGTATGATCGTGTTGATGCCTCAACTATATGAACACCTTTCCATTACATTTATGAAAAAGATAAAATCAGAGTGGTTTTTAATTGAGACCGACCAAGAGTACGAAAATGCACTTGCCCGCTATCAGGAAATCAAATATGCCCTTCATAATTCAAATGAGCATAAAGAGAAGATGTTATTAGCTCATCTCATTGCTGACTATGAACAAAAAACGAGCGACCTACCCGAGGTTGATCCGATAGAATTAATCAAAATCAGAATGGAAGATTTTGGTTACAAATCTGTTGACCTGGCAAACGAGTACGGTGATAAAGGTACAGTAAGCAAAGTTTTGAATTATAAACAAGCTCTCTCCCTTACAATGGTTCGTAAGTTCAGTAAATTACTCCATATACCTGCTGACGCATTAATCGCAGAATATGAACTAAGATAAAATCTCTAAATTATTTAATAACTCACTCTTTCACAGCTTCCCACAAAATCTCAACAGGATGCTTTGCTACGCGTCCTGTACCGTCTTTGATCTGGTGGCGACAGCTGGTTCCGGGAGCAGCAATAATCACTTCTTCCGGCTGTTGCCGTACCGTCGGGAATAACACCAACTCCCCTATTTTCATAGAAACCTCGTAATGCTCCTCCTCATACCCGAATGAACCGGCCATTCCGCAACATCCGGATGGAATCAGCTGAACATGATAATTCTCCGGCAATGAAAGCGCCTTTTTCGAAGCACTCATCGTGGATAAGGCCTTTTGGTGACAATGCCCGTGCAGTTTAATCAACCGTTTTTCAGTTGAGAATACACTTTTATTGATTCTTTTGGCATCAATTTCCCTTGCGATAAACTCTTCAAAAAGCAGGGCATTTTCTGAAATTTTAACTGCTGCATCACACATATTTTCAGGAACGAGATCAATGTATTCATCCCGAAATGAAAGGATTGCGGAGGGCTCTATACCTACCAACGGTGCATCATAAGTGATCAAATCTTTCAGCAAATCAACATTTTGGATTGCCAGTTTCTGGGCTTCTTTCACAAACCCCTTTGACAAATAGGAGCGCCCCGATTCTGTGTGCTCAGGAATAATGACTTCATAACCTAGTTTTTCCAACAACAACACCGCCTTTTGCCCAACCTGCGCATCATTGTAGTTGGTGAACTCATCACAGAAAATGTAAACCCTTCGGTTTTGGGTATGTGGAGTTAAGCTCTGGGTACGTTTCCGCTTATTGTACCAGCTTTTAAAGGTTGTGCTGTCCAAATGCGGCATAGAGCGATCAGGATGAAAACCCACCATTTTATTGGCAACTTTCCTTAATGCGGTATTTCCGAACACACCGTTGAATGCCCAGGGTGCAATAGAAGCCAGTTTCATTTGTTTTGAAAAATTGGCGATCAGTTTACTACGCATGGGAATACCGTGCGTTTCATAATATTGTTGGGTAAACTCAGCCTTCATTTTACCCACATCCACGCTGGAAGGGCACTCCGATTTACAGCCTTTACAAGAGAGGCACAGATCCAGAACTTCCTTTACCATTTCCTGAGACGTGTTTTTGCTGGTATCCGGTGTCAGATATCTCCTGAGCATATTTGCACGAGCGCGGGTTGTATCCCGTTCGCTGCGGGTAGCCATATAACTTGGGCACATCGTTCCGCCGGTCAACTCGGTTTTTCTGCAATCGCCAGAACCGCTGCACTTTTCGGCCATCCGAAGCATGCTTTCCTGCCGTGAAAAATCAAAGGTTGTGGGTAAAACAGTAGCGGGTTGATCTTGCCCGTAACGCAGAAATTCATTCATTGGAGGCGTATCCACAATTTTATTGGCATTGAAAATACCATTGGGATCCCATATCTTTTTCACCTGTCTGAACATCTCATACACCTCCTCTCCCATCATATACGGAATAAATTCTCCCCGAAGACGACCATCGCCATGTTCTCCGGAAAGTGCCCCGTTGTATTTTTTTACAAGTTTGGCCGTATCAGCAAGTACATCCCTGAATTTTTGTTTACCCTCACTTGTTTTGAGATTTATCATCGGTTCAACATGCAGCTCTCCCGCACCGGCATGCGCATAATATGATGCGTGTAATTGATGCTCCGCTAGCAACAATTCAAGGTCTGCTATATATTCCGGCAAATCTTCTACTGCCACGGCACAATCTTCAATTAAATTTACCGGCTGCGTATCTCCCGGTAGATTTCGGATTAGTCCCAAACCTGCTTTTCTAATTTCCCAAGCCTTGTTGGCTTCATCTCCAAACAAAACAGGATATGCATAACCAAGTCCGGCTTGCTTCAATTCTGCTACAAGTGGATCTGATTGTGCCTGAACTTCTTCCATTGTATTGCCCCAGAATTCAACCATCAGCAATGCGGCCGGATCACCTTCAATGAAAAACCGATTCTGAGAATATACTTTATGGTTTTTTGTAAAATCCATGATATAGCGATCAACCAGCTCGGAGGCTTTCGGCTGGTGTTTCATTGCAACACGATTCGCATGCAACGACTCGGCGAGGGAATTGGCATGCACACACACTACACCTACGTAGATGGGCATCACATCGACGAGTGCGATTTTGGCCTCAGTTACAAAACACAATGTTCCTTCCGAACCTGCAATCAGATTACAAAGATTGACCTGATCTTTTTCATAACCATCTACCAATGCGTCAAGCGCATAACCTGAGTTTCGGCGTGTGACAGTCGGTTTGGCAAATTGCTTTCTTATCAATTCCTTATCTACCGGATTGGACAACATACCCCACATCCCGGCCAGAATCGCCTGTTCCCTTTTGCTTTCAATTTGCTTCCCTGAAACCCGCTGAATGTATTCCGTTGTCGTCTGATTTTTAAAAGTAGTTTCCGATCCGTCAGATAGTAACGCTTTCACTTCCAGCAAATGGTCACGAGTACTACCCCAGGTAATGGAATGCAGTCCGCAGGAATTATTCCCGATCATGCCACCAATCATAGCCCGGCTTGCCGTAGAAGTTTCCGGACCAAAAAGCAGCCCGTACTGAGCAAGATGTTTGTTAAGATCATCACGTATTACACCTGGTTGGACACGTACCCATTTCTCCTCTTTATTCACTTCCAGAATGGCTCCAAAGTGTTTGGAAATATCCACCACAATACCGTTTCCTACTACCTGCCCTGCCAGAGACGTTCCTGCTGCTCTCGGTATAAGGGTCAGCTTTTGTTCATTGGCAAATTGAATGAGCTTTTTAATTGCATCCACTGTTCTTGGCAATGCAACTGCCATCGGCATTTCCTGATATACAGATGCATCAGTGGCATAAATTGCCTTTTGCGCGGAATGTAAAGTGGAGTCGTCAAAATAAAGTTCGCCTTCAAATTGGGATTGAAAACTATTGAATTGAAATTGGGATATGCGGTTCATCCGGAAACTCAGAAAATTGGATAGCTAAATTACTTGAACGAAAGGTAATCCAACTGAAAAATGTGAGACAAATCACTTACTTCAGACGTATTTAGAATCTGTATAACACCAAACTGCACGGCTGCTATTCAGTATCCTCCTGCTAAATGACATAGTTACGTATATTGGCACACTTTTTACACCAGAATAGATTCATTCCATTATTACCAACTGCGAAATCAATGAAAAAGATAAGTATACTGCTTCTGTGCCTTGTTAGTTTGCATTCATTTGCGCAGAAGAACGCAAGCATAACCATCACCACACCCAAAAATTTTCAGGCGACCGTAACACTCATCCTGGAAGATGTTCATTTCCACCCCAATCTGGGCATTGGACTTGCAGATGCAAAGCTGGAAACAATTGCATCGGTCAATCTGATGGAAACCCTTACTGAAAAAGTAGAAGTTCAGCTCAACGAACCTAAAATGATGCGATTGCAATACAGCGGCGGTGGTGTAAGCAAAAACAGAATGCTTTTTTTACAGCCTGGCGACGACCTGATTGCCACCTTTCCGGGTACGGCAGAAGTAACTTTTACAGGAAAAAATGCAGCATATCAGACTTTCCTGCAAAACCACTTTCTTGAAAACCAATATCAATATTTGCCGGTATTCGGCTACAAACCTGCACAAATCGAAAACAAGAGTGTGGTACAGCAGAGCGACAGTCTGAAACAGATTCGCCAGGATGCTTTTCAGAAATTCAAAGCTGCTAATCCGGCCATTCCCGCTTTTGATGCATACATTACCGCTACCACTGAAACCGAACCGGCCGTAATCAGAAGATTGATTCAGGAAAAGATCATGCGGAGAAACCGGGTTACAACCCTGGATCCTGCTCAGCGGAAAGAACTGGAAGATTTGACGCTGAACGAATTCAAAATTTTGCCTGATGATGCCTTGCTGAGCCAGTCATACCGTGACGAACTTCGTAACTGGTCACTCATTCCGTCTACAAGAAAATTCCCGCTGACGGCAGCTACAAATTATGAAATAAGTCCAGAGGCGTTGAAAGATGTATATGCTTTCAGCAAAGAAAAGTTGCAGAACAATCCGAAACAAAAGGAATATTTGCTTACATACTGGCTCAATTATGCTGCAACAGCGATACCGGGCGTTGAAACTGCCAAAGCACTTCTGACGGATTATAATACCACTTTCCCCAATTCGGAGTATGGTACGTACATCGCCAAACTGATCACAACCAAAGAATCGTTGCAACCCGGAGCTGCTTCACCTGAGATAACGCTTTTGGATAAAGACAGCACTGCTTTTGCCGTGAGTCAGTTAAAAGGGAAACCGGTTTGCATGGTATTCGCATTCAGCATTGGTCAGCATGAGCCTGCGTTAAAAGCTTTGGAAGAAAAATATAAAGGCAAAGTTACATTTGCATACGTACTGGTAACCTCGGGAGTACCTTTACATATGTGGAAACAATATGCTACCGAACGTGCAGACACCAAACATTTATGGGCCTCAGACGAAAATGTTGATCTGCTCAAAGACAAATATGCAATTGACATCCGCTATCCTTTTTTGGTGCTGGATGCACAGGGAAAAATTGTGGATCGGTGGATCCCTCAGGAATTTCCAAACAACAAGACTCTTGACACAACGATCCAAAAGGCTCTTTAACCCGGATTACGCAAAATGATATTTCGGACCATGAGCTAATGCGTAATTCGGGTTTAGTAGCCTGATAAGATTAATTTACGGTTAAAATGCGTTTTCAGGAACAACTTTTTGATGTCAGGTATGTTTTAAAATAATGTACCTGACATCATTTTGCATGAAGCTTTTTTCTATTGCCGTAATCTGTCTTTTTTCATTCACAGCTTTTTCACAAATATCTCCACCCGGACTGGACGACACCCAAATTGCAACCTGGGGAGCCGTGGGATTTAGTCAGCAATTGAATCCAAAGTGGACGCTGACCGCTTATCTTGGCGGAGCAAGAATGAGTGATCCGGATAATTGGCATCCGTTACAAAAACAAAGTATTGCCGTTTACAATCATGAATTTCAGTACAAATTCAGTTCGCAATGGCAGGCATCTATTTGCAGCAGTATTCGTTATCAAAATAAATACAACGAAGAACCTCCTTACGATGCTCAGGATCAGGCATACAGATGGGAATTGAGATACTATGCCCGTGTATATTACAAGCAGCAACTCGGCAAACTTGCTATGAATTACTCATTCCGGCCAGAATTCAGAACGTTTTATTCGCCGGGCTGGAAACCTTCATCAACTCCATTTGAACTCAGGCTCAGACTAAAAGCGCAAGCCAGCCTTCCGCTTAATCAGAAAAAATCCAACTTTATTATCGGTGCCAACGAGTTCCTCAGCGCCGTGGACGAATACACGATCAATACCCCTTCGGCCCGGGATCATCAATGGTCGAACTACCATTTCACAGAAGACCGCTTTTCCGTCTACTTCCGTCATTTTTTTCAGGAACAGGACATTGTTGTTGACCTTGGTGTAATGGAACAATTTAAACCTGGAAGCCATTTTGAGCCTGTTTCTTATCTCGCTTTCGATGTGCTAATTCAAAATCCTTTCTCCCGGCATCATTAAATTGCAGCATAAAAAAAGAGGCAATGTTTCCATCACCTCCATTTTGCTTATCTAAATTTTACTTTCTAGTGTAGGTATCCTGCGTAGCTTCAGGGAAAGTTCTCAGGATGTCGGCCATCGTATTTTTGACCATCGTTTCCCTATCATCTTTTTTGGTTGGTGCTTTAACCTTTCCTGATGCCCATCCCTGCCAGATCATCTTTTCACTACTTTTTTGATAGATGTTAAGGATGAAACGACTTTCCTGATAGTTGTAAGTAGAGATGTTGTTGCCACCACCATACCACCACATATAAGGCGAGTACATGTTATTGGAACGAACCTGCTGACGATCTTTCACGTCTGTCATAAAACGAACAATAATCTCAGGATTGTTCTGGTCAAGTGTATAACCTTTTCCTTTCATAACTTCCACCACTGCGTCACCAAGTCTTCTCCTGTTGAGTTCACTACCCAGTAACGGATCTTCTTCCATGGTACGCTCCGACTCTACTTTAAATGTTTTGAACTGCTTAAGATTAACTGATGAATCATGATCATAACTCACCTGAAGAGCCTGGCTGCACGCCATAAACAGAATTCCCGCCACTACCACCACCAAGGCGGATTTTGTCAACTTCACTATGTTTTTCATGCTGATGTTTTATTATTGGTTTAACAATTATCTGACACTTCCCGAGGGCAAAAGGTTTAAACGCCTGAAAAAGATATCTATAAAACTTCTAACATATGTTGTTGGTATACGGGTTCGAAAATTTATTTTAACTCCAAAATATTCAACGCAATGGATGCAACTGAATACGCAATGGACGCTAAAATTGTTGCAAATTCCCGACGGCAAGAATCCAGGTATATTAAGGCTAAAACAAAAAAACACAATGAAAGACCTTGCTTCCATTGCGTTTTCAATTCTGCTTATTTGCTTTACACGTTTCTGTAATCCGGATGCTTGTAAGGATCACGGTAAGCACGTGACAATAGTGCTGTTGCTTCTCTATCTCCAACCACTTCCTTTTTAACAGGATCATATACCAAAGCGCGTCCTGTTTTCATAGACAAATTGGCCAGAATACAACTTGCTGTCGATATGTGACCTTCTTCTATATCGGCAATCGGTTTCGTACTATTGTCGATCGCGCTGAGAAAATCAAGCATGTGAAGTCTTGTTGCCGGTGCTGCATTCAATTCGATACGCTCTTCCTTTACATCCTCAGGATATTTTTCCTTTTCATAAACTACATCCTTATGGATTTTTTCTCCTTTTCCTTGCGGGATAAAATCATACGACATCGTACTAGCCCACAGCGTTCCCTTTTCTCCGTACAAGGTAAACGACCAGGGATAATCCGGATTGTTAGGCGTTCCCCAAGTACGGTGCTGCCACACGCAGTTTAATTCAGGATATTCGAAAATAGCGGATTGTGTATCTGATATATTGGACTTGCCTTCTTTCTGAACGTAAATACCACCCTGCGAACTAATTTTGGTAGGCCAGCCCAGTTTCAACATCCAGCGAACCGTATCAAACATGTGTACACACATATCACCTGTAATACCGTTCCCATATTCCATAAAGGTGCGCCACCAGCGAATGTGCGGGATGTCGTCATAAGGTCTTAATGGAGCCGGTCCCGTCCACCTTTCGTAATCCAAAAAGTCCGGCACTGGTTTTACAGGTGGATTGCCGTTGTTGCGCATGTGATAGTAGCAGCACATTTCCACATGGGAGATTTTACCGAGCAGTCCCGCATCCACAATATTCTTTTTTGCATCTATCAAGTGCGGCGTGCTCTTTCTCTGCGTACCTACCTGAACTACTTTTTTGTATTTGCGGGCAGCGGCAACCATTGCCTCACCTTCCATCACATCCACGCTGATCGGTTTTTGAACGTACACGTGAGCGCCGGCCTTCACCGAGTCAATCATCTGCAAAGCATGCCAGTGATCGGGTGAACCTACAAGCACAATATCCAGCTCATTTTCAGCCAGCATTTTGTTATAATCTCCGTATAGTTTTGGTGTTTTTCCCGATTTCTGTCGCTGGCTGACCAGTTTCCCGGCCTCATTCAACTGATTTTTATCTACATCACAAAGAGCGATCACTTCAACCGGCACAACCTGAATAAGTCTAAAAAGGTCACTTTTCCCGTACCAGCCTGTTCCAATGAGTCCGACACGCCAAGGCTTTGCCGGGTTTATCAGATCCATTCCACGCGCTCCGAAAGTCGACAAAGCAAGCGTAGCCGTAGCGCCATACAAAAACTGACGCCGATTAATATTGAAAGAATTCATGTTAGGTCGTGTGATTGGTTTGGGAATAAAAAAAGCGACTGAAAAGCAGCCGCTGATAAAAGACGTTTTTGGGGTGGGTTTACTATTTGAGCAAATTATTTCTCCATCTCTAATCTGCCAGGAAAGCTGACCAAATACGTTTAAGCCGAGCTGTTCTTGAAGAAGCATTGGCAGAATTCATGTTGTAATAAACCCCTTCATGAAAATTTAGATCTTCCATCAGATTATTCATTTCTTCCTTTAAGTAAGCGCCAACATCTCCGGAAGCCTGTTGCAAATCTGTTAATGGATCTAGCTTGTTATCAAATGAATAAACAATGTCTTCAAAATCTTTACTCTGTCGTAAATCCCCTTTGTTTCGTGAATTATGCGCTTCTATTTTGGATGCTATAAAATAATGAAATGGCATTAATCGTATAGAAACGTCATTATCAATCTCATACCAAAAACTTTTTTCAATACCTTCCGTATACCATTTGTTACTGAATCCTAAAACGTCTTCATTAATTGGCATCACGTCCACAATTATTTCATTGATTTTATACCGTCCAATAAAAGTAGAGTCTGTCACATTTTTGAAGCCCAATTGACGTATTTTCTCTTCAAATATTGAAAAAGCACCTCTTGTTGTAATCCCGACAACAATATCTATATCATCAGTAGGTCTTACCTCAGCAGCGGCAGGATCATCCGCATATAGTGCAACGACTGCTCCCCCGACAAAAACAACATCCTGTAACAGATGATCCAGCCTCACGGCAATTTCTCTAATCCTTTTAACATACAAATGTTTGTTATAGATCATTGGAAAAAGCGATTTTTTAGTTCTTCAATTGCCAACTCTCTTTCTCTTGCGCCACCGATCCGTAGCGAATCCGTTAAAGCCAAAAGCTCATATAATAGCTTATCTTTGCCAACAATTTCGGGTACTGTATGATAAAGAGGAACAATCGCCTGACCACGAACATTCCCTTCGGCATATTCCCAAATTATTTCTTCCTGAAAAGACAGTTTCGCTTGTAGGGGTTCCGCTGAATGTGCGGTTGGTATACCTCTAACAAGGATTCCCGGTTTAACAGGAAAAGCATATTTTAATCCATATATAAGAAATTCTAAAAAGGATTGCATAAACACTTGTTTAAACGGGCTGTCTTCAATTAAACCGGCGTAAAATGACCTATTGATAGATGCTGATATCTCTGCTGAACTTATATTAAGTAGCTCTGCCAGATTTTTGTTTTGAATGGGGTATATAAATTTCACCCCTGTCCCTGCCCAGTTCTTTTTTTGAATTGCCACAATTGCTAATAAAACTACAATGTCCTGTGGCCTCATTCCTTTATGATCTTTCATTTTATTGATTTTTGATTTGCAATTTACGATTTGCGATTTGCAAATCAAAAATTAATGCACCCAAATTTGATGCTCACTGAATAACTAAATATGGACTACTATCAATCCTTATATCTACTCACAACCAGCAGTTTGCAAAAAATTAGAACAGCAAATTTTATCTCAAAAATCCTCTTTAAGACCAGTCATGTACAGATCATACCCGCCTTTTCCGCTAGGGCGATCCGAAGAAAACAGCATCAAAGGATAAGAGAAATGAGTTAAGGTTGGCAAGATTGGTCTGTACTCGTTGTGCGGCGTGTTTATCCGACTCCCTGCATTAACAGGTTTTGACCACTTTCCAGCTTCCAGTTTTGAATAATAAATATCGAATCCTCCCTGTCCATCTGGCCTATCAGAAACGAAAACCAGTGTATTGTTATAGAAATAGGGGCATTTATCGTCGTGTGCTCCTGATAATTCTTCAATTTTTCTCAATTGATAATCTTTTGGAGAGACCAAACTTTCTACCGTAATGCGTTCCGATTCCTTTCGTGGAATTGATAACTCGTAAATATCAAAGCTCCCCTCACGGTTGGAGCTAAAATATACCTTGTCACCATAATGGGAGAAACTGGGATAACCGTCATCCTGTGGAGAATTAAGCAGAGAAAACTTCTCAGGTCCGGTAATTCCGTCCTTATTGCTTCTAATGTACTTTATTTCCATATCACCCTGTGAATCATCTGCATAGAACAGTAACAAATCCTTAGCACCATCGCCATAAGAAACCAAATCCTGACTAAATGAAAGCGACTTCGGGCCATAAACGTTGAAATCTCCATTGGCGCGGGATGCAAGACTGGAAAGAGCACCATACTCAGCAAAATCATACTTAACAGCGCCATTTCCTGAAAATTTTCTCAACGCCAAATCCTTGTTGTAAGTAAGTTCCGCATTGAAATACACCAGATTTAGAAAGTCTTTGTTATATCTTTTCGAAGAAAAAATTAAATGCGTTTGACCATATCTGTTGTATGGTAAATCTGAATTGTAATCGTCAAATGCAGAATTAAATTCTTCCAAATTAACCACGTCCTCTAAGAATTTCCCGTTCTTTTTATCCGGACTTTCAAGAAAGCAACCATTAAAAAGGAATAGAGTGCCTATCAAAAATAACTTTTTCATGAACTTAGCTGTTGATGATGATTTGCAAAAATTACGAAAATAGCACTGTTCCGTTGCTCAAAGAAAAGATATTATAAACTACGATGGATCTTTATATCTACTCACAACCAGATATTTAACCTTACCATTTTCCAACTTGATATCTACATGCTCGAATAATTTAGGTTCAACAGTAAAGCGGAAGTACCATTGCGGTGATTGGGTCATGATGGGATCGTACTCCGACGCCAGTTCCTTTGTAAATAAAGAAATCCGCTCGAATTTATTGGCATAGGAGCTCTTGCCCTGAATGTTTACCAATTTGCTGTATAGACCATTTGCCTGATCACCTATGCGAACAGAAGTTGATGCATTTTCTTTCAATGGCCATTGTGTGAGTTTACTCCCACTATTGAGGTAAATACTTTTTACTTTTCCTGCTTCAAAGGTGATCTGAATACCAGAATCCGTACCCTTTTGTTCGTCCAGCAAAATAGATTGGTACAGGTGTATGCGGTTATCCAGCTGATTCACATTCGTAAAAATATTGCTTACAACGTTCACATATTGGAGGCCTGTTCTAGTCTGAATTTTTTGAAGTGAGGTATAAACCTGCTCCGCATTTGCAGCAATTTCAACCCCAAGATGCCCTCCGGCAGTAATCGTATCGTGGCTGACACGTATCAATTCTACCGGATCAATAATAATTTCAGGTTCTAGGGGATCGGTATTAAGGCATCCTGTTCCTAAAAAAGCCAAAGAAAGCATGGCTGCTAGTACTGTATTTTTCATTGCTAAGTGTTTAAGTAAATCAGTATTCAGGAGACGCAAGTGCCTGCAAATTGGTTGTAACCGTATATGAACTTTCCAGTGTTTTTTTATGAGAATCTATTGAAAAGTGTGCTAAAACAAAAAAGTCCATGCGGTTAAACATGGACTAAATCTTATTCCGATGAATGTAATTCAGAGTTTCACTTCAAAAACTCCCCAACATTCTCCTTCGTTACCAACTTGAACGGGATCAATAAACTGGCTTCCACCTTTTCTCCTTTGGCAGCTTTTACGGCCGCTTCTATTGCTTGTCCGCCCTGTTGTTTGGCATCCTGAAATACCGTGGCATCCAATGCCCCTTTTTTTACAGCCTGCAAAGCATCTGGGATCGCATCCACGCTTACTACCAAAATTTTTCCTTTCAATCCAGCTGCTTCAAGTGCTTTCACTGCACCCATCCCCATTTCATCGTTTTGGGCAAAAATTGCATTCACCTTTGATCCGTATGATTGAATCCAGTTCTCGGTCAGCGACATTGCCTTGGCACGATCCCATTCTCCGGATTGTTCCGCAAGCAATTTCAAACCGGGCGTTGCTTTTAGTATTTCTTTGGCACCTTTATCGCGTTTGATCTGTGCAGCTTGTCCCATAAAGCCGTGCATCATTAAAATATTTCCTTTTCCGCCCAATTTCTCAGAAATGTATTTCATGGCGATCCGGGCCGACTCTTCATCGTCTGAACCGACAAAAGCGGTAGGTGCTGTTGATGTTTCAGAGTTGACATTGATGATCGGAATTTTAGCGTCCAGCGCCAGTTTTACTGCCGGAGAACTTGCTTCTACTTCGCAAGGGTTCAGAATAATGGCATCAACACCTTGCGCAATAAAACTTTCAACTTGTTCCACCTGTTTCAATGCCGATCGCTCGGCATCCACCAAAACAAGCTCAGCCCCTAATTCCTTGGCCTTTGCTTCCATAGCATCAGCCACATTCACCACAAACTCATTTTGCATACTGAGCATGGTGGCGCCAATCACGAGTTTTTTTCCTCCCGAATCATCTGTTTTTGATTGATTACAACCCGTCATCAATATGGACAAAAACAACAATCCTGATAAACAAATATTTTTCATTGTATTGATATTGAATGATTTGTATTGATTTTTCATTAACGAGTTCATCGGGCGTTGCCCGATGCTCAGGGATGAATGTCCGTTGGGCAAGCTAGGGCTGTCCATTTCTCCATCCTCCTTCCTCCCTTTTTCCCCATGCCCTTAACCCCATGCCCTACCCCTCCTTCCCCATACTATCCAAAACCACTGCCCCAATGATAATGGCGCCCATCACAACCTGCTGATAATAGGATGTTACGTTCAACAAATCCAGGCTATTGCTGATCACACCGATTAACAGAGCGCCGATTAATGTTCCGGTCATCGTGCCAGTTCCACCAGATGTACTCGTTCCACCGATAATCGCGGCGGCAATCGCATCCAGTTCAAAACCTGCGCCGGCATTTGGCTGACCGGTTGTGATTCTCGAAGTAAGCAAAATTCCTCCCATTGCAGAAAGTAATCCGCAAATGGTATATACCCACATCTTCACGTTGTTCACTCTGATACCGGAAGCCCTGGCAGCTGGTTCGTTTCCGCCTACGGCATACATGTATCGTCCAAGAATTGTTTTATTCAAAATAATGGAGCAAACGATAAAGGCGATAATCAGGATAATAATAGGGAATGGAATACCAAAAAGATTACCTCCACCTATGAAATTAAAGGAGTCTGACAGATTGGAAACGGGCCGACCTTTACTGAAAATGAGTGCTAAACCGCGACCGATTGTCATGGTGCCTAATGTTACAATGAATGGCGGCACCTTGCTTTTTGTAATCACCAAGCCGTTGAAAGCACCAATTGCTGAGCCAGCCGCTAGTCCGATAAAAATTGGAACTACAACCGGGTAGGTATCCGGATGTGCAAACGTAGCTGCAACCACTCCAGTAACTGCCACCATCGATCCCAGCGACAAGTCGATGCCGCCAGTAATGATCACAAACGTTACTCCAAAAGCCAACAGCGCATTGATGGAAACCTGGTTTCCGATCGTCATCAGATTGGATATCGTAAAAAACCTGGGCGTGCTAAATGCCAGAACCAGACAGATAATCACAAAAGCCACAAAAATCCCATACTGACCAAAATTCCTGAACTGTGCCTGAATGTTACTTCTCACTAAATATTAGGTTAGTTTTATATCTTGTTCGTAAAAGCAGGTAACAGCTAATCGCTGACAGCTAGAAGCTATTCAACCGCATACTTCATAATCAATTCCTGCGTGGCTTCTTCCTTGGATAACATCGCAGTTTGTTTTCCTTTTGACAAAACCAAAATTCGGTCACTCATACCCAAAATTTCAGGTAATTCGGAAGAAATCATAATGACAGCGATGCCTTTTGCAGCCAAATCATGAATCAATTTGTATATTTCAAATTTCGCTCCAACGTCCACTCCACGCGTCGGTTCATCCAGAATGATGACCTTTGGAGAAGACAGCAGTACTTTTCCAATGACGACTTTTTGCTGATTCCCTCCACTCAAATGTGTCACTTTTTGATTGACTCCGGATGATTTCACTTTTAAATTTTCAACCATCGCCTCAGTGACCGTATTTTCACTTTTTGGGTTAATAAAAATTCCCTGACGATGGTTTGATAAACTTGCCAATGTCATGTTTTTTAAAACCGACATTTGTGGAATAAAACCCAAACCTTTCCGGTCTTCACTCACGTAGCCAATGCCCTTTTTTACGGCCTCGTCGGCCGATTTAACTTTAACATGTTCGCCGTTAATATATATTTCGCCACTATCCAGTTTATCCAAACCATAAATAGCTCTGGCAACTTCTGTCCGGCCGGCACCCATTAATCCTGCAATACCGAGAATTTCTCCGGTGTGGACTTCAAAATTGATGTCGGTAAATTTTCCTTTTTTGTTTAAATTTTTAACGGAAAGCACCCGTTTTCCTTTTTGAGTATTCGATTCGGGAAACATACTTTCAATCTCTCGTCCGACCATCATTTTAATCAAACTACCATTGTCGAGTTCCGCCGCACTTTTTGTACCAATGTATTTCCCATCCCTCAAAACAGTAATGGTGTCGGAGATCTTGAAAATCTCATCCATTTTATGCGAGATGTAGATGATGGCAACACCTTTGACTTTAAGGTCTCGAATAATCCTGAAGAGCGTGGAAACTTCTTTATCGGATATGGCCGAAGTTGGCTCATCCATGATGATGACTTTTGCGTCGTTTGAAATAGCTTTGGCAATTTCTACCATTTGCATTTGCGCGACACTCAGGTATTTCATTTTGATATAGGGTGAAATATCAACGCCCATTTGTTCCAAAAGTTCTTTTGCTTTTGAATTGATGCGATCATCGTTCAACCAGCCCGTTTTGGAACTTGTGATCTCCTTTTCTCTTCCCAGAAAAATATTTTGAGCGACTGTCAATTCAGGAATAATCAGTATTTCCTGGTGAATCATCGAGATTCCTTTTCGCTGAACGTTATTTACGCCTCCTCGTTTCAGCTCATTTCCTTCAAAAAAAATCTCTCCGGAATCCGCATCAATCAGCCCGATCAGTATTTTCATGAAGGTTGATTTGCCCGCTCCGTTTTCGCCCATTAATGCATGTACCTCTCCGCGTTGCAGCGTCAGCTGCACGTTATCCAGGGCTTTTATGCCGGAGTAGGATTTGGTGAGGTTTGTGACTTGGAGGATGGGCATGGTGGTGGACTTAGTATGGGGAGGTATCACCGGCAAGTCACAGGGCGATGCCCTATGTTGAGATATATAACCCTTTCAGGGTAAGGATTAGCCGATTCTCTGTTACCCTGAATGGTGTTAGACTTTATACAAGCTATAAAATAACGTGCGTGCGAAATCAATCCCAGACATACCGTTCATCGTATTCTACGTTATATTTTTTGAGAAAGCCTCGATACTCTTCCTTAAAAGTCTTTTTCTCATGATGTGCTTTTTGATTGGCTATGTATCGGATAACTACATCCAGTTCGTAAGGATTAACTGAGAATATGCCATATCCATCCTGCCAATAAAACTCTTCATAATCTCGTCCCTTAGTCTTGATCCATTTTGACGACCTTCGTTTTACTTCTTCCAAAAGCTTCATAATTGCAATTTTTCGTGACAAAACGCATAAAATATGTACATGATCTACGTAGCCACCAACTTGGATAGGCAAACATTCCAGATCATTACAAATTCCGCCTAAGTATGCATGAAGCTCGTTTTCAATTCTCTCATCTATTAGAGGCTGTCTGTTTTTGGTACTGAACACGATATGTGTGCAGACCCTAGCTAGAGATTGAGGCATAGTATGATGATGAAGTGATATTCTGGCAATACACGGGGCAATGCCCCATTCTGAAATATGAAACCCTACAAGGCAGCTAGACAAAACCTGCCTACCCTGAAAGGGTTCCATAACTTAGCCCAGGGCACCGCCCTGGGTTTTCGTTCATATGATCCGGGTTTTCGTTGAATTGTCGGATATTCGTTAAAAAAGAATCAAGACCCAGTCCACTCAACCCCGGTATCCTTCCAGCTCCTTAAATTTGCAGAATCAATCACCGCCTCACAAACCTTTTGTGTTTCGAGCGCATCCTTGAAAGTTGGAGCACAATCCTCTCCAGTTTGCAGACTCTCGAAGAAATCAGCAGCCTGATGGATAAATGAATGTTCGTAACCAATGCTGGTTCCCGGAATCCACCATCTTTTCATATAAGGCTGATCGCTATCCGTAACCAGAATTGATCTCCAACCACGAACTATCGATTCGTCAGAATGATCGAAATATTCCAACCGGTTCAAATCGTGCAGATCCCAGCGGATTGACGCATGTTCACCGTTGATCTCAAAAGTATAAAGTGCCTTATGGCCACGTGCGTAGCGTGTGGATTCAAAAAGCCCCAAAGACCCATTGTCGAAGTGGCAATGGAATATGGCAGCATCGTCAATACCAACTTTCTGTACCTTACCGCTCTCCGAGTGAACGCGCTCTTTAATAAAAGTCTCAGTAACAGCAGAAACATCTTTAATTCCACCATTGATCCACATCGCAGTATCAATACAGTGTGCAAGCAAATCACCCGTCACACCCGAACCGGCAGCATCCACATCCAATCGCCAGGTTGCAGCACCACCTTGCGGTACGTCAGGATTGATGGTCCAGTCTTGTAGGAAATTGGCGCGATAATGGAAAATGCGACCCAACTTACCAGAATCCACGATTTGTTTTGCCAACGTAACCGCAGGAACCCGACGATAGTTGTACCAAACAGTATTTTTCACACCTGCTTTTTCAACTGCGTCCACCATCGTTTGCGCCTCTGCCAAAGTTCTTGCCAATGGTTTTTCGCAAAGAATCATTTTACCTGCGGCAGCGGCAGCGATAGCAATTTCAGCATGGGTGTCATTAGCAGTGCAAATGTCAACCGCGTCGATATCGTCTCTTGCAATCACCTTTTTCCAGTCTGTTTCAAAGGATTCATATCCCCATTGTTCAGCAAATGCTTTCGCTTTTTCGGCGTTACGCGAACAAGCCACTTTCAAAACCGGTGTATATTCCAGTTCAGGAAAAAAGTTTGTAATTCTGTTATATCCGTTGGAATGCGTACGGCCCATTAATCCGGTACCGATCAGCGCAATTCTTATCTCTTTCTTGTTTGACATATGTTTAAAGGTTTGGGTATGATGTCGGGGAGGCACTTGCGCCTCCCCTAAAATTGGATTAGTGTAAGGCTAATCCATATTACGATTCCTGATACCAGCCGTGCGCCTGGCGAACTTTCACCATTGCAGCAAGGATATCATTCCATGTTTGCTGATTGCCCATCACAGAATTCGGGAACATACATCCATCCCAGCAGATGTGACGGAAAGCTTTGGTCAATTCACCATTTTCGTTACGCAGCCAGTAGCCCGCGTCATGGGTAATATCCAGTTTACCATTTGGATCCGTTGCCAGACAGTGACGTCCCGTTTTATCATGAGAACCAGTTCCGTGAACGGTACCATCATTCTGCGCAACGTGGAAATCGAATGTCCATGGACGCAGTTTTGCAGTCATCGTTTTTAGCCCTTCTTCCAACGCTGCACGGTCGCTCCACTGAAAATCAAGAGGTAAAATCCGATCCTCAGGACTGTTGTAACCAAGCAGATAAAGGAACGTATGAGACATATCCGCCTGAAAACCCATATTAGGGCGATCCACAGCTTCCATTGTATCGATCATCGTTTTCCAGCTCTGCATACCGCCCCAGCATATTTCACCTTCGGCAGCAAGTTTTTCGCCAAAATCAGCCGCTACATCGCAGGCTTTTCTGAAAGTTTCAGCAATTTGTTTGGTATTGGCAGCAGGATCTTTTGCCCAAACTTCCGGCGAAACAGCCGAGTCAATACGGATTACACCGCCATTGCGCACACCTGCTTCACGAAGTTTTTGACCAAATACACATGCATTACGTACTTGCTCTACAAATACATCGCGCGATTCTTTGGCACCCAGTGCAGAACCGGCCCACACATTGGCAACAAGACTTCCAATTTCAAGATTGTATCCGCGCACTTTATCTGCAAGGCGGGCTGCTCCGTCTTCGCTATGCAAATATGAGCCAAGATGATCATCAAAAAGACCGATATCAACGCCGTCAAACTTCACGCCGTTTACCTCAGCAGCTGCGGTTTTTTCAAGTAATGTATCAAATGGGATAATCGGTTCGGAATCAGAACCTTTGCCCACAATACCAGGCCATGTGGCATTGTGCAGCTTTGGATAATTATTTTCTGGCATGGATTGGTTTAGCTTATAGCTGTTAGCGATTAGCCGTCAGCTGGTTATGAAAACTAATAGAAATTTACTGTCACCCTGAGCCTGTCGAAGGGCGCTTACTAAGGCTTCGACAAGCTCAGCCTGACATTATTATGCATCAAAATATCTTAAATGCGATAACTCACAGCTGTTCAAAGAACCAGATCCGGATTCAACGGACCAAAATGTTTCAACATCACAATAGGGTCATTTGCTGATGGATTACTGATCACGACTCCTTCTTGTGCCGCTTTTTCGCTCACAAAGAATTCGTCATTTGTCAACTGTCCGTAGCGGATCAAGGCAGGTGTTTCAATATCCCAAACCCCTAATTTGCCATGACCCTGCATGACAATCAATCCGTAAGCAGCTGCATCTGTAATGGTGACAGTCTGTCCTGGAAAAACGGTAAGTTCCTTGGCACTATAAGCCTCGTTTTTATAGCAAATCCAGTTTTCACTATATCCTTCCGCAGCCATCTCTTCCACATCTTTTACCGGTTTCGGACGCATAAAGTGTTTTTCCATCAAATTAGGATTTACATTCAAATCCCAGTCGATCACTTCCATTAACAAGTCGTAATCACCAATTCTGTCTTGCGGCGTTCCTTTCCAAAGCAGTTCTTCCGGAATAATAGCCTCATTGACAAGCGACTGATACATTGCAAAAATATCAGATGCTTTTTGAGGTTCGTATGTACACAAACTACCAGGTGCGTGCAACATGCCAGGAGGTACATCCCAGCCTGTTCCAGGCTCCAGACGAAACGCCTGCGAGTAGTTGGTAATTTTGTTGTCACCTTTGGTGAAGTTCATCAAACACTCCTTGATCTGTTCTTTCGAGGTGCCGGGAGCTATACCAATGAATGTGTACGGGAAATCTCCTCCGTGGTTGTTGAGTTGTGGCGGGAAATAATATGCCTCCGGCTTTCCGTTCTGACCAACCATCGCAGCGTGCTCATCTCTGTGGTGAATGTGGTGAGGCAATGGACCCATGTTATCAAAAAACTTGGAATACATCGGCCAGCTTTTGTATTCATCCCAAAGACGATCACCGATAATTTCACCTTGCAGCTCACTTACCGCATCCCTCAAAGTCACTTTTTGAACACCCGACTCATCTTCAAAAACGATCTGACTCAAACCTTCATTTTCGCCGGTAAGCGGGCCGTTTTCTGCTGGAGTTGTTGAAGACAACCAACGTTCATCAATACCTCCACGCTCTCCACCAAGGACATAATAATCATCCGGATGTAATTTTATTCTACGACCAGGTACACAAAATGAACGCGGCACCCAAGTCGGCGCCAAACGCAATATTCCTTTTCCCTGTTCTAATGCCTTTTCGGCTATACTTGAAAGTCCCATTGGTTAATTTTTGAAATTTGGTTTAGTTATTAATATTAATTTTAGTCTTTTTATTAAATGCCAAGATGCTGTCAGAGCCACGCGTAATTTACATTACAATAAAAAAAATATGCGAGACGGTTAATGCGGTTGTCAGATTGAGCCTGTCGAAATCCGGGGCTGATATTTGTCATGATTAGCCAATCATTTTTTTTATAACATTAATGATAGTTCATCGAAGTGCTTTAAGCATACTGTAAACTATCCTTCGACAGAGCTCAGGATGACCGTCACTTCGGCATCCGACAAGGTCGGCAGAGCTTGTCGAACACAGTGGATAATCAACCTGACAACTTGGTCGAGTATTCCGATTAAAAGTGTAAAAGTTCTTTTCTAAATATTATAATCAACCAAAAACTCCTTAATCAACTCCTCATCCACAATAACTTCCAGCTCCACGTCATACTCCCGTTTCTCCCCTGGCTCAATAAATATCAAGGTTCCATCTTCACGGGCTTTTGCTTGTCCTGAGAGTGGATGTGTGCTTGGTTCCAATCCCGTCACATATTCGCCCTTTCCCCAATGCTGCCAGTTCGCAAACCAGGGTAATTGTTCTTTTTTAAACTTCATCGCGACCGCAATACCAAGTTTTGAATTGTATAAACCTGCAACACTGTCCCCAAAAATATCCGCCTCAATATCTACCAAAACAACTTCTTCCCCCGTTCCAAGGTGAGATTCAATAGGCCCTGGACATTTTTTAAAATCATTCCCTTCTTTGAAAATCTTCGCATTTTCTTCACCATGTCTTGGAAACCATTTCCCTTTCCAAAGCAGATCAGTTCCTTCGTCAACAAGCGGATATCCGAAATTGAAATGGTATAGCAACATGTGTGGCGCAGCAGTATTGGCTTTATTAATCACCTCATCATGAATTCGAATGGTAGCTTTTCCAAGCGTAGCTGAAATTGTTCTTTTCAATTCCAGACTAGGACCAAATGGTTTGGTTTCTCTGATGATGCCGGTAATGCTCATTTCCAACTGTCCCGTTCTTGGATCTGGCTGGATGATAGAAATGACTTCCGCAGGTGTGTTGCTGATCAAACCATGCAAACCTCTGTCGCCAAATTCATCAGACTCAGGTCCACCCACGTGGGAAAGTCCGCAGGTCGTAAGCAAACCTCCGCCAAAAGTTCGGAGCCAGTCGATTCCCTTGTCAGCAAATGGCTGCGGATGCGTAATGCCTCCATGACTCAGCCAGGCCAGACTATGCTGATTATAAAAAGCTTCGGCAATATCCATCGCACGATCAATTACTACTTTGAATCTTAAGCCGGTACCGGTATTAATCCAGGCGATTCTGGTTCCGCGTCCTACTCCGTTATCAATCACCGAGGTTTCAATCCCACCCAATTGCGCACGATTCGAAACCTTGTCCCTCCAATCCTGATTTATTGAATCCGCTTCCTTCATTATTTTGTATTAATTAAGAATATTATCCAAATCAAAAAAGAACGTATTGCGGCTTTTTTAACCTTGTTTTCTATTTTATCTGTAAAATCAATGCGCTAACAGCCAATCCCGAACCCGCAGATTGAAGTCGTCCGTATTTTCAAAATGGAAAGCGTGTCCCAATTTTTCATATAAAAAAAGCTCCGCACCGGGAATCCCGTTCGCAACCTCTTCTGCCATCCAGACTGGTGTAAAAATGTCTTCTTTGCCTCCGATCACCAATGTCGGTTTTTGAATTTTGCTCAAATCATCCAGTGCATTGTGGTTGATACAAGCAGCAGCCTGCCCTTCCAGTCCATGCAACGGTTGCGGAAAAGCGCCAAACGCATCCTGATTTCTCCCTTTTTCAAGATCAGCATGTTTTTCTGAATTGTCCCAGGATGATTTTGAGAAAATAAGGAGCTGTATGTAAAGACTAAATTCCTCAGGTCGGAACCGGGCTTTTGCATTCATAATGTGCTGAAAAAGTCCTTTGGCATAATTGTCACACCTCGCCCAGGGACACATCAACACCAAAGAATGTACCTTATCCGGATGACGAATCGCTAATTGCTGCGCAATGGTACTTCCCATCGAACAACCCACAACCTTCACTTTTTTTGCCTGAATGGCATCCAATAAACCAGCATAATCATCCGCCATTTGTTCCGAGGAATACGGACCAGCCGGTTTATCTGTCAAACCAACTCCACGGTTATCTCCAATAATACATCTGAAATGATGCTGCCAGTCGGCCAAATGAACATTCCATACTGAGCCGGGAGCTGTGATACCCATAATCAGCAAAACAGGAATATCATCTGGTGATTTTCCTGATCCACGTTCTTCGTAGTGAAATTGTATTCCGTTGGTTTTTATTGTTGGCATATTTTTGGCTTTTAGCGATGAGCTATTGGCTTTTAGCTGCGAAATGCTTCCTTGTTACATTTTAAATTTCCGCTGTTGTTGTCTCTACCACGCCGTGGTTTGTGTCTCCACAAACCACTTCACTACCCCCCGCAAAACAACTCGTCTTTAATCCTGCATATTCGTTTGTGGGGACACAAACGAAGGCGGCTAGTTGAGTTCCGGATATCAAAAACCGATAGCTGACCGCCGAAAGCCGTCAGCTATCGCAATCCCGGAATCAAATCTTCCTGAATCCATTTACCGTCATGCAGCGTTACGAAATCAGGATCTTCCAATGCTTCTTCGCCTTCATCTTCACAGATAATCCAGCCCGAATAATTAATATCTTTCAGCCATTGCGTTACACCCAAAAGATCAACTTTCCCTTTTCCCATCAGGGCAAATTCAGGATCGCCGTTCCAATCTTTGAAATGAACGTGGTTGATCAACGACTGGTACTCTTTCATTTTCGCCAGCGGATCCATGCCTCCGTTTATAATATGACCCACATCCGGCGTCCAGCCTGTCACCGAGGGATCCAGAGATTCGAGTACGATTTTGTAGTCTTCTTCCGTCCGGATAATGGATGAATGCGGTGAGTTGGGATGGTAGCTGCATGGAACACCTTTATCCGCAGCCCGCCGTGAAACTGTGTTAACAATATTGATCAGATTCTGCTGACGCTGAACTATGTCGTGACGACCGCTTGGAATCTGAACTGTATTCAAAACGGCACCTGGAAATCTTTCCAATACGCGAATAGCGTGATCTGCAACTTCTCGTTCCCGCTCAGTTTCCTCAGGATTATTCCAGTCCAAAGCAAGAGCCAGTGCGGCCAGCTCAATACCCTGTTCTTTCAGTTTCGCCTCCAAAAGATCGGGATCAATCAGATCACCCATCCAGGTAAAAATAGGTTGAATTCCGCTGAATCCAGCTTTGGAGATAATTTCAATCATGTGACCCAGACGGCCCTGATGCGTTTGCCCATTACCGCTCATGAACCAGGTGTATACCTCTGAGCCGAATTTGAATGGAAGCTTTTGTGACATTAAAAAAAGCGATTAGCTGTCGGCCATCAGCATTCGGCTTACTGGCACGACAAGATTATATACTATAGTTCGTCCAGTCCGCTAAAAATGCGTCCAGACCGAATTCTCAATTCCCCAACCCGTGCTTCAAACTCATTTCACGAATGAACTTGTAGCCATTTTCTGCAATGTCCCACGGATCGGAAAATTCACGCCAAACGCCGATGGCATTGGCGAAATCAGGATCATTCCGGGAAAAAGCTTCGATTGTAAGCCAGCCCTGGTAATTGATTTTGGCAAGAGAAGAAAATGCGTCATCCCACAAAACTTGTCCGTCACCGGGAGTTCCGCGGTCGTTTTCACTGATGTGAACGTGAGCCAAAACAGGCGCAATGGTATCCAATGCAGTAACGTAACTTTTCTCTTCAATGTTGGAATGGTGCGTATCGAACATCGCGCGCACGTTGGGATGGTTTGCAGCCTTTACTAATTTGTTCAGCTGCTCCATGGTATTGCACAGGTAGCATTCGAAACGGTTCAGTGCTTCGAGCGCAAATGTGATATTGGCTTGGGCAGCATATTCGGCAGCAGCATTTAGCACCTCGCCTGCAAGTGCATACTCCTGATCCTCTGCCGGCCGATTTACAAAAACCGTATGAGCAGAATGGAAAGGGCCACAAATGATTTTGGCATTCAAAGCATGTGCGCGATCAACGCCCCATTTTATTTTGTCCAATGCCCTGGCACGTACTTCCGAAGATTCACTTACTGGATTTTCATCCTTTCCCAAAGTCATTACAGCCGTGGTTTCCAGGCCAACATCTCTCGTATAGTTTCCCATGCGCTGATAGGCTGCCATATCCGGCGCGCCAAGGTAAAATTCTACCCCGTCGTAGCCAATCTGTTTCAACCTGTCGATTACCGGAAACAAATCATCCGATACTGCCGCCGTCCAGGCAAGCACATTAAATCCAATCTTATTCATTAATAAAACTTTTAGCTGTTAGCAATTGGCTCTATCCGTCGTACGGCTGGCCTTTTCAAACCCCTAAACCTGCAACCTATTGTTTGATACGAATGTCTTTGTATTCTACTTTCATTGGTGGTCCTACATGTACCTGAATACCCAGGTAACCGTTTTTCTTGCCATTAACGCTGTCATTATCCGTTACGTCGCTCATCAGCACGCCGTTGATATAATGCTGAAGACGGTTCCCTTTCGCCACAATGTGAAACTCATTCCAGTCTTCGCTTTTAATTTTTGTTTTAAGCTCGTCGGTTGTTCCCAACGAACCTGTTACAGTTCTGCCAAGCCAGGCATTGTTTTTCAGGTTTGCTTTAAAAGCCTCCGGAGACTTATCTGTAGGATTGTTCACCGTCACAACCTCACCTCTATAACCCAAAGTCGTTCTTTTGCGCTCCTCATAGTTTTGTCCCGTATAACGTATTGCACCATCTATATCGGCCTGATATCCGCGTAAGGCATTGGGCACATCTGCTACCTTATCACTTCTGTAATTGATCCCTGAATTCCCCTTTTCAGTGATCTTAAAAGAGCCCTTCAATTCAAAATCGCCAGGTTCTCCGCCTTGCCACACAACAAATGAATTTGTTTTAAGCAGCGTTTCCGGGGTGATTTCACCTACAAGATTCCCATTTTCGACTCTCCAATACTTGGTGTCACCATCCCATCCCTTCAGCGACTTGCCGTCAAAAATCGACTTAAACCCTTTTTCAGTCTTTTGCGCGATGCAGGAAATCTGACTGGTGGAGATCATGGCAACCACGAGGGCTGCGGAAAAGAACTTTGAAAGCATATTATATTTTTTAGACTTCTGAATGATTAATTACCCTTACCAATTTACTTACTAAACATGCGATTTTAAAAGAACGATCTTCCCCAAAAAGATGAAAATAATATCCAAAAATTCCTAAAAATATCTGACTTACTATCCTGTACTAACCTGTTTTAGTTAAATTAAAAGTTTAAATTTTATCAAAAAACTATTTCTCTGCGACAAGATGAAGGCTCTTCATCCAGTTAAGGCATCTTCCAAACCATTCTTCATACGAGGGGTAAGTCAGGAAACCGTGCTCTCCTTTGGAGTAAAGATGTATTTCGGCAGATGCTCCTTTTTTAAGCATGTTTTGATAAAATACTAAACTATTGGCGACCGGGACTACTATGTCGGTTCCTGAATGTATCAGAAAAGTTGGCGGCGTGTTTTTTGAGACGTGATTTTCGTTAGATAACAAGGCGATTTTTCCCTTTGGAAGTTTGTCCCCAATCAGGTTTTGCCTCGACCCGGTATGCCCTATGCTATCCGAAAAACTGATCACCGGATAAACGAGTAGCATGAAATTGGGACGAAGAGCCGTCTTCTCTTTATTGGGTATATAGTCCTTATCGAAATGCGTTCCGGCTGTGGCTGCAAGGTGTCCTCCGGCAGAAAATCCCATAAGTCCGATTTTCTCCGGGTCAATATTCCATTCCCGTGCGCGGTCTCTCACCGTTTTGATGGCCTGCTGTGCATCCTGCAACGGACCTATTGATTTGTCCACCATTGTTCTGTCGTCGGGCAGCCTGTATTTCACCACAAACGCTGCTACGCCAAGCTTGTTAAATGCCCGTGCTACGTCGCTCCCTTCTCTTTTCAGCACAAGCGTGTGGTATCCCCCTCCCGGGAAGATGATCACTGCGGTGCCGTTGGCTATGTTTTTAGGAGGTAAAAAAGCGGAAATGGTTGGAACCGAGACTTTGTAAGCGAGAGAATCGCCACCTGGTTTGAATTTAATCTCTTCCAGATTTTCGGCATTTGTACTGTTTGGGATAGTTCCCGGGTACAACGCCACCTGTCCTGTGCAATGGACAGCTAAGAAAAGTAGGAGCAACAGAAGTAAATTTCTCATGCACACTATAAGGTACAATCAAATACTATTTACTTCTGTTAGCGTTATGCATTAACTACCAATAAAAGTCAAAATCTTCCTCCTTCGGTATTTTATAAGTTTTCAGGTAAGATTTAACCTTTAAGGGATCATTCCAGAGCTCTATTTCCTTTTTTGTATCTTTCAGTTCCTTTTTTAGTAACCTAAGATCATCATTGAACTTAAATATCAGGATTTCCGCAGACCTGACATAGTACGGCTCCAAACCGCTAAATTCACCCAGCTCTTCTACAATCTCCGCCTTCTCAAAATCCAGATCTATCACCTGCTGTTTCAGTACTTTGTTGTAGTATAAAAGCTGCTCATCGGCCAATCGCTCCAAATGTTCCTTATCTATCCTGTCAAACTCCATTTGCAACTTCAACAACGCCATCAGATTATTGTCATTATAGGCCTGGGTAACACGTTGCATAATTTCCGTCTTTCGTTGCTTTTCGGCCTCGTCCTTTTCCCGGTCAGGATGTAACGCTTTTACAAGATCCATATATACTGACCTCACAGATTTAGTCACTCGCAGCTCCTCATTTTTCTGCTCTTCCTCCCGATCCAGTTGCTTTTGCGTTTTCTTCTTTGCGGCTTTTTTCTCGTCAAAAATGCGTTGCTCTTCCTCCAAAATTTCCTCTTGCTCAGAAATCTTTTCAAACATTTTTTCATGAAACTTCTCAGTCGTAGAAATGTCAACATCATCTTCAAATTCCACTCCGAAAAAAGAAGCCATACCCTTCGCCATATCCGCCGCCTGACGATCTACCTCAGCATTTACAGTGTCGTAGTCATGCTCATTGTATTTATTAAAAATGATTTTCAGATCCTCATAACCATGTTTGCTAATCAAATCAAACGATGTATCTGTAATCAGATACGAAAGTTTCTTATGATCTGTCTTTTTAAAAATTTTGTCCGGAAACACCTTGTCCATCCCTTTCACAATTTCTACCTGACAGGCATGCATCTCCCTGAAAAGAGGAGCCATTTCTTTACCATGCCGCTCATTTAAAATGTCTCTTCCCCTACGAAACTCTGCCAATGTTTTTTCGAGCTGCTCAATCTTTTTTGTCAACCTGTTGAATTCCTTTTGCTGTTTGGTCAGCACTTCCTTTGTAGCGCCAATATGGAGAATGGTTGATCGTGTCATTGCTGATCGCAAAAAAATGTATTTACCGGATGTATAATCTTCAATATTCTGGGAATACAGAAGGTGCCATTTTGTTAATTATTGTATGTATCACTTACTCCAACAAAGGTAATAACAGTGCACTCCCGATCTGAGCGAAATCAGCAGAAAATATATCAGACCGCAGTAGAGAATCCTGTTTTGCCATAGATCTACCATAAAAAATGGGATTCGAATTGAATCGAACCCCATTTCTAAGAACCTTAATGATGCTTAGCTGTTTACAGCCTGATGCATATCTCTGTATTTTTTAATCAGATCGTGCGACTCTTTAAGCGACGATTTCTGATCAGTAATGATCTGTCTAATTTCCACTGAAAGATCAGCATCTGTTGACAAGGCATCTTCATACGCTTCCTGAGCGGCATCTTCTCCATATTCACAGCTTTCCAGTACCGAAGTTCTGTCATGTCCTGTGAAAGTGGCTTTAATATCCATCCACACTCTGTAAATTTTACCTGAGTTCGTGGTACCAGTTGCAATTTCACCTCCAAGGCTGGCAACTTCCCGGCTAAGTTCAGCCACGTTTTCACGGCTTTCATTTGCCATTTTCTGGAACATTCCCCTCAGATCAACATCTATATCTTTTACTTCTTCAAGTGCTTTTTCATAACCGTCAATACGGTCATTGTTTATCTTAATCAGGTCATTCAGAACTTCTACAAGATTTTCATTCGTTTCCATGACAGTCTTTGTTTTTGTTGTGATTTATACAATTTGAATGGTTACGTTAAAACTCTGTGCCAACTTACCAAGCGTACGAGAACTAGCTTACCATGATAAAAAATGTTGCCGTTTTTTCCCGGTTGAAACTAAATTTCAGTGTTTCTAAAACGTATATGAGTCTGAAATTCTTCACATACGCGACTGCTTTTCAAGAAGCATTATTACACGTTCCTCATTTGCAGACAGATGATCCACCTCTTTAACTTCCTTATTTACAAATTGTTGAATACGATTATTCTCATAAGCTCTGAATATAACCGGATGTACATAATACTTTTTGCAAACGGCTCTTGTGTTACCAAGGTGGGCAGCCACCACATCCAGACAGGAATTTACAGTTCTAGTATACTGTCGCTGGGTCATGTATTTTTCCTGACCAGCCAGATATTCAAATGCAGTGACAGTCCCCATCCAGGTCCGGAAATCTTTCGCTGAAAAATTGCCTCCCGTATGTGTGCTGATGTAGTCATTTACCTGATTTGCATTGAGTGAGCACCTTGTCCCAGCGTCCGTAAGGTACTGAAAAAGCCGTCGCCCGGGCATTTCTTTGAACTGTTTTACCAGCCTTGCCAAAGCCGCATCGCGAAGGACAATATCCTGCTTAATGCCCTTTTTACCTGTAAATTTAAACCGAATCGTTTTTCCCTGTATGGTAGTACAGCGGGCGTCAAGGGTAGTCATTCCCGACGAGCCGTGTTTTAATTTGTATTGTTGGTTGCCCACACGAATACAGGTTTTGTCCATCAATTTGATAACCAGAGCCGTTACCTTGGCCAGGTCATTGTTTCTCCTCCTAAGATCATGCTCCACCTGCGCCCGTAGCTGTGGCAGCACTTCCGAAAATGTGAGCAACCGATAGTATTTCGTTTCATTTCTGATCAGATTCCAGAATGGATGATAGCGGTATTGCTTGCGCCCCGCCTCATCAATTCCGGTTGCCTGCAGGTGACTGTCTGCGTCTTCGCTGATCCATACGTTGCGCCATGCCGGTGGTAAAACAAGCGACTTAATTCTTTTTATCGTTTCCTTATCCCGGCAGCGGACACCGGCAGAGTCGACATAATAAAAACGCGGTGATTTTCCTTTTCTTAAAAATCCCGGGGCATCTCCTTTTACGTAAACCAGGCCCGCGGCTGCTGCGGTAAGTTCCGGGTCTTTTCTAAGTTTTTTTATGATTCGGGCAGAGATTACCGGCGGCTCGGTAACCATTGTGCTCACTGGTGCTGATGACATAATTGGTGATCAAAAAGGTTTTATAAAGTTCGAATAAAACCAATACCAGCACCTTTCGTCCTAAGTCAGTTCCTGACCGATACCGCAGCTATTGTAAAAGAAAGCGCTTTTCAGTCAAAAAAAACCTCATCAACTAAACCAGAAGGCGAATTGATGAGGAACAATGTACTCAGCTGAGATACATTCAGTTGGTCTCTTCCCGGGGAAAATAAATCGTAAAGGTAGAACCTTTTCCTAACTCGGAATCAGCAACTATATATCCGTTGTGATTTTCCATAATCTTTTTACAAATGGCCAACCCGATACCCGTTCCCGGATATTTGTTAGCAGGATGAAGTCTTTGAAAAACACCAAATATCCTTCCCTCATATTCCTTTTCAAAACCAATACCGTTGTCCCTGACTGAAATTGCGTAAAAATCACGAACCGAATCAGTTTTAACATCCGGAACCTGAAATGCAGAAACAGTTTGTACTCCAATTTCTATCTCAGGATGTACACCGTCAACTGAAAATTTCAAAGCGTTACTGATCAGGTTCACGAGCAGCTGGTGGATCTGGAATGGAATAACATTTAAAGTGGGTAGCGATGAAGAGGTAACAAGTGCCTTCTTATCTTCGATGGTATCACACAATTCTTCCAAGACGCGCTTCAATATCACGTTCATGTCGATGTACTCATACACCTTATCCATGTTACCCGCCTTGGAATAGGTTAGAATATCTTCAATAAGCAACTGCATTTTTTCAGCTGCAAATCGCATGCGCTGTACAGAGTCTTTAACCTGAGCCGATACATCGACATGCTCTCTGTCCAGTATCTTCGATGCAAAAATCTGTATTTTCCGTAAAGGTTCTTTCAAGTCGTGCGTACTGATCCAATTCAGGTTAGCCAGTTCTTTATTCGCTGCTTTCAGCTCCTCATTCAATATTCTGTTACTACTCTCCTGACTTCTCACATAACGCAAATTGATGTGCTTCTGTAAGGCGTATGCGAAACTGGCAGCAGCATGAATTTCGGATTTTCTCCACAACGCACTTTTATTTTTCACCTCCTCCAACCAAAACTCGAACGATTTACGCGGCGAAAGTCTCTTTCCTGCATCTTCCGGCAATCCGGTAGTTTTATACGGATTACCTGCCCAGTTGATCGTTTCCCTCCGTTCGGCACGCATCCACAAGATGCCATCGGGAGTACCGGCTGCAATCGAATGATAAACTATTCCGGCAGCATATTTTGATAATTTCTCACCCTCATCCCAAATGTCCATCAGGCGTTCCGTATGGAAACTGGCGGTAGGATATTTTTCCGACAGTGTCTTTAAAAGCGGGATCAGATCTTCGTTTTCCGGAACATTTCCGTTTTTGTAAAGCTTTCCTCTGTAATAGATCACAAACCCCGTTGCGTTGACCATTTCCAGCAATGAGGGAAGGTTATGGTTTTCTTCAATAAAATTTTCCTTCTGATCGAGAATCAGAAGCGAATCCGACAGTGCTTTATCCACAGCCTGTGCCACTTCGAACTCTTCCGCAACTTCCCGCACGGCGATCTGAGATGTAAGGAAATGCCCGTGAAGCAAAGCAGTTAACCGGGAATAGTAAGGCAGTATTTTGGGAGAATAATGGTGGCAGGCGATCAGTCCCCACAGCCGGTTGTTTTGCAATAATGATATCGTGAGCGTTGCTCCGACACCCATGTTTTTGAGATATTCTACATGAATGGGCGACACGCTTCTTAACACAGAAAGACTCAGGTCCAGCGACTGATTGCTCCTGTTATTCTGGTGATCCAGGGTAAGCACGGGAACAGGAACATAATCCATATCCACGATCATCCGCACCGGATTTTTGATGTACAACTCTCTTGCTTGTACCGGAATATCGGTATGCGGATATTTTTGTCCAGAAAATGAATTCAGATCTTCTCTCTTGCTTTCTGCTATCACTTCCCCGTTATATTCGGGATCGAACCGGTAGATCATCACGCGATCATAACCGGTGATGGCCCGCGTTTCCACTGCTATGTCGTTACACAGATCCACCAGATGATTGTTCTTCTCCATCAGGGAAACGAACTTCCTGGTTTGGTTATACAAATCCGGCAGATCGAGTATGCCATCCGGAAACGGCTCAAACTCGAGAATCAGCGTTTCTCCGCTTTTGTGTACAGTTGTGTTGTAGTTTGTTTCGTTATGGGAAAATACGAATGGTCTTGCAGAATTGGTTCGTTCACCGCCTTTGTAGGTGAGAAAGCTGTTATATTGTGCTTCGTCGAAAACCAACGAAAGAGGTTTCCCCAACAGCTGCCCCGGAGTGTAACCTATGAAGTCAACTACATTATTACTGCAAAAGTCAATATGATCGTCTTCTTTCAGACCCAACAAAAACCCATGAGGCTGAATGCTTCCCGGAATATGAATGGGTTCGCTTTCACAGTTGGTCAGATTAACAATATCGCGGTTAACTATATCTTTGATGTTCATGTAGCAAACGTTATTCAACACGGCGTTCTTAAAGAGATTTGCCGTGGCTAAGCCAACCATCTATAACCGTAAATGTTTGAGCAGCACTTGATATTACTTCCTGCTCACAGTTATTTGTAATTGCATATTCGGAAAAGCGAGTAATAAAACTCTTCCACATTTTTCCTGTTTCGGATCCGTATCCATAGAAAAACGACACTCCATCAGATTCACCTAAACCGAGTGTTTTTTGAATATGCTTCAATAAAACTCTGCCTCCCAGTGTTGATCCTTCCAGAACGTACATGATTCCAAGCGCCTCTCCTGTGGTAGAAAAGTCAAAATCGCATACAGGAAGCTGCTCAATTTCTGCCTGCTGTAAACCTGTTTTATAAAGGTCATTTATAATTAAAGAAGATTTTTCGCGCTCGCTTAAATCTGCAAATATGCCCGACAACGCAGGAAACACCTTTCTCTCACACCCCGCAATTACACCATACATTCTGCTGATATATTCTTGATAATCCGCTATGGTAACCTCAGGTGAGAGTATCGCTGCGGATATTTCATTCTCTTCCAACTGCTTATGGCTGTCCGCAGTATTGTTTCGAAGGCTATTTAAAAAAGAATCCTGATCCTCTATGGAAACAGACAGTTCATTCATGCTTAAAACTGGGATTTGGCTAACTGTTAAACTTTATCAAAAATTGTTCCAGCCCCTTTGCTTTATTCATGGAATCCTTTTCTGTAAGGCATTTTTTGATAATATCTACCAATCCTGAGAAGCTATTGGGTTTCTGAATGTAGAGATTTGCTCCTGCTTCAAACGCTGCTTCTAGTAAATAATCAGCCACCGAAGTAGACAATATGACTACCGGAACTTCCTTGTAAACAGCAGAATTTCTGATCTCGATAAGGCACTCCAACCCATTCTTAACCGGCATGTTCATATCCAGAAATATCAGATTAGGTTTATCCGGGCAGCCCTGCAATTTATTCATAAGCTCCATCCCGTTTTCGGCTACATCAAGCCTGCTGGGAATCTGTATATGCTCCAACGCCTCTTTAAAAAGAGATGTATCATCATCGTCATCGTCCGCCAATAAGATATGAACGGGTCTATTTTCTTCCATTGGTACTAAAAACACCTCTTAAATGTGATTCGTATACTAGCAAAGATATTTGCACCAGATAGCAGCAAATTCTTTTGCCCAAATTTAGTATTTCTTTTACCCAAATGGTAATCCTTCTCATCTTTCCTACATCATTTACTATAATCGAACTTTAAAGGATTTAGCAGATGAATTAATTGTCCGACTTCATTTTGAGCTTCCAGAAAGTTCTGCTGGCATAATTTTTTAAAAAGTTCCCTCAACATTCACATTAAATGTTTTAAAAATTATGAAAAAGATCATATTAAGTTCCATGATAATAGCCTCTATGATGGCATTTACATCTTGTAATTCCAACAAATCTGAGGACAGCAAAGACGTTGCTGAGGAACAGAATGAACAAAAATTTGAAGACACCAAGGTAGAAGACGATACAGAGTTTGCAGTTGCTGCCGCTGACGGTGGAATGATGGAGGTAAAGCTTGGTGAACTCGCCCAGACAAACGGCGCATCATCGGCTGTAAAGGAATTCGGTAAAACAATGGTTACAGACCACAGTAAGGCAAATGAAGAACTAATTGCATTGGCAAAAACGAAAAACATTTCCCTGCCAATGTCTTTGAGCGATGACAAACAAAAGAAAGTAGACGATATGGCTTCCAAGAAAGGGAAGGATTTCGATAAAGCCTATGCTGCGTTTATGGTCGATGATCACAAAGAAGACGTAGATGATTTCCAGGAGGTTGCAAAAGATGCAAAAGATCCTGAAATTAAGGCCTGGGCAGCTGGTAAGGTTCCAACGCTGCAACATCATCTTGAAATGGCACAGTCGTTGAAAAGTTCAATCAAATAAGATTGGAATTTTATAACCGAAAAGGAAGTATGCTTGCGCATACTTCCTTTTTTTGCTTCAGACCAATGTTTACTTTTATTTATTCCTGATGCTGTGTTTATATTTGGTATTGATATGAAGAAAGGCGTAATTTGTCTACTAAACTTATAGACTACTAAACTCAGGCAGCGGCCCACTATAAAGGTACTTATATGAAATTCCGGATTTTACTTTTCCCACAATATGTCCGGCTAATGGCCGTGGTTTTATTGTTAGTACCAACCGCAATCAGAGCTCAATCTGCTGCAAAACCCAATATTATTTTCATCTTCTCCGATGATCACGCCTATCAGGCTATTGGTGCTTACGGAAACAAATATGCAAAGACACCAAATATTGACCGTTTGGCGAGAGAAGGTGCTTTGTTAACCAATAATGTGGTTACGAATTCGATATGCGGGCCAAGCCGTGCGACCTTGCTTACCGGAAAGTACAGCCACAAAAACGGCTATAAACGTAACGACAACACAAAATTTAACACCAATCAAACTTTATTCCCCGAGCTTCTGCAACAAAACGGCTATCAGACAGCCTGGATTGGGAAAATGCACCTCAACAGCCTGCCCAAGGGCTTCGACTATTGGAACATTCTGCCCGGACAAGGGAATTACTATAACCCTGATTTCATAAGCCAGCCCAATGACACCACCCGTTACAATGGATATGTATCGGATGTGATTACGCAGTTTTCAACAGATTGGCTCGAAAAGCGGGATAATGCCAAACCGTTTTTCCTCATTGTTGGGCACAAAGCTACCCATCGCGAGTGGCTGCCCGACTTGCAGGACCTTGGCGCGTACGATGATGTAGACTTTCCTTTGCCTGTAAACTTTTATGACGATTATCAGGGACGGGCTGCTGCAAAAGATCAGGACATGACCATTGAAAAAACAATGCGACTGCAACAGGATCTGAAAGTAAACGTCAATTATGAGAAAGACTGGACATACAACCGGTTCAGCCCGGAACAGCAAAAGGTATTTAAAGCCTATTACGATAAGATTTCCAAAGAACCTGAGGCTAAAAAATTAACAGGTAAGGCGCTTACAGAATGGAAATATCAGCGGTATATTAAAGATTACCTTTCCACTGCCAATTCCCTGGATCGCAACATCGGCAAACTGCTCGACTATCTTGACAAAACAGGTCTGGCTAAAAATACCGTGGTGATATACGCTTCCGACCAAGGATTTTACATGGGCGAACATGGCTGGTTCGACAAACGGTTTATTTATGAAGAATCGCTCAAAACGCCTTTTGTAATTCGTTATCCCGGCGTTGTAAAACCTGGCTCCCAGGTAGATCAACTCGTTTTAAATATAGACTGGGCTCCAACTGTGCTCAACATCGCCGGCACAAAAATACCTACTGATATTCAGGGAAAATCGTTTTTACCTTTGCTTAAAACAAATACAGCAACGGCAAAAACGCCATGGCGCAAGGATGCCTATTATCATTATTACGAATTCCCTGAGCCACATCATGTGTATCCTCATTTTGGTATCAGAACAGAACGTTATAAACTGGCTTATTTCTACGGCGGGGCAGATTCGTGGGAGTTGTATGATCTAAAAACGGATCCATCAGAAATGAAAAATTTATATGGTCAGGCAGATACTGATAAAATAGTCGGTGACCTCAAAACGCGGCTGAAACAATCTATGGTTCAATATGAGGACAATGAGGCGTTGGAGATTTTAGCAAAGGCAAAAAAGTAATATGCAGTTTCATTCAAAATCATTTTTTCCACAGTTGAAGCTTACATGTCTGCTAGCATTGACAGCGGCAATTGGCATAAGTTGTGATACTAAAAAGACAGCAGCGGAAAAGACAGCAGACAGTCTGGCACACTGCATTGCGGAAGGTATTCCTTCACGAGCATCTGCCATTCAGAATGCTTCCCTTGTTGCAGGAAAAACAGATACCACCGGAATGGTGTGGATACATGGAGGGGAATTTTTGATGGGCTCAGATGAGTTCCCGGATTCCCGCCCTGTTCATGAAGTAACGATAAATGGTTTTTATATTGATGCACACGAAGTAACAAATGCTCAGTTTGCGAAATTTGTTGCTGCGACGAATTACAAAACGGTAGCCGAAAGACCGCTCAATCCGGCAGATTATCCGGATGTACCTGCTGACAAGCTGGTACCGGGCTCGGCGGTTTTTACCCCAACCCCCACGCAGGTTTCGTTGAACAATCCGCTGCAATGGTGGAGTTACGTGCCCGGTGCAAACTGGGCACAGCCGGAAGGAAAAGGCAGCTCAATTAAAGGCAGGGAAAATTATCCGGTAGTCCACGTTTCGCATGAAGATGCAGCCGCTTATGCCAAATGGGCTGGAAAACGATTACCTACCGAGGCCGAATGGGAGTATGCTGCCAGAGGCGGAAAGAACGAGCAGAAATATTATTGGGGCAACGAGCTAAAACCGGGCAAAAAATGGGTTGCCAATATTTATCAGGGACATTTTCCGGATAAGAATACAAACGAAGATGGCTACATTGGCGCGGCTCCGGTAAAATCGTTTCCTGCTAATGGCTACGGATTGTATGACATGGACGGTAATGTGTGGGAGTGGTGTGAAGATTTTTATCGTCCTGACGCTTACCAAAAAAGCAGTGCGAAAAACCCCCAAGGTCCGTCGGACAGTTATGATCCGGACGAACCGGGTGCTGTGAAACGGGTGCAGCGTGGCGGGTCGTTTTTATGTAGTGATGACTATTGTATACGCTATAAAGCAGGTAGCCGGGGAAAAGGGGAAGTGACAAGCGGGAGTAACAATCTTGGTTTTCGCTGCGTAGCGGATAGAAAGTAAATTAGCTGATGGGGGCTAATAGCTTAAAAGTTAAAAAATTAGAATTCGACAACTTCATCCAATTAAATATAAAATATGAGCAAGCGCTTTCTGACGGTTCCGGGGCTGGCAAGTTCGGGGCCTAATCATTGGCAAACGATATGGGAAACGCAATATCCACACCTTTTCAACAGGGCTGAGCAGGAAAACTGGGACTGGCCTGTAAAAGATGAGTGGGTACCCCGATTACAGGAAACCGTTAGTAAACTTACCGAACCAACGATTCTCATTGCACATAGTTTAGGCTGTATTACCGTAGCGCATTGGGCTCAGGAGTTTCAGTCGGAATATATAAAAGGTGCATTGTTGGTGGCTCCTGCTGATGCAGAGTTGTCGAAAAGGCTAAATTTTGTGGTTGGCTTCCGCCCTATTCCTGCCAAACCTTTACCATTTAAAAGTATTGTGGTTGCCAGTACAAACGATATATATGCCTCCATAGCCAGGTCCCAACACTTTGCAGAGACCTGGGGAAGTGAATTTGTGAATCTGGGCAAGAAAGGTCATATCAATGCAGTTTCCAAGCTGGAAGACTGGCCGGAAGGCAAGCAAATCCTGCAACGGCTGAGTTCAGTAAACTTTGCGGAGGTGCCGGTTGGCTGATCGCTATTATATTACGTGCGAATACAATTTCAGAGTTTAATATATGTTTAATTTAGTATTCAGTCTCTTTACAATTCAAAATCAAAAAAACAGGACAATTATGAAAAAAATCTTTGTGTTTCTTTTGGCAGGCGTATTAGCCAATTCTGCTGTATTTGCAGGTGGTCCGGGTAAGGCAGACAAAAAACTGACTGTGGATACTAAAAGCAGTAAAATTGAATGGGGTGCAAAAAAAGTAACTGGCACACATGCAGGTAATGTACCCATCAACAGCGGAACGCTTATTCTCGACGGAGACAAACTTAAAGGCGGGAGCTTTGTACTTGACGTTAAAAACCTGACGGTAACAGACGTGAAAGATGCCGACATGAATGGAAAACTAACGGGACATTTGAAAAATAAGGATTTCTTTGACGTAGAAGCGCACCCACAGGCGCAGTTTGTGATCACTTCGGTAACTCCAAAAGCAGCTGGTACTTATGATGTAGCTGGCAAACTGACTATCAAAGGAATTACAAGTGATATCAAATTTCCTGCAACTGTAAAAGCTGACGCGAAAAAGGTAACTGCTGATGCAAAAATTGTAGTGGATCGTACGAAATACGATATCAAATTCCGCTCATCTAATTTCTTCGAAAATCTGGGGGATAAAGCGATTGACAATGATTTTACGCTTGATGTAAGTCTTGTTGCCAACAAATAAGCTCCGGATATGTTTTGATTCCAATAGGATCCTGCATGGTTTAACCTGTGCAGGATTTTTTGTTTTCAAACCAGTTTATAAACAAAATAACAATAAAAAACCCATGAATAGTGAAATGAACCTAACTTTGAGTTCTTCAAACTAAACCGACTATTCATGAGACGTTTTACTGGCTATTGCCTTCTTTTGATTTCACTCCTTGCCTGCAATGCAAATGCGCAGACTAATAACGCCTTGCCAGACTGGGCGTTTGGTGGGTTTGTAAGACCTGCGGGCGTGAATCCTGTTATTTCACCTGACAGTACTTCCAGCTTCCTGTGCCCGATGACACAACGGAATATTGATTGGGAGTCCAACGACACGTTCAATCCGGCTGCTACAATCAAAGATGGAAAAATCGTGGTGCTCTATCGTGCCGAAGATAAAGCCGGCAAAGCAATAGGTAAGAGAACCTCCCGGATCGGCTATGCGCAAAGCTCCGATGGAATTAATTTCACCCGTAGAAAAACACCTGTACTCTTCCCAGCCGACGACAGCCAGAAAGACAATGAATGGCCCGGTGGATGTGAAGATCCGCGTGTGGCGGTTACGGAAGACGGCCTTTACGTCATTTTTTACACCCAATGGAACCAGGACAAAGCGCGTATTGGGGTGGCAACTTCACGAGATTTGATAGAATGGGAGAAACACGGCCCCGCTTTTAAAAAAGCATACGATGGCAAGTTCAATAATATATGGACGAAATCGGGATCGATACTGACCAAACTTGAAAAAGGTAAACAGGTCATTGCTAAAATAAATGGAAAATACTGGCTGTATTTTGGTGAAGCGCATGTGAATGTAGCTACTTCCACAGACCTTGTCAACTGGGAGCCTGTGGTTGATAATAGCGGAAACCTGATTAATCTTATTTCCCCGAGAAAAGGATTTTTCGACAGCAATCTTACCGAATGTGGCCCTCCGGCGATATTAACCGACAAGGGAATTGTACTCATGTACAATGGAAAAAATGATAAGGGGGCCGACGGAGATTTGCGCTTTACGCCGAACAGCTATTGTGCCGGCCAGGTTTTATTTGATAAAAATGATCCTACAAAAGTTTTGGCAAGAATGGATGTTCCGTTTTTCAGGCCGATGGAAGCGTTCGAAAAAAGTGGCCAGTATGCCGCTGGAACTGTATTTATTGAAGGTATGGTTTATTTCAAAAACAAATGGCTGCTATACTATGGCTGTGCAGACTCGAAAGTAGGTGTTGCCATTTTTGACCCGAAAACAAAAACGCCGGGAGATCCGCTTCCCTGATGCGTTAATAACATCTGGTTGTAAAACTTTTACTTCTATTTTAAGTACTAAAACGCCTCTGGATGAGGCGTTTTTCATTTTACAATTCATCTATTTTCTGTCCCGTCCAATCCGCCGGGAACAAAGGGGCGTATATCAGGAAAATAACACACAAACCTATTTTTATTATGAAATCCTTGAAATTGAAAAGCACACTTCTGGCATTTGCACTGTTTACCAGTTTTGGAGTATTTGCCCAAAAAGAAAAAACAGTAATGGTTGGCGGAGCGGCCATGTACCCATCAAAAAACATCATTGAAAACGCAGTTAATTCCAAAGATCACACCACATTGGTTGCAGCTGTGAAAGCCGCTGGTTTGGTAGAGACATTGTCCGGGGCTGGTCCGTTTACCGTTTTCGCTCCTGTTAATTCAGCATTTGCTGCACTTCCGGCAGGTACGGTTGATAATCTTTTGAAGGCGGAAAACAAATCGACTTTAACATCTGTACTGACGTATCACGTTGTTCCCGGTAAAGTTGATTCCAAGTCAGTCTTAAAAATGATCAAGGACGGAAATGGCAAAGCAATGGCCAAAACTGTTCAGGGAGAGCAACTGACATTCACTACAAAAGGAAAAGATGTGTGGGTAACTGACTCCAAAGGAAATACAGCTCAGGTAACCATTACAGACGTGTACCAGTCGAACGGCGTGATACATGTGATCGACAAAGTACTTATGCCATAATTCCCGTTTGCACTTACACCACTATTACACAAATAGGGCTGCCCGATTGATTTCAGGCAGCCCTATTTACGTTATCAACCCATGCTTTTTAAAAAAACTAGTACTAAAAAAATGCTATAATTTCAACTTGTATTTTACTGATTTAAAAGCCAATAGCGGAGCGCCGCCCGGCTAAACTCTAATTGCTATTAGCTACTTATAACCTTGCAAGAAGTTCTTGTTTTTTGGTTTTGAAATCTTCTTCCGTAATATGTCCTTTCTCCAATAGCACATTGAGTTTTTCAATTGTTTCTATGATGATGTCCTGAGGAGTACGCGTTGGTACTTCCACTCCCGAACTATAAGCCTGCCTGACATCGTCCTGAACTGTGTGGCTATGGACTACGTCGTAAGGCAGTTCAGGGGTTTCCTGCTGATGAATACCCGGTTCTGAAATCAAAGATAGATCGTTCAAATTCACGGTGCCATCGTTGCTCGTAAACTGATAGGAGCGTCCACTCCCCTGTTGTTGCGATACACCCGAAATCTGATGATGTTTCGTATCGTAAATATAGCGTTTACCGTCTTCTTCAATAACCAGGCGGCGCGCCGGACCAAAGTAGGCATATTTGAAATTGTTCTGGGAACCGCTGGATGTAGGACTTCCGAAAATTGTTGGCCAGGATTTATCCGGCTTTACTTCTTCCGAAACTGGCCTTTCGTCGTCATCAGCCACAAATATTATTTTTGTAGAGACCAAATCCGAAAGCTCGGCGGCAACTTGTTCCACTTTTACTTTCAGGCCATGGTTGAACATGTCGCCAACCATTGTCATTCCGCCCCGCATCCATTGACCGGCTCCTCCGAGTTCCGGGATATTAAACTGAGCCATGGTTCCGTTGCCTCTCACTAGCGCATTTGCCAGTGTTTCCACTGTACTTTGGTCGAGACTGTATTTTTGAGCAATTTCGCTTATAGCTTGCCGACCTTCTTTTGTAAGTGCTTTCATAGTTTTGGCTTTACGCTATTGGCAATTAGCCGTTAGCTATGTTTGTTTTATGACTTATACAACCACAAAAACAATGCCATAAGTCGGTAAACTGAATTACTTATCATCTTGCTGCCGGGTAATTCGGAATATTTCTGCCCAGATAAATATTGCGTTCGCCTTTGTACATATTACCAACGTCTATCAGTTTCACAATACCGCTTCCGCCACGATTTTCAAGTTTGTTTCTTTTTTCCGGCGTAAGTAAAGGATCGTCCGAGAATAAAAATTCATCGATGTAGTATTCGTTGATACCGGGTTCTTTTACCGTAATGTGAATGTGAGCCGGTTCATCTTCATTGGGGTAAGGAGCAGGCCGTAAAGTCCCGAATTTGTAAAAACCCTTTTGATCTGTTTTCACCCAGCCACGAATATATCCGTGCCGTTTAGCCCAGCCTTTCTCATCTCCTTTTTTGGGGTAAACACCCTTTTCATTGGTGTGGTAAACATACAGTACAACATCGGGAGCAGGAGTTTTCCCATCCGCTTTGTACACAGTTCCATTGATTCCCAAAGGTTTTTTACCATCCCAGCTTACGTCCGGAAGTGTTGTAAAGGCAGGTAGTTTCTCGAAAGGAATTGTATTCTCATATATGGCCTCACAACCTTCGCAAGGGCCTCCTACTTTTTTGGTTTGAGCCAGAGCAGTCAAACAACTCATCATCAGAATAGAAAAGATCAGATTTTTCATGACTTTATATTTGTTTTATATGCGGCAACCAACACAAACATTGATTTTCAACAAATTAACAAAAAATAATATCATTACAACGCAACGAATCAAGGGATTAGATTCCATCATGAAAGTATAAAATCCCGACAACGCTCTGCTTCTCTTCATATCATTCTCTTTACCGAATAAACACAAATAAAGCCTTCATTTCCTTTTACCTTTTTACTCGTAATCAGCTCATTAAATTCTGATTCGGTAGGAAGCCGATACGTAACAAGTTCCTTTGCTGACTTATTCTTTTCCAGCATTTTGGAGAAAATAGCTATTTCAGAATGTGAGTTTTTATAAGTTGTAAGCACACTTCGCCATTCGCAAAACTCCTGAGCCTGATGCCAACTTACGCCATACACCGGTTTGTCATCATTCTGCATTTTCCAGTTATCGGGTAACATGGATTGTACATATTCATGGGAAAAGGCTGCATCCGCTTCTATAAAATGTATAAATTCCGACCATTCTTTATTCGTAACAGATTGTTTTGAAATAGATGCCGTTACAAAAACAGGGACAATCCTGTCAGAGTCCACAGATGTAGCTGATAAGTGTTCCTCCGGTTTGGGATTTCTATCATTTTTTAAAATGTATAGTGTTGCCCCAATAGCCAGAACACTTATCATGGCGAATCTCGTGAAATGATGCCTTTTCATTTTTGATAAATTGAGTTGTGCTGATTCAAAAGGATTGGAAATGAGTATGGGTTTAAAAAGCAGGAAAACATCTTTGACAAACAACCATTTCGCCCTACCGATGCCTTTCTCCTGGATATGTCGGTAAAATCTTTCAAACAGATCACCTTCAATATCTTCCTGAAATTCTGCTTTGCAAAACCATCTGAAAATAGTCAGGGCTAGTTTAGGTGGCACATCATTTTTGAATTCGTCCATGTTGAATATCAGTTAAAAGCGATTTCAGGAATAGCATTCCACAGCGCCAACCGTTGATTTTTTACATCATTTAAAACCTTTTGTCCTTCTGGCGTCACCGTAAAATACCGTTTGCGCTTCCCTCCCCTTACCTTGGTGGCTTCTCCAAACATGGACGTCAATAATCCTTTGTCTTCCAACCTCCGCAAAACAGTCTGCAAGGCTCCGATGCTGACTTTACGATTCAGACGATTTTCCATTTCGTCAATAATTGCTATTCCGTAGGCTTCATTAAACAGCACAGCTACGGTTAAAAGCACTACTTCCTCAAATTCCCCTAAATGATACTGGTTCATGATCTTATTATTTACTCAAATGTAGTTAATATGATTTTATATTTACAACATTTGTAGTTAAAATATCTACCTAATTGACTTAGAAGATGTTTAACACTAAAGATAAAAGACGATAATTACGTAAAAGATTTTAAGGATGCGTGAACAAGAGAGTAAATACTCCAGCAGTGTTTATATTTCCAGCCGATACAACCAATATCGTTTGCCAAATCGACTTTCAAGATCTTTCACTTTCACAAAACCCATACTCTCATAAATGTACCGGGCGGCGTCCATGAATTCTGATGTATGCAATGCAACCACTTTTTCGTTGGTTTCTTTCGCCACAGCAATGCAAGTTTGCATCAGTTCCCTGCCAATTCCACGTCCGCCAAAATCGGGATGAACACCAACCATCCGAACGTAGCTCCAACCTGCATCATAAATTTCTGTGGGATTGCCATTGGGAATGAAAAATGCCATTCCGACAATTTGTTCGTCGTATACACACACATAGCAGGTTGACTTATTTAACAAATCGGTATAGACAGTTTCATTCCTCAAATTACTATGCAGTTTCGCCCAATTATCTTCTGTTAATACGTTTTGAAATGTCCCATATGAATCCAAACCAAGCTGTTTGAGCTGAGGTATATCTGCAATAGTTGCGGTGCGATATGTAAATGCCATTTGATCTGTTCGGTCCGAAATGAGTTCAAATAAAATTACATAGAGTTTTACAGATAAAAAAGAGAGCGGTCGACGCAAGGAGACAGTGAGAATTAATAGCTCTGTGTCTCTCCAGATTCCTCTGTGAAACTCTGTGTCACCGATTCAAGCACAATTTTACTCTTTCACAACATTAAGATTAATACTGCAACGGATAACCAATCGTAAACATAAAACCCGGATCCAGCCAGGTATCGATCATTTCGTTAAGTGTTTCCGTGGTGATTAGGTAACCTTTTCCGCTCTTATCGGTATAAGAAACCCGAAGCATATCCAGACTATTATCTTCCCGAAAATTATAGCATTTTATGATGAAAGACTCGTAGTCGTCCTCATCCATTTCGGTAATCACCCTGCCACTTTCTCCGATCACGATAATGTGAAACATCGCTGTTTTTAGCTTAGAGGATAACCTATCGTTCAATTTTATTTGACGAATTAGTTTTATTTCTCCAAAGATAATTAATTGACAGTCATGAGAGAGGGAAACTTATTGAACGGTTGCCCTAAGAAATAAACTTGACAAAAGATGAATTTACTCAATCAATTGCGATTAAATCTCTCGAAGGATTGCCAATATTTGTCTTTATAAATGTCGTATGCTATTTCAATTTTGTCAGAATAAGTCTTCTGAATGTTATTTGCAACAGTTGAAGGTTTCCTGAAATCCTTACAGGCAAAGAAAATCTCTCTCAAATTATTCGACGTCTGCCTACCAATATTGAGATATCCATCGAAATCCTTCAGCACATCCAAAAAGTTATCCTCAATCTCCTCAAGCAACTTATATGTTTTATCGTCTGGCATCCCATTATTATTTTCGCCATCATACTTTATTTCTACTGTTAAAATCCAAGGATGTGAAGCTTTACTATCCCAATTCAAAAGGTCGGTATTGATCACGGCTATTAACACATTCCCATTTTCAATTTCCGCTTCCATAATTGAAAAGTTATCCTCTTCAGTATTCGCTCTAACACCTTCATACTTTTCTATGAATTCTTTTTGTCTCCAATGTAGGAAATCTTTAAGTTTTTCAATAGGAACTAGATCATGTTGAATGTCTTCCATTCCAACAATCCTCATATTATCGATAACAGTTACGGAATCTAACTCTCCCAAATAAGTGTCAATAAATATGTAGGTTCCATTAGTTATAGTAGATTCGTCTTCTTTGCTGAAATCTTGATGAACAACCACAATATCAATTTCATCCGGATACTCAGAAAATTCGTTGGAGTAGAAACTCAAATTATCAACATTAAATTTGTAGTCTGACATTTCGATAGAAGCGTCTTTTATATCTGAAGCAGGTTTGAGGGCGGTAAATTTCCATCCTTTTATTTCAGGAGCCGAATTGACTAGGTCTTCCACAAAAACTATGTTTTTTACAGATCCATCCACGGTAAGCACTAATTCGGCCGTATTATGATCATACATGCCTGTCAGATAGAAAAAGCCCTCTCTTAATTGATCCAATTTTGGAGAAAGCTTATCAAAAAAGCTCTTTTCGATATTGTTACCTTCTTGTAACACTTTAAAAAATAACTTCTCATTTTTCAGAAACCAATTCCAAAAGTCCTTGTTAGAATATGTTTTGCTAGACTTCTTACCGAAAACATCCTTTAAAAATTTCATGAAATTGGATAGAATTTTGTGGAATTAACCTGAAAGTGAAAAATCAAATATACACGAAAGTTGCTAAATCCTAAAAACCAAAAAACTGTCGTAAACATCCTAAAATAAGGAGATTACGACAGTCGACTTGAAACGATTATCAGTAGTATCTAACAAACAACTCACAATTAATCATTAACAATCCCCATCGTCCGATCCAGCTCAATTTTGGCCGACAGATAGTCGAACACTGCTTCCAGATAATTTGATTTGGCAGTCGTTAAGGCCAACTCCGCGTCAGTCAGTTCCAGTCGGGATGCCACACCCTTTTCGTAACGATATTTGGTTATCGAATAACTCAATTCTGCTGTTTCGGATACATTTGCTTGTGTTTTAATGCGTTCGGACGCTTCATATAAACTGGCTATTACCTGTTTAACTTCCGTTTTTAGTTGTTCCTGAGCATTGTTGAATATCAGGTCCGACTGTTGTCTTTCGATTTTACCCAAGGCGATTTTGTTCACATTTTGCATACCGCTGAACAACGGAATAGAAAACTGAATACCTGCGTAAAAAACCGGCGGCCAGCCAGCCTGGTCGTAGCGAAATTTGTTCGTTTGTGTCTGAATTTGATATTGGCTTACGAAACTTACCACCGGCAATCGCGCGGATTTGTATAAGTCGATTTCCTTATCATTGATTTCCTTATTCAAAGTGAGAATCTGAAAATCGGGACGATGCGACAAAGAACTGCGCAATGTGCCGGTTTCCGTTGGAATGGAATCCGTTGCATTGAATTGCAGGGAATCGGACAGAACAAGCTCGGTTTCTGCATCATTTCCAACTAAAATACTCAGTTGTTGCTGACTGATTTGTAAGGCATAAGTGAGTCTCAAAACATCTGGTTCCAGATTTTTCACCAATGTATATGCCCGCAACGTATCTACCCGAAGGGCCCGTCCCTGCGCAAGCAGCGAACGGGAATCTGCAAGTGCTTTTTTGTTACGTGAAATGCTTTCTTTTTGCAGTTTTAGTCGCTCCTGCAATACAAGAAATTGCACATAATTTTGCTTCACCTGGGCAACCACATCCACTTCCCGTTCCTGGTACGAGAGTCGGCTTTGCTTTTCCAAAAGCTTTCTGCGCTGGATTTCGTATTTGGCTCCGGCATTGTAAAGCGGCTGCGCCAAAGTAACCTGCGCACCTGTCACTTCCGATCCACCAATACGCCCATAACCTACTCCTTCCGACGACGAACTTGAGTTCAATCCAAAGAAAACGGGACGTTGGAAATAACGTTGAAATTGCCCTGTGAGGCCGATACTTGGTAAAAGCAACCCCTTTGTTATCTCCGTTTGCTGTCTGGATTTGGAGATATTGAGGGAGTCAATCCGCAAATCACGGTTGTGTGATTTGGCCTGTTCGATCGCCTGTTTCAGGGAAAGTGGCTGACTTTGGGCGTCGGCAATGGTCGGTATTACGGCTAGAATGACCAGCCATAACCCTGTTTTTATATTTATATAATTTTTCATTTTCTGTGATGTTTGATTTACCACGGAGGTTTACACAGAGCTTCCCGGAGATTTGTTATAAAACTCTGTGAAACTCCACCTAAACTCTTCTTAAACTCCGTGGTTATATTTTAATGATGCACTAACTCTTCAACCAACTCCCCACTTTCCTCTTTCGCATGTCCCTTATGTGGTCGTGAGAAGTAGGAATAAATGGCTGGAATGACGTAGAGCGTCAATATCCCGGCGAAGATCAGCCCTCCTACTACCACAATTCCCAGTGACTGGCGACTGCCCGATGCTGTTCCGAGCGATAAAGCGATGGGTAGTGTACCGAAAATCATGGCCAGGGTTGTCATCAAAATCGGTCGGAAACGGGACACCGCAGCGATCTTGGCTGACTCGATAATGCTGTTGCCTTCTTCCTTACTTTGGTTGGCAAATTCCACGATCAGGATACCGTTTTTAGTTATCAAACCGATGAGCATAATGATTCCGATTTGGCTAAAAATATTGATCGTTTGCTCTGTAAACCATAAGCTTAGCAATGCGCCAGTCAATGCCATTGGAACTGTTAAAAGAATGATAAACGGATCGATCAGACTTTCAAACTGTGCAGCCAGAACCAGGTAAATCAGCACGATAGCGAAAATGAATGCAAAAATGAGACTGTCACTACTTTCGGAGTAATCACGGCTTTGTCCGGCCAGGGCAGTGCTGAAACCTTTGGGAAGTTCCTTGGCTGTGATTTTATCAATTTCTTTGATTGCCTCACCCAAACTTACTCCCGCAGCCGGCGTCGCTGAAATGGTTGCGCTATATGACTGATTGTATCGGTAAATCGCTGGCGGACTGATACCTTCATTCAATTTGGTAAGGTTATCGAGCGACACCATTTCGCCACTTCCTGATTTCAAATAAAGCGATCGGAGGTCATAAGGCGCAGAGCGGTCTTCCCGATCCAGCTGACCAATAACTTCATATTGACGGTCGTTGTGGATAAAATATCCGTAACGACGGCTACTTAATGCAAGCTGTAAAGTTTGCCCGATTGATTGTGTTGAAATTCCCAATTGAGCAGCACGCTGACGGTCAATGGAAATACTGATTTCAGGACGATTGATTTTAAAATCTGCATCAGCAAAGTTCAGTTTCGGATTACTCCCAACCTGTCCCATCAATTTTGGCATCACGTCGATCAATTCTTTCAAACCCGGCGCCTGCACCACATACTGAACCGGCTGCGTATTTCCGTATCCTCCAATTGTCGGCGTTTGAACGGGGATGATCAGCACATTCCTGAATTTGCCCGAAGCAGCCACCAGTTTCATGAAAATCTGTTGCTGAGTGAGTCCGCTTTTTCGATCTTTTGGTTCTTTCAGAAATATCCACTGAAAACCGCCATTTACAGGCTGAGCCAAAGTTCCACCCGCCGCTGCAACGGCAGTATAGGTACGTTCTTCATTCAAATCCGGAATAGAATCACTGATAAAGTTCCCGATTTCCTTCATACTCGCTTCCATACTTTCGTACGAAGTTCCCTCGGGAGCCATCACCGCCAGACCAATCATCGAACGGTCTTCAAGCGGAGCCAATTCCGACGGCAACTTAGGCGCAAGCCAATATGCTACGCCGAATGAAGCGGCCAGCAATACAAATCCAAGCCAGCGAACCTTCATGAAAGCGGCCAATGAATTGCCATAAGCATTATTGAGTTTCACAAAATAAGGCTCGGTTTTCTTGTAAAGCCAATTGTGAGAAGTACCCGATTTGAGCAAATAGGCACTCATCATTGGCGTCAGCGTGAGAGCAACAAAGGCTGAAATGGATACCGATCCGGCGACAACAATGGCGAATTCTTTAAACAATCGCCCGGTTAATCCTCCCAGAAACAGAATCGGCAGAAATACTGCAACCAATGTAATTGTGGTGGAAATAACAGCGAAATAAATCTCTGCCGAACCTTGCCGCGCTGCCATGATAGGCGACATGCCCTGCTCCACCTTTGCGTAAATATTTTCCAGTACAATAATCGCATCATCGACCACAAGCCCGATCGCCAGAACCAATCCCAGCAACGTCAGTACGTTGATCGAAAAACCGGCGATGTACATGATAAAAAAGGACGATATGATCGAAACCGGGATCGCCACAAGTGGAATGATGGTACTTCGCCAGTCACGCAAAAAGATGAATATAATCAGCGAAACGAGCGCGAATGCTAGTAATAAAGTCTCTTCAACTTCTGACAATGAGTTTCGTACAGGAACCGTAAAGTCTTTACCCAAAGCGATTTCATATTCCTTCGGAGCGGTTCTTTTTATTTCTTCAAAACGTTTTTTAAACTCATCCACAATGGCAAGCGAATTGGCGCCACGCTGCGGACTCACACCCGTACCAACTCCATATTCAGCCGTTTTTCCACTGTAAATAATCATGGCGGTCCGTTCATTCTGGGACGACATAATCGCTTCGCCCACATCTTTGAACCGGACAATAGCACCGGCACTTTCCCGAAGGATCATGTTGTTAAAATCGTCTTCGGTAACCAGTCTTCCCTGCGTACGCAAAGTCACCTCAGTATTGGCACCTTCAATCCGTCCGCTTGGCAAATCAACGTTTTCCTTTTGCAGGGCATTTTGTATATCAATGGGCGTCAGTCCATAAGCAGCCAATTTTACAGGATCCATCCGTAACCGCATGGCACGTTTACGGCCAGCATATGAATCGACCAAACGAACTCCCGAAATAGATTGCAGCTTTTCTTTGACATTGATATTGACAAAATCCGTAACATCTTCCAGACTTTTGGTTTTGCTCTGAACAGTCAGAAACACGAGAAAATCTGCCGGACCGGCTTTTTCTACAATCGTTGGTTCAATGTCCGTTGGTAATTGCTGACGGGATTTTGAAACCTTGTCACGAACGTCATTTGCAGCCGCTTCGAGATCGGCATTTAACTCAAATTCAACAGTAATAATACTCACCTGTTCACGGGAAGTGGAAGAAACAGAACGAATTCCGTTGGCTTCGGCGATGGCTTCTTCGAGTGGTTTGGTAACCTGCGAGGCAATGATATCGGCGCTGGCTCCCGGATAAACCGTGGTTACCATGACGATGGGCGAATCGGTTACGGGATATTCTCTGGTTCCGAGGAAGGTGTAACCCACAATCCCGAAAAGTATAAGCAGTACGGACATCACCCCGGCCATAACAGGTCGGGAAATGCTTGTTTGTGAAATAGAACTCATTTTTTGTGTTGTTGTAGCTCGAAAAAAATAGAGATATCTTCGATCTTGTAGATTTTAATAGTTTTTATTGTAAAAAGATTTTACAAACTGGGTATGGCCTTTGTCAGCGGAGTCGAAGGCAGGGCAACCAAGCACATTCAGCTAAGTGTTGCGTGGTCACTCTATAACTCAATCTTTATTGCTTACCCTTCGACTCCGCTCAGGGTGACACCACCCAAAGCATCACAATAATCATCATTTTAGTAACTTAAAATCATTTACTTAACCGTCACCAATTGTATCTGCGCGTTGGGGCTCAGACGTAGCATGTTGCTGGTAATGAGCGTATCTCCAGTAGCTAGTCCACTGATTACATTCACAGTAGCCGCATTGCGCTGACCAATTTCAATGTTTTTAAAACTAGCTTTATTGCCATCCACTACGAATACACCGTAACCTTTTGAAGAAGGAATAAGCGCCTGGTTTGGTATCATTAACGCATTACCGGAGGTGTTTAAACGTAATGTCAAGCGGGCGCTTTGTCCGGGTAAGAGTTCATGGCTTGCGTTGTTACCAACAGCACGCATCAACAAAGTTCTGGTTTTGGGATCCAGGCTCGACTCGTGCGCCACGATTCTGGCAGTTTGTACTTTGTCGTTGGATTCAACCTGATACTGCACCGCATCACCCGTTTTTAGAGTATTGGCGTGTTTTTCAGGAACAGCGAAATCAATTTTAAGGCGACTGTTATCTGTCAGTTGCACAAGAGAAGTTCCGGGCGATACGTAAGCCCCGGTATACACATTCACAATTCCAAGATTTCCACTGAAAGGAGCTCTGATACTCGTCTTTGCAATCATCACTTTCAATTGCTCAATCTTCGACTGAATTACTTTCAGATTTGTAAATGCCTGATCATAATCCTGTTGTACCGCTGCTTCACGGTCTACCAGGTCTTTCAGCCTACCCTCATTAAGCAAAACCAATTTCTCCTGCTGTTTCAATTGTTCCAGTTCGGCCAACAGATCCGCATCATCCAACTTGAATAGTAAAGCTCCTGCATTTACAAATTTGCCTTCCCTTGCCTGAACCGAAATCACTTTTCTATTTAGTTCACTCATAATACTTACTTCCTGAAACGCCATCAGTGTTCCTGAGACAGTCATTTCTTCATTTAATGAACCCGATGTAATCACCTGGCCATCCACGGGTATTCCGCTTGCCACTTCTTTAACCTCCGCTTTTTCAGGCGCGGTGCCTTTTGAACTGTACCCTTTCAGAAGCACACTTCCCAGTATCAGTGCGGCCAAAATAAGCCCTGACACGATTTTTGCAGACTGTATCGTCTTTTCCATAAATTGATTAATTTAAATATTTGAATATAAGTAACAGGAGTGATTCTTGATTAATTGATCTGATGTACTATTCAGTAGTGTTGGTTGTTAAATGTAACCGCTAGTTATTTAATTGATATATTCAAATGTATCAATATATCAAGCTAAAAAATTTTAACTTTTCAAAGTATTCAAAAAGGTAACATATTCATCCAGCACCACTTTGTTAAGTCTGTACTTTACATTCCTTCCTTCTTTTCCCGGTATGATCAAATCAGCATCTGCCAGTTGTTTTACATGGTGAGAAATGGAAGGCTGGGCAAGGTCGATGAAGTCGGATATCTCATGACAATATAAACAGTCCTCTTTCTCTCGCAATTGCTTCAAAATGGTAATCCTGCTCTGGTCACTCAACGCTTTGGAAATTCTTTCCACTTTCCGGACATCCATGACTTCTTATTTATTGATGAATATAAATGTATTGATATGTTTGAATTCAGGGGTATTACAAATGCAGGTTCAAAATAATTCCCGGGTTGGAGATTTTTTTTGTGGTTGTTGCTTGGGGAATGTGCAGCCCTGTTATTTGTATCAAATAAACCAATTCGCAAGCCGTTGTTTGTGTCCTCACAAACAACGGCTTGCGAAACGCCATTTTCACCTATCTGGAAGCCTGAATCCAAGTATAAAATTGTTTGCAACCCTGCGCACTAATCGTTTGTAAGGACACAAACGAGGGCATTTGAGTAGTCATTTTATAAAGGAGCCATTGTTTGTGTCCTCACAAACATTCTTGACAAGTGTCATTTGCACCCATCCGGAAGCCTAAATCCATGGTATAATTGGTTTGCAACCGTCTGCGCATTACTCGTTTGTGAGGACACAAACGAGGGCTTATGAGATCGATTAGAAACTTTATAGTCCAGTGATCGTCAAATAGATAAAAAAAACTTTATGGAGCTTGGTCAAGTTTACTTTTTTACTGCGACAATAACTCTCTGGCGTAAACTTTTAGAGCCAGACCAGTATAAATTCATAATAATTGAAAGTCTCTCAAACCTCGTTTCCAGAAAGAAAATAGCAGTTTATGGCTTCGTAATTATGCCAAATCACATTCATCTGATTTGGGAGCTAACAGAAATGAATGGCAAAGAATCACCTCACTCGAGCTTTATGAAATATACCAGCCATCAAATCCAGAAAGACCTTCGTATAAATCACCCTACGACTTTGGAGCTATTTAGAGTTGACTTAGAAACAAGAAGGTATCATTTCTGGCAACGCGAGGCTTTGCCTATTCTTCTCTATTCTCCAACAGTCGTTTACCAAAAGCTTCATTACATCCATAACAATCCTCTTCAGGAAAAATGGCAACTTGCGAGAAGTCCCGAAGAATACAGGTTTTCCTCCGCAAATTACTATGATAAGGGAGTTGATGAATTTGGATTTCTTACACATATAGGCGAGAGATTGTAACATAGTTTCTGCCATTGTTTGTGTCCCCACAAACAATCTTGTGCAGATTTCTTTACTAGCCAACCATTTGACTCTCAGTATCAACAAATTCACAATACTTAAACCTGGCGTTCTGCTAGTTCGTTTGTGAGGACACAAACGAAGGCAGAAACCCCAATTTATATGCTTACCAACAAAAATCCGGCACCAACCCCAGTCGTTTACAACCAGGGCTAGCGCCGGATTTATTCATTTCAAACTAAATCACTGTCTCATTTCACATCTCCTTCAACTACCTTTCCACTCTGATCAAAGAATACATCCTGTTCTTGAGAACTTGTTTTTAGCTCTACCTTATATAAAGTTTTGGCTCCGGTTTCAATTTTGTCGACGTCGTCAATCCGGTATCCTTTGTAATTGGCCGCAATGCTGGCGGTAACTTCCTTGGGCAGCTCGGTTGCTTTTAAATCCTGCTTGTGTTTTACAACACTTCCTTCGCTGCTGATCCATGCTTCGTGATCTTTACGACTGATCTCGAACTCGACTTTGTATAGTTTATTTTTAAGCTCCCATTCCACATCCATTGCCTTTGGAAATTTCTGTTTGAATGTATTCAAAACTACCGATGGAACTTCATTTGCGGGGATGTCTTGTGCGAATGAAATAACAGAGTAAAACAGTGCCGTTGTTAACAAAAGGATCTTTTTCATGATTAATAAATTTTTGATTGATTGTTAATTCTGATACAAATAGAATATGGGAAACCGGAAAGAATTGGGAATCAGATATTCTTTCTACTTTCTCTTTCTTGGCTCATAAATGATACGCGCCATAAAGCTCATGCCATTGTCCTGAAAGCTCACCGGAATACCTGTGACAAGGCCCAACGCAAGGTTTTGACTCAAAATCAGTTTCATCTGTGGCCGGAAAACCATTTGATTGCTGCCCAGACCAAACTCATCATTCACTTCCATCCCAACAAAATTCCCCGAAGGCAGCACGTAATGTGCACTCGCATTCAGCTGGTAGAAGAGCTCCCGTTTGCCTTCACTTGGTGTAAATTCCCATTCTGGCCCTGTGTAAACCATTGTATTGATACGTTTTCCGAATTTCTTGGCTACGATCAGAAATGGACTTACGGAGTTTCCTTTCAGCATACCTCTTCCCCGGTCAATTGAATAAAAGGAATGTGCCCTGAACTCGTGCATATAGCCGGCAGCCATCGACATCTGGTGTTTGGGTGATACGAGAAAGGTATATTGGGCTGCCAGTTTCAGACCTTCTACACGGTTACGGGGAATTACCGCACCCTCATCGCGGCTCGACGATGTATAAAATGAGAAAGGAACTTCTACTTCAAGTCCTAGTCGATTTATCGGCGAGAACTCGTATTCCACAAATGCGTGATTTACAGTGTAATCCTTGTGTCCTTCTATTCCATAGCCCACGTTCCACTCTTTTTCACCTCGTCGCGCTCCCAAATCACGGATCAGATCCATATACAATGGCTCAGCATGACGGATTTTTACCGGAATCTTTTTTTGCGTTGAGTCGTCCTGCGCCGATACCCCGAGGCTGAGAGTTAAACTTATTAAAAGGATTATGAGCTGTTTCATGCTTCTGACATTTTTGATACAATGTTAGAAGTCAAAACTGGAAGAAAATGGGAAAGGATTAATAGTTGGTCATCTTTCAGTCTTTATTACACAAAACCTTTACTTCATGCCGCCCGTCAAACGCGTAATTCACCGACAAACCATACAAATCAACAATGGCCTTGACAATAGCCAATCCTAGTCCGGTATTATTTTTGTCTCCCGAATCTTTGTGAAAGCGACGGAATATTTTGTCCTGATCCAGCGGAGTTGCCGATCCTGAGTTTGAAATCTTGAAGTAATCATCTCCGATTTCTACCTCAACCGTTCCATTTGTATGGTTGTGTACAATCGCATTTTTCATCAGATTGGAGATCAATATAATCGCCAGATCTTTCTGCATTAGGTGCGTTAACTGCCCTTTTTCTTCTATTGAAATGGCAACGTTTTTATACTCTGCGAAATCCGTAAACTCATCTTTCAACTGAGTAAATAAGCTGTTGAAAAGCACTGGTTCGGTTTGCTCAAACTGCCGGTTTTCGATTTTAGACAAAAGCAAAAGTGACTTGTTAAGCCTCGTAAGTCGCTCCAAAGTTTGGATCACCTGCCCGATCGTCTCCATGTTCGCTTCCGTCAGGTCGTTCTTCTCAGCCAGTAATTCCAATCGGTTGATACTGATCGCAATTGGTGTCTGTAATTCGTGTGAAGCATTCTCAATAAATTGCTTCTGACTGTTAAAAGTTTCCAGAGTATGGTTTATCAGTGAAACCACAGACTCATTCAGCACCTTGAACTCCTTTACATTGGTGTCAATTGCCTTAATAGAATTGTCTTTCCCAAGCCGGAATTTCTTGAGCTGATCCAACAAATCATAAAATGGCCTCCATACTTTTTTCAGCAGAAAATTATTAACGATCAATATACTGGCAATCAAAGCAACATATAGCCAGATCAGCGAATAAAAAAGATCTTCAATCAGGTCATCTTCTTCCACCATGGACGAAATGATCTTTAATTCATAATAACGATCTTCAATTTTAAAGGCAGTGGTAAGCAGGCGAACCGGTTCGAGGTCTTCTTCGTAAGGCATGTACATCAGTGTGTCTTTATGAACATCCTTAATGCTCTTCGCACGTTCCTTGCTCACCTCGAAAATCTCGTAGTTCCCCTCTGCAAATTCATTCCTGAAAAGTATGGTAGAATCTTTGTGCGCCTTTTCAATGATAAGCATTTTGAAATTATCCAACCCGTCGTCCAGACTATCATATACCTCATCCAACATGTTGACGTAAAATATCACCGCCCAAACACTGATGATACCAAACAGTGCAAAAGCCAGATATTTTAATGTATGGTTGAGCAAGCTCATAGTTGTACAAGTTTATACCCAATCCCATATACCGCCTGCACTTCCACCCCGGCCTGGTTGTCTTTCAGCTTTTTACGAAGATTTTTTATTTGTGAATAAATAAATTCATAATCATCAGCCTGGTCCATGTGATCGCCCCAGACATGTTCCGCCAGGGAAGTCTTATTCACGAGCCTGTTTTTGTTGACCAACATGTAAGTTAAAATATCAAATTCCTTCCTGTTAAGCATTAAAGGTTCATTATTGATCAATAAAGTCCTTTCCTCGACGTCTAGTTTCAGGTTTCCAATTTCAATGATATTTTTTCCTTTGAATGATTTTCTTCTCAACACCGACTTCACCCTTGCGGTAAGTTCGGCAATGTGGAAAGGTTTGGTCAGATAATCGTCTGCTCCAAGATTCAACCCTTTTAATTTATCATCCAGCGAATCTTTGGCCGAAATAATAATCACATTATCGGATTTATCCAGATTCTTCAATTCCTGTAACAGGTCGAGTCCATTGCCCCCCGGAAGCATGATGTCAAGCAAAATGCAATCATAATCGAAAGAAATGATCTTATCCAGTGCAGAATCATAAGTACTTGCACACTCCACAAGAAAGTTTTCTATTTCAAGTGACTGCCGGATTACTTCCAGCAGATCTGTCTCATCTTCAATGATTAATATTTTCATAGGCCTTAAAATTAGTAAGCAAAACCGGAAAGAATCGGGAAAAATACATACTGACAAATTAAGAGTGGAAACGCGGCACAATTATTTTATTCTACAACATGTAACGTTTTATATAAATCAACGTCTCAACCTCATGGATATATATCAAATAGCAACCGCTTTCTGGGATGACAGCTATGACAACACGAGCTACGACGCGCCTGGTGTTTCATCTCCATCACCAACCCCCACCGGACCAGACGAAACGCCACCGTTTGACCCTCGTCCGGAAGTTCCCGTACCCAATGTACCGGAAGAGACTCCGCCTTATGAAAAGGAGCCCGAAACTCCCCCGATAGAACCAGAGCCCGAACTTCCACCCGTGGAGCCTGTGGTTCCGGAAGTTGAGCCTATACAATTTCCCGGAGAAGAGCCGGAAATACCAGCATTTAAATAAACGATTTGGATTAACTCTACATCAACCAGTTACCATCGAGCTAAAATTATTAGCCACACATTTTGTGGTGGATAAGATATATATACCACCTACCCGTTTTGCTTCCCAAAATCAAATCTTGCTAAGAATCCTTGCGACTGGACGATAATCTCTCAGGTATCGCCATGACCGATCTGCATCTGCCAGTAATTTAAATTGAACAGAACATATTTTAACTAAAACCAACCGCTGTTTCTGTTTAGAAAACCAACCAACACCAAAATGGAGTTCAATGGAAAGTTGTTCTATAAATAAATTTCAAATTGAGTAATATTATAGCGATTTATCTACCGTATTATTTCTACATTTAGCACAATAACATCATTTCTTCATCTTTGCTCAATATACTAAATGAAAAAACTTTTGCTCTTCTATTGCCTTTTATTGGTAACATTCAGTGCAGCAGCCCAAACTTTCACTCAACTTCCGGGTAAAGTAGAAGCCGAAAATTATAGTGCTATTTACGGTGCCAACACGGAAACGTGTGAAGATGTAGGTGGCGGACTCGACATTGGCTGGATCAATGACGGTAGCTGGATGGACTACAGCGTCAATGTCCCAACTGCCGGCGGATACACTTTCAAACTCAGAATCGCTAATGGATTCAGTGACAATGCCGAAATACAAATAAGATCCGGAAGTAATGTTTTAGATAGTAGAATTGTCCCTCGTACCGGTGGTATGCAGGGCTGGCAAACCATTTCCATCTTTGCACAGCTTCCGGCAGGCAATCAGACGGTTAGAATTTATGCACAAAAAGGGATTTTCAGTGTCAACTGGTTTGAATGTGTTTTACCCAGACCACTTGCAGGCCGGATTGAAGCCGAAGATTTTGATGTTGCATCAAATGTCGGAACTGAATCAGCCGGAGATACAGATGGCGGAATCAACGTAAGCAATATTGATGACGAAGACTGGATGGATTACCACGTATCGGTTGCCTCAACGGGGCTCCATACATTTGGTTTCAGGGTTGCCAATAGTTATGGTAATGGAATTATTGAGATAAAAGATAAAACTGGCGTCATTCTCGGGCAGGTTGACGTTCCCAGAACTGGCGGATGGCAAACTTACGCCACAGCCAGTACCACTGTAAATCTTACAGCAGGCGATCAGGTGATCAGGCTTTTTACAAAAAAAGGAACATTTAATTTCAATTGGTTTGAGGTAAATGAAGGCGGTTTGGCACCTCAACTCGTTGCATCAGTAATCAGCTTTCCCGAATTCCCTGTTTATACCGTTGGCGACAACAGCTTCAATCTTGCTGCAACCAGCAATAATTCATCAACACCAATAACATATACCTCGTCCAATTCCAGTGTTGTATCGGTAGCCAATGTGAATGGCAACTGGGTTGCTACCATTCTTTCAACCGGGAATGCGGACATTACGGCGTCTCAGGAAGGAAGCACAGGATTTACGGCTGCTCAGCAGGTTACCAGAACAATTACAGTACAAGAAGCAACCGCCCCGTCAACAGCCGTGAAAATTACCCTGGATCCAAAACGCTGGTATCAGCTCACCAACGCAACCAGTGGTTTAGATGCACTCTTTGATGGAAACACGCAAGTATCACTTCAAACGGGCTGGGGAAAAGTGATCAGCGAATACGAAGCTTATTATCCTTTGCTGGAAGGCGAAGAAATGACCATTGAAAGTCTTAAATTTTTTGATCTTGAAGGTTCAACTGCCGACAATCCGGCAGTGCTTTCCATTATCAACAGCCAATGGCAGCGCATCCCGATTGCCACATTCACGGGAGTAAGTTATAATAGCTGGGTAGGCCCTTATCCTGATCGGAATCTATCAGGTCAGGCACAGTTTAAACTCGACAGCCTCGTTGGTGACATCCGGTATCTGGTTTGGGATGTTCGCGGAATTATGCCAACCGAGATGGAAGTTTACGGCACGCATACACCGGCTACGGTTCAACCAACTCCTGTCCCTGCTAAGTCAGTAAGGCTCGGTGATATGTTTGGCGTAAATGGTTATGAATGGAATTTCCAGCACGGCAGTACGCCCTGGCAAAATGACGAATCGATGATCAGCGTTGCCAAAAGTTTTACCGGCGTGAGGCATTATCTGGATTGGGACAAACTGGAATCCAACGAAGGACAATATACATACAACCCCACAATGGCTGGCGGCTGGCATTTCGACTTGATGTACCAACGCTGCAAACTGGAAAACATTGATGTGTTGACCTGTATCAAAACCCAGCCAACATGGATGCAGAACACCTACCCTGTGGGCGAACGTGAAAGTGAATTTGTTCCCGTACGTTACGGTAAGGATTTCGCCGATCCGCTATCTTACATAGAACAGGCGAAGCTGGCGTTCCAGTTTACGGCTCGTTACGGGCGTAATACTTCCGTTGACCCGTCATTACTAAGCGTATACAGTGTACCTAGATGGCCAGGCGACAATCCAAACACCATTAAAATTGGCTTGGATCTGGTGAAGTATCTCGAATGTGACAACGAAAGAGACAAATGGTGGAAAGGCCGTATGGGTTACCAGACTGCCCGTGAATATGCTGCCAACTTATCGGCTTTTTACGACGGTCACAAAAATACTATGGGAATAGGTGTTGGTGTTAAAAATGCTGATCCTACAATGCAGGTAGTAATTGCAGGACTGGTTACTGGTCCCGATTACATTAAAGGAATGGTTGACTGGTGTAAGGAATACCGTGGCTACAATCCGGACGGCTCGGTGAATCTGTGCTGGGATGTGATCAACTTCCACTTGTATACCGACAATACCTCTTCTTCCCAAAGCGGGACGTCTACACGCGGTATGTCAGCTGAAATGACTCCTGCCAACATTATTGTGGAGGATTTTGTAAAAGTTGCACATGATATCTGTTATGATATGCCTGTGTGGATTACCGAAACTGGGTTTGATGTACATCAGGATAGCCCTATTAAAGCAATACCAATCGGAAACAAGTCTGCGCTGGAAACACAGGGCGACTGGATTCTGAGAACTTCTCTTTTTTCTGCAAGAAAAGGAATTGACAAAGTATTCTTTTATCAGATGTATGACGACAATTCAGGAGGCGGTATGTTTGGGTCATCGGGCTTGCTCAACTCCAACCAAACCCGCCGACCGGCTGCGGACTACATGTTTCAGATCAATAAACTGTTTGGTAACTACCGCTATAAGGAAACCACAAACAACGACCCGATTGTGGATCGGTATGAACTGGATGGAAACTCATTGTTCATTTTAACAGTACCGGACGAAGTAGGGCGAACCGTAAATTATTCCCTCAATTTACCAGGTGCGGGTCTTGCTCAAGTATACCGTCCGGTGGTGGGAAGCGATAATATGTCTTTGGAAGAAGTACCTGTTGTAGATGGGAAAATAACTGTTACGGCAAGCGAAACACCGATGTTTGTGGTAGCGGCTGGGGCTTCCAATGCCCGAAAGGCGGCAAGTGTCGCTATAACTCCGACTGTATTGATTGCAGAAGAGGCTGTACCGTTACAAAAAACGGTGGAAGTTTACCCTAATCCGGCTGTGGATCACATCACCATCGACCTGGCCAACACATCCGTAAACGATGTGGAATTAAAGGTATTCGACGCACGGGCAGGCAGACTTTACAAGCAGGAAACCATTTCAAAACCTGACAATACGTTATTGAAAAAGATCAATATTTCGTCATTGCCAACAGGTGTTTACGTTATTGAAGTGAAGCAGGGAAATGATCGTGCGTTCCGCAAAATTGTGAAGGCGAACTAAGGTTGAGTTAACAGGGAGTAGTTTGAAGTAAACAGAATCTCTTCTGTTTGAGCAGCGAATCCAATCTAATAAGAATAAAAAATGGCCTCAAAAGCATAAGAACTTTTGAGGCCATTTTCCATTTATAATGCCAGCATTTCAAGGTAGGCTTCACCTCTTGGTGACAATGAATAGCCCGGTTCGTGACTGATCGTCAGACCGAGATTTTTCAGTTTACGCACATTCAGTTTCAGCCATTCTTTTTCTTTTCTTGCTTTCACGGCAAGATCTGCCGCTTTCATTTCGGGATTTTCACGAATTACCTGCAAAGTTTTCAGGGTCCACTTCCCAATTTTACTGTGTTTGTCCAGATTCAACAAAGCCTCTTTAATCTCTTCGAAATCCTCGTCGCTCAGGTCGTATTTTTCTCTCAACTGGATGCGTGGATCTTCTGAGTCGAACGCAACAGCAATTTTATATATAGCTCCTTCCTTTTGTTCTTCCAATAATTGCACAAGAGCCGAAGCGGATTTAAAACCAGCACTTATAGCCTCTTCGTCCGTGATTTTGGAAAGAGCCGTTTCTTCAATCGAAACGATTTTAAGTACACCCACACTCGTTTTAATCAGGCTGCCTTCTGCAACGGAAAGCTTTTTCCATTTACGAAAAGCCAGCGAAATAGTACCTGATTTTATCCCTTCCAGGTGTTTTTGTTTGAATAGCATGATAACGTTTTACTTTTTTGCAAAGATACGATTTACTTCGGGAGTCAATGCTGCAATGCCTCTGATCAGTTTTGCAGGGTGTTGTTTAAAGCCATCATCCTGTTATTCCGCTTCATATCCATTTTAGCAACATTAAACTTATCCCTGTAATCTTTCGGTGTCAGCCCTGCGCTTTTTTTGAATAACTGCCTGAAAGATTTCAGATCATTGTAACCCGAATTGAGCATCACTTCCAATACGCTCTGATCGGTTTGTTCGAGCAATTTTTTAGCGGCTTCAATTCTTGTTTTTTGTAGATATTCTATGGGTGTGACGCCAGTTGCCTGTTTGAAACGGCGCACCACATTCCGCCTGCTTGCCGGAATATCCTGTATGAGTTCTTCGATCGTACGCCCGTCTTGATATTCTTTTTCAATACGCTGCTGCGCCATGTTCACAATGCCATCGCCGTGGTTCAGAGCCGGTTCGAAAGTCCCGAAATACATCTGATTCTCACGATCCATATCAATCGCAAACATCTTGGCAATACGTGTCGCCATTTCTTTTCCACAATAATTCCTGATCAGATAAAGCATCAAATGGAAACTGCTTGTAGCTCCGCCGCTGGTGTAGGTCCCATTGTCGTCAGTAACCACGGCGTCTGCAGTGAGCAGCACATAAGGAAAAGATGCAGAAAAAGGTATCGTTGCGTTCATATGCGTAGTTGCCCTTTTGCCGTTCAATAGTCCTGTTGCGGCCAGCAAAAATGCACCCGTACAAAAACTTGCTATTTCTGCCCCCCGACCATATTGTTTATGAAGCCAGGGAATGAGAACGCCATTTTCACCAATTGCCGAAGCCAGGTCCTCGGCCGCAAATGCCGGGATAAAAATAAGGTCTGGCTCGCCTGCTTCGGATATCGGGCTAACCATATAGCTTCCATACGAAAGCGGAGTTACTTCGGGTGAATACAACCTGATATCAAAAAAATCAGATTGTCCATCACTTTTATAAAAACGATTAACCGACTCAAATACATCCAAAATAGCCACCACGCTGAGCATACGGTGTTTGTTTGTAACCAATAATGCGAGTTGTACCATTTTCGTAACGTTAACTTTTTGTGTGTAAATAAGCTCTCATCAAAGAATCCACAAGTTAATATTTTTGTCCTGATTCCCCCTTATTGATCACTACACATAGAACCATATTTTACTTCTATTCTTATATTTTCGTATTTTGGTTGAGCCTAAAATACAAACCACATGGATGCTGTTTTCAAAAAAATTAACTTCAAAGCACATAAATCAGTACTGGTTATCAATGCCCCTGAGTCTTTTAATGTAAATCTGGATAGTATCCGCGATGAGGCTGTGATCGTCACCTCCACGGATGGCTTGGATGAAACCGGATTTTGCATGATTTTCGCTACAAAGCAAGCTGAGATTGATGCCCAGGTTCCGGCAATAGCGCCCTTACTGACAGAAGATGCGGTGCTCTGGATGTGTTATCCAAAAGGAACTTCAAAAAAATACAAATGTGATTTCAACCGGGACACGGGATGGAAAATTATGGGTGAATTTGATTTGGAACCCGTGCGTATGGTGGCCATTGATGAAGACTGGAGTGCGTTGAGATTCAAAAACGTTGACAAAATAAAAACGATGAAACGCAATTCGCTGGGCGCATTATCAGAAAAAGGAAAGATAAAAAGCAACCGGTCTGCGTGACTCGGTCTGCGTAGACCGGATTCCACCATTTCAAAATAAGTTTTCCTACAACTGTAGTTTTTCTTCACCCGCTGCGAATAATTAGAAAAACATCATTTACATCACAAGAAGCTTACTGAAAATGGATCCACCAGACAGACAAGACCGATTCCTTTTAGTGATTCAGACCAATAAAGGAATCATTTACAAGGTGGCCAATGCATACTGTCGTGATGCAGAAGACCGGAAAGACTTGATTCAGGAAATTATTATACAATTGTGGCTGGCATTTGAAAAGTACAGGCCAGAATTCGCAATCACCACCTGGATTTACCGTATAGCGCTAAACGTTTCGATCTCCTTTTACCGGCAAGAACACCGCAGAACAACACTCAATCAGCCATTATCGAACAAAGTGGTCTATTTGTATGAGGAAAATGACGATGGCAAAACCACGGCTGACCTCTACCATCTTCAACGTTTTATAAAGGAATTGAAGGAAATAGATCGAGCAGTAATTCTCCTGTATCTGGAAGGGAAAAGTTATCAGGAAACTGCCGATATTCTTGGATTATCAGTCAAAAACATTTCCGTCAAAGTTTTCAGAATTAAAGAATCATTGAAACAGAAATTTTCAACCATAAAATCATAAACAATGGAAGATCTCGAAATATTGAACATCTGGAAATCGTACGATAAGAAACTGGATGAAAGCCTGTTGGTAAACCGGAAGAATCTTGAAGACATTACCAAATTAAAGGTCAGGTCTTTGTTAGGCTCCATGACTCCCCTGAAAATATTTACCATCGTTTGCGGCATTTTGTGGGTCGGTTTTCTGGATGTATTAATCGTAAACCTGTGGCATGTTGCCAGTCCGTTTTTCCTGGCTTCCGCAGGTATTCAGTCATTTTTAACTTCTCTGGCGATCGGCATTTATCTGTATCAGTTGATCCTGATTCATCAAGTCGATATCACAGAGCCGATACTTAATGCGAAGGCAAAAACAGTTGACTTACAACTATCTACCTTATGGATCGACCGCTTGCTATTTTTACAACTACCGGTATGGACCACGTTCTATCTGAGCGGAAACATGCTTAAAACGTCCCCTCTGCCGTTGCTGGTTTTGCAATTAATGATTACTGCTATTTTTACTTACGTTGCAGTTTGGTTATTTTTCAACATCAAATATGAAAATAGAAACAATAAGTGGATCAGGTTTATTTTTACGGGGAAAGAATGGAGCGCAGTAATCAGCTCTATGGAGCTCCTGAAAGAAAACGACTTACAAGAAACTGCATAGATAAAAGCTAAAATTCACACAAACACCATGAGCAAAAGTAAATTTGAAACTTCCCTCGAATCCGGCATTCATGCAAAACTATCCGCTTTAATCGGAAGCTGGAAAGGCACTACCAAAACCTGGTTTGAGCCCGGCGTTGTCGCAGACGAATCGGAAATGTTGGGGACATTCCGGCCTGTGCTTGGCGGACGGTTTGTGATGCATGAGTACAGCGGTAGCCTGAGCGGAAAGCCTTTCGAGGGAATCGCTATTTATGGTTACGACATTCCAAACGATACATTTCAATGTTCCTGGATAGACAGTTTTCACATGGGAACGGGCATTATGTTATCCAATGGAAATGCTATCGAAAATGGTTCATCGGTATTGGGAAGCTACGGCGGACCAGGCATTCCGGTTCCGTGGGGATGGCGAACCGTTACAGAACTAAAATCACCGGATACACTGGTAATAACGGCTTACAACATTTCACCGGAAGGCCAGGAAGATAAAGCAACCGAAACTATTTACACCAGATTGAGTTAAGACAATGACAGAGAAAATTAGTGACTACGCCGTTGTGAACGGCTTGAATATGTATTATGAAATCCATGGCGATGGCGATATACCTCTGGTTCTGATTCATGGAGGAGGTTCCACAATAGGCACCACTTTTGGTAATATCCTTCCATTCCTTGCTGCCGACGGCAAGATTATCGCAGTCGAATTACAGGCGCATGGACGTTCGGGCGACCGACCGGAACAGGAAACTTTTGCACAGGATGCCGATGACGTAGCAGCTTTATTGACACATTTAAACATAGCAAAAGCCAGTTTCCTTGGTTTCAGCAATGGCGGGAGCACCGCATTGCAAATCGCCATTCGACACGTAGAAATTGTACACAAATTAATTCCCGTTTCGGCAGTATTTAAAAGAGATGGATTAATTCCGGGGTTCTTCGAATTTATGCAAACTGCTTCTTTGGAAAATATGCCTCAGCCATTGCAAGACGCATATCTGGAAGTGGCACCAAATCCTGAAAACCTGCAAATCATGCACGACAAAGACCGTGACCGCATGATCAACTTTACGGATTGGCGAGATAGTGATATTCAATCCATCACAGCACCAACGTTGCTGATCGTTGCCGATAAAGATGTGATAACGTTGGAGCATACCATAGAAATGTCCCGACTTATTCCCAATTCCGAGCTGATGGTTTTACCCGGAGTGCATGGTGCTATGCTTGGGGAGATTTGTACGGCAGTTCCCGGAAGCAGAATGCCGGAGTTCGTTGCTGGGATGATTGGGGAGTTTTTGAAGAAGTAAGTAACGTGTAAGAAGGTAGTATTAAGTTCACAGACTGTCATTCCGGTAAAAATTACAATTCCCTCAGATTTTCATTTGTCTTTGAGATTTTGTTATAAACCTTCCTGTTAATCCTCTTCTCTAAGTTCTCAAGTAAGGGTTGATAGTAACTATTATCAGTTTTCCGTGCCCAAAAACAGATATATTCTGTAATTGCCCCTGAATTACATTGACTAATAAATAATTTACTATCAGACAAATTATATAAGGTCTGCTCTGTTTCTGGGGTAGGAAAAGCAAGTAACGCTTCTATAAATTGTTCGAGTTCGCAATAATATTCATCACACCTGCTTTTCCTATTCCTAAGTTTTTTAGAATAAAAATCCAGCAAAATTGGCAAGTATTCATCTGATGGATATTTTCTTATCAGATTAAACAGAAAAGGAGATTCGGAAATGTTTCCAATCGATTCATTGCTAAAAATTGTTTCCAAAACAGAGCTGATAATGTTTATATCCTCAGGTTTTTTAAACCTTGCCAAATAATACAGTAGATAATAATCATTAATGTTAAAATTTTTACTTTTTTCTATTACTGTTGTTCTGATAAAGTTGTAGTATTTAGGTTTTGCCTCCTTACTTAACATTAATATGGTCAAAGCATTGTCATTCAAATACCAGAACCTATCATAATTGAATATAATCGAATCATTCAAGTTTTCTCGCTGTTGCTCACTAATGTATTTGCTCTTCTGCGTTTTCCAAATCATATAATCAGCTATGGTCATATATTCCATTGTATCATAACTTGTTTGTACGTCGACTCGTGCTGTATCGCTAAGATGGTTGATTACCGTTTGATAAATACTTTGAGGATAATGATCAGCTATGAGAGAGAAAAATAGGCAACGGACGTAGGGATTATCGTGTCCCGTAAGATCCATAGCTTGATGTCCATTAAAATTGTTTTTGAGATCGTTGGATAAATCTTTTGATATATATAAGGTCCCTTGTCTTTCTATTTCTAAAATTATGTCCTTTTGCTTTTTATTGAATGAATTACAAGAGGTTAGAATAAACATTATTGCTAAAACAGCAGGTATTGTTTTCATTGTATAAGGAGCCTGAGTAGCTAAAAATTAGCTTCAAGATATCAACTATTACACAGAAAAGTACTTCATGGCACAACTTTGTTAAACGAGTTCATTCTAAACAGTTTAACCAAGTGAAACAAGCTACCCGACTGATACTTACATTATATGGATTTATATATCTGACTTCCTGCAAGCCAGTCCCGGTCTCGCATTGGTTTCCGGTGACACCTCAGGAACATTATGAAAAAGAACTTTATCAGGCAAAACTCGAAAAAACACAGGCCGGACAAAGCTGGTTTCAGGCTGGCAAAACAGTGTTGGATGATACGCTTTTTTCAGTAGCTCCGTATCAGGAAAGGTTGGTACTGGATAGCACCGCGCCTGCTCAGGCACTCAGGTTCAAAATTCCCGAAGGCAGAAAACTGGTTATCACACCAATGCGGGAGCAAAACGACACTATTTCAAAACTCTTTGTTGAAATATACCGCGTCAAAACAAGTGGAAAACACCAACGCATCGACTACATGAAAGACGGTGAAGCTCCATTTATATACACAAATCAAAACGATGACACCTTACTCATCCGCCTGCAAACGGGCTTAAAAGAAAGGTTGATAGCCACCCTATCGCTCACTACGCTACCAAGCCTGATTTTCCCCGTAGCAAATCACAACATGTCCGATGTGATCAGTGCCTGGGGTGCTGAGCGCGACGCCGGTGCGCGTTCTCATGAGGGCATAGATATCCGTGCCAAAAGAGGGACACCGGTAGTGGCTGCTAAAAGTGGCCTCATTACGCAGGTTGGCACCAATAACCTTGGCGGCAAAATCGTGTTCCTCTCCGTCGCAGACAGTCCCTATTCACTTTATTACGCACATCTTGACAGTCAGTTGGTATCTGCCGGGCAAAGGGTAATTGCAGGAGATACCTTGGGACTGGTTGGCAATACAGGCAATGCGATTACAACTTCACCACATCTTCATTTTGGGATATATGCCCGCGGTTCCGGCGCTGTGAATCCGCTGCCATTTGTCAATGACAGAAAAGAAAAAATACCCGGATTGCCCGAACAATCAAAATGGCTTGGAGACAGTGTAAATTTGAGAAAGCAGGCCAATATGTTCACATCTCCACTCTTCCTTTCCTCTGGAAAAATCACATCACTGCCTGCACAGAGTACGGTAAAACTCTTGGCAGAAACTACCAAAGGTTACCGGATTCAGTTGCCTGATGGCACCAAAGGCTATATACCAACAGTTCCGATTACGGGTGCAGATGTCGGAAGCAAGATGCAATCCAGCAAAGCGGGCGACCGCTAACAACATACGAAAAACAGGGAATGCAGAATCCCGGCTGGTAGCCAGCCTCACAATTATCAAAAAAACGGAGGCACCTTTCGATGTCTCCGTTTTTTGGTTTCAAAAATTCCTGTCATCCGCAGATGGACCGTAAATTGATGGCACGGCTATGTCATTCAACCGCATGTAAACGGTCAGCTGCCCGCGATGGTGCACCCAATGATTCAAAGTTTCGGGGATATTCTCAATAGTTGGAATCGAAAATACTTCCTGTCCGTTGTTTTTCATGACAAAGGTCCGGCCTAACTGTTCCTCTGTTGCATTTTTCAACGACTCCTTCGCTTTGGCGAAATTCTCCTCAAAATGATCCGTCAAATCCTGCGTTGTCGACAATTCAAAATGAGGATAAGTAGCAACATCAATTTCACCTTCCTCAATCATGTAAGTGATCCAAGCTGGTATTTCTGCAACCAATAAGGCCAGATAACCCAGATTCATCGATTTAGGATGCGGTTTAAACTCATAAAGCGATTCCGGAATACGCTCAAGACATTTTCTTGTTGCCCTGTATTCCGCTTCCAGTTCTTTGCTGGCAGAGGCAATAAAATGGGAGTGTTCCATAGTGTTTTTGTTTTTTGAATATTAAAACAAAAATTGTACCTGATTATGAACTTACGAAACAAAGTCATTGCGTTGTTTGTAAGCTAGTTATGCAACCACTAGTGACTTCATAATCTGCTTTAATTTTTTACCCAACGGCTCACAAACTAACCACAAAACCAGTAACTTTCTGACCTAAAAACAAACCCATTAAAATTCACACTTTAACTAAATCACCTGTATGAAAATCGCTCTGAATCTGAGTGTTTTACTTCTCTTCTCAATAACCTGTCTGGCTCAGAAACCAGTTGCGGATACATGGTCTAATGTGCCCAAATCGCAGGACGACAGATATACCAACCCCAAAAGCGCCGTGTACGCCGGACCGAATGGCTGGTGGAATTTTGGAGAGGTTCGTGCGGAAGGTGTTTCAACTCCTACACTTAAATATGCCTACAAAGGAGGACTGTCCACCAATAGTGACATTTTCTCACTCAACGAATCTGGCAAACTTCAAATACTAAACCTGGATTTTGGCACGGAGGAACCTGCCCCCGGGACCTATCAGGTTGGAAAGAAGGCAGATCAGGCTGGCAAAAAAGTGATTGTTTCTTTCTCAGACGTAGCAAACAAAGCAATTAAAAACTGGACTGCCGAAGATGGCGCAGGTACGGTTACTGTCACCAAATCCGGTGAATTTATTTATTTTAAAGCAAGGAACATTGTGCTCCAACCCAGCGGGGTTTACAACAAAAACGAATATAAGCAAGCCCTTAAATTGGGTTTTGAAGGTGCATCAAAACCTTAATGCGACTTACTTTTCTTCGGTTTTGCCAAAAGGGAAAATTGTGGATGGCACATGTTCGCTATTCATGATTTTTCCTAGTTCTTTGGCTTTATCCGGAAACTGAGCTGCAAGATCTTTCGTTTCTGCCGGATCTTTTGTCAGATCATAAAGCTCCAAAGGAGCATCGGGATTACCGGCAGCTTTCAAACGTACACCCTTCCAATTGCCCTGCCGAACGGCCTGCCTTCCACCCTGCTCATGAAATTCCCAATACAAGTGGTTATGTTTTTGCTGAGCGCCTTTACCTGTTAGTGATGGTAAAAAAGAAATGCCGTCGGTTGACGAAGGAGCAACTTTGGTGCCGGCAATCTGTGCGAACGTTGGAAGTAAATCCCAGAATGCACCAATGTATTCGCTGGTTGTTCCGGGTTTCACAACACCCGGCCAACGCGCTGCAAAAGGTTCGCGTATTCCTCCTTCATACAAATCCCGCTTCACACCTTTAAAACCGCCCGAACTGTTAAAAAATTTAGGATCCGCGCCACCTTCCAAGTGTGGTCCGTTGTCGCTGGTAAAGATCACCAGCGTATTTTCATCCAACCCTTTTTCTTTTAGTTTATCCAGAATCTGACCGACGTAAAGGTCCAGCCTTGATACCATCGCTGCAAAAGCAGCGTGCGGATATTCCTGGGATGCATAGCCTCCTTCTGTCGCATCCGGACCATAATCCAAACCTTTGTGGGCTTTTTCAGGAAATTTACCCTTGTAATATTGGAAGATGCTGTCCTCGGGTACCAGCAATTCTGCGTGAGGTAATATGTAGGGTAAAAACAAAAAGAAAGGCTGCTTATCATTTTTCGAATCCACGAAATCCAGTGCCTGTTTCTGGATCAGATCGGGCGCATATTGTTTGTTGTAAAGCAAGTTCTGATTCTCTTCCAGCACCACCTTTTTCTGATTGTCCCACAAATGATTCGGGTAATATCGATGAGCAAGGCTTTGACAATTGTATCCGTAAAACTGATCGAAACCCTGTTTGTTCGGGTCGCCTTCTGAGCCTACCGGTCCGAGTCCCCATTTACCAAAAGCACCGGTTGCATATCCTGCTTTTTTCAGAACTTCGGCAATGGTCACCACTGAGTCGGCTATGGGTTCCTGTCCTTCCGGATCCACGCCTTTATTTCCACGAATGTAAGTGTGTCCTGTATGTTTTCCGCTCATCAGCGAGGAACGGGAAGGAGCACAAACGCTGGTTCCGGCATAAAACTGGTTGAACTTCACACCTTCTTTGGCAAGACGGTCAATATTCGGTGTTTTGATCAGTTTTTGCCCATTAAATCCAACATCACCATAACCCAGATCATCGGCCAGGATAAAGATGATGTTTGGGCGTTTTGCTTTTGATGTCTGTGAAGAAGCTGTGAATTGACTTAGCAGAACAAAGCTGAGAAACAGGAACAAACGTATTTGGTTGACTTTCATTTTTTCTTCAAATGTGTACCCTAATAAGGCAAACAAGCCATTTGTCTCCTCAAACAATAGGACAAGTATTTATCCAATAGATGTTTCAAAGCAAGATTGTGATACAAAGTAGAGAGCAGAATTGTAACAGAGGAAAGGGAAGAATTTTTAAAACCACCGACCGACATGCAATCGTGACGAGTTACTCCTGATACCCCTTGACAGCCTTGCCAGACAAACCTGATTGACAACCACCGAAAATCGTGTATGTCTGGCGTAAGCTATCGTTAGGGTATCAGAAATTCATAATTCGTTCGAGTAAAGGATATGTTAAAACTTGTAAGAGCTATTTCGAATTAATAAATCTATTTAATAGATAGACAAAATAAACAAATAGAATTTACACTAACAATAGCCTGATAGAAATTCGTCAAAGAATTCTTAATTCGCTTATATAATTGAACACTTGATAGCTAAAAAATTCAGCACCAGACCATAATCATGGCCTATACACCCGAAAGTCATCTATTTCATGCCTCGCCCAGGTGGACCGAAATCCGAAAAACCCTTCTGTCAATGGCTCAGGATCTTTGTAGGAAAAATACTGTCCGCCATCGACCCAGTAGCTGGTTGTACCATTTTCAACAACAATTTTAATATGGTAAGTATGGTTCGCTTTCAGCAGATGAGCTTCGTCTATATGTTCCTGTAAAAGTGGTTTGCTGCCATTTCCATGGTATTTTCGGAATCTTGTGGTGGAGTTGGTATTGCCACCCATACCTACGTAGTATAAACTCAGCGAATCATAGGCTTCAAATTTTCCATTCCGGGTAAAGAGGTTTTCATTTTTAGGATCGGTGGCCATCCAAAACTGGTTCAAATCTGATAAGCGGTCATTTGTACCACCAGCCACGATCACCCTCCAGTCATATTCAATCACCAGATCACCCGTCAGTTTTTTATTAAACCAAACACTCACTCCTCCCGGAGAGTCAATTACCAGTTTGCCATTTTGAACGTCCACGCTGGCGTTTTCACCTGGCACCATTTCTACTTTCCAGAGTGTGGTATCCAGAGATTGGTTAAAGTGATCCTGATATAAAATGTGACTTGAGGGTCTATTTGACTGGGCTTCACAAACATCAGGAGCTAAAAGAAAAATGCTTACCGAAAAGACAAAAAACCTGAAAGAAAAGAAATTCAAAAACTTGACACCGACTTTACCTACCATAAATTGTATTGAGATATTGACGTTGCAAGGTCGAGAAATATATTAACGAGCCAAAGACCATTCCCGAAAGAAGTACAAACGTGGTAGGATATGGAAAATAGTACAGCGTGGCGAGCAACAATACGCAGCCTCTTGCAAATTCCATATAAAATACCCAGCGACGCTGTTCCAGAATGGCTCCGCAATTGATGAGCGTTATGATGACAAAAACGCCTGTAAGGCTCTGTAATACAATATCAATGTGGTGTTCAAACAAGAGAAGAAAGAAAAGAACAAACACGGTTACCGAAAACTGCCCGACCACATACCATCTGAATTTTTGCGTGCGTGCCCTAACCCTATTTTTCGACAAAAACCAGCTTTCCACCACATCTCTCGCATTGGGATCAAAATCTGCTGGTTTCCCAAATATGACCGCCAATTTTGCCCGAATTCCTTCTTTTTGCTTCACCACATACCAAAGTTCAACGAGATAATGGAAGTGCTGCCACATAAAACTATGGCTTTCCAACGGTTTGGTAAGTCCATAAGAGGGCTCTTCTTTTTCTTCTGCAAAAGTCCCGAAAAGCTTATCCCAAATAATAAACATATCTCCAAAATTCTTATCCAGATACTGTTCATTACTAGCATGATGCACCCGGTGATGGGATGGCGTTACCATAATGTATTCCAAAATTCCGAGTTTCCCGATCAGTTGTGTATGTGTGAAAAACGGGTACAAACCGTGGACAATCAGCATGGTGGTGATCATGGGTGCAGGAAAACCGATGATTGGCAAAACCGACCAGAACAGCGTCCGAACCACTGCCTGAAAAATGGTGATGCGAGTTCCAGCCGTATAATTAAATTCCTCGCTGGTGTGATGGACGACATGAAATCCCCAAAAAAGATTGATCTCGTGGCCAAACCTGTGGTACCAATACCAGATCAGGTCGGTAGACAGAATAAGTGCTATCCACATTAACAGACTGCCTTTTATGTCAAAAATAGCATAGTGCTTGTGCAGATAATCGTAGAAAAAGAAAAATGCCCCGGCTGTGAACATGTCGATAAGACGCTCGGCCACACCTATGTTCATGTTTACAATGGAGCTGGTAAATTTAAATACCGGCTTTCCGAGCCGTTTGGACATATAATATTCCAAACCTATAAAAAACAGGAAGAACGGAACGGCCAGAGCCATATAGTTTAAATTCATATAGAAAATAATAAACTATTAAATTTATAGATTATATATACAAATGTATGAAAGCAAATCTGCAATTTCCAAAACCACGGCAGAATCAATTTAAAGTTAAGTGCGTTGTCTGATCTTCCAGCCAGGTCTGGAAATAGTCTCAGAGATAGTAAAACCTTTTAAATTTGCTCTTATTAAAAGGAAGCAGCATACTTTCGGCACTCTGACTAATTAAACATTGTAGTTCCTCATGGAAAAAGAAAACACATACTTCGGTGTAAAAGAAATAGCCCGGCGAGCAAAAGTGTCTATTGCTACCGTGGATCGGGTGCTGCATAATAGAACGGGCGTTTCAGAAAAAACGAAGAAGAAAATCAATGATATTATTAAAGAACTGGACTATCAGCCAAACATTCTGGCGAGCAGGCTGGCTTCTAAAAAGACTATAAATATTGCCGTTTTCATACCACGTGTTTCACCGGAAACCGATTTTTGGGATGCTCCGCTTCGGGGTATCAGGCGGGCTGAAAGTGAGATCAAAAAATACGGTGTGAAGTTAAACACCTTTTTCTTTGATCTGAATGACAAAGAGTCGTTTCATAAGCAGGCTAAGCTCATACTGGATTCGGGAGTGAACGGAGTCTTGATGGCACCTTCGTTTGTGGAAGAGGCCACACAGTTTGTCGGAGACTGCCATAAAATTAAACTGCCGGTGACGTTTATTGATAGCAATGTTCCTGAGCAAACCAACATTACGTACATTGGACCTCATCTTTTTCGGAGCGGTTATGTAGGCGCAAAATTAATGACCTATCGCCTGAAAAGCGATCGTAAGGTATTGGTGGTTAATATTTCGACAGAAACCGACAATTATAATTACATCCAGATAGAAGAAGGATTCCGCTCCTATTTCAGAGACCATGACCAAGCCAATGAAATTATAAGGATTGATATAAAGGACACCGATCAATTATCGGTAGCGAAGCATCTGACGAAGGTAATTCACCAGCATCAGGAAATTGAAGCAATCTTTGTTACAAATTCGCGCGTCTTCTCTGTCGCCAGATTTTTACAGGAAAACAACTTGACCAACATAGCGCTGGTAGGATATGACTTCTTAAAAGAAAATATCGACTTCCTGAAAAGCAACATTATCGATTTCCTGATTTGTCACAAACCCGAAGAGCAGGGCTATCGCGGGATTATGTCATTGTATCAAAACCTTGTCCTTGGCTCGCTGGTTGAAAAAGTCCACTTCATGCCTATTGACATTATTACCAAGGAGAATGAGGCATTTTATCAAAACTGATATAGGAACATGTCATTCACTCAAAAGAACTTTTGCTTAGGAAAGTTTTCCAAATATCATTTCACACAAAATTAAATGTAAACTTTTCCCTCAAATGCAATGATATGAACAGAATATTGGTAAATTTACGGGTACGTACCCGACACTTCATTTTAAGCTTGCTATTCCTAATCCCTTTAATTATTTGAAATGAATATTCTGAGCAGAAGAAAGTTTATTACGTCAACCGTTGCAGGAGGAGTTGCAATCAGTTTTTTAGATGATTTTTCGGTGAAAGCACAAGTTCCGGCTGGAAAACGGATTGGCATAATCGGACTTGATACTTCACACGCCACGGAATTTACCAAAGCTCTCAATTCTGAAAGCCCTAATCCGGTTTACGATGGATACAAAGTTGTCGCAGCTTATCCCCACGGGAGCAAAGACATTGAATCGAGCGCGAAAAGAATCCCCGGCTACATTGAAGAAGTAAAGAAATTGGGTGTTGAAATCACGACTTCCATTAAAGAACTTTTGTCGAAAGTGGACGTGGTTTTACTTGAAACCAACGATGGCCGTCTGCATTTGGAACAAGCGACGGAAGTATTAAAATCGGGTAAAAGAGTGTTTGTTGACAAACCCGTTGCGGCTTCGCTTTCAGATGCTGTTGCCATTTACAAAGCTGCCGAAAAATATAAAACACCGATTTTCTCCGCTTCCTCTTTGCGTTACATTAAAGGTGTTGAAGCCATTGAAAAGAGCAAAGTACTCGGCGCCGACACATTTAGCCCCGCTGTTTTAGAAAAAACACATCCTGATTTCTTCTGGTATGGAATCCACGGTGTCGAGACCTTGTATACGGTTATGGGCACAGGCTGCCAAAGCGTGACCCGGGTAAACACACCGAATACAGATATTGTGGTGGGAATATGGGCAGATGGCCGTACCGGAACATTCCGTGGTACCCGAACCGGAAAACACGCCTACGGTGGCACGGTGTTCACGCAGGATGGCAACAGAGTTTTGGGACCTTATGCTGGTTATGAACCACTCTTGCAGGATATTATCAAATACTTCCAGACCGGCGTCACGCCAGTCACACCGGAAGAAACCATCGAAATATACGCTTTTATGGAAGCAGCAGACGAAAGCAAACGCCAGGGTGGAAAAAATGTAACACTTGAAAGTGTGATGAATAAGGTAAGAAAATAGAAAGACATATTCCTAAACTCTTAACTCATGAAAAATAACAACAATACTTCTCCAAATGAGGCGCACGCCGACTCCCGCCGCGAATTCATCAGGAAAACAATTGCAGGTTCGGCACTTTTAACTTTTGGCGGAATTCTTCCAGGATTTAGTCCGAAAAGTTATGCTAAGATCATCGGCGCCAATGAAAAAGTACGTGTTGGCATTATGGGCGTAAACAGCCGTGGGCTGGCTCTGGCTAGCAATTATGCCTTACAGCCCAATTGTGAAGTAATTTCCATTTCGGATGTAGATTCCCGCGCTGCCGAAAAATGTATCAGTACGGTTGAAGCCATCCAAAAATCAAAGCCAGCCAACATTCCTGATTTTAGAAAATCATTGGAAAGCAAAGACATGGATGCACTCGTTATTGCTGCTCCGGATCACTGGCATGCCCCGGCAGCCATTCTTGCATCCAAAGCCGGCAAACATGTTTATCTCGAAAAACCATGCAGCCATAATCCGAATGAAGGAGAACTTTTGATTGCAGCCGCTAAAAAGTATAAAAATGTGATCCAAATGGGCAACCAGCGCCGTTCCTGGCCGAATGTAGCTGCTGCGATCAAAGAAGTGCACAGCGGAGCTATTGGCAGGCCCTATTTTGCGAAAGGCTGGTATACCAACAACCGGGCGTCTATAGGCGTTGGCAAAGAGACAGCAGTTCCATCCTGGCTCGACTACGATTTATGGCAGGGACCAGCTCCCAGAACCGCTTTTAAAGATAATCTGATCCATTACAACTGGCATTGGTTATGGAACTGGGGAACAGGCGAAGCACTCAACAACGGCACTCACATGGTGGACCTCATGCGCTGGGGGCTTGGTGTGGAGTATCCTACAAATGTTACATCTTCCGGAGGAAGATTCAGATACAAGGACGACTGGGAAGCACCAGATACCCAGGTAATCAACTGGAACTTCGACAACAACACCGGAATGACATGGGAAGGCAGAAGCTGCAACGGGCGTACTATTGAAGGCAGCAGTGTCGGAGTCGTTTTTTACGGAGAAAAGGGTGCAATTCAGATTGATAGTGGAAACGAGTACAAGATTTTTGACCTGGACAATAAGCTCGTTAAGGAAGTTAAAAATGATCTTGTAATTGATCCACGTAATAAAATGAACCCTTCGCAGGCTCTGGATGCAATCCACATTCAGAATTTCTTTGACGGTATCAAAAAGGGAACAGCGCTAAATGCTGAAATTGTGGGCGGCCACCAAAGTACCTTACTTTGTCAGCTTGGTAACATCGCCGTTCGTACAGGTGGAACGCTGGAAATTGATCCCAAAAACGGGCATATCAAAAATAATAAAGCTGCTGCAAAACTCTGGAAAAGGGAATATCAAAAAGGTTGGGAGCCTACGGTTTAGAGCTTGGAGCATGGATTCCGCTTCATTCTTAGGCCATTCCAACTACTAAATGATATTTCTTACTTAAAACTTTTACGATGAAAACAGCAACAGCTGCTATAAAAGTTGAAAGCCTGACCAAATCTCAGACTTTATTATCGATCTTTCTGATCGGCGTAATGTTTTTTATTTTTGGTTTTGTTTCCTGGGTCAATGCCATATTGATCCCGTATTTTAAGATCGCCTGCGAGCTGACAAGCTTTCAGGCTTATCTGGTCGCATTTGCTTTTTACATAGCTTATTTCGTAATGTCCGTGCCTTCTTCCTATCTGCTTCGTGCGGTTGGTTTCAAAAAAGGCATGATGTTAGGTTTTTGGGCAATGGCGCTGGGCGCTTTCATTTTTGTACCGGCCGCGCTGAGCCGTACCTATGAGATTTTCCTCCTGGGTTTGTTTACCATTGGTATAGGATTAGCCATTTTGCAAACCGCCGCCAATCCTTACATTACCATTTTGGGTCCAAAGGAACGGGCGGCTCAGCGCATCAGTATTATGGGAATTTGTAACAAGGCAGCCGGAATCCTATCTCCTATTGTTTTCGCCGCAGTCATTCTCCGCCCTACTGATACGGATTTGTTTGCACAACTAAGCACCATGTCGGATGCAGAGAGAAGCCTGGCGCTGGATGAACTGGTGAGAAGGGTAATCAATCCGTATATTGGGCTGGGTATTTTTTTGTTTGTGCTGGGAATTTTAGTTTACCGCTCCCCCCTACCCGAAATCGATACCGAACATGAAGATGAAAATCTGGCAACAGTGAATGCAGGCAAGTCCAGTATTTTTCAGTTTCCGCACCTGATACTGGGGGCACTGGCCATTTTCCTTCACGTTGGAACGCAGGTTATCGCCATTGATACGATCATCGGCTATGCCGGTTCCATGAACATCAGTTTACTGGAAGCAAAGGTTTTCCCATCATATACGTTATTCTGTACCATTTGCGGTTATCTGATCGGAATTACAGTAATCCCCAAATTTATCAGTCAGGTTAACGCACTTAGAATTTGTACAATTCTTGGTGCCATATTCACCCTGCTAATCATTTTTGCAAAAGGTGATTTTTCCTTTCTGGGGCATCAGACAGACATTTCAATCTGGTTTGTGGTATTACTTGGTCTGGCCAATTCACTCGTATGGGCTGGAATATGGCCGCTAGCCCTGGACGATCTCGGACGTTTTACAAAACTTGGCGCTTCCATTATGATCATGGGGCTATGCGGAAACGCGATCATGCCACTTTTCTATGGACACTTTGCTGATGAATACGATCTCCGCCAGGCGTACTGGGTTTTGTTTCCCTGTTATCTTTACCTGGTTTTCTATGCGGTAAAAGGCCATAAAATACGAAAATGGGGATTTTAACAAGTGAAACTTTGAACGAAAATGCAGCTAAAAGTCAGCTCCTATGAAGCTTAAAATTACGAACGGCACCATCATCACCCCATATCGGTACATTCCCGATGGAACCGTTTTGGTTGATAATGGAAAAATTATTGCCGTACAGCAAGGAGATATGGACTTTCCGGATTCCGAAGTTGTCGATGCGAAAGGCAATTACATATCACCAGGTTTCATCGACCTGCACATTCATGGAGGCGGTGGATATGACTTTATGGATGGTACCGAAGAAGCTTTCCTGAAAATTGCTGAAACACATGCTCGCTATGGCACTACGGCTATGGTACCTACCACGCTCACCAGCGAAAAAGAGGATCTCCTGAAAACGCTCGATATTTACAAAACGGCCCATCAGAATAACCTCAACGGTGCACAGTTTTTAGGAATGCATCTGGAAGGGCCCTACTTTGCACTTAGCCAGCGTGGCGCACAGGATCCACGTTACATCCGCAATCCTGACCCGGCAGAATATGAAGAAATATTGGCTTACTCTGATTCAATAGCGCGGTGGAGTGCGGCGCCTGAGCTGCCAGGTGCTATCAAATTTGGGCAACGGCTTCGGCAAAAAGGGATAATCGCTGCCGTGGCCCATACCGATGCCATTTATGAAGAAGTTCTCGAAGCTTATGAAAATGGTTACACACTGGCCACGCACCTGTATTCGGCCATGTCGGGAGTTACTCGCCGCAATGCATTTCGTTTTGCAGGTACGATTGAAAGTGCATTTCTGCTGGATATGGATGTCGAAATTATTGCTGATGGGGTGCATCTCCCGGCCCCGCTGCTGAAACTGATCTACAAAATCAAAGGTGCTGACAAAACTGCATTGATCACCGACGCCATGCGCGCCGCCGGAATGCCCGAAGGAGAAAGTGTGCTGGGTCCGCTTCATACAGGCTTGAAAGTGATTGTAGAAGACGGCGTAGCCAAATTACCCGATCGCAGCTCATTTGCAGGAAGCGTTTCCACCGCCGACCGGCTTGTAAGAACCATGATTCAAATGGCAGATGTTTCGCTTCTTGATGCCATAAGAATGATTTCAGCTACACCTGCCAGGATCATGAATGTGGAAAACAAAAAAGGCAGCATCGTCATAGGAAAAGACGCCGACATTGTCATTTTTGACCAGAATATTGATGTAAAAAAAACCATTGTGGGTGGACGTATTATTTACGCCGCTCCTGAAAACCAACGTTAATCCATTTGTAGAATCCGTCCTGGAACTACACACTTAAATATACAGATATGAAAGTCGATAATTTATTCATACGCACGTTTGATACAAGGCAGGAGTTGGGTGAAACAGCCGCCAAAATGATGGCTGATAAAGTCCGTGAATTGCTTGACGTTCAGCAACAGGTAAATATTATTTTTGCTTCCGCACCTTCACAAAATGAGTTTTTAGCAACATTGGCAGCTGAGGAAGATATTGCATGGGAAAGGATCAATGCTTTTCACATGGACGAATATGTTGGTCTTTCTGCTGAGGCGTCTCAGAATTTTGGCAATTTCCTCAAAGTCAAATTATTCGACAGCGTGAACCCCGGTTCTATTTTCTATATAAACGGTAACGCTACCGACATTGATCAGGAATGTGAACGCTATCAGGATTTGTTGGAAAAATTTCCTGCTGATATCGTTTGTCTGGGTATTGGAGAAAATGGGCATATTGCTTTTAATGATCCGCATGTGGCCGATTTTAACGACCCTGTTTTAGCCAAGAAAGTTGAGCTGGATCTGGCAAGCCGTAATCAGCAGGTAAACGATAAATGTTTTGAAACACTGAACGATGTACCCACAGATGCAATCACCCTCACGATCACCGCTTTAATGAAAGCGCGTTTTGCTTATTGCATGGTTCCGGGTACAACAAAAGCGGAAGCAGTACTCAATACGGTTATGCAAAGCATCAGTGAAGAATTTCCTTCAACCATTCTGCGAAATCATCCCAATGCAGTTTTGTTTATTGACAAGGACAGTTCAGGGAAACTGGGGAAAGTTGCGTCTTATAATAGGGTATGATGGATACAGGCTCGTTTTGAAAGAAGTTGATAATCCATTTGAAGTCAAACAATCTCAATCTTCTCAAAAAAATATAGAGTAAAATTGTAACCGCAGCCAGTTATTAACGTTTAGCCGCTGAATTTTAATCAAAATCAAATGAAGGGAAAACTGTTTATGATCGCCGTAACAGGCATATTAGCATTGAACCAGGGATGTAGTCAAAAGAAGGAAGAGTCTCAGGAATCTAAAAAACCTTTGAGCCTTATTGTTGTGGAACCCGGGCATTTTCATGCTGCATTGGTACAAAAGTCCATGTATGCAGATGTTGATTCCGTGGTGCACGTTTACGCTTCCGAAGGTCCGGACGTGAAGGCATATCTTGACAAAATCGACAAGTACAACACCCGTGCCGAAGAACCGACCAGCTGGAAAGAGGAAGTATACACAGGTGCTGATTTCCTGGATAAAATGTTATCTGAGAAAAAAGGTAACGTCGTTGTTTTAGCGGGGAATAATCAAAAGAAGACAGATTTTATCAAGAAATCGGTGGACGCAGGTTTGAATGTACTGGCCGACAAACCGATGGCTATTGACGCTGCCGGATTTGATAAATTACAGGAAGCATTCACCAGTGCTGAGAAAAACAAGGTGCTGCTGTACGATATCATGACGGAACGTTACGAGATCACCAACACATTGCAACGCGAGCTGGCAGCACTTCCGGATATTTTCGGAGAACTGCAAAAAGGAACACCAACGGATCCGTCTGTTGTAAAAGAAAGTGTACATCACTTTTTCAAATACATTTCAGGAGAAGCACTGGTTCGTCCGTCGTGGTTTTTTGACGTGAATCAGCAAGGTGAAGGAATGGTGGATGTAACCACGCACCTTGTTGACCTGGTTCAGTGGAGCTGCTTTCCAAATGTCATTTTGGATTATAAAAACGACATAAACCTGCTTTCTACCAAACGTACTGCTACCAAAATCACTCCCTCGCAGTTTAAGCTGGTGACTAAAAGTGATACTTATCCTGACTTCCTGAAAAAGGATGTGACAGACAGTACACTGAACGTATATTCCAACGGAGAATTGAATTATACACTTAAAGGTGTGCACGCGAAGGTTTCCGTGATCTGGAATTTTCAGGCTCCCGAAGGAACCGGAGACACGCATTATTCGATCATGAAAGGCTCTAAAGCGAACCTGATTGTGCGCCAGGGGAAAGATCAGAAATACAAACCGGTACTGTACATTGAAACAAAAGAAAAGGGCAAAGTTTATGAAGACGCGGTAGCAGCAAGCTTTAAATCAGTTCAGGACAAATTCCCGGGCATTGAATTGAAGAAAAACAAAGCTGGCTGGGAAATCAGTATTCCTGCAAAATACGATAATGGCCACGAAGCGCATTTCGCACAAGTTGCCAACAAGTATATGGAATATCTGAAAGCCGGAAAACTGCCTGAATGGGAAGTACCAAACATGATCGCCAAATATTACACAACAACGCAGGCGTTGAAACAGGCGAAGGAGAAGAAATGATGGTTGAATCAAAACCAAAAATGGGTGCCTGCGACAAACGCGGACACCCATTTTTTTATAATCTTTAAAAAATTCTTTTATCTCAAATCGACAACCTCCACGCCTGGATATTGTTTGGCATTGAAGGTAAAAAAGGTATCTGCCACATTAACATCCGGCTGAAACTGGTCCAGTTTGTAAGTTACCTTGTCTCCACTTTTCTGGAAAATCTTCCAGTTATTAATAGATTTATCGGCTTTATTCACCTGAATTTGCACCTTACTTACCTGGCTATTTTTGTTGGTGGGAGTCAATTCCACCACTTCCACAACCTGGCTTCCTACTTTTTCCTCTTTCAGAAAAGCGTACTTAAATCCTTTTTTATAAGCTGAATAAATCTTGGTCGGATCCAGGTCGCCTGTTGCCGTAGGATCGAAATCCTGCAAATTCACTTCGTTGGTTTCTTTAATGTACGTCGCCATGAGTTTACCATCGTTGTATATTTCCTGTCCAGCCATTTTAAGACGAAACTTGGTACCCTTCACAGTCACATCACCTTTCAGCGCCTTGCCACCTTCCGGCGCATAGGTAAACAACGCCTTGAAAGACTTGATCTTCTGATATTTGGCACTCATCGCATCCAGAATCGCAGTCGATTTTTTATCTCCTTGTGCTGCCGCATCATTGGACGCTACGATATTCAAAACTGAAAAGACCAGAAGAAATATCGAAATTTTTATTTTTTTCATAATGAACAATTTGGTTCTTAGCGGGTTATTTAAATAAATGCTTTTAAAATCTGATTACTACAAAATTTAGACCAACCCGAAAAGGAATGGTTTAATATATACCCTGAACAAACGGAGAGACGTTGTTGGAAAACTTAGTTGATGCCCATGCTACGCAAGTGATCTTCCAGTCCGCCCAAATCCATAAACATCACATCTCTGGCTTTACTACCTGTGAACGGTCCTACCACACCAATCGATTCCAATTGGTCCATGATACGGCCGGCACGGTTGTAACCCAGTTTCATTTTGCGCTGGATCAGAGAAGTACTGCCTTGCTGATGCGTCACGATCAAACGTGCTGCTTCGGGAAGCAAACCGTCAAAATCATCCACATTCACCTCGCTCTTGCCTTCTGCTCCATCTTCTCCTTCGTATTCAGGAAGTGCGTAAGCTTCGGCGTAACCTCGTTGAGACCCAATGAAATCGCAGACATCTTCAATTTCCCGGGTGTCGATAAACGGACATTGCAAACGGATCACTTCCGAATTAATTGAAAGTAACATATCTCCCTGGCCTACCAACTGCTCAGCACCACCGGCATCAAGAATGGTACGGGAATCTATACTGGAAGTAACCCGGAACGACAGACGTGCAGGGAAGTTGGCCTTGATCAAACCCGTAATAACTTTTACGGAAGGACGCTGCGTGGCAACCACCAGGTGAATACCGACAGCACGGGCAAGCTGGGCCAAACGGGCAATCGGCGTTTCCACTTCCTTACCTGCGGTCATCATCAGGTCGGCAAGCTCATCAATAACCAGAACAATATACGGCAGGAATCGGTGCCCCTTTTCGGGGCTCAACCGGCGCTGCGCAAACTTGGAGTTGTATTCTTTCAGGTTTCTAACTGATGCTTCTTTCAGCAAGTCATATCGCGAATCCATTTCAATACATAATGAATTCAGCGTAAAAATTACTTTTTTGGTATCCGTAATAATCGCTTCACCAGAGTTTGGCAACTTGGCTAGAAAATGCCTTTCCAGCTTATTGAACAGTGTAAGTTCCACTTTCTTCGGATCCACCAATACGAATTTCAGCTCGGCCGGGTGTTTCTTGTAGATAAGCGAGGCCAGAATCACGTTCAATCCCACAGACTTTCCTTGTCCGGTAGCTCCGGCCATCAGTAAGTGAGGCATTTTGGCAAGATCTGCAATGTGGATTTCGTTCGAAATCGTTTTTCCCAAAATCACCGGAAGGTCATAAGTAGACTTCTGGAAACGCTCGTTTGCTAATACCGACCTGATGAATACGGTCTCGCGGTTCTTGTTCGGCACTTCAATACCGATCGTTCCGCGTCCCGGCATTGGTGCTATAATACGAATTCCAAGTGCAGCTAAACTTAGTGCGATATCTCCTTCAAGATTTTTGATTTTCGAGATACGCACGCCCGCTTCCGGAATGATCTCATACAGCGTCACCGTTGGCCCAATGGTTGCTTTAATCTTGGAGATATTGATTCCATAGCTACCGAGCGTCTCTACAATCCTCTTCTTATTTCCTTCAAGTTCATCATGCGATACTTTTTCGTGCGCATTTTCGATGACTTCATTCATCAGTGATACATCCGGAAACTGATATGAAGGCAAATCAAGTGTAGGGTCATACTGTCCGAACTCACGTAAAATGGACGCGTTTACATCTTCCTCTACAAGCTCTTCCGTTTCGGTCACTACAGTTTCCTCCACTTCCAACGTCAACTCACCAGGAATTACCGGTCTCACAGGTATCGGCACCATTACTGGCTCCTCTATAATTAATTGCGGTTCCGGTTCGGGCTGTGCCTCCTCCTGTGTCTCTGCCTCAGCTTCCTCCAGTTCTTCCGTTAACTCTGCCTCATCTTCTTCAACATCGTCATAAGTGTCGTCCACTACCGACACATATTTACTTTCCTCCACTACTTCTTTCACCTCAACCGGCGACGCAACGCCGTCCGTTTCGTTGGCAGTAGTATCAGTCAAAGGTTCGGGTTTAAAGTTTCTGCTCTGCCAGGTTTCTATTGCATCTCTGAAATCATAGAAATAAACAGCGAAGAGGAATAAGGCGAAAAGTATCGGTATGATGCTCCCCCATTTAAGCCAGTCGAACAGAATAACGTTGATGGCATAACCCAGGCCTCCTGAAATAAAACTCAGGCTGCTTTCCTGATTGCTCATCAGAATCACATATCCCATGAGCGTACTACCCCATATCAGGAAGAAAATTACTTCTTTGGTTATCTTACTAAGTACGTACGGTTCTCTTTTAAAGGCAATTTTCCAACCGCCGAGAATGGAAACGATCGGAATTAAAATGGCACTGATTCCAAACCAGCGGTAAACAAAAATGTGTGATATGGTTGCCCCAAGCACCCCGAGTACATTGCGCGTTTGTCGCCCTGCATCTCTGATCGACTGCTGACTCAGGCCATCGACGACACTCTGATCCTTTATGCCGGTAAAAATGTAGGAGATAAAAGATACCTCCATGATAAGACCTAAAACGATGAAAAAGATACCCCACGCAAGCGTACCTTTTGGACTTGAAAAAATACCTTCCCAATCAACCGAAAAACGGAGACGTGAACCCGTGGCTTTTTCTTCCTGCTGCCGTTGTGTATTTCCCCGGGGTTTATTAACTGCCATCTAATTATGCTTGGAATGTGTGAAGTGGATTGGTAAGTTATGGGTCGATCATCGGCTGACCATTGCTTTGCATATTCTGCTGGCAAGACCAGGACCCTCATAAATAAAACCTGTGTACAATTGCACCAGGCTTGCTCCTGCTTTGCGTTTTTCGAGTGCTTGCGCGGGTGTTGAGATTCCTCCAACGCCTATCACAGGAAATGCGTTTCCGGATCGCTCGCAAAGGTAGCGAATTACTTCCGTCGAGCGATGTGCGAGTGGTTCGCCGCTTAATCCTCCCGCCCCAATACTTTCAATTTCTGATGCGGAAGTCTTTAAATTTTCACGACTGATGGTTGTATTTGTTGCAATTACGCCGGCAATTCCGCTCGTTTTCACAATTTCAACAATATCATCCAACTGACTATTCGTAAGATCCGGTGCTATTTTAAGGAAAATGGGTTTCGGAGAAAACTTCTCTTTATTGCGTTTTTGTAATTCACCAAGGAGCGCCGTTAGCGGCTCTTTTTCCTGCAATTCACGCAGTCCCGGTGTATTGGGTGAACTTACATTGACCACGAAATAATCAACTACATCGAAAAGTTCTCTGAAACAGGTCAGGTAATCACTAAGCGCCTGATCATTAGGGGTATCTTTATTCTTCCCAATATTACCACCAACCAGTATTTTGGATTTTCTGTGACGAAGTTTTGCTGCCGCTACCTCAACTCCTTTGTTGTTAAAGCCCATTCTGTTTATCAGAGCCTTGTCTGATTTTAGACGGAACAAACGTGGTTGTGGATTGCCCGGCTGGGCTTTTGGAGTAAGCGTTCCAATCTCAATAAAACCAAATCCAAGTGCTTCGAGTTGATCCACCATTTCAGCATTTTTATCGAAACCTGCTGCAAGTCCAACCGGATTACGAAACCGCAGACCAGCAACTTCCTGTACGAGGTCAGGATGCTCAAAGGTATACAGAGAACGCAAAATCTGCGGAACAAATGGAATCTTGAACGCCAGGTGTAAAACCTCACAAACGAAGTAATGAACGCGCTCTGCGTCAAAGAGAAAAAGAACAGGTGCAACAAGAAATTTATACATGTTGCAAAAATAGAAGGTTTGTAGAAAGGGACGGGTTGATATTGGGATTTTATTTTTGATCAAATTTCTGATTCACCTTTGTTTTTTATCTCCAAAAAATCATCTATCATAACTACATCGCGCAGATCCTGTGGACGTCGGGCTAAAATCTTCAACTCTCGCAGGTCATTTAAATGTAAAAAATGAATTGTACTCTTTTGAGCATTCTCAAATTTTCGTGAGCGTGTGAAAAGAGTATCAAAATCAAATTTGTGATGCACATATGTTAGTATATCTAATTCATTATTAAGCCCAAACACTTGACTTTCAGTAAATTTCATCATGATAAGCTTACCCAAATCTTCTTCATCGTAACCCATACAGAGCAAAACTTCTATTAATCTTTGTCCGTTCTCCTCAGTGGGTTTCATCCAAATATCTATATCATTTGTGGCACGATTTAACCCATTCAGAAACATCGCAAAACCGCCAATAACCATATACTCTAGTTTCTTAACTTCGGCACATCTTGTAAAATCAAGAAAAATATCATTTTCTAAATCCATGTTGCTTCCTTTATCTCGATTGTGCGTCTGGCATTCGGATCTTTCTGAGTGCCCATAATTTTATTGAATCTTATTTTTTCCTCAAAAAACTTTCGATAACGTACCTCTGGTGATTCACTTAATCCTTGCTTGAGTGATTCCAGATAAGGACCATTCATATCTTCATAAATCCGAATTTTTCTCTTCCCTTTGTCCATGTTTTCTTTATTATCATAAACGTAAATATAACACAAACAGCATTTTTCTCAATTATTCTGTCTTTATCAAATAGCAAAAATTAACCTTCAGGAGAGAATCTCATTTTTCATTATCAGCTCCAAAAAATCTGTCCCTCCTACTCAGACCGGAAAAGTGCTAATCCGCAGACTACCATAATATTCCTCAAAACGTACGAGCTAACCTCACTTTACCAACTAAAATACTGCGTATATTGATTTTCTTGTAATTTTATGTATTATATTGCATCGAAAGTGCGTTACAACCTATAACGGTAAAATCATAAAATGCATTTGTAAGGACATTCTACAATAAGGACTGGCCTTACACTATACTAGCCGCATACCTAATCCCTAACATAACCTAAATCCTGATTGTGAAGAGTAACTCTTTTCTTGTACCTCTTGTCACGCTATTCCTTTTGGGTAGCGCTCTATCTGTCTCCTACGCTGCCGAAAAAAAGTCATCTATCGCTGGTGGCAATCTTGTCGGCAAAGTTGTTGAAGCTCCTAACAATACCGGTGTCAGTTTTGCTACGGTTGCTTTGCTGGCGGCTAAAGATTCGTCTCTTGCGGTGGGCAGTGTTGCCGATTTAAACGGGGTATTTAGCATTCCCAATGTAACGCCCGGCAATTACATTGTTCGGGTTACGAACATCGGCTATCAAACCCTCTTTGTTCCTAATGTAAGCGTTGCGACAGAAGCAAATGTGATTGACTTAGGTATGCTCGTAATGGTTGCGGAAGCGCAAAAACTGAACGAAGTCACCATCACTGCCGAAAAATCCATGATCGTGGATGACATCGACAAGAAAATCATAAGTATTGGTCAGGACCTGCTTGCCTCGAGCAACAGCGTGAGCGATCTCATGGAAAAGCTTCCGGCGGTATCTCTGGATGAAAACGGCAATCCGCAGGTGCGTGGAAAAGGAAATGTGGTGGTCCTTATTGATGGAAAACCTTCCAATCTTTATGGTAACGACTTGCCAACTATCCTGCAATCTTTCCCTGCCAATCTGATCGAGAGAATTGAGGTGATGACAACACCTTCTGCCAAGTATGAAGGCGAAGGCGCGTCCGGAGTTATCGATATCATTACAAAAAAGGTGAAAATACGAGGTACAAACGGAGGAGCAAGGCTTAGTCTGGGTAACAAAAAGAACAATAGTGCGTCAGGGAATGTCAATTACAAAGCCGGTAAATTCGGACTTACTTCCTCGATAAACGCGCAGTCGACAAACAGGTATTCCAAAAGAAGCCTGAACCGCGAAAATTTCATATCCGAAACGCCCACGTTCCTGCAACAGACAGGAACAGGTGAAAATAACAACAAAAACATTTTTGGAAGACTTGGTTTAAATTACGATTTCAACGAGAAAAATACCCTGGAAGTTGGAGCAAATTATTCCCGCAATAACAGTGGAAACAGAAGTGATATACTAAACCAGACCACTTTCGGAGACGGTTCAATAAAAGAAGAATTCACGAGAATTAATCGGGGCAATGGCAATGGCGAAAGCATGAATATGAGTCTCGACTACCGGAAAAAGTTTGATAAGGAGAATCAGCTGTTTTCATTTACAGCTAACTATTCCCTGGGAGAATCGGGTAATGATTCCTTTTTTGATCAGGAAAGCAACATCGACAGTCTGGATCGTCATCAGAAAAACCTTCGAAACAATAACAGGAGATCTTTGTTCTTAAATTCAGATTACACCTGGCCAATTACCCCCAAGGCTACGCTGGAAGTTGGAATACGGTCACGATTTAATACCAGCGACAACACCAATTCATTTTATAATCTCAATGCAGAAAATCAGGAATTTGTTTTTGATCCCCGGATTAGTAACATTTTCGGTTATAAAGATCAGACCTACACCGGTTTCATGACATTCAGCAAGAAAACGGACATGTGGGGAATCAGAGCTGGCTTGCGTGTGACGGATTACAATCAGGATATTAATCAGATCAGCAGCAACCGTCAGTTTGGCGTTCATTTCCTGACATTGGTTCCTTCGCTTGCCATTACGCGAAAGTTTAATGACGTTTCACAATTAAAACTGAATTACAGCCGTCGGGTACAAAGGCCTGAAGCCGACTGGCTAAATCCATTTACCGACGTTTCTGATCCTCGTAATATTCAGACAGGTAATCCGGACCTGAAACCAGAATTCACCCATAAGGCAGAATTAGGCTATTCCAGCTATGAAACTTCCGGCGGTTGGGGACCTTCATTATTTATGGATTATTCCAACAATGCCATTACCCGGATCAGGACCATTGACGAAAACGGCATTGCACTAAGCCGGTACGACAACGTAGGAAGAGAAATGGCCTATGGGTTTGAAACCGACTTTTCCAAGACGGTTTGGGAAGTTTTAAAGATAAATGGAAGCGGACGGGTTTTCCGTAGTGAGGTGGTGTCTGCCATGGCGCAGATCGACAACCGCACCTGGAGTTACTCAGGAAATCTGAACGCCTTCATAAAGCTTCCCATGGATTTCAGAGCATCGGCCTACCTCAATTATGAAGGCCCCAGAGCCATTGCGCAAGGAACAAGGGAAGGAGTCTTTGTTGCCAATATGGGGATTAGAAAGGATTTATTGGAAAAAAAAGCAACAGTTTCTTTCAACATACAAGATATATTTCTCTCACGAGCATATAAAAGCCAGCTAGCCACAGAGACTTATTCACAGAATTCCTTGTGGCAGCAAACCAACCGATTGATCAACCTAAGCTTTAATTATAGGTTTGGTAAAATATCCAGCAGGAGTGGCAGTGGTGCCTAATCAACAAGGTTTAATCATATTTAGAGGGAAACATGAAGGTTCGATTCATGTTTCCCTCTTGCTTTTACAGTACATGCCTCATTTGGACAACTTCATGTATTCTGATTTTACATTATGCAAAGATATTTCGCCTCTGCGATCTGTTCTGGGTGTATTGGAATAATTATTGCTTACTTTAATTTTGAAGTTAACAAAAGTTAACGGTGGCGCTTGATTTAAACTTTGTACAATAAGAACACTCTAAAAAAATGTTGTAAGAATTACTTACTCTTGTGTAATTCGTATTACTATTGTACAAATCAAAATAAAAACAAAGTCAACATGAAAAAGATCTTAAGTATCTCAATCGCACTGCTTTTAATACACACGCTTACTTTTGCCCAAAAACTACCAGCGGATTCTATATTTGCCAACTATTATAAAGCTACTGGTGGCAAAGCATTGTGGGATGGCATAAAATCTTACAGCCTGAAAAGAAGCTATGCATCTGCATCGGCTGCACCATTTGAGGCAAACGTTTCGGTATCTATTCCGGAACAATCCATGTACAAATCCAAAGTGATCATGAGACGTAACTTCGAATACGGTGTAAAGCCAAATGAAGGATGGATCAAGGTTCCAATTGGTAATAAAATTGATGTGAAAGACCTGAGCCAGGCAGAGCAGGAAAACATGAGGTATGAAATTTATGAAAACCTTGCTCCGTTCATTGATTACCAAAAAAGAGGACTGATTGCAACAACTGTAGGTACAGAAGCAGTAAATGGTGTTACAACCAACCATGTGGAAATGCAGGGTAAAGGAATTAAATACAATCTTTATTTTGATGCAACAACCGGTTTACTAGTTCGTCAGCGTGAAACATTAGCTGGAGTTGAAACAGTATCAACATATTCCAGCTATGTGAAGTCGCCTTACGGAATTAGCTACCCAACAAAGATTGTACAAGTTAACAGCAGAGATAAAAAGCCTGTAACTGTTACATCAAGCCTGAATGTAAATCAGACTATCGCTCCCGAGGTATTCAAGCGATAATTCAGAGTTAAGAAATATAAGCGTTTAATGCTGGATAGTTATCTAATCATAACTATCCAGTTTTTTTAGATTAATGAGTTTGCAAATTGCCTGGATTGACCTTAGAACCAGGCTTAACTTATAGGAATGAAAAAGGTATTGAAAGTATTGGCGGTCATTCTCCTGACGATATTAATTCTGATAGGTGTTCTTATATGGGGCATTCAAACTCCAACCGGACAAAATTTCCTGACCGACCAGGCTAACTCATACCTTAGAAAAAAGCTCAAGACCAATCTCAACATTGAAAAGGTTCGCTTTGATGTACCCGACTGGATTATGCTTGAAGGCGTCTATTTCGCAGACCAGAAAGGTGATACGCTGCTATACGGAAAAAGGCTGTATGTAGATCTGGACATGTATAGTCTGATAAAAGGCAATGTAGGAATCAACAAAGTAGAGCTGGAAGGAATAAATGCAAATATTTATCGTACGCTACCTGATACCGTTTTCAATTTTCAGTTTATTGTCGATGCCTTTGCCGGTCCCGAAGAACCCGCTCCTGTCGACACCACATCCGCACCGATGGAAATGCGACTGGATCGGATTGCGCTAAAAGATGTCCGTTTGTCGTACCGAGATGCTGTTATAGGTACGGATGCCGAAGCAAAAATCGATTCCGGTTCGGTTCAGTTTGACAAGTTTAATCCTTCACTTTCTCAATACCATCCTACGAAAGTGATGCTGCTGAACAGCGGTGCCAAACTCCGGATGTATGCGGCACTAAAAACAGACACTACTGCCACACCATCAAATCCTGCCGACTCTCTGGATCTTAAATTGGGAGATATTGACATTCGCCAGTTCGACTGGGTGTTCACCGATGAAACCTCCGGATTAAAAAATGGTGTAACCGTTGGCAAACTGGAAGGAAAGATCAACAAGATATTTATGGGTAGCCAGCATGTTGACATCCAACACATCAATCTGGAAAACATGACTGCTTATGCTGAGTTCGCTAAAAAGGCAACCAACGGTGCTAAAAAATTGGGCAAAGAAATTGATAAAGCGACAACCACTCCTGAAGAAGTAGCAAAAACCCCGTCAAAATCTCCGGATGAAGCTTCTGGCTGGGATGTAAAAATCGGCCAAATTGCGCTTGTTAATAACAACTTGCGTTACGACGATTTCAATTCTCCAAAAATACCGAAAGGCCTTGATTATGGTCACTTAGACATAAAAGACCTTAACATCGATTTACAGGAGTTCATCTTCTCGCCTGAAAACATTGCAGGCGCGCTAAAATCCGGCTCTTTCAGAGATAAAAGCGGATTCAGAATAGATCAGTTTCGCACCAACTTTGCTTACGGAAATGAGCAAACTTATCTGAAAAATTTATTCCTAAAAACCCCAAATACGCTCCTCCGGGATGAACTTGTACTCCGGTACAAAAATCTGGATGAACTAACCAAAGACATTGCCAAAGTAAACATCAGGCTCAAATTGACCGACAGTCGTGTTGCTTTTGCCGACCTGTTGTTGCTCGTACCCGATCTGGCAACGACGCCACCATTTGATAAAGAACCCAACGGAGCACTTAATGGAAGCGGATTGGTAACAGGGACCGTTGACAATATGCTTATTTCCAAAACAAAATTCACCATGCTGGATGGTACCGTGCTAAGCCTCGACGGACGTGTGCGAGGATTGCCTGATGCAGATAAACTGGCATTGGACATGAATATTGGCGAGCTGTCGTCCACGAAGCAGGACTTGCTAAAAATGCTTCCGGACAGCGCATTACCAGCCTCAATAGAATTACCGGAACAGATCAAAATATCAGGAAAAGTGAATGGTTCAATGGCCAACCTTACCCTGAATACCACCATCAATACTTCTTTCGGCATTGGTACATTTGCCGGGAATCTGAAAAACATCACCGACAGTATTCAGGCAGAATACAATGGTACATTAAGTTTTCAGGATTTTGACCTGGGTAAACTGATGAAGCAACCGCCCGAAGAGATGGGCAAACTTACCCTCACAACAGATGTAAGCGGTGTTGGATACGATCCCAAAAGCATGCAGGCAAGTTTGAACGGTACGGTTCAAAGTGCAGATATTAAGGGTTATGTGTACAGAAATCTTACATTAAACGGAAAAGTTGACCGAGGTCTGGCTGATATCTCGGCGAAAATGAATGACGCCAATATAAAGGTAAACATTGACGGACAGGCCGACCTTTCCAAAGAATTCCCATCTGTAAAAGGTGATGTCAACATCGATCACCTTGATCTGACTGCACTGAATTTTTATGCGGATTCTTTGCAGATTAAAGGCGATATCAAAGTGGATATGCCATCTACAAATCCTGAAAACCCATTGGGTACAGTTAATATCGCCGATCTGGTGCTGACCCATCATGGCAAACCAGTTGGCGTTTCGGATATCAATATGAGCCTTACGGATTCGAGTGGACAACGCCAGGCTATTATTGATTCGCCATTCCTGAAAGCGAAAATGGAAGGTGAATTTGTATATACCGAACTTGCGGATGCGTTATTCACCGAAGTGAGTAAAAACTTCAAAGCACCGGGAATCACCTATACACCTGTTACGAAACCTGTCAATTTCACGCTGGATGCGACGGTAACCAACCACCCGGTTTTCAAAATAGTAGCTCCGCAGCTCACAGAAATGAAGCCGATCCGTTTTGAAGCAAAACTCGACAACCAGCAAGATTCTTCGATTGTAGCGAGCCTGCATATTCCCGTTGTAGAATATGACAGTATCCGTACAGAAAACGTAAGGGTAAAATTCAGTAACCTGCAACAGAATGCTGTGCTAAACTCCACCATTGGACTTGTAAATACCGGCGGATTCAGAATGCAGAATGCATCTCTTGAAAGTGATATCGTAAATAATGATCTCAAATTTGATTTTACCGTAAGAGATTCGGCTCTGGTAGAACAGCATTCGCTAAAAGGAGACTTGCTGGTTGCGGATAACAGATACCGCCTCAACCTTCGCGACAAATTGCTTCTCAATTATCGCAATTGGGAAACAGACACTTCCGGCTATGTGCAATATGCGACAGATAGCGTTTTTGTTAGCAATCTGGTGATTAAAGACGGGAATCAGTCTTTGATCATTAACTCAACAACTCCCGAACCAAACAGCCCGCTGGATATTCAAATGAATAATATTGCCATCGGACCTATGATTGCCATCGCTACCCGCGACTCTACCATGGCAACTGGCTTACTCAAAGGCAAAGTGTTACTGAGCAATTATATGGTTTCTCCGGTGTATACAGGAGAGCTGACGATTGACGATCTGGCTGTAATGAAAATACCAGTCGGAAATCTGAGTCTGCGCTCTACCAATGAAACTGAGAACCTGATTCGTGTGGGCATGTCGCTTGTTAGTGATAAAAACGACATGCGTATGGGAGGTAGCTATAATTTAAAAGACGAAAAAAATGCCCTCAACTTCAACATGGATTTACGGAAGTTAAGCGCTGAAACAGTGGAGGCTTTCAGCTTTGGCGAATTGCAGAAAGCAACAGGCAATCTCAGCGGAAAGACTAAAATCACCGGTTCGACTGACAGTCCGAAACTGGATGGTTCTGTTGACTTTGATAATGTCGCTTTTAACGTAACACAACTGGGTGCAAGGTACTCTCTGGACAAACAAAAGATTCAGTTCAACGGGCAGAACATAAATTTCAACAACTTTGTTATTTCCGATTCGCTTAAACAGCAGATGAAAATTAATGGGAATGTGAACATTGCCACTTTGCCTGATGTGGGTTACAATCTGACCATTGGTGCCAAGAATTTCACTGTTTTGAATTCCACCCAGAAACAAAACGAAATGTTTTATGGCAAAGCTACCATTGATGCGAATTTGACCGTAAAAGGAAAAGGAAGCAAGTCAGTTGTAGATGGAACTGTGAAGGTGGATCCGGGAAGCGATATCACCTTTGTGATGACGAATGAGGCCACCGAAACAGGTGATGCAAGCAAAGGTGTGATCGAATTTGTTGACATGAGCGATTCCACACAAGTTGTAAAAGCAGACTCCGCCGCCGCCCAGCAAATCATGGTCGATTTCGCATCGGAAATATCTCTGGATATAGATGTGGACGACAAGTCGAACTTTAAAGTGGTGATTGATGAGCTCAATGGTGACAATATTCAACTAAAAGGAAATGCGAAGCTGAATACAGGTGTTGCTCCCAATGGCCAGCTTTATTTGATTGGCGCTTATGACCTGACCGAAGGATCTTACGACCTGACTCTTCAGATTCTTAAGAGACAGTTTGAAATAAGAAAAGGAAGTAACCTCATCTGGACGGGAGATCCGATGAAAGCCGATCTGAACATTACTGCCGTTTACGAGGTAATGGTGGATCCGGGCTCAATAGACAACAATTACAAAGGCGACCGAAAAATCCCTATCGAAGTGCAGATTATCATTACCGGAAACCTGTCAGCTCCGAACATCACATTTAATGTTCAACCTCAGAAGGATGTATCTCAAACAGTACAAAAAAGCCTTTCGGATCAGACGTTCTGGAATGATATGAAAAACAATCCGTCTGAAATGAACAAACAGGCGTTTGCACTCCTTATCACCAATAAATTTATCACAGAGCAAACCTCATCGGGCTTCAATATTGGTTCCAGTGCCGAGGCAATTGCCCGCCAGAGTGTGAGTCAGCTTCTCAGCGATCAGCTGAATAATTTGGCTTCGGATCTGGTAAAAGGTGTCAATCTGGATCTCGATCTTAACTCGACTACGGACCAGGCTGCCGGTGCACGTACGGATTTGAATGTAGGACTGAGCAAGGCATTTATGGGCGACCGACTTAAAATATCGGTTGGTAAAAACTTTGAGCTCGAAAGCAAAAGTCAGACACCAAGTTCATCTCAGGTATTCGACAACATTGCGCTTGATTATTCACTAAGTAAAGACGGACGCTATTTATTCCGTGGTTATCGAAAAAATCAATATCAGTCCATTCTTGAAGGTTTTATTATCGAAACCGGAGTTAGTTTTATTGTGACGGCAGACTACGATTTGTTCCGTGAAATTTTCCAAAAGCAAAAAAATGAGAATTAGTATATTAGCCTTCTTTGTGATATGCATTGCGTTGAGCAGCTGTTCGGTTCAAAAATATGTACCGGAAGGGCAAAGTATCTATGTTGGCAATAATGTGAAGGTACAGCCCGATTCAATTTCCAAACCCAATGTTTCGGGGCTGGAAGAAGGACTTGAAGCAATCATTAAACCTACTCCAAACAAAACCTTGTTCGGTTTTCCCTGGAAAGTTTGGTTCCACTATTTTATTGGTGAGCCTAAAGATGAAGGCGGGTTGAAAAGCTGGTTCAGAAAAAAACTGGGCGAGCCACCTGTTTTTGCTACACAGCGCCTGTTGGACATCAATGCCGCCAATATGGTGGGCTACATGGACAACGAAGGTTATTACCGATCTTCAGCCAAAGGAAAACTGAAAGTTTCAAAGAAAAAAACGGCCACTGCTGAATACGAAGCATATGTAATGCCAAGATATTTTATCAACCAGGTTAATTACGTTGTACCCGATAGCTCCGGATTTAATAAAGATCTCGTTAACGCCAGAAAAAGCACATATTTAAGAAAAGGAGACCCCATCCGGCTGGATGTGGTTACAGCGGAGCGTTCCCGCATCGATCAGGAATTAAAAGGAAAGGGATATTATTATTTCAACCCGGATTACGTTATTGCAAAGGTCGACTCCACAATCGACAGACAGGATTCAACACTAGGTCCGCAGCAGGTAAACATTTACCTGGAAGTAAAAAAGGAGACGGCTCAAACAGCATTGAAGCAGTATTACATCAACAATATTTTTGTTAATACAGGAACAAAAGAAACCGCTGATGCAGATAGCACGGCACTAAGACAACCGCGTCGCAGAGGTATTCAGGTAACAGATCCCGGAGAGCTCTACAAACGACGGATCTTTTATGACGCAATTGGTTTCCGAAAGGGGAACTTGTATACCAACAGAACCCAGGATGTATCTGTAACAAGACTTGTAAATTTTCAGAATTTCAAATTTGTCAAAAACACTTTTGAGCTTGTCCCCAGATCCGATTCGGCATTATTGGATGTGCGTTACGATCTGGCTCCTATGAAAAAGAAGTCATTACAGACCAGCGTAAGTGCCAGTACAAAATCCAATAACCTTGGAGGGATGGAGCTAAACCTAAACTGGAAGAACCGTAATTTCCTCAGAGGCGCAGAAATTCTTAGTCTTAGTGCATACTATGGTTTCGACGTACAGTTAGGTGGAAACAAAGTAGAAAATCCTAACAGAGTCGGTAACGAATTTGTTAGATATGGTGCCCAGGCAAGTTTGTCTTTTCCTCGTTTTGTTATTCCGTTTTATAGAGTACGTCCAGAGAAAAGCCAAATTCTACCTAAAACCGTGTTGGCTTTAAATTATGAAAATAGAGTTCAAAAAGACTTTTACACAACAACGTCAATTCGGGCAGACTGGTCGTACGTATGGAGCAAAAACTCCAGGCTGGAACATACTTTAACACCTATTGCGTTGAACTATGTCTCCCCAAAGGTTAATAATCTTGAGAGATATGTACAGATCCTTGAAGATCCAAGTATTCCCGAATTGGAAAAGAAAAGGTATCTTACTTTGGTTGAAACAAGCTATTTTATCATGGGGTCCAATTATACGGTTTCCTTCCGACCCACACCAAAACCATTTAGTGAAAATCAGTTTATACTTATTGGAGGAGTAGACTATGGTGGAAACTTGTTAAGCTTATTTGGAAAAAAAGATTCTAAATCCATCACGCAAGCAAAAAACTTTTTAGGTGTACCAATTCTTCAGTTTGCCAAATTTGATGGCGAAGTGCGGTATTACAGAACCATCAATTCAAAAATTAAATGGGCCAACCGTTTTGTGGGAGGTGTAGGAATTCCGTATGGAAATTCAAGAAATACGCCATTGCCACAATTCAAACAGTACTTCGCTGGTGGTAGCGTAGGTTTGCGTGCCTTTCGTGCACGTTCATTGGGACCGGGAGCCTACAATGCAGACACGACGTCAGTTAGATTATTGGGCTACAATTCATTTGGTGATATCAGGCTCGAATTGAATTCAGAAGTACGAATGAAATTTACAGACATTATTAATGGAGCTATTTTTGTAGACGCAGGTAACATATGGTCTTACAAAGGTGACGTAGGTGACGGCTATGGAGCAGAATCTGTCTTCAATAAAAATACCTTCCTGAAACAGGTCGCTGTTGGTGGTGGTATCGGTTTACGCCTTGATTTCTCATTCCTTATTTTCCGCCTCGACTTGGCTATTCCTTTCCGCAAACCGTGGTATACCAATACGCCAATAGAAACGGATCCGGACGCACCATGGGATCCGGACGCTCCTGTTGTTTACAAAAACCCCTGGGTGTTCAAGGAAATTAATTTTGGAAGCAAAACCTGGAGAAAAGAAAACCTGGTGCTAAACATTGCAGTTGGTCTTCCGTTTTAATCCTTTACAACTTTGGTCATTATTGATTGATCTCCTGACAGAGTTCAATCAATATGCCATTTGTAGTTTTAGGATGTAGAAAGCAAACCAGTTTGTTGTCTGCTCCTCTTTTGGGAGTGTCGTTCAATAGTATAAAGCCTTCTTTTTGCAGCCTTCCCATTTCAGCTACAATGTCATCTACCTCATAAGCAATGTGATGAAAGCCCTCCCCTTTTTTCTCAATGAACTTTGCAATTACGCTGTCAGGATTGGTAGCTTCAAGAAGTTCTATCTTGGTTTCATTAATCTGGAAAAATGAGGTAGAAACTGACTCCGAATCGACCGTTTCTCTCTTATATGGTAAGATGTTGAAAAGCTTTGAGTAAAGATCCTCGGCCTGAGCCAGATCCTTCACTGCAATCCCGATATGTTCAACATTCCGAAACATCTGCCTTCATTTATGATCCACACTCCATTTTAATTTCACTTCCTGTTATCCCCGCCGCCGACCATACTCAGATAACTTTCATACCGGCTAAAGGCAATTTGTCCATCCTGCACTGCGTCTTTAACCGCACAACCAGGTTCATTGATATGCTGACAATTGTTGAACCGGCACTGATTAAGCAAGTCACGCATTTCAGGAAAGTAATGACTTATTTCTTCCGGCTTCATGTCAGCCAAGCCAAGCTCCTTAATTCCCGGTGAATCAATAATAAAAGTATCCTTTTCCAACTCAAACATTTCTGCAAATGTAGTGGTGTGAACGCCCTTGTTAGCAAATGTGGATACTTCCTGCGTTTTAATTGAAAGACCGGGAGAAATTGCATTTACCAACGTAGATTTCCCTACACCGGAATGACCTGAAAACAGAGATACCTTTCCTTTAAGTAAATCCTTTAACTCTTGGATTCCTTCGTTATGCAGCGCGTCGGTAGCCATGCAGGTATAGCCCAGCCCCTCATACAACTCCATGAGTTGATCCTGAAATTCCTTTATTTCCTCATTCAACAAATCCTGTTTGTTAAACACGATTACACCCGGAATCCTGAACGATTCAATGGCGACCAAAAAACGGTCTATAAATCCTAATGAAGTACGTGGAAAAATCAGCGTGGCGATAAGTATAGCCTGATCAACATTGGCGGCCAAAAGATGGGCGTGAGCAGTTTTGTGCACAGAACTTCTGACTACATAATTTTCCCTTGGAAGTATTTCATGTATAATACCGAAATTTTCCGTTTCATTCTCTACCTCAAAACGCACATAATCGCCCACAGCGAGCGGGTTGGTCACTTTTAGTCCCAGATTCTTGAATTTCCCTTTAAGCCTGCATTGCCAGATATGTGCGTCGCGGACATCCCTCACCTCATACCAGGAACCTGTTGAACGCAGGACTAGCCCTTTTTCTAATACCATTCTTTAAAATAGACATTTTATGCAATAAACGAATATAACAGAAGTTTACCTTCCTAAGGTGTTTCAGTATAAATTAAAAGGAGAACACACTGCGCAAAATTAGTAGTTTAAGCAGTAACAGTGTCTTTATTGTAGGTCAATGTAGTGATAAGAGTCAAAAGCTTCAATTGCAGAGGAGTTAACATAAATAATCCTTCTTCCTTCAGTAGCCAAATGATTACATACCTAAAATAAGATTATACAATCTTTTTGATAACTTTTTCACATTTTTATATAATTATTAAGAAATATTAATAATAGCCGTATATTTAGTAAATGAAAATGTATTGCTTTACATGTTATGAACCTAGTTGCTGAAGAGCCCAATTCCGTAATAGATATTAGAAAAAATCGTGTCAGAAGTAATTTGTTACTTCACCTATATCAGTCTGGTGACACGTCTATAAATAAGATGGCACGAATGTTCCATGCGAGTATTCCGTCGGCCACTGGTATAGTGAATGAGCTCATACGTGACGGATGGATCGTAGAATCAGGAACTGGTCCTGCGCGCGCCGGGCGTCCTCCTGTTTTATACGGTTTGAACCCTGACAAGTACTTGACTCTCATCATGGACATCAATCGCCATGACACGCAACTTGTGATATTTAACCTGCACAATAAACTAATAGTAAAGCGTAAAATTGATATAAGACTGGATGACTCTTTGTCGTTTTTGGAAGAGCTTTTCAATATCACAAGTGACTTCCTAAGCTTTAACAATATATCGTTGGATAGCCTTTGGGGAATAGGTGTAGCCATGCCGGGACTGATCAATACTTCTCATGGAATCAACCTGACATACCCAAATCTGACGAAGGGCGGAGTATCGCTGTCTACCTATATTGGTAAACATTTTAATTTGCCAACGTATTTGTTTAACGATACAAAAGCAACCACCATCGGCGAACACCGTTTTGGTTTCGCAGTGAATAAATCGCACGTTCTTACAATCAATATAGATTGGGGTGTTGGTTTGGGTATTATCGTTAATGGAGAGCTGTTCAACGGAACATCCGGTTTTGCTGGTGAACTTGGGCATATTCAGGTAAAACCCGACGGCTTGTTGTGCCACTGCGGGAAGATTGGCTGTCTGGACACGATTTCCTCCGCTATGGCACTCATCCGCCAGGCTAAGGAAGAAATCCAAAATGGTCGTGCCACCATTTTATCTCAGATTGTAAATAACGATCTGGATCTGCTGGACACTTCACACATCATTGAAGCGGTACATGCAGGAGATGAGTACTCTATTGATTTGCTTAGCACGGTTGGTACCGAACTTGGTAAAGGGCTGGCTACGGCAGTTCATTTATTCAATCCGGAGGTCATTATTGTAGGCGGAATGCTAGCAGAAGCCGGGCCATTTATTTCCAATCCTATTGAACAGGCAATTAATAAATATTGTCTGTCTGATTTCAAAAACTCGCTTTCCATACATATTTCGAAATTGGGCGCAAGCGCCCGACTTCTGGGAACACAGGCTCACTTATTCGAGCATCTGATTGCAAGGGAATTTTCAAATTAAAATAAACTGATGGCGAAGTTAGAAGCTCCGCCATCAGCCCAATTTTTCTTGCACGGTTGCCAACACAATATTAGTTGCACCTATTTGTCGCGCCACATAAGCTTTACTGATTTCGCCCGTTTGAGTTCTCACCACAGGATCACACCATTTTTGAATTAATCTTATAAGGTTTTCCACATTCGAAACGGCAACCGCGCCACCTTCCTCTATAAGATCTTTTGCTTCCTGAAACTTCCTGTATCCTTTATCTCCAAATGTTACCGGCAATCCAAATGTAGCGGCTTCCAGTATGTTATGAAGCCCGGATCCAAATGATCCACCTATATAAGCCATATCGCCATACCGGTACAGCGACGACAACATCCCTATGTTGTCAATAAAAAGATAATCCGCTTCCTGGTTATTGCCTTTTACAAATTCTGAATAAAGTACCGATGAGCCGGATAATTTACCTCGCCAGGATTCAATCTCTTCACTTTTGATTTCATGCGGAGCTATGATCATTTTTACAGGTTTTTTCAACGCATTCACTGCTGGAATAAGTACTTCCATATCGGCTTCCCAAACAGATCCAGCCACCATACACACACGATCACCTTTAAAAGCAGCAACCAGCGGAAGATCCTTGACAGAGGATGCGATTGCGCTTACTCTGTCGAAACGGGTATCTCCTGCAAGCGAGCAATGGTCAATATGTATACTTTTGAGTAATTGCAGCGACTCTTCATTTTGCACAAAGATGTGGTCGAAGTACGTTAGCAATTTCCTGTAAAAACTGCCATACCACTTAAAGAAAACTTGTCCAGGTCTGAAAATCGTAGAAAATGAATAGATAAATGCTCCCGATTTCCTGAGTTCACGGAGATAATTGAACCAGAATTCATATTTGATAAAAAAGACAATCCTGGGTTTTACGATCCGGATAAATTCGGCAGCATTGGTTTTTGTATCAATAGGAAGATAACAGATGTGATCGGCGCCTGCATAGTTTTTTCTGATTTCGTAGCCAGAGGGAGAGAAGAATGTCAGGAAAATGAAATAGTCAGGATAACGCTCCCTGAATGCTTCTATGACTGGGCGGCCTTGTTCAAACTCACCTAACGATGCTGCATGAAACCAAGCAACCGGTCTGCCATTTACCAGCTTTGGAAATGAAACATCCAAATCGGCCAGTAAACTTTTTCTGCCTTCGACCCCCAATTTGATTTTATGACTGAACAAACCAGCAAAACGCATCAGGAACTGAAAAGCTATTATAAATATTTGATAAGCAAATGCCGTCAATGTTTGTGAATTAAGTTGTGCTAAAAACCGGTTAGTATTTCATCCGGTTTCATGAGTAATTGTAAAATTGCAGCACTGAGAGCACTGCATCAATATTTATTAATAGGATAAAGAACATAAATGTACAAAAAACCGTTAAACTGCAGTCGGGGCACTGAGGATATATCAATAATTAGTATCTTCACCCCTCATACCACAGTTCTGATTGTAGCCACAGCGATATACATACCTAATATGATTCGTGTCAAACTTTTACTTTCTGCATTTGTTCTGATCGTCGCTTCGACGGATTTGTTCGCTCAACGCCGGGCCAAAGTTGAAGAAAATGAGGATACATACAAGACTTTCACATCAGCAGGTCTCACAACGAATACCAACTCTGGGATTTTGGGAGGTGTGGTATTCAGGCAGTCTTCTGCAATTTCTTCTAAGCTTTGGGGTAAAAATCAGTACAGATACCTTGCTGTGGAGTTAGTAAACGTAAAACATCCTAAAGAACTTGCAGAGCAAAACTTTAACACAGGTTCGAGATTCGTATACGGAAAGAGAAACTATCTTTTTTCCCTAAGACCGGAATATGGCAGAGAACTTGCTTTGTTTAACAGACACGAGGATGAAGGAATTTCAATAAGTGCGATTGTAGCTGCCGGTCCAACAATTGGGCTAGAAAAGCCTTATATGGTTCAGTTCAGAAACTCTGACGGCAGAACTGAAAACAGAGCGCTGGATGCAACGATGTCTAATCCGTACCAAGATGCAATAGGCGGAGGTAGTTTCTTTCAGGGCTTTGGAAAGACAAAAATCGTCCCTGGTGTTCATATAAAAACTGCTCTAACTTTCGAATTAAGTGCTTTCCGCGAAAGTGTTACCGGTGTAGAAATCGGTTTCCTTGCAGAAGCATTTACCAGAAAAACGAATATTATGTTATTTGCTGAAAATCGCAGTTTTTTCACATCGGGATATCTAACGCTTTATTTCGGAAGCAAAAAAAGATAATAATGTCATTAACCGATACTTGGCTACTTAGCTGATTGTCTGTATTTATTAAAGTATGATTGAATTACCAGTTATTCCATCGGAGCGCAAAAAGCGGCCCGACTGGCTCAGAGTAAAACTTCCCGCAGGTCCCGAATTCCGCAAAGTCCGCCAATTGGTGGATAATTACAAGCTGCACACGATTTGTGAAAGCGGCAGCTGCCCCAATATGGGAGAATGCTGGGGTGCGGGCACGGCAACATTCATGATCCTTGGGAATGTATGTACACGTAGCTGTAGCTTTTGCGCGGTGGCTACCGGTCGTCCTAATGAATATGATGCAGACGAGCCCAGACGTGTTGCTGAGGCTATCAAATTAATGCAGGTAAAGCATGCAGTAATTACTTCCGTAAACCGCGATGAGTTGAAAGATCGTGGTGCTGAAATATGGTATCAAACCGTAGTTCAGGTAAAGGAAAATACGCCTGCAACAACCATCGAAACGCTTATCCCTGATGTGAAGAACAACTGGGACGCGCTCATTCACATGATTGAAGCAGGCCAGGAAGTTGTTTCACATAACATGGAAACGGTTGAACGCTTGTACAGGGCTGTTCGCCCACAAGCGAAGTATGCAAGAAGCCTTGAACAGATAAAAAGAACGAAGGATTTTGGCCAACGCACCAAATCTGGTATCATGCTTGGTTTAGGTGAAACGCAAGATGAAGTTCACAAGGCTATGGATGATCTGGCAGAAAACGGTCTTGATATACTTACATTGGGACAGTATTTGCAACCAACCAAAATGCACCACGAGGTAATAGAATGGATCACTCCTGAGATGTTCGACAACTACCGGGAAGAAGGATTAAAAAGAGGCTTGAAATATGTAGAATCAGGCCCGTTGGTACGATCCAGCTATCATGCCGAACGTCACGTAAATGTACCTATTTGACATTTGAGCTATTTTACCATAAAGCCCTGCCTTTAAAAGAGCGCGGGGCTTTATGATGTTACAATTGACTATATAGCTTACCTAAATAGATTAGCCATCATTTTTTCCAAATAGAAAATTTGGTTAATCTCTTAAAAAAGTTCAATTTTGTGACCTCATCTGTTGGACTCAGAAAGATATTCAAACAGAACACTACATTTCAAAAATAAAGTTTTATGCCATATTTATTTACCTCGGAGTCCGTATCTGAAGGACATCCCGATAAAGTAGCAGACCAGATATCAGATGCCCTGATTGACAACTTCTTAGCATGGGATACAGATAGTAAAGTTGCATGCGAAACGCTTGTAACAACCGGTCAGGTTGTGCTTGCAGGTGAAGTAAAAACAAATACTTACCTGGATGTTCAAAAGATCACAAGGGAGGTAATCAGGAAAATAGGGTATACAAAAAGTGAATATATGTTTGAAGCCAATTCTTGTGGTATTCTTTCAGCTATTCACGACCAGAGTGCGGACATCAACCAGGGTGTTGACCGTGCCGGTGCCAGCGAAAGCTTCGAAGATAAGGCAAATGCACAGGGAGCGGGAGATCAGGGAATGATGTTCGGTTACGCAACCCGTGAGACGGAAAATTACATGCCGCTTGCACTGGATCTGGCTCACAAAATTCTTCAGGAAATGTCAAGCATCAGGAACAATGAGCCTGAGCTAATTTCCTATTTGCGTCCTGATGCCAAATCTCAGGTTACCATTGAATATAGTGACGAAAACGTACCTCTTAGAATTGATACAATTGTTGTTTCTACACAACATGATGATTTTGATTCAGAGGATAAGATGCTAGCTAAAATCAAAGAAGACGTTATAAATATTGTAATACCACGTGTAAAGGCGAAACTTACACCAGAGCTTCAGAAACTCTTCACAGGCGAGATTACGCACCACATCAACCCAACCGGAAAATTTGTAATCGGTGGACCGCACGGAGATACCGGCCTTACTGGTCGTAAGATCATCGTTGATACTTACGGTGGAAAAGGAGCACATGGTGGTGGCGCATTTTCGGGTAAAGATCCTTCCAAAGTGGACAGATCTGCTGCTTATGCAACCCGTCACATTGCTAAAAACATGGTTGCTTCCGGCCTCTGCGACGAAGTACTTGTTCAGGTTTCTTACGCCATTGGTGTTGCTAAACCTTGCGGACTTTACGTAAACACATACGGAACTGCGAAAGTGGCTGATCACGACGGTGTTATTGCTGAAAAAATTGGCGAAATTTTTGACATGCGTCCATATGCCATCGAACAACGTCTGAAACTTCGTAATCCTATCTATTCTGAAACAGCTGCTTATGGCCACATGGGACGTAAAAATGAGATTGTAAAAAAATCATTCAAAGCAGCTAACGGTGAAGAAAAAGAAGTTGAAGTGGAATTGTTCACTTGGGAAAAACTAGACTTTGCTGATCAGATCAAATCGAAATTTGCGCTTTAATTCAAAAGCAGATTACTATAAAAAAATAGGTCGGCTCGCGAGTCGACCTATTTTTTTATAGTAATTTTGAGATTCACATAATATTATTGTGAATTAGTGGCATGTTCTGAAAGAAGTTTCTGACTGGATTAAATTATTACATACTTTTGACTAATAATGTGGAGTCCGCACCGTTTCCTATAGGTTGAAAGGAGAAAATCTTCTTACAGGCTTCATACATTTGCCTTCTCTATTTATGCAGTACCAGAAGATTAAATTTTCAAACGTAGAAAAATCAACTTTTTTCCCGGTTCTCCGCCAACGCGTTGACCAGTATTTTTCATCAAACGAAATTTGTAAATCAGGAGGATCCGGCATAATATATAAAGCATGTTTCATGCTCAGCCTGTATCTGATTCCATACAGCTTAATTCTTTCAGGTAACTTTTCTAACCTGGCAATGCTGGGAATGTGCGTAGTGATGGGACTTGGCGTTGCAGGCGTGGGTATGTCTGTTATGCACGATGCAATTCATGGCTCTCTGGCAACCTCAAAAATCCTGAATAAACTCTTTGGTGCTTCTATATATTTGTTGGGTGGCAATGCATACAACTGGGAGGTACAACACAACAGACTACACCATACCTATACCAACATTCACGAGGTTGACGAAGACATCACAGGAAAATTTCTGCTTCGTCTGTCTTTTCAGGAAAAGTACAAATCCATACACCGCTTTCAGCACATTTATGCTTTCTTTTTGTATAGTCTTATGACCATTTCTTTCCTATGGAAGGACTTTAAAGAAATCTCTCTTTTTAATAAAATGTCTGAATCGGGAATGACGAAACCTTTCCCAAGAAAAGAATTGATTCGTTTGATTATCAGCAAACTGGCTTACGTGGTTTTTATATTGGCAATTCCGATGTATTTCCTGCCCATTACATTCGGACAATGGTTCCTTGGATTTTTGGCCATGCATTGCACCGCAGGAATTATCCTGAGCACAGTATTTCAAATGGCGCATGTTGTGGAAGGCACTGACCAACCAGAACCAGATCAATCCGGATGCATTGAGAATGCCTGGGCTGTGCATCAACTTCAGACGACCTCCAATTTTGCAGGTAAAAATCGTTTCCTGTCCTGGTATATTGGCGGATTGGATTATCAGATTGAACACCACCTTTTCCCTTCCATTTCTCATATCCACTACCATGCGCTCTCGCCTATTGTGCGTGCTACCGCTGCGGAGTTTGGATACGAGTACAATGCCAAGAAGGATTTTTTCAATGCGCTGGGTTCACACGTTCGTATGCTGAGAAGTATGGGCGTAAAGCAACAACCAGCAGTCTCACTGGTCGCCGAACCGCTGGATTCTGTTCTTCAATAATATTCGTTACTCCATTTTGCAGAAGTTATAAATTTCTCATCACAGAGAATTAGACGTGATCATGTTCTTCGAACTCGCTTTCACGCTCAATTTGCTCAATCATTCTCATGTTGTCAAAATTCTTTTCTCTTGACAGGAAAGTGTAGATGGCAGGAATCACATAGAGTGTTAGTACGAGAGAAAAAAGTAATCCACCCATAATGACAATTCCCATGGACATTCGGCTTCTCCCTGCCGAGCCAAGCGCCATGGCAATGGGCAATGCTCCCAAAATAGTAGCTAAACTGGTCATTAGGATAGGTCTGAAACGGAGAGTAGCCGCTTCAAGAACGGCTTCCCTAATACCGAGCCCTTTCTCACGAAGCTGGTTGGCAAACTCCACAATCAGAATACCGTTCTTCGTCACAAGTCCTATAAGCATAATCATACCGATCTGACTGAAAATATTGAGGGTTTGATCGAAAAACCAGAGTGAAAACACTGCGCCCCCAATAGCAAGCGGCACTGTGATCATGATGATAAACGGATCAATAAAACTCTCAAACTGAGCCGCTAAAATGAAGTAAATCAATATCAAGGCCAAAAAGAAAGAGAACATCGTGTTCGACGAACTTTCTGCATAATCCCTTGAAGAACCACTCAACGCAGTTTGTATCGATTCATCTTTCAACTTATCTCTGATTCTGTCCATAGCTGCAATTCCGTCTCCAATCGTTTTACCGGGAGCAAGCGCTGCCTGAACAGTGGCACTCATGTAACGGTTGTAATGAAATAGCTGCGGCGGACTACTCTCTTCTTCTGCTTTCACGATATTGTCAAGCTGAACCAGGCTACCGTTGCTCGTTCGCACAAACATACTCTTCAAATCCAGCGGTTCATCCCTGTTTATTCTATCATACTGTCCTATCACCTGATACTGCCGTCCATTCATGGTAAAATATCCAAATCGCTGCCCTGCAAATGCCAGCTGCATGGTTTGCGCCACATCCTGTACAGATACACCCAACGATTTCGCTTTCTCACGATCAATGGATATCTGTAATTCGGGTTTGCTAAATTTCAGGTTCACATCTGTAATGGCAAACGTAGGATCATTTGCAGCTTCTTCCATGAATTTGGGCAGATACTCTCTCAGCTTTTCAAAGTCCGGAGCCTGAATTACATATTGGATTGGAAGACCGCCACGAGAGTCGACTGAAATGGTTTGCTGCTGAACGACAAATGATTTGGCATCGGGCATCTGTTTCAGTTTCCCGTTTATGTAATCGGCTATCTCCTGTTGGGTTTCTTTACGGTTCTTTTTGTCAACCAAAGCAATACGACCGCTACCCGTATTCGCCGCACCAAGCCCCGAATTTCCCGGCGAAGTGATCAGCATCAATCCCTTTTTCCCTGGCATCGAGTCCATGAGCATATTACCAACACTTTGTACATATCGGTCCGTAAATTCGAATGAAGAACCTTCGGGAGCGGTCATATTAATGCGGAACCAGTTACGGTCGTCCAGCGGTGCAAGTTCGGATTGCAAATCTTTGCCAAAAAAGTAAATCATGCCCAGCGTGATCCCTACCAGTGGAAAAGCAACCCAGCGCATTTTAAGAAACCGGGCAAGTGCCTGGCCGTAATTATCCGTTATCCTCTCAAAAAACGGTTCGGTCTTTTCATAAAACCAGCTTTTCTTATGTGTTTTACGAACCAGATAAGCATTCAGCATTGGTGTAAGTGTAAGAGATACAAATGCCGAAATCAATACGGCAGCTGAAATCACAATCCCGAATTCCCTGAAAAGTTTCCCGACAAATCCTTGCATGAATATCACCGGAAGAAATACGGAGGCCAGCGTTATTGAAGTGGAAAGAACTGCAAAAATAATCTCGTTCGACCCTTTAATTGCCGCCTCCACGGGTTTCATTCCCTGCTCTATTTTCTTGAAAATATTCTCCGTAACCACAATCCCGTCATCCACCACCAATCCCGTCGCAAGCACGATCGCCAATAACGTAAGCACATTGATAGAAAAACCCATAATGTACATCACAAAAAACGTCCCGATTAACGAAACCGGAATATCTATCAAAGGTCGGAATGCGATGAGCCAATCCCGGAAAAACAGGTAAATGATCAAAACCACCAGTACAATTGCAATGAGCAGGGTTTCTCCTACTTCCTCAATGGATCGCTCCACGAAAATCGTGTTGTCGATAAGTGTGTCAAGCTCGTAATCTTTGGGCAGCTCCTTCTTAATATCTGCCATCCGCTTGTTCACCTCCTCCGCAATGTTGATGTAATTGGCACCCGGCATTGGCGAAATGGCGAGTCCAATCATCGGAACATTATCAAGTCTCAGGATCGTTTCTTCATTTTCAGGACCCAACTGCGCAAAACCGATATCCTTCAAATGAATAGTCTGGGTAGTGGAATTTTTAACGATCATTTCATTGAAATCCTCCTCACTACGGAAACGGCCCATTGTTTTTACCGTCAATTCAGTGTTGTCTCCGGCTAGTTTACCACTTGGCAACTCTATATTTTCTTTGTCCAAAGCCGCCTTCACATCCTGTGAAGTAATACCCAGTGATGCCATTTTTACCGGATCCATCCATATCCGCATGGAATATTTTTTTTGTCCGAATATCCTGATCTCACTTACACCCTCAATGGTTTGCAAGCGTTGCGCAATTACATTTTCGGCGTAATCACTTACTTCCAGGTGGGAACGGGAATCACTTTTAAAGGTGAGCACAATAATTGGCTCCGAATTGGCGTCCGCTTTACTTACTGCCGGAGGTCCGTCAATATCAAGTGGAAGCGACCGGGAAGCTGAACCTACCTTGTCCCTCACATCATTCGCCGCCCTCTCCATATCTACACCGATATCAAACTCAACAGTGATTTGACTGGCTCCCTGGCTGCTGGTAGAATTGATGGACTTGATGCCCTCAATACTATTTAATTGCTTTTCAAGAGGTTCCGTAATCTGGGATTCGATGATGTCTGCATTCGCACCGGCATAACTGGTTCGGATGGAAACCACCGGAGGGTCAATAGAGGGAAACTCCCTCATTCCCAAATATGTGTAACCCAAAAAGCCAAATAAAATGATGAGCAGGTTCATCACAATGGCAAGTACCGGGCGCTTTATAGAAAGTGTTGAAATGCTCATTCCGTAAAGGAGAAGTTAAGTAGTTAGGAGAAGTTAAGAAATTGCCCTTAACTAATTTACGCTGACTGCGGCATTGTGTTTCAGCGCTATAATACCTGAGACAATAAGAGAGTCACCTGGCTGCAAACCGTCCATAATCTGTATTTTTTTATCCGTACGTACGCCGGTTTGCACCATTACTTCTGTGGCTTTACCGTTTTTCACGATGTATACTTTTTTCCCTTTCAGAACAGGAACAATCGCTTCTGTCGGGATCATCATAGCCGAATTATTCGCTTCCAGATTTGCCATAATTTTGACAAACATTCCCGGAATAAATCTGCCGGCAGGATTTGGAGCACTTGCTCGCACACGCAAGGTTCTTAGATTTTCATCCACCTTCGGATCAATGGCAATCACTCGCGCATTGTAAGTTGCCGGGTCATTGTCAAGATTGAATTTTACGACATTTCCATTCCTGATATTCGGTGAATATTTTTCAGGAACTGCAAAATCAATTTTTACAGGGTTGCTTTGAACAAGTGTCGCTATGGGTGTTCCGGGTGCGACAAAGGCTCCCACACTTATATTTTTGAGACCAATACGTCCACCAAATGGCGCCCGAATCTCCGTTTTTTCAAGCTGTGATTGAATTACTTCCTTATCAGCATCCAGCACACGAATGTTGTTATTGGTAATATCATATTCTTCCAGATTAATGGCTTCCACATTGAGCAGCTTTTTCTGACGCTCCTCTACTTTCCTCGCCAATTCCTGGTTGTATTCTATTTTTTGTAGCTGCGCTTTCAGCTCACGATCGTTAATTTTTGCAATGAGCTGGCCTTTTTGAACATATGCACCTTCCTGAATATCAAGCTTGACAAGCCGCCCGGAAATCTCTGCCATCAGATTTACCTCTTCGTTGGGCAAAACCGTACCGGAAGCAAAAATCTGGTTTTCAAGCGACTCCCGCCCTACAACGTATACATCGACAGGTATGCCACTCGCCGCCTTTACCTTACCGGTTCCACCCGCACTACCTTCGGCCTTACCTGCCTCGGATTTTGGAAAAACATAAAGTTTACCAAGTACCAACGCAAGAATGACCACCCCGATCAACAATATTGTACGCATAAAGATTTAAAACTAAATTCTGTTCAATTAGTATTTGTATAAATTATATTTTACAAATGTGCTATTTAAAGATAGGTCTTATTGAACAAAGCGGCAACGGGTTACTTTTTTACTTTTAATATTTATTAATTTCTGTTTAATATTCGTTTCTCACAGTCAGCAGGTTGAAAATATCCTGTATTTATTTTCACTATATTTCAACCATTTGGTTCAGAAAAGACTCTTCAACCCAACAGATACATCATCCATAAACCATGAAATTAAGACCACTTTACGTTGCCCTGGCAATTTTCTTACTGCTTCACTTCATATCAACCAATATAAATGCTCAGAATTTGGCTACTCCGTATAGTAAACAATGGAAACTGGTAGAAGACCATTTAAGTAAAAACCTTCCCGCATCAGCACTGGAAGAGGTTAAAAAAATATATCAATCTGCCAAAAAGGAGAATGATCAGGCGCAGCTGATCAAGGCAACTGTCTACATGGCGAACCTTCAAAACCAAAATAGGGAAGATAATGCCGCCTTATCCATTCTGGAACTTGAAAAGGAAATACAGGAGAGCGCCGAACCTGCAAAATCGATATTGACCAGCCTGCTTGCTACTTCTTACTATCAATTCTACCAAAATAATCGCTGGAAACTATACCAACGTACCCAAACAGTTGATTTCAAAAAAGATGATCTCAAAACCTGGGGAGCAGAAGATTTTCATGCCAAAATCGGGCAGCTGTACCTGCGCTCATTACAGGATGAAAAGCTGTTAAAGCAAACGAAACTGGACACTTACGATGCGATAATTACGAAAGGGAATGTCAGGAAGTTGAGGCCAACACTATTTGATCTGCTTGCCTTTAAAGCTTTGGAATATTTCTCCTCAAATGAACGTGATATTAAAAAACCAGCCTACGCATTTGAAATAAACACCGCATCGGCATTTGATCCCGTAGCAGATTTTGTCCATCGCAAATTTGAAACCAAAGATTCGGCGTCTCTGGAATACAAAGCATTGATCATCTATCAAAAACTGCTCGCTTTCCATGCCGAAGATAAAGAACCGGATGCATTGATTGACGCGGATATAAGCCGATTGCAATTTGTGAAGGGAAAGTCGGTACACCCGGATGCAGACCAATTGTATTTCATGTCAATGAATCATTTGGCTGAACAGTATGCTTCTACTCCCGCTGCTGCACAGGCCTGGTACCTGACTGGTTTGTGGCATGAGGAAAAAGGAAGAAAATATGACGTGCACGCCGATACCAGCAATCGTCTTGGCAGGTTGAAAGCAACCACCATTTTCGAAAAGGTTGTGAAGGAAAATCCAAATACCGAAGGCGGTTCGAACGCGTACAACATGCTGCACATCATCCAGGAAAAAACATTCAGTTTTCAGGTGGAAAAAGTAAATGTGCCGGACACTCCGTTTCGCGTTTTTGTTGAATACTCCAATACCGGCAAGGTCTTTTTCCGATTGGTCAAAGCCACTGATAAGTTAAAAACAGAGCTTCAAAATGATCGTAACAACACTTTCCGTTCTCTACTGACCAGCGCTCCTGCCGTACGCAACTGGCAACAGACTTTACCAGATACGAAAGACCATCAGAAACACGAAGTAGAAATAAAAGTGGATGCGCTACCGATTGGTGAGTACTTTTTGGTAGGAAGCACCTCGGAAAACTTCAATGATAGCAAGTCGAGAATCGGATCTACATTGTTCCATGTATCCAACATCAGCTACATCAACCGCGGAAATTATTATTTTGTATTGGATAGAACCAGCGGACAACCGTTGTCAGGAGCAACCGTTCAGTTTTGGGATCAGACATACAATAACGCAACCTATAAATATACGTTTCAGAAGGGCAGCGCTTACGTCGCCGATAAGAATGGCTATTTCAAAAAAGATGACGGAACTGATCAAAAGCGAAATCAAAATTTCCGCATTGAGATTAGTCATAAAAAGGACAGACTTTTCAACGACGAGATCTTATACAGGTATTACAGCTATGATCCTGAAACGGAGACAAACGAAGACAGAGTTTTTGTTTTCACGGACAGAAGCATTTACCGACCAGGACAAACTGTCCATTACAAAGGTATTGTAGCCGGAAAAGATCAAGTTATTGGCGATAAAAAGCTGAGTATTATTCTTCAAAATACCAATGGAGAAGAAGTTTCGAAAGCATCATTAATTTCCAATGAATACGGTACTTTTTCGGATAAATTCCAGTTACCACAAGGGGTGCTCAATGGAGAGTTTGTTATCGTGGTTGACCAGAGGCACCATTTTAGCTTCCGGGTGGAAGAATACAAACGTCCCAAATTTTATGTCGACTACGAGCCTGTAAAAAACACGTATCAGGTCAACGATAGTATTCAGATCAGCGGGAATGCGAATGCTTATGCCGGGAACACGATCAGTGGAGCTACTGTGAAATACCGTGTGGTACGTACGCCAAGATTTTTATATCCATGGTTGTTCAAAAGAGGATATTTCCCGCAGCAGTCGCCAATGGAAATAGCACATGGCGAAATCACCACAGATGTAAATGGCAAATTCAAAATCACATTCCCTGCCATTCCAGACCTGACGATTGACAAAAAACTGGATCCTGTATTTAACTACACCGTTTATGCGGATGTGACGGATTTGAACGGGGAAACAAGAAGTGCAGAAAAGTCGGTTTCGGTTAGCTACAAGTCCATTTTATTACAACTTGATTTACCAAAAACACTTGCCGCAGACAGTCTGAAAACGCTTGATATCAGACCAGAAAACACAAACGGAGAATTTGCTCCGGCTTACGTTTCTGTTAAGATCAATAAGCTCAGAGCCGAACAGCGATTGATTCGTAAGCGTTACTGGGCTCGTCCGGATCAGTTTGTGCTGACCAAAGCGGAGTATATCAAAAACTTCCCGTTTGATGAATATGACAACGAAACGGATCCTGCTACTTGGGCAGTTGAAAAATTGGTCTTTGAAAAAAGTGACTCCGTGACGCTGGGTAAAAAGTTTAACTTAGATAGTAAACTGACCCCGGGTTTTTATCAGATAGAAATACTGACCAAAGACAAAAACGGTGCAGAAGTAAAACTTTTGACCAATATCGAACTCACCGACCCGAACAGTAAACAACTTGCAAATACTAAATATTTATGGAGCGAAGGAAGCCGTCCTATTGAACCCGGACAGAAAACAACGGTAAAACTGGGCTCCTCGGCGGATAATCTTTTTGTGGTACATGGCGTCATCAAAAAGTCGAAAGAACTCAATCCGGAATATTCTTATTTAAAGCTTAACAACGAAAAACGCAGTTTTGAACATACAGCGAAAGAAGCGGACAGAGGCGGATACGGCGTTACTTACATATTCGTAAAGCATAATCGCACCTATGAATTCAGTGATGTAATTGACGTACCATGGACGAATAAAGATCTGAAAATTGAATACGCAACTTTCAGAGACAAAACGCTTCCAGGAAGTGATGAAAAGTGGAAGGTCAAGATCAGTGGATACAAAAAAGACAAAGTGGCCGCCGAAATGCTTGCCAGCATGTACGACGCTTCTCTTGATCAATTTTATGAACACAAGTGGAATAAGCCGGCGGTTTGGTCTACCTACAACAATGCTAATCCATGGAGTACAAACGCAAATTTTGGAAACAAATTTGGAAACCAGTTTCCAATGGAAAGTTTTAAATACAAAAACTACGACAAAATATATGACCAGCTGATACAGCCGGAAAGTAATTATGTCAACTTACAGATGCGAGGTCGGGCAAGCGGCGTATCAAAAGGTACGATCGTGGAATCCGCAGCTGCTCCGGCTGGCTTAGGAAGAGATGAAGCGGCACTGAATGAAGTGGTAGTGGTGGGTTACGGACAACAGGCAAAGAAAATGATGACCGGTGCCGTAGGTGTAATAAAAAATGAAGAAGCTCCTGAAACAGATCAATCGGATCCAACAATCAAAACTCCTCAAATCCGTAAGAACTTTAATGAAACGGCGTTCTGGTTACCCGATTTGCATACGAATGAAGCCGGAGAAATTGAGTTTTCATTCACGATGCCGGAAGCTTTGACACGTTGGAAATTCCAGGCTTTGGCACATACCAAGGAGCTTGCATTTGGTTACAGCAGCAAAGAGATTGTGACGCAAAAAGACCTGATGGTGCAACCCAATGCGCCAAGGTTTTTGAGGGAAGGTGATAAAATTGAGTTCAGCTCTAAAATCGCAAACCTTACTGACAAGCCGCTAAGCGGAACAGTTACATTCCAATTGTTTGATACGGAAACCAATTCTCCAATTGATGACCTGTTTGGCAATTCTGTCAAAGATGTACCTTTTACGACCCAGGCAAAACAGAGTGCCACGGTGAAATTCCCGATTGCAATTCCGAAGAATTTTACCAAAACCATTACCTGGCGCATTACCGCCAAAGCGGGTGCAGTGTCGGATGGAGAGGAGAATATTTTACCGATACTCCCAAACAGAATGCTGGTTACAGAAAGTTTGCCATTGACCATGCGGGGAACGGAAAGCAAGTCCTTCAAATTCGAGAAACTGATCAATTCCGAAAAATCAGCTACACTGACCAATCATTCCCTGACGATTGAATATACCAGTAATCCGGTTTGGTATGCCATCCAGTCACTGCCTTATCTGATGGAATATCCATACGATTGTGCAGAACAAACCTGGAACAGGTATTATGCAAATGCGCTTGCCTCCAACATCGCTAACAGTTCGCCAAGAATTGCAAAAGTTTTCGAAAGCTGGCGAACCGCAGACACTACGGCGTTGCTTAGCAACCTTCAAAAAAATGAGGAGTTGAAATCAGTCTTACTGGAAGAAACTCCCTGGGTTTTGCAGGGCAAATCGGAAGCAGAACAAAAGCGGAATGTTGCGATGCTATTTGATCTTGTGCGGATGGGTAAAGAAATGAATGTGAATCTTGAAAAAGTGAAGCAAATGCAAAGTTCGAATGGCGGTTTTGTATGGTTTAAAGGCGGACCGGATGATCGTTATATGACGCAATACATTGTTTCGGGAATAGGTCATTTGCAAAAACTAAAAGCGGTAACAAAAGATCAGTCGATCGCTCTGAAACAAATACTGGACAAAGCCATCCCCTATCTGGACCTGAAAATCAAAAATGATTATGACGAGTTGATCAGGAACAAAGCAAACTTAAAGGATTATGCTCCTGGCTCTACGGCAATCCAGTACCTGTATATGCGCAGCTTTTTCCCTGATTACAAAATAGCGACAGCATCGCAAAAGGCAGTTGATTTTTTCACCGAACGTTCACGAAAAACGTGGACCTGGCAGAATAAGTACATGCAGGGAATGATCGCCCTTGCCTCACACCGTGCGAAGGACATTGCTACGCCCAAAGCGATTTTGAAATCACTAAGTGAAACTGCGGTTCGCAATCCAGAGTTGGGTATGTACTGGAAAAGCGCACAAAGCTGGTGGTGGCACGAAAACCCGATCGAACGCCAGGCTTTGCTGATTGAAGCATTCCAGGAAGCTGGCAATGATACCAAAACGGTAGACGATTTGCGAACCTGGCTACTGAAAAACAAACAGACCAATCGCTGGGAAAGTACAAAAGCAACTGCGGAAGCGTGTTATGCGCTACTGTTACAGGGAACAGAATGGCTTTCGGCAAGCCCTGAGACGACCATACAACTTGGCACTACGACGGTAAAATCCACAGATGAAAAACAGCAGGCAGGAACGGGTTATTTCAAGAAGACGATTAAAGCGGAAGACGTGACACCAGCGATGGGAAATATCAAAGTAAACCTTGCTTCAGTTGATAAAGGCAAATTAAATACCAGCTGGGGAGCAGTTTACTGGCAATATTTTGAAGATCTGGACAAAATCACTTTTGCTGAAACGCCTCTAAAGATTGAGAAAAAGTTATTTGTAGAGAAAAATTCGGATACTGGTCCGGTACTTACGCCTGTTGAAAAAAGCACAGCATTGAAGGTTGGAGATAAAATAAAGGTAAGAATCGTGCTTCGTGTGGACAGAGAAATGGAATATGTGCACATGAAAGACATGCGGGCGTCGTCTCTGGAACCAGTGAATGTATTGAGTGGATACAAATGGCAGGGCGGACTTGGGTATTACGAAAGCACAAAAGATGCAGCTACCAATTTCTTTTTCAGCACATTGCGAAAAGGAACTTACGTATTTGAATACCCGCTTTTCGTAACGCATGAAGGTAATTTTAGCAATGGAATCACCACCGTGCAGTGTATGTATGCGCCGGAGTTCACAGCGCACAGTGAGGGAGTGAGGATTGAGGTGAAGTGAGGTTTTTCTTTTATCTACATAAATCAAGTTGCATTAGTAGGTACGAGATGAATATTAGCATTATTTTAAAGATAGGATAAGCAATTCTTGTTACGTTTGGCTAAACTACCACAATAATAGTTATGAAAATTATTCAAAAACTTGGCCTCTTCGTAATTATAAGTCTTATTCATATTAACATATATGCAAAAGAAAGAAAAGCAATTATTAAAGTAAATGTGCTCAGGGGTGAAAGTTTAGTTACTTCAAACGTTGATCCTCTGAGCGCAGAATCCCTTATTCATGATGAGCTTAAACGGATGGGTATCAACAGGGTTTATTCTCAGAAAGGTAATAACGCAGATCTGCTTTTCATAGATGCCTTCATTTACCAATATCCCGCAGACAATCCAACTGTTGTGTTAACGGTAAGAACACAAAATGGAATTCACCATTTTGGCAAGGCTTCCTCCAAAATATTCACTGACCGGGGAAATGCAACATTGAAGTTAATTGATAAACTTGTAAGCCAAATGCCGGACGAATTTGATTTGGATAGAGTCTATGAACTGGGAATTATGGATCTGATATCTCCCGGCAGTGTGAGTTTGATCGGTATGTCATCGAACGCTATAACCAAAACATACCGGTCCAAATATTCGCTTTCTCTTAACTGGCAAACTATCGACCCACCAAAATTCTTTATGCCCGAGTCATTCAATGACTACTTTTCTTATTGTGTTGATTTTCAAGGAATCAGAAAGGAACTTAAATCAGGTGAGTTAATTATAAATCTTAAATTAAATGATAGCGGAATTTTTGAAATTAGGAACATAAACTCGACTATTAGTCTTAGTGATAAACAAAAGTCAAGAGTCAAAAGCGCAATAGACGCCATTCCAATTTGGTGTACAAAAGAGGAAAGTTACGAAGCGGACCTGATACTGAAAATACTTTAAACAAGAGACGGATTTTCTTAACCCGATTCATTTTACTTTAATATATACCTCCCCCAGCAACATGAAATCTTTTTTAATAGCTGCTTTTTCTCTTTGGGCAACTATCTCTTTTTCTCAAACAATAAAGTATCCAGAATGGAAAAAGGAAGCAAAAACGAACATAAGATTACTGCCTAAATACGGCCACCAAGCAAAGACTGATAAGCAAAAGGCAGCCGATCAGGAATTGATAGATAATTACATCGCTCAGGAAGGAACAAGACGTAAAGCATCCGAAGTATTAATTGAAATTGGTTTTGAATATTTAAACCGTGGAGAAATCAAGACAGCCATGTATAGGTTCAACCAAGCATGGCTACTTGATCCAAACAACGAAGATGTATTTTGGGGATGGGGCTCTGTCTACTTTCATTTCAATGATTACCAAAAAGCATTAGAACAATATAATGAGGGTCTTTTGTTAAATCCTACAAATCCGCGTCTACTGACTGACAAAGCTACAATTTACATGGGTAACTACTATGACAAGAATGACTCGGGTGCCATCAAAACGGCTATTAACCTATTCTCCGAGTCCTACGCGATAGACAGCACAAATCAGAATACAACTTATAAACTTGCAGTGGCATATTATAATATTAAAGACTGCGACAATGCCTGGAAATTTTACGAAATATGCTCAAAACTTGGTGGTAATCCCATAAAACCAACATTTACGAAAGCACTGGAAGCTAATTGTAAGCGTTAGAAAATTGGCAATTGCTATATTGACAACCATGATGATCAAAAGATTAACAATTTCTATGATGTTCTTAATTCTCAGTTTCTCCCAAATTTCCTGTTTGGATAAACTGGGAGCCAAGTTTCCTCCGTTAAATACCAGGAAACTTAAAAAGAAGGTGCAGCCTACTTACGAATTCAGTAAAGTGGTGATGGAATACAAAGCCAAAAATGGATTCTGGCCCAAGTCGGAGCAGGATTTAATGGCCAACAATAAAAACGCGGTAAATTCATTATATGACCGTGGTTTTAAGGAGTGGCATCTTGGCACAGATTCGCAGGATTCTCTAAACATTCATTTTGTACATGATCCTGTTTCCGAGGGTTCTCATATCGGCGGCGTTCCAATCCCAACAAAAAAAGTTAAGATAAAAACCTTATACATTTTTTCAAGCGGGCTTATTAAAACAAAATTCGATAAGAAGTAAAAGATTCGTTTGTCCCAACCACACCCCTAATTTGTCATAACTTCCACCCGTAAATCTGAATGAATCGAAGGACATTTGCACATTAAAAAAACACAAACTGATATTCCCAAACATCTTGGTGGCTTTGAGTCATTGTGGCTAAAAGTGTTTACCAAATGAAATTGCTGAATATATTTTTCAAAAATCACATTTTTAAACAACCACAGCAATGAACGAAGAAGTAACTCAATACATCCAAAAACTACCCGACTGGCAAATTGCCATCAGTGAAAAACTGCGAAAAATGATCTTTGAAACGATTCCTTCGATTCAGGAGCGGATACAGTATGGCAAACCACATTATCTCAAAGACGGGCATTATGCGGCTGTCATCCATGCTGCAAAAGATAAAGTTTCTTTCATGGTTTTCAACGCTACTGAATTGGAAGATATTAAGGGTTTTTTCAATTCGACAACTAGTCCGGATCGGAAAACGGCAGCTATAAAACAAGGCATGGAAGTGGATTACGATCTGTTATCAGCAAAACTAAAACAGGCTTCGGACGGATTGTAAATTCAATGCAAACCGGCAAGCGGCCAGATGATCTCCGTCACGAATGTTTTATGGAAAAGAAGCAGCAGCGGCGTAACGAGCCAAAATAAAAGCCATATCTTACTGAGAACAGCATGGTTCAGAATGCGAAGGTTATTTCGGAGTAATAATTTTTCCAAGAGTACCGCCAATCCCTGAACAATGAAATAGGTCATCGGCAACCCATATCCGCTATTAACGGGGACACTGATTGCGAGTTCATGTAAAAATCCTGAGAAAATAAAAGCGATCAAAAATGCAGCCGGATTGTTTATTTTTTGTTTTAAGGGACGAAATACAGCGATGGATGTCATTTCACTAAATGCAATATTCCATCGCTTACTCCAAAACTCATTGAGTGTTTTGGATTTGAATGGTTCTTTAAATAAATAATAGGCGTCCACACCGAAGTATCGCCAGATTCCCGCGCAAATGGCCAACAAACCGAAATGCAGGATCAGGCTGAATGCAATCAGCAACAACGATGTGATCAGAATATATTGCATTTGGGTATTCATCTCAACCATAATCAATTGGTGAGAAGCGAAAATCAACAATAGCCCGATCACAATTTTGGACAGTCCGTTCAAAATCATCCGTTTTGCGCCTGGTAATGGTTGGGATCCTGGCTGTTCGAAAATTTCAGCCCTCATTCCAGCCCATGCGAAAACAAAATAGAGCCATTGTGTAAAAGTCAGAATTGATAATTTGTCTCTGTAAACAGTCGTGGTTGTAATGACTTTCATTCCGGTAAATGCAGTACTGATGAGTGCAAACATGCGGATTATCGGTATTTCGGCCAGAAATATATAGTGAATAAGCAGTACGCTGAGCAAGCACAACAACCAGCTTGGAAAGATCATTTTTTTGCCGACAAACCAATATCCGATACAGGTTATCAGCAGATTTACAATTGCCAGATAAATCAGATTGTCCATCATCAGATGTAATTCAGGTAAAACGTCAGACTGTAAATCACACTCAGAACTATGAACAACACAGTGAGTACAACTTCTGCCAATCGGTTTAAAACTCCGGAAGGAAATCCGGAACGGTCAAAATAGAAGAACTGCACCAGTACTCTCGAAATCCAGTAAACCGCTATAAAACCCGTGACAACCTTTGCCAGAAACGAGCTGTCGGTTAACTCATTTATACCGAAAATAGTGAGCATACCAAAACAGATATTGATCACCAGAATATATGCTGCATAAGTCCAGAACATTTGCCGGATCAAGGGCTGCACCTTGGCTAATTCCAGTTTCCAGCCCAATACTTTGGGAATAGCGAGACTTCCCGCTGCCAGGACCAACTGAGCCAATCCGGCTAGAAAGAGGCACTCGGGGAGATATTGATAGATGTCCATCAGATCCGTAAGCTTAAAATATCCTTTACTGCATGCTCCGCTTTTGCAAACTGAAAATTAAATCCACTAGCCAGAAGTCGGGTCGGAACAACCCATCTGCTTTTCAGAATCAGTTCGGTTTCGGTACCGATTATTTTTGCGCCTATTTCCAACAACCAGGCAGGCGAAGGCAATCCAAAAGGAACTCCATATGCGGCCCGAATTGATTTCATAAAATCTCTATTTTTCAAGGGATGAGGCGCCGTGCAATTGATCACACCATCCATACTTTCGTGATCCAGAAGCCATTCTGTACATTTGGCCGCGTCCTGTTCGTGAATCCAGGAAACATATTGTTCACCATCTCCCTGATGTCCTCCCAATCCAAACCGCACCAGATTGAGAAAACGAGGAAAGGCGCCGTCAGATCTTCCCAGCACGATGCCCATTCGCAAGGCAATTTTTCTGGTATTTGGCGTATCGGTTTCAAAAAACGTCTTTTCCCAAATCCTGCATACATCAATAGAAAAGCCATACCCGATATCTCCCGTTTCTTCATCCTGAGCTCTATCCTCCGCATGTCTGTAAATGGTTGCAGATGTGATATTAATCCAGAGTCTGGGCGGATTGTTTAGTTTTTGAAGGGCTTGACCAAGCTGTCGTGTAGGTACAACTCTTGAATTAACGATTTCTTTCCGATTGGCTTCGTTGTATCGGCAGTTCACATTTTTGCCACAAAGATTAACAAGCAGGTCTGCGTTTTCAAGCGTTTCGACCCAGTCAGCCTCCGTGCAACCGTCCCACAATTTAACCTTCACATTCCCCTGAGTTGCAAAGCTTTTCCGGCTCAATATGATAATCTCATCTGCAATATTCCTGTAATAATCAGCCAGTACCCGACCGAGGTATCCGTTACCTCCTGCCAGAATTATTTTTCCGTATTTCATAGTATTCTAAGATAAAGCACCACTAAAATCAACAAGCGATATGCAACCCAGCCAGCACTCAAAACCCACCCAACTTCCAATAGTCTGCATCTTCTGATGTGTTCCAAAAGCATCAAACCAGCTACGATTATAAACCAGATCGTACAAATTAGCGGATCAATTGTAAGCCAGTTCGACATCCAGATAACGGGTAGCAAAAGCAATCCACCGGCCAAAGAGATCGTCATCATGTTGCCCAGATAACTCCAAATTTTCTCTTTGTTTACTACTAAAATCACCAATCCCTGAAACAGTATCTGGCCACCACAAATGATATATTCACGATAACTTTCACCCTCCGGAATTACTCCGGTCAACAGTGGCGCATAGGCCGAAAGTATGAATCCGACAACGAACCAGGTGAAAACGATATAGGCTATACGATAGTACAATCGAAATGTGGGTTGGAGTTGAAAATGGTCTGAGTTGGTATGAGGAGGAATGATTACCCTTCGGTTGTAGGAAATGAAAGCATACACTTTCGCCATGAGCCAGACAAACGGTTTAAAGGAAAACAGAAAATGCAAACCGGGTACAACCGCAGACATCACTTTAAACAGGCTCTCAATTCCATACGTAACTTCTCCGGTTTGGTGATTGATCAACGCAATTTCGTTTACTGCCCGTTGCCAATCCACCATCGGGCATGCTTGCTCTGTTACTTCCTGGTAAGCAATCCGGCCATCGCCATCCAAAATTCCGGCGTTTACAATCGCTTTCGTGTACAGTTTGCACATAGGGCATTCGGCATCAAAAAGTATCTGATGATCTTTTAACATTTTCATGATTTCAGTTATTGAACTTTCAGAAAATAATGAAACTTTTAAATAAAAAAATAGGTCCTATTTAAACATTTTAAAAATGGATCCCCAAAACCAGCTTTCCTCAGCTTTCAGCATCGTATCAAGCGTTTTATCTACATTTTTGGCTAGCTTGTTAATATCCGTCACAGATTTATAAAACGTCGCAAATTCAGGATCTTTGAGATCTCCTTCCACCTTGCTTATTTCATCCAAAACCTTTAATACAGGATCCAGTTCTCGCTTACGCCTTTCTTTTGCTACTTGTCGGGCAATATTCCACGTATCCTTATCAGCATAAAAATATTCTTTCCGCTCTCCGGCCCGATGTTGTTTTTCAATCAACCCCCAGCCGATCAAATCCCGGAGTGTCATGTTCGCGTTTCCTCGGGAAATACTCAGCGTTTCCATGATCTCCTCGGTTGTCAGAGCATCCGGTGAAATGAGCAGCAAAGCGTGGATCTGAGCCATCGTGCGGTTTATCCCCCACTCCGACCCCAATTTGCCCCAGGCCTCTATGAATTTTTGCTTTGCTTCGTTCAATTCCATAGACAAATGTAAACAAGTTTTTAAACTTTCAATAATTAGTGAAAGTTTATTTTAGATAAATATTTCTTTAAATTTAAAGAGTAATATTTCCACTTATATCAACAATAACTAAACACTCCTATGGCACTTGCCAACATTTTCACCAAACCCGTTTCCGACGAAGTAATAAGCCGGATTAACAAGTTAAACCAAGAAACACAACCTGCATGGGGTAAAATGAGTGTTTCACAAATGCTGGCCCATTGCAACGTTACATACGAAATGATTTATGAAGACATTCACCCAAAGCCCAATTTCCTGATGAAGTTCATTCTAAAATCTTTCATTAAAAATACAGTTACCAGCGAGACTCCTTATAGCCGGAATTCACGTACTGCTCCCGCTTTTCTGGTGTCCGACGCACGGGATTTTGATAAAGAAAAAGCCAGACTGACGGAATACATCAGCCGTACACAGGCATTGGGCGAAAAACATTTCGATGGCAAAGAGTCTCACTCCTTCGGTCCGCTAAACGCAACAGAATGGAATAACATGTTTTACAAACACCTGAACCATCATTTAACGCAGTTTGGTGTTTAGAGGCTGAAGGGCAAAGATCTAAGGTTATATTGAAGCTTCCTGAATCTTCCGTATCGCCCCCGCAAACGCTACCATATCTCCCGGCTCGCCTAGCATGGCATGCTGTAAAATCCATACAGCATCAGTTGCACATGCCTGTTCCGCTACGGGGCAGTTCACCGAGGTGTAGTCAACCGTTTCGGGAATGGCGTAACACATGAAGTTTTTGTTTTGAAAAAGGGGCTGTTTGTATAACGGATGCGGATAGCCCTTGAAACAGGGCACTCCCTCGGCGGCCAATAGCTCAGCAAACTGATCTTTGGTCAGGTCGCCGAATTTGGATGCATCGTATTTAAAAATATAGATATGATAACTATGCATGGTGATTTCTTCACCTCGTTTCAATGGCATAATTCCATCTATTTCCGCAAGTAACGTATTCAAATATAACCCATTTTCATTCCTTCTTTTCGTCTGTTCAGCCAAACGTTTCAGCTGACAAGAGAGTAAAACGGCCTGCATTTGTGTAATTCGGTAATTGCAACCCGGATTGTAATGATCATACCACTGTCCGCCTTCTATTCTCCCGACATTTCTCAGCGAACGCATCATGGCATACAGTTCATCGTCATCCGTAATGACAACACCACCTTCACCGGCAGTGAGATTTTTGGATGACTGAAAACTGAAACTACCCACATCTCCTATTGAACCAAGTTTTTTGCCTTTGTATTCTGCTCCATGCGCATGTGCAGCATCCTCAATGACACGTAAATTATATCTTTTGGCAATGTCCAAAATTGCATCCATGTCACAGGCAAGTCCACCAAAATGTACGGGAATAATCGCCTTGGTCCGTACCGTAATCGCTGCTTCTATTGCTTTGGGGTCTATGTTATAAGTCTCTGGATCAATATCAACAAAAACCGGAACACAGTTGCATTCAATAACGGAAGAGGCGGTTGTAATAAACGTATAAGGTGGGACGATAACTTCATCACCCGGCTTCACACCGCAGGCGATCAGTGCGAGTCGAAGCGACACGGAACCGTTTACGCAGGTGATTGCATATTTTGAACCACAAAAAGCTGCAAATTCCTTCTCAAATTTCTCTACCTCATCTCCACAATCCGGATTTCCCCACTTTCCGCTACGCACAATTTCAGCAACTGCATCTGCTTCGGTTTCTTCGTGTATTGGCCAGGGAAAGCTTTTGTTAACACTCTTCTCTCCTCCGTTTATTGCGAGTTTTTGAATCATTGCTATTTGTGGTTCACGTGTTTTCTCTAAATGTTATTACTGGAAAATTTGAAATAAGACTACTGCCTGAGAGCTACCAATATAGTCCGATTTTGTACTCAAAAAGTAATACATCAAATCCCTTTTCACTATGAACAGACAATTGATTTATTCCCTCATCATCGCCGGAGCATCGTTCGGTACAGCATGGGCTATTCGTGGCCAGTTCGGGCATGAGCAGGGAGCTGCCTGGGCGGGAAGCATTATTGCCGTTAGCATTGTTCTCCTGGCAAAGCGCCCCGACTGGTATTCTAAGACATTGCAACTCGCTCTTGCTTCGGCGGCAGGCTGGGGAATTGGCGGGATCATCAGTTACGGTATCGTGGTGGGTTATGGTCGTGGTTCCGATTTTGGCAATGTGTATTATGGCTGTTTAATGTTGTTTGTAATCGGCGGGTTATTCGGTTTACTGGGAGGCGGAATGTTTGGGCTGATGCTCGCTGAGACACCCACGAAACCGGTGAAATGGCACCGTTTGCTGACTGAAATGACCGCATCTGCTGTTATTTTTTATTACCTGCTAATCGAAGAATTCGGCTGGCTCATGACGCCTCCCCGCTCCGAAGCATGGGCGGCATGTTTTGGGATGATGATCGCGCTGTTTTGGTTCATGATCCGAAACCAACAATATAGCGCCATCCGTGTAGCCATTTTTGCAGGATTAGGCGGTGGTTTCGGTTTCTCGTTTGGAAACTTTTTGCAGGTAATGGGAAATGTTTCGGGTATCCACTTCAATTTCTGGAATGTGATGGAATATTCCATTGGCTTCTTTGGAGGAGCAGGCATGGCTTATGGCACTTTCACATCCAACTGGCCAAAATCCGAAGCGACTATCAACCGAAATAAACTCATTGCTCCGCTTGCCATTCTGGTACTGATCATTCCATTTATTGTCTGGGATCAGACTTTTGAAACAAAGCGTATTTTCGAAATGCTCACGGCAATTAGCCCAACAATTGATGCCATTTCGGTCACCAAAAATGTACAATGGATTGCATTGTTTGCTGTTCCTATCTCCGCCGGATTCTGGTTCTATTATTTTTATTTCAAACAGAAAAACAAACCTGTTAATCTTACTTACAGTAACATACACAACTTTTTGTTCGGTCACCTGAGCCTATATGCATTTTTGAGCATTTTGATCACCGGTGCATTTCTGAGTATTTACAGACTGGAACAATACCTCTACATTGTCAACATCATTGCAATTTATTTTCTGATCCGAAAATTCCAACCTGTTTTTACAAATCGGGGACTTAACATCAATCGCTGGTTTGTTAATCTGCTGTTTCTTCTGGCCATTGTGGCATTGTACACCGCTGTTGCAATCAGTTCGCATGAGGAGTTGAAAGGCGCTCAGGTGCGGTTTGAGTGAAGTTTATTTATTCCAACACAAAAAAAATGCCCCGGTAAAAAACCAGGGCGATTTAATAAATACGAGTATGAGGTATTATAAGGTCAGGGATTTACGGTGATGCGGTAGAAAAATGGTGATTTATAATAAGCACCACCTTTAATTTCTCCTCCGGAATTGACATCGGTAAAGCTTCGGCCATCGGACAATTGCATCACTGCGTGAACTTCAAAGTAGTCTCCCGCAGATACGTCGGCTGCCGTTAGCCCTAGTTTAGTCAGGATTGTGCTCGCAGGCAGGGTCATCTCTCTTCTTGGATAACCCGTCGTCGCATCCTTGGTGAAGCTTGATGCAGGAAGGGATTCCAAAGCTGTGTAAGGTTTCGACATATTACCGTTGGCAGTTGAATTGTCCACAAAACGCACCGTGAGGTCGTAAGAAGTGAATAAAGTGCCTTGTTTAGGATCCACCGCTTCAATCGTCATTTTCACATTTCCGTCGCCTAATGCTGCTTTGGAATATACAATACCATTGGCAATGTTTAATGGCCAGGGTGCTACGGTGCGCATGTAGGCACCGGTTTCAAGCGCAAAAACGTCTATTTTGTCAATCAGCTCCGTTTTGCAGGATAACACACCCAGTAACATGAATGCTATGATTATCTTTTTCATAATGATCTATGTTAAACAGGTTTAAAAAGTCAGGGTTGCAGGGTTGTTGTCCCAGAATACAGGTTGTGCAATACTTGGTTTCTGAACAACTGCATTATTACGGTTTACAACAGCTGCCGGATAGTAAAGTGAGCGAACAAATGCACCAGGATTCACTTCCAAAGCAGGCTGCATTTTGGATGGCTTACCCGTTCTGCGGTACATATTGTAAGCTTCAATGCCATTTCCATAAAGCGCCAACCAGTATTCTCTTGCGATCACATCCAGTTTGGCATCATTGGTTGCCGCAGCATCATAAAGCTCCAAAACTTTGGTTACATATTTTTCCACTTCCTGGGACCACACAATAGCTTTATTTGTTTCAAAAGCAGTGATGGAAGCATTTTCAATGGTTGCTGTAGCAAAGCTGCGAACATCCGCCATCGATTTCCTGATCCCCGATTCCAGCAAGGCACGAGGCGCTCCGGTTGTATTAATCGTCAGAGCAGATTCGGCTAGCATAAAGTCTACAAAAGATGACATCATGATTGGATGAATTCCAGCTCCGCCTGCTCCACCGCCCTGGGTTACCGGTCTGCCGGCATCGTTATCATATAATCCACCAATTGGGTATAGTCCCCATGCGGTACGACGCAATCCATCTGGCGGAATACCCTCGTTGCTCAGGTGATCGCGTCCCCAGTAGCCAACCGATGTAGGCACACAGTATACCATGTCATTTGCATAATGAGCAGGCTTTTGATTATTGATACAGCTCAATTCATTCGTTGTCGTGGTGTTGGTCAGCGTTTGACGGTACATGTAGTAGCGAATACGCGGGTCAGGAAAACCTTTTCCTGAATACAGGTGCCAGATGTAGAAATTAGCCTGATAATCTCCACCACCGGTAGGCAAATACTGATCGCGGTAACGGGGATGGCGGCTATCCGGATTAGAAAGCAAAGTCCCAAACTTGAAAGCAAAGTTCTGAGTACCGTTCTTGATTAGTTTATCCTCAGCAATCAGCGTGTTGATAGCCGCTGCAACAGTATTGTCAGTAAGTCTTTTGGTAAAGAGCAATTTCAGCTTGATTGTCTTGGCAGCACGTGTCCAGCTATCTGCATTTCCTGCATAGAAATAATCGGCAGGTGCAGCTGCTGAAGTTGCCGCAAAGTTTGCAATGGCGTCGTCGACATCCTTCATCGCTGCTGCGTAAACCGACGTTGCCGGATCAACACCAGGATTGAAATTAGACGAATTCAGTGCTTCTGACAAGGGCACATCTCCGTAATAATCAACCAAAGTAGCCAAAACATAACCTCTGAGCAGGCGGGCAATGCCGGCGTGCATATGCAGGTTGGATGACTCCGCAAGCGGGATCAGTGTTTGAATGTCAATCAGGATATTGGCATACGAATTGGTCCACAAACCATCACCTCCCGATGGTGCATAGGCATTCTCATACAAGGCCGACCCCTGATTGAGCATCCTGGTTAACCGCATTCCGGTGTTTGAGGTACTGTTAAAAAAATCGGAATAGTTGAGCTGAATCCGGTTCAGCAGGTAATTAATGTTCGTATTACTTGTCGTTACCTCATTGGGGTTATCCAGCAAGTCGAGTTTACAGGATGTGACACACAGCGCAAACATTGCGAGCCACATTATTTTGATTTTCCTTATCATATGATGATTCAGTAAAGTTGCTGTTAAAATGTTACTCTCAAGGTTCCTCCCAATCTTCTTGAACTTGGGCCTGTCAGGAACTCAAATCCAAGACCGTTACCTACACCGAGACCCAAATTGTCGGTATCGAAATTGAGGTGTTTTTCAAAATGCAGTGCTTTGTACCACAGGTTATTACCCGAGAATGACAGAGATACCGATTTGAAAGGAGTTTTGGTCAAAAATGCCTTGGGGATAGAATAAGACAGGGAAGCTTCACGCAGACGGATCGTCGATCCATCGTACATACGACCTTCATCACCAAAGAAATAGTAGTTATCAAAATACACATTCGACGAAGTGATCTGCGTTGTGTTAGGCGTACCTTCCTGCGTTACACCCGGGAAAATATATCCTTGTGAACGGTCAATGTCAAGATCCTTCGTCAAACCGCGACCAAGCAGCGCACCTGCCGTGGTGGAGTACATAGCGCCTCCATGACGGTAATCAAGCATCACCGACAGGCTGAAACCACGATAGTTGAATGTGTTGATCAGCGCTGTGGTGAAGGCAGGATTAGGATCTCCCAGAATCCTCGGAGATGCTTCCTGCAATAAATATCCGTTGCTAGCAATAATAGGATTACCAGCCTCGTCACGACGGATTGCTGTACCTTTTATAACATTGAAGGGTTCACCCGGAATGGCATAATTACCTAATCCACCACCGAAACCTGTAACCTGCACTTCATCCAAACCACCACCCAGCTCTTTCACGATTGGTTTGTTGCGGGTATAGTTCAGGTTAATGTCCCAGCTAAATCGTTCACCTTTAATTGGCGTTGCAGTTAAGCCAAGTTCAATCCCTTCATTACGAAGCTTACCAACGTTGATGGTCGTAGAAGTGTAACCAGTTGACGGATCAAGCGGCGTACGGGTAATTAGATCGCGGGTATCCCGGCGATAGATGGTAAAATCCACACCTACTTTGTTATTAAAAAGCTTCGATTCAACACCAAACTCATATTCTGTCAGTAGCTCAGGTTTCAAATTGGGGTTTCCTAATTCATCACTTACAGAATGCGTTGTAGATACATTACCAGACCTGTCCACAAATGCACGGGCTACCTGGTTCAGGATATTCCTCGTTTTGTAAGGTGATGGAAAACCCGCAGATGTTCCCACACCAGCTCTTAATTTCAGGAAGTTAAGCACATCCGACTCCAACCCCGGAATAGCGGAAGTTGGTACGAAAGAAACGCTACCCGACGGATAAAAAATGGTGCGATTTTCCTTTTCAACCGTTGAAGTCCAGTCATGACGACCAGCCACGTTCAGGAAAAGATAATTGTTGATATCCGTAGTAATTTCGCCATAAATACCCATTCTGGTTTCTTCCGATTCGGTATTTTTGGCCACGGTAGAGATAAAATTAGCATGACGCATGAGTCCGAATGCGAGCTGATTTTCGCTGGTTGTAGCCATCGATCTGAACTTGTCATTGCGAAGATTACCACCAATTTTTCCTGAAAAGCTCAGTTTATCACTTACGTTTTTGTTGTAAGATAAAATCACACTGTTGTCCCAGATCGTATTGGCAATTTCATTGGTTCCGTACCAGCCGTTCACAAAATCTACACCGCCTTTGTTATACTTATATTCCTGGCTTTCCGTATACGTATCCAAACCTACCCGATAAAGCAATGTCAGATCTTTGGCTAGTTCAGCACGAAGCGATGTAGAGTTGAACAGACGGTTTACTTTACCTGTATTGCTGTAATATTTTAACATCCAGCGTGGATTGGGAATATCATTACCGCTTCGGAAATAAACACTGCGATTATCCACCGGACTTTCAAAAGGCATTCCCCACAGATCCACACTAAGTGGTGTGTACATCACATTGGCCATAATGGAAGGAAACCCGCTCAAAGTGTTGTTTCCCTGTCCTGCACTTAAAGGAGGCGAAACCTGATCGGTATTGGCAAAGTTGAACGATGTCATCAGGCTGATTTTCTTGGTCAGCTGTGCATTGATCCCCATCCCGATATTCAGTTTTTTAAGATTGTTACCCGGAATGTACCCCTGCTCGTTGTTATACCCTACGGAGGCATTGTAGCTCACCTTTTCTCCGCCACCTGAAATATTTAAAGATGAATTGGAGATCAAACCTTTACGAAAGAATTTTTCAACATTATCGCTATAGGGACGGAAGTCATATACCGTTCCTACCAGCTCGGGAAAAGCTGCTTTAAGCGAAGCATTTGTCAGGTATGTAAAAGGGTGTAGTTGTGAACCCGTAGGAACTTCATCGAAACGAGGGCCCCAGTTACTGAAAAAGTATCCCGGTGCCTGGTTGAAACCACCCGCGTAAGTACTGGTGTAGTCCGGTAGGTGTGCCTGATTGGTAAAAATCGACTGCGCAATGGAGATTTCAGTCGGTCTGTTTTTTTGAGTTCCGTTTTTTGTGGTAACCAAAATAACCCCGTTGCGACCCTGATCTCCATACAAAACCGTTGCAGCAAGTCCCTTTAATACGCTGATGTTGTCAATACTGTTTGGATCCAGATCCAGAAAACGGCTGGATGCGGATTGACCACCTGCTGTAAAGCCATCTCGCGAGTTGGTATTGGAGTTAAATGGTACACCATCTACAACAAATAAAGGCTGATTGGAGCCTGTAATGGATGAATATCCACGGATAATAATGTTTGTCCCCGTTCCCGATACACCCGATGTAGATGTGATATTGACACCTGGAATTTTCCCCTGCAGCGTACGGCCAATATCTGATTGGGGTCTGTCCTCGATCAGTTTTTTATCCACATTGGCAACTGCATAACCCAGCGCCCGCTTCTCGCGTGCAATACCCTGAGCTGTTACAACCACTTCCTGAAGACTTTTTGTATCATTGGCTAGTTTCACGTCGATCACCGATCGGCTTCCAACTACAATCTCCTGCGTGGCGCTTCCCACAAAGCTAAAGATTAAGGTTGCAGCACCATCAGGAATAGCGATGGAATAGGTTCCGTCGGCACCGGTGTTGGTTCCTACGTTGGATCCCTTCACAATAATGGACACACCGGGAAGTTCACTCCCGTCGTCCGCAGATGTGACTTTACCTGTCACTTTTTTTTGCTGGGCATACACCGTCAGCCAGCAGGAGCACACCATGAGGAGGCTCAGCAGTAAATTTTTCCGCATGAATTTTTATAGTTAGGTTCTTGGCTACGAGTAACCGATATGCAAGTATAAGAACCATTGGGCAGGCAAAAACAACAAAAATTAACCGATAATTAAACAGAATTATCAATTCAAAATTTTATATTGATTTTATAAATAAAGAATAGTGTTTATTTTATTTTTATCAATTTTAATAAAATAATATTCTTCAATAATCGACACTTATATATTTTTGTAACTGATATTTTACTGATATAAATAATACAATAACTAACTCTAATTGTGCTGTTTATGCATTTAACCCACACTACCTTTCAATGATCAGAACCATAGCGATTAACCCTAATATGTTATTGATAAGTGGGCAGGGAAATCTCAATTTTACATCATCATATTAACTTCAAAAGCTACTACGATGAATAAGTCAACTACATTTTTGATGGGCTCAGCTATCGTGGCTGGGATTATGGGTTGCTCCGCACCGGAGACGCCAACTCCTGTTGCTGACAATGCGACAGAAGTAGCCGCTGACAGTATAAATGCTAATGCCAAATTACTGACCGGTCCGGATCTTACAATTAGCTACTTTGGATATCCATCCACACCACCAAGCATTGGCGATGGTGCAGGTGGCAGGGCATTTATCTTTAAACTTGTAGAATCCAATATTGGAAACCAGTCTACGGCTGATCTCGTTAACGACGAGATAAAAATATACCAAAGAATCCCTATCGGCGCTGTTGGTGGCCCCATTTTGGGATATCAGTATAGCTATGTCAAAAGCTTTTATAGAAACGGAATTCTAAAACCAGGAGCTAGCCACACATTTCCTTCCGTCGCAGGTGGGTGTGGATGTTCAGTTTGGCTAGACCGCGAAAGCATGAGCGTCCCTGGCCCCATAGAGCTGGTAGCAGTTGCTGACGGTGCCGGTAAAATTAACGAGATCAATGAGACCAACAACACGTCTCCTGTGTTTCGAATATATCGTTAATGAGGGTTAGAGGAAGCTATTGAATTGAAAATGAAATATCAACCGTGTTCTAAATCTTAATAAACACGGTTGATAAAAAGTTACTTCTTCTCTATCACCAACTCATCTTTAACATTCCCTTCCGGATCCAGAGATTTGTACACCAGCTTATTTCCTTTGATGGATATGTGCTGATACAACGGACCGTCGGGATAACGTACTACCGCATAATCTTCGGCTGGCCATTCATCCTGTTTGCCAGGAATACTAATAGATATGGTGTAAATGGTACCTTTGGAAGGATCTGCGACAGGTTTCCCGACATACATTGGTTTGGTACGCAGGTAGTAATGCATGTGCCCGCTCATAACCATATCCACATGGTATTTGTCAAAGAGTGTACACCATTCCTGCATGATTTCGTCATAGGGTTCAACGAAATTATACGGAGGGAAATGGAACATCGCAAATTTCCATTTGGCTTTGCTACTTTTTAGCTGCGCTTCTATCCAGGCAGTTTGCTCTTTCACAGGCAAGGTTCCGTCTATATTCAAAAACAAAGCATCCTGATAAACAAAAGAATACGTCATTTCTTTTGGCAGCTTTTCCGGACCATTCTCGGGCAGGCTAAACATTTCCTTATACATCCAGGCACCCAGTCCGTCCTGGCTGTCGTGATTACCGGGAACAGGCATCAATGGCCGGTTTGCAAAAACATTCCCCTGAATATTCCACAGCGCATCCCATTCATCGCGGTGTAAACCAGTGCTTACCAAATCACCAGCAATGGAGTAAAATGCTGCATCAGGATGTCGTTGATACGCTTTTTGTGCCATGTCACCCCATATTTTGGAATAATGCGTGTCGCCAAACCAGATGAAAGAAAAGCCATCATTGGTTGCATTTTCAGTTCTAAAACCTGCAACATCAGACCAGTTTCCGTTTTTCGATCCGACTTTGTACTGATATTCAGATCCCGGAGCCAGTCCGGATAGTTTTGCAGTAAATCTTTTAACGTATCTGTCATTCTGCAAAAGCCGGTCTTCCATTTCAAAGGCCGTTGCTGTTGTGGATAATGTATCCGTTTTCCCGATCTTCCAGTATTTAACAACACCATCCTTTACAGTTGGATTGGTTCTCCATTGCACGTTCACGGTCGTTTTGGGATCGGCACTCCATGTAAGCAAAAGCTGATCAGGTTTGTCAGATGAAGGAGTTTCTGTTCTCCTGAATGCACCTGTCAAATGCGCTTCCCTTGCCCGTCCGCGAACCGTTGTAAACAATACCTGACCTTCCAACTGTGTCGGAACTTCGGTCAAAATCAGCCCGTCCCAGTCGTGATAAGTAAAAGCGCCTTTTTTCAGCACCGAAAGATTGTACTCTCCCGGATATACGTCCGTTACTTTGAGGCTGTCTTTTTTGTCCTGCGGAGTGACACTTATGAAGTAAACCGGACGGTGTTTGTCGAACCCATTAATACCCAGCCCTACTTCTCCCTGATCAAAATCCTTCTGCCAGACTTCGTAGGTATACGATTCGTTTTTTACAAATAATCCTGTTTTCTTAAACCCGCTTTCTTCAATCCAGAAGGGTACAATTTTCTGCGCAGTATCGCGCATCAGAGAAACCGTAACAGGAACATTCACTTTAAATTTCCAGAAGTTTTTGGCAAGAATATCCTTTTCATCTGCTGTTAAAAATTGCCTGATGTATGAATCAGAAATGGTATCAAGCTCGGATGCTGTGAGCTTTTCATAAAGTCGGGTTACAGCACCATCCACCACATCTTTAACTGTGCCGTTACCTGGCGAATTGCTTTTTTTGCAGGATAAAAATGTAAGTAAAAAGATAAAACAGAGGAGGGTATTTTTCATTTTGTTAAAAAAATCAGATTTGATAATTGTTCAGAGACGTTGATTGATAAATCGTAATTAGTAGCACATCCTTAACTTTTTATGTACTACTAATTTTCTGTTTGCTTCGCTAAACGCTTACAGCTTATTGCCACAAGCTCCTTTATAAAACTGCATTTTCATCTGCCAGAAACACGCGGGTACTTTCCGTGTAAGTAGCTCCTGCTTTGTTTTTATATTTTAAATCCACATAAATGGCCTTAAAGCCGGTTTTAGGAAGAGGTTCAGTGACTTGTATTTTGGATTTATTTTTAATGCCAAGACTTCTGCTCGTCCAGGTGTCGTTCCTAAGATCCTGATCCGGTGAGTTGGCCGACCACAAAATCACATCTACAAGCGCATCCGATGTTGCCGTGATATCAAGTTTGATATTCTTTTTGCTTACTGATTGCGTCCAGTCGCAAACGGTAAAAGGTGTTTTATTCAACGTCGATCCATAAAAAGCACTCAGCGCCTCCATGGCTTGTTCTCCTCCACCCAAGTCATGCCCTGCATTAGGAACGTAATGCAGGTTGTTTTCACCTGGAATATTTTTTAGGTAATTTTTGATATTGTCCACCACCCAATATTCATCATTGGTTCCCATAAAAATCAGCTTTGGCATCGTCAGTTTGGCGCGATACGAATACGGGTCAATCATTTTAGTTATCGCCTCGCCGTCAGTAGTACCAGTTGACTGTGGAATACCCAGCTTCACATAATCTTCGATCTGCACGCTGTAATCACCCCAGGATTTGATCTGGTAGTCCAAACTGATTGGCATGTTCAAAATATCAATTACCATGGGTGCAATGGCAGCCACACGTTTGTCGCTCGCACCGGTTAGCCAGGTTGTCCACCCACGTTTGGAAGCACCTGAAACCACAAATTTCTTTACCTCATGTTTGAGCTTTTGTTTTGAAAATTCCTGAACAACGTCCATCGCCCGCACTGCACTTTTCACCATTGGAAACAACAGCGGCCAGCTGTAATCCTTGTCTTTTTTCCAGTTATGAAGCGTGTAAGAAATCAACGCATCTTCGGTAAGATCTCCAAAAAACGGCTGATTGGGTGTTTGTTTCAGTTGTACCACAATAGAACTGTTTGCTGACGCAACACCCGAAAGCGACTCAATGAGTTTGTCATCTTTTTTGCTATTCCAATTCGGAAGTTCATCTTTATTGGAACCTCCTGTTATGAAAAGCAGAGCGCCGTCATGCCTGTTTTCTTTGGGAACAATCACCGTGAGTTGATGCGTCCAGGTGAATTCCCGCCATTTCTGGGAGGTGAGCAATATGTTGTAAATCGTCAGATTGTCCTTTTTGTATTCGTCTTTCAACTCCCATTTCAAAGACTTATCTCCGTTGTTGAGATAGCTTTCCAGCGCCGTTTCAGGCGTGATCGTTTTTTGTGCATTTGTATTGAAAACAATGAATTGAAGAAGAAATAAACCGGTTACGAGATTGGTGATATTTTTAAACATAGGTGAGGTTTTTATTGTTTTGAAATATTGTTTGATTCAATTTTTTTGTTTTGGGTCTGACCGTTTTCAAGCGTTTCGGGCTGAACGTATTTTTACGGGCTGAACGAGTTTAGGCGATGTCCGTTCAGACCACGTTCAGACCGGGTCACGCAGACCGGGTCGCGCAGACCGGAGCGACAAAGCCTCAAAATCAATCCGGTCGGGGACTCTCTGCGATTAGCTTCAATGCTTGCTCCATATAAATTTCTCCGGTCATTTCCCCTAAACTTGTTCTGCTTACATATTCGTATCGTTTAAAACTATTAAAATCTACTTTTGCCAGCATATACCCAAAGGCGTCATTTGTAAGCCCGAAAAGAAATGGCTGTTTGGTATTCATTTTCCGCTTTACGTAATAGCCTATGTTGGGCAATGCTTCTCCTGGCACTGTCAGGATCTGGGCTGTTCCGATGTTCAGAAGATTGAGTTGGGTCGCGACCCTGTTTTCGCCCGACATTTTATTTTTTATCGGCGAATTTTTGAGGATAAAACGCATAATTTCAGAATCTACCGGAAATTCAATTTGGCGTGAGGCACAGAAAAGTGAAGGATTTTCCTGCAAAGCTGCACCGTCCACAATGCGCAATGCTTCGTCGGCCAGCAACTCTCCTATTCGCTTGCATTCCTCCCAGTTATTTGCTTCTTCCCTATTTTCTCTGCGGTTATCTGCCGTCACCATTCCACCTTGTGCGCCGTTCATAAAAAGGGCAACTCCTCCTCCTTTTGCTTCAATGCGGTCATATAATGGCCCACAAAGATCAGGGCTTAAAATCCCTCTTCCCGAACCAATCACCTCAGGATGAATTGCATAATTTACCAGGGTTGCAATTGCTTTTCCTTTATTTGCACCAGAACTGGCAATCGCCTGAATTATCCCGCAACGGGGATCATAAAGCTGATCTGCATAATAATTGTAGGCAATTTTGCCTTTTGCCTCACCCACAGCAATTTTAAGAGACGCGTCTTCCAGCTTTCCGGAAGCCTCGTTGACTGCGTCAGCAATTTTCTTAACACAATCGTCCAGGTATTTCATATCCGCAAAAGACTCCCCCTTCTCATTCGGGAAGCCGTAAGCATCGGGCCCGCTGTGTGTATGTGTTGCACCAATGAGTACATTTTCAGGCTTTATTCCCTTAATGAGCGCTCTGGATTTATTTCCCAGGGCAGCCGGCCAACCGAGATTGTCAACATTGACGATTGCGACCTTCGTATCTCCTTTTTGAATCACCAGCGCTCTGACAAACAGATCTCCATTTTTTTCGACGGTTTTTTTTGGTGTGCCGATTCCACCGGACACGGGCAATAATGGATTAGGAGTGATATTGCGAAGGGCAGCACCGGCTTTGAAATGCTGGGCGTAACCCACCAGCGTAACATGGCAAATAAAATAAAGAAGGGTTACAAGTCTTTTCTTGTTCATTGGTGCAGGTTGTTATGTAAATGCGGGTAATTTTTCAATCACCCGCACCGTTATTTTATTCCAATATTATTCATTGATCAATAAGGCTTTCCCGTCCCTTCCAACAACCATGTTTTTGACCATGCGCTGTTATTAGTAGGGTCGCTGCTCGCATGGGGCGTACGCACAAGGTTTGCTATCGCTGCTGTTGCATTATCGGTGTTGGTGTTTAAATCATCATCAAGGCTATAGTAAAAACGTAGTGGCAAAACTGACCTTGCGGCCGAAGGGCCGGCTTTCAATGCGGGCAAGCCTGTTCTGCGCCAGTCGAACCAGGATTCGGCTGCAGCGCTCCAACTGGCTATCCATTTTTGTTGCATGATGCTTTGAAGACCATTGTAAGGCGCACCAGCAATGTAGGCGGCAAAACCTGCACCAACGCCCCATGCGTTAAACGACTCCTGAATTCCTTTTGCATAATACGTTTCTGCTCCCGTAATCCATGTGTAGGATGCTGCTTCGGCCAAAATGAAATTCACTTCGGCCGCTGATATGAGTCGCATCTCCAACAAATCGCCTGTTGCATTTTTGTACATGCTGTTTATTTGCGATATGTGCGCGTTGTAGCGGCCTTGCCCGCTTACTCCACCTTCCATTTGAAGATTGTAAAACATTGCCCCTCCAATTGCCGGAGGAATACCAATGTAATCGGTGCTGTAATTCAGGGGAGTGTTATAGGTGGTTTCGTAATTTTTAGCTATATCAGCCGAAATCTCCCATGTTTTACCGTCGGCGCTGGCCCTGCTGACGTTTGTACCTGGTACAAGCACGAGCGGCTGCGGAACCTTATCGAACCAAACGGCAATGCGCGGATCCTTTAAACTTTTAAGCGCCTCTACCAATGTGGAAGCTGGTTTTCTGCGCATGTATTCGCCATCGGGTGCAGTGCTAAACACCATGTTTGTAGGCCATGCCGCATTGGCTGTTCCCGGGTAACTAACATTGGCATCGTCTGCGGCTGAGGTAATCAACGGATACTTCGCCGGATCAGAAGCAATTTTAACAATACCTTCTTTCGCATAAGCTTGTTCTTTGGCCTGCAGCCGCATATAATAACGCAGTGCCAGGGAATTGGCAAACTTTCTCCATTTGGCTACATTTCCTGCAAAAAGTACATCTTGAGTTGCGTTGATAGGCCGACCACCTTCTTGTGCCAAAAGCGTGTTGGCAGTTTCAAGCTCGGCAAGAATGCCGTGATAAATATCCTGTTGCTTATCAAAAACGGGTTTGAAATACTTTGAACCTTCTTCCGCACGCAACGCCTCTGTATAAGGAGCATCGCCCCAAAGGTCGGCAATCAGGCCAAATGTGTAGGCTTTCATAATCAGCGCTACGCCTTCATGATACTTATATCCGTCTTTCACAGCTTTTTTGTGCAACTCATCGGCATTGCGCAAAATCCCGTAATAGTCTTTCCAACTTTGGCCGGGCGAAGCCCAGTCGTAAGCATTGAAACCACCTTGCCAACCTGTTTGCTGCATGTGCTGCATTACTCCGGAAAGGTTTCCAAAACCCAGATCAACTACCTGACCACCTAAACTTGTAATTACGGTTGGTAATAACAAGTTTAGGTCGGTTGTTTCCGGGGAGGGCGAATTGGGGTTAACATTTAAATCGTCTAAGTCTTTACATGCACCAAGCATGAAAAGTAAACTCAGCGATAGGGTTATGACTTTATAACTAAACTTTTTCATACACTTTATCTTTCTGATTAGAATGTAAAACCAACTTTGAAACCAACGGGAACAATCCAGGGGCTAACGTTATAGCGTTCAACTCCTTGAAACAATCCGCCACCTGAAGGTTGAAAGGCACGTTCAGGGTCTACACCAAATCCTTTCTTTGTCCATAGCATAATGTTGCGGCTGTAAATTCCAATGTAGGCATTGTCCATTTTCGCTTTCTTTACCCATGCTCTCGGGAGGTCATAACTCAACGAAATTTCCCGAAGTTTGAGGTAATCGGCATCAAACACTGCGTAAGAACCAACCGACCAAAGGTTACTTGCTCCCCATGGTTCAAATATGGTTCCGGGGTTTCCAAGATTTTCCTGATAAAGGGTAAAACGTCCGTCGCTGCCCATTTCACCAAACACACCAGGATAGAAAACACCGTCCATATTGCCGGGGAATGGCATATTAGAACTTTCCGGAAAGCCTCCTGTCTCTGGTGTAGGACCACCGATTGGATAAACACGTTCGGGTGTAATCAACGTACTGGCATTTTGAACTACCCAATCGCGGAGTGCGTCGCTGGGGCCACCTGCTACACCCGGAGTGACGGTTTTGTCTGCCCAGTATTGGGTAAGCTGATCATCGTTCATATAACGGAAAGTTTGCGATACAAACTGCCCGCCATGACGCCAGTCGAAGGTCATGCCAAGTGTAAAGTTTTTCCAAGTCAGTGAGCTTTGTAAACCCATGATAAACTTAGGGTTGTAATTACCGGTTTTGGAATAAATGTTTGAATTGGTCAATTCCGGGTCATCATTAAAGTTTCCGGTCTTCGGATTTCCGGGAATAATCGGGTAACCATAGTAGGGCGATTCTTTATCAGTAACGCGCAGTGTTTTGCGTGTATATAAATTCCCTAATAACCCATCGGCTATAGAGCCATCGGGCAAGGTTGCTCCTTTTACATACCCCCTGTTCGCCACACCTGCCTGGTTCCAGGGTTCGACATAGGGGATACCGTCAGCAAGCTCCAATATCCTGGTTTCGTTTTTGGTAAAGTTCAGGTTCAAATCCCAATTCCAGTCAGCGGTTTTTACCGGTGTGCCACCAATCATAAGTTCAACCCCTCTGCTTTGCAGCAACCCTGCATTGATGTTAATGGTTGTGGCCCCTGTCGATGGTGCAAGCGGGACGGGGAAAATCTGCAGACGGTCGTTCATAATGTAATAGGTTCCGTCAAAACGAACGCGGCCTCCAAACATCTTAGCTTCCACACCGTATTCCTGCGAAGTAATTTGCTCAGGTTTCAAATTAGGGTTTAGTAAGCCCGATTGCTTATTCAACATAATTGCCTCGCCCCAATTGCCTCCGTTGGCATAAACTTGCAGCAATCTATAAGGGTCGGTATCATAACCTGTGCGTGCCACGCCTCCCCTTACTTTCAGCATGTCAACATGGTTCATTGGTACAAATTCATTAATCAACACGCTTAACGAAGCAGATGGATAGAAGAATGAGCGGTTGGCCGCAGGCAATGTACTACTCCAGTCGTTGCGGGCAGTTAAATCGAGATAAATAGCTTCCTTCCATCCTATGTTAGCAGTTCCGTAAACGCTGTTCACTTGCTTTTCATAACGGGCCGAACTATAGTTCAATGCAGTATTGGAAATGTTACCTAACGTGTATAGGTTGGGAATAATCAAACCTGCACCTGTTTTTGACGAGTTGCTGACGTTGGACGATTTGCTGTAACGCACATTGCCACCTGCCGCAACATTCACAGCGAAATCACCAAAGTTGTCTTTGTACGAAAGCAAGGCATCGGTGTTGCGTTCAAAATTGTTGCTGTTGCTGATACCGTAAGCCCCGTTCTTCGCCTCTTGTGAATAACCTTGCCCGATTTTTGATTCACGAACTTCGTCCAGTTTAGCAATGGTCATCCGCGCCATAAGCGAAAGTTTCGAGCTAAAGTTGTACGTGGTCATTAAGTTACCGAAAATCTGATTACGGTTAAAACTGTTGTTGACATCATTGGCCAACATCCACGGATTGTTACTATCGCCCGGCAACAGGTTTTTAATGGTATTGCCCTGACCGATGTTGTAATCTTTTAAATCCATGATGTCGACATAAACGGGAGTGACGTAAGCCCATTGCAAGGGGTTTGTGCCGCGGTCGCCAGAAGCCCTGTTTTTAGCAAAGCTGTTTACATAGTTGATGTCGGTGCTAAGGGTAAGTTTTTCGGTGAGCTTTGATGAAAGCGACAACGATAAATTATTCCGGTTAAGGTCGGTGTTCGGAATCAGCCCTTTGTTTTTCATGCTGGTTACACCAATGCGCGTGTTCACCATCTTTCCACCGTTGGTTACCTGTACCGAGTTGGTAGTGGTGAAGCCGTAATCCCTAAGGAAATTTTGCACATTGTTGGGATACGACTTCAATTCCATCGGAATGGGTTTTCCGTTGGCATCCAAAGGTGAGTTCCATTGCACAGCATAATAACCTTTATCCAATTCAGCACCCAAACCGATTGGTGATATCAATGGGGCCATTATTTGGCTGCCACCGTTTTGCTCAGGAGTGGAGACTATGTAGCCACCGTATCGTTTTTGCACTCCCAAATAGCGTTGCGGTACATCGAAAGTATTATTGGTTGACACACTCACTTTCATTGCCTGTCCATCTTTTGCTTTTTTGGTGGTGATGAGCATAACGCCATTTGAGGCACGCGAACCGTAAAGTGCAGTGGCACTTGCACCTTTTAACACCGATACGCTTTCAATACTTTCAGGGTCAATATCTGAAATGGCATTCCCATAATCCACCGTGCTGTTGCCGCTGCCAAAACCACCTACGTTGTTAGCACTGTTAAACATGGGCACACCATCAACCACATATAAAGGCTGGTTATCGTTGCTCAATGATTTTGCACCGCGGATAACCACATTAACGGTGGAGCCTGTACCACCGGTTTCGTTGATGGTTACACCGGCCACTTTACCTTGCATAGCAGTTAAAAAGTTTTCACGTGCCACTTTGGTAAATTCAGGACCGGCCACCTTACCGATAGCATAACCCAGCGATTTTTCGTCGCGATGAATACCCAGGGCGGTTACCACTACTTCCCTTAGTTCATTCACATCGGCTTCTAATTTTACATCGATGATGCTTCGAGCACCTACGGTGACTTCTTGAGTTTTATAACCAATGAATGAAAAGACAAGTACATCGTTGGCAACAACGGAAAGTGTATATTTTCCATCAGCATCGGCGCTTGTTCCGGTGGTGGTTCCTTTTTTAAGGATACTTGCACCAGGAACAGCCGCATTGTTTGAATCAGTTACTTTTCCTGATACGGTTCGTTGTTGCGCTTGCACGTTTACGAACAATGTTAGGAAAAGAATAACCAAAACCGGCTTCATCAAGTTTTGACAGAATTGTTTCATAATAAAAATGTATAGAGTTGGCGTTATTCTGTTACAGCTTCAAAAGAAAGGATAAGTGCATGCGTATTAACACCCACAGCTTTGTCGCTTGCAGCCATGAACATAATGAGCTGCATACGTGTATTGGAAATAGACCTCATTACCACTTTGCGTTGAAAATCGCGGAAGCCGATAAACTCTGTTCCTGAGAAATCAAGTGTTTTGGCACCTTTAAACGTAAGACCGGCGCTACTGTAAGCCGAACTAACTTTGAAATCTTCGCTTTCCACGAAAGTGAATTTGGCATCAGCCTGGGGTGTGTACTTGGCAATGCAAAGGCCATAGGTTGCGTTACCAACTAAAACACTGGCGGGATAGCCACCTGTGGCAATTTGATAAACAAGGCCACCAAATGCACCACCATCGGCTTTCACATCATGCACATATTTCCCGTCATAGAAAAAGGTATAAGTGTCATCATAGATAGCACCCATATTGAATGTGCTCGTGGCAAAAATTCCGTCAGGAATAGGATTGTATGGAGTAGCACTTGTAAAAGTGGCATCCGCGTTAGCGAGGTAGTCGCCTGCGGCAGTATGGGATTTTGTCAATTTCCATTTTTTACCTGCATATCCATCTGTGGTGTGGTCTCCGACAAGGTAATCGTAAGGTCTTAAATCCACAGCAAGACTGACACTTTTGGTAATGGTTTCTCCTTTACCGTCCTTGGCAGTGAGCTTGGCCACATAGTAACCTCCCGCTGCATATACGTGAACAGGATTTTGCTCGTTGCTGGTTTTGCCATCGCCAAAATCCCACGACCAACTTACTGCACTGTGAGTAAGTCCTTGAAAAGCCACCTGGCTTCCCTGAATAGTGTTGTATATCTCCGCATGGAACGGAAATACTGGGCTATCATTATCATCATCGCACGACGACACAAAGGTGAACATCGCTGCTATGAGAATGATCGACATTAATTTAGGCACAAGTTTTTGCATAGTATTGATAGATAGGCTGATTGATTGAGTTTAAATTTAATCTGATGGTGGTTTGATTAAGATTGATAATTTTTCACCATACTTTTTAAAGCTTAACCACAGGAGGATCAAAAGCCCTTGCTCTGAATTGTCTCCCGAAATCTTGATAGAGTAGTGCCCGGCTGAGGCGGTAGTGCTACCCTTCTGTGTTTCTTTGTACCACATTTACTCCCGGAATTCCTGGTCCGTCTCATTTGTAGCGGGTGATCTCATAAAGTGAAGTTTAAGGTGAGTATTTTAATAGGGTTTTATGATGCACTGACATAATTCACAGTATTCTTACTCCGGAAACAGGCATTCGGGTCTCCTTTTTATATTATCCTTATGTTATGTATGCATACTATTTCAATGCATAAAAATTCACATTCGGGAACTTACAGCCCCTACACACCGATCACTTTTCTTATTACTATCGATTCGCGATAAAGTACTATCCGTATATCAACAAAAAAACTGGTACGCCGAAAATAAATTCAACGTACCAGTTTATCATTCAACTATTTAATTCTGTTACCAGGGCTTTCCTGTTCCCTGAACGATCCAGGGTTTAGACCATGGGCTGTTTTTCCCTCTCAAACCAGAATGTGGCGTTACTTCCAGCTTGTTCACCGCAGCGTCTGCATTGGTACTGTTAAAATTAAGTGTATTGTCTCCGTAATTGAAACGCAACGGAAGTACATTTTCAGGAGAAGCATTTCCTGGTTTAAGCGCCGGAAGACCAGTTCTTCTAAAGTCAAACCAGGCTTCTGTTGCTCCTGTCCAGCTTGCAATCCACTTCTGGTCGATGATCTGAGCCAAAGTATTATTGAACGCAACATTTTTCTCTGCTATGTAGGCTCCGTATTTGTCATCCACCCCCCAGGTTGTAAGGGAGTTTTTAACACCGGCTTCGTAATGCTCTTTTGCCGAACCTGCTGACCACCCCTTTTGCGCAGCTTCCGCCAGAATGAACGATGTTTCAGAAGCAGACATCAAACGCGCCTTCAACAAACCACCACTGCTTCCGCGGTATACATCCGCCAGTTGTGATACGTGTTGATTTTGCACCACCTGCCCTGTTGTAGGGTTGCGGTTGTAAAAGTCCGGTTGTCTCATACCTGCCGGAATGCCTACGTAGATGCCTGTATTGATTGCATCCGTACCAGTTCCTGTGTACAATTTAGGATTATAATGACGGGTAAATTTCGCACCCGCTTTTATTTCTGTCTGAAACTGTACATCCGTAAGACTTTTTACTCCTGTTTGAATTACACCATTTTTGCGGATGAATTCATCAAGTGGCGTAGTAAGTGTTTCGTCGGCCACCCACTGGCAATGAACCGGAGCAATCCATACGGTAAGGCGGGGATCCTTGTTTTCCAGCAATTTGCTCACCAAAGTCTGAGCAGGTTTTTTTCTCCTGAAACCGGACTGTTCCGCATCCCAAGCTACTGCACCTGGCCAGGAATAATCACTGGTTGTTCCCAGATAATTCATTACCGCATCCTCAGCAGGCGTTTTGATATATACTCCTGAACTGTAAATACTTTCGATACCTGCTTTCGCCAAATCGGGTAGTTTTGCAGATACGCGCATGTAATATCTTAACAACAAACTGTTGGCAAACTTCTGCCATTTTGAAGCATCCCCTGCATAGTACACATCGTAGTTGGGCAAATACGCCGAGTTATCTTTGGTTGCAAACAACGCAGATGCCTGTTTCAAATCCTCTATAATTCCTTTGTAAATAACTTCCTGGCTATCAAAAACAGGTGTGATCGTACCATCCGATTTTGCACCTGAAAGAGCTGCCGTATAAGGGGCGTCTCCCCACAAATCCGTAATGGTTCCAAAAATAAAGGACTTCATGGTGAGGCCCACACCCATATGAAATTTGGAATCAATCGTTGTGGCACGATCCAGCATCAGTTGGTTGTTCCTGAGCATGTTGTACCATTGCGTCCATTCCTGATTTCCCTGCGTTCCCCAGTCGTATGAATTCACACCACTGTACCAGCCATCGTGCTGGATATGCTGTGCAACACCACCTACATCTTCATATCCCAGTCTGAGATATGACATGGCTGCATTAGTCATCACAGGTGGCATCAGCAAGTTCGGATTGGCTTTCGACAAATCTACCCCGTTGGGGTTTACGTTCACATCATCGAGCCTGTCATTACATGACCACATCATCGTAAGACCAAGCACCAATGTATATTTGGGTATCAATTTTAGAATATTCATCTCTTAGGAAGTTTTGCTATTATAGATTGAAGCTTACTTTGAAACCTACCGGCATCGTCCAAGGCAATACGTTTTGTAATTCTATGCCCTGTCTGAACTTACCACCATCGGCTTGAAACGCTCTTTCCGGATCAATTCCCACTTTTGCGGCTGTCCACAACATGATGTTACGACTGAACACAGACACTGTTGCATTGCGGAAAGGGCCGATATTAGGAATACTGTATCCCAGGGAAATCTCTCTCAGTTTGATAAAGGACGCATCAAAGGTAATTTGTTTATTAAAGCCCCATGGATACGTGTCGGTAATAGGTGCGATCACAGTACCAGGCCCTCCCAGGTGTTCTGTATAGCTACCATCCGCATTCTGGATCACACCAGGAATAAATGCTCCGTCGTTGGCGCCGTCATAAGGAAAGCCGCCTGTTTCTTTGGTATGACCACCCACACGCGGGAAGTTTCCGTTCTGTGGAATGATGTACTTTGCAGGATCTGATTTCAATAGTGCCGCAAGTTCATCTGCCGAATACTGACCTCCCGGAATCAGGTTATCAATCTGACGCTGACTTCTCCAATCTGATTCAAGATAACGGTACGTATACGATTGAAACTGACCTCCTGCACGCCAATCGAAGCTTGCAGCAAGATTAAATCGCTTGTAGGACAGGCTTAACTGCATACCCATCATAAAATCAGGATTAAAGTTACCTACCTTTTCCCGGGCTGTCCTGTCATTTGATTCGATCCATTGACCATCACTTGAATTCAAAATCGGCCACTGGTAATAAGGAGACGTTTTGTCTTCAACTTTGGCGTAGCCACGGCTATATAGGTTTCCAATATCCTCTCCTACCCATGTGAACGCTCCGCCGCCATTGTCATCCCACAATTGGTAATACTCCATTGTAGGTGTCAAAGCTTTGATTTTAGTACGGTTTCTGGTAAAATTCAAATTCACGTCCAGATTCCAGCCATTCATATCGCGAATCGGACTACCGCCCAATGCCAGCTCAAAACCACGACTTGCCAGCAAACCTGCATTCACTTTCTGACCTGTATACCCCGACTCCGCTGCCGTAGTGATATCCAGCAATTGGTTTTTATTTTCGGTGTAGTAATACGTTCCTTCAAATCTCAAACGGTTCTGAAACAGGTTGAAATCAACACCGAATTCTTGCGAAGTTGCAATTTCAGGTTTAAGATTTGGGCTCAACAGCTTTTCAGGCACTGTACCAACCACTGTACTTCCATAAGAACCTGTTGCCAAAGTTGGCAATAACTGATATGCTCCTGCATCGTTACCAACCTGTGCCCATCCTGCTCTGAATTTCAGCAAGGAAATTTGCTCAGGTAATTTGAAAGTATAATTAGCCAGCCAGCTCAGAGATGCAGATGGATAGAAATACGATCTGTTTGCTCTAGGTAATGTACTCGACCAGTCGTTACGTGCTGTCACGTCCAGATAAAGTGCATTTTTATAACCAACAGATGCGGTTCCGTAAATACTGTAAATCTCTTTTCTGTCTGATCCATTGGTATAGGTTACTGCTCCAATTGGAATATTAGACACTCTGTAAAGACCAGGAACTGTGAGTGTACTACCACCAGTATACATGTCATTTCCTGACTGCCTCATGATATTACCACCACCAGAAACGCTGAAATCTATATCCTGAATATTTTTCTTATAAGTGATCAAAAAGTCGGTATTCGTTTCCTGACGTGAGAAATTCTGTTTGTAGTATCCACCATTTTTCACACGGCTGTAGCTCAAAGGAATTTTCGTTTCACGGTTTTCCATAAACACGTCATGCGATACACGTGCAAATGCCGAAAGTTCCGGAAGTATCTGCCAGTCCAGTTTTACATTTCCGAATGCACGGTCACGTGTAAATCCGTTGTTGATACCGTAAGCAAGGAAATAAGGGTTATCTGCACTGGTAGGAGCTCTCTGGGCCACATCCTCTGCGCCGGGCTTCCAGTAATCTTTCAGCTCACGTATATCAATATGTGAAAACAAATAAGCCGCCTCCAAAGGATTGGCTCCTCTGTTCGCAGTAGACGGGCGGTTGTCGGACTGAGAACGAACGAAGTTAAGATTCGTGCTCAGTTTTACTTTTTTACTCGCTTCATAAGTAGCATTGGCAGACAATGCATTTTTTTTCAGATCCGAATTTGGAATTAAACCTTTATTATTCATCAGGTTATACGATACCCGGAAAGTTGCTTTATCATTGGAACCGGATATTGCTACGTTGTTGGTAGACGTTACCCCAGTTTGCAGGAAGTTTTTCAAATTGTCCTTATATGAACGTAGCTCTGTTGGGGTTTTAACACCATCTGCTCCCACCGGACTATTCCATTGCACGGCCTTGTTACCTACATCCAATTGTGGACCACCCCAGTAGCTTGATGTTTCGCTCAATGCATTGTTTCTGTCTCCATTGGCATATTTGTAATGCAGATCCAGGTATTCGTAAGGTTTCTCGAAAACATTACTTGTTGAGAAAGACACACCTAGTCCTTTTCCTTTTTTACCACTTTTTGTAGTGATCAAAATTACCCCGTTTCCTGCACGAGAACCATAAAGAGCCGCAGCACTAGGACCTTTTAGTACAGTCATGCTTTCAACATCGTCGGGGTTGATATCAGAAATCGCGTTTCCATAATCCACATTGTTACGGTCACCCATTGAACGAACATTGTTGAGTCCATTAGATACCGGCACACCATCAATCACAAACAAAGGCTGATTATCATTACTCAACGATTTTGCTCCACGTATTACAATGCTTACCGACGATCCCGCTCCGCTGGTTTGATTCACTGCAACCCCGGCCACACGACCCGAAAGCGCATTTACAACGTTTTCCTGCGGCACGTTTACAATGTCCGCTCCTTTAACCTGAGTAACCCCATATCCCAGAGATTTTTTATCTCTGCTGATACCAAGAGCCGTCACCACCGCTTCATCCAAAGTAGCTACATCTTCTTCCAGCGTTACATTTATTACTGTTCTGCCACCAACTTTGGTCTCAATAGAATTAAAACCAATGTATGAAAATACAAGAGTGGCTTCCGAATCTGTTGCATCCAGGGAATAACTACCAGAAGCATCCGTTGTTGTTCCTGTTTGTGTTCCTTTTAAAAGAACGTTAACTCCCGGCATAGCTGCTCCGTCAATAGACGAAGTCACTTTACCTGTTATACGGACAACCGCCGCTGCGGCTTTGGCAAATGCATGTCCCGTTATTCCTGCCAGTACAAACAGCAATAGCAAACATCGCGTCACCATTTTTTTAAGTAAGTATGAGCTCATAGTTTTTGTAAAAAATTGTTTATAATAATTGAGGGAGATACTTTGCACAAGTCATAACAGTTGTTGATCAGACCTGTAAGTGGTAATGATTGGATTCATAGTTTTTCATAATTAAGTGGGAAATGGTAGATACGTTGTCTGCTTTACCTGATAGATTTACTTTTTTTACCGGCCGTTTTTTTCTTCGTTTTCCTGTAAAAGCTTATTGAAATATGTTTCAAGCACATCGGAAATTTTTTGCTGCTGCTCTTCATTGTTCACTCCGCTCAGCAGCTCCGCCAGTTCATCACCAGAGAGACTATTGCTGATCAGCCTTTCGATCAAATATTCTGCCCTGGAAACTGACATATCATTAGCTGGTTAGTTGTGTATGATACTCTTAGTCATTTATAAAAGACTATCTGCAATGTTCGTTTTTTCAAAAGTTAACATTCAGTTCACATTCAAACAGGCAACCACGAAGCAACAGATCGTGAGAGCTATATTTTACGCTCTTCACAATAACCAACCTCATTTAGCCGTATTTTTGCCGTAACTTCACTTTATTCGTACTGAAACTACTTTTATCAAAATCATCAGGCATAAAAAGAATGCATAGACCCGCAAAGCAACTGCTGAATTATCTTCTTCTTTCAGTACTTATTCTTTTTGCCTGTTCAGGAATCGTTTCAGCTCAACCGGATACGACACAAACACCGCTTACCATTATTGGCGATATTATTATTGAAGGCAATTACAAAACGAAATCTTCCATCATTACCAGGGAAATGGCGCTCAAAACAGGTAATTCTGTTGGCACCTATAAGCTGAACGATGTACTGGAAATAGACCGCAGGAAAATCATCAATACCAATTTGTTCATCACCGTGGACATGCTCACCAAACCCAATCCCGATTCGATTCGGACAGATGTAAGAGTAGTGGTGAAAGAGCGTTGGTACTTTATCGCTTTGCCCGTATTCCAGCTGGCGGACCGCAACTTTAACGAATGGTGGTACGATCGTAACCGAGATCTCCGGCGGACTATTTATGGTGCATATCTCAGTTACGGGAATGTAACAGGCCGGGCTGATAAGCTTCGGTTTGTCGCAGAATTTGGTTTTATTCCAAAATTTGAAGTAGCATATTCCTTGCCATATATCGATAAGGCGCAAAAAACAGGAATCACCATTGGTTCATCCTACTCCATGAATAAAACCATGGCGAAGAGAACCTGGCGCGACAAACTGGACTATTTGAGTAGTGAAGAAAAAAACCGGGAACGCTTCTATTCCTATGTAACCCTCACCCGACGAAACAAATATTATGCTTTCCACAGTCTGGATCTTCGTTGGAGCACTACCAAAATATCAGACACGATTGCCATACTCAACCCCAACTATTTGCTGGATGGCCGAACAAGGCAACGGTATTTCCAACTCACCTATTCATTTTCTTACGACAAAAGAGACAATGTACAGTATCCGCTCCAAGGCCAAAGTGGCGGTGTTCAGTTTTCCAAAATTGGACTCTTGCCTTCCGACGATGTCAACATGGCTTATCTCTATGGTTCGTACCGGAAATACATTCCCATAAGCAAACGGTGGTATGCCAATACTGGAGTAAGAGGACGGGTTTCGATGCCCAAACGGCAGCCTTATCTGCAAACCATCGGCCTGGGATATCGCAACGATCTGGTACGTGGTTATGAGCTCTACGTTGTAGACGGGCAGAATTACGCATTGTGGAAAAATGAAATCAAATACCGTCTTTTTTCTGTCAGGAAACATTTTCCATGGATTCCGATCAGGCAGTTTAACACCATTCCCATCGCCGCTTACATCAACACTTTCGCTGACGCAGGTTATGTAAAAAATAATTATCCGGAGCTAAGCAACACAGGTCTAGGAAATTCGATGTTGTTTGGTGCTGGTACCGGTCTTGATGTCGTCACCTTCTACAATATAGTTGCCAGATTCAATGTCAATATCAATGCAGAAGGCGACCGCCGGTTTTTCTTTACCATCGCCAGAGACTTTTAGTCAGAAGCCGACGCCGGTTATCCAGCCGCAAAGCAATGCCATTACTCATCCCGAGAACTAAAACTTGCTTAAATAGGTAACCTAAGCACATTTTGAACGTCTTAGCTTAGGTAAAACCAATTCAATATATTTACTTTTGTATAAAAGTTGTTTTAGCAATCACCTAAGGCAGGCACACATTTTTAACCTCTAAAATACATCCTTACGATGAACAGACCTTTTACAAAAATGAATTACACCTCATTGCTAAACAAACTACTGATCCTGACGCTGGTGACGCTCGCAACTTATGCCTGTAACACCAAAACCGAAGACGAAAAGGATTCCGAAGCTGTTAGCGATTCTGTTGCGTTGGCAAGCCCTGCTCAGTCGGAGCTGAACAGTAACCAGTCGGATTTACTAAAAACTGTGTTAGGCAACAATACGCCTGAAACCATTATCAGAGGGGTATCTTTCGGCGATCCGGTAAGTAAAGTAAAGGCAACCGAAACGTTCGAAATGTTTGAGGAAACTGCGGATCACCTGGGTTACACCATGGAAACGCCCCAACTGGAAAGTATTGATGTACAGTATTTTATATCAAAAGATAAAAAAGTAAATAAAATTATGGTGGATGTATACCTCAACAGCGAGGATGCCACCAAACAACTTTGGAATGCAGGTAAGAGTCATTTTTCTGAAACTTATGCAGCACCAAAAGAAGAAGCAAAAATCCTGACATGGAGCAAAAATTCAGTTCGTGTCAATATGGAAGATGTTTCAAAAGGGAAAGATTACGGATTAAAATTTGAATTCTTCCCGGCAGGATCAGCTGTTCTTGCTAATAAATAAAACCTATGTCTTGCTGCCGACAAGGGAAACATTTCATACTGTCGGATCAACACGAAACGTTCCTATGGAACGAGGCCATAACTCTTGTGCAACTGTTACTACTGACAAAACGATCCAATGGGATCGTACAACCAGTCGCCCTAAATGGGTGAATTATCCTTTATTTTACAACATGAAAAACAACAAATTCTTATTATTCTTATTGCTAAGTGCATTCTCTTTAAATGTATCTGCTCAGAAAAAATCTAAAAAAGACGATCTCATTACAATAAAGACCGATCAGGGAACCATGCAGGTGATCCTGTTTGACGAAACGCCGAAGCATAAAGCCAACTTTATAAAACTTGCAAAAGACAAGTTCTATGACGGCTTGCTTTTCCACCGTGTCATAGAATCTTTCATGATCCAGGGTGGCGATCCTGAGTCACGTAATGCAGATTCAGAAAAAATGCTTGGTAAAGGAGATAATGGTTATAAAATCCCTGCTGAATTTAGTCCGAAACTTTTTCACCAAAAGGGTGCACTAGCAGCAGCACGCGACAACAATCCGGCTAAGGAATCAAGCGGATGCCAGTTTTACATCGTTCAGGGCAAAAAATGGAACAAAGCTGATTTGGACAAACAGGCAGCCCGCGCTGCCAGAAAGATCACCAATGAACAAAAGGCTGTTTACGAAAAAATTGGCGGAACGCCTCATCTCGATGGATCATATACCGTTTTCGGACAGGTTATAGATGGAATCGATGTCATTGACAAGATCACTTCCTACCCACGTGACGAACGCGACCGCCCCGAAAAGAACATTGCGATGAAAGTTTCGGTGAAAAAGATGAAGAAGAAAAAAATTACAAGAAAATACGGTTGGAACTACGGAGCCTGATTTCTTCGACACAAATTATTCTAAACTCTTGAAGAAAAAAATTCTCATTACCGGCTCCAATGGACTGCTGGGACAAAAGTTGGTTGAACTCCTGATCTCTAAGCCAGATATCACAACCATCGCAACGGCTTCGGGTAAAAATCGCCTGCCCTTTTCGGCTGGTTACGAATATCATGAAATGGATATTACCAATGCTTCGGAAGTAGACCGTGTGGTTGCCCTTACCAAGCCTGACGTAATTATTCATACAGCGGCTATGACAAACGTGGACCAGTGCGAAATGGAAAAAGATGCCTGCTGGAAACTGAACGTTACGGCAGTTGAACATCTGATCAATACATGCCGGAAATATGACGTTTTTCTGGAACACGTTTCCACTGATTTTATATTTGACGGCACTTCCGGACCGTATCAGGAAGATGCAGAACCCAATCCTGTAAGTTTTTATGGATGGAGCAAATACGCAGCCGAGAAAGCAGTTGTTAATTCCGATATCAACTATGCCATCGCAAGAACCGTGCTTGTATATGGCATAGCCCATGACATGAGCCGGAGCAATATCATTCTTTGGGTAAAAAAATCGTTGGAAGAAGGTAAGGCAATTAAGGTTGTAACGGATCAGTTTCGTACACCAACACTTGCCGAAGATCTGGCTATGGGTTGTTATTTAATTGCAGACCAGAAAGCGGAAGGAATTTTTAACATATCGGGAAAAGATTTCCTGACACCCTATGAAATGGCGTTAATGGCGGCCGATTACTTCAAACTGGATAAGTCGCTTATATCGCCAACGGACGCGTCCGCATTCTCACAACCTGCACGGCGACCACCAAGAACAGGATTTGACTTAACAAAATCCCGGAACATACTTAGTTACGAACCGCATACATTCCGGGAAGGCATTGAAATTCTGGCCGGGCAGATGTCGTCCTAGCAAAAATTCATACTGATTATCTTTCTATCGCAGATAAATCGAGAACTAATCCCGGGAATAAAGGCTCGCCTCGAAGCTCAATATCAATACTCTCGTACCGAACAACTTCCTGATTTAAAGCATACACATATACTTTCTCTTCAAATCGATCAATAACCCATCCTAACTGACAACCGTTATTCATATACTCTTCCATTTTATTCAGAAGATATTTCAGGTCGTCTGATTTTGATCGAACTTCAACAATAAATTCCGGACAAACCGGTGCAAATTTTTCTTTATTCTCTTTCGAAAGTCCATCCCATTTCGCTCGTGAAACCCAGGAAATATCAGGCGATCTCACTGCACCATTAGGCAAAGTAAACCCTGTAGACGAATCAAATAATTTGCCTTGGACCTTGTGACTATGAAGCCAAACTCCGATTTCAATCAAAATATCAGAATTGAAACTTCCTGTAAAACTATCCGTTGGCGACATAAAAATTATATTTCCATTGCTATCTCGCTCGAAATCAAGCATATCGTTCATACGACAAAACCGAAAGAACTCATCTTCACTCATGATGTCCCCGACTTTCAGGGTTACAGGCATATTCATAACACTTTCGTTTTCAAGTCAATACTATTAATAGCAACTTACTAGTTATTCGTCAATTTCAAAAACAAAAGCTCGGATCAATACAGCTTTTCATAATACTCCCTCGCCATTCTGTCGGAGTTAAATTCTTCGCTGACATCATTCATGCTGTTGAGCACCATCTGCCCCCATTTTTTCTGATTTTTATAGTACGTCGGGATTACCGTTGTTTCAAGTTTATCAAGCAGGTTATCCCGATCTTCGGCATTAATATCCCCGCTTTCGGCAACCGGGAGCAGGAAAGCGTTTTCACCATCTTTTGCAAATTCGCAGATCCAGCCATCAAAAGTGGACAAATTCAATGAGGCGTTCATTGCTGCTGTCATTCCACTGGTTCCGGATGCTTCTCTGGTTACAACGGGTGTATTGAGCCACACATCAGAACCATCTTTAAGTAGTTTGGACAAAGCAAGCTCATAACCCGTTAGCACGGCCATATTAGAAAAATGGTGACTCAGATAGAACAGATGATTGAAGGTGTTGATAGCTCCACCGTCCTTTGGATATGGCTTTCCTGCCCAAATAACCTGAACCGGCTGATCAATATTATTCAACAATTTGGTAAAGCGTTCCATATCCCAAACCAGCATGTCGGGTCTTTTGTATGCTGCAAATCTTCTTGCCCACACAATGGTGAGCACGTCAGGATCAAAAAGTTTACCACATTGATCCGCAACCGTTTTGAAAAGCTCCTTTTTAAGTTCTTTTTTTCGTGCAGCTATTTTTTTGATATCCTTTTTCAGCCGGGCTTCTTCCAGCGTTTTATCTACCCAGTAGGTGTTGTTTTGTGCATTGGTGATGTGCCCTATTTCGCAAATATCCGGAAACGACTTCCACATATTCCTGGATACTTCACCATGCAGTTTTGAAACTCCATTGGCTTTCCTGCTCAATGTAAGTGCAGCCAGCGAGTGATTAAAAACATCTCCGCTGTTGCCGCTTATTTTACGTACAACATCAAGTGACACCCCCGAAAAGAAACCCAGATCTTCCAAAAAGTTGATATTGTGTTTTTCATTACCTGCCTCCTCGGGTGTGTGCGTTGTAAAAACCACACGCTTTTTCACATCCTCAACATTACCGTACTTTTTGTATAATGGAAAAATAGCAGAAACAGCGTGTGCTTCATTGAAATGATATACTTCGGGCTCATATTTTAGCTCTTCAAGCAACCGCGCACCGCCTATTCCGAGCACCATACACTGAGCCACTTTCATGGTAACATCGGCATCGTAGAGCGAACAATTGATCGCCCTCGTTGTCAGATCGTTACCGTCCGTATCGGTTGTCAGCAAAAAAAGCGGGGCTGACTGAAACACATCAGGAGGCAAATAATAAGCGGCAACCCAAACCTGCTTACCCAAAATCGGTATCTGAAAACGAATACCTGTTTCCTGTAAAAAATGATACATTTTCTCATGGAACCGTGGCTCCATACTTCCATCGCTTTTCCGCTCCTGATCATAATAACCGTATTTCCAAAGCATTCCAATCCCTATGAGATTCTGATTCAACGCATACACGCTGCGCATGTGAGATCCGGCCAGAAAGCCCAGGCCTCCTGAATATATTTTAAGAACCTGATCTATACCAAACTCCATTGAAAAATAGGCAACTGATTTTTTAAATTTCTTATCCGCAGCAATCGGATTGGTGAATGGCAAGACGAATTTTTGTGCAGGCATTGATCAAAGTGATTTGTGAGTTGTAATTATAACCAGAAATAAAGTAACAATATGGCGAATGAAATCAACTTTTACCATATTGTCTCCCCTACACCCTCTAAATCAATTGATTCAATAATATTATGCCAAAACTAACGGGAATATAAAAATTCGACAGCCCGATCTGTCAACTGGGAAGATCTACATAATTTTGCAGATTTCGCTCTGAATCAACAGTCTAGTCATAGGGAACAAAACCGGCGCGAGAAGGCAGTCAACTATTGTCTTTTTGCCCACTTAACTTGAATAGTATCCCAAAACGAAAATTTGGATATGAAGTGTCAGTCAGGTTTGATACTTTCCTGCCGATCGGAAAAGGTCCATCTACACTTATCCAAAATCGCACTTTTCTTCCAACGGAAAGTTTAAGCGACGGCTCCAGAAAAATAAATAGTTTTTTTGCATCGATTTGCAACATCTCCCCGTACTCGTCACTGTCATTTTGATTCGAGTACCCGGCATCTCTCAGCGAAAAAAAAATGCCCGAAATCCTCGAACCGAATGCCAGCTCAAAGCTCCTGTTCGGGATAAAACCCAGGGAAGGTTGTAAGAACACTTTCCTTAAACCGAAAGTGTTCCGCCCCTTTGTATCACTCTGAGAAGTGCTGTTCCAATAGGTATAAAATTGCCGGCTATCCCCTAAACCCGCTCCTCCATATATCTCCAAAATTAACTTATCCTTTTTCGTAAATGCCGTAAAATAACCTGCCCCAACCTCCAGCATCCTCATCCTTGAAGAGGCCTCGTCAGAATCCTTCTGTTGAATTTCAAACTCTTCTACTGATCTAGCTCCAGAGGCACTCGCTATAACACCGACATGCGGTGCAAGGGCGTACGCCAGTTGGACATCGGCCGCTAATACCGAAGGCCCGGGACTATATCCGGCACTTATCCGGGCATCTTTTTTATCTTTCAGCAAAGGGACATTGACCTGGTTAGGCGCATAGTATAAATAATTGGTGCAACCAGTTAAAGAAGCTGCCGCCAGGATAAATACGAAGGTTATGTATCTCATAGCATAGATTTGGTTAAGCCGTTTGTCGGGAAATCCACAGAGTCGGTAGCATTTTATGAATTTCCCAACATATCCGCAGAATTAAAAGGCCATGCAAACTCTGGTCGTCTGAAATGTACCCGATAAATTCTTGATCAGCAGCCTATTTCTTGACTGTAATCTGTAAATAATTCTGGACTATTTTTTTGCTTCAATTCTCGAATGCACTCCATCCCCATCAACAAAGTCAATCACCAATATGTTTCCCTCAACATATCCCGCCTCCGTTCCGCCTTCTTTTAGAATAACTTTGCTACCTGACTCGGATAAGGCTATTTCACCTGTTGCAGTTTTATCATCAATAAGTAATTTACCATCTTGTTCCAACCTTATGGCCCATTCAGCTTTCTCTGCTTCTTTCCTGACTACTTTTACAGAACCGGAAATGCCAGGAAATGGCAGATCTATACTTACACCACCTTGCCCAACCTTTGTCATGGTATACGTTCCTGCCACTCTTGCACCCAAATCGGCTGCTACATCTTCATCCTTGTCTTTGCATCCAACAAAAACAATTGCGAAAAATAAAATTACCAATAGCTTTTTCATAGGTCATTAATTTTTTAAGTTAGTTAATGAGAATCTTTAATCTTGGTTTTTCAACAATCACTTCATATACTGTTTTATAATCACCTGGTCACCGGAATTGTCAGTTCTTTTTGATAAACTTCCCGAGCGATTTACCTGCACCAAAATAGGCATCACCAATTCTCTGGCCGGTATCGAAAAGTGAATTGGCCACACCGGAGCTGTTTTGGGTAAGTTTTGCTATTATCTTGCTCTTGTTGGCTGTTTCCACGATCCATATGTCGGCAAGAACTGTAGCGGTTCTGCTGCCAAAAACGGTTCCATTCGCGACGCCCGGATCAAGAAAATTAGTCTTGTAGATGATGGTGTACTTTGCATCATTGAAACTTCCAGCCTCCATGTCACTAGCCTTCTGAAAAAATTTAATGAAGTGAGGCTCAAATATTTTCTTTCGGTCATCCACCCACGCTTTTGCCCACTCGCTGCCTTTTCCTGTATCCTTCTTACTTTTTTCCGCAACAATTTCCGCAACATAGTCCGCCTCTGTTTTCTTATCCTTTATGTCACCATTTTTCACTTTGCCAACCGACAGGTTATCATAGGTAAATTCAACGTTTACCTTTTTCTGGGATTTTAGCGCATCAACATTCCCTTCGGTCATTTTCACCTGAGCGTTGGCTGGAATGGCTACAATTATTACCCAGATCACCGATCCTATTATTCGAAATACCTCTATTCGTTTCATTGTTTTTTAGTTTAGATGTGAATGATATACTTCTTCACTACGACAGAAAACCATGAGCATTTCTCATCATTTTTCTCAGGTCAAATTTATATAGCCCATAAAATATATGACTCATACTAAAACACGATTTGGAAAAGATCATGTTTTTATATGATATGCAGGAATTGATTATTCAGGAGATTTGGAAAGGAAAATTATTGCTACATTGTCAGCAAAACAGGAGTTTGGACGGTATTCAAATTTCACACTTCATCCATATCATGAAAAAGTACCTTGCAGCTATTGCAATAATCTTTCTGGGTTTTCAGAGTATGGCACAGAATTCAGAATCTGATTCCACCCGCAGAGCACTTTTAAAAACATTACAACAGACAAAAGAGGATACAAACCGGGTTAATGCCATCATAAAATATGGCGACTGGTGGTCTAAAACCAATCTGGACAGCGCACTGACTTGTTATCTGAAAGCTGAAAAACTTGGGCAAAAGCTAAAGTATGTTAGAGGAGAATTGAAAGGATTGGCGGCCCAATCGACGATTTTCGTACAAAAAGGAAAGTACAACGACGCTATTGAGGTGACACAAAGGGCAATGGCCATTGCAGAAAAAAAGGGAAGCCTAAGGCAGAAGGCCGTAGCAGCGGGTAACGTTGGGCATGCGTATGTACAAAGCGGGAAAACCATGGAGGCAATACCATTGCTTATGAAAGCCAATACACAATTAGAGCAACTACATGATAGTACTTCCGTATGCATTTTTTCGGCGAATATCGCTCATGTATATGCCGACCTGAAACAATACAATATCTGCCTGAGCTACGTGAAGAAAGCCTACGCATTCTGTAAACCAAATGACACCCGCCAAGTTGCTACCTGCCTGAACAACATTACGCAGATATACGCACTGTTAAAAAATTACAAAGAGGCTGAAAGGTATGGAACTCTGGCGCTTACCAAGGCAAGAGAATCCGGAGCATTGACTCCGCTATGTAATGCGCTGATCAATATGGGGACGCAGGTATATTTGAATACAGGACGCATTCCTGAAGCCATAGCGCTTAATGACGAAGCACTTTCCATTGCAAAAAAACTCAACTATCCGGATTTCCAACTCGGTGCACTGGAAGGGCTGGCTCTGGGTCATTTCAAATTAGAGAATTACGCGAAGGCTGATTTTTACCTCAATGAAGCGATCAGTCTGGTGGACAGCACGGAGATAGAACACGAGGAATTAGGCGAAATTTACCAGGTAAAGTCACAGCTTGATTTCATAAGGAAAGATTACCGCTCAGCATACGAAGCCCTGGCTAAATATTCAACAATTAATGATACCCTCACAAATTTAAAACACAAGGGAGGATAAGAGAATTGGAAGCGCAATATGAAGCCGTCAGAAAGGAGAAGCAGATCGAACTCTTGCAAAGAAAACAACAGACAAGAAATACGATTATATATAGCCTGCTCGCTGGCCTGTTAGTTCTTGGGGTCGTGGGCTTTCTGCAGTATCGAAACATTAACATCGGGAAGCGTATCGCGGAAAAGGAGATAATTCAACTTCGGCAGGAAAAACAATTAGTGGCCACCAATTCGATTCTTAAAGGCCAGGACGAAGAAAGGTCCCGTGTGGCCAAAGACTTGCATGACGGACTGGGGGGCCTGTTGTCAGGAATAAAATTAACCCTGAATAATATGAGAGGAAATACCACATTACCCGAAGGAGGTATACAAACCTTCAATCGCGCACTTGAACAGCTCGATAGCGCTATAGGAGAAATGCGCCGAATTGCGCATAATATGATGCCGGAATCGCTGGTGCGTTTTGGACTTGTGGAGACGTTGAAAGACTATTGCGAAGATATTAACCAATCGGGCACAATGAGGGCAAGCTTCCAGACCTATGGCCTTGACAAACGACTTGAATCTTCAACCGAAACAATTCTTTACAGGATTTTGCAGGAAGCAATCAACAACGTTATCAAACATGCAAAGGCAACCGAAATGCAGGTTCAACTCACTCGTTCGGGTAACCAACTCAGTGTCTGTATTGAAGATAATGGTATCGGTTTAGACATCAACAGTCCCCAATACAGGCGAGGCTCCGGTGCCCGGAATATTCAGCAAAGGGTAGACTACCTCAATGGGAAACTGGATATACGCTCCGTACCCGGTAAAGGCACATCCGTTTTCATCGAAATACCAGCATAATAGATATGAACATGGCTTTAAAAATCCTTATTATAGATGATCACCATTTGATTTCTGAAGGACTAAAAGTTTTACTGAACGACAATCCGGATGTTACTCACGTGGACACTGCAGAGAATGCATTCGAAGCCATGGCTATTTTAAAAGACAATGTGGCCGATATTGTTTTTCTGGATATCAACCTGCCCGATGTTAATGGCATCGATCTTTGTAAAAAAATCAAGGCGCAATTTCCAGACATCAAGGTGCTGGCTCTGAGCACCTTTTCAGAAAGGGCCTATGTATCGCGAATGATCCAGAACGGAGCCAGCGGCTACCTTATTAAAAGCTCGTCAAAAGACGAGATATTTGAAGCAATCAGACAAGTTCAGGCGGGAGGATTTTACATGAATGTGAATTTTAAGGTCGATCCCGAACCTATGGTTGCAGCCCAAAGCATCCCGTTCCTCACCAGCCGGGAAAAAGAAGTGCTGGAACTCATATCCGATGGCCTGACCAATGCCCAGATCGCTGAGAAAATTTTTGTGAGTGTCAATACGATCAACACCCATCGCCAGAATCTATTGATCAAATTTGATGTGTCCAACACAGCGGCCCTTATTAAAATTGCAGTTCAACAACGTTTAATTTGATGCCATAAGCTCACTTCCATTTTTGTGCAATGGCAAGTGCTGTATCAAGCATGTGTGGTTCCCAGGATTCGACCTTCCAATCGGAATTCACCAGGCTTGAAGCAGAAAGCAGATGTTGAGCGTGTGCATGGTCCGCAGCAATTTCGAGGATTGCGGATAATTCCACCTGTTGCTGATAAAGTTCGGGGACCTCTATCGGCTCTTCGGACAGCGCCACGATCTGGTTGGGAAGGAAACTGTTGATGACTTGCTGAGACCTCCTGTTGTTGTGGTTTTGCACAATGAGATCCATTTTATAAAAATCCCTTCGAAACTGCATTCGGCTTTGCTCGGTATCGAGCGCCGTGCCAAGTTGTTCCAACACAACGAATTTGAGATTTTCGCACGGTTCAAGTGCTTTTCTTAGCAACTGAAACACCTCTTCAGGTACGGCATCGTCATGCGTGTCTCTTCTGACTTTACCTTCATTGGCAGTAACATTTCCTACCCAGCTCCCACCCGAAATGTGTATTTCTCTCACGCTATCCAATGGGTACAGGTTTAGAAGTACGTCGTCGGAAATATTAAAATTATGAAGCTGACAATATAGATTATGAAGGTCGAGAATGATAAACCCATTTGTAGGCGCGATTAATTGCCCAAGAAAATCACCGTGATTTTTCACTTCATCCAGCGAGTAGGAAAAAGCAAGATTTTCGAGCCCGACCGGACACTGGCAGGCATCCTGAATCCGGAGCAGACGATCCCTGCCAAGCGCAAGAGTAGCATCGGTAAATGGAATACTGATTGGAGCGCCTTTGTGAAAATCCTCGCCTGTCATAAAACCAAAGTGTTCCGTGATGTGGTCAAAACGAAACTTCCGAGACAAAGCCCTCAGGCGGTCGAGCCAATGCTGCTGCTCTGGCGACCATCTGCCTGAAAAAAGTGAAAAGAAAATGCCCGTGACCAACAAGCCTTCCCTGCTCTGAGAATTCACTTACAAGATTCGTAAACCAATCAGGAATTTGATCATATTTAAAAAGGGTGTCAAAAGCCCACTCAATAGCCTCTACCTTTTCAACCTCAAACAGAGGAAGTGCCGCAGAAAGAATTCCGGCATCCAGATTACAAGCTATTGATGCGTAAATTTTGGTCATGTACTTTCAGATCAACCCATTCCGCATCCAGGACAATTATATGGTTCTTCTTTTGCCTTTCTTTCTTTGTCTTTGGGTCCGATTTCAGTAACTGCGCAAGCGGTCACAGTCGTAACGGCCAATGCGACAGCAACGGCCTGAAGAATAGATTTAGGAATTTTTATCTTGTTTTTGGCTAAAGGTGAATGGTTTCTTTCGTTATGAAACAGTCACGGCCAAAATGGTTTGGAACCGGGTGAAGAAAATTAGTTTGTAACCAAATAGCTCCGCTAAATATTGATAATGCGGGAACGAAATAGAACTCAAATCCAAAGAAAAACGCCCGAATGATCTGGTCAAACAGGCGTTTTTTTATGAAATCTTTGAGCGAATTATTTTCCAAATAAGCGAGACCAGAAACCTTTGGCCTTCTCTTTGGTCTCTTCGTATTTCTCCGAAGCCGCTTCTTTTAGTTCTTCGAGCTCTACTTCCGCTTTTGCTTTCAGTTCGGCGGCTTTCACCTGTGCTTCGGCCAGCTTTTCAGACGCAAGTTCTTTTGCATCTTCGTAAGCTTCCGAGGCATCTTCTTTCAGATCTGCCAGTTTTTCTGAGGCATCAGCCGTAAGTTCTTGTGCTTTACCTTTGGCTATATCAAATTTTTCAGAAGCCGCAATTTTCAGATCTTCTGCCTTTTCCGACAAGTCTGCCGCTATTTCCTGCGCTTTCACTTTACCGGCAGCGATATTCAGCTCAACTTCATTTTGTAGTTGTTCTGTTTTAGCAGAAAAACCTGTTTTCAGTTCTTCTACTTTGTCTACAACTGTATCTTTTATTTCCGTTGCTTTTTCGACCGTATCCGCTTTGGCTTCTTCCAAAACTGAGGCGGCTTCTTCTACCTTGGTTTCCGCAGCTACTGCCACTTGTTCCTTCACCTCAGCAACCGAATCTTTCACCTCCTCTATTTTTTCTGACGCAGCAGCCTGTAATTCCTCAGCTTTATCCACAACATCCGCTTTAACTTCAGATGCAGTTTCTTTCACTTCTTGTATTTTTTCTGACGCCGCAGCTTGCACCTCCTCAGCTTTATCCACAACATCCGCTTTAATTTCAGACGTTGTTTCTTTCGCTTCTTCTATTTTTTCTTCTGCTGCGGCTTCAACAGAGGCTACCTCCGTTTCAGCAACTGCTACTGCTTCATCTTTCACTTCTTCTGCTTTTTCCAATATATCGTCTTTTGCATCAGAAACCGTTGTTTTCAGCTCTTCAGCTTTTGTATCCAGTGATTCTTTCGCATCATCATTTGGTATTGGGTCGTTTGTTGCTGCCATTGGGAACAATGTTTAGGTTATATGGATAAAACGGGATGAATGCGAAATCTACAAAGGAGTTTTCAACGTTGCAAACAAAGGTCAACCTTTTTAGCTAGGCTAACCTTCTTATGATCAATTTTTTAACAAACTCATAAAACGGATCTGGCTGTAAAGTGCGCCAGTTGTTTAATTGAAGGGTTCCGCCAAAATTGATGTAGTAATCCAGCCGGAACCGTTTCCATTCCTGCTCCACATGTTCCCTGAAATTAACAGCCGCAATCCAGCCATCTTCAACGTCGTCAAACCACTCTGCGTAATAGTCATCTTCTGCTCCGTGGAAGTCCAGCACGTTCTCACCCATGAGTATAAACTGATTGATTCCTTCATCAACCAGCGGATCCACAACCTGTCTTTTAAAAAACATGATATCATTGTGCAGCGTGTCGTTCCATTCCCCAAACATCTCAATGATGGCGTACTTCTTGTTATAATCTGCAAATAGGATTTTTACATACAAAGTTTCTGAGCCTATATGATCCCATAACGGGTGAATGTAGTATCCATAAATCGCATTTTCATAATAGTCCAGATTGTAGGTGCAGCCATAAAAAGGCGAGCGCTTATCGCGGCTGGCTACGTAATGTTTTTCCCAATTGTAATACGGCTCAATTTCCTGCATACTTCGCGTTGCGTTGAATAGCTGATCTGGTTGTACCCAAAAATAAAAAAGACTTGAACGATGTGCACCATCATTCAAGTCTTTTTAAATATTATGCCTGAGTTCAAAGTGGCTCTAAACTGTGAACTCTCAATCTTTGAACTACTACAATTCCCGAATCCAGATATTTCTGAAGCTCGTTGTATTGTTGTGATCCTGAAGTTTGATTGGTCCACGTCCGTGAGGCTCAATTGTTGGCTGTCCTACATAAGGAGTTGTTCCCTGAATAGCCGTATGGTTTTGAACTAAAACGCCATTGTGAATCACGGTAATGTACGGAGGGATAGTCATCTGACCATCCTTGTTGAAATGCGGTGCTGTATAAACAACATCATAAGTCTGCCATTCACCCGGTCCAACTGTTGCGTTTACCAACGGCATTGTTTGTTTGTAAATAGAACCCGCCTGGCCGTTTGAGTATGTTGGGTTGTTGTAGCTGTCAAGTACCTGAAGCTCATATATTCCCTGCATAAAAATACCGCTGTTACCACGTCCCTGTCCGTTACCGTCCACTTTCGCAGGTGTACGCCATTCGATGTGAAGCTGGTAATCACCAAAAGTTTGTTTGGTCTGAATGTCTCCGGATTTAGGAGCTACTGTCATAGCGCCATCTCCAACGGTCCATGGAGCCGCAGGATTACCTGCTTTTGCGGATACCCAGCTGTCAAGGTTTCTACCATCGAACAATACGATGGCATCCGAAGGAGCTGTAAAACCTGAAACTCCCGAAGCAGGCTTGCCAGGTGTAACCACGCGTGGAACCGGATTCCATAACTCACTTGATTCAGGAGTTTGCTTAGAAGGTTGTAATTGAGCGTAAGATGCAGCGGATGCCAGAATACCAGCTACGATCAGCGTAATTTTTTTCATAGATCAACAATCAATTTTTATTTATTAGGAACTATAAGGTGTAAAAAAAGTAGGATTTACTTATTCTATTAAAAAAATCGGGCAGGTCTGTTTCCCTGAATTTCAATAACCGGAACACCCTCTTTTAACTGAAATGCCAAATGTACACGTCTTGAATTGCATTTTTATTACAAATTCTAAAAATATAAATTGTAAAATCATTCCAAACACCTCCGCTCAACTATCATTTCCATTCGTGTTCACATTCACAATCTTTTCAGAAAACAAAATACAGACAGTAAGAATCGAGAGCCCGTATATAATTTGAAAAAGAATTCTGTATATTTTTTTCCAACTTTGTTTAAAATTCTGACAACGCCAACTTACGTATCAGCTGGTAAAGATGTAATTAATTTTAACTTCGAATAGCGAACCAATGCCAGCCAGTAAAGTGAGCAAAAAAGTATCTATACGTGATATAGGGAAAGAACTTGGAATTTCCATCACGACGGTTTCCTTCATTTTAAATGGAAAAGCGAAAGAGAAAAGAATTAGCGAGGCACTTACTAAAAAGGTCCTGGAATTTGTAAAGGAGGTCAACTTCAAACCGAACATGATGGCACAGGGATTACGGACAGGAAAGTCCAAGATCATTTGTCTGATGGTTGAAGATATTTCCAATAACCTGCTCTTTGCACAAGTTGCGCGTCTGATCGAAGAAGAAGCCCACAACAAAGGATACAGAATCATCTACTGCAGTACCGACAACAAGAAGGAAAAGGCCATAGAGCTGATCCAGTTGTTCAGAGACCGCTCCATAGACGGCTACATCATTACACCTCCCGAGGGTATTGAACAAGAGATACAGTCTTTACTGAATGACGGCATCCCCATTGTTCTGATTGATAGAAACCTGCCCTTGCTGAGCTGCAACCATGTCGTGATTGATAATTTCAACAGCACACATGAAGCGATCAGGCATCTGATCAGCAATGGCTTTAAAAATATTGCATTAATTACCCTGAACTCGGACCAGACACAAATGGCCGATCGCCTGGCAGGATATGTGAAAGCCATTGATGACGCAGGTTTGCAATCCTATGTGAAAAAAGTCGATTTTCATGAAAGTGACGATCACAACATTTCCGAAATCATCTCCTTTCTTCAGGATAATAATACCATAGATGCCGTATTTTTTTCCACCAATTACATCGGAGTTTGGGGCTTGCAGGCCATTAAACACCTGAACCTCCGCATTCCTGATGATATTGCGGTGATCTCATTCGATGACCATGACCTGTTTAAGTTTTACACCCCTTCCATTACTGTAGTTGCCCAACCCGTACCCGACATTTCCAGGCACGTTATCAGACTGATGCTCGATGCTCTGGAAGAGGCAGATCCTACCATACATGAAATCATTTTGCCCGCCAAGCTCATAATCCGGGAATCTTCCATGCGTAAAGTTGTTGTCGAAAAGCATGAATTTCTAAAATAATTCTTGCATAATACTACGATTCACTTTACCTTGGTGCCAAAATTTCTTCGATACCACACTACGTCGCACACTCTTGTTATACTACAATTTTAAGTAAAAAACCACCAAATTTTATCGGAATAATAACATTTTTTTGAAAAACAATATATAATAAAGTAAAAGCTAAATCGTTTTAGTAAAAAAAGTAAAATTAGAACTTTATCAAGATAACATTTCACTTATGAAAATCTTTGACTTTTACATTTCAATATATCTCACCATCTGAACCCATTGTAAATCAGCACATTGTCCGCAATGTTGCTAAATCGTTTTAGCTTAACCTTATATTAACCTATCTACCAACCTATGAAACAAAAAATACCGTTGCCATGTCGCAAGACAAGTGGTGGACACCTTAGGATGTTGTGCATTGGCTCGCTGACCCTTGCACTTAACCTTTCGCCAGCGATGATTCAGGCTGAAACAAGCCGGATCGTTACCCCTGCTTCCATCATCCAGCAAAAAGGAATTGAGGAAATAGTGATTAAAGGACGCGTTGTGAATGCCAAGGATAAATCTGCGCTTCCAGGTGTTTCGGTTGTGATCAAAGGCACCTCCAAAGGTGTTACTACGGATGTAGAGGGCAACTATTCCATTACTGTGGACGGTCCGCAGGATGTATTGGTATTCTCATTTGTAGGAAACATTACCCAGGAAGTCACCGTTGGAAACCGTTCTGTTGTTGATGTGGATCTTGCCGAAAATGCAGAACTTCTAAGTGAAGTAGTTGTAGTAGGCTACGGTTCACAAACCAGAGAAAGAACTACTTCTGCGATTTCCAACATCACAGCAGCCAACTTTAACAATTCCGGGGCACGTAATGCTATGGACCTGATTCAGGGCAAAGTGGCTGGTTTGAGCATCAATAGAAGCGGCTCCAATCCAAACTCCGGTGTATCAATGCAACTTCGTGGTGTGACTTCACTTACCGGTGGACTTGGTCCGCTTGTTGTTATAGACGGGATTCCGGGAGGAAACCTGGATTTGCTTCAGCAGGACGACGTTGAATCGATCAGTGTACTAAAAGATGGATCCGCAGCGGCTATTTACGGTACACGTGCAAACGGTGGTGTCATTCTGGTAACAACTAAAAAGGGCCAGGCCGGTGGTGCGAAATTCGACTACAATACTTATTTCAGAAAGGAATTCGTACGTAACCGTCTTGATTTCATGAATGCGGATCAGTTCCGTGCCAGGATTGCCGAAGGAATAATTCCTGCCAGCGCCGACTACGGAAGTACCACAGATGCCTACGACGAACTGATCAACCATGGAAACCTTTCGCAAAACCATAACCTGGCGCTGTCTGGCGGTGCAAAAGGTACCACTTACCGTGCCAGTTTATATTATCAGGATTTGCAGGGGATAGCCAAAGAAAACGGGCGTAAGCAATATGGTGGACGCCTTACTGTGATGCAGACAGGTCTTAAAGATCGTCTTACAGCACAGCTCAATCTGGCAACAAACTTTAACAGAGCCAATCGTTTGGGTGGCGGCGGATGGGAAGGTTCTCTGATCAGAAACCCAACTTTATCATTCTACAACCCGGATGGTTCTTACTATTTCGAGCAAACCAGTACCAACGAAGTTGCCCGTTTGAAACAGGAAACAAACCGTCGTCAGCAACAGACTACTTCGGCAGATGCGAAGTTTAGCCTTGAAATCCTTCCCGGTCTTCAGGCTTCCATTTTCGGAGCTGTGCAACGCGACAGCTATATCGACGGAGCATATCGCTCACTTGATTCTGAATTCTCAAAAGAGAATGACGTTTATCCCAATGGTGGTTATGCCAGTAGATATACCTACCTAAGCAACAACTACACGCTCGAACCTACAGTGTCTTTTGACAGAACTTTTGGTACCAACCACACCATTAATGCGGTGGGAGGTTATAGTTACCAATATGCCGTACAGGAAAATTTCCAGGCGAGCAACTATGGTTTCGTGAACGATATTTTTGAAGAGAATAACCTTGGAGCCGGTAATCAGCTGACTGTTGGTAAGGCTGGTATGGGCAGTGGAAAAGGCGACAACACGCTTATCGCATTCTTTGGTCGTGCCAACTACTCTTTCATGGACAAATACATGGTGTCTTTGATTCTTCGCCATGAAGGTTCATCCCGTTTTGGAACCAATAATAAGTGGGGTAATTTCCCAGCTGCTTCTATCGGATGGAACATTAGCAAGGAGAAATTTATGGAAGGCGTAAGTTTTGTGAATAACCTGAAACTTAGAGCCGGATTCGGAGTAACTGGTAACCAGGATATAGCTAACTATTCTTCGCTGGTAACGCTTGGAACCGGAGGTGTATACATCAACCCGGATGGTGAATGGAGACAAACATACGGTCCGAACAGGAACCCGAACCCGAACCTGAAGTGGGAGCGTAAGAATGAATATAACATAGGTGCTGACTTTACTGTCCTCAACAAAAGACTGAGCGGCTCGCTGGATCTTTTCAAACGTGTAACGAGTGATCTTCTTTACAACTACACGTCACAGCTACCTCCTTTCGTACGTGAGACGATATATACCAACGTAGGTTCAATATCTAACCGCGGAGTGGAACTTACACTGAATGCTACGGCGGTAAAAGCTAAAGATTTCAGCTGGACTATTGACGCAACAGGAAGTTATGTGAAAAATATTGCAGACGACCTTTCAAACGACGTTTATAAAGTTGAGGCAATCTCAACCAGCAGCATCGGCGGATACGGAGCATTGGGAGAAGCCATTCGTATTGAGCAGGGCGGACAGCTGGGTAATTTTTACGGAAAGCGGTTCGCAGGATTTACTGAGGATGGAAAATGGCTGTTTTTTAATCGGAACGGCGAAAAAGTAAGGTTCGATCAGATCAACAATTCAGCTGATCCTAATGTGTCTGACCTTTCTATTATTGGTAACGCGATTCCTAAATTCAACGCATCGCTGACCAACAATTTCACATACAAAAATCTGAGTCTGCGTGTGTTCATGAGAGGCCGTTTTGACTACGACATCCTTAACACCATGGATCTGTCGTATGGCAACAAAGTATCGATTCCGAACAATTTGCTGAACAGTACTTTTGAAAAACACGCCAAACTAAACGACACCTACCAGTATTCGGACTATTATCTTGAATCAGGAAGTTTCCTTAAACTGGACGAGATCACACTTAGCTACAATTTCAATCTGAAATCTGATCTTATCAGGAACTTACGGGTTTATGCAACAGGAGCAAACCTGGCCACATTCACCAAATATACAGGAAACGATCCCGACTTCGTGAATGACACAGGTTTAGGAAGAGAAGAAGACGAACAACGCCGCTTAGGTATCGATGGTCGCAGTGCTTATCCGAACACCCGGTCATTTTTGGTAGGACTTAGTTTTGGCTTCTAATATTAATCAATATGATAAATTTTAAAAAAGCATTAAAGATTGCAGCAATTGCATTGCCTTTGTTCGCAACCACTGCCTGTACCGATCTGGAAGAAAACATATATGACCAGCTGGTAACAGACAACTTCTATAACAATAAAAATGAGGTGCTTTCTGCTGTACTTCGCCCTTATACTCACGCCAATGCATGGGCAACTCCGGGACAGGATGGCTGGTGGCGGCTCAATGAACTTTCTGCTGATCAGCTTGCCTGGCCTGTAAAAGGTCGTCACGGGCAGGATGGTGGAAAGTGGTTTCGCCTGCATTACCATACCTGGACTCCTGATGACGATGCCGTTTGGGGAGCATGGAGACTGATGTGGTGGGGACTCGGGCTTTGTACCGACCCGATAGAAGCTCTGGAAGCCCGTACACCTGCTGCAATGGGAATTACCGAAACTGAAAAGTCCGCTTACATTGCCGAGTTGAAACTGCTTCGTGCTTTTCATTATATCAAGCTGATGAGCCTTTACGGAAACATCCCTACAGTGAGCAAAGTGGGAGATCCTGTGAGCCCTCCTACCCAGCCACGTGCAGAGGTTTTCAAGTTCATCGAAAAAGAGATTCTTGATAATATTGGGGCTGCACCGAAGCTTTCACAAGGCATGATTGGTCGTATGACGCAGGCTGGTGGATATGCCATGCTGGTAGAATTGTATCTGAACGCCGAAGCTTGGACCGGAACGCCGCGTTGGGACGATTGTATTGCAGCTTCCAACAAGCTGATCAACGGAGAAGCTGGTGGGCTCAACGGAGCTCCTGCGCTGGATGTAAACCTGACTGACACCTACAAACCAGCCAATTTCCAGTCCAAAGAGATTCTTTTCCAACTGGCTTATGAGTTCAAGAAAGCGGATTTCCAGCCGCAATGGACGGGCGACTTCTTCCATTTCCAGCAACGTTTCATCTACGGAGGTGCACGAAACGGAAACGACGGTGTAGTTGTAATCCCAGGTGTATATACCACATTCAAAAACGCCGACAAACGTAAGAAAGAATGGATTCTTGAAGGAACGCAATATCAATATGCAGATCCTACAAAACCAGTATTGGCAACAGGCGGTAATGAGTACGATCAGCAGCCATTGGTATTTGTTGACAACATCCGTAAAAACAAAACGCTTCAGCCTGGTCAGGATCCGGCAGGACTTCCATCCGACATGACTCAGGGTGAAGAAAATAGCGGTGTTCGTTTCAATAAGTACAAGCTGGGAGCACTCGAAGATCCTAATTACAACGGATGTGATTGGGCTATCTACCGTCTTTCATGGGTAATGTTTGCAAAGGCAGAGGCCATCATGCGTAAAAATGGTAAAGTTGCAACCCAGGAGGCAGTGGAACTTGTGAATCAGGTGAAGCAACGTGCATTCACTACGGACGCATGGGCAACTGAGAAATATACCACCACTACGCTTACAATGGATGAGTTCCTTGCAGAGCGCGGTCGTGAATTTATTTTCGAAGGCTTCCGCCGTGATGATATGATACGCTTCGATAAGTTTACGACATCGACATGGTGGGATCATAAGCCAACAGAAGCCTACAAAAAACTTTTCCCTATACCACGTCGTCAGATTACGCTTAACACCAATCTGAAGCAAAACGACGGTTATAATTAAGATTTCATTATTCCTTACACTTAACTTTTCCTGACTTATCCAGCGACGGTTCCCAATCAGTTCCGCCGCTGGATTTTGTTAATTCTTACTTCGTTCATGCTTAGCCTTTTAAAAATTACATCAAAGAATAATAATCTGACGCGCTGAAATGTAATTTTCCAAATTCTTATATCGTAATTTGTTCCGCTTTTAATTATAACCAATTAGTTAACCTATTGTATGTTTAAACCAAACAAACATTTTTCATCATTCCTCATGCTGGGACTAACCGTGCTTATCAGCGCGTCCGTTTTTGCCCAGCAGGCCATCCCCCTTAACGATTTGAGTGCATTCACTACAAAATCCGACAACTGGAAAATTGTAGGCGATGCCAAAGTTGACATTTACAAAGAAAACGCGCTGTCCACAACACCGGGCAAAGGCGTTTTAGCCTGTACCCATGAAAAAGGAAAATATGGCAATCAGTACGAATTGATCTCCAATCTGAAACACGGCGATCTTGATATTGAGCTCGACTTTATGCTTGCAAAAGGATCCAATTCGGGTATCTATCTGCAAGGCAATTACGAAGTACAGCTGTTTGACAGCTGGGGCAAAAAAACGGCCAAATACAACGACTGCGGTGGTATTTACGAACGATGGAACGACTCAAAACCAGAAGGAGAAAAAGGTTATGAAGGCTATGCTCCACGTTACAACGTAGCAAAAGCACCTGGTTTGTGGCAGAATATTAAAATATCATATCAGGCGCCTCGCTTTGATGCAAACGGAAAAAAAACAGCGAATGCTGTATTTCTTTCTATTGTACTAAACGGCGTTACTATTCATGAAAATGTAGAAGTGAGCGGACCGACACGCGGATCACTTACGGCAGAAGATGTAGCAATGGGACCTCTTCGTTTTCAGGGTGATCATGGTTCATTGGCTATCAAAAACATCAAAATCAATAATTTTGACCAAAAGCCGGGAACGTTATCAGACCTGAAATACAAAATTTACTACGGTGGTTTGTTGGAGACAGAAGATTTGTCCAAACATAAACCTGCTGAAACAGGGCAGTCACAAGCGCTGACCTGGGAAATCCTGAAAGAAAATAACAACTACACTTACGTGTACACCGGAAAGTTCAATGCTCCAACTGCCGGTGACTATAAATTCCGTCTTCAGGCATCAGGAAATTCTCAGCTGAAAATAGACGGCAAAGAACTGATTGGAATGGAGTGGAAAAATGTGAACGAATTCCGCCTTGGAACCATCAATCTGAAAGCTGGCGATCACACCATTGAGATTACAAACAACAAAAGAGATGGCTGGCTGAAACCTGCATTGGGACTTTGGGTAAGTGGTCCGGGTTTCAGAGAGGTTTCTTACAATACAAAAAGCTCATCGTTGAGCGGTGGCGGTACAGATCCTATCCTGATTCCTGCGGCAACCAATACTGTTACACGCAGCTTCATGGATTTCAAAAAGGACGAAAATTCCAAAAGAACACGTGTAGTACATGCAGTTTCAGTGGGCAGCCCCTCCAACCTGCACTACACTTATGACCTCGACAAAGGCGCTGTATTTCAGGTTTGGCGCGGAGAGTTTCTGGATGCAACACCCATGTGGCACGACCGTGGCGATGGCTCTTCACGCCCGCGTGGTAGTGTGACCTCCCTTGGAAATGACATGGTTTTGGGTAAAATAAATGGATCGAAATGGGAATCGGATACAACCGGCAGCGGGTATCGTCCGAAAGGATATATACTGGATGATTCCGATGTGCCTACTTTCCAATATCTGGCATTCGGTTCGCCTGTTACGGATTATGTATCGGTTGTGAACAATCAGTATTTCGAACGCATTATTAAAGTGAGCAATCCTGTAAAAGGTTTGGTAGCAAGAGTAGCAGACGGTGCTTCTATCGAAAAAATCGCTGATGGATTGTATGCTGTAAACGGCAAATCGTATTACATCCAGCTCGCCGATAAAAATGTAAAACCGGAAGTTAGAAACGCAGATGGCAAACAAGAGTTGCTCATTCCTGTGAACAACGGTGAAGTAAAATACTCGATCCTATTCTGATAAATACAACATTAGGATATCAGCAGAAATTACGAAAGTCAATTGCTGATAGCCAATAGCTAAACATAACATGAAAAAAATTGCTCTTATAGCACTTACCCTCCTTTCCTCGCTGACAACCCTGCGCGCGCAGGAGTCTCCAAAGGAAGAGGATTTTTACAAAATTGTGACCCCAGCCATTCCGGAAGGTATCATTCTCGAAGTCGGTGGTCTTACGACTTTGCCTAACGGCTCTCTGGCTATTTCTACACGTCGTGGTGAAGTATGGATTGTAGATAACCCAACCAGCCGCACACCGCATTTTAGAAAATTCGCAACAGGACTTCACGAAATCCTTGGACTTGCTTACAAAGAAGGTGCATTGTATTGCGCACAACGTGGTGAACTCACCAAATTGATCGATAAAAACGGTGACGGCAAAGCAGATGTTTACGAAACGGTATATGCATGGCCGCTTTCAGGACACTACCATGAATATTCTTTCGGTCCTAAACTGGCGCCAGACGGAAGTTTCTTTGTAAGTGGAAACGTAGCCTTTGGAGATGAAGAATGGTGGAGAGGTGAAAGCCGTGTTCCGGGTCGTGGGTGGATTTTCCACATTACCAACGATGGCAAATACGAACCATATGCGACGGGAGTTCGCTCTCCTGCCGGTATCAGTATGATCAACGGAGAACTTTTCTATACCGACAACCAGGGTGACTGGATGGGAACGGGTGGTATTTTCCAGGTAAAGAAAGGCGACTTTATGGGTCACCCAGCCGGATTGAAATGGGCTGGTTTGCCAAATTCTCCTGTGAAACTGACAGAGAAACAATTCTTTGCTGAGCGTGACAACCGTCAGAATCGCAATGCTCAAAACCGTGCTATCAAACCTGAGAATATCGTTGACGAAAAACCAGAGTTTCTTTATCAGCTTAAAGAAAAATATGACATGGTAAGACTGCCGGCAGTTTGGTTGCCTTATGGTGTTCACGGTGTGTCTACTGCGGAGCTTATTGCTGACAATACCAATGGAGATTTCGGTCCGTTTACGGGACAGATTTTCGTGGGCGACCAGGGACAAAGTAACATCATGCGTGTAGTTCTGGAAAAAGTAAAAGGTGAGTATCAGGGCGCTTCAATTGGTTTCCGCAGCGGTTTCCAGTCGGGTGTGTTGCGTATGGCATTTGACAAAGACGGCAGCATGTATGTTGGTGAAACAAACCGTGGATGGGGATCGGCAGGAGATGCAAACCAGGGTTTACAACGTTTGGTTTGGAACGGCAAAATGCCTTTTGAAATGTACACGGTAAAAGCAATGCCTGATGGTTTTGAAATTGAATTCACCATGCCGGTTGACAGAAAATCGGCGGAAGATCTGGATTCATACAAAGTAAGCAGCTACCTGTACAAACATTTCCCTGTATACGGAAGTCCTCCTGTGAATACAGAAGAACTGACTGTAAAAGGTGTGAAACTATCGGCTGATGGCAAAAAAGTACGTGTTGTGGTGGACGGATTGCGTCAGTATTATGTGCACAAAATACAGCTTGAAGGCGTTCGTTCTGAGTCTAACTCGTGGTCGTTGGTACACCCTGATGCTTACTATACTTTGAACAATATTCCTGACGGAGAAAAACTAAAAACGACTGAGATTAAAACGACACGTTCGGGCAAGGCACAGGCGGCGGTAGAAAAAACGCCTGCAAAAGAGCATGTATCTCCGGACGGAAAAGGCAAAACTCCTGAAAAGGCAGTGGCTACAAAAGCACCAACCTGGGAGCAGATCAAACCGATCCTGGCTAAAAATACCTGTCTTGCTTGCCATACAGTAGATAAAAAAGTAGTTGGACCATCTTATCAGGATGTTGCCAAGCGTAAATATACCAACGAACAGATCGTTGATTTGATTTACAATCCTAAGCCTGAAAACTGGCCGGATTATGCAACACCAATGGCTCCAATGCCACAAGTTCCAAAGGCCGACGCAGCTAAAATTGCTGCCTGGATTAATTCTTTGGCGAAGTAAATTGGTAAAAATTGACATCTTAACGAGGCTGCTTCATCATTGAGGCAGCCTTCTTTGTAATTATATTTGCTTAGAGCAATTTCATAGTAACTCTGATTAGACAAAAAATTCATCAGGAAACATTCAGCTTAAATCAACAATGCCAGTTTCGATACGAAAAGCAAAAATCGAAGACCTTGATGAGATTCGGACCCTTTTTCGGGATACAGTTATTACCATTAATTCGGAAAACTATAATCCCGAGGAGATTAAAGTTTGGTCGGAGTGTTATAAAAATGTCTCCAGTTGGACGAGGGATATCCTGGAACAGCACTTTCTTGTAGCGGTATATGATACACAAATAGTTGGTTTCAGTTCAATTACTGATAATGGCTACCTTGATTTTCTATACGTTCATAAAGAATTTCAAAGATGTGGAATTGCAAAAAAGCTACTCCATGAAATTGAGAATCGTGCTAAGGAATTATCCCTGATGGAAATTTACAGTCACGTTAGCAAAACAGCATTCCTATTTTTTCAAAAGCATGGATATAAAAAACGGAGAGCAAATTAACCGTGTTGACAACATTGAGTTTGTGAACTCAATAATGACAAAACATATCTGCTGGGTATAACAACACCTGACTACTTATAATCTTCTGCTCCAACACCCGCTTCTCTAAAATCGTTAAAAAGCAATTTTATTGCTAAATTTCGTTACTAATGCCGTAACGCTTATTTGTAATGTCATTCACTCGCAATAAATCTTTTACTGGTTCCGTCAAAGGCAAAGTACTGCTGGGCTTTCTTGTTACGTCGTTAGCACTGGGGACTTCGTGGATTATCAGCAAGCTGGCGTTTGAGAATATGCTCAGCAAACTGGAAGTTCTGTCCACACCTAACGACAAACTCAGGCTGGTAAATAAGGTTTTTAAAAACATCATCCAGCTCAACCACCTTCAGAACGCACGAACCATTGCCGGGGAATCACAGAAGGACCAGTTTCTCGCACAGTCGCGCGAACTGATGTCGACACTGGATACACTAAGCATTCTCAGTATTGATGACCCGATGCAAATCATCCGTATCGATTCCATGAAACGCATTTTGGAAACAAGAGAGCAGATATTCGGCAATTATATCAAAGTCAGATCCAAACTTGTAAGTAACCAGGATCTTTCCGACGAGGTAAAAAGTATTTCGGGACTCATTACCACCAACAAGCGTAAACCCGACAGTACTGTGGTGAAAACCGAAAAACGAACCACTACAACCACTACTTATACAGAAGTACCTGATCCTTTTAAAAAACAAAAAGTAGAGGAAGATAAAAAGGGATTTTTCGGACGTGTATTCAGCTCAAAAAAGAATAAGAAAGAACCTGAAACGGTTCCGGCCAAAATAGTCCAGAAACAGGAAGTGAATGTGGAAGTGGACACCCTCAAAGTTGCCCCCAAAGACAGTATGATTGAGATTGTGGGCGAGGCTGTTCACGCGATTGAAAAATCACAAAAACAACGAACAACAAGCTTTATAGATCGCGAACAGGAATTATCTTCTGCCGGCAATTCTCTTGTAAGCCAATTATTACGGGTCATGCAGGAAGTTGAAAGAGAGGTTGTTCGCCAATCGAATAACGACAGCGCGCAATCGCAAAAAATGGTAGCAGCCAGTATTGACCGTATTGAATGGGTTATGCTGGGTTTCTTCTTTCTCACCGCACTACTCGCATATCTTATTTTTACAGACATAACAAAGAGCAACAAGTACCGAAGCGAACTCGAAGAAGCAAAAGAAGAGGCAGAGTACCACAGCATGGCAAAACAGCGGTTTCTGTCCAACATGAGCCATGAAATTCGTACGCCGCTGCAATCGATCATTGGCTATACGGAAGCTTTGAAAACGGATGAAAAGCCGAAACAGCAGGATTTAAATAACCTGCACACGGCTTCTGAACATCTGCTTTATCTGGTAAACGAAGTACTCGATTACAGCCGGATCATTTCGGATCAGTTTAACTTTGAAGAACGGACCTTTGCAATTACTCCTTTGCTCAATGAAGTGGTGCAAATGCTTCGCCCGACGGCAAGCCAAAAAGCACTGCAATTGACACTTGAAAACACTATTCCGGCCAATCTGCTGCTTAAAGGTGACCCTTTCAGGCTTCGCCAGATTTTGTACAATTTATTGACAAACGCAATAAAATTTACGGATGAGGGTGAGGTAAAACTCCGTGCTTCAGCAAAGGAAAGAGAGAATGCTATAGTAATTCATTTTGAAGTGGCCGATACCGGAATAGGTCTTTCTGCCGAACAAGCGCAACGGGTATTCAATCAATTTGAACAGGCCGATCCAACCATTTCAAGACGTTTTGGAGGTACAGGGCTAGGTTTGAGTATTGTCAAATCGCTGGTGGAAGGTATGGATGGAAATATCCGTGTGGAAAGTAGTTTAGGAAAAGGAACCACATTTTTTGTCAATATTATTCTTACCCAGGCCGATACTCCTCTCGCAGAAGAAGAAAATAAGGTGCAAAAGGTGTATGACATACAAGGCAAAGCCTGGCTCGTGGACGACGACACATTCATTCTTAAATGGTGCTCATCCGTGTTAGATATGTATCAGGTTGAGCATGAATGTTTTTCTTCTCCCGAAGAAGTCTTGAATCAACCATGGGACGATGATGTAAAATTCGTGCTTACGGACATGCGAATGCCGGGAATGAACGGTGCGGAATTGTGTGCACGCCTGCGTGAAACTGCCTCAGCAGATGTTAAATTCTATGTTCTTACGGCGCAGGCGCTTCCCGAAGAACGTAGTAAACTTCTTGGTATGGGATTTGATGGTATTCTTATGAAGCCATTTCACTCCAACCAACTCTTAGAACTTTTGGAAAAATCGACTGTAAAAAAGCAACCGGATAGCCCCGCCCTAGATTTATCGGTACTGAGTGCCATGACGTTCGGTGATGATACCATGATGCGGGAAATCCTGGAAATATTCGTGAAAGATTCCCGTGAGGACATCACAAAACTTAAAGAGATGCTCGACAATTCCGAAATTCCGGAAATGCACGAGCTCATGCACCGCATGGCAGGGCGTACAGGGCAAATCGGAGCCAGAGAAGTATCAGCCAGTTTCCGCTTTTATGAAATTGCGATCAGAGATGGGAAAGAAATTTCAGCCCGTGAAATAAGTGAGCTTATAACACAGGCAGCTTCCGTAATAGATCAGGTTGAAGAGAAAGCACTCTCCTACTCAATGTGATATTTCTCGATTTTATAGTACAGCGTTTTTCTGTCGATATTAAGCAACTTGGCTGCTTTGCTTTTGTTGTATCGCACCTCTTGTAACACCTTCTCAATCATTTCCTTTTCATGGGTTTCCTGTAACGCTTTCAGATCCGACCCGGCAGACTTAGGCGTTTCTTCAAGTGAAGATATCATTTCGGCAGGAAGCGCGTTCAATGTCGCAACTTCCTCCTTGGAAAGCAAGACAAGCCTTTTAATGACATTATTAAGTTCGCGTAAATTACCTGGCCAATCATATTTTTGAAATACATCCATCACTTCTTTGGATAAGCTCTGGACGTTTCTATCCAGTTCCTCATTTGCCTTGTCCACAAAATGTTGGATAAAAATAGGCAGATCTTCACCTCTTCGTCTCAATGGAGGCACTTCTATTTTAAACTCATTAAGGCGGTGGTAGAGGTCATCCCGAAAATCTCCATTTGCAGAACTCGCCATCAGGTCTTCATTGGTGGCAGCTATCAGCCTCACATCCACTTTTACATACTGCGTGCTCCCAATCGGAACAATGATCCTTTCCTGTAATGCTCTCAGCAATTTAATCTGAACATCATATCCAAGATTACCAATTTCATCCAGAAACAGCGTACCACCATCTGCCGCCTCGAACTGGCCAATTTTATCCTGCAAAGCACCTGTAAACGCGCCCTTTTTATGACCAAACAATTCGCTGGCTGCCAGATCTTTGGACAGGGATCCACAATCGATTGCTACGAAAGGCCCTTTGCTTCTCTTGCTGAGTCTGTGAATGGATTTGGCTACATGTTCTTTCCCCGTACCGCTTTCTCCCAGCACAATCACAGACATATCTGTTGGTGCCACCAGCCTTACATACTCATATAGCTGTTTGGAAATTTTGCTTTTCCCTTCAATAAAGTCTGCCGTTAAATTTTCAGGTTTCTTACCCGTCCTGGCTGGTGCAGCCGACTGCGACGCTGGTGCGGAAGATTTTTGCAGAGCTTCCCCCAGCACCATTAACAGCTCTTCGGGATGCACCGGTTTTGTTATATAGTCAAATGCTCCGTTTTGCATGGCGTTCACCGCTGTACGCACGTCATGAAAACTTGTCATCACAAATGCCGGCGTCCTGATTCCGTCACTGCGAAGCTGTTTCAGAAAGTCAACAGAATTTCCGTCCGGCAGACGATAATCAAGCATCAGAACCTCAAAAGGATCATTATCATCCAAACTTTTTACCAATGCAGCCTTTGCTTCTTTTATATTGGAACAGACCTGAACCTGATGCCCGTGCTTGCCCAAAAAAGAACTTAGCAATTTGGAAAAAGTTGTGTCGTCTTCAAGAAGCAGCAAATGAGCCATGTTTGTAAGATAATTTTAAAAGAATATTTGACTTAACGATCCGGAAAAATGTAAAATTATAAAATCTAACGCCAAAAAGCCGGAGAAATAATCTCCGGCTTTTATCCGTTACAATTTTTCGAGTAAACTTCATCAGTTTATTCTACTTTTTTGCCGTCTTTATCTAGATTAACTGTGGAAGTTTCTTCACCTTTTTTAAGTGAGATTTCGAAATGCTGGGAGTTGTCTTCTTTTGTAACAAGAAAAGCTCCTGTTACTTCCCAGCCCGCATAGGCGTCCCCTGCCAATGTGGTTTTAACTGCTTCCGGCAGGTCTTCCGGTTTAACGGCTACTTTTTCCTGCGTAACGGTAATGACTGTACCTGTTGTTTCTGTAAATGTGTTTGCCTGAACAGAAGCGAATGATATAAGTGATAAGGCGAATGCCGAGACAATTAGCTTTTTCATAATGTTATATATTTTATTCAGTTAGTAAATTAGAAAAAATGTGCATTGCTGCGTTTCTATTGTACTTTACCAATATAATGCCAATGATTCAAATAATTAACAAATAGCTGATTTTCAGATATTTATGTATTTAAATATTACATCATACCACCTTTACGTGAAGCTTTACCTCAACACTTTGCGGAATAATGGGACATCAACCAATAAATATCCTTTCCCGCATACCTGTATTACTATAAACTTTCAATATCAAGTTGCAGGATATTTCCAAATAGCTATATTTGTAGAAATACTTTTTATAGTAAGCAGAATAAAGTCTAACCTCCACGGATCGTGAGTTACAGATCTTAGTTAACAACATCGGCATTGTCCGGTCAATTCTACTCAACGTTATTAATTTTCCAGACAAACGGAGAAGCTTTTTACAAGTTTCTTCCGTTTGTCTGGGCTCTTTTTGAGACATTTCTCTCTCCCTCAGGTTGTATTTACAGGTTCCAAAAATTTATTTTATTAAATTCTAATATTTTATTAATCTCGATTTTTAGGATATTAATACCTCAAAATCAGCTGTTTATATCCGTAAATTTTTTAAAACGTATATGTACGCAACGAAACGGACACATATGCACTGGTTCTCATCCCCCGATCTAAAGCAAATTTAAGGCCGTATGTTTTTCCAGATTGTCTTTCGATGGGCGAAGGAAAACATAAACCTTTTATTGTTATGGAAAGAATTAGTAATTCAAAAAACAATTCAGATAAAGAGGATCAAAAAGCGTCATCAACTGTTGACAGACGCTCCTTTCTGATGTCTGCGGGTATTGCCGCTTCCGTTGGTGCTGCCATGGTAGCCTGCTCGAAAGATCACGAACCAGGACCAGATCCTGTTGGTACAGTTGACCTTGGTTCAGGAGATGTTGGCGTACTAAATTATGCTTATGCGCTGGAACAACTTGAAGCAGCCTTTTACATTCAGGTTATTGACACTCCTTACGATGGTATGTCGGCAGCAGAAAAAACCATTCTGACTGACATCCGCGACCACGAAATTATCCATAGAGATTTCTTCAAAGCTGCATTGACTGCCGCTGCTCCTACTGCCATTATTCCAAGTCTCGAAGTGAATTTCTCAGGAATCAATTTCAAGAGCAGAGACATAGTTTTGGGTGCTGCAAAATTGTTTGAAGATACTGGTGTTGCTGCCTACAATGGTGCCGGAAAGCTTATCAAGACAGCTGACTATTTGGTATTGGCAGGTAAAATTGTTTCAGTAGAGGCGCGCCATGCTTCTGTGATAGGTGATTTGCTAAAACCTAACACGGAGAACTTTGCAGGTGGTGATGTTGTGGACAACAATGGTCTTGATAAAGCTATTGATCCTGCTACCATTCTGGCCGCTGTAAAGCCATACCTGAAAACAAACGTTACAGGTGCAAATGTGGGTAAATAATTTTCAACACAACTTCAATTTCAGAAACAATGGATATTTTCAAAATAATAGACGAACTACAAAAAATTGACGGCGACGCAGTTGGCCGCCTCGAGCATGCTTCCCGCCGTCATTTTATGAACCGGGTAGGTAGCAAAATAGCTTCTGTGGCAGCTCCTATGGCATTTGCTACCATTGTCAACAAAGCTTATGCTCAGTCGGCTGCTGCTGTTGACGTACTTAAATTTGCACTTACACTGGAATATCTTGAGGCCGCTTTCTACAAAATAGCTGTGGACTCGCCAAGTTTGATTCCTGCACAATACAAATCATCAATTGCACTCATTGGAAAGCACGAGGCACAGCACGTTGCTTACCTTGAAGCAGCAGTTGGCAAAATGGACCTGAAATTTGACTGGACTTACGGTGGAAAATTGACTGATACCCACACCAACTTCAAAACATTTATTACGGTGGCCTGCGCTTTAGAAGATACAGGTGTTCGCGCCTACAAAGGACAAGCCGGAGCTCTGATGAAAGATCCGACTATTTTGCAGGTTGCTTTACAAGTACATTCTGTAGAAGCACGCCATGCTGCTCAGGTGAGACGTATTTTCGCGATCGAAAACAATTCAGCTGTAACAAAAGGATGGATTACTGGTAATCAGTCGCCGATAGCATTGGTGCAGGCAGTTTACAACGGAGAAGACAATCTGACGCAAGGTGGCGTAAACCTTAAAGGACTTGCCGGAAAATCAGATGCAGCAATTTCAGAGGCTTTTGATGAAACCCTCTCAAAAGAGCAGGTATTGGCTATTGCCGGTCCTTTTATCGGGTAATTATTATCATAATAAACCTATCCATAAAACATCTGCAAACACTCCGCGCTATGCACACACGGTTCTGAGCTGATGTTCGATTTTATTAAAAAGCAAAGGCTATCCTTCCATGGATGGCCTTTGCTTTTTGTGGTACACTTCCCTATAATTGTACAAAACGCCTGGATTATATGATATATGTAAAACCTATCGTTGTAAATTTGTAAAGTACCTGAATCCTTAAATATGAAATTGTCATTTGACAGACGCGGTTTTTTAAAGAAAACAAGCCTTGCCGCTATGGCTACTGCATTGGGAAGTGAGATCGTTTTTGCCGATAAACTTCCAAAAAACTACATTCCACTTCTTTTTGAAGAAAAGGACGCATTGAAAGGGAAAAATCCCGATTTGATCGTTCAGGGCGACCGCCCTTGGAACGTTGAGACTCCATTGAATCTGCTTGACGACCGGATTACGCCAGTCGATAAAATGTTTATCAGAAACAATGGCTTGATTCCTGAAAAGATGGACATCAAAACCTGGACACTGACTATCGACGGCGAATCGGTCAAAACCACCAAAACCTATTCCCTTGCTGATCTTAAAAAACGATTTAAACATTACACCTATCAACTGGTGTTGGAATGCGGCGGCAACGGAAGATCCGGGTTTCAACCACAAACTTCCGGAAATGCCTGGGGACAAGGTGCTGTCCATTGCGCTGAGTGGACGGGTGTGAGATTGAAGGATATATTAAATGATGTCGGCATAAAAAGTGACGCTGTATATATAGGGTACCATGGCAACGATATTCACTTAAGTCGTGATCCAAAAAAAGAAGCTATTTCCAGAGGTGTTCCCATTGCTAAGGCGTTAGAAGATGAGACACTTGTTGCCTGGCAGCTCAATGGCGCCGATATTCCAGAATTTCATGGTTATCCGTTACGCCTTGTAATTGGAGGCTGGCCTGCATCGGTCTCAGGCAAGTGGCTGAGCCGTATTTCGGTACGGAACAAAATTCATGACGGTGCAAAAATGGAAGGGCATAGTTACAAAATACCTAAAAGCCCTGTTGCTCCGGGACAAGAAGTGCCGCAAACAGAAGAGTATTTCAGGATCATAGAATCCATGCCTGTAAAATCAATGATTACTTATCCTAAGTCCGGAGCCATAATTGCTCCCGGAAAAGAGCTGGAACTGAGAGGACATGCCTGGGCGGGTGATCTTTCAGTAAAAAGCGTGGATGTTTCAATTGATTTCGGATCCACCTGGCAAAACTGCAAACTTGAGGCTCCGGCAAACCGACTTGCCTGGCAACACTGGAATACAAAAATAAAACTTCCGGTGAAGGGTTATTATGAAGTGTGGGTACGTGCAACTGACGAAAAAGGCGTTGCTCAGCCCATGGTTATTCCGGCTTGGAATCCGGGTGGCTATCTGAATAACGCCTGCGAAAGAATTGCCCTTAAAGCAGAATAGGAAGTTGGTCAAAATCACATAATCCGCTCATGGCTGATTAGTATAAAATATAGTGAAATTATGAAAAACTTATTGCTCCTGTTAACAGGCCTGGCAATTGTGACCAGTATATCTTTCAATAGCAAAGAAATACAGCACAAAGCAGCTACTACAAGTTTTGTATCTTCGGATACTTTGAAAAAAGATCCGGAAACGGGACTAATTGTGGATAAAGATCTGTACATGGTGAAAGCACAGTGCACGAGTTGTCATTCATCCAAACTGATCATTGCCAATCATTTCACAAGAGACGGCTGGAAGCAGAAGATCCGCTGGATGCAGGCGAATCATAACTTGTGGGAATTGGGAGAAACAGAAAAGCAGGTGCTCGACTATCTGGAAAAATACTACGCGCCTACCCAGACTTATGCTCGCAGGCAACCTTTAAAAGACATTCAATGGTATAAACTGGAAGTAAAGTAAGAACGATTTCTGCTGTTTTCGACAGCTTCTTCCCAGAAGTATTTTCTACCTTTATGGCTTCATCGTTATGAATTATTACGCGTGCAAATTACTTCCGTTTCAACTTACAGAGTACTAACAAATTACCTTTCTGCTGTTTTACTAATCCTGTTTTTAAGTTCTTTTCAACAGGACCGTACCAGTCAACCCATTCCAAAAAGTGATGTACTGCCTGCAATCATCAAGGCAGAAGTGATCGGAATACAGGATGGCGATACCATCGAATTGAAATTTATTTTCGCAGGTAAAAAAGCAGGACGCAGAAAGGATATGCCGCTCCGGATACGGCTGTTGCATGTAAATGCCCCTGAACGTGGCAGGCCCTATTATAAAGTAGCGAAGCAGTTTACCTCAGAAAAATGTTTCAGAAAAAAGGTACAGATCCGCCATGCGGGTAATTTTGACCGATATGGAAGATTACTGGGAGAAGTGGTATTGCCAGATGGGAAAATTCTGAACAAAGAGTTGGTAAAAGTTGGATACGCGGTACATTTTAAAAAATATTCAGGCAGTTCCGAATATTCAAATCTGGAGATTCAGGCACAAAAGAAAAAAATTGGGATATGGAGCTTTGACCAGGTAAATTTGGGCAAACTCTGACCGACATTAAAATATGAGCTCACAGGCCGCACTTTTTAAGATTCTCTTCCAGAATGATACCCTTTTTCAACTGAATGAAAGCAAGCCGGTTGTGGTTCAGGAAAAAGAATCTCCGGTTGCAAAAAGTGCTCCTATTGCTCCTCAGCAACCAAAACCGGCTCCAACTACAATTAAGATCGCAGAAAAGCCAGAGGCTCCGAAACTTGTTTCTGCACCGGTTGCTCAGGAATTCCCTGCTTTAAAGCATAGGATACTAATTCTCACAGAAGATCAAAAGCAGCAGGAAATGCAGGCAGCAGAGGCCGTTTTTCTTGATAATATTTTGAAAGCGGTGAAATTTTCAATCAGTGAGGCCGACGTTTTCAATGTCAGCTTCTTGCCCCCTACAGATGCCCGTGGTGTTATTTCCGGCCGGAAAATCAATTATTTCATCACATTTGGCGTACCGCTTGTCAAACTGAATGTAGATCTGCTTCTGATACCTTACACACCTAAACTTGTGGATGGTATATGGTTCCTTTTGGCAGATCCGCTGGCAGCTATTGAATCTGATCGTGACTTAAAACGAAAACTATGGCAAGCTCTGCAAAAAATGTTCGAAAAGGCCTAGCTAAGAACGCCTTACGTATTTTAATAACCGATCATCACAATAATGTAGGTTAGTTCCCTGTTTTCATGGATAATCGCAGGCTAATCCATGAAAACATATGGCCAAATTCACTCAATTGATCACAAATCTGTTCCGTTCGTCACCTTCCGACGAGGAACAATACTACGAAGACGACGTCGTAGCGAACACCGAAACCTCCGAAATTACAACTTCACAAAACACGCCAATTGTAAGTAATACTCCGACTTATGCCATAGGCGAGGTAACGGATAAAAGTCCTGTTGTGCCTCAGGTGACAGAAGTAGCGATCCCCTATTGGCTGGAAGATGAAGATACACTTCGTGATGAAGGAGTGTTATTCGGTTTATCCGAATCTGATCCGACTGAAAAAACGGATATCATTCACAAATACTTCCTCCATCTTTCCGCAAAGCCCCTAAGTGAAATAGAACAACATAACGAACGTGTTCAGGAGCTTAATCTCTTCATTGGTCAAAAAACGAATAGAATTGAAGAATTGAAATTCAAATTGGATGCGATTGCGACATCAGAAAAACGCGCTGAGCATCATTTGCCACGAACACTTACAGGTTTGGCTCTCTGCGCTGCCATGTGTGTAGGTAATTTTTTCCTGATTCGAGAATCACTCAAGCCGGTGTTTGCTGAAAGTTCATGGATAGCCCTGGGCATTTTCCTTGCCGGGATGTTCAGTTTATTCGGTCGTATTTCTATTTTTCATGATACACAATCAAAGGTAAGCTGGCGGCCGCTTCTTGAAGAAATAGGATTGCCATTTGCAGCAGCGCTTTTTGTTTTCGCCAACGTATTACCAGCCCAAAGCTGGTTTCAGGCTTCCGCACTGTTCGTTTTCATTTTCTTCCTTTTTCTTTTTGCAGGAAAACTTTTCCTCAGCAACATCACCCTATTACGAACCGACCTTAAAGCCTGGCTGGACCCGATCCGGGAGAAAAAGCAACACGAAAATGAAGCGGTTGACCGGGAAACAGAAATATTGGAATTACAGGAACAAACCAACGAGCTACGTGTAAAAAAATGGCAGGTATTGCGTGAATTAAGTGCAGTTGAGACCGAGCGCGACCGAATTTACGCAAGACGCGACATGCTGATCAAATTATTCGAAAGTGAATTCTTTCTGGCCCGTCGCATGAAAAACCAACTTACAGGCAAACAGTTGAATTACATACAAAAAGGAGGTCAGTAGGCCACCTTTCGTTTTCAATTAAGAACTTTAAAATTCAGGAGATATGGACGAGCAAAATCCCAACCAAAGTGGTGATTACCAACACGGTTACACCAGTGGTATTGAGGGCCTTGACCGCGAGACCTACGAAAATTATTTATCGAGCAACGTAAATCACGATTGGGCAACAAATCAGATTACCCAAAAACAGGAATTGCTACAAACGCTGCGGAACAGAAAGCAGGAAACCATCCAAAAACAGAAGTTGTCATATGATAAGCTTCAACAGGAAACGATGGGACTTAACGGAAATGTCCGCAAAATGCAGGAACTGGAAACGTCTGTTAACGCTATTGACTCGGAAACCGAAAATCTTAAAGAAAAAAGAAGCTCTAAGGCGCCCACTTATTCACTTATAGCCGGTCTTATATTTTTAGCCGCAGGTATTTCTTTTATAGCCGGTGACCTTATCATCTCGCACGAGATTGTTGCTTATGCATTGAACATCAGGAATTCCAATGAGGCCTGGGCTTTTGCAATTGGTCTTGCAATGCTTTCCGTATTGTTAAAGCCCGCTTACGACCGGCTCATTGAAGAACCTTATCACAACGAGGATACGCATAAAGCGAAATCAAGATACGCACGTTTCAAGCTGATACTTTCCATCTTTGCCATTGTTACACTTATCGTGTTAGGCTGGTTCCGATACGAAGCTTACCGTACCGATAAATTGAAGGAAGCAATTAATAAATCGGTAAAAAATCTTCAGCTCAATGCTGTGGATCCAATGACAGGAGCACCAATAAATAGTCCGGAACTTACAAACAAAATAGAACAGGCACTAAGAAACTCGGATCAGCTGAATCTGGATCTGGTCAACAGTCCATGGGCTTTGCTTTCATTTGTATTGAGTGGAGTACTTTTCGCTATTGCAGGTGCGGTATCGTTGGGCATGGCTTTGCCGGTATTGCAGGGCTTTTGGTATCGCTGGCTTCAAATTGACCCCAAGTTATGGCGACTAAGACGACGCCGTAAACGAATTCTGAAACAAATGGAGCCTTTACAGCAATTGCTTACAGGCCAATTGGCTCAAAAGAATATTCTTGAAAATGAACTGTCCGTATTACCTTCTCTGGAAGAATTAAAACAGGAAGAAAGAGAGGTTCTTGACGAAATAAAAAATCTTGAAGAAGACCGCAGACTCGCCCTTACCCAAAGCAGGGTTCATTCTTACGCAGATGGATACGGACGTGGGCAGGTAACGCGAGATGTAATGAACCAGGAAGAATATGACTCTTGGCGCAACAGACATTTAACCGTTTCGGATCTCGCCATGAAAGCCAAAGCTAACGCATCTTCTGACAGGGCCGTAACACGCACCCGCAGCACGGGTATGCGACCTCATCAGGCAATCCGCAAAGCAATCACCGATCGCTTTGATGAAAACAACTCACAATGATTTTGCTTAAATTGGGGGTCAGGATTTTTTTACAATACGATTACATATGATTTTGACCCCCAATTTGAGAATAGTCGTCTGCGACGATACACTGTTTGATGCCATTAGAATGGGCAATAATACCCTCGCAAAAGTGATGGGTGTGAATGTCCCAAAAAAATGGACCGATTTCAGAGATACGTTTACTCCGTCCTACCATCGCTGGAAGGCACATCCTCCTCTTCGTGAATGGTGGGTTTATCTTATCATACACATCCCTACTAACCAGCTCATTGGCTCATGCGGCTACAAAGGTGAACCGGATTCTACCGGCACTGTTGAGATTGGCTACGAAATCATACCTTCATACAGAAACAAAGGACTTGGGACGGAAACAGCACGTAGCCTGGTAGATCACGCCTTTTCAAAAAGTGGAGTACATAAAGTAATTGCCCACACACTGGCCGAAGAGAACGCATCGGGACAGATATTGCAGAAAATTGGTTTCGTTCAAACAGAGGATATTGATGACTCAGATGAGGGCGCCTTATGGCGTTGGGAAATAAAAAAAACAAACTAACCTTAAATGGAATAAAATTTATCAGAATTCGCCGTTGTCATATTTTCAAAAAGAAATTGCATTGATTTTATAAATTTTTATCTTAATTTATTGTTTGGTTGTCTACATTCCTAAATAACTACCCTTACCACAAGTATGATGTCAATATCAAAAGATACATATCCCTGGCTGAAGCATTATCCCGAAGGTGTACCCTATGAAATAAATCCGGACGCGTATACCTCCTTACTGGACCTGATAGAGACCAGCTTTGCAAATTTCCCGGATAATCCGGCCTATACCAACATGGATAAGGTCCTGACATTTGGAAAACTTGACCAGCTATCCCGGAATTTCGCAGCGTATCTGCAGAGTATAGGTCTTAAAAAGGGAGATCGTATTGCCATTCAAATGCCTAATGTGTTACAATATCCGGTAGCAATGTTTGGAGCGCTAAGGGCAGGTTTGGTAATTGTTAACACCAATCCTCTTTATACATCAAGAGAAATGCAGCACCAGTTTAACGACTCAGGTGCAAAGGCAATCGTGATCATGGCCAACTTTGCAGCAAATCTTGAAAAAATCATTGCAAGTACTAATATTGAGCACATTATCGTAACCGAAATAGGTGATCTGCTCGGTTTCCCTAAAAAACTGATCGTAAACGCAGTAGTAAAGTATGTGAAGAAAATGGTACCCGCGTACCACCTTCCTAAAGTTACTTCGTTTGGAAGCGCCCTGCACACGGGTTCTGGTTTTACGTATCAGCGTCCCAACGTTTCTGGGATCGACGTCGCTTTTATACAATATACCGGTGGAACTACTGGTGTGTCGAAAGGAGCCATGTTAAGCCATCGTAATCTGATTGCCAATGTGGAAGCCGTAAATGAATGGCTTATGTCGAAAATGAGAAATTCGGATCATGAAGGTTTGCTGACTATGGTGGCCGCATTGCCTTTGTACCACGTTTTTGCTATGACTATCAATGCGCTCTGTGGTTTGAAATGGGGTGCACTTAACCTGCTTATCACCAATCCCCGCGATATTCCCGGTTTTATAAAGGAACTCAAAAAATTCAAGATCAATATATTCCCGGGTCTCAATACACTCTTTAACGGATTGCTGAATAATCCGGAATTTAAAAACATAGATTTCAGTGGTTTAAAAATCACCATTGCCGGCGGAATGGCTTTACAAAAAGTGGTTGCAAATCGTTGGGAAGAAGAAACAGGCTGCATACTTGTTGAAGGTTACGGACTTTCTGAAACTTCACCAGTGCTTTCAGTAAGCCCTCTCGATGGCAACCACCGCATCGGAACAATCGGCGTTCCTTTTCCAAGCACGGAAATGCGCATTCTTAGTGATGACGACACTTGGGCCAAACTAGGAGAAAAAGGTGAAATATGCGCCAAAGGTCCTCAGATCATGCTTGGCTATTACAACAGACCCGATGAAACCGCGAAGGTGATTTTTGAGGATGAAAGCGGACGCTGGTTCAGAACAGGCGATATCGGGATTGAAGATCCTGACGGGTTTTTCAAGATCGTAGACCGCAAGAAGGACATGATCCTTGTTTCAGGCTTTAATGTTTATCCAAATGAAATTGAAGGAGTGATAGCACAATGCCCCGGCGTGTTGGAAGTGGCCTGTGTAGGTATTCCCGACGAAAAAACGGGGGAACTGGTGAAAGTATATATTGTAAAAAAAGATCCCGCTCTGACCGAGCAAACGGTAAAAGCATTTTGCAAGGAAAACCTGACAGCTTACAAATGTCCTAAACAGATTGAGTTCAGGACGGAACTACCAAAAACCAATGTTGGAAAAATACTTCGCAGGGCTCTCAGAGATGAAGAATTGGCAAAAGCGCCCAAATAATACATAACTGTTTTCAAGATAAAAAACAGAAAAAATCAAATACGATAATTTCAGGAAATAAGCCCGTGAACAGCGTTCTCCGGGCTTATTTTTGTTGGTCTTTATCCATCCCGCTCTTCTCAAAGTTCATTACGATTTGAACATAAAGCATTATTTTAGAACATCGTTTATGTATATTTATCCAAAACAAGTACTCAACCTTGATAGACAATTGTTATGAATTTATACAAAAAGACCCTGGTTTTGCTGCACGGTCACGGAATGGATGATGCCATTTGGGACTATCTGGACGCAACATTAAATGACTATTTTACGATTGTAAGACCTAATATTTCTCTCTATACATCGTGCCAGACAGTAGAAGAATACGCAGACGAACTGCATCGATTCCTGACCAGTGCCAACATCACGAAATTTACGCTGATCGGCCACTCAATGGGAGGATACATTGCGCTGGCATTTGCTGAAAAATATCCTGATTTACTCGAAGGTTTCGGATTGGTACACTCAACCGCCTATGCCGATGATGACGCGAAAAAAGAACAGCGAAATAAAACCATTCAACTGCTGAACAACCACGGAACCGAAGCCTTTATTAAAGCCACAGCATCCAATTTATTCGGTGACAGGTTTAAAGAACTATTCCCGGAAAAAGTAGAGGCTCATATCCAGCGTTACGGGAAATTGCCTGCTCAGGCTCTGGCAACCGGGATGGCTGCCATGCGTGACCGCCCGGACAGAACAGCCGTATTAGCCTCAATGCCCTACCCTGTTCTTTTCATTATCGGAATGCAGGATAAGCTAATTCAGTTCGAAAGCTGTATCAGTTTATCGGACTATCCCAAACAGAATTACCCGTTCATTCTGGCAGAAGCCGGACACATGGGTATGGTGGAACGTCCCGACGCAACATCCAGAATGATAAGCTGGTATATGAATAAAATTTCTTCATTATAATATCAGTTTTCATGACCTAAAATGAGTCAGCGTTCGTTAGTAATAACTGAATACTGACTCATTCTCTTTTCAACGCTATGGCAAAATTCATTTTTACTCCCTTACTTAGAAATACCTGGCTTGTATTCATTCTGACAATTCTGATTTTATCTGGTTGTGACAATGAAAATAAACCTGTCGATCCGGTTCAGGAAAATAAGTATCTCAAAGAAAGCTCACTCATCAAGGAATTATCGAAAGATGATATCTTAAAAATAAATCCTCTGTTTGCCGCCTATGTTAAGAACGGCATTAAAGTTTATAAGGTAACCTACAAAACTACCAACACCGACGGAGCCGAAATTACTGCATCAGGAGCTGTGATTATGCCGGTTTCTAACCAGCCGGCATCTATGATCAGTGTGCAGCATGGCACCATCACCACGGATGCAGAAGCTCCATCCCATTATGCCTCCAGTTCGGAAACAGCAACATTTGGAGCAATGTTTGGAGCCATGGGATACATCATCGCCTACCCTGATTACATTGGTTACGGTGCTTCCAAAGACCTGCCTCATCCATATGAACACAGAGCAAGCCTTGGCTCAGCCTCACTCGATTTGCTTAGAGCCTCAAAAGAGCTCCTGAAAGGTCAGACCGCTGTTAAATGGGATGAAAAGTTATTTCTGGCCGGTTATTCAGAAGGAGGTTATGCGACCATGTCCCTTCAGAAGAGGATTGAAGAAGAGGCTTCAACGGAATTTAATCTGAGGGCTTCCAGCTGTGGAGCAGGTGCCTACGACAAAACTGCATTTATGAAAGAAATCATAAATAATCAGACTCATGCTGTTGTGAATTACAACCGGCTTTATCTATGGGTTTTGCTAAGCTACGACCGTATCTATAAATTAAACAAACCGGCGACTTACTATTTTAAGGAACCATGGGCAGCACAGATTGCGGCTGCAAATGGTGACCCATCCAAAGTCCTGATCAATACCAGTTTCCATAACATTCTGACGGATTCTTTCAAAAAAGCATTAAACGACGGAACAGATCAGGATTTTATCAAAGCCATTGCTGATAATGATGTATATAACTGGAAACCTAAAACGCCTACAAAGTTGTACCACGGATTGTCTGATCAGCTGGTTTTTCCTTTCAATTCGGTGAATGCAGAAGCAGCAATGAAAAAACTTGGAGCCGCTGATGTTCAGTTTATTCCTGTTCCAGGAGGGGATCATGGTTCTACCATTACACCTTACCTTTTGGGGACACTGACATTCTTTCAGGACCCGAAATACAAGTAATCCATTATATTTGCACCCAATTTAGTCTATAAGACAAATATGATTGTAACTATCATTACTGTAAATTCTTGTTTAAAGCCACGCTTTTCGTTCAATGTCAATGATGATGCACGATGTTGTTCTGGAATAAAATAACATTTTCAAAATCGGTTTTCTGAAACCGATCATTTAATCCGGGACACATTTAATACATTCTCTTGTCATGTCATCACTTCTTGAATTGGTGGGTAACACGCCACTCGTTGAATTAAAGCATATCAATCCCAACCCAAAAGTAAAACTTTACGGCAAACTGGAAGGAAATAATCCCGGTGGCAGCGTAAAAGACCGTGCTGCCTACAGTATGATCAAAGGCGCTCTGGATCGTGGAGAAATAAAAAAAGGAACCAAACTCATTGAAGCAACCAGTGGTAACACAGGAATTGCGCTTGCAATGATTGCGCGGCTGTTCGAGCTGGAAATAGAGCTTATTATGCCACAGAACTCGACCCGAGAACGCGTACTGACCATGGAAGCTTTTGGTGCGAAAGTAACTTTAACGGAAACGATGGAAGGTGCCCGTGACTATGCAGAAGACAAAGCAGCGCACAACGGTTATTTTATGCTCAATCAATTTGCAAATCCTGACAATTGGAAAGCGCACTATAACACAACAGGGCCCGAAATCTGGAAGGACACCACACAGCAAATTACACACTTTGTTTCATCCATGGGTACCACCGGCACTATTATGGGTGTATCGCGCTATCTGAAAGAGCAAAGTAGTAAAATTCAGATCGTTGGCTGTCAGCCGACGGACGGTTCCAGTATTCCGGGAATCAGAAAATGGCCGGAAGAATATCTTCCAAAGATATATGACAGAAACCGTGTGGATCAGGTAATAGAAGTTACCCAGGAAAATGCAGTTGATATGACACGCCGACTGGCAAAAGAAGAGGCAGTATTTGCAGGAATGAGCAGTGGCGGAGCAGCGTGGGCGGCAGTAGAGCTTGCTAAGGAATTAACTTCCGGAGTAATCGTATTTATTATCTGTGACCGCGGAGACCGTTACCTTTCCAGTGATTTGTTTGGCTAAGATTCCAGCAGTAGAAACCTTTTCGAAATTTTTATTGAATATTTTAGCGGTTAGCTGCAAGCCAAAGGCTAACAGCTAACCGCTAATTAATTATCAGAACCAACCTGATCCCAAATTCCTAAATGGCCAGGGAATGGCAACCAGCATGATTACTAATGCCAGAGCATAAAAGTAAAGTACGGTTCTGTGCTTATCTGCACCTTCCAGCTTCTTGGATCTTACCCGGCCAACTGTAATCAATATGATCGCGATAAGCATCATAAATCCATGTTCAATAGAGAAAAAGCGAAAAACTTTTTCACTGATAAGGCTAAAATTAACCTTTGGACTCATTGTAAAAAGGATTAAGCCAATGAGCAACTGCGTATGTGTTGCGATGAGTGCGAAGAGATAGACTTTGCTATCTCCGCTTTTGTTGCTCTTCCAATTGGAGTAAGCTATGAAAATAGCAGCAAGGAGCAATCCTAATACCACATAACGCAAGCCCGAATGGGCACGTAGAAGAATGTTCATAAGGGTAAAACAAGTTACGGTGAATTTGTAAAGGGTACAAAGGTAACTCCCAATCTACCTTCTCCCAAATATTTGGAGGATACGGATACCATCTTGAATGATCGGGAACTGGTAAAAATATAATTGCGATATTTGCACGAATGTCACGAGACCAAATCAATTAAAATAATGATCATTTTTAACATCACAGTAAATATCAGCTACGCAGCTGAAAAAGAATGGCTTGCCTATATGAAAAGCACCCATATACCGGAAATAATGGCGACAAACCTGCCTACTGAGGTTAAATTGCTGCGTTTGCTCACTGAAATCGAAAATGAGGGATCAACCTATACTTCTCAATTTTCATTTCGCACAATGGAAGACTTTTTGGCCTATCAGACTGATTATCAATCCAACATCCAGGAGAAGCATCATCAGATTTTTAATGGTCAGTATGTATCTTTCCGTACACTTTTGGAAGAAGCCTGAGCTTTGAAACATTGCTAAAATAAATTCAGACAAACCTTGTCTTGCGCTTGACATTACAGGATTAATTCTCTTTATTTAGTATACCATTCGTCATGGGAGTTAACAGAGAAATTGTAGAATTTGTACTTTTTCGTGAGTAGTTAAATTCTGTCAAAGTTCCGGATGTGTATGATATGACGTTTGGTTCAAAGTAATGTTTTACCTTAAACCTAAGTGCTTATGAGACTGCAGATGCAAGCAATTCACTTTGATGCTGATCCTAGATTGTTGTCATTTATTCAACAGAAATTAGATAAACTGGACACCTTTTATGATAAGATTACAAGTGGGGAGGTATTTTTGAAGTTAGATAAAAGTGAAAATGCCAAGTTACATACCAAACTTTTAGAAGTTAAACTTTACGTACCGGGAGGAACCATGTTTGTCACGGAAAAAGGAACAACATTTGAAGAGGCCACTGACCTGGCAGTAGACACGTTGAAAATGCAGGTTAAAAAGTTTAAAGACAAGCGAAGCAATGCACGAGTAACCAAACCTCTCGAAGGCGAAGTTGACGAAGACGCTGCGGTAGCCATCCTGACGGAAGATAACGAGGAATAAACCTCATAAACATATTGAGAAGAAGCTGCCTTGACCGGGCAGCTTCTTTTTTTGTGATAAACCGGGTTGTACAGATCCGGTATTTAACCGATTTTTGAAAATCATTTAATCAATATCATTCTTATGGACATAGAGCCAGTTGTTAATTCATCCTTTGATTACCTCTTTAAATTTACTCAGGACGAAGTGGTAAGATTCGCAGAGCTGACAGGCGACAACAACCCTTTACACCTGGATGCAGAATATGCAGCAACCACTAATTTCAAAAGACCAATTATTCACGGCATGCTGGGAGCGACGGTTTTTACCAAGGTACTGGGCACACAATTCCCTGGGTTCGGTTCCATTTATCTGAAACAGACCCTGGAATTTCTAAGACCCATGTTTGTGGAAAACGAATATAAAGCTGTGTTTACCATTAAATCAATCCAGCCTGAAAAACACATTGCGGAAATATCAACCGAGATCGTTGATCTTGGAACAAAAAAAGTGGTGACGCGAGGTGTGGCGACCATGATTAATGAAAAGATATTCTAAAGCAGTGAGGCCCGGTTCAAATTGAACCGGGCCTCCAAATTTCTGGTGTGCTAGAGTAATTACTCAGCTGCATTTTTCTTGTTCTGAACTTCAGAACGTATCTCCTGAGCCAAAGTCTTAAGATCCTGCATGCCTTTACGTACACGTGTACCTGCAGCTTGGTTCTCTTTGTTGTAGAACTTATCGAAATCACCTTCCAAAGAAAGAATCAAATCTTTTACTTCATCAAATCGTGCCATGTTTTTATTTGTTTTTTTAGTTTAAAAATGCCCAAAACAAGCTAGAAACGCATGTTTTGCCCGAAATTTAATAATTAAAAGCATTACCGCAATCCAAAAAACAAAAAAAAACAATACTATAATGCAATTTACAAGTCATGTTATAGTTAACATGTTAACTATCAAATAGTTGAGAAAATAAAATATTTTTGAAATATTTAAAAAAAAGAGGGCATTTTTGATAAAATGCCCTCAGTATCTCAAAAATGAAGATTTAGCTATTCAACCACTTCTGCCTGCACGTCATCAATTTGATAGACACGATTTTTCAGCTTGTCGGCTAATGTAGTAAATGCATTCAAAGTGTATTCAACATCTTCAAGGGTGTGCGCAGCCGTAGGAATGATCCTCAGCATGATCTGCCCTTTTGGTACTACGGGATAAACTACAATTGAACAGAAAACGCCCATGTTCTCACGCAGGTCACGAACCATGCGTGTTACCTCAGGTACACCTCCTTCACTGTGAAGAAAAACAGGCGTAACAGGTGACTCAGTAGAGCCAATGTTAAATCCTCTGCTGCGCAAACCATTTTGCATGGCTGCTACGTTTTCCCAAAGCTTTGTTCTCAGATCCGGATTTGCCTTAAGTATTTCCAGGCGCTTACGACCCGCTTCAACGTATGGCATTGGCAATGCTTTCGCGTAAGTCTGCGAACGCATGTTATATTTCAGATACATGATAATTTCAGGATTATCCGATGCAATAAATGCTCCGATGGCAGCCATAGACTTCGCAAAAGTTGAGAAATAAAGATCTATCTCCTTTTGCACGCCTAATAACTCTCCTACTCCCGCACCGGTTTCACCCATGGTACCAAAGCCGTGCGCATCGTCCACAAGCAGACGGAAGTCATACTTTTGTTTCAAATCAGCAATCGCTTTCAAATCTCCAACCTTACCTGACATCCCGAAAACACCCTCGGTAATAACCAATACGCCACCACCCTTCTCGTTGGCAAGCTTAGTAGCACGTTTCAGGTTTTTCTCAAGGCTTTCCATGTCATTATGGTTAAACTTGTAGTACTCACCCAACTTCGCTTTGTGTAATCTGATTCCGTCTATAATACACGCATGTGATTCAGCATCGTAAACAATCACGTCGCGGTAATCGCAAATACATTCAATTGCCGACATGATTCCCTGGTAACCGTAGTTCAAAAGAAATGCATCTTTTTTACCTACAAACTCTGCTAGTTCCTTTTCGAACTCCTCATGCTGAGTTGAGTTACCGGACATCATTCTCGCTCCCATAGGATAAGCCAATCCCCACTTCGCCGCTGCATCCGCATCTGCTTTCCTCACCTCCGGATGATTTGCCAATCCAAGGTAGTTGTTTAGACTCCAGTTGAGCACTTCTCTTCCCATAAAACGCATCCTGGGACCTAATTCGCCTTCCAGCATCGGGAATGAAAAATAATGGTGGCTGTTCAGCATCTTTGCAGGAGTACCGATGGGCCCGGAGTTGTTTTGCAGTTTCTCAAAAATATCCACTCGCTTCTAATTTATATGGGTAACCAATGATTATATATGTTAGATAAATGCAAAAATAAAAAAAATTACATTACCTTAATAATCCCTTCGCATTCAAGCATTTCGTAAGTTAGTAAAATAATAAAAAATAAGGTATTAAAAATCATCGCTAAATTCCGCAGTTTACCACCAATATTTGTTTAGAACATGCCCCGGATCAAAAAGATATTGATTGCCAATCGAGGAGAAATTGCACTGAGAATTATGCGCACGGCCCGTGAAATGGGCATTTCCACTGTCGCAATTTTTAGTGAAGCTGACAGAAAATCTTTACATGTACGATATGCCGACGAGGCAGTTTGTGTGGGCCCGGCACCTTCCGCAGAATCTTATCTGAGGTCAGATAAAATTATTAAAATATGTAAAGAATTAAATGTGGATGCAATCCATCCCGGCTATGGATTTCTCTCAGAAAATACAGACTTCGCACAAAAGGTAGCTGATGCAGGTATCATTTTTATCGGACCTTCGCCTCATGCTATTGAAATAATGGGAAGTAAGCTGGCTGCCAAACAAGCTGCCGGCAAATATAATATCCCTATGGTTCCGGGTACATCCACGGCTGTCACTGACCGCACAGAAGCTAAAAAACTGGCGACTAATATTGGTTACCCTGTTTTAATTAAGGCAAGCGCAGGAGGAGGCGGAAAAGGGATGCGCGTTGTTAACAATGAACAAGAATTTGACGAGCAGATGGACCGGGCTGTTAGTGAAGCGTTATCTTCTTTTGGAGACGGAGCAGTATTTATTGAAAAATACATCACTTCGCCAAAACACATTGAGATTCAGATCTTGGGCGACCAGCACGGCAATATCATTCATTTGTTCGAGAGGGAGTGCTCCATACAAAGGCGGCACCAAAAAGTGATCGAGGAGGCTCCGTCCGTATCGGTTACGCCTGAAATAAGAGAAGCAATGGGACGCGCAGCCATTGATGTTGCCAGATCGTGCGGCTATTATGGAGCCGGTACGGTAGAATTTATCATGGATGAGAAGCGTAATTTTTATTTTCTTGAGATGAACACCCGGCTTCAGGTCGAACATCCCGTAACTGAACAAATTACAGGAGTGGACCTGGTTCGTCAGATGATTCATATAGCAGAAGGATATCCACTTACCCTGAAACAGGAAGACCTTTCGATTAAAGGTCATGCAATTGAGGCACGGGTATATGCCGAAGATGCTGCCAATAACTTTCTTCCCGACGTTGGCACGCTCAATACTTATGTACGCCCTCAGGGAAATGGTGTTCGTGTTGACGATGGTTTTGAACAAGGCATGGCAATTCCGATCCACTATGATCCTATGATTGCCAAACTAATTACTTTCGGAGCGAGCCGGGAAGAAGCAATTGAAAAAATGACCCGAGCTATTGATGAATACCAGATTTCAGGTGTTCAGACAACGCTTCCATTCTGCCGCTTTGTGATGAAACACCAGGTTTTTATAAACGGACAATTTGACACCAATTTTGTTAATCATTACTTCAAACCGGAAAATTTAACGTCAGAATATAGAATTGACGAAAGTATTCTTGCAGCGCTTCTTAGTGCCAGTTTAATGACCACTACAAATCCTTTGAAAGCACCATCCACTGATTTACAAGCTGCAACCACATCAAAGTGGCGGGAGAGACGATTGTGAAACTACTAAAAACCTCAGCATTGCTTAGGATTCTTTCTTAAATTTTCCTACTTTTGCGGTCTTAATTTTTTGCAAATTCGCATAATTGTGCGTTTGCTGCAAAAAAGAGCTTAAAAATAAGTATTACGAATGATTTTTGTTCTTTGCTCTAATAGCATGATTATATCATTTGAAGCTCAATTTTTACGTTTCAGGATTATCAGATTAATACCAATATAACCGTCTCATTCTGACCAACACAAGGTCACAACGACTATCGACTTTCACTGAATAACCAGCTATGAAGCTATCAGAATTTAAATTTGACTTACCTCAAAGCCTTATTGCACTTCATCCTTCCGATCGCGGCGAATCCCGTCTGATGGTGGTACATCGTAAAACCGGAGAAATTGAACATAAAATGTTTGCCGATCTGATCAATTATTTTGATGATGGCGACGTGATGGCAATTAACGACACAAAAGTTTTTCCTGCACGCCTCTATGGACAAAAGGAAAAAACCGGCGCAAAAATTGAAGTATTCCTATTACGCGAGCTGAATCGTGAAATGCGTTTGTGGGATGTTTTGGTAGATCCCGCCCGTAAAATTCGCGTAGGAAATAAGCTATATTTCGGTGACAGTGACCTTGTTGCAGAAGTAATCGACAACACTACTTCCCGTGGGCGTACAATAAGATTCCTGTATGACGGCAACAACGACGAATTTATGAAACTGGTGGACGAATTGGGCGAAACACCTCTTCCGCCTGAAATTATTTCGCGCCGCAAAGTAGAAACCGCAGATCGCGAGCGCTTCCAGACCATTTTTGCTGAGCATATCGGAGCCGTAGCTGCGCCTACAGCAGGTTTGCATTTTACAAAAGCAATGATGAAACGCCTTGAAATTAAAGGTATAAACTTTGCTCCGGTAACACTTCATGTCGGCCTGGGTACATTTCGTACAGTGGATGTTGAAGATCTGACAAAGCACAAAACGGATTCAGAAAATTACAGAATTAGTCAGGCAAGTGCGGACATCGTTAATGCCTCTATTGATAGCAAAAAACGTGTGTGTGCTGTTGGTACTACTTCTTTAAAAGCAATTGAATCATCGGTTTCGGCGAGCGGACATTTAAAAGCGGTTGAAGGATGGACAGATAAATTTGTTTTTCCTCCCTACGACTTTAAAATTGCGAATGCAATGCTTTCCAATTTCCAACTTCCGGAATCAATCTTACTTATGTCCGCATGTGCATTTGGAGGATTTGAACTGGTCATGAAAGCTTATGACCTGGCAATCAAAGAAAAATATAAGTTTTTTACTTACGGAGACGCTATGCTGATTATCTGATTTAATTATCAAATAATTTATTTTTGTCACTTACCAAAGAATCTGTCTTGAAGGCACTCTCAACGGTAAGTGACTTTTTTATACCATAATTTTAACTTTTCATGAAAGAATATGTAATCATCGTAGCGGGAGGTAGCGGAAGCCGCATGAAAAGTGATATACCGAAACAATTTATAGTTGTTAACGGATTGCCCATTCTCATGCATACCCTAAGTGCATTCAATAATTATTCTCCCGAAATATCAATTATACTCGTGCTCCCGGAAGATCAGTTTTCATTTTGGGAAGAGCTTTGTTCAAAATACCAATTTCATATTAATTATCAACTGGTTGCTGGCGGAGAAACACGATTCGATTCAGTAAAAAATGGCCTCTATTCAATTAAGGGCGAAAAAGGAATTGTAGCAGTTCATGATGGCGTCAGACCTGTAATAAGCAAGACTGTTATCTCCAACTGCTTCACGACGGCCGCAAGGGAAGGGACTGCTGTTGCATCCGTTGCCTGCAAGGATTCGATTCGGACACTTAACCCCTCTGGTACGAACATGGCGTTGGATCGATCCTTAGTAAGATTGATACAAACTCCTCAGTCCTTTCGGCTGGAATGGATGAGAGAAGCATTTAATCAGCCATATCAGTTAATTTTCACCGACTGCGCAAGTGTCCTCGAGTCGGCAGGTTACCCAATAAATCTGGTTGAAGGATGCTATGAAAATATAAAAATTACCACGCCTGAAGATTTAAAGTGGGCTGAGGTATATCTGAAGTAACACCTATAAGCTCAGCAGATTTTATGACTCAAAAGGACTTGTTGAACCTAAGGCTGCATAGTCTTAAACTAGCCGAAAAATCAAATTTTACACCTGCCGAGGTTGTATCGAAACTTGGTGCTGTTCAGGCACAAGATTTCGAAGGAGCGAAGTGGTCTATCGCAATGCGTACGTTGGAAAAGAGTCAGAACGATGTTGAAAAAGCCATTTCAGAACGTTCCATCGTCCGGACCTGGCCAATGCGTGGAACACTTCACTTTGTCGCATCAGATGATGTCAGATGGATGCTCAAATTACTTGCACCACGGATCATCTCAGGCATGGCGGGACGAAACAGACAGCTGGAACTAGACAATGATACTTTTAACAAAAGTCAGGATTTGCTGCTGAGAGCAATGGAGGGAACCAAACAACTTGAGCGTAGTGAAGTCTATGCAATTTTAGAGGAAAATGGAATCAGAACTTCGCAACAGCGCGGCATCCACATTATCAATTATCTGGCTCAAACCCAAATACTCTGTCATGGCTCTCACCATGGGAAACAACCGACCTACGTTCTGCTTGATGACTGGATTCCTAAATCCAGAGAAATATCCCCGGACGAAGCGTTAATCGAAATTGCATCCAAATATTTTACAGGTCACGGACCAGCCACATTGCAAGATTTTGTATGGTGGAGCGGGCTGAAAATTTCCGATGCCAGGCGTGCTTTGGCAGCCATAGGACACAATCTTATACACAAGGAGGTAGATGGTAATTCGTACTGGTATGATCCCGGGTTATCAGACATAAAGCCTACCGAAACAACGCTGCTGCTATCTGGCTTCGATGAATACATCCTTGGCTATACCAATCGTACACTTGCGGTGAATACATCCCATTTGCCCAAACTTGTTCCGGGGAACAACGGCATGTTTATGCCGACGATTGTGATTGACGGCAAAGTGGAAGGTTTATGGAAGAAGGAGATAAAAAGGGACAAAGTCGTCATTAACTTAACTCCTTTTTCGAAACTGAGTGCTCCTAAATTAAACCGTATCCGCAAGGCGGCGGAAGAGTATGCCTCCTATCTTGGCAAGGAACTTATTGACGTTTCCAATTAACACTATCGTTTTCACTACTCGCTCCACAAGTTTTGGATTTGATGATCCATTGATCCAATGTTTTGGATCAAGTCAAAAACTTGTGGACTAACTTGGATTAAGCATATAATTGAGTTAGACGGTAAAGGAAAAATTCGACGTTGCGAACCCCTCTGAACTGACTTCTAAATGCTTTGATTTTTGCGTTGAAGGACTCTGCGGAAGCATTAGTACTTCTGTTATCAAAATAGTTCAGGATGGTTTGATAGTGATTCTGAATCGACCTGGCAACAGTGTTAAATGACTTGAAACCAGATTGCCTTACTTTTTCATGCCATTTGGCCAGCCTTGTCAACCCGTAGATCTTTTGAGTTGTGTTAGTAAAGATGTTGCTGAGTTCTTGTGCCAGATCATATGCTTTTTTAAGGTCTGGGAAGCGGTCGGGGACGCCTAGTCAAAGAGCAATTGCGCTCTTTCTTTCTGATTATCAGTCCAAGTGTTCGGCTTTTTGTAAAGGGCATATCTGCTTCTAGCCAGTAGCTGTTTTAGGGTGTCTCCATTGGACAGTATCTCAGGTATATATTCAGTTTGATCATTTTTAGCCTGCTCAATTGCTTCATTTTCTAGGTCTAGTGCCTCCCAACGCAATTTTATCCGCATTTCCTGCAAGGCTTCGGTAGCCAATCGTTGTACATGAAAACGATCAGTGACGCGTACTGCTCTGGGAAAACAGTGCTTTGCAATCATTGACATGCTGCCAGCCATATCCAGGGTTATTTCTGTAACTTTTTTGCGTTGTACCTCTGGCAGCTTCCGAATAACTTCGATAACCGTTTCCGCCTTGGTGCCGGCCACAATGGCAACTATGCTTCCACGCCCGCCTTTGGCAGCCTTGTTTGTGAGAATTGTATAGAGCTCGCCCCGAGAGAGGCTCGTCTCGTCAATAGAAAGGTGAGAGCCTATGTTTTCAGGAAACAAAAGCCACTTTTTAGCATGTCCTCTTTGATTCCATTCCTTGAATCCGCTCTGAAAATCACGGTATTGACGCAACAGATCTTTGCCGTTAACTCCATAGAAACGTCCAATGCTCCAAACATCATTAGCCCTCGTATCCACCAATCGCTTTTAAAAAAGCGGAAAACTCACTCGTCATCCGCGTTCCTTCTGCTACTTCATTCCAATCTCTGTATTCTATTTTACCTGTCTTGGTACGGTTCGCCGCGCGATTGAGCCACCTACGACGTTTGATATGAAGGAATACTTTGTAACCTCGAATCGGAAAATCTTGCAAAGTGATGGTGGGAAAATATCCTTTGGAGAGTAAGTCTGCTTTTCTGGGATCGTCTTCTGAGTAATTCTTCTCTTCCAAATAGACATGATAACGTTCTGCTGACTTCTCTACATGCGTCAGTAAGTAATTCTCAATTATAAACTCCGGTAAGATTAACTCGATAAGCGGCAAGAAACTCTCCAAAACTATGCGGTTTGATTAAAAACACAAACCTAAAAAAATCCTATGCCCTCCACAAGTTTAGGACTTGATCCAATGTTTTCGGGATATCATAGAAACAAACGAAAAAGGGGCTACATTTTCATGTAACCCCTTTCATTTTCTCTGCTCCCGAAGTTGGGCTCGAACCAACGACCCTCTGATTAACAGTCAGATGCTCTAACCGGCTGAGCTATTCAGGAGTGTTTAATCCGGTTGTTATTCCTAATTATGGTGCAAATGTAAGGCATTAATAATATACAGCGCAAGCCAAATCGAAAAAAAATTATCAAGCTTGTACCTTCTGAAGTATTAACTCCTTGACTTTCTTTGCATCACCCTTCGTAAAATTATTAATAATTATTTCCGGACGCATTCTTGGGATGACCCGAATGGTGGAAAATAGTACTCCACTTTCAATTTCTACACCTGAGATATCAGTATAAAACACAAAATTATCCGTGCTCCTGAAAAGCTTACGCACTTTAAAGGTCACTCCCTTTTCCCCAAATGCTACTTCATCAGGAAAAAACGGGTTCATCATTGCACTGGCACTGTATTTCTCGTTCATTTTAAATTCAGGTTATTTATCCAATTATTGGTTACAAAGGTACGTATACTACTTTCTTGGTTTCAAAAAAATCTTCGGTGAAATAATCAGATAGATCATACGTTCGTGTCTTTTGTTTCACTTCCGACAACTCTTCCGCCAAATCCCCGCCTTTAAGATATAAAATACCGTTCCTAAGCGAATGAAATGAATTCTTGCTGATATTCTTTTGTACCCACCCTACAAACGGCGCAAGCCGGGTTACAGCTCTGCTAACCACAAACTCATAAGTATCATCCAACCGCTCTGCTCTTACCTGTTCCGCTTTTACATTGGTAAGTTTCAATTCCGATGCGATTTCCTGTACTACTCTTATCTTTTTACCGATACTATCCACGAGGTGAAACTGTGCTTCGGGAAACAGTATTGCCAGCGGAATGCCCGGAAAACCACCTCCAGTTCCTACGTCCAGTATAGACGTTCCGGATTTGAACTGCATTACTTTGGCAATTCCCAATGAATGCAAGACATGACGTTCGTAAAGCGTATCAATATCCTGGCGTGAGATTACATTCACTTTCGCATTCCAGTCCTTGTACAACTCCTCTAACTGCGTCATTTTTTCGACCTGCGTTTCCGTCAGATCAGGAAAGTATTTGTGAATTAATTCCATGAAGTCCTTGGTTTTCTTTTTGTTAATGTGATAAATCCAAATACCACATAGTATATATATAAGGCAAAGTCCATAAAAAGGAAACTTGCCCATTCCACTGTTTTACCTAGCTTGCTGTTGATGATCAATAAAAGTAACAACTGTATAAACCAACGAACACCGAACATCACTCCCAAGGCTTGTAGCAGAAATATGTTTTTCTCCAGCAATGCCAGTATGAGGACTAAAAAGCCAATTGTCCATACGCCTACGTGTGCACCTGAAAGCAATGCAAGAAGTATCTTATTTCTGGTCTTGTAAAAAGTGCTTACCGACATGTGGCGTTGCTTTTGACGATACCACGCCTTCCAGCTAGTCTTTGGTTTCGAATACACAAAGGATTCTGTATCGATTGAAATCGTAGTGTTCGAACTTGTTGCTACCTCATTCAGGAAAATATCATCGTCTCCTCCATAAATTTTCCTGTGGGTATAAAATCCCTTATTGGCAAAAAAGACGGAACGCTTGTAAAGAATGTTCCTTCCAACTCCCATGTAGGTAACTCCTGCAAGCGAAAACGACAGATACTGCACTGCGGTGTAAAAGGTTTCACAACGAATAAACCAATTGAGTAAACCGGACAGCTTTTCATAAGGCGAGAAACCCAGCACAATATCTTGCTGCTCGCTCACCCGCGAAGCCATTGCTGTGATCCAATGTACAGAAGCCGGGCGACAATCCGCATCTGTCATTAATGCTACCGGGTAATTGGCCTGCTTCATACCAACAGTCAGCGCATATTTCTTGGGAGTGACATGATCAAACTGATCGTTGATACGGATGTAGCGGATTTTTTTCCATGAATTTATATTTTCACGGATAAACTCTTCACTACCGTCGTCGGAGCGATCATCCAGCAAAATCACTTCAAATTCAGGGTACTCCTGAGCGTCTAGCAAAGGAATAAGCTCTTCCAGATTTTCTCTCTCATTCCACGCGCACACCAGCACAGTAATTCCCGGAACAGCTCCTCCGTAGTTTGAATTTTTTCCGTAAAAAGCCAGACGTGTGAAAAAGTAGAAGTAATAAAACAACTGGATAAGCACAAATGCCCCTAACACATAGAGTAAATAATCCGTCACAATAGAAGAGAGTTGTAAATTTTTTCCATATTCTACACAAATATACAGTCATTGTCAGGAATGTTAGAAACCTTACTCCTATTTTTGCGGTCCAACATTTTAAAACGCTGAATGAAATTCACACTTCAAGTTGAGGATCCGCAGTCGAAAGCAAGAGCTGGTGTTATTGAAACAGCCCACGGAACCATACAAACGCCAATTTTTATGCCGGTTGGAACGGCAGGCACGGTTAAAGCAGTACATCAGCGCGAGCTTAAAGAAGACATCAAGGCACAGATTATCTTAGGAAATACCTACCATTTATATCTCCGTCCGGGGCTTGACCTGCTCAAAAAAACAGGAGGACTGCACGGTTTCAATGGCTGGGATAAACCTATACTGACAGACAGCGGCGGATATCAGGTATATTCACTTGCAGGAACTGGAAGGAAGATCAACGAAGAAGGTGTGGTATTTAAGTCACACATTGACGGAGGCATACACACATTCACGCCCGAAGGTGTGATGGATATTCAACGAATTATCGGTGCGGATATCATCATGGCATTTGATGAGTGTACCCCATATCCCTGCGACTATGGATACGCCCGTAACTCCATGGAAATGACGCACAGATGGTTGGGCCGATGCTGCGCACGTTTTGACTCAACGGAGCCGCTGTATGGTTACGAGCAAACATTGTTTCCAATTGTACAGGGAAGCGTCTATAAGGATCTTCGGAAACAGTCGGCTGAAAAAATCGCTTCCTATGAGCGCGAAGGAAACGCAATTGGCGGATTATCAGTGGGAGAGCCCGCCGAAATGATGTATGAACTGACTGAGGTTGTCTGCGATATTCTACCTAAGGACAAACCAAGATATTTGATGGGCGTGGGAACTCCTGCCAATATCCTTGAAGGAATTGCGTTAGGAGTTGATATGTTCGATTGTGTGATGCCCACCCGCAATGCACGTAATGGCATGATTTTTACAACAGAGGGCATTGTTAATATCAGGAATGAGAAATGGAAAGATGATTTGTCGCCCATTGATGCAAATCTTGGTGGCTACGTGAGCACTTTTTATACAAAAGCATATCTGAGACATCTGGTGAAGTCGTCGGAAATGCTTGGAGCGCAAATCGCAAGTGTCCATAACCTAACTTTTTACCTCTGGCTCGTGAATACGGCTAGAGAAAAAATTATAGCGGGGGAATTTGCATCCTGGAAAAGGGAAATGGAAAAAAAATTAATGCAACGGCTTTGAAAGTTCCAAAAAGGAGGTTTCTTTCGGGAAGTTTTTCAGAGAAATAGCAGGAAAGTTTTTCATTTAAGCAAATAGAGGTTGATTAAGTGATATTGTTAACCTAATTTTGTGCCCGCTAGGCATTATTGATAAGTATCGCCATGAATTAATTTATTCTTTTACTCATAATTGACTATTAGATCAATCCTAGTTAATCTTAATAACGCTAACTTGAATAGTATGAAAAAAGTATCCCAGTTGATTTATTCGTTTGCCTTGGGCGCGTTAGTGGCTTTGCCTTCTATCGCTCAGCCATTGGAGCAGCCGAATTCTCCGGATTACAATCCTAAAGCTACCTATGACGGCCCTTACAAAATGAATACGTGGTCTATATCTGCTCATTTCGGCCCGTCAATGTTCTTTGGAGACCTTCGTGAGTATGACTTTTGGCCTGTAACAAAGACTTCTTTGGACAGACATAAAGAATCCGGTACTATTCAGGGAGGAATAAGCATCAATAAACAACTATCGTATCTTTTTGGTGCTCGTCTTGACGGATCTCTTGGAAATCTGAGAGGTATGAAAAACCGTAATTACGCACGCTATTTCGAAGGAAACTATGCTGACGTATCTCTTTCAGGAACTGTTAACTTGAAAGGCCTTTTAATGGGTCCTAACAAGATGAAGAGATGGAAAGTGGATGTATACGCCGGTATTGGTCGCGTATTCTACGATGCAACAGCATACAGCCTTACAGGTGGTGTGCCTCTTCGCGAAACAGGTAAGAAAAATGACTGGGTTATTCCAACAGGTCTTAACGTAAGTTATGAACTGACTCCACGTCTTGATCTTGGTCTTGACTTCCGTCTGAACCACACAAATTCTGATTACATCGATGCTACGTACGGCGGAGACTACGATCTTACTCCGAATCTGAATGCAATCAAGGATGCGAAAACTTCCCGCAAAGGAAATTCTGAGCTTGACAAATACGGTTCTGGTTCAATCCAGCTTACTTACAAACTAGGTAAGAAACCACTTAAAGTTAAGAAAGTGGATGGCAAATGGGATTACAAACCAGAAGACGGTTACTACAACCTGCGCTACACAGATCCTAAGGTATTGCTGAAAGCACCTAAGATTCTTACGCTTGAAGAAATGGATTCAGTTGCAAAAGCAAACCGTCCAAAAGATATCGACCCACGTTTGTTACTTGATACAGATGGTGACGGTGTTTCTGACTTCTTCGATAAAGAGCCAAATTCACCAGCAGGTTCTATCGTAGATGGTAGCGGTCGCGTTCTTGACTTCGACACTTATGTGAAAAACGCATTGGCAACTGGCGCAGCATGCAGCGAAATATTTGCAAACGTTCAGTTTGAAACTGATAAAAACGTGATCAAACCTGAATTCCAGGAAATGTTGAAAAATGTTGCTCAACTGATGAACAAAAACGGATGCCGTCTGCAACTTGCAGGTCACGCTGACCGTCGTGCAACAGATCGTTACAACATGGCTCTGTCTCGCCGTCGTGTGGATGCAGTTAAAAACTTCCTGATCAACGAAGCAGGTCTTACAGATCCTAGCAAAGTAATCGTTGACTACTTCGGAGCATTCAAACCGATAGCTGATAGCGCTACCCGCGATGGTCTACAGAAAAACCGTCGTGTTGAATTGAAACTTCTTCCATAGTAGTTACAGACACTAAGTTGAAATGAGAAAGGCTCCTGATAGGAGCCTTTCTCATTTCAACTTAGCAAAATCAGAATTTCTGCTTTCCCAATAACACACAATCTACTACACTAATAAACCAGCAACTGATTAATGAAACAATACGATTATCTGATTGTCGGAGCCGGATTATGGGGTTCCGTATTTGCTCATGAAGCTAATAAGAGAGGTAAAAAATGTCTCGTAATAGATCGCAGGTCTCACACTGGGGGCAACACTTTTTGCGAAAATGTTGAGGGTATAAACGTACACAAATACGGTGCTCATATTTTCCATACGAACGATAAGGAGATTTGGGATTACGTCAATTCCTTCGTGGAGTTTAACCGATACACCAACTCACCCGTGGCTAACTACTATGGTGAGCTGTACAACTTGCCGTTTAACATGAACACATTTTACCAGCTTTGGAAGGTTAAAACACCGGCCGAAGCTCAGGCAAAAATACAGGAACAGGTAAAAGCGGCAGGAATCACAGATCCCAAAAATCTGGAAGAACAGGCTATTTCCCTTGTAGGCACCGATATATACGAAAAACTTATAAAGGCATATACTGAGAAGCAATGGGGCCGAAAAGCAACTGAGCTTCCGGCATTTATCATTAAGCGGCTTCCCGTACGCTTTACCTTTGATAATAACTATTTTAATGATAAGTACCAGGGAATTCCAATCGGTGGATATAATAAGCTGACAGAAGGATTACTGGAAGGAGTTGAGGTAAGGCTTGGTGTCGATTTTTTCCAGGATCGTGAAGCATTAAGTGAGCTTGCCGAGACAATTGTATACACAGGCCAAATCGATGAATATTTCGGCTTCCAGCACGGGCAGCTTGAATACCGCAGCCTTCGTTTTGACAATCAGATTCTCGATACAGAAAATTATCAGGGAAATGCGGTCGTCAATTATACAGATGGCGAAACGGAATATACGAGGATCATTGAGCACAAACATTTTGAATTTGGGACGCAGCCCAAAACGGTAATCACGCACGAATATCCACAGGAGTGGGCTAAGGGAGCGGAGCCTTATTACCCTGTAAATGATGACAAGAATTCCGAAATATTCAATAAATATAAGTCGTTAGCCTCATCAGAAGAAAAAGTTATCTTCGGAGGACGTCTCGCAGAGTACCGTTATTACGATATGCATCAGGTAATTGGATCAGCTTTGAAAAAAGTAAAGACCCATTTTGCCTGATTGAAAATTATGTAAAAGAGGCTCATTTGTGCATTGCTGTACAAATGAGCCTCTTTTATTTTAGAACGAAGAGCGCAAGGTTATGCTTCAAATCATGTTTTTCGAATTCCGCCTGATACTTCTGCCCTCGCCTTGCGTCACATAGCCATTACGTTATGTAGAAACTCCGACATACCCTTCACGCTTCAACACGCTTAAGATGTATACGGATATTACTGCTAACAAATCGCTTAAACTGAGATTGTGGTCAGTTCTATGGCTCTATTTACTTCTATTTGCCACTTTCTCCTGTAAAACAACCAACAGGATCGCATACTTTCAGGATCTGCCTGATACGCTTTTCTCGAAAGCGATGATTATCCCAACGGCGACTTTTCAGTATCCCATTATTGCACCCGGAGACATTCTGGAAATCACAATTCTTACCAGTGATACCCCTCTCATTTCCAATAGTAACTTACCTGCAACGCCAGGCCTGTTGCTTACGGTTGATGCTAATGGCAATATTCAAATGCCGGTTTTGGGTAGCGTTCATGTAAATGGTTATCAGATTAGCCAGATACGAGACTCACTTACCATCCTGGCTGGCAAGTTTTACAAGGACCCGGTGGTTACACTTCGTCTAGCCAATTTCACGATAACGGTACTTGGCGAAGTACCAAAGCCAGGAATTTTTGTTTCTGATCGTGAGAAATTATCAGTTCTAGATGCGCTGGCACTTGCAGGTGACATCAGTATTTATGGCAAGAAAGAAAATGTGCTTGTAATTCGAAATCGCGATAGCCAAAGAGAAGCCATTCGCTTAAGCCTTAACTCACTGGCAGCTTTACAGTCGTCTCATTTTTATCTAAAACAGGGAGATGTCGTGATTGTGGAACCTAATAAAAACAAAATAGCCGCAGCACGAGACGCCGGAAAAACACGAAACTATGCCTTAATCGCTTCCGGATTGTCAGTGCTGATCATCTTCATTTCCAGATTAACGTTCTGATTTATGCAACAGTCTCTGGAAGAAATCACGAGAATTCCATCTGGCTTTCCACATGAAAATCAGTTGGTTAGACGGATTGTTCAATTGATCCAGAACTGGCCATGGATCTTGTTGTCAATAGCAATATGTCTTACAGGTGGTTTGCTTTACCTGCGTTATGCAACACCCAGGTTTGAGATTACGGCCTCCATATTGGTAAAGGACGATACCAAAGGAACAGATTTGGGAGAGGCTGCAATCCTTGAAAATCTGGGTTTATCGGCCGGTAAAAGCAATGTAGATAACGAAGTAGAAATTTTGAAAAGCCGAACCTTAATGGAAAAGGTAGTGGCTGATCTTCAATTGAATGTATCTTATTTCGCCAAAGGGAAAATTAAAACCACAGAACTGTTTGAAACCTCCCCCGTAAAACTACGCTTCCTCACCCCTCCCCTTTTAAAACACAAAACAAATCTGGTTAACTATATCCTCGATATATCAAAAAGCAAAAAATTCACGCTCACCAATGACGACAAGACCTGGCAACTGAAATTTGGAGATACTCTTATATTGCCTGAGGGAAAAGCAATTCTAACTAAAACCACCAATCCAAAACCCTTAAACGGCGATTCTTATATAATTTCAATTTCGCAGGCCGATGAGGCCGCGAAAAAATATAGTCAGGCACTTCATGTAGCGGCGACCAACAAACAGGTCAGTGTTATAACTCTAAAATTGACAGATATTCTGCCATTAAAAGGAGAAGTAATTTTAAGTAAACTGATAGACAACTATCTGAAAGCAAGCATCACTGACAAAAATCGGATTGCGGATAGCACCATTACTTTCATAGATGAAAATTTGGCGCTGGTTACACAGGAACTTACGGGAATTGAAAAACAAATAGAAAATTACAGGATTACCAATCAAATCACCGACCTTCCCGAACAGTCGCGGCTTTTGCTAACCAATAAAAGTTTAGATGAAAAGGAACGGACTGACCTTGAAGTTCAGCTAAGCATTATTGAATCGCTGTTAACTTTTGTGAAAGAAAATCCTTCCAACGTTGTGCCTGCTTATGTAGCTATGCAAAATTCAGGGTTTATTTCAGCAATAAACAAATACAATGAAATTCAGCTGTTAAGAGATCGCACGCTGCATACCAGTACCAGCGAGCATCCGGCGGTACAGAATTTGGACTTTCAGTTAAAAAACATCAGAGATGAATTAATAAGCCACATAGAATCACGTCAAAATGAATTGCGGTTGAGGAAGCAATCATTATCAAGAAGTATTGTTGGAACAAAAAGACAGATCAATACAATTCCTGCCAATGAAAGAACATACCAGGACCATGCCCGTCAACAGCAGATCAAACAAGAACTGTATGTCTTTTTGCTAAAAAAACGGATTGAAACGTCGGTCTCAAAATCATCGACGCTTGCGAACGGACGCATCATCGACAACCCAAAGGCAGACGATCTTCCTGTATCTCCCAATCGCCAGCTAACCATCCTCGTATCGGTATTGATTGGTCTTTTCCTGCCAATCGCTTTTTTCAATATCAGGGAAATTTTCAACACCCGGATTACAAGCAAAAAGGAATTAACTGATCTGATTAAAGTCCCTGTAATCGGTGAAATAGGATCCGGCAAAGACGCACGGGACAATTTGTTTGATACCGGTAAAAACGGATTTGTGGGTGAACAATTCCGAACACTTCGTACCAACTTGTCCTTCGTTCCTGATGCAGAAAAGAACAAGGTCATACTCGTCACGTCAAGTATGGCTGGTGAAGGAAAAACGTTTATCGCCATAAACCTGTGCCGTTCGCTACAATTATCCGGGAAACGTGTGATGTTGCTGGAATGCGATCTTAGAAAACCTACTATTGGTGTAAATCTGGGCATTAGCGGCAAAGGGCTTTCTGAATATATTATCACCCCGATTGCTGCGGAAGATATCGTAAAACCATCCGGAAAGGATAATTCTTTTGATGTAATTATTGCAGGAATTATTCCACCCAATCCCGCCGAATTATTACAGTCAGTTCGTGTAAAAGAACTATTAAACTACCTCAGAGAACATTATGATTACGTTGTGATAGATTCGGCTCCATTTAATTTAGTGACCGATGCCAGTATTTTGAGTCATCATGCCGATTTAAGCCTCTTCGTTGTACGTCAAAACTTCACTTTCAGACATCAGATCGAAATCATTCAAGAGATTTCAAAATCCAACGCACTGCCAAAACTTCAACTGATTCTCAACGACGTGAAAGCCATACCCGGATATGCCTACGGCTACGGGAGCAAGTAGATAAAACTGAAACTCAACGTCCCCTGTTATTTTTTACCATAACATCTAACAGAGATGAATTCAGCTATTTACATGATTGGAGAAATCGGGCAGGCGCACGAAGGTAGCTTTGGAGTGGCTCACTCATACATAGATGTGCTTGCAGAAAGCGGAGTTGATGCCGTCAAATTTCAGACTCACATTTCAGAAGCCGAAAGTAGCGAACATGAGACATTTCGTATCCCGTTCCCCTATTCTACTGAAACGAGGATGGAGTACTGGGAACGTATGGAATTTACACCTGAACAATGGAGCAGTCTGAAAAACCATTGCGAAGACCACGATATGGATTTCCTGGCAACTCCTTCCTGCATTCAGGCTGTGGAGCTTTTGGAAAAAATTGGTGTTTCCAGATACAAAGTTGGCTCCGGTGATACCTACAACCTGTTGCTTCTGGAACGAATAGCGAAAACAGGGAAAGAGATGATCATATCAACAGGTATGAGTTCGCAAGACGAATTAGACCTTACATGTCAATTTTTAAAACAACGAAATACCATGTTCTCGCTATTGCAATGTACTTCTGCCTATCCTACCCGTGAAAGTCAATGGGGATTGAATCAGATAGCTGAGTTAAGGAGCCAATACAATGTCCCCACTGGATTTTCAGATCATTCAGGAGATATTTATGCCTGCCTTGCAGCAACAGCTTTGGGCGCTGAAATACTTGAATTCCATGTCACTTTCGACAAGCGCAGCTATGGTCCGGATTCGGCCTCATCTCTGACCATTGACCAGGTTAAAATGCTTACAACAGGCGTCAGGCAGATTTCAACAGCAAACACAAACCCGGTGAATAAAGCAGACATTTCAGGTTTTCAGGATGTTAAAAACATCTTCGAAAAGTCTCTTGCGGTAAATAAGGATTTACCCGCAGGTCATGTAATTACCCTGCACGATCTTGAATCCAAAAAACCGAAAGGGATGGGTATACCGGTTCACCTGTATGAGCAAGTCCTTGGCAAACGGTTAAGTCGTGATATGAAAAAATGGATGTTTTTAAACGAAACCGATATTTTATGAAGCGTAAAATATGTGTAGTCATCACTGCCCGGGCAAGTTACAGCAGGATAAAAACGGCATTAATTGCTATCCAAGAACATCCTTTACTGACATTACAATTGGTTGTGAGTGGAAGTGCATTATCAGAAAAATATGGCTCTGTGATCAACCAGATACGATCAGACGGATTTGATATTACCGCATCCTTCTCAAATGTTATGGAAGGGAGTGGCACTGCCGATTCTGTCAAAACAGTCGCTCTGGCGATGATAGAGCTGTCCACTTTGTTTAGTCATAATAGACCCGACGCTGTAATTACAATTGCTGACAGATTTGAAACAACTGCTACCGCAATGACCGCTGCTTGTATGAACATACCTCTGGTCCATACACAAGGCGGAGAAATTACGGGTAACATTGATGATAAGGTCAGAAATGCAGTGACTCAGTTCGCTGATTATCATTTTGTTTCTACTGATCAGGCTGCCGAACGTGTGATTAGCATGGGCGCCAATAAAGGAACTGTTTTCGTTACAGGTTGTCCTTCTATTGATCTGGTCTCAGAAGTTTTCAATCTGCCTCAACCTGACTTTAATCCGTTATCCGAATATGGTGGTGTAGGTCCTTCTTTTGATTTGAGCAGTGGATATCTGGTTGTGATGCAACATCCTGTGACCAACGAATATCTCTTCTCGGGTGACCAGACTTTGCAAACATTGCAGGCGATTGAAAAACTTGGAAAACCTGTGTTTTGGTTTTGGCCAAATTCCGATCCGGGAACAGAAGGTGTTTCAAAGACGCTTAGAACCTATCGGGAACATCATCCGGCAGCAAACATCCATTTGTTTAGATCAATTGAGCCAGTTCATTTCTCAAACTACTGAATAATTCTCTGTGTCTGATTGGTAATTCCAGTGTAGGGATACGGGAGTGTGCATCGCTTGGAGTGCCTGTTGTAAATATCGGGAGCCGGCAGGAAGGTCGCGAAAGAGGATGTAACGTGATTGATGTGCATTATGACAGCGATGCTGTTGTGGACGCAACGAAAAGGCAGATTGCTCACGGACATTATCAGCCCGATCCTGTTTACGGAAACGGTAATGCGGGAAGAAATATGGCTGAAATTCTGGCTGAAATTTCACTAAACACGCCCATATAACATGGAGGTAAAACCCCGAATACTTGCCATCATTCCTGCCAGAGCCGGATCTAAAGGCGTTCCTGGTAAAAACATGCGTATGCTTGCAGGAAAGCCCTTGATTCATTACACGATCGTATCTGCATGTGAATCAGGTATGTTAGATACTGTTTTTCTCTCAACCGATTGTGAGAAAATCCTAAGCTTTGGGACTAGTTATCCGGAAGTTCAGGGATTACTGCGACCGAAAGAACTGGCACATGACGATACGCCCATGATGGATGTGATCACAAATATGATCCATTATAGTGATAAGCTTGGCTTGTCATTCGACTATGTATGCCTGTTGCAGCCCACAACTCCGTTTCGCACCAAGCATTTAATCGACAAAACCATAACTTATCTCATTGAACAACAGGGCGACAGCCTTGTAACTGTCCGTAAAATTCCTGACAAATACAATCCGCACTGGGCTTACGAAAATCAGCATGACTATCTGAAACTTGTGACGGGTGATAAGGAGATCATTTCAAGGCGGCAGGAATTGCCGGATACGTGGCACCGCGACGGGCAGGTTTACATTACACATATGGATGTGATACGGGCAGGACATTTATATGGAGAAAAACTTGTTGGCTTTTTAAATGAAGATTCTCCTGATGTAAATATTGATAGCATGCAAGACTGGCTCCTGGCCGAAACAATTGCAAAAAATGGATTCCAGTCGTAAAAAAAGCTTGTTGCTTCTGATCACCAACAGCTACGCCGCCATCAACATAATTCACAGCGGGCTTATTAAACCACTGGCTTCTGAATATGATATACGGCTTATTTCCAGCCTGATAGGAAAGAGAGAATTATCAGAAATCAATAAACACTTTAATATTCAAATGCAGCAAATTCAAGTGCCATTATTCGAAGAAAGCTACTTGCTGAGATTTCTGAGGCAGCTTGAAAAAGCCGTGTTCTTTCATCATTTTAGGATAGAAACCCAAAAGATAAAAGATCAGCAATCATCAATCCTGTACCGCTACGCCGTTGATATTTTGTTGTCTCTTATCGCGTCTATACGTTTAACAAGCGGCCTTTTAAAGCTTTTACGAAAGATAATTATTCTGTTTACCGGCAAAAACCGCCACGTCAAAAGCTGGAATTTGCCCGATTTTGACGGCGTGATTTCCACCTCCCCGCTCGACATCCGGGAGAACACAATAGTCAATCATCTCAAAATCAAAAGTACGCCTTCCCTGGCGATCGTCATTAGTTGGGACAATCTCACTTCAAAAGGAATTATAAATGCAAATCACGATTGTGTGTTGGTCTGGAATCAATTTATGGCTCAGGAATATGATCTGTTTTACAAAGTTTTTAATATCACAAAGCAAAAGATATTCATTACCGGAGTTCCCAGATTTGATGTTTACTACAAACCTCTGCCACCGCAGTATGCCGCTGAATCTATTCGCAACAAATTCAATATTTCGAATGAACATAAGGTGATGCTTTTCGCAACCAGCGCTTTAAACCATTGCCCGAATCAGGTAGATATTCTTGAACACCTGTTGGAATACGCAGCACACCATTCCTCAGCAACCATTCTTGTGCGCTGCCATCCTGCGGATGATTACAGGAAATACAGCCGATTTGAGAACGAACAGAATTTCCGAATCTGGCATTCGGAGAAAACATCACTAAATCAGACGTTTTCGAATACTATTCCTGATTTGGATGTACTGCTTAACCTTGCTTCCATGCTTAAAACGTGTGATGTGTGTATTCAAATTGCCTCCACAATCAGACTGGAAGCAGCAATTTGTAACAAACCCTGCATCTGCATTGCCTATGACGGAAATGAAATATTGCCAGAAAGTCATTCAGTGAAACGCTTTTACTCCTATTCACATCAAATTCCACTTAACAAGCTTGGATTGGATCAGTTCGCTTATAGTAAACCTGAATTGTTTCTAACCCTGGATAAGCTTCTCGATCACGCTCCGAAAGTTGATCATACTGATAAGATCCAGAAATTTGTTCACCACACTGCTCCCGAATCTGTTGCTATAACTATGAAATATATACGTGAATGGTTGAGCTGATGATAAGCATATTGAAAAGAATATTGGTCGCTGTAAGTCTGGTTTGTTTTACCGGACTTCTGATACCTTCTATCTTCAAGATCGGCGAAAACACTTTTCAGAGTATTGTGGTGCTGTCGTTTTATGTCTATTGCGCTGTTTCACTGTTTGTTCATTCGCGGCACAAACTGTTCTTTGTACTGTCTTTACCAATCTTTACTCAGTTTCTTCACATCTTTCAAAAATACGCTTTTACCACCGGGGCAAATTCATTATGGAGGCTGCTACCATACATCATCCTGAATGTATATCTGCTTCATTTTCTGGCCGGGCGTCACCGAACAGATCAAACTAAAAATCCCCTGGTGACTGTTCTGTGGTTCATAGCAAGTGTGCTTTTTCTTTCCATTTCACCGAACCTTAAAAATATCATTTGGGGTGGAATTACACTATACATTTTCACAATTCCACTCTTGTTTTCCTATTTACAAATCGCCTGTCAGGCGCATGATTTCCAGCAGGAACTTGATAAATACCTATGCCTGCTTTTTATTATTTTGGGATTGGGCACGTTCGGGCTGGTGTACGCAGGCGCTGGTTACAAAGGCAGTGACAATTTGCTTGCATCGCGTAACATTGCAGATACCAATGTTACCATGGCGTACTTCATTTTACTCTGGCCGTTTGCCTTGCTTTATTCCGTAAAAAACAAAGCCTCCCTATGGCTGAAAGTGATACTGATGGCCATCTTTATTGGTGTGGTTGCCTTGTCATTCTCGCGAGGTGCCGTCTTTCTTGTTCTTCCGTTTATCCTTGTCACAAGCCTGATGACTTCTACTTTTATCGATCTGAGACTATTATTTGCTGTTGTACTTTCTGGCTATCTGTACCGTTCAAAAATTGCCGGGTTTATGAACGTACAAGACTTGCTGTACTTCTGGCAGCTTCGGTTTGCGGACATGGGTTCACTAAACAGCATGTTAACAAAACTTGAAACCATAAGCGGAAGAACGGAAATTCATAAAGTTGCTTATTCCCTTTTTTTACAAGAACCGCTTTTGGGGCATGGGATTGGCAGTTTTGAGCTACTCGGCCCCGGATTCAGAGAAGCGCATTCGCTTTGGTATACGCTCCTTGCCGAGCAGGGAATTATCGGTACCATTTTTATGTACAGCTTGCTGGCAGCAATGCTGTTCCAACTCTATCGCTTCGCTTCAACAAAAGAAAGAATATACTCAACACTTCTGATCGCATTCATTTGCTTCTTTTTATTCAACCATACGGTCGGCAGTACATTTGTAATTCTTCCTGGTAAAAGCATCACTGTTAACTGCATCGCACCGCTGTTGCTCATGTGTATGCATTTTTATGCAAAGAGCACAAGAAAGCAGCCGTTCCAACTCAAACCGTCTGCTGGCGTATGAACTTCATCCGGTCCTTCTCTTTTACGTTTGGAACGAAGGTAGTTTCGCTTATTCTCGTTTTGCTGTCAAGAGTTGTTTTGGCCCGCCTCCTCGGACCAACCGGACTGGGATCTTTTGGCAGCGCATTAAATTTAACAACCGTCATTTCACGATGGGGTTCTGTTGGAATTGCTCCTGCCACACAGTTTATGAGTGGTAAATATCAAGATTCTAAAAATCCTATTTTAACTTACACAGTGCTACTTTCACTGATTTTGGGCCTGGGCAATATGCTCGTTGCTCATGTTTTCGCAGAGGAAATAGCGAATTGGCAATTCGCTGAGAGCTCATCTGCTCAGGGCATATTTCGTCAGCTTCTTCCGTTTCTTCCAATTATAATCCTTTCCATGGCACTCCCTATAATGTTGCTTGGTGCAGGAAGATATCAAGCTTATTCTCTCACACAGATCATTCCGCTGCTAATCCAGACCCTCATTTTACTCTCAGCCTTTTGGCAGGCAGCAACAATGAAAACTGTGGTAATTGCTCAGATTTCCTATTGGTTGTCAACAGTAATAATCGGTTTCACTCTGACTGGATTCCCGAATTTCCAATTGGGATTTGACCGTGGTCTGTTACATACTTACATCAACCTTTCGCTATCACTATGGCCGTTAGTCGTTTTTCAGTTTGGTATGGCACGACTTCCCGTTTTAATCGGAAGTCAGTATCTTGACAGTCCCAGACTCGGTCACTACTTACTGGCTTTAAATATAGCCGAAGCATTCCTGATTGTACATGGTTCCATCGCGCCAATTGTATTTAATCAAAAAATAAGCAAACTAGCCGGTCGGGAAACATTGGCAAGAACAATACGATTTTCCAACCTGTTGCTTCTTTCCGCTTTGATAATGACCTGCCTGATCGGAAAACCTATTTTCACTATGCTTTTTGGTTATGAATTCATTCCAAGCTGGACCTTGTTGCTAAAACTCTTTCCATGGGTGATGGTTCACGGTATGGTCAATATTTTTCTCAATTATCTTATCGCAGCAGAAAGAAAAAGGCTCGTCTACTTCATACAATTTTTATCGTTCGTTGGGTTGATCATTAGTGGCACCATTCTGTGTTCCTTGTACGGGTCCGACGGGCTGTGCATGGCCGCATTATGTTCATCGCTTACAGCTTTTATCTTCGCCTATGTGGTTTTGATAAATTCTAAAACTGAAAAAATAACAATTGCTGCGCTCTTTATACCAGTCAGTCAGGACTGGAGATATCTTTATGCTCTGTTGTCCAGGTTGAAAACATCAAAAAGGGCAACCGATGGATGAGGGCAAAATCTTAATTCTCGGGAATATACCTCCGCCCATTGGTGGTGTTACCATTCACACCTCCCGATTGGTGGATAGCCTTAAAGAAAGAGGTTATAAACGCTTTTATTTCCTAGATTTAAGAAAAACATCCCTTTTGTCAATACTTGCTGCACTCATGAAGTTTCCGGTCGCGCATCTGCATACGTCGCATGTGTACTTTCAACTTTTAGCCTCAGTAATATGTTTGGTAATGAAAAGAAAACTGATCATTACCTATCATGGGAACCTGGGACGATACCGTACCTTCAAAAACTGGGTTGTCAATTTGTCCTGCCGGTTGTGTTATATACCAGTTGTCCAGAATCAGGGTAGCCTGAAAATCGCATCCCGTTTAAATAACAGAGCGCTGCTCCTATCTTCATTTTTACCAACAAAAGCATTTATTTCTCTGGATGTCGTCAATGTAGTAACTATTGTAACCTTGAAACAGCAATACGCCTACGTTTTTTGTACCAACGCTGGTAATGTAACCTTTGACAGGTCAGGAAATGAGACATACGGAATCCTTGCGTTGATACAAAAATTCACAGCCTTGCCGATGGCAGCACTCATCATTTCTGATCCATCAGCCAGGTACTTACAATATGTAAAAAAGCAATTAACCTTGCCAGGTAATATTATATTCATTTCCACATTACATAATTTTTCCGACGTACTGACTTACTCCGACGCTTTCATTAGAAATACTACCACAGACGGCGACTCCATTTCCATACATGAAGCTATTGAAAGCCAGGTTCCGGTATTCGCCACGGACTGTGTATCCAGACCGCCAGAATGCATGTTATATCACCACATATCAGAAATCGATCTGATTGCCGCCCTTCAACCAAAACAACAAGACGATCAGAAACTTAGGCTTAAAATAAGAAAAGAAGAGGACGTTGCAGGTAGGTTAATGAATCTGTATGATCAGTGCCTGAGCACCTAAAAACTTTTGAAGAAATACCTGTAAAAAAACAAAGGCATAGAAAAACTTCCATGCCCTGTTTCACACTATACACACACTATATTTTAAATATCTATATATCTTACTTAGATGATTCTTTTCTTGGCATTGATACCGCAAAATAACAAATTAAAGTATTCAGAAAAAAACTTTACGTGATGAATTTCTTAATTCTAAGGCTTTTGTAATAAATTTTCTCAGCAAAGAACTTCACAACCGAGCTAAATATTAATAATTTGATTAAATATGATCTACAAGACACCTTAAAACCGCTGACGCCTCGTTATTTTCGCACCCGGAAATTGATTGGTTATTATCATACTTGGATCACCGATAACTTATAAATAACGTTATTCTGTAACTGATGTTGCAGTATGGCCTTAAATGAGCTGATTAGTTTGTTACCCCATAAAATTCCGTATGCTTTTTGGACATAAAAATGGACAAAAAAGCAAAAAAACCTGTTAAGCTGACATAAAGGGTTATATAACTCTCATTACCGGATCATCACATTTTATGCGCATTAATCCCGAAACCGTCGATAGGATCAAGCAAACTGCTGACATAGTGGAGGTGGTCGGAGATTTTGTGTCTTTAAAGAAAAAGGGAGCCAACTACTCGGCTTGCTGCCCTTTCCACAATGAAAAGACGCCATCTTTCAATGTCAATCCGGTAAGACAGATATATAAATGCTTCGGTTGCGGAGCGGCGGGAGATGCCATTAAATTCGTAATGGATGTCGATGGGATCGGCTATGGTGAAGCATTGCGTTACCTGGCCGATAAATATGGGATTGAAATAGAGGAAGAAGAGGTAACCAATGAAGAGGCTGCAAGGCAGAATGCACGGGAAAGCCTTTACATTGTTTTAAATTATGCTAAAAACTTCTACCAGCAGAAATTACATGAAAATGATGAAGGCCAGGCAATTGGTCTGAGTTATTTCCGTGAAAGAGGTTTTAGTAACACAATCCTCAAAAAGTTTGAGCTGGGATATAGTCTCGATAACTGGGACGCCTTTTCCAAAGATGCACTGGAAAAAGGTTACTCGCAGGAAGTACTGGAAAAAGCGGGACTACTTATTCACAAAGAAGGAAGCAGCACTGCCGGATATGACCGCTTTCGAGGAAGGGTCATTTTCCCGATTCACAATGTGGCGGGTAAAGTAATTGCTTTTGGAGCAAGGATACTCAAAACAGATAAAAATCAACCTAAGTACCTCAACTCTCCGGAAACGGAAGTATACCATAAAAGTGAAATTCTTTATGGTATTTATCAGGCAAAAAATGCAATCCGCCAGCAGGAGCACTGTTATCTGGTTGAAGGTTACACGGACGTGGTGTCGTTACATCAGGCAGGTATCGAAAATGTGGTTGCCTCCTCCGGAACCTCGCTCACCACGGAGCAAATCAGGCTGATAGGCCGGTTTACACCTAACATTACCATTCTTTATGATGGCGACGTGGCGGGTATCAAAGCTGCACTGCGAGGGCTTGATCTGGTACTCGAAGAAGGATTAAATGTAAGCATCGTTTTGTTTCCCGACGGCGATGATCCCGACAGTTATGTTCGGAAAGTAGGCGCGGAAGCTTTTAAGGAATACCTGCGCAAGGCTTCAAAAGACTTTATTACCTTCAAAACGGAGACCTTGTTGCAGGATGCCGGTAACGATCCTTTCAGGCTGGCAGCTGTGATTGGTGAGGTGGTGAACAGCATTATCAAAATACCGGATGCCATTAAACGGCAGGTATTCTTTCACCGTACATCAGAAATGATGAAGGTGGATGAGCAAATGCTGATCACGGAGGGGAATAAACTGCTGCGCAAACAGCAAACTCAAAAACCTCAGGAGCGAGGCAACAGACAGTCCGGATTTGTTCCGAACGGACCAGCCGATATAAATACAACATCAGGACCCAATACGGATAGCAGCCCATTCGACGGTCCGCCTGATGATTTATTTGGCCCGCCAGGAGAAGAAATACAGGAAGCGACAGTCCAGTATTCAAGGTTGTATTATCAGGAGCAGGCATTTATTAAATTACTGGTTCTTTACGGAGCAAAAGAGCTGGAACCGGGTATCACTGTTTGCCAGTACGTGCTTGGTGAAATTCAGGACATCAATTTCAAAGATTCCGTTTTTAGTCATTTATTGACTCTTTTCAGAGAACATTATGGTAGAAACACGGTGTTAGCAACCGAGTATTTCCTAAATCATCATGAGGCGGAAATTCGGAATTTAACCATCGAATGGCTGACACCTAAACATGAACTGAGTGAACTTTGGTCTGAAAAGTTTGAAATATACGTTCCCTTTGAAACAGATGTTCTCGACAAAACAGCTTTTGTAAATATTCTGAGACTGAAAAAAGCATTCATCGAAGAGAAAATGAAGATTTGTCAGCAGCAGCAAATTCAGGCAAAAACTGTTGAAGAAGAAATAGCCGTGATGAAAGAGTATCTGTTTTACAAAGGCATCAGCATGGCCGCCGCAAAAGAATTGGGAAGTGTGGTCGGCTGAGTTCGTTTCGGGCAATTAGAAATTAATTTAAACGCTTTCGTAAAGATCAAAAATGGCTGATTTCCGTCTTCGTGTTTTCTATACGGTTGCTCAAACGCTTAATTTTAACAGAGCAGCCGAACAACTCAGTATCAGCCAGCCTGCGGTTACCAAACACATCAAGGAGATTGAACAGCACTATGCAACGACTTTTTTTGACCGTAGCAGAAAGCAGATCGTTCTCACTAAGGCCGGAGAAGTTCTCCTTCAGCACGCACATCTTATATTTGAGCAGTATCAAAAACTGGAATTTGATATCAACCTCCTTCAAAATAAAACCGAAGGAACGTTGCATATCGGTGCCAGTACCACAATCGCCCAATACGTAATTCCGGTCTATCTGGCGCATTTTCACAAGCGTTTTCCTGAAATTAACATAGAGCTTACCAATGCGAATTCATTGGTAATTGAACAGTTGCTCGAAGAGAAAAAAATCGATCTTGGACTGGTTGAAGGATCTATTCACCATTCAGATTTAAAATATACAACTTTTCTTAAAGATGAGATTGTACTGGTGACGCATCCTAAAAATGTATCAAGAAATCGTGTAATTGAACCAAAGGAACTTACCCAACTTCCGCTATTGACAAGAGAGGTTGGATCAGGAACATCTGAGATCATTGACCAGCATTTATCAATAATAGGTCTGTCGTATAAAGATCTCAATATTCAAATGCAGCTGGGGAGTACAGAAAGTATTAAAAACTATCTTTTTTGCTCCGATACCTTTGCGTTTCTGTCTATTTATAGTGTGAAGCAGGAATTAGCCGACGACCGCCTCTCGATTGTTGATGTGGCTGGCTTAGACATAGAACGTAATTTTTCATATGTATATCGACAGGGACAGCCTTCTCCGTTGGCGAAACTCTTCATGAAATTCGCTTCGCTTAAACGACAATAAGAAATCAATTTCCAGAATAATCATAAAAAACTCGACTCATGAAAACTATCAAATTACTTGTATTCATTCTTTCAGCCTTCCTGTTTTCCAGTTGCCAGTCGTCTTATAAAATCCTGAAAGCCAAACAGGAAACTGGTTTTAAACTGTCCAACTACTCGACTTATGGCTTTTATGAAATAGAAGCCCAAGGCGATACTAACTCTGAAACCTTTGAAAAAAATATTCAGGTGATTAAAGACGCCCTTGCAACGAATCTCAAAAAACGTGGACTGAATGAAGCGCAGGATCCTGCAATAAAAATCAATATTGCGTTGTCAGTCAAAGAAGAAATTCAAACCCGACAAACCAACTTCCTGAACGATGGTTATCCCAGATACATGGGCCAGAGGCGCTATACCTGGAAAAGCGAAGAAGTACCCGTAGGCAAATATCGGGAAGGTACCATGTTACTTGATTTCGTAGAAACTGAAAACAACAAAATGGTATGGGAAGGTGGCGCGAAAGGTATTTTACCGGATAAGGAGAAAAAATTATCGGACAAGATTGGAGAAGCAGTCGCAGAAATTTTCACCAGGATACCATAAATAAAGGGTTGGCTTCGCAAATGGAAACCAACCCCCTAATATTTTCAAAAGATGCAATTAAGCATTGTTGTTCACTACACTACGCACTTTATCATTTACTGTTTCTGCAACTGAACCAGCTTTATCTTTTACAGTATTCACATTTTTCAAAAAACCATCTTTTAGTTTTTCGGCAAGAACCGTCAACTCATCAAGACTTTTTTCATATTTATCCTTAGCAGTACCACCCAGATCATTTGCTTTAGTTTTGATCAGTTTGCGAGATTCCTTACCGCTTTTTGGAGCTACTAAAAGTCCGATGGCAATACCGGTTAACAATGCTCCTACCGACCCTATCAGAAATTTTTGATTCTTGTTCATACGAATTGTCTTATTTTGTGTGATGATAGATATACTTATCCCGAAATTAATTAAAATACCGTGCCAAATCAACCCACATCCATGATTTACCGCTATATCGGTCAGTTTCTTCTAACACTAATGATCATCTTGACATGTTTTTCATTTCCAGCCATGTCACAATGGAAAGTTCTTGACATTAAATCAAAAGCCCATATGCGCGCCGTACATGCGGTTTCTTCCAATGTATGCTGGATTGCCGGCACCGGAGGTAATGTTTACAAGACACTGGATGCCGGAAAATCATGGACGACCGTAAAAGTTCCGGAAGGCGACTCGCTCGATTTTCGTGACATACATGCCTTTGACAAGCAAACAGCCGTTGCGATGAGTGCAGGTGAAGCAGAGAAAGGCAAAGCGAAAATATACAGGACAGAAAATGGTGGGCAAACCTGGACTCTTGTGTACCAAACTACACAGACTGGGGCTTTTCTGGATGGAATTGACTTTTGGGATAAAAACAAAGGTATTTGTTTGGGCGATCCGGTAGACGGAAAATTGTTTGTATTGACCACAGAGGACGGCGGAAAATCATGGACCGAATTACCTGCCGAAAGCCGTCCGACAGCTCTGCCCGGAGAGGCTTGTTTTGCTGCCAGCGGCACATCCATACTGGCAACGGGAAAAGGTAATGCTTTTATAGGAACGGGAGGAAGCAAAAAAGCACGTGTTTTCCGGTCGGAAGATTATGGTAAATCATGGAAGGTATCAGAAACACCGATGAATGCAGGACCGACAAGTGGCATTTTTGGTCTCCGGTTTACTTCTTCCAAAAATGGAATTGCCGTTGGCGGCGACTACAAACGCACTACTGACTCTACTATTAATGTACTCACAACAGCGGATGGCGGAGAGAGTTGGAAACTGGAAAGCATGACAAAACCGACAGGTTTGAAAGAATGTGTAGCCATTTACCATAAAGCAAACGCAACCTGGAACGGCGATACACAGATTCGTGCTGACAATTACGCACTGGTAGCAACCGGACCATCAGGAAGTAGCTATTCGGTTGACAAAGGCAAGACTTGGAGCCCCCTTGGGACTGAGCCATTCCATGCCGTTAGCTTTGCAGGAAATATCGGCTATGCCGTGGGAGGAAAAGGTCTGATCGGAAAAATTGACAAGATATCGACGAAGGGAAAAAGGAAGAGGTTAAAGTTTGTTGATTAGTAGCATCTCGATGGGCAACTTGATTTGCAAACTGTTATTTCAGATTGGCGATGATTAGATCCATGACTTCAACTTCATTTGCGGCGTCATAACCAATATATTTTTTTATAAGTTTCCCATTCGAATCATAAAAAAGCGTGGTTGGGATTGAGTTGTTTACATCAAAAAGTTCCTTGTAATAGTCCGCTATTTCTCGTTCTGTTAGTAGCTGTTTCCAAGGCATTTTTTCTTCTTTCAACGCCTTTTTCCATTTCAAATTTTCACTATCAACGGACACAGATACCATCTTAAAATTTTCATTACTCCTAAACTTTTTATATACTTTCTTCAATTGAGGTATTTCTGCCCGGCAGGGACCGCACCAGGATGCCCATAAAATGACCATGTTTAACTTTGCTTTTTGATCCAAAATAAGATGTTGTTTTCCAGCTGAATCTGTCAAAGTTGTATTACTCAATTTTATTTTACCTCTTGAAGCGATATAACTTTTCATTTCAGAAGCAGTGTTACTTGCCTGCACATCATCATCAAAACATTCAAGAAGTGACAGTATTTGTCTGTCCGACAATGAATGTCTGATATTTTTGACACTGTAAAGAAGATGATAAGAAAAGGGATTTGCTAAGATCATTTTTTTCAAATCTTTTAGTTTAACCTGACCGTTGAAATTAAATGTGTCTGCTAAAAACATGTTCGTCTGCTTACCAAATTTAACAGCACCTTCAATCGATGAATAATATGATTTCTTGGCAAAAAAAGAATCGTGTATTTTGCCTTTCATAGTAATACCCTCCAAATCAAGCATCAGAAGTGCCTGGTTTATCGGTTTACCATTATTTTGTGTTTTGTAGGAAAAACAAAAATACGAAGTGTGCTGTCATCGTTAGCAATGTGAACCATTTCGGCATAAATAGGCTCCGGAAATTTTTCGGAGGTTATTCGAAATTCAAACCTTCCAGCAGAAGTAGGGCAAGAATCGATTTTGGTAAGTGAGATATCTTTCAGATACATAACTCCGTCTGGCAACCCGCTTATTACCCCACTGATCACACGACTTTTCCCGGACATTTTCGGCTCACATCCAAACATACTGTATGCTACACTTACGCATACTAACAATCGGAAAAGCAACAAGAACACTTTCATGACACGAATATTAAGTTTTAGATAACCACAATTGCTTGCAATTCTACACCAAATATTCTCAACAATAATTCATATTAACATTATTTACGACACTGATTATGAGACAGAAATCAGATTCTGTCAATCAACTCCTTCACCTTCCGCACCTCCTTACCCGTAATATGGTCAGCAATTGCAGCAGCGTGATCCCGGCCATTTTCGATAAAGATTTTTTCTGTAAAAACACCAGCCATTACGGTTCCACACAGGTATAAACCAGGAATGTTGGTTTCGAAAGTCTCAGGATCGTACGTAGGAACCTTCGTGGCAGGATCAAGCACAATTCCGCAACGGAAAAGCAAATGTTCATCTGGCAGATAACCCACAAGCAGAAACACAAAATCAGCAGCGATCCATTCCGTTTCTCCTGTTTCAAGATTCTCTATCTGCATTTTTCCAGGCTCAATAGCCTTTGTAACACTGTTGAATCTTGTATGAATTTTACCTTCCTTCACCCGGTTTTTAACATCCGGTACTAGCCAGTATTTCACCTTCGTTCGAAAGTCCGCTTCTTTGTGCACAATGGTCACATGGGCATCGTGGCGATATAGTTCCAAGGCTGCCTCAACAGAAGAATTTGATCCACCTACCAATACGACATTGGTATAAGAATACTTGAAAGGTTCATCATAATAATGTGAAACATGCGGTAGGTTTTCACCAGGGACATTCAACATGCGTGGGACATCAAAATAACCGGTAGCAAGTACTACCTTTTTTGACTGAAAAATTTGTCCGTCCTTGGCATACACCAGAAACGTACCATCTTCCTGCCTTTCCGTGCGATCTACATCTACGAAAAGCTTGAAATTCAGATGATAATATCCTGCTACTTTCCGATAATATTGCAAAGCTTCATTCCGGTTAGCCTTCACTTCCGAAATTGCAAAAGGGATTCCGCCTATCTCAATGTTTTCAGCAGTAGAAAAAAAACGCATTCTTCTCGGATAGCGGCGAATGGATTCCGTTAAGTTTCCTTTTTCCAAAATGAGATAGTCCAGTTCGCTTTTCGCCAGCTCAATCCCCATCGCAAGACCACATGGCCCGCCTCCAATAATAATTACGTCGTGTATATGCATTGTTTTTGTTGGCTGTTGGCTGTTAGCTGTTAGCTGTTAGCTGTTAGCTGTTAGCTGTTAGCTGTTAGCGAAAATGGTGTTCTACAAAAATTAGTTCGTTTTAATTCTTTCAGGAGTAGTAATTGACGAATAAGCCTGATTTCCCAGCCAATGCTAAATGATCGCCCCGTTCAATTCTTCATTCTTAACTCCCTTAACTTCTCTATTCCTAACTTCTCCTTACCTAACTCCTCTTTTTAGCTATTGGTTTCTGAACTTTGTAATTTGGCCAACTGTTCTGGTTGTTTCTAAAAATATTACAAATATATCCATTGACTGATCCTATCAGGGCATTTTCTGACAAACTTAATCATTGGGGAAAACAGAAAACTCCCTTCGTTTTTCTTATTGATTATCTGAACAAAAAACCACTTGCCTGGCAGTTGGAAGATATAGATCCTGCCAAAATACGCTTTGATCTCAACGGATTTCACAATTCTCCCACGGAAGCCAATATAAAAATTTCACCAGAATTCTATCTGCGAAAATCGCCAATGGACTTTGGGGAGTACAAAATCAAGTTTGATCATGTAGTCAAAAATCTAAAGGCCGGCAATTCCTTTCTGGTAAATCTTTCAGTACCTACTCCTATTCAAACCAATCTGAGTTTATTGGACATCTATCAACACAGTGCGGTGCCATACCGTTTTTGGATGAAAGATCAGGTTGTATGTTTTTCTCCTGAAATATTCGTTCGGATCAAAGGCAACCGTATCTCATCCTTTCCGATGAAAGGTACCATTGACGCTTCCACTCCAAATGCTGAAAATGTAATTTTATCGGACCCTAAAGAGGCAGCGGAACATGCTACAATTGTGGATCTCATCCGTAACGACATCAGTATGGTGGCCAACAAAGTGTGGGTGGAACGTTATCGATACATTGATCAGGTGCATACCAATGATAAAACGCTTTTGCAGGTCAGTTCGGAAGTAGCGGGAATTTTACCTGACGATTTTGACGGTCAATACGGCGACCTGATTATGAAATTGTTACCAGCCGGTTCTATCACCGGTGCTCCCAAACCCAGCACGATGAAAATCATCGAAGAAGCTGAGGGCTATGATCGAGGTTATTATACTGGTGTAATGGGTTTTTTCGATGGTGAAAATTTTGAAAGTGCTGTGATGATCCGTTACATAGAAGACATAAACGGTAGTTTTGTTTTCAAAAGTGGAGGCGGAATTACCGTACTCAGCAATGCAGAACACGAATACCAGGAATTAATAGACAAAGTATATCTTCCTTTTAGCCATGCCCCACACTCTGTGCATTGAAACCATCGCTGTTCAAAACAGGCAATTCAAAAATATCGAATACCATGAAGCACGGCTGAACAAAACCAGAAAGAAGCTTTGGGGATATAACGATTATTGGAAGCTGGAAGACCTTATCAAAATTCCCAATGAGGTTTCCAATGATCTGCACAAATGCCGGTTGGCCTATGGCGAAGAAATTGACAACATCAGATGGGAGCCATACACCGCCCGAACGATTCAAAAGATTCGTATTGTGCACCACGATTCAGTTGATTACAGTTACAAATATGACCAACGAGAAGAGCTGAATGACTTGTACGCCCAGCGCGGTGATGCGGACGAAATTCTGATCATAAAAAAAGGAATGGTTACGGATTCTTTCTATTGTAATGTGGCTTTTTTAGACGGAGAGAAATGGTATACTCCTAAAACCTACCTACTCCCAGGTACACAGCGGGCACTTTTACTGGATTCTGGTGTGATCCGGGAAGCTGAGGTTTCTGAAAATGACATTCAAAAATTTAGCCATATCAAGCTGTTCAACGCAATGGTAGGCTGGGATCTTGCACCAATGCTCCCTATTGGAATGGTGGATTGAAGTTGCTAACTTTGATCAGACTAGTATTTGTAGAACACTGACTAAACGTAGCCAAATGAGCATTTTAGTTAATACCATAAGCGAACAGGAAGAAAAAGTTCTTATAGCATTTTTGGATAGTCTGGCTATTCAGTATAAAACAGATATTGATGATAGCCAGCTAGTGAAAGACTTTGTCACAAGCTATAATGAAGATCTGGACAAATCCAATACTGAAATAGAAGCAGGTAATTTTGTAAATCAGGAAGATGTAGATCTTTTATTTAGGAATAGAAGAAAGGCAATAAAATGAGGATCAAATGGAATAAAATTGCAGTAAGACAGCTCCTTAATATTATTCAGTTTATCGAAGAAAATGATTTTGGTAACTATGCAGAGGAATTAGAAAATGAGATACTTCTGAAAATTAGAAATTTACCAGGTAGTCATTCTAATCAATCTCTTGATCACTTCAAAATCAATAATGATGGATCTTACCGCGCCTTTGAAATTGATCGATATTGTGTTTCTTTCAGAGTTTTAATAAATGAAATCAGAATCTTACAGATCCGTCATACAAGCAGACTGCCAAGACCATTTTAGAATTACTTGACCAATAATTAAAACATTAAGTTTCTATATTTCAGATGAGATGATACATAATGTCACCACATCTTATATTAACAACCCACACAATCAATGACCTCCCTTTTTGAGGAAGAAACTACTTTATTCGCCGATTTAATATTACCGGTACCAATTCCTTCACTGTTTACATACAGAGTGCCAAGGGAAATGAGCGAGCTGATCAAAATTGGCGCAAGGGTAATCGTGCAGTTTGGACAGAAAAGAGTACTTACAGCCGCCGTAGCACAGATTCATACAACTCCACCAGCAAAATATCAGGCAAAATACATCCTCGAATTGCTCGACGAGCAGCCGATTATCACCACGCGGCAGCTCGAACTTTTCAACTGGATTGCAGAGTACTATTTATGCAACATCGGTGAGGTCCTCAACGTGGCGTTACCGGCAGGACTAAAAATAACCAGTCAGTCACGGATACAATTCAATCCTGAGTTTGATTATTACGACCTACTTACCGACCTGGAACATGTTGTACTGGATGAGATCAAAAAACACCAGACGCTGTCTTATGAGGAAATAGAACGGCTGGTACAAAAATCCAATATTACTTCGCTCATTAAATCTCTTGTAGGTAAAAGGGCGGTAATCCTTTTTGAAGAAGTAAAAGAAAAATACAAGCCCAAAGTTGCAAAAAAAGTGAGGCTTACGACGGCCTATTTGTCAAATGACTCGCTGGTACAGCTTACTTCTTCGTTGGACAAAGTACCCAAACAACAGGAAATTATTATGCGATACTTGTCGCATATACCCGTATACAACAACCCGGATTTGAATCAGAAAGGTCTGGATAAATCCATCTTTTCGCAGGACGACGGGCTTTCGGATTCCGCTTTGCAGACTCTGATTAAAAAAGGAGTTTTTGAACAGTTCGAAATTTTCATATCCCGGTTTGATGATATTCCCGTTGGTAAGCCTGCCGAAATTGTCCTTACCGATTCTCAAAAAAATGCTTCGAAACAGATTTATGACCTCTTTTCTGAAAAGGAAGTTGTTCTCTTACATGGGATCACTGGAAGCGGGAAGACCGAGGTTTACATTGAACTGATCAAACAGGTACTGGAAAGCGGATCTCAGGTTTTGTTTTTGTTACCTGAAATTGCCCTGACCACCCAAATCGTGGTTCGATTACGAAAAGTGTTTGACGATGTAATGGGAATCTATCACTCCAAATTTTCTGATAACGAACGTGTTGAAGTTTGGAAAGGGATTCTGGATGGAAAATTCCAGTTTGTAGTCGGCGTGCGTTCTTCGGTTTTTTTACCGTTTGATAATCTTGGACTGATTATCGTGGACGAAGAACACGAAACTTCATACAAACAGCACGATCCCGCTCCGCGTTACAACGCCCGCGACGTAGCAGTGATGATGGCCTATATGCACAAAGGTAAAGTGCTGTTGGGATCAGCTACTCCATCACTTGAAAGTTATTTTCATGCAAAAAATGGACGCTATGGTTTGGTGGAAATGAAAGAACGCTTCGGAAACGCTGCGTTGCCAACTTTCGAGCTTATTGATACAAAAAAAGAGAAGAAATCGAAAAAGATGAAGAATGAATTTTCTTCCGTTCTAATCGAACATCTGGAATTTAATCTGAAAAATAAAGAACAGACCATTCTTTTTCAAAACCGCCGGGGCTACTCGCCATACCTGCAATGTGAAGAATGTAACTGGATTTCGGAATGCGCTAACTGCGACGTAAGTCTCACCTACCACATGAGGGTTGGAGAGCTTCGTTGTCATTATTGTGGCCACAAAGAGGAAGTTCCCCGCACCTGTCCCAACTGCGGATCCCCCAAAGTGAAAACAATGGGATATGGAACGGAAAAAATTGAAGAAGAACTTACGTTGATGTTTCCTTCTGCCCGTGTACAGCGGATGGATCTTGATACTACACGAGCCAAAAATGCTTACCAGCAAATTATTCAGGAATTTGAAGAGGGTGGAATAGACATACTCGTCGGAACACAGATGGTAAGCAAAGGACTCGACTTCGACAATGTGAGCATCGTTGGTATTTTCGATGCTGACCGTATGATCCATTTTCCTGAATTCAGAGCTTCGGAGCGTGCCTTTCAAATGCTGACGCAAGTTAGCGGACGAGCAGGAAGACGGGCGAACCGCCCCGGAAAGGTATTGATCCAAACTGCCAATCCGGGACAAAAACTATTGGAACGTGTTGTAACGGGCGATTATACAGGCATGTATGAAGCCGAACTACCGGAACGTGAAAAATTTCACTATCCGCCATATACGCGTTTAATAAAAATCACTGTCAAACATCTTGACTCGACCGTTTCCAAGCGCGCTGCTGAGATACTGACTGCGAAATTGACTGCTAATTTGGGAACCGGAAGAGTACTTGGCCCGCAGCCTCCGCTGGTCGAAAGGGTACGAAATCAGTTTTTGTTCGACATTCTCATTAAACTTGAGCGAGAAAAGATTAATTTTAAGGCGGCAAAGTCGTTTATCCAGGAAAAAGTGATTGACGTACTCACCGATAAAACATTGAAAAGTATCCATATCGTCATCGACGTGGATTGTATATAAGTAAATTCATTCCATACTGCTAATTAATCTATGTCTTCCAAGAAAACAAAAATCGTTGCTACCGTCGGCCCAACTTCTGAAACAAAAGAAATGCTTCATGCGTTGGCCAAAGCCGGAGTAAACGTATTTCGCCTAAATTTTTCTCATGGCACACATGCCGATCATTTGGCGAGACTGAATACAATTCGTGAAATAAATGAAGAGTTCGGATATAACCTGGCCATTTTGCAGGATTTACAAGGACCAAAAATCCGTATCGGACTTGTCGCTGAAAAAGATGGCGTACTGATCGAAGCGGGTAACAAATTGATACTATCAAATACCGAAGTATTGGGTACTGCTGAAAAAGTGAGCACTCCATACGACGGAATGTATAATGACGTAAAAATCGGTGACCGTATTCTGATGGACGACGGTAAACTGGAAGTGTTGGTTACAGGTCTGGACGGCAGCGACGTAATTACAGAAGTTATTTACGGAGGTTATCTTAAATCTAAAAAAGGAGTAAACCTGCCGAACACGAGGGTTTCAATGCCTTCTGTTACTGCAAAAGATTATGAAGATCTGGATTTTGGTCTTGAACATGATGTAGAATGGGTAGCGCTTTCTTTCGTAAGAACTGCATCAGAAGTTCTAAAAGTGAAGGAATACATTACCAACAAAGGTAAAACTGCTCGCTTGATCGCTAAAATCGAAAAGCCGGAAGCCATTACGAACATCGATGAAATCATTGAAGCTTCGGATGCGATCATGGTTGCTCGTGGTGACCTTGGCGTTGAACTTCCGGCTGAGGAAGTACCAATGATCCAGAAAATGATTGTTGAGAAATGTAATAAAGCTGGAAAGCCCGTTATTGTAGCAACGCAAATGCTGGAAAGTATGATCGAAAGCCCACGTGCAACACGTGCTGAGCTAAGTGACGTTGCGAACTCTGTACTTGACGGTGCTGATGCAGTAATGCTAAGTGCTGAAACAGCATCGGGTAAATACCCAATTCTTGCTGTTGAGAGCATGACCCGAACCATCGAAAGAATCGAATCTTCAACTGATAGTGTTTATTTCAAATACCACGCATTTGTAAACGAAAGCCCTGGTGCTGACAAACTGAACGATAACGTAGTAATGAGTGCCTGCCGTTTGGCTCGTGATACACATGCTGCGGCCATTATCGGTATTACACGTTCGGGTTATACTTCTTTCCGTCTGTCTCACCACCGCCCAAAAGCAGGTTTGCTGATCTTTACTTCCAACAAAGTATTGATGAACCAACTGGCGCTTTATTGGGGAACGAAAGTATTCTTCTACGATCGTGACCAGGGTGTTACCACTGACGACCTGATTGAAGACATTAAATTATTCCTTGTTGAAAAAGGAGAATTGCAAAAAGGAGATGTGTTTATCAACACATTAAGTATGCCTGTTTCAAAACACCGCAAAACCAATACGGTTAAGTTGAGTATAGTGGAATAGAAAATTGAGCAAGGAGATAAGGGCATAGATTAAGGTAACAAATTCCTTTTTCTATGCCCTTTTTCATTGAAAGAGTAGCGATTTTACTTCTTGCATTTAAGCCTTTTTTGACCCAATTTCCCCATCCCCACCTCTCCCTTAGCCCATGCTATAATTCAACTAATATTCTTATATTTGAGTATCAGCAAAACAAGTTTAGCAATGATAGCTTCACCAGGTCCGAGCAAGGTTTTGCCCAAAATCTCTGCCAAGAACATACCCAGCGTTTTGATCCATGAAATAATAGACGGAAAACCTTTGTATCGCAAAGGCTACCGGGAAGTATTGGCCAAAACCAAGAAACTCGAAGACATTATGGGTTCAAGTTCATTGCAGTTTTTTATCATCGATTATATTCTCGGGTTGTTATATCCAAGTATTGATCGGGCTAAATATCTTATCGCAACCAACGAAGCCGGACTCCATTTAGATCGCCGCAACAATCTTGCAGGAGATATACTCATCTTTGATAAGGATGTTCTAACCATAGACAAGATCAACAAGCATTATTCTAGTGTACCTCCAAAACTTTCGATTGAAATTGATCTGGACATTGAGTTAGAAGACTTTACTGAAAACAGCTACATAGCGGTTAAAACAAAAAAACTATTAGAATTTGGAGTTGAAAAAGTAATCTGGTTTTTGACTGAATCCAAAAACGTAATGATTGCTACTCCGAATGGAGATTGGCAAATTCGGGATTGGAATCGTGATGTGGAAATTATGAATGGCATTGTTTGTAATGTAGGAAACTACCTAAAGGAACAAGGTTCAGAATTCGCCTGAGCTTGCCAATAACATAAATTATCAACGATGTAAAACCTGCATCGTTTTTTTACTATGATCTATAACTAATAAAATAGTTACAAAACTACTCTAATTGAGCCAGTACACTCATCAATAATATCCTAAATTTACCCGTAATCACATGAGAAAATTTGGACTTACTCTATTATTATTATCGATAATATCCTATCAGTCAATTTGTTTTGCTTTCCAATCCCTCCAACGAATACAGACTGATGGAAGTAGTTTCACAATTCAGGGACATATTACCGATGAATCAGGATCTCCACTAGATAGGGTAACGCTAAGCGTAAAATGGAAAGAAAATGAGAGTCTTACTGATAAAAACGGCACTTTCACAGTTTTCAATGTGAACGATGGTGATACCATCATTGCAAACCACGAATCACACATATCACAGAGCTTTGTGGTAAAAAAGAATATCAGTAATTACTTCATAAACCTGAAAGCAAAACATAAAAAGATTTTAGTGCAGAAGGTAGCCGTGCGTGACAGTATTTCAAAGAAAAGTCAATGGAAGAGGAATATAACCGGCATCGTATATGGCGAAGACAAAAAGGGATTGAGCGATGCTACCGTAATCGCAAAAGAAACCAAACTTGCTATGGCTACGGACAGTACCGGAAGTTTTGAACTACTGGGTTTGTCAACAAACGACCAACTAGTTGTAAGCCATGTTGGCTTTGAAAGTCAGGAATTTAAACTTGATGAATCCAAGACAACTTACAGTATATACTTAAAAAAGAAGCAAGTCCAACTTGGCGAAATAGTTATCGTTGGCTATGCAACAAGTAAAGAAAGCACAAACTCACTGGTGTCTGCAAACAACTATGCAGCAGAAATGGTGATTGTAGAACAAAATCCCGAATTCCCTGGTGGAAACCAGGCTTTGATCTTGTATATAGCTAGAAACATCTTATATCCTGCCGAAGCCAGAAGGGAAAAGATTCAAGGCAGGATAAATGTCTCCTTCACAGTAAATGAAGCTGGAAATATCCGAAGTCCGAAAATTTCTCAGAAAATAGGATTTGGGATTGACGAAGAAATCATGCGTGTTGTACTTAATATGCCAAAATGGTCCCCGGCAAAACAAAACAACAAGCCTGTCGCTGTGGAGTACATACTACCCCTTCAATTCTTCCTGGAAAAATAATAGATTCTTAGACTCATCGGAAGAGTACCTGTCGAGTAATACTTTCAATAACACTCTATATTAACTAATAAAATAGTTTTGAAACTAATAAAATAGTCTTAACTTTGAATATCCAATTTAAACTACTGTAAATACAAAATATACAATGGAAATTCGCACATTAACCAGAGCGGAAGAAGAGATCATGAGAATTCTGTGGGTTTTGAAAAAAGCCTTTGTGAAGGATATACTTGCTGAGATGCCTGAGCCCAAGCCAGCGTATAACACCGTTTCCACCATCGTCCGTATTCTCGAAAAGAAAGAAGTGGTGGGCTATAACGCTTACGGAAAGACCCACGAATACTATCCCCTCATAACAGAAGAGGAATACAAAAAATATGAAATGCAGCAGCTGATGGTCAATTACTTTGATAATTCGCTGCCTAATCTTGTTTCGTTTTTTGTGAAAGAGAACGACTTAAAGACAAAAGATCTGGATGAAATCATGAAACTGATCAATCAACACAAAAACGAACAGTAGTTCTATATTCGCTATGGAAACGATCTTATTATATATAGGAAAAGTCAGTTTGTATTGGATCCTGTTCTATGCCTGTTACCAGCTGTTTCTCAGGCAACAAACATTTTTTATGTGGAACCGATTGTACCTGATTTCTGCACTGTTGGCGTCTTTTGCATTGCCTTTTATCATCTATCCGGAATCTGCACCGGAGATTCCTGTGATATACGAAGTAAGCGCCGCTAGTTTTTCTGTGAATTATGTCAAAGCAGAAGAAACCTCAATCTTCACCTGGATCAATGCCTTCATTGTAATTTATCTGTTTGCTGTTCTGCGCCGGTTCTATGAAATGCTCGGCAATATCCGCCAGCTCAAAGGATTTATTCGTGATGGAGAATTGATCGAACTGGAAGACTGCAAAGTAGTTCTGATTGATTCAAATGATGTCGGTTCGTTTTCATTTCTGAAATGGATTGTAGTAAACCGTAACGATTATGAAAATCACTTTGATGCCATATTGAGGCATGAAATGGTTCATACGTCTCAGGGGCACACTTTCGATATTCTTTTCGTAGAAATTTTAAGGATTCTCTTCTGGTTCAACCCTGTTCTGATTCTCTACAAAAACGCCTTGCAGGAAGTACATGAATACCTGGCCGACGAGGCCGCGCCAAATCGTGAAAACTATGCCAATTTCCTGGTTTCCTATGGGCTAAACGCACCCATTGCGGCACTCACCAATCACTTTTTTAAACCGTCTCAGCTTAAAAGTCGTATTGAAATGATTTATAAAAGCCGTTCTTCCAAATGGTTACGTTCTTCTTATATTCTGACTTTCGGTTTTATAGGTGCCATAGCCTTGCTCATTGCTGGATGTGAAAGGATCAAAAAGAACTTCTCGGAAAGTAGCTCGGAAGTTCCCGGCCAGGAAATGGACTCTACCAAAACGATACAAGTGAAAGGCTGGATTGCCAGTGCGGAAACAAAACTAGCAATTCCCGGAGCCAATGTTGTTGTGGAAGGATTGCAGCTTGGCACCACAACCGACAGCGATGGTAAATTTGTGATCAATGCACCTGCTTATAGCAACCTGCTAATTTCCTTTCCTGGTTTTAAAACACAACTAAGACCTTTAAACGGTATATCTGATCACGGAATAGCACTTTCACCAAGAGAAGACACTGAATCTTCTTCTTCCGATCAAGAAGATTTGCCAGTAGTTTCAGGAGAAGCGAGGATACAAACTCTTGAACTACCCACAGAAGGAAAAGTCTTTACTGTCGTTGAAAAACAACCGGAATTCCCGGGTGGCAACAAGGCGATGTATAAGTTTTTAGGAAATAACATAAAGTACCCGACTGCGGCGGCAAGAGCCAATGTAAGCGGACGTGTTTTCCTATCTTTTGTTGTAACCACAAATGGAAATATACAGGATGTAAAGATCTTGAAAGGAATTGGATTTGGTTGCGATGAAGAGGCGGTTAGGGTAGTATCCCAATTCCCAAAGTGGAAACCAGGAACACAGGATGGTCAGGCAGTGAATGTTAAATACAACCTTCCCATTAATTTTCAGATTGACAATGATGACAAAGTTGGAAATCGGAAGCTATCTGGTAATGAGATTACCGATAGGCAAAAGGAGCTTGCGTTGATAAAAAGATCAAATTCTTCCGGTTACACAGGGCAGGATTCAAATTCCGTCTTCTTTGTTCAACAGTCTCCCATGAATATAAGGTTCAGTGGTAGCGGTCTTACAGCTGACAAGCAACCTTTACTTGTGGTAGATGGAAAACTTGTGGAGAATCATGATGGTCTTTTAAAAATCAATCCCAAGTCAATAGAATCGATTGATGTTTTAAAAGACCATTCAGCTACATCTAAATACGGGAAAAAGGGAATCAACGGAGTTATATTGATAACAACAAAAAAGGCAACCTTCTCAGATTCCAGAAACTAACAGTAAGATCACAATCACTAGCAACACCTATGGAAACGCTCATCTATTTTGGAAAAGTCAACCTGTGCTGGGTGCTGTTTTATGGTTGCTACTGGTTGCTTTTCAGGAATCATACCTTTTTTCGGTGGAATCGGCTCTATCTTCTTTTCACTCTGCTTGTGTCCTTTGCAGTGCCATTGATTTCGTTTCCTGAAACAGAGGTAGTAGTAGCCATTCCGAAAGTCACGTACCTGATATCTGATGCACCGGAAATAACCGTTATCAGCACACAACCGATTCAGGAGTCATTCCCATGGAATGAAATTCTGATCGCAGTTTATTTGCTTGGTTTCACCTTTATGCTGGGCAGACTAATCGAGGGTTTGTTCAAATTGGTTAAAATCATTGCACGCAATGAGCATATTTCATTTGATGATTACACACTCATACTGTTACCGCACAGCCAGTCTGCCACAGGGTCATTTTCCTTTTTCAAATGGCTGATCATGAGTTACCAGGACTATACTTATCACCTGGATACGATACTACGCCACGAAGCAGTTCACATCCGTCAGCATCACAGCATGGACGTCATGCTGATTGAGATTATTAAAACTGTATTTTGGTTCAACCCGGCATTGTGGTTTTATAAAAAATCATTGCAGGAAATACACGAATACCTTGCTGACGAACAAGCTCCGAACAAAGACCGGTATGCCAACTTTCTGGTTTCCTACGCCCTCCACTCTCCTGTGAAAGCCCTTACCAATCATTTCTTCAATAGTTCACTTTTAAAAGCACGAATCCAAATGATCTATAAAAACCGCACATCACGCTGGCTGCTCGGGAAGTATCTGATGATCATCCCTGTACTGATATTAGTTGTTAGCCTCACTGCCGCAAAGAAACATATGTTAACTCCTGACACGACTGCTTATACAGAAGAGGTGAATGTTGGTAGAATAGAAGACGCTACAGAGCGAAAAGATGATTTTTCCCCAGAGCCGAAAGTTGAAGGTAAAATAATAGCCGAGACAGTTAGCATCAAGGGAAACATTATTAATAAAACCGGACTACCTATCCGTAACGCTACCATCGTTGTCAAGAATTCAAAAATTGGTACTTCCTCAAACCACGGCGGAAATTTCGAACTGAACAATATCCCGGCAAACAGTAAAATTGTTGTCAGCCACGTTTCTTACCAATCGGTTGAATTCGATATCGAAAAGTCAAAAAAGGAGTATTCACTAATTCTTATACCGACGGATAACTTAATTAGCGAAGTGGTTATCGTAGGTTACGGAAGAGCCGCCTGGGCAGATAAATCAAACGAAGGAGAAAAACGTAATTCTGATAAAAAAGAAAATGTAATCGTTGAACAAAAAGCAGAATTTCCCGGAGGTATCCTAGAAATGATGAAATACCTGGGGCGAAATATTAAGTATCCCACGGAAGCAATGCGTGCCAATGCAAGCGGAATCGTGATCGTTTCATTTGTAGTGAATGAATACGGCAATATCCGAAAAGCAGAAGTTGTGAAAGGTTTGGGTTTTGGGCTTGATGATGAAGCAGCCAGAGTAGTTTGGACAATGCCAAAATGGAGCCCTGCAATACAAAATGGCGAAGCAGTTGCCTCACAACACACGATTCCAATCAAATTCCAAATTGAGCAACCGAAGGAAAAAGACAAAAGACAAGGTTTTATGAATTATCAAAAGGTAGACGAAATAAAACTTGCTGATCAAACAAACCTGAAAAGGTTTAAATTTGAGTCACCTGACTCGGTCAACGTAGTAGTCGCAAAAGAGAGTGCAACTTTTATGAATTATAAGGTAGCCACGCCTACCGTTCAATACCGCTACCATAAAGTTGATGAGTAAGCTTATTTCTGCAAATCATCTTAGACACGATTTAAATTCTCCAACCTATCAGTCATTTAGAATGCCCGTCTCGCAAGAGTTTGGGCATTTTTTGCTTTATTAAGATTACTGCAATTGTTTCAATATTTTTGTCCTTTCCTAAATTTCCTAAATCATGGCATTATTGAAAGCAGCAATTATAGGTGGCGGGCATATAGCGAATCAGAATCACATTCCGGCTCTGAAAGCTTTAAACGAACAGGTAGAAATTATAGCCGTTTGCAGTCGTGATATTAATAAGGCACGTGCACTGGCCAATAACCATAACATCCCGTTTGCATACGATAACGCCGGCGAAATGTTTAATCAGGAGCAAAAACCGGATTTGATCGTCAACTGTACAGCCAACAATCTGCATTATGCTTACACCATGCAGGCACTCGAAAACGGCTGCCATGTGCTCTGCGAAAAACCGCCTGCCATGAACGCGAAGCAAGCTCGTGAAATGGCTGATCTTGCAAAATTGAAAGGATTGGTTTTAGCCTACAATTTCCAACGCAGACAGAGCTCAGAATACGCCTTATTGAAGAGATATCAGAACGAGGGGCAGTTGGGCGGCATATACCACATCAAGGCAACTTACCTGCGTCGCCGGGGTATACCAGGCTGGGGAAATTTCACAAACAAAACCATTCAGGGCGGTGGTGCATTGATTGACCTCGGCGTGCACATTCTCGACCTCGCACTTGACCTGACAAATTATCAGATTCCCGATAAAATTGTAGCCAATGCTTATGACTTTATCGGTAAAGCAGGAGGCAAAGGATTAAAAGGTGTCTGGGATCCATCCAAGTTCGAGGTTGAGGATGCAGTCTTTGCACATCTTTCATTCCCCAACAACGTCAGTATTTCACTTTCCTGTTCTTTTGCACTGAATACGAAGGAGGCTGAAAGTGTCAACCTTGAAGTTTTCGGAAATAAGGGAGGAGCAATTTTAAATCCATTGTCGATCCATACAGAAATTGCTGGCGAACTGGCGGATATTCATTTCTCGCACCTGGAACAAGCAGATAATCAACTTCAAAATACCATCGCTTTTCTTGATTTGGTATCAGGCAAACAAAGCAACATTTGTAATGGAGAAGAAGGTGCTGTTTTGCAGGAGATCGTTGAAAGGATCTACCTCAGTGCGGAGCAGTAATATTGGTAATACGCAGCAACGAAAAACGCCCTGTGAATATACAATTCACAAGGCGTTTTTTATTTGATAACAATCGGCTCTTCGTTTCATCCCCGTTCTGACCGCTAAAACGCGTTCAGTCCGGTTTTACTTCGCAGTGGCCATTACCATTTTAATATCCTGCTTGGCACCAAGTTCCAGTACATCCACCAGATCCTGAACAGCCAGGTTTTTATCAACTCTTAAAACAATGGTACGGTCTTCTACTCCTGCAAATATTGTTTGTAATTCTGTTTCCAGTCTTTCAAAGGGAATCGGTTCTTTATCGATGTAGTAAACCTTTTTATCGTCAATAGATAACGTAATCTGTTTCTTGTACATCTGCTGCGTAGCCGATGCTTTTGGAAGCATCAGTTTGATTACGTTCGGATTCGACATTGTTGAAATGATCAAAAAGAACAGCAGAAGAAAAAACATAATATCGTTGAGCGAGTGCGTGAACACTTCCGGCGCAAACCGGGCCTTACGACGTATTTTCATGTGAGAATATTCAATATGTGAATGATATAACGAGCGAATACATCAGTATTCACTCACTTCCGAATGTATTATTTTGATGCTACCGGCTTTTGAAGCACATCAAGGAAATCGGAAGCAGCCATTTGCAGTTTCAAAGCAAAGCGGTCGATTTTCATATTCAGCATGTGATATCCTGCATAGGCGATCAAACCGATGATCAGACCAGAACCGGAAGTGATCATTTTTTCATACATACCACCGGCAATGGTACTGATATTGAAGTCATTTGAAATCGATATGTCGTAGAAAATACGGATGATACCGGAAATCGTACCCACAAAACCTAACATAGGCGCTATACCTGCAATAACCCCAAGGTATGGCAAATTGCCTTCCATACGTTGAATTTCAATCTGACTAGCGTTTTCTATTGTTGTTTCAATGTCTTTAATCGGGTAACCGATGCGACCAATGGCGCGTTCCAGAATACGTCCTGTTGCGTTACGTTGGTTGCGGCACGACGACTCCGCCGATTTAAGATTTCCCTGCTGAATAAAATCCTTTACGTTGTCTACAAATTGAGGATCTATTTTTCCATTGGCACCAATTCCCAAAAACCGTTCGATGATCAGGAACAGTGTACCCAAAAACAACAGTCCAAGCGGAAGCATTACCCAGCCGCCCTTTGCAAGCAGGTCAATAATAGATAGCCCTTCAGCAGCAACGGGCGCAGCCAAAGTAGAGTCAGTAAGTGCTTGTAGAAGCATCATATAAATGTGAAAGTGAATGGTTAAGCTAAATAAAAAGGGGTTTACCCGGCCTTAAAACAACTTTGAACATAAACGGACTAAATTGACCGTTATTGTTTAAAGGGCAAATATAGGGAAATTACTCTTCGCGCGTAATCCAACCCTCTTTTACGTTCTTATTAATTCCAACGATTTAGGAGAAATCTTACAACTATCGTCAACCGTATCCAATCCATACATACCTTTGTGGCTGAATACGCACATCGGTGTTTGGTTCGTTAAAGTCAATATGAAAGCTTCTGTAAAACAATGTATAGCCCTTAGCCTTCTTGGCCTGATGCTTGTGAAAGCATGGGTGATTCCGTTGTTGTACCTTGACTTCGAGATAAGACGCGATTACATTGTTGCCAATCTCTGCGAAAACCGTAATCGCCCTCAGCTGAATTGTAACGGTAAATGTTACCTGGCCAAACGTATTGCCGAAACAAAAAAACAGGAAGAACGCCAGGCCGAGCAAAATTACATGGCCAGTCTGATATACCAGGTTATGGATGTGAAGGAGCACCATTATTTCCCGGCGCCTACCCTTTCGTTCGAAATTCCGTTAAATCTTTCTTTTGATTACAAATCTCCATTTTCGGCATCCTCTGTTGTCGATGACATTTTCCATCCTCCTCTCGGATAGCAACTTACTGCTATTGCCAATGCTTTAAACCAAAAGCATTTAATTCTATTTTATTTATACCAAGTTTATAATTAACCTTCGTTACAAGGTTGATCATATCTCATTTACTATGAAAAATATTTTCTCAGGATATGCTGGTCTCGTTCTGGCGTTGTTATCCCTCTTTGCATTAAGCTCATGTTCCGATTCCAGTGAAATTACAGAACCAATTCCGGTAACAGAAGGAGGAAAATTAAGAATTGAATTCGATAACGTAGTTGGAGACAAAAACCTGGTTTTGAATAGCGTAAGCTATGTAAATGCAACCAAAGAGGATTTTGTTGTGACAAAATTCAACTACTTTATTTCAAATATAAAACTGACCAAAACCGACGGAACCATCTTCACCGTTCCTCAGGATTCGAGTTATTTTCTGATCAAAGAAGATGTAAAAGCCAGCCAGTTTGTGACGCTGAATAACGTTCCTTATGGTGATTATAAAGCCGTGGAATTTATGGTTGGTGTGGACAGTCTGAGAAACACTGCACCGCTTGAAAAAAGAAAAGGTGTTCTGGATCCTGGTGGATCAATGTTGGAAGATGGTATGTACTGGCTTTGGAATTCAGGATATATTTTTCTCAAACTGGAAGGAACATCATCCAAAGGAAATCCTGTAAATAACAAATTTTACTACCACATCGGTCTGTTTGGCGGTTACAGTGAGAAAACTGTAAACAACACCCGTGTTGTGAAGGTAGATTTTGGCAACTTAAAGGCTTCTGTAACCGATAAAGCTACTCCCGAAGTCCATCTGTTGGTAGATGTTTTGAAAGTTTTCGACGGACCAGGTACGAACGTGAGTATAGAACAATTCAACAGCATCATGGGGGGACAGCAGGAAAAATCACAACAGGTGGCCAACAACTATGCCGAAATGTTCTCTCTGGATCATATTCACTAACTGCCGGGCTGATAGATGAGAACAAAAAATACAAAATCCGGCTGGTATCTGTTGATGTTATGTGCACTTGCATTGTCAGTAATGTCATGTGGCAAAGAAACAGAGGAACCAGACCCTGAACCAACCGGCCCAACACCCGTGGTTTGGAAAAAACCAGCTCACTTTCCTGATCCGGTATATGACCTTTCCAGAAATCCACTTACCGAAGAAGGGATTGAGCTTGGCCGTTTTCTGTTCTATGATGGTATTCTGTCCCGAACCAACCAGATTGGCTGTGGTACCTGTCACCAACAACAGGCCGCATTCACACATCACGGGCATGAGCTTAGCCATGGCGTTGACGATCTTCTTGGAACCCGAAATTCGCCGGCAGTTCAGAATATGGCATGGAGTACTTCCTTTTTCTGGGATGGCGGTGTGCACGATATGGATCTTGTTCCTTTCAACCCGATTGAGAACCCTGTTGAAATGGATCTAAGGGTAACTGCCGCTATGGAAAAGCTGCGCAAAACACCACTCGCGACTTCCAAAATACCTGTCAATTACCCCAAGATGTTCAAAGCAGCTTTTGGAACAGAAGAAATCAACAGCGAAAGAATGATGAAAGCTTTGTCCCAATTCATGATGACGATGGTTTCGGCAGCTTCAAAATATGATTACTTCAAAGGTGGGGATGCCAACGCGCTGAACGCTCAGGAGAAAGAAGGAATGGTATTGTTTCAAAAGAATTGCAGTTCCTGCCATGAGGGCGAGCTGTTTACAAATCAGAGTTTTCGAAACAATGGCTTAATGCCTATGCGAATTGACGACAAAGGCCGTGGTGCTATTACCGGAAATGCTGTGGACAATTACAAGTTCAAAGTACCGTCACTCCGGAATGTGGGCGTAACGGCTCCGTATATGCACGACGGCCGTTACCATACGCTGGAAGAAGTACTTGACCATTACACCGACAGTGTTCAAAACTCTGCAACGCTTGATCCTCTACTCGTCCAACAAAATGGCAAAACGGGTATTCCGCTCACAGCCTCAGAAAAACAATCGCTTATTGCTTTTTTGAGGACACTGAATGATGAACAATTTATCCGCGAAGCCAAACTGTCAGATCCAGGCATAGGAAATGCCCTTTAACAATCAGTTTTTTTAATTTAAAATAATGAAAATCAGATATATATTTTGCCTGCTGTTTACATTAACAGTATTCAATACCCGTGCGTGCGATATATGCGGCTGCGCCAATAGCGGTGCCTATTTCGGGCTTTTACCACAATCGAACAAATCCTTAATTGGCGTAAGATACCAGAGACTAAACTTCGTAACGCACCCAGACAGCAAGGTACTTCGCACCGAAGAGAACTTCAATGTAGCCGAATTGTATGCACGTTTCTTCCCGATCAAAAGAGTGCAGGTAATGGCTTTCCTCCCTTACCGCACTGATCAGCAGGTTACTTCTGCGGACGTAAAAAAACAGAATGGCTTTGGAGATGCGACCGTTCTCGCCAACTACAATGTGCTTAATACACTGATGGACAAGGAAAATTCCGGTGCTTTTACGCATACTTTGCTCGTTGGCGGGGGAATTAAACTACCTACCGGAAAATTCAAATTCGATGAAAACAATCCGTTGCAGGTTGCCAATGCCAATTTTCAGTTAGGAACAGGAAGTACGGATTTTATCCTGAATGCATTTTATACCTTGAACAAAGGCGACTGGGGATTGGCTACGAATGTTTCCCGTAAGTTCAACACCACCAACTCGCAGGATTACAAATTTGGCAACCAGCTTTTTGGTACGGTGGATCTCTACAAATCATTCCGAATTGGTAAAGTTTCATTAACACCGAGCGTAGGTTTTTATGCTGAAAACGCTGAACACGGAACACAACACGGAGAAGTTCTGGATCTCACAGGTGGAAGATTACTAAATGGCACTGCTGGTGTAACGCTCTTCACCGATCGATTTACATTGGGTGTAAATGCACAAAAACCGATTACTCAGAAAAGTTCTTCGGGTCACGTTGTGGCAAAGGAGCGGATTCTTGTTCAACTGGGCTTCTTATTTTAAGAAGGGAAAAATAATCTAATGCGTTCACTTATAGCCTCCTTATTGCTTTTTGCAATTATGCTACCCACACTTAGTCCGTGGGGAACGGTGGCGTATTTTCATGTAAACCGAAATTACATTGCCAAGGTACTCTGCGAAAATCGGGATCGCCCACAGCTTAACTGCAACGGCAAGTGTTATCTGGCAAAAAAACTAAAACAGCAGCAGGATAAAAAAGACAAAGAGACAACCGAACGTGTTTCCAACACTGCTGTTGCTCATTTGTTCTATCTTTCGGTGTCACATTTCTTGTTTGTGCCTGATTGTTTTATTCAAAAGATCAAACCTGTTTTCGGTTATCTGATCTGCATTTATAGCTCGCCAGTCTCCGGCCTGCTTCGTCCGCCACAATAGCCGACTTTCTAATCTTCTATTTCTGAATACTCAGGTTGCAGTGATCCTGCTTTAAGGATATTCACGTCAATACAACACAGTTTTTCAGCTGTGGCAAATCTCTATTTTAATCCAAATCGGTTTTTAACCATAAAATATTAATCATGAAACGTTTTTTAATTCTTGCACTTGCTACGATGTTTTTCACTTCCTGTTCAAACAATGATTCCAATGAAACAGTAGTACCTGCAACTACGGCGGAAGCCAAACTCACTTTCGACTCTAAAGTAGGAAGCGCAGATTTTGCTCTGAATAAAGATTTTACAGTAGGCTCCAAAACTTACAATTTCAAAAAACTTCGTTACTGGGTCAGCAATGTATCTCTGGTTGATTCCAAGGGAGCAGAATATAAGATACCTAACGCCTATTATCTGATCGAAGAAGTGGGCGAACTGGACCTTACCGGAACTGTGAATGGCAATAAAAATTTGTATCCGGCCCGTAAAAGAGAAACGATCGATTTCAGGGACATTCCGGCAGGAGAATATAAAAGTGTAAAGTTTTCCATCGGAGTCGATTCCAAATACAATGATAATCTCAGCCTTGGTGCAGGTGAACTTACCATTGCCAACGGCATGAGCAACATCGCCTGGATGTGGCATTCGAGCTATATCTTCTCATCCCTTGCCGGAAGCGTGAAGGAAGGAACTGAAACCAAGGACTTCACCACGGAAACCGGATTAAACGCCAATTACAAAACGTTGACGATTGATCTGGCAACACCGGTAAATTTCTCGAACACGAAGGAAATCGTTCTGAACGTGGACGTTACCAAAATTTTTGACGGCATTGACCCGATCAAAAACCCGACTATCAGCGCTATGAGCCCTACTTTGATGTCGACCGTGGCGGATAACTATGCAACCAAAGCCATTGCATTCAGTACCACGGTAAAATAGCGCTATGAATTTGCGACAGGCTATATTTTTATTGATACTTGTTTGCGCAGGTTGCAGCAAAAAGGAAATTGACCCGGAGTCGCAGGCATATTCATTGCCTGTTCCGGAACATTTCCCGCAACCTGTATTCGATACCCAAAACCCAATGACAAGGGAAGGTATTGAGCTGGGACGGATGTTGTTTTATGACGTCCGGTTGTCCGCCAACAACAAAGTATCCTGCGCAAGTTGCCACGAGCAGGCATTGGCATTCAGTGATGGCGTTGCATTAAGCAAGGCCGGCGTTTCAGGAACTCCATTGCTCCGGCATTCGCCTGCGTTGATCAATATGGCGTGGGCTAACAATGGTTTGTTCTGGGATGGTGGCTCTACCAATCTGGAATCGCAGGCATTCGGCCCGCTGACAGCACATGATGAAATGGCACAAAATCTGTTCGAGCTTATAGATGAACTCAATGCCGTTCCCGAATATGTAACTCGTTTTAAAACTGCTTTCGCGGACGAAATCACAACCCGGAATGTGGTAAAAGCATTGGCCCAGTTCCAGAGAACGCTCATTTCAGCGAATTCAGAGTATGATCAATTCAAACTAAAAAAAGCCGGTGGAACCTTGTCAGATGTAGAACTTAGAGGACTGGAATTGGTACAGCAAAAATGCCAGGGATGCCACAGCAGTGAATTGTTCACCGACAATGAATACCATAACAATGGTCTCGATGCTGATTTCTCCAACACCGAATATGAAGGAGTGTTTTTGGGAAGATACCGGATCAGCTACAATCTCGCTGATCTGGGAAAATTCAGAACGCCTACCCTGCGCAACGTGGCGTTAACAGCGCCATACATGCATGACGGACGGCTTGCATCACTGGAAGATGTGGTTGAACATTATGCTAACGGAATCAAAAATTCAGGAACACTGGATGAACGTTTGCCTGCCGGAGGAATGAAGCTGAACAAAGATGAAAAGGAAGCCATTGTCGCATTTTTAAAAACGCTGACGGATTATCAATTTGTAGTTGATCCAAAATTCAAACAACCGTGAACCGATTTGATGTTTACTTCTTTTACTATGTCACAAATTAATTTTCTGTTATTGGCAATTTACTAAAAAAAGCCGTAAGACTGACGCTTAAAGTGCTTGTCATGCTGAGCGGAGTCGAAGCACGGGACGCAACGTTAGTCATTATCAATAAACCAGTTAAAAATAATACCAATGGTAACTCGGGGAGATATGTCAATTACTCATAACATCAATTATTTACCGCATATGCCAATGGTAGATTTATAAAACGCTAATTATTGATAGTGTTAATTTGGTTACTCGGGTTTCGACTCCGCTCAACCTGACAAAGATCATGTCATTTTCAATGGCTTCGGCCACCCGGCGGATCGCCGAAGCGAAATCTTGTTGAGAACGAAATGGTTATCCAGGGTTAATGTTCGCCCTTAAAACACATCAAACGTCATTTAACCGCAGCGGCGGCCGCGTGTGATATGACAACAGCAAAAATTTCAACATCAAGTCCTTAATTTCTTTAAACAATTAAAACAAATGAAAATACTAATCTTAAACATCCTGGCTTTACTCATTCTGGCGGGTTGTAATTCCGAAAACAAAGATTCATCTCATAGCGATAGTACAACTATGCAGGATCCTAACGGGCATGACCATGGCTCACATGCAGCAGGCGATCCGCGCGTAGCGGAAGTAATGGCTATTCACGATAGTATTATGCCGCAAATGGGTGCGATCATGGATTTGAAACAGAAGATCACTGCTAACCTGAAAACAACTGACAGTTTACTCGTTGTCAAATCAACTGACGTCTTAAAAAAGAGGAAAGAAGAAGCTTTTACGCTGCACATTCAGTTGGACAAGGCCGATAAGGAAATGATGAACTGGATGCATCAGTACAAAGCCGATACGCTGGAAAAATTGGGAGATTCAGAAGCAACTGCGTACATCGCAGATCAAAAGCTAAAAATTGAAACCGTACGTAATCAGATGAACAAAGGTATAGCGGATGCCCGCGCCTTCCTTGACAAAAATTCAGCCTTATGAAAAAGCTATTGATACCAATATTCTTCCTGACAATCTTATTCACAAGCTGTGAGGATAAAAAGCTCCCCTACATAGGCGAACCGGATGTGGTGAAGAAAATGGTGGATGGGAAAGAGGTGGAAGAAACCATTTACCCAACCATTCCCGAATTCTCTTTCCTGAATCAATACGGAGAAACCGTTACGGAAAAGTCATTTGAAGGGAAAATTTATGTGGCAGATTTCTTCTTCACTACCTGCCCCACCATTTGTCCGGTGATGAAAAAGAATATGCTGAAAGTTTATCAGGAATTTAATGATAATCCCGACGTACAGATTCTATCTCACACCATTGATCCCGGCCATGATTCAGTAGCTGTTTTGAAAAAATACGCAGATGACCTTGGAATAACCGGCAACAAATGGCAACTGGTGACCGGCGAACGTGATAAAATATATGAAATAGGCGAAAAACACTATTTCGTCAGTGCAAGGGAAGATTCCTTGGAAGCAGGCGGTTACATTCATAGCGGTCACTTTGTATTGGTAGATAAAAACCGACACATTCGCGGCATGTACGACGGTACCACAGAAGCGGAAACCAAGCAGTTGATCGAGGATATTAAGGTGTTACTGAGAGAGTAGAACTGATTGTGTTTTGACATTTTATATTAGATAAACAACGATGCCGCACTGACCAGGGTCATGATTAAACATTCATTAAAATCAAGGAAAATTGCGATATGCGTTGTTTCTTTGTGAAAAATTTAAAGCGTCCGATAAAAATATGCCGAGCGGAGAAAAAAGTGCACAGCCCTGGTTGGGTAAAATGCAGGAAAAATGGGGATTGGAAACAACCAGACAGGTTCTTTTGGTTTTAGCTGTTTTCAGCCTTTCGGGGTCGTCAGTGGTTTGGTTGAGAAAAGGCCTTTTCCACCTGTTGGGTTATGATGACACAACGCCAATGTGGTTAAAAACCGTTACCTACATTCTTTTTATTTTCCCTACTTACCAAAGTTTACTACTTGTATATGGTTTTCTTTTGGGTCAGTTTTCATTTTTCTGGGAAAAGGAAAAGAAAATGTTCCGCTGGATTGCTGCCAAGTTCAGTAAGTAATACCTGATTTAAGTTTTAGAAATATAGTTGAGACGGACAAGGGCAAACAGCTCTTGTCCGTCTTTTTTCGTTTTGAGGTAAAATACCTTATTTACACAAATTATTTTCGGTATACCATTGATTATGTGATGACAATAAATGATTTTGCGTATAGGAGTGACCATTCCCGGCTCAGCTTGTCTAAAATCTCAAAATCATCTTTCCAAACTTTCTCAAATTATGGATTACGAAATTGTCAAAGCCGGTATCATCGCGGCAATCACACAGTACGGCGGTAAAATTTTGCTTGCCATCATCGCCCTTATTATTGGTCGAATTATTATCGGAAAAATCAGTGATCTTGTTAGTAACCTGATGGACAAAAGAAAGGTTGACCGCGACGTTCAGCCATTTCTTAATTCACTGATCAGCGTTCTTTTAAATGTAATGCTGCTTTTGAGCATTGCGGGTATTGTCGGGATAGAAACTTCTTCTTTCGTAGCAGTATTAGGAGCTGCTGGCTTGGCTGTTGGGCTTGCTTTGCAGGGTAGCCTCGCCAATTTTGCCGGTGGCGTTCTCATTCTTATTTTCAAACCGTATCGTGTAGGTGACCTTATTAACGCACAAGGATTCACTGGCGTGGTTGAAGGCGTCCAAATCTTCAATACAGTGCTCGTTACGCCGGACAACAAAACCATCATTCTTCCAAACGGACCACTTTCTACCTCTCCCGTTACCAATATTTCGGGTAAAGGCAAAATCAGGGTTGACATGGTATTCGCTGCTGGCAGTCAAAACGGCGCGGATAAGATCAGAGCCTCAGTTCAAAAGGTTGTGGATGCCTGCCCTACTGCATTAAAAGATGTATCTCATGATATTTTGGTAACCAAACTGACCGAAAACGCGATATTTTTTGATGTGAGGGTCTGGACGCCAAGTGCAACCTACTGGGATACTTATTATAATGTTCACGAGGGAATCAGCAGACAATTTGCTCTGGATGGCATTCAGGCGCCTAAGCCGGCAGAAGTGAGCGTGGCCCTGAAACAATAAACAAAATAACATTTCATATCGGATAATTACGGGAGTATGGGAATCTTGATTCCTGTACTCCTTATTTTATTTATACCTTTGTGAATTATTTCAATTAAGGATCAGAATCATACATACCATTCCATGTTTGAAAACTTACAGGATAAGCTTAACAATGCCTTCCGCACGCTAAAAGGAAAGGATAGAATATCAGACATAAACGTTGCTGCGACTACTAAAGAAGTGCGTAAAGCACTGGTCGACGCTGACGTTAACTTTAAAGTAGCCAAGGAAATTACCGACCGGATCAGGGACAAAGCCCTTGACCGTAAAATATTGATATCTGTCGAACCAGGACAGATGTTTGTGAAGATCGTTCAGGAAGAACTAACTGAACTGATGGGTGGGCAGGCCGAAGCCATCAACATCAAAGGCGACCCGGCTGTAATCCTGATTGCAGGTTTACAAGGATCTGGTAAAACAACTTTTACCGGAAAACTGGCTTATTTACTTAAAAAACAGGGAAGACAAGTTCTTTTAACTGCCTGCGACGTTTACCGTCCAGCGGCGATTGAGCAGCTTAAAGTATTGGGAGAGCAAGTTGGCGTGGAAGTATATTCTGAGCCTGAAAACAAAAATCCTGTAAGCATTGCTCAGAATGCGATTTCACATGCCCGAAAAATTGGCAAGAAAATCGTGATCGTCGATACAGCTGGACGCTTGGCTGTAGATGAGGCGATGATGCAGGAGGTTGCTGATATCAAATCGGCTATCAACCCTTCTGAAATCCTCTTCGTGGTTGATTCCATGACAGGACAGGATGCGGTTAATACAGCCAAAACTTTCAATGAACGTCTGAATTTTGACGGCGTTGTACTTACCAAACTTGATGGTGACGCACGTGGTGGAGCAGCTCTTTCGATTCGTCAGATTGTAGACAAACCCATTAAATACATCAGTACGGGTGAGAAAATGGAGGCGCTTGACTCCTTCTACCCTGATCGTATGGCGAGCAGGATTCTGGGGATGGGTGACGTAATCTCCCTTGTTGAACGTGCTCAACAGGCCTTCGACGAAGATGAAGCGAAGCGTATTAATGCCAAAATGCGTCAGAATAAATTCGATTTTGACGACTTTCTGGGTCAGTTGCAGCAGATCAAAAAGATGGGTAATGTAAAAGACCTTATCGGAATGATTCCCGGAATGGGAAGTGCTATGAAAGACATGGATATTGATAATGAGTCTTTCAAACCAATTGAAGCTATCATACAATCGATGACTAAAAAGGAGCGCGAAAATCCTGACATCATCGACGGAAGCCGTAAAAAGAGAATTGCTATCGGTAGCGGAACGACCATTTTGCAGGTAAACAACCTCATTAAGCAGTTTGATGAAATGCGAAAAATGATGAAAAAAATGAATACCATGCAGGCAGCAGGAAAACTTGGCAAAGCACTTCGCCGCTAATTTTGATCCTGCGATTATGATTCGCTTTATCTGTTATTAATGAAAAAAATATTTGCTCCGCTTATCATCCTTTTGTTTGTTGGCGTAGGTGAGCTTAAAGCTCAGGCATCCGTAGGTTATTATCCTTGGAGCAATCTGATTTCGGTGAGCACCAATACAAAAAAAGCGATCTGGCTTGATACCCGGCTTCAGACAAACTCGCTGTTTAGCAGCCTTAGCATTGACATATTACCAATGATCAATCTGAAACGGGGAGAAATTGTACAGTGGTATATTGGTGGAGGCATAAGAGTGAATCCTTTGTACCGTATAGCGGACTCGAAAGCTGACCTCATTACAATAGACGGATACTCAGTTAATTTTGGCGTCCGTATAGCACCGCTTCCGCAGAACAGGCGCATACAGCTGGCACTGGAACTAAATCCTTATGTGAAAGATAAGTTTGACAGCGGTGTTTTGAAAAGCCATTTTGGTGTAGTTTATGTTTTTGGAAAAAAGAAAGAAAGTACTGAAATACAATAGGTTTTAATATTTGTTTAAAATCCTGTTACCTGAAACTTATTTCACGTCCTATTGTGGAAGTAGACACCAGGAGGATTTACTTCATTCAAATTTGTCGAAAACAATCAAACACTACATTAAAATGAAAAAGACACTTTTCAACGTTGGATTTGCACTATTGATCAGCGCATTTACATTTACCGCTTGTTCAAAAAAGGCAGAAAACGAAACCAAAGAAGCTACTGAGGCGGTTGCCGGTGACGTTAAAGAAGGTGCTGCTGAGGCAAAAGATGCCGTTTCGGACGCAGCAACTGACGTTAAAGAAGGAGCTCAGGATGTAGCTTCTGACGTGAAAGATGCTGGTAAAGATGCTGTTTCTGATGTGAAAGCAGCTATCAACAAAACTACTGATGCAGTAGACAGCAAATTGAGCAAACTAAGTGCTTCTGCACGTACCGAGTACGATTCTTTCAACAAGGAGATCAATCGTCTTGATGAAGAAATCAAAAAAGCATCTGCTTTGGAAAAAGTGAAGCTTGAAAAAACAAAGGCTACTTTCATCGCCAAACGCGACGCATTGCTAAAATAGTCCGGAGCATCTCTGGAATATAATAAAAAAATAAAATAGCAACTTGTAATGAAACGGGTTGCTATTTTTATTTTCGGGTCTTGTACTTAAAATTAGCCGCAGCACCCATATGAGCGAAATATCCATTACAGAAGGTCTGGGCTGGATGGGAGTTGTATTTTATGTTTCCTCTTACTTGTTGCTCAGTACGGGCAAGCTCAAAGCCAACAGCTATTTATTCCATCTGCTGAATATTCTTGGTGCTTTGGGATTGATTACCGACTCCGCTTATGAAAACGACAAGCCAAACCTTGCAGTGAACAGCATTTGGCTGCTTATTGGCTTATGGGCTATTGGAAAGCGCTTTTATTCCGAATCAAACCGACGCAACGGTCGTTAAATTGAGCATATCAATTGCCTGTTGCTTATATCTGACCAGCTTTTGTTCATACTCTATCTTGTCAGTTACAAGACTAAGATAAAAATAGGCCCCGTCTACCAAAACGAAGATGCTATCCGCAATCTGATCCGGATCATCAATATCCAAAAGTCCCTCTTTTCTGCATTCTTCTATTTTTGCACTCAGCAAACTTCTTAGCGAATCAAGTATCTTTTTATACAAATCCTTGATTTTAGGTTCTCTGAACGAAAGTGAATAACAGCTATAGAACAGGCCATCATCAAAGAGCGTATTCCATTTTTTAGAAAATATATTATCGATAGTTTCAAGCAAGCCCGTTTGAGGATCCGTCTGTTTTTTACCCGTTACTTTGTAAATCAACTGATATTTATCCAAAATGTAGTCGATTAAGCCATATGTCAGATCTTCGCGCGTTTGAAAGTAGTGTATGATCAAACTTGGATTGATATCCATCTCTTTTGCAATCTTGGCAATCGAAGTATTTTCCAGCCCTTCCTTTTTGGCAAGCTTGTAAAACACCTTGATTATTTCCTTCTGACGGGCCTCTTTCAAACTTTTCCTTCCCATGCCAATTGTTAATTTTTAGATAGGTAATTTATGGGATTTTCATTTCAAACGAATACAAACACGAACCTTTCAGTAATAAGTGAATGGCTATTCAACAATCCACTTATTGACTGTATTGTATTTCCCCTCAATCACAATTTTATAAAAGCCTTTTGGAAGTTTGGCGATATCCAAAACTGCATTTTCATTAGTGACCGGGACTTCTTTCATCAGCAAGTATCGATCACTACCACCTTCTTCAAATTTGTTGGTAGTACTCAGCCAAATTTTCACACTGCCATCCTTTTCAACGGATTTCCAGCTTATCGCAATTTTATCGTTGTTCTTCTTAGCCGTTGGCCATAGAACGGAAAGTTTACCAGTCAAAGCAGCTCCATCCAATTCCAGTTTTTGCTCATGTTTAATTGGAATTTGTAGATGACGGGCAATGGTTGGCATGATATCTACAATTCCGGGCACACTTCCACTTCCTGCTTTGCCTTGAAAATAGCTATTCAATCCTTTTGCATTGGTGACAATCCATGTACTTCTTTCACCATCAGACTGCCCACCATGATTTTGCCCCTCAGGTTCACCACGACCATGATCCGTCGTAATGAAAATCTGCCAGTCTTCTCCAAAATTCTTTTCTCTATATTGAATCGCTTTCCACAGTCTTCCCATTTGTACATCCATATAGCCAATTGCTTTATTGAATTGTTCGCTATTTCCATATTTGTGCCCCATATCATCGGTATACTCCAGATACACCCATGACAGGTCCGGTGCTTCATCAGATATATATCTTGCCGCTTCATCCACCACTTTCTCATCGATTTTATGAATGTACCCGGCTTCCTTATCGTGCGGGAAATTGAGGGTATCCAGCTCAAACCCATCGAATGAATAGTGCATTTGCAACTTATTGGTCTGCGCCAACCCTGTACCTATAAGTTTGGTACGGTTATCCAGCCAGGTTGAAAAAACAGCGGTACGCTTTGCCGGATAGGCTTCCTGAAAAAATCTAAAAATAGTCCAGTAGTGGTAATTCGGGTCTTTAATATCATTATCCCAAACATTGTGTTTGTTAACCCAGGTTCCTGTTAAAAGGCTATTATAACCCACCGCTGATATTGTTGGCGTTTGGCTATATGTTTTCTTCTCCCCACCAACATAGGCTTTGGTAAAACCGCCCGCCTTCGAAATTGCATCCAGACTCGGAGTGGCCACCTTGCGGAGTTGTTCCGCCGAAATACCGTCCACAATTACAAAAAGAGCCTTCTTTTTATCACTTTGCGCCAATACCTCAACGGTCAGTAAACAAATAAAGAACAGATATAAAAATTTAGGTTTTAAACAGGTCATTCTTACTGATGTTTTTCTTAATTAAACAATGAAGTGAAAATGTAAATTGAGGCCCAAGTTGCGAAAAAACAACTCAGGCCTCAACAACAAAAGGCTTTTACCAGCCAAATATCTGCGTAAGTGCAGGATTAAGCGTTACCTGGGTCTGAGGAACAGGACGATAATAGTATTTTGGTTCCTGGAAAGTTCCGCGCTCAGGATCAGTTACGATGGTTCCGCTTGTACCGTTTTTAAGGAAAAACGAAGCGTCGCTTCCTGCCGGCCCTACGCGATAGTAGGCCAGATCTTTACCCAGGGAATTCTTTTCTTTCTTTTCAGGGACAGCCTCTGACAATGGAATCAGAATTACATCCACAACATTATCTCCCGTCAGATCATACTTGCCAAGACCTGGGAAATACAACCCCTCCGGTTCTTTTTCTATTAATTTACCCGCATTCCAACGCATCAGGTCATCGAAGCGGAAGCCTTCCAAAGCCAGCTCTACTCGGCGTTCTCTCCTAATTTCTAATAAAACAGAAGTATTTGCACCAGTTACAAGCGGATATTGTGCTTTCAAAACAGGATCGGCAACGGGATTCATTGTTAAATTTCCCATGCCTACGCGAGAGCGAAGTTTATTGATCGACAAATCCAGATCGGCCAGCGTAAGCTCTCCCAACTCAGCTTTTGCTTCTGCATAAGTCAACAACACCTCTGCATATCGGACAATTGGAACATCCAGACTATTCGCAACCACTGCACTGGTCTCATTTACAAAACCTTTCAACTGGTGATATCCCGACTGATTTTTGGCGAACTGCTGCACGTAAATCCCTGCTCCCTGAGAATAGGTCGTATTGTTTACCAGTTCCCATCCAGGATATGCGAGTGTGTTCGAAAGGCGTGGGTCACGATTTTTGAATTCGCTTACAAATTGATTGGTAGCATAGTTGGGCTGATTGGTATAAGGAGTTCCGTCTTTCATCAGATAGCTTTGTACCAGATCACGCGCAGGACTTGCTTCATAATTACCAAACATAAATGCTCCCCACCAACCGCTGTTTTGCTTATCCTGTTCACTGAAAACTCCCAGAATAACTTCCTTATTACTTTCAAGAGCGACTTCATTGAATAAACCTGCATAGTTGTTATGAAGCTGATACTTATTTCCATCCATAATTTGCTTTGAGGCATCCCGGGCAATTTGCAAAAACTTATTAGCTGTGCCTTGCATAGAAACTTCGTTATGGTATTTCCGGAAAGTACCTTCATACAGCGCATGCCTGGCTTGATAAGCCAACACCACAGATTTATTGACTGCACCGCTTCTGGTATCATCACGAACATGTTGGGCCGCAAATGCGTAATCTTCGAAAATCTTGTCGACAACCAAAGAACGGGGATCACGTGGTTTCATTAATCCTTCATCATTGGTCTCCAGTGCGTGCTCGTACCAGGGAACATCAGAATAGCGTTTTACTTTTTCCATGTAAAATTTGGCACGAAAAAAGCGGGCTAAACCTTCATAATGATTTAGCGCTTCTTCACTTATTGCTGCCTTTTTGAAGTTGTCCAGAAAGAAATTAATCTCTCTCAATTTACTCCAGGTCCACCCGGAATTAATTGTGGCAGCAGATGGCGTTCCCACCATCATACTCTTAATTTCCGTAGTTCCCGTAGTGGGAGCATTATCCGTGGAAGCATCCTCTACGTATATCCCTACCCCTGGAAAATCATAGAGGCTGTACATGTACGTTTCCAGATCTTCCGCACTGTTAAAAAAGTTTTCCTTAGAAAGATCTGTCTCAGGGAAACGCTCCAAAAAGTCATCATTACAACCAGTAAAAAACAACATGGATGCAAATAGAGAAACTTGAATATATTTTTTCATTTCGATAGTCCTTAAAAAGATTAAAACTGAATTTCCAAACCGAAGGAATAGCGTCTTTGGAACGGATACGCATAACCCCAACCACTCCTGGTACTTCTGTTCGGATTGACTTTATCCACATTGTCTGTAATGGCTTCGGGATCAAAGTATTTTTTCACTTTTGAAAATTCACCCATATTTTCTCCACTTGCGTAAATTCTCAGCCTGGATATTTTGATTTTTTCCAACATAGAAGAAGGGAATGTGTATCCTATTGTAAGATTTTTAAGACGCAGATAAGCTCCGCTAAGCAGATACCTTGTTTGCGGTATTGCAAGTCCCTGCGATTCATCCACACGCTCACCCAGGTTTCTGTCTGCTAACCAAGACTGCAATACCGGAAAATTAGCATCCGTATTGGCATCCGCAAGTCCCGCATCAATATATGCCTGTGAGTGTTTTGCACGCTGTGCGTCACTATCCGCAGCGCCACGGTAATAATCAAGAAGGTGGGTGTATCCACCGGCATAAGGTTGCTGATAAAAACCCCAGTACAGATAATTCAAAGGATAATAATCCATTTTACCCACTCCCTGAACAAATGCCCGCACATCGAAACCTTTCCATTCAGCTCCCAAGTTCACACCAAAACGAAGCCGGGGTAAAACATTGCCTATTACAGAAAGATCTTTGGGATTGTCGACAGTAGTCCCTTTTTCAATTTTTCCGTTTCCATCCAAATCCTGATATTTAGGCCAACCCGGAACAATGGACAGTGAGCCCCAAGGTATTATCTGCGATTGATCAAGGGCATCTATCTCCTGCTGGTTTTGAAATAATCCGTCACTTTTGAGCCCCCACATTTCCCCTAACCTCATTCCTTTATAAAATTGTGTAATGGCATTTGTTGGGTTATCGAATGAGGTAATGTGTGATCGGTTGTCCGATAGATTAACCTTCGCATTGAAACTTAACGGGCTTCCACCTACATTAAAATCATCATTATAGCCCAAGGAAACCTCCCAGCCGTTTGTTCTCAGATCAGCTGCATTTTCACTTGGCTCTTTTGCTCCTAATACATCCGGCAAATCCCTGCCTAGGGTAAGCATTCCTTTGGTATCACGGCTATACCAGTCAAATGAAGCCGATATTTTTTGCTGAAAAAAGCCCAAATCCACACCAATATTCCGTGAAGTAACTTTTTCCCAAGTATAATTGGGCGATACAAGCGAGGGAGCAGTTACTTGCTGTGGAACATTGCCCCCAATAAGATAATTTGAAGCCTGCCTATCCAAAGCTGCGATGTAATTATTTTCATCCGGTCTACCTAAAGTTGCTATGTAACCATACTCATTCACGAATTGATTACCAAGTAAACCAAAAGAACCTCTGATCTTAAATGAATTGATCACAGGAGCAATAGGCTTCCAAAAATCTTCTCCATCCACTTTCCAAGCAGCTGATGCAGAAGGGAAGAAACCGAAACGTTTGTTTTTAGGAAACTTTGATGAGCCATCATACCGACCATTGAATTCCACAATGTACTTATCGTTATAAATATAATTGAGTCGGTAAAATGCACCACGAATAGCCCATTCTTTAACCTCCTCACCAACTTCCATTAAACCAGTTGCCAACCCTATGCTCGGCAACGAAGCTGAAATAACACCGAACCTTTGCGCCCTGAACCATTCCGAACGACTCTCCTCCTGATTGTAACCCACAACTGCAGTCACATTCTGTTTCCCAAACTGTTTATTAAAAGTGGAATAAGCATTAAATACCGAATATGTAATGTTATCAGCGCGGCGATAGGCTACATTATTTCCTTCCTCCCGGATATCAGTTGGTCCATATCCTATACGGATTTTTGATTCGTTACCCGCATAATTAACGTTTTCTCTGCGAGCTGTATACTCTGCATTAAAGCGAAGTGCCTCTTCAAAAAATGAAAGTTCAGTATTGAAGGTTGTCTGAAACATATTATTCTTCTGATCCGACCTTCCTCCTTCGGTCAACCTGGCACCTACACGACCCACATCTGTATTTGCCCATGTGCCATCCGGATTTTTATCCCAGCTTGTTGGGAAGAGATCATACAATTGGCCAATGGAAAGCTGATAGGGATTAGTACGTTGTGTTAGTGCAATGGAAGTATTGTTACCTACCGACAACCATTTGAAAGGTTTGAAATTTACTTTTCCTCTGGTGGTGTAACGGTTAAACTTGTCCTCCGCAATTTTAAGAGCCCCATTTTGAGAATCATATGCACCTGATAAATAATAGGTTGTTTTTCCAGATTTACCAGCAAGGGACAAATTGTGTCTTTGAGAAACAGTAAAATTATCCATGAAATACTTCGTCCAGTCCCGGTTACCCATATACTCATAAAGCGAATTATCCCGAGGATCAAGTCTTACAGCATCCGTTCCATTTGGATTATCGGAACGATCTCTTGCCCAGGCATACTGGCTATCCGTGTAATTGATATTATCCCAAGGCGTGTTATCCGTTGAGGTTTCCAGCATCCGCATGTATATGTACGGATCCGTGATTTTGTTCGGAAGTACCGTAGGTTTTCCCCAGGAAAAGTTGTTTGAGTAATCAATTGTAAGTCCATCGCGTACACCCGATTTGGTAGTAATTAAGATTACGCCAAAGGCAGCTCTGGCTCCATAAATCGCAGCCGAAGAGGCATCTTTCAGGACGGAAATCGATTTTATATCGGAAGGTGCTATGAAATTAAGTTCTGCCGCGTCAACCGGAACGTTATCCACCAAAATCAACGGATTGCCACCATTGATAGATGTAAATCCGCGAATGTTGATATTAGGAGCTTTTCCTGGTTCACCACTTGCAAAATCAATATTTAGATTAGGCACCGCTCCCTGTAAACCCTGCGCTACGTTTTGAATTGGTCTTGCTTCCAGTACTTTGCTATCGACTACGTCCACTGCACCCGAAAGGTTTTCCTTTTTTTGTGCACCATATCCAACTACAACAACTTCCTGCAGATTTGATGCATCTGTATCCAAAACCACATTTAAAGTGCTGCGTTTATCAACTAATTTTTCCTGTGCTTTAAAGCCAATAAATGAAAATACAAGCGTTGAACCAGGATTAACATCGTTAATAGAGTACATACCATCCGCATCGGTGACTGTTCCCCGTTGTGTGCCCTTCAATAATACATTAACCCCGGGCAATATTTCTCCGTTACTTCCGCCTGTAACCTGCCCCGAAACAGTTACTCCCTGAGAGTAACCTGAAAAACTATAGAGAAAACATAGCGCAAGCGCCACGGCCCTCCATAGTCTCATACCACGGGCACAAAAATGTAAAGTGTTAATCATGATGAAAAAGTGTTTTAGGAAATGTTTAAAATGGAATGCTAAGGCTAACTTTTCAATGCAAAACTCACTATTGACAATTAAAGGAAGGTTAAGCCAATGTTAACGAATAGTGAAATTATTTTGATTGAACGTTCATTCAATCAAAAGTATAAACTTTCCGGTAAAAAATAATCCTGAACCAATACATCCATTAAATATTTTCAATAAAAAAACCGGAGCATATCTTGCTCCGGTTGGTATACCATTCCCAATTACTATGGCTAATCCATCAGCTCACCTAATTCCCTCCCCGTCCTGCCTTATACGAATCGTATTCTTCCAGAAGTTTTACAAGATCGTTATCTCCGTCGAATTCCAGATTTTCTTCTTTAATTACCCACTGCATTTTGTTTTTTTCGTCAGACAGTAATTTCAAAAAGCTGTTTTTATCTTTCAAACTTACGGCGGTTAGCTTGTCGCCTTTGACTATGTAAAGTTTAGCGTCCGGCTCCATGTTTACTGTCGGATTGGCTTTTTCTTCTTTGATCTGGCTTTGATAACGTTTCAACAATTTCGTTTCTCCGTCATACATAACCCGGTAAAAGTTTTTTTCCGAGAGGCCTTTACCTGCCGGAAATCCACTCCTGAACGTGTACAGGTCAATACCGGATGGAATTGTAAACTCCTTAACACCGTCGGCAATGCGAAAAAGTGCTGAATCTTTACTGTATTCTATTTCATCATTTACGATATCATACCTAAGTTGAACACCATCGTAAAACTTATCGTCCTGCATACGGATAGAGCCGGAATACGAATTTGGCAAAAGATATATGGATTTGGCGCCATCAGATGACGTTTCCTGATATGGTTTCCCGTTGAGTGACGCCAAATCCTGTCCGTATGATATGGTGGACATACACAGCACTGCAACCGCCAATATTTTTTGTAAATTATTCATAATAAGCTTGTTTAGATTATCAATATGATGAGTATTATGGAAAGAACCTGATTACATGGAAAATAACTTACCTGTAAATCCATTTCACCTCCTAGATTCCCTACCATCTTTATGTACTTTTGCTTAAAAAATTGTACCTGCTCAATTGGAAATAAACGAACAGCTCCTTCATATACGACAAAGCCTGTCCGGAATTGGTCCTGAAATTTTTCTTGGCTTCTTCTTTTGCTTCTTTCTCTTCTCTGAATTACTGTTGATGAGGTGGGTCGCTAAGGACAAAATATCCGGCTGGCTTCACCGGATTGCACTGACTGGCAGTGTAATTACGCTGGTACTTGTGCTCAACCAATGGAACGACGAACCATCCTACCGCTTCCATCCGTTGTTGTTTCTGGATCACCAGGCTGTATTCTTTAAAGTTATGATTATTGTCGCGTGGATATTTACACTGATCCATGTCAGGATTTTACGTTACGATTTTCCTCCTGAATTTAACGCATTGCTTATTGCAACGGTTGCCGGGCTTAGCCTGCTCACGATGGCAACGCATTTGCTTACAATATACCTCACACTCGAACTCATTTCCATCAGCTCCTACATACTGGTAGCGCTTTCTCCATATAAAAAAGCCGCGGAAGGAGGATTAAAATATTTGCTTTTCGGTGCGGCCAGCTCGGCTGTAATGCTTTACGGAATTTCACTGATTTACGGCCTTACCGGCACTTTAGACATCACGAGCCAGGCTCTCACGGTCGGACTCATGAATAATTCTTCATTGGTAGTAACCGCTACCATTGTCATGACGCTTGGCGGATTACTTTTCAAACTTTCATTGGTACCGTTTCATGTTTGGACTCCGGATGTATACGAAGCCGCTCCTACTCCACTTGTTTCCTTCCTTTCTGTTGCTCCCAAAGCGGCGGTTATACTCGTATTGATGCGACTGGCTGGCACTTTCCCGGCAGAATATTTCCCCATTCTCGGAGGAATCGCTCTGATCAGTATCACAGTGGGGAATGTGGCTGCTTTGTGGCAAACCAACGCGCGAAGACTACTCGCTTATTCTTCTATTGCCCAGGCTGGCTATCTTTTGGTAGGCATTGCAGCTTATAGTCGTTTTGGATTTGAAGCGGCGGTATTTTATTCCGCGGCCTATCTGATTGTCAACATGGCTGCCTTTTTTATGATAGACCTACTTGTTCCTCAGTCCAATACCCTGCTGACTGACTTTGAAGGTTTGGGTAAAAAGGCAGTATGGATTTCCGGAGCACTTACAATTGTGATGGTGGCACTGGCAGGCCTGCCTCCAACGATTGGATTTACATCAAAATTCCTGATTTTCTCCTCATTATGGGATAGTTATCAACAGCAACATGCTCCATGGATGTTATGGCTACTGGTTGGTGGAATTCTAAATGCAGCAATTGCACTGGCCTATTACTTACGCCTTCCCTATTTGCTTTTTTTCAAGGATTTAAAAACGCTTAAAAACGAAAAAACACTGCCCAATATGGTATCGAGCAATGTTTTCACCGGTATTTTAGCTGCTGTTATAATGGCGCTATTCTTCAAACCAGAATGGCTGATGAACTGGATAGCTTCTTTTTAACCGAAAGCAGATTCTTTTACTTGCTAATCGGTCTTACACTATATCCCTCTTTACGTAATAAGGAGATCACTCCCTTTTCACCTCCGAGATGAGCAGCTCCAACTGCAAACAAAGTTGGCTTGTCGGCTATGAGTTTTTGGATGCGGCTAATCCATTTCTTGTTCCGGTCAAACAACATAATATCCTGATTGCTCTCCATACCAAATTCACTTTTTAGTGTCATTTGGTATAGTTCATGGATATTTTCAGTTTTATAAAGTGATATCAACTCTTTGAATTCCTTACGCGCTTGTGGCAGACTGTCTATCAAAGTAAGCAACATTTTGACCTGATCCTTGTAAGGAATGGTATCAAAAATGGCCATTTGTTCTTCCAGTGTTTCTAATCCTATCACCTCAGATTTCTGCTTTCCGGCCAGCTCTACCAATGACATTTCATAAGACTGAGGCTGACAAGCCAGAACTGAATTGAACAACGGTCCCATCAAAACAAACGGTTTGGCTTTTTCAAACATGGCTATTCCCACACCAACCGAGTCTTTGTAAAACCTGGCAAGCTTTGCATACTCCGATTCTGAAATGAGTTTACTCAGTGTATTGCCCTCTTTCATATTCATTGTCTTCATCATCGTCGCCATCATGGCCGGATCATCCATATCGATTTCCAAAGCAACCTGTTCGGTTTTGGTAACAGCAGATTTCAGCGAGTCACTAAGCGAAAAATCCGCAGGACAGATCAGGTGAATCGTTCCAAACAGGTATGACGGCTTTGATTGACCTGGTGCTTTTATTTCCCAAAGCAATGAATTTTCAGTAGGCACCTGAGCAGTCGCCAGGCATGAAAACAGAACCAGACTTAGCAGCAATATTTTTTTCATGATCTTATATTAAAACGCCCTCCCCCGGTCTGCATGGCAACGCCAGGCTGAACGGTGAGGCCAGATTAAATTGCAACACGGGGCTGAATGGAAACCTGATCTTCATTCATTTTTCCGTTCAGCCCCGCTTTACGATGCAGACCAGTGTCTACTCCTTATTACTATCTACAACAATTCTTTTATCCCGGTTCACCAGTTCCCAGGCAGTATGGAATACCAGCTTCACGATACCTGATTGTTTGTCAAACAATATTTTCTCAATATCATCACCCGGACGGTGGTAATCTTCATGTACTCCCGTAAAATAGAAAATGACAGGAATTCCCTTTTTTGCAAAATTGTAATGGTCCGAACGATAGTAAAACTTATTAGGATCTTTTGAATCGTTGAAAGTATAATCCAATTTATAGTTGACATACTTTTTATTCGCTTCTTCGCTGATGGTATGAAGTTCAGATGAAAGTTTGTCTGCTCCAATAACATACACATATTTGTGATCATCCTTGTGTGCATCGTCCACCCGCCCGATCATATCAATATTCAGGTTGGCAATCGTATTTTCAAGCGGCAATAAAGGATTTTCAGAATAATACTCAGAACCAAACAATCCCTTTTCCTCACCTGTTACATTCAGGAAAAGAATGCTTCTTCTTGGTCCTTTGCCATCTGCCTTTGCTTTACTGAAAGCTTCGGCCAGTTCAAGTAGAGAAACAGTCCCTGATCCATCGTCGTCAGCACCATTGTTAATCTCTCCGTTTGGCGAAATTCCAATGTGATCCAGATGTGCGCTGATTACCAGCACTTCATCTTTTTTATCACTTCCCTCCAAAAACGCCGCAACGTTTTCTGTTTCTACGATCTCACTGAGTCTTTCAGCTTTGAAGCTTACATTTCCCGTGATTGTTTTAGAAATCGGTGCTGAATTTTTCTCAATATCAGCCTTCTCTTTCAATAGTTTTTGTACACTTATATTCAAAATCTGTGCGGCTATATCAGGCGATACTCCGAATGATGCTACTTTATTAGGCGATTCCTCAACAGGTTTTAATGTCGGCGAACTGAACCTTCTAGCCATCACAGCACGCTGGCGAATTTCTTTGTTCAGATCATCACCAGTTTTTTCAGTGATAATAAATACAAATTTAGCGCCCTTTTCCAGTGCCAGCTTAGCTTTGTTTTGCCATGATTGTGGACCGCTCCATTTAGACTTTTCATCACTTCCACTCAGCAGATACTTACCATTTTTAGTTTTAGGCTCGCCTTCAAAAATAATAACCGACTTATCCTTCACATCCAGATTTGCATAGTCGTTATACGAAGCGTCCTGGATACCAAAACCGGCAAAAACAACGGCACTGCTCTCTTCCTGAGGAACGTTGAGTATTCCATTCAGGTAGAAATCTTTATCCAAAGCGTACTTTTTGCCAGCCGCTTTTACATAAACATCTCCCCAGGTTCTTTTATACAGGTTGTATTTTTGGAGAAAGGATTTTGATCCGTCAGCTGATGTGGCAATGGGCTGCAACCCATATTCTTTAAAATACTTTACTACATACTCCGCAGCTTTCTTCTGACCCGGCGACCCTGTATCACGACCTTCCAGACTGTCGGAGGCGATAATAACCAAATGTTTCTTTAAATCAGCAGGAGTAATGCTTTCGGCATATTTGGAGGCATCGTCCTGCGCATAAGCTAATGTTGTGACAGACAGAAACATGCCCGCCAGTAAGTTTTTATTCATGGTTAACTATAAAATGGACTACAATTTTTACAAAGAAACGGAATGATGAAGACAAATTCGGAAATACGATCACAGTTTCAGGTGAAAATTTAACCAGTTTTATTTAGCGACAGGAGTACTTTTAGTTATTAATGATTAATTTTAAATGTTAAACGCCCAAACATAAAAACGATTTTACGGGCGCTGTAAGCAATGCTAATCAATGAATTAATTCGCTGAATGATGGAGAGTTATATTAAAGAAACGAATTTTAAGCGGGATGATGTAATTAAGGAAATCATATCCTTTGTGAGCCTCAACCACAGCTGGGATGGCTATGAGGCTGTACCGCTTGAAGTCGAAAGTGCTGCAAATGCGATTATGTTGACTAACCAGTTATCGGATAATGTATTATTGGATAAACTAACAAATTTGTATCCCAATCCTCACGGTACAATTTCCTTTGAATGGGAGAACGAATCGAATGAGATTCTATCACTGGAAGTAGGTAACACTTCCTTTTCCTACTATGTCCAATTTAACTCCGCAGAAACGCAACAATTTGATAATATATCAATTATGCCAACTGAAATCAGCAAACTTGCATCATCTATAAGTTTGATTTAATGTCACAAATTCCACACACTATCGCCGATCATGAAACAATTGTAAGAATTATTTTTTCTCCTATTAATGTTAAATTTTTAAAAGACGGATCAAGGCAGATTCTTCCAAACGCATTTCGCTCACCAGCTGATATTGATGAGGTCTCTGTAATTCGGCTGGCTTATAGCACTGCTGATTTTTGTAAAAATCTTGGAAAGTCAAATGAAAAACCATCAGAGAAAAGGAGATACTTTGGTTTGGCATCAATAACGGCAGAGCAAGTAAGAAGTATACAAGCCGATATAGTCAGCACTCCAAAAAGACAAAATCCTGCGCATGCCGATATCAAGATAGGTTTCATTCCAAAAAAAGGCGAACCGCTTCCGACTGAGTATAGAATAAAAATTGACGAATTAGCAAAAAGAGCTACTTTCTACCAGGATCCAAACCCCGAGTCGAAAGTGTGGGAAGGGCAAATTATCCGCTAAACCAGAAATTGCAACCATCCAATAACTTTTTTCACTTTTTGCACTTCTCTTATCCCAAACATCTTTTTTACGTTCGTAACAATAAATTAATTGTAAAATACTGTTATTCAGCGAAAAAACTCATTACCTTTGCACCCTGTTTGACTAAATTTCACTTAGAACAAAGCCAGGCACTTAGTCAACAGAACACAAACACTGCGGTTTGAAAGCCGTAAACAATTGATCTATAAAACAATGCAAGCAATTCGTAACATCGCAATTATTGCGCACGTTGACCACGGCAAAACAACATTGGTTGACAAAATCATTCACGCTTCAAAGTTATTTCGCGATAACCAGGAGTTTGATGACCTTATTCTTGATAACAATGACCTTGAACGGGAACGTGGTATTACCATCACTTCTAAAAACGTATCTGTTCGTTACAAAGATTTCAAAATCAATGTAATTGATACTCCGGGTCACGCCGACTTTGGTGGCGAAGTGGAACGCGTACTTAAAATGGCGGATGGTGTTTTGCTTCTTGTGGATGCATTTGAAGGCCCAATGCCTCAAACTCGTTTCGTTTTGGGTAAAGCAATCGATCTTGGTTTGAAGCCGATCGTGGTTGTAAATAAAGTTGACAAAGAAAACTGCCGTCCTGAAGAAGTTCAGGAAAACGTATTTGATTTGATGTTTAACCTTGGCGCTACTGAAGATCAGCTTGACTTCAAAACCGTTTATGGTTCTTCAAAACAAGGCTGGATGGGTCCAGACTGGCAAAACCCAACTGACAACATTACTTATTTGCTTGATACCATCATTGAGTCAATCCCTGAACCGGTGATTGAAGAAGGTACTTTGCAAATGCAGATCACTTCTCTTGATTACAACGCATTCGTTGGCCGTATCGCTATCGGTCGTGTGAAACGCGGAACGATCAAGGAAGGACAGACATTGTCGCTTTGCAAAGCTGACGGTGTGATCAAAAAAGTGAAAGTAAAAGAACTTCAGACATTTGAAGGTCTTGGCCGTGTGAAAGTAGCGGAAGTTACTGCCGGTGATATTTGCGCAGTGACTGGTATTGAAGATTTCGAAATTGGTGATACCATCGCTGATCTTGAAAACCCAGAGCCAATCGCTCGTATTGCTGTTGATGAGCCAACCATGAACATGTTGTTCACCATCAACAACTCTCCTTTCTTTGGTAAAGAAGGTAAATTCGTAACATCACGTCATCTTCGTGATCGTCTGTTGAAAGAAACAGAGAAAAACCTTGCACTTCGTGTAGAGCCAACGGATACAGAAGATAAATTCCTTGTATTTGGACGTGGTATTCTTCACTTGTCAGTTTTGATAGAAACGATGCGTCGTGAAGGTTATGAATTACAATTGGGTCAGCCACAGGTATTGTTCAAAACAGACGAAAACGGTGAGCGTTTGGAGCCAATCGAAACATTGGTTGTAGATGTACCAGAATCAACTGCCGGAAAAGTGATCGAATTGGCAACACAGCGTAAAGGTGAGTTATTGATCATGGAACCAAAAGGAGATTTGCAACACCTTGAATTCCTTATTCCTTCAAGAGGTTTGATCGGTCTTCGTTCTAACGTATTGACTTCTACACAAGGAGAAGCGGTTATGACACACCGTTTCAAAGAATTCGGATCATTCCGTGGCCCAATCCCAGGACGTATCAGTGGATCGATCATTTCGAAAAACACTGGACCTGCAACAGGTTATACAATTGACAAACTACAAGATCGCGGACGTTTCTTCGTGGAACCAGGTGATGAAATATACGGCGGACAGGTAATTGGAGAACATAACCGTCCAAACGATATCGTTGTAAACTTACAGGAAGCGAAAAAATTGACCAACATGCGTGCTTCTGGTACGGATGATGGACTAAGAATTGCTCCAAAAATCAATTTCTCTCTGGAAGAATCTATGGAATACATCCAAAAGGATGAGTACCTGGAAGTTACGCCGCTTAACATGCGTATGCGTAAGATCTACCTGGAAGAAAACGATCGCAAGAGATATGGTGCCAAAATGGAAATGGTATAACCATAAAGTTTTTCAAGTTAGAGAAGTTAAAAAAGGAAGCGCATTTTGCGTTTCCTTTTTTTGTTTTTGATTGCTTTTTTTAGCCACGAATTAACACGAATAGGAATTTTTCGCCTTCGTTTGCGTCTTCACAAACGAATCGCACTAATTCAGTAACATGAATTTACTTTGCATGATCATATTTCTGCCTTCGTTTGTGTCCTCCCAAACGAACCCTATTCCTTCACTCAGATCTTGTAATTTCCCTTCTTAGAATAACGGTTTTGAATTAATGAACCAATAAAAGCAAACGCAAATCCTGATAAAACAGACATAATGACAACAATGCCCGGAGCAAGCTCATCCGATGGTGGAACATGATCGAGGATGATCAATTTAAACATAAAAAGAAAGCCACTTACACCAAATAGAAATCCGCTGATTACACCAATCTTGTTTTGCATAATCGATAATGGTTAAGATTAAACAAATTTCGCCTTCGTTTGTGTCTCCACAAACGAACTCTTATTCCTTCGCCACGGTCATTTGTGAGGACACAAACCACGGCTGCAATCCTCAAAGATAATTGAATTTACTTTGTTATTCAAAGTACTTTTATTTATACTTTTGTGTCACTAAAAACATAATCCTAAACCTTCGCTCTGGTCGTTTGTGAGGACACAAACGACGGCGACAATAACTCCTTAACTTCCCATTTCTAACTACTTAACTACTTCCCGAAAATAACTTCTCCCTTCAAAGCCTCCCCTTCTCATCATCCGAAGCATTGTCATTATGCCTGCGTTTTCTTGCAAATGTATCTTTCCCGAAGCGGTAGGTGAAAGCTACTCCAATTCGTTGTGTGTTGGTCTCGTTAGTTTGGAAATACTCAGATTGGAACAAGCTGATTGACTTGTTGTGGTAGACCCAGGAATGGAAAATATCGTTTGCGGATATACGAATGCTGCCTTTTCCGTCCCAAATTCTCTTTTGAATAGAAGCATTCAGAATATACATGCCCTTCGTCACGGCCTGCGCTACGAAATCCCGGCTGGCGTAATATCCGCCAAATTCCGCGCTTACGGTTTTGCTCAAAGTGAAATAATTGTTGAGTTCCAGTCTGGCTATGTTGGTATTAAAATCCAGACTTGCTCCTTGCGAAACTCCCCGGATGCCGATTCTTGAAAGCCGCAGCGTTGTATTGGTATACCACCATTTGGTCACCTGGCTATTCACACTCGTGTTCAACAGCAGCATGTAACCTCCTTTGATGTTATCCGGACGATTCAAAAAAATACTGTCGACAATCAGCGTTGCAGGTAATATGGTATTTGTAAATTTGTTATAACTCAAACCCATATTCAGGATTTGCTTGTGCTGGTATTTAAGCTCTAATCTATTTTGGTATTGCGGATTGATATCCGGGTTTCCCGAACTATATGTATACTGATCTCTTTGAAAAACAAATGGATTCAACAACTGATAATTGGGCCGGCTGATTCTTCTGACTGCCATCAGCACAAATGTATTTTTCCCGTTGTCATCCAGTTTGTAACTCACAAAAGCACTTGGAAAAAATCCTGTGTAGTTTTTGGTAAACTTCACTCCTGCCACTTCCTCATTGCCCAATTGATTTCCTTCAATCTGCGTATTTTCAACACGTAGACCTAATTGTGCTCCAAATCGTTTCCACGATTTTTGTCCATTCAGATAAACCGCATTGATGTTTTCCTGGTATTTAAAATGGTTGGAATTGCCGTTGTCGATCACCTGTGTTCCATCCTTCAAATTATAGAAATCAAACACATTGTCGTTGTTGATCAAACTGGATTTGAAACCTGCTTCAATTTTCCCTTTGTTTTTCAACGGATGCACATAATCTGCTTTGGCGGTGTAAATGTTGATGTTCGAAGGAGTCAAATAGACGAAATCGGTTCGGTTGATCAGCGATTCATTCCGATTAAAAGTGAGGTTTTGTAGCATTTGATTCCCCTTGTTTACATAATGCAGATAATTCACATCAGCCGAAAGTTCACGACCCGAAGTATTGAACTTATGTAACATGTTCAAATTTAGACCAGTATTGGTTCTTTTATCACCACCAACTGTACTTCCTGAACCTGCCAGTTCCAGCATACGATCCACATTGTAATTCTTGCTTTCATATTCAAAAATTCCATTTCTGTTTGTTCTGTTCAAGTTGACAATCAGGCCCAAGGTTGTTTTCGAAGTGGCAGCGAAATCCAGTCCAAAATTACCGTTCAAACCTTTATTTTTATACACCTGATCATTCACCAGATTCACCGTGGAAATGAGTTTTGACGAAGCATCGTAAAACCGTCTGTCGTAAATATCCAGTGCATAATTTTTTTCGTAATTATAACCCAAATTGGCGAACACATTTACCTTTTTCTGACTGTAATTCAGGTTCAAAGCATCGTTGTTTCGGGCGTATTTCCCTTGTGTCAAACCCATGGACACACTTCCTGTAAATCCACCAGCTCTGTTCTTTTTCAAACGAATGTTGATTACCGCATTACCGGCAGCGTCGTATTTCGCCGAAGGATTGTCGATCAGTTCAATTTTATCCAGCAATCCGCCAGGAAGTGATTTGAGATACGCCGCCAGATCCTGTCCAGACATGTAGGTACTTCGGCCATCAATCAAAACCATCACGCCGCTCTTCCCATTCAGGCTAATTTCTCCACTACTCCCAATCGAAATTCCCGGCGTTTTTTCCAAAACCTCCATGGTATTGCTCGTCGCACTGCTGATCATCGATTCCACGTTCACAATCGTTTTATCAATATCCTGCTCAATCAGCGGCTTTTTTGCTTTCACCGTAACCTCTTTTAATTCAACACTTTTGGCAGGTAGCAAAATGATGGCCGGTAAAACAATCGTATTCTGCACATCGCTGATTGTGAGCGGTACACTTACAAATTCCTTTTGCCCCAGCGAGGTAATAGCGAGCAAGTAGCTATTGTTTTGCAGATTAACGAACTGGAATTTCCCGTTCCCATCGGTCACATCCCCCGCGACCATAGCAGAATCTATGGCTTGCAACAAACGTACGGTTGATCCCGGCAACACTTCGTTACTTGCGTCTTTCACCACACCCGAGATCATTTTGCCGGATGATTGCGCGTAAATGGTGTTTGACAAAAACAGTATGATTAATAAATTGGCTAACGTTTTCATGGCTGTGTTTCAATTGCTTATTGTATGAAGCAAATATTGGCCATGGAAACCGCTACATAAAAAAATAGTGTTGTAACTTCCCAAATCACTGACGGAATGTGGTTTTACCGTGTCAAAATATTTGATCAGCCATTTTCCTGTTTCTGTCAGGAATTTCAAATCGTTCAACAGTGATTTTTATAGTGACCGACAAAAACAGACACCTTTGTAGCCATTCATCAACAAAGGCAAACTGAAAAGCAGATGATCAAAGTAAAAGGGATTGACGAAAGCGATTTTAAATTAGGACTTTACACGATTCTCACCGGAGTTGCAGGAGCCATCATGTGGTTTGCAATCCATTTTTATGCGGAGGCTGTTGGTACAGGCGAGGTTGAAATTGTGGCAACAATTGGTGCAGGTTTTTTCCTTATTAGTGTTTTTTTGGGTCGTTATCTCACTGAATTTTGGCTTAATCGTGGCGGAAGAATTTCTTATGAAATACTGATAGCCCTTGGCGTGACGATTGTCGTATGTATTGCCTGGATTTTTTACCATGGCGACCGCCCGTTTGTCAACCGCCCCGCACTTAATTTGCTCATGTATTGGTTGCCATTTCTGCTGGCAAGTACCCTTCTTGGCATATTTGTAAAAATGGCCCGGCACATCGGACAAGATGAGCTGAAAGAAGCCCAGACGCTTGCGGCACATAGCCAGAGTGAACTACATCTCCTGCAATCTCAGCTCAGCCCACATTTTTTGTTTAATACACTCAATAATCTGTACGGACTGTCGATCACCCAGCACGAGAAAATTCCGCCTTTGCTGCTAAAACTATCCGAATTGCTGCGCTATTCCGTCTACGATTCTGCTGAAACCTTTGTTCCACTTAAAGATGAACTAGCCTACATTGACAATTACATTGAATTTGAAAAAATAAGAATCGGCGACAGGCTCGTGTTGAACACAGACATTGAAAAGGTAAGCGATGCTTCAATCAAAATTGCACCGATGTTATTGATCGTTTTCATCGAAAATGCTTTCAAACATTCCAAAAACACAGCCGATGAAAAGATTTTCATCAATCTTTCTCTCAAAATCTGGGGCAATTCCATTTTGTTTTATGCCAAAAATTCGCATCAGAAAAAAGAGGAAGAAGTTTCTGTTATCAATAAAAGCAGTGGTTTTGGATTAGTCAACGTAAACAAAAGACTCCAATTACTTTACCCAAAGCAGCATGAACTCGAAATCGAAAACGAGGAAACAAGTTATATTGTGAATCTGAAATTGAAAATAAAGTGAGGCAAGGGCATTGGGAAAGGAGCCAGGGGAGAAAGTAGCACAACTATACTTTGATAGACAACCAAGCTAATCGCTCACAGCTAAAAAACATGAAATTCAACTGCCTGATCGTCGATGACGAGCCCATTGCGAGAGATATTATAAAAACATATTGCGGGCATTTGCCGTACCTGAATATTGTGGCTTCCAGCGGCAACGCATTGGAAGCCAAAGCCATTTTGCATCAGCACAAAATTGATATTTTGTTTCTGGACATCAACATGCCGGTGATGGATGGCGTAACTTTTTTGAAAACACTAAAAAATCCACCGCAAGTCATTTTCACGACTGCATACAAAGAATACGCCCTGGACGCTTTCGAACTTTCCGCCTGTGACTATTTATTAAAACCGTTTTCCCTTGAACGCTTTATCGTTGCCGTTGATAAGGCAATGGAAAGACTACAAGCTCAGCCCCTATCTGTTCCGGAAAATACTGACAGCAAAACAGAGGATTATATTTTTATAAAAACTGATGGTAAAATTTTCAAAATCCTGCATCAGGATTTGCTGTATGCGGAAGCGAGCGGGAATTATACCAAAATTGTTACCACACAGAACACCCTGCTCCCGGCCATGACTTTTTCCAGTTTTGAGGAGCTGCTGCCCAAGTCGCTCTTCCTGAGAATCCACCGATCGTTCATTATCAACAAATCCAAAATTGATCACATCGAGGGAAACCGACTGTTTATTAACAAAACGGAGATTCCTATTGGTAGTAATTACAGAGAAGGTTTTTTGAGGGAACTGGGATTGTAGGTTATGCATGTTAAAGATTTCACGCAAAGCAAAAAAGAAGAGCAAAGACCGCAGAGAATTCAACTTCGCGCTCTTTGAGCTCCTTTGCACCTTTGCGTGAAACTCTTTTTCTTCTTGCATTCCAAAGTTGTGCAGGTCTAAGATTTCACGCAAAGCAAAAGAAGTTAAAGGCAAAGACCACTAAGTTCTTGTTCTCTGCGACCTTTGCTCTCCTTTGCACCTTTGCGTGAAACTCTTTTCCTTCTTGCATTCCAAAGCTGTGCAAGTCTAAGATTTCACGCAAAGCAAAAGAAGTTAAAGGCAAAGACCGCTAAGTTCTTGTTCTGTGCGACCTTTGCTCTCCTTTGCATCTTTGCGTGAAACTCTTTTCCTTCTTGCATTCCAAAGCTGTGCAAGTCTAAGATTTCACGCAAAGCAAAAGAAGTTAAAGGCAAAGACCGCTAAGTTCTTGTTCTCTGCGACCTTTGCTCTCCTTTGCATCTTTGCGTGAAACTCTTTTCCTTCTTGCATTCCAAAGCTGTGCAAGTCTAAGATTTCACGCAAAGCAAAAAAGAAGTTAAAGGCAAAGACCACTAAGTTCTTGTTCTCTGCGACCTTTGCTCTCCTTTGCATCTTTGCGTGAAACTTTTTTATTTTTCCTCCTTTCAATAAAAATCTTTAAAACTTTCCCATTTTCTTCCATTCCAAAAAACCCTCAAAATCTTCCAACAAATTTGGATAATTGGCATAATTCTATTCAATCATTTTTAGGTTGATGAAGAGCTTAAAACAATCTACTTTTTGTATTTTATTGTATCATTTCAAGAATATTTAGTTTTTTGTTTTTATCTGCCTAAATACTGTATGTTTGTGTTGATAATTCTGTTAAATTCATTAACATACTTAATATCAGGATTTTAATTTAAATAAAGATGTCGTATATAGAACCTGCTCCAATTAAGGATAAAGAGAATCCGTTGGAGTCCATGATGCAGCGATTTGACAAAGCCGTTGAGCTTTTGGGAATTTCCGAAGAGATGTATCATATCCTGAAAGTTCCGCGTAAACAAGTCATTGTTGGTCTGCCCGTGACGATGGATTCCGGCGAAATCCGGACTTTTGAAGGTTACCGCGTTATACATTCCACCATTTTAGGGCCAAGTAAAGGCGGGATTCGTTTCGATCCTGCTGTGAACCTGGATGAAGTAAGAGCACTTGCGGCCTGGATGACCTGGAAATGCGCGGTTGTAGATATTCCCTACGGTGGTGCAAAAGGAGGTGTTGCTTGTAATCCTCGTGAAATGTCTGCCGGTGAAATGGAGCGATTGATGCGTGCATATACAACGGCGATGCTGGATGTTTTCGGACCGGATCAGGACATTCCTGCACCGGATATGGGAACCGGTCCACGCGAAATGGCCTGGCTTATGGACGAATATTCCAAAGCAAAAGGCATGACAATTCCTGCTGTCGTGACCGGAAAACCGCTTGTTTTGGGCGGATCATTGGGACGTACTGAAGCTACCGGTCGTGGTGTAATGGTGTCAGCTTTGGCAGGTATGGAGAAATTGAGGATCAATCCTTATCGTGCGACTGCTGTGGTGCAGGGTTTCGGAAATGTGGGTTCACATGCGGCCTCACTGTTGAGAGAACGTGGTGTGGCAATTCATGCGATCAGCGATATTTCCGGCGCGTATTACAACGACAAAGGAATTGACATTGACGCGGCAATCAGTTACCGCGACAATAATAAAGGTTCATTGGAAGGTTTTGCAGGAGCGGAAATGATATCAGGAGATGATATTTTCACAATTCCGGTTGATGTGCTGGTTCCGGCTGCCAAGGAAGATGTAATCACAAGAAAAAATGTTGAAAGCATTCAGGCAAAAATGATTGTTGAAGGTGCGAACGGACCGACGTCTTTCAGAGCCGATGACATCATCAATGACAAGGGAATTATGGTTGTTCCGGATATTTTGGCCAACGCTGGTGGAGTTACGGTTTCGTATTTCGAATGGGTTCAAAACCGAATCGGATACAAATGGACGCTTGAACGTGTAAACCGCCGTACAGACCGGATTATGAAAGATTCGTTTGATAAGGTTTACGAAACTTCGTTGAAATATAAAGTATCGCTTCGTATTGCAGCATACATTGTTGCGATTGACAAAGTGTCCAGTACTTACAAGTACCGCGGAGGTTTTTAATTTAGATTTTGATTTAGAAGATATGGGGAGAAAGTCAATCGGCTTTCTCCTTTTTTTGTTTATATGCATTCAATATTACCTGAATATTAAGAAAGCGACCCTTTAAGAAATAAATCCATCAGATTAGTAACTTTATAGATTATTTGAAACTCCTAATCAAGGGCTTCAAATGCTAAATTTTAAAATAAGCCTAAAGCTGGCTGCCAAAAGCCAACAGCTACATTCAACATGTCTTTAAGTCCCCGTTTTATCGCCTTTATATTGGCGTTTCTTATCTCGCTGATCACCACTACTTTTCTGGCATTTGTAGACAGAACGGCAACGAGTATGCTTTTTGTGGCTTCCATTTCATCGTTTATCTCCTCTTTCTTTCTTGTATTATATGCGGTTGATATTCTGGTTTTCAGGGAAGTCAACAAAATGTACCGGACCATCCATAAGCTCAAAATGAGGGATTTCAACATGACTCCGCGTAAAAAGCTGATTCATGAATCGAATCCGATGAAGACGATCAATGATGAGATTTTTGTATATGTAACAAAAAAACAAAAGGAGATTGATGAGCTAAAAAAGCTTGAATTATTCAGAAGAGAGTTTCTGGCAGACGTTTCTCACGAGTTCAAAACGCCCATTTTTGCTGCCCAGGGATTTATCCATACGTTGCTTGACGGCGCTATGGAAGATGACAAAGTCCGTGAACGCTTTTTAAGGAAAGCCGCCAACAACCTGGACAGTCTGGATATTTTGGTAAAGGACTTGCTCGTACTTTCTCAGATGGAGACGGGAGACATCAAAATGAACCTCACCCAGGTTGACATTCATAAATTGACGCTGAACATATTTAGCAGACTGGAAAACATTGCTTCTCAAAGAAATGTATCTCTGAAAGTAAAACCAGACGACATTGGCGCCGTGCTGGTAATTGCCGATCAGGATCGCATAGAACAGGTTTTACTGAACCTGATCGAGAACGCCATCAAGTATGGAAATGAGGGCGGAAAGGTGATCGTGCATTTCAATGAGAGTAAAAAGCAGGTTGAAATTGCGATCAGGGACAATGGTCCGGGTATACCGCAGGAACACCTGAACCGTATTTTTGAAAGGTTTTACCGGGTTGACAAGAGCCGCTCAAAAGAACGCGGCGGCACCGGACTTGGCCTGGCTATTGTGAAACACATCATCAATGCCCACGATACCAAAATAGCTGTGATGTCGAAACCCGATAAAGGAACCACCTTTTCTTTTAAGCTTGATAAAGCTATAAAAGTCCACGAAATCGAGGAGAATCCCGGTTCGGCGATTTCAGAAGTAAATTCATAAAATATGTGTCTTTAAAGCAAAACAGCTAAATTCGTATAATTAGCTGTTTATAAAACGCACTTTTCATTCTCAATTCATAACTGTTCATTACATGTTTGTACACAACGTATTTTTTTGGCTTAAAGAAAAAGACAACGAAGAAGCACGCGCTGCACTTCTGAAAGGGATAAAATCATTGGAGGCCATCGAGTCCATCAAATCGGTATACATTGGCCCTCCTGCCGCTACACGTCGCCCGGTTATTGACGCGACTTATGATTTTGCTGAAATCCTGATATTTGACGATGAAGCTGGTCATGACGTTTATCAGGTTCATCCTTTACATAAAAAATTCATTGAAGAAAACGCACACCTTTGGGAAAGAGTTTTGATCTATGACGTTGAGGCATAAACTCACATTTTAGTTCGCAAATTGTTTTTGTCAGGTATAGTCCATTTTCAGTCATTACCGTTCATTTTCATGAACCACCAACTGAACCGGTCTATACCTGACTTTTTTATGTCCTGATAAATTATTACGCTACACTATCCACATTTCTAAAAAACTTATCCACACTTGTCCACATTAGTTATCCACATCAATACTGTGGATAACCTGTTAACGTATCCACAGTAAGTCTATTTACAGCCATTTACACCACATTTAGTAGCAGTTAACACTGTGGATAACTATTTTGTTATTAACATTTGTTTGAAATTCGGAAGGCACTATTACCAGGAACAAGTCGTTTTTAAGGTATCAAACAACAATTGAAGCCATGAATAAAAACAGAATAGGAATAGCCATCGTAATGACGCTGATAGCAGCGGTAAGCATTTCATCCTGTACATACCGGTCTTATCATCCTGCCTATGACAATGGGTACGGATACCGACACTACCCACCGCCTCCACCGCCCAGACGAGTGGTTGTAGTACGACCAAGTCCGCCACCGAGAGTGGTGTATCGGGAGAATCGCCGCGCCAAACATTACAAGCGTGGCAATAGCAGAAACAACGCACGTCAATATGGACATAACGGCCGCACGCACGGTCCGAGATAATATTTCAATCAGTGTTTAATGCCAGGCCGGGAGCAGTGAATTTTCATTGTTTCCGGCTTTTTTATTTACCTATACTGCCATAAAAAGTCAGTTTTCCGATTTGTGCTTGTTTTATCTTAAACGGAAGTCGTTGTTTGCACTGTGAAACAATAAACACCTCAGCACCGATGCTTGCATTCTCTATCATCATTTATCTTTTGCTCAATCTGGCGATAGGACTTTGGGCTTCAAAAAGAATAAAAACGACGACTGACTTTGTTTTGGCGGGAAGAAAACTTCCGCTCATTCTGGCAGCATCTGCCACATTTGCTACCTGGTTCGGTTCGGAAACCATCATGGGAGCACCTTCCGAATTCATTCAGCATGGTGTGCTGGGTATTATTGAAGACCCCTTCGGAGCTGCTCTCTGCCTTTTTCTGGTCGGGATGTTCTTTGCCCGGCGATTCTATAAAATGAACATCATTACGTTCTGTGATTTTTTCAGAATACGTTATGGACGAAATGCGGAATTACTTTCTGCTGTACTCATCATTCCTTCCTATTTCAGCTGGATTGCTGCACAGTTGCTTGCCATGGGGATTGTGCTTAAAATCGTTTTAGGCTGGCCGCTTACTGAGTGTATTCTGCTCAGTTCGGTGGTGGTCGTTTTATATACGATCTGGGGAGGCATGTGGTCGATTTCGATCACCGATTTTATCCAAACCATTATGATCATTGCCGGCCTGCTGATTGTTTCAGTGGTTTTGTATGTCAAAGTCGGCGGTTTCACACCGTTAATTGAAGCCGCACCAAAGGATTTTTTCAGATTCTATCCGGAGTTCACCTTCAAAGGTTATGCCCAATACTTAGCCGCCTGGATCACAATCGGGCTTGGATCTATCCCGCAACAGGACGTTTTTCAACGTGTCATGTCTGCAAAATCTGCTGATGTTTCTGTCAAGGCCACATTACTTTCATCTTTGATGTACCTCACCGTAGCGCTGCTTCCCCTGTTCATCGGCCTTTGCGGGCATTATCTGTACCCTGCTGCTACCGGCGCTGACGGACAAATGATCATTCCCAATATGGTTTTGCAACACATGAGCCTGCCTCTTCAGATCATGTTCTTCGGTGCTCTTGTGTCTGCAATCCTGAGTACGACAAGCAGTGCCATTATGGCTCCTGCCGCTATTTTGGGAGAGAATATTGTTAAGTTTTTCAGGCCAGAGCTGACGGATAAACAACTCCTGGCCATTATCCGCATTGGCATTGTGGTTATCACTGCGGTTTGTATTTATATGGCATCTACCCGTGAAAGTATTTTTGAACTTGTCGCCGAATCTTCCGCATTCAGTCTTGTCTGCCTTTTTGTGCCATTGGCAGCAGGTTTGTATTGGAAAAACACCAACCAGACCGGTTGTATCATTTCAATGGTTGCTGGGCTCGTTGTATGGTTGGCTTGTGTAAAACTGGAAACTGTACATCCTCCGTTGCTGTATGGTTTGCTGGCGAGTTTTGTCGGGATGGCAGCGGGGATGGTTGTCCCAAAATTCAAATCCGTGTAAATCCTATTCCCTTTTACGCAAGAAATTGAAGACGATTTTCTCCCACTCGCCTTTCTTATTTTTCTCTTCCAAAATCACATCCAGTTTATCAGAAACCACAGCATATATCAACCGTACGGATTGATCTTTTGCTTCAAAGACGGCTTTGTTACTCTCCAAAGAAACGAGCGGATAGGATAAAGGAGCATTTTTTTCTTCCCAGCCGATACTGCCCGGATTAAAATGCCGTAGCTTCATAACGGGGGTGTCTCCCTCCTGTTCGATGATAACAAATTCATAGAAAACAGGCTTGCCATCTTTAACGCAACGAAAACTTGATACCATTGAATTGCCTATTGGGGTGCCCCAATACTCCTCCATATCACCCCACTCGTGTTTCACCTGCCAGGTTCCGGATATAAAAGCAAGATCGGAAACAGAAGCTTTAAATTGCTGAGCGTAGCTGGCACCAGAAAAACAAAGAAGAAATAGTAAATGTCTGAAATTCATAATACGAGTGGCTTTTATGTCTCTAAAAATACAACAAAAACGCCGGCAGGACTTCAAAATCCTGCCGGCGTTTTCATAAATTACGATAACCTTAAAGAGATACTACTCGCTTCTCTGTATCACTCAGTATGGCTGCTTCAATGATCGTCATTGTATTTACACCATCTGACGCTGTAACAGGTTCAGTAGTATTATTCACGATAGACTGATAAATACCTTCGAAATAATCCAGATAGTTTCCCTTTTCAGTTTCAATCTGTTTTCTAACAATTTGGCCGTCGATCTCCGTGTGCAAAATTCCCTGTTTTTCAACCGGCTCGGTACACCAGTCAGTTGTATTGGGTTTTTCTCCGGCAACAAGTTTGTCTTCCTGCAAATCTCCCCGACTTTTCAGGAATGATCCTTTCAATCCCTGAATTACATAAGCAGGAACGGCTTCTCTGGCAACAAAACCGCCTTTGAGCCTTACCCGAAGTTTGTCGTAAAAAAGCAACAATTCGAAATAGTCATTGACCTGAGAACCCGGGCGCACAATGCGTAAATCGGCATAAACTGCTTTTGGCATACCAAACAAATGCAGCGCCTGGTCGGTCACGTGCGATCCTCTGTCTTTCAGCAATCCAGATCCCGGCGTAGGCGTTTCAAGGTGCGCTTTTGCATTCAGCTCCGGACTATGCTGTTCGTAAGAAAAGGTAACTTCTACCAATTCTCCCAAAACACCTTTATTGACAATATTTTTAACCGTTTTATAATCACTGTCCCACCGGCGATTTTGAAATACAGATAACTTCAAACCTTTCTCTTTTGCGAGCGCTTCCAGCTCTTTGGCTTCTGCCAATGTTGCTGTAAATGCTTTTTCCACCACGGCATGTTTCCCTGCGAGCAATACTTTTTTAGTGTATTCGAAATGAGAATCGATGGGCGTATTGACAATTACCAGCTCCACTTCCTCATCTTCGAGAATCGACTCCAGAGACGGATAACTTTTCACTTCGGGATAATCCTGTTGTATCAGCTTCTTGCTTCTTTCCCATGAACCCGTGATTTCAAAACCGGGGTGAAGATTAAGAAATGGGGCATGAAAAATTTTGCCCGACATTCCGTAAGACAGCAGGGCTGTTTTAATAATTCTTTTTTCAGAAGACATATGTACTTTTTTATATAATAAACTTCGCTACTCCCCCATCTACTTTCAGGGCGGCGCCGGTGGTTGCGGATGAAAGCGGACTGGCGACGTAGGTAACCAAATTCGCGATTTCCTCTACCGATGCGAAACGCTGAAGTAATGATGATGGTCTTGCTGTTTTGAAAAAATCCTTTTCGGCTTCCTCGGGTGTGACATTGGCAGATGTCGCCAGTTGTTTTACAAACTCACCTACCCCTTCCGATTTGGTCGGTCCGGGAAGAATAGCATTCACCGTAACGTTGGTTCCTTTGGTAAGCTCTGCCAAACCGCGGCTCACGGCCAGCTGCATGGTTTTGGTCGCTCCATAATGGATCATTTCCTCAGGAATATTCACACCCGATTCACTGGAAATAAACATAATACGTCCCCAGTCCTTAGCCAGCATTTTTGGAAAGAAATACCTCGCAAGCCTCACTCCGCTGAGCACATTCACTTCAAAAAACCGAAACCATTCTTCATCGGCAATTTCAACAAATGGCTTGGGTTCAAAAATCCCGGCATTATTGATCAGAATATCTACATCCGGCAGATTTTCGAGAAGCGTATTCACTTCTTCTACCTTGGAGAAATCTGCGGCAGCTCCGGATATAAGTCCTTCCGGCACAATTACCCGTAATTTCTCTATTGCTTCAATCACCCTGGCTTCCGAACGTCCGTTGATAATTACCGTCGCTCCTTCTTCCAATAATTTCTGAGCAATGGCAAAACCAATTCCCTGTGTTGAGCCACTTATAAATGCTGTTTTTCCTGTTAATTGTAAATCCATATGATGCAATTTTATAAAACCTGAAAGACTAGTCAACACCACAAAAGCCGAAATCAATCCCTGTAAAGGCCTTTTTCAAATTAATACAATTATATGCTCTTGAAAAAACCATCCATTTTTTACAGACCTTTCACCGGAAGTCCGCTCGGAACCCTGGCCGGAATGGTCTTGTCGAAAGTGTCGTCGTTAAGCGTATTCAGAAACTCTACGATCCTGGAAATGTCGCGAAAATTCACATTCATTTGTGTCGCGAGTGTATCCATTTGCTGTGGTTTCACATTCGGATTGATGATTTTACCTCCCGCAATATCTTCATAAAATTGCAGCACCTGTTCCAGCGTATTAAACTTCCCGCTGTGCATGTATGGCGCTGTGTAACGCAGATTTCGCAGTGTAGGCGTTCGGAAAGCATAGTCGCCGTTCACTCCGGAATCACTCTCTTTTCGGTTTTGAGAATCGGGAACGCCCAGTGTATGCAGTTTGAAATCCGACAGCATAGGTCCTGAATGACATTTGGCGCAACCTGTTTTCAGAAACAAATTCAGCCCTTCTTTTTCTCCCGTAGAAAGCGCGTTGCTGTCGCCCCGCATGTATTGGTCAAACCGGGAATTGTTGGCGACGAGTGTCCGTTCGTAAGCTGCTATGGCTTTGGCAAGATTCTCCGCATTGACAGGCGAATTATCTTTAAATGCCGCTGCAAAACGTACATTGTATTCAGGAATTTTTCTGATTCTGGCCACTATCTCATCAATCACTTTTTCTTCCACATACTGATGTCCACGCATTTCTTCCAGCGTTTTGATCGGCACGAGCGCCTGCTCCTCCAACCCTTTCGCCCGAAGATCCCAGAACATGGGAGCCGACTCAGCATGGTAAACGGCACCATTTCTGATTCCATTGAAAGCTGTGTTCAGAATACTTTGAGAATTTCTTTTTACAAATGGAATATCATTAGGCAACAAAAACTGTCGTTTGCTCCCGCTACCTTTACCATTCACCCCTATTGAAGTTTCCAGAAACTCTGCATAATTAAATTCAGGCTGATGACAGGTTGCGCAGGACACGTCTTTATTGCCGGATAAAATCGGATCAAAAAACAATAATCTCCCTAATTCCACTTTTTCTACGGTAGAAGGATTACCGCATGGATGCGTTACAAATTCGGGCAAAGCAGCAAGCACATCCAGTTTGTCAGAAGTTTTATGTTTTGTTTTAGCCAGAGATTTCCGTTCGCTACCACCACAGCCCATCATCATCGCACCCAGCACGAAGAACAACAGGTAAAAGAAAGTAGAACTTACGGTTTTGAAATTCATGTAACGAAATGATGCAGAAATACACTGTTGTACAAAGGCAGAACGCCACCATATTTAACCCAAATCATGTGAATTAAGTAGAGATTGACGACGTCTGAATCAGACAAAAAATACCATTTATTACCAGCGATTTTATTCAAGAGTGAAGCTTGGTACGCATAACCCAATTTGAGATTATTCCGGGAATAGACTACTTTTACCTGCTGTTTCCGGCATTCGGAAATAATTATACCGATATTCTCTATCAAAAGGATGTTAGCATATTAAGTACGTTATGAGAAAAGCTTTCATCCAATTGCATATCGCCATTATACTGGCAGGTTTCACTGGCGTTTTCGGCAAGTTGATCACCCTCAACGAAGGTTTGCTGGTTTGGTACCGCATGTTAATTTCGAGTGTATTGTTGCTGCTGATTCTGGGCTCTGCCAAACGACTGGAAACAATATCAGGAAGAGATTTTCGTAAAATTGCCTTTGCTGGTTTCCTTTTGGGAATTCACTGGATATTCTTTTACGGAAGTATTAAGTATTCCAATATTTCTGTGGGTGTAGTCTGTTTCTCGCTAAACGGGTTCTTCACCGCCATTCTGGCTCCTTTGATCAATAAGAAAAAAATTGCCGTATCTGAGCTCCTTCTCAGCTGTTTGACGTTGCTGGGTATTGTTCTTATTTTCAGTTTTGACTCCAAATATCGCGTTGGTATTGTTCTGGGAGTGATTTCCTCTTTACTTGCCGCGCTTTACACCATTGTGAACGAAAGGCTGGCACATTCCTACAAAAGTGAAACCATCACCGTTTACCAGATGACGGGCGGAGCGGCAGCAATCGGTTTGCTGATGCCCATTTACCTGCATTTCTTCCCGGTTGAGACACTCATTCCCTCCATGATGGACTTCGGTTACCTCACCATGCTTTCTTTGTTCTGTACCGTTCTGCTCTATTTACTGCTCACGCAGGCACTACGAAAGATTTCAGCATTTACCGTAAATCTCAGTTTCAATCTGGAACCGGTTTATACCATCGCTCTTGCTATTATTTTTTTCAAAGAGAACCGTGAACTTACCGCACCTTTCTACATCGGTTTGGGCCTGATCATCTTGTCGCTGGCGTTGCAGATGATCAAAGTATTTGCGGAAAACAAAAAAGCCAAGGTCCTGGCAAACCGTTAAAATAATACCTGCCTCGCGATAAAACATCAACAGTATAGCGTCCTGAGAAGACAGCAGATTAAAAAATAAACATCTGGAATCAAGTAACTTCTACCCTACTCACGACTTTTGAGCATGATCACTTCGACTTTAAAATTCCAGTCGACTGTAACGATACAACACAATACCAGAGGTTTAATTACTTAACGCTGACATGTTCATTTTTTTAAAGCACTGCCGTAAATATCTGGGGGCAATCTCAATCGGGCTGACCATTTTTCTTACAGGATATACCGACAAGCGTATTATTTCTTCCAATAGCGCCGATTCTCTGGTGCTAAATCCTTTTGTCGAGCCCGGTTTTCCTTTTATTCCCGGATCGCTGGATGCACGCCAATTGGGAGCTGGTTTCCCTGATGATAACATGGCAGCAAGGATATTATCCGTTCCTGTAGGCGACAGTGCATACATTGCTTTTGACACAGATCTGCTGCGGATGTCGGTAGCCTGGACTGGCAAATACCTGCCCATGGTGCTGATGGCGCAGATTTCGTACAAAGATTTTTTCAATAAGAACAATAAGGTTCCTACCGTCACAGGCAATCCCAAAGTGGCTACCGGCTCTTATCCGGGTTGGTCGACAGATAAGCCAGTTTATCAAAACATCAGAACAAGATCAGCCGAAGAACCGAACTGGGATGCAATGCCTGCGGAAAAGGGACGGTGGAAAGGCGTATATGCTTATGGAGATAAAGCGATATTGAACTACACTGTTGGTACAACAGAAGTTTTTGAAATGCCCGGAGGCATCAGGTTCGGTGATCAGATAGCGTTCACAAGAAGCTTCCGGTTCGGTAGTTCGGAGCGGGAACTGTACCTCACAGCAGCGGAAGTAACCAACGCTACTGCCAGCGAAGTAAAAGGACGAATTGCCTATCTCTACCACGGTGTTAACAAAGACAGCGTTACGGCGATTGCCATTTTGGGTAAAGGTGGTTTTGCTTTACAGCCGGAGATTGCCGAAAACCGTTTCGTTACGGTGAAAGTACCCGCAACAGCAAAAGGCGCAGAAGCGGGTATTGCCATCTGGAAAGGCCCGGCAAAAGAGAAAAAGACATTTGAAAAATTATGCAGGAAAGTACGTATATCGTTTCCCGATTTCCAAAAAGGAGGCTCTGCATATTGGAATGAAACCGTTGTAACAAAAGGAAAACTTTCGCCCGATACAGCGGCCTTCGTAACCGACCAACTCACACTTCCGCTCCCAAATCCCTGGAAGAGAAATGTACGTGTAGCTGACATCGCTTTCCACAACGACGGTCGCGCCATAGCCGTTACGTTTGAAGGAGATGTGTGGACGGTGGAAGGAATTGACAAGAACCTTCAAAATATCAGATGGAAGCGGTTTGCTTCCGGCCTGCATGAGCCGATGAGCATCGACATTGTAAAAGACACCATATATGTTTTTGGGCGTGAAGGGATCGTTCGTCTGCACGATATGAACAAGGACGGTTCTGCGGATTTTTATGAGAACTTTTCCAATGTCATGTCTCAATCCGCTGAGTCAAGGGAATGGGCGGCTGACATGGTTTTAGGACCCGACGGATGTTTTTACATTGCCAAAGGCGGAAGCCAGAGCAATGGTCCAGGCGTGTCCAAACAGGTTGCCAAAGGTTTCCGGGAGGGCTCACGGCACAATGGTACCGTTATGAAAATTTCCAAAGACGGGCTTAGTTACGAGATCATTGCAACCGGCTTACGAGGCCCCTATCTGGGCATGAATCCTAAAACGGGTATGCTAACCGCCTCAGACCAGCAAGGAAACTTTGTTCCTTCCACACCCATTTATCTGATCAAAAAAGGAGATTACTTTGGCGTACCTGCTACGGAACACCGTAAAGACAATCCTGCGATTACTCCGGCACTTACCTGGCTTCCTCACCGTGTGGATAGATCGAGCATCAGCCAGGCGTGGGCTACAAGCGACAAAATGGGTCCACTGAACGATAACCTGATCCACTTTTCATTTGCACGACCGGGACTTTTCCGGGTATTAATCGACAGTTCTGCGGCTATCAGCCAGGGAGGCGTTTCTTACATCCGAGCCAACTATCCAGCCCCTACTTCCAAGGGCACGATTAATCCCGTGGACGGGCAAATGTATATCTCCGGATTCAATCTCTGGGGTTCCAGTTCCAAGGGTATCAGTGCATTGATGCGTTTGCGGTATACAGGCAAGCCAAGTTATATGCCGAACCAGTTCCGAGCTGGCGAGCAGGGAATTATGCTTTCATTCGATTCCGAACTGGATGCGAACAGCGTGCTGGATGCTTCTCATTTTCAAGTAAAAAGATGGGACTACAAACGCACACAGGAATACGGATCCGGGCATTTCAAGCTGGACGGAAGTACAGGTGAAGAAACTCTGAACGTCGTTGCATCTTATCTGTCTGCTGACCGAAAAAAGGTATTGCTGCTGGTGCAGGATATGAAAGAAGTGATGCAGGTTGAAGTTGCGTATCAGATTCAAGCCAAAGACGGCAAACAAGTGAATGACCAATTTTACTTCACAATCAACAACCTCTCTGCGTTGGATCCTGCAAGTTTCGGATTTGCATCAGTTGACCTTGCCCTGCTAAAAGCGAAACAACCGGAAGCTGCTGCGAGTACTGAAAAAGAGGAAATGGCAAGCGCTGAAAAAGGAAAAGAACTGTTTCAGAAAATGGCATGTTTCGGCTGTCACTCAGAAGGCACACAGGTGAAAGGTATGTACGGACCTCCATTCCAGAATTTATATAAATCAGTACGACATTTTGAAGACGGTACTTCGGCCATTGCTGATGAAAAATACATCAGGGAATCAATCCTTAGCCCGGGAGTGAAAATCATCAAAGGTTATAATGAAGAAATGCCTTCGTTTGTCGGGATTCTTAATGACAATGAAATTGAGTCGATTACGCTGTATATTAAATCGTTGAAAAAATAACTCTCCATTATCGCCACGATTTGTAAATCGTGGCGATAATGGTCACGCGTTTGTAACGCGTTAAATGCACTCAGCTTTCTATTCGATTTTTTATCACAGTGCGCTGCACCTGACTGGTAACTTTCAGACCAGGTGTATTTCACAGGGCGATGTCTTTCTTTTGGAAGTCTGCGTCTCTTCCACCGATGTCTGTGTCCCCACAGACATCAACACACCCGCTATCTCTGTCACATTTACTTTGATATAATATTGACACATTTTAATCTTTTTTTATCACAGAAAAACATTAAAATACTGATAATCAGATCAAATAATCACAAACCTTTATATTTCGTTTATTTTTTATTTTTCTGTACCATTAACTTCATTCAAAAAGCTTCTTTACCTCTTGTACGTCTTGTTACCGCGTTAGCATAGTCATCGGCGGCAAGATTGACTACCTCAATTCCTAAACCAAAAATGCATGAGAAAGATACGAGTACCGGCTTCGGTTGGTTCTGTTGTTTTATTATTCGCCCTCCTTTGTATAGCAACCGTTGTACAAAGTCAGTCACAGGACAAGTTTGAACTTAAAGACGGCGATAAAATCGTTTTTCTTGGCAATTCGTTATTCGAAAATGAATTCCAGTTTGGTTACCTGGAACTGGCTCTAACCACTCGCTTTCCGGGTCAGAATGTCACATTTCGCAATCTTGGCTGGACAGGCGATAATGTTTGGGGGCAGGCAAGAAGTACTTACACCAACCCACCAACGCCGTATCAGCATTTGATCAACCAGCTTACAGCAGCAAAACCTACATTGGTTTTTATCGCTTACGGAGGAGTGGAAGCACAGGAAGGTGAAGCCGGATTGACTAAATTCAGAGAGGGATACAATCAGTTGCTTGATAAAATAGACGCACTCGGCGCCAAATCCATCCTGCTTTCTCCCATTCCGGTGATGTTTGAAGATACCTCAGCACACATCAATCAGCGAAACGCAGACCTGAAATTATACAGCTCCGAAATATCCAAAATAGCAGCAAGCCGCAAAAAGCAATTTATCGATGTATACAATCCGATTGAAGCAATAGCGAAAAACACGCTCGTTATTGAAAACGGATCACATCTGAATGAAACCGGCTATTTTCAATTAGCTCAAATACTTCGGAAAAGTCTGGGTATTCCTGCTCAGGTGAAGGATATCAATATTACGATCGGCAAAAATGGATCAGAAGCCATCGCGCCAGCGGAGGTAGCCACAAACACAGATGGTGCAAGTGTACAATTCACCATTAAGGAAGACGAACTTCCTCTTCCTTTACCAGCTGCTATGCCAAATGCTCAGGTTAGAAAGATAAAAATAGCCGGACTTAAAAAGGGTTTTTACACACTCACAGCAGATCACCAGCAAATCGTTACCGCCTCGGCAAAAGCGTGGACGGAAGGTGTGGCAATTAGCCAGGGACCGGATTACTACCAGGTAAAACAGGTTCAGGAAATGATCCAGAAAAAGAACGATCAGTTTTTCTTCCAATATCGCCCATTAAACAGAACGTACATTCTGGGTTTTCGTGCTTACGAACAGGGTCGACACGCTAAAGGACTGGAAGACCAGAGCCTGATCATGAAGTGGCTGGAAGGGCAGATTGCCACGCACAGCGTTCCAAAGCACAGAGTATATCAGCTTAAAATGTTGCAATAAGTGTTTTACAATTCCGTCACGACATTTGGTTATCAAAAGTGAGAAGTAAAAAGCGAGATGTTTAGCCGTTCTCATTTTACCATATAAAATGCTCAATCGCAGCAATAATAGAAGGTTCTGTAATTCAACCTGTAAAGTCTTAAATTCATAGCTTATGGCTAACTGCCGACAGCTAATAGCTCCAACCAATATGAAAGCAATCAAGTTTTTATACGTCATTATTCTCCTGCCGCTCATCATGGTGATGACGTCTTCTGTGAACCCGGAAGAAAATAAGGAAGATCCGGATCCGGATGTTGAAAAAGAACTTAAATCGTTCAAGTTAGCCGAAGGTTTTGAAGTGACTCTCTGGGCTTCCGAACCACTTGTTGCCAAGCCGATACAAATGAATTGGGACGAGCAGGGGCGATTATGGGTGGTGAGCAGCACGGCCTATCCTCATTTGAAAACCGGTGAAGAAGCCAATGATAAAATCTTCGTAATTGAAGACACAGATGGAGATGGTAAGGCGGACAAGTCGACGATTTTCGCCGAAGGATTGCTTACACCAACAGGTATATTACCTGGTGATGGCGGGGTGTATGTGGCTAACTCAACGGAAATTTTACATTTCTCGGATACGGACGGAGATGGAAAAGCAGATAAAAGGCGGAGGATTCTGAATGGTTTTGGAACGGCGGATACGCACCACCTTATCCACACTTTCCGTTGGGGACCGGAGGGACATTTGTACTTCAATCAGTCCATTTACATTTACAGCCACGTGGAGACTCCTTTTGGGATCAAACGACTGGAAGGTGGCGGTGTGTGGCAGCTCAATACCAGGAATCTGGGTATGAATGTGTATGCAAGAGGGCTGGTAAATCCGTGGGGTTTGCAGTTTGACCGATGGGGACAATCGTTCCTGACAGACGGTGCCGGTGGTGAAGGAATCAACTATGGTTTCCCTGGCGCTACATTTGTTACAGCTCCCGGTGCGGCCCGGATTATGCGTGGTCTTAATCCCGGACAACCAAAACACAGCGGTCTGGATGTGATTTCAGGAAGCCATTTACCTGAAGCGTGGCAGGGAAGAATGATCACCAACGATTTTCGTGCAAACCGTATCAACAGTTTCAAACTGGAAGAACAAGGGAGCGGATATGCGTCCAAACAAATGGAAGATCTGATGTGGACCGATAATGTGGCTTTTCGTCCGGTGGATATTACGGTTGGTCCTGACGGAGCCATTTACGTTGCCGACTGGTATAACCCGATTATACAACACGGCGAAGTTGATTTCCACGATCCACGCCGCGACCAGGAGCATGGCCGAATCTGGAAAATCGTTGCCAAAAACCGCCCGTTGGTTAAAAAGCCAAATCTGACCAAAGCAAGCGTAACCGAGCTTTTGGAAACCTTAAAGCTCCCGGAAGACTGGACGCGCGCACAAACCAAGCAGGTATTGAAAGCCCGTGGTGCCAAAGAAGTGATTCCTGCTTTACAGAAATGGGTGGCTGATCTTGACAAAAATGATAAAAATTACGAGCACAATTTGCTTGAAGCACTCTGGACGTATCAGACGCTTGAAACCGTAAACGAGCCGCTTCTGCAAACGCTTTTAGCAGCAAAAACCCACAATGCAAGAGCGGCAGCTGTGCGTGCCCTTTCATTTTGGCATAATAAAATAAACAACGTACCGGCCATTCTTGCCAAAGCAGCTGCGGATACTCACCCGCAAGTCCGCCTGGAAGCCGTAATGGCACTTCGTACCTTGAAATCCGCAGAAGCAGCCCGTACCGCACTTACCGCACTGGATCAGCCGATGGACGAATTCCTGGATTTTGCACTTTGGCAAACCGTTCGTGAGCTTGAACCCATGTGGATAAGTCGTCTGAAATCCAATCCTGAATTTTTGGGTGACAGTAAAAAAACTACGTATGCACTAAAATCCGCTGTGAGCACAGATGCTGTTGCGTTACTCATTCAGCTTTATCAAAAAGGGCAGGTACCGGACGAATATCAGAAAGATGTGCTGGCAGCCATTGCCCGTACTGGTCAAACCTCCGATTTGAATGCATTGCTCGACCTTGCCATTCAGAAAAAAGACAAAAATGTAGGAGCACAACTCGTAGCCCTGGAAAGTGCCGCGGCTCAACGACAGGTTAAACCTGATAAAAACCCGGAACGCGTAGCGGAATTTATCGGCAATGACGATGAAGCAGTAAGCCAGAGTGCAATTCGTTTGGCAGGACTTTGGAAACTTAACCAACTCAACGATCGCTTAACAGCACTCGTGCAAAATGGAACACCCAATACCAAAAAAGCTGCTTTAACAGCTCTTGCTGCGATTGACAAAGAAAAGGCGGTTAAACTAATGACTGACCTGACCGGGCCAAAAAATACCCCGGAAGTACGTGTCATTGCAGCAGCACAACTTGCACAACTCAATCCCTCAGAAGGTGCTCGCATTGGCACAGAACTGATGCGTACCCTGCCAGCCGATACAGATGTTTCCGAGATATTCCTGGCATTTATACCCAGCAACCCCGCAAGCGCAGCGTTGGCAGAAGCTATATCTTCCAAAAAAATTCCGGAAGCAACGGCTAAAATCGGAAGACAGCTGGTACAGGCTCGTGCGGGTTGGACGCGCCAGAATCTTGACGAAGTGCTCGCTTTGAAAAAAGCATTGGAAGCCTCGGGAGGTGCTTTGCCTGCTGAAAAAATGCCTCAGAATCTGAGTGACCAGGACATTGCGGGATTGGCTAAACTGGCGAGAGAAAAAGGAGACGCCGCCAAGGGCGAACTACTGTTCCGTAAGGCTGAGTCGAGCTGTACCACCTGTCACGCAATTGGTGGTGCGGGTGGCCTCATCGGGCCCGATCTGAGCAGTCTTGGAACCAGTTCGCCTGCTGAAACCATTATCCGCTCGTTGATCGAACCTAGTGCATCCATTAAGGAAGGTTATGATCTGAAACGTGTTGTAAAAAAAGATGGATCTGAAATGCTGGGATATCTGGCTAGCGACGGCGCGTCGGACATTGTGATCCGTGACGTAACGGGCAAGGAAGTGTCGATCCCAAAAAGTCAGGTAGAGCTGATGGAAAAAGTACCTGGATCACTGATGCCTCCTGGTCTTACCGCAAGCCTCAGCCGGGATGAATTCGTGAACCTCGTTGGATTCCTTACTAAACTGGGCGAATCAGGAGATTTCCGTGTGCCCAATACTCGTTTCGTGAGACGCTGGGAAGCCATTGACGCTGATAAAGCAACTGCAAAAAAAATGACCATGGATGGACCAATAATCGTTGGCAAAGGCGCTACGATTACCCGTTATCCTGTCTACAGCAAAGTTTCAGGGGATCTACCAGTCAACGAGTTACCCGAGATGGAAAATGGCGCGGGCAAACTTTTAAGTATTGTAAAATTTGACGTTGAAGTACTAACCAGTGGTAATGTATCATTTGCTCTTAATTCTGCCAGTGGCATTACAGCTTATGCGGGTTCAAAACTCCTGAAAATAAACGGAAACAACATTACTGCTTCGTTCACACAGGGAATTCAGCCCATTGTGCTTGTAATAGACCGAAAGGTTGTAAAGGATGGTGGTTTAAAAGTTGAGCTAAAAGAAGTGGCGGGCTCGGCGCAAACCCGATTGGTAATGGGGAGGTGAATTGAAAATTAAGAATGAACCGGGGTCACGGGCAACAATTAACCGGGGTCGTGGGCGAAAATTAAGAGTAAGAAGCCCTGGAATTGGCTTATGCTGGTGAATACTATTCACTGGCGTAGCTGAATTCAGGGCTGAATTATGTTTGCGATACGTATCCCGAGCTGTCTGAAAGTATATTTTATAGAAACCGATCTTTACAGCTTAGCATGACGGCAGAATCGTCAGATGCCGTTTTCAATTTTCTTTTTCCAAATTTTGACCATTAAAATTCATGATGCTTAAAAAATTATTTGTCCTGTCTCTGATTATTTTGAGTGCTGCTTCCGGTTACGCTCAACAATTTAAAGCGTTGCTGTTTACCAAAACGGCAGGGTTTCATCACACCGCTATTCATGAAGGCGTAGCTGGCGTACGGAACCTTGCAGCAAGACATAATTTCAGTGTAGACTGGCAGGAAAACGCTTCCGTATTTAATGAGAAATCGCTGAAAAATTATGACGTGGTTATCTTTCTGAATACAACCGGCGATATCCTTGATAACGAACAACAGGCTGCTTTTGAAAAATACATTCAGAGTGGAAAGGGCTATGTAGGTGTACACGCTGCCGCAGACACAGAATACGACTGGCCCTGGTACAACAAGCTGGTGGGGATGATGTTCCTTACTCACCCTGCTCAGCAAACAGCTTATCTGGACGTAGTAAATAGCAATTTTCCAGGCTTGGAACGTTTTCCAAAACGTATGCTTTGGACCGACGAATGGTACGAGTATCAAAAACCAGCCGCTGCCAATGATCTGAATATTTTGATCACATTGGATGAAAAATCTTATGACCCAAAAACCAATAAAGGGGCGGGTATGGGAAGCTCTCATCCTATCGCATGGTATCACAAGTATGACGGCGGAAGGGCATTTTATACGGGAATGGGACACATTGGATTGGTATATTCTGATCAAACCTTCCTGGATCACCTTTATGGCGGTATTTACTGGGCTGCTACAGGAAAGGGAGTGAAGTAATAGATTTCATTTGTTAACATCGGTATTTAATAGGTGCTGATTGATTAGCGTTTGTAACGTATTACTGTAAAGCGCGTTACAAACGCTTAACCCTAACCGCTCCGATTGCAAATCGGGGCGGTTAGGTATTTATGTAAATGGCAAGTTTGTGCCGCATTATGGCGTGAATGTGTCAGACTTTCAAAATAAATCCGGACACGCCCCGCTAGGCTTTCCAATTCCTGAAACGTATAATCCTGAGACTGCATGAAACATATTTGCTGAGATCGACAATCAATACGCCGGGATAAATCTTACTCAAACATCTGCAAATCTCAACTGAAACTCCATACCAAACTCCCGATCCGATCTTACTACAATCTGACAAGAAATCGCCTTGGCCAGATCTCGTACGATATGCAAACCCATCCCCGTTTTAATTCCAATTGCCTCGCCTTCGTTGCGCAATGCGCTTAACTGCTGCTCCGACGCTCCGGGTCCGTTGTCGATTATAGATAAAACGATGCCCTTCTCATTGCGTTTTGCCTCCCAGAGAATTGTTGCTTCGGGCGTTTTCCTCAGTGCTTTTACAGCATTAGCCGTAAGATTCTGCATAATCGTTTTCAAATAATCTTCGTCCGTAACGACTGTTAGTGATTCAGGATTTGAAAAACTAAAGGTCACGTTTGAAGTGCCGGCAAAGAATTTTTGGATGTATTCAAATAGCCCTGAAACTTCAATCGATCGAACCTGGGGTTTGAAATTCTGCATTTGTCCTTTGCTCCAAAGCAGCATCGACTCCATGTTTTCCAGCAATAATTCTGCCGATTCGGTAATGCGTTTCTGGTGCGATTCTGCAATGCCACCAGACATGAGTTCGGGTGCTTCCTTCTGCAAGTGCAGAAAATTAATCAGGTTTGAAACCGGACTTCGTAAGTCATGGCTAAGGATGGCAAAAAAGCGGGCCTTAATTTTATTTGCTTCGTCAAGTTCTGCATTCAAATGTAAAAGCTGAATGTTCGTGCGCTTTCTGCTTTGGTTTTGCCAAAATAACAAACCTCCGATAACTGCCACCAACACAATTCCTGCAATCAGGAAAAGCCTCTGCTTTTTTTGTACGTCTATTTCTAACTTGTTGATTTTGATTTGTTTGTCCCGAAGTTCTAGTTCTCGTTTGCCTTCCAAACCAGCAATCTTATTTTTGCTTTCCTGCGAGTATAGTGAATCCTGAACACGCTGATAAGCCCGAAAATTATGATAGGCATTTTTATAGTCACCCGTTTCCGCCTGGATCTCTGCCAATGCTCCCGTGAAATGGGATCTTGAACTGATCTCGCCCGTTTGCTTGCTTAATGCAATCGCTTTTGTCAGATAAGTTTTAGCAAGACTGGCGAGCTGCTTTCCGGAGTATCCTTGTACCCGAATAGAGTCATTCTGTGCCATTTCCCGAAAAGCTATTCCTAAACTTCCGACATTGTGAACAGCCAATAAATGCCTGGGATTGACCTCGTTCCAGAGCGTCTCAGCTTTCAAAGCATAGTAGAGCTTCGCGTCAAAATCTTTCCCGGACAGGATGGAAAGATTCGAATAAGCCTTTGCCAATCCTTCCAGATCGCCAGACTTTTCAAGCATTGGAACTGCGTTGTTGTAATAAACTTTTGCGTTGCCTGGCTGATTCATATCTGTGTAAATACCTGCAATGTTGGACAGCGCATTTCCGACATCCCGCAAAGAATTTTCTGACTGACTTTCAGCCTGTTTTTTACGCAGTTTCAAACACTTAAAACCAAATTCAAGAGCCTTTGGATAGTTGGACTGAGCAAAATAGATATGGGAAATGTTGTCGTAGGCAAGTGCTATGAGATTGTCGTCTTTGAGGGCCTCTCCTATTTTCAAGGCTTCAAAATAATAACCTGCTGCTTTGGTGTAATCGGATTTAAGATTTTGTTCAGCAGCTCCCATGTTGTTCAGCACCGAGGCCATGTTCACTTTATCATCCGTAGATTTATAAATCTGATACACTTTCCGATAAAAATGCATGCAGGAATCGTACTGACCTTTATCACCGTATGCACGGCCGAGGTTCAGGTTAAAAGCACCAATTGCTCTTTGCCAGTTTATTTTAGTAGCCTGTTTTAAGCCGATACGACTGTATTTGAGTGCCTGATCAACATCTACAAAGAAGTATTCATCCGATATCCTTTTTAGCAACCTGACTTTCAATGAATCATTTTGTACGTGCGGCATCTCTTTCACCAACGAATCAATCAAATCTTTCCCCTGCTTTTGTGAAAAAGAAGAAGTGACAAAAAGCAGAACCAGAAAAATCGGAAACAGGATTTTCATGAAAACGTCATTTCAGATTCACTAAAACATCTTTGTAACTACGCCCGATGGGTAACGTAAATTCCTGTACGAAAACCTCCTGAGAAGTGATCCGATCAATATAATGGCGCTGAACTGCATAACTTCGGTGTATCCTTAAAAAGGATTGAAAGGCAGTTTCCATGAGCAAGTTGCCAATGGAAACCAGGACGCTATATTTTTTGGAAGTGGTAACAATACGGGTGTAATCTTTCAAGGCTTCCAGATATACGATGTCGTGTAAGTTCAGCTTGATATGCTCATGCCCATCTTTGATAAAAACCGTATTGTTGCTTCCCAAGCTGTATTCAAACAATTGCGCTTTTCTTTTTAGCTCAAAATAGTTTTGAAGTCGATTCATACTTTGTTCAAACCGGTCGTGTTTGAGGGGCTTCACCAGAAAATCGAAAGCCTCCATCTCAAAACTTTCAGCGGCATAATCGGGATAAGCCGAAATAAAAATACAAACGGAGATATTCATCATTTTGGCCCGAAATTCCAGTCCGTTCAAGTCCGGCATGTCAATGTCACTGAGCATGACGTCGACCTGTACATTTTTAACAGCTGCCAGCGCTTCTGTTGCAGATGAAAAAACACCTATTATGTTCAAAAAAGGATACTTCCTGGCAAAAACCATTGTAGTAAGGCGGTCGATTTCATCATCGTCGATGATTATACAGGAATATAGCGGTGTAACCATTTTTACCAGTTGCGTTTACAGCATAAATATAATCAAAACCCGTTGTTCGTCTATTTAAAATGCTGTTCGGCGATTAGGGCTAAATCGATAATATTTTCAAAACTAGCTTTACACAGTTAGTTGAACCAAATCTGATTCTTGTCATGAAAACGCTGATTCTTGCACTACTTACAAGTTTTACCATTTCAATATCTTCCGCGCAAAGTCCGGTTGGAAACTGGAAGCTTATTTCTCACCTGGCGACTTTCGAGGGAAAAACATTTGACTCGCACACGGCACTGTTAACGCAGCGTCCTTGTGCTGCCAGAATCGTGTATAGAATTACGGATGACGGCAACTACCGGCTAGATGCATCTGCGTCAGCCTGTGACGAAAGTTATGTCAATATTCAGCAAAGGCTTTATTCCAAAACGAAATGGAAACTTGATGGCAACAAGCTATTCATCGGCGGCAAAGAAGGAATCGGGCACACGTATTCCATCACTTTTTCAGGAAATAAAATGGTATGGAAAAGTGAATATGGAGATGTGATAACGTATCAAAAAATTTGAAAAGCCGCGAGCTATTACCTGTTGGCTGATTGTCTGCACTACATTTTTAATGTTCAATAGTCAATCGGGCCGGTCTTAATTCTCAACTCTCTCAACATGCAACTTGTCATGAAAAAGCTTCTCTTCTTTTTACTTGTATTTGCTTCGTTAAGTTGCTCCAATTCCGGGACTGAACCTGATCCAAAAGATTCTGGCAATACAGACCCGGATCCAAACACCGGGACAGAGATTCCTGGAAAAGGACAAGCCGGGATAGTCGGATTATCGGGGATTGCCGATTGGGACAATTTGCCAAAAACTGAAAAGGATCGTATAAAAAGCTGGAATAGCATTTTCATGCACCAGTCCGTCGGTGGTGATCTGGAGGACGGCGCCGAAGCAAATGGCTACAAATTTGAATACTTCGATCTTTCATCTACGCCAAAAGGACTAAGTGGAAATGTATTTAGTGCTTCAAACGGCGACCCGATGGGTAAAATGGAAGAATTTAGAAAGAACATTCTGGCACACAAAGCTGTAGTCAATATTGCAATTTTCAAATTTGGCTATGCAGACATCAATGATAATAATATTGAGGTAGTAAAAACGGCTTACAAGAAGATGATTGATGACTTGCGTACACAGGTTACCGGCATCCGTTTCGTACACATTACTCCACCGCTTATTTATATCACAAGCAAAGACGATGGAAACGCTGCCAAAATGAATGTGGCGCAATGGATGAAAGATACGTTCAAGGACAAAGATGTGATCTACGAACTGGAAGAAATTGAGTCAAACAATGGCGCTTGCAAGCTCGGGAATGTCCTGAGAATCTGTGAAGAGAACCGCTCGACGGTCGGCTGTTCAAGTAAAAATCAGGGTGTGGACGCCCCGGAAGGGCAAGGGCATCTTTGCGAAAAAGCTGCATTGCGCATCAGTAAAGCATTTTTAATGAGTATTTATAACGCAGGTAAATAAAACGAACATGAAAAAGCTACTTTCTTATTTGATCCTCTCCGCTATTGTTTTTCTTAACATGGGCGCTGGTTGCAGTGATAAAAGCGAAGACCCGAAGCCGGATGATTTTGGATCCTTATTAGGCAAATGGAAGCTGGAATCCTACACGCTCACAAAAGAACTGAATGATGGCCGGATTATAGAATCTAAATGGGCGGCAAAAGATCATTCTGTAAATATTGTGTGGGATTTCAAAAGTGACGGCTCGTATTTATCCACTGACGGAAAGTCTGAAATGTCTGGAAACTGGGAATTAAAAGTATCTGAGGGAGACCCGCAAAACATTTTTGAAGGGGTGCTCACACTCTTAGGACCCGCAGCAAAAGAAGTGGCTAAGGAGATTACAGGAAAGGATCAGCTTTCGGGAAAAATAGCATTAGGCCCTGGGCCATTAGGTACATTTTTCATAATCACTTTCGTGGCCGACGTCAACTTAGGCGATTATCAGGAAACTAAAAAAATTGAGATTGACTACCTCTATCGAAAACTTTGAGGCACTCAAACCGCATCGCGTCGAAAATCTTATACCAAAAAGTAATATGAGCACTGCTAAAAAAACGAAAGGATGTTTTATTATACTGATCGTTGGTCTAGCGCTTAGCTGGGGTGTTTACGAGTGCAAATACTATTACAGTTACTGGTCCGATCTTCGGAATAAACCGTGGGCATATAGTAATGACAAAAATGCAAAGTTGCTCGTAGGACTCTGGAAAGGCGATTTCCAAGACCCCGATAATATTGAAAAAACAATAATCATTGAGATATACGAACCACTTACAGAAGACGAAAGGGAAGCCAAAGCGGGCAGAAGATGGAAACGAAGAAGCTACAAGAATACCAGAAGTTTCGACGGCACGGCTACCGTAAAAAGCAGACTTGGAACCGAACAATACGAAATTTATGGATCGGTAGAAAAGGAGGATTTTTACAAACTCCGTTTCAATTTCCGTCCCAAAGATGAAGGCAAACGAGTATTGCCAAATTTCTCAACACTCGAAGCCAACGATGGAAATTGGCATGGTGATGAATTAACGATCACCCTCCATTTCAGTTATCAGCGTGCAGATGGTTCGACTTATTCGAGCAGCGCCGATCCCAGATTTGATAGAACAGCAGTCACAACATTGAAACGGCATTTACCATGAAAACCTCATCACTATTTTTGTTTATTACCGCAACTATTATGTTCGGATGTTCAAAAAAAGAAAATGCAGTTCTTTCGCCCGAAACTTCATGCCGGCTTTCGAAAGCATCCCTGATTTCCTCAGGTGGAGGCTACACCAGTTATACATCCAATTCCGTGATTGAATACAATCCGCAGGGACAAATGTTCCGTAGCACGGAAGAGTCAAAAATGATTGACGCAACGGGTGGAGAAAAAAATGTTAAAACAACCAGCATTTACGATTACGACAGTGAAGGATTTGTGAAAGGTGAAAAACAGAACGCTACCGACGACGATCCGAAAAGAACAGAAACGAGCTCATTATCCTCACAATTTAAATATAACGGCGACAGGCTTTCCGAAGAAATGTCGACCACTATTTTTGATTATTATTACAAAGGGACAGGCCTGACGGAATCGTACACCTACTCGAAAACAGTGAATTATGAATACGACGGAAGCGGCAAACTCACCAGATTAACCGAGCTCACTAATTCTACAAGAGGGGGAAATTCCACTTCGCGATACTACTATTCGGGTGGAAAACTAAGCAGAGTTACCTATCAGATTGGAAATGGGCCGGAAGAAGACGACTATACTGTAACAGATGGGAAAATAGTCCAGCGTAAAAGTGGGGGCGACGCAACTATTTATAAGTACGACTCTCAGGATCGCCTCGTCCGTACAGAATACTGGAACGCAGGAAAACTGACCTCATTTATAGAACAGAATTATGATAATCAGATAGCACCCTTGGAAACCTCACCACAACTATTTTTTAAAGGATGGCCAAAACAAAAAACGATCCGTGGTGAGTATGGGAACACGTCCAATAACATCATCAACATGAGACAGACTTCCGTTGAAAGCGGTGCCAGTGTGGAATTGGCAAGCTATGCATTTCAGTATGAGTTCAACAAAAAAGGAATACCTGTAAAAGCCAAATTGATGGGAACGGTGCAGGGCAAGCCATATAGCGCAGAATATGTTTACGAATATATCGATTGTGATTAGATTTCATCCCAGATTTGCCTGCCGGTCATCCGGCAAATCCGTAAACAACCAACTCAACTGCTCTCAACAAAAAATCGCCCCGAGTGAAAACCCGAGGCGATTTGTAACGTCTGCTAACACCGATTTGCAAATCGGGGCGAGCTGCTTATTTTTTTGCAGGCTTCTTGAAAATCGTATCGTCAATCGTACCGTTCACAACTATTTTGCTTGTTACGAAAGTGATTACGCCCTGTGGACTTGAAATATCCATGGTATTTGGGAATTTAACCCCATCAACGTCTTTGTAGTCAGACATTGAAATTTCACCTTGCTGACCACCCATATCTACTTTCATTTTGCTGATCAGGTACGTTTGAGCATCTACCCATTGGTCCGTAACCTGTCCGTCTTTGGAGGTCACTTTCAAATGGAATGCATCTTTTTTGTCTACTTTTTCTGTGCCAACAAGTTCAACGGTATTTCCTTTTTCTTTGTAATTCACCAATCCTCCAAACGGATCCAGCTGCCCTTCAGTCTGTTTCAATACATCAGCAGGCATATCTTCTGCTTCTCCGGTTCCACCCATCATCGTCGGACGTATCATCCAGCCTGTTTTACCATCCAAAACCTGGATCATCGAATTACCCATTACAGTCGACTCACTGCGTACTGATTTACCTACCACAAGCAAGGTTTTGCTAGGAATTTCCATGCCGCTTACAGCAAGAGAACGGTCTATAACCAGTGTTTTGACACCATTTATTTTATCAATACCGCCCAGAGCAGCAACGTGCTTGTCTACAATTTCGTCGACCGTCTGCCCATAAGAGCTTACAGAGATCATGGCAGCAACAACAGCAACTAATAGTTTGTTCGTTCTCATTTTTAATCAGTTATTGGTTAAATTAGTTAGTATAGTTTGCATTTAATTTTGGCTAAAATATCAATTAGAAACCAAACTCCGTGCAATTTTAATATTTGATTAACGAGGCTGACTTCCGCCAGCAGCAGGAGCAGGACCCGACTGCTGTCCGCCTTCACTCTTCACGTCATCATTTGTTACACCTTTGGCTTTTCTCTTTGGAGCGTCCATCGTCATTTTACCAATTTTGTAGGTAAATGTCATACGGATACCACGGTTGTAAAGATACACATCACTAACCTGGTTAAAGTTCAGAGTCGATTCACGGGAATCAAATTCGGTATGGATGTTAAAACGTTTGCTCAGGAAGTTTTCAGCTGCTAATCCTATGCTCCCTTTCTTGTTTTTGAAATCCTTTTTGATGCCGACTGTATAGAATCCGAAACCGCCCTGCATACCTTGCAGCTGCACCTGGTTACCTTGCAGGAATCCAAATGCTTGCGCTCCCCAGCCATTTTTGAAAGTAGCTTGCGAGAAAACACCACCACTTACATTCCATCCCTCATTGGTTATTTCTTCCGACAGGCCGCTTTCACCGATAGCCCGCCCGGTCAATGTAGAATAAAAAATATTACTGAACAGACCCACGCTAATTTTGGAAGTTGCCGCTATGTTGGCAAAAATATTGGCGCCATAAGCATGTTGTTTCCCAACGTTTTCAAACTTGGTTTCAATTGCTCCATCCAGTGTATCAGACGGAGAACGAACCTGAGAAATGGCATTGTTGGTCGCCCGTCCGAAGAAGGTAGCGTTGATGTAGGTTTTCTTAATGTTCTTGCTAACTCCCAATTCAAAGTTATTTGTTAGTTCTGGTCGTAATTCAGGGTTACCAACTGTAATGTTCTGTGGATTGGCCGTATTCACGTTCGGGTTCAGCTGTGCAAGTCCGGGGCGCTGTATCCTTCTGTTGTATCCAAGTTTCAGCGTTGTTCCTTTAATCGTCTTGGAAGCATTTACACTTGGCACCAACACACCATAATTACCTACTCCCAGGTTGCCTTCTCTGTTGCTTGCATCAATAAAAGTATGTTCGTAACGAAGTCCCCCTTTCAATGTGTAGCGTTTCTTAGTCGTGTAGGTATAAGAGGTATATGCTGCGGCAATATTCTGATGATAAGTCAGCTCACCAGCTGCCTGGTTAACGTCAGGAACAAATTCGCCGGTAGATCCCGCTTTCAGAAACTTGAAATCACTGTTCACTTCACGGAAGATTCCTTTTCCACCGAATTCAAGCAATTGATTTTTCTTAATTGGGGTCTGGTAATCAGTTTGGAAAGTAAATTCCTGGTTGACGTTTTTGTTGATGTTTTTCTCACGGTTGGTAAGTTCGCCACCGCCATTCATCAAATTGGCGTCAAAATTGTTAGTCAGGCCGTTGCGGCTATAAAGCGTCGATATACTCCATTCCTGTTGCGGCTTAAAAGTCCGCAGATAATCAAGATTGACATCCACCGTTCCTGAAAGATTTTTTGCATCTACGAACCGGTTAGATGCCGACTCACTTACATTATTTCTAAAAATATTGGTCACCAGATCCTGCTCGCTGATCATATTTCGTACGCCGTAACGTACACCGGCAGTGATGCTTTGGTTTTTGGCAAGATCATAATCAAACCCGATGTTGTATTGCCCGAAAAGTCCTTTGCTATTACCGTCTCCCGACTGGCGTGTAAGCGTTGTCACATCGTTAATTGTGCTGGTTTGATCCAGGTTTGTTTTGGTAATGGTGTTGTACATTCCACGTCCAAATCCTCCGATTGTGAAGCCCGCCTTACCTTTTCTGTAACCACCATTCAATGACAACATAGAACCACGGTTACCAACTCCGGCATCCACGTTCAGATTCAGACCTTGTAAACTGTTTTTCTTGGTGATGATATTGATAATACCACCAGAACCTTCCGCATCATACTTGGCGGACGGACTCGTAATAACCTCCACCGTTTTAATCTGATCGGCAGGAATTTGTTTCAGAGCGTCCGCAACACTGCTGGCAATGATTGTACTTGGTTTGTTGTTGATCAAAACCCGGATGTTCTGGCTGCCTCTCAGCGATACATTTCCATCCAGATCCACCGTAAGCAAAGGAACTTTCCGCAAAATATCCGTAGCATCTCCACCTTTGGCAGCAATGTCTTTTTCTGCATTGTAAACCAGCCTGTCCACCTTTTCTTCTATCAAAGCGGCTTGTCCCGTTACAGTAACCTCGTCAAGCGTTTTGGTATTGGAAGAAAGTTTGATCGTACCCAAATCCAATTGCTGGCCTTTTACAAGTGTGATATTATCTACGGTTTTATTCCCGTAACCAATAAAGGAAAACAATAACTTGTATTCGCCTTCAAGAACTTTCGTAAGCTCAAACTTGCCTTTTTCATCTGCAACAGTCCCGTCAACGGCCTGTCCCGTTTTTTTATTGTAAAGGGCTATACTCGCAAATTCAACCGCTTTTGCAGAAGTTGAGTCAAGTACCGTACCCGATATTTTAGACGTTCCTTTCGGAGTTTGGTCGCCGGCAGTACCCGGTAAAGCTTTTGGCTTGGCAGCAGCGCCAGGAACCCCAAATTGAGCCTCTACAGTAGAAAATGAAGCGCCAATAAAAATTAAAATCAGAAGTAATATTTTATTCATGGTCGTGGTATTTTCGAATTACACTACAAATGTGCAGGATAAACCACCCTTCCGACAACAAATTATGATGAAGGGGTAATAAAAAAGGATGGACCGGGGATTTTATGAGATGGATGAGTTTTTTGGGGGAGGATAACCTACACTCTTCGGTTTCTCTACTTCTCAACAGTATCCCTCACACTTACCTGTTAACATAAGAGCAAACGAAGTAAAGCAGCACAATCGGTAACCTATTTCAAAATCAGGTAGATCTACCTACCCAAATGCGTAGTTTATGGTACTGTAATTAGGGTTACTAACCTTTAACTTTGACTTACTATCAGTTGGATAACCGGACAAAGTGTATCGGCAAAACATCTGATCGTAAATACTACTCTAACCCAACTTAACCTAAATAGTGAGCTTATGCAACCAACACGTTTGTTTCCCATACAAATCTTTACTGGCTTGCTTTTCTCGCTACTTGTTTACTCAAACAAGTTAAATGCTCAGGGAAAACACGACGCCGCGATCATCGAAGTTCTGAGTTCAGCATCCGATGCATTTTTTAAAGATGATATCGAAAAATGGAAATCATATTTTATCCAGGACAGTCTTACAAGCAGATCGATCATTGACCGTTTCGAATACCAAACGCAAATAGGATGGCCAAACGTGGTGGCAGCGATCACCAAAGACAGCCAGCAGATGTACCCTGGTTATGTGAAGTCAACCTACGAAAATGTCCACATCAGGCTTTCCGGAAATTTTGCATATGTGGAAGCCGACGAACGACAAAAGTGGATTCAAAACGGCTCCGAGTTTAATCCTTCCCCGGTTCACACCCATTCCGTACTAATTTTTGATAACCAAAGCTGGAAGATTGCCAGTCGGATCAGGATATCGGGCCAGACTTATGAACCTACCCAAACGAATCGGGAATACGTCTTAAACGCAATGGGATATGAATTGCTGAAAGAAAATCGTGTAAAAGAAGCCATTGATATATTCGTGGTAACCGTAAAATTAAATCCGGAATCCTGGAACACCTATGACAGCCTTGGTGAGGCATACGCATTGGCCGGCGAAACAAAGTTAGCCATTGCCAATTATGAAAAATCGGTACAATTGAATCCAAAAAATGAGGATGGGAAGAAGAAATTAGAATCTTTGAAAAAGTAATTATTATGTGCGATCTTCGGGAACACTTGGATGGAAGTGCTCGATAATCGTTATATAGTTTTAACAATCTTCATCAGCAAAAATGAGTGATTATGGATTTCGCCTATTCCTTTTTTTGTTTCCCTATATTTTCTGTGCTCATCTGAGTTATGCGCAGGAACTGGAAGTATACGCCGATGGAGAAAAACGTTCTTTGAAAAGTGAGTTGGTACTCAACTCCGAGTACCATGAAATTGTTTTTCTGTTTCCTGCATCACCAGATAGCGTATATACATATCAGTTTCGGCTAAATGACTTGGAAGATGAATGGAAACAATCGGTGTATCCTGTTGCACGTTATACCAATCTTAATGGCGGTAAATACCATTTTGAAGGACGGACAATCAGTGGTGAGCGGGTGATCAGTAAGTACAATGCAACATTTGAGATCAAAGAAGATTTTTGGGAGAAATGGTGGTTCTGGCTTTTTGTCGTGATCGTAATTGTTTCCTTTCTGTCTATTGTCATTTACTTCTGGTTTCTATACGACTTCCGGCAGCGAATGAAAGTTCAGGAAATAAGGCAGCGGATTGCAGCAGATCTTCATGACGAAGTCGGGGCGAATTTGAGCAGTATCACATTTTTTGTGGAGTTACTGCGAAAAAAAATAACCCGATCAGAAACTGAGTTGAATCCTTTGCTGGAAAAGATATCAAGAAATTCACAGGAGTCGGCAACATTGATTAACGACACGATTTGGGCGTTGAATCCCGATTACGACAGTTTTGAAAAACTGGCTGAAAAGATGAAAAGTTTTGCTGCGGAGATATTAGCGGCGAGGGATATAGCGCTTACTTTTCATCCTGTGCCCGATATGAAGTTCGACCTCAGCATTGATCAGCGGCGAGACGTTTACCTGATTTTCAAAGAGGCAATAAACAATGCGGCAAAGCACTCGGTGGCAAATCAGGTGGTGGTCAAAATGGCGCAGATTGAGGGAGCGCTGGAAATATCAGTTGAGGATAACGGTATTGGTTTCGACTCTGTGCTTACTTATGAAGGAAACGGCTTAAAAAACTACAATCACCGATCCCGTGGTGGTGAGGCCAAGGTAAAAGTTGAGTCAGAACCAGGAAAAGGAACGACGATCAGGATTTGGACAAACATGCAAAATCACCAGAATTAATGATTTTTAATGATCAGCAAGGTCGTTTACTTTGATGCAGAAATGAATGATCAACATGTTAGCATCTAACAAGCAGCAAAAGCCAATTGCCAAACGCTAACAGCTAATAGCCAGAAAATGATAAGGGTATTGTTGTTTGAGGATAATGCAAATTTCAGGGAGAGCCTGTCTTTGTACATTGCGGCATCGGAGGGGATGTGGTTACTGGGAGCGTTTGCGGACGCCCGTGAGAGTGTGTCGCTGGTGCGCAAACACAAGCCGGATGTCGTGTTGCTGGATATTCAAATGCCCTATGTATCAGGAATTGAGGCGCTCAAATTAATCAAAAAAAGCTACCCTGAAACCAAAATACTCATGCAAACAATACATGACGACGACGACAAAATCTTCGCCGCCATTTGTTCCGGAGCATCCGGATATATACTTAAAAACAGCAAACCCGACGATTACATGAATGCAATACAGGAAGTGCACGCGGGAGGTTCACACTTATCCCCGGCTATTGCGGCAAAGGTGCTGAAAATGTTCCAAAGCCAATTTGTAAAAGAACAGCCAAACTATATAGACCTTACGCCCAGGGAAAAAGAAATTCTTGGCTGCCTTATCAAAGGAATGAGCTACAAACTCATCGCCGACAAGTGTTTTATCAGCATCAACACAGTATGCACACACGTAAAACACATATACGAAAAACTACACGTAAACTCCGCCCCCGAAGCAATTCTGAAGGCGATTGAACTGCATTTGATATGAGGAAGTTGTTGGTTGGTTTGCTCTTTCTAAGCCTGTTTATTTTTCTGCTTTTTCTATACCACGTGAAATTTTATGAGTGTGACTTAGAAGGCTCGAAAATCAAAAAAGACACGACAAATGAACAAGCCTCTAAATCAAAAATAAATGACTTTCCCGTTGAAGGACAATGGTTGACTACTTCCTGTTGGGCGGCTTCTCTTTCTATGGCTTCAAAATATCTGGCTCCGGACTCTATCCGCTTAAATCAATGTTATTTTATTACTGAAAAGGCAAAAAAAAGTATAGGATATGCAACAGTTTGCGGGTGTATTCCTTTTGTAAATGGGAAACATCTTGACACCTTAAAAACTTTACATGCCTCTGAGACAAAACCTTGCATGTACCTAGACAGTTCGTATCCTAACGTATCTGCAGATATCAATACTATAGCAGTTCTTTCATCTCATATAACAAAAGACGTGAGTAGAATTAGCAATAAACCGTTATCCATATCTGAACTAAAATCAAAACTTTCCGATTCTAAGCCAGTGCTTCACAGCTACGCCATGGGTATTGCAGTTAATGAAAAAGAATTAAAGCATGTCGTTTTATTAACGAATATGCAAACGCCGCTTTATAAAAAAAGCGAAGAAATGGATCATATGCACTTATTAAATGTGAAAAACCCTTGGCCACAAGGAAGCGGCAGCGAGTATTTCATGACGTATGAACAGTATTATCTTCAGTATCTAGGAACCAGTATTTATTATGGAGAACAAATACAGAATACAAAAACACGAGACTCCGAGACCTACGAATATATGGAGACCCGAGTATCCAAAAATCTCCTTTCCAACGACCCCAAATCCATAGCAAAGCAATTTGTTAGTCATCTAAAAAAATTAGACTATAACGAGACTAATCGTATTTTTTTAAAAAAAACAGGTTTTCAAGGTTCTGAATTCCCTGATTTGACAACTACGTTGGACGACCAAGCCTCGATACCAGTTGTAAAACTTACTGTGACACCCAAAAGTGATGTCTACATTCATAATGATACACTACAACTGGAAGACATTATCAATGAACGCGACTTTAACCAACTAATCTATTTTGTAAGGCATAAGAAAAAACCAGTAGCTGCAGCATGGGTTTCCCAAAAAGTAAATTTTGAAGGTGAGTTAAAAAATAAAAAAGAATTCGGGGATAAATGGTATCTATCTCAAATTGAATCAGCGCAAAGATTTACCTTAGACAGTAACACACAGTATTTCGCCCCTTATATCAGCACAACAATAATTCGACCCGAAATTGTACTAATACAAATGGATGGAGAAATAAATGCAGAAATATTAGCAACGCCTGTCATAGCAAATAAAAGATACCGTGTAATTAAAATTATTAAAAAAAGTGGGACTCCTTTTGCTACAACACATAGAGTACGATAACCTTTAAAATTTCTGCATAATATGACAAAATCAGCGACATTATTGGCCGTAGAAAAGGCAGAGAAATCTGGCTTAATTGTAAACATGTATCTTTCCGTTAGCCAGTTAAAGGCACTATCGCAGTTTCAAGATACATTTCCAGCTCAAAATCCACCTGATGGACTTTTCTTTTTAGCAATAGGAGATGTAACAACGATTTCAGATTCAGAGAACCAAGATCAAAAAATTTCCATTGCGAATTCAAACATCGTTATTGTTCCCTACAGCAATGATGCAGCCAGCCCCAATGGCGTAAAATATCATGAATATCAGCTCCCAACGCTACCCGATGGTTCCACACCTCCCCCAATCACTGGATTTTTAAACATCGATGTTGGACCTCCAGGTATACCTGGAATGGGTCCATTGATATTTGATACCACAGGAGATAATGGTGGGCCCTTCCCATCTGCAAATGTTACAACAGGACAAGTAAAAGGGAATGGTGGTTAACAACGGCTTAAAAAGATATGTTCGACGAACTTCCCCTATTAATGTATCGCGTTTCAGGGTGGTCGGTTAATCTGGCCACTTTAATTATAATGTGGTATACTCTAAGAACAATAAAAATATGGCAAGGAAAATATATTTTTCTTGCCATTGACTTTTGCATGACCGCCATTTCGCAATTAATAGCGTCGGCATCGGCAATATTAGCAGAGAATAATTTGGTTATAGATCACATTATAATTCCACTGGATTTTGCTTTGTTAAATTTTTATCTTATGCAACAGTATAAAAGCCCAACAATAAAGTATTTCACGATATTCATTGTGATTCTATTTGCTTTGATTCAAGCTAACGTTTCTCTGAATCTTGAAGGATATAAAAATTATAATTTTCTTGGATTATACGGCCTTACAGGAGAATTATTTATTTATTCATTAATAAATCTTACTTTTCTTTTTAAGAAAAAAACCAATTATTCACGATTAAGATTCAATCCCGACTTTTGGTTCACCGCCACTATATTTAGCTTATGCTTTGTAGGAATATTGGTAGCAATATTGAATCAAGTTTCCTACGACCCAATGGTAGCCGTATATATATTTTATCTGATCAATGTACCCTATAATTTATTCATCTCGGCTTCCATGTTTGGAAACTACAAAGGAATAAAGCTCTTACGCTAGTCAGCTCATAACGCCCAAAATGAGACAGCAAATAGAAACCATCTACAAAACCTTCTCCCCTTACCCTCTAAAACGCACTGTAAATGCCTGCCCATGCTGCGTTAATGATACCGATCAAGCATTAATCCAAAGCAAACCGCCTCGTGAATTAAACAGCCACGATTTACAGAAATACACCTCCAAAGCCATAACTACCTGGGGCGATGTAGATGATTTTAAGCACTTTCTACCTCGTATCCTGGAATTAATGGTTTTGGATGAATATGCTCCCGATTTTGCTCTTATCATAGGCAAACTCCAATACGCAGACTTTAAACATTGGAAAGAAAAAGAAGTGGCAGTTGTAGAAAATTTCCTGATGGAATTTTGGAGCGACTATATCATGCTTCTGCCTTATTCCGGGCCAATGGAGTTTTTTGCACTTGTTGAATCGTTAGGCGATGTGGACTTGTTAACCTCTTGTTGGGAGCTATCGTTCGATAATTACGGATTCAAAAACCTGATACATTTTACTCAGGATCAATTCCTTAGTCTGACAAAAAGGAAAGGAAAATTCAAAAATTGGGATGATATCCAATGCAATGCTCTGATAAGTTGGATGTTTTCCCAAATAACCTTGATAGAAGAATCCTTTTATCAATTTGAGAATTCGGGTTACGCATTCACAGCGGACATATATACCTGCTTCGAACTTTTGAAGAACAACGCTGATCTATCCAAGGCCGCACATTTGATAAAAGGATAATCTCCAAGTTAAAACTACATCTTCTCTGTTCTCCAATTCTGGTTAATTCAGTCAATGATACACCGGCTTGATGGTATCTTATCTTCTGAGCACTACGATCATTTTTGTACTCACAAAACACATATAAATGGTCTAAAACACACTCCATTAAGACCTCAAAAGTTTAATTAAAGTGACTTAAATCATCAATATATGTGATTTACAAGGATCTGTTATTTCGTGACCTTTGAAGAGTTAAATAAATCTTAAATCCTTAAACTTTTCAAATTATGGGAACCAAACTTTCAATTAGAATTCTCCGGGTCAAGTGCGTCGATGAGACCAACGGTAAATGGGTAGAAAAATTCGGGAATGACGAAATTTATCTAGGTGGATTTTCCGTGATGCCAAATGGAGATACATCTGAGATACTGCCCTCGTCCATTTACCCACATTTTGATGATGGCGATGTCAAAGTATTTAGCCCTCCAAAAATATTTCACACGTTTTCGCCGGTAGGTGAAATGAACAACGAGTTTGCGATTGGATTAATCCTTATTGAAAAGGATGAAGGTGGTGCGACCCAAGCAGTGCAACAAATAACAGAAAAGGCTCAGGAGTTAATTAAGGCAGGCTTAGCAACTGTTGGAGGATTATTAGGTACGGCTATCAATTTCGTTATTGGCCCTCTTTTATCTCATATTTCAAAAAAGATAGTTGTTGGGGTTAGAGATGATCTCTTTCTTACCCAAATAGTCAATGTCTCAATACCACACCCTGGGTTTACATGGTCTGGAAGTAATCATTCTGCGGAAAAAACATTACGTATTGCGGGTCATGGAGGTATATACGAACTAACTTACGATTGGGAATTTGTCTGATCATTGGGGGAGTTGTGTTGGGCACAACTCCCCCAATTAATGCTCCTTGCACAGATTTATCAAAATGCTTAAAAGCCAACTGACAATGTTGACGACTAAAATATAATCTGATGTAGGCAGAGTAATGGTAAAATATTTCGACAGGTGAAGATTACTCATTCAAAAAACACTTGCAATCATGAAAATTACGCACAGAGTTAATTCTATCATTTTCATTATTTATCTATTCAAACCAATCGGGTGTGTAGATAAGGCCGCCGCAGAAGCATCCAAGATTGTTGGCGTGCTCACAGCTTCACTGGATGATACAATAGCACAATTACAATTGAGCTCGGATGGATGGGCTGTAATAGTGGATGACCTGGCCATAAGGGTAACTGATATTATTGATGATAACAAAGATGAATTATTACAAGTCGTTAAGAACGATATTGTCAATACGGTTGATAGATTTCCGGGCAGGGTCGGTATTGAGTTTAGATGTAATTCAGATTTTCTTAGGGACAGGATTATAGCTGATCTTGTCAGAATTAAAATGAGATTGATTGGAGGAAAACCGATGGATCTCGTACCCTCTATGTGTAGCGTAATTCCCTCCGCCTTTATTCTTCAAAATAAACCTGACGTGATAGATTTTTTTGGTTATAATTTAGACAGAGGGAAGGATGTTAAGATATATATGCTTCACAGAAATGGATTCAAAGAAGACGTGACATTTGCTCTCAGTCAACCATCTCATTATCACTGGGTATTAAATCTTGGTTATAATGGATTGACCCCTAAAGATAGTAGCGATAAGATCGTCATAAATTGGGGAAATAAGGAAGTATCAAGCATACCAATTGTGCATCCAGAACCCAAAATATGTCAATCCATTCCATTTACAATAAAGAATACAACTACTCCAACGTTTGTGCCAGAAAAAATTGAAGGCGATGAGATATTTGGAGGTAATAAGGTTAAAATTAACCTGGTTGTTTTTTTGAGGAATGACAAAAATTCTGTTTGGGCATCAGTTACTATGCTTGCGTCTGAATGGGAAAAAGATAAAGACGAAAGATCAACCGACAAAACTGCCGCACATGGTTCAAAAGAGTTTCTAATTTTTCAGGCTCCTTATGGTAAAGAGATTGAAAAAATTGAGGGTAGTAAGGTATTGGCTTTCTCTCGGACTTATTCAACCAGTGTAGATAATGAGGAGGTACTAGAACCAATGGAAAGTGGAATGGGGAGCTATCGACTCTTTGTTAACAAAAAAAATCAGCGCGTAATAGGCACATATACAGGTGTTCAGTTGATCTTCACAAGAATCCCAATTGTATTGAAAGAAATTTCCAATTGTGTTTCCTCTAATGCAATTTATGGCCTATCCAAGAATCAACAGAAATTGATCCTTCAAAAAAGCGCTATGAAATTCCAGGATATTCGTGGCAGATAGTCATGATTGTTTGCTATCATTCTACTTACCCGGTATTTGCTTTGTAAAGGAAAGTACTGTTGCAATATAACTCCTAACCTAATCGGCTCCGGAGTAATCTTCTCTCTCATTTGGGTTCTGATGGGTGAGAAGGTCATTATCTGCTAACTTTATACAGAAAACAAGTGCACACAGCCGGTGAGAAATTAGCTTCTCCGATTGGACTGACTGAGGAATATTCACCTGCCGATAAGATTATTGAAGAAGAATTTCAATTCGAAAGTTTAACAGGCTGGCGAATCCGGTCATTATCCACTACCCGACTGGCTATGCTAATTCCAGTAGTCGTCCTGATCTTTTGGATCTGTACTTTCCACAACTTTGATATTTTCAAATGCTAATAGATTTAAACTCATCAAATTGTATGGATAACTCCGGACTTTGGAATGTCGTCAAATCGAAGGTGAGTGACGTGGTTCACTTTCGGTTTACACTTTTTGCGGGTTAGTTAAATAATTACAATTTAAATCTCATCCTGCTTTTTGGTAATACAAGGCTTCAAAAGCTACTGGATT
>NZ_JAJUXG010000012.1 GCF_021390535.1 Dyadobacter sp. CY312
TTACATAATATAAATTAACTCTTACTGATCTCTTCTACTTCCAATATGACATGAAATTCAATGTTGATCATTGAATCACTCAAAGATCTTGTTGGTGGCTATTGGCCTGGACGGTGCGACGATTCGCCGAGACGCGAAGTCTTCACCTGTTTCCATCCCAATGTCACAAATAAACCAACGAAAATCTTGTTGGTGGCTATTGGCCCGGTGTTCACCTCTTCCCATCCCGAACAGAGAAGTTAAGCCCGGAACCGCCGATGATACTTGGATCAAACCTGGTAAAGTAGGTAGCCGCCACAATACTATTACAAAAGCCTCACAGAAATGTGAGGCTTTTTGCGTTTAAGCCGGGCCACCTAGCCCGGAACCGCCGATGATACTTGGCCTGCGCGGCGCGGATCAAACCTGCGCGGATCAAACCTGGTAAAGTAGGCGGGACGCGCAGTCTAGCCGCCACAATACTATTACAAAAGCCTCACAGAAATGTGAGGCTTTTTTGCGTTTAAGCCGCGACGCGTAGGCCGGACCGCGCAGGCTATTGGCCTGGACGATTCGCCGATTCGCGAAGTCTTCACCTCTTCCTGTCGACCGCGACTCCGACCCGCATACTCCCTCAAGTCGTTAGTAAGCCCTATCCAGAACCGCTGATTTTACCGCATACAGGCCTGAGGACATTCTCTTGGACTAAGGCGCCGTCGTCCCCTGATCAACCTGGACGTTGCGGCCTGGTAAAATAGGTGGGACACGCTATCTTGTCGCTAGTACCATTCTTAAAGAGATTTTGAAATATTGTCTTTTTGTATTTCCTCTACCGAATAACCGAAAAACATTCTGATTGTATTGAATCATACCCATGTAATTGGATAAATCCGGCACTTTAAGTCTTGTCTTGCGTAATTTAAGTCACCTCCATACCTGACCCACTTCTACCTTGTTGTAAGAAATGCTGATTACAAGTAAAAACGTATATTGGTTAAGTTCGAATTGCCTTTAATACTAATATGCGGAGATTAACTTATTTCCAATGGTATATCATGTTTGGAAGGATTGTGTTCTTTAAGCTGTTTTAAATACAAATGACGTTTACTATTATGAGTCGCTATATCCATAGAATTATCTAACAGTTAAATGAACCACTGATGTAAATGAACCACTGATGGTTTTTGACAATTTAAACTTGCAATTAATACTGTGAGGGACAAAGCTTATTGAAAGAGAGCTCAAATTTGTGCTTTTCCCCGATTCCACAGGGAAAGGTTTAGAATGGTTCGATAAATGCCGTGTGCTTGAAATAACAACCGCTTACCGCCATTCTAATGAGTGATCTTCATTAGCGATTTAACAAAAGGAGTTGCTAACCAGATTGCCGGCAAAATTCAATTTGCATCACCATGGCTTGGTTTATATAAGTTAGGGGTTGAAGTGCAAGGTCAGGTGGGATTACTTAGTTCTTTTCTTCTTGCTGGTAGCATTTTCAATGGATAAACAGCAGTTCGCAAAAAATCGGATCTTATTAAGATTTGTACAATATATCAAAGCTAAAGAGTCGAGCATGTCATTATACAACGGGCTTCAATGATTAGAAAAGATCTTGTTGATTCAAAAATCATTTCTTGGTCCCGAAACCGATTCCGGATTGTCATTTAATACAAACGCAAAACGCCACCATCTTTCGATAGTGGCGTTTTCTTTGTAGCGGGAGCTGGACTCGAACCAGCGACCTTTGGGTTATGAGCCCAACGAGCTACCAACTGCTCCATCCCGCGGAGTCGTTGAATTGGAGTGCAAACATACAACAAATGTTTCATTAAAAACAACTATTTTTGTAAAAAAATTGAAAATTTTTCTCATCTCTACTATTTTTTCTGGCACCACCATATTTATCAAATGCGTCTTTTACCTGAGTTCTCCTCGATAGGGAGGAATATACATTTTGTTTTATTTTCCAGAATACTGTGCGTCATGACCTTGTTCATGGTTTGCCGTATTGTCTTTTATTGCTTAAATGCTTCCTATTTCCCCGGAATCACCATTTCTCATGCATTTCGTTTACTGGGTGGCGGAATAAGATTTGATATCGTGGCGGTGTTATACACCAATTTGCTGTACATCCTTTTAATGACAGCCCCCATTACGTTTAAATACAGGGATGGGTTTCAAAAATTCCTTGATTTTTTATTTGTGTTTACCAATAGTATTGCCTTGGCGGGGAACTGCATGGATTTCATTTACTATCGTTTCACCATTAAACGCACAACCTGGACTGTTCTCAAAGAATTCTCCAATGAAGACAACATGGGAAGCCTTTTTGGTGGTTTTGTACTCAGATACTGGTATGTAACAGTAATATGGATTTTGTTCGTATTCGTATTGGTGAAAGTGACGAAATATGTAAGGGCGGGTGCAAGGCCAAAATTACCTGTCTGGGCATTTTTTCTAGTCCATACGGCGGCTATGGGTGCCGTCATGCTGTTATTCATTGCAGGAGTCAGAGGAGGCTTTTTACATAGCACGAGACCAATTACATTGAGTAATGCGGGAGAATATGTTAATAAACCCAAGGAGATGTTCCTTGTGCTTAACACACCGTTCTGTATCTATAAAACGATCAGACGAAGTGATTACGAGCGTGTAAACTATTTTTCTAAGGAAGAAGCCGGACGAATATTCAGCCCGGTACATTTGCCGGATACAAGTCAAAAACCATTCAGGCCCAAAAACGTCGTAATTATAATCTGGGAGAGCTTTGGGAAGGAAATGGTTGGAGGTTATAACCACGGGCTGGAAAATGGCACCTATAAAGGATATACACCCTTTATTGATTCGCTCATGCAGCACAGCAAGGTTAATTGGTATTCTTTTGCCAATGGGGTTAAGTCCATAGAAGCGATTCCATCTATTTTAACAAGCATTCCGGGTATTAAGGAGCCATTTGTAACATTACGCTACACTGATAATAAATTGCCAAGTTTGCCGGTCATACTTCAGGAAAAGGGATACAATACATCTTTTTTCCATGGAGCCCCCAACGGTTCAATGGGTTTTAAAGCTTTTGTGAACCTTATTGGCGTCCAAAAATACTACGGCAAAACAGAATATGCCAATGATGCAGATTATGATGGCATTTGGGGAATATGGGATGAAGAGTTTTTACAATACTGGGCTACAAAAATGAATACATTTCAAGAGCCTTTTCTGAGTACACTGTTTACGGTTTCTTCACATGATCCTTACAAAGTACCGGAACGTTATAAAGGCAAATTTCCCAAAGGAACAATGCCGGTGAATGAATCCATGGGTTATTCGGACTATGCAATAAAGAAATTTTTCGAACGTGTCAAAACAATGCCCTGGTATCAAAATACGCTGTTTGTTATCACCGCTGACCATGCCACATTTGCACATTACCAGGAATATAAGAATTCCGTGGGGAACTTTTCTATCCCAATCTTGTTCTATGCTCCCGGCGATAGCTCAATAAATGGAGTGGATTCGACAACTCTGGTTCAGCAGATTGACATCATGCCGTCCGTTTTGGGTTACCTGAATTATGACAAACCGTTTTTTGCTTTTGGTAAAAATGTGTTCAAAAAGGCACCTTTGAACTTCGCAGTGAACTACGACGGAGGATATCAATGGTTTAATGGTCCCTATATATTGCAATTTGATGGACAGAAAACCGTAGGTTTGTATAATTATCAGAAAGATAAGCTATTAAAAAATAATTTGGCGGGTAAGATGCCTGCCATACAACAGCTCATGGAGGTGCAAGTGAAAGCTTTTGCCCAACAATATATTAACCGCATGCTTGACGACCAGCTTACGCTGGAAACAAAATAGTTTCGTTGTTTAACAATTTGCAATAACCCTTTATTCAACGAATTATAAAAAAATATTATGAGTGAAAATGTAGAAAATGCAGTTCCTTTCCGCAATCATCGTGCAGGATTTGTGAGCATAATAGGAAAACCTAATGTGGGTAAATCAACGCTGATGAATGTGTTGGTAGGTGAAAAAATGTCTATCATTACTTCAAAAGCTCAAACGACCCGTCACAGGATTATGGGTATTTTAAATGGGAAGCATGAAGACATTCCTTTTCAACTGGTGTATTCGGATACGCCTGGCGTTGTGAAACCCGCATATAAGTTGCACGATTCTATGATGACCTTCGTAAAAGGTTCTCTGGAGGATGCTGATGTTGTTTTGTTTGTTACCGAAGTAGGAGAGAAAGCCCCAAATCATGAGGTATTACCCCTTCTTGAAAGAACACAGTCACCGGTTATTCTGGTTCTGAATAAAATAGATATTTCCTCAGATGAAGAAGTGAAGAGGAAAATGGAAGAATGGGAAGCAGAGATTCAGCCAGCTGCTATTATCCCGATTTCTGCTTTGCACAATGCTAATATTCAAACCTTGTTTGATGCGGTGATCACAAGGCTTCCTTTCCACCCACCGTATTTTGACGGAGACGAACTAACCGATAAACCGGAGCGATTCTTTGCTTCCGAAATTGTGCGTGAGAAAATTTTTCTCAATTACCGTCAGGAGATTCCATACAGCTCGGAAGTAGTGATTTCAGAATTTAAGGAGCGCGACGACATGATCGTGATCCGGGCGGAAATTTTGGTGGAACGAAAAAGCCAAAAGGGTATAATTATTGGCGAAAAAGGGGAAATGCTTAAAAAGATAGGAACCCAGGCACGAGAAGATATGGAAGCATTCTTCGGGAAAAAGGTGTTTCTTGAACAATATGTAAAAGTAGAACCCGAATGGAGGAGCAACGAAAGAAAGCTGCGCCAGTTCGGATATGAAGAGTAAATAAATAAGTAGAACGGAGGAAAGGGGTTCCTTTCCGGATCAAATTTTTTTAAAGGCTATACAAATGGCAAACATAATATCGATTGTAGGACGCCCGAATGTTGGGAAATCTACACTTTTTAACAGACTTACTGAAAGCAGGAAGGCGATCATGGACAACCAGAGCGGTGTAACCCGTGACCGTCATTATGGATATGGTGAATGGACCGATCAGTATTTTACCGTAATTGATACAGGTGGATATGTAGTTGGTTCAGAAGATATTTTTGAAGGAGCAATCAGAGACCAGGTTGAACTGGCAATTGAAGAATCAACGGTAGTATTGTTTATGGTTGATACCATGACGGGACTAACCGATCTTGACAAAGACTTTGCAAACGTACTCCGCAAATTTAATAAACCGGTATACCTGGTTGCAAATAAGGCTGAAACGACTGAAAGATATCAGTCAGCGGCTGAATTCTATGAACTTGGAATAGCTGATGAAATTTATGCAATCTCGGCACAAACTGGTTTTGGTACAGGAGATTTGCTGGATGAGGTCATAAAACATTTCGAAACAGCAGGTGTGGAAGATCCGGAGGCGGGTATTCCTCGTATCGCTATCATGGGTCGTCCTAACGTTGGAAAATCTTCGTTCCTGAACGTTTTGACTGGTACAGACAGAAGTATCGTAACAGACATTGCCGGTACAACACGCGACGCAATCCATACCCATTACAAGGCGTTCGGAATGGAATTCATTCTTACGGATACAGCCGGACTCCGTCGTAAATCACGTGTAAATGAGGACATAGAGTATTATTCCACACTCCGGTCTGTGAAGGCTATGGAAGAATCGGACGTTTGTATCGTACTTCTTGATGCCACATTGGGTTTGGAAGGGCAGGATCTTACCATTATCGGATTGGCAGATAAAGCTAAAAAGGGGATTGTGATCATGGTCAATAAATGGGATTTAATAGAAAAGGATTCCAAAACTGCCGACGCATTTAAGAAGAGTTTGCTCGACAGGCTTGCTCCTATGAATTATATGCCGATCATTTTTGCTTCTGTGGTTGAAAAACAACGGATTCACCAGGTGATGGAAAAGGCAATGGAGGTTTATCAGAACAAAACGAAGAAAATTTCTACTTCGAAACTCAACGACGTGATGCAGAAAGAGATTGAAAAATATCCTCCTCCTGCGGATCGTGGCAAGTATATCAACATTAAATACATGATACAGCTGCCGACACCTTCACCAACTTTTGTGTTTTTTAGCAGCAATCCTAAAAATGTGAAAGATCCTTATCTGCGCTATCTCGAAAACAGAATGCGTGAGAATTTCGATTTTTCAGGTGTTCCGATTACAATTTTCTTTAGGGAGAAGTAATACATATTTTAAGTTTTATCAAAAAAGCACCGATGGATCTTTCTGTCGGTGCTTTTTTGGTTCGTCCTTAATTTTGTACGGTTCACACATCATAAGTGACGCTTTGGTATAAATAATTTTTTTGATGCAACCTTTCCTTCTAATTTTCCATCTGTTAACCAATTGACAGGTAGCGAAAAGAAAAAATATAAAAATTGTTAAAAACAAGGTACTATGTATTGCAAGATACCAGATAAAACATATATATTTGTATCGTTAATTAGTTACAACAACTTTCAAAAGGGGAATATCTAAAAGACATAAAAGCCATAGCCATGAAAACCATCAAACTCCTTACACTTTTAGTTCTGTTCAGCATTCAGGCCGGAGCCACCGGTTATTCCCACAACATGTTTGTGGCGCACAAAAAATTGCAAGCCGGTAAAGAACGTAACGTAGTTCGGGAACACGACGTGGTAACACGGAAGACGAGCCCTGTTAAGGTGCAGATTAAGGTTTCTGCAAAGGCAGAGGGATCTATAACGAAACAGATCAGCGATAAATTTTCGAAGGCTGTAACCTTAAATCAGCGAATCGTTGAGCAGGGGCCATCTTCACTGTTTGTTTCTGACGACGAGGAAGAAGAGGCAGGAAATACAATTGTTTCCAGGCTGGTTGGCTTAGTAAAAGGAATGGTTTTCGCATTTGTTGGATCAACCTCATTGGGTAAAGCCTGAACAAGTCGGGATGTAAATATATTGGGGAAGCAGGGTTTTTGCCCTGCTTTTTCTATTTTATACGAGTGAAACTAACGATATTTACGGTCTTACAGAAGTAGTTAGTCTGTAAGATTTTTGTTATTTTACATTTGTTAATACTTCTTGCGACGGAGACGAAATGGTACAAAAGAAATGGACGAACATTTTTATCTTACTCTTAGCAGTTCTTTTTTCCAGTTGTCATTCAGAACTCAGGCCTAAAGAGACTGATAAGGAAACAGAAGTTGTGGATTCCTTAATTGCCGAGCCCGGTAGCGATACTACCTTTATTCCCATCGATACCAGTATTATCCGAAATACGGATTCTACCTTGTTCCACTCTATTCGGTTTGATGAATCTAACATTTACACGGAAAGTCAGATTCATGTGGAAAATGGACAATATTGGAGAGCAAATGATTACATCGGCCGGCCAATAGATCTTGGATATACATTTCAGGCGCCTGCAAATGACACCATGAAAGCCAGACCCTTCGTTATTTTGCTTCATGAGGGAGCTTTCTTGTTTGGAAGCCGAAAAAATGAGGAAGGCAAGGCCAGACTCTTGGCCCGGAAAGGATATGCCACTGCTACGATTGATTATAGAATAGGTTTTAATGGTGGAAGAGAAGGGTTTGCTTGTGAGAGCAATAGCCGCGAGCTTTATCAGGCCATTTATCGTGGCGTTCAGGACATTTATGTTGCTTTACGTTACTTCATGGATAACTCCGTAAAATTCGGTATTGACCCAAGGAATGTAGTTATAGGTGGTAGTAGTGCGGGAGGCATAGCAGCATCAGCATTTTTGTATATGGACGAAGCTGATTTTGAAAAGTTGAGTCCAGGTATCGTGAAAACATTAGGAAGGTTGGATACGTATCCGAATCATACCGGATTTAAAATAAGAGCTTTACTGACAAGCCTGGGATTTGCAATAATACAGAGCGATTACATTACCAGTAATAACGCAATACCAACTGTGTTCTTTCAAAGAACAGGTGATGATGTTCTTGCATATGAAAAAGGAAAATTGTTTTTCTGCAATGACTATTTTTTTACTGAGGGTGCAAAAAATACCTCTACCCGACTTGAAACCCTTCATAAGCCGTATGAGCTTAATTATGAACCGAAAGCTGGTCATCAATTAAGCTATAATGAGGATTATGTGGTAAACCGGTACGCCAAGTTTGTCAATCGAATTTGGGGCGGAGACCGGCGGCAGATAGTTAATGAGAACTATAACAATATCCGGAACAAGATTTTAAATTAACTGGTCCGGCTGGGCGATTTTCTCTGGTCTGGTAAAAGAAGATTTTTTACATAATTTGAGAATTCGAGTTCCAGGTATTTATGTGAGATCACGGAGCAAATGATTGTCATAGACATTGTCAGGAAAAACATGGCACTACCTGCTCCATACAGCGGGTAGCCAACCCTTTGAAAGATCGTTTCGATCAGCAGCTTAACGGGTAAATGTAGAAGGTAGATAGAGAATGAAATATCTCCCAGGCGGACAAGCCACTGGGGAAATTGGATGACTTTGCTGCTGGAATAGAATAAGACTGCAAGAAATAATAATCCGGAACCTACGCCCCACTGCAAAGGACCTTGCCCACCAAAAAAGCCGGATAAGTACTGCCACACTACAATTATTGTGACCGTACTCACTAAGGTGAGCGAAGAAAATATGCGGGATAGATAGCGATTGGAAAGAGGTGTGATAAAAAGCAGGCCGATAACAACGCCATAAACAAAATTCCAGATGATCGGATTAGTGATCATGTTGATATAGTGGTTGCCAAAATTGAAGTGTCTAGTTGGATCAGTTGTAAAATGTCCTGCCAGCTGGGGAATCACCACTAATGTGATAATTACCAAAAGGAAAAATACAACCCACCTGTATTTTGTAAAAAGCAGTGAAATTCCGACAAGGAAGTAAAAATAAATTTCATAATTGAGACTCCATCCGACTGAAAGAGTAGCATATCCATAAAATGGCGGATTATCATTAGTCAAAGGAATAAAGAGAATGCTGCGGATGATCTGACTCGCTTGATAACCAATTTGATAGCGGTAAGTTAAAAAGGCATACAACAGGGTAATTAAAACATAGGTTGGCCAGATCCTGACAAAACGTTTTATCAGAAATTGAAATACATCTTTCGGGCCAAAGGTTTTATGACTGGTGATATATACCATGATGAAGCCACTAATTACAAAAAACAGATTTACTCCGGCAGCCCCACTATTAAAGAAGAAATCCAGCGTTTGTGAGAATGCGGGAATATCTGTGGCCAAGTATTTCAGATGATATACAGCCACAATGACGGCAGCAATACCTCTAAGTACCTGAATGCTATCAATTTTAGAATTTTTTGCAGAGGCTGTCCTGTTATTGCTCTCCATTATGACACCCTGGTAAATTGCGTATTTGCTAAAAAAAATTTGGAACCCCTGCCATAAATTTATGAAGAGGTTCCAAAAGTAATGAACAATCAGCAAACAGCCGTACTAATGTATAATCTGTATACGTTTCAGGGTATAGGTAATTAGTTACCCGACAACATTTGTCAGTGTTCCAATTGGTTCAATGGTAATATGAACAATATCATCTTTTTGAAGCGTAAAGTCTGATGGAGGAATGATTCCTGTGCCCGTCATGAGATAACATCCTTGTGGAAAGGATAATTCTCTGAAAAGGTAGCTAAGCAATTCCGTAGGATTTCTTTTCATTTGAGACAATGTAATCTCGCCGTTGAAGACCTCTTCCCCACCTCGAACTATCGAAAGGTCAATGATGGTATCTGCCGGCAGCGGTTCTGCCGGAACGTATAAGCATGGACCAAGTGCAGTACTGCCTGTGTAAGATTTCGCCTGTGGTAAGTATAGTGGATTTTCACCTTCAATGCTTCGTGAACTCATATCGTTACCGATAGTGTATCCCACGAGTGTTCCAGATGTGGTAGCAAATAATGTTAACTCTGGTTCTGGAACATCCCAGGCAGAGTCCCTGCGGATTCGAACCGTTCCATGGTTGCCGATAACCCGCCATGCGGTCGATTTGAAAAATAGCTCCGGACGCTCGGCATCATACACGCGGTCATAAAAACTTCCTCCACCTGCTTTTTCCGATTCTTCCATGCGCGCCGTACGACTGCGGAAATATGTAACGCCGGCGGCCCACACCTCCTGCGATCCGATGGGTGCCAAAATCTGCGGAAACGCGAGATCTTCCGTAAAAGTGATAGGAATGAGATTCTCTGTCTGGAGTTCCAGCCATGCATACAGGTCGTCACGGTTAACGACTTCGTCCCAATCAGTTTCGTGTAAACGATAGAAGACATCTTCCTTGTCCAGTATGATACCTTGCGCGGTTCTGAATAATTTCATAAGAATTAAAGTTTACTTGCAGATTGCTTTCCAAGCATTTATGTAGTTGGATAAGCCTTCAATTGATCTGCTTTACTTATTTGGTACCTTGTTTTCTATTATTTAGGCTATGACGATAAGCGTAAAAATTAACAAAAATGTATCCTGTCGAGAGTTAGTCAGCACGCGCTCAGGCCGGGATCATTTTCAAAGCTTTTCCTTCAAAAAATCCGCAGTGTAATTGCCTTCCAGTTTAACCATATCCTCAGGTGTTCCTGAAAACGACAAAAACCCGCCCGAATCTCCGCCTTCCGGCCCAAGATCAAGTATCCAGTCAGCGCATTTAATCACTTCCATGTTGTGTTCAATAATGATCACGCTATCTCCCTGGTCAACAAGTGCATTGATGGCTTTAAGAAGCTTTTTGATATCATGAAAATGAAGGCCGGTAGTGGGTTCGTCAAAGATGAAAAGTGTTTTGCCTTTATGAGAAGAACCTTTCCCCAGAAATGAAGCAAGTTTTACACGTTGCGCTTCACCACCAGACAACGTATTTGAAGACTGTCCCAAGCCGACGTAACCCAGTCCAACTTCCTGTAATGGCATCAGTTTGTCGGCCAGTTTGGGTTCCGACTCCCGGAAGAATGCGATAGCCTCGTCGACGGTCATATCCAGAATTTCAGCAACATCTTTGCCTTTGTACTGAACTTCCTGAATTTCCTGTTTGAAACGTTTACCATTACAACCCTCGCACTTGAGGTAAATGTCTGCCATAAACTGCATTTCAACCTTTACCTGACCTTCTCCCTGGCAAATTTCGCAGCGCCCGCCATCCACATTGAATGAGAAATGTGATGGTTTGTATCCGCGGGATTTGGAAAGCGGCAGATCCGACATCATCTGGCGTATGTGATCATAAGCTTTGATGTAGGTTACAGGGTTGGATCGTGACGACTTCCCAATTGGGTTCTGATCAATCATTTCAATCGCCTCAATGCGGTCGACGCTGCCTGACAGTTCATCAAATCGTCCCACTTCTTCACTAAACTCACCTTTTAGGCGCATGAGTGCAGGATAAAGTATTTTTCTGATCAAAGTAGATTTCCCGGAACCACTCACACCGGTAACCACGGTGAGGTTATTTAAAGGGATCCTTACGTCAACGTCCTTGAGATTATTTTCTCTTGCTCCTTTGATATCAAGAAAATGCAGCGATTTTCTGCGCACCGGAGGTACCGGAATGGTATCATCTCCCAGCAAAAAGTTCAGTGTATGTGATTTCATTTCAGCATCATTGGCAGCAAAGGAAGGATCATTTTTCCAATTGCGGATATCATCCCAATTCCCCTGAAATACAACATGACCGCCACCTGTGCCTGCCTCAGGACCAATGTCGATGATCTGATCCGCAGCGTGCATTACTTCTTCCTCATGCTCTACAACAATCACAGTGTTTCCCAAGTCACGAAGCGATTCCAAAACACCAACAAGTCGTTGCGTATCGCGTGGATGCAATCCAATACTCGGTTCGTCCAGGATATACATAGAACCAACAAGCGCACTTCCAAGAGATGTAGCTAGTTTGATTCTCTGAAATTCACCACCAGACAATGAATTTGTCAACCGGTTTAAAGTCAGATATCCCAGACCGACACGATTCATGTAGTCTAGTCGTGTCTCTATTTCGGTGAGAATACGGCGCGATATCTGGCGGTCGTGTTCATTGATTTCTATTGATTTAAAAAATTTCAGTACTTCCTGAATTGGCATCAAGACCAGATCAGTAATGGACGCTCCCGCCACTTTTACGTAAGATGCATCTTTTCTCAATCTGGATCCGCGGCAATCCGGGCAGGTAGTGCGTCCCCGGAAACGGGATAACATAACACGGTACTGGATTTTATGGGTTTGTGTTTCAAGCTCGCTAATGAAGCTGTTTATTCCCTGGAAATATTCATTACCAACCCAAAGAAGCTCCTTTTGTTCATTGGTCAGATCTTTATAAGGACGGTGAATCGGGAAATCGAATTTTGCGGCATTACGAACAAGCGGCACCTGCCATTCACTCATTTTCTCTGTACGCCATGGAGCAATAGCACCGTCATAGATTGACAGATTTTTGTCAGGAATAACCAGATCAGGATCTATTCCCAGAATTTTACCGAAACCTTCACAACGCTTACATGCACCAAAAGGATTATTGAAACTGAAAAGATTAACTGTCGGCTCTTCAAACGTGATGCCATCCAGTTCAAACTTATCGGAAAATTCTTTTCTTTCTCCATTCACAACCTGCACAATACACAGCCCTTCTCCTTCAAAAAACGCGGTTTGTACAGAGTCTGAAAGGCGATATTGTGTGTCTTCATCATCATGTTTTACGGCAGCGCGGTCTATCAAAATAAAGATCTGATTCCCTGCCTGGCTGTAAGTTTCCGCATTTTCTACAACCTCTTCAATATTGGCAACTTCGCCATTAATGATAATCCGGTTATAACCTTTTGATAAAAGTATAGACAGCTCCTCTGCCTGAGTGCGTCCTTCGCGGATAAGCAACGGCGCAAGAATGAGAACGCGTTCACCTTCATCATGGCCAAGCATAAAGTTGACTACGTCCGTTACCGAATCCTTTTTAACCAACTCTCCTGATACGGGTGAAAAAGTATGACCTATTCGTGCAAAAAGCAGTTTGAGGTAATCATATATTTCAGTCGAGGTACCAACAGTAGATCGTGGATTTCGGGTATTTACCTTCTGTTCAATCGCAATAGCCGGCGAAATTCCCTTGATGTATTCCACCTCCGGTTTTTCCATTCGTCCCAGAAACTGGCGCGCGTAGCTGCTCAAACTTTCTACATACATTCTTTGTCCTTCGGCAAACAGTGTATCGAAAGCAAGCGAGGACTTTCCAGAACCCGAAAGTCCGGTGATTACCACCAGTTTGTTTCTTGGAATGGCAACGTCAACGCTTTTGAGGTTATTTACTCTGGCACCTTTGATAAGAATATACTTCCGGGGATCAAGTTCATCAAATTGGGCAGCTTCAATCCGCGGCACTGGTAATTGGATCATAAAATCAGATAAATATTGGGGTGATGTTAATAGAACCCCGATCTTAGAGTAAACCTAAAATTCGTGTATTTAGTTTTGGTTTGCAAACCTGAAAATGGCACAACCAACCTGCACAGACCAGAAACCAACTTTTCAATCGATTTTCGTGCAAGTAAATTATTTAAAGCAACGGTTTATTAGGAATAAACAAGTCTTTTCAAATAAATTGAAATTGTATGTAAATATTGAGTGCTTTTATACTTAAAAATTAATACCAGCAAAGTCTTACAACCAAGTTCGCATTCCACTTGTCTGATGTCATATACTATGAACACTAAACAGGATTCAAATGAAAATAGGATACTTTTCACCACTCATTTTCCTTACACTATTTGGGAGTTGTAAAGACGATAAGGAATCTGCTGTACTTTTTGGAAGTCAGGAATGCCGGTCTGACGAAAAAATGGTCAAGAGTGTTAACAATCAGAATGGTATCATTTTTTACCATGCTGGTGAAGAGAAATACGGTATCTCGTACGGCATTACAGGAACTTATGATTCTGTTGATGTTGGTTTCCTTTGTGAAATACCAGATTCCTTACAACAAACAGGATTACAGGTTGTGTTCAGCGGCAATTTGTTTTCTTTCGATAAAAAACCTCCGGCTATTCTTGCAGGGCAGACTTACTACTATCTTGATGTAACAGATTTGAAACTGAGGTAACACTTACATTGGTCTGAAAGCTTGATCGGAAAGAGTAAACACCATTCCTTTCTTTTCTGCCTCTTCAAAAATTGGATCAGCAAGGTGCCCCCAGTTCGTAACATCGGACATACAGTCAGTGAGCACTGTAACTTTTGGGATGAGGGCAGGAGCCAGCTCGACAATTTGTTTGATACTCGTTGCAACGCAATGTGAACGCGCTTCACCCACGACGAGGATGCGGTCGAAGGATTCAAGTTCTGCCAAAAATTGCGTATCCAGTTCTGTTTCAGGAGCATTCTCTATGACAACCTGTGCTTTAAAAACGCCGAAATGTTCAGTAAGCGGATTGGTACCTTTGATAATGGCCTTGTATTCCCTGCCCGTTCTGTGCGTCCAAGCCAGCAATGATTCCATAATGGTGTCATCCAATGAAGCACCTTTGGACCCGATCAGACAATGTTCCGGCCAGATGAAATGCTGAAATTCTCCTTCACTTTCCAGCTTTTTTAAATAGCTGATTACATGGTCTTTATGATATCTTGGAACCCACTTTCCGCTTTCAACAGCTTTGCTGGTGATCAGCGTAAAAGGCGCAATGGTGTTGCCGTTTGGATCTTCCCAAAATAGCGGATGGGCTACGTCGATAACATGATGCGTATCCAGCGTTACAAAAATGCCATCCAGCTTTTCACCATAAATCGCAATGAGCCGGGCAATCCGCTCTACGTCTTTTTCTGCGCCAGGAACGAATAATGCGCCTTTCGGATCACAAAAATCGAATTGAGCGTCAATGATCAGTAATGCAATTTTGGTGGTTTCCATATGGCTCATTATTGGATTCATTTACAATGTACTTAACAATTTTATTCCCAATCAACCGGTATTTCCATCTGACGCGCATACATTTTGGAGCAAAGGTTGTGTACTAGTTTAAGCATATTGTTGGTATCCTTCACGTAGTCAAACCGATAATCCTCATCCAGCTTGTTCAAACCGTTTAGTATGGTTTGCGCCTTTTTTGCAATGTAAAGAGCACAGGTGTCCGCCTTGGAAGAGTAGGTTTTGAGAATACTCTGGTAGGTTTCCAGGAAAGTATTAAGGAGGAATAGATTGAGCTCAATAGCACCAATTTTGTCCTTGGTCACTTTTACGTGATAGCTAATATCTCCGCTAAGATTTCGCATATCCATCAGCACCCATCCAGGTGTATTTTGGTTAAATTTTGAAGTTCTGGTAATGCGATTTACAATTTCCTCTCTCCGTTCCGGTATTGTTGCCGAATCTTCCAGAAGTTCAAAATGAAGGCGATCTGATAGCGTTTTGTCCTTGGTTATAAGCCTGAGAAGCAATTTGTCTTTCTCTTTGGCTGGCATTTGTATGATAGCTTTTTTAAGCTGATCGGGTAAAGCCATAGGTGCGTTGGTCGATTTTAAATAAGGAGATTTAAATACTCCAAATTTTATAATGAAGAAAAGTACTTGACAAAAATATTCAGATATGGTTAAATAACCTTAAATGAACGGTTTATTAGTGAACATTAATACGCCCCGCCAACTGGTAAATTTGTGTTGTAGACATATTTTTCAGGACTAAATGCGTATGTATATCTGCTATCCTGCAACTGCCGTTGGATAAAAGGGAAGTTAACATTTGCTGGTTAACATATTTGACTGTTAACTTGCACTGTTTTTGTATTACAAATCTCTATATACACATTATGGTTTCAGTAGCTATGTGCACTTACAACGGGGCAAAATATTTGCCGGAACAGTTGGAGAGCATTGCTAATCAGACGATTCCGGTAGAGGAGCTGGTTGTTTGTGACGATGGATCAACGGACAATACCATTGAGGTGATAAAGGCATTTGCTCAAACCTGCTCGTTTCCCGTGGCCGTTCATTCGAACGCAGAAAACCTGGGTTCTACCAAAAATTTTGAAAAGTGCCTCAATCTTTGCGCCGGAGATATTATTTTTCTTTGCGATCAGGACGATAAGTGGAGGGAAGATAAAGTAGAAAAACAGCTCGCGTATTTCAAAGCGAATCCGGATAAAGATGCCGTCTTTTCGGACGCCATGATGATCGATAATGATTCCAAACCAATTGGACGTACGATCTGGGAGGAGATAGAATTCACCACCACTTATCAGAAAAAATGGCTGGAAGGCAAAGCACATGAAATTCTTTTTAATGGATTTGTTGTAACAGGTGCTACATTAGCTATCCGTAAGTCTTCTCTTGAAAGACTGATGCCGTTTCCAACACATGTTGAGGATCTGATACATGACGCCTGGATGGCAATGGTTTTGAGTTTGGAAGACAAGATCGGTTTCATAGCAGAAAATCTGATTTCCTACCGCAGGCACGAAAGTCAGCAGGTAGGTTTTGGTAGTAAAATTGAATACGTCAAGATTAATGAGCGTTTCAAACGACCAAGGGAGGAAAAGCTGGTTCCTATTAAAGAGAAAGCAGATAAGTTACATGGCATGTATTTGTTACTGAGGGAATTGTCTTTTGTTCCAAGAGAGAAACTCATTAAATTGTATCTGGCTCAAAACCATTTTTACCGCCGTGCATCGCTACCTGAAAACAGGTTTCTTCGAATTTCACCCATCTTTCATCACGTTTTGAAGGGTTATTACATTTTTAGCAGCAAAGATTGGTGGTTGCCAGCTATTGGAGATCTTATTGAGTAATTTGAAGTGAAAAGCAACAGAGATACCCCTTCCGTAGCCATTGTTATTCCAATATATCAGGCAACATTTTCGGATGCCGAAAGGGCTTCCTTGAAGCAATGTATGCAGGTGTTGGGTCACTATCCTGTCAAGATTGTGAAGCCAAGAAGTCTTGATCTGGGCGAGATTAAATCCCAGTATCCTTCTGTTGACCTGGTATCCTTCGATGACTCATATTTTACAGGAACCGACGCCTATAATCGCCTGATGGTTTCTCCCGAATTCTACCGGTCATTTTTACCTTACCGTTACATCTTAATTTACCAGCTCGATGCTTTCGTTTTCAGGGATGAACTGCTCGAATGGTGTAGAAAAGATTATGATTATGTGGGTGCGCCATCGCTTCACCAGGAAGAATATGATGCATTGCCAGCCGCTGCCCAAACTACCTACGCTGGCGCCCTGACTAAAAATCGTTTTGTTCTCAATGGAGGCTTGTCTCTCCGGAAAATCCCTGCTTTTATCCGTTACCTGAAAATATACAACCGGTTTTATCCGGCATGGGTTGGTAATGAGGACATGCTTTTCTCTCAGGAAGCTACTCGACTCATCCCCATGAAACTCTTTCTGCGATTGCCGTCCTGGCAGGAAGCACTGCAATTTTCTTTCGAAAAGAGTCCCGCTGCCACTTTTGAAATCACAGGTCATAAGTTGCCATTTGCATGCCACGCCTGGGAACGCTATGATCCGGAATTCTGGTCACAATTCATTGACACACAGGCCTGATCGGACTTTAACAATTTTTAACAAACTATACGACAGGGAAGTACGTTCTTGCAGATATTTATATTTAACAAAATATCGACATGAATTTAAAATCGCTATTGGTAACATTTTGTACCATTGGCCTTTCACTAAGCAATAGTTTCGGCCAAATCACAGAGAATCCCAAAGTAGAGGAACAATCTGCGGAGTATGTTAAGATCAAAAAGGTTGAACTGACCGACAAATACACCATTGTTTATTTACAGTTTAATGAAAGGGGGAGCGGCAGTGCAATTCCATCGCTTCCTCCTGGTTTTCCGGGCGATATTATCCCGGATATGGGAGAAGGCAAGCAAAGTAGCACCATTTGGCTTGACGCTGAAACGAGATTGTATAAACCAGGGGAAGTCAATACCAAATTTAAGCTGATAAGGGCAGAGAATATTCCTATTGAAAATGTCAAAAAAGTATCTCCTGGCGAAAAAGTTGACTTTGTTGCCTATTTCGAAAGACTTTCGCCAGGAATCGAAATATTTGATTTTTATGAAGGAAGAAGCCAGCAAGGACAACAATCATGGAATTTTTACGGCATACATATCAAGAATCCATTAAAGAAAGAAGTTGCCAAATCGGCGAAGGTTACACCAAAGGCTCCGGCCAGTGCGCCAACAACTCCTAAAGAAACAGTAAAATCAACAGAACCCGAAAAACCGATTGCTAAGCCGGAAGAGGCGGAGTTTGCAGTAATCAAAGGAACAGTTTTCAGTTCCAAAACGAAAAAACCTATATCTGCGCAGATTTCTTATCAGGAAGAAGGTGATTCTTTACAAATAAGCTCGTCAACAGGGAACTACCGTATTGGTATCAATCCAAAAGAGAGATATAACCTTAGAGCAACGTCTAAGGGGTTTTACGGGGCGAATGTGGAGGTTTCAGCAGCAGATTCCAGTGGTAAACTTACTTTTAATCAGGATATTTTTCTTACACCGCTCGCCGTTGGAGAGACAATCGCACTTTCCAAAATCTATTTTGAAACATCTCAATTTGCATTATTGCCTGAATCGTTTTCAGAGCTCAATCAGTTGGTACAAACCATGAAGGATAATCCAGAAATTGGAATAAGGGTTGAAGGTCATACCGACAATATCGGTGATCCTGATAAAAATATTCAATTATCCAGAAAACGTGCGGAATCGGTGAAAGATTACCTGATTAAAAATGGCATAGCAGAGAGCCGCATTGAAGCCGTAGGCCTCGGCGCTACACGACTTCTTACAAAATCGGGCTCGGAAGCAGAGCGTAGCAAAAACAGGAGAGTTGAGCTAGTGATTACGGGAAAATAATTTTAAAGTTTACAGTTTTTAGTTTACAGTAACGACTGCCGTTTACTGTGAACTAAAAACTGTAAACTAATAAATTATCTCGCTTTGATAATGTTCGTGAACTCACGTGATTTCAGCGAAGCTCCTCCAACAAGTCCACCATCGATATCTGGTGAAGCAAAAAGTTCGTCGGCGCTGGCCGCCGTTACACTTCCGCCATATAGAATAGAAATTTCTTCGGCCACATCAGCACCATATTTGTCTGCAAGGTGGGCACGCAATGCCGCATGCATTTCCTGAGCCTGTTCTGCACTTGCAGTAAGACCAGTTCCTATCGCCCAAATTGGCTCATAAGCGATTACAACAGAAAGAATTTCTTGTGCTGACAGGTGAAAAAGACTTTCTGATATCTGGTTTTTAACAAACCCTATAAAGTCTTCATTTTGTCTCTGATCAAGTGATTCTCCGCAGCAGAAAATCGGAGAAACCCCGTTTGCCAAAGCTGTATTCACTTTTTCTGCCAGTAACGCGTTGTTTTCGTTGAAATATTGGCGACGCTCACTATGGCCGATCAATACGTATTCTACACCGATGGACTTTAGCATTGCTGCTGAGATCTCACCTGTAAAAGCTCCTGAAACTTTATCTGAGCAGTTTTGAGCTGCCAGGGAAAAGTTAGGCGCGTTTTCTATGTATTTGTTAATGGTAGTCAGGTAGATTGACGGCGGGCAAAGTATCACTTTTACATCACCTTTTACCTCGTCATTTGCCATATTTACAAGCTCAGAAGTGAGCGCAACTGCTTCATCTGCAAGCTTATTCATCTTCCAATTACCGGCAACTATTTTTTTTCGCATGAGTTAAATTTTATTATGGGAAATCATCTTTCAACGCAACAAAATTACCATAATTTCATCATTAACCGTATTATCTCTTCTATAAGAAAAATACTTGAAAATTTAAAGATTTTTTTGTGTTTAATGTAGTTTAAATCTGTTATTTTTACAGTAGATGATTCAATTTTAGAATTGATTTGCACGATATTACGGAGAAAGCATACAGGAGTTGCACTGCTTGGAAAAGTTGATAAATAAGATAATTGAGAAAATAAATTATAAAAGAAAAGGAGGCCACGATGAAAACGTCTATGTGGTTTACATTATCGTTAATACTACTTATCAGTATACCATCTCTCGCTAAAACGGATGATATACCTGATGTATCTCAGGAAAAGTATGGCTACTTTTTGGAAAAAAATTATAAGTCTGCCCGTATCCCTTTCGAGCTCCACTCGAACCTGATCCTGCTCTATGCAAAAATTAATGATACAGATTCTCTGAGATTCATCCTTGATACTGGTGTGAGTTCAATCATTATTACAGATCCGAATATTTTAAAGCCTGACAAACTTCGTCTTACGAGGAAGGTAAGCCTCACAGGAGCAGGGGAGGGAAATTCTGTGGCCGCACATGTGGCTATTGATAATAAGTTTTCAATGGGGCGGCTTCGAGCAAATCACCAGAATATTGTGGTGTTGGAGGAAGATTTCCTTCAACTTTCAGAGTATGTAGGTGTACCGGTACACGGCATTTTTGGTTATGAAATATTCAACAATTTCGTTGTAACCATTGATTTTTCCAGAAAGGAAATTATACTGATGAAACAGGATAAGTACAAATACAAACCTAGCAAAGGTGATAAACATCCTATCGTTATTGAAGATACAAAGCCGTTTACAGATGCGGTTACGCTCTTTGCTGATGGTCGCGAACATCCGATACGGGTACTTATTGACACGGGAGCGGGCCATGCTTTGTTATTGAATAATACTCCGAAAGAAAGCTTTCGCTTACCTGAAAAAGTAATTCGTGCCCAGTTGGGACGTGGACTGAACGGCGTAATCAATGGAAATTTGGGTCGTATAGACAGATTGCGGCTTGGTCGCTATGAAATGGATAATATCGTGGCCTCTTTTCCGGATAGCATTGCTTTCGGGGCAAAATTGCAGGGAAGGGCAGAACGCCAGGGAAACATTGGCTGTGAACTTTTACGCCGTTTCAAAGTTACCATGAATTATCAGGAACGCTACATGGTGCTGAAACCCGTGAAGAGCAGAATGCGTGAGAAATTTGAGCATGATATGAGCGGTTTGGAAATTCGTGCAGAGGCCAAGAATTTAAGATCGTATTACATAAATCATATCGTGGAAAGCTCTCCTGCTTCAACAGCGGGGTTAAAAGAAGGAGATCAGCTGTTGTATTTCAACGACCATGCGGCTTCTGAACTTAACATGAGTGAGATTTATAGGATGATGCAACGTGGTGATGGAAGAAGCATTGACTTGCTTGTGAAACGTAACGGGCAAATTTTCTTTGCACGCCTCACGCTGAAAAGAATGATTTAAGTACTTTTAGCGCCAAACTAATTATTGGCAATTTTGGAACGGATCATTGTTACAGAAGACGGCTCGCATTCACTTTACAGCGATTTATTTAACCAGCAATATCATTCACTCCAGGGTGCGCTTACGGAGTCTTTACATATTTACATTGAACTCGGATTACGACCAATACTTGAAGAATCCGCTATCACAGTAAATGTTTTTGAAATGGGTCTCGGGACTGGCCTTAACGCACTTCTGGCCTGGCAATTGGCCGACGAGCTGAAAAAAAAGATATACTTTACGTCCGTAGAGGCTTTTCCTGTATTGGCAGAGGAAGCGTCCCTGCTCAATTACGAGTCGCTCACAAACCGGGAGGGCTTGCTCAGGCTTCATACTGTTTCGTGGGCGACTGACCATGAACTTTCTCCATATTTTACCTTTCGGAAAGAACACACGTTGCTGCAAAACTTCTCTTCTGAGCACCTGTTTCACGTTATTTTTTATGATGCTTTCGATCCGCGTGCTCAGCCGGAACTTTGGACAGACGAAATTTTTACCAAAATTGCAGGCTATTCTCATGACGGAGCCGTTCTTGTAACGTACTCGTCTAAGGGAATTGTAAAACGGGCATTGGTGGCAGGTGGTTTTCAGGTCAAACGTCATAAGGGGCCAGGTAGAAAAACGCACGTTCTGAAAGCGGTGAAGTTGTAAGAGGTAGCATAAAGCAGGTAAGGGAAATTTTGATGCACTATTAGCCTCAATAGTTATTTATTATGTAATTATTGAGTTGATGGTTTAAAGTTGATTGTCAACTGCTACCTAATTTTAATCAGTATTAAAGAGAATCATGAATTATAAAGATATTATCAGTACCGAATTACAGGAAGCTCAGCAGGTGCTGGATCGTTTTCTGAATGATCCTGTACAAATTGAAAAGATAGAGAAGGCTGCGTCCATCATGGCTGCGGCTATTATGGAGAACGGAAAGATTATATCATGCGGCAATGGAGGTTCCCACTGCGATGCCATGCACTTCGCGGAGGAGCTGACAGGTAGATACCGCGACAATCGCCGCGCGTTACCAGCAATTGCTATTTCGGACGTAAGTCATATAAGTTGTGTGAGTAATGATTTCGGTTATGAATACGTTTTTTCACGATATATTGAAGGCCTTGGCCAGGCTGGTGACGTACTTCTTGGGTTGAGCACGAGTGGAAATTCTGAAAACATCATCCGAGCCGCAGAAGCAGCTCGTAATAAAGGAATGAAAGTGATCATTTTGTCTGGCAAAGACGGAGGAAAGCTTGGTGGTGTTGCAGATGTGGAAATAAGGGTACCTCACTTCGGATACGCTGATCGTATTCAGGAAATTCACATCAAAGTGATCCATATTTTTATGTTATTAATCGAGAGAATGGTATTGCAAGATTAATTTATTGCTAAATTATCGGATGTTTAGAATAAGTTTATTACTCCATTACTAACAAACTGATTCATGAAAGTACGTCCATCGGCAATGATTTTAAATGGCGAATCGGTCTTGACACTACGCTATAATTACGGTAATGTAAATGTGTATGCCTTGCCGGGAGGAAATCCCGATCCCGGTGAGAACCTTACCGAAGCATTGATGAGAGAGTTGACCGAGGAGCTGGAAATAGAGACCAAAATTGGCCCAATGGTTTTTTGCGGAGAAGTAATTTGGGATGAAATAAAAAAGGAAACGCTTCACATCATCTTTGCAACTGAAATTACATCAGGCATTCCAAAGGTCAACGCTGCCGAAACAACAGCTTTGGAACTCGTATGGCTGCCATTTTCAGAACTTAGTCACACCATTCTATACCCCAATGTTGGGAAATATCTTCTGAGCTACATCCAGGGCAAGCCAGAGCCCGCCCATGTCGGTGTGATCGATCAGCCTTATATTCAATAGAAACATGTCTTCGATTTGCTATAGAAACGTCGTTTGTTTCCGAAGAACCGAAACAAACCGTACTTTTGCATTTTAAAAGGCAGGGTAAATGGAAAATGAAAAGAAGGAGAAATTATCAAACTTCTTGATAAAAAGGACGGAGAAGGATGTGTTATCACGTGGGCGTTCCATTTATAGCAGCGGCGGCTTCAAAGTTGCAAAGCTTGAATACAACGGTCCCGGAAACGCAGAATTTAAGGTAAAGAGCGACTATTCTGTCCAGTATTATGTCATCCAGATCAGGGATTTTCTTACCCCTCAGATAAGTACAACCTGCACTTGCCCATATAATTATGGGGGGCTGTGCAAACATCGCGTGGCTGCAATTCTATACATTCTGGATAAAATGCCCAGCATAAAGCAGGTGCTTTACCAAATGGATAAAACTGTGGTGGAGCTCGGGGAAATAAAGGACTATAACCTTAGAAACCTGGTGTTGGATGATACCTGGCGTAATAGGGATGATATTACCAAAGTCGATATTGTTTCAGCCAAGGAGGGCGACGCAACCTGTGTCGTCCATCATAATAACGAAGATTTTACGGTTGAGTTTAGCCGGTTAAAAAGTACAAAACAACTCAACACCACTTGTTCGTGTGATCAGAAACTGTGGGTTCCCCTTTGTGAGCACAAGCTTGCTGCTTTGCTGAAGCTACGGGATGAACTGGGCGAACGTGCTTTTGAGGTAATGAGAGACCTTACAGCAGAAAAAAGTAGTTTGCTGGCTGAGTATGGCTACACGCTCGAAGATAATACACAATCAAAATTTGATTTTAAACTGGATGAGGACGGGGCATTACAGCTGCTAAAGCTTGACCCGGCCATTCAAAAAATAGGTGTTTACCAGGACTGGCAGGGTTTGCGTGAGCGGATTTTACCTGCTCAAAGTATTTCCTATCAGGTTGCATCGGCGGATACAGCGAAGGATGATGAAGACAGAATATCGCTTTTTGTTTTCTGGCCAAAAGGAAAAGACCACTTGATGGATTTTGGTTTTGGAGCTTTTTCTGCCAAGTATAACCCTAAAACACAGAAAATAACCAGTATCCGAAATGTAGCCGGAGGATCAAGCCACTATTATTCGCCTGACGAAATTCCTGTGCTTACGGAAGCGGAGGTCAGGCTGGTCAGGATTGCACGCCACCTGGAAGATGGTTTGCAGAAGTATATCAGAAAACAAGGCTGGTCGTATAATGCTTATCTGCATTTCAGTGATGTAAGTCAGGAGCAACAACACGATTCACGCAATTATGTAGGAAAGCAGGTTACGCAGATATTCAATGATCTGGACGAAGACTGGCTCTACATTTCAGATAGCGACTACATTACCACCAATAATCAGCTTACCAAAGTAAGGCTGCACCGGGAACCGGTCAAGCTATTTTTTGTGCTGACAGAAGATAATGAATTCGTCACGCTCAATCCTTACGTTGAGATAAAAAAAGGCAGTCCGATCGACCTGCAAAAGGTTGCGTCATTTGACAGCTTCTGGCTTGGACTTTATCAGGAAGAAACGCTGTTCAGATGGGCAAGTACAAGTGATGCCGAAATGGTGGCATACATGCGTCAGAACGGGTTCAAAGTTCGGGTTAGGAAAGAATATGCCGAAGAGTTCCTGAAAGATTGGATCATGCCGGTAACGGAGCAGTTTGATGTCATATTTCAAACCAGGCATGCTATCGAAACGCGCTCGCTCAAGTTGCTGAAATCGCGTATTTACCTTAAGGAAGATGATGCCAATTTGCTCATTGTTCCAATGTACGTATATGAAGGCGAGGAAGAGGGGACCGAAGTGGAGATGATCCATGACCAGCGACGTACCAAAGCAGGATTCGAAAACAATAAAATTACCATGCAGGAGCGTGATGCTGTTGCAGAGCAGGATTTGTGGAAGTGGCTGGAATCCCTGCATCCTGACTTCGCACATCAGGCAGGTAACCCGTTTTTCTACATTCCTTTCGAACATGTCATGAAAGAAGGTTGGCTGTTCAAGTTTGTAGAAACGGTCAATGATAAAAAATACGAACTGCTCGGATTCAAGGATCTGAAAAAAATGCGGTTCAATCCCAACAGAGGTAAGTTTCATGTAAAGGCTTCGTCGGGTATCGACTGGTTCGACATGCAGGTTGAGATTACTTTTGGCGATCAGAAGGTGTCGTTGGCAGATGCTAAAAAAGCTCTGTTGAAAAAGCAAAACTATGTGCAGCTAAAAGATGGCTCGCTTGGAATGCTTCCTGACGAGTGGATTAAAAAACTGGAACCGCTTCTGAAATTCGGAAGGGTAGACGGAGACGAAATTCATTTATCCAAAATACATTTCTCATTGATTGACGACCTGGTGTCGCAGGTAGACAATGAGGAGGTTTTTCAGGAATTGCAGGAAAAGAAGCAAAAACTTCTCAATTTTAAACAAATTCCTAACGTACCGCTGCCTCAGAATATTAATGCTACTTTGAGGCATTATCAGGAGGAGGGTTACAAATGGATTAATTTCCTGCATGAGTTTGGATGGGGTGGTTGCCTTGCAGATGACATGGGATTGGGTAAAACGCTGCAAATGCTGACGTTCATCCAGCAACAAAAGAATAGGAACAATAATTATACGAATCTTGTCGTAGTTCCTACTACGTTGATTTTCAACTGGCAGGCAGAAGCAGCGAAGTTTACTCCCGATTTGAAATTATATGTTCACCGGGGTATGGCCAGGCGTAAGGATTTTGCATTCTTTTCGGAGTATGATGTAATTCTTACCACTTATGGTACCATGCGCAGCGATGTGGAATTGCTTAGAGATATCAACTTCCACTACATTATACTGGATGAGGCCCAAGCTATAAAAAATCCGGATTCTCTCACTTCTAAGGCATCCCGATTGCTTCGTGCAACCAACAGGCTCACCATGACAGGGACGCCGGTTGAAAATAATACATTCGACCTTTATGCCCAATTTGAATTCCTGAATCCGGGTATGTTGGGGCACGCAGATTTTTTCCGGACCGAATATGCCACTCCAATTGACAAGTACCAGGATAAGGAAAAATCAGAGGAATTGAGGCGTCTTGTCTATCCTTTCATGCTAAAAAGGACCAAGGAAGAAGTAGCGACAGATTTGCCGGATAAAACGGAAACAATCCTCTTTTGTGAAATGGGCAAAAAGCAGCGGAAGGTTTACGATACATTCCGGGAAAAGTACCGTCTGGAAATTGCGGAGAAACTTGCTACCGAAGGACTTAATAAGAGTAGCTTCCTGATTTTAGAAGCACTCCTGAAACTTCGTCAGATATGCGATTCGCCTTCTATATTATCTGGAGATGAGGATTATGGAAACGAGTCTGCCAAGTTGGAAGAGATTACGCGTGAAATTGAAGAAAACGCGTCAAATCATAAAATTTTGATATTCAGCCAGTTTCTGGGCATGCTGGATCTCATCAGGAAGCATCTGGATAAAATAAATATTCCTTATGAGTATCTGGATGGGCAAACGGTAGACCGCGCAGGAAGGGTAAACCGATTCCAGAATGATCAGACATGCAGGGTATTCCTGATGAGTCTGAAAGCAGGAGGCGTGGGATTGAACCTGACCGAGGCGGATTATGTGTATCTGATAGACCCCTGGTGGAATCCCGCAGTGGAACGTCAGGCCATTGACCGTACGCACCGGATAGGCCAGACCCGGAAGGTTTTTGCTTATAAAATGATATGCAAGGATACCATCGAGGAAAAGATCATATTGTTACAGCAACGCAAGCAAGATCTCGCCGAAGACCTTGTTGGAGGAGAATCCGGATTTATAAAGAAACTAAGTCAGGAAGACATTATGGGCTTATTCAGTTGACCAGTTTTTGCCGTGGATCAAAGGATCCGCGGCAAGCAGTCAGCCTGGTGTAACAATGGGACTTATAAAGGTTTGTCAAACGAAGAAGACACACCATTAAAAGTGGTGTCAGTTACAGCCAGATCGGTAAAATGCAGTTGAGGTGACCAAAATTCACCATTCTCACTTTGTAATTCAACCAGAGCGGCTTCGGGGATTCTATAATTTTCAGGGTTTTTCTCCTTACTTCTCATCAGCTCCTCACCAGCAGCACGAGAATCCAAAGCTTGTTTCTTGAGCTCTTTTTCTATCAGGCAAAGCCCGAACAGAATCATTGCAACCAAAAATGTAGAAAAGGACTTCATAGCTAAATGTTAATTTACAGACGTAAACCCGGACAAATGTAAAAGAAAGAGTTGTAAAACGGGAAAATGGTTGGAATTAACCATGAGAATTTATTTTCTGTTTCTGCCAACGATCACTTTACCAATCCTTTATACATACGCACTAACAGTAAAATAAGATTATTTTAAGAGTCGGTTATTTTTAACCGAAAGACTTACCCTCAAAAAAATCTGTGCCAAAAGCAATTATAAGCGAATATCTACAAAGAAAGTCTGGAAAAATAATGATACTTATTAAGTGGCCTGATTGTTTATTAAAAGGCAATCAACCTTTTAAGGCAATTAAATTATCAGAAAGAAAACTCCTTAGTGAGACCAGCTGAATACCTCACCTGGTGTAATGCAATAGTCCATTGGGACATCGAAGGGGTTAATGTCGTCAATTTGGGGGATAGGCTCGAAGAAGGACAAACCGACTTTAAGCACATCATTTCTGCATTCTGCAAGAAAGCGATCATAATATCCCCCTCCATAGCCAACGCGGAAGCCCTGATTATCAAACGCAAGTAGAGGTACGAAGACAATATCAATGCTTTTTACTGCTACCAATTCCGATGATGCCGGATCAGGCTCAGGAATCAGCCATCGATTCAATATTAATCTTGTTTGATTATCCAGCAGGTAATGTTCCAAAATCCTTGTCCCAGGCGTTATCCTCGGTACAACGATTCTGACATTGCCAAACTTTTCGCAGATCATGTCAATGATCCGCTGCGTATCTATTTCTTTTTTACCAGTTTGTGCAAGAAAAGTATGCACGGTTGAAAAAGAGAGCCCTTGAAGTAAAATGCTTAAATTCTCCACAATTTGTGCATTAAACTGTTCCTGCTCAACCTTCGAAAGTAAATCTCGTTTGTGAAGATAGAGATTACGCAAACTTGCTTTCAATGCCATCTGGTTCAATTCTTGTTTTTATACCAGTCGGCAATATTAAAAATTAATCCAATGCTGCCAACCCCTGTTTCGGCATTGATGTTGTTTTTGGAGAGATTATACGAATAGCCAAACTGCCCCTGCAGCTTAATGAATTTATAACCTCCCCGAACAATAAGTGTCGGTTCCAGAAATGCGTAAGGTTTTTGATCAACGATATCAAAAAAATTATCAATTCGTTCTTTATCGCTATAGCCAGTCACGTCCGGCGTACTATACTTTATAACGGATAATCTCGGGCTCACAGCTACCTCGAAATATGGGTTAACCCAACCAATTGCAGGCTGCAAAAAATACTTGGTGGCGTCCGCATCAAAGGATTTGGTAGCGTTTGCCTCCTTCATATTCAGATTGTAAAAACCTGCTCCGGCATAGGCTTCGTAAGTAATACGCTTTTCGGTATGACCAAAATATCCTACTCCGATCTCGGCACCTTTTCCGTTGTTCTTAAAAGTCTTGTCGTCACTCGTATAACGATTCAAATAACCGTTTGCCATAATTCCGATGTGTTCGGTTACGGCAGTTGCAACTTGCACATTATTTGTTGCCAAAGTTGCCTTTAATTCCCCTTTTTCCTGAAAAAGAGGTACGTTTAGTGCATTTGGAGCGTACACGGTACGGCATGACGAGAAAAGTGCGCAAGATAACACGAGCAGGCTTGCACCGTAGGTTGCTGTTCTCATAGCTTGTTATGGTTAGATGAAGTCGAACTTTGTATTGTACTATTTATTGAAATAATTATGCCAATCGTATAATATACGATACCAATAGAATTGTACCGGAAGCCGCTTGCAATTGAAGATTTGAACAACAACTCTAAAGGCTGATAACCAACAATGTTCCCGCTTTCTTCGCCTTTTTAGATGTTTGTTTGTACTTTCACGGTCGCATTTAAATCTTTAACTATAGTATAGCAATAAGACATGAGCAAAATTAAAGTTGCAAACCCCGTTGTAGAGCTTGACGGAGATGAGATGACCCGCATCATCTGGAAGTTTATTAAGGAAAAACTTATTTTACCGTATCTGGACGTAGATATTAAGTATTACGATTTAGGTGTGGAATATCGTGATGAAACCAACGATCAGGTTACGATCGATGCTGCCAATGCTATTAAAGAATATGGAGTTGGTATCAAATGCGCTACAATTACCCCTGATGAAGATCGCGTAACTGAATTCAACCTGAAACAAATGTGGAAGTCTCCCAATGGAACGATCCGTAACATTTTGGATGGTACTGTGTTCCGTGAGCCTATTGTGATGAGTAATGTTCCCCGTTTGGTTACAAACTGGACAGCTCCTATCATCGTTGGCCGTCACGCTTTCGGGGACCAGTATAAAGCAACTGATTTCATCGTACCTGGAAAAGGTAAATTGACCATCAAATTTGAAGGTGAAGACGGACAAGTGATTGAGCATGAAGTGTACCAGTTCAAAGGTCCTGGTGTGGCAATGGGTATGTACAACATCGACGAGTCTATCCGTGGATTTGCACGCTCTTGCTTCAATGTAGCTTTGGGTAAAGGATGGCCTTTATATCTTTCTACAAAAAATACGATTTTGAAGAAATATGACGGTCGCTTCAAAGACATTTTTCAGGAAGTATACGATACAGAATACGCAGGAAAAGTACATTACGAGCACCGTTTGATCGACGACATGGTTGCTTCTGCTCTTAAATGGGAAGGTAACTTCGTATGGGCTTGTAAAAACTATGACGGTGACGTACAGTCTGATACTGTTGCACAAGGATTTGGTTCTTTGGGTCTGATGACTTCTGTATTGGTAACGCCGGATGGCAAAACAATGGAAGCTGAGGCTGCTCACGGAACCGTGACGCGTCACTACCGCGAGCACCAAAAGGGACGCCCAACTTCTACAAACCCGATCGCTTCTATCTTTGCATGGACGCGCGGATTGGAATTCCGTGGTAAACTGGACGGAAACCAGGAGTTGATCGATTTCTGCCAGACTTTGGAAAAAGTTTGTATCGAAACTGTTGAAGGTGGTGCTATGACCAAGGATTTGGCGGTGTGTATCCATGGCAACAAAGTGAACCACGGAGAGCATTACCTATATACTGAGGAGTTCCTGGAAGCAATCAATACGAACTTGCAGGCTGCTTTGGCATAATAGCCAATTAACATTTTCAAAACCGCTGACTTTGTACGAGGTCAGCGGTTTTGTGTTATAATACCTTTTAAGATGTTATTAGAAATTGCTGAGATTCTTTTCTGATAGGCATGGATTTTGCAATTTGAGCAGGAACTGTTTTAATTTCAATTCTGTAAAACTCAGACATCATTTTGCACAGGTTTCTTTTCGCTGTTATTGTTTGCCTTTTGAGCGCAATACCCGTTATATCACAATCAGCAACGGTTGAGGAAAATAGCGGAATAATCATTCCTGATACTTTAAAGAATAAGACCGTAACAGAAGAGGTGGATTTGGTGGATATTTTAAGAAAAGTGCTTAAAAAAGAGCCGAAGAAAGACTCAGCTGCGGACTCACGCAAAGTACATTATTCCCTTGTTCCCGCAATTGGATACACATTATCAACTGGATTTGTCGGTTTGGCTAGCGCAAATGCTGCTTTTCACCTTAGCGAAGCCACAACCACCAACCTGTCGAGTGTAAGCATGAGTGTCAATTATTCGCAATACGGGCAGCTTACCATACCAGTTCAAACTAATATCTGGACAAAGGACAACAGCTATAACATTGTTACAGACTGGCGGTATTTCAAATACCCGCAGGATACGTATGGTCTTGGAGGGCATAGTTTAGAGGAAAATGCCAGTAATCTGGTCTATTCACACATTCGGCTGCATCAATTGGTACTCAAAAAGATATCGGGATCATTTTATGCCGGCGTGGGATATATGCTCGATAAACGTTGGAAAATACAAGAAGAAGGAGAAAATGCGGATGTTGCAACTTACGGACTTCCTCATAAAACGATGTCATCAGGCTTGTTATTCAGCGCATTGTTCGATAACAGGAAAAATTCCATTAATCCGGAGGCTGGCTTTTATGGAAATATCCGTTATCGGGTCAATCAGAAATTTTTGGGAAGTGACAGCAATTGGGAATCACTGGTATTAGAGTTTCGGAAATACATCAACTTCCCTTCCGGCAGCAAGAATACACTCGCCCTGTGGAATTTGAACTGGCTTACACTAAGCGGAAAGCCGCCTTATCTGGATTTGCCCAGCACGAGTTGGGACGCTACCAATAATACTGGTCGGGGATATATTCAGGGGCGATTTCGGAGCCCTCAAATGCTTTATGTAGAATCAGAATATCGCTTTGCGCTTACTCAGAATGGACTTTTGGGCGGTGTGGTTTTCGCCAATGCACAGAGTTTTTCCAACTGGCCATCCAACCGTTTCGACCGCATTGCACCCGGTGCTGGCTTGGGTTTAAGATTGAAAGTAAACAAAGCTTCCAGAACCAACGTGGGTATTGATTATGGATTCGGAGCAAAAGGGTCGAGAGGAGTATTTGTGAATTTGGGGGAGATCTTTTGAGGGAAGCTGTCAACTGAATTTCACAGTATAGAGTATAATTATATTTCAAAAATATTTCATTTGAGATATTGTCAGTACCTTTGCGGGCAATTTGTTGATATAGATCGCAATATCCTTTCTTTAACTTAATTTTCCGTTGCAATGTCCGTAGTAGCTGAGCAAGCCAGGTTGGCCGACCGTATTAACGCCCTCGAAGAATCTTCGACGCTGGCGATGACCAAAATGGCGCGTGAATTGGCCGCACAAGGCCACAAAGTGATCAGTCTGAGTGTTGGAGAGCCAGACTTTAAAACGCCCGCACACATTTGCGAGGCAGCCAAAAAAGCAATCGATGATGGTTTTCATGGCTATTCACCAGTAGCAGGATATCCTGACCTACGTAAGGCAATTGCAGATAAATTAAAGCGGGACAATAATATAGATTGGAAACCAGAAAATATCGTGGTTTCTACGGGTGCAAAACATTCATTGGCTAATGTCATTCAGGTTTTGATTAATCCGGGTGATGAGGTGATCATTTTCGCTCCATATTGGGTGAGTTATTCTGAAATGGTGAAGCTGGCAGAAGGCAAGTCGGTGATTGTTGACGGTGCTTTTGAAAATGATTTCAAGGTAACTGCTGCTCAGCTTGAAGCTGCTATTACACCGAAAACCAAAATCGTTATGTATGCTTCTCCAAACAATCCGACAGGAGCTGTTTATTCAGAAGCAGAATTGAGAGAGATTGCCGCTGTTCTTGAAAAACATGAAGGTGTTTATGTTTTGGCTGATGAGATCTATGAATACATCAACTTCACAGAAGAAGGTAATTTCAGTATCGGATCTATTCCTGCGTTGAAAGACAGAGTTGTTACTGTGAATGGTGTTGCAAAAGGTTTTGCAATGACAGGATGGAGAATCGGATTTACTGCGGCTGCAAAATGGATCGCTGATGGCGTTGAAAAATTGCAGGGACAGGTTACTTCAGGAACCAATTCAATCGCTCAGAAAGCCGCAACTGTTGCGTTTAACGGAACATTGGAGCCTACCAAAGAAATGGCAAAAGCATATCAGCGTCGTCGCGACCTGGTTATTGGTTTGTTAAAAGAAATTCCTGGTTTCAAAGTAAGAGTTCCGGATGGCGCATTTTATGCGTTTCCTGACGTAAGTTATTACTTCGGAAAATCGGATGGAACAACAACCATCAATGATTCAGACGATTTCTCAAACTGGATTTTGAACAAATATTATGTTTCAACAGTAGCAGGTTCAGGTTTCGGAGCGCCAAATTGTGTGAGAATCTCCACCGCAGCAGCCGACGAATCATTGGTAGAAGCAGTTCAGCGCATTAAAGATGCTGTTGCAACTTTGAAATAATACGATAGAAATCATTTTAAGAGCCTCATGGTTGAATTAATCCATGGGGCTTTTGTTTTTGATATAAATAGAATAAAATCTGAATAAAGAGGCTAACAGCTGATAGCCAATAGCTAACAATGAGTAAATATTTGTTTTTAAAGGTCAAAGAGATAGAGAAGGAAACGGACGAGGCCTCTACCATACACTTTTGGCACCCTCTGAATGAGGTTGTGGCCTATCGTCCGGGTCAATTTTTAACGTTGTTATTGCCACAAGATGATAAAAAGGTAAGACGTTCTTACTCTATGTCGAGCTCGCCTTACACGGATGTTTCTCTGGCGATCACAATCAAGCGTGTTCCGGGTGGATTTGCTTCCAATCTTCTTTTGGATACCATAAAAGAAGGCGATGTGCTGGAAGCAATGGAACCGGCAGGTAATTTTTTTCCAAAACAGGAAGACGATCAAACACGCCAGGTTGTATTTATCGGTGCAGGAAGCGGAATTACACCACTTTTTTCCATCCTGAAATCAATCTTAATGGTGGAGCAGGAAAGTGAAGTTTTTCTATTGTATGGAAGCAGAAACGAAGAAGGCATCATTTTCAATGAGAAGATCAATACTTTAAAAGCGAAGTATAAGGAGCGTTTTAACGTGGTTCATACACTTAGCCAGGCATCTGACGAATGGGAGGGAGAAAAGGGACGTTTGAATAAAACACATATCCTTAAAATAATTGAAGGACTGCCTGCGCTAAATAAAAAGGAAGCAGAATACTTCCTGTGTGGTCCGGATGACATGATGGAAGAAGCGCATCGTGCATTGGCTATTCTGGCTGTTCCGGAAAGACAAATTCGTAAAGAGAGTTTCTTAACAGCCACCGCTGCGCAGCCTGGGGAAGTAACGATGGAAGAGGAGGATGATACCTTAAAAACGAGAGAAATTACGCTGTTTTATGAAGGCACGGAGTATAAACTCCCCGTGAAGCCTCACGAAACGGTATTGGAAGCTGCGCTGAATATGGATATTGACCTTCCATATTCTTGTCAGGCAGGAATGTGTACGGCTTGTTTGGGTAGATGTACGTCCGGTAAAGTTCATTTGGACGAAGAAGATGCCTTGTCAGAAGCGGAGTTGAACGAAGGGTTTATACTGACTTGCGTATCACGCCCAATGAGTGACGATGTCGTTATTGAAGTGGAATAGAAAAGTTAACAGTTTTTAGTCTGGAGTTCACAGTGATGTCCTGCCCACTGTAAACTCCAGACTGTTTACTTATTTTTACCCGTTGGTGGCGTAGAAGGCACTGCTGACGCAGGAGCTTTCGGAGCAGCAGTATTTTTTATTGCTCCGGTACGCGTTTTTGTACTTGCTGCTTTTGGCGGAGGAGGAAGTGATCGTTTACCTGAAGGTGGGGTCGCATTATTTTCTGTACGCTGTGCTGAGTCCTCCCGTTCAAGACGTTTGTAAATCACATTCATTTCTTGGTTGATTTCCTCAATTTCTCCGCTAAGTTTTTCTATTTCCTTTTCGGTTTCTTCGTAAGGTAGTTCGGCTTTATGCGCATTCACCTTGGTTAGCATCAGGTTGTTATTGTATTCAACAATCTTGTTTTGCTGCTCTTTTATTTTCTCTTCAAAGTCTGCCAACTGTTTTTCAATTTCTTCGTCAGATAGCTGTGCAGATCCTTTTTTCGAATCAGGATGTAGAAGTTTAGAATGTTTTTCTGAGAGGTTCGCCCGCATTTGGCTTGCCTTTTCTTTAGCCCATTCTATCTTCTGAATTTCACGGTGGTAACGTTCTATATCGAATTGCTTTTTTTCCAGGTCCAGATAAAGTATCTCGATCCTCATTTGTTTCGCATGTTGCAATACGCCGAGATGTCGTAGTTTCTCACGGTCTTCTTCCGATGACTTCTCATTACCCTGATTTGACGCGGGTAGTTGGTGGCTTAACATATCAATATCGTGCTCAGTCAGACTAGTAAGACTGGAACGTATTTCGTCTATGCTAAAACTGGATTTGTTGAAGCTATGGTATGCTTTTGCAAGCGCTTCAATTTTATCATTATTACCCTCAGTTTTAATTGAGCTCAGTGAATCCCAGTTTTGGGGTATCTCCTTAACAGGTTCTTCTGCCTTGCGGAGAACTGCCTCTTGACGTTTTTTTAAATCCTCTTTTTCCCTTACTGGTTGGGATTTGTTATCTTTTTTCTCCTGCTTTTTCTCTTGCTTCGCAACAGCATAGAATGAAATTCCAGCTATCAGACATAGAGCGAATAGCATAACCGGAAGGTTGCCAAATGATCTTGTGGGTTTGGATGTTATCCCAACTACCCGACGGATTCGATTTAGCAGAAGTGGTTTTTTTGAGGCAAAAGCCATAGCCAGTTCCGGTGCAGATTGCCATTCAGCGACTTTGACTAATGCGTTGGCAAGTACCATTTTGTCTCCGCAAACGCTTAAAGCGATATCGTCACAGCAGTGTTCGCGTTCGGTTCGTACTCTTTCGGAAATCCACCACAGAGCAGGATGAAAGAAAAATATAACCTCTACAAACGACTGAAGTAAATTTACCAGATAGTCGTTACGGCGAATGTGAGCCAGTTCATGAGCAAGAATTGCTTCAATCTGAGAAGTAGAGAAACCGGTTAACAGCCCAAACGGAATTAGTACTGCAGGACGAAAAACCCCGATCACCATAGGAGTCAGTACTTTGGCAGTTTGTCTGAATTCTATGGATTTAGAAATATTCATTCGAGCCGTGAGCATACCGAATCGGGTACGCCATTCCTGGTCCATCACAATATTCGCACTGGAACGGAGGTATTCTGCATAAATCCATGCGCCGGCGAATCGTAGTGTCAGAAGTCCGGTGCCAATAAACCAGCACAAAACGAGTTCAAACAAGTGCGTATTAAGCCAAAGCTGGACTTGCAATATGGCTGATGGTGCGTATGGAACTGTCTGTAGATTCTGCGTTGCCAGTGAGAGCGACGAGGTACTTAAAGATTGGTATGACCGTAAAGGTGTTGTGAGGTAATAATAAAAGTAGGTACCAATTGAGGCTGCCACCTGTAAACCAAGTAAAATAATTCCTAAGTTATAGCGGGCATTTGCGGACTTTTTATTCAATATGAAAAAACCGGCAAAGGCAAAAATGGCTAGCAATATTCCCTGCCATACAGAATGAACCAAGGTCCATCCGACTGCTGAGATCATAGAATCGGGAATGAAATGATAGATTAATTTCATGGCTAACTATTGTTTTCAAGGTTATTCAATAACTCACGAATTTCATCCAGTTCCTCTTTTGAGGTGGTGTGGTTACCCAACGCCTGCATCACTACTTGCGCGGCGGATCCCTGAAAAGCGGTTTGTACCAATCTGCCAAGCAAATTTTGCTGCGTTTCCTCCTTGCCAAGCAATGCAACATAAATGTGCGAACGGCCCTGTTCTGTACGATACAGCAATCCTTTATCATGCATAATCTGCATTAGCTTTAAGGTTGTCGTGTAACCCACGTCCTTAGTCGCAGCAAGGTAATCGTGTACAGCACGAACCGTACTTGGGCCGGCCTGCCATAAGTAGTTTAAAATTTCAAGTTCTGAATCTGTCGGTTTGATATACATGGCTAATTATTTTGATACGATAATCTTCGTATCAAAATTGTACGAAAAAAATCGTATGTGCAAGTGTTGCTACGATTTTTTTCGTACTTTGGATCATTGTATGTGTAAAAGGGTCTGTAAATCAGATATTTAAATAAAAAAGGTCGCTGGGAATATTTCCAGCGACCACAAACTTCTATAACTTCTTAATTCCTTTAACTTCTAATTCTAAACATACGTATTCAACATCACCGGCATCACAAGCATCAGGATATCTTCATTGTCTTCCTGATCAACAGGAATAATGAGTCCTGCACGGTTTGGTGCAGATAGTTCAAAAGTGATGGTTTTGCTTGATATGTTACCAAGAACTTCGATGAGGAATTTGGCATTGAATCCGATTTCCATATCGTCACCATTGTATTCGCACATCAGGCGCTCGTTGGCTTCATTGGAGTAATCCAAATCCTCGGCAGAAATAACGAGGTCGTTCAACGACATTTTCAGGCGAACCTGATGCGTTGTACGGTTTGAATAAATAGATATACGGCGCAACGAACTCAGAATTTCCATCCTGTTGATGGTAAGTGAATTCTGGTTGTTGGTTGGAATTGCATTTTCGTAATCCGGGAAACGCTCGTCGATCAGACGGCAGATCATACGGATATTACCAAAGCTGAAAAAGGCATTTGATTGAGTGAATTCAGCTTTTACAGGAACATCGTCCGAAGGAAGACATGATTTCAACAAGTTCAAAGCCTTGCGCTGAATGATCATGGATGTATCAACGTCAGATTTAATATCTGTGCGGCGGTAACGAACAAGGCGGTGACCGTCCGTAGCAACAAATGTTGCGTTTTCTGCACCCATTTGTACGAATACCCCGGTCATTGCAGGACGAAGATCGTCAGTACTGGTGGCAAAAAGTGTATTTGAAATTGCAGCACCCAAGGCAGAAGACGAAAGATCTACCGACTGACCGCGGTTTACAGATGGAGTCTTAGGGAAATCGATTGGATTCTCACCTGATAACTTGTAGCGTCCATTGTCTGAAATAATTTCAGTTCCAAATGTTTCCGCGTTTACCTGTAATGTAATTGGCTGTTCTGGTAATCCGCGTAGAGTATCCAGCAACAACTTTGCAGGAATAGCAATCGCTCCTTTTTCTGTGGACTCAACCTCAATTTCCGTAATCATGACGGTTTGAAGGTCAGATGCAGTCACGGTAAGTAAATTACCTTCCAGAGCAAGTAAAAAATTCTCGAGTATGGGCACAATAGGGTTCGTAGAAACGACACCATTGATAGCGGACAGTTGCTTGAGGAGTACTGATGACGAAACGACAAACTTCATAATTATTGACGTAAGTGTTTATATATGATGATATTGAAAATGAAATCGTTTACAAAAAACTGTTTTGCAGGGGACAAAAGTATGAAAAATTAAGTACTCTGCCATGGTGCTCAGGCGAATTTTCTTAATCTTAAATAGTGTCTCACACCTCCAAACAAGCCAATCAGAACAAGTGGAAGCAGCAGATTAAGACCCTGCCAGAATTTTTTGTTTTCCTGGATCTGTATCTTATCAAGTTGTCGGATGCTTACCTGCTTATTCCTAGTTGAAATCAATCCATTCGCATCAGTAAGATAATCCAGTGCGTGCATAATAAGGTCTTTATTTCCGTAAGTGAGGCCTGTAACACGGTCGTATCCAAGTGGAAGCGGAGCACTTCTTTTGTAGTCAACATCATTTACAATAATATCGCCATCAGAGAAAATAATGACTTTGCCTGGAGTACCCTGGGCTTTGAAATTGGCACTTCTCTGATCGCCGGGTAATATCCTGTTTTGGAATAGAGAAGTGAAAGAACCTTCCAATAATAGGCCCGCAATTTTCACGCCGTTGTTGTATTCAGATGGGTCAGGCTGTTTGCGCGCTTCATTATAACCTACAATAGCAGGTGTATTCACGACCTGCGTGTATGGAGAAGTCATGAGCAAAGCGGTTTTCTGTATTCCATTTGTCCCACCAACAGTATCCAGTGAACTTAAAAAGCGGGTGTATATACCATTGATATTGCGCGTCACAGGATGATTCCCTATGTTGTTTAATATCGGGAAGAAGCGCCAGGGCATAGGTTTAATTTCAGGCTTATCACCCATAGTTCCCACGTTCAAAAGGATCTGTGCACAAGTTATATCTTTGACCAGGTTGGTATTCAACCGTGTTCCCCAACGGAAAAAGAGGTCACTTAAATTAAGGTCCAATGGTTGTGCATAGGTTCCTTCCAGATTTACGCTATCAACTTTCGCCCCATCCACGAAGAACATGGCGTTTCCGCCTCCGACTACGTATTGGTCAATTTTGTATTTCTCGTCTTCCGAAAATGCTGAGTCTGGTTTCAGAATGAGCAGAGCGTCTAACCCGTCATAGGAAGATGGGTTATTCATGTCCAGAAAGACGTCGTAATTCTGCTGGATGGAAGCGATAAGATCACTCAGGCGTGAAGGTGCTATTTTTGTGTGGCTTACAACCAACCCAACCTTTTTTCTTTCCGGATTAGCCAATAAACGAATAGCCGATGAAAGTTCAAATTCAAGTCCTTCAACTGATTGGTTAAGCTGTTCGTCTGGTGAGCTGCTTTTGTTTCCTTTCAGGAGCTGCACCGGAATGGCCAGGGAATCGGCCCTGATAATTGCTCCGGGAAAAATAATTTTCTCTGTACGTTTTCCGTCAGGATCAGTTGCATGCAAATTTGTCGGCGTCAGTCCCTGGTCTACCAGGCTTTGATATTGTTTTTTTCTTGCTTCCTCGTTAGTGGCACTGGAAGGATCCGAAAACTGAAAATTGAGCTTTCCGTCGGAATAAGTTCTGAACTCATCTAGCATTTCGCGCGTAGCGTTTTCAAGTCTTTTAAATCCGGGAGGGAAATCGCCTGCGAGGTAAACGTTTACCTGAACGTTTTTATCAAGATTTTCAAGAAGCTGTTTGGTAGCGTCAGAAATCGTATAACGTTTATCGTCAGTAAGGTCAATTCTGAAAAAAAGGATTGAAGCCAGCCAGTTGATACCAGCTAAAATGGCCACAAGTGCCAAAAATCGCAAAATTGGTTTTTTCATGAAGGAAGAACGCCCGTTTTGACACAAAAATATAAAAAGAATACGGGAGTTAAATATTGCCGTCTATTTCTTGTATTTGCAGGAAGTTGGATCTGTTGCCACATAATAGGATTTGTAATTCACCGCCTTTGGATCCATACAGCCCTTTAAATTGAGTAACAGAATATTTTTGAAATCGATCGGATGGCTTTCTGCCTGTAGGGCAATGTATCCGCTGCCCAGTGCTGTGTTTTGCTTTTTCATCCATTCGTCTTCACCTCCAACCTTACCATCTTTAAAAGTATGACTTTTACCTACATATCCCCCTCCGATTTTAGGATTGGTAAATACTAAAACGGTGTCACCTTCAATTAAATGATACACGATGGAATCTCCTAAAACGATCGCTTCGGCAGATACCCATTGATCTCCGTTATAGGTTTTAGATGTTGAATTGATGCAATGCTCTTCGGTTGTTTTCCCTTTTATATCAACGATCGTTCCCGGAGTGCAAAGGTTACCAGTTGTTCTTTCGCCTGCGTTTAATCCACCGAGATATTGCATTTCGAGTGATATTGGAAAATCCTGATCCAGCCCCAAACTCGCTGCCGACTGGGAGTGGAGCATTATGCCACTATTCCTAACATTCCAGGAAGCGCCGCCTGGCACCTGATTGCCAGTGAAACGATATTGTAATTTGATTTTATAGTGAGAAAATGGCTGATTAAAGTACATGTGGCCATATTCCGTGGTAAACTTCTCATACTCCTTATAGTTTACCCGGATCATGTCATCCTCCACTATAAATGTGTTTTTATAGTTATCATTTACTTTGTGACCTGCGATTTTTATATCCCATCCGGTAAGATCTTTTCCATTAAACAGCGATTGCCAGTCCTCTTTTTCAGACTTCTTTTGAGCGAAAACGGAATGAGAAATGAAAAAAAGAATCAGGAGAACTTTATTCAAAGTACACATAAACTGCTAAATAGATTGATAGTGATTGAAATGCCACGGATACGCTAATTCTGCGAATTTAGATTATTATGCGTATCCGCGACAAAAATTGGGTGACATTTTCGACCTGTTGTTTTCATGCAATTTTATTACCGCCTCTTTCTTTTTCCTCTCGGCGCAGCATTGGTGCTCTTTCTGTTTTTGGGAGCGCTCACAGCCTCTCTTGGTGCTTTGGTCCGCTGGCGTGGCGGTCTGTCGTTCCTGGATGAACGGGAAGCGGAAGGTACAGTTCCTGCGAGGTACAAATCCATGCTTCTGCGCGCAAGGTTGGTATCTTTTACCTTTACTTTCACCTGATCTCCAAAAGTGTATATTTTCTTGGTACGCTGACCAACGATGCGGTAGTTTTCCTTTTCGAGTTCGTAGTAATCGTCCCCAAGGTCGGTCATGCGAATGAGGCCTTCTGATGCAGTTTCTGTGATCTCCACAAAAATTCCGAATTCGGTAACGCCGGTAATGATGCCGTCAAATTCCTTATCAGGTTCCATCATACTCATGTATTCCACCTGTTTGTATTTTATGGAAGCTCTTTCTGCTTCTGCTGCCAGGCGTTCACGCTCGGAAGAATGTTTTGAACCTTCTTCATAACTTTCCTTGTTAACCGAACCGCCTCCATCCAGATAATGCTGTAAAAGGCGATGCGCCATTACATCAGGGTAACGTCGGATAGGAGAGGTGAAATGTGAATACCTTTTGAACGCCAAACCGAAGTGTCCGAGGTCTTCAACGCTGTATCGCGCTTTGGCCATGGTACGCACTGCAAGTGATTCAATCAGGTTTTGCTCCGGTTTCCCTTCCACTTCCATCAACATTTTGTTCATGGATTTGGCGATTTTATTCTCCTCTTCCACTTCCAGCTTGTGACCCAGTTTGGCTACAAATGTTGCAAACGTTTTAAGTCGATCCGGGTCAGGAGCTTCGTGAATCCGGTAAACCATGGTATTTTTGACTTCTTCCTTCGAAAGTCCGTACACAAATTCGGCCACCCGTTTGTTGGCAAGAAGCATGAACTCTTCAATCAGTTTGTTGGAATCATGTCGCTCTTTTTGATAAATACCCAACGGTTTTCCGTTTTCGTCCAAGCGGAATCTTACTTCCGGTGTATCAAAATTGATGGCTCCATTTTTGAAACGCTCTTTTCTGAATATCTTGGCTATGGCATTCATTGTTTTCAATTCTGCTGCAAAATCCCCTTCACCGGTATCAAGCACCTGCTGTGCTTCCTCGTATGAAAATCTGCGGTCAGAGTGAATTATTGTTCTGCCAAACCATTCCTTCAATATTTTTCCTTTTGGACTTATTTCAAATATGGCAGAAAAGGCGAGTCTGTCTTCGTTCGGGCGAAGTGAACAAAGGTTATTGGATAGTTTTTCCGGTAGCATCGGAACCGTTCTGTCTACCAGATACACAGAAGTTGCTCTGCGGTAGGCTTCCTTATCAAGTTCGGTTCCTGGCAATACGTAATGAGAAACGTCTGCAATATGGACACCGATCTCTACATTTCCTTCGTCCAAATTACGCAGCGAAAGGGCATCATCAAAATCTTTTGCATCAACCGGGTCAATCGTGAAAGTGAGTACATCTCTGATATCCTTTCGCTTGGCAATGTCCTTTTTAGCAATCTTGTCAGGAATCTTTTGAGCCTCAGCTTCAACGTTTTCAGGGAAGTGATACGGAAGTCCGAATTCGGCAAGGATGGCGTGCATTTCTACATCGTTGTTTCCTGCTTTTCCAAGAACCGTAACAATTTCACCTTCTGCCTGGCTTCTTCTGGTAGGCCATTCTGTAACTTTGACAATGACTTTATCTCCGTTTTCAGCGCCTTTTAATTCTTCGGGTTCTAGATAAATCGGGTCGAAAAGTTTTTTGTTGTCTGGCTGTACAACAGCAAAACCCCTGTTCAATTCAATAATGCCGACAATCTCTTTCCCGGATCTTTCAATAATTTCCGCCACGCGGCCTTCAGTTCTGCTTTTCCCGGAGTCACCACGAACGGATTTACCGCCACGGCTATTTTTGGTTAGAGGCTGTATTTTAACAACATCACCATCCCATGCTCCATTGAGCAGTTCTGCTTCTACATAAATATCATCTTCGCGCCCTTCAATGATGACGAAGGCAAACGATTTATTCACCCGGTCAACACGCCCGGTGAGACCATGACTTTCCTTTTTAAGAGGAGCGGCGGTGTACGTTCCATTGTTGTGAAAAGTTATTCTGCCGGCTTCTTCCAATTCATGGAGAATGTCGTTGAACAATGTTCTCACTTTTTTATCCTGCACACCAAAATGATCGTGCACATCGAAAGGGCGGAATGAATGTTCGCTGTTGAGGTCGAAAAAAGCAGCAATATCTGCTTTAAGGTTATCTATATAAGACACAATTGTATGCGGAGATCTGATTTCCTTCTTTTCAACTGAATCTTTTCTTGTTCTTTTATCTTTCATGTAAATTAATTTTGAATGAGTGAATGAGAGAGTTTATGATAATGAGCGATTAAATCGCTCATAGCCAAATATTTCTCTTACTCTACTCTGGTAATATTTTCAGGGCTTACCATTTCCCACCCGTGCAGTCGTAAATAGATCTGTGCCAGCACCACAACGTCTTCTCTGCAATATCGGCAAATTTTGGCAAGGTCTTTCTCTTCATAATAAACCCTGGTTACCTGGTCTCCGCTCATTTCGTTCTTACTGCCCGGTATATCAAATACAGCAGCAAGCAGATCAAGAGAGGTGTAACTTTTATAGTCACCAAATTTCCAGAGCTCCATCGTATCCTGGTGAAGGACTTCCCATGGCTTTTTTCCTGAAATCTGAAGTGCTTTTGGTATTGGAATCCCATGTATCAGCATACGTCGGCATAAAAACGGGAAGTCGAATTCTCTTCCGTTGTGTGCACAAAGTGTAAGCTGTTCGGCGGGATATTTTTCTATGAGAGACTTGAATTCTAATAATAACTTTACTTCGTCATCGCCGGAGAAGCTGCGAACCTTGAAAGCTATTTCATCTTTTTCATTCCAATAAAACGCACCGAAAGCGATGCAGACCACCTTTCCAAACTCGGAATAAATAGCGCCCTTGTCATAGAAACAGTCTGAGCTCGAAATAGTTTCATCGCCTTTGTTCAGAGAAAGGGATTTTTTGTCCCAAAGCTTCTGCATCCGTTCAGTAAGCCCGCTGTAAGTTGCGTGTGAAGCTACTGTTTCAATATCAAGAAGCAGAAAATTTTTGGCGCGTTTACGGAAATCATCTGTCATATAGTGGTGTGTAATTTGACGATTTTGCTATTCGTGCAAAACTCCTTCTATTCCGAAAGGTGTTATTTCCACGATGTTATCTTCAACAATGCTGTCTGGTACGAAGATAAACTTTTTATCGTAAATCTGATTTTCAAGGAAGTAGCTAATCCAAAATTCATTCGTAAGGTGAAAAACGTCAGGCATAATGGTTTCCACCACCTGCTTCTGTTCTAGCTGGATTTCAGGGAAAAAATGTCTGAGCGTAGATGTTTTTTGCCCGGTACTCAATCCCGATTCTGTGTTACTATATCCCTTTGATGTAACCATAACGGTATTGATTGGCAGCGGATTTCTATTGATAACCACTACGCTCCATTCAGCAACGTTTGCTTCATTTATGTTTCTTACAATAGCTACCTGTATACCCTGAACAGGGTGAAATGGGATGTCTTTTTTCATTATTATTCCTAATTAAGTAGCTAATAGCAATTAGAGTTTAGCTACTAGCTTTTAAATCAGTAAGATACAAGTTAAAATTATAGCTCTAAATGTTTATTAGTACTTATACAACTCCTTTAACAGAAGCTTCAAACACTTCCATTTCAAACAAACGGGCTAAATGATTTTTTAATTTATTGGCAACTTCATCCATATCCACTTGTTCTCCAATCTCTGCGGAAATGGAAGTGACTGCCTTATCCTGAATACCGCAGGGAACAATGTTTCCGAAGAAAGAAAGATCCGTATTTACATTGAGTGCAAAGCCATGCATGGTCACCCAGCGGCTGGATTTTACACCCATTGCGCATATTTTTCTTGGATTAACCTGTTTTTCATGATCCAGCCACACTCCAGTGAGGCCTGGGATGCGACCGCCGTCGAGTCCATATTCGCCGATTGTGAGTATAATAGCCTCTTCGAGCAACCGCATGTACTTGTGGATATCCGTAAAAAAATTATCCAGGTCGAGAATGGGGTAGCCTACGAGCTGTCCGGGACCGTGGTAAGTAATATCGCCGCCGCGGTTTATCTTATAATATTTGGCATTTTTTGCGGCTAACTCCTCTTCTTGCAAAAGCAAATGGTCCGGTTTCCCGCTTTTACCCAGCGTATATACATGAGGATGCTGGCAGAAAAACAAGTGGTTGGGCGTGGCAAGCTGATCTTCCACAGTCAAATTCCGATTCTGTGTTTTTACTGCGATTGTTTCGGCAAAAATCTTTTCCTGATAATCCCATGCTTCCTGATAGTCGATCAGACCGAGATTGCGAAAGTTTACCTTTTTATTAATAAGGGTATTCATCGATTTGCGAGCTTCATAAAGGAAAATGTTGCTTTTCTAAACTTCAAGCAATTTCCGGTAACCTTTTGAAAAAATATGGTCTAAACAAGGATTATTTCCTGGAATAAGGAAATAACACATTTTTATCCAAAAAGTGTTCAAATGGCTACACACAACGACACCGGCAGCTGGGGAGAAACGAAAGCCTCTGCTTTTTTGACCGAAAAGGGATTTGAGATTATTGAGAAAAATTACCGTTATAAACATATGGAGATTGATCTCATTGCCAAATACAAGAAAATGCTGATTTTTATAGAGGTGAAAACCCGAAGTGGAACCGGTTTTGGTATGCCTGAAGAATTCGTGAATTACACCAAATCCCGGTTGATCATGAAAGCAGCCGAACACTATATTTTCGATAAAGACTGGCATTTTGATATCCGGTTTGACATCGTTTCCATTCTTATTTTACCAAATGGGGATCTTAACATCCGGCATATTGAAGATGCATTTTGTTGATTCTTGCCTATAAACCTTTCTGGAAATTTTTCCGATAATCCAAAGGACTGGTTTTCATGGTTCTTTTGAAAATTTTATGGAAATGGGATACATCTCCGAATCCACTTTCAAAAGAAATTTCTGAAACAGCTTTATCCGTATTCAGCAATTGCTGGGTTGCATAACTGATGCGGTAATCAGTTACTGTTTCCATGAGTGTTTTATTGGTAGTTCTTTTAAAATACTTACAAAAAGCATTTGGCGACATATTTACAGCCGCAGCCACGTCGTTGAGCAGAATATCGTTTCTGAAATTATCTACGATGTAGCCCAACGCTGTGTTCATGCGCTCCTTGTTGACGTTTTGCTGAAAAGCAAAAACTCCATCACTATTGAGCAGGGTGTACTGATCAGAACTAGCCAGATCGTTCAGTATATCAAGTAACTGAGATAATTTCCGGAAGGAATTTTCTTCTGCTGCAAGCCTCTGCATTTTAAGTTTTATCTCGCTGGAAACTGATTGTTCAAACCGGACACCCAAGGTACTCCTTTTCATAAGGTCTTGTATATGGGTAAGTTCTGGCCGGTTGAAAAAATCTGTTCCCAGGAAATTTCTTTCGAATTGGATCACAATGGACTGAACATAATCTCCGTCTAATATTTTATCGTCAGATTTCCAGCAATGTGGCAGGTCTGACCCTAGAAACACTAGGTCTCCATCGGAATAATCTTCCATGTTTTTCCCTACATATCTTTTGCCATTACCTTTTAAAATCAACGTCAATTCGTATTCAGGATGAAAGTGATATGGAACAGTAAATCTTTCCAGATGAAAGAATTTTACGAGAAACGAAGTCCCGGGGGCAGTGTTGATATTTTCGAATTGTGCCTTAATCATTGTCATTATTATTCGTCAGGGGAATAAATATATAATTAAATGATAAAAAAAACCATAAAATATCCATTATCCGCCTGAACGATCTGACAGAAAGCTTCGAAATTTGAATACTAATATTTGAGGTTAAAATAGAACAAAATGAGCACCATCACTTCTCCCGATCTTACAGGTTTTAAAGTTATTTCAGCAGAACAAAGAGCAGTTTTTCAGGAAAACGGACACATCCTGATTCCGGAAGTTTTAGATAGAAATGAAGTTGCCTACTATCGGGAGGTAATCAATAAAGCCACATCGACATTCAATACTGAAAAACGAAAACTTGAAGATCGGGATACTTACGGAAAGGCCTTTTTACAAATTATGAATTTGTGGGAAGTCGATGAAAGTGTTCGTAATTATACACTAGCCAAACGTTTTGGGAAAATAGCTGCTGATTTACTGGGAGTTGAGAACGTAAGGCTATACCACGACCAGGCACTGTATAAAGAGCCGGGAGGAGGTTTTACCCCATGGCATCAGGATCAGTATTACTGGCCATTGGACACGAATAACACGGTCACGATGTGGATGCCGCTCATTGACATAACAGAAGAAATGGGCATGCTAACTTTCGCCTCAGGGTCGCACAAGAGTGGGTTTGTAGAAAACATGGCGATCTCGGATGAATCAGAAGCTACGCTGGAAAAATTTATTAAGGAAAAGGGATTCCCTGTATCACGTGCCAAAACAATGAATGCAGGCGACGCTACATGGCACTACGGCTGGACATTGCATTCGGCACCCGGCAACAAGTCAAATGACACCATGAGGGAGGTGATGACGATCATATTTGTCGCGGATGGAGCGAAGATAACAGAACCTGGAAACGAGCATCAGGAAGCAGATCGTCAGAGATGGATGTGTGGATTGCCTGCCGGTAGCCTGCTGAATTCGGAACTGAACCCCTTAATTGTCTGACTTTTATAACAGATGAGGAAGACAATTGATGGTCGGAATAATTGATTCCAACATAAGAGGGACATTGTAAGTAGGAGAGGGAAGAAAGCTACTTTTTAGTTTTTAAAGAAAATTATATTAGCGTATTTAAAATTGGAAGCGTTTCTAACCGAACGCTTTTTGGTTAAATAATGATGAACAGGATTCTTATTGGTTCGGTTGCGCTGGCATTACTGCTGTTTTCCTTCACCTGGTCGGGGTTGTTCGGAAGCAAGGTAGACTACAATGCCGAGGTGAAGCCCATCCTGAACAAACATTGTATGGGTTGCCATGGCGGTGTGAAAAAGGCGGGTGATGTTAGTTTTCTGTTTGAACATGAAATGCTTGAACCAGGCAAATCCGGTAAAATTCCGGTGGTTCGCGGAGACGCTGATGCGAGTGAGATGATCCGAAGGATACTGACGGATGACCCGGATGAAAAAATGCCTAAAAATGGGACACCTCTGAATGACGATGAGGTTGATATCTTAAAAAAGTGGATTAACGAAGGAGCAGAATGGGAAACGCACTGGTCTTATAAACGTATAGAAAAGCCGGATGTTCCCTCTACAAAAAATGTCTGGAATCTTTTTGGTCTCTTAAATCAGCAGGAAAGCAATTGGCCCAAAAATGAAATTGATCACTTTGTTCTTCAAAAAGTAAAGGAAAATGATCTTTCGGTTTCTCCCGAAGCTGATAAAGCGACTTTGATAAGAAGAGTAAGCCTGGATTTGACTGGTTTGCCACCTACCGAGAAAGAAGTTGAAGCGTTTCAGAATGATCAATCTGAAAATGCTTATGAAAAAGTTGTTGACCGCTTGTTGAAATCACCGGCATATGGGGAGAAATGGACGTCGATGTGGATGGATCTTGCGCGTTATGCGGATACAAAAGGATATGAGAGCGATGGTGGTCGGAGCATGTGGCGTTATCGCGATTATGTTGTAAAGTCGTTTAACGATGATAAGCCTTTTGACCAGTTTACGATTGAACAGCTTGCCGGCGATTTATTACCGAAAGGGAAAGATCATTTCCCGAAAGAAGAAAATATGATTGCGACTGGTTATCACCGTAATACGATGACCAACAACGAAGGCGGTACGGATGACGAAGAGTTTCGTAATGCTGCATTAATTGATCGAGTGAATACAACCTGGGAGGTTTGGCAGGGTACCACTTTCGCTTGTATACAATGTCACAGCCATCCTTATGATCCAATTCCGCACGAAGATTATTTCAAGTACATGGCCTATTTCAACAATACCCGCGACGAGGATGTATGGGACGAATGGCCTAAATTGAGGTTTTACAAAGGAGAAGATTCCGCTCGGGTGGAACGGGTGAAAGCCTGGACCCTGCAAAATAACCCAAAACAGATTGAGGAAGTAACGCAGTTTATGAAAGTAATGGAGCCGAAAATCAATGCTCATAATTTCATAAAAGGTGATCAGTCTACGGTTTTGCTGATATCGTACTATGGTGTTAAAGACAAAGGAAATGCCAGAATTCCAGGGGTGAATTTGTCAGGTGTTGGAAATGTAGTCATGAATATTTCTACAAGAGCTGAAAATGCAGTGTTGACTTTACACCTGGACAAGCTGGATGGACCTGTGTTATCTCAGATCAAAATTCCGGTCCGTGATACAGTATTAATAGCCCCGATTGTAAAAACTTCCGGGAAGCACGATGTATATCTTTCTCTTGATAGTCCGAAAGCACCGGAAGAGTGGGTGAGAATTACCTGGATGTCATTTCAGAAGGAGTTGCCGGGTGCCGGTAAGCCTGAATATGAACAGATTGTGGCGGATTATGCAACTTTGCTCACGCATTCGCCTGAAAGCATGCCGGTGGTTTGGGAAGGAAAAGATGATTTTGCACGAAAAACGAATGTTTTCATAAGAGGAAATTGGATGGTGAAGGGAGCAGAAGTGAAACCTGGTGTTCCGCAATTATTAGCTCCTATGCCGAAAGATTATACAAACGACAGACTCGGACTTGCTAAATGGATTGTAAACCGTGAAAATGCTTTGACAGGAAGGGTGATTGTAAATCGTTTTTGGGAGCAGCTCTTCGGTAAAGGAATTGTAGAAACAGTCGAAGATTTTGGATCGCAGGGAAGTGAACCGACGCACAAAGAATTGCTGAATTGGCTTGCGGTTAAGTTTATAGAAGAGGATCAATGGAGTGTCAAAAAACTTCTGAAAACGATTGTGATGTCGGCAACGTACAGGCAGAGTTCTAAAACTGACAAAGACAAACTCGAAAAAGATCCATACAACATCTGGATTTCCAGAGGACCAAGAGTAAGATTAAGCGCAGAACAGGTCAGAGATCAGGCTCTTGCATGTGCAGGGCTTATTTCAAAAAAAATGTATGGGCCGGGTGTAATGCCTGCACAGCCCGATAAGATCTGGCAGTCACCTTACAGCGGTGAAAAATGGACATTGAGTGAAGGTGAGGACCGATATAGAAGAGGAGTTTACACGTATTGGAAAAGAACAGCTCCTTATCCTTCCATGGTCACCTTTGATGCTCCAAGCCGGGAGTTTTGCCAGTCAAGAAGGATTTTGACAAACACACCTTTGCAAGCTCTGGTTACGTTAAATGACCCGGTTTATCTGGAAGCAGCTGAGAAACTGGCGAGCAATATGCAGAAGCGTGGCAAAACGCCGGAGCAGCAATTGACGGAGGGTTACCGTATGTTGACATTTCAACCGATTGAGAAAAAGAATCTGAATGTATTGATCAAGGTATATAATGAAGCTTTGGATGTTTACAGGAAGAAACCCATGGATGCTGATAGTATTCTGGCTTATGGTAGTAAAAAATCGGCAGAGCTGGCTGCACTGACCATTTCGGCTAATGTCATGCTGAATTTGGATAATGTGGTGACGAAGGAGTAAGGGGGCATTGATTAGCATTTTTAATTAGAAGGATGGCCTGAAAGGCCTGCATACCTCAACCTGGGGCGTCGCCCTGGGAATTAATGAAAGTATAATTACTATGGAAAAGCTATTAAAGGAACTCCAACATGCAGATTTGCAGCGTCAAACCAGGCGGCATTTCCTGCAATCCTGTGGCTTTGGGCTTGGAGCTTTGGGTTTGGGGTCATTATTAAGTTCATGTGGAACTTCATCGGGCAATACGCCCATGTCGGAAGCGGCATTAATGGCTAAAATCCCTCAGTTTGCTCCGAAAGCCAAACGTGTGATTTACATTCACATGGCCGGTGCTCCATCGCAGCTCGAACTGTTTGATTACAAGCCAGAACTTTTAAAGTATCATGGCAAGGATTGTCCTGCTGAGTTTTTGGAAGGGAAGAAATTTGCATTTATTCAGGGCGTACCTAAAATGTTGGGACCGCAAAGCACTTTTAAGCAATATGGTCAATCCGGCGCATGGATGTCGGATTATGTTCCTTATTTGCAGACCGTTGCTGATGAAATCACATTCATGAAGGCGATGCATACGGATCAGTTTAACCACGCGCCTGCTCAGTTACTGATGCACACAGGAAGTGCTCGATTAGGTCGACCAAGTTTGGGTGCCTGGGCAACGTATGGGTTAGGTTCAGAAAATCAGAATTTGCCAGGATTTATCGTGCTGGCTTCCGGCGGGCAGCAACCAGATGCCGGTAAGAGTGTTTATGGAAGCGGGTTTTTGCCATCCGTTTATCAGGGCGTGCAATGCAGAACGGGTGGAGATCCGGTGTTGTATGTCAGCGATCCGAGCGGGATGAACCGTGATATGCGCAAACAAACAATCGAAGCCATTAATGAAATCAACCGGCAGACTTACGAAGATGTACAGGATCCTGAGATTTTAACAAGAATAAGTCAATACGAAATGGCGTTTCGGATGCAGATGTCTGTTCCGGAAGTAATGGACGTTTCCAAAGAACCGCAGTTTATTCTGGATATGTACGGGGTAAAACCAGGTGAAGGTACTTTTGCAATGAACTGCCTCTTGGCTCGTAAGCTGGTAGAAAATGACGTACGTTTTGTGCAGCTTTTCGACTGGGGCTGGGACGGACACGGAACATCCAAAGACCACAATGTGGAAGGTGGGTTGAGACAGAAATGCAGGGAATCGGATCAGCCTGTTGCAGCTTTGATCCAGGATCTGAAAATGCGTGGATTACTGGAAGAAACACTTGTAATTTGGGGCGCTGAGTTCGGACGTACACCTATGCAGGAAAACCGCAACGGACTTGTGATGCCTTATATGGGACGTGACCACCATTTGGATGCATTTACGATGTGGATGGCAGGTGGTGGCGTGAAACGGGGATATTCACATGGAGAAACAGACGAACTAGGATATTACGGTACAAAAGATCGCGTGCATGTGCACGACCTTCAGGCGACCATATTGCATTTGATGGGTTTCAATCATGAGAAATTCACTTATCCTTTCCAGGGAAGAAATTTCAGATTAACAGATACTGAAGGCAAAGTAGTAAAACAGGTTTTGGCTTAATTGATTTATTTGTGAAATATGTTTTTACTGCTTTTTCAGGCTTCTGGCTGGTTTCCCAATTTTGCGATTTTCATTGGTAGGTTTCATCCCGTATTGGTGCATTTGCCAATTGGTTTTTTATTCATTGCTGCGCTTTTAGAAATTGGCCGCCGTGCGGGGAAAATCGGTGTTAGCGAGTCAGCTATTTCCTTCATATTGTTCTGGTCCTCCGTTAGTGCTACATTCGCTTGTATAGCAGGCTATCTGTTGTCGTTGGGTGGAGGTTACGATGAAAAATTATTAAGTGATCACCAGTGGCAGGGAATAGGTGTGGCAGCTTTCGCCTGGATTGCCTGGTTGGTCAAATCGGATCGTTTTGGAGATAAAATTCCTTTTGGCCCTGCTTTCTATTTACCTGCTTTTGGCTTGGCAACAATTCTCACCATGACAGCCGGGCACGATGGCGGATCGCTCACACATGGAGAGGGCTTTTTGACACAATATACACCTGAACCTTTCCGGAGTATAGCGGGAATGTCTCCGATTCAGGAAAAAGTAACTGAAATAAAGCCAATTGAAAATGTGGAACAGGCTGTGGTTTATAGAGATATCGTGCAACCGATTTTGGAAATGCGTTGTACCCAGTGTCACAATGCAAATAAACAAAAAGGCGATTTAAGGCTTGATGAATTGTCATTGATGCAAAAAGGAGGTGAAAGCGGACCGGCCTTTGTGGCAGGGAAAGGTTCTGAGAGTGATATGGTGAAAAGATGTTTGCTTGATGAAGAGGACGACGACCGTATGCCTCCAAAAGGGAAACCTCAACTTACGAGTGCGCAAATCACGTTAATATCGTGGTGGATAGACCAGGGAGCTCCCGCAGAGAAAAAAGTGTCGGAATTGAAAATTTCAGATGCAGTAAAACCCGCTCTTGCTTCGCTAGGAAAGAATTCAACGCCAGATTTAGCGGAGTCTAAAAGCAAAATATCTCCCGTATTAGCTCTGAAAGTCCCAGTTGCAGATGAGAAGGCAATCGAAGCTTTGAAAAAGGCAGGATTAATTGTTAATAATTTATCTCATGATCAGAATCTGATTGAAGTAAGTGCCGTGAACGCACCTCAATTTGGAGATAGTCAAATGGCTCTTTTGATTCCTTTGGCAGAACAAATTACGTGGCTCAAACTTGGAGGGACGAAAATTACCAATGCCGCCATGAAGGAAATCGCCAAACTTAAAAATCTGAATAAACTGCATTTGGAACATACGGGAATTACAGATGCAGGGATTACAAACCTAAAAAATCTGCCGTATCTGGAATACATCAATCTGGTGGATACGAAGGTTACAGACAGTGGATTGAAGGATATAGCGGTTATGAAGGGACTTAAATCCGTTTACGTTTGGAAGTCTGTGGTAACGGATAGCGCAATAGGCCAGGTCAGGAAACAATATCCAGGTCTGGTTATAGTCAATGGATTTAATGAAGCCGAGGTTACGCAGTTTTTAAAAGCAGGTGACACCACTGCAAAGGAAGATATCCTGCCAGTTAAAGAGAAATAACAAAAGCAATGAATTGCCTTTTTCCAAATTACAGTCAAATATGAATCGTCGGAATTTTATAAATACTTCTCTTGCCGGTGCCGGAGTTATTACTGGTCTTGATGCTGTTGCAAATAAATTTGACGCACCTGCTAGGTTTGAAAATAAGCTTTCGTTGAAGGTTTTTGGTACCAATTGGGGTTTCGTAGGAAACACAGATGCATTTTGTGCAGCAATAAAGAAAGAAGGTTACGATGGGACAGAAATGTGGTGGCCAGGTTCAAAAGAACGCCAGGCTGAATTATTGGCTGCGCTGAAAAAATACGATTTGCAGGTAGGATTTCTGTGTGGCTCACATTCGGTGGATTATCCTGTTCATCTGGATGCATTCAAAAATCAGATCAGTGCCGCAACTTCTCAATTTGGCATAAAGCCTGTTTACATCAATTGCCATAGCGGGAAAGATTTTTTTACATATGAGCAGAACAAAGCGTTAATTGATTATACAACCGAAGCCTCTGCAAAGTCAGGTATTCCCATTTACCATGAAACACACCGTGGACGCATGCTTTTTGCTGCACATGTTACCAGAAATTTCATTGAAAAGAATCCGGGACTAAAACTCACACTGGATATATCACATTGGTGTAACGTTCACGAAAGTTTATTGCAGGATCAGGAGGCGACGGTAAAACTTGCACTCGCAAGGGTAGGGCACATTCATTCACGCATAGGGCATGAGGAAGGTCCGCAAGTGAGTGATCCGCGTGCTCCTGAGTGGGAAGCTGCTGTGAAAGCCCATCTGAGCTGGTGGGATCAGGTGGTTGAACATAAGGTTAAAAATGGCGAAACCTTAACGGTCCTTACAGAATTCGGTCCGCCAAATTATTTGCCAACTTTACCATATACCAAACAACCCGTGGCCGACCAATGGGCTATTAATGTGTATATGATGAAGTTGTTTCGCGAGAGGTATTTAAAATAGATCTATATCAGAGCTTTCTCTCAATCAAACTGATGATACTTTTCAGGAACTTGGCATCTAGTTCGCTGAAATTATCCAGTTCGTCGCTGTCGACGTCCAATACCATAGCCACTGTTCCATTTCTATGAAAAACGGGCAATACAATTTCCGATTTGGAAGCAGAGCTACATGCGATGTGACCCGGGAATGCTTCCACATCAGGAACAGTGATGGTTTCCTTTCTGGAATAGCTGGCTCCGCATACTCCTTTATGAAATGGGATACGTGTACAGGCAATAGGTCCCTGAAATGGTCCAAGTACCAATTGTCCTTCTTTTACAATGTAAAACCCAACCCAGAAAAAACTGAAAGCCTCTTTAAGTGCAGCACTGACATTTGCCAGATTGGCCGTCAGGTCACTTTCTGTCTCAATAAGCGCTGAAATTTGGGGAAGCAATGCACTGTAAACCTCTGTGCGATCAGTTGTTTTAGGAATGATTAATTCTTCTGCCATGACTTAAATAATGCGGTTTGATGAAAATTGAACATGATCCGAACCCAAATAGTTACAGAAGCCGGCTCTAAAATGAAATGTTGTAAATTAAAGCCTTATTGTTCAGTATTTTGGTTAAAATCCGTTATTTAGCGGATAAGTATATTTTAAGATAAAATAATGACCCAACGCCACATTCTGCTAATGGATGGCCCAGATCATAAAGGGCTGATTTATAAAGTAACACGCATCCTTTTTGAGCATAACCAGAATATTATCCGGAATGATGAATACGTGAGTCCTTCCAAATACTTCTTCATGCGGACGGAATTTGAGGGAGAAACGGATGCCAGCGAACTCCTTGAAGTACTGCGCAAGGAATTGCCTTCGGGAATTAATCTTCGCGTCAACCCCAAAAAGAAGAAGGACATTGTCCTTTTTGTAACGAAGGAGCACCATTGCCTTGGCGAACTTTTGATCCGTTATGCATTTGATGAGCTGGATGCTACAATTCTGGCTGTTGTAAGTAACTATAATACCTTACAGCCCTTGGTTAGCAAATTTGGAATTCCTTTCCATTACATTTCTCATGAAAACAAAACAAGAGAAGAGCACGAGGAGTCAATTTTAAGAACACTGGATGTTTACCGGCCTGAATATCTGGTTCTTGCAAAGTATATGCGAATCATTACGCCTGAATTTGTAAACCATTATCCTGACAGGATTATTAACATCCATCATTCTTTCTTACCGGCATTTATTGGTGCCAATCCTTACCGGCAGGCGTACGAACGAGGCGTTAAAATTATTGGAGCCACAGCGCATTTTGTAAACAATGATCTTGACGAGGGACCAATTATCGCGCAGGATGTGAAATCAATTGACCACCGTCAAACGGCTACGGATATGTCAACGATCGGAAAAGATACCGAAAAGGCGGTATTATCGAAGGCTTTGAAGTTGGTATTTAATGACCGTGTCTTCATTCATAATAACCGGACAATAATCCTTTAAACAAGAAAAAACCCTTGGTCAGAATCACCGAGGGCTTTTTATAATCTGATGGATGTTATTGAATGTGTAATCTTACAAAAAAATCTTCAAAACATCAAATTCATTTTCAGGCTATTAGCTATTTCTAATAGGATTCTAATTAAACCGGAATCGCGGTGCGGGCCAGATCCACAAGATCTGCATCGTTTACTTCTTTCTTAATATCGGCAACTTCAAGGAACCGTGTATACAGTTCATCAAGTATTGGTTTTTCAAAGCTAAATCCAAGCAGCTCTAATCTGTGTTTCAGTGCATGGCGTCCGCTACGCGCTGTGAGTACGATATCCGACTTGTCCACACCCACATCCTGAGGATTCATGATCTCATAATTCAGTGTATTTTTCAGGTGACCGTCCTGATGTATTCCTGAGCTGTGAGCAAAGGCGTTTCTTCCCACAATTGCCTTATTAGCTTGTACCGGCATGCGCATCATTTTAGATACAAGTTGACTTGTAGGATAGATAAACGGCGTATTTACACCTGTTTCCAGGCCAAGTTCTTTATGCACAGTAAGTGCCATCACAACTTCTTCAAGGGAGGTATTTCCTGCTCTTTCTCCAATCCCGTTGATGGTAACTTCAACCTGGCGCGCTCCCTGGCTAATACCAGCAATGGAGTTTGCAGTAGCAAGACCTAAGTCGTTGTGGCAGTGAATGGAAATGATGGCTTTATGTACATTCTTTACATTCTCAAAAATATACTTGATTTTGTTTCCATACTCATCAGGAAGGCAATATCCTGTTGTATCCGGGATATTAACTACCGTTGCTCCTGCACCAATAACTGCTTCTACAAGCTGAGCCAGGAAAACAAGGTCAGCACGACCAGCATCCTCACAGTAAAACTCAACATCTTCTATTTTACTCTTAGCATATTTGGTAGCGGCAATAGCTCTTTCAATAATCTTCTCACGAGTAGTATTGAACTTGTGCTGGATGTGGATATCTGATGAGCCAATTCCGGTGTGGATTCTTCCACGTTTTGCATATTTTAATGCATCTGCTGCTGCGTCAATATCACCGATTACGGCGCGAGAAAGCGCACAAATAATTGGTTCGCGAACTGCTTTCGATATTTCTACCACCGAGCGAAAATCGCCGGGGCTGGATACAGGAAATCCTGCTTCAATTACATCAACGCCTAGTTTCTCGAGTTGAGTGGCAACAATTATCTTTTCTTCCGTAGTTAATTGGCTGCCCGGTACTTGCTCGCCGTCCCGTAAAGTGGTGTCGAAGATCTGAACTCGATTACTCATTGATGGGTATTTTTGATTATTATAAAATTACGAATTTAATAATTTTCGGTCAATATAAAACCCTTTCCCGATGAGAGAAAGGGTTTTGGATGATTCAAAACAATACCTTTCCCGCTGTCACGGAATGCTCAGGAGAAGCAAATTTATGTTTTGATCGTGTGTCATGACTTAGTTTTATTTGCGAAATTTCGCTGACTGCGATTTTCTTCTGCAAAGAAAGTACAAGTTTTGAGCTAAACAAATAATATTTGGCAAAAACTTCAAAAAAATCAAATTCTCTTCAAAAGTTCTTCACCTGCAGACTGTGTATTCAGAATTTTATCCGCCGGAGTTGTTTCGTCTGCAATGTCCTTCGTTCTGAATCCGTCTTTAAGCAATTTGTCCACTGCAGCAATAATCGCGTCGGATTCTTCTTTCAAACCAAACGAGATATCAAGCAGAAGTGCGGCTGAAAGCACAGATGCTAACGGATTCGCGATACCCTTACCTGTAATATCGTGAGCAGAACCGTGGATTGGCTCGTAAACACCAGTACTGTCACCAATTGAAGCGGATGCAAGCATACCCATTGAACCAGCAATCTGGCTTGCTTCGTCAGTAAGAATATCTCCGAAAAGGTTGGCAGTTACAACAACATCGAAACGACGCGGATCTTTGATGAGCATCATTGCTGCTGAATCAACAAACTGGTGTTCAACTTCCACGTCAGGATATTCAGGAGCTAGTTTTTGAACAACTTCTCTCCACAATCTGCTTGTTTCCAATACGTTTGCTTTGTCAACAGAGCAAAGTTTTTTACGACGCGTACGGGCTGCATCAAAAGCTTTGCGGGCAATACGTTCAACTTCGTAACGGCTGTATTCTGCGATGTCGTAAGCAGTGTCGCCATCGTTTTTACGACCTTTTTCTCCGAAATAAATATCGCCGGTAAGCTCGCGGAAGAAAAGAATATCCGATCCTTTCAGGATTTCTGGTTTGATAGAAGATGCGCCAAGCAACTCGTCAAACAACTTGATCGGGCGAAGATTGGCATACAAACCAAGTTCTTTACGCATTTTCAAAAGACCTTGTTCCGGACGAACTTTTGCGCTTGGATCGTTATCATATTTTGGGTGACCCACTGCTCCGAAAAGAACGGCGTCAGAAGCTCTCATTTTTTCAAGCGTTTCATCAGGAAGCGGATTTCCTGTTGCTTCAATGGCAACGTGGCCAATCAGTGCCTCATCATAGGTAAATTCGTGACCAAATTTGGCAGCGATTTTCTCTAAAACTTTTTTACCAACTTCTGTAACTTCCTGTCCGATACCATCACCGGGAACAATTAGAATATGCTTCTTCATTAATAAATTTGGTTTACCACGGAGTTGCGCTGAGTTTAGCACAGAGTTTCACCGTGTTTATAATACAAAACGTTTTATTCCACTTTTTAAACTACTTACATTGAAATTGATCAAATAGCCGATTTTGAATTGCCCTAATCGCATGTATGTCAAGACTTGTGAAGTATGAACATCATGTAGTGACTCAACTGATTTTAATTCAAGTACAATCTTATTTTCTATCAATAGGTCAATCCTGTAACCACAATCAAGTTTTATCTCTTCAAAAATCAGAGGCATTGCCTTTTCTTTTTCAACAAATAAGCCGCTTTTGGTCATTTTATAGTAAAGGCATTCCTTATATGCATGTTCTAATAAACCCGGACCAAGCGCAGTGTGAACTGCGAAAGCCGAACTTAGGATTTGACTGGTAATATGGTCAAACTCCGGGTAACTCAGTGCCATACTCCGACAACTCCGTGGTTAATTGGCTCATTAGGAACGCCAATCAAATTCAACATCTTCTGCGTTGCCATGATCGCCGATACAGTTTGATCGGAGTCCAGACCTCTTGTTTTTACATCTTTACCATTAATTTCCCAGGTTATAATCGTTTCGCACAGGGCATCGGTTTTTCCGCCCGGCGGAATCCTTACGGCATAATCCGTCAGCATAGGAAGGCTGATTCCCTTTTTGCAATATATCTTTTTCAGCGCGTTCATAAAGGCATCATACTGACCGTCACCCTGTGCACTTTCTTCAAAAATTTCGTCACCAAACCGTATTTGCAATGTAGCGGAAGGCTTAAGATTTTTAGAATGCGTGAGTACATAGTTCACGATAACTACCTTTTCTTCAATAGCATTACTATCCAGAACATCAGAAATGATGTAGGGGAGATCGTCAGGTGTGACCGCTTCTTTTCTGTCGCCAAGCTCGATGATCCGCTGCGTTACTTTTTTCAGATCAGCATCTGCAAGGGTAATTCCAAGGTCACGCAGATTGTTCTCAATATTGGCTTTTCCTGATGTTTTACCCAAGGCATAAGAACGAAGACGTCCAAATCGCTCAGGCATTAACTTGCTGAAATAGAGATTGTTTTTCTTGTCTCCATCTGCGTGAATACCGGCGGTTTGCGTAAAAACACTTTCGCCAACAATAGGTTTATTGGAAGGAATACGAATCCCTGAAAATGTCTCAACAAGTTTGCTAACTGAATACAGTGATTTTTCATTCACAGAGGTTTCATACTCCGGCATGAAATCCTTCAAAACCGCAATTGTACTTGCAAGAGGGGCATTTCCGGTTCTTTCTCCCATACCATTTACGGTAAGGTGAAGTCCGTGTGCGCCAGCTCTCAATGCCTCCATCACGTTGGCAACGCTCAGGTCGTAATCGTTATGTGCATGAAATTCGAATCGACAGTTTGGATAACGGTCAACAATGGATTTCACAAACTCATAAGACTCAGATGGAGTTAAAATCCCTAACGTATCTGGCAGCAAAATCCGTTTAATAGGTATTGTACAAAGGAAATCCAGTGCCTGGAAAACGTACTCTTTCGAACTCCGCATCCCGTTACTCCAATCTTCCATGTACACGTTGCAGTCTATTCCGGAAGCCTGCGCCAGTTCAATGACCTTCCTGATGTCCTCAAAATGTTCGGCAGGTTGCTTTTTAAGCTGATGCGTAAGATGATTAAGCGAACCTTTTGTGAGCAGGTTCATTACTCTCGCACCAGATTCCAGCATCCAGTTTATCGAAGCGTCTCCGTCAACAAATGTGAGAACTTCTATTTTATCAAGAAATCCGTTTGCTTTTGCCCATTCAGTAATTTTTTTTACCGCCTGAAATTCACCCTCAGACACACGTGCCGAGGCCACTTCAATGCGATCTACTTTAACTTCCTGCAACAGGAGCTGGGCGATGGTTAATTTTTCTGATGCAGAAAACGACACACCGCTGGTTTGCTCACCATCGCGAAGTGTCGTATCCATTATTTCAATATAGCGTCTGTTCATGTGGGGCTGTCGGCCGTCGGCTGTCGGCTATCGGCCTGCATCGGTAAAAAAGCCGAAAGCCGATTGCTGAAAGCCGAAAGCCTTTTAATAAATTCTCGCTGCTTCAAATTCTTCGATCTCACTTTTCATAGCCTGAAGATAATCGATATCGTCAAAGCCGTTGGTCATATTGTGTTTTTTATAACCATTGATGTCGAAAGATTCTTTCTCTCCTGTTGCAAGAAGTGTAATGGTTTGCTCAGGAAGATTCACTTCCAGTTCAGCATTTGGATCAGCTTCAATAGCCTGGAATATTTTGTCAAGAAACTCTTCACTAACCTGAACTGGTAAGATTCCGATATTGAGAGAGTTGCCTTTAAAAATATCTGCGAAGAAGCTGGAAACTACGCAACGGAAACCGTAATCGTAAATCGCCCATGCAGCGTGCTCACGGCTCGATCCGCTACCGAAGTTGCGTCCGCCTACAAGGATTTTACCGGAGTAAATTGGGTTGTTCAATACGAAATCCTGCTTCGGAGTATCGTCACCGTTGTAACGCCAGTCTCTGAAAAGGTTATCGCCAAATCCTTCGCGTTTGGTCGCTTTAAGGAAGCGTGCAGGGATGATCTGATCCGTGTCAACGTTCTCAATCGGCAAAGGAACTGCCGTGCTTTTTAATATTGTGAATTTATCGTATGCCATTTGTATGTATGTTTTTAAGCAGGTTACACAGAGATTCACGGAGTTAAAAAAGAGGGACACAGAGATTTATCAACACTGCGCATAAACTTTTAACATCCCTTGAATCATGATTCTGAGTAACCTCATTTAATTTAAAAATCTTTTTATACCGTTTTTAAGCATTGAAACATTGAAATTTATCAGAAGACCTGCATCCATCTCTGCGAACTTCATGTATGTCAAAATTTGAGCAGTATGGACAGAACTTATTGCTTCAACGCTTTTCAATTCAACAACTACTAAATTTTCCACTACAAAATCCATTCGGTAACCGTACTCAATGTCAATTTCCTTGTATCGGATCGGAATTGGTTTTTGCCTTTCGAAAAGTAATCCAGCCTTAGTTAATTCATAAGCCAGGCACTCTTCATATGCAGACTCTAACATTCCAGGTCCCAGTTCTCTATGGATCTCAATGCAGCAACCAATAATCTCACCAGTTAAATCATTGATGTCCATAAATCAGTTGTGGTTATGCTTTATCTTACAGACACACAAGTGCAGTGCTGAGTCACACAGAAAATTATAGAACTTATTTAAAATAATCTCTGTGGCTCTCTTTTGTACTCCGTGAATCTCTGTGTAACCTTTCGAATTACAACAAATCTCTCGGATCTGTTACAACACCAGTCACAGCAGCAGCTGCTGCAACCAATGGACTAGCAAGCAAAGTACGGGCTCCTGGGCCTTGTCTTCCTTCGAAGTTTCTGTTTGAGGTACTTACAGCGTATTTTCCGGCTGGGATTTTGTCGTCGTTCATGGCCAGACATGCTGAGCAACCTGGCTGACGAAGTTCGAAACCTGCTTCAGTAAGGATATCAAGAATTCCTTCTTCTTTGATCTGCGCTTCAACGATATGAGAGCCCGGAACAACCCAAGCAGTTACGTTATCTGCTTTTTTGCGACCTTTTACGATGGATGCAAATGCACGGAAGTCTTCAATACGTCCGTTTGTACAGCTGCCGATGAATACGTAATCGATTTTTTTACCCAGCATGGATTCGTTTTCATGGAAACCCATGTAGTTCAGAGACTTGTCATAAGTAGCTTTGCCACCTTCAACTTGCTCAGCAGTAGGGATATTCAAAGAAATTCCCTGACCCATACCCGGATTGGTTCCGTAGGTAATCATGGGTTCAATGTCAGCTGCATCGAAAGTGTATTCCTTATCGAATGTGGCATCTTCATCCGTTACCAATGTTTTCCAGTAAGCAAGTGCTTTATCCCACTTCTCACCTTTGGGAGCTTGTTCGCGGCCTTCGATGTAGTCAAAGGTGGTTTGGTCAGGAGCGATCATGCCGCCGCGTGCACCCATTTCGATACTCATATTACAAACCGTCATACGGCCTTCCATGGTCATGTTACGGAACACATCACCTGCATATTCAACGAAATAACCCGTTGCACCAGCAGTTGTCAGTTTTGAAATGATATATAGCGTAACATCCTTAGGAGTAACAGCTTTACCCAAAACGCCATTGACGTTCACACGCATTTTCTTTGGCTTAGGCTGCATGATGCATTGCGAAGAAAGCACCATTTCAACCTCCGAGGTACCAATACCAAAAGCAATGGCACCAAAAGCACCATGGGTAGAAGTATGAGAATCACCGCAAACGATGGTCATACCCGGAAGTGTGATACCGTTTTCTGGACCCACAACGTGCACAATACCATTTCTTGCATTGCCCAATCCCCAGTGAGAAATACCGTATTTTGCAGAGTTAGTTTCCAAAGCTTTAAGCTGGTTGGCCGAAAGTGGATCTGCAACCGGAAGATGTTGATTAATCGTCGGTGTGTTGTGATCAGCCGTTGCGAAAGTACGCTCAGGATAAATAACACCAACGTTTCTACTTTCCAGACCAAGAAAAGCAACCGGACTGGTTACTTCGTGGATAAAATGACGGTCGATGAAAAATACATCCGGACCATCTTCAATTTTGCGTACAACGTGTGCGTCCCACACTTTGTCGAACAATGTACTCGCTTGATTACTCATAAGTTACAATATATAATTTCGCCATGGTGTTCAATTCTCAATTATAGGAATGCCCATTTTTCAACAGGTTTTCCGCAAAGGAGAAATGAGGCTACAAATTACCATATTATTATACAAATTAGTATAACGGTAAACGTTCAAAAAGTAGTGATTTTAGTTTGGAGGTGTAGTTTGGGCGGGAATTGGTATTGGGGGTAAAGAAACAGTGATCGGGGGGGTAATCCTAAAATACTTTTAAGCGCTTTAGAATCAAAATTGAAATAATTATAAGCAATGGCATCCCGAACAGTTGGAAAATCTCTTTTTGTTTGTTTGATAGGCTTTGATAAAGCTTAACTAATGATAAAAAAACAGGTATTGCCAGTGAGAGTGCTGCACCAACTAAGGAAAGTATGGCAAGAATTAAATAGCCTGCGCTTCTAAAACTTTCATTACTAACACTGGAATGACTTTTATTAGGTTCGGACAAATAGTAAAACAAGCACGCTATTGAACAATTGATGACAAAACCCCAGATAAAAATTTGATACTTTTTATCACCTGCATTTAATTGCATAACAATCGTATTTTATTCCTAGTGGAAATATTCAAACTTACTTTTCAAAAGACGGGAATTATAATAAAAGTAACAATAAGCGATTCATCGATTAAACACATTATACCGAATCACCCATGCCTCTTAGGCGTCACCCCAAATTTCTCCTTATAGGTTTTAATAAAATGAGAAACACTCTCATAACCAATCTCGGTACTAATTTCTGAAACGTTTTTGGTGCTGTTTCTTAACTGAAAATCGGCGTAGTCCAGTCTCTTGTTTTTCAGCCAGAATGCTGGGGAACTATCAAATTCTTCCTGAAAATCCCGCTTGAAGGCAGAAAGGCTGCGTCCGGATAAGCGTGCAAGCTCGTTTAGGGTTAATGGTTTCAGGTAATAGCTGTTCATGAGGAACGAAAGATCTACTTTTTCTCCTTTGTAAAGGCTATATAGAATAGCACGCAGCTGTTGCGAAGCATCCAGTTCGAGCAAGTGAAGTAGTAATTCCTGGAATTTGAGACGTAGGAAATGGTTTTTAAGGGCTGTTCTTGACTTAAAATAGGGAAATACGGATTGTATAAACTTCTCAAAATTATCATCCGATTTGAGAAGAAGAATGGGGTTTTCAAGAATTGCAGTTGGTTCTTCGGCATTGAAAAGCTCAGGATGAAGCCCTACAAATTCCTTCAAAAGTTTTTCGTCAAAAAAGAATACAAGGCTTTTGTAAGATTCATTGATGGATTCAGACATTAAATAGAAACCCCTCTGAATGAACAAAATATCACCCTTTTCAACATGTACTTCCTGTGTAGGGCTGGTGAATTTTTTCTCGCCTTCCAAAACGACAATCACCGCATGTTCTTCAAAAAAAACGTCGTATTTCGACGGATATACTTCGTTGCGATAGGCAACAAAAGTCATATCCTGAATCTTTAACGATTCAAATTCGGAAGAGCTGATATCAGAAGGAACGCGTAGCATGCTATTACTGACGCTTTTCTTCCATGATGATGAAATCAAGCCATTCCTTAGCAAGCGGAATGTTGTTTTGAATTACTTCCCAGACCAACTCGTAATCTACCTGAAAGTATTCGTGGATTAACACATCTCTTAGGCCTGTCATACCACGCCAGTCAACTTCTTTATACTTATAGCGAATTTCGTCGGGTACTTTTTTGGAGGCTTCTCCAATAATTTCAAGACTTCTTAAATAGGCCCGATTAATTAAATCGTCTTCAAGAAATTTATCAAATGTGATAGTCCTAGAGTGCGTTACGAGAAAAGTTAACTCTTTCTGAATATGTTCTAAAAACTCAATCAACGAAGGAGACATATTGAATATCTTTTTTTGCTTCTCTTTGAACGAAGGAAGCCATTCCTTCCCAAGTCAGTAAATCAACTTTTCTTTGAAGTGTTTCCTCTAATAAATCTGCCAAATCAAGGAGATTCTTATACTTTTTCATGCCTGATTTGAATTCGACAACAAAATCAATGTCGCTTGTTTCGTTCTGCTCGTTTCGGGCGAATGAACCAAAAAGGCCGAGTCGTTCAGCACCAAGCATTTGAATAGCTAGTCTACGACTTTGGATTAACTCTATAATATGCTGTTTATCAGGTAGCATAAATTTGGGGGATTGATTAACTGGCTAACAAAGATAACAAATAACCCAGCCATATGATTTTGTATTTTCTAGAGACCATCACACCAAAAACTGAAACAAATCCTGCTGGTCGTTCAGGTATTCGTAAACAACTTTATTTTCATCCATTCTTGAGATAAGCGGTTCAAAATCTTCTCTGTATTTCAGCTCAATTCCTACCAAAGCGGGGCCCTGTTCTTTGTTGGTTTTCTTGACGTATTCAAATCTGGCGATGTCATCATTTGGTCCAAGAACGTTCAAAAACTCACGGAATGCGCCTGAACGTTGCGGAAAACGGATGATGAAATAATGTTTTAGCCCTTCGTAGAGCAGTGAGCGCTCTTTTATTTCCTCGGTTCGGGTGATGTCGTTGTTTCCACCACTGATAAGTGCAACTACATTTTTGCCTTTAATTTCATCTTTTACAAAGTCCAAAGCAGCAACTGTTAATGCTCCGGCTGGTTCGGCAACAATGGCTTCTTCGTTGTAAAGCTGAAGAATGGTAGAGCAAACTTTTCCTTCCGGAATGAGCAAAACCTTATCTAAACTTTTACTACATATGTCAAACGTAATATCACCTGCCCGGCGAACGGCTGCGCCATCTACAAATTTGTCAATATGTTCCAGCGTCACTACGCTGCCAGCTTCCATGGAGGCGTGCATGGTGGGCGATCCTGCTGGTTCTACACCAATTAATTTTGTTTTGGGAGAAAGCTGTTTAAAAACCGTAGAAATTCCGGAAGCAAGTCCACCGCCACCAATCGCCATAAGCAGGTAATCGACCTTGAAATCGGCGTCTTTAAAAATTTCCAAACCTACGGTTCCCTGTCCTTCAATCACCTGAAGATCGTCGAAAGGATGTACAAATGTGGCATTGTTGGCTTTTTGGTATACTACCGACGCGTGATAAGCATCATCATAAGTGTCTCCTACCAAAAGAACATCCACCCATTCTTTTCCGAAAAGACGAACTTGTTTTACCTTTTGTGCGGGAGTAGTCGTAGGCATGAAAATCGCTCCTTTTACCTGCATTTTACGGCAAGCATAGGCAACGCCCTGCGCATGATTTCCTGCACTTGCACATACAACGCCACCAGCAAGAGCTTCGGCACCTATACTGGCCATTTTGTTATATGCCCCTCTGATTTTATAAGAACGAACCGTTTGCAAATCTTCCCTTTTTAGGTAAATATTCGCTTCGTATTGTTCGGATAAATGTGCGTTGTAGAGTAACGGAGTATGGTTTATGATTCCTCTTAGCCGTTCAGCAGCTAGGAAAATATTGTCGAGAGTGGGAGCGGAGTGAAACTGAGTGGTCATCAAATTATGGTTGAAAGGGAACTAATTATCCGAAGAGTACTTCTGAAATGTACTTCGGATCTTTCCCAAAATGTTCTGCAATATCTTTGACGATGCCTCGTAAAGTGTTTGTTTTTATTGGTTTGTGATCAGGAATGGTAATGTGATGCTGACCATTAATAGTAGTTGTAGCACGAATGTGACTGCCTACCTGCCGGGTTTTTTCATACCCAAAATGTCTAGAGCAAAGTTTGAGAAGTTCTTTTCCCGTAAGATCAGAAGGCACTATCATACAATCTCCAAAATTTCGTCTTTAACGAAATGAAGATGGGCAATCTTTGGTTTGTCAGTTGGATTATCAAAATGGCATTCAATTGCTTCCTGAATATTCGTTTTCAGTTCATCCATAGTTTCAGCATCTGTAAAAATGGACTCTCCCAAAGCTCTTGCTGTAAATCCGCCTTCTTCGGCTTCATTAATTAGAAAAATGATTTCCTTCATATTCCTGTGTCTTTTTTGCTTATCAAATATATGATTTTTGACTCAGACTGCAATCTCAACCCTGGCTCCAATTGCTTCGGAGACTAAACAAGCTAACTGTTTACAAAGGTCTGCTTTCAAGGTTTGATATTGTTTTAGAATTAGATCTTCTGACTTGGCTGAAATATGCCTTCTGAGCGTTTCCTCGATGTTGCCGATTTTTTGAATTATACATAATATTTCTATGTCAGGACCGCCAACAAATTCCACACTCAATGTTTTAAGCTAACCTCAGGTTTTATAACAAAAGTACCCCTAAACCAAAAGCTCAGGGGTACATGTATATTGAGATAGTTTAAAACTAGCTGTTTTCAGGACGTAATCCACGTACAGTAGTTCCAGCTCTCCACATTTCTGAATCGCGAAGCTCAGCAAGTTCAACTTCCAGTTTCACGCGGTAGTCAGGTTGTGAGTTACGAGTGATAGAAATCGTAGCTTGTTCTCCTGATTTTACAGAGTTGTAAAGTTGTTCGAAAACAGGCTTAGTTGCGTCACGGAAAGGCTTCCACCAGTCAAGAGCACCACGTTGAGCTGTTGTAGAGCAGTTTGCGTACATCCAGTCCATTCCGTTTTCAGCAACAAGAGGCATCAATGACTGAGTCAATTCTTCAACTGTTTCATTGAATGCTTCTGATGGAGAGTGTCCGTTTGAACGAAGTACTTCATACTGAGCAGCAAAGATACCCTGAATAGCACCCATCAAAGTACCACGCTCACCTGTAAGGTCAGATGTTACTTCACGGTAGAAATCAGTTTCGAACAAATATCCTGAACCAACACCGATACCCATTGCGATACATTTTTCACGTGCTTTGCCAGTTGCATCCTGGAACACAGCGAAAGATGAGTTCAAGCCTTTTCCTTCTACAAACAAACGACGAAGTGAAGTTCCTGATCCTTTTGGCGCTACAAGATATACATCTACGTCAGCAGGAGGAACGATACCAGTCTGATCTTTATAAGTTACACCGAAACCGTGTGAGAAATAAAGCGATTTTCCGGCAGTAAGGTTGGCTTTAACCGTAGGCCAAAGTTCGATTTGAGCTGCATCAGAAAGAAGGTAGCAAATGATTGTTCCTTTTGCCAAAGCTTCTTCAAGTTCGAAAAGTGTTTCGCCAGGAACCCATCCGTCAGCAACGGCTTTGTCCCATGATTTTCCGCCTTTACGTTGTCCAACGATTACATTGAATCCATTGTCGCGCATGTTAAGGCTTTGACCAGGACCTTGTACACCGTAACCGATTACAGCGATAGTTTCAGTAGAAAGTACTTCACGTGCTTTTTCAAGAGGGAATTCTTCACGGGTTACTACTTCTTCTTCGACCCCGCCGAAATTTAATTTTGCCATTGATTATTGATTGGATTAATTAATTACTCGATTTAAAAACAATATTACTAAAAATGAAAATCCTATTGGTAATACTCCCACTCAGCTTCCGGCAGGTAATCCACCAGCGTTTGAGGTGATTTGCTCACTGCCACACGTCCTGATCTTACAAATTCCAGGATTCCGTGCGGTTTGATATAGTCGAAGAACTCGAAAATCTCTTCTTCCGTACCTGTTTTCTGAATGATCACGTATGTCAGGTGCCAGTAAACAACCCATGCTTTGTGAGTCTTGTTAATTGTTTCAATATCAAGAGGTTTTGCGCCAATGGGTGTTGAAATTTTAAACATCGCAATCTCATTGTATGCGATGTCTTCATTCAGATAGCCAAATACAGCCAAAACTTCGATCACCTTACGGATCTGACGAACCAGTTTTTCGACTGCTTCGCGCGACTCATGGTGAATGACGATCGTGAACCGGGAAATACCCTTACGTTCCGTTTCCGAAACTGTCAGACTGTCAATATTTATCCTCCTTCTGGTCAGGATGGTTGTGATCTTGTTGAGAATACCAATCGTATTTTCGGTAAAGACACAAATGGTGTATGCTGTCATAATTTTTTTAGAATTCTTGTGAATGATGTGAAAGGATTTTAGAGATCGATTCTACATTATTCAAGTCTTATATCGGCCACACAAGCTCCGGTTGGAACCATCGGGAATACGTTTTCTTCTTTTTCCACAAGAACTTCCAGTAGATAAGGTTTGTCGGAAGCCAGCATTTTATCAAGAGAATCGTTCAAATCTTCTCTTGCTCCGCAGGTATGTCCGTCTATTCCAAATCCTTTTGCAATGGTGATAAAATCAGGATTTTGAAGTTCTACGAAAGAATAGCGCTTTTGGTGGAAAAGCTGTTGCCACTGGCGAACCATTCCTAAGAAATTGTTATTCAGAATAATAATTTTAACAGGAAGGCCGCTTTGCGCAATTGTTCCCAATTCCTGAATCGTCATTTGGAAACAGCCGTCACCGATAATCGCGACAACTTCACGGTCGGGAGCTCCCACTTTTGCACCAAATGATGCAGGAAGCGCATAACCCATCGTTCCAAGTCCGCCCGAAGTGATGAAAGAATTCGGTTTTTTGAACTGATAGTAACGGGCTGTCATCATCTGGTGCTGACCAACATCCGCAACGATCACCGCCTCACCCTTGGTTTTATCCGAAAGTGTACGAATCACTTCCGCCATTTTAATTTTTTCTGTTGTAGGCGCAAGTTCAGGCTGCGTTATTTTTTCATCCTCAATTTGTGCAAACTTATCAAATTCAGCTCTCCATGCTTTGTGATCGTTTTCTTTCAAAAGAGGAATAAGCAACTCCAATGCCTTTTTTGCATCACCAACTACCGGTGCGTCCGCTTTAACGATCTTATCAATTTCAGCAGGGTCAATCTCAATATGAACCACTTTTGCCTGTTTGGCATAACGGCTTAAATCGCCGGTTACCCGGTCATCGAAGCGCATACCTACCGCAATAATCAGGTCACATTGATTGGTAAGTACATTTGTGCCGTAGTTCCCGTGCATTCCCAACCAGCCCACATAGTTAGGGTGGTCAACTGAAACAGAAGAAAGCCCAAGAAGCGTTGAAGCTGCTGGAATATCTGTTTTTTCAAGCAATTGAATCAGTTCTTGTTCTGCACCAGCAATTTGTACCCCATGTCCAAAGAACAAAAATGGCTTTTTAGCTTCATTTATGAGTTTGGCAGCAGCTACAACCTGGTCTTCTTTCGGAGACAGTCTTGGATGATAACTGATCAGTTTCTCACATTTTTTGTGAACAAATGGTTTAGTCATCAATTTTTGCTGTGCATCCTTAGTAATATCGAGCAAAACAGGCCCCGGACGACCTGATTTAGCTATATAAAATGCCTTGGCAATGATTTCAGGAATTTCATCTGCATTGGTGATCTGGTAATTCCATTTTGTAATCGGAATAGTAACACCCATCACATCTGTCTCCTGAAATGCATCCGTTCCAAGCAAGTGAGACGCAACTTGTCCAACAATACAAACCATTGGCGTTGAGTCAATTATTGCATCGGCAATTCCGGTAACGAGGTTCGTTGCACCCGGTCCGGATGTTACCAAACAGACACCAACTTGACCTGTGATACGCGCAAAACCTTCGGCAGCATGTGCAGCACCTTGTTCGTGACGAACAAGGATGTGATTGACCTGCTCCTGATAATCATAAATCGCATCATAAACAGGCATGATTGCTCCGCCCGGATAGCCGAAAATGGTTTCTACACCTTCGGCAATCAGTGACTGAATGACTGCATGAGAACCGTTAATCAGTTCTGGAGTTGTAACCGGTGCCACTGGTTCAGCGATGTCGGCTACTTGTGTTTGGTTTTCATTAAATTCCATGACCTTTTCTATTTAGTCGGATGAATTTCAAGCTTTCTATATTGTAGACTATGTTTCCATAATCTTTAACTCTCTTCTTCTACGCTTCGTCAGTCACACATCCTTCACTGGCCGACTTCACCGTACGGATGTATCTTCCCAACATTCCTTTTGTGAACTTTGGCTCTGGTTGTACCCATGCTGCCTTTCTTGCTGCCATTTCTTCATCAGAGATATGAACAATCAGTTGGCGGGTATTTGCATCGATTGTGATACGGTCGCCGTCTTTCACAAGGGCAATCGGACCACCGTCAAATGCTTCCGGCGTAATATGCCCTACTACAAATCCGTGTGTTCCTCCTGAGAAACGGCCATCTGTGATCAGTGCAATTTTGTCTCCAAGTCCGGCCCCCATTACCGCAGATGTAGGTTTTAACATTTCCGACATTCCCGGTCCGCCCTTTGGTCCTGCATTACGGATTACAACTACATGTCCTTCTTTGATCTCACCTTGGGAAAGCATGGTAATAATTTCCGATTCGTGCTCACAAATTTTTGCTTCGCCGTCGAAAGTCAAACCCTCTTTACCTGTAATTTTTGCAACCGATCCTTGTGGCGCAAGGTTTCCGTACAATACCTGAATGTGGCCCGATGACTTTATCGGTGATTCAAGTGGGAAAATGATTTTTTGTGTTTCAAAGTTAAGATCAGGTGCTTCGGCAAGATCTTCCGCCAAAGTTCTTCCCGTTACGGTAAGACATTCACCGTGGATCAAACCTTTTGAATACAAATATTTCATTACAGCCGGCACACCACCAATTTCCAAAATATCTTCCATGTAATATTTACCGCTTGGTTTCAAGTCAGCAATAAATGGAACGCGATTGGAAATTTCCTGGATATCGTCCAATGTCAATGGTAGATCCGCTGCGCGGGCAATCGCCAAAAAGTGCAAAGCTGCGTTGGTAGAGCCACCCAATGCCATTACAACGGTAAGTGCATTTTCAAGAGATTCTTTGGTGATGATATCTCTTGGTGTAAGGTTCAATTCCAACAGACGTTTCATTGCAACGCCTATTTTTTTGCATTCCTCCTGCTTTCCTGCATGGGTTGCAGGATAACTGCTGCTGAAAGGAAGGCTCAATCCCATTGCTTCAATGGAAGCAGCCATGGTATTGGCAGTGTACATACCACCACAAGCGCCCTGGCCCGGAATCGCATTTTGAATTACACCTTTATAATCTTCGTCGGATATATTGTTTGCGAATTTTTTGCCGAGAGCTTCAAATGCAGAAACGATATCCAGTTTTTGTCCTTTGTAATGTCCTGAACGAATTGTTCCGCCATACACCATAATGGCAGGACGATCAAGGCGCGCCATGGCCATTATAGCACCAGGCATATTTTTATCACAACCTACAACCGCTATTACACCATCGTACCATTGTGCAGCAACCACAGTTTCAATAGAATCAGCAATAATATCACGGCTTGGAAGTGAGTAGCGCATGCCGTCATTTCCATTTGTCATACCATCGGATACACCAATGGTATTGAAAATAAGACCGATCATATCGTTGTTTGCCTGAACACCCTGTTTTACATAAACAGAAAGTCCGTTCAGGTGCATATTACATGTATTTCCTTCGTAACCTGTACTGGCAATTCCGATTTGGGGTTTTTCCATATCGGCTTCTTTCAAGCCAATTCCGTACAACATCGCTTGCGCAGCCGGATTGGTTACTTCCTGAGTTAGGGTTTTTGAAAATCTGTTAAGTTCTGTCGCCATTGGTGAATATGTTGTAAATAAAAAACCTCACTCATTTTGGTGAGCGAGGTGTAAGATATCAGGTTGTATATCATCCTCACTCACGCTCTTGGCGTGACTAGCACTAGGACCGGAATGAGAATAGCTTGTTTCATGTATAAAAACGTAAATTTTAAGTCTAGCGAAATTTCGCTGATTTGTTAATTTCGTTACAAATTAGAAGTCAATCTTTTTATTTTCCAAATAATGGAGCAATTTTTTGAAAATATTCTTCGATAAATACCAAATTTACATTGGTAAAAGAATGGTATGAGGAAAACAATTACTTTTGAAATCAAAAATCGGCAATATTATGCTTACCACAGAATCATCATCTCTTTATAATAATCTTGAACAAATGAGTGTTCAGGAAATCCTGAATTCGATCAATCGGGAGGATCAAACCGTGCCTGCGGCAGTGGCAAAATCGATCCCGCAAGTAGAAGCTTTGGTAGAACAGATCGTGCCCCGAATGAAAAACGGAGGAAGATTATTCTACATTGGAGCCGGTACCAGTGGCCGGTTGGGGGTGGTGGATGCTTCTGAATGTCCGCCTACTTTCGGAGTTCCTTTTGATCTTGTTGTAGGAATTATTGCAGGAGGTGATACCGCAATCCGGAAAGCGGTTGAAAATGCCGAGGACGACTGGAATCAGGCGTGGATAGATTTGGCTTCGTATGGGGTCAATGAGAATGATACCCTTATTGGTATTGCAGCTTCTGGGAGAACACCTTATGTAATAGGAGGGCTTAATGAAGCAAAAAAAGCAGGTTTGCTTACAGGTTGTGTCGTCTGTAACGATGGTTCGGCAGTGGCAAAAGCAGCGGAATTTCCTGTTGAAGTAGTCGTGGGGCCTGAGTTTTTAACCGGAAGTACTCGTATGAAATCAGGAACGGCTCAGAAATTGGTATTGAATATGATTTCGACTTCGGTCATGATCCGTCTGGGAAAAGTGAAAGGCAACAAAATGGTAGACATGCAAATGACCAACGAAAAGCTGGTGAATCGAGCCATTCACATGATTATTGACGAATTGGGAGTATCGCCTGATGAAGCTGAATCTTTATTGGAAGAATATGGAAGTGTACGTGGAGCGATTGAGGCTGTTAAGAAATAAAATAGGTTACAATAAAAAAGGAGCAATCAGCCCATGTAAGTTGATTGCTCCCAATGTTTTCAGTCGAAAGTTTTAAATGTCCGAATACTCTGTTGGATACAAAAATAGCTGCACATTTTTAGATACATTATTCTGATATTCAGGATTAACCTTCAATTTATTCCACTCAGCATCGTCGCTGAATGATTTCCAGTGTGCATCACGATCTGCCTTATTTGCAAATGTTGTCATGTACATCAGGTTAGGCATCTTGCTTCCTGCAATTACTTCACCATAGAAAACAGCGTTAAATCCTAACCTTTCAAATAGCGGTATTTCTCCTCCCGCATTGAACATTTTTAGCTTATTCCGGTAAATTTTCTCCGTATGCCCTTCATAGCTGCGCAACTCGTATATGCGTTCACTTTTCGGACCGTCCAGTTTGGATTTTGCATGAACGGGCATTTGGTCAAATGCCTGTAAGATAATCGATTCGAATCTTGAATAAGGTGGGTTTTTATACTCGGCATCAATGTAATCTCTCCCTGCTGCAAGGTATCCTGCGTCTTTATCAAGCTGTTTTGGTAAAGTATATAGTTGATCCAGTGATTTGAGAGGCGTTAATACATAAACCAGTTTTCCGGCCGCGGCAGTATCGGATTTTACTGGCTTAAAAACACCTACACTTTTTATACCCAAACGATGCAATGCAGGTATGTAGGCTTCTTTCAAATACTTTTCAACCCGTGATTCCTGATCAGCATTTTTTACCTGATATATTCTTATCTCGTAAAATTCTTTTTTGGGTGGAGCAGAGAAAGCATTGGAAGCGATTATCAGAAATGCCAAACTTAAAAGAATGGAGATTTTGGATGAATTAAACATGCGATAAGCTAATGGTTAGGTATTAATATTAATACAGCAAAGACGGCCTTTTCTGTACTTTACCTTATCCAATATTTAAAAAATTTAGAATTTTGGGCAGGATAATTGCTTTTTGCTGCTTTTTGATCTCTTTTGTTTTGGGGTGAGAGGCTCAAAAACGTATGAGAGCGATATTTCATGTGCGCCACCACTGCTTGCACCAAGGGTAGAGATCGTTACATCGTAGCTGTACCCGATTGAAAATTTGTCCTGACGAAAACCCGCAAGGAAAACAAGTGATTCGTGGTTGTTTATGCCTTTTTCGTATTGCTTGAAGGGGATTCCCCGGTACCATGCACCTAATACAAGGGGTTCGAGGGTTACGTATAAGCCTGCATCGAACTGATCATATTTGCCCTGTTTTTTATACATGATGGCAGGAGATATTGTTTTCTCCTTATCAATCTCATTTCCCAGATAAGTATAACCTGCAAACGGAATACGAAGACCCGCCTGAAAACTTGTTTTCATAGGAAGACGGGCAGTTTCGACTGAAGAAAATGCCTGATTCGGTCTGTTTAGATGATGTGCTGAAATTCCTGCCCAATACCAGTCGGAATATACCATTAAACCGGACCCAAAATCAGCATAATTTACATTCGGACCACCCTGCGCATATGGATCCTGTGATCCACCAGGCTGCAACCCACCATTGTTATATTGATCACCAAAAGTAAGACCGAAATAATCGAGCGTTCTGGAAGCGAATCCTCCTTGAATACCAAGGCGTAGAGATGTGACGTCGTTTAGCTGGATTTGGTACGAATATTGTAACGCAATGTCTGTCGATTTTAGGTTTCCTAATCCCTGGCTATCCATTGTAACTAATACGCCCAGGCCACTGTTGTAGTTGGGAAGGAAGACATCCGCACCAAAGCTGGTTGTTACGAAATTAGCAGAAAGTGATGGCCACTGGTTGCGGTAATTGACTGTTGCACGAGGTGCAAGTGCGCCACCAGCAAGGGCAGGGTTAAGGTACAGCGGGTTAGCGTAAAACTGTGAAAATTGTGGATCCTGACTCCAACCTTTCTGGCAAAGAAGTGTCAATATCAGGAAAGAAAGTATATGCTTGGTCATAAATGGTATACATTAACTGGCTTTTCAGAACATGAACGAAAAACCAGCAAAAAAAATACAAATATATTTCCACGAAAAGTGGTCAAATTGCGTATTAATATTCAAATTAGAATGCTTTTTATGACATTACCGCACAAAATTTTAACATTTTATTTTCGTTAGAACAATCAGGTAATGAGAATATCTAAAATGAATGGTTGGGGGCGATTGATCTAGTAACGAAACATGACTCAATTTTATAATAAACTGTCGCAACAATTTTATTGTTTTTTCTTCCTGATGCTCCTTCTGGCTGTTACAGGAAAGGCGCAGGATTTCACAGTTGATGGGCAATGTATGCTAAATCCCGACTGTGAGGATGATTCAACCACATTTACAGATACGCATGGGACCGCTATTGCGTGGCAATGGAGCTTCGGCGACGGTGGAACTGATACAAGAAAAATCGCACAGCATTCTTACGCCACTCCCGGACCATATACAGTTACTTTGGTGCGAACCTTACCCGGCGGCACTAGAGAGACATTAACCAAGGCTATTAATATTGGTGAACTGCCTCCCGTTTTTCAGGAATGGAAAGCGGATACGACCATTTGTAAAGGCGATACGCTCACACTGGATCCTTACCCTAACGGTGCGCCAGCGGGAGCCAAATTTTTATGGTACCCCAAAGGTGACACCACTCAGACTTTAAAAGTTGACAGTGCAGGATGCTACTCGGTGGAGGTCTTTTTGAATGGCTGTAAAATACAGGATCGGGTAAATGTAAAAATCTGTATTGAACCTCCTGCTCAGGAAGGAGCCAAATGGTATTTTGGTGGCAATGCGGGTCTTGATTTTTCTAATAATCCACCTTCTCCTATTACCGATGGAAAGGTAAATACTCCGGAAGGAACTTCGTCTATTGCCAATTCGAATGGTCAGTTGCTTTTTTATTCGGATGGGATTAAGATATGGAATAGGGATGGGGAGGAGATGCCGTGTTTTAACGCGGCTTGCGAGCCTTTGAAAGGTAGTCCTAATAGTACGCAATCGGTGCTCATCGTTCCTCAGCCGACCTGTAAAGGTTGTGAATACCTGTTTAATGTATTTACAACTTCTGATATCAATGGAGAAAAGCTGTTAACCAAAAGTGTGGTTGATATGCGTAGGGAAAATGGTAAGGGAGCGGTAATTGAGCAAAATACAATCCTGCAACAGCCTACAACGGAACGCCTCGCCTCTGTTCGTAATGATCGGGATAGTACCTACTGGGTTATTTCTCATGATTACGGTACCAACAAATTTCGGATTTTCCATGCAACCACAGGCGGTTTGATAGAAACCAGTGCTCCGGAGTTAGGAATGCCACACGACAGTCTGCACAAGGGCGAAGGTTACATGAAGTTTTCATCACCGGACACGACTAACGGACAGAGACGCCTTGCTGTGATTGTACCCGGGCCTCCTACCAATTATGTTGACTTGTTTTACTTTAATGACTCTACCGGAACACTTACGCATGACAAGACAGTTAATCTCGGGCCTGCTCCACCTACGGCTTATGGTATAGAATTCTCTTCATCGGGTGAAAAAATGTACATTTCATTCCAGGGAGAAAATGGAACAAAGTCAGTCCTGAAACAATACGACCTGACAATGCCGGACAGTCTTTTAACAGAGACTGCCATAACAATAGACAGCTCTGCCACCCAGAAATACGGTGCACTTCAATATGCTCCCGATGGCAAAATTTACATGGCCATAGAGGGAAGTGAATACCTGGCAACAATAGGAGAGCCTGAAGGCAACTCTGTGAGAGGTGTTGAATATGAAAGAGAAGGGGTTAACCTCGGAGGAAAGAAAAGCCAGCTTGGATTACCCTCTATGGTGCAGGATTTTAGTCAGGATGGTTCTGGGGCTGGTTTTGAGGCGGATGGTTTTTGTACGAATGAACCTACAACATTTGAGGCGAGCCCGGTGTGTGATCCTTTGAAAAATACTTATGCCTGGGATTTTGATTATGACCCTGCTGCTCCAAGTTTCACGCAACCGTCCGAACAGCAACAGACAACGCATACTTACACACAGGCCGGTACTTACAAAGTAGCTTTATTACTTACCGTTGAAAATTGCAGAGATACTACCGTTGTACAGGAAATAACAATTTATGAAACTCCGTTGGGAATTGATCTGGGACCTGACAAGGACACATGCGGAGCTTATGTGCCATTGAAAATTAATGTTGAGGCAGAAAATTATGTATGGATGCGAAGAGGAAGAGTGATCAGCCGTCAACAAGAATACCGGGCTACGGCAACTGGCGATTATATTGGAATTGCCTACAATGGTCCCAATAACGAATGTTTTTCATCAGATACCATTAAGATAACGCTTCGTCAGCCACCACCATTCTCCATTGGACCGGATACCACCATGTGTCGCGACAGCTCCGTTATGCTTTCTGTGGAGAGCACAAGATGGATCGAATTCAACTGGAGCACTGGTGAAAATACCAGGGACATAAAAGTTGAGTCGCCAGGGACATATTCGGTAACTGTTAAGGACGGGAATAACTGCTATAATTCTGACACATTGCAGGTAGGAGAGCTGCCTTCCCCGGTATTGAATCTGCTTCCCGAATATATCATATGTATTCCAGATGGACAGTCCGTAATGCTTGACGCCAACGGGGTTGGTGATATAAAGTATGAATGGCAGCATTCAGGAGACACTACGCGGACTGTTAGTGTCAATACGGAGGGTGTATATAGTGTTATTGGAACCAACACCGACGGTTGTTCTACTGAAAAATCCACAAGTGTAATTGATAAATGCGAACCGCGATTCTTTATACCCGACGCATTTACGCCAGATGGAAACGGTCCGCAAGTCAATGAAAATCTGGAAGTCTTCGGAGCCTATTACGTTAACTTCACCATGCGTATATACAACCGTTGGGGAGAGGTGATCTTTGCAACGGATTCTGTTGAAAAACGCTGGGATGGTACCTACAAAGGGCTTAAAGTGCAGCCAGGTGTTTATCCGTATGTCATTTCTTACGAGGCTCAATATTTCCCTGAACGAAATCCGGTTGTGAAACGTGGTTCAGTGATGGTCATCCGCTAGCTGCTTTCGGTTTTGACGATAAAAACGGTTATTTTTGTTTAAATAACTCAAACAGTTGTAAGCTAAATTTGTTGGATACTTCCTGCTAAATTTTAGTTGCCTATACTTCAAAAACATGCGTCAGGATTATTTGTCAGGAGATAAAGAAAATCTTTCCAATACCGAAAAAGAGATCGAACGGGCGCTTCGTCCATTGTCTTTTGATGATTTTACAGGTCAGGACAAAATCCTTGAAAACTTAAAGATTTTTGTACAGGCGGCCCGCCAGCGCGGTGATGCGCTGGATCATGTACTATTACATGGTCCTCCCGGTTTGGGTAAAACCACCCTTTCTAATATTGTTGCCAATGAGCTTGGAGCGGGAATCAAAATAACTTCCGGGCCTGTTTTGGACAAGCCCAGCGATCTGGCAGGTTTGCTCACCAATTTACAGGAACACGATGTACTTTTTATTGATGAGATACACCGTCTTAATCCCATTGTAGAGGAGTATTTGTACTCTGCTATGGAGGATTATAAAATCGATATCATGCTCGACAGCGGACCTAATGCCCGTAGCATTCAAATCGGCCTGAATCCTTTCACCTTAATTGGCGCTACTACCCGTGCGGGAATGCTTACATCCCCCTTACGTGCGCGTTTCGGGATCAATGCGCGCCTGGAATATTATGACGCAGCACTTCTGACAACCATTTTAAAACGTTCATCTGCGATTTTAGGAACTCCTCTGGAAGATGATGCAGCATTTGAAATTGCCCGCAGAAGTCGTGGAACACCTCGTATAGCAAACAATTTGCTCCGTAGAACCCGCGATTTTGCACAGGTGAAAGGTAATGGCAGAATAACCGTTGCCATTGCCGAAATGGCTTTGTTGGCATTGGACGTAGATCAGAACGGACTTGATGAAATGGACAACCGCATATTGAGTACCATTATCGAAAAATTTAAAGGCGGGCCGGTTGGACTTTCAACCATTGCCACAGCCTGCGGAGAAGAAGCGGAAACGATTGAAGAGGTTTACGAGCCTTTCCTGATACAAGAAGGGTATATGAAGCGCACTTCAAGAGGTCGTGAGGTAACAGAAAAGGCTTTTCGTCATTTAGGCATTTTGCCACGACATAGGTCAGGAGAGTTGTTCTGACATACAGGAGACTATTTCCTGATTATGTTCACATTACTAAATAATTACCAATTTAAATCGGAAGCATGGCGCTGTCTTTTTAGGACAAAGTTTCGTACTTTTGCGGAGAATTTAGTGTCACCGCTTGTATGATTGAAACTCTGGTTCCTGTAAAGTTGGTTGTGAGAGTGCCTTGTGCGATTATCGAACATCATGGAAAAATATTGGCAGGCCAGCGGAGCCCTATGTTGTCCTTTCCACTAAAATGGGAATTTCCGGGAGGCAAGCAGGAGGAAAATGAGACGGATGAGGAGACGCTTGCCAGAGAAATACAGGAAGAACTTGGTGTAGAGATTCGGATCATCGAAAAACTACCGGTTACAGTAAAAGATCAGGGTTGGCGGGAAATTATCCTTGTGCCTTTTGTTTGTGCTCTGCAAACAGAAAACATTACGCTTACAGAACACGAACAGATTGTATGGCTGGAACCGGACGATCTTCCTTCTCTCGACTGGACAGAAGGAGATCTTGGGATTATCCAGAGTTATTATCAGTATTTAGCGGTTAAAAAGTAATCTTTCTCCTTTTACCGATTCATCAAAGTTTCCGTTTTCGTACACCAGATGTCCTGAAACAAAGGTGTGTGTGATGCGTGAACCAAATTTAGTCCCTTCAAAAGGTGACCAGCCACATTTGGAATAAAGATTTGTTTTTTCTACGTCTGTTTCACCGTTAATATCTACCAGCACAAGATCCGCATGGTATCCTTCACGAATATATCCTCTGTCTTTAATATCAAAACAGTCCGCCACAGAATGCGTCATTTTCTCAATGGCTCTTTCCAGTGGAATTTTGCCTTGTTTACTTAGTTCGAGCATTACATTCAGCGTATGCTGCACCAAAGGCAGACCGGAAGGAGATTGCCAGTATGGTTGCGCTTTTTCTTCGATCGTATGAGGTGCATGGTCGGTCGCAATTACATCAATGCGGTCGTCGAGTAATGCTTGTAAAATGGCTTTTTTATGATGAGGAGCCTTAATTGCCGGGTTGCATTTGATATCATTTCCTAGTGTATGATAATCTTCCGCATCAAACCATAAATGATGCACGCAGGCTTCTGCTGTAATGAGTTTTTGTTGATTGTTATCCAGCAAAATCTTACCGTTTCTTCTCTCACCTGGTTCAAAAAGGAAAACTTCTTCTCCCGTGGAAATATGCAGGATGTGCAGGCGTGTATTGTGCTTGTGAGCAAGCGAAACAGCAAAAGTGGAAGATGCAAGGCAGGCTTCCTCATTACGTATCAGCGCGTGAATATTATATGGAACATTCTCACCATATTTTTCTTTATAAAACTCCATACGGCGCTTTACAGTTGGTTCGTCCTCACAATGCGTAGCGATGATACAGGGAGCATTTGCAAATATTTTTTCAAGAACATCCGGTGCATCTACCAGCATATTGCCTGTTGAAGAACCCATAAATATTTTGATCCCGCATACTTCCGCCGGATTTGTCCGCATTACTTCATCATAGTTGTCATTGGACGCACCCATGTAAAATGAATAGTTGGCCAGGGACGTCTCTTTTCCAATCTGATATTTATCCGCCAGCAATGGCTGTGTGAGCGTGTTTGGAACGGTATTGGGCATTTCCATGAAAGATGTTACACCGCCGGCAACAGCCGCCTTGGATTCGGTATAAATTTTGGCTTTGTGCGTGAGCCCCGGCTCGCGGAAATGGACCTGATCGTCGATAATACCCGGAATTAAGTGCAAACCTTTCGCATCAATAATTCTGTCTGCATCAATATGTTGCAAGTCGCCTCCAATTCTGGAAATGTGACCATCAGCAATTAGCACGTCAGATTGCTGAATTTTATTTTCGTTAACAACCAGGGCATTCAGGATAAGCGTTTTCATTCCGGAGCAAGTATTTTAATGAACCCTGCAAAGTTATTCAGTGACGGGCTAATTACTAAGGATTGAGGGGTTGGTTTTAGAAATTAGTTGAATGGGGTTTGTGAGTTTTTATTTACAGAAAGAATTGTCCGATTGTAACTTCCTAATTCATTGACGATTAGAAATGGCAAATCTGAAATCGGTATGGTTTGATTTTGTTGACCTGATTTTTCCACGTTGCTGCGAGGCCTGCGACGAAAGTCTGGTTGGCAATGAGGAGACTGTCTGCACCTCCTGCCGGATTGCTTTACCCAGAATTGAAAAGAATGGTGTGCATGCCGAAGGGGTTCAGTATCGGTTTGTTGCTATTCCGGAGGTTGTGTCCACGCAGGCTTTTTTACTTTTTACCAAAAGAGGAAAGGTTCAGAAACTGCTTCACGCATTGAAATATAAAGGAAACAGGGAGGTCGGTGTTTTGCTGGGTTTTATGTTTGGTCAGGAGCTTATTGCGGAAAAGAGGTTACCTGATGCTGAATTGATCATCAGTGTGCCTTTGCATAAAAAGAAAATGGCAAAGCGGGGTTATAACCAAAGCGATTTACTTGCCGAAGGGCTTTCCAATGCAACTGGCATTAGATGGAGCGGGACAGCACTTTCCAGGAATAAATATACTGAAACGCAAACAGGCAAGAGTAAAAAGGAGCGGCAGGATAATGTGGAAGGTGTATTCAGTGCTGAAAAGGGAAGGGATTACAAGAGTGTTATTCTGATAGATGATGTACTGACAACCGGTGCTACACTCGGAGCCTGTGTTGAGGCCCTGAAGAAAGCAGGCTGCCGGGAATTTCATATACTTACCATTGCTGTGGCGCAGCATTAAGATTCCTCCCGGTCTGAACGCTTTTTAGTGGTCTGAACGGAGAGGAGTTAAGGAGTTAAGGAGTTAAGAATGAAGAATGAAGAATGAAGAATGAACCGGGGTCGCGGGCGACAATGAAGAATGAACCGAGGTCGCGGGCGTCAATTAGAAATTTTTTGATGAAGGAATTATTACAATCAAAAAAGCCATTGCTCCGATCCGGAACAATGGCTTTTAAACTATTCGCTTAACTATTATTTTCTGCTTCCAGTCGCAATCATCGCGCAACGGAAACCTACCATCGCAGTAGCAGAATCCTGATCCATGTAGCGACGTGTTCCTGGTGACAACCAGTATGCAACGTCAGACCATGATCCGCCTTTGTAAACACGTAGGTTATCGCTAATGATTGAGTTAGAATTTTTAGTATCGTAATTTTTAGCATCATCCTGATATCCATCACGACGGAAAGAGTTCAAATCGTTCACGTCAGTGTTAGACATTGGACGATAAACGTCATAAACCCATTCGCTCACGTTTCCGGCCATGTCGTACAATCCGTTGTCATTAGCGGGATAGGAACGAATTTCCTGAGTAATGATCGCACCATCATTGGATTTTCCTGCAATACCAGCGTAATCACCAGGTCCGCGTTTGAAGTTGGCAAGCATTGTTCCTTGTTTACGTCCACGCGGGTTACGCATTGTAGAACCATCCCAAGGATAAATTCTTTGGTTTGACTGGTTTTCATCCGAATACTGCGTACCGATCATTGCAATGGCAGCATATTCAAATTCTGCTTCTGTTGGAAGACGGTAAGGAGGCATTACGTAACCGCTCTCAATACGTAGCTGAGGAGCTGGTCCTGAACTTGCCACAGCTTCTGCCTCAGCAGCCGCTGCTTTCTTTTTCTTGCCAAAAGAGAAACCTTTTTTCTTTCCTGCCGCCGCACCGGCAGTGTTGTTAGCCTGACTAACCGCTGCTGTACGCCAGGCGCTGTAATCGTTTGCCTGAACCCACGATACACCCACAACCGGATAAAGACGGAAACCAGGGTGACGCAGATACATGGTTACGTAAGAGTCATTGAATGACAATTCGTTGAACCAAACCGTAGTATCAGGTAAAGCTTTCGCATAAAACTCTTCAGAAGAATCCCGCTGAACAGCATTTAGATATTCAAGATAGTGAACGTTCGCAACTTCCGTCTGATCCATGTAGAATGACTGGATACTTACGGTACGTTTTGGATTATCTCTTCTTCCCATTACCTCTTCTTCAAGAGAACCCATCGTAAAACGACCTCCCTCAATGTAAACAAGGTCAGGTCCGGCAGGTAATGCCTTATACTGTTTTACTTCAAAGCCATCTTTACCGTTGTAGGCCAAACCCGTTTTAGAGCTTTCTTTGCCCGGTTTTAAACTGGTTGGTCTTTTCTTTTTACTACAGGAAGTGGCCGCTAATAACACAATCAAAATCAGCGCGATCGACCGGATACCCATCTTATGCATGCAAATCATTGCTTTAAAGTGACTTAAGTGTTTTGTATTTTTATAGTATGCGAAACCGCAAATGTATGAAATGAATCGAAATTATTCTTTAAAACTTGTTTATTGGGTCATTTCTATCAAAATTTTCCTCGCCTGATCTATGTTTTTAACCTCTTCACAAATCAGGATCAACTTGCCTTTCTGGTCTTTTAGTGACATTTGTTTCGGGTGCATTTTGATGTAATCGATCACACGCCCAAACTTTGCCGACTGGAAGAACTCGTCATTCTGCGAAGTAACGAAGTATCCTTTCATTGTATTGCTTTTCAAAGTCAATTTTTCGAAATACAAACTTTCAGCCTCCCAACGTAACCGCACCGTTTTCAAAAGATCCTGAACCTCAGAAGGTACCGGCCCGAATCTGTCGAGGATTTCTTTTTCAAATTTCGCCAGTTCTTCGTCCGACTCTATGTTGTCGAGGCGGGTATATAACGAAAGTCGTTCCGAAATATTCTTCACATAATCGTCCGGAATTAAAGTTGCAAAATCGGTCTCGATCTGGCAGTCGGCAACCAACTTTTCAGGAAGTCCCAGTGCAGAAGAAAACAGATCTTTGAACTCATTATTTTTTAATTCTTTTACCGCTTCGTCCAGCATTTTATGGTACAATTCGTACCCAAGGTCATTCACAAAGCCACTTTGTTCCGCTCCAAGCAAATTTCCTGCTCCGCGTATATCAAGATCGCGCATGGCAACTTTGAAACCATCACCCAGTTCCGAAAACTCTTCCAGTGTCTGAAGTCTTTTGCGGGAATCACTTGCTAACGTCGACATCGAAGGTGTTAACAGATAACAAAACGCCTTTCTGTTCGATCGTCCGACGCGTCCACGCATCTGATGCAGATCCGACAGACCAAACATGTGTGCTGTATTGATAATGATCGTATTCGCATTAGGGATGTCAATTCCTGACTCAATAATGTTAGTTGAAACCAGAATATCATATTCACCTTCAATAAAGGCAACCATTACTTTTTCTAGTTTATCTCCATCCATCTGGCCGTGTGCTACACCAATGCGCACATCGGGAACCAGTCGCATGATGATGTTGGCAATGGATTCAATATCGTTCACGCGGTTGTGAACAAAGAAAACCTGTCCGCCACGTTGCACTTCATAACTTATCGCATCGCGGATAAACTCTTCACTGAATGTATGAACTTCCGTAGTAACCGGCTGTCGGTTTGGCGGTGGCGTTGCAATGACCGAAAGATCGCGCGCGCCCATCAATGAAAAGTGAAGCGTACGAGGAATTGGGGTTGCCGTAAGCGTCAGAACGTCAACATTTACACGCATTTCTTTAAGCCGATCTTTCGCTTTTACACCAAATTTCTGCTCTTCATCCACAATCAGCAGACCCAGATCTTTGAATTTAACATCCTTATTCAGGATACGGTGTGTCCCGATCAGAATGTCAATTTTACCTTCTTCTGCCTGTTTCAGGGTATCCTTAATTTCCTTGGTCGATTTGAAACGATTGATATAACCCACTTTTGCAGGAAAATCGGCAAGCCTGTCGGCGAAGGTTTTGTAATGCTGCATGGCCAGAATGGTCGTTGGAACGAGCACTGCAACCTGCTTACTATCACAAACCGCCTTAAAAGCTGCCCGAACGGCAATTTCTGTTTTACCAAAACCTACATCTCCGCAAACCAGACGATCCATCGGATGTGCCTTTTCCATATCATCCTTCACATTGGAAGTTGCTGTTGCCTGGTCAGGGGTATCTTCATATATAAATGATGATTCCAGCTCGGCCTGCATGTAATTGTCGGGAGAGAAAGGAAACCCGGGAGCTTGCCGGCGTTTGGCATAAAGTGCGATCAACTCATGCGCAATGTCTTTCAGCTGTTTTTTAACCTTCGACTTTTTGGCTTCCCATTCACCGGAGCCCAGTTTACTCATCGTAGGCGGTGTTCCTTCCTTACCTGTATATTTTGCAATCTTGTGTAGGTTGTGCACACTCACATAAAGCAAATCATTGTCTCGGTAAATAAGCCGGATCGCTTCCTGTTCTTTGCCATTCACATCTTTTCTTTCCAAACCGGCAAATCTTCCTATACCGTAATCCACATGCGTTACGAAATCTCCGACATGAAGCGATTTGAGCTCCTTCATCGTGATCGCCTTCGACTTGCTAAATTTCTCTTTAAGCCGGTATTTATGGAAACGGTCAAAAATCTGGTGATCCGTGTAGCAGGCAACTTTCAGGTTTTCATCCAGAAAACCCTCACGAAGCGAAACGTGCAACGACTGGAATTTCACGAAAGGATCCAGGTCGTTGAAAATCCTTTCGAGCCGGTCGAGTTGTTTGGGTTGCTCGGCGGCGATCACATTCACATAACCTTTCGACTGATTTTCCAGCAGGTCATCCAGCAACCTTTTAAAATCTTTGTTAAAAGAAGGTTGTGGTTTGGATGAATAGGAAAGGCGGTTTTCTGTTTTGAAATAAAACCTTTTTCCGAATTCTACGGTCTTGAATTTTTTTATCAGATTGAGAAACCCCCGTCTTGTTTCGAACAGGTCCACCGGATTGGAAACAATCTGTACACCACCGGAAGTTACTTCCTGCAAAGCTCTTTCCGCCCCTTCAAAACATTTTTCGATTATTTCCAGCGTAAGCTCGGTATCCTTAAACCACAAAATGGTTTCGTTAGGGAAAAAGTTAAAAAACGATTCCCGTGTTTCGTGAATTAGTTTTTGCTGGATGTCCGGTACTATGTTGATCTGTTTGGCCGATTCGATCGAAAGCTGTGTGTCCGGATCAAATGAACGAAGTGTTTCTACCTCATCGCCAAAAAGCTCAATACGGAACGGATGTTCGCTGGCAAAAGAGAATACGTCAATAATACCGCCACGAACAGAAAACTGCCCGGCTTCAAAAACAAAGTCGGTCATTTCGAAGCCATAACTGTTCAGAAATTCAGTCAGGAATGAAGGATCAAGCTTTTCGCCAACCTTAACCTGAAAAGTATTCGCTTTCAGAGATCGTTTGTTGATCACTTTTTCAAACAATGCTTCCGGATAGGTAACGATCTGAAATGAGCCTGGCTTGCCAGAATTGAGCTTATTCAGGATTTCCCCACGCATAAGCACATTGGCATTATCTACCTCCTCGTACTGATACGGTCTTTTGTATGAAGTCGGGTAAAAAAGCACTTCCGTTTTGCCCAGCAGATTTTGCAGGTCATTCTGAAAATATGCAGCTTCTTCCCGGTCGGTCATAATGTACAGAGCCGGCCCTTTCTTTTTTAGCTGTATAGCCGAAGTCAACACCGCATCAAGGCTTCCCGTCAGTCCTTTGATCTGAACATGTTCGAACTCGGGGCTTTTTGAATTGATTTGATTAAGGATGAGATCAAGATAGCTGTCTCCTCCGTATAGCGTCAATAAGTCTTTAACTTCCAAGTAATTTGCGGATATCGTGAAATGCAAAAAGCCGTTCCGGGAAATATCCCGTCCGGCAAAAAGGTTAACAACAGTTTTTTTGCTTTTGTTTACTGTTGTTAATATTTATACAAAAATAGTCGAAACTGATAGAGCCTGTTTAAATTTGAATCATAAAATTGTTTATCGCTTATTTTTTAAGTGAAACAAGGCAAATTTTGCAGGGATAGCCAAAGCTATCACGAAAAATTTAACGCAGTTGTAGCTAAAAAATGGCATAAACAAATTATTATTTAAGTTTTGAACAGGCTCTGACCTGCGAGTTAATTTAGCTCCGAATTACAAGAAATAACAGTAATATAAAATGATCGACTGGCTGAACCAGAGTATTTCGCTTTCAGGCATTGCAACCACTCCGCTCGAAATTTTAGGTTTTCTCACCGGTGCGATCTGTGTTTACCTCAATACCCGGCAAAACGTCCTGGGATGGTTTTTCGGGATCATCAATGCGGTGTTGTATGCGGCAGTGTTTTGGCAGGTCAGGCTTTATGCCGATATGGGTTTACAGGGATATTATTTTTTCACGAGTATATATGGATGGTGGATGTGGATGTACGGGGGCAAAAGCCACGACGGTGTCCGGGTTACAAACACGCCGGTTAAACTTTACACTGCTTTTAGCATCATTTTTGTTGTTATAACCCTTTCCTGGGGCTTTTTGCTTGGCAGATTTACAGATGCAAGCCTTACCTACGCTGATTCAGCCTTAACCATAGCAAGCCTTATAGCACAATGGATGATGGCCCGGAAGTATCTGGAAAACTGGATTATCTGGATCGTCGCAGATGCCTGTTACGTAGTCATGTATTTCTATAAAGACCTGCACCTGACAGCCATATTGTATTTCATATTTCTGCTGCTTGCCATTATGGGTTACGTGCAGTGGAAGAGGGATTTGAGAAAAAATTGATAGAGTTTGGCTGAGATACAAAAATCTAATTTTAAATGTAGTTATTGTTTCAAAATAATAGTGTCCTAGTCCTCCAATTGAAGCTCCTCTTTACAATGCAGCAGAATAGATATTGGTTGATTTATGGAGATTAATATTCAAATTATTAATCTCCTTGTAGATATTTATCCCTTAGATGCCAGGTAGTACAGTTTGAATCATCCGCGGTCCGTCGGGCAAATGTGAAAGACATTCGTGAACTACAATTCTTGCTTGCTACATACGAAACCCCAACAAATGGATATCCATTGATAATGCTATCTGGTATAACAATACTGTTTGTCCTTGTTGACTGATTGTGAGGCGAAAATGATACCCCAAGACTATCTTTCAATGGAGCAATGACCCATATTAGTTCAGTTGATTCAGGAATGTTGGATGCGGTCAAAGTAAGTCCCTCAGCTGGATCGTAACATGCGGAGGATGTCACAATATCTGTTACTGATACACAGTTTTTATCCACAATTGTATTGGATTTACAACCAACTAATAATAGTAATATGGCAAACCCCAAATATGTAAAGTTTTTCATCGTATCTACGTTTTAGATTCAGGATTCATTTCTGTTTGAATTGGTTGTAGCGGAAAGATTGCTAACATCTAAAATTTTCAACGCATACTGAATTTCTCAGAAATTTTTCTACCACAAAAGCAACAAAAGGATCAAAAGTGGCTTTGTTAACTTTTGCTCCTTTTGTGGTTAATTCTTCACTTCCAACGTTTTCCCTCACTCAACCTCACCAAATGGTATTTCCTGTTCTTCCAACAGTCGCCTGATGCGTTCCGAGTCACTGAAAATGATGCGCAAATCTTTTTTAGCGGTTTCGTCGTCCTCATCCATCCATTTCCAATCTTCGGCGGTGGCGTCAAAAATATCGAGGATCGTCAAGATGCGGTCGTCTCCTTTTTCTTTGGAAAGCCAGTCGGCCGAGTTGCTGATGTAGATAATGACTTTTTCTTCTTTAATCCATTCCAGATCGTTGATCATCTCGTCGAGTGCATCGAGGTTTTTTCCGGAGTAATCGGGAAATGCCAGTGCAAGACCGATCTGCTCGTGAAACTCCTTCATGGTGGTCGCTTTTTGGCCATTTACTTCACCTATAAAAGCGCCAAGAAATATCTTTTTTAAGTTTTCGGCTGGTTTGGCTAAAAGAAAGTGCGTGTTTTTCATTTTGGTAACGGATGCGTTTTTGTAATAGGACAAATTTATGGATTGTGTGTCAGCGATGTATTATCACTGTTTTAATTCTTCAAATGTTTCGTAATGATCAGGGGTATACCAGGCTCTTTTTTCAGAAGTTACCAGTCTTTCTGCACCCCGGTTTTTTCCTTTTTTCTTAGGGTTTACATCCCATTCTCTATACTTCGCAGGTTTACCCATATAATCTTTCTGAGGTAATCGCCTTTCAAAGTTCCCGAATTTCCGTCCGCCTACATAACCTTCCGGTGCGGTATTATGCTTCCGAATGTAAGCCAATAAGGTATAAGCCTTTTCAGGAATTTGTCCGTCTTTTTTGCTGCTTGCCGACTTCTGATAAGTGTCTTTTGTTCGTTGTGCATTTTTAGGTCGGGAATGATCCTGAGAGACGGGAGCTTTTTCCTGCTGTGAGCTATGTCCGGGTTGGCAAGCAAAAACAATAAACGCAAGCAGCCAGAAAAAATATTTACGGAAAGATGTAGAAAACGACATTTAGTGAATTGTTTTATCATGAAAATGCCCCACCGTTTCAGAAACTGTGAGGCACTTTTAGGATGTTCGTTAGTTAAGCGAAAACATGGGCAGCCGCAACGCAACCACATTGTTGAACATGAGGCGGCATATTTTTGGATCCATGAAATCAATCAGTGGGAATTCGGAAACAATAGACATTACTTCAAACTCACTTTCAGCTCTTACCACACACCAAAGTTTCGAATAATCGTCCGATAACGCATAGGACATCATAATGCCCTGCTCCATCATTTCATTAATCTTTTTTCTCTGCGCAGGTATTTTAGCTGTAAATTCTTCCGACATCACGGCCGGAAGCTGGATTTCAACCATATATTGGCTCATGGGCGATAGAAGGTTAGGTGTACAGAAATACCTTTAATTTGATTCTGATATAAAAGGATATGTATAACGGATTAGTTCCTGAGATGTATAACGCTGAAATTTAACAGAACTGCAATAGACTTTATCACGGTCTTCTTCAACATCGGCTGTCGGCGGTCAGCTGTCAGGCTTTTGAACCAATCGCACTTTGCGCTGGATGATCCGGTCGATTGCCGACGGTCGACTGTCAATTTTCGGTCAGAAGGTAAAATTTATTTTGAATGCTTCCAACCTTTTTGAAAAAAGCAGTGTCATACTTCATGCTGGTTGGGTTTAACTCAAACAGAAAAATAATAAGAACAGTATTCAACTATCTTTGGGATAGGGTTGCTGAAAATATATAACCGAACGAAGCACCCCTAAACTTCGGATGACCTTTAACGAACAGGAATTGGTGAATGGCTGCAAACAACGCAACCGGCTCGCCCAAAAACAATTATACGATGTTTTTGGGGGAAAGCTGTTTGCTATATGCATGCGCTATACCAAAAACCGGTCCGATGCGGAGGATGTTTTGCAGGATGCTTTTATAAAGATATATGAAAACATAAGTTCGTTCCGAAACGACAGTCCGCTTGAATACTGGCTGAGATCCGTGGTAGTAAATACGGCGCTCAATCACCTCAGGCAACAAAAATACCTGAAAGATCTGGACGACATTGAAGTATATGAAAACGGAATAGCCGACCGCGAAGTAACGTTAGGCGATTTCCAGATGCAGCAGTTAATGGGACTTATTCAGGAACTGCCGCCGGGATGCCAGGTGATTTTTAACCTTTATGCTATTGAGGGTTATCAACATAATGAAATAGCCCAGAAACTGGGTATATCCGAAGGGACCTCAAAGTCGCAGTATGCGCGGGCAAGAGGAATTCTTCAACAAAAATTGAACAGGGAAAAAAGATTTGATGATGGATCCGTCCGAAACAGACAACTTTAACAATCAATGGAAAAAGGCATTTGAGAATGCTTCTGAAACTCCCCCGCCTTCGGTGTGGGAAGGTATAGAAGCCCGCCTTGACCGTGATGAAAACGATATAATCCCGCTTTGGTGGCGCACGCCAAAGCTGTGGTATGCTGCTGCGTCAATTATTGCTTTGCTGGTAGTGGGAGGAGGATTTTGGCTTAATAATAAAAATTCAGGTAATTTTTCGGGTCAAGGTTCAGTTGAAATGGCTTCCAAACAACCTGATGTTAAACAAGATAGCAAGAATCTGAATGAAGAGCTCTCAGATTTCCCTGTTGCTGACACCAATAAGAATGAGCCTTTCATAGCGAAAAGTCAGCCGGAAGTAGAAAAATCGTCTGATCAGAATGAACGTGTTGCTGCTATTGAACGAAAATCAGAGAAAACATCAACGCCGGATAAGCCTATTCTGGATAAAATCAATAGTGCCGGGGGAGAAAGAGCCATTGCAAAAGCAAAACCGATCAAAGAATCGGATCTCATCATAGAGAACAAAGATATTAATGAGGGAAATTTGGCTGCTGAGATTGCTTCTGTAAAGGTTTCTGCTCTCAAAGAGAAAGAAGGTGCTTCCATTGCCGACTTAAAACCACAGGAAGCAATTGCTGCCGTTGAAAACGAGGTGATGGAGATAAATGCGCTTACGCCAATGCCTTATAACGAACTGGCTGTTTACATGCAGAAACGTTATGTTTTCTTTAAACCGGAAATTGTAAAAGAGGAAAAGCTGCCCGAACTTAAAAAATCAAATGAGTATTGGGCTGGAGTGGGCATTATGCCTGCAACATTTAATCCGGATGTACAGATCAAGGAAGCGCCAACGGCATTTTCTGCACTGCAGAATTCCAGGCAAAAATCGCTGAACGGCACCAACAAAGCAGGTAATTCCTTTGCTTTACAAACGCAGGGCGGTATGAGGTTGTCGAAACACTGGTCTGTGGAAATGGGTTTAAGTTATCTCAAAGGCAATTCTCAATATGAAGGCGGTGGTTATGTATTGGATCCAGCTAACGCCCGTTCGACTAATGTTTTAGAGAATGCTATGGTAAGTTTGTCTGACAAAGCCGCACTGAATTACGATGCTTCATCAGGAGGATTCGGTCAAACCTTAGCAAATACGGTTTATATCGAAGTTAGTAAGAATATAGGGAACAATTATCAGTATCTGCAATTGCCACTGCAAGCAGGCTTTACACTTAATCCTGACAAAAAACTGAGCTATTCTGTACTCGGGGGAATGATGGCGAACTTCTTTTTGAGTAATGAGCTGGAAACAGCATCGGGAGATGTCATCAGAACGACAGCGAGCGATGAGGTGTATAGAAGTTTGAACTGGGCAGCAACAACCGGATTGAGGCTTAATTATAAATTAGCGACCAGATGGAAAGCCAGCCTGATGGGATCGTACCAAAGAGCAGTTTCTTCTGGTTTCAGAGCCAACCAGAGTATGGAATCTCATCCTTATCTGTACGGTGTTTCCTGGGGAATGCTATATTCTTTTTAAATTTTTGCGAAGCTTTCCAACCAATTTGGCTCTGCCTGCATCTTGCTTTAACAGAACTTTAAAGAAAGTCTGATCAAAACAGTCAAAATTCTTTAAAATTTATTAGCCATGTTAAAGACCTTAAAAAGAAGCATGCTGGTTCCGGTTGTAATGACGGTTTCTACTCCCTGGATACTGAAAACATTATAACCGGCACCAATAGCTTTGTCTTCAATTTCTTAAATCTCAAAGAAACTCAGCTTTTGAACTAAAAACTAATTTCTAAAACTATTGAATATCAATAGTTTGTCTTTGAAATTGGAGGGATTTAAAGTTGATATAAAAATAGGATTACCGGTAAAAAGCTAATGGCTGCTAGCCAAAAGCTCACAGCCAATAAAGATAAAAAATGCTGGTATTTGCCAGTATTTTCGGGGTGCGTTATCGTCCGAAGGCTTTGCTTTCGGACGATTTTGTTTTTAGTTCCAACCTTTTTGTGTCCACTTGCATCCTTGTATTATCTAGCTAAAAAATATAAAAGTTACTGTATCTAACAAACCTTCTAATTGTTATGAGAACAAGACTACTCTCCCTAATGGCTGTAATCCTGAGTATGGGATTGTGGTCTTGCAACGATCAATGCAAAGAAACCCGCGTTACGCGCCGCCAAATCCCTTTTACCCGCACTTTGGCTGATATTCGTGCCTCTGTAAAAATAGAATCACCTCACGAAATGAAAAGGCCCGGGAAACTTTATACGAAGGGTAAATACCTGTTTATAAATGAAATCAAACAGGGCATTCATGTGATTGATAATAGTAATCCTTCAAGTCCGGCATTTGTATCATTTATAGCGATTCCTGGAAATGGGGATCTGGCAGTAAAAGGAAATACACTTTATGCTGATAGTTATACTGATTTGGTTGCAATTGATATATCCGATCCAACCAAAGCCAAAGAAGTAGGACGTGTGCAAAATGTTTTCCAAAACGGGCAATTCGACGGTGCATGGTGGAATATCAACGCAGTAAACGGATCGGTATGGGATTCTGAGGACGCAACCATACAGGATTTTACAGTGGATTATGTGGAGGAGACCATTACAACCAATTGTGAAGACACAACACCCTACCCGTATTATTTTAACAGTGTAAATTCTTTTTGGGATATGGCGTCCTTCGGTACGTCGGCCAGTGCAGCATCTTCATCTCCCAACTCAGCACCGGGAACAAGTGGTAAGGCAGGGTCAATGGCACGTTTCGCGCTAAACAACGACTTTTTATATACAGTTAGCTTAACCAGTCTTCATTTGTTTGATATCTCCAAGCCTACAGCACCCACTACTTCCGGGGAAATTAATGTAGGCAGGAACATAGAAACAATATTTCCCTATGAAAACAAGCTGTTTATAGGATCTGCCAATGGCATGTTCATATATGATAATGCCGATCCGAAGAATCCAAAGCAGCTTTCGGTTTTTCAACACGGAACGGCTTGTGATCCGGTAGTAGTTGCAAACGATATTGCGTATGTAACGTTAAGGACCGGTACTGCCTGCTGGGGTACACAAAATCAAATGGACTTGGTGGATGTGAGCGATGCGTCCTCTCCGAAACTGATAAAGACTTACCAAATGCAAAACCCACATGGTTTGAGTGTTGATTTTCCAACTTTGTACTTGTGTGAGGGAGATTTTGGGTTGAGAATTTTTGATGTTACTGACAAAATGGGAATAGATAAAAATATGCTCTCAACATTCAGCAACATACATGCCTATGACGTTATCACCATGGGGAAAAACCTGCTTGTGATTGGTAAAGACGGATTTTACCAATACGATGCGAGTGACGTGAAAGATGTGAAGTTATTAAGCAGAATCCTTGTTAAGAAATGAGAGCGCTGATATTGGTGCTGATATACGTATTGGCGGGAAATATAGTAGTGGCCCAGGAAGAACCATTTAAGAGGAGATATGTAAATCATACGGAGTTGGGCGGTCTGTTCGGGCGGGTTAAATATAATTTGGGAGGTACTACTAATGTGGTTGAAAGCAAAAATAGCCTTACTGCTCAAATGTTTAATGGGATGCAGCTTAACAATAGGTTGTCGGTGGGGGGGACAGTAGGAGTGGATTGGTATAAAACAGTCCTTATCAATCCAATTGCAGCCGGTGCACGGTTCGACCTTGTCGGGAGAAAAAATGCAAGATTGTATGCAACCGGTGATGTAGGTTATGGATTCGGATGGTTTCAGCAAGATTCGGATGGATTTAATACCAAAGGAGGATGGATGATTAATCCGGGTATCGGTATGAGATATGGAAAACCGGAAGGCAACGCTTTTACAATAGGGATAAGCTATAAAAGGCAGGAGGTTCATGTGGACAAGCCTTTGCAGTGGGAACAAACCATACGTTATGAAGATCGTGTATACAACCGGTTGGTCATTAGGCTTGGGATGAGTTTTTAAATTGAAATACAGTTATGAAAATGAAGTTGAGTGTATATTTCCTAGGTCTATTAATGATTGGTCTGACGTTTTCCTGTGAAAAATCAGATATTGATTTTGAAGATGACATTGAAAAGAGTGAAAAGGCCTGGAAGGCTTTTAGGAGTTCGTCGGGAAACTCTTACAAATACGTGGTGAGTTTTTCGTCCTGGACAGGCACATCGTCAGAAACAACAATTACGGTATCAAACGGCAAGGTAATTAAGCGGGAGTTTAGATATACGGTTACGAAATACTTACCTGATAACTTCCCAAAAGAAGAATTGGAATGGGTTGAAAATGAAAATGAACTTAATGCCCGTTCAAATTCTGGGGCAGCAGCCTTAACGCTGGATGAAATTTACACAAAGGCAAAAAGTGAGTGGCTGGTAAAACGGGATAATGCCAAAACCTATTTTGAAGCCAAAAATGACGGATTGATTTCAAGCTGTGGTTATGTGGAAGACGGCTGTGCCGATGATTGCTTCAACGGTATCCGTATTTCGTATATTGGTGTCGTGAAGTAGAATACAACCATATTTATTTAAAAACCGAATCGATGCAACATCTTAGATCCATAAGCTGCGTGTTATTGATTTCATTGCTTTTCGCATTTCAATGTCAGAAAAATGATTGTTGTGTAATGCCTCCATGCAGCGATAATCCTACACTACAAGGGACATGGCAACTCACAGGTTACAGAGACGTGGCTACGGGAAATTTGGAAGGAGATCCGTTAGTAGAAGGTAAATTTGTGGAGTTTATCTTTGTAGATAACAAGAAAGAAGGAAGTATAACTGGCAAAACATTCAGTAATACAGTCTCCGGCTCATACACCCTGGGCGATCACTGCACCTACGAAATTCAGGTATTTGGCGGAACAAAAGTTGGAGAGCATGAATGGAGCGCCAGAGCCTGGCTTGCATCGGAGACTACCGGCAATTATGAGCGCATCAACAACCAGTTAATACTGTATCGGAATAGCGGAAAAGAAGCGATGATTTTCAAAAGAATGTATTAAAAATACGTTGAGCCGAAACACTGATTGTCCTTGATTTTCGGCGGACAACTGGTTTTTTGCCTGCTGCCGCAACTTTATTCAAAAACATGGATTCGCCTCTGCGATACCATTTTCTGAATTTTACAGTTTGATCCTGATGCTTTGGTAAATATTCCATAAGCACCGATAAATCGAACGTTTTGGACGTCACTCCGGCTCCTGCAATTACGCCATCAATAGCATTACATTCCTGTTCAAAATGATTGGGAACGGGTACCATCATCACCGGCTTGCCCAGATACATGGCTTCACAAACAGACTCAAATCCGGCTGTGGTAACTAGCGCTTTGCAGGAAGCCAGCTTTTCAAGATACTTTTCGCTGTTGATTCGGTGGAAAGTAAGCGTTTTATCAAATACAAACTCATCGGATACATTACTGTTATCCCAAAAGCAATGAAGGGCTACATTCGGATGCGCCAGATGCCATGCTATAATTTGCTTGCTAAGGCTGTGGTGGGTCATGTATACCAGAAAAAAATCTCCCTTTGAAGGTGCAAGATCAAGTACCTCCCGACGAAGCAGGGGAGGAACAACCGATATTTTTTCCTTCAAAACCCCTTCCATTTCACGAAAAGATAGCGCCAGGCGTTTTGTCGCCAGCCAAGAAGCGGCTTTAGAATTGAGGTTGATCAGGATCCTGTCCAGCGTTTTGTTTTTTGGGAAAACAAATTTTGGGTGAAGCAGTAAATATTGATGCGCAATGCAAAGCATTGGGATTTTAGGTCGAAAAATGACATTGTACAGCCCGCTATAAGTCTCATAAAAACTAATGATGAGGTCAGGCTGGACTTCACTTATTTTTTCGTGAATGGATTTTAAGCCCGCAAAATACCGCGGTGAATTTCTTACCAGAGCATAAAGTGTACGCCCTACGTTCATGCCGGCACCACATTGGCTATATACAATGGCCGGGGCAATAAATTCGTATACCGGTGCTTTGATCTGTTCTGCAAAAAATGAAGGAATAATCCGGTCGCTTGCTTTGCCAACAAGGGTTGCTGCTATCTCATGTCCGGCACGGCGCAATATCTGGCTAAGCGAAATAGCCTGCGTCATGTGTCCGCGCCCTTCTCCCTGTACCAGAAACAGAATTTTCATGGCTAAATAATTTGTTGATTTCTGCCCAGAAACACGCCTGAGAAAGCGACCTGCTTTTCTGTTCCTGGAAAATTTTCAATAATGGTGGTATTGTCCGGTTTCTTTTGCTGTTTGATCTGTTGATCGTAATAGAGCAAACTCCAGTTGCCTTCAAAATCTTCCACAAGCGCACTCAGTGTTTCCACCCAGTCGCCGGAATTCATGTATTTAATTCCATCTATCTCGCGGATGGCAGGGTGGTGAATGTGGCCACAGATCACACCGTCGCAGCTTCTCGACCGCGCAAGTTCGGTTAGCTTTTCTTCAAAGTCGGTCATGTAATTAACCGCCAGCTTCACCGATTGTTTTATTTTTTGGGATAGGGAATAATACGGCAGACCGCGCCATTCCCGGTATTTATTGTAAAATTTATTGAGCCAAAGTAAAAACGTGTAGCCCATATCGCCCAGGTAGGCCAGCCATTTCATGTTGCTAGTGATGGAATCGAACACATCGCCATGCGTTACGTAAAAGCGTTGCGTGCCCGAATTGAGTACGTAATCCTTCCTGATCTGAAAGTTTTTACCGAGCCGCAGCGGGATGATCTGATCCAGGAAATCGTCATGGTTTCCCCGAATGTAAATGACCTTTGTATTGTTCTGTTCGATCATTTTCAGCACCCGCTTAAAAAACATGGTGTGTTTCCGTTTCCAGACTCCATATTTTTTCAACTGCCAGGCGTCAATGATGTCACCATTCAGAATTAATTTTTTGCAGGAATAACTTTTCAGAAAATTGGTAACTTCTTCTGCCTTCGAACCACCCGCTCCGAGGTGTAAGTCAGAAATGATAATGGTCCGGAAGTGCGTTGTATCTGCCATGTTACAAATATTCTCATTTCATATTAACTGCACGTTACTTGCAGGTTATCAATAAGTTAATAATCATGGCAAATGTGTCCCAGTTCGCTATGTACAGTTATTTTGACAAGAAAACGAGATGTTCAAATGAAAAGAAAGGGATTTTATATATTTGCTGAAATCTAATTCATCAACCTATGAAGGGAATTATAGTCTTTTTCCTGCTTTCAAGTTTTACAGTTTTTGGTCAAACAATTTACCTACCTCATGAGGTGGAAAAGCAGGTGGAACCTACCGGTGGTGTGCTTTTTCTCAACCAATTCATTAACGCCAACTTACGAGCTCCATTCCAAAGTGCAATTAAAGGGCTTAATGGAAAAGTATACGTAAAAGGAATAGTGGAGCCCGATGGAAGTATGACTAACCATGAAATTGTGAAGGGAATCGATTCACTATGTAACCAAGAAGTTATAAGAGTTTTGAGTTTGTACAAAGCGTGGCAACCGGCTATCCTAAAAGGGGAGAGAGTAAGGCAACAATTCATTTATCCGATTCAGTTTAAGATAGAGCGAAGAGCTAATTTTGACAGTACGACCAATACCATCACACACTATTTTGACAAAAAATTTTACATGACTTCGGACCTTGCCCAGGCTGAATATAGGATTGTGCGAAAAGTGAATGAGCTTGGGTATATCAACGCGGATGTTGTTTATGACCAAAAACAAGGGAAGAAATGGTCGAATATGGGTAAAGTGCCTTTTCAGCGCAAAGAAATATGGTTTAAACATGCATACGTTGGTAACAAAATTGATTCTGTTAGGGCATATGAGCTTTCCGCCAGAGATGAGAATCTTGCCAGTTATGCTACGGAGGTGACACTTCTGGCAAATGGTACTGTGCTTAGTGAAAAAGAATTTTCGAGCGACAACAAGTTATCACGTTTCAGAGAATTTGACCTGAACGGGTTGCTTAGAAAACTGGACACCTATGCAGACAGCTCGCACACCGAAATTTTATGGCACGAAAATGGTCAAATGAAAAGTGTTGTAGAGTATCCTTTAACCGAAAGCTTTGTAAGTAAAGGAATTATATATGTGAATAGCTGGGAAAAGGACGGAACTCAAAAAGTCAAAGAAGGGGATGGCTTCTGGCAGTTGCAAGGCGCTGAACTGGGAGGGAAAAGCTATATCGAAGAAGGGCAGGTAGCAGGAGGACAAAAAGAAGGTAAGTGGCAGGGGAAATGGAATAATGGTGGAATTCACTATGAAGAGATCTATTTGGATGGTGCTTTAATAGAAGGCGTATCTTACGAAGACAGTGTTAAAAGGACATATACCCAAGCAATTATTCATCCCGAGTTTAAAGGTGGTGCTAGTAAAATGTATGCATTACTGGGGCAGAATATGAGATATCCTTCCGAAGCAGCAAGAAGAGGTATTACAGGAAAGGTGCAGCTTTCATTTGTTATTTGTGAGGATGGCAGTATTTGCGATTACAAAGTTGAAAAGGGTGTTGGATTCGGCCTTGATGATGAAGCGATTAGGGTTGTGAAAAAGATGAACGGTCTTTGGGAACCAGGTGTTTTTCGTGGAAAAAAAGTACGTGTCAGATACAATCTTCCTATAAACTTCCAGATGCAATAATAGACACTTCACCATTCATCCCATCCCAAAGCCACTCAAAAGCTTTGGGATTTTTTTGTACTATTTCTAAACGAAATATGAAACCTATTTGATAATATTGTGATATCATTTTACTATCACAATTAAAGCTATGAATGAAAAAGAATTACGTTCGATGTCGGGCTACATGCTTTTTGCAGTTGGCCTGATCATGTTGTTTGGTGGCGTGGTGTATGTGGTCGTTACAGGAGCTCCTGTTGTGGGTGTTGTCATTTCCGTCATCGGGTTCATCATCCTGATCGGTCTTACAGTCATTAACCCCAATGAAGCTGTTGTTACCACGTTTTTCGGCGATTACATGGGTACCATGAAACAAAGTGGCTTGCGCTGGGTGAATCCCCTGTTTCGCAGGAAGAAAATCAGTCTCCGTGCAAGAAACCTGAATGGACAGAAATTGAAAGTGAATGACAAGTTGGGTAACCCAATCGAAATAGCCGCAGTAGTGGTTTGGCGCGTGGGTGATACGGCAAAGGCATCTTTTGAGGTGGATGATTATGTAAAATATGTAGAAATCCAGTCGGAAGCGGCTGTGAGGCACCTTGCAGGTGTATATGCTTATGACACGATGGAAGCCGAGGAAGTGGAAATCCAGGAAGTGACATTGCGTGACGGAAGTGGAAAAATCAACGAAATGCTTGAAGGTGAGCTTACTGAAAGACTGAGCAGAGCAGGAATAGATGTACTGGAAGCGCGTATCAGTCACCTTGCCTATGCTCCTGAAATTGCCGGAGCGATGCTTCAGCGTCAGCAGGCTTCGGCGGTAGTAGCTGCACGCCGCCAGATCGTAAATGGTGCCGTGGGCATGGTGGATATGGCTTTGGCAATGTTGTCAGACAAGGGTATTGTGGAGCTGGACGAGGAACGGAAAGCAGCGATGGTTTGTAATTTATTGGTGGTGTTGTGTGGTGAGAAATCGGTTACACCTGTGTTGAACGCCGGAACTTTATATCCGTAATATGGCCGAGAAAAAAGCTTTTGTTTTACGCGTTAATCCTGAAATGCTCAAGGAACTCGAATCCTGGGCACAACAGGATTTCCGCAGTTTGAATGGACAGATTGAATATTTGCTTAGTGAGGCGTTAAAAAAACAGAAACGCACCAAACGTAAGGAGACGCCATCTGACGATGAACAATAACCTAAAGAGTTACGACGTAGCAGGCGGGGACCTTCCCGGCCTGCTATTTTTGTTATCTCATTACCAGAAATGCTGTTTTTGTAAATCATTTCGTTAAAATTGTAACCTCATAGTTGTCATACTATTTAATTTTTATCCAAGCCCGATGAAGCAGGTACTAAAAACCATTGTCTTTACTTTCCTTTCCTTCCAGATTTTTGCACAAATACCAGATAACTTCCAGTGGCTGCCAGATGGCAGTGGCTACCGGGATGTGGAGCAGGGAGAGGTTGTGGAAGTAGCATTACCTTCAAATCAAAAGAAAATTTTTGTTTCCAAAGCACAACTTACGCCTTCGCAGGGCGGTGAATCTTTGCCGGTAAGAAGCTACACCGTGAGCAAAGCAGGTGATAAAGTATTGATTTACACCAATACCAAGCGTGTATGGCGGTACGATACCCGAGGTGATTACTGGGTAGCTGACCTTGGTGCAAAAACTTTGAAACAAATTGGAAAAGGCCTGCCTGCTTCGTCATTGATGTTTGCGAAATTTTCCCCGGATGGTAAAAAGGTTGGATTCGTAAGCAAACACAATGTATATGCTGAGGATCTGCAATCAGGAGAAGTGAAACAACTTACCAAAGATGGAACGGACCGTGTCATCAACGGTACGTTTGACTGGGTTTATGAGGAAGAGTTCGATTGCCGTGACGGTTTCCGTTGGAGTGATGACAGTAAATCCATTGCTTACTGGCAGCTGGACGCACGCAAGATCCGTAACTTTTTGATGATCAATACAACAGACTCCATCTACTCATTCAATATTCCGGTAGAGTATCCAAAAGTGGGTGAAACTCCTTCTCCGTATAAAATTGGCGTGGTGAATGTGGCTAGTGCCGAAACCAAATGGATGACAATTCCGGGTGATCCACAGAATACTTATTTGCCAAGAATGGAGTGGTCGGGACAGGCAGATGAACTTGTGGTGCAGCAATTGAACCGCAAACAAAATGAAAGTACTTTGATGTACATCAATACCGTTACAGGAGCATCGAAACCTTTTTATACAGAAAAAGATGAGGCGTGGATCGATATCAAGAGCCGTTGGGAAAATGATCCGGTTGGCTGGGACTGGATTAATGGCGGAAAAGAATTTTTGTGGGTAAGCGAAAAAGATGGTTGGCGCCATGTGTATCGCGTGAGCCGTGATGGAAAAAAGGAAACTTTGATCACAACGGGGAATTTTGATATGATCAATCCGGTGAGAATTGACGAGAAAAATAACGCCTATTACTTTACAGCTTCGCCCGACAATGCAACTCAGGCATATTTATACAAAGCTCCGTTGAACGGAAAAGGTGCACCTCAAAGGTTATCCCCGGTGGATCAGACCGGAACGCACAACTATGAGATTTCACCTTTGGCAAAATTCGCGAAACATAATTTTTCCAACGCAAGAATGCCCTGGATGACTGAATGGATTACTTTGCCGGATCACAAATCATTAGATCCAGCAAATTCTATCAGCCAAACCATGATGCGAATTCGTCCGGCTGCTATGAATATTGAGTTTTTTAGAGTGAAAACGGATGAAGGTGTAGAAGTGGATGCGTGGATGGTGAAACCTAATAACTTTGATCCTGCTAAAAAGTATCCGATCGTTTACATGGTATACGGAGAGCCTGCAAGCAGCACTGTGAAAGATACATACGGAACTGGTCGCAACCGCATTTACGAAGGAAACATGGCCGAAGATGGTTACATATATGCCTCTATGGACAACCGTGGAACGCCTTCTCCAAAAGGACGTGCATGGCGTAAAGCGATTTACAGAAGCATTGGGACGATCAATATCAAAGATATGGCGGGTGCTGCGAAAGCAATGTCTGAGAAATTTTCTTTCATTGATACAAGCCGCGTTGCGGTACACGGATGGAGCGGCGGTGGTTCATCGACCCTGAATCTGCTTTTCAAATATCCTAAACAATTCAAGACAGGTATTTCAGTTGCCGCGGTAGGCAATCAGCTTACATACGACAATATTTATCAGGAACGGTATATGGGTGTTCCGCAGGAAAACCGGGAAGATTTTGTTAACGGTTCTCCGGTAACACATGCCAAAAATCTGGTTGGTAACCTGTTGTACATCCACGGGACTGGTGATGACAATGTACATTATCAAAATGCAGAAATGTTGGTTAATGAGCTGATTAAGAATAATAAAGTGTTTCAATTTATGCCATATCCGAACCGCTCGCATAGTATTTCGGAAGGAGAGGGTACTTCGAGGCACTTGCGCACTTTGTGTACAGACTATCTTAAAAAACATTGTCCTCCGGGAGCAAGGTGATAACGTCGGTCTGAACGATTTTGCAGCGAAAAGTGCAAATTTCGAACTGTATTAAGCATAGATGCAAACAAAGAAATCCGGTCATAGCGATCGGATTTCTTTGTTTATGGATACTCGCGGTATGAACGACGAAGTCGGGCTGAACGCTGTTGAAGTACTTTTTCCGTTAGCCCAGCTAAAAAAAGCTTTTCAGACCGGAATTTACTTTCTATACAATTTCTTAGCTGCCTCTTCGTATTTGTCTCGGGCAATCCACTGAGGTGCTTTCGCCATGTCCGCAATCAGCCTTGCAGCATAAGTATACGCCTGGCTAAATTTGAGCAGATAGTTAAAATCAATCGTTTCAGGGTTGTCGGAAACCTGGTGGTAATTTTTCATGATATCACCATTAAATTCTCTGAAACCAGGAGTGAAAGTTGGTGCAGGAATTCCCTTTTTTGCAAAACTTACATTATCCGAGCGGTCGAATAAACCTTGCTCTGGTGAAGGATCTGCGAATACTCCTAAACCAAATGCCTTGCTGGCTTTTTCCATTTCTGCTTTTGCACCCGTACGATCAAGCCCCATTACGGCAACGATGGTAGTATCATTGTAGCCGGCTCCGTCTGAGTTAATATTGAAAATGCATTTGTTGAGAGGAAGTAACGGATGAGCCGCATAATACTGACTTCCAAGCAGTCCAACTTCTTCCGCCGTCAGCGCAACAATCAGCACCGAACGTTTTGGAGGCACTTTTGAAAATGATTCCGCTGCGGTAAGCAATCCCACAACACCGAAAGCGTTATCGCGTGCACCGTTGAAAATACTGTCTTCTGCCGTATATGGCTGCCCGCCTTGCTTGCCAATGCCAACATGGTCATAATGAGCTGTAAGCAAAATGTACTCGTCTTTAAGTTTCGGATCTGTGCCTTCTATAAAACCAACAACATTGTAGCTGTTGATCAGTTTGGTTTGTCTTCCGCTGGTTTTAAACTTAATTTCTTTCACATTACGAAGCGCTCTGGTCAGGTTGGCGTCTTTGCCATTAACCCATGCATGCGGAATGGTTTTTCCAGTGTTGTTCTCCGCCGCAAGACCTATTTTTTCACCGGTAAAATATTTGTTTACCATATTCCACGGCATAGGTGCATTGAAAAGTTCAATCACTGCTATTGCCCCTTTTTCTATTGCGATTTTACGTTTTTCGGTAGAAGAAGCAATAATTTCCGAAGGTGTTTGTACATCAGGAGTTCCGCTTTGCACCAAAACGATTTTGCCTTTTACGTCCACATCTTTGTAGTCATCCCAGCCTTTCGCTGTGTTTTCAAGTCCGTAACCGGCATACACAAGAGCAGCGGTAGTATCCATCGCTCCGCCAGTCATAAGGATCCAGTCTGTTCCGCTTTTGAGCGTTGTCGCTTCTGCCACAATTTCACCTGATTCGTTGATACCCAATTTTTCAAAAGGGACATTCTGGAAGTAAGACTTTGTTCCCGTATTTTGTGTTCCATCCACAGGTTTTACACCCAGTTTACGGAATTGTTCGGCTATGTACCGGGCAGCTACCAGATTTCCTTGTTCACCGGTGCGGCGCCCGAGTAATTCATCCGCTGCCAAAAAACGCATGTGAGCCTCTGTTTCAGACTTTTTTACAGAAAATTCTGGTGGCAGGTTTTTGCTTTTTTGGGAGAAGGATGGAGCATTCATCAGCAGTAAACCTGCTGTAAGCAGTAATGGAGATATTTTATTCATTTTGAGAAATTAAGTAATTTTTGGCGTCAATAATAGTTTGGTTTAAATAGTTTAATAACCAAACAGGTTCAATATTATTCATTTTTTCTTCCAATTGGTTTCTTTGCCTCCTTTAATACTTTCTTTTCATCATTAGCCGAGTTGCGGTCTACGTATTATTTCAACTACTTTTGCGCTATTGGAGCCAATCCGATCATTTTCCCGACATCGGCAAAATGATCAGAGACCTTTATTTCGCTGTTTTCGCATGCAATTTTCGCTTTATTAATTACTTTGACGAAATTATCCCATTTCGTATAACCAAGTATTTCTTGAAGTTCACGCGCACTCCAGCATTCAATGCCTTTATACAGGAAACAGGCTTTTTCGAATTGATGAAGCAATTCTTGAATTTGTTCAGTTTTCATAGTTTATGGTTTTGTTGATGAAGTGTGTTTTATGTTACTGGAAACCAATTATATGGGAAATATAAAGAAAAAGGCAAAAAAATAAGGCAGAGTGTTAGCTCTACCTTATTGGAACATTGAAATCTATTTTCTAAAACTTATTTCCCCGATTTATCCGGAAATGCCGGAATAGACGGAACGCCTTTTTGACCTGGTTCGGTCAGTTTTTTCTTCATTTCTTCAATCGCTCTTTCCAGCTGGACGTCTTTACCCAAATATTCATCGTGCGGATCGTTGCTTACTTCAATATCAGGCGAAACACCTTCACCTTCTATAATGAACTTAGAGCCGTCTGCTGCAAAGTGCGCAAACTCCGGTTTACGTAAATCGCTGCCATCAATGAAAGGTAAAGAGCCGCGAATACCTACAACGCCGCCCCAGGTACGCTGTCCAATAAGCGGGCCGATGTTGTAATGTCTGAACTGGTATGGGAAAAGATCTCCGTCAGAGGCGGAATACTGATCGATCAGACACACTTTCGGGCCAATTTGTGCGTCCGGTTTTACCGTTGCCGATTTGCTATTCCGCATCATCGCTCCCAAACCAGGTTGGCGGCGAAGACGCTCAATGATCATTGGAGAAACGTTCCCTCCTCCATTTCCACGGTCATCGATAATGAGTGCTTCTTTGTCCAACTGAGGATAGAAATAACGTGCAAACTGATTCAGACCATCCGGGCCCATATCTGGAATATGCACATATCCGATTTTACCGCCCGATGCTTTCGTCACCTTGGCAATATTGTCCTGAACCCACTGGTGGTAATACAGATCCGATTCGTCGGCGATAGGTTTTACAAATATCTTGCGACTTCCTTTTGCAGTCGCAGTTCCGTTGATTTCAATCTCAACGACCTGGTCTGCTTTGCCAATCAATCCTTCAAAAAGGTTTGCAAAATCCTTAACATCATTTCCATTGATGCTGATGATAAACTCACCCGGTTTTACATCAAGTCCCGGAGCGCGAAGCGGTGATACCAGCGACTTGTTCCAGCTCTGTCCTGAAAGAATGGTCTCGATTTTGTAATAACCGCTTTTATCCCGGCTGAACGTAGCTCCCAGCAAGCCCATTTTGATTCTCTCAATTTCTGGCCTCTCACCTGGATTGGTATATGCATGACCAATATTCAATTCACCGATCAGTTCTCCGATGATGTATGTAAGGTCATTACGGTGATTTACGTATGGCAGCAACGCGGCGTACTTGTCATGCATGGCTTTCCAGTTTACACCATGCATATTGGGATCATAAAAATAATCTCGCATCTGACGCCAGCTTTCATCATAAATCTGCTTCCACTCGGCATGAACATCTGTGTTGTTTTTCAGACCTTCCAGATTCAGCTTGTTTTTAGGCTCAATTTTGGATGTGCTCAGGTCTTCGATGTACCAGTCAGCCATCTTTCTGAGCATGATTTTCTTGCCATCCGGACTAACTACATATCCGCCAAAATCACCAATTTCGGTCTCCTTTTTGTCTTTCAGACTGAAAAATTTGAATGAACGATCCTTTCCTGCTGAATTCGAAGTGTAATAGAGCCCCTCAGCACCAGCAACCAGTCGATAATAATTTCCGGCAGATACTGGCAGACTTTCAATTCTGTCGGCCAGGTTTTCTTCATCAACCTTAACCGCAACATCGCTTTCAGCTTTAGGTACTTCCTTTTTCGGAGTTTCCTTTTTTCCTTTTGCGGTATTGGCAGCCACGGCAGTTTCACCAGTGCTTTCGCTTTTTACAGATACTTCATCATTTTCGATCTGGAAAGAAGATTTAACTTCAGCTCCAAGGCGGATGAAGTATGGCTTCTCCATGTTGCTGTAAGCATGGTTCCATTCGGTATTGCTGTATGTTGGATTGAAATCGCGGGCAGAAACAAAATACAAGAGCTTTCCATCCGGGCTAAACGTCGGCTGCCCGCTGGTATACCAGTTATCCGTTACCTGCACAGATTTTTTGGTAGCGATATTGTACAGTTTTATTACATCAAATTCTCTTGCTTTACCAGGTTCGGTGTAAGCAATCCATTTGCTGTCAGGTGCAATGGTGTAATCATCAATTTCGCGGTAATCGCTGTGCGTAACTGCTGTTTTAGTTCCTGTTTTTGCATCGACATAATATAAATCCTGATTTCTGTCGGCCAATAGCAAATACTTACTATCCGGGCTCCAAATGGGATTAAATTTGTAACTACCAGCGCCTTTGGTCAGTTGCTTTGCAGGTTCTGAACCATCTTGTTTACGGATATAAAGTTCGTCTTCTCCTATTTTGTCTGATAAAAAGCTGATCCATTGTCCATCAGGGCTCCATTCAACATTACGATCATGTGCGTCGCTGCTTTGTGTCAGATTGCGGACTACACCACTCTTGGCAGGAACAGTAAAAACATCTCCTCGCGCACCCAGCACAGCACGTTTTCCATCGGGTGAAATGGCATAACTTCCCACCATTTTAGATGCGTCTGTCTGTTTGTTACGTCCGGATGAAAAGTCCTCCGAAATGGTTACGGAAAGTTTATCAGCTTTTCCGGTAGCAAGGTCATAGAGATAGATATACCCGCCGTTTTCAAATGCGATGGCGTTGTCACCAAGGGATGGGAATTTGCAATCAAACTCTTTAAAGTCAGTTATTTTTTTAGTCTGTTTGCTTTGTGTATCATATTCAAACAAATTCATCGTCCTGTCCCTGTCGCTCAGGAAATAGACTTTGTTTTTATGATACATCGGAAAAATGTCCTGAGCAGGGTTGTTGGTCACATTTTCTGTTTTTCCTGATTTTACATCAAAAATCCAGATATCGTCTGCCATTCCTCCTTTGTAATATTTCCACGTACGAAATTCACGGAAAACCCGGTTCATGGCCAGTTTGGAGCCATCTTCATTATAGCTCGTCCAGCTACCAACCGAAAAAGGAAGTTCTTCACTCAGATCACCACTAATTGGAGCTTTGTAAAGCTTTCCTTTAAAGGCATTAAATGAGTTGCCCCGGCTGCGATAAATCACGCTTTTGTCGTCCGGTGCCCAATCCATCACAACATTGTTGGGACCCATACGATCAGCCACGTCATCGCGGCCCAGCGTTGCGGTGTATGTAATTCTTTTTGGAGTTCCACCGGTTGAAGGCATTACAAAAACCTCTGTATTTCCGTCATACTGGCCTGTAAAAGCAATTTGTTTGCCATCGTGGCTGAATCTCGGAAACATTTCGTAGCCAGGATGGCTGGTAAGCTTTCGAGCAACTCCGCCACTTTTCGTAGTTGTGTAAAGATCGCCCGCATAAGAGAACACAACCTGATTCCCATGAATGGCAGGGAAGCGTAACAATCGTGTTTCCTGTGCCTGCAGACTGATTTGGGATAGCCCCAAAAGCAAAGACAATGCATAGGTTTTTTTCATACTCATATTTTATTTTTAACATGGCAACTCACTTCTTTCAATTGTTTGAAGGAAGTGAGTATATAATAGAGGCAAGTTACGGAAATTAGTGATTCAGGATGATAGCCGCCTCTTTTGCAAAATAGGTAAGGATGCATTTGGCTCCTGCACGGCGGATACTGAGGAGTACTTCCATCATGGCACGGTCGCCATCTAGCCAGCCGTTGAGTGCGGCAGCTTTAATCATGGCATACTCACCGGAAACATTGTATGCAGCAATGGGTATGTCGAAATTCTGATCCAGATCGCGAATGATATCCAGATATGAAAGAGCCGGTTTAACCATCAACATGTCTGCGCCTTCGTCAAAATCCTGCTGCGCTTCCAGTAACGCTTCACGTTTGTTGGCCGGATTCATCTGATATGTTTTTTTGTCGCCAAACTTCGGAGCAGATTCAAGCGCGTCACGGAATGGACCGTAGAATGCGCTTGCATACTTGGCAGAATAGGACATGATACTCACATCAGTAAATTTGTGGTCATCCAAATATTGACGAATGTATCGAACCCGACCATCCATCATATCGCTTGGCCCCAGAATGTCGGCTCCGGCTTTTGCCTGTGCCAACGACATTTTCCCGAGAATTTCTAGGGTTGCATCATTGACAATCTTTCCATCTTCAACCAGTCCGTCGTGGCCATCAGAGCTGTACGGGTCCATCGCCACGTCTGTCATAATTGCCAGTTCCGGGAATTTTTCCTTGATGGCCGTAATTGCTTTCAGGTAAAAGGTATCCTCACGATAACTTTCCGACGCGAATTTATCTTTTTTACTTTCCGGGTAATTGGGAAAAAGGTCTATACCGCGAATCCCAAGATCTGTAACTTCTTTTAGTTCTTCCAAAAGGTTATCCAGTGAATAGCGGTAAATACCCGGCATGGATTTCACTTCTACTTTTTGGTTGGAACCTTCCTGCACAAACATTGGGAATATGAAATCGGAAACCTGAAGTGATGTTTCCTGTACCAGGTCACGTACTGCAGACGATTTTCTATTGCGGCGTGGGCGGCGAGAAATATTAAACATAAGCTTTCGGCGATCAGCAGTTGGCTGTCGGCTTTTTAATTGATGGCATTAAATATATTACATAGAGAACCAAGGAGAAAAATATTGAGTTTCACAGCGCGTTTTTTTCTTTGGAATCCCATGCCCTATGCCGATGTTCTACACTTTCACCCCACCATCAACTTAAAACCCTCTCCATGCAGATTCATAATTTGGATCGATGCGTCTTCCCGGAAATGCTTTCTGAGTTTGGTAATGTATACATCCATGCTTCGGGCATTGAAATAAGAATCGTCACCCCAGATTGTTTTTAAAGCAAAACTCCGGCTGATAGGCTGGTTTATATTCTGACAAAATAATTTCAGTAATTCCGATTCCTTGCTTGTGAGCCGGGCCGATTTATCTCCAACTGAAAGCTGCTGATGACTGTAATCGAATGTGTAAGTCCCAACCTGAAAAAGTTTGTTCTCTTCCGGAGAATCGGCTTGTTTCCGGTAGCGGCGGAGAATTGCTTCAATTCTTAACAGCAATTCTTCTCTGTCAAAAGGTTTGGTTACGTAATCGTCGGCGCCCACCCGAAAGCCCTGCATGGTATCTTCCTTCATCGACTTGGCCGTCAGGAAAATAATCGGCACATCTCTGCCACTCATTCTTACTTCTTTTGCCAGTGAAAATCCGTCTTTTTTTGGCATCATGACGTCAAAAATGCAGAGATCGTATTCTTTGTCCACAAAACTTTGCCACCCTTTCTGACCATCCGTGGCGAGGTCAGTCGGAAAACCTTTGTCGATCAGATATTCCTGAAGTAGTATACCAAGGTTAGCGTCGTCTTCAACAAGTAAAAGGTTAGGCATTGGGCAATAGTTATGGGTGATTAGAAAGTCTGTTACTAACGCTTTCATCAATAAGCGTTTAAGGCAGTAAATTTCAGTTGTTGGAAAAAATGTTGACTATTGATTCTAAAAATTAATGTGACAATATTACAGATTCATGTGTTTTTATGAATTTACCGCATAATCAAAACTGATTTTGTGCCTAAAACTACCGAACTTTCGGGCTAAAGAAACCTTCTTGATTCTTAAAATATGTTAAAGCTAGCTCTGGCAATTGCCGCAGTCGTCGTAGTAATCGCCATTATTTACTTTTCCGGTCCCTCAGTTCCTGCCGCTCAGTTTAGTCCGGTTCTGCCCTCAGTTCCGCAGGATCTCACACATCTTGAAAAAGAAATTGATGATTCTGAAAAAGCAATTAAGGATCTGAAACGCGACAATCAGGCTCGAATCGTTTGGGCCGATTCTGCTAAAAAAGAGAAGACGCCATACAGCATTGTATACATTCATGGCTTTGGTGCAAGCTGGGCGGAGGGAGAACCTGTTCACCGGGATCTTGCCAAACGATATGGAGCGAACCTGTATCTGGCCCGTATGCACGACGCCGGAATAAGCGATCCCGACGCATTTGACGACCTCACGCCCGAAAATTTTATGCAGGAAGCAAAACGCGCTCTGGCGATTGGGAAGGTTTTAGGGGACAGCGTGATCGTGATCGGAACCTCAGCAGGTGGCTTGCTCACGGTGTATCTGGCAGCAACCAATCCGGACCTAAAAGGAGTGGTACTTTATTCACCTTGTCTCGCTGTGGCATCACCTGCGTTGAAACTGGTAACCGGTCCCTGGGGAAGAAAAATACTTTACAGCATTATGGGCGACCATCGCAAACCTATAGATGAGGAATCGGAACGCTCCAACTTCTGGTTGCAAAGCTACCGAACCAACGGTTTGCTCACGTTACAACAAACTATTGATGCTATATCACGCCCTGAAATATTCAAGCAGATCAAAATGCCGGTGTTTTTGGGATATTATTATAAAAACGATAAAGAGCAGGATGAAGTCGTATCTGTAAAAGCGATGCAGGAAATGTTCCCGCAGCTAGGTACGCCTGCAAATCTGAAAGTAGAGAAAGCTTTTCCTGAAAGTGCCGACCACGTGATAGCATCTTATTTGCGTTCAAAGGATGTGAAAGGTGTTTATGAGGCGACAGATTTGTTTTTTCAAAAGCAACTTGGCCTTGTGCCTGTCGTTAAATGAGGTAGATAGTCTGTAATAGAATATTGGCATAACAGATCAAAAATGCTTTACTTTGCGGGCTTTATTACAACACATTGCCGGGCTTTGGTATACAAAGATTTCATTTCGTCAGGCACTGCATGGCTAATTTGACTAAAATATTTAAACTAACATTATGGCTTACGGTTTATTAAAGGGAAAAAGAGGGATTATATCAGGTGCTCTGGACGAGAACTCAATTGCCTGGAAAGTAGCGCTTAAAGCGAAAGAAGAAGGCGCAATTTTTACTTTGACAAATGCTCCAATCGCAATGCGTATGGGGGGGATTCAGGAATTGGCGAAAACTTGTGATGCTCAGCTTATTCCCGCCGATGCCACTTCGGTTGAAGATATCGAGAATCTTTATACCCAGTCGATGGACGTTTTGGGAGGTAAAATCGACTTCGTTTTGCACTCCATCGGAATGTCTGTAAACGTTCGTAAAGGAAAATCTTACGGCGATCTGAACTACGAATGGATGCAGAAAGGACTGGATATTTCAGCCATTTCTTTGCATAAGTTCTTGCAGGTAGGAGAGAAGCTGGATGCGATCAACGAATGGGGATCGGTTGTTGCATTGTCGTACATCGCAGCACAACGCACCTATTCTTTTTACAGCGACATGGCAGAAGCAAAAGCAATGTTGGAAAGCATCGCACGCAGCTACGGTTACCGTTACGGAAAAGCGAAGAACGTTCGTGTAAATACCATTTCTCAGTCCCCTACTAAAACCAAAGCAGGTTCAGGAATTGAAGGTTTTGATGCGTTTTATGAGTTTGCAGAAAAAATGAGTCCGCTTGGAAATGCAACGGCTGATGATTGTGCCAACTACGCCATCACCCTTTTCTCAGACCTTACCAAATTTGTAACCATGCAGAATCTGTTCCATGACGGAGGATATTCTTCTACCGGTATTTCGGAAGAATTGGTAACGATGATTCAGCAGCAGAATAAGTAGATTATTTTTGCATTGATGAAATAAGCTTAGATTTACGAATCTGAGCTTATTTTTTTGTCCCTATCATTCAATCAGAACTCCTATCGACATGAAAATGAAAACCTGTTTATTGTCCATCCTGTTCTTCATGACGTTTCTAGTGTCAGGATTTACTCAAACCTTTACTTTGAAAGGAGGATTGAATTTATCATCCAGGCTGGTTCATTATAAAGGCAAATCAGAAAACGAAGGTTTAAAATTGAATCCTGGTTTGCATGTGGGTGGCACGTTCGATTTCCCGGTGAGAAAAAGGATATCTGTAGAAACGGGTTTACTATTGTCGATGAAGGGCTATAAATATTCCGGAGGTGGGCTCACAGGGATCAAAAGCAAGGTGGATCTGCTTTTTTTGCATGTTCCTGTAAATGGGAGAGTCTCTTTTAATTTAGGAGGGGCGAACATGTATGGGACATTTGGTCCTTATTTTGGTTATGGATTGGTGGGACGAAATAAGTATACCGATCTGAATGGAAACTCCTCAACTCAAAAATCGAAGGTCGTATGGGGTGATAAGGGTGTGATGAGACGATTAGATGCGGGTCTGGGAGTTTGTGTAGGTATTGTGGTACATTCCATGACATTCGGAATTAACTACGATTTGGGATTGCTTAATCAGGTACCAATAGATGATGATCTGAAAGTAAAAAATTCGGTACTAGGTGTTTCCGTTGGATACCGATTCGCTAAAAAGTAGTTTGTCAAATACCTGTTCAGCAGGATATAAATCCCTCTGTGGCAACGTGCACGGAGGGATTTTTGCATTTTTGATAAAATAATTGCTTTGGTTGTCCGTTCCGCGTTGTAAGATATTGGCGAACTGGTTAGTTTCGCCTCATTATTATTAGCTATGACTTTAAAAACAAATCCCCTTTATTTCATGAGAACTTCATTTCAGTTCAAATATTTTATGGCTTCGGCTATGATGGTCATGCTTGCGGCCTGTGGCGGCGAAAAAGAAGCGACCAAAGTGGCCTCAGATGCTCCTGTTTATACTTTGGTTTTCCTGGATAAAACGCAGAGTGTGAATGTAAATAAGAATTACGTCAATGAAAAATACCGCCAGGTGCTGACGGATATCATGGAGAATAACATGAAAAACAAAGGCGACAAACTGGAAGTTTATTTTATTCATGAAAACACATCGAAGGCTCGTGCAATGTCGGTAATGGTTCGGAGTGAAAAAGATAATATGGAGGCAGCTAATGCAACCGATCGCGAAGCTATTGAAACGGCGTACGCTATGTCTCTTCAAAAGGAGAAAGGAATTTTCCTGCGCCAGCTTCTTGCAAAACTAAATCAGCAGAATACGGGCGCATCGAACCTGTCGACGGATATATGGGCGAGCTTGCCTGTGATTGCGAAAGCCAATGAGAGCGGAGCTGATGTGAAAGTGTATTATTTCAGCGATATGATCGAAAGTGTGAAAGGCGCAGATCGCCGTGACTTTCATGTAAAACCTCCCAAGGATGATGCACAGGCGGAAGAAGAAGCCAAAGCGGACAGCAAGAAACTGGAACAATATGTGATTGGCTCACCGCAGGTTACCATCGTTTCTCCTTTTGAACCAACAGCTTCGTCCAAAGAAAATAATCCTCATGTTACGCATTACTGGCAAACGCTCTTTCAGGAATTGGGTGGGGTTGGAGTGGAGGAGTTGTAAACCTAATTTCCTGGTACTCTAAAAACCACCAATGGCTTTCAGATTTTCGGCTTCATCAAAAATGGCGCGAACCGGAATTTGAAAGCCATCAATAACAAAACTTTTTACTGATCCTTCTGATGATTTGAGGATCAGATCGTAGGCATTCCCATTTAAATTGTATTGTTCCAAAGTCTGTTTTTCAGGATCGATGATCCAGTATTCCTGGATTTTGTGGGCCTGATAATCCTTGAATTTTACGCCTCTATCACGATCTTCGGTAGAGTCTGAGAGAATTTCAATCACCAGATCGGGTGCCGGAAAGAGGATCTGATCTTCTGTGAAATGCTGTGATTTTTCCTTTTTGAAGAAGCAAATATCCGGTTCATAATCGTTCCGGGTCAGTGTAATCATTATTTTTTCAATACCAACAAATCCCAGGTCATTCTTGCCTGCAAAAATACTAATTAGTCGATAAAGAAGTCCACTGGCTGTGTTGTGCCTCTTTTTAACGGGTGAATGAACAACAATTTCACCATTAATAAACTCAACCTTTTCCTCTTTGAGAATATTGTTATGAAACTGAATCCTCTTTTCTTTTTCGGTATTGAGTATAGCCTCGACCTCAAGAAGCAGAAAATGGGCATTCGGCTCATTAAGTAATTCTGAAAGTATCCGGTTGTTCATATAGCATTAGTAAATTATAATCTGGTCAAAATTGCCTTTGCCAGCTAATTAAACAGCCCTGCGAACAAAATGCCCGGACAAAGAAGCAAACCCACCAACTAATCCGCCAACGAGTGCCGTCACTACCAATAGCAATATTCCGTTAGGAAGAGAGAAAATCTGAGCGATTCTGTTGGACATAGCACCTTCCGAACTGGTATGAAGGTACAATCCATATGCAAACCACAACAGTGCAATGGCAGCAAAACCTGTAAGGAAAGCATTAAAAGAAGTATTTGCAGGCCGCCAGAGTAATATGAGAAACGGAGCCAGAGCTACCGTCCACCAAGGGGCAAAATATTGACAAATGGCTGTTACAACAACGATCAGGATGATATTCATGGTTGTCAGTTCTTTTTAAATGTGATACCGGAAGTAAGACGTGGGTGCTGCTGATCTGCCGACGATAAAAACACAAGCTCATTCAGCTCTCCTTTTTCCCACTTATCCATCAGATTGAGGTAATACGGACTTCCCGGGTTGCCCGACTGCCCGCCTGGATAAATCCCATATCCTTTTGGTGAAGGGCCCAGTTCGACCACCATGCGCCAGGAAGGGCCATTTCGTTTGGTTATTGCATTCACAATGCCAGAGCCTCCTCCCGTTTTGAGCAACGGCGCATTGAAGGCTTTCAAACTTCTGCTTAAATGCTTGATCTCCGTTCCCTTTACATCGGTCCATTTCCAGGCCGGACTCATGCTGCCATGATGCTTTTTCAAAGTGTCCAGTGTTGCTTTAAAGCTGCTGAGCACAATGTCGGGCATGGTTTCCTTCGGTGTGGTTTTCACATTGTCGAACCACTTTTCGTTGGGTTGATTCAAAATCATGTACAACGTTCTGTCGCGTGAAGGATATTTCATCGGAACAATTTCGGAGCCGAATTCATCGTCCCATATGGAAGCTTGGAGAAGGGGCATCCAGGTTTCGAATATCGAAGCGGGAATAGATTCCGGGTTGTTCTGATAATCCCAGTCGGACAGCGTTATTTTAGCTGCTTTTTCTACCGGGCTTAACGGCGAAGAACTCAGTACGGATAAAAGTCGTGGCAAAACACTCCTTGCCAAAACATTGAAATTGTCGTTTTGTAGCATCCGTAAGCTGTCTGCATTCGCCTTCGTCATGGCGGCAAGGCGCTCATTGATACGAATACCTCTTTCGGAAGGCGCAAAAATCCAGTTGATATAATATGGATATGTTGGGTCGGTGGATGACTGATTGGCAGAGCTTACAAAACCACGCGGCGGGTTTTTGACAAACGGATTTTGTTCTGCCGGTATCCATCCATGCCAATCCTCGGACGCGTCTGATCCATCCAGCAGAAACTTACCCTGATCCTTATATTTCAGAGGTAATTTTCCATTTACCGTTAATGCGATATTCTTTCCATTGTCGGCGAAAATGAAGTTTTGAGCCGGACCAACATATTTTGCCAGTGCCTTCCTGTAGTCGTCGTAATTTTTGGCTTTATTAAGTTCATAAAATGTGAGAAAGCTATTTCCTGGCTCATGACCGATCCATTTTAGGGCCAAATTGGGTGGGCTGCCTTCTTGCTGATCTGTTTCAGTAACAGGCCCGTGATGTGTGTACACTACGTTTTCCCTTACCGGTTCCTTCTGGCCCTTTACATAAATGAGTTCCTCTCTTTTGCTGGTAGATTTCCACTGGTTATTGTGCCAGTATTCTGCCTGTGTGGTATCCTTGAATTTAATTTTATAAAAGTCAAACACGTCAGCATCAACGTTGGTTACGCCCCAGGCCACATTTTGGTTAAAACCGATGATGACGCTTGGAATACCCGGTAACGACACACCATACACATTCATATCCGGAGTGTGCAACTGCACCTGGTACCAGATTGATGGAAGCGTTAATTCAAGATGCGGATCATTGGCCAGAATTGGATATCCCGTAATGGATTTCTCCGCACCAACCGCCCAGTTGTTACTTCCGATTCCTTCTGGTTTTATTTCCTCCCGAGCAAATTTGCTTACAGAAACAGAGTCCTGGTTTTTTAACGGGTTTTCAACGGGAATTGGCAATCTTGGAAAATCCCACTTTGTTCCGGTTGGTATAATCGGGCTTTCCTGAAACATTGGATAATCCGGGAACAATTCGTTGATCACGTCCTTACCATATTTTTTCAGCACATTCGTTATGCTCAAATCATTCGCCCTGCCGGCAAGCGTGAGTGTCATTTGTTCCAGCATGTACATGGTGTTAATTGGTTTCCATGGTTCAGGACTGTAACCTAACAATTTATATTCTACCGGATAATCCTTTGGGTCAAGCTGAGCAATGTATGCGTTCACACCCGCCGAGTAACCTTCCAAAGCCGTTTTGGAATGCTGGTCGCTCATGGCCATTTTAAGATTGGCTTCGGCACCATAACCCATTCCCAGACGCCGGCTTTTCTGATCCATTTGCAAAGTGGCCGGACCGAGAATTTCTGAAAGTCTGCCGGAAGCAGCCCTGGTCTGAAGGTCCATTTGCCACAAACGATCCTTTGCGGTCAGATAGCCTTGTGCATAGAAAAGATCAAAATCATTTTTGGCAAAAATGTGAGGAACACCGGTATCATCAAAGCGAACAATTACCTCAGCACTGAGGCCGTCCGCTTTTAATATAATCTGATTTTTGTCGATCGTCTGCTTTTCACCATTTTGCCAAAATCCGGTAAATGGACTTAAAAATGCTCCTAATGCGGGAACGGGTCCCCATGGCCTGTTGAGCGCATAAACGAAACCGACGGCAACCAGAAGAGATGCAATTGCTTTGAAAAATTTCATATTGAGGACGGGTTAATCCTGTAATAAGATTCTGTTACACAAGCAAAAATCAGGCATTAACTACTTTAACAATAGCTTCCACAAGACCAAGGTCACTATACATTACTGATTTCTCATCGGGAATTTCGCCAGCCATGGAAATGCCCGCAGGGAAATACTTTTGGCGACCCGGACGGAATACCTTCGCTGTTAAATGCAAAGCGTGAACACCCGTTTCTGCTAAAGCAGCTGCATTGGTGTGATTTACACCACCTCCTGCCATAATTTCAATGGCACCATTTGCCTTTTTTGCAAGTTGGGCAAGCAGTTCCAATGCCTCCGGAGCCGATGGTTTTTGTCCTGAAGTAAGAATACGTTCTGCACCTGTTTCAATCACCGCCGCCAAGGCTTTCATTGGATCGGGAGTGAGGTCAAATGCGCGGTGAAAAGTTACTTTCAAAGGGTGCGCAAACTCAACAAGCGCTTTAGTTCTTTCAACATTTACCTGTCCGTCAGGATGCAGAACACCAAGAACAACACCATCCGCTCCCAATTTTTTTGCTGTACTAATATCTTTTCTCATGATCTCTTCTTCGAAGAAATCATAGACAAAATCTCCTCCACGCGGGCGAATCATCACATATACAGGAATTTGAACATACTCCTTCACCATTTCTATTAATCCTGCACTGGGTGTAGTACCGCCTTCACCTAATCCGCCACAGAGTTCGATTCTTCCTGCGCCGCCCGCCTGGGCATTAATACAAGATTCAAGGGAATAGGCACAAACTTCAATTGTCATATTTTATGTAAACTATAATGATGAGGGAAATTACAAAACGGGCGGGGAAATACAATCATCGGCGTCGGTAAGTGCGGTAAATAGACCCATTTGATTTCTTATAATTTGACGGGTTTTGAAACTGAGCGATATGGAGGCGGAAACTCAAATCAGAGCTAAACCAGGTAATAGCTCTTTAATGGCAGATGTGTAAAAGTAAGTGAAGAGAGATTAATTAATTAAAACTAATATTCTTATTATCAGGCACTTAAAAATTGAAATAAAATATTTTTAAACTAAAAACAATTATTTTTGTTTTTTTTCGCTTAAAGCTATTAAAAGATGCAGAATTTTTTACTTTTGCAAAAATTGTTAGTAACTATTAATAGGCGAAAATACTATGTACTGGACTCTCGAACTTGCGTCATATCTTGAAGATGCTCCTTGGCCTGCGAGCAAAGATGAACTAATTGACTTTGCCATCAGAACAGGCGCTCCGCTTGAAGTAGTGGAAAACCTTCAGGAATTGGAAGATGACGGTCAGCCTTATGAAAGCATTGAGGAAATTTGGCCTGATTATCCAACCAAAGATGATTTCTTTTTCAACGAAGATGAATATTAAATAGAAGACGGCGCTGAAAGGTGCCGTTTTTTGTTTTAGAGATATATCAAAAAGATAGGTACGGTTTTTTATCTCTATCAAAAAATTGTAAATTGTTACGTTATCTTCAAAGAAAGTAACAACAGGAATTGTCATTATTCAGATATCTAGCCATTCTAAAACCGATGGAACTTCGATTGCTGAAAGAGCTGGTGAAAAGAGGAGAGGGTGAACATGTGGAGTTCAAACTGAAATCCAATCATCCTGAAAAGATTGTCCGCGAAATTGTCGCGTTTGCAAACTCTGGTGGTGGAAAATTGTTCGTGGGAGTTGGCGATGACAAAAGCATTAAAGGCCTCAAAGATGCCGAGGAAGATGAGTACACGCTTTCCAGGGCCATTGACAAATACATTTTTCCAAAAATTTCTTACAAACACGAAAAGATTCCGATCACACACGATCGTGATGTCTTGGTACTAACCATTCCTAAAAGTATAGATAAGCCGCATTACGTGGTCGACGATACGGGAGTGCGGCAGGCATACATTCGTGTAGAAGACAAATCGATTCAGGCAAGCCGTGAAATGAAAGAAATTATGCGACGTGGCAAGGGCGAACGGGATGTAAGATTTCAGTACGGCGAGAAAGAAGAAAAGCTCATGAAGCTGCTGGATGAAAAAGAATCTGTGACAGTAGACTTGTTTGCTGCATTTGCGGGGATCCCGAGAAAAATTGCCTCCAACACGCTTGTAGTAATGGTTTTGGCAAGAATCCTTGAAGTTCATCCGCACGAAATGTTGGATAAGTTTACCATGTCGATGGCATATCAGTCCAATTGATAAGAATTATTTTCCCAGCCAAATGCCCATCAAGGTAGCTCCAAAACAAAGGATAAGACTTAAAAACGTGTTGAGCGCAGCGTCGCCGAAACGATTGTTTTGAATCAGCAGAATGGTTTCGTTGCTGAATGTAGAGAAAGTGCTGAATCCTCCGCAGAAACCTATGGCCACGAATGCCCGGTAGGTGCTAATATTATCAGAAGGTTTTAAGGCTGCCCAGCCTGTAAAGAAACCCATGATGAGGCAGGCCATTATATTGGCCGTCAGTGTACCAAAAGGAAATACTGACGACCACTTAACAAATGCTTTTCCAACTCCGTACCGGGCAAGGCTTCCAAGCCCGCCACCTACAAAAACGAGAATCATCTGGTTCATACGGCGTTGGAGATCAACCGGTTTTATTTACATATCCGGTTTTTTGGGTCTTAGAATGGAAGATCGTCAGAAGAATCTTCACTGAAAGTAGTTACGGGAGGGAATGCACCCGCACCCTGATTGGATGGAGCCGATGATCCGCCTGCGCTTCCGGCTTTGTCTACTTTCCAAGCTTTTACTTCTGTGTACCAGCGAGAATTGTATTCACGGCTTTCCACGTCTATCGAAGCAGTTACAGAATCATTTACCTGCAAGCCAGCCTGATCAATTTTGTCTCCCCAAAGCGCTATACACACTTTTTTCGGGTACTGAGACGGAATTTCAAGTATGAATTCCTGCTTACGCCACGTTCCGTTTTTGCCCTGGCCTGTTACTTCTGGAAGTAAAGCAATGACTGTTCCTGTTAATTCCATATCAAAAATTATATTTTTAGTTTCTTAAAATGCAGGTTCAAAAGTAGTGGATTTGGCTTTCGATTGCAAAAAAAGACATCATCCAATCGCCTGTTCCAGGTCATTAATAAGATCTTCCACATCCTCAATTCCAACACTCAGCCTGATCAGTGTATCTTTTAGTCCTACTTTCTCACGTTCTTCTTTTGGAATACTTGCATGTGTCATACTTGCCGGATGTGTACATAGCGATTCGACACCGCCAAGGGATTCGCCCAGAGAAAATACTTCCAGATTCTCCATAACGAGTACGGCTTCTTCATACACGTCGCCCTTCATTTCAAAAGAAAGCATCCCGCCAAAACCGCGCATTTGCTTTTTTGCGAGTTCATGACCCGTGTGAGAAGGAAGCCCCGGGTAATAAACCTGTGCTACTTTTGGGTGATTTTCCAGCCATTGTGCCACCTGAATAGCATTTTCACAGTGGCGTTGCATGCGAATGTGCAGGGTTTTTATACCTCTCAGTACAAGAAAGCAATCTTGCGGTCCGGGAACGGCCCCGGTCGCATTCTGGATAAATGCAAGCTGTTTTGCCAGTTCATCATTACTTGTAATCAGAGCACCCATTACAGTGTCCGAATGTCCGCCGAGGTACTTGGTAACCGAATGCATGACAATGTCAGCACCCATGTCAAGCGGATTTTGAAGATATGGAGAAGCAAAGGTGTTATCCACAGCGGAAAGAATACCTTTTTGCCTACAAAGTGTTGTGATGGATTCAATATCAATAATCCTCAGAAGTGGGTTTGTTGGTGTTTCCACCCAGATCAATTTGGTTTTATTAGTAATCACATTTTTGATGTTATCCACATTACTCATGTCAACAAAGTGGAAAACCAATCCCAACGGTTCAAAAATGCGCTTCATGATTCTATACGAGCCACCGTAAATATCGTTGGTTGCTATAATTTCATCACCGGGTCTGAAAAGTTTGAGCACAGCATCTGTTGCCGCGAGCCCGGATGCATAACAAATCCCGTGTTTACCATTTTCCAAAGCAGACAAAGCATTTTGTAGCGCTGTTCTGGTTGGATTGTGCGTCCGGGAATATTCGTAACCTTTATGCTTACCGGGACTTTCCTGTACATAAGTGGAGGTTTGATATATGGGTGTCATAATTGCCCCCGTTGTCGGATCGGGTTCCACACCTGCGTGAATTGCTTTGGTTCCGAATTTCATATTTCGATTAGCTGTGAGCTATAAGCTGCTGGCTTTTAGCTCTGGTTGTCTGAAAGCCGATCGCTGACGGCTACTTTTAACAAAGATAAGTTTATGAAAAACCTTTTTCGGCATGCAATCGTTGACTTGGGACATATATTACAAATATGCATTCGGAGAAATTACCAGCAAAAAAATTATCATTACCGGTTATCGTAAGTGTTTTGCTTACGCTCATTCCATTGGTAACCACTTCTATTGCCACAGCCTGGGCAGTCAGTAATGAACCAGTGCTGAGATCCTGGCCTGTCGAACATTGGATTTTAGTGACGGTCGGGCTTACAATTGCATCGGCCATTGCTCTTACTCCGCCTACTTTTCTGGCACTCGTATTCGGCTATTTTTTAGGTTGGCTCGCTCTGCCGCTTCTGTTCGGCCTTAATATAGGAGCCATTGCCATTGTTTTCGGGATGTCGCGCTTTCTGCAACCGGATGTGGTCAGGCATCACCTGATACGGATCTATCCTAAGGTATCCGGTTTGCTGAAAAAATTCCATCAGAACGAACTTCGTCTCATATTTTTCACAAAATTATCTCCAGTATTGCCTTTTGCTGTCACCAATTTATTCTTTGCCATGGCAGGAGCGCGCTTCAGGCAGGTACTGGCCGGTGGTACATTAGGTATGATCCCAAGAACAATTCTGGCGGTATGGGCAGGAAAGGAAGCGCAAAATATAGCCTATTTGCTCGATCATCCCAATGAAGGACTTTGGACTAAGGTGATCATTATTTTACTCATTATCATTTCCTCAGTTGGGATAGGCTACTTTTTCAGAGATAAAAAACATGTGTAGGAACAGTAAATCACGCAGATATAACGTCGAATGGTAATATCGTACAATAATCAGGCACGAATACATATAAAATTGTATTATTTATCCTGTTTATTTGCAATTAAGTGATACTTATCCAAAAAGTAGAATGAAATCCTTACCTATTGTTGACCTTCTTATCGTTATTGCTTACCTGGTGGGAATGGTGGGAGTCGGTATTTATTTTTCCCGGAAAAACACCACCTCCGAACAGTTCACAAAAGCTTCCGGGAAAATCCCCGGCTGGGCAATAGGAATTTCTATTTACGCTACTTTTTTGAGTAGTAATACTTTTTTAGGGGTTCCTGGTAAAGCCTATGGCAGCAATTGGAATTCCTTTGTATTCAGTCTTTCCATGCCGCTTGCTGCTTGGGTAGCTACGCGCTTTTTTATACCTTTTTATCGTAACACCGGTACGGTTTCAGCATACACCCACCTTGAACACCGCTTCGGCCCCTGGGCCCGTACTTATGCCGTTGTCTGTTTTCTACTCACACAGCTTGCCAGGATGGGTTCGATATTTTTCGGGATTGCACTTAGTTTACAGGCACTTACAGGTTATCCAATGTCTACGATCATGATCGTAGTGGGCATTTGCATTGTGATTTATACGGTGATGGGAGGGATGGAAGCCGTAATATGGACGGAAGTGGTGCAGGGTGTAATTAAGACAATAGGTGCTCTGGTAATACTCTATCTCGTGGTAAATGGCATGGACGGAGGTATTTCGAAAATCATCGATATCGGAAAAACAGATAATAAATTTAGTCTGGGCAGTTTTGCTCCCGATTTTTTGCAGTCATCGTTTTGGGTTGTGCTTCTGTACGGATTTTTTATGAATCTGAACAATTTTGGTATGGATCAAAATTACGTCCAGCGCTACCACACCACCACATCCATCAAAGAGGCAGCCAGTTCAATCTGGTTATGTGTATATCTTTATCTTCCTGTTTCGCTGATCTTTTTTATTCTCGGTTCCTGCCTTTATGCTTATTATCAAAGTAGTCCCGATCTCCTGAATGCTGTGCGGATGCAGGCAGCAACTGAACGTTTACCGCAAGGAACAACAGCCGCCATTCAACAGTTGGCAGCCACACTTACGCCGGCAGAGTATGGCGACAAAGTGATGCCGCACTTTATGGTAAATAAGGTTCCGGCAGGCTTACTTGGATTAATTGTGGCGGCAATTATGTCTGCGGCAATGAGTACGATCAGCTCAGGAATGAATGCTTCGGCTACCGTTTTTTCTGTTGACATCTACCAGCGTTACTTTAAAAAGGATTTAAATCCGGCGCAGTCAATGCGACTTTTATACGTGGCAACAACAGCTTTTGGATTGTTGGGAATGATAACTGGTATCGCCATGATTGGCGTTAAAAGCGTGCTGGATGTGTGGTGGATGCTTTCCGGAATTTTTGCAGGAGGCATGTTGGGGTTGTTCTTATTGGGAATTATTTCAAGGAATACTAAAAACACAGAGGCCCTCATTGCAACTTTGATTGGTATTGCGGTCATTATCTGGATGACTTTTTCAGCCAAACTCCCGGATGAATATGAATATTTGCGTAACCCTCTTCACCAAAATATGATCATGGTTGTAGGTACGCTCACCATTTTTCTGGTGGGAGTATTACTGACACGGTTCAAAAAGAAGGTGGATCCGGAGCCAGATGTGGTGCTGGAAAGGCATTGATCTAAGTGTATTATCGTTTGTACAGAGTTTTTGCCTAAAACGCGAAAGTTTGTGTCTCCCAAACTTCATTCCGACGTTGTCTTTTCTAACCTTTTGTGTTTTTACAAAATTTAAACCTAAACACTAAAAATTTAATAACATGACTACCATTCCTACACCCTCTTCATTACCACAAGGCTTTATTCCGGTTATGATCACGCCATTTTTGGAAAATGGAGCGGTAGACTACAAGGGGCTTAAACAATTGACTGAATTTTATCTGGAAGCAGGTGCAGCGGGTTTGTTTGCGAACTGTTTATCCAGTGAAATGTTTGAGCTCAGTGAACAGGAGAGGTTGGATGTTACCAAAACTGTGGTAGATCAGGTTGCAGGAAGAGTTCCCGTTGTTGCAACCGGGACATTCGGTGGTGCCATCCCCAAACAAGCGGATTTTGTTAAACGTATATACTTGACCGGTGTGCAGGCAGTTATTGTGATATCCGGTCTTTTAGCAGATGAGCAGGAGTCAGACGAGGTATTTCTTGCTAATGCCCAAGAACTTATTGCTCTTACTGAAAATATTCCTCTTGGTTTTTATGAATGTCCTGTCCCTTATAAGCGGCTGATAAATAGCGATGTACTTTCGGAATTGCTCAAAAGCGGGCGCGTTGTTTATCATAAAGACACCTGCCTGGACGCAGAAGAGGTTGCTCGTCGTCTTGAAGTGGCAAGAGAATATAATTTTGGACTGTACGATGCCTATATGGTCAATGCAGTTTCATCGCTTCGTGCAGGTGCTGCCGGCTTATCTTGCATTCAGGGCAACATTTATCCTGAGCTGGTTGTATGGATTTGCAAGAACTACAATGAGCCTGGTAAAGAGTATGATATAGCCAGAGTGCAGCAGTTTTTTGTAGATACGATGGATGTCGTACATGCCGCATATCCTATCAATGCAAAGTATGGTTTGGCAAAACGAGGTTTCCCGATATCAGCATATACAAGAAGGGACGTCGGGGTTTTTACAGAAACATTGAAAGACGGAATGGATGAGGTAATGTCACAATTGGATAGTCTTTATGAAGATCTGGGTATAATTAGCCTGTTTAAAAATTACGAAGTTGTAAAGTAGACATGATCTACTAATGCGATGTTTGAAATTGGATGAATACTACGTCGCTCATTTTGAGTGGATTAATGAACTTATTATAATCAATTGATTAATATCTTTTTCTTCTGATTCCTATGACTTTTCCAGATCGAGAAACGCTTAATCGTGTAACGCAGGGAGATGATGTTGCTTTCATGCAGGTATATCTGCATTTTCGTAGACCAGCACTGGTATTTTGTAGCAACTTATTGAAAAATGAAGTAGAAGCGGAAAATGTTATTCAGGATGTATTTGTAGAGATTTGGCGTCGTAGATCAGACATAAAGCCGGATTGTAGTTTTCAATCGTATCTTTTTGCAAGTTTGCGAAATCAGGTTTTTGATCAGTTGAGAAGAATTAAAAAGGACAGATTTCTTAGCGAGGAATATTTGAGACGTCTAGGAGTATATTCTGGGGAAGAACCGGCAGAAAAAGAGGGAGCAATAGAAAGTTTAAAAACGCGGTTGACAAGCTTTCCGAAAATAGAAAGCGCATCATTAAACTGAATGCGGAAGACAACTGGTTTACCAGAAAAAAGACATAGTATCATCAGAATGAGTATATCGTTGCCTATTCCTTTATTTATAGTCAACCAGGATCCCGCCTGTTAAAAAGAATTTCAAGCCATATTGATAAGGGAAATGATTTTCTTCCGTAAGCATGGAGATCGGAAGTATATCTGTCGGTTTGTCTTGCTTGGCAGTTAAGCTTCGATGGATATGTCTTTATATTTGGGATACCAAAATGAATATTAATAAATTGGATACAGTGAAAAGCAATTTTATGAAATGGATGTGCTTAATGTGTGTGGTCTTCCTTTCGGTATCCCTAGCGCTGGCTCAAAAAAAATATGATACAGGGATTCAAATGGTAAGTATTCCTTCCGGAAAGTTCTACATGGGATCGGAAGGTGAGGGAGAAACCGCAGATGAAAATCCGGTCCACCGGGTTTCTATAAAATCATTCAGGATATCTGCTACCGAAATAACCAATGCACAATACGAAGCATTTGACCCGTCGCATAAAAAATTAAGAGGCAAAAGTGGTTTCTCAAAAGAGGATGACGAAGCAGTTATTTTTGTCAGTTACGCCGAAGCTGTCGCCTTTTGTAACTGGCTGAGCAAAAAGGAAGGCAAAACATATCGGTTGCCCACTGAAGCGGAATATGTATGCCGTGCCGGAACGGTTACCGATTTTTCAACCGGAAGATTTTTGTCCAAAGCACATCTTAAAAGCCAAAAAACAGACCGGAATCCTGAGATCGTATCGCTAAAAGTTGCTCAGGCTGAGCCCAATGCATTTGGAGTTTATGATATGCATGGTAACGTTGAAGAATGGTGTTCAGATTGGTACGGACCGTATGCCTCAGGCGAACAAAGTGATCCTGTTGGTAGGGTATCGGGTTTGTTTCGTGTAACGAGAGGAGGCAGTCACGGAACGCCGGTGGTCTATCTTCGGTCGTCAAACAGAATGGCAATGATTCCGGAGGACAAACATTTTCAGTTGGGATTTCGGGTGGTTGAGGGGGAATTGCCGACAACTAAGCCTCTTGCAGCTACTCCGGCAACAGCTGTTTACAAAAATGTAACTCAGAAAAAATTTGGCTGGAAGAAAACTTCGGATACCAAACCGGTATTTATGGAACCTATAAGGTACGTTCACAAACCTGAGTGTCCGGATGAAGTTCCTTTTTTCCATCACAACCATTGTCCGGCTATTACCTGGTGTCCCAACGGGGATCTTCTGGCGATTTGGTTTTCTACAAATCAGGAATCTGGAAGGGAAATGACGATACTGGCAAGCCGGCTTAGGGCAGGGCTAAATGAGTGGGATAAACCATCCGAATTTTTCAACGTTCCCGACCGAAATATGACGGGCTCATCCATTTTTAGTGATGGAAAAGGCACGCTTTACCACATGAATGGTGTGGAAACTGACGGTGATTGGAAAAATCTGGCGATGGTGTTGCGAACAAGTACGGATAATGGTGCTACCTGGTCGGCTCCGTCCATGGCTGATCCCGAACATCAGGTTCGCAACCAGGTGATCGCTGGTATGTTTGAAACAAAAGAAGGGTGGCTGATTCAGGCAGGGGATGCAGATCCGGGGCCTGTTGGCGGTACGGCGATCCATATTAGTAAAGACCGTGGGAAGACATGGGAAAACCCATATACTGATCCGGCTGTTCCGGAATTCAAGTCGGGTGAAACAGGCGGTCTTATCGCAGGTATACATGCAGGAGTAGTGCAATTGAAAGACGGAAGCCTAATGGCGCTGGGAAGAAATAACAATATCACCGGTTCTGATGGTTTAGCAAAAATGCCGATGAGTATTTCCAGAGACATGGGCAAAACATGGACCTATTCAGCGTCAGAATTTCCCCCTGTTGCCGGTGGACAGCGGTTAATTTTGCTTCGTTTGCAGGAAGGACCATTGTTGCTGGTGTCCTTCACACATCATCCCGAAGACCCAGACGAAAACAAAAAAGGAATGCTGTTTTCTGACGGGAAAGGCGGCACATTCAAGGGATTCGGGATGTACGCGGCTATATCGTACGACGAAGGGAAAACTTGGCCGGTTAAAAAACTATTGACTGATGGGAAAGACCGTTATCTGAACGGCGGTGCATGGACAGGCGCATTTGAAATGAACGATACGCATGCCGAGCCGCGTGGGTATTTAGCGATTACCCAAACTCCTGATAATCTCATTCATTTGGTAAGTAGTAGTATTCATTATCGCTTTAATTTGAACTGGTTGAATTTGACAATCAGGAATTAATTTTTATTAAAATATTTTAATAAATTTAAAGTAAACAAGAAAATATTTTACTTTTAGTGGAATGTAGATCATAGTTACGCAACAAAACATGAAGCCGCATTTTCACAGGGTTCCGGTCAAATCCGAAAACTCATTTAGCATACGTCACGAGCAGGCATCTGGTTTCGGAACAGTTTGGCATTATCATCCAGAACTCGAACTTCATTATCTCATAAAGGGAAAAGGGGTGAGGCTAATCGGCGATAATATTAGCAACTTTTCGGATGGAGAACTGATCCTTCTTGGAGAGAATTTGCCGCACATATGGCGGATGAAAGAAGAGGCGAATGCAAGTGTTGAAGTGATTGTAATACATTTTTTGCCTGATTGCCTGGGAAGCGGACTCCTTCATTTACCAGAAGCATACCTACTGCCCAGGTTGTTTGAAAGGGCAAAAAAGGGGTTGGTTATTGAAGGAGAGGCAAAAGAAAAGGTGATACAGCTAATGCATGAAGCGGTGGAGGCACAAAACCTCGACAGGTTAATTATTCTTTTGTCGATTCTTAAAATTCTGGCAGAGACACCGGAAAAGACAGGTATCACTTCGGGTCATGCTTTTTATAAATCCAACGACCTGGAAACACTTCGGCTGAATAAAATCTACGATTTCACCTTGGCCAATTATCAGGATGACATCAACCTTCAGCAGGTTGCAGCAATAGCGAATCTTGGAGTTACCTCGTTTTGCCGGTATTTTAAATTGATGACCCGGAAAACCTATAATGATTTTCTGGTAGAGATCCGTATCAGCCATGCCTGCCGTTTTTTAATTGAAGACAGGCTGGCTACGGAAGTAATCTGTTTTGAATGCGGCTTTAATAATGTGTCCAACTTTTACCGACACTTTAAAAAGGTTACCGATATGACTCCTCTGGAATACAAGAAAAAATACCTGTACAAATCTGAGCCGCAGCTGGCGTGATCAATTGTTGTGATTCTTCATCCATTCGTCCATCGAGAATTTTCCGGATCCGGTTATAGCAAACAAGATCACAAGAAACAGTGTGATCATAGAAAGCCACAATTCTGAATTAAGGTAAGAGAATCCTACACGCATATTTACGAAGAATACAGCTACAACCAGAATCGGAATCTGGATGATTGACGACAATCTTGTGAGACATCCCAGTGCAATGAGAAAGCCACCAAAAATATGTGCAAATGCTACGTAATGTACTGCTGTGACAGTCCAGAGCTGGATGTCAAGCTCGCTTACCAACTCGGATAACTTCGTGGTATCGCTAATGAAGCTGATACCTTTTACAAACAGTAGCACTCCCAGACCAATACGCACAGCATCCAACCAGGCCGGATGATGTGTATCGCCCCAATGTTCGATTCGATCCATCATATTCATAGCTTCTGAAATGTTTGGTTTCCAGAAAGTTATAGATTTAAATGGATTATGTCAAGAGATAATTTGTCTATTCTTAGGTTGGCCAGTTTGTATCGTTTTTATGTAAATCGTTCTTCATCTCGGAATAGCACAGGAGTTTGGGTAGGTGAACCAATATAGTTCTTTTTCCGAAATGAAGAACGCTCTTTGAAATGATTGTTTAGGGTTTAAAAAGGCGGGTAGATAATCGTTTTACAGTTTTTTACTTCATTCCAACCGGTTCTGTTACTTTCATAATACCTCTCATCACACGCCAGTGACCTGGGAAAGAGCAGATGTAGGGATAATCTCCCGTCGCTTGCGGCACCTGAAAATCAAGCCTGAAATTTTGGCCCGGATTTACCAATGGCGAAGCAAACAGGACATCGGGGGAATCAGGAACAAAGTTTTTTTCAAAACCACCTGAAACACTTGCCATTGCATCCGCCGCTGCTCCCACTTTATCCTCCGCACCTGGCTTGGTGAAGACAATGTTGTGCGGCATCAGATCTGGATTATGGAAGGTAAGGGAAACTCTTCTGCCAGCAGGCAAAGTCAGCAATGCCTGATCAAACAACATCTGAGATGGTATCGCCGAAATAGCGATTTCAATGGTTGACGCATTATCCAGACTTTTAATTATTTGTTTCGAATTTTCTGAAGGTATCAGTCCTGCCAAACGTTTCCCCAAAGCCAAAGTTCGGTTATAGGAAGGTGCAAATCTTTTATTTTCAGGTGCTTTACTAGAAAACGATAAAATTCTTTTAGACAAAACCGGCGCATAGTTTTCTTTCAGTTCTGCATCATTTTTGCCTTCAATTACTTTTTGTGCAAGTTCAAGATAGGCGCCGTCGGGCTTAATCAGTTCTGCCAGAAGATTTGCTTTTTCAGCGTCTTTGCCCGGCATTTGAAACAAAACTTTGTAAGCAGCCTGGTGAATCGGTTGCACTATTGAATCCGAACTATTTTTTGCAAGATTGTCAGGAACGGTTGTGGTCAGCTTTTTCACTTTTTCATAAAATGACGATTGCAATTGCTGATCGTTTAACAGAGAAACCCCTTCCAGATAAGCAATAAGCGACGGACCTTTTGCGGTAGCAATCGGCCAGACATTTTGATCTGAACGGTCTGACACGATCAATGCCGCATAGCCAACAGATTGCATCAGAGAGGTATGATCCTGTTTCAAAAGATTTCTCAAAGAAGAATTGGATTCCGCAAGTTCGGTTTTGTTTCTTGTCAAAAGCAATTCCACCAAATCCTGTGCCGTTTTGTTATTCTGCTCGCGGTTACGAATACTTTCAACAATTATTTCCACCGGCTTTTTCCCATTTTTACCTGAAAGTGTTTTCAAAGCCACTTCTTTTACATCTCGTTGCACGGCAGGATTATCAAGCTGTGCTTCCAAAACATGATTTGTAGAGGGCAATGCGGCAAGTTCATTTGGTGCGAGTTTAGCTAGCAAATGTGAAGCTGCTAGTGCGTCATTTTCTAAAAATTTTTGATTTTGTTTAAACGCAGCCAGCCAAACGGGTTTAAGGAACGAAAATGTCTCATTGATTGCAAAATCCAGATAATAGTCCGTAGGTTGTTCCAAAACGCTTACCGCCGCCGCAACAGCCTCTTCCGACTCAAAATAACTGAAAGCTGTAATGGCTTCAATCCTCACGCGGGGTTCGGTATCCTGCACAGCTTTGCTCAACATCGCCAAAGCTTCCGGAAGTTCATCTTTCCAATATCTGACAATACGCACCGCGGCAGCACGTGCCCGGAAATCCTTCGCATTAAGCAGTGTAGTCAATAATTGCTTGTTTACCACATGGAAATCCTGATACAACCACAACGCTTCGAGTAAATTATGCTCGTAATTTTTGTCGGTCTTATTTAATCCTTTCACCCATTTTTCCAGTTCCGGAATCAGCTTTTCAGGAGCCTGTTCACGTATCAGCACACGGGAGCGATAGCGCAACCGATCTTCATGTTCTTTCAGATTATCAAGCAATTGCGGAATAGTCTGCTTAGAAATATCAATGATTTTTAATAAAGGTTTGTTTTTATAGGACACTCGCCAAATCCGTCCATGAACCTTATCGCGTGCAGGATCACGAGGCGGATTTTCACCATGCGAAATCAATGGATTGTACCAATCTACTACGTAAAGTGCTCCGTCAGGCCCAAATTCAAGATCAACCGGACGGAAATTCGGGTCGGAGGATTGTAACAGTGGCTCCACTTCTTTACTCGTTATGGCCGATTTGTCCGGCAAGACCTGATGCTGCTTAATTCCCTGAAAACCAATTGCATTGTTGATCAGCAGATTTCCCTGAACGTCATCCGGAAAATGCCTGCTGGATACGATTTCAAGCCCTGCCGTGGGGCGTACCCTTGTCGTGGTGAACATATTGATGCGTGGATGTTTGTCAGGATAATTGATTTTGCCGGTCATTGGCGGAGCAAAATAATTGGAACCATCCGAAGCATCGCCTATCAAGTGTGTTCCCCATTTATCAAAAATGTTTCCCCATGGATTGTAATATGGATACGAAATGTAATGGTCCAGCTTGCCGGTTCGCGGCTCAAAACGGTAAGTGGCACCATTGTAAGACCGAATCGGCCCGTAAGGCGTTTCTACCTGTGTGTTGAGGAAAATACCTTCATTGAAATAAATTCCACCATCCTGACCGTATGTAAATGCGTGTGTTGCATGATGGCTGTCTTCGGAACCAAAGCCCGATAAAACGATTTCTCTCACATCCGCGACATCGTCACCATTAGTATCTTTTAAAAATAAAATATCAGGCTCCTGCGAAACAAACACTCCGCCATTTCCAAATTCGAAACCCAAAGGCAAATACAGATTATCGGCAAAAACGGTGTGTTTATCTGCTTTTCCATCGCCATTTGTATCTTCGAGGATCACTATTTTATCGTGTACCGGAACGCCGGGAATGTATTGCGGGTAAGTTGGTATCGTTGCTACCCAAAGTCTGCCGCGCGCATCAAACGCCAATGCGACAGGTTTTGCCAATGGAAAATCCTGTTCGGATGCAAAGAGATTGGCCTCATATCCTTCCGGAAGTGTGAACTGCTCCACGCCGGCAGGCTGCGCACTTTCGACGTGACTTCCATGATGAGCCGGTGCAAGATGGCGACTTTGTTTACCAGTCATTTTCGTTACCAGAAATGCCTCCTGAGCCGCAGGATTTCCGCTTTCATCAATAATTGAAATTGCTTTTTTGTACGCATCCGCTCCTTTTCCTTTACTCAAATCCCAGATCACAGAATCGAGCGAAGTCGCCATTTGATCCAGTTTCGCCATTTCTGGTGGGAAAGAAATGATTCCGAAAGGCTCCCGTCTTCTTCCATAAATATACTCTCCATTTACAGCACGCCAGCGGTAAAAAAAGTGCTCATCTTTCATTTTAATAACACTACGAAGCTTTTCGGAGCCGTCTGCAGCCAGATCAATCGCAAGGGTTTTTGGCGTAAAACCCAGTTGCAGAGCCATCATTCGGGCGGTTTCTCTGTAACCCTTGTCAGTCAAATGAATTCCATTGATTGTAATTGGGTTTTGAGGAGCACTTTGTGTAAGAGCTTTCGTAGGTGCATATAAATCAATGAAAGACAACCCTTGCTGAACGGCCGTTTTTCGCATTGTTTCCGTGTACCTTTCAAGATTACGGTTATGTTCATCAGGATTAGGAAAATGTCCTCCCAACTTTTCATGTGCAATGGGCGAAACCAGAACCAGAACTGGTGCCGATTTCCCGTTGTACTTTTTGCTTTGCAGAGCTTTGATAAAAACATTGAGCTCTTTTTCAAATTGGGGTAAACCTTTTTCCCCTTTAAAAGCCTCGTTCATCCCAAAACAAAGAAAAATGATATCCGCACTTTGCTCGCTAAGCGATTGCTGGAGACCGTCAAAATTAAGCGCAATGGGCATGTTACCACCCTCTGTCCCCCAACTTCTGAAAGAAAGATCCTTGGGGTCTTCAATTTGTTTTTTGATTTCTCTTTTAAATCCTGGAAAATTAAGTGGCCGCGGCTGAAGACCTACTTCGTCAGCGCTCCATCCCATATTCCTTACAGTTAGCTGAAGATCGAGATAGTTGCTTTGAAGAAGTGTTTCAAAATATCCGAAATGCCGCATCCTGTCGGCAAAGGTGTTGCCGAGAATGATGATGTTGTCGTTCTTTTTTGGTGAAAAACGCGGACTCAGGCTTTGCGCAAACAAGGAGCTAGGTTGGGATAAAAAATATAAGCACAGGATTCCACACAGGAGAAAATTCAGCAAATATTGTTTCAGGTTACTTTTACAATTTTTATTTACAATCATACTTTTTCCCAAACGGGCCAATTGGAATGAACGGATGCAATAGTTGGGGTGATTGATTTTTAGAAATCAGTCAAAAAAGTAAAAGGGGATTTACCAGCCTGGATTCTGTTCCAGATTTGGATTTTTTTCTATTTCCCGCTGAGGAATAGGGACATAGTACATTTTATCCTGAAAAACGCACGAAACGCCATCCACTGGCTTGGCCTGGTAAGCGTAAGAACCATCGGCTTTTTTAGTGATGTACAATGCATTGAACTGTTTCCCATTCAAAACCTGAGAAGCAATTTTCCATCTTCTCAAATCCCAGTACCTTTTATTTTCAAAGCTTAATTCAATGTATCGTTCTTTCCTGATCCGTTCCTTCATCTGATCTTTTGACAATCCTTTTGGTAATTGATAGGGACTCAGCCCTGCACGACTTCGAATCTGTTCAACCGCATCATAAACGCTCTGATCAGGAGCACTCAAAGCTTCATTTTTTGCTTCGGCATAATTAAGCAATACTTCTGCATACCGTAGTTCATTCCAGTTTTGATCACTTCCCGAACTTCCGTAATAGTCATTGTTGCTTTCGTTCATTCCCTTCCGTAAAAGATAGCCGGTAACCGTTGCGTAGGGCAGATTGATACCATCTATTGGTGCACCTTCATATAAGAAAATGGTATTTCCGAAAAACTTTTCGCCATTGTACAAAACCGTCGCATGCAGCCTCGGATCTCTGTTCAGATAAGGTTTTGCAGGATCATATCCTGAACCTGCCTCTTTTATTCCTTTGCCATTTGCCATATCAAAAGCATCGACAAACTCCTGCACCGGACAACGCGCCGATGCTGCCTGACGCGACTGAGAATCAGGCTGTCCCCATGAATCCCAGCCGTGTTCGCGGAAAGGTTTTTGATATTGGACACTGAAAATTTCCTCCTCATTATTTTTGTCAGTCATAATGTTCCGAAAATTTGAATGCAGTTTATAAGTCCCTCCGTCAATCACCTCTTTATTGACAGCCGCGGCCTGCTCCCATCTTTTTACATCATTGGCGGGATTGTATAAAGCACTTGCCCAAAAAGTAAGAACTCTTCCCAAATATGCATTTGCCGAATGGTGATTCGCCTTTCCCACATCCACAGCGCGACTTCCATAAGTTTCGGGCAGTAAAGTGACGGCCTCTTTGAGTTCGTTTACCAAAAAAGTAAAGCTCTCATCCACGCTTGCCCTTTTTACAAACAGATCGTCGTTCAACGTTTGCGGAATGGTAATTAAAGGCACACCACCATACCTTTTTATCATTTCAAAATATTGCACAGCCCGAAGAAATTTCACCTGGCCTTTTAATGCATTCTTTTCGTCTTCATCAATTGTAGCTTCATCAATTTTATCAAGAAACATATTTGCTTTGCGTACCTGTCCGTAAGCCCAGTATTGCAGATGGTCCGTGTTGGCAAACCATTGTCCCTGCAAAATATCCCTAGGCGCACCGCCCCAGTAAGTCCTGGATTCGTCTGAAATATTGTCGTGCAGATTAAACTCAAATCCCTGCACATCGAGGTACATATTATTGACAAACAACTGCATTAGAGCAGCATCTTTGAAAACTTCTTCCTCCGGAATCGCGTCCGTGGCTTGCCGGTCCAGAAATTTTTCATCACACGCAGTATTGAACAGCAAAACGGCAATGAATATGATTGTTGTAATCCTTTTCATATCAATATTGTGTTTAAAATCAAAAAGTTAGATTCAGCCCCAGGTTCAGGGTGCGCTGCTGTGGATAGTAAGAGCCGGTAGGATTTTCGGTTTCAGGGTCAAAAATTTTCATTTTGTCGATCAACAGAAGATTAAGACCGGAGAAGTAAAGTCTCAGATTCTCAGCGTGGAATTTGCGGGAGATGTCTTTTGGTAAAGTGTAGCCAAAATCAACCGATTTCAACCGGATGTAACTTGCATCGCGCAGGTACAAAGTGGAAGTGAGTGAATTATTAGGGTGCCCCGCTTCCCACGGTCTTGGATATTTTGCATTAGGATTTTCTGGCGACCAATGATCCAGCAGATCCACGAAAGTATTCCGGGTTCCTCCCAGAAAGAAGTTTCTGGCCATTCCATCCAAAACACGGTTTACTCTTGCAGCTCCCTGAAACAATACGCTCAGATCGAAACCTTTGAACGATCCTCCAAAGCTAAGTCCACCGATGATTTTCGGGATGTGATTATCCATTGAAATAATGGTCAGGTCATTTGCATCCACTTTTTGATCTCCATTGATATCCGCATACTTCACATCACCGGCTTTTTGTCCACCATTGAACTGAGGCAGATATGCAGTTACTTCTTCATCTGTCTGGAAATATCCAAGTGCTTTGTATCCGGTTATAAATCCGAGGGGACGGCCGGTTTGGAGCAAATAATCAGGGGTGTTTGCAGGTTCATCAAGCGTAATGACATTGCTTCGAGAGAAACTTCCATTTGCTTTTACAAAGTAATTAAAAGACCCGATTCTTTTTTGATGGGTAAGGGAAAGTTCAATACCCTGATTGTCAACCACCGCATAATTTTCAGCTGGTAATTGCGCACCCAAAGTAGCAGGAATTGATCGGATCCGGCTGCGAAGAATGTTTGATGTTCTTTTGTTGAACCAATCAACTTCAAACTGGAACATGCCACTCCACAATGATCCTTCCAAGCCTATGTCAGTGATGTTGGCCTTTTCCCAGCTCACATTGGGATTTGGCAAAATTCCTGGTGAAATACTGGATAATGCGTTAGTACCCGAAATAATGCTTCCCGATGGATTGAACACCTGCTGATACTGGAATGAAGGCCGTCTTCCATAATACACGTTTCTGTCGTTTCCTACCACACCATAAGAAGCTCTCAGTTTCAGATTATCAATAAATCTCAGATTGCTGTTGTCACGAATAAATGATTCTTCGCTAAGCCTCCAACCCGCAGAAACGGCGGGGAAAAAGCCATACTTTTTTGTTGTAGGAAAAGCCACGGAACCATCTCGACGGAAAGAGGCTTCAAAAATATACCGCTGCATGAAAGTGTAATTGAGCCTGGCAATGGCTCCTCGCCTTCCATCCGTAAACGATCCGCCATTGGCATCTTTTTGATTTTCACCGCCATAAAAAAATTCATCAAGTCCTATAGCCGGGAAATTGGTCCGAAAACCATAGAAATTAGTGCCTTTCGCATCTATTTGTTCAAATAAAAGCAATCCGCCCAACTCATGCTTGCCAAATGTTTTGGAGTAATTCAAGGAAGCATTAAGCGTTGTGGTATTATATTCATCAAATGATTGATTCAGAGCCGTTTTCCCATTCCATCCTCCATAGGGATAAATTTCCAGCGTATTCCCGTCGGCATCCTGCCTGTTCATGAAAATCGGTACCAGATAACTTTTATTGGTAGAATATTCTTTCCCAAAAGACGCACGGCCGCTGACAGAAAGTCCCGGAACAAAAGGCAGATCATGTTTGAGCGTAACGGTTGTTTGCAAAAGATTCATTTTTGTTTTGCTGTAACCCGTTTTCACCTCCTCCATAGGATGCTGCTCACGTGTATAGAATATGGTTCCGTCGGGATTGTAGGCCATATCCATTGGGTAGGCCGCTACGATATCATCAAAAATGGCTTCTGCTGAATACCCGCTTCCATTACTGTTGCGTGTACTTGCATCAAAATCAGCCGAAATGGTGAAGTTTTTGTTAATCTTGGCATCCACATTGGAACGGATCGAATAGCGCTGGAAATTAATTTCATCATACATTCCATCCTGATCCATATAACCAACTGACAGATAGTATTTAATGGCATCAGATCCTCCATTTACGCTGATATTTTGCTGCGTTTGGAAAGACTGGTTTTTCATCGTCATGCCATACCAATCGGTTTCGGGCACTTTTCCCAACCGAATATCTTCCAGCATTTGATCCGTGTATTGGATCGGCTTGCCTACGTTCTGGACTGCTTTGTTTTTTGTTGTAGCGTATTCATATGCATTCATTACACGCGGATAGCGCGTAGGCTGCTGAATTCCTGCAAAACCATTGTAGTGAAAAGTCGGCTTACCTGTACTTCCTCGTTTCGTGGTGATCAGCACAACGCCATTTGCAGCTCGTGAACCATAAACCGCTGTTGCAGAAGCATCTTTTAATATGGAAACGCTTTCAATTTCATTGGGATCGATTTGCTCCATTCCCCTCACAATGCCATCTACAAGTACAAGTGCGCTATTGTCACCAAATGTACTTGCACCACGAATAGAAATGCTTGATCCTGATCCTGGCTTACCATTTCCGTTTACGGCGATCAATCCCGGCAATCTTCCTGTGAGCGCATTGGTAACATTGGTTACGGGTGTTTTCAACATCTCATCGCCATCCACCGCAGCAACGGAACCGGTCAGGTTGACTTTCTTCTGAACACCATAGCCAACTACCACAACTTCCTCCAAAGATTTGTTGTCAACCTTGAGTACGACATCAATCGTAGTGCTTCTGCCAACAGGTAATTCCTGTGATAAATAGCCTACAAAGGAGAAAACCAAAACAGCTAAGGTGTCGGTTACCTCAACTTCATACCGTCCGTCAGTATCCGTTACAGATCCCTTTTGTGTTCCCTTTTGTACAATATTCACACCCGGCAAACCTTCGCCTCTCTCATCAGAAATTCTGCCTGAAACCCGCAGATCAACCGGATTTGTTTCCAGTGCCTCATCTTTTTCCAAATGTCCGGATGATGGAACAACAGGCGCGGGTTCCGTACTTAAAATAATTTGCTGACCAACAATTTCGTACTTGATTTTGAGCGGCTTCACAACCTTCTCCAATACTTCCAGTAAGGTTTCATTAGTAGCAACAAGCGATACTTTCTGCTCGGACGGCACCACGCTAGGGCGATACGCGAATTTGACATTCGCCTGCTTTTCGATTTTAGTAAGAACCTTTCGAAGTTCCTGATTTTCTACACTCAGGTTAACCTTGCGGTTCAGTAATTCCTGCCCCGAAGCGTTGTGAGCTAAGGACACACCTGTAAAAATCACCGCCAGGAAGGCTTGCAATAGTGAGATTTTCATAAGGTGAAATAAGAATGAGTTTAGAAATAGTTGTCTTTTCATTAGATTTAAATGTTTTTGTGAATTTTTGAGCAAAAACACCTCCTTAGCGTCAGGAAACTGGCGCGCTGCATTTTGAACCGTGCTTTTGGGAGGAAACCTGCATCAGCGGTGTTGAGACCACCGCTGGTGCTTTTTGTGTAGAAGTAAACTTCGGGTTATTCCATAGTTGAGAGTTTAGTTGGAATGGCTATTTTTAAAACACTCTTTAACATCCTTTGCTGTAAATAATTACCTGAGCATCAATCAATTTGTAATTTGCTTCCAATACTTTACAGATCACTTCCAGCTTCTGAAAAAGATCCTCTTCACTGAGACTGATGGTCAGCCTACAATTCTTCATCAATTCTTCATCGAACACTACGTCAACCCCGTACGCCTTTTCCAATGTTGCAAAAACTTCTGCAGCTGAAGCATCTTCAAACGCAAAGGAAGGCAAACTGGCTTTTTCAACTAAAATGGAAGGTTTTTCGACTAAAGTTTTTGTTAACATGGCTGTTTCCTTTTGAAAAACTGCCTTTTGATTTGGCATTAAAATAATTCCATTTGTCTCCGGATCTTTCTCAGATTTATCAGAATACACCGATACGCGTCCGGTTTTGACGGAAACAGTGATGTCCGGCTCATTTTCCAGTGCCTGAATTGTAAAGCTCGTGCCTAAAACTTTGGTCACCAACCCATTGGCGTAAACCAAAAATGGTTTTTCAGGATCTTTTTCAACCTCAAAAAATGCAACTCCTTTTAAATGAACTTCTCTAAGTCCGCCCGAAAATTCTTCTGTATACCGGAGCTGACCATTATGCTGAAGATGGACCAAACTTCCGTCCGAAAGTTTTACGATCATTTCAGTTTCCTGTTTATTTATTACTTCTTTCCAATCACCGCTGGTTTGAATTTGTGATGAAATATTCGTTTGTTCCAACAAATACTTTCCCTTCCACAACCAACCAATACTCAGCAATAAAATAATCGAGGCGGCAATTCGCCAGTAACTTTTACTTGCCCAATTTGTGATACCGCTTGACTCGTTTTCTGAAACAGTTTGATCAATTCTCGACCATAATCTATTGACTTGTTCATCACTAATGGTATTATTATTTATCTCATACAGAGCCTCAACCAATATTCTGCCTTCTTCCAAAGCATAATATTTCTCTGGATAGTCGCGCTGAAATTCGGCCCAAAATGTTTCTGATTCTACGGTTGGCATACGCACCCATTCCTTGAAATAATCGTCGGCCGCAAAATCTTCCGCATTGAATTGATAATAGTTCATAATGATTTGATATTGATCATCTACATGATGCAGTGATGTGTGTATTCTTGCTAAACTATATCGGAAATTATGAGCAAAAGACTTAGGATTCTGACCGTTTCTTTCAACGTTTTCAGGCCGGAATAAATGAATTTGCAAGCCGACTGGTAGTTGATACCCATAATGCGAGCAATCTCTTCATTACTAAAATGGTTGTAGAACCGCAGGTTAAGCGCCTGTTGCTGCCTCGGACTCAGCATGGTGTAGCTGCAGCGAAGCTGTTTGAGCATCTTTTCCTTTTCCTCTAAATCAATCAGATGGCTTTCTATTAAAAATTCATCAGGATTTCCGCAAGCATTGTCAATATCAGTAGAATTGAAAAGCAGGTCCTTTTTCTGGCTGTTATTGATCTTATTTCGTAATGAGCGAAAGAGGTAGAATTTGATCGAATCGGTTTCACTCAAATTGTTTCCATGCTGCCAAAGCTCGATGAAAAGGTCATGAATACTGTCCTCAATCAATTGCACATTACTGGTTACTTTATAGCCGTAGCTAAGCAGATCTTTTGCGTAAATCTGATAGATCCGCTGAAAAGCTTCCTGATCACCCTTTCGAAATGAATTCCAAAGTTCAATATCCGGCATAATTGATCTCACTAAACTGCGTGATAACTATTTGAAACGATGCTATCGGCTTCAAACCAGCAAGACTAAGATGTAAACGGATAAGCCTCCGTATCAAAATCTTAATCCTTCCTTATACTAATGCGATTTATTGAATCTTTTAATCCTATTTTTTCTAAATATTTTGAAAATATTTTTTTAGCAAGAAAAATGTCTTGATAGAATGTGAGGAAAAGTAAATAAGAAAGGATTAATCCGATGCTAATGGAGGATTTCGATACAGTAGTCAGCCACTTTATCGACCAATTGTGTGTGTCCGCTTTTAAGAATTATAAACTTTTCAGGATCAATCAATTCCGATAGTTTTTTAACATCAGATGGCTTCATCAGTTTGTCATATTTACCTACAAATAAATACAGATCGACCTGATTTGACCGGACTTTTTGATAAAGTTGGGGTATATCAAAATGCAGTTTACGAAATGCAACCCAGGAATTATAAATCGAATGGCGCTTTTCCGGCGTGTTTAGCACCTGCATTGTGAATCTGAATAAGCTGCTATGGATAATGCCAGTTTTTTGCAGCAATTCCGCTGTTTTAAAAAGCACAGTCGGATTTTGCATCAACCATTTGAACAAATAGCGTGTCGGTGCGAATCGAGAAGCAAGTGTATATAGCGGATGTTCCGAAACGCCATCAGGTGCGGTAAGAAAGGCTTTGTTTATCCGATCAGAAAATGATTCCAGCGTAGCTAATGCAAAGCGTCCGCCCATACTGAAACCGGCAACATCGAAACGCGCAATGTTTTCTTTGGCCAGAAAAGTATTAATTGTTTTCGCCCATATCTCCTTTGTTACCAAATCGAGATGTCCCAAGCCATCACTTTTTCCATGAAAAAATAGATCAAAAGCGTAGATGGTATAATAATCACCCAGACTATCGGCAAAAGGTTGAAAACAGCTTGCGCCATCTTGCCCAATTCCATGGAAAGCAAGGAGAATGTTTGGGCCATGGCCTAGTTTGTGGTGGTGGAGGAGGTCAGTCATCTAGTTTTCCTTCATCCTTTAATTGCTTCACAAACTCATCAAACGGAATGGAGTCTTCTGATTTTCGTTCCTCAATTATTCGTGCATCTATTAAATCCAAAGTATCCTCAAAGTCATTAAATTTCTCTCTATGCTTATAGATCAAAAAGTCAACAAAATCAGAAACGGTTTCTCGCAAGTGCTCAGGTAGTTGGGAAATTTTGTTGTTCAAATCTTCGTCGGTCATTTTCTAGATTTTAAGTGAATTGACAAAAAACCTCTGAGTTCAAACATGCGAGTTTGTAATCCCAGAGGTTTTTTAAGTTTAATTGACAGAAAACTTTACGATTCCATCAAATAAGCCTTGATAAAATCATTGATCTCACCATTCAGCACAGCTTCTGTATTGGAAGTCTGGTGATCGGTGCGGTGGTCCTTTACACGGCGGTCGTCCAGGACATAACTCCGGATCTGCGATCCCCACTCGATCTTACGCTTTGAAGCTTCCACTTCTGCTCTTGCCGAGTTCCGCTTTTCAAGCTCGATCTGATACAGGCGAGATTTCAAAAGACGTATGGCTACCTCTTTGTTCATCAGCTGTGAGCGTTCCTGCTGACAAGCTATAATGATGCCCGAAGGTTTGTGATGCAGTCGAACTGCTGTTTCAACCTTGTTCACATTTTGCCCACCCGCACCGCCGGAACGATAGGTGTCCCAGGTGATATCAGCCAAGTTCACATCAATTTCGATGTTGTCGTCGGCCAATGGATAAACATAAACGGATGTAAACGAAGTATGGCGTCTTGCATTGGAATCAAAAGGAGAAATCCGGACCAGACGATGTACACCATTTTCTGATTTCAGATTACCATAGGCATATTCACCATCGATTTCCAATGTTACCGATTTTATACCGGCCACGTCACCATCCTGCAAATCCACTTCACGAACTTTGTAGCCGTTTTTCTCGGCCCACATGATGTACATTCGCATCAGCATGGATGCCCAATCCTGGGATTCGGTACCACCGGCACCTGAGTTGATCTCGATTACGGCAGGAAGTTCGTCGCCTTCCTCACCCATCATTTTCCGGAATTCTATTTCATCCAGCTTGTCAGAAAGCTTTTTGCCTTCTTCATCCACTTCTTCTTCTGTGGCTTCATTGGCATCATAAAATTCCCAGATCGTATCCAGGTCATCGCGTAAGCGCGCAAGTTCTTCGTATCCGTTTGTCCAGAATTTCAATCCGCGGATCTCCCGCATCGTTTTTTCTGCACGGGTGGAATCACCCCAAAATTCTGGTTGAACAGTTTGCTGTTCTAAATCTTCAAGTTGTCTTTTACGGTTACCGTAGTCAAAGATACCTCCCCAAAGCCTCTACACGGGCCTTCAAGTCTTTCAATTGCTCTGCTGTCATTTGAAGTTTTGAATTTTTAGTAAAAAAATAACCTCACATACGGAGTGTCTGGCTTTTAAATAATCATTATCACGGTGCGCTGCACCTCCCAATTTTATTGTTTTTGCTTTTCTACAAATACTTCGGTGCGCTGCACCTTTTAGCCCCAGGCGCAGAGCGCCGCAATACTTGTAGAAAACTGGGTAAAACGAAATATTAAGAGGTGCAGAGCACCGTAATAAAGTTGTTTGTCAGAGAAGCCGTGAATTACAAAATATTGAGTTTCACAAATCTTCAAATAACATTTAAGCACATTCAATCCGCACCAACTAAGGTTTGAAAGTCACAAAGGTACAACAAATGATGATTACCATCAGGTTCATGTAAATAGCTTCTCTTGTCAGTGTAGGCATTCCGGCAAATCGTCTTAACTTTGTGGAAATTTTTTGTCAACCCATTTCTTACAAATAAAAATACCAGAAAATGGCTCAAACATATGACGTGATCGTTGTTGGAAGCGGTCCCGGTGGTTATCCCGCAGCAATCCGTGCCTCTCAATTAGGTCTTAAAGTAGCAATTGTTGAAAAGGAGAGTTTAGGTGGAATTTGCCTGAACTGGGGTTGCATCCCTACAAAAGCGCTTCTTAAAAGTGCACAGGTTTTTGAATATATCAAACATGCGAAAGATTATGGTATCAATGCAGGAGAATATTCTGCTGATTTTGGTGCGGTAATCAAACGTAGCCGTGGTGTGGCCGATACGATGAGCAAAGGCGTTTCCTTCCTGATGAAGAAAAACAAGATTGATGTCATCATGGGTGCAGGTAAAGTAAAAGGAAGCAAAACTGTTGCCGTTACCGACAAAGATGGTAAAACAACAGATTATACAGCAGGAAAAGGTGTGATCATCGCAACAGGTGCACGTGCACGTGAGTTGCCGAATATTAAAATCGACGGTACTAAAGTAATCGAATACCGCAAGGCGATGAGTCTTGAAAAACAACCAGAATCTCTTTTGGTTGTTGGTTCGGGTGCAATCGGAATGGAGTTTGCTTATGTGTATGCATCAATGGGCACGAAAGTAACTGTTGTTGAATTCCTTCCAAACCTGGTTCCTGTTGAAGATGAGGATATCTCAAAAGAAATAGCGAAACAATATAAAAAGCTTGGTATCGAAACGTATGTAAACTCGACTGTTCAAACAGTAGATACAAGCGGAAAAGGATGCAAAGTTTCTGTTAAAACGCCGGACGGAGAAAAGACTTTCGAAGTGGAAGTAGTCTTGTCGGCTGCCGGAATCGTTTCAAACATCGAAAACATCGGTCTTGAAGAAACGGGCATCAAAACAGATAAAGGTAAAATTTCAGTAAACGAATGGTACGAAACCAGCGTTCCTGGATTTTACGCAATCGGTGACTGTACACCTGGTCCTGCTTTGGCACACGTTGCAACTGCGGAAGGTATCATCTGCGCTGAGAAAATTGCTGGTCACAAAACAGAAGCTCTGGATTACGGAAACATCCCAGGATGTACTTATTGCCAGCCAGAAATCGCTTCTGTTGGCTTTACTGAAAAGAAAGCCCGCGAAGCTGGTTACGATATCAAAGTGGGTAAATTCCCGTTCAAAGCGTCTGGTAAAGCGGTTGGTGCCGGTGTTACTGACGGTTTCGTAAAAGTTATTTTTGATTCGAAATACGGTGAGTTCCTAGGAGCTCACATGATCGGAGCAAACGTAACTGAAATGATCGCGGAAGTGGTTGTAGCCCGTAAACTGGAAACAACTTCTCACGAGATTATGCGTGCAATTCACCCTCACCCAACAATGTCAGAAGCATTGAAAGGTGCTGTTGAAGCTGCGTATGGAGAAGCGATAGATTTGTAGGAAGCTATTGGCTTTTAGCCTTTTGAAATAATAAAGCCCTGATGACTTTGGTTGTCAGGGTTTTTGTTTTTTATGGTAAATGTCAAACCTTACTTCACCTTCGCCCGTCTCTCCATAGCCTCCCGCCAGGTTGTCAAAATAATTCCTTCTTTTTCAATGTATTTCTTCAATTCAGGATCAATCATTGCCAGAAAATCTCCTTCTCGGGTAATATGCGAATCTGAAATGTGCGGGAAAATTTCTGAATGAATGGTACAATGCATAATCACCATCGTAAGTCCCGGTTTGATGTTTTTTATGGCGTTGATGTACTTTTCAGTCTTGTATTTTTGAAGCGCTTTTTCTGACTTATCACCATTTTCTGGACCTTTCCAGCCATAGCTGCTGTTTTCTAGATCATCCAGAACAGGTAATCCTGCATCCCAAAGTTGTTTTCCAACCATTCTGGTCATAGCCAGCTGATCGCCGATTACTTTCTCCTGTTGCTGTACAACCGTGTTATGCCCTCCTGGAAACATCACCGGGATTTTTTCCTGCATGCCTACTTTTAAATACCGTTGCAAAAACTCAGGGGTTGCGAACAACGTCCCCATATGAGAATCAAGGTGTGTAGGTTCCAGTCCCATGGTGCGGGCACGATCAAGTTGTGCACGGATTTCCGCTTCTACTTCGTCAGGTGATGCGTTTTTTACAACATCCCCAACACTTCGCCACATCGCTCCCTGCGAATCTACTAATCCTTTTACATTGGATTTTCCTGCCAGTGGTCCCCAACGGTAATCCTTCCACTCCGACGTCAGGGTCAGATGCAGACCCGCATCAATATCTTTGTTTTCTTTCCAATAATTTACAAAACCCGGCACCCAGCCACAGGGCATCATCACACTCAGAGAATTGGCAACGCCTTCCCGTATTGCTTTTATAGCTCCCTGATTGGATTCGTAAGACATGCCCACATCGTCGACATGAATGATCAAAACCTTTTTGCCTTTAGGATAGCCGAGTTTTTCAGCGAAGGTGGGTTCGGGGGTTTGGGCGAATGTGAGATACGACAATAGTACCAAAATGGTGGTTAGCAATTGTTTCATAATAGTTTCAGTATGAGAGAATATTGATATTTAATACTGTTGAATTATTAAAAAATACTATTGTATGAAGGTGGTTAATTGTGGACAATCATGCCTTGGTAATTGTAACTTGTGCTATTTTTTGAAATCGAGGTTAATATTAGTTTCGCTTTGAAGTTTTCATCATCATATTCTAAAATCATCAACTTTTGTGGAATGTCCTCGTAGTTTGTTCTTAAACTTTTTCTTAGCTCTTTTTCTTTTTTTGCAATATCCCAAAACGCTATCTTTTTGCCTTTATGGAATAGGGTAAGCGTAGCTCCAAAGTCACTACTTATAAGCATTAATCTATTATTATTGAATTTTTTCTCTTCCCAAGTGGAAAAGAAAAATAAGTATTTGAACTTATCAATGTTGATTATCTCTGTATTAGAAGATCCTGCGACAGAGAATTGAGTGAAATAGTCCTCTTTGGAGATTTTGTCAGACGAAACAAACTTGTTTAGATGATCTCTCATTCGACCATGATGAATAGATATGCGATTTACATCTTTCTTATCTATCGGAAATGAGGGAAAAAACTTCGCCAGTACATTGGAATCTCTTTGTTGGAAGAAATTAATAATTGAGAAAAGTTGATCGTAGTCTTTTTGAGGGATTTCTGCGGATAGCCCAATTTTATTATCCTTAGTCAATAATTTGTGAGTGGTAAGAAGATGTTGAAATTGGTTTAATTGACTGCTCTGAGCGATGGAGAAAATATTCCAGGGGCCAATACAGACCAGAACACAAATGATTGAAAGTGATACCGGGATAACCCGGATGTCGTTCTTTTTTACAAACAAAAAATAAATAGTTGTTCCTGCAAGCCAAAACGTAAGAACAGCTACCAGGTAACGATTTTCGGTTACACCATAATCATTAATTCTTCGAAAAATACCGATACCCAGTAAAACAATAAGTGGTAATAAGGCAAGATAGAATCGGTGACTATACATTTTGATCCAACGTTCTCCTGGATTATCCCGCAACGGATAAAGGAGCAGTAATGCTAAAATGCCTGCAATAGAAAATGCCAGGGTGAGATATGCTACGCCACCATCAGGTAAAGTCCATTGGAAGAGGATCTTGCCAACGTAAGCATATAATATAACCAGGTAAACAACTTCAAGTGGAAGCAGAACATATTGGGTAAATATTTTTAATCCGGGCGGATATACCACTTCCTGTTCCAGATCAGCTAGTTGTGTCGGAATTTTACTTAAAAAGAAAATGGTGTGAAAAAGTGCAAAAATAAACACCGCCAGATCTGCCTCAATTTCAAATGAAAATTTAACATTGAAGAGAAATTTAATGGTTTGAATAGCAATGAGTAATCCAACATACAAAGTGATTGAATATAGGGTAGCATTCAGAAATTGTAAGAAGAGCATTTTGTTAAATTGCCAGAATCCATTAAGCTCATTGGATCGTATAAAAGGAGCATAGGAAGCCAAAAGATGGACTCCTGCAAAAAAAATCATAAACCGATAATAGTCGGTTTGGTCTGGAGCCTGTTTAATTGAGAAGTAATACAGAGCAAGTACTACGCCTGTTAGTACCCAGATTCCAGCGACTAAAGTGTTTTTCCAAGAATGACGTTTAGCAGAAATGGTAATTGCGATCGCTAATGGAACCGAAAGAAAGCTTATGTACAACAATCGTGTTAAGTCATTGCGTAAGATTTCGTTTTTATAAGGGGTTTCAATATACCAAATGAAGAGGACCACTTTGGTCAGGGCCAGAAGTGTAACTAGCTTGTATCTCGAAATGGTATCTAGTGAACTATTGGCAAGTGTATTAAATGAAGGGAATTTGATCATGGCAGGGAGGTGAGAATCAATGAAAGTTGTAAATGAACAAATTTTAAGCGAAAGTTCATATTGCTGTTTTGGTACAATACACAACACCTTTTCTCGTTATTTGCCCAAAATCGCACCCCAACATATTTTCATGAATCGTTATCGCAGCCTCTTGGTATGTTTTCTGTTGACGTCGGTATCGCATACCTACGCACAGCACTTTTCTCTAAGTCGTTTGTTTTATCCCAATGTAACCCTGAAAGCGGATTATAACGTACCATCAAGTCTTGACGGCACACGGGATTATGGCGTTACCAGGAGTGGATTTTATGGTGTGATTCCCATCCAAAGTGAAGTGCAGCTTGGATATAGCCTTAAAAAGAAACTAGACCTTCGAGCTGTGCATACCGTTATGCTTGCACAGTTTACTCAAATACAGCCGACCATTGATGGCAAAAATGTACCGGACAACGGGTACAAAACCCTTTCTGTTGGTGTACTCAGATTACAGGCAAGCATCAAAGATCGCCTTTGGGTATATGGCGGTGGATTGGGTGTGACGGAGAGTAATGAAACATTTTTTTCTCCGCAACCATTCTTTTGGGGAGGTGCTGCCCGAATGCATATCTTAGGATTACGAACGCAGATTATCTATGGATCGGCAATTACCTACAATCAGAAATTGCGGTTCGTACCCGTTTTTGGAATCAATAAAGGGCTCGGACATTGGAGAATTTCAGCGCTGTTACCGTTTATGATCAATGCCAATTACAAGGCAACCAAATGGTTTAACGTGGATATGCTAGCTGGCTTAAATGGTTATAGCGGTGGTTTTCAGATTCAAACGCCGGATGAAAAAATGCTGAGACGTGAGAATTACCGTCAGATCAAAACAGGGATTGCTGCAAATGCACATTTGTTTTCGGCGATCAATGTTTCTTTGGAAGCCGGGGTGACAACTTTCCGTCAACTCAGAACTTTTAATAGCGCCCGGGAAAACCTGACCTCTCATACACCGGCAACAACACCTTACATTGGTGCCAGTGTAAGGTATATCACAAGCAGATCAGGATTTTCATCAAGATTCATCCGAAAACTTGGGTTAGGACAAACGGGAGTCAACTGGTAAATCAGCTCAGCTTGGCGGCTTCCGTTTTCAATAGCTCCTTGTCTATTGGAACTACGCCTATCATTTCACAAACAAGTCCACCGCCCAGATTCGAAATCGCAGCAATGGATTTGGGAGGAAGGCCCAATGCAACACAACAGGCTGCAATGCTGATAACGGTGTCTCCGGCTCCGGATACGTCGGCGATTTGACGAATATGGGCAGGAAGCTTGTGGATTTCTTCTTCAAAATCAATAAAAACACCTCGCTCAGAAAGTGTAATTAATGCTCCTTTCACGTTGAGTGTTTCTTTCAAGTGCTGAACCGTAGCTCTGAGCTCTTCCGGATTATCAACATTAAAGTCTATTTTCAAACCCTCTCTCAGTTCTTTCAGGTTTGGTTTGAATAGCGTTGTATTGTTGTAGGCAAGAAAATTCCGTTTCTTGGGATCTACAACCGTCGGAACATTATGTTCATTTGCAAAGTCGGTAATTTCGGAAATTGACTCTGGTGTAAGAACACCTTTGTCGTAATCTTCAAAAATAATCACCTGGCAAGAAGGAATCAATTCCTTCGCCTTGGCTATCAGTCTTGCTGTTTCCTGACGGTCGATAGGTTTGTCCGTTTCGGTGTCAATTCTTACAACTTGCTGCGAGCCAGCGATAATTCTTTCTTTAATAGTTGTGATACGATTGTCGCTACGAATCAACCCTTCGCAGTTTAATCCCTTTTCTACCAAACTATTATGAAGTAGATCTCCGGGAGAATCGGTGCCAATTACCGTACAAATGATGGCTTCTGCTCCCAACGCCTGAACGTTCAACAGTACATTCCCTGCTCCGCCAAGTCGATATTCTCTTTTTTGAACATTAACTACCGGCACTGGTGCTTCGGGAGATATGCGATCAACTTTTCCCCAGACGTAAGAATCAAGCATTACATCACCAATTACGAGTACACGAAGTGAGTTAAATGCTTCAAAAACCTGATGAATATTCATGTATGTATAATTCTGTTTTTAAGAAAAAGCTCCTTGTAATCCGGAGCTCTTATTAATATTAAAGTTTTGCGACGAAGTGCAAACTCGCCACCTGAAACCGCTTGTTAAGATACAGCCTGTGTGCATCCGTGCGAGTTTCACTGACCCCGGAATCCAGATCAACCTGATCAAAGCCTTGCTGTTTGGCATATTCAAAAATCCAGTCCAGCAGAATTCCCGCATAACCGTTTCCGCGATATTCGGGTAATGTTGAAAGATCGTCGATGTAAATGTACTTTCCGCGAAAAAGATTATATCCGGTTTCGAATACTGCTATGCCCGCTGCCTCACCGTTTCCTTCGATGTAGATAAGCTGACGATTGTCTGCCAGTGTTTTACTAACAGCTTCATGGTACAGTTCGTCAGTCAGCAAAGGTCGTAAAGCCTGAATAGCTCTGCGACATTTACTGATATCTTCACTCGTTAAAGCGCGTTTTACCTGACTCATCCTTTGTTTACAGGGAAAGTAAGATTGCTTAGATTGTGACCCATCTTATCCCTTTTTGTAATAAGATAATTCTCGTTATGCGGATTGGATGCGATTTCAATAGCCACTGAGTCAACTATTTCCAGACCGTAGCCAATCAGCCCGGCACGCTTTTTCGGATTGTTGGAAATCAATTTTATTTTTGAAACTTCCAGGTCACGCAATATTTGTGCACCGACGCCATAATCACGCTCATCGCTTGTAAACCCGAGTTCCAGATTGGCTTCCACAGTATCGCGGCCCATTTCCTGAAGTTTGTAAGCTTTCAGTTTGTTGAGCAGACCTATGCCTCGTCCTTCCTGGTTCATGTATACGATAACACCTTTTCCTGCCTTATCAACCATTTCCATCGCTGCGTGTAGCTGAGGACCACAGTCGCAGCGGCATGATCCAAAGATATCACCGGTAACGCAGGACGAATGGACGCGAACCAGTACAGGTTCGTCTTTTTCCCAGGTCCCTTTTACAAGGGCAAGATGGAGATCACCTGTATTAATCTGGCGGTAAGCGATTAAATCGAAATGCCCCCAATTGGTTGGCATATCAACGCCTATTTCCCTTTTGATCAGCGATTCTTCCTTTAACCTGTATTCGATCAGATCTTTAATGCTGACCAGCTTCAAGTCAAACTTATTTGCGATTTCCCGAAGTTGCGGAAGACGTGCCATGGAGCCATCTTCGTTCAGAATCTCAACAAGTACACCTGCCGGAGCAAGGCCAGCGAGGCGTGGGAAATCAATCGCCGCTTCTGTGTGGCCGGTACGGCGTAAAACGCCACCTTTTTTAGCTCTTAATGGGAAAATGTGACCTGGGCGGCCAAGATCTTCGGGTTTTGTTTCAGGGTCTACCAGCGCCTGAATCGTTTTGGCACGGTCGCTTGCCGATATACCCGTTGTGCAGCCGTGTCCTAAAAGATCTACCGAAACAGTAAACGCTGTTTCGTGTAATGCTGTGTTGTTACCGACCATCATTTCCAGGTCAAGCTCCGCGCAACGTTCTTCTGTGATGGGAACACATATTAAACCCCGACCTTCACGGGCCATGAAATTTACGATTTCAGGTGTGATCAGTTCGGCAGCACATATAAAATCGCCCTCGTTTTCGCGATCTTCATCGTCAACAACAATAATCATTTCTCCGCGACGTATCGCAGCTATTGCTTCTTCAATTGTATCTAACACAGTCGTATCACCGTTATTGTTCATTAATTGAGTTGATGAAAAATACTTTTGAACAAAAACTCGTTTTAAAATTCAAAGGTACAGTCTAAATGTGGAAAAGTTCTATTTTTGAATTTGTATTACAGAGAACAAAGGATTACCTCAATGCGTTTCAACGACGCTGACAATAATAATAGCAGTTTGCAGGTATAAAACTAACCCCGATGAAAAGAATATTACTTTTATTATCCCTGCTTATTCCATTTTTGCTTTTTTCGATTGGGGTTAAGGGGCAAGCGCCTGTGTGTAGTAACCCTGGGGGTGGTGCGTTTGACGTTGCACAGTCGGAAGGTTGTGCACCTTTGACGGTTACAGTGACTAATAAGAAAACGGGTGCAGATCTCATTGAATATGTTTATGATTTAGCGAAAGGTCAAGTAGATATTCCTGATAAAATCCTGAGAACTAGTTCCACCTCATACAGTTATACAAAGGCAGGGACATACACCATATTACAATGGGGTACAGCTGTGGTTGGATTTACTGCTTGTAAAGATATTGTGGTACGCGAAACAGCTGCGCCAAATGCGCAACTTACAACTTGTAAAAGCGGACGGGTTAGACTTACACTTGTTGACGACGCAATTTACCAGGCATACGATGCCATCGAGATTGATTGGGGAAATGGACAAAAGATAAAGGTGAACAAGGGCGGGTTACTTATTCACGATAAGGTCTTAGGTATAAATCCTTCCGTCAAAATAAAAGGGATTTACAATCAGGGTTTTTGTGCTTCCGAAGTAAAGTCTAACACTTTGACGGGCCTAATTAACCCTCCATCTTTGGCGAGTATCAAAATAAAGAGAATCGAGATGTCAGCGGACGGCAAGGCATTGATTGTTTTCAATGGTATGCAAGATATTGAATCAGAGTTGTTTATTTCCGATGGAGGACAATTCGCAACAACCAATAAAAAGAGCCATGTGAGTGGTGAAGTATCTATACTGGTTGAAGGGCTTGATCCGTCTAAGGTTTATAATTTTAAATTAATATCAAAAGATATCTGTGACAACCCAACTGACAGCCCGATAGCCAACAGCGTTGCTCTAAAGAAAGACATTGTTGTTAGCGACGAATCAAATTCCATGACCTGGAGTTCGTACAGTAGTTCGGGAGGACCACTGGTTTATCAGATACTCAGAGATAACGGAACAAGCAAAGATGAACTTGTATTCAATTCAGCCGATGCGCTCTTCTTTTCCGATGATAAGGTAAAGTGCGGGGAAACGTACACTTATCAGTTATTGGTTGCAGACGGTGATGTGCGCTCCTATTCTGCACCTTTGGAGTTGGTGCCGACCACTTCTGATCCTGAAAAAATTACAACGGCTAGCGTTGCAGTGGATGATGTCAATCTCGTTTCCACGTTGGTTAGCTTTTCGGGTAATGGGATAACTTCCACTTATAATCTGATTGTAGAACGTGCAAATGCAGGAAGTTCTGATTTTCTGCAGGTTTCGCCACCCGGTAACCAGAGCATTAACTATGAAGATACAGATGTAAACACTTCCTCAACCTCTTACTGTTACCGCTTTATTTACGAAAATTCGTGCAAGAAAATTTCCCCGCCAAGCGATCCGATATGTTCTATTCTACTGACAAATAATATCCAGGATATTTCCTGGTCGGATAAGTCGCCGTTTTCCTCTGGTATTGAGTCTTACGATCTGGTAAAAATGGATGCGGCAGGAGCGGTACAGGATGAAATGCCAAAGCAACTTGAAACGAGGCATGCAATTGATCTGAATGCCGATGGGAACAGTAGTTTTAAGGTAAAGGCGAAGTCGGGTAACATGATCAGTTATTCCAACGTAGTCAGTATCAGCGGAGATGTGATCATGCTTATACCGGACATCTTTACCCCGAATGGAGATACGCACAATGATAAGTTTGAAGTGAAAAGCATATTTACCAATTCTTTCAGAATAAGGATTTACAGCCGTTGGGGAGAAATGGTGTTCCAGTCAGAAAATGCCGTGGATGGTTGGGACGGAAATATTAGTGGAAAACCGGCGGCAGATGGACATTATGTCTATAAAATAGAAGCAACCACACTAAAAGGTGAGCCCATTTCTAAAACAGGTGGTTTGATGCTGGTCAGATAACTACATTACAATCCTTATCACACTTCTTTTAATAGTTAATGGTAAGGGAATCAGCGGCAAATCTCTTAAATTTGCACCTTCGTTTTTAAAATCTGTGTCCTGGACCTTTCAACAGGGATAAGGCTATTTGGTTTAAAAAGTTAATTATGAAATTGAAAACACACTTAGTATACGGCGTAGCTTTATTATTGATTGGTGGCAGAGTGTCAGCACAAGGGTTGTGTAGCAGGGAAGGAGGAAGTTTTACATTGAGCAGTACCGAGGTCTGCGTTGCGGCTCCAATCAAAGTTACGAATTTGGTGTCTAATCCAGCTAATGAGGGCATAGGGTATGTTACCAGATACGATGGAACATCCACACAAAACCTGGCTTACTTAGATCTTCTTCCTAGCCTTACATTTTCCTATAATTTCCCAGGTAACTATACAGTTTTACAGAGAGTTTTTACAACAAATGGTCAAACGTTATATCATTGTGAAAATGTAAAAGTTATCGAAAGTAGTGGTGTTACGGCCAGTTACAGCTCCTGTGGCGGTGGGAATATTAATTTAGTTCTTACTCAGGATGTGGTGCTTAACGCCTACGATCAAATAGAAATAAACTGGGGAGATGGATCGCCAATTAAGAAATGGAACAAAGGAGATGCTCTAATTTTGCCACATACATACACCAGCACTTCAGTTTCTCCAACTGTAAAGATTACAGGCTTGCATAATAATTCTACCGGTTGTAAAGAGGGTGTCCCGAAATCTATCCCAATAAAATTTGAGGTAGCGGAGCTAGCAGGCATTCAAGTCAACACTCTCGAAATGTCAGCCGGCGGAAGTTTGTCTTTTACTTACAAAGGGATTGATGCAATTAAAACGCAGGTGCAGTACAGTGCTGACGGAGGTGCAAACTTTACGAATGGTGGAAGTTGGTCGTTGGGTGGGACTAACACATTTTCTATCAAGCCAGTGATTAAAGATGTAGCTTACACGGTTAGGTTAATGTCGATTGATAATTGCGGAGGCAGTCTACCATCAAAGCCAATAACCAGTATGGCTATCAAGGCTGTGTCAAATAGTGGCGCGGTAAAATTATCTTGGAATAAATATCCGGTTGCGGGTGATTTTAAGAGTTACGAATTGTATAAAAATGGGAATTTGTACAAAACATTTAATGATATCGGAGAAGTCGAATTTACGGATACAGATGTTGACTGTGGTGACGTTGAGGTATATTATGTAAAAGCGATATTAGTAGGTGCCTCCTCAAAATCCGCGGAGGAATTGATTAAGGTAGATAACACAGGAAGTGTAGGTCTGGCGAAAGCGTCGGTGAGTGTAAGTGGAGATAAAGTACTCATAGTAGCCGAAGCGCCTGGAAAATCCTACGACCTGACGATTGAAAGGGCAGAAAGTGTAAGTGGCCTGTTCAAAAGGGTTATGATTCTTAATTCCCAGAATGAATATCTTGACGACAATAATGTTCATCCATCTGATCAGTCATATTGTTATAAATTGAGCTACTCATCCTGCGGGCAACATTATCCTGCCACACCTCCGATATGCACCATTCTACTTCAAAAAAAACATTCCACTTTTACATGGTCTAATGATCTGCCTTTTTTGGAGCCTATTGATGATTATACCATGTTGCAAACCGGTAGCAGTGGTAGCGCACAGGAAATTGTTGTTGGGCCTAATCTGTCTTTTACGGCTAGGCTGGACTCTGATAGTGATCCCGAGTACACTTTTCAGATTAAAGCAACTTCTGACAATGGTAACTGGGAAAGTCTTTCCAATGCAGTTGTATATAAAAGAAATACTGATATCTTCTTTCCAACTGCATTTACACCCAATGATGATTTTAAAAATGATGACATAAAGCCAATCACTACTGAATTGACATCCTATAGTTTTACTATCTATAATCGTTGGGGAGGAGTTGTCTTTCATACAACAGATCAAAATTTAGGATGGAATGGAAAGGTGAAAAATGAACTTGCGGAACTTGGATGGTATCTTTATAAAATTACTTTCAAAGATGATCTTGACCAAAAAGTTGAAAAAAGCGGTACTTTTATGCTCCTGAGATAGAACCTTTGTGGCCATTTCGGGTTTATATAGTACTATAAAATATTAGAGATATGTTTGGAAATATGGCAGATATGATGGGGCTGATGGGGAAAATGAAAGACCTTCAGTCTCGTATGAAAGATGCTCAGGAACAATTGGCAACCATTATTGAAACAGCCGAGTCGGGTGGAGGAATGGTAAAGGCTACCGTAAATGGGCAAAAAAGTTTGATCGGACTGGATATTGATAAAGACCTGATCAATCCGGATGACAAAGAAATGCTTCAGGATCTTATCGTGGCAGCTGTTAACAAGGCTTATGAGCGTATTGAACCTAAGATTAAAGAACATCTTCAAAAGGCTACAGACGGAGTTCTTCCTAATATTCCGGGTTTGGATCTGGGTGGATTAATGAAATAATACACGCTTTTCATGACCCTCCCCAGTGTTGCAATTGTTATCCTGAATTTTAACGGTAAACATTATCTTGAGCAGTTCCTGCCGGGTGTGATCGCACACTCTGTGGGATACGACATATGGGTAGCTGATAATGCGTCGTCAGATCAATCCATGGAATGGCTTCATACGCATTATCCACTGGTAAAAACGCTTGCTATTTCAGAGAACAAAGGTTATGCGGGTGGTTATAATGAGGCACTTATGCAAATTAAATCCGACTATTATATACTGCTCAATTCAGATATAGAGGTTACGGACGGTTGGATTGAGCCCGTGATATCCTACATGGAATCTGATGAAAAGATAGCTGCCTGTCAGCCAAAAATCCTGGCATATGACTTGCGAACACATTTTGAATATGCCGGTGCAGCCGGGGGCTACATGGATTATCTGGGTTATCCATTCTGCCGTGGAAGAATTTTTGATACACGGGAAGAGGATTTCGGGCAGTATGATGACGAGCGGGATGTATTCTGGGCAACGGGTGCTTGCTTATTCGTAAAGGCCGATGCTTTTCATGAAGCCAATGGATTTGACCAGCGATTTTTTGCCCATATGGAGGAAATCGATCTTTGCTGGCGTTTGCTCAATTTGGGGTATCGGATTACCTACTCCGGGAAATCAACAGTGTATCATGTAGGAGGTGGTACATTGCACAAATCAAATCCCAAAAAGACATTTCTGAATTACAGGAATAACCTGATTATGCTTTTTAAAAACCTTCCGAAAGGCAGAAGGTGGAAAACAATTTTTTTCAGACTGGTACTAGATGGTATCTCCAGTGTTCGGTTTATGGCTACTGGTGCATGGCCCGACGTATTGGCTATCGTACGCGCTCATTTCGCATTTTATGCGATGATTCCGTCACTTACGAAAGGTCAAAAAAGATTTACATACAGAGCACCTCTTTACTACAGAAGTGTGGTATGGGAATATTTTATTTTAGGAAAACATAAGTTCACACAGCTCACGGGAATTGCATTTCCTAAAGTTCCCAGATTGTAGGGCTGTTGTGTCTTCTCCAGTGCTGGCGTAGTTCCAGCCAGAAAGCAAGCACAAGATAAAGTATGATGGGAGACCCGAAAGTCATGAAAGTGGCGTATATGAAGTATAATCGAATACTACTGGCTGGAAAATTGAGCCTTTCTCCCAACTTCGCACATACACCAAATATCTGATCCTCTACGAAATACCGAAGCTTGTTCATATCCTCTTTTACAATAATTGCCTCATATTTAGCAATTTTCATCGCCAATTACAAGTGCTTTGGCAAAATTACAATCAAAAGTGGCAAAATAGCAAATTACCTTTAACTCGTAAATTTTCAAATTATTGAATCAAATAAATTATTTTACGCACAATTTTTGTTTCTTTGTGATTAAGGAATTTGTAAGTGGTTCATTATTATTAAGATGTCTTGATTAAAAATTCCAAAATTTCTTTTGTCAATCGGTTGTGCATCGCTCAATTGTTTGGTTAAGGAAAAGAGGGGTAAAATGGAGCGGTTACAATTCTGATGTATTTTCACCTTATTTAATTTTTTATTTACAACATTATGCCAACAGGTACTGTAAAATTTTTCAATGAAGCTAAGGGATACGGCTTCATCGTTGAAGACGACACAAACAGAGACATCTTTGTCCATGTGACAGGATTAGGAGGGCTTACAATTCGTGAAAACGACCAGGTTGAATACGAGGTTGTTGAAGGGAAAAAAGGTCTTAACGCTGTACAGGTAAAAAAGATATAGTTGTATTTTTTTTGCAGAAATGAAAAATGCCGGATTTCGCGATCCGGCATTTTTCATTTGAAGTGATTTCAAGGCTTATTCCACCCAGCTTTTTATATCGTCCACAGTCGGGAGCTTATCTTCTATTTTGAGCTTCTTGCGCATTCCACCCAGATCATTGAATATCTTATTGGGACTGGCGGCTTTAAGCTGCTCAATGGTGAGAATATTCATTTTTTGCAATGCAGGTATCCACACTGCCGGTACGCCGGCATTTACATAATCTTCATCTTTTGCGATCTCCTGTTTCTTTTCAGGACGCATTTGAGGGAAGAAGATTACCTCCTGAATACTCGAATTATTTGTGAGTAACATCGTTAGCCTGTCAATACCAATTCCAATACCGGATGTAGGGGGCATACCGTAGTCAAGCGACCGCAGGAAATCGTCGTCCACCTCCATGGCCTCATCATCCCCCCGCTCTTTCAGTTTCAGCTGATCTTCAAAGCGCTCTCTTTGTTCAATAGGGTCATTGAGCTCAGAATAGGCATTGGCAATTTCTCTTCCGTTGACAAAAAGCTCAAAACGCTCCACCATTCCAGGCTTGCTTCGGTGCTTTTTGGTAAGCGGCGACATTTCCACCGGATGATCGGTAATGAAAGTCGGCTGAATGATATGCTCCTCCACTTTTTCTCCGAAAATCTCGTCAATCAGCTTTCCTTTGCCCATGCTGTCATTTACTTCCATACCCCACTCGCGGCATTTTTCACGGATAGCAACTTCGTCGAGCGCATCTACATTCAGGCCGGTATATTGATGGATGGCATCTGTAATACTTAATCTCGGATAAGGCCCTGCAAAATCAAGCTCAGTATCTCCAAAAGTTGCTTTTGTAGTTCCGTTAACAGCGAAAGCAGCCTTTTCCAGCACTTCTTCGGTCATTTTCATCATCCACAGGTAGTCTTTGTAAGCCACGTATAGCTCCACCGTTGTGAATTCCGGATTGTGGGTACGATCCATACCTTCGTTCCGGAACAATTTGCCGAACTCGTATACTCCCTCGAAACCGCCTACAATGAGGCGTTTAAGGTGAAGTTCTGTTGCAATACGCAGGTAAAGACCCAGGTCCAACGCATTGTGATGTGTTTCGAAAGGTCTTGCTGCCGCACCGCCATGGATGGTCTGTAACACAGGCGTTTCTACTTCCAGCCAGCTCTTTGAGTCAAAGTAAGAACGCATGGTGGTAATAATCCTGGCGCGCTTGATAAAAATATCGCGTACATCAGGATTAACGATCAAATCCACATAACGCTGGCGATAACGCAATTCAGGGTCTGTAAATCCGTCATAGATGTTTCCTTCCTCATCGCGCTTCACAACAGGCAGAGGACGAAGAGATTTATTTAATAGTTTGAATTCCTGCACATGAACAGATATTTCACCTGTTTGCGTAGTGAACACAAAGCCTTTTACACCAATGATGTCACCGATATCGAGCAACTTCTTAAACACCGTGTTGTAGAGAGTTTTGTCGTCGCCCGGGCAAAGGTCGTCGCGGCGGAAGTATAGTTGTATACGGCCGCTGCTATCCTGCATCTCAGCAAAGGCCGCACTTCCCATAATCCGGAATCCCATCAAACGGCCGGCCATGGTCACATTCTTATAATCAATCTTATTGTTCTCGTAGTTTTTATTGATATCTGCGGCGTAAGTATTCACCGTAAATTCTTCGGTTGGATATGGTTCTATACCCATGCGCATTAACTCTTCGCGCTTCTGCCGGCGTAAAATTTCCTGTTCGCTTAGTAGCATTTTTATTCGCAGTATTTTATGATCATTACCTCTTCGTATACAAAAGAGTGCGCAAAACTAGCATTTTTTGCTGTGAATAGCGAAATTGACAGGTGCAACCTCTGTTAACAATCCAGGGCAAAGTATTTTGTGGCATGTTATTAGTAACATTCCTTTATCATACCACTGGCGCGTAACTGTTTTGTTGCCATATTGTGGTTAATCATTCCCTCTTTTCATGTTTTCGAAATTTTTAAAAATTACCGGAATTGTTGCGTTGGTAGGCATTTTGCTTTTTGGTGCAGTAGAGCTATGGCTGTACCGCAACAGGGAAGAACTGTTTCGTAAGGTGCAGGAAATGGTTAATGAACAGTTGAATGGTAATCTGGAAATAGGGGATTTTAGGTTTCGGCCTTTCCGTGGAGGTTTCGGTCTTAATTTTACCCTTGCCAATGTGAAAATTACTGACAGCCTTTATAAAGAGCACCATACCCCGTTCCTTGATTTGGAATTACTTCATGCAACTTTGGATTTAAACGGGTTGTATAAAGGCGATATTAAAATAAAAAATCTGGTACTGCAAAACGGAAGTCTGCGGATTTTTGTGAGAAAGGACGGCTACTCCAATCTTACGATATTTAAGAAAGCTGATCAGGACAAAACTCAAAAGGACAACGCAGGAAGTAAAGACGGATTTATAAAAAAACTAAGTAATCTTCGTTTTATCAATTTTGCTGTAAGTTACGCCGACTCCACCACGGGGAAAGGCTATGGAGGGCTCTTTCGTGATGCAAAGAATCTCATCACCTTAACAGACACTGCTACCAATGCCAATTTCTCTGGTTCGGTCTATTTCAATGGCTTGATCTTCAAGCCGGAAAAAGGAGGTTTTCTGATCAATCAGGAAACAAATATCAATATGCTGCTTTCATACAGGGAAAACGAGAAAAAGCTGACAATTTATCCATCCGTATTGGAGACCAGCACACAAGATAAAATTAATATCAGTGGCGTGTTCAATCTTCGGGACACGCTGAATCCTTTTCAACTCAATTTTCAGGCAAAAGCCATTGCTGTGGATCATGCGTTGCCACTACTTCCGCAAAAGGTAAGAGCACAAATCGATTCAATCGGTGTTAAGTCGCTTGTTGACACCGATGTGAGACTTCTGGGTAGGGGAAAAGGCGAAAAACCAAAGGTCAATCTTCGTTTCAAAACACATCCGTTTGTATATGAGCTACGCATTGGCAGTCTGAATAACGTCGTTGCCGAAGGTTATTATACCAATCAGGGTGATTCTCTTCAATCACCTGGTCCTTTAAACGCCAGGCTTACAGCCCCCAATGTGAAAGGATATTTTGGTAAAATACCATTCAGTGTTAAACTTGTTGTGAATAATTTCGTAGATCCTCATGCAAAGCTGGACGGTTATTTAAATGCGGATTCATCCAATCTGGATCAGTTGCTGGATCCTACGCGTTACCGTTTCAAAAATGGCCGGGCGCATATTGATTTTCATTTTAATGGAAGTTTAAACAAATTCTATGATGCATCCACGGATCGTTTCAATGGAAAACTGTGGGGAAAAGTGTCTTTACGGAATTTGGGGATGGATTATTTACCAAGACAGGTTCAGTTAAGAAAAATAAGCGGAGATGTGGTTTTTAATGAAAAATCTTTCGTGTTCTCAGATCTGAGTTTCTCCGACGGACCTAATATGCTATACCTTAAAGGCAGTGTAATTGATCTCATTCCCTATCTATTTGGTTCACCGAAACCTTTACGTTCGCTGGTTAATATCAACATCCCCAATTGGAAGCTCAATTGGCTGGAAACTTTGCTTGCTCCGCGTCAGCAGGTAGTGAAACGAAGAAAAAATCAACTTAAACTTTCTGAGTTGCTGGACGATGCCATTGATCAAATTGAAATCACGGCCAAACTAAATGCTGACAAAGTAAGTTACAAGCGATTTGCAGCGTCAAACATGAAGGGCGAGTTTACGGTGAAAGACAACGCACTCCGAATCGAGTATTTTGTAATGAAGGCCTTTAAAGGAGCGCTGGTACGGGTGTCGGGAGAGATGGATAATTCCGGAGCGAATCCATTGCCAAAACTTTCCTTGCGGGGGAAAGTGTCCAATGCAGATGTTCAGAGCGTATTCTATTCATTTGATAACTTCGGACAAAAAACTCTGACGGATAAAAATCTGAAAGGTCGATTGAGCACGGAATTTGATTTTGAGAGCCTACTGAATAATAACGTTCAGGTGGTGCCAGCTTCAATGAAAGGAGAGCTGCACATTAATCTCAGAAATGGCTTTATCAATAATTTTGTGCCGTTTCTTAAAATGAAAAAACTTCTATTTAAAAACAGGAATTTTGAAAGTGTTCAATTTGCGCCAATTACAAATACATTTCGACTCAATGGACAAGAGATTGAAATAGAACCGATGGAAATAGAATCGAATGTGATTACCCTGTTTGTGGATGGTGTATACAGCTTTGGTAAGAAAACAGATATTAACATCGGTATTCCACTGAGTAATTTAAAAAAGAGGGATTCTACTTATGTGCTTGATCCAAACAATCCGGAGAAAAAAGAAGGTTCTAAAATATTTTTGAAAGCGATTGATGAAAATGGAGAGGTAAATATCAAAATGGCTTTCAGAAAAAAGGACAGAAAAAAAAGAAAGGAAAGGTGATATACCTTTCCTGACAATTTTGACAGACGAATGTTTTCAAACTGCTTCGTTGCTGAACATATATCCGACGCCTTTCAGCGTTTTGATGTAGCGGTCGCCCAGTTTTTCCCGCAGTTTCCTGATGTGTACATCCACAGTTCTTTCCAGCACATAAATATCAGCTCCCCATATTTTTTGGAGCAATTCATCGCGGTTAAAAACCTTATTGGGAGTTTGAGCGAGGAAAAATAATAATTCGAATTCCTTCTTAGGCAACACCGTCGATTTCTCGCCTTGTTGGGTAACGGTATAATTTTTCCGGTTTATAGTCAGATCCAGTATCTCGATCTGATCACCCGAATCGGCTTTCTGAGCTTCTCTGCGAAACAAAGCGTTGATGCGGCTCATCAGAGCTCTTGGCTTAATAGGCTTCGTGATGTAATCGTCGGCACCCACTTCAAAAGCAGCTACCTCCGAGTATTCTTCCGAACGCGCTGTAAGAAAAAGGATGTATGTATTTTTAAGATCGGCGTTCTGGCGTAGTATTCTGCCGGTTTCGATGCCATCCAGCTGAGGCATCATGATGTCAAGTAAAATGAGGTCGGGGATAAATGTTTTGGCTATCTCGATTGCTTTCTTGCCATTGGAGGCGGTTAAAACAGAGTATCCTTCTTTAACTAAATTGTATTCCAGAAGTTCTACAATATCTGAATCGTCATCAACTACTAATACTTTCGGTGTAGCATGTAGCGTTTTTGCGGTGCTCATTTTTATTTGTGTTGTTAAATCGAATTCGAAATTAACAGATGTGATTATGACATTACATGTTTTATCACTTTGTTAACATAAACATAATATCAAGGATGGGTAACACGGTAAATTTGCCCCTGTTCATTGGTGATCAGCATATCGGTATTGTTCAAAAACAAAAGAGCTTCTGCTTGTTTTTTTACCATTCTGAAACAGCCAAGAGGTTGCTTAAAATTTACCTCGCCGTTTTCTACGGAAAATAGCAAAACTTTTCCATAGGTAAGCAAAGCGAAGGTTTTTCCATCAGGACTTATGTCGGCGGAAGTAACCTGGGTTTTTATATTGATGCTGTCAGTGGGAGATAATGAGAATTTTCCTGGCTGGTCGGACAGCTTATAAAGAAACACCAGATGATCTTTTGTGCTCCGGTTTTTAGAAAATAAATACAACTGATTATTGTAGTGGAAAAAAGCCTCACTGTCATAATATAATTTTTCCGGAGCGGGAGGAAACTCAGTCTGATTTGTATATTGAAATGTAATTTTTTCAGCAGTGTCCTGATCCTTAGGTAGTTTGTAAATGGTAAGATTTTTTCTTGCATTGCCATTGTTGCCAAAATCACCAATAAAGATGTTGCCTTTATCGTCCTCTGCCAGGTCTTCCCAATCCACATTACCAGCATCCGTGACGGGCCTGACAGACAAAAGTTCTCCTTTTTTGCTGATCTCGTATAATTCTGGTTTGCCGCCGCTGTCGTTGTGTGTCCAGAAAGAATCGGGGCGCTTTGCATAGGCCAATCCCGAACTTTCATTAGCAACAGCCGGAAGCTTGCCTATTTTAGTAATTTTGTATTGTGAGCGTACTTTTTCGAAACCATTCTCCTTATGATCGGGTTGGCAGGTACACAATACGGTTTTCACGGCAAACCACAGATACATTAACTTACTCATGAATTTTTCATCTCGTTCGGTTACAGGCAAAGATAGAGAAACACCCTTGTACCTGAAACTGGCCTCCACGCTGGTGGCGTTAATCGCCATTGTGTACATTCTGTACATATTACGCGAAACCATCATTCCACTGGCATTTTCTGTATTGCTGGCCATTTTGCTTCATCCATTATGCGCCTGGCTTGAGCGTCACAAAGTTCCGCGGATTGGAGCAATTCTGTTGAGTATACTAGCTCTATCGGTATGTATTGTTATGTTGGTCTATCTGGTATCAGTTCAAATTGGAAGTTTTACAGAAGAGTTACCCAGGATTACTAAAAAGGCGGAAGTTATTCTGGATCAAACGCTAACGATGGGCGAGCGTTACCTGAATCTCACGAGAAGCCAACAAGTGACCGAAGCAAAGAAATATCTGATCAACGGATTAAGTGAAGGAAGGGCATTTCTACTTAACACACTTGTGACCACCACAGGCGCAATTTCTACGTTTATACTAATACCGTTGTATATCTTCTTCTTCCTGTTATACCGTGATTTTTTCAGAAGATTTGTACACAAAGCAATCCATCGTGTTCCAAAGGATGAATTAAATGCATTGCTTAAAAAAATATACGTTGTGATTCAAAGTTATCTTTCAGGATTATTCCTTGTGATCCTGATTGTGGGTGTGCTCAATAGCATTGGATTATTACTTTTAGGAGTTCCTCATGCGATATTTTTTGGTTTTCTCGCCGGCTTCCTGATTCTTATTCCATATATCGGTATTTTAATAGGCTCCATATTGCCTGCTTTATTAAGCATTGTAACAATGGATTCGCCATGGTATGCGGTGGGCGTTATTGGTGTAATGAGTTTTGTTCAGTTTCTGGAAGGTAATTTTATCACACCGAACATCGTGGGTTCCAAAGTAAGTGTAAATCCGCTTGCGGCGATTGTAGCCTTGTTTCTGGGCGGACAGCTCTGGGGTTTGTCAGGACTTATTCTGGCATTGCCTGTTACGGCGATCTTAAAGGTTGTTTTTGACACAATACCATCACTGGAACCTATTGGTTTTTTGCTAGGTGAGCCTGTGCATGAAGTTGCTATCGAAAAAAAAGAAGAAGAGCAGGAAAATTTAAATCAACAGCCACACAAAAAACCTTACCGGAGGTACAGAAACAAGCCTAAAAAGAAACCAGGTGTTGCCGGTGAAGGAAATGGTACTCCCAGAACAGAGCGTGACGTTTAATTAACTTCGGTTTGTACTTTTTCCACACTGATTCCCACACTCATGATAAATGGCAGGGGATTTTGGCGCATAGATTGTGAAAGCTGGAAAGTGTATGTTCCTGATTTGGGGAATGAATGGTTTTTTACAATAGGTACTTTGTGATCAAAAAGATCACCCAAACCTTTGCCGAAAGGTTTTCCGGTGATTTCGTTTGAAACAAAAAGCTCCTCAAGTGTATTGGAGATCAGTTTGCCATCCGGACCGGTAACCTTGCGGGTGAGGTATAAATTGTAATATGGGTATTGCTGTGCGTTTCTAAAAATGTAATAGACATTATACGTACTCAGCGTGTCTTCAATCTTGACTTTGAATTCAGGCTTGTTTTTAATATACCATAAGCCGTCTTCCATGTCTTCATGCGCTTTGTAAACCACACTGTCATCGCAGGACCAGAGTAGTGCCATCAGGCATAAAGCCGCAATTGATCGAAAAAAATTCATCAGGATATTTTAAGTGAACACACAAAGCTACACAGCAAGGCTATTCTTTCAAAGTCAAACGCTTGGCTGTTCGGTAAAGTAGCGAGCCATCCAACTTTTTGAAGCCGGTGTCTTCCATCGGTTCATCCATTGCGCTTTTGTTGCAATCTGATTGTCAAAAATAATGGTTGACGAGGTGATCGTTTCGTCCGTAACGGCCTGTTTTATTTTTGGAACAGGAATCGTCTGCACTTCATTATTATGGTCTAAATAGGCCAGTGAGCGATCAAAGAAATCTACATTTAGCTGGCTTCCTATTTGTTGCAGCCAGTGTACTGACTTGTCAATTGAGCAGCCGCTTGGAAGTTCGTCGCGCTCGTCTACACCTATCACAACGAAACGGTGTTCAAACACTTTTCCCGATGCTGTGAGCGGTTTTCCATGTGCTTCCCAGGTATCCAAGGCAGATTTTAATGTCTCTGTAAGTACTCCGGTTTCTTCTTTGGTAAGCGCTCTGTTTGCCTGATAGACCCAAACACGGGCTTCAAGGTCAAGGTCACTGAATTGTATATACATCTTGAAAAGTCTTTATTTTAATATTGGTATTGGTCAAAAAACATTGGGCTGCCGCAGTAAGTTCTGGCAGGTTATTATTTATAATCCTTCTGCCTGGGCCACAAGCTCCGCCAGGTCATAAATTTTGACGGTGTCTTCCTTTTCCTTGTTCTTCAAGCCATCCGTCATCATCACCATACAAAACGGACAAGCAACAGCAATCGTATCCGCACCTGTCGAGAGTGCTTCTTCAATACGTTCGATGTTGACATCTTTTTTACCTGCTTCCGGTTCCTTAAACATTTGTCCGCCTCCGGCTCCGCAACAAAGTCCTTTGGTGCGGCAACGCTTCATTTCTACTAATTCTGCATCAAGCGATTCCAAAACATGACGTGGAGCTTCATAAACGTCATTTGCCCTGCCCAGATAGCACGAATCGTGAAAAGTGATTTTCTTTCCTTTGAAACTTTCACCACCCTCTACACGCACTCTGCCTTCGTTGATTAGCTGTTGTAAATATTCGGAATGGTGGATTACCTCATAATTTCCACCTAGTTCAGGATATTCGTTTTTGAGTGTATTAAAGCAATGCGGACAGGCAGTGACTATTTTTTTGATGCCATACATATCCAGAACCTGAATGTTGGACATGGCCAGCATCTGGAATGTAAACTCATTCCCTGCACGCCTTGCCGGATCGCCAGTGCAGCTTTCTTCTGTGCCTAATACGGCAAATTTTACGCCTGCCTTGTTCAGTATCTTCACGAAGGCAACGGTAACTTTTTTGTATCTGTCATCGAACGAGCCTGCACAACCTACCCAGAACAAAACCTCCGGAGTTTCGTTATTGGCAGCCATTTCGGCCATTGTCGGTACTTTATATGTGATATCAGCCATGGTCATTTGTAATTGTTAGTAATCATAAAGTGAGGACGAATTCACTCACTATTTTACCGCGTCAGCCCAATTGAAGCGGTCGCCGGGAGAGAATTTCCAGGGAGCCTGATTTGTATCCAGATTTTGAAACATCATATTCCACGAGCCGGGCGCTTTGGATTCATCCATTACCTGATGGCGACGTAATTGCAAAATGATATCCAGCGGATTGATAAGAATCGGGCATTCCTGTACACAGGCATTGCAGGTTGTGCATGCCAATATCTCTTCTTCGGAGATGTAGTCACCCATGAGGTTTTTACCGTCATCTACAAATTTGCCCCCGTTTGCATTCATATTCCTGCCAATATCTTCAAGACGGTCACGGGTATCCATCATGATTTTTCGGGGCGATAATTTTTTGCCCGTCAGGTTTGCCGGGCAGGCCGATGTACACCTGCCGCATTCTGTACAGGAATAAGCATCCATCAGGTTTTTCCAGCTCAGATCAGGAACATCCTTGGCTCCAAAACGTTCGGGTACTTCGTTACCGGCACCTTCTGCCGGATTTTCTATTCCGAGCATGATCTTCACTTCCTTCGTGATTTCGGGCATATTGTTCATTTCGCCTTTCGGAGTAAGGCGCGTGAAATAGGTATTGGGGAAGGCGAGGGCGATGTGCAAGTGTTTGGAATAAGTCACATAAGCTGCAAAAGCAAATATCCCGAGTATATGAATCCACCATGCCACGCGTTCATAAATGATGAGGCCGGACTCTGTCCAGTTTGCAAATAAAGGTTTTAGGAATTGGCTGAATGCAAAATTTCCCGTTTGCGTGTAATGAGGACTGCCAAGATCCTGCAAAACAGAATCGGCGGCATTCATGGTAAGTATCGCGGCCATGAGCACAATTTCAAAAATAAGGATGATTTTGCCATCCAGAGAAGGCCAGCCATTCATTTCCCGATGACGGGCAGGTTGCAATCTTTCGGTTTTAATCACCGTTCTACGGATCAGAAAGATAACGCAGGCGAGCAGTACACCGACAGCGAGAAATTCGAAAAAGCCGATCAGAATAGGATAGAAGGATCCAAGAAAAGGAGCAAAAATGCGGTGTTTGCCAGAAAGTCCATCAATTACAATTTCCAGTACTTCTATATTGATAAGCAGAAAGCCTGCGTAAACAGCAAAATGAAGGATTCCCACGATTGGCCTGTCGAACATTTTCTTCTGCCCAAAAGCGACACGCATCATAATACCCAGACGACGACCGGGTTGGTCTGTACGATCTTCCTCTTTTCCCAGCGCAATGGTGTTTTTAATGGTCGAGGCACGTTTGTACACAAGCCAGCCAGTAATTGCTAAGGCAATTGCGAAAAGAATTTGGCTTAATAATTCCATATATGGTACTTTTTAACAGTCATGGTAATATATTTAGTATGCTTGCATACTAATAGCAAATATGGGGAAAATGTATCTGGATAAATATTTTGCAGTAGAAAAAATTTATTTTAATGATTAAGGGCAAGATAGTCAGATGAATAACCCATTATTGTGATTTGTCCTGAAATTATTTTTAAAATATTTTCAACAAATAGTTTGGAAAGCAAAACCAAACTTCTAGTTTTGCAGTCCCAAACGGGACCAACTGAAACATGGTGATGTAGCTCAGTCGGTAGAGCAAAGGACTGAAAATCCTTGTGTCGGCGGTTCGATTCCGTCCATCACCACAGAAAGCCGCTTCTAGCAATAGAAGTGGCTTTTTTGCTTTTGGGGCAATTATTGCGACAAAAAGAGCCGCTGAAAATTGATTACTTACAGCGACTCTTTGAATTATTTAAAACTACTGCAAAACGATATCGCTTTGCGAAGTTTATTTAAATTTCTGTGAAACAGTATGTTGTAGTCAGTCAAGTCAATTTTTTCGTAGTTGCATAATGGTGATCAAATTCAGATCATGAATTCATGGATTGTAGGATCAAACCGACATTTGTACGTTAGAAACCCCTTTGACTGACTTTATGTCATATTTATTTTAATTAAAAATGCCAAATCGAGACATTTTGTCTTGTTGTTTGCTATCCTTTTTACTTAGGAACAAAAGTTGTTATTCTTCCATCGTACCCGATACGGTACTGAAACTTTAACATCAAAAAATTAAAACATAACAACAATGAGCACTTTAGTAAAAACACAATTCGCGCCTAAACACTTCAACGGCTTTTTTGGAAAAGATTTATTTAATGAATTACACAATCCGGCATTTGCTGGAAGTGTGCCAGCTGTGAACGTGGTGGAAAGCACCGAAGGTTTCAAAATTGAGGTTGCTGCTCCTGGCTTGCAGAAAGGAGATTTTAAACTAAATCTTGAAAAAAATCAGTTGACCATTTCAGCACAAAAAGAACAGAAAGAAGAAGAAAGCGAGGATAAGTATACCCGCCGTGAATTCAAATACTCTTCTTTCCAACGTACCTTCACACTTCCTAACTCGGTTGATGGAGAAAAAATCGCGGCAACTTATGCAGATGGCATCTTAACTGTGGCTTTGCCGAAACGCGAGGAAGCAAAAGAGAAGCCAGCCCGCGAGATTGAAATAGCTTAAAAAACTCGGATTTTTCAAAGGGCGTTATTTTTAACAAATAGCGCCCTTTTGTATTTTTGCGCTGTATATCTTTTTGGAGTGCGGAATAGTAGGTCGGGCATGATTGTTAAGTAAAAGAAAATGGCTCAGCCCTTTGTTAAATTATGTTAAAAGCAGTTAATACGGGAATATATTGCTCTTTGCTTTGCGTTATTCATTCATAAAAATAAAACCCCAACATAGTATATGAAAACAAATTGGAAAAGCTTGGTGTTGGTTGGGTTGATTTCAAGCGCATCAACTCTCGCTGGCTTTAAGCTATTAAGTTCAAATAATGGTACAGATGTAATTATTAAGGAAGCGCCGGGAGAATCTTTGGCTCGCTTTACTTCGGCAGGTTCTCCGGCTGGTGCACCTGGTGACTTTGTTTATGCTGCGGAGGCTACAACTCCTACGGTAGTGCATATTAAATCCACGGTTACTTCTCGCGGTAACAGCGGCAGAAGAAGTCAGATGGAAGATGTTTTCCGTGATTTCTTCGGTGGCGGAATGGGTGACTTTGGAGGAGGGGCGCCTCAGCCTCAGGAAGCTTCCGGCTCGGGTGTGATCATTTCTTCGGACGGATACATTGTTACAAATAACCACGTGGTGGAAGGAGCGCAGGAACTTGAAGTTACTTTGCATAATAAAGGTAAGTTCCGTGCCAAAGTAATCGGTACTGACCCTTCTACGGATATCGCAGTTATCAAGATCGAATCAAAAAACCTGCCTGCTATTACGCTTGGAAGTTCCGATGCGGTTAAAGTTGGGGAATGGGTTGTAGCTGTTGGAAATCCATTTAACCTGGAATCAACTGTAACGGCTGGTATTATCAGTGCAAAAGGACGTGGATTGGGAATTATCGGTCAGTCTAGCCGTCGTAATGGTGTAACTCCGGCTGCTATGGCTGCTGGTGATTCTCCGCTTGAATCTTTCATTCAGACTGATGCAGTTGTAAACCCGGGTAATAGTGGTGGTGCATTGGTAAACCTTAAAGGCGAATTAATCGGTATCAACACTGCCATTGCGAGTCCAACCGGAAGTTTTGCTGGTTATGCTTTTGCGGTTCCTTCGAGCATTGTAAAAAAGGTGTCTGGCGACATTATCAAATTCGGTAATGTGCAAAGAGGATATTTGGGAATTTTCCTTGATGACCTTGATAGCAAAAAAGCAGAAGAATACGGTGTGAAAGTGAACGACGGTGTCTACGTACGTGACTTCACAGAAAACAGTGCCGGTAAAGCGGGTGGTGCGGAAAAAGGTGACGTGATTGTGAAAGTGGATGGACTGAATATTCACTCTGTTCCGGAATTGCAACAAGCAATCGGTCTGCGTAAACCTGGCGATAAAGTGAATATCACTGTGAACCGTGATGGTAAAGAAAAGGATCTTGCAGTAACATTGAGAAACCGTACTGGCGGATCGGATGTGATCAAAAAAGACGAAAGCGCGGCAGTGATGTCTGCTTTGGGAGCTCAGTTTGGTAACCTGAATGATCAGGAGAAACAACGTCTTTCACGTTACAAAGTGGAAGGTGGGGTTAAAGTCCTGTCTGTTGATGGTGGGAAATTCGGACGCTCACGGGTGGAAGAAGGTTTTATCATCACCAAAGTGAATGGCAAAGCTGTTAAGACTGTAAAAGAATTTGAAGCAGCCATGGCTGGTAAAGAAGACTCAATGGTGCAATTTGAAGGATTATATCCTGATGCTCCCTATGACGTATTCTCCTTCGGGTTCCGGTTGTAAAGAACCCATAGTAAAAAAGCAAAACGGCCTGGTCAGATTTCCTGACCAGGCCGTTTTGCTTATATTGAGACTCTGAAAATATTCAGTTACTACATCATAAATTTCAACTTCACCACTTCTTTCTCACTCAGAAATCTCCATTTGCCACGAGGAAGGTCTTTTTTGTCTAAACCTGCAAATACGGTACGGTCAAGTTTCTGAACTTCATATCCCAGGTGTTCGAACATCCTGCGAACAACGCGGTTATGTCCACTGTGAATTTCAAGACCAATAACCATGGCGTCTGGTGTAACGATTCCTACTTCGTCAGGCCGTATAAATCCATCTTCAAGGTCTACACCGGCCTGAAGTTTTTCAAAATCCTCAGTGGTGATCGGTTTATCCAATTCCGCCTGATAGATTTTCTTAATTCCTCCCGAAGGGTGAGTCAGTTTTTTCGCCAATTCGCCGTCGTTGGTCATCAGTAGTAAACCTGTGGTATTTCTGTCGAGGCGACCAACCGGATAAATACGTTCCGAGCAAGCTCCTTTGATCAGATCCAATACCGTTTTTCTTTCCTCCGGATCATCTGTTGTCGTGATATAATCCTTTGGTTTATTAATCAGTACGTAAACGAATTTTTCAGGATTGAGGACCTTCTTGCCATATTTTACTACATCGGATGGCGACACTTTATGTCCCATTTCAGTAATTACTTTACCGTTTACAGAAATCTGTCCGGCTGCAATCAGATCATCGGCTTCCCTGCGGGAACATACACCCGCATTTGCAATGTATCTGTTCAAGCGCCTCTCATCAGTATCACTTTTGGGCTTTGTTAAGCCTATCTTTTTTGCGTAAGTTCCTAGTTTATAGTGTGGTGCAGTTTCAAAACGGCCCACTCTGCGGTTGGCTGCTTCCTCAGAAAAGTTCTCCTGATTGGCTGCTCTTTCCTCAGAAGTTAACGGCTCATCTTTTTTTTTAAAAGCTGGCTTCTCACTTCTGCCTGTGGAGCGGTCTGAATCACGTTTGAAATCACGTGGATCGGCGTCACGGCCGTATGTACGTGGTTTGTCAAATCCTGAACGTGCAGCACCATCTCTTGTTGGGCCAGCTTCTCCTCTTGGTTTAAAATCACGTGGAGCTCTTTCACGGTCAGACGAACGTGGTTTGTCAAAAGCTGGTCTTTCGGCTGAACGCTCAGTACGAGGTCTGTCGAAATCTTCTCTGCTACCTCTTTCTCTTGGAGCGAAATCACTTTTCGGTTTGAATGAACGTGTGTCATCCCGGTCAGAGTAACGTGGTCTTTCACTTCTCTGATCTCCGTAAGCTGGTTTGTCGCCTCTATCTGTTCTTGGTTTGAATTCGCGGTTGTCCGAAGATCTTGGCTTGCCGATACCTGGTTTGTCGAATCGCGGTCTGTCAAATCTTGGTTTGTCAAAACCTTCCTTGCCAGCTCTGTCATCATTTCTGAAATCGCGGCTACCGTTGTCTTTGTCAAAAGCACGAGGCCTGAAAGATGCAGGTTTGTCAGATTTCGGAGCGGAAGCGGCTACCCGTAAACTAGATTTTTTGATGCTTGGCTTGCTAAAACGGCTTTCTCCTTCCGGTTTGTTTGAAGCACGGCGGAATGGCTTTTGCCCGTCGCCAGATGGACGTGAGTCCTTGGAGTTATTAATTCTTTTTCTCATTAGGAATGCAGTATCACTACTGGATTTTTGTCTCCTCTTTACAAATTATGTGCATTACTGATTAGTATGGAAATAGCCGTTGCTATTGAACCGATTACTAAAACGCTTTAACGAACGTATCTGATGATCAGAGTACTAGTTGTTTATTTATTTCGGGTGCAAAGATACGTTAAATTTTTTTAGTAAATATTTGTCAGGCAATTTATGCCAAATGAAGGATACCAACGTTTATAAATACATTCAGAATTGCCAAAAATTTAAGCTGCATATTGAGTAATAAACAGACCGATTGTATTGAAGAATTAAGGTTTGATATGCATTAAATTTTAGGTAATTTTTCAGTAAAGCTGTTTATAGCTATATCCTTCAACGATAATTATGTCAACAGAAATAAAGACTGTACCGCTTTGGAAACCGGGGAAGGCGCTCATGGAGCAATCGAACCTTAAAAAATACATTGACTGGCTTTTTGTAAAAAAGGGATTATACTTTCGCTCTTACAAAGATTTGTGGGAATGGTCGGTTACAGATCTGGAAGATTTTTGGGAAAGTCTTTGGTATTATTTCAACATCAAGTCGCATGACTTATATCTTGAAGTGATTCAAAAGCCGAAATCCGGAATGATTGGTACGAAGTGGTTTACACGTTCAAAGCTTAACTATGCAGAGCATATTTTCAGAAACAGAACCAAAGATCGTCCGGCAATACTTTTTCAATCGGAAAAAAATGATCTTACCGAAATATCCTGGGCAACGTTGGAAAGTGAAGTTGCAGCAGTTTCCACCTGGCTCAGACAGCGGGGTATAAAGCCTGGTGATCGTGTTGCCGGTGTTTTGCCGAACATCCCGCAGGCAGTTGTCGCTTTTTTAGCTGTCAATGCAGTTGGTGCCGTTTGGTCTTCGTGTTCGCCGGATTTTGGAAAATCAGCAGTCATCGATCGCTTTCTTCAGATAGAACCTAAGGTGTTGTTTGTAACGGATGGATACACTTATAATGGTAAAACCTACGACAGTTCAGAATTTATCCAGTCCCTGTCCAGTTCATTTCCATCGTTAAAGGACATTGTGCTGATTGACAATATTCAGTCGGAAGTTACAACCGGACAGTTTACTTCGTGGGATGATATCCTGCATTTGCCTAATCATGGACTCGACTTTGATCCGGTTCCTTTCGATCACCCGATCTGGATCCTTTATTCATCCGGCACCACAGCGAAACCCAAAGCCATCACACACAGCGTAGGAGGTTGTCTCATCGAACATATGAAAGCGCTTATGCTTCATCAGAACGTGAAACCGGGCGACAAGTACTTCTGGTACTCGACTACCGGTTGGATGATGTGGAATTATGCCTTAGGATCAATGTTATGCGGAGCAACTTTGGTTATTTACGACGGTGCACCGGCTTACCCATCATCCCAGACATTATGGACGCTGGCTGAAAAAGCAAAAATTACTCATTTCGGAAGTGGGGCGGCCTATTTTCTTGCGTCGATGAAAGCCGGAGTAAGTATCGCTTCTGAGAGACTTCGTCACCTGGAAACGATTGGTTCTACCGGATCGCCACTTACGCCGGAGGCTTTTGAATGGATTTATACACATGTTAAAAAGGATGTCTGGCTCATATCCCTAAGTGGCGGAACCGACATTTGCAGTGCATTTGTCGGAGGTTGTCCGGTTGAGCCGGTTTATTCGGGAGAAATTCAGTGCCGCATGTTAGGTGCAAAAGTGGAAGCGTTTGATGAAAATGGGAATCCGGTAATCAATCAGCTTGGTGAGATGGTTATCACACAGCCAATGCCTTCGATGCCTGTGTATTTTTGGGGAGATGAGGATAATGAACGGTACATCGACAGCTATTACGAAATGTATCCCAATGTATGGCGTCATGGCGACTGGATTAAAATTACTGACAGACAATCGGTTATCATTTATGGGAGGTCAGACGCAACGCTGAACCGGGATGGTGTAAGAATTGGAACATCTGAAATATACAGCGCGGTTGAAAGCGTACCGGGTGTGAAGGACAGCATCGCTGTGTATCTTGAAAAGGAAAATGGCGGAGGTGTTGTGTCACTTTTTGTTGTGCTCGGAAACGGTGCAGAACTTACGGATAATTTGAAAGCGGACATCAAACATGCTTTGCGTTCACAATATAGCCCAAGACATGTTCCTGACACGATAGAGCAGGTGAAGGATATTCCTTATACGATCAGCGGAAAAAAAATGGAAGCGCCTGTAAAAAAAATACTGATGGGTATGGATCCCGCAAAGGCGGCAAATCCGGATACAATGCGTAATCCTGAATCTTTAAAAGGATTTGTTTGAAATCAATTTGGAATAGCTGAATCAAAAAAATAATCACAATGTTCCATAACAGGGACAGGGATTTTGGTTGTTTTAAGCAATCAAAATCCTTTATTTCACGTTAAAAATGCCAGTGCCGGACTAATTTTTTAATCCACTCCTAAAAATCTCAACCAATTGATGAATCAAGATACACCGCAGACGCCGATTCGCAACTCGCGCTCAGTAGTCAGGTTGCCCATAATTATCGGGCTTACGCTGGCCGCTGGAATGTTAATTGGTAGTACTTTTTTTAGCGGGGGAAAAAGCCTTACCGATGTGGCAAAAAGCTCTGCCAAGTTCAGGGAGGTGCTGATGTATGTGGAGAATAATTATGTCGATTCGGTTAACACCGAAGAATTGGTAGATTATTCGATCTCCAAAATGCTGGAAAAACTGGATCCGCACACATCTTATTTCAATACCGAAGAGGCAACCGCTGCAAGGTCTCAGCTGGAATCGGGTTTCGATGGTATAGGTGTTGAATTCAATATTTACAATGATACGGTATATGTCGTTACGCCTTTAAGCGGAGGTCCTTCTGAAACGGCAGGAATCCAGAGCGGTGACCGCATTCTGATGGTTAATAAAGAAAAGCTTTCTGGTCCGGGTGTTACCAATGCGCAGGTGTACAAGCTATTGCGTGGTAAAAGAGGTACAAAGGTTGATCTGGCAATTGAAAGGGTCGGTCTTAAAGATAAAATGAACTTTGCTGTTGTAAGAGATCGTATCCCAACCTATTCGGTAGATGCGGCCTACATGATCGATCAAGAAATTGGATACATTAAGGTGAGTCGTTTTTCTGAAACTACTTTTGATGAATTCAAATCGTCCCTTTCCACCCTGAAAGCAAACGGATTGAAAAAACTGATACTCGACCTGAGAGGAAATCCGGGCGGTTACATGGAACGTGCTACAAGCATGGCTGATGAGTTTATCGCAGGAGATAAGCTACTGGTTTACACCGAAGGGAAAGACAGCAGGTTCGACAGAAAAACCCGGTCTCATGTAAACGGTGCTTTTGAAAAAGGACCTGTTATTGTTTTGGTTGATGAAGGAAGTGCTTCCGCGTCGGAGATTTTGGCAGGAGCTTTGCAGGATCACGACAGAGCACTTATTGTAGGCCGTCGGTCATATGGAAAAGGACTTGTTCAGATGCCCATTAAACTTTCCGATAATTCTGAACTGCGCCTTACCATATCAAGATACTTTACGCCAAGCGGCCGCAGTATTCAAAAACCCTATGAAATGGGCAAAGGAGAGGATTACAGTCAGGACCTTTCTCACCGTTACGAAAGTGGAGAGCTTTTTAACGCTGATAGTATCAAGTTTGACAAGAAAAAAGTTTATAAAACAGACGGTGGTCGCACTGTTTACGGTGGCGGAGGTATTACACCAGATATTTTTGTACCGCGCGACACGCTGAATAACAGCAAGTATCTTTTTGAACTCTACGCAAAAAATATCATTCGTGAATACGCATTGCGTTATGCGAATGAAAATTTGAAAAAGCTTGAAAAACAGAGCTTCAAAGAGTTTTTGAGCTCTTTTGAAGTGACAGATGCCATGTTAGCCGAACTTGTAAAAGATGCTTCCATAGCGGGAATTAAGCCAAATGAAAAGGAACTGAAAATTTCTAAGCCTGTCGTAGTATCTCAGACAAAAGCAATCATAGGTCGATATGTGTGGGGAAGAAAACAAAAAACCGGGCTGAATAATGAAATATTCCAGGTATTGAATCCGGCAGATAATGTGTACCAAAGGGCTATCCAGCTTTTTGGACAAGCGTCTCAGTTGGAAGCAGGCGATTTCAGCAGCCTCAATACAGTGAAAGGAAGAGAAAAATAAGGAATGTTGTTAACGGACTGTCAACCGACAAGGAGTGTGTAGGAAGATTGTTGTCACTCCGAAATTAACAGCTAATCATTCGCAATTAACAATTAAAAATGTCTCGTATCGCGTTAATCACCGGAGCTACTTCCGGAATAGGAAAGGCCACCGCCGAAGCTTTTGCAGCATCAGGTATCAATCTCATTCTTTGCGGTCGTCGTCAGGAGCGCCTGGACGAGCTGGCAGGAGTATTGGCTTCCAAAGTGGAGGTAACAACCCTATTGTTTGACGTTAGGGACAAAGGATCGGTACTGGCAATGATTGGCTCATTATCAGACCAATGGAAGAACATCGATATTCTAATAAATAATGCCGGCAATGCTCACGGAATGGGTTCTCTGGATGAAGGTGACACTGATGACTGGGACGCGATGATTGATGGTAACGTAAAGGGACTTTTGTATGTGTCAAAAGCTATTATTCCGTTAATGCTCGAACAGGGCAAGGGGCATATCGTCAACATAAGTTCAATTGCCGGAAAACAAACTTATGTCAACGGTGCGGTTTATTGCGCGTCCAAAGCAGCCGTTGAAGTGTTGAGCGAGGGAATGAGACTGGAACTTACACAGCACGGGATTAAGGTTACGAATGTGGCTCCTGGTGCAGTGGAAACTGAATTTTCATTGGTTCGTTTCAAAGGAGATGAAAGCCGTGCCGAAAAAGTGTACGAAGGATTTGAGCCGTTACAGGCTGCGGATATCGCCGACGCGATATTGTATGCGGTGAATGCTCCCGCTCGCGTTACCATTGCCGATCTTACTATACTTGCAGGCGCCCAGTCTGCTGCAACCACCATACACAGAAAATAAATTAATGTAATTATCAATGTTTTCATTCCAAAACATTGTACTTTTGAAACATCAGATGATATGACGAATTGCAATGATTAAAAGACAAAGCCTGGCAGATGAAGTAGCCACACGGTTGGTTCAGAAAATTTCGGAGGGAGAATTTGCTATTGGTGCTAAGCTGCCAACTGAACCAGAACTGATGAACATGTTTGGGGTAGGGCGTTCAACTGTTCGGGAGGCTGTTCGGAATTTATCACAAACAGGTCTTGTGCGCGTGCAACAAGGTTTAGGAACATTTGTTGAGAAGAAACAGACTTCGTCTGAATCTTTATCGGAAAGATTTCTCAGGGCAAAAGGGTTGGAATTGAATGAAATTCGACAGCTTATTGAGCTCAAAATTGCAGAGAAAGCAGCTGAAAATCGGACTGATGAGGACATTGCTCAGATACGAAAACACTTGGAAGCCCGGAAGGAAATGGCTCTCGCCAATATTGCCGATAAGTGTATTCAGGCTGATATAAACTTCCACCTGGGTATAGCCATTGCTGCGAAAAGCGACATTCTGCTCGATTTGTACAGAACAGTCGCTGAACATCTTCAAAATTATTTTCTTGAACTGTATATCAATACCGAAAGCTTTATTGTGACACAGCATATGCATGAATCATTACTGCAAAGCATAGAGGATAAAGAGCCGCAAAAAGCCTGGGAGTGGGCAGCAAAGATCACCGGGCAGCCGGTGTAAAGAATTTATTAGAAAGTAAGTTTTAAGTTATGGAAAAAATTGAATCGCAATCGGCCAGCACCATGGCCGTACCAGCAGCCTCTGCGCAGCAAACCGTTTTCCCTATTTTATTAGCCCTGAGTTTTTCTCACCTGCTGAACGACACCATGCAATCGCTGATCCCATCGATTTACCCAATGGTGAAGGATTCGTTTAAACTAAGTTTTTCACAAATCGGATTAATCACCTTTACATTTCAGATCAGTGCGTCGGTTTTGCAGCCGGTGGTGGGACTTTACACAGATAAAAAACCTCAACCTTATGCACTGGCGATCGGCATGTGTTTCACGTTGCTGGGTTTAGTTGCGCTATCGCTGGCAACGAGCTTCTATCTTGTGCTTGTTTCGGTTGCATTGATCGGTGTAGGATCAGCCATTTTCCACCCGGAAGCATCACGCATTGCACATATGGCATCTGGCGGGCGGCATGGTATGGCGCAGTCACTTTTTCAGGTAGGAGGTAATGCGGGAAGTTCGCTTGGACCATTGCTCGCCGCTCTTATATTGCTACCCTACGGTCGTTTTCAGATCATCTGGTTCTCCTTGGTTGCGCTGTTGGCAATCATCATTTTATCCCGTGTTGGTGGCTGGTATAAAAACAACATGCACCGAATCAAGAAGAAAACGGCAAGTGCGGACAGCAGCTCTGCCACCCTGCAATTAACGAAAGGGAAGGTAACATTGTCGATCGCGATCCTGCTGCTGCTAATCTTCTCGAAATACATTTACATGGCCAGTATTTCGAGCTATTTCACGTTTTATCTGATCGATAAATTCGGTGTGTCAATCCAAAGTTCGCAGATGTATTTGTTTGCATTCCTGTTTGCAGTTGCAGCCGGAACCTTTATCGGCGGACCGGTGGGAGATCGTATCGGGAGGAAATATGTGATCTGGATTTCGATATTGGGAGTTGCCCCGTTTGCTTTGGCGTTGCCTTATGTCAACCTTTTCTGGACCTGTACATTGAGCATCATTATCGGTCTGGTATTGTCGTCAGCATTCTCGGCAATTCTGGTTTACGCACAGGAGCTAATTCCTGGTAAAGTTGGTATGATCGCCGGACTGTTCTTCGGCTTTGCGTTCGGTATTGCGGGAATTGGTTCTGCTATCTTGGGTAATTTGGCAGATAATACCAGTATCGAATACGTGTTTTGGGTTTGCTCCTTTTTGCCGCTTATTGGATTATTGACTGGCTTTTTGCCTAATTTAGAGAAGAGGCATCAGTAACCAATCCGCAATATCAAATTAGGATCGGGGCAGGAGGAAAGATAAAAACTCCTGTCCCTGATGCTGCATACTCCCGGGAAATCACCTTTGTAGTTACCCATATCTTCGATTACCTGAAAATGTAAATGAGGAGGCCAGTCTCCGTTTATAGGATAGTTGCCAATTTCTCCTATTTTTTCTCCCGCCATAAAAGTTTTGTTCTCATGAAGCCCGGTTATTGAACTCATGGACAAATGCCCGTATAACGTGTAAAAAGTTGCTCCGTCAAGTTCATGTTCAAGAATAATTGTTGGACCGTAATCTCCCATGTTATTGTTAAAAGCAAAACTGTGCACTTTACCTTTTAAAGGAGCATATACCGGCTCGCCTGCCGGAGCCCATATATCCACACCAAGGTGTATACAGCGTGGGTTTTCTTCTTCCTGGACGAAGTGTTTCAGTTTACGATAAATTACTCTGTGTTCATCATATCCTCCAATTCCGTTAAATGTTGAACTGGATAACATTTCTTCAAAAACATACTTTGTAAATACAGCTGTATCTGACAAATCAGTTTTCATCAGTTTATGATTTGTTCCTGAAAAATCCAACTGTTTGTGAGGTCTGTCACTGATTATGACCGGAGAGAATTCGGGATTTTTTTTAAGCAGATCGGTAAGTTGAGTTGTCATTATTGTTTTAGGTGTTTTAAACCAAAAAAGGTTGATAAGTAAGCGATTATCTGCTTTCTTATCAACCTTTTAGTATTACAAATTATTACTTTGGATCCAATGCAGATTTAATTCTCTGCGACAGATCCTGTAAATGATATTTACTGACCTTATCTGTTGTCTTTGGAATCGCAGCCTGAATGCTGCTTCTCAAGCTTTCCAGATGGGCGCGGCTGATAGACGGGAGATCCGTTTTTTCAAGGTCAACAACTCTTGTTGAATAACCATAGGTGATGCCAACCGGAACAGATTGAACGTTGGCTTTACCTGGCTTAAGTAAATTGATCAGTTTCTCAGTATATACTTTTTGAAGATTTCTACGGTAAATGTCAATTGCACCGCCTGTTTTTACTTCTGACCAGATTCCGCTTTCAAGTTCTGTAAACAGATCATCCAATGTATAATACTTTGAAGAAACACCTGTTTCCATCAATCTTACAGCGCGATCACCCGCCAAAAGTGAATTGATCGCAAAGTCCTGTAAAGTTTTGATCGCTTCAACACCCGATTCTGGTTTGATTTTGCTCAAAACCGCCGGATCCATCAACCAGATCGGTGTTTTAAACAATTGCGTATTCAGAAATGCAACGGCTTCTTTTTGAGTAGCTTTTGGTACTGTTACAAAAGTTTCACCCTCTGTATCATATGTTTTCGGGGTATCGTAAATACCGCCTACGTTTTTAATCACATGACCAATGTAACGGCGATACTGGCCTACTACATTACCATACAATTCTTCAAGTTCTTTGTAGCTTTCACCGTCTTCTTTGCTCCATTCGTTTAGTTTTGGAAGAATGCGTTTCAGGTTTTTGATACCATATTCGGATGCAACCATCGCGTTGTCGCTCAAATCTTCTGTTTGATAACGAGGATCGTAAGGGCTCATTTCTGTTCCAAAACGTAATCTTGGATTTTTGTAAGCTTCTTTGGTTTTTACATTCAATACCTTTTTATCAGCCTCAGCGTCTTTTGTACCCTGAATGTTGCTGTATCCCCACTCAACTGCCCATTTATCGTAATCTCCGATTTTTGGGAAAAGGTTGGTGATGCCATCTTCCGGCTGAGCTACATAGTTAAATCTTGCATAGTCCATAATAGAAGAAGTGTGGCCGTTTTTGTCAACCCATTCTTTATCACGAAGTTTTTCAACCGGTGTTGCCGAACTCGCGCCCATGTTGTGTCTTAGTCCAATCGTGTGACCAATTTCGTGAGAAGAAACAAAACGAATCAATTCCCCCATCAGCTCGTCGCTGAAATTTTTAGTGCGTGCTTTCGGATCTACCGCCGCTGTCTGGATCATGTACCAGTTGCGTAGCAAACGCATTACGTTGTGGTACCAACCCACATGACTTTCTAGAATTTCTCCGCTTCTTGGATCATGTACGTTAGGGCCGTACGCATTTTGAATGTCGGCAGCGAAATAACGTATTACAGAATACCGCGCATCTTCCAAGCTCATGGTAGAATCACCTTCCGGCCAGTATTCACCACGAATCGCATTTTTCCATCCTGCTTGTTCAAAGGCAACCTGCCAGTCATCAACACCGGCTTTCAGGTATTTTCTCCATTTTACAGGTGTTGCAGGATCAATGTAGTATACGATTGGTTTTTTCGGCTCAATCAATTCTCCATTTTTCTGACGTTCTGCATCTGCTGCATTTTTTGGTTCAAGGCGCCAGCGAACAGCAAACACCTCTTCATCCGATTTCTGAGATTCTTCTCCGAATACGGCATATTGGTTAGCAAAAAAACCAACGCGGCTATCGAAAAACCGTTTTCTCATTGGCGTTTTTGGCAATAATATCAATGAAGTATTCATTTCCATAGTCACTACACCGGCGTCCAGCCCAGCTGGCAAATAACGGCCAATAGATGGAGCAGGAGTGAGAGAAATGGTAGGAGGTACCACGGAGAATGTTTTCACAGTTCTGATTTCCGTATTGATAGGAAAGCTGCTCATTTTCTCGATAAAGGAAGCTTCCTTTTTGAATGCAGCCAGTTTTAAAAGTTGCTTGGAAACGTTGCTAAGTGAGAAAACCTGATTGTCGCTGTTGAAAAAATCAGTGACGTCAATGACCGAGGAGTTTCCGGAATCTTCTTTTTTAAGTGCCTTAATTTCAAATACGCCGATGATAGGATCTGAGTTTGAATTCTTTACAGCCTGAAAAATAGGTTTGGTGCTGTCGGGACTTGCAACTACCACTGTTACAGAACGTAACAAAATGTTGTTGTCCATTCCTTTCTCCCAGCGAATCATTTGTCTGTTCACCTCTTCACCACCAAAAATACCGCCACCTGCTGCAGTTTTGGAATAGCGCGTAACGGCCATAATATCACTGTTGATGATTGAATCAGGAATTTCGAAGTACCATTTTTCGGCAACTTTATGTACCGAAATCATTCCTTTCTGGCTCACTGCGGAAGTGTCAATAACTTCTTTGAAAGGTTTGGGGCCTTTCTTTTTATCGTCTTTCAGCTTGTCTTTTACGGCAGTGGCAACTGCGTCTACAGCCTTGTCGATTTTGGCATTTTCTTTTTTCTTTTCTTTCTTTTTTTGTGCAAATGCGCTGGAAAGGCACAAAATCATCATTACCGTCAGAAGAAGGTAGCGGGTTAATTTCATATTTGAACAGATGTTAAGTTACAGAATCTGCAAAAATAAGAATTTGATTTGTATGACAACTATTTATGGGATGAACGGATGGGGAGATTCTACTAAATAATTAATTCCCTATCATAGAAGCCAATACTCCTTCCTTAAGAGCATAGTTCGATACCTGTATTTTCCTGATCCCGTGGCTTCGAAGTACGTAGTCAATCAGGCACACTGCGACAACGATCATGTCAACACGTAAGGCGATCATGCCGGGAATGGCCATGCGTTCTTCATGGTTTCCTGCAAGAATGAGACTGTAGGCGCGGTAAAATTCTTCAATCGGTAAGTTGAAGTCTGTCTGGTCCTGCGGGCGCCACTGTTTGGTGCGATGTTGGAAATCGATGTCCATCAACGTATCAAAAGTACCCGATGAGCCTACGAGTTTTTCAGGAGCATATTGGTGAACTGCGTTTGCGAGCGGAATCAGTTGCTCATCAAGGTAATTGTAAAGCTTCTTTTTGTTTCCTTCTGCAAGAGGATCATTCTTCATGAATTTTTCCATGAGCCGTTGCCCACCTATTTCAAAACTCTGTTTCCAAAAAATCTGAGATTCATTTCCGATGATAAATTCCACACTTCCGCCGCCAATATCTATAATCAGGGAAGGTACTGATCCCAGTTTCGTTCCTAAGCGAACACCTTTATATATGTATTCCGCTTCCTTATCGCCATCAATGACAGTAACAGGAATACTGGTTTGTTTTAATACGGTTTCACAGAACACCTCTTTATTTTCTGCATTCCGTATTGCACTAGTCCCAAAGGCAGAGGTATTGTCGTGTGGAACATTAAACTCATCCAGCTTCTGTCTGAAAAAATTTAAAACTTCAAGAGCGCGTCCGATTGCTTCGTCCGTAATGATTCGCTTATTGATGCCTCCCAATCCGATACGGGCAGGACGGCTTTCATGGAAAAGTGTGGTTACTTCGGTTCCGTTTTTTTCAACAATGAGAAGATGAAATGTATTGGTTCCTAAATCAATAATGCCCAGTCGGGAGCTCATGGTTGACGAAAATTCGTTAAATCCTTTGTTTACAAGGGGCAATATGCAAAAATATCTTAATTTTAATGCCTTGTTACTTGATTTTCTGAATCATATAGCTTTCCTTTGCAGTCCGTTTCAGAAAAGCAATTCAAAGAACATTATATTTTATAAGCATGCTTATTATAAACATTAAAGACAACGAATCGATTGACCGCGCTCTTAAGCGTTACAAAAAGAAATTTGAAAGAACTGGTACAATGCGCCAGCTTCGTGCGCGTACTGCTTTTGAAAAACCATCTGTAAAGCGTCGTTTCGAAGTTTTGCGTGCGGTATATAAAGAAAAAACTTACGGTCATTTAGAAGACTAGTTCTTAGGAATTGTTTTCTGCTGAAGGTAATTGACGGGATCATTGTATCCTGTTATATGATAAAATAGAAAAGAGCTGTCTTGTTTAAGGCGGCTCTTTTTTGTATGTTAGGATTATGATAAACACATTTCTGGACTCGCTGCAATTTGAAAAACGCAGCAGTATGCATACAATTACTTCTTACAAAACTGATCTGGAACAGTTTAGTAAATACCTGCTGTTCCAATATGAGCTAAACCAGCCAGAATCTGCTGAGCCGGCCATGCTGAGATCCTGGATTGTAAGTTTGATGGAAGAAGGGCTTAGTCCTGTATCAGTAAACAGAAAAATTGCCTCCCTTCGGTCTTTTTATGGTTATCTGCGAAAGAAAAACCTCGTTAAACTGGACCCCACCAAAATCCTTTCCGCGTTAAAAACCCGTAAAAAACTTCCTGTTTATGTGGAAGAAAAATCCATGGAAATGCTTTTTGATGGCGAAGGATTTCAGGAAGATGAACCGGGCTTTCGCGATAAGGTTATTATGGAGCTTCTATATGGCTCTGGCATGCGTTTATCTGAGCTAATCGGGCTGGAAGTTTCCGATCTTGATTTGAAGGGAAAAACAATTCGGGTGATGGGTAAGCGTGCCAAAGAAAGAATGATACCTATCTCGTCGTCTCTGACAGAGTTATTAAGTAAATATCTTACAGAGCGTGCTCCGGCGGAAGATACTGATGCACTGATCCTGACCGACTCTGGCAAGCCCGCATATCCTGTTTTTATACAAAGAACTGTAAAAAAATACCTCTCCACAGTAACTACTTTGTCGCAAAAAAGCCCCCACGTTTTGAGGCATACATATGCTACTCATTTATTAAACCGGGGTGCCGATCTCAATGCAATAAAGGAATTATTAGGACATGTTAACCTCGCTGCAACTCAGATTTATACACATAACTCCATAGAAAAGCTCAAAAAAACACATCAGCAAGCCCATCCAAAGGCTTGAAACCAATTTTTTAGGGTATCTTTGTTTCCAATTTAAAGTCTCCAAATAAAATTTTGTCACTCCACTATGAATAATAGTTTTCAAGACTCCGTAGTAACAAAGTACAATATTTTCAATAGTCTTTTTCTTAGTTTGCCTTACCGTGGGATATTTCAGACGGGCTCACTACTGCCTTTGCTTACGCAGCAAAGCGAAGTGGGTTTTCAGGAAGGGAAGTCACCCAGACAAATTATAGAGAACTTTTTTGAAGAATTATTGGAGACGGCAACGCCCAAAGAGCGTACCGATCTTTTGTTTGCTTTTATTCAATACATTGAAAGACAGGTTGTTCTTTTTGACTCTGTTGAAGACGCCGCTTTTGATCAAACGCATGATCTTACCGGAAAGGGATCGATTAACTACCTCACAGACCGGATAGATAGTGATGTTTTAAAGAAAAAACTGCTGACAAAATTGCAGGATTTCAGTGTTAGAATTGTATTGACTGCGCACCCAACCCAGTTTTATTCTGGTAAAGTGTTGGGGATTATCAACGATCTGGAAGACTCTATAAAGAAAAATGACTTTACAGAAGTAAATCAGCTGTTGCTTCAGTTGGGTAAAACGGCTTTTATTAATCATGAGAAGCCAACACCTTTTGATGAAGCGGTAAGTTTATGCTGGTTTCTTGAAAATGTATATTTTGACGCAATACCGGCAATTCTGGTAAAACTGATAGAAGGCCTGGGAATGAGCGTGCATGACTGGCCATATCCTAACTTGTTCCGTTTGGGTTTCTGGCCTGGTGGCGACCGCGATGGAAACCATTTTGTGACAGCCGAAACGACTTTGAACGTTGCAGCCCGCTTACGTGAAACATTGCTTCGCGGATATTACCGCGATATACGCCAACTTAAAAGAAGACTGACTTTCAAAGGTGTGGATGAGGCTATTGTGATTGCTGAGCGTAAGATGAACAGCACCATTTTCGGGCCTTTTGACGAAGGGTATTCAAATGCACAGGAATTAATTGACGAGTTGCTGAAAGCCCGCGAAGTTCTGATCACCAAACACCAGGGATTGTTTGTTGAGTTGCTCGACAATTTTATTCTGAAACTGAACATTTTCGGTTTCTTCTTTGCCAGCCTGGATGTTCGTCAGGATAGCCGCAAGCATACAAAAGCGTGGGGAGATATTCTGAAACGTGTTGAGAAGAAAATCCCGTTATTGAAATACAGCGATTACGAAAGCTGGGATGAGGCTAAGAAAATCGACCTTCTTTTATCTCTTAACTTGCCGTTACGAATTGAAGATTATGAAGACGATCTGACCAAAGATATTCTCGGCTCAATAAGCGCGATCAAAATCATTCAGGAGAAAAACGGTGAGCAAGGCTCGCACCGATATGTGATCAGCAATAATCAATCTGCCCTGAATGTGATGGAAGTTGTTGCGCTGGCTAAAAATCTCATAGCGGACGAAGACGGCAACCTGGCACTTGACGTGGTTCCGTTATTTGAAACAGTAGACGACCTTGCCAATGCGCCGGGTATTATGCGCATCTTGTACGAAAACGATTATTACAGAAATCACCTGAAAGGAAGAGAGAATCATCAGACAATCATGGTGGGATTCTCGGATGGAACAAAAGACGGTGGATATTTAAGAGCTAACTGGTCTATATACAGAGCAAAAGAAGAGCTGACGAAGGTTTCCCGCGAATTTGGAATTAAAGTCACTTTCTTCGACGGGCGTGGAGGACCTCCTGCACGTGGTGGCGGAAATAACCACAACTTCTATTCTTCATTAGGTAAGGATATTGAAGACAAAGAAATTCAGCTTACGGTGCAGGGACAAACCATCAGTTCCAATTATGGTACCGTAACCACTGCCATGTACAACCTCGAAAGATTGTTTACAGCCGGATTGGAAAATCACCTTTTCAGGGGAAGCAGGAAAGAAGAAGAGCTGAATGAGAAGGATAAGGAACTGATTGAAGAAATGGCTGAGTCGGCCTATGAGTCATATCTGGATCTTAAAAACCATCCGATGTTTGTGAAGTATCTGGACAAGAAAACACCTTTGCGTTTTTATGGGCAGACAAACATCGGAAGCCGCCCAACCAAACGTGGAAACGATGATGAAGGTCTGAAATTTGAAGATCTGCGCGCTATTCCGTTTGTTGGCTCATGGGCACAAATGAAACAAAACGTTCCTGGATTCTACGGATTCGGATCTTCTATTGCTAAAATGGATGGAGTGGGCAAGAAGGAAGATATTAAAAAGCTATATAAAAAATCATTGTTTTTCAGGACACTGATTGAGAATTCTATGCAGTCGCTGTCAAAAGCATTTTTTCCTGCAACCAAGTATCTTCGTGATGAAGAGGAGTACCGGGAGTTCTGGGATAAAATGTATGACGAATTCCGCCTGACTCTGGAATCGCTGCTGGATGTTTCCGAACAGAAAGAATTGCTGGACAGCAACAATGTAACGAAGGCTTCCATCAAGGTTCGTGAACGAATTGTATTGCCTCTGATTACGATTCAGCAATATGCTTTGCAGATGCTGGCAGAAGATCCTAAAAACCTTCCGGTGGACGTGGAGACTTACAACCAGCTGATTATGCGGGCGATGTTCGGAATTATTAATGCGGCAAGAAATTCGGCCTAGTACATAATTTTCTGATTGAAGGAGGCTCGGGAATTTCCTGAGCCTCTTTTTTGTGTCATTACGTTATTTTAAAATTTGTATCGAAAAGGGTAAATTTTAAATAAAACATCGGTTACTTTCGCCTAATGTTATAAAATGAGCAATGAAAACGCAATATTAGTTAGTAGACCAATAATTGGGATGACTTATATTGCTATATTTAACAGCAGGAACACACCGATACCAAAATGACACATCACTCCGATCAACGTGCCTATTTCTTTAAGATTGACACAACAATAAAAAAGATAAGAAATGCTTTACAGAAGCAGCTTAATGAGGCAGGCTTTGACCTTACGGTGGATCAGTGGGTATTGATTGACCATATAAGAAGACAACCGGGTATCAGTCAGAATGAGCTTGCAGAGCTGACGTTTAAAGATCCGCCTACGGTAACCCGAATTGTAGATTTGATTGAGAAAAAGGGCTTGGTGGAACGTACGCCCGCAGCAGGTGACCGGCGGAAATTCAATTTGTTTCTGACTGAAAAAGGCAATGCTACGTATCAGGAGGCTTTTCCTATCGTTGCCGAAATTCGTAGAAAAGGATGGGGAGATCTGGAAGAAAGCGACTACCAGCATTTTGTCAGGATTATGGATTCGATCTATAATAATTTTAGCTAGGTCTTTTAAAAACAAGCGGATCCAAATCACAAAAATATCAGTAAAATTTTTTAGCCGGTTCCTGCAGACAGCAGAAGCCGGCTTTTTTCGTAGAAAACTTAAAATATTTGACGAAACCTGACTTCGGTTTACTCTTCATATTTCATTTGAAATGAGTCGGATATGTAACTATCACGAAACCGAACGCTGAAAATTCGTGATTAATTACTGATCCCGGTTAAACTTCTTAACATTCGTTGTATCTAACCTTCGTGTTTGCAATAAGCAACTGCCTGCAGCGTTAACTGCCCGCTTATACAGCAGCAGACACATTAATTTTTATCAGTATCTTTTTATTATTTAAGCCATGAAAAAAGCAATTTTGTTGAGTTCTCTATTATTTGGAGCCGTTTTGTACCCATCTTTTGCGCAAACTGCTTCAACACAGCAAACCGCCCCAACACGTAAAATTGAAGTTGCCGGTTTTGCTGAAATGGAGGTGGTCCCGGATGAAATTTATTTTAATATTTCGTTGAGAGAGTATTTCAACGACGAAAAAAATCAGAAGGATAAGGTCATTATTAGTACGCTCGAAAAGCAATTGATCAAAGCCGTGGCTGATGCCGGACTGCCCAAGGAAGCGTTATCGATAAGTGGAGTGGGAGGTTACCAGAATTATGTGGACAAAAAGAAAAAACCAGCTACATTTCTGGAAGCAAAGCAATATGAACTGAAAGTGAGCAGTGCCGACAAGCTGGATGGTATACTGGCAAAAGTGGAAAGCCGCGGTGTGCAATATGCAAATGTTAGCCGGGTTGATCATTCGAAAAGAGAGGAGTTCAAAAAGCAGGTAAAGATCGATGCTTTGAAGGCCGCCAAAGAGAAAGCGGGCTATCTTGTAGCAGCCGTGGATCAAAAGCTGGGGCAAATACTTGAAATTCGTGAGCTGGACGAAAACATTCAGTATCCGCAACCGATGTACATGAAGGCAAATGTCCGTGCTATGGCTATGGAATCAGCGGATGTCGTGCAGGACAGTACTGTAGAATACCAAAAAATTAAAATCAGCTACCGCATGCAGGCAGCTTTTGAAATAAAATAAGGTATGCCCTTCGCTCACGGCTTTCCAGCCGTGAGTTTGTTTTGTCTGGTTGGCACTATTTTTTAACCGTCTGTGGATAAGTGCTTGAATTCGTTTCTTTTATCTTGGAAACATAAGTACCTTTAAATAGTAATCAACTTTAGCACACAGAAAATTATGAGCATTAACGCAAAACACCTGGCCACATTTATCCTGGGCGCTGCTGCCGGCGTGGCTGCGCACAAATACCTGCAAACGGAAGAAGGAGAAAAGCTTTTGGAAGATTTGAAAACAAAGGCTAATGATTTGAAAGCGGAAGCCGAAGGCGCGATGGATAAAGCTCCTGAATACTTCGATGAACTTAAAACGAAAGGATCGGAAGCGCTAAAAACAAGTTTCCCTGATGCGGAGATCTTTCTAAAGGATTTGTACGCAAAGTTCACAACAAAGGGCGGTACAGAAGGTGCGGAAGCAACGCCAACTCCTGACCCGATTTCATAGAACTAAAATACAAACAAAAAGGGCTGAAACGGCATTACTGCTTTTTCAGCCCTTTTCTATGCTCTGAGCAAGTGATTGATCTGTGCGTACTGGATCAACATGATGGTTTTTGCATCTTTAATTTCACCGGATGTAACCATTCCTATTGCCTCGTCAAACAGAATTTCCATCACTTCTATATTTTCCTGTTCTGTTTCACAGCCTCCGCCGTCACCGATTTTCATTTCGTCAGAATATTCGGCAACAAAAAAGTAAAGAATTTCGGTGACAGAACCGGGAGACATGTAGGCTTCATATATTTTTCTGACAGAGCTGACCCGATAACCGGTTTCTTCCTCTGTTTCTCTCTTAATACACGCTTCTGCATTATCTTTATCCAGCAAACCCGCACAGGCTTCAATCAGCATGCCGGTTTCGTTTCCGTTGGTATAAGTGGGCAGCCTGAATTGTCTGGTAAGAATAACAGTTTGCTTTTCTTTGTTGTAAAGCAGCACCACAGCGCCATTTCCGCGGTCGTAAGCCTCGCGTGACTGCCGTTCCCAGGAACCGTCGGCTCTTTGATAATCGAAAGTAAATTTGCGCAGGGTATACCAGTTATCTGAAAGAACTTCCTGAGACACAATGTTGATTTTATTATTCATGAATGATCAAAATTGATTAATATTGATTATTTTTGATCAAATGTACGAAATGATATGAATTTTCAAAAAAGAAAAAATATAATACTGGCAACGTTAAAGCAGGATGGGGAAGTGAACGTAAAGGAGTTGGCGGAAGAAATAGGAATATCTGAGATTACAATCCGGCGCGACCTTGTTGTGCTTGCCAACGATGGATTGCTTTACAGGACGCACGGAGGGGCAATGCGGCTTGATCTGGTGAATACTCCGATTGACTTTAAAAACAAAACTGCCTCCAACGTAGAACAAAAGGATCATATATGTCGGATCGCTGCTCAGGAGATTGTTGATGGCGATATCATTTTTATGGATTGCGGGAGTACAGTCTTTCGCTTGTGTCAGTTTATCAGACATAAAAAAATACGTGTTGTTACCAATTCATTACCGGTTCTTTATGAATTAATGGATTCTTCGGTAGCAGTTAATCTCGTTGGAGGTGAGGTAGATAAAGAACGGCAGGCGGTGCATGGAAGGATTGCAGAGGAACACATAGCGCGTTATAAGGTGACGAAAGCTTTCATTGGCATTGATGGCATTTCGGCTGAAAATGGGCTTAGTGCCCATAGCGAGCAGGAGGCGGGAATAACGCTGGCAGCCGCTTCGCATGCCGATGTAACTTATTTGTTGTGCGATTCGTCCAAGGTGGGTAAAGATAAATATTTGCAATTTGCACCTCTAAGCCTGGTCAATGTGATGATAACCAATCAACAAACGGATGCTGTGCGCGCACTAGAAAAGACCGGGTTAAAAGTATTAACAGAATTAAAAACTATAAAATGAAACCTGCATCATACTGGATTGAGAAATACAATTTACTGCCGCATCCAGAGGGCGGCCATTATATAGAAACATATCGCTCGGCTGAAAGTGTTGCGGAAGATGGGTTGCCCGCCAGGTTTGAAAAGGGTAGCAGGTCATTCTCAACAGGAATATACTTCTTATTAGAACAGAATGAGTTTTCTGCTTTTCATCGCATAAAATCGGACGAGATGTGGCATTTCTATGCAGGCGAAGCACTTGATGTTTTCGTGATCCATCCTGAAACAGGACAACTCGAAGTAATTAAACTGGGTGCTGATCCTGACAACGGAGAGACCTTTCAGGCTGTAGTGCCTGCTGGAACCTGGTTTGCCTCGCGTCCTATGAAAGACAGCAGTTACGCATTGGTTGGTTGCACGGTATCACCGGGTTTCGATTTTGCTGATTTTGAAATGGCGAATAAAAATGACCTGATCAACTTGTTCCCAAAATACGAATCGCTGATCCGGGAGCTTTCAATTTCCTGAATCAGCGATTTTGTACCTTAAATTCTCTATCAGTATCCGACACTTGTATCGTCACCTCGCGGGTCTGCGCCTCCTTCAAGCCAGCCATCCGGTGTAACGAGTATACAATCCATTCTGCCAATGGTGTTGCGTTGCTGTTCGAGAATATAACCTTTGTTTTGAAGTCTCTTAATAGCTGTTTCAGAAAATGCGTTTGCCTCGAAAGTGGTTTTATCGGGCAGCCATTGATGATGAAATTTCAATGCGTTCACGGCCTGCTGCATGGTCATGCCATGTTCAAGTACATTCAGGACTGTCTGATAAACAGAAGTGATAATTGTGGAGCCACCAGGTGTACCTACTACCATCAGTAGTTTTCCGTCCTTTTCTATGATGGTTGGGGTCATGGAGGATAACATGCGTTTGCCAGGAGCAATGGCATTGGCTTTGTTTCCGATTAAGCCATACATATTAGGAGCGCCTGGTTTTACGCTGAAATCGTCCATTTCGTTGTTCATTATAAAGCCCCCACCTTTTATCACCACGCGGCTTCCGTAGCTGCCATTCAGTGTTGTTGTTACAGAAACTGCATTCCCGTCTTTATCCACAACAGAAAAGTGTGTAGTTTCGAGGCTTTCATATCCGGGAAGTACCCCGCCACTCACTGCACTACTTGCCGTGGCTTTATTCCAGTCAAAATCTTTCCAGCGCGTTTCAAGGTAATTTTTGCCGACCAGTTCAGTTACCGGAATTTTAACAAAATCAGGATCCCCCAGGAATTTTGCACGGTCGGCATACACGCGCCTTTCTGCTTCAATCATGACCTGTATGGTAGAATCGCTGTGCCATCCCCATTGCTTGATCGGAAATGGTTCTGTCAGCCGCATGAGCTGCACCAACGCGATGCCGCCGCTGGACGGAGGAGCCATGGTAATAACTTTGTAATCTTTATAGGATTCAGAAACGGTCTCCCGCCATTTCGCATGGTAATCTGCGAGGTCTTTCTTGCTAATAATCCCTTCCTTGTTCTGATTAATATCCTTAACAAGGTTTTTGGCAACCTTACCTGTGTAAAAACCATCACGTCCCTTTTTCTGGATTCGGGTTAATACCTTGCCAAGGTCTTTCTGAACCAATTTATCGCCAGCGACCCAATCGGTGCCATCTGATTTTTGAAAATAACTTGTTCCGGGATTGATTGATAGCAGGTCTTTTTTTATGGCGTTCAATCCTCTTGCTTCTCTTTCGGTTTGAATCACCCCTTTTGCTGCCAGATCAATGGCAGGTTGCAGTAGATTTTTCCAGGGAAGTTTGCCATATTTCTTATGGGCTTCCACCATTCCATCCACAGAGCCGGGAACACCCGAAGCCAGTCGGCCGAGAATACTTGAATTTGGAATTACATTTCCGTCTTTGTCCAAATACATATCCGCATGCCCTTTTGCCGGAGCTTTTTCCCTGAAATCAATGCTGCTTGTGCTTCCTGACTTATCCCGATATACGAGAAACCCTCCTCCTGCAATGTTTCCTGCCGAAGGGTGTACTACCGCCAAAGCAAACTGCACGGCAATAGCCGCATCAATGGCGTTACCTCCTGCCTGTAATATTTCGATTCCAACCCTGGATGCCTCAGGGTGCGCCGAAGCGACCATTCCATTTTTAGCTATAACACCTTTTCTATCACTAAAAAAGGACTTCTGATTGGGATCGTCGGAGAGAAACTGATAAAAACCTGATGATTCCTGAACGGGTTTTTGAGCTGCCAGAAATTCTGAGGAGCCGATGATAAAAAGCAGGAGTGTGTAACGAATGCGCATGTGGTTGATGTCGTGATTTTTTTGTAATTTATCAAATCTAAACAACAGCCATGTAATTAACCTCCTTTTTCACAATTTTCAGTTCAAAATCAGTTTATCGGACATTATATCCTTGCTACTCACACTGTTTTAATGCCTTCTGTCCTAATTTCCGTTGATGCCTGATGCAATGATGGTACTTTTCAGAATAATTCTTTATTTGCGAATCAAATATCAGGGCAGCATATATGAAATCATTACGCCAGTTATGGGAAAGTTTCCGGTTTGCCTGGCAGGCTCTCAGGTCAAATCTCACCCGAACTACTTTATCACTTTTGGGGGTAACTGTTGGGATATTCGCTATTGTAGCAGTTTTTACCATCGTCGATTCCCTTGAAAAAAGTATAAAGGACAGCATGAGTTTTATTGGTGACAAAGTGATATATGTCCAAAAGTGGCCCTGGGGTTTTGGAGGAGAATACCAGTGGTGGAAATATTTTCAGTGGCCGGAGCCAACTTTCGCAGAGTACAAATACTTGTATGATAATCTTGAATCTGCCAGTGCTGTGGCCGTTTTTGATTCCCGGGGCGGACAAACCCTGAAAAATGGTTCGACCAGTATTCAGGGGCAGGTTCAGGGAATTTCTTTTGAGTACAACATGATATCGGATATTCCCATTGTGAATGGCCGGTATTTTATGCCGCTGGAAAGCTCTAATGCGCGAAATGTTGCGGTAGTAGGTGCGGATATTGCTTCCGCGCTTTTTCCTGGACAAGATGCTGTGGGAAAGGAATTTAAACTGGCAGGAAATAAATTTGTTGTGATTGGTGTGCAGGAAAAGAAGGGTGAAAGTCTTGTAGATTTTGGCGGCAATCCTGATAAGAACTGTTATATCCCGTTTTCATCGTTTTCCAAATTATTCCAGTCAGGGAGACGAAGGGCAACCACGGTTGTGAAAGGGTTTCCTGAGGATGAAGGAATGAAAGAAGTGGAGGCAGAGATAACAGGACTGATGCGAACCAAACGTGGAATCAAGCCACGCGATACCAACAACTTTTCTTTGAATCGCCCGGAAGCGGCAGCTGAGGCTATTTCCGGATTGTTTGCTGTATTAACCCTTGCAGGCTGGGTTATCGGGAGTTTTTCTATTTTGGTAGGAGGTTTCGGAATTGCCAACATCATGTTCGTTTCCGTAAAAGAACGTACCAATTTAATCGGTATTCAGAAATCTCTGGGTGCAAAAAACTACTCAATTCTTTTCCAATTCCTTTTTGAGGCTGTCATGCTTAGTCTGGTAGGAGGTTTGGTGGGCATATTCCTGGTATACTTATTGTCATTCATTCCAATGGGGTCGTTGCAAATTATACTTTCCCCAAAAAATGTAATTCTTGGTTTGGGTGTTTCCAGTGTAATCGGTGTTTTGTCCGGCATCATTCCGGCCATGCTGGCTGCAAGGATGGATCCGGTGACGGCTATCCGGGCAAAATAATCACTAGGAAAAATCAAACCATTTTGCGAAGTTCGCCTTAATTCACAAACTTAGAATATCAAAAATTATGCGTAAGTGGGTCATATTCATCGTTTTCCTAGCCATTGTGTTCGGGATATTATACTATCTGACATTTGGTTATTACAGTGAAGGTAAGCGAGGTGGTTTCGTTACTCAGTTGAGTAATAAAGGATATTTGTTCAAAACTTATGAAGGTGAACTAAGAATGGGGGGCCTTAGTGAAGGAGATGGAACGATGAACTCTTCACAATGGGTTTTTTCTGTAAGTGGAAAAAATAAGGATGCAATTGCGAAGATTGAAGAAGCCATTCAAAATGGACACCGTGTTTCCCTGACTTACGAACAGAAGTTCTTTACTCTTCCCTGGAATGGTGATACTAAATTCTTTGTAACGGATGTTGAGGTATTAGGGGCTAGTCGTAGTAGCTTCCCACCGGCACAGACACCAGCTACACCTTTGCCAGCACCAACAGAAATAGATACAGCCGCTGTTTTATAAATATGGGGCAAAGGATTTGGGGCAGGGGAGATTTCCCTTTGCCCCAAACCCTTATCACTTATCCTCCTGCTTTTTTAGCTTTATAGTTTTTCGATACCAGCCATGCGATTACTTTTTCGCGGTGGTCGCCTTGCAATTGTACTTCCTCATCTTTAACCGTTCCGCCGCTTCCGCACAGTCCTTTTAGTTGTTTTCCCAATACTTCCAGGTCTGCGTTTTTGCCAATAAAGCCTTTCACAACGGTAATTACCTTTCCACCACCTTTGCGGTCAAGCCATATTCTTAAATCCTGTTGCTGAGGAGCCAGTGTTTCCGGCTCATCTTCTTCCGAATTTTTATATTCAAAATCGGGATCGGTGGAATAAACCACTCCTGAACGATTCTTTTTAGACATGTTGCATTGAGTTTTTCTGTGAAAATAGATTGCTGCAAGTCTTCAGACAATCACATTTAAGCTTTGCGGGTTAATTTTTATCCTGATCTTATTGGTTTCCAACTGAAATGGTTCGCCATCGTAGTGAATAATCGGAGGTGTATCCGTCTCCACGAGCGTTTCAGTGATATGTCTGTAAGATATGTATTTCGAAGTTTTAAGCTGTTTTGTAAAAAGCTGGTAGGCGAGTGACGTACCGAACCATTTGGGGAAAGGTTTTATGGTACATTCGTCCAGAATCCCATCCTGTAAACTGGCATGCGGAGCCACCCAGGCATTGTTACCAAATTGGCCGGCATTGGCAAAGGTGAGTGAAAATGCATCTGTTTTTTGACCATTTACCCTGAACACCTGAGGCTTATAATCCCAGTATGCTTTAAAAGATACATTGATGTACGTAGCAAGTCCTCTGCTCAGCTGCTGGCTGAAAAGCTGCCCTACATAGGCATCAAATCCCATTCCCGCTGTGCAGAAGAAGGGCATGTCGTTAATGAGACCATTATCAATGGTGATTACTGATCCTCCAAAAAGTTTTTCAAGAGATGCCTCCAGTGTGAGTGGAAGACCAAGATGTCTCGCCAGGCCGTTTCCTGAGCCCACAGGCAAGATGCCAACCGGTGTTGCGTGCCCGATAAGTGGCTGCGCAATTTCATTAACAGTTCCGTCTCCGCCAACAGCAACAATCGCTTTCCACTTATTTTTATCTACGTTTTCTCTTACAAGTTCGGTTGCATGGCCACGTCCTTCGGTGAAAAGTATATGGGCTGAGTTTTGAGTTTTTTCTGCAAATGAGTCAATGGTATGAGCCACAGCATCAATGTTTTTTCCGATAGATGTACCCGAATTCGGATTGAGAATAAAAAGATAATCAGCCACGGATCAAGCAAAAAAGACGAATAAAAGAAGAATGAAAACGATGATGAACAAGTAGTATAGTCCATCAATAAAAGGATATTTCTGACGATCCAGTTTTTTGAACAAATTATCAAACTTACTCATATGTGGCTTTGCGCGGTTGACTTATCATTTCCTGCACAAAATTCCACAAAAAATATGAGAAACCTTAGGGATGGGTGGATTCTTGTGAAAGTATGGAATGCGATGCGTACACAGTGATTCATGAACTGAGGAATATTGGTGAGTCAGTAACATGGGTTTACAAAAGCGGGATCGCTAAAATATTAACATAAAAACACCCTACTGGCTCTTGCCAACAGGGTGTTTTTATTATGGGAAATCAAATGATTATATTTTCTTCAATGTAATCACAGCATTCACTGCTGGCTTAGTTGTATCTGTAACAGTGTTTACAGTAATGGTCATTTGAGTAGCCGTTTGTGTGATTGGGAATTCGCTTACAAGCGCGCCATTGGTTAACTTAAGCTTATTACTAACAACTTCCCATTTGGTTTGACTTCCGATTGTTAGTCCTGCGGCTGCCATAGCTGACACTGCTATGTCACAGTTTAAAGCGGAAACGGTATTATTGGATTCAAATTTAAATACTAAGTCTTTCATACAGGTTATGGTTGGAATCAGAGCCAAAACCGGAATATTAGCGCCCGGCGTTTCAGGAGCAACAGAAACGTACTGCCAGCTTCCCACAATCGGGTTGGTGTCGACTTTTTCCGGTCCCTTATCATCGTCCTTACACGATACAAATAGGAATGCAATACATAAAACGGATAGGAAAAGGGTTCTGGCGAAGATTTTAGTCAATTTCATAAAATGAAAATAATAAGGTTGGAGAATCCATAACGTGATTAATAGGCTAAAATTACTCTAAAAAATACGCTAAAATGTGATTTTTGTAAAAATCCGCCCCGAATCCTATTCTTCTTCCTCGTGAAGAAAAATGTTCAGCAATCTCTCTGCTGCATGCAGAGGCAATTCTTTTCCGTCAGATACGGATTTTTCAACTTCTGCAATGTTCCGGGCAACTGCATCGCTTTCAAAAAATCTATTTTGAAGGGTTTGCTTTATGGAATCATACATCCATTCAATATTTTGCGATTGGCGGTTTTTGTGAAAGAAGCCATTACCTAAGCTGTGCTCCCGATGGCTGAGTATAATGCGCCAGATGACGTCAATACCGGTATTGGCAATTGCAGAACAGGGTACAACTTTGGGCGTAAAGCCTGACTCTGGTTTAGAGAACAAATGTAGCGCATTCGAATATTCCTGTACCGCCCGGTCTGCCATGGCTTTATTGGTTCCATCAGCTTTATTGATAGCAATGGTGTCTGCCATTTCCATAATGCCCTTTTTAATTCCCTGCAGTTCATCTCCTGCGCCGGCAAGCATCAGTAATAGAAAAAAGTCGGTCATGCCCTTCACAATCGTTTCCGATTGCCCTACACCCACGGTTTCGATGATGATGACATCAAAGCCCGCTGCTTCACAAAGTAGCATGGCTTCACGGGTATTTTGAGCAACTCCGCCAAGAGAAAGGTTGGAAGCTGAGGGCCGTATAAATGCCTTTGGATTGTGGGAAAGTTTTTCCATTCTGGTTTTATCACCCAAAATGCTCCCGCCCGTTTTTTTGCTGGAAGGGTCTATGGTGAGAACAGCCAGTTTTTTGCCTTTTCCTGTAATATAGGTTCCAAGGGTTTCAATAAAGGTGCTTTTGCCAACTCCGGGAACTCCGGTAATGCCTATCCGCAGAGATTTGCCGGTTTCGGGCAGGATATTGTTCAGTATTATTCTGCTTAATTCGCGATCCTCACGGAGCTGACTTTCAATTATAGTAATGGCGCGGCTTAATATAATGCGGTCTCCGGTCAAGATACCGTTGCTGTATTCATCAGGTGAGAGCCGTTGCCGCATTATTTGTTTTACGAATGTGGTTGACTGTAAAAGTCGTTATAGACGTGTAAAAATGAAACTTTTTAATCCGAAAAAACGCTAAATCCCTTATATTGTTCGTTTTCAATAACATCTTTTCAATACATTATCAATCGAATGAAAATATCAAAAATTCGTTTCGGCATTGTAGCGCTGTGCTGTCTTAGCTTTTCAGGTGTATTTGCACAGGAAGCCAAGAAAGCACAGTACGATGCTCACGTCCTTTTTCACCCCCTTTTTAACTTTCAGCCAGGCAGTGAATATCGCACAGGCAGCGGAGCACCCGGGCCTAAATACTGGCAAAATCGTGCCGATTACAAAATCAACGTTGCTCTGGATGAGCAAAAAGGAATTGTAAGCGGTGATGTTGAGATTGTATACAAGAATAACAGCCCTGAAAATCAGGAATTTATCTGGCTTCAACTGGATCAGAATGCTTTTAATGACCAGTCGAGAGGTGGAAAAACGACAGCTGTAACCGGTGGTCGTTTCGGCAATACCGGATTCAGTGGTGGTGATTCACTTCATTCTGTACAGATTCAACAGGGGAAAGATAAGTATGTAAATGCCGATTACATTGTGTCAGATACGCGCATGCAGATACGTCTGGCTACACCTGTGAAGGCGAACGGAGATGTTATCCGTGTGAAAATTGGCTATTCATTTAAGATTCCGCAGTACGGATCCGACCGGATGGGGACATTGGAGACCAAAAATGGTATCGTTTATGAAATGGCACAGTGGTATCCGCGCGTGGCTGTTTTTGATGATATTGAAGGCTGGAACCTGTTACCTTATTTGGGAGCGGGAGAGTTTTATCTGGAATATGGTGACTTCGAATATAATGTAACAGTTCCCTGGGATCATATTGTTGTGGGATCGGGAGAACTTCTAAATCCCAATGAAGTGCTGACAGCTGAGCAGCGTAAGAGACTGGCAGCAGCTGCCAAAAGCGATGAAACGGTGATGATTCGTACAGCTGAGGAAGTAACATCAGCTGCATCGAGGCCAAAACAGTCGGGTACTTTAACCTGGCGTTTTAAATGTTTGCAGGCACGGGATATTGCCTGGGCGACATCCAAAGCGTTTGTGTGGGACGCCGCACGTATGAACCTGCCTAATGGCAAAACAGCTCTTGCACAATCTGCATATCCTGCCGAAGATGGTGGGCTCGAAGGTTGGGGGCGCTCGACGGAATACGTGAAGGGTTGCATCGAATTTTATTCCTCCTATGTACATGAGTACACTTATCCTGTTGCAACCAACGTAGCAGGAATTGTGGGTGGAATGGAGTATCCGGGTATTGTTTTTTGCAGCAGCAAGAGCAGAGGAGAAGATCTTTGGGGCGTTACAGACCATGAATTTGGTCACAACTGGTTTCCAATGATTGTTGGCAACAACGAACGCAAGTATGCATGGATGGATGAAGGCTTCAACACATTTATCAACTTCCTTTCCGGCGATCATTTCAATAATGGGGAGTATAAAAGTACGCAGATGAACAACCTGCACCGTTTGGCTCCGATTATTTTCCGTCCCAAGGCAGATCCTATCATGACCATTCCGGAAGTAATCCAGCCTAATAATCTGGGTTGGGAAGCCTACTACAAACCAGCACTAGGCCTTCGGATGCTGAGAGAGCAAGTGCTTGGCAAAGAAAGGTTCGACTATGCATTTAAAACTTATGTCAAACGCTGGGCTTTCAAACATCCGACTCCTTACGATTTTTTCCGTACCATGGAAGACGCAGCTGGAGAAGATCTTGGCTGGTTTTGGAAGGGTTGGTTCTTCGAGAATTACCAGCTGGACCAGAGCGTAAAAGATGTTGTATATGTAGAGCAGAATCCTGAAAAAGGAGCGCTGATCACAATCGAAAACCTCAACGAGTGGGCAATGCCTGCAAAAGTGGACATTGAAGAAGTAAGCGGAAAGAAAACGCGGGTTGAGTTCCCGGTAGAAATTTGGCAACGTGGCGGTAGCTGGACTTTCCGTGCTTCAACAAGCCAGCCTATCCGCTCGGTAACAATTGATCCGGACCAAAGTCTACCCGATATTGAGCCAGACAATAATACCTGGAAACCGGCTAAATTTTCCGGTTCTGAGGTGAATTAGTTCTTTTGCAACATTAAAAAAGCCTTTCCATTTTGACGAACTCAAAATGGAAAGGCTTTTTAGTTTCTTAGCTATAAATATTGTCAGACTGTAACAAGCATGGCTCCGTATGAATAACCACCACCAAAAACGGTAATTACGATATTTTCTCCCGCCTTAAACTTATCTCTGTTTTCTGATAATGCAATCGCACAGCCAGCACATCCGGTATTTCCCAAATATTGAATATTAGAAAGAAGCTTTTCCGCCGGTATACCAAGTGTATTAATCACATTGAGACTGATACGGTGGTTGGCCTGATGAGGAATGAGGTAATCCAGGTCATCGATCGTAAGATTACATGCTTGTATAACCTGCTGGCTCACTTTCGGCATGTAAATACATGCATTCTGGAATACATCTCTTCCATAAGGCATAATTACACCGCGATCATTAGGTCGTAACACCACAGCTTCAATGGCTCTTCCGCTGGTTGCAGCACCTCCGGTGATCAGCTTTTTAATGTGCATGTCTGTCTTGGTCTGCCTTTCTTTCGAAATCAGCAATGCCGAAGCCCCGTCACCCCAGAGATGTCCTGAAACCGTATCCTGCTCATTGTTGTAAGCAGTATTATGATCAGAAACCACTACGAGCGCTTTTGAAGCTTTTCCCATAGCAAAATACCCTTCCACAATTTCAATCGCATTGAGCAATGATGAGCATGCCGAGGATATGGTAACAACGGGTATATCTGGAATTTGCAGGTGATGCTGAACAGCGTGCGCCAGTGTTACAATGGTATCGTAGGGTGTGTAGGTGGCACCTACTATAAGATCTATCTCGTTTTTACTGTAAGGAATATTTTCAAGCAAAGTATCCACAGCCTGAATCGCCATTGTTGCTGTATTTTCTTCGGGAGAAGCTCTCCGTCTTTCAGAAATTCCGGTACGTGCTACAATCCATTCGTCAGAAAGATTGTTAAGTTTTGTAAAATATTCATTACCAATAACTTGGCTTGGTAAGTAATGACTAACTGTATTAATATACATGGTTGAGAAGTTGACTCCGCAAACTAAAAATCTTTTTAATTCCGAAAGTTAAATATTTCGTAGAAAACGTAGTATTTAATATTTGAACAATTCAATAATAAATTTATAAAATCATAATATTTCGCTCCGTCTCAGCTTTGTGATTTTATAGAATAGTCTGATAAAAATTTAAAAGTGTCTTTTGCTCGTTTTCCCAATTATGGAATCTTTGAGACGCTTGTCTTCCTTTAGTGCCCATGGCGAAGGCCAGATCGGGATTGCTAATGATCCAGTCGAGTTTATCTGCCAACAATTCAGGATTCGTAGGATTGATACAGAAACCGCAAGCTGACTCTTCAACAATGTTGCGATACAAATTAAAGTTCGAAGTTATTACAGGCAAATTTAGTGCCATGTATTCAAACAGCTTTGCAGGATAGGATTCCGGATAATCGGCAACGGATTTCAGCAGGGCAATTCCTGCCAGACAATTTCTTGCAAATGGCAAGGAAAAACGTAAATCTGAATAACCATAAAAAATCAGATGTTTCCTGACATGGGCATACCCCGGAAGTTTGTTGGCCTCTTCTTCACTGAATCTTACCGGACCGAACAGATGGATAATAAGAGTTGGATATTTATCGGTAAGTAGAACCAGCGCCGCCACGAGTGTATCGAAACAGCGTTCCATGGAAACGACTCCGGAATAAAAGAAAGCAGGAGAATTTGGATACGAATTGCGTTCTTTTTTGGGGTGTTTGTCTACAAAAGCTAATGATACAAAATTCCTGACAACGGCTGATGGAAATGCAAGTGTATTGTACTCTTCGCGATAGGCTTCCTCGGTGAAGATACAAAAGAAGTTTTGCCGGGCATAAAAATCAAATTGCCTGAACATGTGCCGAAAAACTGTCTGGTTGTTGTATTTTTTTATCTCAAATTTCTTGTAGAGATTCTCTTGTACCTCATAAATTATTTTTGCTCCCAGCCACTGAAATAATATTGCGAGAGGAATGAGTTCTGGTACAAAAATGTGAACCAGATCCGGTCGCAGCCGGATACATTTCCAGAGCACCACAGGATGGCAAAGCAGGATCCTCACGAAAAGACTTTCAAAATGAGGCAACCTGATCATGGTCACGCTGTGATCCGTCTCGGTATAGGCCGAAGCGTTGGGCAGTGCGCAGATTACTTCATAACGGCTTGCTAACGACGGTGCGATTTTATAGAAAATGCGTGGGTCGGTTGCGGGATGCACGGAGCTGAGAAGTAGTACGCGCTGCATCAGGCCGGGGTTACAATGGATACACCCGCAGAAGTTCCTATCCTGTCGGCACCCGCTTCTACAAAAGCAATGGCCTGGTCATAGGTTCTGATTCCTCCCGAAGCCTTAATTTTAATTTGTTCGGGAAGTATAGATCTCATTTTACGGACAGTTTCGAGATCTGCACCTGTCGGGGCATAACCCGTCGATGTTTTGACATAATCTACACCCGCCTCTGCACAAATTTCGCATGCGGTATACAAATCAAAGGAATCCAGGTAAGCTGTTTCAATAATTACTTTTAGAACTGCCTGATTTTCGTGGGAAATTTCTACCAGTTGCCTGATTTCTTCCCGCACGCTCAGGTACGCCATCGACTTGAACTGAGCAACATTCATAACCACATCCAGTTCAGTAGCACCGTTGGCCAATGCATCGTGCGCTTCTGCAACTTTGATGGCGGTAGTGGAGTAGCCCATAGGGAATCCAATAACGGTGGCGATCTCTATTTTTACCGGACAGAATTCCAGCATTTCTTTGGTGTATGCAACATAAGTCGGTGCTATACAAACGGCCTTAAACTGATGAATCCAAGCTTCTTCGCACAATTTACGTATGTCTGTTTCCCGCGCTACCGGACTCAGTAACGTATGATCTATGTAGGAAGCGAGATTGCTCATATGAGGATGTCCGGAATCTGGATTAATACAAAAACCCCGTCAGGATCGACAGGGCTTCTGTTATATTGTGTATTGGCAAGGCTGAATTTTTATGCCTTCGCTTTTTCTTTTTTAGCTTTTAGTGCAGCAGCAGGCTCTTCGGCCACTGGAGCAGTTTCTTCGGCAACCTCAGGAGTTGAAGAAACAAAAAGTTCAGGTGTGTATTTTGACAGAAGATTGTACCAGGTGATAATTTTCTTGATGTCAGAAATGTATACTTTCGATCTGTCGAAATCAGGAAGAATTTTATTCAGGAATTCGATAAGATCTTTGTCAGAAGAAGCTTTCAGGTCAATTGAAACCTGTTCTCCATGAATTTCTCTTATTTTAAGGAACACGTCAGCCAATGGAACTGATTCTTCCTCTCCATCGGTAAAGATGGAAACATCTTTTAGCACAGATACACGAGCAGTCGGGCCAATTAATGTCTTTTCACGTTTTTCATCCAGGCTTTCCACGATTACACCTGCACGGCTCGGCTTTAAAATACGAAAAAGTCCGCCTTTGCCCGAAACGTTGGCTATTTCTTTCAGCAAATCCATTCCGTTTGTTTCTATTTTATCACTCATTTCTACTGTGCTATTAGTTTTTATTTAGATTTTTTTGCTCTCAATGTGTAAGAACAGGTTGCCGGCAATTCAATTTTACCGCAAAATAACGGAAAGATTCAACCGTAAACAACCTAAAATGCTATGCGTTTTTTGAAAACGTTTCATTATAAGTTTCTATTGTCTCAAGAATAGGTTCCCGTCCTTCTCCCTTCTCGGCTGAGGTTACAAAGAATGTGGGCACCTCTTCCCACAATTCTGCCAGTTTTGTAGTGTACGCTTCCAGTTGATTAGCCACCTGATACGCTTTCAGTTTGTCTGCCTTCGTGAAAATAATATTGAACGGAATTCCAGCTTCACCTAAACCTGCCATGAATTCGAGATCTGCTGCCAAAGCGCTATGGCGAATATCGACTAGTACAAATGTGCACAACAGATTTTCTCTGTTGTAGAGATAGTCCGATATCATGGTTTCCCATTTCTCACGTTCGGTCTTGCTTACTTTTGCGTAGCCATATCCTGGCAAATCGACCAAATACCACGAGTTGTTTATTTCGAAATGGTTGATCAACTGCGTTTTACCAGGTTGTTGGGAAGTTTTTGCTAGTGATTTTTTTGCAACAAGCATGTTGATAAGAGAGGATTTCCCCACATTGGAACGTCCTATAAAAGCGTATTCAGGTTTGTCGGGTGCAGGGCATTTCAAATAATCTGAATTGCTCATCACGTATTTTGCTTCCTGAATTTTCATTGTAGTATATCGTTATTTTGCTGCAAAGGTACTTATTCTTTTGGTAGCACTCGCCGGATGTGTGTCGTCAGACACGTAACAATCCAATTGATTGGAACCTATTGATTTATAATTGTCTTTACTAAAATAAAACAAAGTCGTATTTTCGTTATACCATTGTTTAATTCGTAATCAGAAAAAAATGAAGATTTGTAAGCAAGCATTGTTCTCCCTGATATTGTTGTTGTCAGTTTCTGTTGCCTATGCGACTGATGGAGGAAAGAAAGAAGTAAAAGTAGCTGATAAAGGCATCGTATTTACCAAAGGTACCTGGGCTGAAATTTTGAAAAAAGCCAAGGCAGAGAAGAAAGTGATTTTTTTTGACGCCTACACAACCTGGTGCGGACCGTGCAAATTATTACAAAAAAATGTGTTTACCCGTGCGGATGTGGCTGAGGTTTTTAATAAAAACTTCATTAATGTGAAATTTGACATGGAAAGTGGAGAAGGACCCATGCTGGCGGAAAAATATCCGTTGCAGGGGTATCCAACATTGTTTTTTATAGATCCGGACGGCAACGTGGTAAAAGAGGTTATCGGTTACCAAAACCCTGAAACTCTGATTAAGATAGGAAAGAAAATACCAAAACATAATACCAGAGCATTGTAATCAGATTCGATTCCGGTGCATAGAAAAAGCCCTTAATGGATGTCCATTGAGGGCTTTTTCTATGTGGTTGTCTTAAATAATCTTATTCGTAGTAGTTTGGAACTCTGTGTCCGCTGTTTTCCAGCAAACGATCCTTTTTGAATAATGCCAGATCGGAAGTTACCATATCATTCACAAGTGCTTTAAGATCATACTTAGGTTTCCATCCAAGTTTTGTCATCGACTTGGTAGGATCGCCGATAAGCAATTCAACTTCTGTTGGACGGAAATAACGAGGATCTACGGCAACCACTTCCTTGCCAATTTCTACCTGGAAGTCGGGATTGCTGCACTTAACGACTTTTGCGATTTCGGAAGCGCCTTCACCTGTAAATTCCAATTCGATGCCTACTTCTGCAAATGCCATGCGAACGAACTCACGGATGCGCGTTGTAACACCGGTTGCAATCACAAAGTCTTCCGCCACTTCTTGCTGTAATATAAGCCACATAGCTTCCACAAAGTCTTTTGCATGACCCCAGTCGCGCTCAGCATCAAGATTTCCAAGGTACACTTTGTCCTGTAAACCTAATGCTATACGTGCAACAGCACGGGTAATTTTGCGTGTTACGAAGGTTTCACCACGTAAAGGAGATTCATGATTAAAAAGAATTCCGTTTACAGCGAACATATCGTAAGCTTCACGATAATTAACTGTGATCCAGTAACCATACAATTTCGCAACTGCGTAAGGTGAACGAGGATAGAATGGCGTAGTTTCAGATTGTGGAACCTGCTGAACCAGCCCGTACAACTCTGAGGTTGAAGCCTGGTAAATTTTAGTTTTTTTAGTAAGTCCCAATAAACGCACTGCTTCCAGGATTCTGAGTGTTCCTATACCGTCTACGTTAGCCGTGTATTCAGGTTCTTCAAAACTTACCTGTACGTGCGACATAGCCCCAAGGTTATAAATCTCGTCCGGCTGAACTTCCTGAATGATCCGGATAATATTAGTCGAATCACTCAAATCTCCGTAGTGCAAGTGGAAACGTATGTTTTTTTCGTGTGGATCTTCGTAAATGTGGTCTATTCTTTGTGTGTTGAATAGAGAGCTTCTTCGCTTGATACCATGAACTTCATATCCTTTGCTGAGCAGTAGCTCAGCAAGATACGCCCCGTCTTGTCCTGTTATACCCGTAATGAGTGCTTTTTTCATTGTCAGTATGTATAGAAAAAATAATTTTAAGTCTGTTATGAGGTTTATTCAATGCTCGAATTCACCATGAGGCTCTTTTTGATCTCAACACGATCTGCAAGTATCACAGCCGAGGAATACTGAAGTTTAATTTGTTCCAGGTATTGTTCCGCGTCACTTCTGTAAATGAAGTCACCTGCTTTTACGCGATATGTAGGTTGAGAATAGGAGACATAAGGAGTTAGATCCGGCAAAACCTGATAAACGTATGACTTGGCGGCATCCGCTTCTTGTCTCACATTTCCTACATATAGCTGAATTCGGTATCCGCTGATGTATTTGATGGATTTGTTCTGTCTGGATAGAGAATCCAAAGCTGAGTCCAGTTTCTTGTTTACATAAAGGGGCTTGTCCGCTGGTGCTTTTGGAGAAGAAGGTACAGGTGTTGGTTTTGTAGTTTCTGCCACTTTTTCAACCGGCTCGGTGTATTCAAACTTAGGTCTTACTTTGGCAAGGTCATCACCATAAACGCTGTTGGAAGAACTGACAACACTTTTCTTACTACAACCCAGCACTGTGAGCAGAGCCATGTTTAAGGTCCAAAAAAGAAGTTTATTTTTCAGCAGCATACATTATTTGATTCCGAATAAGCTTGCAAACTTAACCAAAATTGGAAGAATCACCAATTCAGCACTATTTTGAATGTAATAGCTAACTTTGCAAGGTTAATATATTTTGGTTCATGGAAATTAAGCAGCACGTTTCACTTCGTGATTTAAATACATTCGGTCTTGAGTCAGAAGCCAGATACTTCGCAGATGTGAAGTCGGAAGCCGATCTTCAATCGTTATTGAGAAACCCGCGCTATCTAACAATTCCCCGGTTTATTCTTGGCGGGGGAAGTAATGTTTTGTTTACCCAAAATATAGATGCTCTTGTTATCCATCCCAATATCAAAGGTATTGAGGTAGTTAAAGAAGACGATCTGACCATATCACTCAATGTAGGAGGCGGAGAGGTTTGGCATGAGTTGGTGTTGTATTGTGTAAACAACAATTACGCTGGAATCGAGAATCTGTCACTGATACCAGGAACGGTTGGCGCTGCACCCATGCAAAATATCGGAGCCTACGGTGTAGAAGTAAAAGATGTGATTGAGAGCGTTAGGGCCATCTCAATAGATAATGGTGAGGTGCGCGTATTTGACAATGAAGAGTGCCAGTTTGGATATCGTGAAAGTATCTTTAAAAAAGAGCTGAAAGACCATTACATCATAACAGGTGTGGTAATGAAGCTGCAAAAAGTCCCGGTCTTCCGGGTTGAATATGGAGACATTCGCAACACGCTTGCGGAAATGCAAGTTAAAGAACTTTCAATAGGCGCGATCAGCAATGCCGTGATCAGAATTCGGCAAAGTAAATTACCGGATCCTGCCAGAATTGGCAATGCAGGCAGCTTTTTTAAAAATCCAGAAATAGATCAGCTTTTTTATAACAGCTTGAAAGAGCAGTTTCCAAACATGCCGGGATATCCAACTGAGCCCGGTAAAATCAAAGTTCCTGCGGGGTGGTTAATTGAGCAAGCCGGATGGAAAGGCTACCGCGAAGGGCAAATTGGCGTTCATGAGCGCCAGGCATTAGTACTTGTCAACTATGGTGGAGGAAGGGGAGAGGATATTAAACTACTGTCAGAAAAGATAAAAATTTCAGTGGCAGATAAGTTTGGAATTCAGCTCTCAACAGAAGTTAACTTTGTTTAAAAATAGATATTTATATGCATCCGCGTAAAGTTTACACTTCACTTTTTCTTTTGTTGCTCTTTATTGCCGTGTTTTTTCTAAAAGATAACTTTAACGGAGCCTTATATCAGGATGAACACCATTATCTGACCGCAGCAGTTACGTTCAGCAAGGAACCAATACCTTCTATCCATCTGCTTAAAAGTTATAACGAACTCAATACTCCTATCCCGTTTATCCTGGGTGGGTGGGTGGTCAGTATATTTGGAGAAAACATTCAGTACCTTCGATTACTGACCTTCGGTGTTAGTTTCCTGTTACTGATGACATTCGTATGGTCAGCTCCGAATAAATCCAGACGTTTTTTTATATGTCTGGCAGGCCTGCTTGCCTTTCCAAACTACTATTTATGCAGCGTCTACTATTATACAGACATATTTGCGATGGCAACAGCGCTTGCCGGTGCCGTGGCTTATGTCAAGGGCAGACATTGGTTAGCGGTTGTGTTTTTTGTGGCGTCGGTGTGTTGTCGGCAGTATATGCTGGCGTTCCCTGCAGCTGTGGTATGTTATGAGCTTTTTGTGATTTTAAAGCGAAGTGCAAATGTGAGTCAGTTTATCAGTAACATGCTTTCTGACAGAACCTGGATGCTTTATGTGGCAGCTGTTTTGAGTATCGTTCCCTGGATTTTACTTTGGAACGGGCCTGCTCCGTCCAGCGTAATGGCCGATCAGTATTACGATTCTGATAAGCTTGTAAAATACAACTTTGGGTATGTACTATATTCTTCGGTAGTGCTGGCGGTGTACTATGTGATACCTGAAATAATACTGACCGGAAAATTTCGATATTTTATAGATTATCCGCGCAATCATCCGCGCTTCTTTGCTGCCCTGGTAATGCTCGTCATTCTACTGGTATCATTTTTCCCGGCAAAACAGGCTTATAATCCATATTTCACCTGGCCATACCTAGGCTATGTAGATCAATTTCTTGTAACCATAGGTATCACAGGACTACTCAAACAATGTCTTTTTGGAATACTAATGATGATCATGCTAATGCGCTTCATTTCGCCTCATTTCAATTTTGCCAGTTGTGTTGTATTGTTTAACATTCTGCTTCTGGGGAAAGCGCAACTTTCATGGGATAAATATTCACTTCCGATGATAATGGTGCTATGGTTTTTGGCAATGTTTGATAACCACTGGTCATTGTCATTTTATGGATGTAACAAGAGCGAAACTCTGAATGTGAAATAATTAGTATATTTTTGATTCCGATATACCACTTCTAAAAACAGATTGTTAATGAGATGAATTTTACATCAAAAAAAATAATTGGACTACTCTTTCTCTTGGTTTTCTGTGCGGAAACTTACGGTCAAAGAGTGTATTCGGTAGTGTTCAATCAGCTACCGAAAGATATGCAGTTGTACGCTAGGGATGATAATAACCTTGCTGAGGTTCCAATTTCCGGCATCATAGAAATTCCTGGATGGAGTCACTTTTCGGTGGTTGTCTATAGAAACGGAGAACGTGTGGGGTACAAGAAATCTGTTTTAAACTACGCTGGAAAAAGTTCGGCATCATTTGAAATGAAACCTCAAATCAAAGCTGAACTGGCCGATTACAGCTTTGAAGTATTCGCCTGTAAAGAGTTGGACTCTCTTTCGATAATAAAACGTAATGAGGTTGTAGCTGGTGATTTCTACGTGATAAGTGGTCAGTCTAATGCCTCGGCAACTATTTTTGGAGATTGGTCAAGTAAATATGCAAGAACTATTGCAAGGATTCCTGATAACAATCCAGTCATTACCCCTGGGGATACAATGTGGATACCAGCTGCGTGGTCTTGGACTTATGTAGGTGCCTGGGGACTTGAGCTACAACGAAATATTATAGAAAAAGAAGGTATACCAACCTGTGTAATTAATGGGTCGATACCAGGGAAAAAGATTAGTGACTTTTTGATGCGTGATCAGGCGAATCCGGCAAATCCTAACACTTTGTACGGTTCGTTACTGAACAGAGTGGGAAAAGCAAATCCAACTCGGATAAGGAAGTTTTTTTGGGTTCATGGAGAGCAAGAAATATTTGAATATATTACTAACTATCCGCAAGAGTATGACCTCCTTTACAAGAATTGGATTACAGATTATAAAACAGTAGAGGAATTTGTAGTATTACAGGCCAATCTGATTTTGTTAAATCACACCAATCCAAATCCTGTTGGCGGACTGATCAGAGACTTTTTGCGAAGAACTAAATATTTGTATGAAAAAACTGATCATTTTACACCAATAGCAACTCCCGGTTACGATGGTGTACATTATTCTCGTGCTGGTTATGAGGAATTGGGGAGACGGTTATTTCGTTTTATAAGACCAAGTGTTTACAAATCCACAGATTTGGACAACGTTCGTTGCCCGGACATTGTACGGGCCGCTTATACAACAGAAAAAAAGGATGAGATTGTGTTAACCTTCAGCGAAGGTCAGGAATTGAAATGGGCTGCCGATACCACTGTAAAAGGCCAGGATGGACAGCCACTCACTTTACGCTTAAAAGATTTTTTCTATCTTGATGGAAATGAGATCAATCAGCAGGTGTCATCAGGAAGAGCCGAAGGTAACAAGGTGATATTAACTCTGAAAGAACCTGCAAATGCAACGAAAATTAGCTATTTGCCATCATTCATGCCTAAAAACTTACCTGATCCCACTGGTCTTTTAATTGGGTTTTTAAGTGGCCCCTTCCTTACAAACAAGCGAGGACTGGGAGCTTTCTCTTTTAATAACATAACTATTGAAACTTCACCTATTTTAGGTGTTGAGACAGCTAACAACAATTCTTACTGGCATTTATATCCTAACCCTGTGACCGATCTTCTGAAAGTTAATTTTCAACAGCCCGCAACTGGGAAATTGACTATTCATAATTTAACCGGTAGGGTTTATTTCTCGAAAGGATTGAAGGCAGTTGAATATTATGATGTTGAAGTTTCAACATGGCCTGCGGGTCTTTATTTCGTAACTATGGAAGATGTAAACGGTAAAATTCTTAGCAAAAAGATAGTAAAGAGATAATTAATACTTCTTTGAGTCGGTTCCTTTATGCAAAGTGCTATTTAGGTATAATCAGAATACATACTTATGTATTCGTGCATTCCCAGGACGTAAGAATTATTAATCGACAGATGAGGTTTATTAAGCGTAATTGCGACGTAAATTTTTAACAATTATAGATATAAAAAAGCATAGCTTTTATTTAATGGCAATGAGTGAAAAGTCTTTAAGGAATCTTAGTATAATATATCTTTTACTTCCAAATTTAATTTTTTATGTCTATTGGGTAAATATTCCAATAGCTGTCTGTGGAGTACTTATGCTATCTTATCTTCTTTTGAATGACAGGAAAGAAACCACTTTTCAGGCTGTGAAAATTTTTTCTTCTAGAGATTTATTTCTTATTGGCGCGACGACTCTATTTTTGACAGTTGTAAGTGGAATAAATGGTTATGTCTTTCAAAATGTTGATTATTGGGGACATAATGTAAAGTTTTACGAATTATTTAAATCATCCTGGCCAATTAAATTTCCAAAAGAGGGCCCCGTAATCTCTTATTACTATGGATTTTATGTGATTCCAGCACTGGTATCGAAGTTTACTGGGTCGGTCAACGAATTAGTGATTTTCATATGGACCTGGCTGGGATTGACCCTGGGAATTGGCTGGGTTTATATTGCTTTAAATAAGAGACTTATTTACGTTTGGCTGGTATTATTTATTGGAGATTTGCCAAGGGTTATAAAGGCTGTATTAGCTCTGTTTTCTATCCGACCTTATGAATTTGGTAACTTTGGAATTGAAAACTGGTCTAACTTTGAACATTTGTTATGGGTTCCAAATCAAACCATTCCGACTTTAATCATTGGGGGAATGTTTGTTTATATCTTAATCAGAAGATACAATACCGATCTATTAGTTTTACCCATAGCACTCTCATTTTGGTGGGCTGTTTTTCCTTCCTTTGTAAGTGGCATTATTGTAGGAGTTTTGGTGATAAGAAGCTGGGTGATTGGCCGATTTCGACTTGATTGGATGAGGATCGGTACTAAAGTTATCATTCCCTGTCTGGTCTGCTTACCAATACTTATGTTTTTTTTCTCTCACAATAAATCAACCGTATCAGGTTTTTTATGGCAATTTAATGAAGGTAAGAGCAATGTTTTACCGGAGTATATAATCAACGTGGGAATTAATATGGCTCTCTTTGCGGTTGTGTATGCTTATTTAAGAAGAATGCAGTTGCCTTTTCTTGATCAGGTTCCTTATATCCTAATTGTTTCATTAGGATTGTTATTCCCATTTTATAGGTTAGGGGACGCAAATGATTTTCTACTGAGGGGAATGATGCCAATTTCTTTAATCATCGGTATGTATCTTTTTTATCCACTCACATCGCTCACATTGCAGAAGACTTATGCATTAATGCGTGGCTCTGGTATAATGATTTTTCTTGCGATCATGTTGCTGACATCCTCTTTAATTGGTTTATCAAGAATTTTAAGAGCAGCAACTTTTAACAGGTTCAGCGCATTAATGAGTAGCGAAGCGACATTTACACCTATACCTTACGATGCATACCCCAACGTATATGAGGTGTTAAAAGATAAATGGTCACAAGATGCGGCAAATCAATACGTTGGGGATCCAGATTCTTTTTATGAAAAGTATATGGCGCCGGATGCGGACACTAAATGACCAAATAATTGAGCATGTCATATACGTCAACTCGCGGAAGTTTTTTTCCTACCTCTGAAGTTCAGGGGGTACATTTGAATGGCTTTGGGCAGATTAATAATAACCAATACATTATTGTATAATATACTTGCAGTTGATTCTTGAATTCAAGATTTCCATTCACTTACTATTTGCGTTCTTTTATGATTCTTTTGGTACCAATAGCGTTTTTGTTGTCCTTTGTGAATTTTTTCATTGGAGTATACAAAAACAGGCCTCAATCGTTCAGACGGTCGGCCTTAGCATCACTTATTTTAATATTTTTTTTTATTGGAATAACTACAGAGCTATTAGGTTTTTTTAACCTTATAACCACTTTTAATCTTTATATTACTTGGGGTATACTTAATGTTGCATTGTTTTTTTTGTATTCTAGAATAAAATCCCATTACAGTTTTTTTATGATTTGGAAATCTTGCTTAATAAATGGGTTGTCATTTATTAAGCAATTGGGTAAGCTCACTCAGATCATACTAACCTCTCTTTTGTTAATCACATTTTTTGTTGCAATTGTTTCACCTCCCAATAATCTTGACTCATTAAGTTATCATCTTAGTCGACTTGGATACTGGATTCAAAATAAAAGTGTTGAGCATTATGCTTCACACATTATTCGCTCTATTTCGTTTAGTCCATTTTCGGAATATGTGCACTTGCATAACTACTTGTTAACTGGAAGCGACCGATTTTTACAGTTGCTACAGTGGTTTTGTCTTCTAGGTATACTGATGTACGTTTCACTTTTAGTTGAAATATTTTCTGGATCTATTCGTGCAATGCGAATTGCGCTATGTTTTGCGGCAACTATTCCTATCGTCGTTTTGGAATCAATGACTACACAAAATGATCTTGTAGTTTCCTTTTTTATTATTGGAGTCTCTTTTTATGTATTTGACTATCTGAATCTTCCTAAACGCTCAACTGTTGTACTAATCTCCGCCTCTGTTGCTCTTGGTATAATGACCAAGGGGACTTTTGTTTTTTATGTTGCACCTTTTGGCATTTATTTAATAACTTCACTTTTCCGAAAAGGGTCATGGAAGATTTTTTTCCTACTAGGTACATACGTAATAATACTAACCTTATTGCTTAATGTACCTTTCTGGTTTCGAACCAATAAAATCTTTGATAGTCCTATAGGAACAATAAGCAACGGCAATAGAAACGCTCTTCACACTCCGGCTGCAATCGTTTCCTCAGTTTCAAAACACCTGTTTCTACAACTGGGATTTATTTCACCCGGTAATCGTTATAATTTATTTTTGGAAAAGCAATTAATTCAATTTCACAGTTTTTTGGGTATTCCCTTGAATGCAGATGGTATGGGTATGACCTTTAAAATGAATAAACTTAATTTTAATGAAGATTTTGCAAATAATTTTTTGGCTACTTGGATTATACTTATTTCATTAATTATAATGTTATTTCAGAAGTCTCTATTAATAGTAAGATGTTATTTGATACTTACTATTGCCAGTATTGTACTGTTTTGTACTTTCATAGGTTATCAAATTTATGGATCGAGGTTGCATATTCCTTTTTTCATCCTAATAGCACCAGTAATAGGCGTTATCTACGGGTCATTTTCGACTTATTTTCAAAAAATACTGCTTTTTGTCTTATGGATTAATGCACTGCCATTTTCTTTGCTTAGTGCTACACATCCTTTACTTTCCACGTCATGGTTTTTTAATATAGTTTTTCCCATGATCAATAAACATATTGGATTGCAAATACAACCGGAGAAACAATCAAACCTAATGCAGGAAAGTGTGGTGTTTAATTCTGGGGAACAAATGATATGGGGGGAATTATGGCCTGCAAAAAAGAGTATTCAGATATTTGCAGATTCAATTCATGCGGAACGAATTGGCTTTTATTTCGATGAGGCAAGTTATGACTACGGATATCAATATATTCTTAGAAAGCGGGGAAGACAATTTGCACATGTCGCCGTGCAAAACCCATCTTACTTATTGGAGAAAAGGGATTTTAATCCTGATTTCATTATTGCAGATATAGATGCTGGGGACAGATTATTTTACAATGGTATCTATTATATAAAGGAATATTTGAGTGCAAATACTATGGTATATGTTCCCGAAAAAAGTGGAAATGGTGTTCACCATAATAAGAGTAATTAGACCTCATTTAATACCAGTACAATCACACTTGCCCATTAATTTGTTAAAAATAATATGTTATGGTAATTCGATTACCGTGATAAAAACTATACTCTCAACCAGTTTGATTTTGGGTTTGTTCGCTACTGTCGGTTTGGCTCAATAATAAATTTTGTAACGTTGGAAGCCTGCCGATGAAGAGCTTTTTGTTGTGATAAAATAATGAGGCGGAAATCACAACTTCGGGAATAATTGAAGTGGCGGCCATGCCTATTTAGTAAGATACCAGAATCGGGCCTTCCAGAATTTCAAAGAACGTGGAATAAGCCTTGTATCTAATCATTTAGCTCTGGACCGCCTTCCCGTGATGGTCTTGAAGGATATCTGAAAATTGAACAGGAACTTACTGATATTGTCAGTATGGTGTAGGTAGAAAACTAACTTCTCTACGCTTGTAAAGGGATTTTTACTGCACTCCTAAATCCGATGAAATCATGATAGTGTTTGAAGATGATCGGGAAATTGTATAGCCCTACGATCTTATAAATGAGGAGAATTCGTTTCACAACAACGATTGGTAAACATAAGCCCTGAAATGGAATCAATTCTGATTATTTCTGGGCTTATATATTATATTGAAAGCGAAAATTAGCTTCCTAATCCATACCTTAAAATGCAATAAATAGCCCGGAAGCCATCTTTCCAATTGATCTTTTTACCTTCTTCATAGGTTCGTCCGTAATAGGATACCCCCACTTCGTAAATTCTTATCTTAGGAATTTTTGAAATTTTGGCGGTCACTTCTGGCTCAAATCCGAATCGTTTTTCCTGAAGATCAAGGCCTTTAATCAAATCAGCTCTGAATAGCTTGTAGCATGTTTCCATATCTGAAAGGTTGAGGTTACAGAACATGTTACTAAGGAAGGTCAGGAATTTGTTGCCAATGGTGTGCCAAAAGAAAAGGATTCGATGGGGGCGACCACCCATAAACCGGGAACCATACACTACATCAGCATACCCGTTTATTACAGGCTTTAACAGTATATTGAACTCTTCCGGATCATATTCTAGGTCGGCATCCTGAACAATAATGTAGTCGCCACTTGCCTTGCGAATGCCTGTATGTAGCGCCGCACCTTTTCCCCGGTTAATGTCATGTTTAAAGTAACTGATTTCGATCTGAGGGTTCTCTGCAATAAACTGTATCACTTTCCCTTCTGTATTATCTGCTGAGCAATCGTTCACGACTACGATCTCCTTCCAAAAGCCTCCAACCAATTCTACCGATTTTAGTTTTTCGAGTACTGTAATTATAGTTTTCTCTTCGTTGTAAGCAGGTACTATAACAGATAATTTCATTAGGATAATATATGTAAACCAATAGTTGTGAGAAATAATATTACACCCCATTTTCATAAAACGGGGTGTAATAAGAAAGACTTTTACTTATCATTCAAAGCACAACGAAGCGGCTCCCAGAAGCCCGGCATCATTAGCCAGAGTTGCTCTTTTAATGGTAATCGTTTTCAGGTAATAAGGCGTTAGCCAGTATTGGAAACGATCGTTAATAGCCGGCAGAATAAATTCGAAAGATGCGGAAATACCGCCGCCAATCAAAATGGTGGTGATGTCCAGAATGCGTATCATGGAGACCAGGCCTTCTCCCAGAAGATAACCCATTTCAAAGAAAATTTGTTTTGCCAATTCGTCTCCTGCTGATGCCGCTGCAACCAGACCGGTAGTCGAAATGGTTCCATCTGCCGGAAGTTGAGTGGTGCCAGTATATTCGGCTCTCATGGCGTTCGCCATATCCAGAAGCTCCTTTTTTCCGATATTTCTTTCCAGCACCTTCCCATTTTTAGATGGTACGTGACCAGGTTCCATGGCATTTCCGCCTCCACCTTTAAATACCTTTTTATCAATAATGGCAGCGCCTCCGATTCCAGTTCCCAGTGTTACGAAAATGTAATCCTCAGGCAGCTTGTCTTCTCCAAAATAATACTCTCCCAAAGCCGCAGCATTGGCATCATTTTCAAGAAAAAAATCGTGATTTGGAAAACGTTTTTTCAAATCCGGCACAATCGTGATACCGTCGATTTCAGGAATAGCTGTAATTTCAATTAAAGTTGTACGTGCTCGGTTAGTAAGACCGGGAACTCCTATGCCCACCCTTTTTACTTCGGGGTACTCTACCAGTTGTAAGGCAATTGCATCGCCAAGTCGATCTATAAAATGGCCTGAACTACGCCAGCTAGCGGTATCGTGGCTATAAAAATTGGATATTCTTCCGTCCGAAGCATCAACGATCCCCATTTTTACGTTGGTGCCGCCCACGTCTATACCGAGGTACTGTTCCATGAAATCAAATATGGGTTTAATAAATAAATTTAAAAATGCGGCAATTTAGTAAAATTGCTTTATTGTTTACAAATCAATCTAAATCTCCTAACTGCGGACGAATCAAAATTTCTTCAATTACAGCTCGTGGAGAAAGCGAGTAAGCCGACCAGATTGCCTCTGCCACATCGCGAGAATCTATAAATCGCTCTACAGGCAGGTCTGTGCCATGCCAGCTGTCTGTAAAAGTTGCGCCGGGAATTACGGCAGTAACTTTTACATTGAAAGGCTTCATTTCTTCCCGCAGTACTTTTGTCATGCCAAATAAGGCAAACTTAGAAATGCAATACGAACCTCCATTGGGATAGGCAGTGATACTGGCTGTGGAGCAAAGGTTAAAAATATGTCCTTTTTTTTGCTCTATCATACCTGTTACAACGCCTCTTGTAAGATGGTATGCACTGTATACATTGGTCTCCATCGTTTTCTCCAGAGTTCCTTCACTTTCGTTGTGCACCTGTCCAGGAATGAATACGCCGGTGTTATTGATTAGGGCCATGATCGGCCGGTTTTGAGACTGGATAAATGAGATGAAATCATTGACTTCTTCACGCAACGACAAATCAGCGGTTTTATAAAATAACTGCGAATTTGGAAAGCGATCTTTCATTTCCTGCTGTAAATCAAAAAGGTCTCTATTGTTTCTGGCACAGGTAATTGCATCAAATCCTCCCTCTAAAAAACGCTGTATTACAGCTTTTCCTATTCCTTTTGTTCCTCCTGTTACGATTACTAATGGATTCATTTTTCTGTTTGCCTCTTTTTTTGTCTAATTTTCCCGAAAATATTGAATACAATTAAGATATTATGTCTGTTATAGGTAAATACTTCATTTTTTTAGGATCATTATTTGGCAAAGGTGAAAAATTATCTGTTTACTGGCGGCGATTTCTTGAAGAGTGTGTAGGAATAGGGGTGAGTTCAATTTTTATTGTGGCCATTGTTTCAACATTCATTGGTGCTGTATCGTGTATACAAACTGCGTATAATCTTGTAAGTCCTATCATCCCCGTTTCAACTGTGGCACTGATTGTGCGGGATATGCAACTGCTGGAACTTGCGCCAACGATCACCTGTATTGTACTTGCCGGAAAGGTTGGTTCCAACATTGCAAGTGAGCTCGGTACCATGCGTATTACCGAGCAAATAGATGCTCTGGAAGTAATGGGAATCAATTCTTCTTCTTATCTGGTTCTTCCTAAGGTAATGGCGGCAATGTTCACCTTTCCTATGCTGGTTATCTTTGCTGCATTTTTAGGGATTTTTGGTGGCTATCTGGCTGGGACACTTACAGGTGTAATTACCGAAAAGGATTATCTGGCAGGAATACGTGATTCATTCGTACCATACAATCTCTTTTTCATGTGTGTAAAACCATTTGTTTTTGGTTTTCTGATTGCGACCATTTCATCTTATCAGGGCTTTTTCACCTCTGGTGGAGCATTAGAGGTTGGGAAATCAAGTACAGGAGCGGTAACCAACAGCTGTATCTCCATTCTAATCGCAGATTATTTATTGGCTCAGTTGCTGTTGTAATGGTGCCAGTTTGCACTGAATAATTATCAGGAAAAATGATTGAAATAAACGATATTCAAAAGGCATTTAACGGTAAGGAAGTACTCAAAGGAATTACTTCAAAATTTGAGAAGGGAGAAACAAACCTGATCATCGGTGGAAGTGGTACTGGTAAGAGCGTTTTGCTGAAATGTATGATCGGTCTGGTGAAACCCGATTCCGGAAGTGTGCTTTATAATGGTCGTGACTTTTACAACAGCGATAAAGACGTTCAGCAGTCGATCCGGCGGGAAATGGGCGTTCTCTTTCAAGGAGGAGCACTGTTTGATTCTAAAACCGTGGAGGAGAACGTTCGTTTTCCACTTGATATGTTAACGGACCAGTCAACAAGCGAGAAGCAGGACCGCGTTGCTTTTTGTCTTCAAAGGGTTGGTCTGGAAGCTGCTGCAAAAAGAATGCCTTCGGAAATAAGCGGCGGGATGAAAAAGCGTGTGGGAATTGCCCGTGCTATTGTGATGAATCCCATGTATCTGTTTTGTGATGAACCCAACTCCGGTCTGGATCCGCTTACTTCTGTCAAAATAGATGAACTCATTAAGGAAATCACCGAAGAATATCAGATTACAACCATCATCATTACCCACGATATGAATTCTGTACTCGAAATAGGGCAGAATATAATCTTTCTCTATCAGGGTGATAAGCTCTGGGAAGGAAAGAAAGATGACATCACCAAAACAACCGTAGCGGAATTGAAGGAATTTTTATTTTCCAATAAACTGCTGCGAGAGATGGAGGGGTAATCTTTATTTGTTTCGTTGTAGAAAGGGGATGTTTTTCCGTTCTACCAAAAATATAAGTGCTGCGAAGACAGAGAAAGCGAGCATGTGAACAGGAACGGATATCCAGAGATCCGAGATTTTGTACATCGTGGAGATGGTAATAAATAAAGCTCCAAGCCCAACGTAGCCCAAGGCAGATGTTACCTCGTAGGGTACCGGGTAATATTTTTGCCCAAAAATGTAGCACAAGGCTACCATAGCGAAGCCTGAAACCGCAAAGGCGATGGCAAATCCAAGATAACCAATTCGAGGCACCAATATAAAGCTGAGTGCAATGGTGATAAAGGCTCCTGTTAGCGTGAGCCAGGTTCCGTATTGTGTTTTATCGGTAAGCTTAAACCACGTTGCAACGTTATAATAAATACCAAGAAACATATAGCCTGCCAGTAACCAGGGAACGACAGGAAGGCCTTCATGGTAGATTTTCTTTTTCAGGAAAAGCTCAGCGAGCAAATCAAGATTCAAGCTGATTCCGACCCACATTAATACACAGATTATAACAAACCATTTGGTGACTTTTGCAAAAACCGGAGGGGCGTTTTTATCTTCTCCTTTTGAAAAAAAGAATGGTTCCGCCGCATATTTAAAGGCTTGGGTCGCCAGGCTCATAAAAATAGAAAGTTTGTAACATTGAACATAGATTCCAATGGCCTGCTCGGAAGTACGACCGGGGTAGAAGTTCTTTGGCAGAAGAAACTGTATGAAAGCACGGTCAAAAAGCATGTTAAGCACTCCACCGGCATTCATTACCATAATTGGGAAAGCATACACCCAAACAGGCCTGAACAGCTCTAAACTGAAAACGAACCGAAAGTCGGCCAGTTCACGTCTCAGCATCCACAAAAACGCAAAATTTGCAATGAGGTTAGCCAAAACAATGTAGTCTGGTGCGTTTAACGGATTGTAGAAAGTGCCGATAAGTGGTTGGAGAGATGATAAGTAATCCCCTTTGTAGATGTCCTTGCAAAGGATTAAGAAAAACAGGTTGAGGGAAATATTGATGAGGATATTTGAGACTTTGAGTACAACAAATTTTTTCCCTTTGCCCTCTAAACGCAGTCTTGCAAATGGTATAGAAACAATTCCGTCTATTGCCATGATACCAGCAAACATTCTGACGATAGAGACGCTTTCGGGATACTTAATCAGGACGGCAGCTTGTTCAGCGAATATGAAAAGCAGACCAGAAAAGAACAGGCTTACGACAATGACAGCGCTTAAAATTAAGTTGTAGTATTCCTTCCGATTCGTTTCCTGTCTTGCAAAGCGAAAGAAGGCTGTCTCCATTCCGAAAGTGTATAATACAAGTGCAAGGCCAGCGTAAGAATAAAGTTGCCCCTGAGCCGCAATTTGTTCGGGTTCAAACAGGCCCGTGTGGAGTGCTACCAGCAAATAGTTCAAAAACCGACCCAGCATGGTGCTGATTCCGTAGGTTGCCGTTTCGCTGGCAAGTTTCTTTAATACACTCATAATATTCTAACATATCCCGCTTCCGCTCCGGAAACAGAAAAAACATGTAAGGTCAGGTCTAACCATTCGGCAAATATACAGGAAGGAAAAGGTTTAAATATACAAACACAAAAAAGAGTCCTTCGTTTGGATATGGAAGGACTCCCGGTAATAAGGATGGAAATTTATTTATCCATACTGGTAATGATACTTTCTATGATGTTTTCGACTCTTTTCCAGCCTTCTTCTGTATTCAGGTCGATATCGATCATTTTAGGGCGGTGATCCTCGGCAATTACGAGGTAATAAATACCAGCTGTAAGGAAAGCCATTAATGCTTTTGTGTCACCAAAATTGGGAAGGTCTCCTATTTTTTCGAGAAGTCTGTTAGCTACATTATTTTTCGCATCCGAAAGCATGGATTTTCCAGTTCCGATTTCCCATCTGAGTAAGTCACGGGTTGCCTTTCTTTCACGCAGGTCGCTAAGGAAAGTGAGCATCAGATCGGTAAGTGCTTTGCTTCTATCTTCTGGTGCTACCGGTTCGATATTCTCAATGTAATCGTCTCCGGTGGTAGATGTGTATTCTCCCGATTTAACATACTGTTCCATCAAACCATCTACGCTCTCAAAGTACCTGTAAATGAGAACTTTATTAACTCCTGCGGTGCGGGCGATAAGATTGACTCCGACTTTATCTGTGCCAAACTGTTCAATGACCTCACCAACTGCTTTCAGGATTTTGCCTTTGGTGCGTTCTCGGTCGCGTTTTTTTACTTTTTCGATTTTCATTACGGGTGCCATTTAGGTTAAAACGCAGTAAATGTAACATTTCGTCGGAAAATAATATACAACACACCTCTGGTATGTAACCTTTTTTTTGTATTTTGGTACATAATAGATTTGCTAAAAATGTAGAAGCACTAAAACTTGCCCAAGTAAGCTTTTCGATGGAGTTGTAGATGAAGAAAAGTACTTTGAACAATCCATCTTAAATAGCTCATGGCCTCATTTAGATTTTGCCAAATGATTTGGAGTTTAAGAGTAGACCGGGAGACTTTTACCTTGAGAAATTACAGGTTTTGTACTTACAATTGGAACACTCTCGCAGCGAATTTTAAATGCTGTAAAAGCAAAAAACGCCTTCAACTTGTGTTGAAAGCGTTTCGGTTACTGTGGGAGTTGATGGATTCGAACGGCAGCGGCCGGCCGTCCCCAACGCTCTGCTTGCGGCAGATGCTCTGAACCAACGGAGCCGAACTAAGGAAAGAAGGTTGATGTATTTTAAGAGTTTCCAGTTTAATAAAATTGGAACACTTTAGCAGCGAATTTTAAATGCTTTAAAAGCAAAAAATGCCTCCAACTTGCATTGAAAACTTTTCGGTTAATATGGGAGTTGATGGATTCGAACGGCAGCGGCCGACCGTCCCCGACGCTCTGCTTGCAGGGCAGATGCTCTGAACCAACTGAGCTAAACTAAGGAAACAAGGTTGATGTATTTTAAGAGTTTCCAGTTTAATAAAATTGGAACACTCTCGCAGCGAATTTTAAATGCATTAAAACCAAAAAACGCCTTCAACTTGCGTTGAAAGCGTTTTGGTTTCTTGTGGGAGTTGATGGATTCGAACGGCAGCGGCCGACCGTCCCCAACGCTCTGCTTGCAGGGCATATGCTCTGAACCAACTGAGCTAAACTAAGGAAAGAAGGTTGATGTATTTTAAGAGTTTCCAGGTTAATAAAATTGGAACACTCTCGCAGCGAATTTTACATGCTGTAAAAGCAAAAAACGCCTTCAACTTGTGTTGAAAGCGTTTCGCTTCTTGTGGGAGTTGAGGGATTCGAACCCCCGACCCTCTGCTTGTAAGGCAGATGCTCTGAACCAACTGAGCTAAACTCCCTTATTTTTTGGCGACCATTGTCGTCGTTTGGGAGTGCAAATATGTAGGACTAAATTTATTTGTGCAACTTTTTTTAGAAAAAAAATTAAAATAATTTTTAACCTATTGATTTTCAATATCTCTTATTCGAAATTTAAATAGAGCGTTACAGTATGCGTGCTCAATTTTCCAATTCCTTTTCCCAAAGAATTTGGTGATGGTTGGAAAATATTTCCAACTCCGTGCGAAAAACGCAGCTCCGGGGCAAATTTGAAGAATTCGAAGAACCGTTCGTAGCCTACGCCATAGTCTACGGTGAAGTCGGTCGACTTTGTATTGAGTGTTCCCGCTTTGCCCGCGCGCCTGCTTCCTACATTGGTTTCCACAGCCATGGTCATCCCTGCAATCAGGTACATACGGGAATTAACTCTCCGCTGCGATTTGTATTTTAACAGTAACGGTACCTCGATCCATGTTGATTCCCGCTTCTCTATTCTTTCGGCTCCCGATGGATAACTATATTTTACCTGCCGATCGTAAAGTGATACCGATGGCGTTGTGCGAAGGTCAAATCGCTCGTTCAGATATGCATTGATGGTAAATCCCATTCTGAATGCGGTCTTGGTAGGCGATTCGATTAGAAATGCACTATCCTTTGCCATGAAATCTTCATTGTGCCTGATGGAATACCGGGTAAACGGAACTGCAAACAGAATACCGTAGTGAATCGGTTTGTCGTCGTAATATTCAAGGTGTTTACGACGATAGCCCTGACCCTGAGAAGCAGCTTCCTGAGCCGCCAGACTCAGAATAAGTAAGGTGCCTATGATTATTTTTGACCAATGTAAATTGTACAAATCCCGAAGGTTAGTGGTATGCATTTGGTATTTTGAAAACCTGCTTTTTTAAAAATTTCTAGGAAAGCCTCGCCATCAGGGAAAGCCTGCACTGATTCAGGCAAATAGGTATAGGCTGAACTGTCTTTTGAGACGGTTTTTCCAATTAAGGGTAATATATATTTGAAATAAAAATTATAAAGTTGCTTGAATGGAAAGCTGCGGGGCTTCGAAAATTCTACAACAACACAGGTTCCATCGGACTTCATAACGCGGTTCATTTCAGTAAGTCCGGCCAGCAAATTCTGAAAATTTCTTACTCCAAACGAAACGATGACGGCGTCAAAATAATTGTTCTGGAAGGATAAGTTTTCCGAATCTCCGCTTTGTAGTGTGATAATGTTCTGCTTACCCAGCTTTTTTACCTTTTCCCGACCTACGGCAAGCATACCTTCGGAAATGTCTACACCGATGATTTTCTCCGGGTTTAACGAAAGGGCTTCTATAGCAAAATCACCTGTTCCACTTGCGATATCCAGTATCACTTTGGGTTGTTGTTTGCGCAACAGTTTTATAGCTTTTTTACGCCAGTAAATGTCCACACCTCCACTCAGCAAATGATTCAGCAAATCATATTTGGGAGATATGTTATCAAACATTTCGGCGACTTGTTCCCTTTTACTGCCGTCTTTGTCTTTATATGGTACTACACTCATTATGAATCGTGTCAAATAAAATATATACAAAACTACAGTAATTTATCGTTCGCACGCCGGCGGCAAATGTATAGTTTGATATCTAAACGAATAGCCTTGGTTAAATACATTGTAAATCAGGATATTTTAATATTTTTATTGGAAATACATCAACACGCTATGAAACATATTTACCTAATCTTACTGGTCTTTTTCGGTGTGTTGGCGTCAGTTTATGCACAAAACCATAAGACGAAAGCCGGGTCGGTGCGTAAACAATCAAGCCATATCAGATCAAAAGAAATCTCCCGTTTCGCCATAACCGCCAAAGGTGGGCTTACCCAATTCTACGGAGAGCTGAATGAACAGGATATGGTAGGTTCTTACGGACTAGGAGTAAGCGGAAGACTTACAAAGGGTATTTCTGTTAGTCTGGATTATTCAGCAGGGAAGATTGGAGGACAGAAAATTACTTTTTTTAATTCATACTTCATTACAGAATACAACGCAGCGGAAATGATTGCGAAGTGGAACCTGACAAAACAGTTTTCCCGCAAGAAAGAGGATTTGTTTGATGTAAGTGTTTATACCGGAGTTGGGGTCATATTTTTTAACTCCAATGCCTATGACGTGGATACTGATGGGCTTCAAAGATTTTCGAATAGCGAGACTAGCAAGCGTAACCAGCTGTTTCTGAGATGGGGGAATCCGCGAGGCAGAGCAGGTATTAAAAAGACGCATGAGCGGATTATTCCTATTGGAAGTGCACTCGATTACAATCTGACGGAAAGATTGAAGATAGGAATGGATTTCAGATTTTATTTAGTGCGTACCGATAAGCTTGACGCTACTTCCGGGCAAAGGCTCACAAATCCCGAAGAGGCGGATTCGTACAGCACCACGCCTAACGATAAATTCAGTTTGCTTTCTGTTACTTTGACGTATTGCTTTGCAAAATCGGGCAGGCAATAGTTCTGTCTTCACTACATTTTTATACTCAATATTTTGGAAACAATTAAATACCGAATTTATCCTAGTTTATTGAATTGCTATGACCGTTATCTCCGGGGGAAGCTGGGAGGGGAAGAACTTATTGACCGGGTTAATCGTATACCTGTTCCTCAAACTATTGCTCAGGCTCGCGGAGTTTCGTTTGAGGATGCGGTGATAAAGGGTACTGGCGAGGAGTTGTATGATCCTGAAATTCTTCGTAAGGTAAGAGCGTTGCTGCCGAGGCCAATGGTCAAGACGCAGGTGTACTGTGAGTATCAGCTTGGAGATGTGTTATTTTACGGCTATGTGGATGTGATCGGCAAGATGCTTGCGGTTGATATCAAAACAACAAGTTTGTACATTCCGGATTGCTTTGCTCAAAGTCATCAGAATTTATATCTCCCGGCTCTGAAATCAAAAGGGATAAGATCATTGAGATACGTGATTACCGATTTTGAGGAGGTGTATCAGGAAGAGTATAGTCAGTCGGTAGATTTGACGTATCAGGAGGAGCAAATAAAATCCTTTTGCGGGTTTCTGGAAGAGCACCGCAAAAGGATAACAGACCTGCGCATATTTAATTTGCTACCGCGGTAAATAATCAGGGGATACGATTGAATATAAAAAGATCAATAAATGTCCATTTTGGTGTTGAGGACGTACCTTCTTCCAATTTACCCCGTTGAATCACCAGCTGATTTTGCTTACGTAATTCATAAATAATTCGCACTGTAGCATCATCTTTTTCAAATAGCGCCTGATTCTTTTTTGCCTCAATAAAATTATAAGTATCTGATACTTCTTTCTCTTCCAGGGCGATCATTCCGGGTTTAAAATGCTTTACATGCGCCACAGGTCCTTTCTCCGTTTGCTCAAAAGCGAAGAGTTCGTAGAGTGCGGGTTTGTCGTCTTTGATCATCCGGATAAAACCAGCGATATTGTTTCCTTCCGGTGCTGTCCAGGAAGCTTCGATAGGACCTCCGTTGTAAGTCCCTTTCCATCGTCCGTCGAGGAAACTGATATCATTTAAGGTGCCCGTTTTGGTAGTTTGAGCGTTGGAAGTGAAGGAGAGGAACACCAGGGCAATGCATGCCTGCAATAAATGTCTTGATTTAAGCATAAGGATTTAGATAGTTAAATGTTACAGCATGCAATTTAGCTAAATATGAATATTCGCGTCATCATGAATGAAAAAAGCCGCCCCTGAAAGGAACGGCTTTGATCGTCTACTTTATAATTCTTAGTAAGCTCTTTCCAGTTTTCCTTCATGAGAATTAGCAAAAGCCTTATTCACAACCTTGTTTCCTCCCATGGTTGGGTAATTTCCGGTAAAATACCAGTCACCCAGGTGATTAGGGCAGGCCTTATGCAAGTTTTCCACGGTCTGGAATATCACTGATACTTCTGCATTCAGATCTTTCGGGCGAATGATCTGGGCAATTTTATCGGATATTTCCTGATCTGTAAATGGCTCATACAGAGCCTTTACATAATTGGTATGATAAGGATTTTTGGTTGCTATGGAGGTTACGCTCTGTGTATAAACGTCTTCAAGCAGATAATCCAGATCACGCTCTTCGAGTAATTTCAGAACGGCACGGAAAGCCACAAAATCTTTCATTTTCGACATATCTATACCATAGCAGTCGGGGAAACGAATCTGCGGTGCCGACGACACAACTACTATTTTCTTTGGGTTTAGCCTGTCGAGCATTGTCAGGATGCTTTTTTCCAAAGTAGTACCGCGTACAATAGAGTCGTCTATAATCACGACTGTATCGACATTCTTCTTCACCACTTCAAATGTTGTATCATACACGCTCGATACCATGTCGTCGCGAAGTGCATCGGCGGTGATAAACGTTCTGGATTTAACATCTTTGGTTACCAATTTTTCGATCCTCGGTCGGAACGAAAGAACACGTTCGAGATCGGCTTCAAACAAGATGCCGTCCATAATCGCTTGTTTTCTCTTCTTGGCAAGATATTCTTCCAACCCCTCGATCATACCTAAAAAGGCAGTTTCGGCAGTATTCGGAATGTAAGAGAAAATTGTATTTTCAAGATCGTAATTGATCTCTTTAAGGATCTGTGGAATCAGTAACTTTCCAAGCTCTTTGCGTTCGTAGTAAATATCCGGATCTGTTCCTCTCGAAAAGTATATTCTTTCAAAGCTGCAGGAGCGTTTTTCAAGCCTGGGCAGAATAGGGAATTCATTATATTCTCCGTGCTTATCAATAATAAGTGCCGAGCCTGGGGTGATTTCCTTTATTTGGCCATAATCTACATTGAAAGCTGCTTTAATCGCTTGTTTCTCACTTGCAACCACTACCACTTCATCGTCTGCATAATAGAAAGCCGGACGTATTCCCGCAGGGTCTCTGATCACGAATGATGCGCCGTATCCTGTAAGACCACACATTGCATAACCGCCATCGAAATCACGACATGAGCGGTACAACATCCGTTGAAGATCCAGGTTTTCTTCTATAACATCTGAGAGAACCGGATTTTCATATATTCCTTTGAAACGTTCGAACACCCTTTGATTTTCTTCGTCAAGGAAATGTCCAATTTTTTCCATAACTGTGACAGTATCTACTTTGTCTTTTGGGTGCTGCCCAAGTGATACCAATTTGCCAAACAGTTCGTCAACGTTGGTCATGTTGAAGTTTCCTGCCATCACCAGGTTCCGGCTTCGCCAGTTACTCTGGCGCAACATCGGGTGACAGTTTTCAACTTCGTTGGTTCCATGTGTTCCGTAGCGTAAATGTCCCAACCACACTTCTCCTGTAAATGCGAGGTTCTCCTGCAGCCATTTTGCATCAGTAGCGCGATCGCGATTGTTCTTCAGACCCTTGCGGAATTTCTTATGTATTTTGGAAAAAATATCCGTAAGTGGCTGAGGTTCTACGGATCTGTATCGGCTTATGTATCTTTTGCCAGGCGGGACTTCGATTTTTATATTTGCAACTCCGGCACCATCCTGCCCTCGGTTGACCTGTTTTTCCATCATCACCGACAGTTTGTGCACGGCGTATAGCGGTGTTTCGTACTTGTCGATATAGTATTGATAAGGTTTTCGAAGACGGATGAGTGCAATTCCACACTCATGCTTAATAGCGTCGCTCATGGGAAGAATAATATGTTAGAAATATATTCGCTTGCTGTCTGCAAAGCTTATTCCTTTTGAATATCTGGTTAACGATTTAAAGACCTTTTTTAGTTCGCTGACATGTGCAAAGATACGAATCCTTTCCCTTAAAAATATTCAAACTCTCCCTATTTTTAAAGTGTCTTCATAGCGGGTAGATCTGATAAGGTATAGGTACTAGAACTATATGTGCTCTATTGATCATTAAGTATAAATAAAACCTGTCTTTGTTCTAATTTGCATATTAATCCAGGTTCAGGGGTTATCTTGACTATTTCAAAAAAACAGAATTTAAATCGGGGAAATGTCATGCTCCATAAAACCAGAGGTATTGCTCTGAGCTACATCAGATACCGGGAGTCGTCCATTATTGTAAAAATATATACCGAGCTGTTCGGTATCCAGAGCTACATTGTGAATGGGGTAAGGAGCAGTACTGCCAAAACTAATCGCATTGCACTTTTTCAGCCGCTGACGTTGCTGGACCTGGTAGTGTATCACAAGGGAAAGAATGATACCGTTCATAGGATTTCAGAAATGAAATGTTACAATCCTTTCAATACATTGCCTTACAATGTTACAAAATCCAGCCTTGCTCTTTTTGTAACAGAAATTCTGGGTAAGACGCTTAAAGAGGAGGAAGCAAATGAGCCTCTTTTTCACTTCATAGAGCATTCTGTACTTTACCTGGATCACGCTGAAATGGGTTTTGAAAACTTCCACATACAGTTTTTATTGCATTTGGCTTCATTTCTTGGTTTTGGTATAGAAAATCTTCACGATCTGGAACGGGAGATAAAGAGTCATCATTTTCCGCAGATGGCCGACAAAACAGAATTGAGCGCTACGGAGCAATTACTGCTGAACGGCTACGGAATGCCTGTTCAACTGGATAGAACCCGCAGGGTGTCCATTCTGGAAAAAGTACTTTTTTTCTATAAAATACATATAGAAGGGTTGGGCGAGATCCGATCCCTGGAGGTGTTAAAAGAAGTTTTAAAATAATATGCTACCGTACGCTGGCATACTTTTGTTGAAAATGTAATAAATCAAAAATGGTTGAACTATGAAAAATTTACTTGTTCTCACCTTCTGTTTAATAACTGGTGCCGTGTTTGCTCAGGCTCCTAAAGGCGCCTGGAAGTCTCAGGAACCGACCGGAAGCACTTCCATACTAATTGTTGCTGACAATTACATGTCAATAGCGTCTTTCAGCGTGGGTAATAAATACTTTGAGCGCGCGGAAGGTGGTCCTATTACGATTGACGGCGATAAAATGACATATACGCCTGAATTTAATTCAGCAGATACAGCTAAAGTCGGCATTCCTATCGTGTTTACAGTCACTAAAAAAAACGACATTCTTACGTTAAGATATGAAGAAGCTATGGTTTGGATGAAAGTCGACGAAGCTGAGAATGCATCTATGGCCGGTGCATGGCATATAACTGAGCGCGCAAGTAACGGAGAGGGAGAATTGGTGAAAATTCATCAACAGGGTACAAGAAAAACGTTAAAATTGTTGTCTGGAACACGATTTCAGTGGTTTGCAATTGATCCTGGTGTGAAGGGTTTTTACGCTACCGGAGGAGGAACGTACAGTGCTAAGGATGGCAAATACACTGAAAATATTCAGTTTTTCTCGAAGGATAACAACCGGGTAGGCACCAGCTTGGCTTTTGGCTGGAAACTGGACAACGGGCGTTGGGATCACAGTGGCAAAAGCAGTGATGGGAAGCGTATTCATGAAGTCTGGGAGAAGATAAAGTAAATCCATATCTTCTCCGTAGGATACAAACATATTCTCTGGCGCGCCTCTGAAACTTTTCGGAGGCGCGTTTTTCTTTGCCTTCCAGGTTCACTTCCCCATATCTGAGGACCTGGCGTGTCTAAGATAATTGTCTTTTACCAAGTTAAAATTTGAGAAAAATAAGTACCATTTTATAAAGTGGTCTTGCTTGTCGCAATGCATTCATCCTGTATTTCAGTGCGTTAAGTTAAATTTCATAGCACTTTAAAATATATTGTCGTATAGGTAAAGTGGAGCGATGGGGAGTATTTATATCAATACTTTTGACAAAAATATTCCTATAATTTATGAGTTAAGGGCTATTTGAATCTTTAAGCATCTCATCATTTAATCAAACCAAAAACCCCGCACGAATGAAACAATTGATTTACGTTGCACTTTTAGTTTATGTCAGTATACCAGCATTAGCACAGCAAGTTATGATGCAGGGATTTTACTACGATATTCCCAAAGCTCAATGTGGCGCGGCCTGGGCTGATACTATGGCTTTGAAGGCAAGCCAGTTGAAGGCATCCGGTTTTACACATATCTGGACTCCTCCTTTTCAGGGAAATGGAGCAAATAGCGGAGGTTATGATCCCAGGAACTTATATATAGGAGACAATACAACTGTAACGTCTCTGGGGACAAAACAACAAATTCTGGACATGGTTTCGGCTTACAATGCCACCGGAATGCAGGTGGTAGGAGATATGATATACAACCACAGAGATGGCGGTGCTCCCGAGATCAATGATCCTGTACTGGATTACGTAATGAATAAGGCGGGAGGAAATAATCCGGGAGGAAGCTACCAGTATTCTATGCCTTCGGACAGGTTCCATTATGTTTTACCGCTCGGTGGCACGGTAGGCAATGGAGAGGGAAAATATTATGCAAAATTCAGTTCTCGTAATGATACCTATGACGGTGCAAAATATATGCTTTATGTGACCACAAATAAAATCGGAGGTTCGCGCTGGTCGCCTGTTTTGTCTCCTGAAACAGTTTTGACAGAGATGTCTGGCAATTACGCTGTGGAGTTGGGGCGCAATTATGAAGTAAGGATTGATGGGAATGGAGATGTGGATGAATTTGAAATAACTGTTAACCCGGCAGATTTCAATGCGGGTGATGAGCTGATCATTTATGCTATTAACATAAATCCCAGTGATATTGCTTCTTACTCCAACCACCGACCATATGAAATTTGGTATGATCCTCAAGGTTCATCAGGAAACGGATCTGCGAGGCATGTCGCTACCGCAGGAAGTATGTGGGCGACAGGTGGTGGGCTTAGCACTGACTACAAGTTACGTGTAAAAACCTATACTGATTTCAGCAACTTGCCAGGAACGCCGACTGGTCAGGATATGCACGGTGGTAATTTCAGACCAAACTGGGGTGGTGATCCCGCGGCAGATGTGAACCAGACAACGCTTGGGCCGGCATGGAGTATGCAAAGCATGGATTATTTCTATGATTATGACCACCGGAATCCGGATACAAAACAAAAGCTGATTGACTGGACACTTTGGAGCTGGGATCAGGTTGGAATAAGGGGGCTTCGTATGGATGCGATCAAACATTTTCCAGCATCATTTGTGGGTGATTTGCTTTGCGCAATGCATGCAGCTGGAAAAGATCCAAGTATGATCGTAGGAGAATGGTATGGTGAAGATCCTGGTCCACAGGGAACCTGGCTGAACGATGTGTATGCAAAGTTGAATGCATGTGGTGGAGGAACGCTTAATCCAAAGGTATTTGACTTCAATCTTCGTTCGGCACTAAAAAAGGCAAGCGACGGCGGGAACGGTGTTAGTTTGTCAACCAGTTGCGGCGATGGTACTTCGTGGGATGTGAGAGGTGTTTTTGACCAAAGTTTGCATGATCTGGCTGGATTTAGTGGTAATAATGTTGTTACAATGGCAAATAATCATGATTTCAGAGAGAGCAATGTTACATATGGTAATTCACTGATACATAGTCGTGCAGACGCGCTGAACAGTTATGCTTACATGTTTACCAACAACCATTTGGGTGTCCCCACCGTATTCTGGCCTGACTACTATGGATACAATGCCACAACAAAAACATGGAATGGAACAACCTGTGTGGACCAATCACTAAGCTATTTCCCGGTATGGGCAGATGGAGGTTTATCATCAGAAATTGATGGACTTATAGGTGTGCTAAAAAACTATATTCATGGTTCATCTGAGATAAATTACCTTAATAAATTTGGTGGGCCTGCGATGACTTATCACAGTGGCTGTTACCAACGTTCCCTTATTTATCAGAATAGTGCGACAGGAAGTATTGGAGGAAAGGAAATAGTGAATGTGATCAATTATGGAGATGAAGCAATTGATGTAGAGATACCAATTATCCAGAGGAATAATATGATGAATGGCGAAATATTCACAAAAATTGCCGGAACGTCATCCACTGTTCAGCCCGTGTGGAGCGGAGGCGTGTTACGCGTATCTGTTCCTGCTCACAGTTTTGCAATATGGGCGCAAGGCGATTTTTCTCCATTACCTGTGACATTGACCAATTTTGATGTGAAGGCGTTACCAAATTCTATTGAGTTAAACTGGAAGTCAACATCCGAAAGTAATTTTTCAGGATATGAAGTACAGAGATCGTTTGATGGAAAGGAGTTTATCAACCTTAAATGGATTCCCGCAAAATTGGGAAAAGAGTCATCATCTACCTATATATATAGCGATAGCGAGGCGGCTGTTGGACAAACCCTGTATTATAGGTTAAAAATGACGGATACAGATGGTAGTTCTGCTTACTCTAATATTAAATCTGCCAAGATTGATCCCAATGAGCTATTGATTCAACTAATGCCAAATCCAGTTCACATCTCAGCAAACGTGTTGGTTAACAATCCACGTACGCAATCGTTGGAACTAAATATCCTGAACGTGGGAGGACAGGTGGTGCACAAACGTCATTATAATTTACCAAAAGGAATCAGCACTATTAAGGCAGATGTATCTCAACTTTCATCAGGAACATATCTCATCACAGTTACCGATGGAAAGAATCGACAAGTACAGCGAATGATTGTGCAATGATAAAATGAGCCTTTGGTTTTGTGGTCAGGAAATCGGAGGCTCATTTTAACTTCTTGTAAATGTGTAGGCTGGCATGATGATTGCTTTCATGTATTAAAAACGGAATTGCTATTTAGATTTCTTCAAAATAATTTTAAAAATGTTTTGAATCATTCTAAATAGGTCCTACATTTGTCTTAGTATTAACGAGAGAATAATGAGTGCTTTGATGTGCGGTGAGCCAGTAAACTTTTCTGATCAAATAGGTTGTTGGTCAAAGTCCCTGATGAGTGGGGAAGAGTGCGTCTTTAAAAAGTGCTGTGAAAAATATAAAAAGAAGGGAAAGCACTGCAAAAAGTGTCCTAAAAAGTAGGTTTTCCTTAGAAGATAATCTAGTAAATACAGTTCATGGTGAATAATTGTAAGAGAGGGAATGCCGGCGAGCGTTCCCTTTTCTATGTCCTCAATTATACAAACTTCCGTTTTAGCTCGAAATTTTGTCCCAGGTAAACCCTTCTCACAACCTCATCTTCTGCAAGCTCTTCGGCGCTTCCCTGTTTTAATATTTTTCCTTCAAATAAAAGGTATGCACGGTCTGTGATCGAGAGCGTTTCGTTCACGTTGTGATCCGTAATAAGAATCCCGATATTCTTGTGTTTTAATTTGGCGACAATACTTTGAATGTCCTCCACAGCAATAGGGTCCACTCCCGCAAAAGGTTCGTCCAGCAAAATGAACTTTGGATCAACTGCCAGTGCTCTCGCTATTTCTGTTCTGCGTCTTTCTCCGCCCGACAGCACCATTCCTTTACTTTTCCTTACATGCTGCAAATGGAATTCCTCCAATAGTTCTTCCACTTTAAGTTTTTGGTCGTTTCGGGAAAGGTTTGTCATTTCCAGCACAGCCCTAACATTTTCTTCAACTGTTAAAGAACGAAAAACAGATGCTTCCTGCGCGAGGTAACCCAGGCCAAGCCTTGCCCGCTTGTACATGGGAAGACTGGTAATATCCTTGTCATCCAGATACACTTTTCCGCTATTGGGCTTAACCAAACCAACAGCCATATAAAAGGAAGTGGTTTTCCCGGCGCCGTTTGGTCCTAACAATCCTACAATTTCTCCTTGTTCCACCTGATAGCTAACATTGTTGTTAACCAATCGCGGGCCGTATTTTTTAACAAGGTTTTCAGTTCTTAATATCATTGTAATTGTATCTAAGCGTAACGTATGAGGGAGGTCAGTGAATTTTAATGTCTTTAAGGAATAATTGTAACGATTTTTTATCCCGAAAGTTATTCTCTTCCAAATGATAGCATATAGAAAAAGGACGTTTGTTAACCAGATCTGTATAAACCTCTGCCATTCCAAAGCCAATTGCCGTAAAGGTGAGTGATCCTTCCTGCCTCACATTAAACCTGATGTGTTTTTCTTTCATTATTACCGGATCTCCAACCAGCGTAACATTTTTACTTTCAAACAGTGGCGTCATATTGCCCGGGCCGAAAGGTCCCATCTGCCGTAGAATGTTGTAAAACTTTGCATTAATCATACTCAGTTCCAGCGGCAGGTCAATGTTTACCATCGGAATCAACTGATCGGGAAGAATACGGCTGCTTACAATCTCGTTGAATCTGCTTCTGAATGCATTGATATTTTCAATTGGCAAGGTGAGTCCTGCGGCAAAAGTATGCCCACCGAATTGTTCTAAGAGGTCTGCGCATTCTTCAATGGCTTCATACACATCAAATCCCGGAACCGATCTTGCGGAGCCGGCAGCTTTGCCATGGGATTCGGTTAGAATAATGGTAGGACGATGATACTTTTCGATACAGCGACTGGCCACAATTCCAATAACACCTTTGTGCCAGTCTTCCTTAAATAGCACCGTGCTTTTGGCATCCGAGAACCAAACATCGTTTTCAATCATGAAGAGTGCTTCTTCGGTAATACTGCTGTCAAAAACTTTCCTGTCGTTGTTGTGTCTGTTTATTTCCTGAGCAAATTCATCGGCCTCTTCCTCTTCTTCCGACAGCAGCAGTCTCACAGCCTCCTTCGCATGTTTGATTCTCCCCGCTGCGTTTATTCGCGGACCTATACCGAACACAACATTGGTGATATCCAAAATTCCTGACATGCCGGCAATTTTAATCAAAGCTTTTATGCCGATTCTTGGAGCCGCGTTCAATTGCAAAAGGCCGTAATGTGCCAGAATCCGGTTCTCTCCGGTAATAGGTACAATGTCTGCTGCAATACTCACAACTAGCAGGTCCAGATATTCAAAGAGAACTTTCTGGTCCAGGTTTTCAGAAATACAGTACGCCTGTAAAAACTTAAAGCCGACACCGCAGCCTGTGAGTTCTTTATATGGATAGTCGCAGTCGGTACGTTTGGGATCAAGTGTAGCTACTGCCGGAGGCAACGTGTCGCCTGGCCGGTGATGATCACAGATTATAAAATCTATTCCGCGATTTTTTGCCTCTGTAACCTTATCTATTGATTTTATTCCGCAATCGAGCGTAATGATTAGTGTATAGCCATTTTCCTGAGCCCAGTCAATACTTTGCCAGGAAACTCCGTAACCCTCATTATATCTGTCCGGAATATAATAGTCCAGTTTGTCATAAATTCTTCTTAAAAATCCATAAAATACAGTCACAGATGTTGTTCCATCAACATCGTAATCTCCATAAATCAGGATTTTTTCGCCATTCTGCATTGCTTCCGTAAGGCGTTGCACAGCTACGTCCATATCTTTCATCAGATACGGATCATGCAAAAGTGAAAGGTCAGGCCGGAAAAACTGTCGCGAACTTTCAAAATCTTTGATTCCCCGTTGAGCCAATAATGTTGCCAGTGCAGCATTTATTTTCAGGGTCTCCCCCAATTCAACGGCAATCTGGTTCTGTTCGGAGGTTAATTCAGGATGATATATCCAACGCTTTTCAATCATAAAACAAAGATAAGGTTAATATACAATGTGTGTATCAAAATCAAGGTTACTCCGTTTCATTCAGGGAAAGCTAAACGAAACGTCTTATCTTTGCAAGTGATTAACTTATATTAAGGATGCCACGTCTTGTAGCAATTGATTACGGTGCCAAGCGCACAGGTTTAGCGGTAACCGATTCACTGCAGATTATTGCAACGGCTCTGGAAACGGTCAGGACTCACGATTTGCTTGAATTTCTAAAGAAATATGCGCTGAATGAAGAAATCGAAGCATTCGTAGTAGGCATGCCGAGAAGGCTTGATAATACGGATAGTGATAATACACCGAGGGTTCAGGCCTTTGTTAAACTGCTCATGAAAACCTTTCCCGATAAGCCAGTTCATACGCACGATGAGAGATTTACATCATCAATGGCTTTACAGTCGATGATAGCAAGTGGTTCCAAAAAAAGTGATAGAAGAGAAAAGGGAAATATTGATAAGATCAGTGCTACCATTATCCTTCAGTCATTCATGGAAAGCCGGCGTTATTGAGCTTGCCTGATCATCTGTTTTGTTTTAATTATTAAATATCATATTCTTTAAAAATGATTTATCCTGTTATAGCCTACGGCGATCCAATACTTAGAAAACCGACACGCTTTATTGAAAAAGAGGAGCTGGATTTGAAAAAATTATCTGCGGATATGTTTGAAACTATGTATTCTGCAAATGGTGTCGGATTGGCTGCCCCTCAGATCGGAATGAATATCCGTGTTTTTGTCGTAGACGCAACTCCATTTAGTGAGAAGGATGAAGACGATGATGATGAGCCGGATCTTTCTCTTGTTGATTTTAAGAAAACCTTCATTAATCCTGAAATTTTGGAGGAAGATGGGAAAGAGTGGGCCTTTGAAGAGGGTTGTTTAAGCATTCCTGGTATCCGGGGAGATGTATATAGACCGGAACGTGTGAAAATCCGTTACAGAGACATCGACTGGAATGAATATGTGGAGGAATATAATGGTATGGCTGCCAGAATTATTCAGCACGAATACGACCATCTGTTGGGTAAGCTTTTTGTTGATTATCTGCCTACCTTGAAAAAACAATTAATTAAGAAAAAATTGGCAGACATTACCAAAGGTAACGTAGATGCTGATTATAGAATGAAGTTTCCCGGACGCCGGTAATCCTTTTCTCAACAATCTGATAATATGAAAGATGAGCTGGCAGTTGCTTTAATACAAACGGATCTTTATTGGGAGGATACCACTGCCAACTTGTCTTCCCTTGAAGAAAAGATAGCTCAACTGGAAAAGGCAGTTGATATCATTGTACTTCCTGAGATGTTCAACTCGGGTTTTACAATGAATACAAGTATAGCCGAGCCGGTTAATCTGACTACGACCCGCTGGCTGAAGCAGATCGCTGCTCAAACCGATGCTCTCATTGTTGGTAGTTTTGCTGTAAAAGAGGCATCCGGTTATTTTAACAGGCTCTTTGCTGTATTTCCCGATGGCACTTTTCTTAATTACGACAAGCGCCATCTGTTCAGAATGGGGCAGGAGCATGAAATCTATTCTGCCGGAACGTCCCGAACCTTGATCAGTTGGAGAGGATGGAATATTTTGGGATTGGTATGTTATGATTTAAGATTTCCCGTTTGGAGCCGGAATATTAATTCTGACCCATTTGACCTCCTTATATATGTAGCCAACTGGCCGGCACGTCGTGCTCATGCCTGGAACGTACTCTTACAGGCAAGAGCAATTGAGAACCAGAGTTATGTTATAGGTGTAAATCGGATAGGTGAAGACGGGAATGGTCTTACTTATCAGGGAGATTCAGTTGTGAACGACTTCTTGGGTGAACCGATCTGTGCGCTCGGTTCCGCGGAGCAGTCTAAAATAGTGAACCTTTCAAAGAAGAGTTTGGAAATCTACAGGCAGGACTTTCCTGCGTATCTGGATGCTGATGCATTTCAAATTGTTATTCAATAACCTTCGGTACCATTATATAGGTTGTGTTTTTCGAAGGAGCGTTTTGTAGCGCTTCTTCACGGGTCAGAGCATTAGTGCTCTCGTCGCGTCTCCAGTTATTTTCTTCGTCCATCATGTGGGTCAAAGGTTCAACTCCTTCGGTATCAATCTCGTTAAGTTGTTCCATCCAGGAAAGTACCGAGTCCATACTGTTTAGCAGGGTAGTTTCTTCTTCTGGTTTTATCTCTAATCTGGCCAGGTGCGCAATCTTTTTTAGAGACTCTTTATCGATCTTCATAATTATTAAGAATTTGTTAAGTTCTGGGTTAATGGCTTTGTGGAACCCAAAATTATCACATTTTTGCCAACCATTCGACTTAATCTGATGAATGTAATATGAGATTAGTTCTCAACAGAGAACATTAATCGTCGGAAACTGTTCATACGAAAAGTGCAGAATGAGAAGAATGAAACTTTTTAAGCGAGTATTGATATAAAACACACAGTCAAAGTTACAATGTGTGGGAAATAATATTTGCTTTTCTGTTGATATATTGAAATTTTTTAAACCTTAAACGGGGTATTTATAAAACAAGTTGATTCAATTTGACTAAAAGAGTGCAATTTTAGTTTGTTCAAAATGTGGTTCTATCTTGCTCTTTATCAGTAGAAACGGCCGGTTGTTACCTAAATGCGTTCTCGTTAACATTCTTTAAATTATACAATTGGTGTTTAGGATACTTAAAAACGGAACAAAAAATCAGCGCAAAAGCTTGCTTTTTTTTAAAAGGAAAACTCATACTTTTGTGAAAGTCGATATGATAGCAGACTAACCAAAATTTTATTTTACAAAAGCCTGTTTAAACCAAAACTTTTATTTAATTCACAACCAAAATCTCAATTTAACCTTTAAAAGTAAGTCTGATGGAAAAGAAAGCTACAAGTCCGGCACCAGCACCTAAGTCTGCAGCAGCAGCATCAAAAGGCTCTGGCGGTTTAAATCCGGCATTGGTAATCCCTGTATTATTTGCAATCGCTTTGGCTGTTTACGTTTTCGTTCTGGGTGCTCCTGAGCACTTTGTTGACGGCGATCACACAAAAGGACCAAAACAAGGTGATTATTTCGGTATTGTCCACGAGGGAGGACCTATTGTACCTATTTTAATGACATGTTTCTTGATCGTACTTGTTTTTACAATCGAGCGTATGATTACAATTGGTAAAGCAAACGGTACAGGAAGTATTGATTCGTTTGTTCGCAAAATCAAAAGTCTTTTGGACAAAAACCAAGTTGACGAAGCTATCAAGGAGTGCGACAAACAAAAAGGTTCAGTTGGTAATGTTATCAAGGCTGGTTTGTTGAAATACAAGCAATTGGCTAACGAAACACAACTAGACAAAGAACAAAAACTAGCTGCTCTTCAGAAAGAAGTTGACGAAGCTACTACGTTGGAATTGCCAATGCTTCAGAAAAACCTGACAGTTATTGCAACACTTGCAGGAGCTTCTACCCTTATTGCACTTCTTGGAACGGTACTTGGTATGATCCGTGCATTTGCTGCTCTTGGAGCATCAGGAGCTTCTGATTCAGGTGCACTTGCAGCGGGTATCTCTGAGGCCCTTATCAACACTGCGATTGGTATCGGTACATCTGCAATTGCAACTATCTCTTATGCATACCTTAACAGTCGTGTAGACGACCTTACTTACAGTATTGACGAAATCGGTTTGAGCATTCAGCAGAACTTTGCTGCTCATTATTAATAGTTTTAAATACTATTGATATATAATTTTCGTTAATATTAAAAAAACTTATATATTTGTATAACCATGGGAGTAGTTAAGCCTAAGAAACACCCGCCGCATACTGACATGACAGCGATGACGGACGTGGCGTTCTTGCTACTGACATTCTTTATCATGACGGCTACTTTTAAAACGAATGATGCGGAGATTACAACTCCAACATCCATTTCGCAGATTAAAGTACCAGATGATGAGTTGATGATCATTAGCATCGACAAAGACGGCAAGGTTTACTTTGGCGTAGATGCAAAGCCGACGCGTATTGAAATGCTGGATAACATTGCTCAAACCAAGGGTATTTCATTCAGTGATGTTGAGAAGGCAAAGTTTTCGATTCAAACGAGCTTTGGTCTTCCTATTAATCAGCTGAAACCTTGGTTGAACATGCCTAAGGATCAGATGGCAAGCGTAAAGCAGCCTGGTATTCCAACGGATTCGACTGGAACCAGTGAACTTGCAGACTGGGTTTATGCCGCTAGAAAGGCGAACCCAGGATTGAGAATTGCTTTGAAAGGGGATAACATTGCCAAGTTTCCTAAGTTTAAGGATGTATTGGCGAACCTTCAGTCGCAAAATATCAACAAGTTCTCTCTCATTACAGGCAGCGAGGATGCTCCGGCAGGTTTTAAAGAGTAGTAATTAAAAGAACAACTGTTTCACTTTTAAAGTAATAACATGGCAGCTATTGAAGAATCCGGTGGCGGTGGGCATGGTAAAGGTGATGGTAAGGTTAGAGGTAAAAAGATGTCGACCCGGGTGGATATGACACCCATGGTGGACCTTGGATTTCTACTGATAACCTTCTTCATGCTAGCCACCACAATGAGCAAGCCAACGGCAATGTCTGTTTTCTTTCCTGACAAGCAAGAGGATAAGAAAGAAGAGCAAACCGAGCCGCTGAAAGCATCAAAAGTATTAACACTTTTCATGGGAGCGAACGATGATGTTTACTACCTGGACGGCGTTTCTGCTGACGATGATAATGCACAAGCTTCTTTGAAAACAACCCGTCACGGAGCTGAATTAAGAGACGTTATTTTTGCTTCGCAAAGACGTATCAATGCGGCGAATCCTAAGGATGATAAAGGTAATGAAGCATTCGTAGTGGTTATCAAACCGACTGATGTTTCTTCTTATAAAAACATGGTGGATGTTTTGGATGAAATGGCTATAACCAAATCTAAAAGATATGCGCTTGTGGATTTCCTGTCGGATGCGGAGAAAAAAGTTCTTGGTGACAAGATCAAACCTAAAAATTAATTCTAACAATTTTAATTAAATCGCCATGGCAGAATTAGGCCCGAATGCGACACTGGATGATATAGTGTTTGCAAATCGTAATAAGGCGTATGGAGCATTTACACTTCGCAGGGGATACCGTGCGGATGTGACAAAAGCTACTTTAATAGGTGCTGCACTCTTTCTAATGGCAATGTTTGCGCCAACGATTATAAGCAAATTTGCTACTGACGACAAAGAGGAGCTAGTTGAAGTTGAAGTGGATTTAATGAAAATGCCACCACCGCCAATAGATCCGGCAGAACCACCACCGCCGCCACCGCCGCCAATTGAGCAGCCTAAGGTGAACACGGTGAAATTCCTTCCTCCTGAAGTAAAAAAGGATGAAGAGGTTCCTGAGGAAACACCTCCGCCAACGGTAGAGGAAATCAAAGAAGCCGTTGTTGCCAACAAAACAATTGAAGGAGATCCTAATGCGAACGAAATTATTGTGGCACCAGAAGCTGTTGCAGCTCCTAGTAAAGGTACAGTAGTTGAGGCCGCTCCGGAACCTGAGAAAGTCTTTACCGTTGTTGAGCAGCAGCCAGAATTTCCGGGAGGTACTTCTGAGATGTATAAATACTTAGGTAAAAACATCAAATATCCGAGTGCTGCTTCTCGTGCCAACGTATCCGGACGTGTGTTTATGTCCTTCGTTGTAAATGTAGATGGAAGTATCCAGGATGTGCAAGTATTAAAAGGACTGGGCTTTGGTTGCGATGAGGAAGCTATTCGTGTTGTGAAAGCAATGCCGAAATGGAAACCAGGTAAGCAATCAGGACGTGCAGTACGTGTAAAATATAACCTTCCTATTAACTTCCAGTTGGAGTAACTCATGAAGGGAACACCATTGCATGAGAAGGTCCTGGATCTTGCCTCGTTGTTAATGGCTCTGATATACGTGGGAGGAGGGATCTATTTGATCTTCTCCTCCTCGTCTTTTAATTTCTTACCGATCACGAATGTGCAAAAGTATGCGTTAGCTGGCACACTTATTTTATATGGGTCATTTCGGGGCTATCGCGTGTGGAAAAGGCAAAAAAATCAGAACGAGCCATGAATATTTTCAGAAGTGCGGTTAAGCTTATTGTGATAATCCCAATCATGACCGCTTGCTCTACGAACACAAGTTCGGAGGTAGATAATCCAAGAAGAGGCACGATCACGATAGCATCTGACGAATCGTTTAAGCCATTGGTTGATGGATTGACGAGAGCTTATGAAGGTATATATCCTGATGCTCACTTCAAAGTTGATTATAAACCAGAGCAACAGACGGTGTTACAACTTTTGAAAGACAGCGCCAGGCTCGTTATTACAACCCGTGAACTGACGAGCAAGGAAAGTGATATTGTGAAGCAGCAAAAGGGATATGTGAAACATCAGCATATTGCAATCGATGGGTTAGCTGTTGTGGCAAGCAAAGTCAATTCCGATAGTTTAATGACTTTGGCGGAACTTAGGGGGATTTTTGAAGGAAAAATCACAAACTGGTCTCAGTTGCCAGGAAGTAATCAGACTGGATTAATTACCCTCATATTTGACGATGTTAATTCCAGTAACCTTAATTTTATAAGGGAGAAATTTGGGCTGAAAGACCTTAAAAATCTTCGGATTGTTGCTTCCGGCTCTAATGAGAAAGTGATCGAAGATGTGAGAAAGAATCCATTGGCCCTTGGTTTTATAGGAGTGAATTGGATAAGCGACGGACATTCGTTAAAAAGCAGAGAGCTGTCAGAAGGATTAAACGTATTTGGAATATCTAAAAAAGACAAACCGGATTCTTTGTCTAATTATTACCAGCCATTTCAGGCGGGTTTGGAGTTCAGAAATTATCCTTTATCCAGAGATGTTTACATAATCAGTCGTGAGGAGTATTCAGGTTTGGGAGGAGGATTGATGACTTACATAGCAAGAGACGTAGGTGGGCTAATTATCCAAAAAATGGGGTTAATTCCTACAATCCGATTCCCACGTCAGGTGGAGATCAAGACAGGCGAAAATTTTTAGTATCTTATATACAATTTTTCACATTTGGACTTGTTTATTGAAAGACCAAATTTTTTATCATTATATTAACCGGGTAAAAAATGAACAGAAACATGAGAATGAAGTTAGTAGCGTTTGTATTTAGTGTGTTGGCATTTGTGAATGTACAGGCACAAACAGTTCAGGATGGATTAGCCCTAATCCATACCGAAAGGTTTAACGAAGCCGGAGAATTGTTCAAAAAGTTAGCAGAAGGAACACCATCTGCCGACAATCAATATTATCTGGGCTATTATTATGTTAAAAACAATCAGCTAGACGAGGCTCAGAAGGCTTTCGAAAAAGGACTGCAATTAGATGACAAATCTTACATCAACAATGTAGGTCTTGGAACAATTGCTTTGGCTAAAGGTGATAGAACAAAAGCAAAGGCGCTTTTTGACGAAGCTGAAAAGAAAAAGAAAAAAGATGCTGAGGTTTTGTACAGAATAGGTGAGGCATATACATTGTTTGAAAAGAACAGTGATCCTGCGGAAGCTATACGTTTATTGGACGAAGCTGTTAAGAGAGATAAAAATCTTGCAGATGCTTACATTGCTAAAGGTGATGCATTGATGTTGCGCAATGAAGGTGGTGCAGCAGTAACCGCTTATGAATATGCACTTACTGCCAAGCCAAACTATGCAGTTGCTCACAACCGCATCGGTCAGATTTATTTGCGCGGTAAGAACTACAATCTTGCTTTGGAAAACTACAAGAAAGCGATTGAAGCTGATCCTAACTTTGCGCCAGCATACAAAGATCTTGCAGAGCTTTATTTCCTGGGTCAGAAGTACAAACAAGCTGCTGAAAACTTTGATTTGTTTGTTCAGAAAAGTGCAACTACCGATCCTGAGCTAATTTTACGTGGTGCTAAGTTTTCATTTACAGCGGATGATTACGCAAAAACACTTGAAATTTTGAAGAGCGTTGACGGTAAAATAGAAAATCCAATGATTCAGCGTATGTATGGTTGGGCTTACTTTAAGACTAACGAAGCTGATAAATCAATTACCAACCTTAACGACCTGATTAAAAAGGCTCCGGATAAAGTAATTGGTGACGATTATAAATATTTGGGACGTGCTTATAACCTGAAGGCAACAGCGGAAGGTAAACCATATGACTCTACTGGTGTTGTTTACATCATGAAAGGTGCCGAACTGGATACCAATAAAGCTGAGGCAGCAGCAACTTTTAAAGAAGTGGCTACATTGTACTACACCGCGAAGGATTATGATAATGCAATTCTAGCTTTCGAAAAAGGAATTCCTTTAGATACAGCCGCTAAGACAATTATCAATGATAATTACTATTTGGGGCTTTCTTATTTCCAAAAGGCTTCAAAAACGATTGCAGAAGGAGCCGACAGCGCTAAAATAGTTTTGGATAAAAGAGCATTGAATCTTAAAGCTGATTCTGTATTCGCAGTTGTTACTGTTAAGTCTCCTGAGTGGCCTTATGCATACTATTGGAGAGGTGTTTCTTTGTACAATGCCCATGACAGACAGGAAAATATAGACAAGGGTATATCTGCTCCGCACTACGCTAAGTTCGCAGAGATTGCAGAAAAAGACACTGATCAGGCTAAATACAAGAACTTTCTGAAAGTGGTGTATCCCTACCTGGCATTCTATTCAGCTACCACTTTGAAGGATGAAGCAAAGTCAAAAGAGTATTGGAATAAACTTCTGACGGTGGATCCGGAAAATGCGAACGCTAAGGAAGCATTGGGGTTAGCGGCAGCTGCGCAACCAGCGGCAGCGGCACCAGCGCCAGTTAAGAAGAAATAATTAGTTGGAGCAATTAATACAAAAGAGCCTTTCAGGATAATCCTGAAAGGCTCTTTTGTATTATTATAAATGCAAAGTAATTTTAACCTAATGGAGACAGATGAGGAAAGCAATTGTTCAAAACGGGTAAGTATACACTGCTATAATGTTCATAGCACCACAATCTCAATCTCTTAACTTCCGCCGGCATTAACATTCTTATTGCTTTTTTTAATTCCTTTTCAAACAATCTGCGGTCAAAACTCACCTTTTGCAGAATAATTTTAATGTATTCAAGCATGGAGGCCATAGTATTACGTAGTTTTGTGTTTAGGGACGTGATCTTCAAATAACAATAGCCAGTGTTCCAGCAACAGTACTGTCTGGCTACTCTTAAAGTTAACGAAATTTTCGGATGAGATTATATGCTATATTATATATAATTTTGTGTTTTTTAAATATTTCTCTGGCCCAGGATATAACCTCGACTGCTACCATCGAATTAGGATCAAGAGAGCTGGGTATCAATGAGCCATTTATAATTTCAGCTGTCCTGAAAGATGTTGAAAACAGACCTCCGGTAATATTCCCGGATATCAATGGTCTGGAAAAAAGGAGCAGATCTGCAACCAGTACAGTAAATACAATTGACGGTAAGAAGATAGTTGTTCAGACGATTAATCAGGAATATTATGCAGGCAAGATAGGGCAGTACGAAATACCCGACTTTTTTGTTTTGATAAATGGCGTCAAGGTCAGGTCGGAGGGAACCACTGTTTCATTTGGTGTCCCTGAATCCAATGTTATCAATACAGATGAAATTACTTACCTGCCAGAGCCTGAATTGAATGGAGAGGATGTATTTTTATCAGTTAAGACGGATAAACGTAGTGTCTATATCAGAGAGGGATTTGCACTCGGAATTTCTCTATACATAGCGGAGTCCGCCCCCGTACAGATGGAATTTTACCAATTTAATATTCAGTTACAAAATATACTCAAGAAAATAAGACCTGCTAATTGCTGGGAGGAAAATGTTGGGATCGAAGAAATTGTAAAACGCCAGGTTAATATTAAAGGGAAAAAGTACACAGAGTATAATATGTACCAGGCGCAGCTGTTTCCTATCACACTTCAGGATGTTGTACTGCCTTCGGTAGTACTTAATATGCTTGTGATAGAGAATAAGAATGCAGTAAATGTTCAGCATAAGGTAATCAGGTCATTCAGGTCTTTACCGCGGCTGATCAGAGTGAAATCTCTGCCCAAACATCCCTTAATGGATCAGGTAGCAGTTGGGCAGTATAACATGGCGGAAAAACTATCAAGTGCGCTCGTGTACCCGGGAGAAAGCGTCAGATATGAATTTAAAATACAGGGTTTGGGGAACATTGCGGCAATTCCTGCTCCGGTCATTGAATTGAATTCGTCATTTGACTTTTATCCGCCGGAAAGGAGTCAGGAAATAAAAAGGAGTTATTCCAAAGTTTCCGGAGAAATGACGTTTGATTACTTTGTAGTTCCACGTAAGGACGGGACATTTCCGCTGAGCCGTTATTTTCAATGGATCTATTTCGATCCTGTGCAGGAACGTTACGATACTTTGAGATCTGCCAAGAAAATAGAGGTAAAAGGAGAGGATTATAAACTTGGAAACATATCTTTGAGTGGATCAATGGGGTTGTATGATAACCTTGAAGCACTTGATAGTACTAAGGAGAGTTTTAACTATAAAGGATTTTTTAAAGCTGTAACGAATGCCCTTGTAATTATTTTGGTACTTGCAATGTTTTGGGTTTTCAGAAAGTAAATAGATAAATGGGAAGTACATACGGGAAAATATTTAAGATTGCCACTTTCGGGGAGTCTCACGGAGTAGGAATCGGCGTTATTATTGAAGGATGTCCGGCTGGTGTACAGTTTGATACTGATTTTATTCAGTCAGAACTTACACGAAGAAAACCAGGGCAGTCGAGAATCACAACACAACGTAAGGAAGCGGATGAATTCGAAGTTCTTTCAGGCGTATTTGAAGGATTAACCACCGGTACTCCAATTGCCCTGATAATCAGAAATGAGGATCAACGAAGCAAAGACTATTCTCACATTGCAGCGCAATATCGTCCCTCACATGCTGATTATACCTATCAGGTTAAGTATGGCGTGCGGGATTACCGCGGAGGTGGCCGGAGTTCTGCCCGGGAAACTGCTGCCCGGGTGGCCGCAGGTGCGCTGGCCAAATTGCTCTTGGCGCAAGTTGGGGTACGCATACAGGCGTATGTTTCACAAGTTGGTAGTATAAAGATTTCCAAATCTTATAAAGAACTTGATCTTACTGAAACTGAAAATAATGCAGTACGTTGCCCTGATCCGGTTATTGCTCAACAAATGTTTGATTACATAGATGGGATCAGGAAAAATGGCGACTCAGTTGGCGGGGTGGTAAATTGTGTAGTAGAAGGCGTGCCAGCCGGCTGGGGTGAGCCTGTGTTCGATAAGTTGCATGCGGAATTGGGAAAAGCAATGCTGAGTATTAACGCTGTGAAGGGTTTTGAATATGGAAGTGGTTTTGAGGGAGTGGAGATGCTTGGTTCACAACACAACGATGCTTTTTATGTAGACTCGGAAAACGGAGTGCATACGCGTACCAATCATTCAGGAGGAATACAGGGCGGTATCTCCAATGGAGAAGATATCTATTTTAAGGTAGCTTTTAAGCCTGTAGCCACTATTATGCAGGATCAGGCAAGTATTGATCAGCACGGTGACGTTGCGGTTGTTCAGGGTAAAGGACGTCATGATCCCTGTGTAGTTCCGCGTGCTGTACCTATTGTGGAGTCCATGGCAGCACTTGTTCTGGCAGACTTTTATCTTCGTAATAAAACGAGCAGAGTATGATATTAAGAGATATTTCCTGTCGGAAAATCTTTTTACTATTACTTGTCTGCTTTTTATCCCGTGGGCTATATGCTCAGGATAAAAGATATACATTTGAAAAGGGCTTGATGGGTTCGCCCTTCAAGCTCATTATTTATGCTCCTGACGACTCTACTGCTAATCTTGCGGCAAGAAGTGCATTTAAAAGGATTGAAGACCTGAATGCTTCTTTAAGCGACTACCGTGACGACAGCGAGATTAATCGTGTATCCGCTCAATCCGGTTCACGGAAATGGATCGAAGTAAGCAAAGACCTCTTTGATATTTTACACATTTCGAATGATATTAGTCGTAAAACCAACGGGGCATTTGATGCGACACTCGGCCCAATTGTTCAGGAGTGGCGACGCGCAACGCGTAAGGGTTATTTGCCAGATAGGAAGCTGATTCGGTCGGCACTGTCTAAAACAGGATATAAGAAAATTAAATTTGATGTAGCCAACCAAAAAATAGCTCTTCACAAGAAAGGTATGAGACTGGATATTGGCGGCCTTGGCAAGGGATATGCAGCAGATGAGGCTGTTAAAGTATTGAGAAGTTACGGAATCAAGTCTGCAATGATCGATGCAGGTGGTAAATTGGCGCTTATGGACCCACCGCCTGGTGAAAAAGGCTGGAAAATTGTAGTATCGACAGGCAGCGATTCTCTACGAACCATTGAATATGCTAATGTTGGTATTGCTACATCAGGACCTACCTACCGTTATCTTGAATATGAGGGGAAGCGATACTCGCATATAGTTAATCCCAAAACAGGTATTGGTCTACTATTTCATCTTCGTACGACAGTCATCTCCCCTAACGCCACCGAGGCGGATGCGCTTGCTACTGCTTTTAGTGTCTCGGGGATTGATGAAGGGAGAAAGTACCTTGACCGTTTTCCTGACAACAAAGTATGGCTGGTAGAAATGAAAGGAGAGCAGGTAAGAGAGTGGAATACAATAAACTAAAAAAACCGGAGTGATCTGAAATCACTCCGGTTTTTTTTAGTTTATAAGAGATGATTCTAAATCACAATAGATTTACCTGGAACAGCCACAGGATAGAAACCATCCGGACCAGGCATGATTTTCGGATTCGCATCCCATGCCAGCTTATCCGGGAAAAGGTTGATATCTGAATTGAGCGCCTCATCCCACTTGATCATTTTACCTGAATAAGTAGCCATACGACCCATAATGGCCGTCATTGTGCTTTTAGCGCCGTTTTCTGCATCCGCAAACTTATATTCTCCTTTAGCCACAGCTGCGAAAAGTTCGTCGTGTTCAACCTGATATGGATTTCCGTCTGCCTTAGCATCGTGTTGATAAATAACGCCTCCTTTATAATCTTTTAGTGCTGTTTTGTTGCCATCGAAGCTATCTATGCGTCCTTTCGTTCCTACGAAAGCTTCATCTACGCGGTTCCAGGTTCCTTCAAACTGACGGCATTGGCTGGAAATTGTTGTCCCGTCTGCATATACAAGATCCAAGGTATGGTGATCAAAAATCTCGCCATAAGCTTTTCCTTTACGCACTTCACGACCACCAGTTCCCTGAATTTGTACCGGATAACTTCCTTTTACCCAGTTGGCAACGTCAATATTGTGCACGTGTTGTTCAGAAATATGGTCACCACACAGCCAGTTAAAATAATACCAGTTTCTCATTTGGTATTCCATTTCTGTCTGGTTAGGCTGGCGTTCTTTCATCCAGGGACTGTTTCCAACCCAATACACTTGCCCGCCAACAATATCCCCAATAGCACCATCATGAATTCTTTTGATTGCCTGCAGATAATTGTTCTGGTAGTGACGCTGTAAACCAACGACTACATTTAATTTCTTCTGTTTTGCTTCTTCGGCAACCTGAAGCACCTTACGAATTCCCGGAGCGTCCGTAGCAACAGGTTTTTCCATAAAGATATGCTTGTTATTTTTTACCGCTTCTTCAAAATGCGAAGGACGGAAACCGGGAGGTGTAGCCAGAATAACTACATCAACATCTTTAAGAGCAATTGCTTTTTTGAAAGCATCGAAACCTACGAACTTACGATCGTCAGGAACATTCACCTTCAATTTTGTATCAACAGGAGCTCCCGCAGAATTTTTATATTTTTTCTGTGTAAGGCTGTTATATGCCTGGTCAAGTCTGTCTTTAAAAGCATCAGCCATCGCCACGATCTGAACATTCTGAGTTGTGCTTAACGCTTGTGCTGCCGCACCTGTCCCACGTCCTCCACAACCAATGAGTGCAACTCTAATTGTTTCGTCTACTGCACTGTTAAAACCGTAACCGGTCAACGGGTTGAGTAATGCACCGCCAGCAAACAAGCTGGATGCTTTAAGAAAATCACGACGATTTTGTTCCATAATGCTTTGTATTTAAGAGTTTAAGTAGTTTTTCAATAGTCTTCGATCAGCGTTGGGCTGAAATATGCTTTTATTTCCTCAGCTGATGGTGTCTTCAGGGGTCTCACCAATCGGAAACCAACAAATGAAGCGCTCGTCATCCACCACTCACTTTTAGGCAACTGAGGATCGAGTATTTTCCATTCAGGTTTTGAGGCTGTGCGGGCTGCACTTCTGATATTTTCTGGCTCGTCGTCCCATGATCCTCCTCTTACGGCAGTAGGGTACAATTCCGTTACTGGCGCATAAGCTTCACCTTTTGGCTGTTTTGCGTAGTAGTCCGGAATATATTGATCAAGCGTCCATTCCATTACATTACCATGCATATCGTGCAATCCCCATGCATTGGGTTTCTTCAAACCGATTTTTTTGTAAGAAGCGTCGCTGTTTTTCTGATACCATGCATACTCACCAATCTTGGATGCGTCGTTGCCAAAAGAATAGGCTGTGGTGCTACCGGCGCGGCAGGCATATTCCCATTCAGCCTCTGTTGGCAGTCGATAAAATATACCCGTTTTTTCATAAAGCCACTTGCAAAAATGAATCGCAGCATATTGTGTCATGTTAATCGCCGGATATCCAGCTCTTCCCATTCCAAACGACATATCAACATATGGAGGACTTGGTCTTGTACTTGCATCAGTTTTTGCAACGCTTTTATCAGGATCGGGATGGCGGAGCGCCATTTCTTTCTCCATGTTTTTGAAAGCGTAAAGGTCATAAATATCCCATACGACTTCGAATTTCCCCATCCAGAAAGGTTCCAGTTTTACCTTGTGCTGCGGGCCTTCGTCTTCTCTTCTGCCTTTTTCTGTTTTGGGACTTCCCATTGTAAATTCTCCGCCGGGAATGGCAACCATGTCGTAAACCTGAGCACTCCCGCCTATTTTTTGAGTGTAGTTTTTGAAGTCAGAGTTCTGAGCAATGGAGTTGGAAAAAATTAAAGATGGGATTAGGTAAAGGAATTTTTTGTACATGATAACTTGATGGTGTTCAATGGAACATTATAACAAAATATAAGGAGCAATATTATGGTATTTACCGTATGAAAACGAATTTTTTCTTAGTTGTTTAATATCTGTCCTAACTTTGTGTTTTAGAAATTGAATTTTACTTATGAATTACCTTTCAGCAGAAAATATTGCCAAGTCTTTTGGAGATCGATGGCTTTTTAAAAATATTAGTTTTGGAATAAGCAGGGGAGACAAAATAGCACTCATTGGAACCAACGGTACAGGGAAAACTACATTCCTGAACATTCTGACAGGTAAGATTCCCACTGATGAAGGATCAGTGAGTGTAAGAAAGGACATTCGTGTGGGATATCTGGATCAGAGCCCCGCATTTGACGAGACTCTACCGATTCTTGAAGTTATATTCTCATCCAATAACCCGGTAGCTCAAACTGTAAAAAGATATGAACATGCCATTGAAACAGATAACCATGATGAGCTGGCATCTGCAATGGAGGATATGGACAAGTATAATGCCTGGGACTTTGAATACAGGACCAAGGAAATCCTGGGTCGGCTGGGAATTCATAATACGGAAAATCTGTACGGAACATTGTCAGGCGGACAACGCAAACGGGTGGCATTAGCGAAAGTTTTGCTGGAAGATCCTGAATTGCTCATTCTGGATGAACCTACCAACCACCTTGATCTGGACACCGTTGAGTGGCTGGAAGAATATCTTAACACTTCTAATACGACAATTCTGGTCGTTACGCACGATAGGTACTTTCTGGACACTGTTTGTAACCAGGTACTGGAACTGGATCATGGCTCTGCATATACCTACAAAGGCAATTATTCTTATTTCCTTGAGAAAAAAGCAGAAAGGGAAGAAATTGAGGCAGCCGGAATCGATAAGGCGAGAAACCTGATGCGTAAGGAGCTGGAATGGATCCGTAAGCAACCCAAAGCACGTGGAACCAAGGCGAAATACCGTGTAGATGCTTTTGAGGATTTGAAAGAAAAAGCAAGCCAGAAGAAATTTGACACTCAGATGGAGCTGAACGTGCGCACGTCGCGACTTGGAAGCAAAATTATTGAGATGGAAAATGTCAATAAAGGCTTTGGAGAGCGCCAGTTGATCAAGAATTTTGAATATACTTTTAGAAAAGGAGACCGGATTGGGATTGTGGGGCAAAACGGTATGGGTAAGTCGACTCTTCTGAATATGATCACTGGTGAACTGCAACCGGATAGTGGTAAAATTGATACCGGGGAAACGGTGCAGTTTGGTTATTACAAACAATCCGATCTTGTGTTTAATGAAAACCAGCGTGTAATTGACATCGTGAAAGATGTTGCTGAGGTGGTACAGCTTGGAACCGGCGAAACGGTTACTGTGGGTAACCTGCTGCAAGCTTTCCTATTCTCGCCTTCCAAGCAATATGACTTTATTTCCAAACTGAGTGGAGGAGAAAAACGGAGGTTACAGCTTCTGTTAATATTGATCAAGCAGCCGAACTTCCTGATTCTGGATGAGCCAACCAATGATCTGGATATTGCAAGTTTAAATGTCCTGGAAGAGTTTCTTCTGAATTTTCCGGGCTGTCTGCTCATCGTTTCCCACGATAGATACTTCCTCGACAGGCTCGTTGAGCATATTTTTGTTTTCGAAGGCGAAGGTCGCATCAGTGATTTCCCCGGAAACTATACTGAACTAAGAGATTATCAGGATGATGTGGAAGCGGAGAAAAAACTAGCAGAAGCTTCAAAAGCCAACAAGCCTGCACCTGTAGCCCCAGTGAAAGAGGTGGTAGCCGCACCAGCTGTTGCGAAGAGAAAGCTGAGTTTTAAAGAGCAAAAGGAATTGGAAACTCTGGAAGCTGAAATGGCTCAGATGGAGAAGAAGAAAGCGCAATTATTAGAAAATATAAACAAGGGTGGTTCTCATGTCGAGGTGACCAAATGGGCTATTGAGATCGAGGGATTAACAAATAGCCAGGCTGAGAAGGAAATGAGATGGCTTGAATTGTCCGAGAATGCCTGAAAATAGAGCAGGTGTTTTATTACAAATCCGCAATAGTAAACCATGAATTCTATAACCGAATTTTTTCAATACATATTGAATTCCGAAGAGCTCATCCGTACGGGTGGGCTTTTGGTGATTACTTTCATCGTTTTCGCCGAAAACGGACTGTTCTTTGCATTTTTTCTGCCGGGTGATTATCTTGTGTTTCTTGCAGGAGTGTTCTGCGGAACGGGTATTTTGGATGTTCCGATCGCCATTTTACTAATATCCCTGTTCACTGCGGCTGTACTGGGATCGCTGGTGGGCTATATCTTCGGAAAATACTTCGGTGATATGTTTGAGAATAGACCGGATTCGTTGTTTTTCAAGAAAAAACACCTTGAAACAACGCGAAAATATTTTGACAAATATGGGAGTAGAACGTTGATTATCAGCCGTTTTTTGCCGATCGTCCGGACCTTCGCACCTATTCTGGCAGGCTTGGTAAAAATGCCATTTGTATCCTTTCTGATCAACAACGTGTCGGGCGGAGCTATCTGGATAATTACCTTAACGGGCGGGGGATACCTTTTCGGTGAGCGTTTCCCCGAGATTGTCAATTATGTTGAATACATCATCCTATTCTTCCTGGCCATCACCACATTTACAGTAATTAAAGCGTATCTCAATGCCAGGAAAGAAGCTAATCAGGATTCTTCTTCTTCTTTGAACCAACCCGAATAAGTAATGTAATTGTTAGCCGTTCGGTCAATGGCAGCGTTCAGTTCCTGTGATACGTCTTTTAAATATCTTGCAGGATTTCCGGCAAAAATTGTTCCGGGGGGCACTTTTGTCCCCTGAGTTACAATAGCTCCGGCAGCCACAATGGAACCTGTACCGATCACCGCGCCGTCCATTACAATCGCACCCATTCCGATCAGAACATGGTTTTCGATGGTGCAGCCGTGGACAATTGCATTGTGAGCGACGGACACATAATCACCAATGGTTGTCGCAAAGCGCTGATAAGTGCAGTGTATTACTGCACCATCCTGCACATTGGAAAACTTTCCGATACGAATACTATTTACATCGCCACGAATCACTGCGTTAAACCAAACGGTGCAGTTTTCTCCCATTTCTACATCTCCTACAATGGTTGCGTTTTCGGCAAACCAGCAATTTTTACCAAAGACCGGGTGTTTTCCCCGAACAGATTTTATAAGCGGCATAATTTTTATTAGTAAACTATCGGCGACAGTCGGTTTTAAGTTTGGAAACAGACACACATTTGCTGAAAGCTAATAAATGTTACCGAAATTAAATATATTTCGTAGATGAATTAACCATATCCTTATTCGTTATGTCTTCTTCCAAACATATAAAAAAGGGCAGTTTACTGATTGCCAAACCATTTCTGGGCGATCCGAATTTCGAAAGAGGAGTTATACTGCTGTGTGAGTATAACAGCCCCGGGAGTTTTGGGTTTGTATTGAATCAGGTGACAGATTTATTTTTGGGAGATGTGCTGGAAGAAACAATCTATCAGGATGTTCCCTTGCATCTTGGCGGGCCCGTCGAAAAGAATACACTTCATTTTATTCACCGCAGGCCGGATCTCATCTCTGGAGGAATGGAAATTATTGATGGGGTATTCTGGGGAGGTGATTTTGAACATTTGCAAAAGTTGCTGAACATGAACACCGTTAAGGAAGATGATGTCAGATTTTTTATTGGTTACTCAGGTTGGGGAGAAGGGCAGCTGGACGAAGAGCTTGATCAGGATTCATGGATCGTGACCAATACCACATCAGACTTCATTTTTGACACACCACCGGGCAACTTTTGGAGGGAAATATTACGTAGTATGGGCGGAGAATATCGTTCTATTGCACACTACCCAACTGACCCAAGGTTAAATTAAAAGCTCAATTGGGCTGATTTAATCCGTGTACAGACTCGTAATCCGATTTGATCCTGGCTACCTGTGTAGTTAAGAACGTTTGCAGCTGTTTGTTGAATTCCGCTTTATCTTCTTCTGATAAAGACGAATACAAATCCTTCAATTCCTGATTGATACTGGCTCTTTCCTGATCGGAACCTGCGTTCATGGATCTTATGTGGTAGCGCTTAAAATCAAACTCGGACATGGTATTGCTATTTTATATAATTAGGACTGCAAAACAGTTGAAATGCAAAAATATAAACTTTACCGTTCACCAATCGATTGAAACCGCTGGAAATCAGAATTTATCCGCTCGTGCAGTAACGTTACAATAATAATGTGTCTCTATGAACGTGAAAACATTCTTCAATGTTAACGGATGATATACATTGATTTTCGTTAAAATGAATCGAACATTTTTCTTTATACTGCTCACATTCATTCTTGTAGCAATTGACTGGTACGTTTGGCAGGGTTTAAAATTGGCCATTCGAAATTTCACCCCGGTTACACAGCGATGGATAGGCGGTGCATACTGGGGTTTTACAATGCTTACGCTCATAGCCTATGTTGGAATGCAGCTGTTACCTCCCGATTATTTTAGTCGTACTGCCCGAACATTCGTATTTGCATTTATTGCGATACCATATTTATCCAAATTGCTGGCTGTATTTGTGTTGCTAATTGATGACATTCGCCGTTTTTTTCAGTGGATTATCAGCTTTTTCTTTCCTTCCGTTGCGGTTCCGTCGCCTGAGACAGGAGAACCTGTAATACCCCGTTCAGAGTTTTTAGCCAAGACCGCGGTTGTTGCAGGGGCGGGATTAATGGGAACTTTTGCATTTGGAATAATATCCGGCGCACACGATTACCGGATACGGAGAGTGCGTGTACCACTGAAAAATCTGCCAAAAGCCTTTGACGGAATAAAGATTGCACAGCTTTCTGATATACACTCAGGTAGTTTTTTTAACAAAACTGCTGTCAAAGGCGGCGTAGAAATGTTGATGAAGGAAAAACCGGATATCGCTTTTTTTACAGGTGACCTTGTTAACGATCGCGCTAGCGAGGTAAAGGATTACATCAACATTTTTGACAAAGTAAAAGCTCCTCTGGGTGTACATTCTGTTTTGGGAAACCACGATTATGGCGATTATTTTCAATGGGCGAGTCAGGATGCGAAAATCAGTAATCTTGCTGATCTGAAAAGAGCTCATCAGTTGCTGGGATGGAACCTGATGCTGGACGAAAACCGGGCTATTAAAGTGGACGGAGAGGAGATCGGACTTATTGGTATACAGAACTGGGGCGCTGGAAATTTCGCTAAATACGGAAATCTTGAAAAGGCTTACCAGGGGACTGACAATTATCCTGTTAAAATATTACTTTCCCATGATCCAAGTCACTGGCAGGCTCAGGTGTTACCAAAGTATAAGGATATAGATATCGCCTTTGCAGGTCATACGCACGGTATGCAGTTCGGTGTAGAAATAGGTAAGTTACGGTGGAGTCCCGTGCAATATCGGTATAAGCAGTGGGCTGGTTTGTATGAAGAAAACGAGCAGTATCTTTATGTCAACCGGGGCTTCGGTTATTTGGGTTACCCGGGTCGGGTTGGAATATTACCTGAAATTACCATGCTGGAATTGGTAAGAGCCTGATTGGAACCCAAAATAACCTCGAAATTATACGCTTGCGATGGTTTTTGCGTTAGTTAAACATAGGAATTTACAGTACAAATCACAATTTGTTATGAAAAAAAGTATCTCTTTGCTGTTGCTATTTGCACTTTCTCTGAGCGTTACGATGGTAACACCTGTAACCGCAAAGCCGGAAACAGTGAAAACAGAGCTTTTTGGTAAGAAAAAGAAAAAATTCAAGGGGTATAAAAAGCCCAAATCCAAAAAAATACTGGGAATATTCAAGCGAAAGAGCGACTGTGGATGTCCCAATAAATGAGTTGGAACCTTTATTTAATTTTGTACATATTCAAGAGTAAGCATTGCCATCATTCTGCAAAAGATTTGATTGGATTTGCTTACTTTTGTACTTTATAACCACTTATTAACGGCCTTGTTAGCCCAAGTTAGATGAAAATTAACCTTCGTAGCCAGGACAAATTCGAAAACCGTCATCATGGTAAGGATGAGCAGGAGTTACAGGACATGTTGCGTACTGTCGGAGCTGCTTCTTTGGATGAATTGATAGACCAAACGCTTCCGGCGGCCATTCGTTTGCCAAAGCCATTAAATTTGCCGAAAGCGAAATCCGAGCAGGAGTTTTTGCAGGGAATCAAAAAAGTTGCCCGTAAGAATGCTATTTTAAAATCATATATCGGAACAGGATATTACGATACGATCACACCGAATGTGATTTTGCGTAACATTCTTGAAAACCCGGCCTGGTATACTGCTTACACACCTTATCAGGCGGAGATTGCTCAGGGAAGGCTGGAAATGCTTTTGAATTTTCAAACCGTAATTACCGATTTGACGGGGATGGAAATTGCAAATGCTTCACTTCTGGATGAGGCAACAGCAGCTGCTGAGGCAATGACGATGCTACACGGTCTTCGTCCTGCGGCAAGAAAGAAAGGAAATACTTTTTTTGTCTCTGAACTTTGTCATCCGCAGACAATCGATCTGATCTACACCAGGGCAAAGCCAATTGGAATTGACGTCGTGGTGGGCAATCATGCTACAGTGGATCTTACCGATGAAAATTTATATGCAGTTCTGGTTCAGTACCCGGCAACAAATGGTGAAGTAATTGACTATACTGATTTTATTGCCGCTGCGCATGATGTGAACTTGTCCGTTGCCGTAGCTGCGGATTTGCTAGCCTTAGCACTTCTCAAATCCCCGGGTGAAATGGGTGCCGATGTGGTTGTAGGCTCATCCCAGCGTTTTGGGGTACCCATGGGCTATGGCGGTCCTCATGCAGCATATTTTGCTACCAAAGAATCATTCAAGCGGAATATTCCGGGTAGAATTATCGGGATCTCAGTTGATGCGGAAGGTAATTCAGCGTTGAGAATGGCTTTGCAAACCCGGGAGCAGCATATTCGTCGTGAAAAGGCGACTTCCAATATATGTACAGCGCAAGTACTGTTAGCAGTTATCGCAGGAGCGTATTCTGTATATCACGGACCGGAAGGAATTAAAAATATCGCTGCCCGGGTACATGGACTTACGCACTTGTTTGTTGAGACGCTGAGGAAATTCAATTACAATGTTTTGACAGACCATTATTTTGATACAGTTACCGTTCAGACTCCCCTGGCTAGAAAAATCAAGGAACAGGCGGAGAAATGGGGTATCAATCTGAGATACAATAAAGATGAAACAATTGGTGTTTCGTTTGACGAAGCCAAGACTTTTGATGATGTTATTGCGCTTCTCAATGTATTCGCCGAAGTATCCGGCTTCCAGGGTGAGCTTGTTATAGATGAGGATGCGGAGCTTCTCATTCCTGAAAACATTGCTCGTACGTCGTCTTATCTGACGCATCCTGTTTTCAATCAGCATCATACGGAACATGAAATGCTTCGTTATTTGAAATCGTTGGAAAACAAGGATCTTTCTCTTGTTCACTCCATGATTTCCCTGGGAAGTTGTACCATGAAGCTCAATGCTACCGCTGAAATGATCCCGCTTACCTGGCCTGAATTTGGCGCAATACATCCTTTTGCTCCTACCAATCAGGTTGGTGGGTATGCGCAACTAGTAAGTGAGCTAAATATCTGGCTTTGTGAAATTACAGGCTTTGCAGCGATGTCATTCCAGCCGAATTCGGGAGCACAGGGCGAATACGCCGGACTTATGGCCATTCGTGCTTACCATGAAAGCCGCGGCGATTTCCATAGAAATGTTGTTTTGATTCCTTCTTCTGCACACGGAACAAACCCTGCATCTGCGGTGATGGCGGGTATGAAAGTGGTGGTTACCAAATGCGATGAGCGTGGAAACATAGATGTAGCAGATCTTCGTGCAAGAGCTGAACAATATAGCAATGAATTGTCTTGTCTGATGGTAACTTATCCATCAACACATGGCGTTTATGAAGAAAGTATTATAGAGATCTGTGAAATGATCCACTCGCACGGCGGGCAGGTATATATGGATGGTGCGAATATGAATGCTCAGGTTGGGTTAACCAGTCCAGCCAGTATCGGAGCGGATGTTTGTCACCTGAATTTGCATAAGACCTTCTGTATACCTCACGGTGGCGGCGGTCCTGGCGTTGGTCCAATCGGAGTTGCAGAACATTTGATGCCTTTCCTTCCAGGTCACGTTAATTTTAGTGTACAACCAGTTCATCTTCCGAACGGAGAAGCAGGCGCTGTTTCTGCCGCTCCTTACGGTAGTGCAAGCATTCTGACTATCTCTTATGCCTACATTTCTATGATGGGTGGAGACGGACTTACAAATGCTACCAAATATGCTATTTTGAATGCAAACTATGTTAAGGAACGCCTGAATGGACATTATGAAGTGCTCTACACGGGAACCAACGGACGATGTGCTCATGAGATGATTTTGGATTGTAGACCTTTCAAAGCATTCGGAGTTGAAGCAGAGGACATTGCAAAACGTCTGATGGACTATGGATTCCATGCTCCGACGCTTTCTTTCCCTGTTGCAGGAACACTCATGATTGAACCTACTGAGTCGGAATCAAAAGCAGAGCTGGATCGTTTTTGTGATACCATGATCGCGATCAGAAATGAGATCAGGGAAGTTGAGGATGGCTCAGCCGACAAAGTGGACAACGTTCTTAAAAATGCTCCTCATACATCACGTGTGGTAATGAGCGAGGATTGGAGCCGTTCATACAGTCGCGAAAAAGCTGTTTTCCCGTTACCTCATTTACGCTTCAATAAATTCTGGCCAAGTGTGAGCCGTGTTGACAGTGCCTATGGAGACAGGAATTTAATCTGCTCTTGTATACCTGTCGAAGCTTACGCTGAGGTGGAATAGGCATATTGAAATATAATAATGATCGGGAGCTGTTCTTTTGGGAGCAGCTCCCTTTTCTTTATCAGCTCATAGCTTCTATTAGAAACTTTTATCCGCTACATGTGAGTTATTAGCGCAAAAAAAGCGGATCGATGAGGATCCGCCTGGTATTTAAAGACGAAGTAGTTTTTAGAAATGCCTTTCTCCAATCTCTCTTTTACCCAACATTACCGCCCCTACCATGGCTACAAGTAAAAGAACAGATGCAAGCTCAAACGGTAAGAGGTAATCCCGGAAAAGCATTTTGCCTAAGTTTTCAATCATCCCTATCTGGGAATCAAATTGATTCGGATTGTAGGAAGGAATAAGCGTTTTTCTATACGCTCCAAAGAGAATAACGAAAAGAGTTCCTCCCACAATGGCCCCTGCAATTTTAGCAATATTGGCTTTCGTTTCCTCCTGATCCTGTTTAATGTTCAGGAACATGATCACAAACAGGAATAGCACCATAATGGCCCCTGCATATACGATGATGTTTACAACCGCCAAAAACTGGGCGTTAAGCAAAATATAATGACCTGAAAGTGTGAAGAATGTGAGAATCAGGTAAAGTACACTATGTATCGGGTTTTTGGAAAGTATTACCATCAAGGCACTAAGCACAGTGAGGGCAGAAAGAAAATAGAAAAATGACAGCGTCGGATTCATACAATAATTAGTTACTGCTTCTTATTTTTTATATCAAAGATCAGGGAATAGCCCGCGGAACAACATTGGTAACCTCACCATTTGCTCTTTTCGCATCCAGAGCATGAGCCTCCTCCTTAGTCCATGCTTCACGGGTGTAGCGGTTATTCATATCTTCCACAAGCAGATCTTTTCCCCATATAACCTGATCGCGGTCAGAAAAAACAGGAATAAATTCATCGTGGCGCAGATAAACTGCCTGTTTGGGACAAGCTTCCTCGCATAACCCGCAGAAGATACAACGCAGCATGTTAACTTCATAAACGGCTGCATATTTCTCTTCTCTGTAAAGAGTTTCCTCTCCTTTTACACGTTCTGCAGCAACCATAGATATTGCTTCTGCAGGACAGGCAACAGCGCACAACCCGCAGGCTGTACATCTTTCCCGTCCATCTTCGTCTCTTTTAAGAATATGACGTCCGCGGAAGACCGGCCCAAGGTAGCGTTTTACTTCAGGGTATTGTATGGTGACCTTTTTCGCAAAAAAGTGCTTGATGGTAATTGCCAGACCGGTAGCAATAGCCGGCAGGTAGGCGCGTTCCATCAGCGTCATTTCTTTATTGCTTACTTGCTTCGATCGATTAGTCAATTGCATGGCAAACTGTATTATATGTTTTTAATTCAACCAGGCTGTAATCAACGGCTTAAGAAATAATACCGCCGCACCTGTGATAATAATGTTAAAGATAGCCAGAGGAATCAGTTTTTTCCATCCCAGATTCATCAGCTGATCATAACGGAACCGCGGGATTGTCCAGCGTACCCACATATAGAAAAATATAAAGAATAGCGCCTTTCCGAAGAATACTGCAGTACCTATAAGCGTCGCGATGTTGTGTCCGGTTTGCGATCCCAGTGCAGCAGTGAGTTGATTGTAAACCCAATCCATACCCGGATAGTTATACCCACCAAAATAAAGGACTGATATAATCGCCGACGACACGAACATGTTGATGTATTCAGCAAACAGATAAAAGCCAAGTTTCATACTTCCGTACTCGGTATGGTATCCACCTACAAGTTCTGTTTCGCATTCCGGAAGGTCGAAAGGTACACGGTTACACTCTGCGAAAGAACAGGTAATAAAAATGATAAAGCCCAATGGCTGGTAAAAAATATTCCAGTTTCCGCCATGCTGCTGAGCCACAATTTCACCAAGAGATAGAGAGCTGCTCATCATGAGGATAGCAATGAGCGACAATCCCATTGCTACTTCGTAGCTGATGTTTTGAGAGGCGGCACGAATTGCTCCAAGCAAAGAAAATTTGTTATTGGATGCCCAGCCACCGACCATAATACCGTACACACCAAGCGCAACTACACCAAACACATATAGAATTCCAATGTTTGATTCAACACCTTGCAATACTACTTCGTGACCTTCCCAACGGAAAGTACTACCGAATGGAATAACTGCGCTTGCAAGCAGGGCCGTGAGCATAGCTAAGCTTGGACCGGCGATAAAAAGCCATTTGTTTGCTAGAGCCGGAATGAAATCTTCTTTAAAAAACATTTTTCCAGCATCAGCAAGTGGCTGAAGTAAACCTCCTGGTCCCGCACGGTTTGGCCCCATACGATCCTGAATAAAACCGGCCACTTTTCTTTCTCCCCATGTGGAATACATGGCGATGACGAGGGTCAGGGCAAACACAACAACGATTGTGATGGTTTTGATGACAAACTCCGTTAATTCCATTTTCTAGTTCACAGTTATTTAATGAATCACTTCCGGTGTTTTGGAAGTTAGTTATTTTGAGCTAATAATGAGCGATGATTCGCTTTGTCGTTGTTTTCGATACTTTGCTCACGAATGGTTTCTGTATCGGTTACGTAAGGGCGGCTATCATCAATATTTTTGAACTGAGTTGCAGCCAGCTTCAAGGCGAAATCAGGTTTTTTAACAAGATCAGCACGGTATTTATTAGCAGATATCACCGAACTGCGTTTCACCTTTGTCGGCCCTTCGAGAACCCAGTCACTGGTTTTCTTTCTTTCAAACCGGCAGGTGTTGCAAATGAATTCATTCACTTCACCCCAGGTATTTTTTCTGGCAGTTACTCTGATCACCTCGTCTCCGCGATACCAAACGGTAACTTTTCCTGAGCATTTTTCACAATCACAATGCGCATCTTCCGGTTTGGAGAACCACACGCGATTTTTAAATCGGAACGTTTTATCCGTTAATGCACCAACAGGACATACATCAATCACGTTTCCTGAAAAATCGTTGTCAATAGCTTTTTCTATATAGGTACTGATTTCGGATGCATCGCCGCGGCCCATCACCCCATGTTCTCTTTTATTGGTGATCTGATCAGCGGTGTAAACACAACGGTAGCAAAGAATGCACCTGGTCATGTGAAGCTGAACATAAGGGCCAATATCGATCTTATCGAAGGTTCTGCGCTCTTCTTCGTACCGTGTTTTGGCAGATCCATGCTCAAAAGCAAAATCCTGCAAATGGCATTCACCAGCCTGATCGCATATAGGGCAATCAAGAGGGTGGTTTATCAATAGAAACTCAACAATGCTTTTGCGGGTATCCAATACAGCAGGGTTGGTTGTGTTTTCCACTACCATTCCTTCCTGTACCTGCGTGATACAAGAGGGTACAAGCTTAGGCATTGGACGTGGATCTTTGGCCGAACCTTGTGCAACGCGGACAAGGCATGCCCGGCATTTTCCGCCAGAAGCCGGAAGTGGTTTATAGTAACACATTGCCGGAGGAACCAATCCTGCCTGTGTTTCGTCTGCTTCTGCAATTTTACGTGCAGCTTGCATGATGGTTGTTCCAGGCGCTACTTCGACTTCAATGCCGTCGAAAGTAATTTTTATCAATTGTGGTTTTACTTCTTCCATGCGAAATTATAATTCAATATTCTGCAATATTTTACTTTCGTATATATCGTAAGGCCCAATGGTTGAGCTAAATTTAAGTGTATTCCCGAAACTGTAATTCAGGATGTTTTTCGGGAAATTTCCACGATCTGTTATCACATAGTGAATCTGCCCTTTATCTATCATATTACGAAACTCTGAAAAATCAAAAGTTTGGTTTTTATTGGCTAGATACACCAAATCTTTAAAAGGTGTCAGCGTTTGATTGTAAAGAAAATGTCGGATAAAATAGTCCGATGTAGTTTTACTCTCTACCGAAATCCAATCCTCCTTCTTTAACCCTTTTTCAGTAAGCAGGTACTCAGCTACTTTTCGTTGCTCAATGTAAGTTGCGCTTTGATCATTTAACAGCACATTTTTGTAAGTCATGAAAACAAACAAAGTACAATAAAAATACACAAATAACAGATAAAGTGATATACCTATGCGCCCAAATTCTCCTCCAATTTTACTTCTCTCATTTTTGTCGGTGAAAAAAGCCGCGATTTGTATTACAGCTAAGATAAGGTAATCCTGATAATAGCCAACACCAGCTCCTATTTTCAGACTTGTGAGTGTTGCGAAGAGAAAAAATAAGGGGCTGGCAATAGATAAAAATAGAAAAAACGAAGTTGGTCTTTTCACAAAGTGATAGGCGCTAATCATCAAATTTAATACCATTAGCATTGCAAATTGCAAAACCCAACTTTTCAGAGTCCAGTCATAGAACCAGTCGAAACTGGTTGAATTAGCAACCCCGCCTATAATATTGGTGAAAAATAGTGGAATCGTGTTAACAGGAAGTATGAGGAGGTGGAGACAAAAAAACAGTACTCCGGCCAGCGTTATCCTGAATAGCATTTTCCACTGCCGGATGACTATAAAATAGACTCCGATAGCAATGGAATGAATTGCCCCGCTTTGTTTTACAAAAAATGCCGACACAGCGATAAAAATGGCAAGATACCACCAAGCTTCGCTGTTTTTATCCGAATTAGCTGCTTTGTAAATAGTCAGCAGCAATACTGAAGTAAGCAAAACTAAAAGACTATCGGGCCTGGACCCTGTTAGCAGCCAAAAAGCGAGGACATGATAAATGAATAGAGCAGATAATACAGATACTATCCTGTTTCTTATCGATACCAGATATACCATATACCCGGATAACACACTCGCTAAAATTGTAAATCCAATGGAAAAGGCCCGGCTGGCAAGGAAAACCTTATGAACTTCGAATGCGGTCCAGCTGGTTAGTTTGTAAAAGAACGAAACAATGGAAAAGTAGAGAGGGGTATATTGTGTCAACCTGAATGGTGCTTCTTCAGGATTCGTATATATCGGATCTCCGTTTATGAGCAGCTGTATAGGAAGTATAGTGCTTGTTTCACTGCCCGATATATCGGGCAGATAGCTTAAACTTGCCTTGGTTTTTACGATAAGAAGTACAGCAAAGCTTACTAATCCGAAAATACAGGAAAAGAAAAGAATGTTTCTATTAAGCCAACTGTACCAATTACTCAAACTCATTATACCAATGTCATTTCACCCATATAAACAGCACCGGGTTGTGAAGCTTCTTGCGGATGAGTAATATGCCAAACAAATTCGTCGCGGAAGTGCCTTATTGCGCTGGCAACAGGCCATGCAGCTGCATCCCCAAGCGGACAAATTGTATTTCCTTCTATTTTTTTAGAGATATCCACCAGCAGATCAATGTCGTGCATGCTTCCATGTCCGTGCTCAATTCGGTGAAGCACTTTCTCCATCCAGCCAGTTCCTTCACGGCACGGGCTGCACTGCCCGCAAGATTCGTGATGGTAGAAGCGTGAAAAATTCCAGGTATTCCTTACGATACATGCCGTCTCGTCAAAAACGATAAATCCGCCGGAACCCAACATTGTTCCGGTTGCAAAACCGCCGTCCGAAAGTGATTCGTAACTCATTAGCCGGTCTTCACCATTCGCGGTTTTGGTGATTAGATGTGCTGGCAGAATCGGGACAGAAGATCCTCCTGCAACCAATGCTTTAAGATGATGACCCTTGCGAATGCCTCCGCAGTACTCATCAGAATTAAGAAACTCATCTACGCTTACGCCTAACTCAATCTCGTATACACCAGGTTTTTGTATATGACCCGATGCTGAGATGAGCTTGGTTCCCGTACTGCGCCCAACTCCGATTGCTGCGTAAGCATCACCGCCATTGTTAATAATCCATGGCATGTTGGAGATTGACTCCACGTTGTTGACAACAGTAGGCGACTGATAAAGCCCTTTCACCGCCGGAAATGGTGGTTTATTCCTTGGGTTTCCTCTTTTCCCTTCCAGAGATTCAAGTAATGCGGTTTCTTCTCCGCAAATATACGCTCCGCCTCCTGGTTGCACCACAAGTTCCAGATCGTAACCGCTTCCAAGTATATTTTTCCCCAGGAAACCCTGAGCTTTTGCTTCTTCTATGGCTTTTTCCAGAATGCGGATCACATACATCAACTCGCCACGAACGTATATGAAGGATTTGTTGGCTCCCAATGCATAACTGGAAACGATCATTCCCTCAATTAATAAGTGGGGAATACATTTCATCAGGTGATGATCCTTAAAAGTACCAGGCTCCGACTCATCTGCATTACAAACCAGATAACGCGGCACTCCTTCGGGCTTGGCTAGAAACCCCCATTTCATTCCCATCGGAAATCCTGCTCCTCCTCTTCCACGTACGCCCGATTTCTTAGCTTCTTCCACAACCTCGTCAGGAGTCATGGTTTTTATTGCTTTTTCAACGGCGACATATCCTCCTTGTTTGCGATAAACTTCGAAGGTTTCGATTCCGGGTACGTTTATATGTTCTGTTAATATTTTTCTAGCCATTGCAGGATCAAATTTTCAGCCTTTGAAGGCTTATTTGCTTAATTCGTCTATAATTTCATCGACCTTTTCACGGGTCAGATTCATATAAAATTTCTCACGTATCTGGAACACCGGGCCCCAGCCACAGGCTGCAAGACATTCCACTTCTTTTAATGTGAAAAGTCCGTCAGGCGTAGTTTCCCCGGCCTTAATTCCAAGTTTTTCCTGTAGGTAACCATAGATTTCTTCTCCGCCCATCAAGCAGCAAGGACCAGTACGGCAATATTCAATTACATGTTTGCCAACCGCATCGAGGTGATACATGGTGTAAAACGTTGCTACCTCATACACTTCAACGGGCAAAATGTCCAGCAAACCTGCCACATAGTCCATTACTTCACTACTTACCCATCCCCATTGTTCCTGAGCGACATGCAACACAGGTAGCAAGGCCGACTTCTGGCGTCCGGCCGGGTAACGATCTATGATCTCTTTTACTTTCGCCAGTCTTTCGGGAGTAAAAGCAACAGGATTAGATGTTTCAGTCATTTTTATAATATGATCTTATGAAAATCAAACGGTTGCCGAATTAGCGGCCTCCGATCAGTTGTTCATTTTAAGTTCGTTAATTAAGCATCAAGCTCTCCTGCAATTACATTCAGACTACTCATTGTAAGAATCGCATCTGAAAGCGTACTTCCTTTGCACATCTCAGGGAATGCCTGGTAGTATATAAAACTTGGTCTTCGGAAGTGTAAACGGTATGGTGCCCTTCCGCCATCGCTGATCAGGTAGAAACCAAGCTCACCGTTGCCTCCTTCTACTGCGTGATAAACCTCTCCGTGTGGAGCATCTATTTCGCCCATCACGATTTTGAAATGGTAAATAAGTGCTTCCATGCTACCATAAACCTCTTTTTTAGGAGGTAAATAATATTCAGGAGCGTCAGCATAGTATGGACCTTCCGGTAGATTGTTGAGCGCCTGTTCTACGATTTTCAGGCTTTGCCACATTTCTTCTATACGTACATTGTATCTATCAAATGTGTCACCGCTTTGCCCGATCGGAATGCTGAAATCGAAATCTTCATAAGAAGAATAAGGATTCATTACCCTCACATCATAGTCGAGCCCGGCTGCTCTGAGGTTTGGGCCTGTAAAGCCATAAGAAAGTGCTCTTTCCAGAGATATACCACCAACGTTGATGGTACGGTCCATAAAGATCCTGTTACGACTCATCAACTTTTCAAACTCTTGTAGTACAGGAGGAAAAGTTTTGATGAAATCACGGATTTTGCGAATTGCTGTACTAGACAGGTCACGTTCCATCCCTCCGATACGCCCCATGTTGGTGGTAAGCCGTGCACCGCACACTTCCTCATAAATCTCATAGATATCCTCACGTTTTTGCATAACGTACAAGAATCCGGAGAAAGCTCCTGTGTCAACACCAAGGATACTGTTGCATATTAAATGGTCGGAGATACGTGCCAGTTCCATCATGATCACGCGTATGTATTGAGCGCGCTTGGGAACTTCAATCTGTAGTAATTTCTCAACTGTCATGTGCCATCCGAAGTTGTTGATCGGAGAGGAACAATAGTTCATGCGGTCTGTCAGCGTGGTTATCTGATAGAACGGTCGCCTTTCAGCAATTTTTTCGAAGGCACGATGTATGTAACCAATGGTTTGTTCACCAGAAACGATCTTTTCGCCATCCATTTTCAGGATGTTTTGAAAAATTCCGTGTGTAGCAGGGTGAGTCGGACCGAGGTTTAGCGTTGTTAATTCTTCTACCAATTCAGGTAACTCGGCCTGAGAAGGTACGTTATGTGGTAATAATTCAATATCTGCCATAGCTTACTTTGTTCAGTAACGGGTTATCGGCCAAAAAGAGCGTCGATTTTATCCTCACGAGTTGCATCTTCCAGCGGATATTCCTTGCGCATTGGAAAGTAATCCATCTCTTCAATATTCAGGATACGAATCAGGTTAGGATGGCCGTCAAAAAGGATTCCGTAAAAGTCGAAGGTTTCACGCTCCATCCAGTTTGCAGAAGCATAAAGTCCTGTTGCAGTAGGAATGTGAATGTCTGCTTCCGGAATATATACTTTAATACGAATACGGAAATTATGAATGAAACTGTGCAGGTGATACACGACCATAAACTCCTGTCCCTTGTTCTCGGGATACTGCACACCAGTTAAATCCGTAAGGAAATTGATCTGATATGATTTATGATCTTTCAGAAACTCCAGAACAGGGATAATATCTTCCCTGGTTGTTGAGAGTGTCAGCAATCCGTATGGCTCTTCAAAGTCATACACCTGCTCACCAAATTTTCCCAATAGCTCTTCTGCTACTTCCTGGTTACTTAGCATAGGGTAATTATTGAATATTATATGATGCTAACAAATGTTGATATTCATCCGTATTTCTTCTGCGGAGTTTTTCATTCTGTGCCAGATATTGAATGTGCATCAGTCCGTCAATAATCTGTTCAGGACGCGGAGGGCATCCTGGCACGTAGCAGTCTACGGGAATAATACGGTCAATTCCCTGTAAAACGCTGTATGTATCGAAAATACCACCGCTGGAAGCACATGCTCCCACGGCAAGAACCCAACGTGGTTCCGCCATCTGGAGATATACCTGCTTCACTACAGGTGCCATTTTTTTCGCGATGGTACCCATCACCATCAGAAGGTCTGCCTGGCGGGGTGAAAAACTCGGACGTTCGGAACCGAAACGGGATATATCGTAATGGGCTCCCATAGTTGCCATGAACTCAATACCGCAGCATGAAGTGGCAAATGGAAGTGGCCATAAAGAATAACTTCGCGCCAGACCTATCGCTTCATCAAATGAGGTAGCAAAAAAACCTGATCCACTATGTCCTTGCGGTGCTTCCGCTATAGTTACTTCTTTCATGATTTATAAGCTTTTGGCTGTAAGCGTTGAGCTGTCAGCCAGATTTGTCAATATAACTGATTCCTCTTTGAGACGATATGCTTGTTTGTAAAATTCTCAGGAGAGGAAGCGGGTGTTACTCTTCCCAGTTCAATACTCCTTTACGAATTATATAGTAGAATCCGGACAGTAACATCGCCATGAACAATAACATTTCAACAAAGCCAAACATTCCCAGTTCTTTGAAATTAACTGCCCATGGATACATAAAGATTACCTCCACATCAAACAACACAAAAAGAATCGCCACAAGAAAGTACTTTACAGATATGGGTGTTCTTGCGTCACCAACAGATTCGATACCACATTCAAATGGATCATCTTTGAGTTTGCTTTTACGGCTGGGTCCGATCAAATGCGTTACGATCATTGTGCCGCCTATAAATCCTGCTGCCAGCAGAAACTGAACGAGAATAGGCAGGTAGTCCGAAGGGAAATATGAATTCTTCATCAATAACTTTATTTCAAAAAGTAATAACTCTTCCTGTATCAGTCAAAATTAGCCTTTGCAAATTTATCAATCAAATTCTTTACTTTTTCTTTTATCTAATTAGTATCATACTAAATAAGCCCCGGAAGACCGGGGCTTATTTATAAACAAAAAAATAAATATTATCTATCTGATCACAATTTGCTTGGTAAGACTGGTGTTTTGGCCTGTAACACGCAAGATGTATTTGCCGGCAGCAAGGGTACTTACGTCCAGCTCCAGTCTGCTGTTTAGTAATACCGGAGGCGTGATGCGGATTACTCTGCCGAAGATATCGTAAAGTGTTACAGATGCGTCTCTGATATCGTCACGGGACTCCACATAAATCCTTGCTCCCTGGCTTGGGTTAGGATATATCACTATTTCGTTTGATTCGTTCGTTTTAAACTCACGCGATGCGGAATCAGAGTAGCAGGTTAATGAATTATTCCCAAGGGTGAATACAACCTGAGCGCGGGTAGAGTAGATACCTGTTTTTAAGATTTTGATCACGTTAGCAGTCGTGTCCTGGTCGGAACCTGGGCGACGCCAGAGATACTTTTCATTCAGACCTTGCTCAGCAATACTCGCAGTAACACTAAACGGACCTCCCGCTTCAATTACAGGCTTACTGATTGCAGGGCGTATTATAAGAGATGAAGCGTCTGAATTGTCGGAAACACATCCAAAAATATTCTGAGCCCTAACCTGATAGTTACCCGCTTCTCCGATTTTGATGGAGCTGCCCGTACCTAATACATTTGTTGAGCCAGCTACAAACCAGGAGTACGTATTATTTTCGGGTGCTACTGAAAACTGGAAAGCAGAATCAGCACAGGCTTGCTGAGGTCCCTGTTGCATAATGGTTGGCTTAGCTGGTTTTGCATCTTTTTCAAGAATTACAGCCGACGCAATAATGGTGTTGCCAAAATCATCTTTAACCACGGCACTGTATTTTCCAGCCTGGCTTACGGTTATTGAACTTCCCGTTGCTCCCGGTATAACAGCTCCTGTAGTTTCATTCTGCCACCTGTAAGATTTATAAGTAGTAGGCAAAGAAATAGTGACGCCGTTGTTTCCGGTTGTACAAATTGCTGAAAGTGCCGGAACGGGTTCTGATACAACCGGTGGAACCCTTGAAAAGAAGCTTGCATTCAGACTTTCATTCCAGGCATTTGCAAGTAGGGTTAACGATTTAACACCCGAGAAGTGTGTTCTGTCACCATTCCCGTCGCCAAGTCGTTCGGGGTCAAGAGGGTCAGTCTCCGGGCCAGGCCAGGTTGGATTAAAACTTTGATCAATAACGGCATTTTGAGCCGCAATAATGGCTGGATATATCTTATTGGGTACAGTTTCAAACTCGGCAATTCGGCTGGTCCGGGCTATAACCCAGGTAATACGCTTACCTGTATGGATACCAAGGCTATTCATCAGCGTTTGTAGATTATCTCTGTATCCGGCTACTAAATTATTATCTTTATCATTTTTAAGACCATCCGATTCGCCCTGCATCCATAGTATTGCCCGCAAACCATATTGGCTCGCATAGTTTTGTGCAGAAATCCTTAAATTGGCATACGGCATGTGTAAAGGCATGGTGTAACCAAAAGGCGTGGTGGTCGGTTTTCCTTGTGAACTTAGCGCCCAGTCTTTTGCAGATGTACCTTCCCAGGCGGTATTTATAAATAAAACCGGCATGTTCAGTTTAGTTACAAGCATGTCTCCCAATATTCCCCAGCACCATGCAGTTTGACCACGCGGTGAAATGAAATTAGTGTTTGAAGTAATTTTTGAAAAAACAGGAACTGGCGGATCATCAAGTTTGTCAACAACATCGTTGATGTAGTTGGAGATGTATTGAACCCGATCGTCAACGGCAGAAGGACCACCGAATTTTTTCAAGCCTTGAGCGTTAGACTGACCTGCTATAATAAATACCTCACCAACGCCTAGTCTCTGAAGCACTGCACGTCCCACTACCTGGCCTGCAACCGTTCCGCGCACCTCAACAGTGTACCAGCCGGCGTAAATCAGTAAATTCCCCTGATAAGCACCTCCCTTAGGAGCTACCTGCAGTTCTTTCCATGCGGTTGCTATTCCCTGACCTTCAATCACAGGAATGGCTCTTGCTTCAATTTTGTCAACAGGTACAGCGAATGTACCGGCAATGGTTACTTCGCGCTGGCCAGTAACATCCCTCTGGTATACGGAGTTGGTTATAGGAGAGGTAATGGTAATTTGTGAAAATACTGTTGCGGGTATGATGCAGAGCAACAGTAATGTTTTAAGCATTACCCTGGTAGCGAATTTACTATGCATTTGGTTTATTGGTACAGGTAAAGTCTCTCATAGTCAGAAAGAATGATTTGATAAAGTGGCTGATTTGTCTAACAGATTAGTTTTAGACAAATGAACGACAAATTTAGAAAAATTATTTCGTCAATAATATAACTATTCCGTTTTTCTGGAGTAATTGTCAGTTTTGCTTTGGAGGCTATCTGACCACAATGAATTTTTGAGATGCATTGAAAGTGGAAGAAACGATTCGGACAATGTATATTCCTGATGCGAGATCTGAGATATTAAAGATCTGCCGTTGGTCAAACTGAACTGTCCTGTAAGTTTTGTGAATCACACCTCGTATATCTATTATCTGCACTTCTGCATTAACTATATCCTGAACCGTTTCAATCAACAATTTCCCATCGGTTAATGGATTAGGATAGGCCACCATGCCATTGTTTTTATCATCTGCCACAAACACGAAAGGAGCGGAGTAATCGGAAAAACATGTTAGAGTAGGGCTGTAAACCACCGTATTGTTAACTACGTAGCTGCCAGATTTAACTGCCTTTAATGTTGTTCCTGTTTCGGGTAAAACAGTCTGTTCAAGCTTCCATACGTGATCTCCGTCGTTAATATTGTTTTCTGCCAGCAGTGTAAAAACACCAATTTTTCTGATTGTCGGGGGTGTTGGAGATGGTTTCACATCTACCGTAATTTCCGAAGAAAAAGGAGACAGACAACCTTGTAAATCTTTAACTCTTGCCGAGTAGGCTCCAGACGTCAAAACGTGGATAGAATCTTTTTCGGAACCAGTGTTCCATATAAAGTTAGCTCCGTTGGATGCCTGTAACGCTACAAAATCACCATCGCAAAATGTGGTGGCGCTAAGCGGTGTAACGAGTGGGGCAGGAGGAAGAGCGAGTGTTGATACGCCGATTTCATTACTTCGGTCCGAATAACATTGAAACTGGTTAATGGTTTGTACACTGTAAGTTCCATCTTTTGTGACCTTTATGGACTGACTGGTAGATCCGTTGCTCCACAAGAAACTGTTGGCAGTAGTGGATTGTAGATTTACACTCAAATCTGCACAGAAGACAGTAGGGCCGTCAGCTGTAATAACGGGCGTGGGAGGTAACGGGTTTACTGTCACCTGAACACCGGCAGATGGTTTGGATACACAACCGTTTTGGTCACGGGCTGAAATGGTATAGTTTCCAGACTCGTAAATATTAACTTCCTGTCCTCCTGCACCGTTACTCCACAGGTATTCGTGGGTTTCGCTACTTCTAAGTGTTGTAAAATCACGTAAACAGAATGTAGTTGGTCTTAAAGTGGTTATAGAGGGTGTAGCCGGAAGAGGATTTACTTTGATCGTTACCGGATCTGAGTTGGATTCGCATCCGTTAGAATCGCGCTGTTTTAGGGTAAAGGTCCCCGATTGGTTAACGGTAATTGTTTTATCGACAGCAGAATTGCTCCACGTATTCCCATTATCATAACTCGATGTAAGGGAAACATTACCTCCTTCACAGAAGTCTGAAGGGCCACTTAAATTGATAGCTGGTTTTGCCGGTAAAGCATTGACTTTTACAGTAACAGGATCTGATTCAGGAGAAAAACATCCTAAATTGTCAACGGCTCTCACACGGAATTCTCCGGACGACCGTACCTGGATGGATCCGGTATTAGCGCCATTGGACCACAGATTATTTACTTTGGAATTGGACTGTAAATTCACTTCACCGCCATCACAGAAAGTAACGGCCCCCGACGCACTGATGGTGGGTTTTTCAGGTAGCGGTGAGGTAAGAATGGTAATGTTAGTTTTAGAAGATGACGATTCACAACCGTACACATTTCTGGTAGTAACAAAATATTCCCCACCAGTGGTGACAGTCAAATGATCATTGGTTGCACCATTATTCCAGCGAATGTTGTCATTGGTACTGGAAATTAAAACGGCAGTATTTCCAAGGCAAACCGGGTTACTTCCCTGCAAGGTAACCTGGGGTTGCGAAGGAGTAATGGGTTCATTGATCCTGATCTCCGGGGAAAAAATCACATTTCCCTTCGCATCACGTGCGGTAACACGGTATGTACCGTTCCCCACCTGTATTGTGCTGGAATTTGATCCTGTACTCCAGTTTATATTTGAGTAGCCGTTCGAATTAACAGAAAGTGATACATTGTTATTGCCAGCACAACTAGCGGTTACCTGCAATTGAGAAACTGCCTTATAGGGCTCCGACCGTGAAAAGTAATCGTCGTTAAGTTGATTATTCCAAGCCTCTGCGAGTGTTGTCAGTCCTTCATGATGAAAATGAACTTTATCCTTATCAGTTCTTGGTATTTGAATAACATCTGTATTGGGACCTGTAAATACATTTGAAACAGTACTAATTACTTTTTTTTGTGCATCTATAATTCCTGGAGCTACTCTGGCGTCACTGTAAGAAGTAAGCGAAACCATCCAGGAAATATTTTTGCCTGACTCGTTTCTGCTGGCGTTAATTACTGCCTGTAAATCGCTGGCATAGGAATCTGAGGAAGTGTTAAAGTGATTATCACCTTCGCCCTGTATCCAAAGTACTCCACGGACGCCTGTAATGGGTACATAATATTGCAAAACAGATCGTAAATTACTGTATGGAGCTCCCGATGGTTCGTATGGAACAAATCTATCCTCGATATAAGGAGATCTTGCTGTGCCCGTAATACTTTCGCGCCAGCTCCTTACAATGGTTCCATCCCAGGCTACATTGTAAAACAAAATAGGCACTTGCAAACGATTGGCGAGCAGGTCTCCCAATTTTCCCCAACTCCAGGCACCAAGTCCACGAGGAGAAATCTGTGTATCAGATTCCAGGTGTGTGAATGAAGGGTAAGGCAATGCACTGGTGGAGGAATTGTGATTATTAAAATCAATACAACTCACACGGTCGTCGTTCGCTCTTTGTGCGCCAAAGTCAAATCCATCTTTGTTAACGAATCCTTGCCCATTGGATTGGCCTGCTATAAGGAAAACTTCCCCTATACCAATTGGTGAAACCGAGTGTTCACCCACTTTTTGATCACCGCGCATGCCTCTTACTTCAAGATTGTACCAGCCACCCGTGGAGCTGATGCTTCCTGCAAAAAATCCTCCCTGCGGATTGGCGTGAATGGTAATCCAATCTACGTTATTTCCGCCGTTTATCGGAGTGAGTTTTGCCTCAATCCGATCAACGACTTTGGTGAAACTACCTGAAACGTAAATGGTTGCAGAGTTGTTTTTGTCTCGCTGGAACACAGCGCGGGAGGTCGGATAATCAATATTTAGCTGGGCTTTTACATCCGTAAATGCAGTAAGTATGAGGACCCAGGTAACAAGTGGTAAACAGTATTTCATTAAAACCGGATAGTTATTTCATTCCAAAGTAACTCTATTGACACATATAATGTACCAATAGGTTGCCTCTGAAAGTAAAAAATTATTAAGCGGAAAGGGGATTGTTGATCACATCCCAAATACGATCCTTTAATTGCTCTATACCCTCTTGTGTTACAGCGGATATAAACAAATACGGAATTCCATCGGGAATATTGCTTTTTAGCTCTTCTCGTTCTTCGTCAAGAATGACGTCGGATTTGGAAATGGCCAGGATTCGGCTTTTATCTAAAAGTGAAGGGTTGTAAATGGTCAGCTCACGAAGTAATGTCTCGTATTCGGCTTTAATATCCTCGCTGTCTGCGGGAACCAGAAATAACAATATGGAATTTCTTTCTATGTGTCTCAGAAAACGCAGCCCAAGTCCTTTTCCCTGGCTGGCTCCTTCAATAATGCCCGGAATATCGGCCATTACAAACGATTTGTAGTCGCGATAGGGTACCACACCGAGGTTGGGCACCAAAGTGGTAAAGGGATAATCAGCAATTTCGGGGCGCGCTGCCGAAACTGCGGAGAGTAATGTTGATTTTCCGGCGTTGGGAAATCCAACCAAACCAACATCGGCAAGTACTTTCAGTTCAAGAATAACCCATGCTTCAAGTCCGGCTTCGCCAGGTTGTGCATGTTGGGGCGTTTGGTTGGTAGCTGATTTGAAATGGTCATTTCCCATTCCACCACGTCCGCCCTTTAAAAGAATAATTTCTTGTCCGTCCTCTGTAATTTCAAAAAGCTGTTCGCCGGTTTCCGAATTTCTGGCAACTGTTCCGAGTGGAACTTCAAGAATAATGTCTTTCCCGATGGAACCGGATCTGCGGCCTCCTTCACCAGCTTTTCCGTCAAATGCTTTAACGTGCTTGGTGTATTTTAAGTGTAATAACGTCCAGAGTTGTGAACTTCCCTTGAGTATGATGTGCCCCCCACGTCCGCCATCTCCACCATCCGGGCCTCCTTTTTCAACATGTTTTTCGCGCCTGAAATGCAAAGCTCCCGCACCGCCAGAACCGGAACGCACGTTGATTTTCACATAGTCAATAAAGTTAGATGACGCCATACTTAGTGTTGTTGATGAATACTTTGAGCGATTGTTTATTTTGAAGTAACTGAATCAATCGCCTTGTTAATTTCTGCAAATATAGTTTCTATTTCACCTATACCCTCGATCGGAACAAATTTACCTTGTTGCTGGTAGTAGTCGGCAACCGGTTTCGTCTTGCTGTTATACTCGTGAATTCGCTTGCTGATCAGTTCTTCGTTCTGGTCATCAGGACGTCCGGAAGTCTTACCACGGTTCAGCAAACGGGAAAGTAACTCACTATCGTCTACCACAAGTGCAATCATAACCGAAATGCTTTGATCGTAAGTTGCCAATAACTCGTCCAGCGCTTCGGATTGCTTAACGGTTCTTGGAAATCCATCAAAAATAAATCCGGCGGCATCTCTGTGATCCCTCAATTTATGGTCAATCATTCCGATTACCACTTCATCGGGAACAAGTAAACCCTGATCCATCAAAGTCTTAGCTCTAAGTCCCAGTTCTGATCCAGCCTGAATTTCGGAACGCAGCAAGTCGCCGGTCGAAAGGTGTATCAAATTGTACCTGGCTATAATTTTTTCACTTTGAGTGCCCTTCCCGGCACCTGGGGGGCCAAACAGTATAAGATTCAGCATAGTCGCTTGTTAAATTGGATGTCGCAGACGATTGGTGTTTTCGGCAAATTTACAATTCTTAATAGATGTCTCCCTATTTAATTGTATTCTTTTCAACAAAATATCTCAATTATTGTAACATTCATGGTAGAAATGGCACGAATCGATTCATTCCTACCATCATGTTAGTAAAATTGACATGTAACCAAGATTTACGATCTGAATATTGCAATTAATAACGCATAAAAAATCCCTCCGGCCTAAAACCAGAGGGACTGAAAATCTACCTTGATTAAATTAAGGAATTACAACTCTTTTTACTGCGCCATCTTCGTTCTGCACTACTGTAACAAAAACAGTCCCTTTTGTATTTTTCTTCAGGTCAATTTGTCCCACAAAGTTGCCGCTGAAATCCTTGATGTCTTTTTTACCAACTTCTTTGCCCTTAACATCTGTTACAATAATACTAAGGTCGCCTTTCTGAGGAACCTGGAAACGCAGGTTTAACACACCGTTGTCAGGATTGTTGGAATATACACTAAGATCCCGAACGGTTGCTGCTTTTTTAGACTCGCGGCTCCATGATTCTCCCAGGCGGTCTCCGAAATTCTCCATATCCCGCATCATCACCCGTGCTTTTGGTTTGAAATCTCTTTCGAAATTCCGCATGTGCGTGCGTAATTTTTCAGTATCAAAGTTAAAGTCCTTTGAAAAGTCATCGCTCCAATTGAACACAAGCGGTTCCCGGTCATCGCGGCGATCCACAATCACGTTTCTACGCTTTCTGGTCATAGTTTGCTTATCACCATCACCGTCGTCAACAGTTACCGAAACGATCTTTCCGCCAGTTTTAGAGTCGACACCGAGTGAATCCAGGACTTTGTCTACAAACTCTTTTCTTTCATCGTCGTTCATGCTTTTTACATGATACTCTTTTTCGATTTCTTTGCTTTTGCCGTCACCATCTTCCGATACTCTGACACGGATCGTTGTCTTTTTATCCTTGTCCGAAATTTTCTTGTCTTTGTCGGTCGACTGGGCCTGTGCAGAGAAGCCTGCAATGGTGAGAAATGACAGGAATACTCCCTTTACAAAAATATGTTTCATGGCATTTTATTTTGTGAATGAATCAATTACAAATTTAAAAAGTGCTTTTTGTGATGCGTGTTAAATTTTGTTAAAAACAATATCAGGCCGTTGAGATGAGTTAAATTTGTTCTCCGTCGAATGTCGCAGGAAGGATGTGAAACGTTGCATGACGGAATAAAAAATATGACAAAAAGAAAAATTCAGATAATTGTCGGCTTAATGTGCCTTGCCCTGATCGGGCTGATCGGCTTCCAGTGGTATTGGATCAGGGAAGCGATTGCGATACGTAACGATCAGTTCAATCATAAGGTAGCAGAATCGGTACAGGAAGTAGTACACAGGCTGGAAAAGCAGGAAATGATGTATCTGCTTCAACAACGAATAGAAACAGAACAGCAAAAAAGCAAACTGGAAAGGATCACGCAGCTTCGCAATGCGCCAATGAAGCGCACCAAACAGGTGAAGCAGGAAACTGTACGAGAGGCCAACCAACATGTACCTTCCAAAATCGAGGTTGTGATTGGACCAAACGGTGAAGAAATACATTATCGGATTGCATCAGAGGGTGTTGCAACTGACGCATTGAGCCCCAATTTTCGGGTAATGGTGGATCATCAGCAAAAGATCATTGAAGAGTTTTTTCAAGCGCAGCAATTTGGTTTGGCCGGTATGGACGAGTTTATGCGTCGCCGAATGGAGGATGAGAAGAATCTTGGAAAAGCACTTAAAGATATAGAGTCGAAGCAAGGAAAACTGGCCCAGAATGGCGGTCAGGAAACGAATTCCGGTTCGCAATATCTTAAAGCCAATCGGGAATCAACGTTAGGGAATGGAAGCAAAAATGCCCTGAAAGATGCCAAATATCTTCCCTTAAATACGAAGGGTACTCCCGACAAAGCTGAGATTTTAAAAGAGGTGATGAAAGATCTGCTTTACACGCAAAGGCCTATTCAGGAACGTGTGAACCGTTTCCTTTTGGATACATTATTGAAAAAGGAATTTGAAGAAAATGGCATTTTTCTTCCGTATGAATTTGCGGTGCAAGGGCAGAATCCTGACGGACTGATCTTTTCGACGGCCAATCTGAAACCGCAGGACTGGAAATTGAAATCGTACCGGGCTTCACTATTCCCAAATGAAACCTTACAGGGACAGAATTCGCTCTTCGTCTATTTCCCCGATCAGGAGAAACACATTATGAGTGGAATGGGCGTGATGTTTGGTGGTTCGGGTGTGCTTATACTTGTCGTGATGGCTTGTTTTTATATGGCGGTTACGACCATTCTTCGCCAGAAAAAACTTTCCGATATCAAAAATGACTTCATCAATAATATGACGCATGAGTTCAAAACGCCGATTTCTACGATTGCACTGGCGGCGGAAATGGCTCAGGAGAATTCTGCAAGTCAGGAGACTTCGCCTCGTTTATCCCGTTATCTGGGAATTATACGGGAGGAGAATAAACGGCTTGGAACGCATGTGGAGAAAGTTTTGCAAATGGCACTGTTGGACAAAGGGGAGGTAAAACTTAAAAAGACTTTTGTGAACATGACCGATTTGGTGACGAATGCGCTCAATAGTCAAAGTGTGCAGATCGAGAACCAAAGCGGAGAAGTGGATCTGGAATTTGAAGCAGAAAATGAAACTGTTTCAGGAGACGAAGTGCATTTATCCAATGTACTGAACAACCTGATAGACAACGCAATCAAATATTCTCCTGAAAAACTGCATTTGACGATTAAAACAATCAATATAAATAATGGTATTGAGCTCTCCATTTCTGACACCGGAATTGGAATGAACAAAGAGCAGCTTCATCGGATTTTCGATACGTTTTACCGTGTGCCTACCGGCAATGTGCATGATGTGAAAGGTTTCGGACTTGGACTGAGTTACGTCAAAACCATGGTAGAATCGCATGAAGGGACGGTGAAAGTGGAAAGCAAACCGGGTGAGGGAAGTACGTTTACAATATGGCTTCCAACGACTTCGGAGGCATAAAATTTTAGAAAATTTCGTCTGCAAATCCTAACTTGCCGTCTTTTTAAGACAGCAAACCGCGCTTTGGCGCATTTTTATACCTACAAGAATGATTTCCAAAACATATGCTCCCCAGGAAATAGAGGACAAATGGTATTCCTATTGGATGGAAAGCCGTTTTTTTAATTCAAAACCAAATCCGGACAAGGAGCCTTATACCATCGTAATTCCTCCGCCAAACGTGACAGGTGTGTTGCACATGGGGCACATGCTGAACAATACAATCCAGGATATTCTGGTGCGCAAAGCCCGTATGGAAGGCAAAGAAGCGTGCTGGGTTCCTGGTACGGATCATGCTTCTATTGCGACGGAAGCGAAGGTGGTTGCGATGCTTAAAGAAAGAGGCATTAGCAAAAAGGATCTGACGCGTGACGAATTCCTGGAATATTGCTGGGAATGGACGCATAAATATGGCGGTATCATTTTGCAGCAGCTTCGGAAACTGGGCGCATCCTGCGACTGGGATCGTACGCGTTTCACGATGGAGCCGGATCTGTACGATTCTGTTATTGATGTTTTTATAGACCTATATAATAAAGGAGATATTTACCGCGGTCACCGTATGGTGAACTGGGATCCGCAGGCGCGTACAACCGTTTCGGATGAGGAAGTGATCATGAAAGAGGTGAATCAGAAATTGGTTTATCTTAAATATGAACTGGCAGATGGAGAAGGACAGGGTGTGGTTGTGGCTACGACTCGCCCGGAAACGATTATGGCTGACGTGGCCATTTGTGTGAATCCGAATGACGAGCGTTACCAGCATTTGATCGGTAAGCAGGTTTTGATTCCGCTTATCAAAAGAGCCATTCCTGTTATTGCGGATGATTACGTGGAAATTGAATTCGGAACAGGATGTTTGAAAGTGACGCCTGCGCATGATACCAATGACTACGAATTAGGTAAAAGACATAATCTTCCGATTATCGACCTGCTTAATGAAGATGGAACGCTGAATGAAAAAGCGCAGATACTGATTGGGGAAGACCGATTTATTGCCCGCAAGAAAATCATCAAATTACTTGAAGAATCGGGTGATTTGGTGAAGGTGGAGGAATACCGGTCAAACGTTGGACATTCGGAAAGAACTGATTCGGTGATCGAGCCACGCCTTTCGGAGCAGTGGTTCCTGAAAATGGAGAAGATCAGCAAACCTGCCTTGGACAATGTGATGAACGATACGGTTCAGCTGATTCCTGCCAAATTCAAAAATACCTACCGTCACTGGATGGAAAATGTGCGTGACTGGAACATCAGCCGCCAGCTTTGGTGGGGACATCGCATTCCCGCATTTTACCTGAAAGACGGTACTTTAATTGTTGCCAAGAACAAACGTGAAGCGTTAAGAAAAGCGCAGCATGAATACCAGCTTTTTGCGCTTACAGAAGAAGACATTACGCAGGATCCGGACGTATTGGATACCTGGTTCTCATCCTGGTTGTGGCCGATTTCGGTTTTCAACGGGATCAAAGAGCCAGAAAATGAGGACATCAATTATTATTACCCGACCAATGACCTGGTAACGGCTCCTGAAATTCTCTTTTTCTGGGTGGCACGTATGATCATTGCCGGTTATGAATACAAAGGTACTTATCCGTTCAAGAATGTATATTTGACCGGTATCGTTCGGGATAAGCAAGGACGCAAAATGTCCAAATCCCTGGGCAACTCACCTGATCCGATTGATCTGATCAACAAACACGGCGCGGACGGTGTTCGTACCGGTATGCTTTTCAGTTCGCAGGCAGGAAATGATTTGCCTTATGATGACAAATTGGTTGAGCAGGGACGAAATTTCTGTAACAAAATATGGAATGCGTTCAGGTTGGTAAAAGGCTGGGAAGTTAAAAAGGAGGAAATAATTTCCGAAACAGGATCGGTTATTTCACGCGATTCTGTCGGCTCTGTTTGGATAAATTACTCACAGTTGAAGGGAGAATTTGAGTGGTTCGACTCCAAACTGAATCAGACACTTGCCGAAGTGGAAGATCACTTCTCCAAATTCAGGATTTCTGATGCTCTAAATGCAGTTTATAAGCTTATATGGGATGATTTTTGTGCCCAATATCTCGAAATGGTTAAGCCGGAATATGGCGAGCCCATTGGAGAAGTAGCGTATGTGGCGACACTGGATTTCTTTGACCGACTGATGCGTCTGGCGCATCCTTTTATGCCATTTATTAGCGAGGAGATCTGGCAGAATATTCAGGAAAGAGATAAGGGCGAATCAATTTGCGTTGAGGAATTTCCTAAGCCTGGTGTTATCAATTCGGAAATTTTAACAGACTTTGATATTCTTTTTGAACTTGTTTCAGGAATCAGAAACCTACGTAATTCTAAAAATCTGAGTCCGAAAATAGCTTTGCCACTGGCTATTCGCACGGATTCGAAAAGTCGGTATCAAAAACTGGAATCATTGATCATCAAACTTGCCAATGTAGAATCCATCAGTTACGTCGCCGAAGAATCCGAGGGAACATCATTCCGTGTGAAGTCGGATGAGTTTTTTATCAATCTTGCTGATGAAATAGACGTAGAAACCGAACGTGAAAACCTGCAAAAAGAGCTGGAATACACACAAGGCTTTTTAGACTCTGTAATTAAAAAATTATCCAACGAACGTTTCGTGGCAAATGCCAAAGGCGATATCGTTGAAAAAGAACGTCAGAAACAAACTGATGCAGAGTCGAAAATTGTGACTTTGAAAGAAGCATTGGTGCGGTTGGGGTAATGTAAAAAGATTGTGCAGGAAGTGGGTTAACCATTTCCTGCACAACATACATCAATACCTCGTTTTCAGCGCAATTTCTCCAAGATCTTTTATCTCGTCATTTTTCGTAAAAATGGCTCTTCCTCCTTTTGAAATTACCTCCCAGGCAATGATGCTTGTGATATCGTCTACAAGTTCAGGCTCGGTGTCGTCTTCGGCAAGCTCAATGGAATAATCATCACGTATCAAAGCGGTCTGGCTGTAACTTTCGTGTGCAATAAGCAGTGCTCCACGGTCTTCTTTCGCAGCCCTGAATATTTCCTGTAAATCGGTAATCGGCAGACCACGCTCAGTCTGCTTTTTAATACAATGCGCTACACCAGATTATGAGGCGCAGAGCGCCGTGATAATTGTAGATATAGAAAGCAAGTAAAACGCGGACGTGCAGCGCACCGAAATAATTTTTTGGAGTTCTACTTAGCCCGGAATTTCAAGAATAACATTTGGTTTTAAGTTCGGTCTGAGACCAATGTCGCTCGGCGTAGTATCATATAAAAACATGATTTTTTCAAAATGGTGTTTTATATGAGTTAATTTATTTTCAGTCCCCACACATTTGATTCATCGAAAACATGACGGAAAGTATAGTTCTCCGTCTAATCAATGTTCCTATTCATTTTCACAACTAAACTTGAAACACAATGAAATCAATGCGATTATTTGCCATAGCAGGAGCGTTGTTTTTAGCTTTGGCGTCGAGCCAAATGGCTGATGCTCAGATAAAAATTACAGAAGGAAATATAGACGCTCTGAAATCAGAATCCAAAATCAATGTTGAGTTCGTCTTCGACGACATGTCGATAGGCAAGATCAAAGGCAACAATATCAGTGATAAAAAGACCGAAGCTGATTATGTTGCGGAGATTGTTGCTGAGAAAAATAAAAAAACTGCCGGTAAAGGAGACGAGTGGGCAAAGGCCTGGGTTGAGGACAGAAAGAAAATATTTGAACCGCATTTTATCAAATATTTTGAGAAGGGAAGTGATATGCAGGCAGGAAGCATCAGCGATGCCAAATACACGCTCATATACAAGACAACGTTCATTGACCCCGGCGTGGCAACCGGAACAATATTCGGCACCAGAACGGCTACCGTTATTGCAGACGCATGGATTGTAGAGACGGCAAATAAGAGCAAGGTGATTGCAAAAATTACCCAGAACAGCTCAGGCGTTGCCAATTCGTTGTTTGATACCGGCCAAAGGATTGGTGATGCCTATTATGGCGCAGGCAGATTACTGGGAAAATTCATAAAGAAAAATTGAGCTCAGAGATCTTCGCAAAATTTTTTATTAAAAAAATAAAATTTAATCTTAGCTTTCTTATGATTTATCAACTAAACTAAAATCAATTTTTATGAAAAAGCTATTAGTAATTCTGTTATTCGCTTTCGTTTTTGTAGGGTGTAAGGACAAAGATGATGATGTGGACGCTGATTTGGGTATGAATGCAGTAGGAAATTATACTATGACAAGCCTTGGTAAAGGTGGCGTCAACCTGGATTTGCCATTTCAAGGTCTTTCAGGTACTATAAAGTCGACAAGGGTAAATGCCACGACGGCCTTTATGATTATTGAAACAAATGACAATGGAACGATAGAAAATATGGGTGAAGGCGAAATCAATCTCTCTAAATCCGGAGAAAAAATAATCCTTAAAGAAAATGGAACAGAAATTGGAGATATTGAGGGAAATACACTAACTCTCAATATTGCCGACGATGATGGGATAAATATCAAGATCCAGGCAAAAAAATAGATCTTAATGAAGTTGGATACGCCATTTAGAAGATTTTTTTATCTGACGAATGGCGTATTTTATTTAACAAACATTTTAAACTCTTAGAATGGAATTTTCTATTGCAGTTGCTCCAATCAGCAGGTCCAACTCATCATGCAAAGGTTTTCCTTAGCGTCTAAGCCTTACTTTTTCCTTATCATATCGCCTTATTGAGCCAAAAATTGGAATTATTGAAAGTCCGCCAGTGAATGCATCTACGGCTTTGTGAGATTTCATTTTATCAGCACTATTTTCTGCACCATACCTGAGTTCGACAATTGTAATCTCTGAAATAAAGCAGTTGTCAGCGCCTTTATCTCTCACTTACTTTGTTTAAGTCGAGTTTTCCGCGAAGGAAGAAAACCCTGTGTTTGGCGTAGTCGCCAGACTACGCCCGACTTGGGAAACTGGTTAACAGGACTTATTCCTTTTTGAAAACATTATCCACACCGTCAATGTAACTGTTATTCCCCATCATCAAATCGTCACAAAACAAAAGACGACCGGATAGTTGAGAAATAAAGGGCACGGTTCGGAAACCATACAGTTGATTTTCTTTTAATCCAACTGTCCAAGAATCTTTCAACTCAATCGTCCAGGTGAACGAGCCGCTTGTGTCCTTTGTCATAATTGTTCCGGAACCATCGGCTTTAAATTCGATTTTAAGAACTTTGGACGATTCTGTATCCTTTGCAGGTGTAGATGAGACTTGACCAGCTGCGGAGTACTTCCATTCCCAGTTTCCAATAATATTTCTGAGGGTGGCTGCTTCATCATAATTATTCTCCTGCTGACATTTCCAAATCGCCACATAAGCTTCTGCTGTGGTTTCCTCTTCTTTGCAGCCAATGAGCATTATCTGTAAGAGTACAGACAGAACAAGTAAAAGTTTAGATTTTAAGAGCATTGCTGGGATTGGTTTTGCCAAAGTTAATCTTGTTAACACAGGAAACCTTTGAAAAGCAAATGGTTGGATTGAAGGAATGTATTTCTTCGCCGTCTATGTTTGTTGGTAATCGCCGGACTATACTCAGTCTGGGTTTATTACGGTGCGCTGCACCTTGGGCTTTGTGATCTTGATTTTTTTTCTGCTACAAGTATTAAGGTGCTCTGCACCAGACTCGAAGGCGCATAGCGCCGGGATAATTGTAGATGTAAAAAAAGCAAATGAAATGGTGAGGTGCAGCGCACCGTAATAATTTTTTGGTACGGGTGGTCCGGAGACTACACAAACTTGGAATTTAGGTATACTAACTAAGCATTTTAAACAGCCGATAGGCTACAAAGCCCATTACAGCAATTAAAAACAATAGAATGAATGGATGAATTAGTTCTGAGAATGGAACATCAGCAACAATAAATACTATTCCAATAGTAATCATTGCCATCAATAAAACTATGGCTATTAGGTTAGTAAGAATTTTAGGGAATTTTATCACTTGCTTTTTCTCGGTTTGGCGTGACCTGGAGACTGCGTCCAATTAGTGCATAATTTGAGATTGTCAAGGGCATGTCCATTTTATATCAGAAAAAAGTAGGCCGTCGTTGGTAACGTTTTTTTTGGAATCGTATTCCATCGTGTAGTTTAGGTTAGCTTCTCCACCAAGACTTCTTACTTCTTTTGTCCCAATTTTATTATTTTCAGAAAACATATAGGGTTCTGAATGTGATACTCTGTAAATTAGATAATTAAGAGGTTTTAATGTATTGATGTTATTATCGTATTTATGGTATAAAGTAGACCAAAGTTGCATCCTTTGATTCTTGTCAGCTACGTAATATACCTCTTTAACTAAATTGCCTTTTTCATCATACTCATAGTCATAAGAGAGAATTGGTGTCAGAATATTAATATTATTTATAGTATCTCTTGTGATTATTGAGAATAACATGGACGAAGGCTTTCCGGCTTTTCCGTAAATATATTTGACCTGATTCACTTCACGATTATATTCGAAATTTGGAGGTGCATCTTCTAAATTATAATACCTTGAATCACGCTGGTAGCGGCGAATAAGTTGGATTCCATTTGGACCATATTCGTATTTGAATGCCAGATAATCTTTGTCAAGAAAGCGTTCGGTAATGTTGATGAGCTGTTGATTGTTAAACTCATACTGATACACTAGACTTGAATATAAATCGTTTCCGTAGTAAATGTCGGTTATGAGTCCTTCTTCATTGTACCGAGCGAAATAGTCTCTGTAATACTGATCAGAAAGTAAAAAGCTTTTTACTTTACAATTCTCAGAAAAAAATGTTGTCTGTTTGGTAATTTCTTCATTTTTACATCCTCCGATCAGTGAAATGAGTACCAAAATAATCCTAAAACTTAGTATTTGTAATTTCATAGTTTTTTATTTTATACCCACTATTACAGCAAATATAAAAGCGCTCAAAACACCCCTCCAAAGAAAAGCATTTCAAGCGCCATTTTATACTTCATAAAAGCCTAAGCCAGCTTCTTATATTTAATTCGCTTTGGCGTAGCATCTCCACCAAGTCGTTTTTTACGGTTTTCTTCGTATTCGGAGAAGTTTCCTTCAAACCAATATACTTGTGAGTCGCCTTCGAAAGCAAGGATGTGGGTCGCAACGCGGTCGAGGAACCACCGATCGTGACTGATGATTACCGCACAGCCTGCGAAGTTTTCGAGACCTTCTTCCAATGCGCGCAACGTATTAATGTCAAGATCATTGGTAGGTTCATCGAGCAGCAACAGGTTTCCGCCTTCTTTCAGCGTCATGGCCAGGTGAACGCGGTTACGCTCTCCACCGGAAAGTGTACCTACTTTTTTCTCCTGATCACCACCGCCAAAGTTGAAACGGCTTACATAAGCACGAGCATTGGACTGTTTGCCGCCAAGCATAATCCAGTCGTTGCCGTCGGCTACGCTCTGATATACACTTTTTGCGGGATCAAGGTTGTCGTGCTCCTGATCGACGTATGCCCATTGAACGGTATCTCCCACATCAAAGTGTCCGCTTAGGGGTTGAATCTGTCCGGTGATGAGTTTGAAAAGGGTTGTTTTACCAGCACCGTTGGGTCCGATAATTCCGACAATACCATTTGGCGGTAATGCGAAATTCAGGTTTTCATAAAGCAGTCGGTCGCCAAAGCCCATGGAAACGTTGTGCGCCTCAATTACTTTATTACCAAGTCGTGGTCCTGCCGGAATGAAGATTTCCAATTTCTCTTCTTTCTCTCTTCCTTCTTCGCCCAACAACCTTTCGTATGCACCCAAACGAGCTTTGGATTTCGCCTGACGTCCTTTGGCGCCCATGCGTACCCATTCAAGCTCACGCTGCAAGGTTTTCTGGCGTTTCGATTCTGTTTTCTCTTCTTTTTTCAGACGTTCCTGCTTTTGTTCCAGCCAGGAAGTATAGTTCCCTTTCCACGGAATACCTTCGCCGCGATCCAGTTCAAGAATCCATCCTGCTACGTTATCAAGGAAGTACCTGTCGTGGGTTACAGCGATAACCGTTCCTTTATATTGTCTCAAATGTTCTTCCAGCCAAAGTACCGATTCGGCATCCAAATGGTTGGTAGGTTCATCGAGTAGCAATACGTCTGGCTGACGGAGTAAAAGCCTGCACAAGGCAACACGGCGTTTTTCACCACCCGAAAGAATAGAGATGGAAGTATCAGATGGCGGGCAACGCAAGGCGTCCATGGCAATTTCCAGACGATTGTCGAGATTCCAGGCGTCCATGGCGTCCAGTTTTTCCTGAACTTCACCCTGACGTTCAAGCAATTTGTCAAAATCAGCGTCTTCTTCGCCAAAGGCTTCGTTGATCTGATCGAATTCTTTTAGAAGATTTACTACTTCCTGTACGCCTTCTTCTACAACTTCCCGAACGGTTTTTGTCGGGTCCAGTTTTGGCTCTTGTTCAAGCATTCCCACGGAGTAACCCTGCGAGAAAACTACCTCACCCTGAATATCTTTATCTATTCCTGCAATGACACGCAAGAGGGTTGACTTACCTGATCCGTTGAGACCTAAAACCCCAATTTTAGCACCATAAAAAAAGGATAAATAAATGTTTTTAATGATATGACGGTTTGGGGGAATGATTTTGTTAACCCCCGACATTGAGAAAATAATGGTTTCGTTACTCATTTTTTAGTTAATTTGTGCGTAACAAATATCGTTATATCCCTACACTTAGCAGATAAAAAAATTTGAAAGAATGGAAAATGCCACATTGAATGATGAATACGGCTATGTCAAAGACAGCAAAGTATTTTTAAAAGGGTATCTCGAACACCCGGACCGGCAAATTGGAGAAGTAAAAAGGACAGAGCAGGAAGCCATTGATTATTTCAAAAATCGATTCGTGATTGTGCTCAACAAAGTGGAGCAACTTGAAAACGAAATTGACGAAGCACTTAACAAAGGTTCCTATCTGACGAAATTGATTCAACTGCAAAGAAAACTGAAAGGTTTTGATGCATTGGGCGATTTCGTTCCGCTGTTAAAAAGGCTGGAAGAAAAAGAAGAGTATCTCCGGGGATTGATCGAAGTGAATCAACTTAAAAACCTGGAAATTAAAAGAGCTCTTATCGAGGATGTTACCGAAGCAGCGGCGATCGAGGATTATGCGGCAGCAACGGACCAGATCCAGGAAATTAAAGCGAAGTGGATCAGGACAGGACCGGTTGAAAAAGAGTATCAGGAAGAAGTTGAAACCCAGTTTCAGGGCATTCTTGATAATTTCTTCCAAAGACGCCGCGACTACTTCGACGAGCAGAACCGAATCAATCAGGAGCGTATCGACGAGTATGAACGCCTGATCAAGATCACCAAAACGTTGAGTTATTCGCGTGATCTGGACGATGCCTATTCAAAAGCAAGAGATGTACGCAACGCCTGGAACAATGTAGGAGAGGTTCCACCGAAGCGTTTCTTTAAAGTCAACAAAGCATACAGGCACTTCCTGAAACTGTTTTATGACAAGTACAATCTTGCCAAAGGAATTGAACCGAAGGTACGTATAGACCCACGTATTGTGGAGCAGCAAAAATTGCTTCAAACGGCAGAACAGTTGCTACGCGGACCGGATATTATTGAAGCGTCGCAGGAAGCGAAAGTGTTGCTGAGCAAATGGAAGGAAATTAAAATTCCTTTCAAACTGGCAGACAAGGAGCTTTCGGAGCGGTTCAGAATGGTATGCGACAAGATTTTCGAATTGAGCTACCTGGCTCGGGTTATCAGCAGAAAATACCCTGCTTTTGAACTGAAAAGTCAGGAAGAGCAATTGAGAACAAAATACAGAGAACTGGAATGGCTAGCCAAAAGAGAGAAAAGCGATCTTGAATTCGCGATCATCGAATTTGACAGAACCGCAACCGGCGATCCTGAAATTGATAAACAAGCCATGGGACGTATCAACATCCAGAAACGTAAAGTGGCAATGAAAGAAAAAATCCTTTCTGAATTTGAAAGAAAATTGAAATCGATAACTGGGTAAAGGTTAGGTTACACAGAGTTTAGGAGAGGTCAAAAGAGCGGCCGCCGCTCTTTTTATTTCTCTGTGAAACTCTGTGTAACCTTAACTCTTCCTACGCTTTTAGGGAAGATTTTTGTATGACCAGATTTGATGGGAGTACCCTGGTCTCGTAACTGGCCGGGGTATTTTTGCTTTCTATGAGGTCAAGAAGCAGGGAAGTGGCCTGTTGCCCCATTTCAAAAGACGGCTGAGTTACCGAGCTGATCGGCGGATCCATCAGCGACGACATTCCCAAATCACAAAAACCTATTACCGCTACATCGTCTGGCATTTTGTAACCAAGCTGTCGCAATGCCCAATGCACACCCATTGTAATCCTGTCACTCGCTCCGAAAATCGCGTCAGGCCTGTTTCTCAGCGCCATCAGTTGATAGGTTCTTTCTGTACCGCCTTCCTGGGTAATCGGGCTGTGGAGAACCCATTCCTCCTGAAACTCAATGCCATGTTTGGCCAATGCATCTTTATATCCGTCGAGCCGGTTTCTGGTAATGGATACCCGTTTTGGTCCGGCAATATGTGCTATACGTTGACAGCCCTGTAAAATAAGATGTTCAGTTGCCTCAAATGACCCTTTATAATCGTCCACACGAACTTTGTGTGTTTGAAGAGTGTCCAAAACCCTGTCGAACAAAACAACAGGAATACCCTGCTCTTGCAACTCAATAAAATGGTCCATGTTTTCAGACTCACTCGAAATAGCTACTACAAGCCCGTCAACCCTTCTCTGAGCGATGTGCCGGGTGGCCGACACTTCCCGTTCAAGCAATTCGTGGCTTTGGTAAATCATCGTATGGTAGCCCCGGCTGTAAGCAATGTCTTCAATTCCCCCGATCGTAGAGGAATAAAAGCGATTGGCAATGTCGGGCACGATCACACCGATAGTTTGCGTGCGGTTTTTGAGCAAACTTAAAGCGATAGGGTTGGGAGAATAATGGAGCGACTCGGCGAGGTCGATTACTCTTTTTTTCGTTTCCTCACTTATCTCACTGCTGTCTCTTAATGCTCTTGAAACGGTGGACTTTGATATTTCTAAAAGCCTTGCAATCTCTTTGATGGTAACGGACGCTTTTCTCATATAGGGTGTTATCAGAATAATGCAATTTTGATATTTTTTCTCGCAAATTCACTAAACGGTCGTTTGTGCGTAAAAATACAATTTCACATTTGGTTCCGGGAAAAAAGTACAAAACGGGAACGGTTCCGGGAACGGTTGCGTAAATATATTCATTTTTTCAAGAATTATTTTTGCATATCAACGAGTCTCTGCCTAAACTAGACATAGTATTACAAAGCATTGAGAGTCCAACACCACTGCAATTCAAGGAAATTTTCAATTATTAACCTATAATAATCCTGAATGGAAACGAAGACTTTTACCAGTACATTACCGTCTGCACATTCCCAGAAAAGTGTTTTGGAAAACTTATTTGGCAAGGTGGTCGCTAATGGAGATTATTATGCATTTCGTGAGTTGTTTACGCACCATTACAGGGCGTTGTGCAATTACGCAATGCGTGTGGTGGTGACGCGGGAAATCGCGGAAGAAGTTGTGTCGGATGTATTTGTGAAACTCTGGAAAAACCGCGAGCAGATTGAAGTGCACACTTCATTTCAGGCTTACATATATAGGGCCGTGCGAAACCAGGCACTGGATTACCTCAAACTTCGTGTACATCGCCAGTACGAGCGTGAATCTTTGGATTCGGTACAGTGGAACATGACCCATGCGGATCATTTTTCTCCGGCAGAAGAAATGTCTTTCAATGAATTTTATGATCACGTAGAAGGCTGCATCAATGATTTGCCAAGACAATGCCAGATCATTTTCCGTTTGAGCCGGGAAGAAGGTCTTCGGTATCGTGACATCGCTGAAAAGCTGGCCATTTCCGTAAAAACGGTTGAGACCCAAATGAGCCGAGCCTTGAAGGTGTTACGCGAAAGAGTACCTGAGCATAGGTTGGTAGCGTAAATAGCTTCTGGCTGTTAGCTTTTAGCGATCAGCTGTTTGCCGAACGACAAGTCGGATTTCTTTTTGATCCAAAATTCAATCAATCATTGTATGCTATTTCTGCTAATTTGCAGTGATAGTAGAAATCATAACCTTTAACTGCTTTAACCTTAGGCTTCGTTATTAGCGAAAAAGCGGCTCGCCGCAAGGCTAATAGCTTATAGCCAACAGCTAAAAGCCAATACATATGCCCTTAGAACAAACATGGCGTTGGTTTGGCCCGAATGATCCGGTTTCATTACAGGATATTCGCCAGGCCGGAGCAACCGGAATAGTAACCGCATTACATCACATTCCCAATGGAGTAGTATGGGAAACAGATGAAATTCAAAAAAGAAAGGAACTCATAGAAAACGCAGGACTAACCTGGTCTGTAGTAGAAAGTGTTCCTGTGCATGAAGCCGTAAAAACCCGAACCGGGGACTTCGAAAAGTATATTGCAAATTATCAGCAGTCACTGATCAATCTTGGAAAATGCGGCATTGATACGGTCTGCTACAATTTTATGCCCGTACTCGACTGGACCAGAACGGATCTGAATGCTCCGATGAAGGACGGATCGACTGGTTTGCGATTTGATGCTACGCAATTCGCAGCGTTTGACCTTTATCTTCTAAAAAGAGCGGCTGCTGAGAACGATTACAGCCAGGAACAAAAGGACAAAGCCAAAAGTTGGCTTGATGCTGCTTCCGAAGAGGCTGTTAATCTGCTCATCAGAAATATTATTGCCGGTTTACCTGGCTCAGAGGAAAGCTTTACAATAGAAGAGTTCCGCACTGTTTTGGACACATATCGCAACGTTGGTGATCTGGAACTTCGAACGCATTTATACCAGTTTATCCAGGCTATCGCCCCGGTTGCGGCAGAAGCTGGAATCAGGCTGGCGATACATCCGGATGATCCCCCATATCCGATTCTGGGTTTGCCACGTGTGGTAAGCACCGAAAACGATGCGATGCTTTTGCTGGACGCATACAACAACGAAGCGAACGGAATATGCTTTTGCACAGGGTCTTATGGTGTGAGAGCCGACAATGATCTTACAGGTATTGTCAATCGTTTGGGCAGCAGAATCCACTTTATACATCTCCGGGCTACGAGTCGTGAAGCGGACGGTAGTTTCTACGAAGCCGATCACCTGAACGGGGATGTGGATATGTATGGTGTGATGAAGGCTTTGATTGAAGAACAAAAAAAGAGGGTAGAAAATGGACGGACTGACTTGAGAATGCCGTTCAGACCTGATCATGGGCACCGTATGCTGGACGATCTTTCGGCTACCAAAAGAACCAATCCTGGCTATACAGCAATAGGACGTCTACGCGGCCTGGCTGAATTGCGTGGCTTGGAAATGGGGATTGAGAGAAGTTTGAGAGTGAAATAAACCTGTAAAAGGTTAAAAGTTTAAATTATACTGAAAGGGCTAATAGCTATAAGCTAAAAGCCAATAGCTACTAAAAAAATGGCAACAACAGTTTCCGCAGGACAAAAGACTTTCGTAGATGACAACTTCTTGTTAAAATCCGAAACGGCACGGACTTTATATCACGACTATGCGAAGGCAATGCCGATCATTGATTATCACTGCCATTTACCTCCCGATCAGATCGCAGAAAACAGGCAGTTTGAGAACCTGACGCAGATCTGGCTTTACGGGGATCATTACAAATGGCGTGCAATGCGTGCCAATGGTATCAATGAAAAGTACTGCACCGGAAATGCAAGTGATTGGGAGAAGTTCGAACAATGGGCGGCTACCGTTCCTTACACCATGCGTAACCCGTTGTATCACTGGACGCACCTGGAATTGCTGCGCTATTTTGATATTGATATTCTGCTGAATAAAGATACAGCCCGTGAGATTTATGATGAATGTTCTGCCAAATTGAAGCAGCCGGATTATAATGTAAGAAGTTTACTGACAAAAATGAATGTGAAGGTGATCTGCACAACAGATGATCCGATTGATTCATTGGAATACCATAAGCAGATCAGTGACAGCGGGTTCGACATCAAGGTATTGCCGACTTTTCGTCCTGATAAAGCCATGTTGCTGATCGATTCACCATCTGATTTTCAACAGTATTTGTCCAAATTATCTGAAACATCCGGTTTGGGGAGTATCAGCTCTTACGACGAATTGCTGGCTGCTTTGCAAAATCGCCACGATTTCTTTGCTTCAATGGGCGGACGACTGTCTGACCATGGTTTGGAACACATCTATTCTTCGTTTGATGAAGCCGCAGCAAAACAAGCATTCGCAGCGGCTCTTAAAGGAGAGGTGCCAACAGTTGAGCAAAGTCTGGCTTTCAAGTCGGTATTGCTTTACGATCTTGCCAAAATGGATCATGCAAAATCATGGACACAACAGTTTCACCTGGGTGCTTTGCGTAATAACAATGCCCGTATGCTTCGTGAGCTTGGACCTGATACAGGTTGGGATTCCATCGGTGATTACAGCCAGGCGCAGGCGTTGTCCAAGTTTTTGAACAAACTGGATTCCACAGATCAGCTTGCCAAAACGATACTTTATAATCTCAATCCGGGCGACAACGAAGTAATGGCGACAATGATCGGTAATTACAACGACGGAACGGTGGCAGGTAAAATGCAGTTCGGCTCGGGCTGGTGGTTCCTTGATCAGAAAGATGGTATGGAAAAACAAATGAACGCATTGTCGAATATGGGTCTTTTGAGCCGTTTCGTTGGAATGCTTACCGACTCACGCAGTTTCCTTTCTTACCCGCGTCACGAATATTTCAGAAGAATACTTTGTAACCTGATCGGCAACGATGTAGAAAACGGAGAGCTTCCAAACGACATACAATGGCTCGGAAAAGTGGTATCCGACATTTCTTACAATAACGCAAAGAATTATTTCGGATTTTAGAGGTAGGTTTTTGTAACGTTCAACTTATGGACGAAAATGGAGCTTGTCCTTAATTTAAATAGTAGTGTCACATTGAGCGGAGTCGAAATGTCATTTGCAGCACGCAAAAGGCCTTCGACTCCGCTCAGGCTGACAGCGCTACCGGGATTAGATAGTTTCCTTAACTTTTAAACACTATTTTTGAATAGGTATTAATAATTTAAAAGACGGTTTGTACTGCTTTTACAGTCAGAAAGTGATCGTCAATAACTCTTTTATGGCTCAGATAATCTCTTTCGGGGAAGTACTTATGCGACTTTCCACTCCCGGTTTTTCGCGCTTCGAACAAGCCCGTCAATTAAATGTAACGTATGCAGGAGGAGAGGCCAATGTGTCGTCTGCCTTGGCCTATTGGGGACATAAAACAGCGCACGTAACCCGCTTTCCGGATTCTCCGATCGGGCGTGCGGCGTCGCAGTACCTGGCTACGCATGGCGTGGATACTTCACACATTGTTTATGGTGGTCCGCGTATGGCAGTTTATTTCCTGGAAACAGGTGCTGCGCTGAGAGGAAGCCAGATCGTTTACGACCGGGCAAACTCTTCATTGGCAACCATTGACCCGGAAGAAATAAACTGGGATGAGATTTTGAAAGATGCCAAATGGTTTCATTGGGCTGGAATTACGCCCGCTTTATCACAAGGCGCGGCAGATGCACTTTTGAATGGGATTAAAACGGCACGTAAGTATGGACTGACTGTTTCCGGAGATATTTTTTACCGCGCCAACTTATGGAAATATGGCAAAAAACCGTCCGATATTCTGCCGGAACTCACTGCCGGAACTGATATTGTGATCGCCAACAAAGAAAACATACTCGAAATTTTTGGCATAGAAGGAAACGATTTTGTTGAATCGAGTGTCAACTTACAGAAGGCTTTCCCACAGGTGAAGAAAGTTATTGATACCAAACGCACTTCAATCAGTGCTTCTCATAACCTTTTGCGTGCCTTGATGTGGAACGGAAAGGAGCTGTTGGAAACTGCTGATATTGAGATCAATCCGATTATAGATCGTGTGGGTGGCGGTGATGCATTCATTGCAGGTTTGATCCATGGATTAATTTCTTTTGACGGTGATGATCAGAAAGCACTGGAATTTGGTGTGGCAGCATCGGCTCTGAAACATACGATTGAAGGCGATGCGCTGATTTCAACTATTGCAGAAGTAGAAGCCATCAGACAGGGAGAAACTTCGGGCAGGATTAAGAGATAATATTTATAAAAAGCTAACCGTTAATAGCCAACAGCTATTGGCCACAAAAAATATGGATAAGGACACAACATTGGTTTTGCTGAATGAAGTGGGGGTACTTCCGCTTTTTTACCATGCAGATATAGAAGTTGCAAAGGAAGTGATTAACGCAAGTTACCGCGGCGGAGCCAGGGTATTTGAATTCACCAATCGCGGGGAAAATGCTTTTAATGTCTTTGTAGAACTTTTGGCCCATGTAAAGGAAAGTTTACCGGGATTGTCATTTGGGATTGGTACTATTTATGATGCCGCCACAGCGCAGCGATTTATTGACGCGGGAACGGACTTTATCGTAACACCTTGCCTTAATCCGGAGGTTGGTAAAGTATGTGCGGTTGCCAATATTCCATGGATACCAGGTATTACCACATTGACGGAAATTTACAACGCACAGCAGGCAGGAGCCGAAGTTGTGAAGTTGTTCCCGGGTGAAGTAGTTGGTTCCAAGTTTGTGAAAGCCGTAAAAGGACCAATGCCTAACATCAAAATTATGGTTACAGGTGGAGTGCAGCCAACGAAAGAGAGTATCGACGAGTGGTTTGGTGCAGGAGCTTACGCCGTAGGCCTTGGTTCCAATCTCTTCCCGAAAGATGTACTTGCAGAAGGAAATTACAGCTGGATTCAACAGAAAGTTGCTGAAAGTATTGATCTGGTGAAGCAGTTCAGAGCAAACGCCTGATTCGCTGATTAAAATCAGTTATAGTTATTACAGCCGGAAAATGCTTCCGGCTGTTTTTTTGTATTAAATAGTGTTGATTTAGGTGGTTACGGCTAATTTTTTGACCAAAGCAATTAACTGCACATTTGCCCGAACATCAATTCTTGTTAACTTCGCTCCGAATCAGTTTCAATACCTGCAATGACTCAAATTTCAACAATTCGTAAAATACATTTTATATCGATTGGCGGTAGTGTAATGCACAATCTGGCCATCGAACTTCATCTGAAAGGCTATTTAATTACCGGGTCAGACGATGAGATATATGAGCCTTCTGTAAGCCGTTTGGCAAAATATGAATTACTGCCAGCTGTTACTGGCTGGTTTCCTGAAAAAATAACAGAGGATTTAGAGGCTGTGATATTGGGAATGCATGCCCGTCAGGATAATCCCGAGTTGGCAAAAGCGAAAGAATTGGGTATCAAAATTTATTCTTATCCGGAATATATTTTTGAGCAGAGTCAGCATAAGCAGCGTGTAGTAATTGCGGGAAGTCATGGTAAGACCACCATTACGTCTATGATTCTGCACGTTTTAAAATATAATAACCGGATTTTTAATTATCTGGTTGGCGCTCAACTGGAAGGATTTGATAACATGGTGAAGCTCTCCGACAACGCTCCGCTTATTGTTATTGAAGGAGATGAATACTTTACTTCTCCGCTTGATCACACACCAAAATTTATGCATTATCAACCACATGTTGCCCTAATCAGTGGGATCGCATGGGATCATTTTAATGTATTCCCAACCTGGGAATTGTATGTAAAGCAGTTTGAATCGTTGGCCGACTCGCTGCCAAAAGCAGGCACAATCGTGTATGACGAAACAGATGATATGCTGGATGTGATCGGGCAAAAGGAACGTGCTGATGTGGTAAGTATGGCTTACAATGTTCATTCGAATAAAATAGAAAATGGTCAGACAATCCTGATTACGGCTGAGCAGGGCGAAATCCCGGTTCTGGTTTTTGGAGATCATAATATGAAAAACATCAGTGGAGCACGTGCGGTGTGTGAGCGAATCGGTGTTACAGATGAAGAATTCTACGCTGCCATTCAGACTTTCAAAGGAGCGTCGAAAAGGATGGAACTGCTGGGCAGTAATGATACCACCAGTGTATACCGCGATTTCGCTCATGCACCTTCCAAAGTGGGCGCTACCACGGCTGCTGTGAGCGAACAATTTCCAGACAGAACGCTGGTTGCGGTAGCAGAACTACATACTTTCAGCAGTTTGAACAAGGCATTTCTGAAACAATATAGAAGAAAGCTGGATGCAGCTGATGTTGCTGTCGTGTATTTTAACCCGCAAACCATCGAACACAAACGCCTTGAACCGCTTTCGGAGGAGGATATCCGTACGGCTTTCAAACGTGATGATCTGAAAATATTTACCAGCTCAGAGGAATTATCAGCATTTCTGAAAAATCGGAAGTGGGAAAATGCCAATCTGTTGCTGATGAGCTCAGGAACGTTTGGGGATATAGATTTGCAGGAGTTGGTGGAGGAAGTGGTAAAGTGAGGAGTTAAGAAGTTAAAGTAGTTAAGAGGGTAGAGTAATTAAGAAGTTATAGGAACACCAGTCGGGGCATCCTTCACGGATGCCCCTGTGTTAATCAGTATTTTGTCAAATCTTAAAAGTTACTGAATGCAATCGATCGTAGTTTACTGCGGTTCCAATTTTGGGACAAATCCTGTTTATGCCGAAGCGGCTTATTCTTTGGGAAATGAATTGGCACGTCGGAAAATAAATGTGATTTACGGCGGTGGCAATATGGGGCTGATGGGACGCGTTGCCGATGGTTCTCTGGAAAACAGCGGAACTGTCACCGGCATTATTCCAAATTTTCTGGCTAAACTGGAAGTTGCTCAAAAAACTTTGACTGAGCTGCATTTTGTGGATACCATGCACGAGCGTAAGGCGAAGATGGTTTCTCTGTCGGATGGCGTTATTGCGCTTCCGGGCGGCTATGGAACCTTCGATGAATTGTTCGAGATTCTGACCTGGGCGCAACTGAAAATATTCGACGGACCGGTTGGAGTGCTTAACATCAACGGTTACTACGATCTGCTGATTCTTCAGCTGGATAAAATGGTGGAAGAAGGCTTTTTGCATATCGACAACCGAAAATTGTTGTTGGTATCAGACAATGCTGTCGACCTGCTTGAACAGATGCAGGAATTTGCTGTAAACAATCCGGGAAATAAGCCGCTGGATAAATCGTTATATCTTGAAAATGACAATGATTAAAGGCCTTACGGGTCAAATAATAGCCCGGTTACTATGCAGATGAATCCACGATTATCCAACACTATACCACTCGCTCATACCTTCCTGAATAAGATGAGATTTCCTCTGTTTCTAATTGCTTTTTCTTTCATTTCTTCCGTAAGTCATGCTCAGCTGGAAAGTCTTGGTAAGACGGTTAATACAGAATACAACGAAATAGCTCCAACGATATCTCCCGACGGTAAAACGCTGTATTTTTCCCGCGTAAGCCATCCTCAGAATACGCATGGCACCAAAGGAAGCCAGGATATATGGTACTCCGAACTTAAAAATGATACCTGGACCGCGGCAAGGAAACTGCCTGCTCCGCTCAATAAGGAAGATTACAACAGTTTGTACAGCATCACACCAGATGGGAACACGCTATTGATTAAAGGTGCTTACAAAAACGGTGTATACGAAACGAGGGGTTTTTCAACCAGTAAAAAAACAGCAAGAGGCTGGGCTGCGCCAAACAAAATTGACATTCCTGGTTATGCAAAAATAAGCAAGGGGCAGTTCGACTGCGGATATTTGTCAACCGATGGTAAAACACTGGTCATGTCGTTCAGTGAAAAGAAAAACAGCAAGGTTGATGACCTGTATGTGAGTTTCAAACAAAAGGATGGATCCTGGTCCAAGCCACTGAATCTCGGACCGGAAATCAATAGTGAAGAATTTACAGAAACCACTCCTTTTTTAGCTCCGGATGGTGTCACGTTATATTTCTCAAGTGACAGAAAAGGAGGGCAAGGCAGTAACGACATTTATTACAGCAAGCGGATCGATAAATCCTGGAAGCGTTGGAGCCGACCTGTAAATCTGGGATCCACCATCAATACAGATGGCTACGACGCTTATTACACCATTTCAGCAATTGGGGATTATGCCTATATGGTTTCCTTCAAAGGCACCGAAGGCAAAGGCGATATCGTTCGTTACGATCTTCGTCCGAAAGTGGTGCCGGGAGATACAGCACAGGCTCCGGTTGCCATTATTCCAACATCAGATCCGGTAGCAATGATCAGTGGAAAAGTGATTGATTCCAAAACAGGGAAACCTGTGGAGGCAACCATCATCTATGAGGATCTGGAAACAGGAGAGGAAGTAGGTACCGCTACTACAAGTCCTGCCACGGGAGAATACAAGTTGGTGTTGCCAAAAGGGAAGAAATACAGCTGGCGAGCCGTTGCACCTAATTTTATTGCAGAAGGCGAAAACGTTGATTTAACAGATTCTACCGCAGATGGGAAATCGAAGAATTTCAGTGAAATCACCAATAAGTCACTCAAAATGATCCCGATTGAAGAAGGACAGATCGTACGTTTGAACAACATTTTCTTTGCAACCGGGAAATCGACATTGAGTAACCAATCTTTTCCCGAGCTGAACCGGATTGCGATCACCATGTCGGAAAATAAAACATTGTCTATTGAGCTTGGAGGACATACCGATAATGTGGGCGGCGACGATTTTAACATGAAACTTTCTCAGGACCGCGCTGACTCTGTTCGTGAATACCTGATCGGCAAAGGCATTGAGCCAGACCGTGTGGCAAGTAAAGGTTATGGAGAAACGGTTCCAGTAGCGAAAAATGATACACCGGAAGGCCAGCAGCGCAACCGCCGTGTGGAATTCAAGATATTGAAGAAATAGATATTTGCGGTGGGCAAGCGGCCAGGTTTTGGCGTCACATAGAACATCACTGAATCATGTCTGCCAAGCGATCGCCTGCATTGGGTTTTATTTTCGTCACACTTCTGATAGACGTTATCGGACTGGGAATTATCATTCCGGTGATGCCCAAACTCATCAATGAGCTTACAGGTGACAGCATCAGTCAGGCATCCCGTGATGGAGGGTGGTTGTTGCTTACTTACGCTGCGGTACAATTCCTGTTTGCCCCACTTATAGGTGGGCTCAGCGATCGCTACGGCCGCAGACCAGTACTTCTCGCATCACTTTTTGGATTCGGAGTTGATTATTTGTTTCTCGCTTTCGCGCCAACGTTGGGATGGCTCTATCTGGGACGTGTCATTGCGGGAATAATGGGAGCTAGTTTCACTACTGGTGCAGCATACATTGCAGACATCAGTACGCCCGAAAAACGTGCACAAAATTTTGGTTTGTTGGGAGCGGCCTTCGGACTTGGTTTTATTATCGGACCGGTGCTGGGAGGTTTATTGGGCCAGTTTGGATCCCGCGTTCCGTTTATGGCTGCCGCAGGTTTTTCTTTTGTCAATTGGCTTTATGGTTACTTTATTTTACCAGAATCCCTCAAACCCGAAAACCGGCGAAAGTTCGATTGGACTCGTGCCAATCCGCTGGGTGCGTTTATTAATCTGAGCAAATATCCGGTCATATTTGGATTGATTGGAGCGCTCACGCTTGTATACATTGCCTTACATGCCGTACAGAGCAACTGGTCTTTTTACGTAATTGAGAAATTTGGATGGGATGAAGCTCATATTGGATATTCACTTGGTGCAGTAGGGCTGTTGAGTGCCATTGTACAAGGTTACCTTATTCGGTTAATTCTTCCCAAGATTGGACAGAAACGTGGTGTATATATAGGATTGCTTTTATACTCCATCGGTTTTATCCTTTACGCATTCGCTTCTCAGGGATGGATGATGTATGTTTTCATGATACCCTATATTTTGGGCAGCATTGCTGGTCCGTCGCTGCAAGGCATTATTTCTACTCAGGTCAATGCAAGTGAGCAGGGTGAAGTGCAGGGAGCTCTCACAAGTTTGCAGAGTTTCACTTCCATTCTTGGACCTTTGATGATGACTCAGCTGTTTGCTTTGTTTACCTCAGAGTCAGCGCCGGTATACTTTCCAGGTGCACCTATGCTGCTGGCTGCTTTGCTGACATTGGTTGGTGCTTACCTTGCAAGGCTGAGCTTGAAACGTCAGAAATAAAACTTGTTAGCTATTCCATTCGACCATAAATGGCCGAAAAGCCTTCAAAATAGTTCTAGATACAAGAATTTAGGAAAGATGATGGAGCAGATTTTCGTGACTTAGAGGCTTAGTGGCAACATAATATAACCCTGGTCCAAGACTAGTATAGCAATACCAGAAATATAAAAACCACCAGCCAAAGGGCATCTACAAAGTGCCAGTAACGGGTCATTAATTTGAGACGCAGCCTGTTGGGGGGATTGACACTGTATACAAACGAATCAACATAAGTCCTGTTTTTGATCGCTTTCCTGAACAGGATCAAGAGGTATATTACGCCAGCCAGAATATGTACCAAATGTAGTGCTGTGAGCAGGTATACGAATCCGGCAGAGTTATCGGTACTTGCCAACACCCCTGACTCGATCATTTCCAGCCAGCCGCTCACCTGAAGAAGCATAAAAGTTACTCCGAGTATAAAGGTTGTTCCGAGAAAAACCCTGTAATGAAGGAATCGCTCCTGAACAAAAGCAAGATTAGCTTCGTGTAGTGTAATGCTGCTGAACAAAATAACCAGTGTGCTAAGCCAGAACATGTCCGGAAGTGCTATAAAATGGCTGGTATCCTGATGCATCCGAAACAGATAGATGACAAAAATGGTGGTAAACAGAAGCGAACTACCCACCACTCCCAGCCAAAGCATAAAGCCCAGAGGCTCCCTTCTTTTGGAAAGTGCGTTTTCTTGTTCTTTTGTAGATGGCTTCGTGCTCATTCCTGTGTCTCAATCCTTTGTGTTTTTTTTGGAACCAAAGTAGGGAGTGAATATAGCTGGATTATTGTTCCCTACTGAGTACTAACTGCAAGAATAAAGTTAATTTAACATTCCCTGCCAGATATTGTAACGCTGAAACTGCCCGGACAGATCAATTTCTTTTTCGAAAATTCCATATAAAGTCGAGCCTGATCCACTCATCGCTGCATAGGAAGCTCCTTTTTTGTATAAATCTTCCTTAATTTCCTGTAAGAATGGGTATTTAGGGAAGAGTGAAGTTTCAAAATCGTTTTTCACTTCATTTTTCCAGGTCGATATGGGCTTTCCTAATAGTTCCCTCAGATCTGTCTCAGGCGCATTTGGTTTTACGCCGGCATATGCCTCCACCGTAGAGATATGTATTCCGGGATTCACCATTACGATCCATTTTCCTGCAAGATCCAGATCAATATTTTCGAACTGATCTCCCTTTCCATGGCAATATTTTTGCCTGTTCAAAATAAAGAAAGCACAATCACTTCCCAATCTACGTGCGTAGTCAAGCTGTTTTTCTTCAGATATATGTAAATCAAAAAGTTGGTTCAGCGCGCTGATCGTAAATGCGGCATCGGATGATCCACCTCCAAGGCCCGCTCCAATCGGAATAGCTTTGAGTAAATGAATATTCACCGGTGGAATATCGTAGTCAGCCGACACCGAGTGATAAGCTCTGATACAAAGATTATCGTCGGTATTTCCAGGTATAGAAATGCCATCCGCAGTGAAATGCAGTCTATCTGAAATTGTAATTTCAAGCGCATCCGACCAGCCAACGGGGTAAAAACAAGAGGAAATATCATGAAATCCATCGGGTCGCTTTTCAACAATATTTAACCCGATATTGATTTTGGCATTGGGGAAGACAAGCATTGGATTCGTTTTTACCACAAAAGTAACAAAAGAGATCAAAAGGGTTCGCTTTGTATTAGAATCGGGTTTTCCCTACTTCTCCATATCTTCGGCCAAAAAATCTACTTTTGTTTTCTCTTGTTTCTTTTGTGGTGAATAATTTCATGTCGCGGTTCAAAAATCACTCATCCATTTGCCAATAAAGGTCATTGACATAGGTTTTTTGACCGTCATTGTACAAATTCACGACATTGAAGTTGTACATTATTCCTTTGGGAACCTGCAATAGCTTCATATAGGTCATTAGTTGTGCTTCATGAATGGGCAGGGTCTTTTCAACAGATTTTAATTCAACACACAAAATTTCTTCAATCAACAGATCGCAACGTAATTCTGTCCTAATATCGATCCCCTTGTATTTGACAGGTACTATGATTTCAGACATGTATGTAATTCCTCGCAAGTTAAGTTCGTGATTCAGGCATCTGTGGTAAACACTTTCGAGTAGTCCTGGTCCAAGTGACTTATGAACCTCAATTGCCGCACCATTAATTTCGTACGTCAGTTCCTTTAGATAAGTTTTCGACATAAGGCTTTTTTATGTTGAAACCATAAACGAATCAAAAAGTCACATTTTAGGATCTTTGATCGAATGGTGATTCTGACAATACGTACGAAAAAGTTATTTTACCACAAAGAGTAACCAAAGACATCAAAAGTGGTCGCATTGCATCAGATTCTGGTTTTACTACTTCCCTATATCTTCGCCGGAAAATCTCCTTTTGTTTACTCTTGTTTCTTTTGTGGTGAAATAATTTTTCACACGTTTTTCGGAACAGTTCATACTTTTGATCAATATCTTCAAGTAGATCCCTGTGGAAAATACGATCCGAAAAATAGAAAGTCTGGGTGCCGGTAGCGAAACGCTTGCGCGGCTCATTCCGCTATTGCAAGAGGAAGTATTTCCTAAGGGGCATATTCTCATCAGAGAGGGGAAGGTGGAACGTTCGTTGTTTTTTCTGGAAAAAGGTGTTGCCAGAGCCTATCTGACCAATGAGGACCGTGATGTAACATTCTGGTTTGGAGTAGAAGGGGATGTATTGCTTTCTCTGAAAAGTTATTTTTCCAATGAACCCGGATATGAAAGTATTGAGCTGTTGGAAAAATCTGTTGTGTACAAAATTCCTTATTCTTCACTCATTGAGCTTTATCAGAGGGATGTGAGGATGGCGAACTGGGGAAGAAGGTTTGCTGAGTCTGAATTGATAAAGGCAGACGAGAGGTTTATCAATCAACAGTTTAAACCTGCTGCAGATCGATATGAAGAATTTGTGAGAGATTTTCCGGACTTGATCCGAAGAATTCAGCTGGGGCATATTGCTTCATATCTTGGTGTAAGTCAGGTTACACTCAGCCGAATCCGGGCCGGGAAAAGATAATGCCCTGTTTTTTTAACAAATGTAAAATTTATTGATGTCTCAAAGCCCGAGATTTGTAAGGAAATCATGAGGCGGAATTTTACGACGATTAACATAAATAACATGGCCTGGATCATATTAATTATTGCAGGGGCCTTTGAAATTGGCTTCACAACCTGTCTGAAACTTTCAGACAATTTCAGTAATACCAAATGGAGTATTGGATTTCTGATTTGTATTACTGCAAGCTTTATTTTACTCAACAAGGCTATTCAAACCATCCCGATTGGAACGGCTTATGCGGTTTGGACTGGCATCGGAGCAGTTGGAACTGTTTTAATGGGGATTGTTCTTTACAAAGAGCCAGCTGATTTTTGGCGGATATTTTTCATTTTCCTTCTAATCGGATCAATAATAGGGTTGAAAGTGGTGGCGAAGTAAGTGTTGATCAAAAACAAAAGCAGGCGGTTCGTAAGGATCGCCTGCTTTTGTTTTAATATTTCATCTTATTTCCCCCAACGCCATTCTTGCCCAATGACGAGCTCTTGTTTGAGTCCCTGCGATATGAGGAAATCTCTCGTTGCAGTGTCTGATAGTTTTCTCACAGCAAGCTTTGGTGATGTCGAAAGTGCATACAGATACATTGATGCGATACGAACGGTGCTTTCAAGTTGCTGTTTGTCAACCAGACTGAAATCGTCGCAATCTGCATGGTAGCATTGCAACACTTCCGGTGTCAATTGGCCTGCAAGTCCTGCGATAGGTACCCCTTCAAGCATAAACGGCTGGTGATCACTATGTAATCCTGCACGGTTTTGAAGCTCGTTTTTGAAGCCAGGATCCACATTTTGTACAGCGCTACCCACCGATTTAAAGAATTCTGTCATTTCTTCACGTCCAAAGGAGTTTGCTCCTTTTGGATCGTTGGTCATGTCCAGATTCATCATATAGCTCACTTTGTCAAGTGATCCTGACTTTTTCAGTTCTTCCACAAAATGCTTGGAACCAAGCAAGCCCTGCTCTTCACCCATAAAGAGAACGAATTGTATTGTACGTTCAGGTTTCACCTTCAATGCGCGGAATGCACGTGCGACATCTATTACGGCAAAAGAGCCAATTCCATTATCAATTGCACCTGTCGCCAGATCCCATGAGTCCAAATGTCCTCCAAGAATCACTTTTTCATCTGTTTTTCCTTTCAGGGTAGCAATAACATTCCTGGCTCTGATAGGCTTCGAAATGTTGTGCATATCAATATTAGCTTCCAATGGTGCTTCTTCTTTCAGCCATTTGCGCACTTCGTCACCACTTTCGTTCGAGATACAAACCGCCGGTATGGATATAATTGCACCTGTTACAGACGCTGTTCCGGTGAGTAAAATCTTGCCTGGTGCCCCATTAACCATGATAATACCAATTGCACCATACTGAATAGCTAACGCAGTTTTTTCAGACCTGTGAAGATTTTTTTTACCGGGAGCACCCACTAGCCCAATGTTAGCAAGGGCGATTTTTCCTTTAAGTTTCTCTTTAACTGCTTCAAAATCCTCAGGCAGGCCATTTCCTACATCCACAATCTCTCCCTGAATTTTCGCGTCGACGGGAGAATGGGCGAGAGCTACTACTTCCACATCGCGGAAATTATCGCTGCTTCCGGGAGCAATGCTCAATGTCACGGTGTCGCGCATCCATGCTTCCACCTCGAAGGGTTGATATACTACATCACTAAATCCGTAACTTTTTAAGAGTTTGTAAGCATATTCTTCTGCTCTTGCTCCGTTGCTGCTTCCTGTAAGCCTGTGTCCAATTGTTTTGGTGGCGTTTTCCAGGGTCTCGTAAGCTTTGCTGTTTTTTCTGATTTCAGAATTCAGCCGGGAAAATGGTTTTTCCCATTTCTTGTCTCCGGGTTTGAAACCTGAGAAGAGAACCAGGAAGGAGCTAACTAAAACTAATTGTACAACTTTCTTCATAAAAAGGTTTTTAGCAATCAACGCCATATCAGGTATAGTGAGGGAATAACGTCCCCTTGGATTAACACAATTTAGACTTCAAATAGATTCCAATAGTCTCAATAACTTTGTAAAAAAGTTTTTTTAAATATATTAATTTTCCAACACTTATATGATATCAGTGTCATGTAAGCCACGGAAAAGTGTTATACGTGTAATATTTACACTTAATTAGGAATAAATCTTACCTTAATGGAACATTTTTGAAGGTTTTAGGACTTATCTTTAAAAATTCATAGATGTTTAATCACAATTAAAACAATAAATATGTATTTCCTGGGATTTGATTTAGGCAGTTCGTCCATTAAAGCCTGTTTACTTCATGCAGATACCGGAGCGGTGGCTGCTTCTGCTTTTTACCCTGAAAAGGAAATGACTATTGCTGCTCCCAAGCCTGGTTTTGCTGAACAACAGCCAACGCAATGGTGGGAAAATGCTTGTCTGGCTTCGCAAGCGGTTATGAAAAAAGCAGGAATTTCACCTGATGAAGTTGGTGCTATCGGAATTTCCTATCAGATGCACGGACTGGTGGTTGTGGATAAAGACATGAATGTGCTCCGTCCTTCTATCATCTGGTGCGACAGCCGTGCTGTGGAGGTAGGCAACCAGGCGATGGAAGCCATTGGAGAAGAATACGTACTGCCTCATTTGCTTAATTCGCCCGGAAATTTTACAGCTTCCAAGCTGGGTTGGGTGAAGCAGAATGAACCCGATGTTTATGCCAAAGTATATAAATTCATGTTGCCGGGAGATTACCTCGCGGCAAGAATAACGGGAGAAATTGTGACAACGCCATCAGGATTATCTGAGGGTATTTTCTGGGATTTTGTGAATGAGCGTCCTGCTGATTTCCTTTTTGATCACTTCGGTTTTGATCATTCCTTAATGCCTACAGTGTTGCCAACCTTTGCCGAGCAGGGGAGAGTTACGGCGGAAGCTGCTGCTGCGTTGGGTTTGAAACAAGGTACGCCGGTAACTTATCGTGCAGGTGACCAGCCAAATAATGCTTTTTCATTGAATGTTTTGGAACCGGGTGAGGTAGCAGCAACAGCAGGTACGTCTGGTGTTGTATATGGTGTAAGTGATCAGATCAAATTTGATTCGTTATCAAGGGTCAATACTTTTCTTCACGTAAACCCGATTTCGAAGGCGTCCCGTTATGGTGTTTTGCTTTGTGTAAACGGAACCGGAAGTCTCAATGGCTGGTTGCGCAATTCATTGATGCAGGGAAATGTGTCCTATCCGCAAATGAACGACCTTGCTGCACAAGCACCCGTAGGTTCTGATGGATTGTTGTGTTTGCCATTTGGTAACGGAGCCGAACGTATGCTGGAAAATCAGGATCCGGGAGCAACTTTTAAAGGGTTACAATTTAGTCGTCATGGTCTTAGCCACTGGACGCGTGCCGCACAGGAAGGAATCGTATTTGCCTTGTACTACGGTATGGAAATTATGGAAACGGTTGGAGTTTCGCTTAAAAATATCAGAGCAGGGGAAGCGAATATGTTCCTGAGCCCAGTTTTCCGTGAGACCTTCGCCAACGTTTCTGGTGCAACCGTAGAGCTTATCAATACAGATGGAGCACAGGGAGCAGCGCGTGCAGCAGGTTTTGGTCTTGGTTACTATAAAACCAGAGAAGATGCCTTCACCGGACTATCTGCCTTACAAACCATCGAACCGAATTCGTCATTAACAGAAGCAACGAATGACGCTTATGGAAAATGGAAAGAGGCTTTGCTTAAAGGATAAAAACAGTTTCCTGATAACATGCGTCTTTCGCATGTTATCAGGAAATATGAATAGTGAAGCTCTATTCCAGCTCTCTGAATATGTATTGCTCCTCCCAGTCAATCTCAAAGGCCGTTAAAAATTTCTTGTATTCATCTAAAAAGGATTCCTTCTGATGGTGGATTTCCTGATTTTGAATGTAGCGGATAACATTTGGTATCTGACTTTTTCCGTAAGAAAATGCGCCGTAACCTTCCTGCCATGAAAACGGGTATTTGCTTATACCTTGACTTTTAATCCATTTACTGCTCTCCGTCTTCACATTCTGAATCAATAATGAAATTGATTGACTTGGTCGTATTCCGGCAAGAATATGGTCGGGCATGCTGTTAATTTGAAGGATTTTATGTCCGTTCTGCTGAAAGATACCTGTCATGAATTTGTGAAGTTCCTCTTTCCATTCGTGTTTGATAAGTGCCTTGCGGTATTTTACAGCAAATACAAATTGGATATGGATTTGTGTGTATGTATTTGCCATGGTGATGCGTTGTTACAAGACGTTCCGAAGGAACGTTGTGAATAATTTTACCGGAATATTCTACCGACGAGATGTCCCTAAGGGACATGAATTCCGGAATTTCAATTCATTTTTGAACTTTGCATATATCCGTGCCATGTTCCCACAGGAACATCTGGTCGGTAGAAAAAGCTATAAAGGATAGAGCATTTTCGTTCCGTTAGGAACGTTTAGTGAGGAGTCGGATATCTTATTCCACTTTAAATACAACCAGACGTTACCAAGGCACACGAAATTAATATTCCAATCCATCGGTATTTCTTTGACACAAACTGGCCGTGGATTTGCTATTATATATTGGCATACAACGTGTTTTTCACAAGACGTTCCGAAGGAACGTTGTGAAAAATTGTATCGAAATGTTCTACCGACGAAATGTCCCTAAGGGACATGACACGAGCGACTCAATCTACCATTCGTCTATCGCAAATTGGCGTGTACATAATTGATTGTTCATGTTTTTTACAAGACGTTCCTAACGGAACGTAGGGGACTCATTTTACCGAAATATTCTACCGACCAGATGTCCCAAAGGGACATAATTCTGGAAATTGGATTGACAACAAAACTTTGCTTGGCTCTGCGTCATGTTCCCATAGGAACATCTTGTCGGTAGAAAAATACACACCATTAGCGCATTTTCGTTCCGTTAGGAACGTCTTGTGAGGAGACAGATTCATGGAATCTAATTCTCTCACGCCTTTGCTTCCTGACCCTTTACAACTTCCTCCACTTTAAAGGCGACAATTTCTACCACCTTTACAGTCAGGTTTTCTTTATTTTGATATTGGCGGTAGTTTAGTTTTCCTTCCACAGATACTGTTTTCCCCTTTTCCAATAAGGCTTCACAGCGTTGCGCAAGCTGCCCCCACGCCACAATGGAATGCCATGCGGTGTTTTTAACTTCTTCTTTATTTTTGTTCACATAGCTTTCATTTGTTGCCAACGAGAACGTGGTTACTTTGCCGCCTTCAAATTCTTTCACATTGATTTCGCGGCCTACATTTCCGATTAATTTTACTGAGTTCATGTCTGTAATAGTTTAAAAAGTTGAATGATTAAGTTTGGATTCTTTCGTTGCGAATCGACCTGACAAAGGTGTAGGGTTGTCAAAACATTATTCGGTTTTTAACTATTTACAGTCATATAAAAACATTTGCACCCGTTTGCAAATGGAAGTTACTATTTGATGTTAGCGGGATTGGGAATTTTTATATATTGCGTAAACACTTGATCTACAAATATTTTAAGTCGTTTAGACTTAAATAAAACTGAAATTACCATGGCAGATTGTTTGGAGTGCGGTAAGCCACTGATGGGCAGAGTGGATAAGAAGTTTTGTTCGGATATGTGCCGCAACAGCTACAATAACAGGTTAAACTCTGATTCTTATAACCTGATCAGAAACATGAACAACCAGCTTCGGAAGAACAGAAGGGTACTTGAAGAGCTGTGTCCCGAGGAAAAGGCAAAAACAACCAAGAGTACTTTAACCGCAAAGGGATTCGACTTTAATCTCATCACCAGTGTACGACCCACTCAAAAAGGGAATATTTACCACTTCGTATACGACTATGGTTATCTGGAACTTGATAACGATTTTTATTTGATCGTGAAAGATAAAAGGCTGGAAAAGTAGGTAAGTTACAGAACTGTTAAACTGAAAATTTAATGGCAAGTATCTCATTTTAAAGGGTCTGGAAGCTAAAAGCCAATAGCTGACCGGCAACAGCGCCATATTTGTAAAATTAGGCTATTTTTGCAGTCTGATTCAAACAACCGCCGCATGAAAAAAGTTAGTTTAAGTGATTCCGGACCAAAAGTATCTGAGGCCATCTATGGTTTTTGGAGATGGACCGACGAAGGTTCTGTTACCACTGCCAATATCGAAAAAACGATAAACCTCTGTCTTGAACTCGGGATCAATACATTTGATCACGCCGATGTTTATGGAGATTTCACAATAGAAGAGCATTTCGGGAAAATTATCCGCAACAAATCTTTTAAGCGTGAAGACATCGTGCTTTTCAGTAAATGCGGTATCAGGCATTCTGAAAACGGTAACCTGAAATATTATGATACTTCCCGCGATCACATCATCAATAGCATCAACGGCTCGTTGAAAAGATTGCAGACGGACTATCTGGATATATTTTTGCTCAATTGTAGTGATTTTCTTACGGATCCGGAGGAAACCGCAGGTGCGTTGGCAGAAGTGGTGAAGTCGGGTAAAGCAAAGCATATTGGTGTTACCAATTTTTCAGTTTTTCAGCACCAGTTGCTGGCGTCCTATCTGCGGATCCCGATTGTGACCAATCACATCGAATTAAACCTGATGAATACTTCGGCTATTGAAGATGGCCGGATTGACTATATAAAACAGTGTTTCAGCAAACCTCTGGCATGGGCGCCATTGGCGGGAGGGAAGATTCTAAACGGAACCGACGAACATGCTGTGAAACTGCGAGCGAAATTGCAGGAAATTGGTACCAAATACGATGCCAATATCGAACAAACTGCCGTGGCCTGGCTTATGAAACTGGGAACTTTGCCCATTATCGGCTCACAATCTGAAAGCAGGATTCGTAATGCTGCAAGCGCATCTGCCATCAGGTTAAGTAATCAGGATTGGTACGAGATATATGACGTTTCTAAAAAAGATTAAATAAAACTCGGGATTATGCTCATGCATAATCCCGAGTTTTATTACTCATATTTGGGGTGAACCTTTTCTTAGGAAATAATCATTTTGAGATAACAAGACTCCACTCATTTCCGCTATAAACCTTATATTTCTCGGAGAAGCTGCCCATATTGATTCCCAGTGAAAAATTGAGCAGGCTGTTGAAATAGCCCACATCGTCACCTTCTTGCACGTCTCCGAATGTATTGACATACGTTACCATACCTTCGTAAACTTTATGCTGGTCGTTAAAAACAGCAACTTTGATCTGATCCCCGGTTTTCGCTCCAAGTTTGTTGAAGGTCTGTTTGTCGATATTGGTCCAGACATTGCCATATTGAATGTCCAGAATCGGAATGGCTCCTTTTACTTTTCCGTCAGAAAATGAAGGTTTTTGGTACGGGATGGAAACAATTTCGTTTGGTAACTTCGGTCCTACTTTATCGAGCGTAATTACTTTTGAAGCCAGACGTGCGGCGGTGAATGCGTACACATCCCTTCCGTGAAAGGTGTATGATTCACCGGAATTTTTTCTGCGATTGTTTGCCTCATCAATCTCTCTGACCTCCTGAATACCCAACTGTTCCGCCACCAGGGTGAGTGTTCCGTTATCTGGTGTAACGAAATAATGGCCGGATTTGGTAAGTAACACCACCGACTTGCGGCTAGTGCCAACGCCCGGATCGACCACCGAAACGAATACAGTCCCTTTTGGCCAGTATGAAGCCGTTTGTGCCAGTCGGTAGGACGCTTCCCAAATGTTGTAGGCAGGAATTTCGTGCGTGACATCATACATTTTGATATCAGGAGAAATTCCCGCGGCTACGCCTTTCATGGCAGAAACGGCACCGTCTTTCAAACCAAAATCGGATTGGAAAACGAGGATATTATTTTGTGCCAAAACTGCACTTCCGGCGGAAAGACATAACCAAATAACTGTAATGAGTTTTTTCATGGCAGAATAATTGATAGTCTGCAAAAAGCGGATATTGATATTCTACTACTCCTTCAAAGCCTTCGCATCGAGCTTCCGGATAATCTCTTTTTTATCAAAAAGTAGTCTCCATACTGCAAACGGAGTTTCCTGATCCGGCATACACTGTTTGCAAATAGGGCTTTCGGTTGCAACTGGTACATTGTAGACAAGTAAAGTGTCGTTCAGCAATTGCACGTTGTCACTGGCCACCGATTTTGATTTGGCGCTATACAGATAAGCTTCCAATAGCTCTCTTTCCTTGGTGTTGATTGACGGATTTTTGATATCCGCCTCTCCCAACAGTTGAATTTGAACGCCATATTCCTTTTGAATGGCATTGATAATGGCTATTTGAGATACATCCTTGCAGATTACCCCAGCTTTTTCGGGGTGAGCGACAAGTTCCTTTTGAAGTGCTTTGCTGGTAATTTGCGAGATTTTCTTTCCCCATTCATCCACTGTGTAAATGAGCTGGGTGTTGGTAACACGCTTAATTTGAGATGCTTTGATTTCTCTCGAAAGTTCTTTGGTATTTTCCAGGCGTTTGGACTGGCAGGCGGTTGCAAGAATAATGGCAGCGAAAGCAGAAAGTTTCACAAATCCGGATATTGAGTGTTTCATCATGATGCAATATAAAGAAGGAAAACGGAATTTAAAGGGGACTATTTCAAATCCAAAGAGGCATTTCGACTCAGGTTGAGATTCAATCGTTCGCCCTATCAGAATTCAAAACTGAATATTACGTATCTTTGTGCCCCAAATGACTATTGCCAAGATATATGTTAGATAAATTAGAAGCTATAAAGGAACGTTTCGAAGAGGTTTCGCAACAAATAATACAGCCTGAAATCGTTTCAGATTCTGCCCGCTATTCCAAAATAAGCAAGGAATACAAAGACCTGGGTAAGATCGTTGATAAATATACCATTTACCAAAAACTGCAAAAGGATATTGCAGGAACCAAGGAACTGATAGATAACGAGAAGGACGAGGATTTAAGGGAAATGGCCAAGGAAGAGCTCAATGAGCTGAATCCTAAAATGGAAATTCTTGAACAGGAAATTAAGGAATTACTCATTCCAAAAGATCCGAATGATAGCAGGAACGTCATTCTCGAAATTCGTGGTGGTACAGGAGGAGATGAAGCGGCGATTTTCGCAGGTGATTTGTTCCGTATGTATCAGCGGTTTTTTGAAAAGATGGGCTGGCGTACATCCATCATGGATTTTACCGAAGGTACAAATGGTGGTTACAAAGAGATTATCTGCAAGGTTGAGGGGGAGGATGTATATGGCAAAATGAAATTTGAGTCGGGTGTGCATCGTGTACAGCGGGTTCCGCAGACGGAATCTCAGGGACGTATTCATACCTCTGCTGCTTCGGTAGCGGTATTGCCAGAGGCGGAAGAAGTGGATGTACAGATCAATATGGGGGATGTCAGGATTGATACATTTATGTCGTCCGGTGCTGGGGGACAGTCGGTTAACACCACATATTCAGCTGTGCGTCTTACACACATTCCTTCGGGATTGGTGGTGAGCTGCCAGGATGAACGTTCACAGCTTAAAAATAAGGAAAGAGCTTTAAGTGTACTTCGTTCGCGTTTGTACGAAATCAAACTTAAAGAGCACAACGACTCCGTGAGTTCTCAGCGTAAGTCCATGGTAGGCAGCGGTGACCGTTCCGACAAGATCAGAACATACAACTATCCGCAGAGCCGTATCACCGATCACCGCATTGGTTACACAGTTTATAACCTTCCGGCCGTAATGGAGGGAGACATTGCCGAATTTATCGAAAGACTGCGTATTGCCGAGAATGCAGAGCGCATGCAGGAAGGAGAAGCGGTATAAAAGCTCCACGGGTGCTGCCCATGTAAGAGAGATTAAAGCCTTTCAGGCTTGCTTATAGCGATAGCAAGCCTGAAAGGCTTTAATGTGAATAGCCCCGGATACATTCCGGGGAATTAATAAATGTCTGCCCCGCCAATCAACCCAGAAAGGGTTGAACATAGATTATTTCGCAGGATACAACCCTGGATAAGTCTTTGCTTTGTAAGTCTCAAATGCTTCCTTTTTGTGATAATTTTCACCAATAAAAGTAATCACCTCATGAAACTCTTTGGCTTTCATATAACCCGGTAGCGGCTGAATCATCTGAAATGTATCGTCCAGAAATACGGTTGTCGGGTAACTGGGTTGGTTGTTGGTCAATGCGAGAGCAAGATCATGCGTACGACCCTGCGAGGTGAATTTTTTGTCACCCAATGTAATGGCGCCTTTTTGCTCGGCATCCAGTTTTACCGCGTAGTATTTTTTATTGATATACTCTACCACAGCCTTATTCTTGAAGGTTTCCCGATCCATTACCTTGCACCAGCCGCACCAGTCGGTGTATACATCTATCAGAATCTTTCTCGGTTCTTTTTGCATTTTGGCATAAGCTTCTTCAATAGTAAGCCACTTAATACCTTCATCTGCACGTTTTTCAGAACCGGAAGTAAAACCTGTGAGCGTTGCCAGTGTTACACAGAAAATAATAAAAGCGGAGAATCGATTTTTCATGCTGTTTTTCTTTATTTGCTTAACAAATATGAAAAGAAAATAATTTTAAAGCCATGAAAGTCAGTCAGGTTATTCCAATATTGAGAATTTTTGATGAAGCGAAAGCACTTGAATTTTATGTAGGCTGGCTGGGTTTCACCATCGACTGGACACATCGATTCGACGACAATGCACCGCTTTACATGCAAATTTCGCTGAATGGCATTGTGTTACACCTATCTGAACATCATGGAGATTCTACGCCCGGAGCCAAAGTATTTATCGAATGTGAAGGCGTACGAGAATTTCATAAGGAGCTCAACGAAAAGCAGTATAAATACAATCGACCCGGATTGCAGACAGAACCGTGGGATTCAATTTCGGTTACCGTAGTAGATCCATTTATGAACCGGCTGGTTTTCAATGAAAGGCTTCATACGGATACGGAATAAAACTCAGGATTTATCCTCCAATGGTGTTTTACTCTTTGCCAGAGAAACCAGAACCCCGCCCAATACAATCAACACCATGCCGCTTAGCATGGAAAGGGAAGGGATGGCTTCTCCCATAAAGAATCCGATGAGGGTGGAAAACAGTATGTTGGAATAACCAACTGTGGCGACACGGCCAGCTTTGTCGTAGGTGAATGACTGTGTCAGCATTTTTTGGCCTAACAATGCCGTTAAACCCAGAGCCAGAAAAGCCAGCCAATGCCAGATATTTTCCGGCCACCGGAAGGTCCCGATCAGAAAATCCAGTCCTTCGATCGGATAATAAGTTCCTACCAGCATCGACAAAACAGGCATCACAATTCCGCTCAACATAAATGAAAGAATGATAGCGCGGGAATCATAAACCCAACCAAGTTGCCTGATGGATAAATAGGAAACGGCAGTAAGCACTGCATTGCCCAGACCAAGCACATTATCGCGCCAGGAAAGTGAAAGGTCCGGACGGAACACGAGCAGAATTCCCGCAAAACCAATAAATATCGCTGCCCATTCTTTTTGATTTAATGTTTCGCCAATTACGAGCCAGGAAAATAATGCAAGAAAAATGGGGTAGGTGTATTGATACGTAGAAGCGCGCCCCAATCCTAATGTCTGGATTGCATAAAAAAGCAGGTACAACGATAGTGTTCCTACAACACCCCGAAAAATAAGCAGTCCAAGTTTTCCTCCACCTTTTTGTTCAAACGGACGCTTCCATATACTTGAAAGAATAAATACAACACCAACAATATTCCGGAAGAAAACGAGCTGTACGATGTGAAATTCCTTGCCGATATGTTTGGAGATTGCGGAAGTCAGCGAGAAGAAAAACGCTGCTCCGAGCATGAGCAGGATACCTTTTTGGGATTCGGGGAAAGCTATTCGGTTGGAGACAGGCGTGATCAAAGCTGCAAAATTTTAACAAAGATAGGGATTTAGGAGCAGAGGGTGGCGGGCTTGGGGTGTGGGGAACTGCGGCCGTAAAGAAATCAGGTTAATATTCATTACTTTTGTGACGTTTTGGCGCCATGCTCCGGCTCAGTCCGGGGAATTGGCTTAATAGGGAATTTCGTTAAAAGCGAGAGCTGTCCCCGCAACTGTAAGTCCGTAAAAGGATGATCCATACTTCAATAGCCACTGGGTTATAATGATAGAATGAGTGAATTTTGAATGATAGAATAAGCCGCTTGCGATGCGTCATAGCTCGGGCGACCCAGTCTATCATTCTATCATTAAATCATTCAAAATTATGTACCCGGGAAGGCCCAGGATCATAGGACGAAGCCAGGAGACCTGCCAGAAAAATGCAAAGCAATCGGTTTTCGGAGGAAATACCATGCAGCAATCTTAAAAGTTGTCCATGTATATTATTCGTTGTGTTTAAAAGCTGCCGCGTTTGTCTGTTTGTCATGACAGCGATAGGATTTTCCATACCCGGAAAACTGATCGCTCAGAAAGATACAATCCAGCTTGCGCCCGTTGTTGTTAAGGGATTTGTACCCGAACGGTTTATGAGTGGTCTGAAAGTTCAGAAAATTGATTCTGTGACAATGAGCCAGTTTAGGTTTCAGAATCTTGCAGATTTGCTTTTGTACAACACAGCCATTGCTTTTAAAAACTATGGTCCGGGACAGTTGAGCACGGTTTCATTTCGAGGCACTTCGGCCAATCATACCGCTGTTTTGTGGAATGGTTTAAATATAAATTCCCCCACGCTGGGACAATCCGATTTTTCTACCATACCCGTGGCTGGTTTCGATCAGGTATCCGTTCAGTATGGATCTGCGGCGAGTATTGTAGGGACGGATGCTGTTGGGGGGAGCATTTTATTAAATAGTGTTGCACCTGCTCATGGTCTGAACGTAGCCATTGGCAGACAACAGGAAAGTTTTAATAACAGTCAAACCCAAGCCGTTGCGCAATATGGAACATCGTTGAGCGAAAATTGGGGCTTATCAGGTAAAACCTCTGCCTATTACGGCAGCATGAAAAATCGATTCCCGGATAGTACCCGTCGCGATGCCCGTCTGCTACCTTCCGAAAGTTTTCAGAAGGGATTGGTTCAGGATCTTTTTTTCAAGTCAAAAAACAATCATGAGATTTCTGCACATGTGTGGCTCACAAGTAACGAACTCACTCTGAACCCACGCAATTTGGCAGGTAGAGAGCTCACGCAGACCGAGGCTTACAGGACGATGCTGCGGTATCAATGGAAAGATTTCTCTGTGCGCACATCCTGGGTGCGGGATATTCTGGATTATGCCACGGGAGATTATTCGACACTTGACCATGCCGTTACGGATAAACTTGCAGGCAGAGTAGAAAAGGATTTTCACTGGAATGTTGGCTCAGTAGGTAGTATTCAGGTGAAAGCAGGAGGAGATTGGACTCATTTCCGGACGCGGGTTACAGGTTATGAAAAACCGGAGATTACGGAAAACAGGGGAGACCTGTTTTTGCTCACCCGCTGGCAGTCGATGTCGGGACTACTGGTTTCGGCGAATTTGCGCCAGGCATTTGTCACCAGATATCAGCCACCTTTCACGCCCTCGCTTGGAGTGGAATATCCGTTGATCAGGAGGGTGAATTATAACCTTAAAATAATGGGATCGGTGGCGAGAAGTTATCGTGTGCCGACACTGAACGAGAGGTATTGGAAGGTACTAGGTACTCCGGACATCAAACCGGAAAGTGGTTTTAACAAAGAAATTGGTATAGAACAGCGTTTTGCACTTAACCAAAGCCACTCATTTACAGCATCTCTGACAGGTTATCACAACCGAATTAAAAACTGGACTTACTGGAATCCTGGACAAAGTTTTAAAGTAGAAAATTTGCAGGAAGTATTGGCAAGAGGCTTAGAGGCGCAAGGCGGATGGAACGGCACCTTTGGTGTTTTTAAAACAGGAGCGAGGGCAGGTTATACTTACACACGCAGTTCGCAGGAAAAAGTTTACGACGCTTATGCTGTGGATATTATTGGTAAACAGCTGACATACGTGCCTGTTCATTCTGGTAATCTTAATGCTTTTGTATCCTATCAAAAAGTGCGGTTGTCTTGTCAGGTATTGGGTGTAAGCAGGAGATTTACCAGAACCGATAATTCCCTTTTTCTGGAAGGTTATGCGTTGACAAACCTGCTTGCTGAAACCACTCTGGATTGGAACAAAACACAAGTACGCATTCAGGGGCAAGTCAATAACATTGGAAATACTTTTTACCTGAATGTTCGCAACAACGCCATGCCGGGAAGAAGTTTTGCCGTTAATTTGCTATTTAGTTACAAGTCCCAGAGCAAGAACGTACAGGAAAATTAAAACATCAAAACGCTTTAACAACGACAATCCGGGTTAGTAACCGGATGAATCACTAAATTTGAATATGAAAATGAAAAAACAACTTACCCAGGGGATTTTAGCCGCATCTTTATCCATAATAGCATGGTCGTGTAACCAGAGCGATCCAAAGCCAAAAGGCAGTTATACTGATGGCGTTTTTGTAACGACAATGGGCAACTGGTCTGATAATAACGGAAGTTTATCATTCTTTAACCGTGAGCAGAGAGAAGGGGATATCGACGTTTATGCAACAGTTAATGGTGGAAGCCTTAAAGGTGGTGTGCAGGGTTACGCAGTGCTAAATGGAACTGGTGCTATCGCCGTTGACAATAATGCCGCTGGTCAGGATAAGGTGGAAATTGTAGATGCCAATACTTTGGAGAAAATAGCTACAATAGGTGCTCCTGATATTGAAAACCCAATAAGAGTAGCTTTCGCAAGTGCTTCGAAATTATACGTTTCATGTTGGGGATCAGATGTTTCCAATTATTCAACAGGGTACGTGGCTGTTATTGATTTGGCAACCAATAAGGTTACGAAAAAGATAAACATTGCCAAGGGGCCTGAAAATTTGCTTATTGATGGTGGTAAGCTGTATATAGGAACGACCTCTTTCACAAATGGGAAAAACCTTACTGTGATTGATATTACTACGGATGAAATCATTAGGACGGTCGCCTTTGATGCAGCTCCAACGCCAATTGGAATAGATGCTAATGGCAAACTTTGGGTTGGATCAGGAATTGGAATTTCGAAAGTGAGCACGGATACGTATGCAAAAGGAACACTTTACGCAGGAGCGGATCAGGCGAAATTAGCCTCGAATTTTACTTTCAGTCTGGATCGCAGGACAATTTATTTTGTGCTGACATCTGATTTTAGCCAAAAGGGTAAAACCTATAAAGTAGGAATTGACGATTCGCAGATTAATGTAACAACTCCTTTTATCGACCGACTTTTTACCGGGTTGGCTGTTGATCCAAAACAAGGATTAATTTATGCGGGAGTTACTCCTTCATTCGTACAATCGGGCTACGCTGTTCGCTACCGTACCGATGGCTCTGTTATAGATTCAGTAAAAGTAGGTGCGAATCCAACTGGATTTGTTTTCCGTTAAAAATCAAAAAATATAAAAAGGCGATCCGTCAGACATGTTCCGGCGGATCGTTTTTTTTGATCCGGTCTGCACGACATCGTCGGGCTGAACGGATCAAAAAAATGAAACTACTTGATCGTTCAGCCTGGCTACGCCATGCAGACCGCCGACTTATAAAAATTGGAACTGTTACTTAGTCGTTCAGCCTGGCTTCACCATTCAGACCGAAGTTGTCGAAACTATTGCTCTTTAAAATGAGATATTGGTATATTCGTTGCTGTCAATTGAATCCGGAAATGAACGTAATACAACAGTGAATATATTAACACTCGCCGGAAGGTATTTTGCTTTCTTCTTCTTACTTCTCAATACCGATCACCTATTTGCCCAACAACCAGCTTCCTCAGAACCTGCCTGGCTGAAAGAATATTCCGAGCATCAGCAATACGGCAGCGTTTACGTGGTCAAGAAAATCGATGTTTCCTGCCGCAGCTATCAGAGTTTTTTGGTTGATAAAAATGGCAACAAACTAACCCCGGCTTACAAAGACATCGGTGAGTTTGCCGACGGTCTGGCCGAATTTGTGCCTATGGAAGCAAATGCAGCCAAACAAGGATTACACGGTTTTATCAACAAAAAGGGCAGGGTAGTGGTGGAGCCTGTGTATTTGGGTACCGACAAATTTTACAAAGGCAAAACCTGGGTCATTTACTCCGTTGGGAAACAATACGGACTCTCTTACATTGACACAACGGGAAAAACGATTTACAGAATTCCCATTGAAAACTTTAAAAATGACTTCCTGATCTCAAAAGCGACGGTCGATTTCGTTTGCAACCGCGACACAAAGGAGGACATTATCTGGTGGAAGAAAAAAGAACTGTATCTGCTCAACTGGAATTTTAGTCCTTACATAGAAAAAGAGATAAAGGAAGCGAAAGGCATCTATCACTTTCTGTACAAAGGCAAATACGGGATTATTGACAAAAATATGATCCTGCGTATTCCGGTTGCACTTGATGACATTGATCCTGAATACAAGTTCTCCGGTCAGGGAATGGAGCGGGTGAGATATGGCGACAGGTATGGTTTCATCAATGTTTTTACCGGCGAAATGATTACGGGCTTTGAATATACCGATACACGAAAACCAACTGCCGGGTTGTTTTGGGTGAAAAAAAATAACAAATGGGGATGCATTGATAAAACCGGAAAAGTGAGAATTCCATTTCTATATGACGAAGCGAGCGGTTTTACCGCCGAAGACCGGGCTGCGGTGGCTATTAATGGCAAATTCGGGCATATCGATAAAACTGGGAAAATCAGGACTCCGCTTAAATATGAGTTTGCGTCCTATTTTCAGAACGGGCTTTCCATGGTTCGTCTCAATGAAAAGTATGGTTATATAGATGTTGATAATAAGCTGGTCACCAGAGACGACTATGCTCATGCACTTCCTTTTAATCAAAAAACAACCACCGCCGACAGGAACGGAATACGTTATGAGTTGAGTCTGGACGGTACCGAAACGTTTGTCGGTTTTTCCTACGCATGGAATGCGGTCTTCATCATTATAGCGGTTTTATTGTTCGTTTGGTTGAATGGCTACATTTTTAAAAGAAGGCAAAAAAGTAAAACCCGGTAAACTGAGAGTCAGATTACCGGGTTTTATTGATAGGCCATTGCCGGAATGTTTACTCAAAATTGGCTCTTTTCAATTTAAAAACACCTGTGATACGCGTTTTCTGATAACTCAGGCAGTTGTCTTCTGGTTTGTTATAAACCCGGATATCGAAAGTACCTTCAATCGTACCGCCATCTTTGTCGCTATATTTGGTAACGTCGATCGTTTGAAAATCTACTGTCTGTTCTTCTTCACTACAAAGTCCTTCACCCGTCGGGAATCTGCGGTAGTTAGCCCTGTTGTCGTATATCAACAGAGGTGAAGGCTTTGCCGCAGCAGAGCCGGTTCTGATCCTTTTTATGTACGTTGAGGTATTGGCCGCGTTGGTATTTTCCTTGGCAAACTGATATGCTCTGGCGCTGGTGACACCCGTAACTTTGAAACCAGCATCAAATCCGTTGGATTTGGTGGGATCCTGATAATTGGTTGCTCCGAATCCAATTGCCATCTGGTCGCCATCGAAAAAACACCCGACAGTCAATATCCCTTCAAAAGTTGTTTCGGGACTAAACTGACTGAAATGGACGGTTCGTCCGTCATCAAAAGTGGCGTCGAGGCCATAGCTATTAATATTCTCAGGTTCAATTTCTTTTTCTTTCTTTTCGCAGCCAAGGAAAAGAAAACCAGCAAGGAGGATAATGACCAGCTTATTCATGATATAGAAATTTTTGGTTAAAGAAATCAGGAGATTGAAAACACTTATTTGTTTACAAATTTCCTTTAACCTTGGGTGCGGTACAATAACATATTAGGGTTAGTGGCGTTGGGAGCGCTTGCCTGCTACTTTCCCTGCGAAACCTTATACAAAGCTTCCGTAGCGCTATTTACATGTAGCTTTCTGTAAATGCTCTTGATGTGAACTCGAACCGTTTCGACCGAAATCGCCAGTTCGGAGCCAATCATTTTGTAGCTGTAACCTTTCACAAGAAATTCCAGAATTTCATTTTCTCTTTTGCTCAGAAGTTCGAGATTGGGGTCTTTTTTGGTTTCAAATTTGGGCAGAAATCCAAGTACTTTGCGGGCAATGGAGCCCGACATGGGAGCGCCTCCGGCCAATACGTCGGTTACAGAAGCCTGTAAAGATTCAAGGTTCTTTTTTAGAATATATCCGTTGGCACCGGCGCAAATGGCGTTGAAGACATTGTCGTCATCTTCAAAAACGGTGAACATCAATACCGGAACGTCTTTGTTAACTGTTCGTAGATCTTTCACGGCGCTCACGCCATTGCTGTGAGGCATGTCTATATCCATAATAATAACGTCGGGCTTGTAACGTGCCACATCCTTTTTTACAAAACTTGCATCTGTTATAGCACCGACCACGTCACACGATTTGTCCCATTCAAGAAGCGTCACCACGCTGTCGCGCAGGTTTTCGTTATCTTCATATATGAGCACTTTTGGAATCATGGATCAAATTTAACTCAGGTTATTGATCAATAACATACCATATTCAGGTTATAGGAATCAGTAAATGCACGAGTGTTCCTGAGTTACCAGGCACGATGGAAAGTTCTCCTCCAAGCTGTCTGGCGCGTTCCATCATGCTTTTTGTTCCCGTACCCGTTCCGTCTCCTTTCCAGTTGCCGTTGTCTTTAATATTCAATTCCAGCGACTCTTTGTTTCTGCCAAACGACAGGGCCACTTTCGATGCCTGCGCATGTTTGGCAATGTTACTGATCGCCTCCTTGCATATCAACAGCAATTCTTTTCGTGTTTGAATGGGTAATTCTTTGTCAATCAGTTCGTCATCAAATGTAATTTTGATCTCAATATCGAGGGCTTCCAGCGTTTGCGAGGCATATTCTCTAATTCTGGCGACCAGGCTTTCGATTTTTTCATTTTCTGAACGGATAGCCCACACAATGTCACTCATCTTCTCCTGCACCGTTTTGCTTTGTCCCGCTATTTTGCCCAGCATTTCCTGTGCCTGCTGAGGATTTGAGTTCATCGCTTTTTGAGATACATTACTCAGGATATTGATACTCGTAAGCGTGCTGCCGATCTCGTCATGCAGGTTTTTACTTATACTGTTTCTGATCGCCAGAAGATCGGCTTGCTGTTGTATTTTCTTCCGCAGTTTGAACCGGTTAAACCACGTAAAACCTGTAACCAACAATAGCGCCAGGCCGGCAAGCAGCAGGTTTCTGATCATTTTTTGATTGGTGAGCTGATTTTCTCTCAATTCAGTTTCTTTTTCTGCCAGTGCCAGTTGCTGTTCTTTGTTTTTGGTGATCAGGTTTTGTTTTTCCAATGCCTCCTCATTCAATTTTTTCTCAGTCGAGAGCAGTTCTATCTCTGCCTGTTTTTGTTTAGCCACCAAAAAGTTACCTGCTATCACGGCTTCCTGTTTCTCAATTTGCAGTTGTTTCAGTTTTTGAAGTGTATTGAGTCGTGTTATTTCTCCGTCTTTCTTCTCTGTTTCATATGAAGTGCGGATCTCCGTAATTTTTGCCAGATTACTTTTTTCTGAAATACTGTCACGGTAAGCGATATACTGTTTGTAGTTAAAATGTGCCTGTTCAAAATTCTGTCGTCCGGTAAAGAATATGCTTATCTTTTCATAGGCATTGGCAATGTTTTCCTTATTGTTCATCGCAATCGCCAGATTGAGCCCCTTCTTGTAATAACCTATGGATTTTGCGGAATCATTCGCCGCATTCGCCAGATTTCCCGCTGAAACGTACAGCCTGGACAGCATTTGTTTATCGTCAATTTCTTCAAATAATGTGATCCCTTTTGTTTGCCAGATCAGCGCCTCAGGATAGTTTTTGGCTCTGGAATAGTAAGCCGAAAGAGCGGAGGATGCAGAGGCCAACAGTTTCTTATTTTTTAATTCTTCTGCGTATTTTAAGGCTTGTTGTAAATGGGTTAGTGACAGTGGGTTATTCCCTTTAATGAGGTAAAGTTGTCCTATGTTGATATTCGTGGTGGTAAGCCCCTTTTTATCGTCCAGTTTTTTTCGGATTTCGATGCTTTTTTGTTGATACTGAATGGCATCATCCACTTTTCCCAAAAGATAAAACAGGGAGGAAATATTGCTGTATGTTTCTCCCATGCCTTGTTCTGCACCATTTTTCTCGTATAGTTTCAATGCTTTTAAGAAATTCTCCAGAGCTTTATCTTTTTCACCTTTGCCAAGATACATGGAGCCGAAATTGCTGTATACCTCAGCTGTTTTTTTAGAAGCTTCCTTCTCCAAACCAAGAGCAAGTGCCATCCCTAAATAGTTTTCAGCCTCCTTATGTTTGCCTTTTTCAATGAACTGAATCCCTTGCCGATTGTATACATTGATCAGCAGAACCGTGTCTTTAAGTTGCTTCACAATGGGCAGGGAGAGGGAATCAAACCGGTTCATTTCGTTTGTTTTGCCTACAAGGAGACTCAATTCGGCCAGTTTATCATAACATACCACAGCAAGATGACGGGCATTGGTATTAAGTGAAAGTTGTAGCGCCTGTCTGAGCCTGGAAGAAGCTGAGTCGTATTCGGCGCGCTTGATTAAGGTTTTCGAGGAGGAAAGTAAATTCTCAATAAGTGGGGATAAAGCAGGTTTGGTTGTTTGGGCCTGAGCAGGACATAATTGCCAGGCTAATGCATGCAGAAGAATCGCAAATAATGCTGATTTCATTTTTTTGCCAGATAGGGTAGCTTGGTCATGAAAAGCAGGTGGTGTATTCCTGGCTGTTCAAATGCTAAAAGTAATGGCAAATTACCGGCTCATATCTACCGTTAAATAAAGACTTTTGATCCCAATTTGAATAAAAAAACCTACCCCTCAGGTTTCCTGATTGGGTAGGTTTTCATTGTATTGTCTGAATGCTTACTTAAAGAAGCCAAGCGGATCTGGCTTTCTGGCTTTTAATAATTCAACAAAATCAAGGTTGATCTGGCCAAAGTCCAGTTTTCGTCCATTGTGCAAGCTTTCCCAAGCTTTATCAGGATCGTCCAGATTGTAGTGAACCAGAGCCATGTTGTACTGCCCGAGAGCGTAAGTCGAATCCAGACTTGTGGCATGCTTCAAAACAGTAGCAGCTTCATCCAGTTCCTCCTTTCTTTTGGTAAGTTCGAACAATTTCAGATCAACCGTTGAAAGGTCCACAAGTAAAGCAACATTGTTTCCTTGCAGTTCAACCCCTCGGCTAAGCATTTTTTTAGCATCTACCCAGTTCTGACGTTGGTAAGACACAACACCCAATCCCCAATAAGGCTCTACGTTTTTATCGTCAAGTAAATGGGCAAGATTGAAGCGGTAGCATGCCGTATCAAGCGCACCTTCCTGCAGATATTCCCACGCGCGGGCTGTAAAAAAACTGCTGGCTTCGGTACGGGTAGTAAACGATTTGTCGCATTCGCTCAAAAAGCGAATTTCTTCATCAATCTGATCTGAGGTCTTACTTAGTTCGCCAAACAAAGGCAGAATACGTCTTTCTTTTAATTCCAGGGGCCTTTTCGAGGCCACGTTGGTATCAGAAGCAGGACCCGCGCTGGCCAGATGGGTTTCCTGGGCCATACTGAATGCAGGTATTAACAGGGCAAGCCAAATAACAAAAGAATCTTTCATAAAAGCTTTAATAGAGAAACAGGTTTTCTATTGTCCAAGATAAACGGAATTATTCGAAATGTATTGCATTAAGCAGCTCCTGGCAAGGAGCTTTTAGCGTTTGGATCAATAACTGTCCGATTATTAATAAATTAGTCAAAGCCATAACTTTAACTAATTTCCGCACTGGTTATTTCCTTTTGGATCGTCCGCTTGAATTGTTGCGGGTTCCCGGATTCCTGTTGCGAGGTTTCTGGCCTTTGGAAGGCGTTTTCATCGCCGGACGATATGTTTTCTTTTTTTCGTGAAAAGCGCCAAGAAAGGTTGGATCTTCTTTCCTTTTCTGGTTATCTATTTCTCTGAGCATATCCTGTCGTTCGTCATGCGGCGTTGACGCAATTTCAATTTCTTCGGGTAGCTCTTCACGCGGAATTTCCATGCGGATCATCTTTTCGATCTTATGGATGTGATATTCGTCCGCAACCGTAGCAAATGTAATGGCCTGCCCAATGTGGTTTGCACGCCCGGTACGGCCAATCCTGTGTACGTAATCTTCATAAATAAGCGGCACATCGAAATTGATCACATGGCTGACCTCTGTAATGTCAATACCGCGGGCAACTACGTCTGTCGCTACCATTACGCGTACAAAACCTTCACGAAAAGCATCCATCGCGTTAATACGCGTATTTTGCCCTTTATTTGCATGAATCACACGCAGCTCATTTTCCTGAACCACCCGTCCAAGCAAATTCTGGTGAACAAGGCTGGCTACTTCACGGCTCCTTGTAAAAATCAGAACACGGTTAAATGTTTCCTTATCTTCCAGTAAATAGGTGAGCAGGTTAATTTTCGTACGGAAATTCGGTAATTCATAAAGTTTTTGTGTCACCATTTCAGCCGTGGTAGACTGCGGCGTCACTTCTATTCTTGTCGGAAATTCAAGGAATTCGTAAGAAAGATTTTCGACTTTATCGGAAAAAGTAGCAGAGAAAAGCATGTTTTGCCTTTTTCTGGGAATGATTTCAAGCACGCGACGTATTTGTGGCATAAAGCCCATATCCATCATTTTGTCAGCTTCGTCCAGGATCATCACATTCAGGTACTTAACCACGATCTCCTCTTTCAGATAAAGATCCATGAATCGCCCGGGCGTTGCCACAATGATGTCCACGCCTTTTCGTAACGCTTCTATCTGTGATTTAGGGCCAAGTCCACCGTAAAGCACTACGGTACGTATATCCGTATATTTGCTCAGCTGAATAATTGCCTCTGAAATCTGCATGGCAAGCTCTCTGGTAGGTGCAAGTATTAAAGCCCGGGGATGTTCTCCCTGGGCAAATTTGATTCGCATGAGTAGAGGCAATGTGTAGGCGGCTGTTTTTCCTGTGCCTGTTTGTGCTATTCCTAAAATATCCTGTCCACCAAGTGCAAGCGGGATGGCCTGTTCCTGAATCGGAGTTGGCTCGGTATATCCGGCTTCTTCAATAGCATTGAGTAATTGACGGTTAAGTTTAAACTGCTCAAATTTGTTTTCCGTAGTCTGCATACTGCAAAGGTACAAAAACTATATCAGCTAAGCGGAATTATGGCTTCACAGCTTCCTCTACCATAGCAGCTGAGCCAACGAAAATGGGTGATCGCTGGTGCCCGGACGTGGGAATAATATCCAGAATAGCGCCAAAGCCATCACTTGCTTTTCCACCGGATTTCTCTGCGAGAAAAGCCAGCGGATAACATTCGTAAAGAAGCCGCAGTTTTCCTTTCGGGTCTTTTTTTGTGGATGGGTAAAGATAGATACCTCCTTTGAGCAGGTTCCGATGAAAGTCACCTACAAGCGAACCAATATACCTGGCACTGAATCCCTTGCGTTTGCAGTTATCCAGATATTTTTGAACAGATTCAAGATAGCTGTAATAATTTCCTTCATTAACCGAAAAAATATTTCCTGATTTGGGAGAGCAGATGTTCTTATGGGAAAGAATAAATTCACCCAGTGACTGATCCAGTGTAAAACCATTTACATCTTCACCCGTTGAAAAAACCAGCATCGTGGACGAACCATAGAGTATGTAGCCAGCTGCGATCTGTTTACGTCCGCCCTGAAGAAAATCCTCCATCGTAGCAGCTGTCCCTGTTGGTGTAACCCTTCTGTAAATTGAAAAAATGGTCCCTATGGACACGTTCACATCAATATTGGATGAACCATCCAGCGGATCCATTGCTACCACGTATTTGCCCTGATCGTTTCCGGTGTGTATAATGTCTTCATCTTCCTCAGATAAAATAGCACAAACCTCTCCACCATTTTTCAGCGCTCTGATAAACCGGATGTTGGCAACAATATCCAGTTTCTGTTGATTTTCGCCCTGCACATTTTCCGTTCCGTTGCCGCCTGCAATATCCACCAGGCCTGCTCTGTTAATTTCCCTGTTGATGATCTTGCCGGCAAGTGCAATGTCACGCAACAGTTGCGAAAGCTCTCCTGTGGCATACGGGAAAGCGCTCTGGCTTAGCATAATAAATCGGTCGAGGGTGACGCCAACAGGTAATGCAAGTTCTTGTGCGGTTTTAGAGCTCATAGTGGAAAGTGATCATGTATGTAGTAATATTTAGGAAATTTACAGCCGCCCGGATCACATTTCAAAGCACGGTCGGCTAATAATTTTTTTTAATAATTAATATTAATTTACCTCAATCAATTACTATTATAATCCTAAGGGTTAGGTAGTTGAATTTTCGTCAGCTTGTACTTTTTTCAGTTGGATTCTGGTTTTTTAGTTTTGAGATTGATGTGCCTTTTTGCCCCAAAAGGAAATGAATATCTCTGGGAAGTTATCTTTACAGCTTCAATCCTGAACCTATTCTGCTATGTCAAAATTCCTCTTTCAATACTTTTGGATTACGTTGTTTTCAGGTGCTGTAATGGCAGAAGAAGGCGTATACATTCCGCTGGGTGGCAACACATGGGTCAAAGGAGGTAGCACTGCTAAAATCACAGAAAAGGGACTAGCTGATTGGAGCAATTCCACAGAGGTGCCGGAAATATATGTGTACCTGGCAAAAGCCGGTGAATTGAACGTTACCTTAAATTTGAGCACAGCCGGGACCGCCCAACTGGAATTGTCAGCTCTTGGCAAATCGCAAAAAGTGGATGTAAGTCCTAAGTTTGAAAAATTTTTAGTTGGTAAATGGATTGTTGAGAAGGCAGGCTATCTCAAAATAGCTGTTCGGGGTATCTCCAAAACGTCCGCAACTTTTGCAGAGATAAATGGGATTACGGTTGATGGGAGCGCTGTAAATGAAAAAATGGCATTTGTAAAAGACAACAAGGATGGCTACTTCTATTGGGGACGACGCGGTCCGTCCGTTCATTTGAGTTACACCATGCCGGAAAATGAAGAAGTAGAATGGTTCTATAACGAGGTAACTGTTCCGGAAGATCAGGATGTGATCGGATCGTATTACATGGCGAACGGTTTTGCTGAGGGATATTTCGGAATGCAGGTCAACTCTGAAAAGGAAAGACGGATATTATTTTCAGTCTGGAGTCCCTTTCATACCGATGATCCCAAGTCGATTCCAAAAGACAAACAGATTAAAATGCTTGGAAAAGGGAAAGATGTTTACACTGGCGAGTTTGGCAATGAAGGTTCGGGAGGGCAGAGTTATCTGAAATACAACTGGAAGGCGGAAAATACATACCGTTTTTTGCTGAGAGGAAAACCGACCGGCGACAGTACTACAACCTACACCGCTTATTTTTTTGCTCCTGAGGAGAATCAGTGGAGGCTCATTGCCAGTTTTCAAAGACCCAAAACGCAAACTTATCTGAAACGATTTCATTCATTTCTCGAAAACTTCATCCCGGAAATGGGTGATGTGAGCCGTCAGGTAAATTTCGGGAATCAGTGGATAAAAAGTAGTTCGGCTAAATGGTCAGAACTTACAGAGGCAAAATTTACAGCAGACGCAACGGCCAGGAAAGGTTACCGGCTTGACTATGCCGGTGGACAGCAAAAGGATGTGTTCTTTCTGAAAAACTGTGGTTTTTTCAATGAAACTACCCATATCAATACACTTTTCACTAGAAAGGCATCTGGCAAAGAGCCGGATGTAGATTTTGAAGTTATAGATCGGTTGTCCGCAGGTATTTCAGACAAGCCCTGATTTCCGGGTAAGAATAATTATCGCCCAAAGCATTTTTTGCTTCGCCAAGCGTGGCCTGTCTGTTTGCAGTCAGATAGGCCGTAATTGCGGTGATCTTGTCAGGAGCGTATAGCTTATAAATATCAAGTTCCTCGGTTTCAATAAAATGGATTAGATGGGTTTCTACGGTTGCCGGTGTCAAACCTCTTTCAAGTGCTACTTCATCAATGGTTTTACCTTCCAAAAACAGTTCTAAGCTGATGCGTTTGGTATCGGATTTCTCCTTTTTTGTTTTCAATCCTAAATCCGAATGTGCCGCTTCGTTAATCTCCGGTATTTCGACATCGTTTTCAAGGCAATAATTCTTCACGATCCCGATTAATGATGATCCGTACCGGTTGACTTTCGCTTTCCCTATTCCTTTAATATGAGCAAGCTGGTCTGACGTTGTTGGCAGTGTTTCCGATATTTCAAGTAATGTTTTCATGGGTATTACCATGTAATCGAGTACATTGTTTTCTGCGGCAACGTCTTTTCTCCACGATTTCAGAGTAGCATAAAGCTTACTGTGCTGCATGTTTTTGGGTGCCGTCACCTCCTTTTTAACAGGACCCGCATCTTTTTTGGCTTTGAAATCTATGTCTGCGTTGGCCTTTGCGCGCAGGTATGCGTTGGTGCTAAATCCTTCCTGCGAAACTTTTACACATGCACTTTTCACAAATACAGATTTTTGTAAAACTTCCAGTGCCTGCAATGCCACTTTTTTTACGGCCGTATTGTCTGTTTCGATATCCAGACCACTCGTTTCCGGCTCTAAAAAGGAATTTATTTTTTCGGAGAAATAGTTGATGGCTTTGCCAAAGCGCTCTTTTACGGCATCATTTTCTTCCGGCAGAGCCACTTCCGCCATGAGTTGGTTAAGCTGGTTTCTGAATTTTTCTGCAACAATGAAAATATCCCTTTCAAAAGTGTCCCGCGTTTGTCTTACAGCATCCAGAATAGCAGGATTCATGATGGTTGCGTTTTCTTCCAGGACTCTGTTCAAAAGAAAGAATGCTCTTTTGGTCTCGCCAAAATCAAACAATTCGAATAAAAGGGATCTCTGGAAATCAAACTTGGCATCAAGTAGCTGTCTGTTGTCAGGCGGATTATTGCTTGCGTCGCGCGAATAAGCAGCCACAGTTCCATCCGTTTTTACACTTGAAGAACCAATTTTGGTGCTTAGCACCATACCTTCAAAACTTTTGCAGCGGCTAAGCGCTACATAAACCTGACCATGTGCAAATGAGGCATTCGCATCTATAATGGCCTTTTCAAACGTAAGTCCCTGACTTTTATGGATCGTTATCGCCCAGGCAAGTTTGAGTGGGTATTGAACAAAACTGCCGATGATCTGTTCCTCAATTTCCTTGGTTTGCTCATTCAGTGCGTATTTTACGTTGCGCCATTCAGCTCTCTCCACTTCTATTTCACCGTATTCTCCCTTGCATTTTACATAAATCGCTTCCGAGGTCATGCGGGAAATTTGGCCTATTTTGCCATTGTAAAACAGTTTTTCTCTCGAAATGTCATTTTTAACAAACATCACCTGAGCACCCACTTTTATTTCAAGGTTTTGTTCGGTCGGGTACGACATAGCCGGAAAATCTCCTGAAACCTCAGCTTTGAAAGTCTTGGTTTTGGTATCGAGTTCCTGTAATCTTTCTGAATTGATATTCTGAGCACTCGCATTGTGCGTGGTGAGCGTAATGTAACCTTCGTCATCTGCCGGTTTAAAATTCGGGATGTAGCGTTGGTTCAGTATTTCCAGCGTTCGGGTATCGAGTTTATTTTCTCTGACACTGTTGAGCAAATCAATAAACGTTGTATCCGATTGCCGGTAAATGTGCGTCAGTTCAATCCGTACCGGGCTGGTCTTACGCAAAGCATGGCTACTGAAAAAGTAAATGGTGTCATAATACGCTTTCAGCATGCCCCATTCCTCATCCTTGATCACCGGAGAAAGCTGATGCAAGTCGCCGATCATAAGCAACTGTATACCTCCAAATGGCCTGTTGCGGTCTTTGTATTTTCTGAGAACTTCATCAATTCCATCCAGCATATCAGCCCGCACCATACTGATTTCGTCGATCACCAACAGATCCAGACTTTTGATCAGATTGATCCTTTCCTTGCTGAATTTGTGAACACTAGCCGTAGCCATAAAGCTCTCCGGAATATGAGGACCAAACGGAAGTTGAAAAAAGGAATGTATCGTAACGCCGCCCGCATTGATCGCCGCCACACCCGTAGGCGCCACAATGGCCATGCGTTTGTGAAGTGTCTTTTTGAGATTATGTAAAAAGGTGGTTTTGCCCGTTCCTGCTTTTCCTGTTAGAAAAATATTCTTGTTGGTATAGTGCATGAACTCAGCCGCGAGCTGAAGCTGTGTGTTTTGTTCCATTGGCTTGTGGGGCAAATCATGAAGTGCGCATTGTCACAAAAGTAAGGTTTATAGGAGATAAGGTTACAGAAAATGAAATTAGTAACTTCATTTAAGCACAATCCGTTGCAGATTAGTAATACGGAATCAATAGATTTAAGTTTCTATGTGTGGTATGGGTACACAGTTTACGCCATACAGGTTACTACAACGAGAGTCTACATACTGTTGAGACGGCTACACGGGAATTTATCTGAATTCATAGTTTTTTAAACTCAATTGCACGAATCCGAATCAACAACCTTTCCATTTTTATTAATCAAAACTTCTCTCCCATCTAGTGTTGCAGAGGTACAATTCCGATTACCTTTGAAGCTTGATGGTAAGGTAAAAATGGGTTCTGTTAATTCTTTTCCGCTACTCAGAAGATAGCCGAATTTCCCATTTATACTGTAATAGTGGCAAAAGTCGTCTTTATCTTTTAAATATAGGTTATCATACTTAAAGTCAGTTAGTTGCATTCCTAGTCTAAATAGAGCATACTTCTTGTTCTGTTTTACACTATATTCTTCGAAATTTTTACTTCCATCAGCAACAATATTTTCATAATTAAAAGGGATGACGATTTTGTTTAAGCTATCAATGACTCCATATTTACCGTCCTTTTTTAAAATATAGTAACCTCCTATATAGTTGACACGTGTATCTTGATATTCTACTGGAACGGTAAATTTCTGAGTATTGATATTAAAATAACCAATCTTGTCATTTATTTTGACCTGATATATAAATTCGCTGTTTGAACATGTTTGTATATCAGTAAACTTTGGCTCGACTAGCCATTGACCCTTATTGTTGAGAACACCATTGAATTTTCCGTCAGTTAGAAACATTATCCCACCATTTTTTCTGTAAAAATCGCTGTCTCCATGATATTCCACCCATTTTAAAGAGAATCCACTTGGTATTTTAGTGTGTTTGGTAAAGTACTTGGACTCGTTCAAGTCACAGTTTATGTCGCAATCGCAGTTTCCGCCAGTCTGTTGTATTTCTTTGTTTGTAACTTTGACATTAATAATTGTCTCTCTGCCTAGCTCAACCGAAAAATCATCAAGTGAATAAATGTATTTTTCGGTTTTATATAAATAATCTGCTCCATAGTGTCCAATCTCTAGGTTCGACAATGAGACTGTCTTTGAATCCAGTTTTGTATATAATATCTCTTCTTGACAAATCAATTGCGCTGGAACTTCTGACAGCCTTATATGATTACTCGCGAAACGGAAATTTTTGATACTGAATTTTTCTATATCATGGGGAAATTTTAGGGTCGCAAAACCATGTTGTAATTGCGCATTACAATTGAAATGTAGGGATAAAGATATGCCGAAAAGCAATGATACTATTAAAAATTTCATGTTTGTTGATTGAGTTTGTTAGTCGGTATTGATGAAGGCAAAATTGGTTTAAATTAATCGTTCTAACTTCTTTTAAGAATATTTGATCTTTCAATCAGGATTCTTAACGTTTGTGTGAGTAGGGTAAAAGCAATTGTACTGACAGTGCGTAACTTTCAGATGTCGCAACGATATGTATATATTGCATAACCTACATTTCTCAAAATTTACCCCAATATACATGAATAAATATTTCACTACCATTCTAATCATCTTCATCTCTTCTTTCGCAAACGCCCAGCAAATCACTGGATCCTGGAATGGCGCGTTGAAAGTACCCAGCGGACAAATCAATATCATTTTTAATATCGATAAACAGGACGGTAGCTATCAGACTGTGATGGATATTCCCTCTCAGAATGTGAAGGGAATGAAGGCCAATTCGGTGATGTTCGAAGAGAAGAAGATAACTGTCAATTTCGAAATGATCAAATCCGTATATGTGGGCGAGTTGAGCAATGATAGTACCATCACTGGCGAATGGCAGCAAAATGGCTTCAAGTTTCCTTTGATTTTTTCTAAGAATAAAGCAGGATATACCGGCCCCAACCGTCCGCAAACTCCGAAACCTCCGTTTCCATATTCGGAGAAAAAGGTGAGGTTCGAGAATAAAAAAGCAGAAGTCACCCTGGGAGGGACATTGACAATACCAAATGGGAACGGCACTTTCCCGGCAGTGGTGCTGGTGAGTGGATCCGGACCTCAAAACCGGGATTCCGAGCTTTTCGGCCATAAACCCTTTGCTGTGATAGCCGATCATTTGAGCCGGAACGGAATTGCCGTTTTAAGATACGATGACAGAGGAGTCGGCACGTCATCAACAGGGGACTTTGCAAAAGCTACCACCTACGACTTTGCAGAGGATGCCGCCGTTGCTTTGGAATATTTGAGAACAGAAGAAAAAATTACTCATGACAAAGTAGGATTGATAGGCCATAGCGAAGGCGGGCTGGTTGGCCCAATTGTCGCCGCAGGGAATAATCGTCCGGATTTTCTGGTACTGCTTGCTGCTCCCGGGATGGAAATTGATGAGCTAATGTTGGAGCAGATTCGATTAACCAGTGAAGCATCCGGCGCTTCCCCGGAGATGCTGAAAATATATAATGATACAAATTCAAAAGTATATGCTTTGCTCAAAAACGGTTCGGTCACAGACAGTACAAAGAAGAAGATAGAAGGCCTTTTTGTATCGCATCTTAATATGCTTTCAAAAGGAACAATGGACGAGAATACAGTCAGGAAGCAGGCACAGCAATTGACGGAAAAGACGGTTTCACCCTGGTATGTGGCCTTCATGAATCATAAACCCAAAGAATATCTGGCAAAAATAACAGGTCCTGTTCTGGCTTTAAATGGGAGTAAGGATTTACAGGTTCCGGCAAAGCAAAATCTGGAAGGAATTCGGGCGATATTGGGCAAAAACAAAAAGGTAGCGTTAACCGCACAGGAATTGCCCGGGCTCAATCATCTTTTTCAAACTGCGAAAACAGGTAACGTATCGGAGTATGGTGAGATTGAAGAAACGTTTTCACCGGCAGCATTGAAAATTATTTCAGACTGGATTTTGCTTAGATAAATCCTTAATCGATTCATAATGATCTACATTGCTTTACTTCTATCTGTCATTTTCTTTTCGGTCGGTTTTATTGTTACAAAAAATAACGCCAAATACATTTTGTCGGGTTACAATACAATGTCCGAGGCAAAACGTGCCGCTGTCGACCTTGATGGGTATTTGAAATTCTTTAAACGATTTCACATCATTTTAGCAATTTCACTATTTGCTGGAACCGTGCTTATCAGTTTGATTAACAACAATTGGGCAAGCATGTTTATGACTTTGTATCCGTTGGTCGCTTACATGTATATGATCATTGCAGGAAACAAATATAACGCTGATAAGGGCCAGAAAATGACTTCGTATGTAGTGGGAGGTGCTACATTGCTTGTTGCTGCATTTGTTGTGATTTCACAGTTCTCAGATTACGAAACCAGTGAGCTTGTGCTGAAAGAGAACGTTTTAGAGATCAAAGGTTCTTACGGTGTCACGTTGACCAAGCAGGAAATTTTGGGCCAGAAACTGGCAAATGAACTGCCTGAAATATCTTACAAGTCGAATGGTTTTGCAGCTGGTGACTATGCGAAGGGAAGTTTTAAATTGAAAAATGGGAAAGAGGTTAAACTCTATGTCAACAAAAAGGTGAGCCCATTTATCCTTCTGAATACTGCAAAAGGAGATATTTATTACAATACGGATGAGGAAGATAATGCTGAACTTTACAAAAAGATTCAAAACTGGCGAGGGCTTTAAATTTGTAGTTTTAGTATTGAGGATGTCTAAAATGTATCATATGCCGGGTAAATTTCTGTTCGTTTTTCTGTTGTTTAGTGTGGTTCTCTCTGAAAAGGCATTCTCTCAAAAAGAGTTTCAGGTCAAAGAGGCAAAACAGGCTGTCGCTGTTGACAAAGGTCATTTTTATGTGATCAACAATAGCACGATTCATAAGTATACCAAAGCTGATGGCAAACTGGTTCAATCCTGGGACGGATCGGAGAGGGGAATTAAACATCTGAATAGTGGTGTCGTAATAAAAGGGAAGCTCTACTGCGCCAATTCCAATTATCCGGAGATTCCAATGGCCAGCGCTGTTGAGATTTTTGATGCCAAAACACTTCAACACATTGGAAATCATAGTTTCGGAATCAACAATCACGGCTCACTGACCTGGCTGGATCAGAAGGATGGTTTCTGGTATATCGGTTTCGCTCATTATGGTGGAAAAGAAGCCAGTGAAGGAAGGGATGTACGCTGGACCTCATTCGTTAAATACACGCTTGACTGGAAAGAAGTAGAGTCCTGGATTTTTCCAAAGAATATTGTTGAGCTGTTTACTCCTAAAAGTAATTCAGGCGGTGCCCTTGGTGGCGATGGATTATTGTACCTCACAGGCCACGACCGTCCGGAAATATATGTGATGAAAATCCCATCCTGGGGTTATACTTTGGAATACGTCAAAACAATTCCTGTTGGAATTCACGGTCAGGGTATTGCCATTGATCGTATCGTGAAGGATAGGGTAGTGGTGTATGGAATCAACAGAGCGGAGAGCACCGTTGTGGTGGAGGATATAAAATAACCCCGAGGTGATCCCGGGGTTATAAATGTTTATTCAGCTATTTGTGTAACGATCATATTTTCTTTTACCGCCTGTTCAAATCCCGGGAGCAGGGTAAGATCAGCTCCCCACAAATCAGCATCGGCGAGTACCTGGCTGGCCAGATCGAGCGGAGAAGAAGCATTCTTCCATTTTTCGTCAAAATAAGCTGCTGAATCGCAACGGATTGAGTAAAGCTGTCCGTTACGATCTCCGTAGAATCCGCCGTCTTTGTGCAAAACAGGTTTCATAAATTGGAGGAAAGCTGCAAATCCTTTTGCAAAAAGCTCAGGAACTGCATCTGAATTTTTATAGTGGTTCAGAAGTGTCGGTACGTTCCGCATTTTCATTTTTGCCGTGTATTGCACTGTAATATCAATAAGCTGGTGGCGGATAAAAGGATTTCTGAAACGATCCAGAACCTGGCCTCCAAACTCCTCAGCTACGCTCAGATCTAGTTCATATGGAATGGCGGGAGCGAGTTCTTTCAACATCACATTGGCTATGTAATCAGCGGTTTCAGGATTTTCCATCGCCTGGCGGACGGTATCTTCTCCGTGAAGGTAACACAGTCCTGATGCAAGCGTATGCGTTCCATTAAGCAACCGCAACTTCAATTCTCTGAACAGATCAATATTCGGAGCAATAACAACACCTTTGTCTGCCTCAGCAAAACTTAGAGCTGCACTTACTTTTTCGCCGCCTTCAATCGCCCACAGACTATACACTTCGGAGACAATAAGCAGGTCGTCTCTGAAACCTTGTCTTTCGGTTAATTCTGCAATGGTTTCGGCATCTGGTTTTCCGGGTACGATCCGGTCTACAAGTGAATTGCAGAATTCATTGTTGAATTCCAGCCACTCAGCAAATGCCTGTCCCAGATCGTGTCGTTTCGCCTGTTCGAGTACGATTTCACGTAGTTTGGTTCCGTTGCCTACGATCAATTCAGTCGGGATAATCACCATCCCTGACTCTGCCGATCCGTTGAATGTTTTGTAACGTTCGTACAGGTAAGCCGTCAGTTTTCCTGGAAATGAAGCCGGAGGCGAAGCGAACAGATTGTCGTCCGTGAGCTGTATACCCACTTCCGTTGTATTGGAAACCGCGATTTTAATTTCAGGATTACGGGCGCATTCAAGTATTTGTTCCCAGCTGCTGGCTGCTGCAAGCGTGCGGCTTATAGCGGTATTGATCACGATATCATCAATCTGATTTCCGTTTTCAATTCCTCTTATGCTGTGAGAAAAGATATTTTTCTGTTCAGAAAAAGCGTCTGTTCCACCCGTATTAGTTGATTTTACGACTACAATTCTGCCATTAAAAATTCCCTGCTGATTTGCCTTGTTGACAAAATAGTCGGGTAAGCCACGGAGCAATACGCCAGTACCAAACTGGATTATTTTCTCTGGTAAGGCAAGAAGTTGTGTATGGCCTAGTAATAAATCAGGGCGCTGATCCAGAAGTTCTGGCGATAGTTGTGGTAATGACATTTGAAGCGATTTCTTGTTCAGCAATGATGACGCAAGTTTTTTGCAGTAACCCTTAAAATAACATAGAGGCACTTGCGGGTGCCTCTTTGCTGTTTGATTCAATATTTCACCAACTTTAATTAAATGGCAGCCGAGAGTTTCTCAATATTTTCATCGTATTTTAAATTTGTGCTGTTTTCCGGGTAGAACTTTGCCAGAACCTGTCGTATAAGAGACAAAGTTTGTGGTGACTGAACGGAAGGAGCAATTAACTGATCAATGAGCTGACTCATCAATTTTGTCTTTTTTGATTCGTACTGCGACGACATGAATGAAGAGGTATCAATATTATCGTGCAATAAAATCATTGCATCAACTTTTTTGATGTCTTCAATAAGGTCTATAAGTTTAAAAACCTGAGAATTATTCATGGTCTGATTTTTAAAATTGTAACTCCAAAAATCCTTTTGGGCTTTTTACGCCACTACGGTTTCTTTTAGCTTTATCAAATAAATCCATCCAATATAACCTGTCTCCCACATACAAAGGATAGTTTATATGATCTCTTGGATAAACCAAAACTATGTAGGCGTCTAGTTCAAAGTTAGTTAAAGAAAAAGGATATTTAAACCTATCCAATCGCTTGTCATTGTTTTCTAGTTCTTTATAATTTATAAAGCTTACAATGTCAATATCTGCCGGATCCGGTTTTTTGCTAATAAAAGAACCATCTATCCACTGTAACAATGAGCTTTCTGTCAGCTGACTTTTCAACAAATTAGAATATTCAACATATTTTGTGAATAGATGCCTTCGTCTTTCAGAATCTATATTATCAACAAACTCAGATTCCAGTTCTGCCAAGTTCGAAGAGATGTTAAGATTTGGAACTAAGAAACCCTTTGCGTTGAAATGTAGCATAGTGTTTGTCGATTCTAAAGTCTAACAACTCAAACATCCACCGTTACAAACCCGCTTTCCTCTTTTTCCTTTTTTTCTTCCGGAAAAACGAACTGGGTAGCGTTCTTAACTTTTTCGGGAAGCAAAGCAATCGCCAGTACTTCATCAATCTGATCCACGTAATGGAAAGTCAGATCCTTGATGTAGTTTGCTGGTACTTCTTCCACATCCTTACGATTTTTAACGCAAAGAATAATTTCACGAACACCTGCGCGGCGCGCTGCAAGAATTTTCTCTTTCACACCACCAACAGGAAGCACTTTTCCACGAAGCGTGATTTCTCCCGTCATGGCCAGATAAGGCTTTATACGGCGCTGGGTGAATATGGAAGCCATGGAGGTTACCATTGTTACACCGGCAGAAGGACCATCTTTTGGTACCGCACCAGCCGGAACGTGTACGTGCAGATCGTAGTGATTGAAAATACGGTAGTCAATACCCATACGGTCCGCATTGGCTTTCAGATACGAAAGGGCAGCCACAGCCGATTCTTTCATGACATCTCCCAATTGTCCCGACAAAGTCAATCCGCCTTTTCCACGGCTCAGACTTGTTTCAATAAACAGGATTTCTCCTCCAACAGATGTCCAGGCAAGGCCCGTTACAACACCTGCGAAATCGTTATCCTGATAAAGGTCTTTGTCAAATATTTCCGCTCCAAGGTATTTTTCAACCTGTTCGGTTTTGATTGTTTTAGGATATTCCTGCTCCATCGCTACTGATTTTGCAATTTTCCTGACCACAGCACCTACCTTTTGTTCCAGATTACGAACACCTGATTCACGGGTATATCCTTCAATGATCTTAACCAGAGCGGTATCGTCCATTTTTACATCAGTTGCCTTCAATCCGTGGTCTTTCCGTTGCTTGGGAACCAGGTATCTTTTCGCAATCTGCAATTTCTCCTCAATCGTGTAACCGGTCATTTCAATGATCTCCATACGGTCACGAAGGGCCGGATGAATGGTGTCCAGAGAATTGGCCGTTGCAACGAACAAGACTTTCGAAAGGTCATATTCTACTTCCAGATAGTTGTCTGTAAAAGAAGAATTTTGTTCAGGATCCAGTACTTCAAGCAAAGCCGAAGAAGGATCGCCACGGTAGTCGGAGCTTACTTTATCTATTTCATCCAGAATGAAAACAGGATTGGCAGAGCCGGCCTTTTTGATATTCTGAATGATTTTGCCAGGCATTGCCCCTATATAAGTTTTTCTATGGCCACGAATCTCGGCTTCGTCATGCACACCACCCAAAGCCATACGGATGTATTCCCGGTTGAGTGCTTTGGCGATCGATTTACCCAAAGAAGTTTTTCCAACTCCCGGAGGGCCATAAAGACAAAGAATCGGTGCTTTCAGATTACCTTTCAGTTTGAGAACAGCAAGGTATTCGATGATCCGCTCCTTCACTTTTTCAAGTCCGAAATGGTCAGCGTCCAGGATTTTCTGAGCTCTTACCAGATCGAAATTGTCTTTAGTATATTGCGACCATGGGAGGTCCACAAGGTTTTCCAGATAATTCATCGTCACCGGATATTCGGGTGCCATTGGATTAATCCTTTGAAGCTTGTTCAGTTCTTTTTCAAAATGCGCTTTTACAGTATCAGGCCATTTTTTCTGGCTTGCTTTGAGACGAATCTCATCCATATCACGCTCCGGGCTGTCGATCCCCAATTCGTCATGCAAAACCTTGATCTGCTGACGAAGGAAATAATCCCGCTGCTGCTGGTCAATATCAGAGCTTGCTTTTGACTGGATCTCACGTTTCAGTTCAAGCATCTCAATTTCCCGCATCATGTATTGCAGCAAAAGAGTGGCTTGTTTATGTCCGTTACGTTCTTCAAGCAGCTTTTGCTTGTCGGCAACTTCTACATTGATATTGGAAGAAAGGAAATGGATCAGGAAAACCGGACTTTCAATGTTGTCCAGCGCAATGCGTGCTTCCTGCGGAATTTCCGGATTAAGTCGCATGATTTTATGCGCGCCATCTCTCAAAGACTGCAACAATGCCTTGGATTCCTTTTTCGTAGGAGCTACAAAAGTATCTTCAATCGCCTGAACAGAAGCTGTAATGTACGGGTCTTCGCTGATGATCGATTTGATCTCAAAACGCTGCCTTCCCTGTACAATGATCGTTACATTGCCGTCCGGTAAAGTGATCATTTTCAGGATTTGAGCTACTGTTCCAACACTGTAAAGATCCTCAGCTGTCGGATCTTCCTTGTTAGGTTTCTCCTGCGTTACAGCTCCTAAAATGCGGAGGTTGATGTCCGAGTTGCGGTATATTTTCTTTACCAGTCGAATGGCTTTCTGGCGTACTACGGTTACAGGAATTACCATTCCCGGGAAGAGAACAGTTTGCCTTATTGGTAATATAGCGAGTTCGTTAGGCAGTTCAAAAGGCTCATCGGATCCGTCAGGACCTCCGAGAGGGACAATTTCAAGGCTATCCATATCCGAATCGGACATCAGTAGCCGACTATATAAGTCAGAAGGTTCAAATTTCATAGGCGGTCTGTCAATATGACAGAATATCTTTTCCCAATATATAAATAATGACTTTCAAAAGAAAGGGAATATATAACAAAATAGCCATGCCATAGTTCATTATGTCAGGCTTTGGTAAGTTAACCAATTACAGAGAATGAACAAGTTGTCCCTTCTTGAAAAGGTAGGTTTTCTTACCGGACGAAATGGTAATATTCGTCATATTTACCTGGTCGTCAAACGTTTCTGCTAAAATGCTATTTTGAAGTTTGTGACCTGTCAACGGCATTTTAAAAGGGATTTCTGCATAAACCCAGGTAGCATCTTCTTCCTGTTCTTTTCCAAGGTATCGAATCGGCAAAACCTTTTTTTGATCGTCGGCAAGTACAAAATGCTTTTGAATGTAACCCGATACAAAGGAGTCGTTCTGGTCGTTATTCTTAATCGAAAACCGGCTGTTACCATTGGTTTGACCTAATGCCCTTTCCAGATCGTCGGTAAAAATCCGGATACTCACTTCAAACAATCTGGTGCCGGGATTGTACTGCATCTGTGTAACGCTCACATGGTAATCATGTTTGGGAGATGCAGAAATCAAAAAAAAGGAAGAAACTAAAATGATAAAAGTTGAAAAACGAAGGAAGGAGAAAGGAGAAAAGTGCCTGGTGTTCAGTCTGATTAATTTTCCTCCGTCCTTCATTTTTCCATTATCCATTTTAATTAAAATATCACTTTCCAGACATCATTGAAAATCGCAAATGCCATTAGTCCAAGCAGAAGAACCATACCAACCTTCTGTGCATTTTCGAGGAATGCATCGGATGGTTTACGTCCTGAAATGATTTCGTAAGAAAGTATAACTGCATGGCCACCATCCAGTGCAGGAATAGGCAGGGCGTTCATAAATGCAAGTACCATAGATAAAAGTCCGGTTAGGCGCCAGAATTTGCCCCAATCCCAAACACCACCAAACATACGCGCGATCCCGATAGGACCGCTCAATGCTTTGGATGCCGAAACTTCACCACGGAAAATTTTACCAAAACCTTTAATATTGTTATAAACCACACCAAAGGCATCAGCTGTACCAGCGCTTATAGCCTGCGGCAATGTGTATTCAACAGTTGTGAAATTCAGGAGCGTTTGAGATCCGAATCCGATGGTTCCTTCCGGAGTTACTTCCACAGGCAGCGATTTTTGCTCTGCTCCACGTTGAACTACCACCGTTGTTTGTTTGCCTTTAAGCTTTTTCAATTCTGCCTGCAATTCGTCGAAGTAGCGGATTGGTGCGCCATTAATCCCGATGATGCGATCATCTACCTTAATACCCGCTTTTTCAGCGTTGGATCCCGGTGCCAGTTCTCCAATTTTGAAAGGAGCACGTGGAAGAATGAAAGTTCCTTTTTCGTCCAGATCAGCCAACTGCTCGATCATGTTGTTAGGAATATCAATCTGAATTTCCTCTCCGTTGCGGTCGATGGTGTAAGAGCTGTTGGATCCCATAAGTACTTCCGGGCCAATAATATCTCTGAAATCGTTATAAGGTTTTCCGTTCACCTTCACGATTTTATCACCGGTTTTCAATCCAATTTCTTCTGCAAGGGGGCTCGCAACGATTCCGTATTTGTTCAATTCTGTGCTTGGTAAAATTTGCTCTCCTTCATTGTAAGCAAGTACTACGAAGATGAAAATACCAACGATCACGTTTACGATAATTCCACCAAGCATCACGATAAGTCGTTGCCAGGCTGGTTTAGAGCGGAATTCCCATGGCTGTGGTTCTGAACTCATGGCTGCGGTATCCATCGACTCATCGATCATACCTGATATTTTTACAAAACCTCCAAGCGGGATAGCTCCGATTCCGTATTCTGTTTCTCCTCTTTGTAAGCTAAATATTTTGGGAGGAAAGCCGATGTAGAACTTCTCTACCCGCATACCGAACAGCTTGGCTGCTGCCATATGCCCCCATTCATGCAATCCTACGAGTATGGACAAGCCCAAAATAAGCTGTCCTGCCATTACTATTACTTCCAGGGCTCCTGGCCACCATTCCTGTATTCCTTCCAAAATTGACAATCCCAATACGAACTGTCCCGCCATCATTACTATCATTCAGGTTATTATAAGCGTTATTTATTAGAGATATTCATTTTAAATTCAGCCCCACGCATGTTGCTGTTATCCACAAACGTAATTATGAATGGTAAAGTTACGTAAAACAGCCGATATCATTTGAAGCAGTTTCAATTAGGCTTATTTTGTTACTTATCCGGACCAATGTCGATACCCATCATTTTCATGAGTTCAGATGCATTGAAACTACGGCATATTCCCTCATGAAGTTTGTAATCAAAATGCAATTGCCCGTTTTCTACATCCGAACGGAAATGGAAGTTGTGAACGTAATTTTCAGTAGCTCCCCATTCGCCCAGTTCAAGGTCGTGGGTGGAGACAAACCCTGCCGACTTTTTGGGATGCAATTGCCTGATCAGTGCTTCGGCTCCGCGGTGGCGGTCTGCCGAGTTTGTGCCTTTCAAAATTTCATCCAACAGGTAAAATACAGGCGCTTGATTCACCTCATCAGCCATTTCCAATAATTGCCTCAGTCTTTTCAACTCAGCATAAAACGACGAAGTATTTTCTTCGAGTGAATCCTGGGTTCGCATGCTACTGAAAACCCTCACCGGCGTGCAGGAAAATTTGGCGGCCGACACAACCGCTCCCGCCTGAGCAAGCACGATATTGAGCCCGATGGTTCTCAAAAAGGTACTTTTACCCGACATGTTAGAGCCGGTTACAAGAATGGTTTGTCCCATTCCGCTCATCGAAAAATCGTTACTTACCCGTTGTTCCTTCGGAATAAGCGGATGTCCCATATTTTGTGCCTCAATCACAACCCCGTTTTCCCAGGTCACTTGGGGAATCACATATTCCGGGTGAGCATAAGCATGTCCTGCCAAACTGTTCATTGCCTCAACGTCAGCCAATACGTCCAACCAATCGTTTAAATGTGTGTAGTGAGCTGCTTTCCACTTTTCCAGCCCTGCGATGCAATGTAGGTCCCAGAGAGAAGGAATACCGACGAACAAAGAGAAAAAGACATTGTTACGGTAATCCAGTTTTTCAAACAGACTGCCGACTTCTTTGAGTGCCTTTGAAGAGCCTGAAATAAGTGCTTTCCTTTCATTCCACCATCTGGAACGGTGCGGTGCAGTTTCAGCCAGCTCAAGCAATTCAGAATAGGCAGTAAGCGTAAAACCCAGGGCTGTGGTACGGTTGGTAACGGAAAGAATAGCTTCCTGAAAACGTTTCAACAGAACAGCGTGCCAGGCCAAGCTCAGGAGCAGAACCCAGCCCGGAATTATACCTGCAACGCAAAACCCGGCTACTAGTAAAGTTACAACCGGCCAAAAACGCCATTTTAGTGAATTTTTGAGTTCTGTTGGCAGGGTTTCTGATGACCAGGCACGAAAAGCACCTACCTGTTGTGCTGCATGTTCGTGGAGCAGAGCAGTGGCTTCCCATTTCTGACGTAAGTCTGTGTGCTTTTTAAATTCTGCGGAGGCTTCCTGCCGCATCAGAATTTCTTCCAATCGAGCATGGTTTTTAAGCCAGTTTGCCAGTCGTTTGCTTCCTTCGGCGGTGCGGGTTCTGTTCAGCAACCGATAAAGCGAATACTCTCCAAATACATCAAGATCGGTAGCGTAGCTGTGATTTTTTTCTTGATAATGAACTCCTGTATCAGTTCTTTTAAAACGGAAAGCCAGGCGTTCCAATTCATCTTCATTTACAGTCTGTAAGTTTCTCTGAAAATTTCGCTCTCTCTTCGCAGTCTGTTGTTTTTTCATCAATACAAAAAACAAAACCGTGAGAACAAGCGTACCAATCAGTATGGTGTTTATTGCCGTTTTATTGACCAGCCAAATGCTGAGCAAAAGGAGGAAGAAAACGAATAGTCTGGCAGCTGCTAATGTGTTGAAATTTTGCTGTGCTTCTTTTTCCGACAAGCGGGCTTTGTCCAACTCATTTTGAAAAAAAACAGAAGGGTTTTCTACGTTGATATCTTTACTATTTTCCATTAAAGGCTTTCTGTTGCTTCAAATTGTAATTTTATTAAACTGGCATACAGACCATTGTCGAGCAAGGAAAGCTGTTGATGCGTGCCTGACTCTGCAATCTGTCCTTCTTTGATCACATATATCTGATCAACCTTTCTGATCGTAGCAAGCCGGTGCGCAATCACAATTGTGGTCCGGTTTTTCATGAGTTCGTCCAACGCAATCTGAACCAGTTTTTCTGATTCTGCATCCAGCGAACTCGTTGCTTCGTCCAGAATAAGGATCTTCGGATCTTTTAAAATTGCTCTGGCAATGGCAATACGCTGGCGTTGGCCTCCCGAAAGTTTTATCCCGCGTTCACCCACAATGGTTTCCATTTTCTCTGGGAAAGATTCGATGAATTCCAGCGCATGGGCACGTTTGGCTGCATCATAAACTTCGGCAGGCGTGGCAGAAGGTTTTCCATACAGGATATTTTCATGAATGGTACCTCCAAACAGCATCACTTCCTGAGGAACAACCGCAATGTTTTTTCGTATTTCTGAAATGCCATATTCCGTAAGCGGTTTATTGTCAATCAGAATTTGACCAGAATTGTAGTTGTAGAAACGCAGCAAAAGCTGGATGATGGTGGACTTACCGGCACCACTGTAACCAACAAGTGCGATTTTTTCTCCTGATTGAATATCAAATGAAATCCCCTTCAAAACAGGTAGATCCCGACGGGAAGGATACGAGAAATGGACGTTCTGGTAAGATACGTGGCCTTCAATCATTGCAGCCGGAATGGTAGAAGATTCTTCCGGAGAAATTTCGGCGGGTTCTTCAAGAATCTCAAAAAGCCTTTCAGATGCACCTACGGTTTTGTTGATCTGGGCATACAAATCGCCCATGCCGCTGATGGATGCGCCGATGAAAGTGGTGTAGAGAATAAAAGTGAACAGATCTGCCAGATTCATTTCACCCGACTGCACCAGACCGGCTCCAAACCAAACCACACCAACAATACCTCCAAAAAGAGCCAGAATCACGAAAGAAGCAAAACCGCCCCGGAAACGCGCTGCGTACAACGACAGATCCACAACACGTTGCAGAATGGTGGTGTAACGATTTATTTCAAGGTGTTCGTTTGTAAATGCCTTCACAACATTCACCGATTGAAGCGTTTCTTCCGCCACTACGTTCGCTGCTGCGAGTTCGTCCTGTGCTTTTTTTGACAATCGGCGCATGTGCCTGCCAAAAAATACCGAAGCCACCACAAGCAAAGGGAATGTAGCAAGCATGAAAAGCGTCAACTTCCAGGATGTGTAAAATAGAATGGCAATACCGACGACAAGCGTAGCTATTTGTCTGAAAAGTTCAGCAATCGTGAAAGACAACAATCCCTGCAATTGCGAAACATCAGACGTAATCCTGCTGGTAAGCTCACCAACGCGCTTTTGTTCCAGATAGGTTACGGGAAGTGTGATAATCCTGCTGAAAACATCGGAACGGATATTGAGCATAGATCTTTCACTCACAATAGTGAACAGATATATCCTGAAAAAGGAAAAGATCGCCTGTAGAATCAGAATAACAAAAAGAAGAATCGTTACCTGATTGATGGTGTAGGACGATTTTCCCTCCATTACTTCGATGATGCTTCCTATGAGCTTGGGAAATGCCAGTGAAGTGGCCGTGGAAAGCACCAGAAATAGCATTCCTGCTACGAAATATCCTTTATAGGGAAGGATATATTTGAAAAGCTTAAGTGTTATTTTAAGTCCGTCCCAGCTTATTTTCTTTACTGAAAAAGGAGATTTTTTCTCCGTATTAATGTCACCTTCGGCCATTTTAAGCTGTAATTCGATATTTGGAATGCAGTTATTTAATCAGATCAGCGTTGTATACAATCGGCTGATGTTCATAGTACTGCAATTTTAGCCTCAAAAATACGCAATAAATATCAAGTACGTATTCCGAAAAGGACGGACGGTAAATGGTATTTGAGTGTAAAAGCTTGTTGTATATGGCAAAGGATTGAGAATTAGTTGTAAACTTTGTGGATTAATAAAATCTGAGGGATGAATACAATTGTGAGCCGGGTTCGGGGAATAGTGGTTTTTGTTGGAATTCTGCTGTTGATTGCGGTTTCGGTCACAATGGCACAGCCCGTTGTACAGATTAAAGATGCTGTGGATCAGCACATGTTTACAGGTCGGGAAATTGAATTTCTGGAAGATACAGCAGGTAATTATACACTGGCTGATGTAAGAAAGCCCAGCCTTAACAGTCAGTTCCAATCACTGACTAAAAATACACCGCAGAATTATAATCTGAAAGCAGCCTACTGGTACAGAATCAGAATAGGGCATGATCCTGCAAGCTCTAAAAACTGGATACTGGAATTTTTCGATCAGACGATTGATGAGATAACCATGTACCTGCCGGATGAAAAAGGGAACTACATTGCCCGTACAACGGGAGATCAGTATCCGTTTAAACAACGGGAATACAACCACAAGAACTTTGAGATCAATATCGGGAACAATGAGTCTTATGAGGGTACTTATTATTTCCGTGTCAAATCGCATCAAACTGCCGATGTAATCGTTGTGTTACGTTCGGTGAGCAGGTTTATCCAGTATGCGCTGGATGAGTATTTCATCTTTGGGATATTCTACGGAATGGTGCTGGTATTCAGTTTTTACAACCTGATGATGTACCTGGCAGTTCGACAGGTGCAATACCTCTATTACGTCCTTTACAATTTATGCGTTGGCCTATTTGAAATGTGTATTGACGGTGTCGCCTATCAATATCTATGGCCAAATGCTCCCGAGTGGAATCAATATGCCTACGGTGTTGCGCTTTACGGCGTGAGTATTTTTGCTTTACAATTTACAAGAACACTTCTTTATACACACAGAAAAGCGCCCCGGCTGGATCGGTTTATCGTGTTTGTGATCATTGCCAGGACAGTTTTCTTCGGAATTTGTCTGCTTTTTAATACAGACTGGTTTAGTTACAAATTCGTTGAGCTGGTGCCATTGGCGGTAGCATTTTATTCGGGGATATACATTTACCGGCAAGGCTATCGTCCGGCTCGGTTCTTTGTTTTGGGTTATGCTTTTTTGTCTATTGGTTTCATACATAAGCTATTACTGATGCTTCATGTAGACGGCATCAATTTCGGTGTGATCACCTATTACAGTCTGAGTATTTGTTTTGTTCTGGAAATGGTATTCCTGTCGTTTGCGATCGGGGACAAGGTGAGAATCCTGAAAAAACGGAAAGACAAGGCTCAGCGTGAGATCATCCGGCAAATGACATTGAACCAAAAACTGAAAGATACCCTCAACATAGAGCTGGAATCACAGGTGAAGGAGCGCACGAAAGAAGTTTCTGAGAAGTCGGCAATCATTGAAGAACAGAACAGAGAGTTGATGGATGTGAACGTGCTTCTTCAACAGCAAAAGGAGGAGATTTCTCAAATGAATTTATTGCTGGCGCAGGATAATGAAGTATTACAAACCAATGTAGTTAAAGTAACCCGTGCACGGGTGATGTCAGCGGAGGTCGATTTTGAAGAATTTAGCAAGATTTATCCCGATAATGACAGTTGCTTTAAGTTTCTGGCAGGAATAAAATGGAATGAAAGCACAGAAGGCGGAGGATACATCTGTAAAAAATGCGGGCATGATCACTATTTCCACGGGCATAGCCCTTACAGCCGCAGATGCGCCAAGTGCGATTATGACGAGTCGGTGATTTCTCATACCATTTTTCAAAATACACGCATTCCTATCAATAAAGCCTTTTATATGGTATTCCTGATTTACACCACTAAGGGCAAAATATCATCTCATAAACTTTCCGAGATTCTCTCCATTCGTCAGAGTACCTGCTGGGCTTACGGTAGTCGTATTAAAAAAGTAATGGAAGACCGCAAAAAAGAACTTGCATCATCCAAAAACTCAGAAGGATGGAGCAAACTCATTCTTGATCACGTGAGCGAACCGGCTTGAAATTTTTTGTGAAAAGTGAAATGTGCGAGCTGCTCGTCAACTGGGCAGCTCCTTAATTACCACTGCGCAAGGCCAGGATTCATTTAAATTACAACTCTTCATTTTTCATTCTTAACTCTTCATTGCTCTTATTTTGTCAAAACAACAGCGGTTGCGAGGCGTATCGGCAGGGATGTTGCTTTGCTAACCATTTCTTCTCTTAGTGCTTGTCTTTCAGCATAATCAGTCTTAAATAATTGCGGTTTTAAACCGTATCAATTTAATTATAACTATCTGTTATTCAGTAATTTATGTAAAAAAATATTTGCATAATCCATAAAACCAAACCAACTTTGTTGCATGGAATTGTCCTAAAATTTATAGAATAAATTACCAATATTTGATTTAACAATTTATGGGAAAGCGAGTTACGTTATTCATTGCCATGCTTTTCGCGATAACCAGCCTTGCGCATGCACAGGACATTGTCGTAAAAGGTGTCATTAAAGATCAGCAAAACCAGACACTACCGGGAGCCAGTGTTTTGGTGAAGGGAAGCCAGACCGGAACGGTTACAGATGTAGATGGGAATTATTCAATTTCTATACCAAATACTCAGGCAGTTTTAGTGTTTTCCTTCATTGGATACGGATCACAGGAAGTGGTTGTAGGGAATCAGACAGCAATCAATGTAACCATGACTGCCGACCAGCGAAGCCTTGATGAGGTGATCGTGATCGGGTATGGTACGCAAAAGCGCGGTGACGTTACTACTTCTATTGCTTCGGTGAACACGAAGGATATAGAAGAACGTCCGATTCTTCAGGCGGCTCAGGCTTTGCAGGGAAAAGCCGCCGGTGTTCAGGTAACTCAGCCATCAGGTAAGCCAGGTGCAGCATTGTCCATTCGTGTGCGCGGAGCTACGTCGGTACAGGCAGGAAATGAGCCTCTTTACGTAATCGATGGTGTGCCAACAATGGATACGCGTGACCTGAACGTAAACGACATTGAGAGCATTCAGGTTTTGAAAGATGCATCGTCTGCCGCAATTTATGGAGCGCGGGCTTCCAACGGGGTCGTGATCATCACCACCAAAAGAGGCAAAGCCAACCAGTCGCAGGTGAGCTTCGGAGCGTACTATGGATTTTCTAACATGGCTAAGAAAATCGATGTGTTGAATCCACAGCAGTATGTCGCACTGATGAATGAAATGGGTAACAACGTTACCGTAGGAAATGAAACCACAGATTGGAATAAGGAAGTGTTTACAACCGGGCACAACCAAAATTACCAGTTGTCTTTTTCGGGTGGTACTGACAAGAGCAAGTACTTTGTTTCAGGAGCTATTTCAAAAGATGATGGTATCATCAAACCTGCGAGTTATAAAAGGTATGCTTTCAGAGCGAACCTTGATAATCAGATCAAAAGCTGGTTTAAGTTGACAACCAATTTTAGCTATGCCAATGCCAGGATTCGTGATGTGAAGGACAACAACAATGCGGGTCGTAATGCGGTAGTGTTGGGAACACTGGGTGCTCCTCCGACTATGGGAATCTATTCTGAACATCCGGTGAGAGGCACCATTTTCTCCACAAATCCATTGAAAGCTGGCTGGGATAATCCGCTTGCTGCCATGTTCGGACCTTCTCAAGCAACGAAAGACAACCGTATTTTTGGTAATGTGGTGGGTGATATCACTTTGGCAAAAGGTCTGTTTGTGCGTTCCAACTTCGGGATTGACTATATGAACCACTCCAACGATTACTATCTTGATCCATACCGGACTACGGAAGGTTGGGGAACTGACGGAAACACACATGGTTTAGGAAATGCGACCAGAAGTAACTCTTTCACTTACCTGTGGGAAAACACGCTGAACTATGAAAAGAGTGTGGATAAACACAATTTCTCAGCACTTGCAGGAACAACCGTCCAAAAGAACAACTGGAACAATTCGTACATGGCAGGAAGAGATTTCCCGGCTGACGGTATTGTAAAAACCATCAATGCTGCAAACGAGATTACAGATGCTTACACCGAACAATCGGAGTGGTTTTTGAACTCTTACCTGGGACGTTTGATGTATAATTTCGACAGTAAATATCTTGTTACAGCCAACTTCCGTGCGGATGGTTCTTCTAAACTTGCCAAAGGAAATCAATGGGGATTCTTCCCATCGGTATCTGCCGGATGGCGTATCTCTGCGGAGCCTTTTATGCAGGATGTTAAGTTCATCAATGATTTGAAACTACGCGGAGGCTGGGGACAGAATGGTAATCAGGAAGGGCTTGCCAACTATGCGTCTAAAGGTTTGAACCGTTATACGCGTCGTACTGCTACAACTCCGCCATCAGGTCCTGCCGTAACTGGTCCTGAATATGCACCAAACCCTGATTTGAAATGGGAAACAACAACCCAGACCAACATTGGTGTGGATGTGAGTATGTTACAGGGAAAAATCACTTTGACTGCCGATGCATATCTGAAAAAAACCAATGATCTATTGCTGAATGTACCATTGCCAAATACAAGTGGATACAGCTACATCCCAAGAAACTCTGGGAAGCTCGAAAACAAAGGTCTTGAATTCGTGTTGTCGACTGTGAATTTTGATAAATCCGATTTCCAGTGGAATACTGATTTTAATATCGCTTTCAACCGTAATAAAATCACCGATTTGCAATTGAGCAAGGTGTATCGTTACGCAGACGTCGAAGGAAGAAGTGATCAGATCATTATTTTGCAGGAAGGTGCTTCTTTGGGTACATTCTATGGTTACATTTCGGACGGTGTAAATCCTGAGACAGGAGACATTATGTATCGCGATGTAAATAACGACGGTGCTTTCACGCCACAGGATCGTACGATTCTTGGTTCTGCTCAGCCGAAGTTTACTTACGGTATGAACAATACCTTGACTTACAAAAGCTTCAATCTTTCATTCCTTTTCCAGGGATCGCATGGAAACAAGGCGTTCAATGCATCACGTCTGGAAACAGAAGGAATGTATGACAGCAAAAACCAGTCGACCGAAGTGTTGAGACGCTGGCAGAAACCGGGTGACATCACAGATATTCCACGTGCAACCGACGGGAATGTGAATAACTCACTGATTTCATCGCGTTTTGTTGAAAACGCATCTTTCCTACGTCTTAAAAGCGCTACGATTTCTTACAATCTGGATAGAGAGTGGGCCAATAAAATCAAGCTGAGCCGCGCATCGGTTTATGTAACTGCACAAAATTTGTTGACGTTTACAAAGTATAAAGGTTTTGATCCTGAGGTGAATGCATTTACATCAAGTGGAGCAACATTAGGAATTGACTACGGAACCTATCCGGTTTCCCGTGCTTTTGTTGTGGGTCTTAATGTTCAGTTTTAATCAAGAGAATTCATGAAAAAATTAAGTTATATAGCCATACTTCTTGGATCGGCAGCATTGCTGCCTTCCTGTCAGGATCAGCTGGATCTTCAACCTATATCTCAGACCGTCGTTGGTGGTGACGGAACCGGAACGGCAGGATCATCTATCACCAATGCGGCTACTGCCGAAGCTGCTTTGGCGGGGTGTTACTCCATTTTTAAAACCAGCTCAGCGGAGTACTATGTGATGGATAATTACATCATGGCTGATGGTCGCTCGGATAATTCTTATGCCGGTGCAGACAATGCTGCCTGGTTCGAGGTGGATGAGTTCAGGATATTATCCACGAATGCAGTAGCGGCAAGAGACTGGCGTTATCTGTACAACCACATTGCAAGTGCCAATTCAATCATTGCCAATGTTCCAAAGGTAACCGACGCATCACTGAGTGCTGACCGTAAAGCGCAGATCGTAGGAGAGGCAAAGTTCATACGTGCCCGTGCATATTTTGACCTGGTTCGTTTGTATGGCGATATCCCTTTGGTGGTAGACGAGCTTCCGACCATTACATCTTCCAATGTGGCAGAGATATATGGTCAGCTGTATCCGGCGAGCAGTACAGCCGCGGCTGTTTATACACAAATCATCAAAGATCTGGACGAGGCTGCTGTGGCAGTTCCAAAGACAGGTCCGGATAAAATGACTGTAACACCAGGTGCGGTGTATACGCTTCTTGCAAAAGTACACGCTACTAACAAGGATTGGGAAAAGGTAAAAGCGAATACTGAAAAAGTGATCGGTCTTGGCTACTCTTTATTGCCAAATTTTGAAGAGCTGTGGGACGGAAAGCATGAAAATAGTGCAGAGGCCATTTTTGAACTGAACTTTACAGATTGGGCAACCGGTGGAAACTGGGGAACAGGAATGTTTTACGGAACAGACTGGAAGAAATTCAACACGCCTTCCAACGATCTTGTTAAAGCGTATGATGATGAAAAAGATGTGGTTCGTAAGGCTTCCACCATTTTCACTGCGGACGTGACAGGTAAATGGTCTGATAAATACTGGGCGCTTACCAAATTCCCTTTTGCATATAAAATGCGTAACGGAGACGCTTCTCAGAATATTATCATGTACCGATTGGCTGACGTATTGCTTCTAAGAGCAGAGGCTTTGAATGAAACGGGAGATCTTGCAGGTGCGAAGACACTTTTGAATCAGGTGAGAACGAGAGCGAAACTGGCTGCAAATACTTCTGCTGATCAAGGCTCTTTGCGTTTGGCTATCGAAAGAGAACGCCGTTTGGAGCTTGCCTTTGAAGGACAGCGTTGGTATGACCTGGTGCGTACCGGAAGAGCAATTCCTGTTATGGAAGCTGTGAAAGATGGTAACGGTAATAGCTTAAATTACAGTTTGAATGAAGCAAAACTTCTTCTACCTATTCCGCAGGGAGAGATAGATAAAAACGAGAATCTTAAGCAGAATCTGGGTTATTAAGAATTATGTCGGCAATGCCGGAGGTGGATTCCGCTTTCGGCATTGCTTTAATAAACGAATGAGATGAAAAAAACAACATTGGTTTTTGGTTTGTGCCTTAGTATGGTAATGAACGGCTGTTCTGCGGATTCTCCCAATGAAAGTGTGAAGCATCCGGAAGTGGATGATGCCGGAAAGGTGGCAGTGTGGGTAACCAATGGCTCTCAGACCAAATTGTTGCAGAAGGAAAATCCGCTGAGCATAGGTAAGAGCAATACGGCTGGGTCTGCGAATCTGATCAATATCAATTTTGGTACAAAATTTCAGGAAATGGAAGGTTTTGGAGCAGCATTAACGGGCTCTTCCGCTTACCTGATCAACAAGAAAATGGATGCCACGCAACGTGCCGCTTTGTTGAAAGATCTTTTTGACCCGGAGGCAGGAATTGGCATGAGTTATTTGAGGGTAACGATGGGAGCGTCTGATTTTTCGCTAGAAGATTTTACCTACAATGATCTACCGGCAGGACAAACTGATGCTGAACTGAGTAAATTCTCAATCGCAAAGGATCAGGACGATTTGCTCCCGGTTTTAAAATCGGTTGTAGGTGCACAGCCTGCAATACGCATTATGGCTACGCCCTGGTCGGCGCCGGGTTGGATGAAAAACAACGGGAAACTGGCGGGTGGAAGTCTGAAACCGGAATGGTATGGCGCATTTGCCAACTATTTTGTAAAATATCTGGATGCATACAAAAAGGAAGGCATCAGCATTGATGCGATTTCAGTTCAGAACGAGCCATTGCACGAAGCAGCATATCCTTCGATGGGTATGGATGCGGCGGCACAGAATGTTTTTATCAAAAATCACCTTGGACCTGTTTTTAAAACCAATGGAATTAAGGCCAAAATCCTGTTGTATGATCACAACTGGGACAGACCGGATTATCCGATCGCCATTTTGAGTGATGCTCAGACAAATCCTTTTGTAACAGGTTCAGCTTTCCATGCTTATGGTGGAAATGTGTCAGCCATGAGTGAGGTCCACGACAAATTTCCTGACAAAGGACTTTATTTTACCGAAATATCAGGAGGTCGCTGGGCAACCAATTTCTCGGACAATCTGAAATGGAACATGTCCAATATCTTTATTGGTACCGCCAACAACTGGTCAAAAAATGCATTGTTATGGAACCTTGCCCTCGACGAAAATGATGGCCCTAAAAACAAGGGGTGCGACAATTGCAGAGGTGTAGTAACAATCGCTGCCAACGGGTCGGTTGTCAAAAACGTCGAATATTATACCATTGCACACATGTCCAAGTTTATCAGACCGGGTGCATTCAGAGTACAGTCTGATAAATTTACATCTGCGAGCAAACTGGAAAGTTCAGCCTTTGTGAATACTGACGGAAGCAAAGTCCTTGTGGTTCTGAATCAGGGAGTAGATAATCAGAAGTTTACCGTAAGCGATGGTGCAAATCAATTCAATTATACGATTGAGCCTAATTCGGTAGCTACGTTGGTTTGGAAATGATAGAGAAACAATCCTGAAACAGAGATTTAGTCACTCGGTGATATTGAAGGCAGAAGTAGCCTTTTCTTTATTCTTATACCAATTTCGGATGTGATCGATTGCGGGTTTCTCAATATATCTGGTGATGAAATCAGCAAGGCCGATGCAGACCAGAATTGATAAGGCCATGGCGGCGTAAATGTGTAAATGCAACGATTCATGGAACGTTCCGATCAATTGTAATCCTATAAACTGATGTAGGAGGTATAAACTATAAGATATCTTACCCAGGTAGAGCAACGGCTTACGAATAAGAAAGGTCAGTTTTCCGTAAACAAATAAGAAAAAGATTACGTGATAAAGTAGAATGATCCACTGATGTTCCAGCAAAGAAATCATCTGATAAGATCTTCCGCCCTTGTCATGAAGGTAGAAGGTGGATAAAAAACACAATGTAATGAGCAGCAGATATTTTAGAGAGAACCCGTTGACCTTCATCTTGTAAAACAATATTCCGGAGAAGAATAAAGGAAAGTGATTTATCAACTGTAACTTTTTGCCTGCGAACCAGTAGAAATTGGGGTACCAGGCAGCAAAATAATGAAAGAGCATAATCCCAATTGTACAACAAAGTGCAATTGGGATTATTCGTTTCAGACCATTGAAAATAAATATGATCAGTATCCAGAAGTAAAAAAGAAGCTCAATGAGAAGGGTCCAGTAAGTGCCGTCGAGGTCTTCCTCGCCAAAATAAGCAGGGAACATGGTTAAATTGGCAGCAAATTGAGATATACTGAAAGTGGAAGGTTGGTAGATCAATATAAAAATTCCGGTGAGTGTTACACATGCCCAGTAGGTAGGATACAGGCGTGAGAATCGGGACACGACAAAGTCTTGCCATTTTTTTGTCTTGTTTATCGTAAGAAAAATCACAAACCCGCTGATCATGAAAAAAATATCAACTCCGGTGACACCGTAGGTGAAATGGAAACCTACTTCCTTTACTTTTTGATATGATGTAAAATGAAATAAAAGGACACTCAGCGCCGCTAATCCTCTTATTGCATCAAGTTCCTGAAACCGATTAAGTGTGTGCATTCATGTGTTGGTGTTTGGTCTTGCTGCAAACTTTGCATTTAACGAATGACCTGGCATTTCTACTGGTAAATAATCAATAGACGCATGGTTATTTAGGTTATGAATTTCATTAGAAAAGTCATGTTTTCAAAATTTATTAAAAATTATTCTCCCTCCACGCAACCGTTGTCGCAAAGCAACCGTAATTGTAGAAAAATGAAATGGCATGCCTGAGAACAACTCCGCTGTTCTGCAAGAACTACTCGACGGCTGTATGAAAAAAAATCGTCGTAGCCAGGAATTGCTCTATAAGCAGTTCTATGGATATGCTATGGGGGTATGCCTGAGGTATTCAAAAAACAGGGAATCGGCGAAGGAAATTCTTAACGACGGATTTTTTAAGGTTTTTACAAAGCTGGATAGTTTTGACACCAATAAATCATTCAAGGTGTGGCTCGGTCGGGTGATGATTAACACGGCTCTGGACCACTACCGGCATGAAGTAAAGAGAGATATTTTTGAGACCGCCGAAGCAGGGGAAGATGTGTCGGTGGATGAGAACGTGATCAGTAAGCTGGCTTATGAGGAGTTGGTGGGTCTTATACAACAACTGACTCCTGCGTACCGGCTTGTGTTTAGTTTGTATGTTATTGATGGTTATAATCATGAAGAAATTGCGGAGCAGTTGAACATCTCCACCGGTGCGTCGAAGTCAAATCTGTCTCGTGCCCGGGAAAAGCTAAGAGAAATGTTATCAAAAATAAACATTGACAATTATGACAGAGTTACCAGATGACGAACTGGATAAACTCTTCAGAAAGTCATCCGAAGAGTTTGATCCAAGTTATGAACCCGCAGACTGGGATGCTTTAAGCAGGCGTCTGGATGAGCATGATGGGAAGAGTCCGCTTGGCTGGTTGAGGAAATGGTGGCCTTTGGGATTGCTATCACTGCTTATTCCAATGGGCTTGGGCTATTATTGGTTGAAATCTCCCGTATCTGATGTCAATCATTCTGCAAATACAGGAAAAAAATATGTGACAGTTAAGGCAAATGAAGTCGAGATACCAGAAAGGAGATCGCAGTCAGCAACGTCCGCGGAAAAAATTACTGAAACAGAATTAATTCCAGATGAATTGCCAACCGTTTCAGAAACGAGCGTTGCAAAGAGAGCGAGGAACCGTGCTAAAAATGATGTGCCCGTATATGTCAACCGTTACCGAAAATCCGATGTCGGTTCTCCCCGTAATCTGGTTAGAAAATCCGAGAAGATGGCTTCCGGACTTTTAAGAAAAGAAGCTGGATATTTTGAATCCGGTCGCTTAAAAAACGAAGCTGGTGAAGGTATATCATCTCCTTTGGAATCAGGAAGAGAGGCAGCCGGGAGCAAAACTTTAAGCGGTTCGCGTCAAACGTCCACAGATGTGCAGGGTAGTCAGGAAACGATTATACCTGAGGTCGCAGAAATGCAGCAGGGACGCAGTTCAGCAGATGGCGTAGACTTTATCAATCCATTGCCTTTCACAAAAAATGAAGGTTTGGCGTTGCCTGATATTGATTCACCGGAAACAGTTCCACCGTTAGAAAGAGAGAAACAAAGGGATATTTCTCCTAAAATGGCGATCCGTTTCGGCTATTCTCCGGATTTGACTACGGTTGGGTTGAAGAACTTTTCCAAGCCGGGATCTGCTGTTTCCATGATGATTGAGTACGCTCTCCTTCGCAAATTGTACGTGCAGGCTGGCGTAGTGCGAAGCGTGAAAGATTATAGTGCGGGGGCAGGAGAATACAAGCTGAATAAATATGTGACGAATATCAATACACCTTATGGTGTGGACGGAACGTGTACCATGATCGAAATTCCTATGGGCTTCCGTTATGATCTGGTTCAAAATGAACGGTCCAGGATATTTGCCGGAGCAGGCTTTGCCTCCTATTACGTTCAAAAGGAAAAATACGACTATAAATATTCCGATTATGTGCACGGGCAGGTGCCTGGCTGGAAAGGAAAAACAGGCTGGTTTTGGCTGAGTCACAGTACACTGTCGGCCGGTTATGAGCACCGGATTTCTAATAAACTCTCTCTCCTCGCTGAACCCTATATCCGCATTCCTCTAAAGGGTGTCGGCTATGGAAAGGTAAATCTCGTAACTACAGGTATGTGGCTTTCGCTGCGTTACACACCTGTTTTCAATAAATAAGCTCAGGGAATTTACTGCTTATTCGCATTCACCAATCAATTATATCACTATGAAAACGTCACAAGCAGAAGGAATGAAAAGGGGAGAATTTTTAAGAAGTCTTGGTTTAAGCACTTCCACATTGATGGCTTTTTACTGCCTTGGAACAACAATGACTTCATGCGGTTCCAAGGAAGATGATCCGGGCGCAGGTGCCGGAGCGGGAACAGGTATAAGTGGAACTACAACGGGAAACAGTGTCAATTTTACCATTGATCTCACTAACAGCAGTTACTCCAAATTCAAAACAGCTGGTTCTTCTGAAATTATTGGAGATGTTCTGGTAGCGTTCACGACTTCGAACGGATATGTAGCGCTATCCAAAAGATGTACCCACGAAGGAAGCCAGGTACAATACCGTACCCAGCAAAATGACATTTTTTGCATAAGCCATTCATCAGAGTTTTCATTAACTGGTGCCGTTGAGCAAGGCCCTGCTGCAACTGCTTTGAAAGTCTACAAAACATCGCTCTCGGCAGATGGAAATACCCTCACTGTAACTGCTTAATCCTCATTTTATTTTGCTATGAAATTACTCCGCATATTAATATTGCTGGCTGTCCCTGCTATGTCCCAGGCGCAGGATGACCTGCTGAGCCAGTTGCAAAAAAGTGACAGTGCTCAATCGTATCCCGTTACGGCAACCTTCAAGTCTACCCGGGTTGTAAACGGGCAATCGGTTGAAACGATGAAGAAAAAGCATCTTGATTTCCGTATTTCTCACCGTTTTGGAAGGCTTAATTCCGGTGCATACCAGTTTTTCGGCCTCGATCAGGCGACCATGCGAATGGGGTTTGAATATGGAATAACGGACCGGTTTATGGTTGGGATAGGAAGGAGTACATCGCAGAAGGTTTATGATTTTTTTGGTAAGTATAAAATGATTGAACAGACATCCGGAACAAGGATTGTACCTGTTTCTGTAACACTTTTTGGTGGAGGAGGTATTGCCACAGTCAACAAGGAGCTTAAATTTCAGAATAAGATCCACTACACGGCGCAAGTGCTCATTGCCCGCAAATTCAGTGAGAAGTTGTCTTTACAACTTTCTCCCACGTATCTGTATCGTAACCGGCCGGAAGTGACGGGAGATGAAAAGCTGCTGCTCGCTGTCGGTATCGGAGGAAGGTATAAGATATCAAAACGTGTTTCGATCAATGGCGAATATTTCTGGACGGCCAGGGAGAAAAATACGCTCACTGCGCCATACCACGATTCTATGTCTTTTGGCGTAGATATTGAAACGGGAGGCCATGTTTTTCAGCTGCATTTTACCAATTCATTGGGCATGATCGAAAAGCAGTTTATTGGTGAAACAGCCGGAACCTGGGGAAAGGGAGACATTCACTACGGATTTAATATTTCCCGGACATTCAGTTTTGATAAAAAGAATAAGAAATCAGCCAACTAAATAACAGTTTGTCATGAGTAAGTATTTATCGATCGCATTTATTCTGGTAGTTGGCCGTTTGGTTTTGCCATTGGAGACATTGCAGGCGCAGTCTATGTTCTCTACCAGTGCCGGTAATACAAAATTTTCATCTGAGACGCCTCTGGAAAACATCAACGCGGAAAACAAGAAATCGCAGGCAATTTTGAATACTTCCACAGGTGAGGTTGCCATGCGAATGAATATGAAAGATTTCTCTTTCCCAAATAAACTGATGCAGGAGCATTTCAATGAAAACTATATAGAATCGGATAAATATCCGACGGCAACGTTTAGCGGGAAAATTGATCAGGCTGTTGATTATTCCAGGGATGGAGAATATGACGCTTCGGCGACTGGAAAATTCACCGTTCATGGTGTGACCAAAACCAGGACAATCAAGGGTAAAATCAAGGTGGCTGGTGGGAAAATTTTACTTACATCCACTTTTCTGGTGGCGCTTGCAGATCATAAAATTGAAGTGCCACAAATCGTGTTCGTTAAAATTGCACAAAATATCACTGTTAAAGCAGACTATACCTTGCAAGCTGTGAAGTAATAGTTGGCTGGAAACCCGCGCGCCTGCACCGAAAGATGCAGGCGCGCGGGTTATGTTTATCTTCTTCTCTTCTTTTTCCTTGCCGCCGGTTTCTTTCTAACCGGTGCTTTCCTTTTAACCGGTGCCTTTTTTACAACTGCTTTCTTAACCACCGGTTCTTCTATTTCTTCTTCCTCCTCATTCAAAGTCGTATTGTCGCCTTCACTGACCAAAGGTTCAATGCTGGAGATTCCAGGTAGGTAAGGCAGTTGGGAATTTAATACTTCGTCAATGTTTGTGGCAGGCTCAATCGCTTTCAGCCGGAAGGAATAATTGTATGTTTTGGCAGGAAGCTGATAAGCCGCATGCACTCTGGGGGACCAACTGTCGTCTCCGCCCAATCCCATTTGTGCTAAGTCCAGATTAACAGTAGTCATGTTTCCTCTTGCTAAAACGGCTCCTCTGGTTTTGGCTGCTTTTAGTTCTTTATCGGAATAATCGTGGGCACTCGCATTAAACAGCGAATCGCTGATCGCCAGCAAACCTACCCCCCCCTGATTGGTAATGCTTACCCAGCGAAGGTCCGTTTTATTGCCATTTTCCTGAGGGGCTATGTATGGAAAATGCTGTGCATCCACATTTCCGGAATATACACCGACACGGCCACTCGTTTTTCGATCAGCATAAGTTTCGTGCGGACCATTTCCGTACCATTGCATTTTATTAAAGGTTGAAGGCATTTGCAGCTGCATACCCACTTTTGCCATCATAGGCCAGTCACCTGAGGGTGTGAAGGTATTTTGAACATGAATATCTCCTGTCGCATATACCGTGTAAACTGAATTTACCTGCATTTCACCCGTAGTACCTTTCAAAACTTTTGTTAACAGTACACGATGCGCATGGGTATTGACTCTTTCTGTTTTGATGGCGCATGAGAGCAGCTGCAATGTATCCAATCCTGCATTACGCCATATCGATGCAAAACTTTTAGCACCTCCGCCTTCGTCATTATCAGTGGTAACACGCCAGAAGTTTGCATACGGACCAGCTTCCAGCATTTCTTCTTTTTTGTTTTTAAAAGAAATCATGCGGCCTTCTTTTTTGTCAAAAGTCACAGAAAAGTACTGACCAGTAATTTGTGTCCGGTTGCTGTTTAACTGGGTTACCCGCAGCGCCGTATTGCGGGTAAGACTTACCTGCTCTTTTTCCGGCTTGTATGCAGCCACAGGAATTTGATACCAGGCGACTTCATGTCCTTTTTCAGCCCATGTATTGGTAGCCTTTAAAGAGACACTGAGGTTTAGAAAGAACTCACTCCTGGCAGATTTTCCATTTGGAAGTTCATAAGGAATGTTGATTTTGTGCGCCTGGTGCGGCGGAATGTTTAGATTAGCAAGTATTCCTTTTGAAATAATTTTTCCGTTTTCCTGCAATGACCACGCAAGATCAAATCCATTGGTGGACAGAAAATCGTAGTTATTCCGGATCACAACCGTTTTTTGTCCTTGTCGCAATGTATCTGGCAACTCAAACTTAATGTACTGATATACTTTTTTTACTTCGCTCAGCTCTGGCTGAGGTATACGGTCAGGATTTACGAGACCGTCGCCGGCGTTTGCACCATCTATATAGTTGAAGTAATCCCAATACGCTGTGCCGTCTTCGCGTTTCAGTTTCAATCCCTGATCCACCCAGTCCCAGATAAAACCGCCCTGCATCGTTGGATACTTTTCGATCACATCCCAGTAATCCTTAAAATTACCAATGCTGTTTCCCATCCCATGTGCATACTCGCACACGATTAATGGCCGGGCTTTGTCCTGCCTCACCAGTTCGATCATGTCGTTGGTGGAAGGGTACATCACTGAAATAATGTCAAAATCGCTCAGGGTTGTTGGTTTGTAATTTCTTCTCCCTTCATAGTGAATTGGCCGACTAGGATCGGCAAGGCGTATGAAATCTGCCATAGCGGTGAAATTGGCACCCATTCCTGATTCATTTCCAAGCGACCAGATGATGATAGACGGATGATTTTTGTCACGATCCAGCATCGCCGTTCCTCTTGCCATAAATGCTTTTTTCCACTCTGGTTTATCGGCCAGAATAATATTTTTTTGCCAAAGGTCATGGCTTTCAATATTGGCCTCATCCATCACGTACAGGCCATATTGATCGCAGAGGTCGTACCATTCCGCCACGTTCGGATAATGTGAAGTCCGCACCGCATTGATGTTGTGCTGCTTCATCAGTTTGATATCCTTTATCATGGATTCCCGGCTGATGACGCGTCCGGTTTCGGGATCAAATTCATGTCTGTTTACACCCTTAATCGTGATGGCTTTGCCGTTTACAAGCAGCTGGCCATTTTTAATCTTAATGGATCTGAAACCAACCGCCTGACTTACTGCTTCCAATACTTTACCATCGGAATTCATGAGCTGGATCGTCAGTTTATACAGGTTCGGAATCTCTGCACTCCATTTCAAGGGGTTTTGCACTGGAATTTCCACCCTGATCGCCCTTTCCTGATAAGATTCCAGTTCACTGATTGACTGGCTCACCGGACTGGTTACGACAGTGCCATTTGCATCATATAGCGTAAAAACTGCCTGATGCGCATGAATGGGCTGTGTTGCGAAGTTTTTCACAAATGCGCCGATTCTTAGCGTTGCGTTTTCATCTTTTTCATCCAGATCGGTGCGTACCGAAAAGTCGGTAATGATTGTTTTTGGTAAAACGAGCAGGTTTACGTCACGGAAGATTCCGGAAAGCCGCCAAAAATCCTGATCTTCCAGATAGCTGCCATCCGACCAGTTGATCACCTGCACCGCCAGATGATTCACACCCTGTTTAATATCCTCGGTTACATTAAACTCGAAGGGTGTCATGCTGTCTTCATGGTATCCGATCGCCTCACCATTCAGCCATACATAACAGGCCGATGCCACGCCTCCAAACTGAATAAAAACTGTTTTGTTCAGAATGTCTTCAACTGTAAAAGTTGTACGATACATTCCTACCGAATTTGTGTCAGAAGTGATGCGGGGCGGATTGGCGGGAAAAGGATGTTTAATATTGGTGAAAATGGGCTTGTCGTAAGGCCGGCCTTCCCTCGCCGCAATTACCTGCCAGTTGGACGGTACCGGAATGTCGTCCCAACTGGTTGTGTTTACCGTTGGATTGTAAAATCCGGGCATTGCTTTTGATGGATGCGATGCCCATTTGAACTTCCAGGAGCCATTAAGTGAAGTTACGAAAGGAGACTTGCCTGATTTCAGTATTGCACTTTTCTCATCGGGGTAGGGTATAAAATCCGCCCTGGACCTTTCTGTATTGACGCTGACAACATTTGGATCCTGCCATTCCGGAACGGCCTGGGCATTTGCGTTGTAAGAAAAACGAAACAACAGAACTGAAATAAGGAAGAACGAATGGATGGAAAAGTTGCGCATGTTTTTCACCTGAGGGAATTGACTAACCTCTTGGAGTAATTTAAAGCTGAGGAAAAGTATTTGACGGCAAAATTAGATATAAACAAAATAAACTGGGGGAATTCGACCCGGCAAATGAAGTTTTATTTACATAATACTTTTAATTTGTCGCCTCTAATTAAATCTTCTCTATGCTGTTAGCCGTTGACGTTGGGAATACCGACACCGTTTTTGGACTTTATGACACAGGCACGTGGACTCATATCTGGCGCGTGCGATCGCTGGTTCATGATAACGAGTCACATTATGAGTCCAGGCTCAGGCTTCACTTTCTGGAAGCAGGACTTTGGTTTGGAGATGTAGAAACGGTGGTTTTGAGCAGCGTGGTACCTGCCATGACGCCGATCATTCAGAAAACACTACGGTCATTATTTGGAGAAGATATCATCATGGTTGGGCCGGATATTTTTCCTGATCTTGACATTGCGATTGATCACCCACACGAGATCGGTGCCGATCTGATTGCCAATGCAGTTGCCGTGATCACACGCTACAAGCAAAATTGCGTAGTCGTAGACTTTGGAACAGCACTCACTTTTACGACGGTATCTGCCGAAGGAAAAATTCTGGGCGTGGCCATTTTACCAGGTCTTGTTACCGCTGTAAAGGCACTGTTTGCCAATACTGCCCAGTTGCCCGAAGTACCTTTGAAATTGCCGGAATCGGCCATCGGGAAAAACACAGTGGAGGCTATACAGGCCGGAATTCTACTGGGTTATGAAGGGTTGGTCAAATCGCTCATACAGCGTATCAGGGCCGAACTTGGCGGTGATTGTATTGCCGTTGCGACAGGAGGATTATCTTCTATTATTGAAACGTTGAAAGACGAATTCGTTGAAATCGATCGTAAGCTCACGCTCGACGGATTAAGGATAATTGGGGAAAAGGTCAAGGGGAATCATGCTTAATGAGTATTATAAAAACGTTATGAAAATCAAAATAGGAGCAATAGTATTCTTTTTATCAGTTTGGTTAACCGGTTGTGTCTCAAATAATATGGCTTGGCGGACCAACGAGCGGATTAAGGAGGTAAATCTTGGCATGACCAAAAGTGAAGTGATTGCAATTTTGGGTCCAAAATACATGATCGCATCTTCTTCCAAAGATGAAAAAGGAAACCCCACGGAAGTGTTGGCATACAAAAGTGATAGTTCAGAAGAATACAGGCTCAAATTCATCAGCAACAAACTCATTGAGTGGAACAGAGAGCATGTGAATAAATATGTAGTCCCGGACCAGCCGACACCTGTTGTCAAATAGGTTTAGCTAAAATTTCTAAAATCTCCGCTTTCAATTTCTTTCAATCCCACAATGGGTTGGTTGTACAGATATGTCCAGCAATTAAGAACCGAGCCATTTTTCAATGTAACCGGAACCATGCGACGTACATAAAGGCTCAGTTTTTCATCTTCATTAATGTCTTCATACTCGTCCAGCTCAGGAAGCAGATCGGTATGAGCCGGTAACCTATAAATCTCTCCGAATACCCTCTTTTGCGAATCCGGGACATATATCGCACCGGGATACCAACTTACGGCATATAAAATTCCCGAAAAGAAACCGTTAAATTCAAAGTTGGAAAATTGATCCAGTTTTTTGGCAAAATCATTGTCAAATCCCTGCATGAGCGTACCATAGACAAACAAATAATCAGAACTTATATTCATTGAAATCGGGAGGTTGGTTTTAACGTAAATGATCAATCCGGTATAGAATTTTTCTCTTCCAATACACAATCTGTCTTGTTCAGGTAGGATTGAAAGTGGTATTTTTCTTATATTTACACATAAAGCTCTTCATCTTTAAGATACAATTATGTACGATAAAAATCTCGGGACAAAGCAAAAGGCCTTAAAAATCAATCTCGATCGTCGAATTTATGGCTCATTTGCCGAAATCGGAGCCGGGCAGGAAACGGCTGCTTACTTCTTCAAAGCCGGAGGTGCTTCTGGTACGGTAGCAAAGACGATGTCGGCATATGACATGACTTTCAGTGACGCAATATACGGAACGGAAGAGGGCGGAAGGTATGTGGTGGAATCGCGTCTGATGAAAATGCTCAACAGGGAATACAATCTTGTTGAAAAAAGGTTATCTGAAAAACGGGGCAAAGACAGCCAGTTTTTTGCTTTTGCCAATACCGTTGTTGCACTTAACTTCCAGAAGACCAACGAGTCGCATGGCTGGATTGGTTTACAGTTTCAACTTACGCCGGAAGGACCTACCAATTATGTGGTAATTCATGTCCGGATGCGCGACAACGAGAATCTGCTTCAACAGCAGGCGCTGGGTATCATTGGTGTTAATTTGATGTACGGCTGTTTTTTCTATTACAAATCGCCTGAAACGTTGCTGCTTTCGCTCATGGATGATCTTACCACAGAGCGTATAGAAATTGATATGGTGCGATTTAGCGGACCGGATTTCCTGAAAGTGGACAATCGGTTAATGAGTCTTCGCCTGGTAAAAAATGGTTTTACCGATGCCGCTCTTTTTGGCAGCGATGGCGGTGTTTTGCAGCCTTCGGAAGCGTTGTACAAAAAACACATTCTGATGATGCGTGGTCGTTTGCGGCCCATAACCAACGTACACATTGATCTGATCAGCAATGGTCAAAAGCAGTTTCTTGCCGAACCCGATGTGGACGAATCCAAAGTGGTACTTGTGTCGGAACTTACGTTACACAACCTGAAAGGCGGAGATCGGGATATTGATGAAAAGGATTTCCTTGACCGTGTTGACATTCTTTGTTCACTTGGGCACATGGTAATGATATCCAATCACCACGAATATTTTCGTTTGATGGCGTATCTGTCGAGACTTACGAAACTAAAAGTAGGTTTGTTGCTGGGAAGCCCTAGTTTGCAGGATATTTTTGAAGAAAAACACTACGAATTCCTTTCCGGGGGTATTCTGGAATCCTTTGCCACGCTGTTCAGTCGTAAGGTTAAGTTGTTCATATACCCAACTTTACAGGCTGACGGATCGGTATACAGCTGCGAAAATTTTGTCGTTCCCGATCATCTCCGGCCATTATTCCAGTATCTTATTGTCAATGATAAAATTGAAGATATCCGGAATTACAACAAGGAGAACATGAGCATGACGACAGACAGCGTGCTTGAAAAAATAAAACGGGGTGAGCCTGGCTGGGAAAAACTCGTTCCGGACAATGTTGCCAAGATCATCAAAGAAAAGTCTTTGTTCGGATTACCATCCGATGACAACTACGAAGACACCGTGAAGCAGATTCACCAGGCTGTCGGGAATCTATAAAATTGAGAATGCCACGGATACACCGCAACGGCGGACCGTAGATAAACACGAATAAGTATAAAAATTCGTGCTCATTCACGGTTCGCCGTTCATCCGTGGCAAAAATAGTTAGCTATTCCATCGAAGGCTTCAAAACTGTATATTTCAAATTATCAACAGTAATTCCTGTTGCCGATTTAATATGCAGTTTGGACATCGGCGTTTCCGGGAAGAAAATGTCCGTCATCACCGTAAGGCCATTGTCGGCAAAGAGCTCTACGGAGGCTACATCTGCAATTAAGGTTAGTGGAATAATACTTCCTGTGGCAAACCTGGGTGCAATGTGTATTTCTCCAAAACCCTTTTCAAAGTCGATTTTGCCTGATTTTGTGCGATCGATGTAATATTGATTTTTGGCTTTGTCGTATCCAACAACCAGTTCGTTGCCTGCTTCATTGGCCAATACAATTGAAAAATCTGCTGTGTTTTTGGTCGTTAAATCCAGGCGGAATAATCCGGTTTTGTTCTTTGCCTTTTCCGTCAGATCCAGTTGGTCTTTCACTTTTACCGTTTTCAATGAAAAACCGGTGGTGTTCAGCACATCCAGTTCTTTAACAGGAGCCGAAGTCAGGTAAATTTCTTTTCCAACCGTTTTCAAACCCAATTCCCGGGCAATTGTATTTGCGCTTCTCCAAGGATCCGTCGGAACCTGATTGGCATATTGCCAGTTGCTCATCCAGCCCATCAGAATGTTGCGGTTGCCGGTATTGGCGAACGTTACCGCGGCATAATTATCCGTTCCAAAATCCAGCCATTTGGTTTCTTTTGAATTCGACATGAAAGTTTTACCATCAAAATCTCCCAGGAAATACTGTCCGGCCGAACCTTTGTTTGGTCCACCCGGATTGATATTGACAATCAGCACCCAAATATCTTTGCCTTCGTGTTTAATAGGAAACAGATCAGGGCATTCCCATACCCCGCCATGGCCGCCTTCATTGGCACCGAAATCACTTTCATGCGTCCAGGATTTCAGGTCAGGAGAAGAGTAAAACGCAATATGGTCTTTTGCTGCCAAAGTCATAACCCATTTTTTCTGAGCCTCAAACCAACTTACTTTCGGGTCGCGGAAATCGCTGATACCCGGATTTTTGACAACTGGATTTCCTTTGTATTTCGTCCAGGTTTTACCGTCGTCCAAACTGTACGCAATGCTCTGCGTTTCGTGTTTGCCGGTTTTTTGTTTTTCCTGTACCGGGTCATGATGCGTGAAAATGGCTACCAGTGCATCTTTCCCGAATCCTGCTGTATTGTTTTTGTCCACAACGGCGCTTCCTGAAAAGATGTAACCCAGACTATCCGGATACAGCGCGATCGGCTGCTCTTTCCACGAGATCATATCCTTACTCGTCGCATGTCCCCAGTGCATCGGTCCCCAAACCTTGTCGTTGGGATAGTATTGATAAAAAAGATGGTAAATCCCGTTGTGATACACCATACCATTCGGATCGTTCATCCAGTTGGCTTTTGGCGTAAAGTGAAACTGCGGACGGTATTTTTCCTTAAACTCCTGAGCCGTAGCTCGCGATCCAGCCAGTGCTGCAATAAGAAACAGGCAAATGATTATTTTTTTCATAAGTATATTTTTCTGTCTGTCAGAGATTGGTGATTTAGTGTTGATTGCTGTTGCTGAGAGAATTCTCACTGAGTTACTTAAAAATTAATTTAGTAGTTGTGAAAATAGTTGTTTGTACGGATTTTACCCACCCCGCCCTATCGGGCACCCCTCCAAGGAGGGGAATTTCGCTCGAATCCCCTCCTTGGAGGGGCGGTCCGCCGCGCGGTGCCCAACGGGCGGGGTGGGTATTTATCCTATTTACAATACCAAAAGCTTACACTTTAATAAGCCGACCGCTATTTAGAATCCCGGATTCTGCTTATACAATCCCTTTGTAAAACTAATCTCACGTTGCGGAATAGGAAGATATTCATCCCGGCCTGCTGTGAATTTGGCGGTCGACAAAAATGGTCTTCTTACTTTTTCTTTCTCAAGGTACGCATTCAGCGTCTTCTCGGCAATTCCCCAGCGAACGAGATCAAAAAAGCGTGGACTTTCCGTTGCAAATTCAAGGCGACGTTCCCATTGCAATGCTTTGCGGGCATAATCCTGCGTCCAGCCTGCCGCTGAATACTCTTTGACATTGTATTTGGAAGCAAACGTACCGTCTGTCTTTTTCAATCTGCCGGTGCTGTTGCCAGCACGTTTTCTGATCTGGTTGATCAGCGGAAGTGCCATAGCCTGCTGTCCCAATTCGATATAAGCTTCTGCCTGCATCAGCAATACGTCGTCGTAACGCAATACATCGATGTTTTTGGACGAACCAATAAACGGACCTTCTTTGTGGTAGGATGCGCTGGTTGCCAATTGTTGCTCTTTCATGGTATGGAAAAAGCCATAAACCCCCGGGTCACGTATCCAGCTGTTGCTGAATGGTTTGGTCGCATCGTATTTGTATGGGTGTCCGTCAATTCCGATGGTGTGATCAACACGCGGATCCACCGTTTCGGTTGCGAAATCAACGTTTTTATCATTGTAAGTATCAAAAAGCGGCAATCCGTCGGCACCTGTTTTGTAGGCATTGGCAAGGCTCTGGCTTGGCTGGTGAAAACCGCAGCAGCCGTATTGTGGTGCGCCATGCGGATAATTCAATCCGGTTACATAGCTCAATCTTCCAACGGCTGTTCCATCATTGATCGAGTACTGAATCGCAAAAATCGATTCAGGTCCGTTTTCTGTTTCAGCGATAAAATTCTCAGCAAAGTCCGGTTGCAAGCTATATTGTCCCGAGGCAATCACCTGTTGCGTAAGTGTTACCACTTCCTGCAAACGGGTTTTATTAATGCTCGTCACCTTGTGCATATCATCCTGTTCATAAGCCTGATACAACCGCAATTTGGCAAGATAAGCTGATGCAGAGATTTTGTTAGCCCGTCCGATCTGAGCCTGTTTAGCAGGCAGGTTGTCTATTGCAAACTGGAAATCCTCTCCAATTTTACTCCAAAGCTGATCATTGGTAAGCGCCACATTGGACGTTTGCAGGATTTCTTCGCTCGTCAGATTTTCGGTGATATATGGAATATTTTTGAAAAGCATTTTCAGCATAAAATGAGAATGCGCACGTAAAAAACGCATTTCAGCTATACGGGTTTGCTTCAATGGAAATTCAGCTTCTGTAAGTGCATTCAAACTCGAAAGCGCGGCATTGGCGCGGCTTATTGCTTTGTAAAAATTCTCCCAAGTGAAAGGGTGCATCGATCCAAGATCGGGGCGGGTAAGGTTGTAATGCTCATAAAAATCAATTTCCGCAACATCCGAAACACCGCCACCACCTTTGTAGGCGTCATCCGAACGAACGCTTCCGTACACCCACATGCTCGTCATGGGCCCGATCATTTCGTCGTTTCCAATGCCCGCATAGGCCGCAGTTGCCAACGCTTCCGCACTGGAAGCCGACTTTATTGCATCCGAAGACAAAAGTCCTTTCGGTTCGTAATCCAGGTATTCTTTGCAGGATGTGGCGGTTAGCAAGCCGCCTGCCATTAAAATGCTGTATATGAATTTGGTTCTCATTGGAGTTCTGTCAAAAAGTTAGAATGAAACATTTAAGCCAACTGTGATTGTCCTTGGAATTGGGATGGCGTTCACATCGACGCGTTCAGGATCCGGACCTGCAAACTGTTTGGATTTGATCAGGAACAGGTTTTCAGCCATCACGAATACACGCAGTCTTTGCAATTTGATCTTCTCTGTAATCTTTGGATCAAGAGCATAACCAAGCTGCACGTTTCTCAATTTGAAATACGAGGTATTCACGTTGAAATAATCCGATGCGCGGGTTTCATTGTTTGCGTCAGAAAGCGACAGGGCTGGAATTTTAGAGTCCGTATTTTGCGGCGTCCAGGCATCAAACACGCCCGGCCCTGCGTTTTCACGACCTCTTACAAAATTGTTGTAAAAGGTGTAAGCGTCGAATCCCGACCGACCTGCAACACCTGATCCGAATATGGACAGGTCAAAGTTTTTGTAAAATGCTTCGATTTTCAGGTTGTATTCAAATGCAGGTAATGTTGTTCCAAAAAATACCCGATCCAAATCATCAATCCTTCCATCGCCATTGGTATCCACATAACGTATCCGGCCAGGGCCTGCACCAACTTGTGTCGGAGCTCCATCAACTTCCTGCTGATTTTGGAAAAGTCCGTCGGTTTTGTAGCCAAACAAATCAAACTGAGAATGGCCTAAAATCGTCTGCGTTACATTGCCAGGATAAGCCGCACGTACTTCCTCCGGCAACACAGTGATCTTATCGCGGAAACGGCTCACACCTGCCATGATATTGTAAGTGAAATCACCTTTTGGTTTGGCATAATATCCAACAGAAAACTCAAAACCGTTATTGGATTTTTGTGCACCATTCACCACTTTCAGCTGACCTTCGCCTACTGCCGATGCAACGGGTGGTGTGATTAATATATCGCTGGTTTTACGTGTGAAATAATCCAGAGATCCCTGAATACTTCCGTTGAACAATCCGAAATCGACCCCGAAATTGGCTTCATCTGTTGTTTCCCATTTCAGGTTTGGATTGGCTCCCTGTATCGAAACAATGCCTGATGGAAGATTACCCGTATTGGCTCCATTCAAATCGTAAGCCGTTCCAATGTTGTAAAACTGATCGAAGAAACTGTTGTGACCGTCGGGAAACTGAGAACGTCTGGTTCCGTAGCGGGTGTCGTATAACCCGAATCTTGCCAAATCACCGATTTCCTGATTTCCAACCCGACCAACACCTGCACGGAGTTTCAGGGTGCTCACCGATTTCAGATCCTGCATAAAAGCTTCTCTGTCAATACGCCAGCCAACCGATGCGGCAGGGAAAATTCCGTATGCATTTTCTTTTCCAAAGCGGGAAGAACCGTCACGTCTGATCGTCACTGCTGCCAGGTATCTATCCGAAAACCCGTAATCAACTCTTGCAAATTGTGAAAGTAATCTGCTTCCTGAACCCGTTCCTGTGATGTTTGCATTTCCTGTACCGGCATTGAGTACAAAATAGTCTTCTGTTTGCTGGGCAAATCCTTCCTTACGTGCGATTTCAAAACTCAGGTCATTTTTAATTGCTTCAATGCCGCCGAGTAGCTTGATGTGGTGTTCGCCCAGATCAAAATTGTATCTGATGGTATTAGACCAGGTTGCACTCAAATAACGGTTTTGGTCAATGGTAAGACTGTTATTCGTGCGTCCGAATGAGCCTTCTTCAAAAGCCTGTTCTATATTCTTGGAATAAAAACTCGCATTGTCCATTCCCAGACTGGTGCGCAGGAAAAGATGTTTAATAGGTTCAATTTCAGCGAATACGTTTCCAAACAAGGTAACACGGTTTGTGTTGTCCCATTTGTTAATTTCCTGCATGTGGAGCGGATTGTTCCTGTCCGAATATCCCGAACCAATTCCACCTCCCCAAGTCCCATCTTTGGCATAAACTGGTATGGTAGGAGCAAGGGTAACAGCCAGTCCGGTTGTAGCAGCACCACCAATGTCTGTGGAAGCAAGTCTTTCATTGGAAGAGGCGATCTGTACATTGGCACCAATTTTAAGTTTACCATTGAAAGCATTGGTCAAAGCATTGATACGACCACTCAGTTTGTCATAATTAGTGTATCGCAACATGCCCGTATTTTTGAAATAACCCAGGTTGATTTGCAGCGAAGAAGTTTTATTACCTCCCGAAATCGTTAATTCGTTGTTGGTCACGATGCCCGTTTTGTACAATTCCTTTTGCCAATCGGTATTGCCTGCGGGCATATTGGCATTGCCACCAACAAGCGGCTGCACGGTAACGCCATTTAACACCGGATTTTTAAAATCTTTGTTCCAGTCAAACTTGTAAAGCGCGCCGTATCCATCTTCCGGATTCACGCCGTCGTTTACAGACGCCTGCCAAAGTGCACGTCCGCGGTCAACGGAATTGAGCATTTTAAATCTTGAATACTTTTCAGATTGTGTGGAAACGCTGGTATTGAAGTCAATCGTTAGCTTTCCATCGGCACTTGCCCCGTTTTTGGTAGTAACAATAATAACCCCGTTTGAAGCTCTTGAACCATAAATAGACGAAGCAGAGGCATCTTTCAAAACCTGAACTGACTCAATCGAATTGGGATTCAATCCCTGAAAAACCTCCGGACGTTTGGTAGGAACACCGTCGATGATGTACAATGGATCAGTGTTGCCCAGTGTGTTCGCTCCGCGTATCAAAATCCGTGAGTTGGCTCCGCTTGGCGAACCTGTTCTTTCAATGTACAGTCCGTGAACACGGCCTTGAAGCGCCTGCATCGGGTTTCCTGAGCTGATATTTTTAAGCGGTGCCATGTCCACAATTGCGATTGCTCCGGTCAGATCTTCTTTCTTGGAGCTGGTGTAACCCACTACAACCACCTCATTCAGACTTTTCTGATCATATTCCAGCGTAACGTCTACAATGGATTGGTTGCCCACAGCCAACTCTTTTGCGACCATTCCCACGTAAGAAAAAACCAGTGTAGCAGATGAGTTTACCGAAATCGCGTATTTTCCTGTTGCGTCACTCACAGCTCCGTTGGTTGTCCCTTTTTCGAGAACACTTACGCCCGGAAGGATTTCTCCGTCCGTCGCTTTTACAGTTCCGGATACCGAAACCTTGTTTTGTGCCCATGCCAGCTGCATACTGCATAGGATGGCAAATGCCATCATTAGTAATCTTTTGTTCATGGAATTATTGGTTAACTGTTATAAAATCATCAAGTTCTGATTCGGAAATCTTGGGTGTAGCACCGGAATAGGAAGCGACCAAAGCACCTACGGCGCAGGCTTTTTTAAGTGCTAACGGGATGGATGACCCGGAAACATATTCTTTCAGGAACATGGCCAGGAATGAATCGCCGCTGCCAATGGTGTCCTGCACTTCTACCTCGTATCCGCCTTGTCTATGAAAGCCTTCGCTGGAAAGTACCACTGCGCCATCGGCGCCCAGCGTTACACAAACCAGTTTCAGATTGAAGCGCTCGAATAGGAACTTCATTTGGGTTTCCACGTCGGGCTGTATGCCAAACCAGGTGCAAACAGTATTGAGCTCATGCTCGTTTACTTTCACAATGTCCGCTTGTTGCAGCAGGTATTCGGTGGTGGCTCTGTCCAGGTGCGGCGGACGGATGTTGACGTCGAAAACTTTCAATTTCGCATCTTTCAGTAACTCAAAAAGGGTGTCACGAGATTGCTGGCTGCGAACCGAAAGGGTTCCGTATACAAACACTTCTGAGTCTTTTACTAATTCCTGGTTTTCGGGTGTGGTCATAATGTAATCCCAGGCCACCGGCTGCACGATTTTGTAAGTAACTTCGGTTTTGTCGGTCAGGTTTACTTTTACAATGCCGGTAAGGTGTGTAATTCCGGTTTGAATAAAATTGGTATTAAAACGCTGGTTGTTAAGATATTCCATGAGTTCAACGCCCAGGTCGTCGTCGCCAACCCGGCTAATGAAAGCGGGATTCATGCCAAAGTTTTTGAGATGGATGGCCACATTCATGGGCGCTCCGCCGGGCTGCTTGCCGGAAGGCAGCATGTCCCAAAGCATTTCCCCGAAAACGGTTATTTTAGGTGTCATATAGATTGAGATAAGTATTAGGAAGAATGAGTGTATCTTATTGATTATTAGTTAATTGTCGATTCTATTGGGGCTGATGGCCAATAGCTAACAGCTCACAGCTAATGCAAAACCATCGTCTTGTCAGTCCGTTCCAGCGACGTCCCTTTGGTTTCGGGCATGATGCGCCACACGAAAATGAGTTGCAAAATCATCATGACAGCGAAGAATGAAAAGGTGATTCCGCCGCCCAGATATTCAGAAATAATGGGGAAGGAAAAGGCGATGATAGCAGCCATAAACCAGTGTGTGAAACTTCCCAGTGCCTGACCGTTTGCCCGTACTTCATTCGGGAAAATTTCAGATATAAATACCCAGATCACCGCGCCTTGTGAGAATGCAAAAAATGCGATGTATACAAAAAGGAAAACAGGTACGCCGGTAAAGTCCTGTATGAAAAATGCCCTTGCAACCAATCCGAGTGTGATGATGACGCCTACTGAACCGATTGCCATAAGGGTCCGACGTCCAAAACGATCTATGAAATTGATGGCTAAAAGGGTGAAGGCGAAGTTGACGAAACCAATTCCTGCCGAAGAAAGAAACGCAGCTTTTGCTCCCAATCCGGTCATTTCAAAAATGCGCGGACTGTAATAAATGATGGCGTTAATTCCTGAAACCTGATTGAAAACGGCAAACAGAATGGCCAGTGTTACAGGCGTTTTGTATTTGGAAGAAAACAGTCGTGCGGAAGGTTTGTCTTTGGTCTCCTCGTTTGCGTTCATGATGGCAAACAAAGTTTCTTCGCTGGTTTCGGTGTCAATGATATTGAGGATTTCTCTGGCCTGCTGCACGTCACCTTTTTTCATTATCAGCCAGCGCGGACTTTCAGGAACGTAGAGTATTGCTAAAAGGAAAATGAGAGAAGGCAATGCCTGTACACCCAACATCCATCGCCAGGCGTTCTCGCCCAGATCCTGCATGAAGTAATTGGAGAAGTAAGCGATTAATATCCCGAAAACCACGTTGAACTGAAACAGTCCAACCATTTTTCCGCGTGATTTGGCAGGAGAAATTTCGGAGATATACATCGGTGCGGCAACGGAGGAAGCACCTACACCCAATCCGCCAATGAAACGGAAGAATATGAAGACATACCAGTCGGTTGCGAGTGCGGAGCCGAGTGAAGAAACCAGGTATAAAACAGCAATCCAGAATAGGGTGGTTTTTCTTCCGAGCCTGTCTGCCGGAATACCGCCCAGCATGGCGCCAAGAACGGTTCCTATCAATGCGATGGAAACGGTGAACCCGTGCTCGACCGCGGACAGATCCCATAAATGCTGAATGGCTTTTTCCGCGCCTGAGATAACGGCCGTGTCGAATCCGAAAAGAAATCCGCCAAGCGCAACGACGATCGACCAAACTAATACCTTGCTGTTTTTCATTGGTAGTTCTGATTTTTTGTCAAAACTACCGCCACTTAGCACCCGGAATAACTAAATAATATCCCAAAAAAGTTAAACTTTGATACAGTGGTATTTTAGGGGTATATAATTATGATAATCAATGAATTAGCTCATTATTTAAAATTTGATACATCGACGGTATTTCAATTTTGATACATCTTGTTTAAAAATTGTATCATTTGTGAAGCGGAGAAAATCAGAATGGTACAATCGGGGGAAAAGATTTGACAATAAAATGTTGTGGATTTGGACAGATCCGATGGTCTTAACCATTGTTTCTGAATCTGTATAGGTAAGGAGCCTTGTTGGCGGCGCCGGTGAATTTCTTTTCCAAACGTTCCAAAACATTTAGATCCAGCATTTTTTTCTGAAAATTGTTACGCGCAAAAGGTTTGTCAAAGATAGCTTCGTAGAGCTCCTGCAATTCCTTCATTGTAAATGTTTCAGGAAGAAGATTAAAAGCAATCAGTTTTTGATCCAGATTTTGCCGAAGACTTTCCAACGCCTTTTCAACAATGTCCTTGTGATCCATAATCAGGCCTGGTAAATCCTTCACATTACACCAGTCTATCACTTTGTCAAGTTCTGCTTTTTTAGGGATTGCTGTATTGATATCTACAAGAGCATAATAGCCGATTGAAATGAATCTGTTGTTGAGCCAGTCATAAACCTCATTCCCCATCGTACCCGGATTGAGTTCTATAAGTTTTTTGAAAAAACCAATGTTGTTTCGGGCTGCATTCCCGAACACATGAAATTGTTCCAGATATATCTCCGTGATACCCGTTCTTTCGTGAAGAATCCTGTAAGCTGCCGTGTCAATATCTTCATGCTGGTTGATAAAACCACCAGCCAAAGACCAGAAATTACCTTCAAAATTCAGCTTCGATACGAGCACTTTCAATTCCTTATCGCGGTACCCGAATATGACGCAGTCAATGGAAATCTGAGGAATGTAATTCTGATTATTTAGGATTTGCATAACGTATGAGGGTTTAGGAAACTGAAATCTTATTTCAGGGCTGGCAAAAATAAAAGCCAATGGCAAAAATAGGTGTTTACATGTTAAATACCGACGATGTAACCACTGCGAAAACTATCACTATACAAATGTAAATTAGAAAAATATTTATTGTCTAACTTATAGACAATAAATAAATTAATAATAGCTTTGTTGAACTTAATCACTATGATATATAAAAAATGAAAGTTAAACCAATTGTGCCCGGACTGTTGTTTCTGGCACTTCTTATCGCGGTGAACATATCATTTGCCCAATCACCCAAATTTAGAATACTGGTTTTCAGCAAAACGGCTTCTTTCAGGCATGAGTCTATTGCTGCCGGAAAAGCAGCGCTGACCAAGCTTTCGAAGGAAAAGGGGTTCGATGCAAGCTTCACGGAAGATGCGACACAATTCAACGAAGCCAATCTGAAAAAGTTTAGCGCGGTTGTCTTTCTGAACACGACCGGTGATATACTTAACAACGAGGAGCAGAGTGCTTTTGAGCGTTACATCCAGGCAGGTGGAGGTTATGTTGGAATTCATGCCGCTACGGATACCGAATACGATTGGCCATGGTATGGTCAGTTGGCCGGAGCCTACTTTCTGGATCATCCGATGACGCCAAGCAATGTGCAGAAAGGGAAATTTATCGTTACTGAAAAAAATCACTGGGCAACACAGGGAATGCCCGATGAATTTGAACGGGCTGATGAGTTTTACAGTTTCAAAGACATTTCTCCTAAAATCAATGTAGTTCTTAAAATTGATGAGAAGAGCTATGTAGGTGGCAAAAACCCTGATTTTCACCCGATGAGCTGGTATCAGGAATTTGACGGCGGCCGTTCGTTTTACACGGCAATGGGGCATACAGACGAAACATTTTCAGAGCCTCTTTTCCTGAATCACCTTCTGGCAGGTATTAAGTACGCGGTGGGTGGCGATGCTCCCAAGCCACTGGATTTTTCAAAAGCGCGTCCGGAGGAAAACCGTTTCACCAAAGTGATTTTGCAGGAAAAACTGGATGAGCCTATGGAACTGAGCGTGTTGAACGATGGCAGAATTTTATTCATTCAGCGCAAAGGCGAGGTGAAACTTTATAACATCAAAACAAAGGAGATTAAGACGATCGCGAATATTCCTGTAAGTGTTAAATATAAAAACAAGGAAGGCAAGGAATCAACTGGAGAAGATGGACTTCTGGGTTTGAACAAGGATCCAAACTTTGCCAAAAACAACTGGATTTACCTGTACTATTCTGTTCCCGAAGAACCTAAAAATGTATTGGCGCGCTTTGAACTGAAAGGTGATGAGCTGGTGATGAATTCGAAAAAGGTACTTTTGGAAATACCGACACAACGTGAAGAATGCTGCCATACAGGTGGTTCTATTGCCTGGGACAAGGCGGGGAATCTGTACTTATCAACAGGAGACAACACCAATCCACACGGATCAAACGGATATAGCCCGAGTGATGAGCAGGAGGGAAGAAGCCCTTGGGATGCTCAGAAATCTTCTGCCAATACAAACGATCTTCGTGGTAAAATCATTAGGATTAAGCCTAAGGCGGACGGCGGTTATACCATTCCTGAAGGAAACCTGTTCCCCGCAGGAACTGCAAATACACGCCCGGAAATTTACACCATGGGACACCGTAATCCTTTCCGTATTTCAGTTGACCAAAAAACGAATTTCGTATACTGGGGAGAGGTTGGCCCGGATGCAGCCAAGCCGGATTCGACAAGAGGACCTGCCGGACACGATGAAGTAGGCCAGGCACGGAAAGCCGGTAACTTTGGCTGGCCGCATTTTGTGGGCGACAACAAGGCTTATTTTAAGTATGATTTTGCGAATAAAAAATCACTGGAAAAATGGGATGTAAGCGCGCCAACCAATAATTCTCCGAATAATACAGGCCTTAAAGTACTTCCGCCAGCCGAAAAAGCATTCATCTGGTATCCGTATGGCGTTTCAAAAGAATTCCCGCTTGTGGGTGCAGGAGGACGAAATGCGATGGCCGGGCCGGTTTTTTATGCTGATGAATTCAAACCAGCGGCAGGTATTTTCCCAAAATACTATAATGGAAAACTGCTTACCTACGACTGGATGCGAGGATGGATTATGGCTGTGACCATGGACAAACAAGGGAACTATGCTTCCATGGAGCGCTTCATGCCAAGCTATAAATTCTCGAACCCGATGGATATGGAATTCGCTGAGAATGGCGACCTGTATATGCTGGAATATGGTACCGGATGGTTTTCTGCCAATGATGATGCCCGATTGGTACGTATTGAATACAATGCAGGAAATCGTAAACCGCAGTTGCTGATGACTGCTAATAAACAGGGCGGTGCTGTTCCACTTGACCTTAAACTGAGTTCAAAAGGTACTGTGGATGCGGACGGAGATGTGCTGAAATATTCATGGAAAATTTCTTCAAAAAATGGTTTCCAAAAACTGATCAATACAGCTGATGCGAATCTGGCGCTAACGAAAAAAGGTATTTATCAGGCTACACTGACGGTAAATGACGGCAAAGGAGGGATCAGTACACAATCCATGGAAATAACTGTTGGAAACGAACCTCCCGTTTTGAGCTTGGACATGCCGAAAAGCAACAGATCATTTTATTCAGCTAACAAACCCTTTAACTATGATATCAAGGTAACGGATAAAGAAGATGGTTCGCTGGGTAAAGGAATCGATCCGGAGCGGGTGGCGGTTAATATTGATTATCTGGCTGAGGGTTATGACAAAGTAGCTATTGCACAAGGTCACCGTTCGGCAGATGCCAGCGCGCTTTTTGGGACAGGGAAAAAACTTATTGAAGCTAGCGATTGCAAAGCCTGTCACAGTGTGGATAAAAAATCAATTGGTCCGTCTTACAGAGATGTAGCAACGAAATATAAAGGTGAGAGCGCGGCGCTTGAAAGGCTGACCAAAAAAGTAATCTCCGGCGGTGGAGGCGTTTGGGGTGAAACGGCCATGGCTGCACACCCGCAATTATCCACTGCCGATGCATCGGAAATGGTGAAATACATCCTGAACACCGTGAATGAAAAACCGAAGGAGAAATCTTTGCCAGTTGTGGGAAGTTACAACGCGAAAATTCCGGCAGGCGACAAAGGAAAAGGTGTGTTCATTGTTAGAGCGGCTTATGAGGATGCCGGAGCAGGAGGTCTACCATCACTGAGATCTGAAAAATCATTTGTATTGAGAAATGCAAAAATGGATGTGCATGGTTTTGATGCATATGACTTGATTAATAAAATGACCAATTCTGGTATGAATCTGGCTATTCCGGGCAAGTCTGGAGCCTACATGCTTCTTAAAGATGTCGATTTGAATGCTGTTAAGGAGTTGCAAATTATGGCGGTGGCACCTAAGCCAATGGTGAATGCGATTGGTGGAAAAGTGGAGCTGAGGTTGGGTTCATTAACCGGGCCAATATTAGGCGAATCGGCTTTCCTTGAACCGACTGAAAAAGCGGATTTCAAACCTTCCATTTTAACTGTACCTGTGAAAATACCCGGGAAGCCGGACGACAAGCTGCACGATGTATATGTGGTTTTTGTGAATCCAAAGGAACAGGACGGCTCGCTGATGGTGGTAATGGGAACTGAATTCAAGCTTGAAGAGAGCAAGTAACAGGAGTGTTTTGGATGCTAACTTTTAATAAAACCGTAGTTCACTTTTTAACTAAACAGAAAATGAAAAAAACAGGAATTATCATCGCCATTTTGTTTTTAGGTATTGCCTTTAACGGCTTTTCACAGACCGCCCCAGCCACAGATTTTTTTGCCGGGAAATGGGAAATTGCTATTCTGGGAACACCAAATGGTGATGCCAAGTTAGTGACGGAACTTGTAAGAAAGGACGGTAAACTTACCGGCGAATTGAAAGATCCGACTGGTCAAAATCCAGAGGCTATTCCACTTACAAATGTTGTAGATGAAGAAAATAAACTGACATTGTCATTTTCTGCTCAGGGTGCTGACGTTACTGTGGAGTTGGAAAAAGTAGATGCTGATAACCTGAAAGGATCACTTTTGGGTATGTTTGATGCTACTGCAAAAAGATTGAAAGAGTAGGAAGAGACTACTTTAAATGGGCCTGGTTTGTTCTATGAAGAATAAGCCAGGCCTTTTTTATGACGACTTCTTATATTCCATCGGTGTTTGATTATACTTCCCTTTAAACGCGGTTGAAAAATAAGTGGGAGAGGAGAAGCCAACCTTATAGGCAATATCCGCAACTGTCAGATCATCGCGGCGTAGTAAAAATCTCGCCTTATTCAGCCGAACCTGCTGCATGTATTCATTTACGCTCATGCCCAGCAGCGCTTTCACTTTTCTGTAAAGCTGCACCCGCGACATGCCCATGTCTTTGCCAATATCTTCAACACTCAGTTCTGAGTTGTCGTAATGCTCTTCAATGTAAGCTGTGAACTGCGTGATGAATTTCTTGTCGAGCTTGTTCGGATTGGTGCCGGAGGAAGTTTCAATAGGTAATTCGCTGGTGTAATGTTCCCGGAGCAACGCCCTGTTTTTGAGCAGGGTTTTGATCATTTCCTGCACATACAACAAGTTGAATGGCTTGGTGATGTAAGCGTCTACACCCGTTTGTATACCTTCTATTTGCTGCTCCGTGGTGGTGCGGGCTGTGAGTAAAATCACCGGAATATGCGATGTTCGGAAATCGGTTTTAAGAATGGAAGTCACGCTCAGACCATCCTTTTTAGGCAGCATGACGTCGCATACGATCAGATCCGGAATGTGTTCAAAAGCCAGCCGTAAACCTTCTTCGCCGTCGTTGGCTACGAATATCTGATAGCCAGTTTGTAACTTTTGTTCCAGAAGTCGTACCAAATCACTGTTGTCTTCAATAATCAAAACGGATTGTTCTCTGGCTGACACTCCGCCAACTGCCGGGACATTTATCGGTGCAATTTCTTCATTAAGCTCAAAATTTTGAACCATTGAAAAGTCTTCGACCTGTTCGTTTCGCAATTCATCTGGTCGGAAGTGGTTGTTGCCAAGTGGTAATTCAATGGTAAAAGCGGTTTCTTTATTTGGCTGACTGCGAACAGAGATTGTTCCTTTATGAAGGGAAATAAGCTCTCTGGAAAGTGCCAGTCCGAGCCCGGTTCCGAGTGCTTTGTAATTGCTTTCTGCCTGGTAAAATACTTCAAAAACGTGAGCAACTTCCGATTCTGTCATGCCAATCCCGTTGTCTTCCACAGTTATCTGCACATGATCGGGCGTTATGCTTTTGATATACAGATAGACCCGCCCCTTATCCGGCGTGAATTTAAAAGCGTTTGAAAGTAAATTGAATATCACTTTGTCCAGCATTGTGGTATCAAACCAGACCATCATTTCAGCTTCTGATGCAATCAGTTGAAAATCAATTTTGTGTTTTGAAGCAATGCGTTCAAAGGCCACCATAATGTCCTTCACGAATGCCACCAGATTGTGCTCGCCAGCACGCACCTGCATTCGGTGACTGCCCAGTTTCCTGAAATCCATCAGTTGCGTTACCAGCCGTAGTAGTCGCAAGGTATTTTTTCTGATCAGTGAAAGCTCCTGTTTAATAAGCGGATCGCGGATTTTATCACTTGCCAGGACGTCTTCAACCGGTGCAAGAATCAAGGTAAGTGGCGTACGGAATTCGTGAGAAATGTTGGTGAAAAATTTGAGTTTGGCTTCGTTTTCAATTTCAGCGCTTTGTGCAAGTTGTTCAATCTGGTTTTTATGATCTGATATTTCATGGTTCTGAACTTCCAGTCGTCTGTTTATCTTGCGGTTTTCACGTAAAGAATAAAAGGAAATTGCCCCGAAAATGAGTGCTAAAGCAAGCGTAATGGAAACGGTGTAGATAACAATACTTTGATTTTCAGAGATGGCACGCTGCTCTTCAATTTTCTCCTGGCGCCGCTCAATGTCCTGCTGTTGTGCCACCAGTTTTTCACTCTGTAACTTCATGATCCGTACATTGGTAGAATCAATCGTAGTGATCTGAAGCCGGTTTTCTCTTTTGAAAGGCTTCTTTTGCAGAATAGAAATGGCAGTTCGAATGGCTTCTTCGCCACCGGTTGGATATAAAATCGTAGCATTCAGAATGCCCTTGTCCACCAGATCAATTCCTCCATTTGGCCCTGTAAGTCCGTCGACACCAATTAAACGGATCCTTTTTTCAATACCTAAATCCTTGCAAACCTTAAAGGCAGTCAATGCACGGCGATCATTCTGGCAGAAAATGACGTCAATATCTGTATGCTCTTTCAGGAGTTTTGTCAGCGGAGCTTCAAATGAATATTTGTCCCAATCGCCATCCAGTTTTGCAATTAACTGAATACCGGGAAAACGGTTTATCGTTTCCATAAAACCTTTGTGACGGTCAATATCAGCGGAGGAGCCTGGTTTTTCGCTGATCTCAATAACTTTTCCGGTTCCTTTCAAAAGCGTGTTGGTGTAAGCTCCTGCAATTTGCCCAACCTCCAGATTGTCGGCACCGACATAAGCCGTATACTGGTCGGAGTTGGTGCGGCGATCCAGAATAATTACGGGAATACCATTTTGATAAGCTTTTTCTGCAATGGGTGTAATCGGTTCTGCTTCATTGGGTGAGATAATGAGCAGATCAACATTCAATTTGATCAACTCTTCAATTTGTGTGATTTGCTTGTCGCTTTGTCCGCCCGCATCTTTCATGACGAAATTAATCTCCGGATTAAAAGACAATTCCCGATACATACTTTCCTGCATCGTTTTACGCCAGTTATCAGCCCCGGTACACTGCGAAAAGCCAACGGTATATTGCTTCGACTCTTTTTTGGAGCAGGCTGTTAAGAGAAATAAAAGGAGAAAGGCGACGGCGAAGTATTTCAATTCTTTCAGCTATTTATACTATTTCATTGATCTGATCAAATGTATTACAAATGCATTTGAAACAGACGTAATATTTCATCAGAGTTTAGCAAAGACCCGGATTTTGCTATCGTGATGATGTTTGAATCAATATTACTCATTGATTAATAGTATTAAAGTTAAAATAAATAGTATTATTCTGTAAGGTATCCTTGCGGATATTTCGTCATTCATCTTGTATTTTCCTCATCCCCGACATTCCTAATCCTATATAACCATGCAAGATCAAAATCAGGTTTCCCGTAGAGAATTTATTAAAAATTCGGCTGGGGTAGCAGCAGTGCTTGCTATTCCTTCAATCATTCCTGCAAGTGCGTTCGGTGCCAATGACCGCGTTCGTGTTGCAGTTTTAGGCGTCAATGGACGTGGTCAGGATCATATCAAAGGATATAACAAACTGGAAAATGTAGAAGTGGCTACTTTTTGTGACCCAGATAATGTAATCCTGCAAAAACGTGCACAGGAATTTACCGAAAAAACGGGTAAGAAAGTAAAGACTGAAAATGACCTACGGAAAGTGTTTGAGGACAAATCTATCGATGTGGTGAGTATTGCAACGCCCAATCACTGGCATGCGCTGGCTGCGATTTGGGCTTGTCAGGCAGGAAAGGATGTGTATGTTGAAAAACCAGGCACACACAACCTGCACGAAGGGCGGAAGCTGATTGAAGCAGCACATAAATACAAACGAGTTGTGCAGCACGGAGTGCAGTTGCGGAGTTCGGAAGCACTTAAAGAAGCGGTGAAACACATGCGGGACGGACTGATTGGAAATGTGTATATGGCACGTGGATTGGTTTATAAATGGCGACCAGATATTGGAGACAAGGGAACTTCAAAAATACCAGAAGGGCTGAATTATGACCTTTGGACCGGACCGGCAGAAATGAAACCGTTTTCGGAAAACTATGTGCATTACAACTGGCACTGGCATTGGAACTATGGCAATGGAGATATCGGGAATCAGGGAATTCATGAAACCGACATGTGTATGTGGGGACTTGGTGTGGACAGTTTTCCGGAAAAAATTACGTCGTCAGGAGGTAAATTTCTTTGGAACGACGCCAAAGAAACGCCTGAATTGATGACATCCTCTTTCATCTATTCCAAAGAAAAAAAGATCATTGAATTCGAAGTGCGCCCCTGGATGACGAACGACGAAGGTGGTGTTGGAATTGGTAATATATTTTATGGAAGTGAGGGCTATCTGGTTGTGAAAGGTTACGATTTTTATGAGACTTTTTTGGGTAAAGACAAAAAGGCCGGCCCGACCAGAAAAGCGGGTGGAGACCATTACAAAAACTTCATTGATGCCGTAGTAGCCCGCGATCCAAAAATGTGCAACGGTCCGGTAGAAACGGCTCATTTATCTTCTGGATTGGCACATTTGGGCAATATAGCCTACCGCACAGGCCGGGCCCTGACTTTCGATCCGAAAACAGAAAAATTTGTAGGCGACGACGATGCTAACAAATACCTCACCAGAAATTACCGTGCTCCGTATTCGTTACCAGCTACGGTTTAGTGTTTAATGTGTTTGGTATCTCAATTCAGCCTGGGTTTTTATCCGGGCTGTTTTTTGGTAAATACACCATCGGAAGTGTTAGGCATGACGGGTTGAACAGCCTACCTCTTTTTGAAGGTGTAAAAATATTCTTGAATAGCAAGCGTGTCATTTTTACCAACTTTGCTTATGTAGGATTGATCAAACTCATTGAACTTAGTACCTGATGTGGAGGATTTTTGTAAAATTGGTTCTGGGAAATAACCTGACATTAAATACCATTTTACTCGTTTGTATTCAAAAGTAGACAACTTTAATTCAGTATAATTACCATATCCCACCAGCATATGGTAAGTGCTCCATTTGCTATCCCATACCGGCTCAGCCTCGCTCTTATATTTTGCCATGTTAAAGTTTGTTTCAATGGCTTCTTTACTCGTAATAATTCGGTTTGTAGATTTAAAAAGAAATTGTTCTCCATTTTTAGTGACAATCAGGGAAGGGAATGTATTTAGAATTCCAGCGGAGTCAGTCGAGAAGAAAGTAAAATGCTCGTCGCTGACCAGAGAAGTGTCGTTTTGTGCAAAGCCGCCATTGGTTTTTACAAATTTACTAATAACGGCGGGATCGGTTATTTCCTTTCCATCACTATACAAATGAAGCTTTGATTTTTTGGTTATACCATTTAAATAGAGTGTGGAGGGAAATTCCGGGAGTTGTTCGATATCTGTCTTTTTACAGGCTATCACAAATATTAATAGAGAGAAAGTGTAGATATATTTCATTAATCTAGTCAGGGTTGATAATTTATCTTTAATAGGTCACATAAAGCTAATAGATTTTACAGGAAAAATAGGTTAAAAAGACGTCTTAGCTTTAAATGGATTGTAATGTAGGAAGCTTAATTACACTTCGAGCATACTTCTTTATTTGCCTGACCAAGTGATAATTAACCTAAGATCGTTTAACTTAACACCTGGAAATCCCTGGTCAATTCTTGTCTACAACGTTATTGATGCTTTAAATAAAAATACGCTATGGATACGTCACTCAAAAAAATACTGATTCTAAGCTGTTTGGTTCTTATTTGTTTGGTATCAAAAGGATTTAGCCAGGACAGCTGGCCCCGGCAGATTCCTTATTCCGGAGGTGGGACGATCACGATTTATCAGCCTCAGCCGGAAAAACTGACTGGTGATAACCTGGAAGCGAGAGCTGCGGTATCAATCCGGAAAAATGCTGCGGATGAGCCGATCTTTGGTGCGATGTGGATTAAAGCGGCTCTTTCGGGTGCGGGAGATGTCGCTACTGCAAAGGAGGTGACAGTGGTCAATTCTAAATTTGCCGAAGATGAGAATATAAACGCAAAGGATTTTAAAAGTTCTGTTGAAAAGGGATTGAGTGCGCTCAGTGTCAAATTTTCCCGTGAGCGTGTACTTGCTTCGATTAGTCAGGAGCAGGGTGAAAATACACTCAAAAATGATCCGCCGCTTATTATTTACAGAGACAAACCTACGACGCTTATTGTACTGGATGGAGAACCTCTGGAGGAAAAGGATGATGACCTTAACATGGTTCGTGTGACGAATACCCCGTATCTGATTGTGACGAATCCCGGGGATAACAAATATTATCTTTACGGCGGCAGTTTTTGGTACAGTTCACCCCGTGTCAAAGATGGCTGGACTTCTGTTAAAAGCTTGCCTTCTGCCATCAGGCAGATAGATGTAAAAATGAAGGAAGAGGAGAAAAAAGCCAGTTCTCAGAATGAACAAACGAGCCAGTTTACGACACCAACTGAAATACTGGTCGTAACCGAACCGGCAGAACTGATACAGACAGAAGGAAAACCTACTTACCAGGCTGTACAGAATTCCACTTTGTTATACGTAAACAATTCACTTGACGAGATTTTCAAAGATATCGACAGCCAGAAAAACTATATTCTTCTTGCCGGCAGATGGTATAGAAGCAGTGCGCTGAATGGTCCCTGGGAATATGTTTCGCAAAACGATCTGCCTCGCGCCTTTGCCGATATACCAGCGGGTTCTGAAAAGGACGGTGTGCTGGCCAGCGTGGCCGGAACGGAGGAAGCCAATGACGCGGTAATGGAAGCGCAAATTCCGCAAACGGCGAAAGTGGATAGGAATACGGCACAGGTGGAAGTTAATTATGATGGAAACCCACAATTTGAGCCAATAGCAAATACAAGCCTTTCCATTGCCGAGAATAGCAATATCACGGTGATGAGAACTACGGATAACCGGTTTTATGCGCTGGAAAACGGAATCTGGTTTGTTGGGAATAGTGCATTTGGTCCATGGCGCGTTGCCAATGAGCGACCTTCGGATGTGGATCGCATTCCGCCAAGTAGCAGTGCTTACAATGCAAGATATGTGCACATTTACGAAACAACTCCGCAATACGTATATGTAGGTTATACCCAAGGCTACATGGGAAATTACATTTACGGCCCAACCGTGGTTTGGGGAACCGGATGGCGTTATCGCCCATGGAGAGGCAGATATTATCGTCCAAGGCCAGCCACCTGGGGTTTTGGAATGCATTACAATCCGTGGACAGGCTGGTCCATGAGTTTTGGTCTGGGTTTTAATGTGGGCTGGTACCATTATGGTTATTCAAGACCGCATTATGGTGGAGGCTGGTTTGGACCTCCTGCATTCCGTCCGCCGCATCGGCCATGGGGTTGGAATGGAGGTTATTATGGGGACAGAGGAAATTCCCGTCCGGGTTATACCAATCGTCCCCGCCCGACTGTGGTAACCAACCGACCTGTTAATGGAGATGGTAGACCTAACGCGCATTTTGGGAATAACAACAATTTATATCGTGATCGGGAATATGTAGTTGCGACCCGTGATAATGTGTACGTGCCGTCTCGCAGGCCAGTCACCAGACCTGTACCGGAAACCGGAGGCAACACCCGTCCGGGAGTGAGCCGTCCCGGCAATCAGTATGAACGCCCTGGTACCGGAACAACAAGACCCGAAGTTACAAGACCAGGAAGTGGTGGCAACACCCGTCCGGGAGTAAGCCGACCTGGCAATCAGTATGAACGCCCTGGTAACGGAACCACGCGACCTGAAATCACAAGACCGGGAACTGGTGGTAATTCCCGTCCGGCGGTAACCCGACCCGAAGTAACGCCAGGTGTAAGGCCAGGAAGACAACCAGGGCAAACTACCCGACCAGAAATTACGCGACCACCCGTGAGCAGACCAGCACCACCCGCAAACCAGAATACCCGTCCGGCACGGCAGCCGACTGTTACTCCTTCGCCAGGACGTAGTCCGGCAGTATCCCCAGGTAGGGCTCCTGCTAATAGTCCTGCACCAAGATCACAACAGCCATCAAGAAAACCTGCGGAGGATGCTGGAAGAAGAGGGAATTAATAGAAAATGTACCAATCGCTTACCTAAGAAATGGGAAAGCTGTCCCGTCCTGAAATAGCGATACACAAATTGTACAGCTATGCAAGAGAATCCTGAAACCAAGTATGTTAAACGAACGCAGAAGGACTATTCGATGTCTTTTAAATT
>NZ_JAJUXG010000013.1 GCF_021390535.1 Dyadobacter sp. CY312
TTTTCAGCCCAAAACAATCACTCAAATTGATCATTTTTATACCTTTTATCTATCTCAATATACCTCATATACAGTAGTTTAAAATTTCATTTTATCAGATATATTTGTATTAAAATCACCTTATAAAATGCACAACACAGCCGAGATCGCCGCATCGGATATATTATTGATTGATGACCATATTCTGGTAGCAGAAGGCTTTAAAGAGCTATTATTAAAGATTTTACCACCCGGTTCCAAAGTTGATATTTGCTTTTCTGTCGACAAGGCGAGAATGAATTTACAGGGCGGTAGTTACAGGTTTGTAATCACCGATCTGATGATACCGGGCCAGGATGTGCTGGAGTTCATTACCTATTGCCGAAAAACCTTTAAGAATATTATTATTATAGTAATAACGGGTGTAGTCGATGCGAATAGTATCAGGGCCTGTCTTGCTGCCGGAGCCAATGGTTACCTGAGTAAGGCAATTGAACCCCGTGACGTGAAGCTTGCTCTTGAGTACACGTATCTTGGTAAAAAGTTCATCAGCAACGACCTGAGTGGAAAATTGGCAGACAGTATTTTATCAGCAGAAAATACCGCATTAACCGCAAAGGAAATGGAAATTCTCAGACTGATAGCCGCCGGGAAAGGCACCAAAGTGATTGCAGAGATATTGTTCATAAGCCCTATTACGGTGATGACCCATAAACGAAATATCTTGCGCAAGCTTAACCTTCACTCCGCTACCGAACTGGTGAAATACGCCTACGACAACAATTTGGTTTGAACAGATACATTAACAGAAAGGCTTCATGCAAGAATATTGCTCCGTTTCTACATTCCGGGACAGATCCTGCCGCCCAGGTTTTATTAATGGAAAGCAGGCTATACTTTTTCTGATAGGCTTCCTGCTTTTTTGGATTAATAGTTTTGGACAAAAGAATACACCTGCCCGGGAGTGGGAAAGTTTGTTATCGGACTATGTTTCAAAATCAGTGCATGATACAGTTTACCTTCGGAAAGCGGAGGTACTTGCAGGGCAGTCGCTGAAAGAACCACAACTAAAACAAAGACTGGCAACATTTAGAAAAATAGCATGGTCCAAAGAATCTTATCATCCTTACAGGGCCAGCTACTATGGTATTCTTGCGAATCATTCCATTGCCATTCATCAGGAGGGATTTTCAATTTATTATTTACAGAAACAGGAGGAAGAATTAAAAAAATCGGTTGATTATGTCAATTCCCTGAGTGAACCCCGGCTGCTTCTGGCCATTTATGGAAGAGATGAGCAAAGTAATATTGATAAACGTCTGGGTATTTTTCAGGATAATCTCCCATTTCTAAAATCGTTGCCCGGTCTGCTAAAAAAACAGCAGGTGCATTATCTCACCTGCTTTAATGCGATGACTATCCTTAATCATGCCGCTCAGATTTATGCAAAAAAAGAGGATAGCCTGAAAGTGCTTGCAATATGCAATCTGTCGGAAGGCATATTCAGAGAGATTGAAAAGGATGCGGGGTTCAATAAAATAAGGAGACAACAATGCAGGCTGCTGTTGTACATGACAGAACATGCAAGAGCGAAGGTATTAAAGGATACCAGGCAGCAGTGGACCGTGCTACACGATGCCGAAACCTTTGTCAGGGCTATGCAAACCGAATCACCATCTGCCTGGCTCAGGGCTTTTGAAAGGGCTGTGCTGACGAAAATGATAGACTTCAATATCAAACAAAATCAAATTGATAGCGGCAGATACTATTTTAACATCCTAAAAGGCCAAGTTGCTTCTGAGTCCAAAAATGCGTTTGGAGATGGTGCTACTAAATATTTACTTTATTCCAGTATACTAAACGCGAAGGAAAACAATTACCGATCTGCATATGATACGTTGCTGAAGGCATACGAAATAAATGATTCCATCATAGCGACAAAAACGGCCGACATCCATAATAACATGTACGCCAACATGGTAGCTGAGCAACGTGCCGAGCAACTCGTGACTGCCGAAATTGAAAAAGGCAACAGGAACATCGTCATTTTTGTCATATCAACTTTACTTATTGTGGCAGTTGCTTCATTAATTTTAAGGCAAAAGGCCAGGGATGCGAAAATGAAAAGGCAAATAGAAGACCTCAATAACACCACTCAGATTCAAATCGCAGAACTGGAAGCAAAAGCCAATACGGTGCAAAAAAAGCTTGGAATGGAACTTCACGACGGAATTTCTGGCAACCTGGTCCACATTTGTAATCACCTGGCCACAGAATTAATGGGTGAAAATGATCCTGAAAAAAGAGACAGGTTGCAGCAATTATCCGATTTGGCAAAAAAAACCTATATCGCTACCAGAGAAAAAAGCCACGAGTGGTACACGCAAGGAACAGAAGATGAACTTGATGCTTTTTCCAAAAGTGTAGAAAAGATCGTTTCAAATGCGCTTGCCGGCGACAAATATGAAAAACAAATTGAGGTAGATCACCTTTCTCTGGAAAAAGTATCTCCTCTAACCCGCGTTCATCTGTTGCGCATCATTCAGGAAGCGATGGCCAATATTATCAAACATGCCAGGGCCAGTAAAATCAAGCTTTTTATTTATGAAGAAGATCATTCACTGACCCTTCAGATCACTGATGATGGCAGGGGATTTGACACGAACCCGAAGACAAATACCAAAGGCGTCGGTTTGCAATCCATCAGAAACAGAATACAGGAAATGAACGGATCTCTGGATATCGTTACATCTCCCAAAGGCACTGAACTCCTGTGTATTATTCCGATCTGACTTATGTTTGTCGGGCTCTGATTAATATAATTTTCAGCACTGTGAAAGAAAAAAAGGTGAATGAAAGGCACTCACCCTTTAACTATTGTAAACCTAACTAGCATAAGCTGCCATCCATGCCGGATGAATTTGAACATTATCGTTTGAAAATATAAAGAGTGCGCGTAAAACACCCACCCTTTATTCCTCAACAACAAGCAATATGCTAAGCTGTGGACGAGAAAATAAATTTAAGTAACTCATTGACAAACAAATACCTGCATAAGCGGTACATATTTACCTCAAATGCGGTATCGGTTATGATATATTGGCAGACTTATTTATCCTTAAAGTACTTGCGGCCGATCGCTTAACGACCCTGCCTTACGAAATTCCAACGTACTGATTTTCCCGCATTTCATGCCTTGAAAACAGATTCTTCATTTCGTGCCAATGTACATCCTCGATTTGATGTAAGAAGGCATCGAAAAGGTCCGAATCGCCTTCCGCGTCAACGAAGTTGATGTCTTTCTCAACATTATTCTTGCTCAGCAAAACGGTGTACTCTGTATTAACAAACTCAAAACCGAACCTGACACATGCCACGGCACCACTATGATCGTATACCGCGGTTTCAATAAAAACAAGTTTCAGCTCATTGGAAAATAATTGCGGGTACATGGAAAGTTGATGATTTAGGAGTTATAGTCAGGATATTCTGACCTGTAGGAGGAACGATGGTCACCACACCAGCATAAATTAAAAACAGACTTTCAGCCCTGTCCATATTTTTATACTGCATCTGAGTCAGCTATTCCGCTCATTCATCGGCTCCTACAATTTTATGCAGGTCAATTCCCTTTCCCAGAACAGGCAGAAATAAATCCCCGACTTCCTTTATTCGCTGCATGGTGTTAAAGATCGTAAAATCAGACATTTTCAGACCTGGTTTTACTTCCTCCCAATGAAGCGGCATGGAAACGGTTGCACCTGGTTTTGGTCTTACTGAATATGGCGCTGCCAGCGTTGCTCCGGGCCTATTCTGTAAAAAGTCCAGGTACATTTTACCCTTTCGGGCTTTTACTGCCCTTTCCAGACTTGTAAAGTCAGGGATTTGCTCGTTCACAAGCGTGACAATCACACGTGCAAACTCCTTGGACTGCTCGTAGGTATACTTGCCTCCTAGCGGAATGTAGATGTGTATACCTGTGGATCCGCTCGTTTTTGGATATGAAGCGGCGCCCAGTTGGTCCAAAACCGACTTCGTAACCTGTGCTGCCTCTATTACCTGTTCAAAGGTGGTCTTGGGAGCAGGATCAAGATCGATGATACACCAGGTCGGATGATCAGGATTGTCCGTTGTGGAACTCCACGGATTGATTTCAATGGCTCCCAAATTCGCCATATACAGCAGGGTAGCCTCATCATTGGCAACCAGATAATTTTTATCCTCCGGATCGTCGCTGCTTTGATAGCGATACCTGGTCATCCATTCGGGGACTTTCCTAGTCACGTCTTTTTGGTAAAAACTGGGCCCCTTGATCCCACCCGGAAACCGATTCAGGGATTCCGGTCTGTCTTTCAGATACGGCAGTATAAAAGGCGCTACCTGGTAATAATAATTGATCAGATCCCGCTTGGCTATCTTCTCGTCCGGCCAGTAAATTTTGTTCAGATTGGTAAATTTCAGCTCATGCCCTTGCAGCTTTTTGCATTGGGTTTTCTCTTTGGGATTTAGCAAAGTCCTGCCTTCCTGTTTTTCCGGCGTTCTCACAATCTCTTCAAGACCTGCTTTTCGGGATTTAGTAACCTTACCACTGTCGGTGGCTGTTTCCACAACAACTTCCTTTGCGTTTTTATCCTCACGCATGGCAACAAAAGACGGATGACGAAACACGCCGTCCTGTGTGATCTCTGAAAAATTTACTTCACAAACCAATTCCGGTTTCAGCCAGGTAACAGTAGCATGAGGTGGATTACGACGAAAACGGGACGGTTTGTTATAGTCAGGAATTTCTTCAAATGGCGTTCTTTCTGTAATAAGAGGTTTAAAAAGCGCAATCATTTCCTTTTGCTGCTTTTGGTTAAAACCCGTTCCTACTTTACCCACATATTTAAGATTTTTACCTTCATAAGCCCCCAACAGCAACGAGCTGAACAACTTTGGCGTGTCTTCATTCCGGGTATAGCCAGCAATAACCACTTCCTGACGTTTCTGTACTTTAATCTTCAACCAGTCTCGTGAACGTTCACCAGGCAAATAAGTGCTGTCTAATTTTTTAGCTATAATACCTTCCAGTCCCATTTCTTTAGCAGCATCAAAAAAATCGGTTCCCCGTGCTTCGACGCTAAATCCACTTCGGATGATACCGCCTTCTGGAATTAATGGTAACAGCGCTGCGCTCCGTTCCTTTTGGGTCAGTCCCGTGAGATTTTTTCCGTCCAGCCAAAGAATATCGAATACGTAGAATAAAATTTCGCCATCCGCTTCGCTCCGCCAATTTTGGAGAGCACCAAAAGTCGAAATGCCCTTTTCATTCACGACCACGATTTCCCCATCAATGATCGTATTCAGATTCCAGGCCTTGATCGCATCATAAACCGGATAGAATTTATCGTTAAATGATTTGTTGTTCCTCGATTTTAGCTCCACCTGTTCCCCTTTCATGAACGCCAGCGCCCTATATCCATCCCATTTCACTTCATATTGCCATCCCGGATCGTCAAAAGGGGCATCTGCCAGTGTGGCGAGCATGGGTGTGATTTTCGTGTCAAACCTACCTTTCGGTGCTTTCTTTATGATCTCAGTTACGTCCAGCTGCGGCTCGGGTACATGCGTATTTTCAGGATCTAACTGTTTGTCCAAAGACTTTTTAACGGTCTTTTTGGAAACAGATTTACCTTCCTTCTTCTGGCGATAAATGTTGTCACTTGTTGCTGCAATTTCTTTCAGATCCTGTCCCGAGATCACCGACTTGTCTTGCAAAGTAATGTCGTCTTTGGTCGCATATTTGTCATTCAGCTTCATAAGCAGCCAGCCGTTATCTCCTCTCCCATGCGCCCTGACAAGCGCAAACTGACCTTGCAACTTGTCCCCGTTTATGTCGAACTTGATTTTTCCGGCGTTCAGCTGCTTTAACAGATTTTTTTCATTCGTTTTTTTATCTTTCTGCAAATCCTCTGCCGGTTCGTAAGTGCCTTGGTCCCACACCATCACAGTACCTCCGCCATACTCACCTTTCGGTATAATCCCCTCAAAAGTCCGGTAGTCATATGGATGATCCTCCACCATCATGGCCAGACGTTTTACATCCGGATCCATGGATGGCCCTTTGGGCACCGCCCAGCTTTTAAGCACCCCGTCCATTTCAAGTCGGAAATCGTAGTGAAGGTGTGAAGCTGCATGCTTCTGCACCACAAACCGAAGTTCCTTTTTATCCGGTTTGCCTCCAAATGGTTCAGGCGTTTTACCCGTCGATCGTTTTGCTTTGTATTTGACCAAGCTCATAGTGCATTGTGGGATGAGTATTTAATCCATAAAGTCAAACCACATCAAAGCACGTGCCAGCTGGCAAATATTATCTGAACATTTCCCAAAACCGTAGCTCCCTATAAAGCCGTCAGACCTGCTCAATTCTGTTGGCAACTATACTTTCACCGTGCAGCCAGGGACGTTACAGATTACAATCGTCCCTACCGCGCTTTAAACTTAAAGAAAGTAGTTGAATCAATCTTAACTGGCAGAATTTGAACTGATGAAGCATCAGTGACTGACAAAAATGAAATTTTATTATCAGCAAAAAGTTTGGTTAAATTTGTCCAAATTTGATAAACACACTTCATCATGCTGGTTAACATAAACTTGCCGGAACTTCTTCATTTTACCGAACATCATTTCTGGTAACTGATATCTTGCCTCCACACCGTTTCGAACCAAGTACAGACTTCATAATTGCAAAAAATGCATACACTATTGCCTTTCCTGCTTGCCATGGTGGCCGTTATCGTGCTGCTCAACATGTGGGCCGCCAAACTAAAAATCGCTTATCCCATTCTGCTGGTTATCGGTGGACTTTTCATCAGTTTCATCCCCGGACTGCCAATTGTAAGAATAGATCCAGACCTCATATTTTTCATTTTCCTGCCGCCTCTGCTATTCCAGGCGTGCTGGACTGTTTCTTTTAAGGAGATGAAAAAATGGTGGCGGATGATCACCAGTTATGCGTTTCTGGTCGTGTTCTTTACCGCGCTTTCCGTGGCGGTGGTGGCCAATCATTACATCCCCGGATTCTCAATTGCGCTGGGATTTTTACTTGGCGGAATTGTATCACCACCTGACGCCGTGAGCACCGGCGCCATTACCAAATTTGTAAAAATACCTAAATCCACCACTGCCATTCTGGAAGGAGAAAGCCTTTTGAACGATGCATCCTCACTCATTATTTTTCGCTTCGCCATGGTGGCAGTTGGTACCGGCCAGTTTGTTTGGCAGGATGCCGCGCTCACTTTCTTATGGATGGTGCTGGGCGGTGCGAGTATCGGTCTGCTTATTGCCTGGCTGTTTGTACAGGCGCATAAAAAGCTGCCTACCGATGCACCTTCCGATATCGCTTTCACCATCATAGAACCGTATTTTATGTACTGGATTGCGGAGCAGCTGCATGCTTCGGGGGTACTGGCAGTGGTATCCGGCGGCTTGTACATGTCTGCGAAACGCCTGATATTCCTGAACAGCGCCAGCCGCATCAGAGGTTACAGCGTTTGGGAGAGTTTTGTCTTTATCTTAAACGGCATTGTATTCCTTATCATAGGGCTGGAACTACCCGAAATCGTGTCCGGCATTCGTTCAAAAGGTATTCCGCTGAGTACAGCCATCGGTTACGGTGCTTTAATAACGGTTGTTTTAATCGTCGCCAGAATGATCAGCGCTTATGCGTCTATGCTTGCCACCCTGATTTTCAGACCGGGCGTGCTTCCACAGATCAGAACTTTTAAACGCATGTTGTTCACGCCTCTCATTTTAGGATGGACTGGCATGAGGGGCGTGGTATCCCTTGCCGCGGCGCTGGCTATACCGGTTACCCTGGACAACGGTAATGCATTTCCTCACCGGGATTTAATATTGTTCATCACCTTCGTTGCCATCCTGCTCACATTGGTGGTACAGGGACTTACACTTCCATACATCATTAATCGCTGGCGCCCTTTCGACGCGTTCATGAATGAAGAGTCGGAAGAAGCTACTAAAAAGGAAATGAAACGTGGATTGAAGCAACACGTTTACGAACATGTGAAAGAAAAATATGCAAATGAAGCCAACCCGCACGCTGGTGTACAATTGTTTATGAAACAATGGGAAGAGCGTGCGAAAGCCAATGACGAAGACCTGATGAGTGCCAGAACGAAGGAGATTTTTACGGAGATACTTGAAGTTCAACGTCAATATCTGACAGTACTGAACGAAAATCCGAAAATTGATGAAGAGGTGATCCGGCAGCAGTTGTATCAGCTGGATCTGGAAGAGGAACGGTTGAAAATCATTTAACCAACTGATATTTTTGACAACAGCAACGACTATGGACTTAGCAGACTTATTTAGTGACAAATCGATTAAGGCAAAAGCGAAGGTGACCCGGATTGGAGAATGGCTGCTAAGTGACGAGCTTCCCGTACATGAATTACTGGCATTTGCAGAAACCAAAAAAGGCGCGGAGCTGGCCACAGCCATCGAAGCACTCGAGTATGCCACAAGTAAAAAGCCCGGAATAGCTGACGAAAGTGTATTAGGATTTGTAACAAAAGCACTGGACACGGCCGAGCCGAAAGTGAAATGGGAAAGTGCCAGGGTGATCGGCAATGTGGCCCATCACTTCCCGGACCAGCTGGAAAATGTGATCGAAAGTCTGCTGTCAAATGCCGGACACCCGGGTACCGTAGTTCGCTGGGCCACAGCCTACGCACTAGGCGAAATCCTGAAATTGAAGACGGATCACAACCATAAACTCCTGCCCGCTATTGAAAAGCTAAGCGCACAGGAGGAGGATAACGGTGTCAGAAAAAAATATCTGGACGCGTTAAAGAAGGCAAAAAAGTGAATGTCCGACGGTGTAATGATTTCGTGCGAAAGTCAATACAAACCAACTTTTGGGACAGTTAAAACTCCCATCTGTAACTTAACACGGGAATGAGACCGAGCTGATATTGACGTACCACCCTTTTTTGAAGTGTGTCGTAATAACTGTAAGCTTCGTTTTTGGTACCGGAAATATTCTGGATATCCAGTGCAAGCGTCCGATTGTATTTTGTCTTGCTTTTTTTCCAGTAAATACGAATATCAGGACGGAAATAATCTTTCATTTTGATTGAAAATGCCTGATCTTCAATATAAGTGGTTAGGCGGTTTGCAGCGGATGCTGTTACATCAATGGGTGTATCTCTGAATCCTCCAACCCACAGAATTTTGGTATTAAATCCCCAGGTACTTTGTTCTCCCGACTTAAATTCCTTTCCTCCGGTGAAACTCAATGTATGCCTGCCGTTAAAACGACTGTCTCTTCTGATGCCATCACTGCCCTGATAGGTTGCGCTGTACAGCGAACCCGACAAAAGGATGTAATACTGATCCGTAAGTAGCTTCTGATACGTTGCCTCAACCCCATAGTTCCTGCCTTTGCCAGCATTGGTAAGGCTTCTGTTTACATCATTTTCAATGACATTAAGCGCTGAAAAAGAATTGCTGACCCCATTGCTCACCGGTACGTCATAGATATGCTGCCAATAGGCTTCCACTTTTAAACTGCTGTTTTTGGCAAAGTTTCTCTGATATCCTGCTACGAAATGATGCGACCTGGTGGGGCTGAGCCCGATGTTACCGGAAAATGTTGTCGTGCTTTGGTTGGACATGTACACCTGCGGCAACTGCAACTGGCTGTGAAGTCCGTATGAAAAACTCAACTGCTGGCTATTGTCCAGTTGCCATTTAATCGCAGCTCGTGGTTCCAGGGAAAAAGATTCTCCCTCCTGCACGCCCATACTCAGCTTACTGATCATGGCATGCATACCAATTTCGGAGGTAAGATTTTCCGTAAGTTTGGATGTCCAATTTACAAATGGCTGAGTCAGCCAGCCATCCAGTTCATTTTTATATTCTCCGTAGTATCTGTATTGACTAATCTGATCGTTCTGACGTGTCACATATAAACCCGCTTTTAATCTGTTTTTGTTATTGATCCGATGGGTTACATAAGTGCTCAGTGAAATGCGCCCCTTGTTTTGTTCATCCCGTTCGGTGAGGTTCCGGTTGTTTGCCGAGATGCTGACATCATAACTTTCTCTGGAAGTGGTCAGGCCCGAGGCAACGATGGTGGTGTTCCAGGCGGTGCGGTTCCCTAGCGGTAAAGTGTGGGAAATCCCCCCTGCTCCCATCTTATTTTTGAAAATAATATCCCTTCCGTCTTTCTGAAATTCCCAGGACACACTATCTCTGTCGGCAGTAAATACATTTTCGCTAATGCCACCCAACCCGAAAACAGTGAAGGTTCCGGTTTTACCGGCTGGCAGATTAATGTTGAAAGAAAAGTCCTGAAACTTGTTAACCTCACCGCCAAAGTCCACCCCCATAGCGCCTAACAAGCCGGTGAATGAATAGCGGTAATTGGCAAGATAGGATGCTTTCGATTTCTTAGAGAAAGGGCCTTCTGCGGCAACATCAATTCCGATGAGACCAACCTGAGCTACAAATTCTGTTTTTTCATCGTTCCCCTTTCTCAGATTCATGTCCAGCACGCCAGATAAGGCATTGCCATATTGTGCAGGAAAAGCACCCGACATAAAGTATGAATTCGAAAGCAACTGCGTGCTCAATATATTTACCCCGCCTCCCGTTGTGGTAACCCGGTCGCTGAAAGTACCTGCATTGGACAAATGGTTGGGATTTACAATCTCAATTCCTTCAAGCCGCCATTGCATTCCGTTGGGTGAATTTCCCCGAACCACAAGCCCGTTGGCCTGGTCGTTTGCTGCCGCCACACCCGGAAAAGACGTTGCCACACGGGCAGGATCCAGATATGTTGCCGCATAGCGCAGTGTTTGCTCAATCGTAATTTCCTGCACACTATTGAAAGCGCCAGGTCGGTTGGTAGTCACCGTTGCAGCCTCCAGTTGTCGTCCGGACTGATGTAGCCTGATATCCTGTACATTCTCTTTTCCAGATTCAAGCAGTATTTCCGGGATGGTGATTGACTCATAACCGAGATATGAAACTGATAAAACGTATCTGCCCACGGGAAGTTTATCGAACCGAAAAGTGCCTTCATTCGAAGTATTTACTCCATTCACCTGGTTTTCAACAGCAACTGAGGCTCCTTCCAGCGGAAGACCCGTATCTGCGTCTTTTATCGTACCGCGAATGGTAGATGTATAAGTTTGAGCGAAAGCCAGAGAGGACGAAAGCAGGAGAAAAAGGAGAATTCGAATCATTTCAAAGTACAGGTAATTTCAATGCTGGCACAAAAATAGTATGTTCCTGCCTGTTTACCTGCGAAGACAAATCTTAAATTTTCTCCCGATCGATAGGGGGAAGCTCATTCCGGATTGTCTCAGATCAAACTAATGAACAATTTATCTAACTGACACTTTATGAAAATCGCATTAACAAGCCTCGTATTCAGCCTGCTTTTAATAACTGGTTGCGACAAAGACAAAGTTGTAAACGAGAACGAATTACCAGGGGGAGCAAAGGAATTTGTGGAAGCTCACTTCCCGGCTGCCAATGTGCAGCAAGTGGTGAAAGAAAGGGACGATTTGCAGACAACATACGATGTGATTCTTGACAATCAGGTAAAACTGTCTTTTGACAAAGACGGAGACTGCTACGACGCTGAAAGCCCGGCTACTCTCAAACTGCCTGATTCGATGATACCTTCGAAGGTTCTGGAATACGTGAAGGCTAATTACGCAGATCACTTTATAATTGAATGGGAAAAAGACAAAACGGATCAGGAAGTAAAACTTTCCAACCGTGTTGAGCTGGTATTTAATCTGAGTGGTTCGTTTTTGAGAATTGATAACTGATTAGCTCGTAGCCATTAGCTTTGAGCTAACCTTAAAACTGGTAATAGAAAGTTAAAAACATAGTATTAAAGGCGTAAGTATTTTGTCTCTGCCGGATTGAAATATTTAGCTATAAGAAAAAAAATGGCGGCCGTCCCAACAGGATTGCCGCCATTTTCTATTCAATATCACCCCTATTTACCACCCAGGGTTCTGCCCCAATGCCGCATTACGGGTGCGGTCATTTTCCGGGATCGGATACAGATATTTTTTATCAGCCCATTCGCGTGCTCCCGGATTCCACAACACTTCACCGGAAGTTCCGTTGGACAACTGAATTCGTCCCACAGCAGTGGAAGGTGAAACATCCACAAACGCAAGTCCTGGTGTGTTGGATGTAGGTTTTGTACCCTGATAAAAATATACATCCTTCACTCCGTCTCCATTCAGGTCATATTCACCCAAAGCAGGCACATACATTCCGTTTAATGTCGCTTGCTGAAACAATTCTCCCAATTTCCATCTTCTCAGATCACTCGGTCTCAGGCCTTCAAAAACCAGCTCAACCGCTCTTTCTCGCAAAACTTCCAGTAATACCGGGTTCGTGAACTTTCCTTTATAGAAATCCACCATGTAAGGGTCAGCCACTGTCGGCAAGGTTGTCAAAGTGGTACCGGTTATGCCCGCTCTTTTGCGCAACGCACCAATGGTAGCAGTCCAGTCTGCGTTTGTGATTGTACCTAGTTCTGCAAGTGCTTCTGCCTTATTCAGCAACACTTCTCCCCAACGCATTACAATGTGAGCGTTGTCATTTCTGCTTTCATCATCATAAGGAAAACGTTCATCATAACACCATTTTATAGGCTGGTAGCCGGTATAAGTCTGGCTAAAATTCGGAGGAGCCACCACTGAAACTCCATTTTCGGTGCGACGGTAGTCCCCAAGTCTGATAGTCTGCTTCAAACGTAAATCTCTGTTTTTAACTTCCTCGACAAAGGGGGTCGTTTTATAACCTGCATTGCTTGTGAAAGAAGTTCCATCCAGATTCAGGTAGGTATTCACAAAACGGCGGGTAAGGCTTGGACGGTTCCCGTAGGTCGGGCTTATAAACCGGCGGTTGGCTGAACTGAATACCTGCAAGTTTGCACTCAATGCAACAGACAAGATCGTTTCATCGGCAAAGGCGCTCTTGGCTATAAACATTTCCCTGTACGACGTATTCTGATTCGCTCCCGTATGCAGTGTAAATCCGGTGATGGCATTAGCCTCTTTTACTACCTCCTCAAACCAGGCATTTGCTGTGGATTGTTTGTTGTAATTCGTATGATATTTACGCAAAGAAGCTTCAAACAAACAGATTCTCGTCTTATAAGCCCGCGCCACATTTTTGGTAATCCTTGTAGTACTTGGATCTGAGTTAAGAGTGATGTTTTCAATAGCGAAATTAAGGTCAGCTAACACCTTGTCCATTACTTCAAAACGATCATCCCGTTTCGCGTTCAATTTCTCCTTATCGTTCACATCAATGGTTCTCTCAATCCAGGGAACATCTCCAAATCTTTTCACCTTATCGAAGTAGAACAGTGCTCTGAAAAACCGGGCTACACCTATGTAATGGTTTCTGGTAGCCACAGGACTTGTCTCCGCACTCTCAATAAAGTAGTTGATATTACGCAATTTGTCCCACTCCCACCCTGTACTTGTAATCGAACTCAGCGCATTGGGAGCCAGGTAATTATCCACACCATTGCGGGCAATAAGATCCGAATTATCGTCCTCCTGAAATACTCCAATATCGGGTTCCGGAAGTATTTTGTAAAAAGAGTTAGCGTAAAGTTCAAGACCACTTTCAGAGCCAAAAACGGCTTGGTTTGTAGCTGTATCCACGGGCGTTTCACCCAAATCGCAGGAGCTTACGGCAACAACAAAAATTGCTGCCAGCGTATAGTTAAATAGCTTTATGTTTTTCATCGTAAATCAAAAGTTAATGGTTAAACCAACTGATACCGCTTTAAGCATGGGATAGTTGTAACCGTCGCCACTTGTTCCTTTTCCGTCACTACTCAAATCTCTGTCGGAGCCGTAGATGTTCGTAACATCTGTATCCTTGGTCCACTTGTACATCGGCGACCACGTCCAGAGATTTTCTCCCGACAAATACACTTTCACGTCACGCGCATGGATTTTGGAAAGCAGGCGCTGCGGTATGGTATAGCCAATCTGTAAATTTCGCAAACGGATGTAAGCGGCATTTTGCAGGAAGCGGTCATTCGGAGTACTCATCGCACGGTTTGCTCCCTGAGCCTGATAACCCACCAGACGTGGCAGATAAGCATCAAAATTACCCAACTCTTCACGGAACATATTGTCTTTCTGCCAACGTGGGTAGGCGTTGTAAGGACGATTATATTGTCCCCAGAAACGTCCCTCAGCCGAAGGATAATAATCCTGTTTCATCACACCCTGCAAAAAACCTGAAACGAAGAACCCACTCCAGTCTCCGGAAAGACTCAATCCATAGGTATACCGTGGTTCAGCATTACCTATAATTGATTTATCGCCTGAATCTCCCACACGGTTAGATCCCTGATAAATAATGTTATCGCCATCAAGATTTTTGAATTTAAGATCTCCCGGATAATTTTTTCTGGTATTGGTAGCCTGCACGTTGGCCTGCGAAGGTGAATTTGCGATTTCATCCAACGACCTGAACAAGCCTTCAACCTGATAACCCCAGATCTCCCCGATTTTCTTCCCCTCATAATGATCCGTCAGCAACTTGTCAGTATTGTTGTATTTGGTAATTACCGCAGTGTAATCTGCCAGAGTGAAGCGTACATTATAATTAAATGGTTTTGAAGCGAGCTTAAACTGGTCTGCCCAGGTTAATGAAAGCTCCCAACCCGTGGTTCTCATATCCGCATAGTTACCCTTCGGCACTCCGGTTCCAAATACTGCCGGAACGGTTGGTCCGACAGTGAACATATCGGTTGTCCAGCGGCGATACAGGTCGGCAACGAGAGAAAGTTTCCCATTCAAACTCTGCAAATCCAAACCAACGTTGCCGCTCGTTGAAGTCTCCCAGGTAAGCTCGTTAGGTACAACTCCCGGCTGGCTCGTTAGCTGCGGACGAATGCCATTGATCACACGGTCAGACTGCAAGATTTCGAATTTCTCATTGAACGAATAGGGATTAATGTTACCATTACCCAGCGAACCATAAGAAGCGCGTAACTTCACATTTGACAACGCCTTTGTATTCACCTTCCAGAATGGCTCCTCAGAAAGCCTCCATCCTACGGAAGCAGACGGGAAGAATGCCCATTGCTGGTTGGTTGGAAACTTGGATGAACCATCATAACGGCCATTTACTTCCAACAGATAACGTTCACGGAAGTTGTAGTTCATTCTGAAAAACCCACCTGCAACTGCCCATTTTTGATAACCTCCCGTAGTTACAATACTTTGTCCCAATGCCAGGCTTATGTCATCAGCATCTGCATATACAATTCCGTTTCGCTGAGCTGTGAGGTTATTGAAAAGCGAACGTTCGTAATTAAATCCTACCAGGAAGCCAAAATTATGCGTCGAGTTAAAGGATTTTACATAATCGGCGTACACGTTGGTGGCAATGTACTGGGTCGTTCTTTTTCTTTCCTGAATGTCATTTGTATTTGTTCCTGTGTAACCAAATACACCCTTTGTACGGCTGTAAGGAACCTGCACCCGATTTTGCTGATTGGCGATATCATTGCTTTGGAAAGTAAAATCTCCCCGGATAATCAAACTTTTGTCAAAGAACTCTGATTTTGCGGAAACCCTGTTTCTCAGAAATCTTTGAATGTTGTCCACTCCATTTTTCCCGATGTAATAGTCACCCACAGTATACGCAGCAGAGAAAGACAACGTTCCGTCCGGGTTTAACATCGGAGCCAGCGGGTGCCCTTCATCAGCAATATTTCTCCATATACCACTTCCCTCACCCACATTAATGGGCTGATGGTATTTCGTGTGAGAATACTCCATATTGTTTTCAACTTTCAACCACGGCGTAAGCTGTATTGCTCCCTTTGCCCGCATGTTGTACATCCGGTAGTCGTCGCTGTTGTACCGGAACAAACCTTCCTGACCATTGTAACGCCCGCTCAGGTAAAACGTAGCCTTCTCACTTCCACCCGACAGGGAAAGATTGTGGTCCTGCGTACTGATCCGTGGTTTGTACAGCTCCTTATACCAGTCTGTGCTGTAATAGTACTGATACTCATTCGTGTTCGGATTTACTTCCACTCTTGGCAGAGAAGGATCTTCGTAGCGCCTCTTGATCTCAGCAAGATAAGCGGGAGAAAAACTGATCGTTTTGTTAATTGCCGTCGGAGTACTTCCGTTGTCGTTCCAGCGCGACCAGGCATCACTGAAACCCTGCGCCCACGGATAGGAATCCGTAATATTATCCGGTACTTCGGTAGGCGTTTTAAGTGAATAATTTGCCGAATAAGTGATGTTCGTCTTGCCCGACTTTGCCGATTTGGTGGTGATCAGTACCACACCGTAAGCCGCCCTCGCTCCGTAAATAGAAGCCGATGAAGCGTCTTTTAGAACCGATACGCTTTCGATGTCATTGGGGTTCAGCATACGTGGATCACCTTCCACGTTATCTATCAAAACCAAAGCATTTCCTCCCTGCCCAATCGAAGTAGTACCTCTGATGTTAAATGAGGGCGACTGAGTTGGTTTTCCATCTAACAGGTTAAGATTGAGGTTGGGTATAGCTCCAACCAACCCCTGCGCAATATTGGGAATGGGCCGGTTTTGGAAAAACTCCTCTCCAACCTGATCCACGGCGCCGGTCAGGTTTGCCTTTTTCTGAGTTCCATAACCTACCACCACTACTTCTGAAAGTGCTTTGGTATCAGCAACAAGGTTTACGTCAATTACACTTTTGGTTCCGCTCATCTCTTCAATGGTGAGATAACCCACAAATGAAAATACCAGAGTAGCACCATCATCGGGCACATCCAGCGAATAATTACCGTCTACATCGGTAACTGTCCCGACCTGAGACCCTTTGATCAGAATGTTGACCCCGGGAAGCCCCTGTTTATTGGCTGCATCCACCACTTTACCTGTGATTTTCCGTTCAGCTACTGCCGGGTTTTGCTGTGAGACATACGAACTTCCCAGGTTGGCCGGGGAAATGGGAGTATTTGCCCAAACCGCACCATGAGCCATGGCTACAATTGCAAGTTGGACGAGAGATTTGTCGAGAGATTTCATAACCGAAATCCTCCTGTCTTTAAAAAGGGACATAGATGATTTGTTTTATTCTAAAGAAATTCAACAGAACTAAAGGACATTACCCGGTCGATCCCGGTTCACATAGTTACCTTGAAAACGGTGACTTACATCACATTACGATTTAAGCAGTTATGTACCTTGTTTATTCATGGTGCTGAGTAAAGTTGTATGTTAAAATCAGATGAATGCATATTGTTTGAAAAACGATGGAGATCACCTTTCGAAAAAGACACCTATTACTATATACGCAGTAGACAATACTTAACAACCAATATGTTTTACAGAGAAGGGAAACAATATCGAAAAGCAGGATGAGACAGATGAATAATGCTCAACCAACCATTCTGACCGCAAAGTTGTACATTTTTGAGGTACCTGAGTTTCCGCTAATCTCTTATTAACAATTTGATAATTTAGTATCAGAATGCCTGAAGAGCGAATAGATTGATTTACAGTTTGTACCTGTTGCGGTAAGAATTCAGCGGCAACTTACGCAGGTATAACATGGAAAAGGGCAAGGCCGTTGTGTGAAATGACGTATACATTCTCATAATTGGTCAGGTTTAGGTTTTTCTAAAAGTATTAATTATTCTTTAAATTATCCTAAAAAATTACATTTTAATAATCTTCTCCCTTTTTTAAAGCCTCCATTTTCACCATAACCAGCCACGATGTCAGCGCTTTAAACGTAATGCACAAAATTGATATCCCTAGGATAGATCTGGGATAACATTTTCAAAAAAAAATAAAAATTCCAACAAAATATATGAGAATAAAAATTAATACTCTACATTTGTAGAGCATGATAGACAAACATAGAATCGCATGATACAATTGAGTAAAACCGAAGAACAACTGATGGACTATTTATGGAAAGCGGAAAAAGCTTTTATGAAAGACCTGATTGATTCATTTCCCGAACCAAAGCCCGCCACCACCACGGTTGCTACGCTTTTAAAACGAATGCAGGATAAGGGTTTTGTGGGTTACACACTTTACGGAAACTCCCGGGAATACTACCCTATTGTCCCAAAAACGGAGTATTTCTCCAAGCAGGTTGGGGGAATGATCAAAACTTTTTTCAATGACTCCGTGTCTCAGTTCGGCTCTTTTTTCGCAAAGGATACGAACATGAGCACGGCAGAATTGGAGGAATTGCGGAATATTATAGAGATAGAAATAAACAGAAAAAAAAGCGAGTAAAAAAAGTATCTTAACTCAAAATCAAACGCATTCAGCCATGAAATACGTTATTTTATTTTTTACTATTTCACTATTTTCCTGCACTCAGAACACAAAGAATGAGAACAGCGAAAAACAAACAGCTGTCTTAAAAGAAATTCCGAAGATTGACAGCCTTATTACCCTTGAGATAAAAACGAAGCCAGGAGAACAGTTTTTCTTCGAATATATGGATCCTCTGTTCAACTTTAATATCATCGAAACCCCTGAAAAATTAAAAGTCGATTCCATTTTCAAAAAAGAAATTGTCTCGTCCAGACCTATACTGATTAAAGATATTCATTGGATGGCTCACAGCTACATCTATCTCAAACCCGGCGAGACGTACAGAATTACTAAAGATTCCGTTTTTTCGAACTTTGAGGTGGTTGGAAATCCTAAACGTACCTATGAACTCAATGCGCTCAAGGAGCTAGCCAGGCACATTAAAAAACAAAAAAGGATCACTGAATTTGACCTGAAGGATATACCAAGATATCGAAAGTTTACCAAAATGGATTTCAAAGCAAGGGACTCGGTTTTGAAGAACGACTATGAAGACAATCTTCAATTTTTGGCGGCATATACTTCGAAAAACGATTTTGATCCGGATCAGAAGAAAATCCTACTTCGAAATCTCCTCTATCAATACAAAATTGCTCATTTGAACTTCAACAAAAAAACATCCGATCAGACTCGGAAGTACCTCAATGATAGCAAGTCCTTATTTAACGAACTATTGCCCATGATGAATTGCGATAGTTGTTTCGACGATCCCAACTTCCCCTATTTGACTGAAGCTTTTGCTAAAAACTTCATCGCCGACCCGGCTAAGGTGGGAGCAGAAAAGGCTTACGGATCGTATGCTGAAAATTTTAAAGGACGGACTCGGGATTATCTGTTGTACAATCTGATAAAATTGGGTGGAATGTTCAATAGCACAAAACCGAACCCGAAACTTGCCAGGCAATTTCAGATTGATGCGCGAGATCCTTTGCTCAAATCATACATTAAAGAGACGTATGATTTCCTGGAAATAAAGAAATCTGCTACGGGAAAGTTGGCAAATGCAGTCGGAGAGGACATTTCATGGAGTCGAATGTTGGAAAACAACAAAGGTAAAGTGGTTTATGTTGATTTTTGGGCAAGTTGGTGCGGTCCTTGTAGGGCAGAAATGCCAGCGTCCAAAGCACTAAAGAAACGATTTAAAACAAAAGATGTCGTATTTATAAATATTTCTATGGACGAAAATAGTGCTGCTTGGAAGAAAGCTTGTAAATCGGAGGGCATTGATGCCCCGGGAAACTACATTCTCGTTCAGCCCGACAAATCGGACTTGAAAAGGCAATTCCGCATCACTAGCATTCCGAGATACTTCCTGATCGACAAATCGGGAAAAGTAGTTAATCCTAATGCGCCCAGACCGTCAGATAGCAAAATCACAACGGAAATAGAGCAGCTTTTGTAAAAACGCACTGTAATTCTATGAACTACCGTCACCAATTAATTACAAAAACCAATGACAACTTACATCATTAAATCAATCCTATGCTCAGGTGTTCTGCTGATGTTTTACCATCTCTTTTTGCAGAAAGAGAAAATGCATCACTTCAACCGATTTTATCTGTTGATCAGTATTATTCTTTCACTGGTAATTCCGTTGATCAGTATTGAATTAAAACAGGAGTCCATGCCCATATCTATTCTCAATTATGACCAAACTTCCGGTTTATTGTTTGAAATCCCGAACAATAACATCCATACCGAACCGCTAACTGTAAGACCAGATACGAGAATAAACTGGATGGAATATGTGCCCATGGGCTTTTACATCTTGATAGTTATGTTTCTCCTCGCCCGACTAACCCGTAATCTTCGTGCCATTTATTCCAAAACATATGCAAACGAAATAATCTTACACCAGGGAACCTACCTGGTGCTACTGCCTGAGCAAACAGTTACGTTCACGTTTCTGAATTATATTTTTATAAGTAAAGGCGAGTATAACCAGAAATTAATCGAAGAAGAAGTGTTGATCCATGAAATGGCGCACGTCAGACAGAAACACTCACTGGATATTCTTTTTCTGGAAATCGTGCTCGCAGTATTCTGGTTTAATCCGTTGCTACTTCTCTATAAAAGAGCAATTCGCCTTAATCACGAATTTCTTGCCGACGAAGCCGTCCTTTCAAACCATTTTAATGTAAGCAGGTATCAATTGATGCTCCTGGACAAAATTCTTTTTACAAAACAAGTAAACCTTACCAGCAGTTTTAACTATTCAATCACCAAACAACGATTAGCGATGATGACCAGAAGTACTTCAACAATTGTTGCCAATAGTAAAAAAGCAACTGTTCTAATTCTGATGACCTGCATGATCTACCTAATTTCTTTTAAAGAAATCGTGGCTCAAAAAGAAATTACTCAACCAGCCAAAAGTAATTCCACAACTCGAATTGAGGGTGTTACAGACAAACAATTTGACAGATACGAAGCTATTTTAAAGAAAATGATCGAGACAAGAGTCGGTCGAAATGGAAAAAAATACACTTATTATTCCATGATGGATAACGACCAGGTAAAAATAGCCGATGTTATTTTTCGATCAATGAGTAAAGAACAGCAAGCAAAAGCCACCAAAGTGCCATTTATTCCTATGCTCGAAGTTCCCCAAATCACACGGCCCACTCAGGCTCAGCTTGATGAATGGCAAAACGGAAAGAAATTTGGTGTATGGCTGGATGAGCGCAGAATTAGCAATGCCGAATTAAAAAAATATAAGCCATCCGACTTCGATCACTATTTTGTGAGTAAACTCGAAAAAAACGCGATAAACTACGGGAAGCATTATTTTCAAATTGGGCTCTCCACGCCTAAGACCTTCCGTGCATGGCAAGAAAAATACACTCCGTTAACAGCTATTCCTGAATAATCTGGCAAGAATGTAATGCTAAATCAACCAATAACTTACATCACCAAGTAAATTCTCTTCTAAGGTTTTGAAACTTATGACGAAAGGATGAGTGACGGAGTCAGCTACCAGATGTAAAACAAGGCGAATTGATCCTACATACCTTTCAATTAAGATTACACTCTCATATTTTGTACTTTTGCCGTTATACAAAAGAAGTGAAATTCATGAAGGTTGAAGATATAGAAACGTTTTTCAAAAACTTACAAGACAATATTTGTGCGGCCATAGAGAACGCCGATGGTACGGCGAAATTCAAGGAAGACGCCTGGGAACATCATTCGGGCGGAGGTGGCAGAACCCGGCTCATCCAGCAAGGCGGAGTTATTGAAAAAGGTGGCGTTAACTTTTCAAGTGTGCGTGGCGAAGTTCATCCAAGGCTTAGGCAGCAAATGAATCTTAATGAAAACGATGATTTTCATTTCACTGCAACGGGCGTTTCCATCGTCTTGCATCCGCATAATCCCAACGTACCGATCATCCACATGAACGTGCGGTATTTCGAATTGGACAACGGAACATGCTGGTTTGGTGGTGGTATCGACCTTACACCTCATTATGTGGTGGAAGAAGACGCGAGGAATTTCCACCAGCATTTAAAAACGGCCTGCGACAAACACCATGCTTCTTTTTATCCGAAATTTAAAACCTGGGCAGACGATTATTTCTTTATCCAGCACCGAAACGAAACCCGTGGCATTGGCGGTATATTCTTCGACTACCTGAAACCGGATGAAGAAGGAAACGGACAAGGGCTGTCCAAGGAAGCATTGTTTGCGTTTTTGAAAGAAGTTGGAGAAAGCTTTGCTCCTATCTACACAAGTTTGATGGCGAAACACAGAGACGACTCATTTACGGAAGCGCAAAAACAATGGCAGTTTTTACGGCGTGGTCGTTATGTGGAATTCAATCTTGTCTGGGACAGAGGTACCAAGTTTGGACTGGAAACGAATGGTCGCACCGAATCCATATTGATGAGTTTGCCGCCGCAGGCCAATTGGGAGTATAACATGATTCCGGAAGAAGGTTCCAAGGAAGCTGAAACCTTGCAGTGGCTACGCAAAGGTGTCGATTGGGTTAGCCCGGTCTGAACGCATTTTAGCGGGCTGAACGGCGACAGGTGAAGTGGGGATTATCTCGTTATCAAAAACGGGGCAGTTCCCATTTTGCATTTGGATTGTAGAACAAATGTCCGTTCCTGATATCCAACGGCGATTCGAAATTGTTGTGATAAAGTTGCCCGGTACCCAATCCCTGCGGTAGCTCGTTGCTGAAACCGGCAGTAAACTGAGCAATGGCATTTAACCCGATATTCGATTCCAGTGCAGAAGTAATCCACCAGCCAATATTCAAACGGTTGGCAATTTCAATCCATTCTTTTGTATGTTGAAAACCACCAAGCAGTCCGGGTTTCAAAATAATATAAGGCGGCTGTATTTTTTTCAATAATGCGAACTTCTCCCGATAGTCAAAAATGCCGATCAGCTCCTCATCAAGTGCAATCGGCACAGGAGAAGATTTGCAAACATTCGCCATCAAATCGTGCTGTCCTGCTTTAATGGGTTGCTCTATTGAATGCAGATCAAACGCTGCAAGCCGAGCCAGTTTCTCATCAACATCGGCAGGTGAAAATGCGCCATTGGCATCCACTCTCAATGTAATTTCTTCCTTAGAAAATCTCTCACGAATTGAAGCCAGAATGCGCAGTTCCTGCTCAAAATCAATAGCCCCCACTTTCATTTTTAAGGTTGAATATCCCTGAGCGAGTTTTTGCTCTACCTGCGCAAGCATATCGTCATAAGATCCCATCCAGATAAGGCCATTCATCAGAATCCCTTTTCCTGCGGTAGAGAAAGTATTGGAATAAATAATCCTTTTCCCTCCGTTCATATAATCCAATAACGCAGTTTCAATTCCGAAGCGGGCGGAAGGCAAATGTTCCGGAACGATCTGTTCTAGAATGATGGATAGATTGAAAGGAAATACTTCCAGATCGAGCTCATTGAACAATTCGCAAACGGAAAGCAGCTGGGTTTCAAAATCAGGAACATCGTCGAAACTTAACCCGGGCAGAGGCGCACATTCACCATAACCTTCCAAGCCCGGCTGTTCCTCATCTGTAATCCTGATCATCCAGGATTTTCGTTCCGTCATCACACCGCGCGATGTACCCGCTTCCTTTTTGAACAGGAATGTATAGGGTTTAAACGCGATTTTTAACGGCATGATTTATGGTGTCAGGTTTCAAGGGGCACAATATTAGCCAAAAATTACGTAATTATGCAGACAAGATGGAAGAACATAATTGGATAAAAGTCATATTAACGCCACTCTCCTGGATATACGGTTCGGTGACAGGTATTCGCAACCTGTTTTATGACCAGCAAATTTTCCATACCGAAAAACCGAAACAATTCACCATTTCGATAGGTAATCTCACTGTGGGTGGTACAGGCAAAACACCTATGACAGAGTATCTTGTACGACTTTTATCACCCGTTTACAAAACGGCGATCCTGAGTCGCGGATATGGACGAAAAACCAGGGGATTCCGTCTTGCCAGCCACACTTCCACTGCCGCTGACATTGGTGATGAACCCAAACAGTATTTTGAAAAATTCGGGGAACAGGTTTTTGTCGCCGTGTGCGAAAAACGTGTTGAAGGAGCCAGCCAGCTTTCCATAGTGCATCCTGAAATAAAGCTCATACTGCTTGATGATGCTTTTCAGCACCGCGCCATTGGACAAGATCTTAAATTGCTTCTCAATGATTACAACCGACCGTTTTACCAGGACATGCCGTTTCCTGCCGGTCGCTTGCGGGAAACCAGAAATGGCGCAAAACGCGCAGACGTGGTTATTGTCACCAAGTGTCCTGAAAATATCTCAGAGGTTGAAAAAACGAAAATCGCATCAAATATCAGAAGGTACAGCAAACTGGATGTTCCCGTGTTCTTTTCTTTTATCCGCTATGCCGCACCGCTTGGTTACTCAGGGATGCCGGTTAGGTTAAAGAATGTTAAACTGGTTGCAGGAATAGCAAATCCGGAGACATTTGTTGCACACCTTAGGGAGCAAACCAACGTTATGGAAGAAATAATTTTCCCTGATCACCACAATTACTCACCCGGTGACCTGGAAGGCCTGATTAAGTACTTAAAAAACGATACTTTTGTGGTAACAACCGAAAAGGATATGGTCAAGCTGAAACCACTGGTGGAAGAAGCTGGCTTAACGGCTCAATTTGCATATGTACCCATTGTCGTCGATTTCAAAACAGATGCGACAAGATTTAACGAATGGATTCTGCAACATACCCGATGACCTCCTTTAAAACCGGCCGAAATAGAGTTTCGTTTATGAGAATTGCTTTTAGTGTATTCATTTTCTTTTGCAGCTTCATTTTTGTACAGCATCAGGCAACCGCACAGGTAAATCTGCCAGGTGGACTGAAAATGCCTGGCGGCGGAGGTGGTGGAGGTGGAGGTCTTGGTAGCGGAGGAGGCGGTGGCGCTGTGCTCGACGACAGTACCAAAAACATCTACGGTCCTAAAACAACGCTGCACTACTTCGAAAACGACATTCTGAATAACCGTGATTCTGTACGATATCTGGTGGATACTGCACTTACCAATTTCCACCGGTGGTCGCCAATAGACAGGTCCTGGGGAAAACTGGTCGATCTTGGGAATGCAGTAACGGCTTCACGAAACCTGTTTTTTCAACCCCGGCAAGATATCGGAACACAGCTTGGAATGCGCGCTTATGACGCCTACGCTATCAAACAGGAAGAAGTTCAATACATCGACACCAAGTCACAGCATACTTATCTAAGTTACATCAATGGAGGCAAGAAAACTTCGCTTGGTAAATTCGGCTATTCTCAGAACGTGCATTCCCGCCTCAATTTCGGTTTGAATTTTGAAAGGTTTACATCCAATAAGCAATACGGAATCTACAATACGCTAAGTTCAGAAGCTTTTTTAGGTCAGAACTGGACCTTTTTGTTACACGGCAGCTATTTTTCTAAAGATAAAAAATACCTCATCCTTGCTAATTACCGACACCTCAATCAAAAGGTGCGAGAACAGGGAGGCGTGGTAATCGCAACTGATGAAAGTACAGGCATCACCAGTCCTTATCCTTACGACGGCCCTGCCCGGATCAGTGACAATGCCAACTCCTGGGAACGCCGTCACGTATTTCACATTTACCAACAATACAAGCTTGCAAACGGTTTTCAGCTTTTTCAGCAGGGAGACTTCACGAGTATAATCAACCGCTACACCGATCTGGATATTACCAGAGGGGTAGAATATATGGTTTATAAAGACGTGAATTTTGATGAATCCTACACGCGTCAGGATATTTACCATAAAGTGCTGGATACCAAACTGGGCGTGAAAGGTTATTATTCAGGCTTCAATTACCGGGCATATTTTCGACCAAGACTTTACAGTATGACTGCCGGCGGGCAGGTACCGAACACAACCGGAAGCCCGTACGCATCCTATCGGACCGGATTGAGATTTGACAACATCGTCGGAGGTTGGGCTGGTTATTATCTAAAAGACTCGGCACAACATCTGACTGTTGAAGCTGAGCTTAATTTGTCAGACAATGTTGAGTCTAATCTCAAAGGAGAATTGAAAACCAAATGGGGTTTAGCCGGAGCTCAGTACATTAGAACCGCTCCCGATTTAATCGTTCGCAGATATCTGGGAAATCATTTTGACTGGCGTAACAACTTCTCCACTCAAAATGCTTTGACAATTTATGGATCACTTCCATTGAAAACGAAACGTATCGATTTTGTTCCTGAGGTTCACATTCATAATATTGAAAACTACATTTATTACGACACCCTTGCACTACCCAAACAACTTTCATCAGCTTTTAACATATATCGTGTAGGTTTTACAACAGAGAGTCATTTTAAAAGATGGAATTTTGCAGGGATGGCTTATTACTCTGCAACTGGGAACAGCGACGTTTTTAAGGTTCCAAATATTTTCGGAAGCGGCGAGGTAACCTTTGATTTTATTTATGCGAAGGTATTGTATATCCAGCTTGGGCTTGCAGCACGCTACCGCTCCACGTATTATGCGGATGCCTACATGCCGGTTACCCAGCAATTCCATCGCCAGAATACCACCCAGTTGCAAGGACGTGTTGTAACGGATGCTTTTGCCAATGTAAGGATTTCACGGGTGCGGTTGTTTTTCCAGATGTCGTATCTCAACATGAAACTTTGGGGCGCTGCACCAGAAGGATATTACGTTACCCCAGGATACATGGGACAAGGCCGCGCCTTCTCATTCGGCGTACTCTGGCCTTTGTTTGATTAAATCCTTTGAATTATGTCTTTAACCACCCTGGGGCTGGAACTTCCCACGGACCCGAGATGGGTCAATATCGCTGCCATGCAAATCGGTGATGTATTGATAGACCATGCCTATTGCGAGCAAAAAGCTGCATCAAGCTGCATATCTCTCATTGTTCATTATCCTGAAAAAGCCAAACTTGTTGAAACCCTTACGCCCATTGTAGCCGAAGAATGGGGACATTTTCAGAGGGTTTTGAAAGAATTAAAAAAGCGTAATATTCCGCTTGGCAGACAACGAAAAGACGAATACGTCGGTCAGCTTTTAAAACTGGTTCGAAACAAGGGCGATTATGAAGAAGCTTTGCTCGACCGCCTGCTGATTTGTGCCTTGATTGAGGCACGCAGTTGCGAACGCTTTAAATTACTTTCTGAATCGCTGGATGATGAACATCTGCAAAAATTTTACCGCGAACTGATGATTTCCGAAGCCGGTCATTACCGTACTTTTATTGAACTCGCGGAAGAATACATTCCTCAGGAGATTGTGAGGAACCGCTGGAAAGAATTACTTTACAACGAGGCCGAAATCATTCAGACACTTAGCCCGAGAGGCGATCGTATGCATTGATTTGTTCCCGAATCCTTCTTTTATTTCGCACTTACAGAAAACAAAATGCAAACTTTTCTTCAACACGTTGCTGCTCATATTTTCAAAAATCACCCTTCCGACCTCAGTGGAGTTACCATTGTGGTACCTACCCGAAGAGCGGCGTTTTTTGTGGTGCAGGAGCTTGCCAATGCCGCCACAGAGCCGGTAATGAGCCCAACTGTATTGGCTGTGGATGATTTTGTTGAAAGCATTTGTACGTTACAAATTGAAGATTCGGTTCACCTGCTTTTTGAACTGTACGAGACCTTCAAGGAAATAGATCCGGATATTGAATTCGACCGGTTTATGGGATGGGCGTCGGTTCTGCTGAGCGATCTGGACAAAATAGATCAGTATCTGGTTGATACCAATTACCTTTTCGATTATCTGTCTGAGGCCAGAGCGATAGATCGCTGGCAGGAGAGTTTACCTTCAGGTCGCACATTGCCAAGTGGAAACGGCACCAAACAGTACTTTTCACTTTTTGAAAATATAAAAAAAATATACGCCAGTTTTCGGGGCAGGCTTTTACTGAAAAACAAGGCTTACCGTGGAATGGCATATCGTCAACTGGCGGAGAACGTGAATTCTTTGCTGGTTTCGGGCACGGACTACGAAAAGATCTATTTCGCCGGATTTAATGCTTTCACTGAATCGGAAAAACGGATTGTGACAGCGCTGGTAAAAGCAGGAAAAGCGGAGACGATCTGGGATGCAGACTCATACTACATGAGTGCGAATACAGGCGTGGAGGCAGGGAAAAGCCTGAGAGAATATCAGAAAGACAAACGCTTCGGTACCGAGTGGAATCAAACCACCGATCACTTACTTACATCCGCAAAAAACATCACCTTATACGGTGTCCCCAATGCCACATTGCAGGCGAAAGTTGCGGGTGAGTTGTATAAAACGATGCGGGCAAACGACGACCCTGCCCAACCTGTGCTCACCGCGATTGTTTTGGCTGATGAAAACCTGCTGATGCCAATGCTTTATTCGCTGGACGAAGGCGTGACGGATCTCAACATCACCATGGGTCTTTCACTTCGAAGTTCTTTGCTTTACACGCTCATCGATAGTGTTTTCGAATTGCAGCAGAACGTTGTAGAATTCAGAAATAAAAGCGGCAAACTGGTACGCGTTCCCAAGTTTGGACATAAATCGGTGAGCAAGGTTTTAAATCATCCCTTTGTAAGGCATTACGAACACGTGATGCTGAAACCGGAAGACGACGGGCAAACGATCATTCAAAAGACGCTCAGAGAAATAACGGATCAGAACAGGGTTTTCCTGAGTTCGGAAGAGCTGATTGAGCTTGGAAACGGGCATGATCTGTTCAGGATATTGTTCAGCCATTGGCCGAAAAACGATTCTGGTAAAGTTTTGTCTTCATTTTACCAGCTGATCGATCTGCTGCGGGATGTGTATAAAGATTACAAAAACGCTTTGGAAACAGAGTATCTCTATCTTTTTTATACATTGTTAAAACAGTTTGAACAAACACTGGAAGAACGTTCCGAACTGATTACGCTGAAAACCCTGCGTTCATTTATGTTTGAACTTATCAGACAAACGCGCATTCCTTTCAGCGGCGAACCAGTAAGTGATCTTCAAATACTCGGAATGCTGGAAACCCGCGCCCTGGATTTTGAACGAATCATTGTTTTGTCAGTGAATGAAGGCATTTTACCTCAGGCGAAAAGACAAAATTCTTTAATTCCGTTTGATGCCGCTCAGGCAGTTGGGCTTCCTACACACCAGCATCAGGAGGCTGTGATGTCTTATCATTTTTATCATTTGATACAAAGGGCGAAGGAAATTCACATGCTGTATACCAGCACGACTGATGCGCCAGGAGGCGGCGAAAAGAGCAGGTTTATCAGGCAGGTGGAATACGAGCTGACACAGTATAATCCACTGATTAAAATTGAAAACAAGATCGTCGTTTTCGAGTCGGACAAACATGAAGAACCGGAAGAACTGGTTGTAAAAAATGAAGAAATCCTTACTTCAATTCGTCAATATCTGGCAGGAAAAGGCATTTACCCTACACATTTGAATGAATTCATTCGATGCTCTATGCAGTTTTACCTGAAACACATTGTGGGTGTACAGGAAAAAGAAGATGTGGAAGAAGAGCTGGGGATGGACAAAATCGGAACCTGGCTGCATGCTTCGCTGGAAACACTGGATAAAGAGTACTTCCTCAAAAGGAATGATCCATCCGAGGAAGAGATAAAAACAGTTCTGAAGGCACAGTTTGAGTACCTGTTCAGGGGTTATGTGACTGACATGGGACTCAACCGGATTTATTATCAGATCGGCGAGCAGCAGATACTGACCTTCCTGAAACACCACATGGAGCTAACGCCGCGACGCACCATACTCGCTGCCGAACAGGCGCTCCGGACCTCCATTAATCTGATTATTCAGGGAACAACTACGCCTGTTAACATTGGCGGAAAAATTGACCGCATTGAGCTGGATGAGAACGGAACACTGTATGTGATGGACTACAAAACGGGTAGTGTGGAGATTTCGGCAAAGCAAAAACTGGCCGATCCTGCCCAACGCGATGAAGTGCTGAGAACAGACGGCGACCGCAAAATGGGATACGTAAGGCAATTGTGGCTTTACGAATACCTGATGTACCGCAAAATGCTGGACGAAAAAGGATTAAAACTTCAAAACACCACATATGAATTTGGGAATCACCTGGTAAAATCGGGTTTCTACTCTTTCCGTGATCCCAAAAACCTGATTGCCAATCCGCTTGAACTAACAGAAGGCCTGGATACAAAACATTTCATTGCCAAATCGGAACTGCTCCTGACAGACATCCTCAACGACATGCTCGATCCCGATGTACCATTCCGGAAAACGGATGATTTGAACACTTGTGTTTACTGTGATTTTGTGGGGATTTGTGGAAGGTGATTTTGATATATAGGTGGTTGTTTTAGACGTCCGGTTAACGAATTATTTGGCTCATAATGATCACAGTGGGTAAAGTAATCTTGTAATTATCACAAATATCTGTTCACTGTCCGGTGCGGCCTTATGCAAATTAGACAACCGACTTGTTCGGCACCGTTAAAACAAAAAACTGTTTGACGACGATAGGAGGAGTTTTTTTTGTTAGGTGCTGAACAAGTCGATTGTCGTTAAGATTTGCATACAGCCTTGACTTTTTTTGTTACTTTTTTGTGTTAAGACAAAAAAGTAAAATACTAATTCGAGCCGAAAACCTACTTGAGTGATCAATTTTAAGTTACCCACAACAAATCATATAGAACCAAATATTTTCAAACTCAGCAATACACATTATTCCTGAGTTTGGAGTTGTTTTTAACATCCCTTATTTGGTATGACATACATTACGTTGCCCGAAACCGAAAAATTGAAGCCGAAATTTTCTATTTGAGGAAGTGATAGCTGTTCCCATGTTTTACCCATGTCAGATGAGCGGAATATACCATCTGTGCGACCACAAATTAAATATTTCCCCATTTGTTTGATTGATAAAATATCCGATAAAGATTGAAGTAAGCCAATTTTTCTCATTAATAAACTACCCCAGGAAGGCATGAGGTCTTCACCTATGGCATTCCAGGTTTTTCCATTATCCAATGAAATGTGTATGCTGTTCGTTTTGGTTAATGTGTTGTTTAATATAACAGCAAATCCTCCATCAATTCGTTCCACAGCAATACCAGCACCCCATTCATTGAGCACACGATCCCAGTTTTTACCATCATCGCCCGATCTTAATATTCCCTCTTTGCTGGTAGACAGAAGTACACCGTTTGACTCGACCAATTTCATTCCAGAATCTCCAACTTGGGTTGGTTTCCAGGTCTTTCCACTGTTAGTGGATCTGAAAAGAATGTTGTTGGAAGCAATGAAAACGGTGCCTCCGTCTGTTTCAAAAACGTTATGTACTATTTTCTCATTATAATTCCTGGTCATCCAATCTGTCGTTGTGTCTATGCGTATGGCCTGCTCCTGAAAAGTCGTGAACATGGGTGACCAATTACTCGTTCCATTTATTTTTTGTAAAAATTGCCCCCTGAAATCATAGGCAAGTATCCCATTCTTGCCAGCGGTAATGTACCGTTGTTTACCCGGAAAAATCTCTTTGGTCCAAAAGGCGGTTGTGTAGTTTGGTTCACTGTGATAAATCCCATTTCCTGCACGTAAGTAAAGCCCACTGTCATTTGTAAAGAAACCATCTCTCGCCACACCTTCTCTCTGCAACTTTTCGGGCAGTCCTTTGCTAATGTCCCGCCAGGTTTGTCCGCCATCAATAGACTTAAAAATGATGTTGGAAATCCCCGCTGATTTGCCCTCTTTTATTGGTTTCTTTTTTGCTTCCTTCTCTTTTATCACAAAAGAGTTTAGTACAAAAAATACCAGGAGGATTGCAGGAATAAACACAAGTAATTTTTTCATGTTTTTTTTATTTAAAGTAAAACCGTGTGAATAAATAATTAGCGAAAAAAGTAGGTGGAGCAATACACTTTATTTCTGCTTCTCTTTGTCTTTATTGTCTTTAAAGTCCGTTATCTTCTTTCCATCATAACGATACACTCCGCTCAAAGATCCAAACCAGATACTCCCATCCTCAGCTTCCAGAATCCCGCAGAGCATTTGGTCTATTGACATTATTTCGGTTACGATGGGCTTTTCATTGTATAGTGACTTTTGGTCATATCTTAAAAGTTTCCATGCTCCGACTCCATTTGGATGTACTGCACCGGTAGTCCAGATATTTCCTTTTTTATCTTCGATTATAGCAGAAGTACCCTTGTCATTAATTTTGATAAAAGCACTACCGCCTGTCCCGAGCGAAGGATCATAGCGCCAAAGTCCGGCTTTTACTACCAATCTATCGCCTTTTTTATCTTCGATTATCGTTGCACTGAACCAGATATTGCCCTTTTTATCTTCGGTAAAGCCCCATACGTTGTTGAAGGCTTTACCATCTTTATTTTTAAAAACGGTAAATGTTTTCCCTCCTGCCCCGAGCGGATCGGACCGCCGAGCAGACGAAGGGTCATAAAAACAGGCCTCGCCACGTGAGCCAATCCACAATTTTCCGGTTTTGTCTTCCATGATGGTAGTAATGCTGTTATTCGGAAGCCCGTCTTTTGTTGTAAAATTTTGAAAATAATTCCCTGCCCGTTGGGCGACGGTCCGTCTAGGGACTGCCCGTCTGGGATCGTAACGGCTTACTCCGCCTCCGGTGCCCAACCAGATAATACCAGCTTTGTCTTCATAAATAGACATAACGCTATTGCTGGCAAGTCCCTCCCTGGTTGTAAAATGTTGAAAGGATTTGCTCCCTGCCGAGGTGGTCGCCGCTGCGGCCGAAGGGTAATAGTAAACACCTGAATCAGTAGTAGCGACCCAAATATTTCCGCGCCGGTCTTCCAGGACATCCCAGTATCTAAGCGGACCTAGTTTACTTGTGAGATTAGTGAATGAGTTTCCCGCATACCGAAAGACACCAGCCAGTGATGCAGCAAGCAAAATGTTTCCGTTTCTATCCTGCTTTACATTCCGAACCATTGCGTTAGGCCGGTAGGAAATGACTGAGTCTTTGGTTGCAAATTTTTGATTGTCTTTTACAGTGTCAGTTTGATTTTGTCCACAGGAGGAACAAAAAACAATAATTAATAGGCCGCAGACGTGCAGGAGTTTGGTCATTTTCTTTTGTTTTCAAGAATCTGAACAAAGCTAAAATGCATTATCGCGGCGTCCGTTAAATACCCGTAAAAGAATGTTAACGAAATGTAAAAGTTGTTTGCGGGCTATTTCCCAACCACTATAATTGATAAACCTAATTCAAAAAATCGCTGTGAGACGGCGAGCGAGCTATCTACTCCACCCTATTCACCAGTTCGTCCCCATTTACAAAGGCGTCTATATTTTTGAAAGAAGTCACGGCAATTTGCTCCATGGCCTCGCGGGTAAAAAAGCCTTGGTGCGAAGTAATGAGTACATTTGGGAAGGAGATAAGTCGTGCGATCTGATCGTCCTGAATAACGTCCTCGGAAAAATCTCTGAAAAACAGGCTAGCTTCCTGTTCGTATACATCCAGTCCCAAAGCACCTAAGAGTCCGCTTTTGAGAGCTTCTATTACATCCCCCGTCTTTACTAATCCACCGCGACTTGTATTGATCAGCATGGCTCCCGGTTTAAACAGTTTCAAGGTTTCTGTATTGATCAAATGATGCGTACTTTCCAGCAATGGGCAATGAAGCGATACGATATCCGCTTCGGCAAGGGTTTCTTCCAAAGTTCCGTAATTCACGCCAAGTTCCTTCAAAGATTCATCGGGTTTGACATCGTAGGCAGCAATTTTACAGCCAAAACCTTTCAGGATCATACAAAAAGCTTTGCCAATAGCACCTGTGCCAATCACGGCAACTTTCCGTTCGTGCAGGTTGAAACCCATCAGTTTTTCCAGAGAAAAATTTCCTTCACGAATCCGATTGTAAGCTTTGTGTGTTTTCCGGTTGAGTGTGAGAATGAGCGCCATAGCATGTTCGGCAACGGCTTCCGGCGAATAGGCAGGAACACGCACCACAGTAATATTGCGCTCTGCTGCTCCTTTAACATCCACGTTGTTAAAACCTGCGCAACGCAGCACAATTAGCTTTACACCATTCGACGCCAGCACATCGAGAATAACTTCGTTCACCAGATCATTAACAAAAACACATACAGCATCAAAACCGTTTGTAAGTGAGGCAGTCTGCTCATTCAGCGGAACTTCCAGGTAAGAAATTTCATGACCTGTATTGAACTCGTTAAGAAACTGCTTGTCGTAAGCCTGGGTACTGAATGTTGCTATTTTCATATTGTTGAGGTGTAAGGTGACTCACATCCAATTTAAACATTGTATTTTGGTTTTGACCGGAAATACGAATTTTACATTCGATTGCACAGGCTATTTGTAACCATTCAACAAAAAATAACCTGATTGACACATTTGCATGTGTCAATCAGGTTACCGGAATTTTAATACATTTTAAAATTCGCTTTTATCTCATAATTACAAACTTATAGCTTGATACAGTTCCGTTCTTTTGTTTAACCCGAACAATGTAAGTACCTGTTTTAAAGTCTTTCACACTTACTTTTTCTGATGGCTGTTTGCCCGATTTGTACATCAGGCTACCACCGTTGTTATATATTTCTACGGTTGCAACGTTTTTCCAATCTTTGGTACTGATACGAAGTTCATCCGAAACCGGATTTGGGTACAGTATCATTTGATGTTGCTCGTCAAAACGCACGCTCACAATACGGCTGTAAGCAAATGTTTCATCTCTGTCAATCATTTTCAGACGATACAGATTCTCAGCATTGGCTGCACCGATTAGTACCGGACTATTATCTGTGTAGCTGTAAGGAATCACTGCAACACTTTCACCTTTTGCTTTCACCGTTCCAAGTTGTTCCCAATTATTACCGTTGGTACTGCGTTGTATTTCAAATCTGTCACTATTAGTTTCGGCAGTTGTTTTCCAGTTCAGAATGGTCGTGTTAAGCTCTTTTCTGGCAGAGAAATTAACCAGGGTTACAGGTAGCGCCTTGCAATTCACTGTTACAGTGAAAGATGAAGCAGCATCAGTTCCCAGACCGTTGCTTGCAAGCACCGAAACAGTTGTAACCCCTTCGGGGAAATTATATGGGAATGTGATTGGCGATCCATTCACGCTGTATGTTACAGTAGATGCGGGACAACTGGCGGCAACCGCAGTAAATGTTTCGCCCGACACGCAGTTTTCTCCTTCCAAATCCCGAACTGCATTGGCAGGAACGGAAGTTAAAACCGGTGCTGAAACAACATTTGTAACCGTTGGATCTGTGGAGCCAGCCTGTGCAACATCATCAGTCAGTATTTCGCTGAAACCATCGCCAGTAATTTTTCCCTGATTGGAAACCGTACAGGTACCAGCCGGTATGTTACTGTTGATCGTTACCTTAAACTTGATGACCACACTCTGGTTAGCGGGGATATTAAAACCACTTCCTCCCCCATCTACCAGTACCGTTTCACCAGCCAGCGACGCCGAAGTTCTGGCAGCTGGTTTGGTTGTTATTTTGTTTGCTACAAGTCCTTCTGTATTTTCAACAGGTTTAGCGGTTTGTTCTTCCAAGACTGGTACAGCCTGGTTTTCACTTTTCACCTCAGGGGCTTCTTCAACTTTCGCAGCTGCGATCCGGGCATTGGGCAGATCAGTATTGGTCGGCACCTCACAGGTAACTCCATAGGTAAATACACCGGTACCAGTAGAAGTGACCGTTCCCGCTGTATTGCCATTACCATTCCATACATTCTGAAATGTACTTCCCCCACCTTGCAATAGTATTTGTGTTCCGGGATTACCAGCGTGCGCGGGTGTTGCAGATCTCACTCTCGCTATTCCAGCAGCACCTATACTGCCTGCGGGAACGGTATTATATGAAATAGCCGCACATACTTTTCCGTAATAATCATAGGAGACAGATCCAGAATTAGCACTACCAATTGCATTCACATCAATGTTGTATAAACTTGAAGAAGGATTTAGCCCAATGATATTATTGGTAATGGTTGCATCTACTCTGCCAGCATTAAGGGAAGCTGATTCTGCCTTGATACCACTGTCAAAAGTTACCCCATTAATGTTATTGTTGTTGATTCGTACCACAGCCTTGGCCAGACGATTGCCCGTAAGTCCCTCTGCGCGTGCAGCAATTCCGGCTCCACTCCCACCATTAGATGTAATTGTGTTTCCATCGACAGTTCCTTCTCCAAAACTATCCTGATAGAAAAATAAATTAATGGCAGTGCCATTTTTGGCCTTCACTGTATTGTTTTTAACATTAAATTTCAAAATGGAGGTACCACTTCCGGCAATATCGATACCAGTTCCAACGTCATTTGGAGAAACAGTAACATTGGTAGGATCAAATTCCGATTGCAGAATGTCGGCCTTAATTATAGAGCTACCATTTGCATAAACCGCTACACCCGCTCCCTGGTTTTTGAGAAACCTGCTGTTATTGACAACCCTCAGCGACATGTCTGACGTTCCCCATCCTTCAAAAAGCAATCCTGTTGAATTGAGTGCATTTTCAAATACTGAATTATCGACGGTTAGCATAGACAGATTGGTATCAGTATTTCTGAAATAAGCCGCTCTGCCCGATGGGAATGAAAGCGTTGAGTTCAAAATTGTACTAGCCCCTTTTGTATTTACGGCATAAATACAGCCTTCTTCCGCTGAACCTGACGTACCGCAATTGGTTAACGTGCTTTCTGTCAGAGCAAAATCAGACACTCCTTTAAGGTTAATTCCCTGTTGTACTGTTGTTCCGGAAACCGATATCCCTTCAAGCGTTAATCCGGTTACATTATTGGCATAAATTGCAGCATTGGAACCAGCATTATCTCCATTCGTAACTGGTGTACCTCCGCTTGTATTAGCACTGGCGAAATTCATGTGTTTTAATGAAATTCCACTTGCTTCACGAAACTCTGCTCCACGTTGTGAAATATTATTAATTACACCTCCTGAACCGGCAGAACCATTTCCGTTTACTACAAAACTTCCTGATGTATTTTCGACTTTAATCCCTGTTGTGGTATTTGCCGAACTCAGCGCTGTTAACTGCAAGCCAAGCGTCAGTTTTTCTGCAATACTCTTTCCTGCAATCGTAACGGCAGCTGCATTGGCCGCAGCTATTGTACCCGACGACGCTGCCAAACTACCTGTTGCAGCGCTTATTGAAATTCCCGCCGAGCCTGTCACATTGGAAGAGATGGATGTAAAAACAGCATCAAGCACCCCATTGGATAATAGCAACGCTGATCCATCGCCAGACAAGGCAACGTCTTTCACCGCGAGCGTTCCAAAATTATTACCGGTTATTTTTCTGCCCGTTGTAGCTGTAATATTTAACCCACGAATGGTATTGCCATTGGCCAGAGTAACAGCGTTCGTATTTGCGGTGGTTGTTTTAAGAATAGGAGCAGTTCCTGCGGTGGAGGGTAGTTTATTCGTTCCGGAAGGGGAAGCATACCCTGTTATTGTACCTAATGTAGCCTGCGCACCCTGACCGATCAGTTTCTGGCCATTTCTTAGCGAAATACCTGCTTCGTAATCACCCGTTCCTGTATAAATAAAAATGTTATCGTCGTTTGTAGCAGCAGGACTCGTTCCTGTATTGACCGCCTGAAAAGCCCCAATAGATTTAAAAGGTCTTTGCACAGAACCATTCTCACCAGTGGCAGTGGATGCCGAATTGATAAACCAGATCTTCCCGGCAATGTTAATGGTAACTGCCGCGGTTGCTGTCATTCCGGAGCCGTTACCGATTGTGTAATCGAATGAATCATTTCCTGTATATCCAACCGGAGCTTCATATGTAAATGCACCAGTGACAGGGTTCAATGTTACAATTCCTCCCTGTGCGGTGATGATGGGTGACAGAGTTGAAATTACCAAAGCAGCGCCACCAGGACTTACATCATTGGCTAACACTCCCTGCGTACCAGGAATGTCTAACCCAACGTTTCCGATGGTGTTGTAATTATCATTTTGTGCCAATGGCCCTGCAATCAAAGAATTGGGAACCAGGGTCGTATTAACATCCAGTACGTCTTCAAAAATAACACCGGTAGCATCCGTCCCCCCATTGGAAATGGTTACTGTGTATTCCAGCTCATCTCCCGCCGAAGCTCCGGTCAAACCCTGATCATTCGTGAGAACATAAGCATTTGTAGCTGTGATCAATGGTGCCAGAAGAATTTTATTGGTGCCAGTTTTATTTAACTCAGGCAAATACACTGGCTGTATCGGCCTTTTGCTTTGGTTTTTTGCAGAAGTCATCTGCACATTACTGCCTTGAACATCATACTCCACAGCCACTTTTGAGACCGGAAGTGTGGTGATACCAGCAATAACAAGACCGGTAAGAAGGAGGGATAGATAGAGGTTTTTCATAATAACGTTAAAGGCTGAGACATTATAAGCGCATCAAAAATCAGGAGAAAACTGCCTCGTATTTCATGCCATCGGGATCAGGACCTATGGGTACCAGAAAAACATCCAGATTACCAATCGTGTGATTTTCCATTACGTACATTCCCTGAGGAAAACCGTTGAGCGTGCCTACCGTTTTAAATACCAGTGAAAAGGGCAACCTTTCGAGCGGGGAAAAACTCTTAAATTCTGTCACCTGGATCAGCTTGGTGGTGATCACCATATCCGGTGCCAAATGAACACTAAAATTTTCGTCCTTACAGGCAGCAAAATCCTGACTGGTGAGCATTCTCAAATCGTATTTTTCCATTCCATTAAATGATATACTCCGTTGGTTTCACTAATCATTTTAAATCCAAGCCTTTCGTAAAGTTTTTTGGCAGGATTAAAACTTTCTACATGTATACTTAGCGGCCGATCCAGCTCAGTTGCTTTGACCATAAGATCTTTAAAAATTCCGGATCCTATCCCTTCATTTTGCCAACTTGGTAAAATAGCAATGTCGATGACCCTTACCGTACTTTCTGCATTATTCCAATCCACATACAACCTTCCTATTGGTTGTTCATCTTTTATCAAAAGCCAGAAATCCGCACCTATATAATTATTCTGATAATAAGTATGTTGTGCATTAAACTGTTGCATTAAAAATGCCTTTTTAATTTCAGCAGACCAGTGCGTAACAACTTCCAGTTCCTTCTTCCTGGTACTGGAATAGATGTCGAACAACACAAGCATATCAGCCTCGTCTATCCTTTTTAACTGTATTGTATTATCTGTTAATTTCAATGACCTGTCGTGTTAGGATATTGATAGCTACTACCAGCGTGGCGGAAATATTCCCTGCAAGGCAATGCTAAAATTGCAGACTAAATAAGGTTGCATATTATTGTGCGGCAGCCCACCTCCGCTGGGTAACAACTGATTGGGAGACATATTCACGGTAGGTGTACCGGCAACATATACCTGAGCGCCAGTGGAAATGGCAATGCTGTTGCCACCACCCGACCTCACCTCGCCAGGTTCTGTAGCCACTTTTACTCCATGCGAATGCACAGGAATTTCGGATTGAAGCAAACTGACTACCTCCTCACCTCCGGTTTCGCCAAGGTCATGTAAGGAAAGCCCTTGTCCCTGACCCGGATGCATGGGTACTGATCCTTGCAAATTGGGCAGAGCGAAAGTCGATTTCCCATCCCCTCCATAAGTGGTACCCAGAAGAGAAAATAGAGCCGTGTTCTGAGCTAACGGCATGATTTGTCCATCACAAAATGCCCAACCTTTAGGTGCAAAATTAAAAGGAAAGATCCTGATCTCTGCCACAAATTGATCCGCCATATCTATTGAGTTTCGTATTAAAATAAATAATCTGCTTCGTTAACATTTAACCAGTTTCAACCCTGTGATGGAAAGACTCCAAAAAGCGAAATAATGAAATTAATACACAAGTAAGGTTGAAAATTGGAATGCGGTTGACTCCCACCCCTTGCTTCAATAGTAGCCGGATGCATGGTTGTATTTCCAGGAGGATCTCCGAAAAAAACGGTTGCTTGCGACGACACACCCAACACGGCATTTGCCGGCGACGAAAGGTTGGCAATCGCTTCTGAGACTACCATAGGATGTGAATGAGCAGGTATTTGATTCGTGGTCAAAGTAACCTGCTCTACGCCGCCAGCCTCTGCAAAAGTACGAGGCGACAGCCCCTGGCCTGTACCATGATGTATAGGAGTCCGTCCTTGTAAATCGGGCAAGTTAAATGTGGTTTCTCCGTCGCCTCCGTAGGTTGTTCCAATAAGTTGAAACAACACCTCATTCTCGCTTATGGGCATTTCCTGCCCTTCGCAAAACAACCAACCACTCGGTGGGAAATTGCCCGCAAACATTCTTATTTCTCCAACAAAAGGCAGTGCCATAACGTAAGTTTTTCAAGTTTTAAAATGGTACCCTATCGAGATGCATTAGTACGCAAAAGGGAAGATACCCTGCAAAGCAATACAAAAATTAACCGTCAGAAAGGGCTGCATGTTAACATGTGGCTGGTTTCCACCAGCATTGGAAACGGTCGTTTGAGATAGCGGCACCACATTATTTTGAGAACTCTGGTAAAGATTGGCAGGCTTTGAATTTGAAAATGAATTACCTGCGGGATTGCTCACATTAGAGGCGGTACTTCCATTGTCAATCGCTTTAACGGAATGATTGTGTGTCGGTAATTCTGATATCGTCAGCGTATGTACTTCCTGCCCCGCCCGTTCACCAATCGTATGTCCATTACCTCGGTGCATGGGCACTCGTCCCCGGTAGTCAGGTAAAGCAAAGATTGTCAGTCCATCTCCGCCAAATGTAGTTCCCAGCAGTGAGAACAAGGCCTGATTTTGACCAATTGCCATAAGCTGTCCACTGCAATGAGCCCAACCTCTGGGTGGAAAGTTGAAGCCAAAAATTCGTATTTCGGATAGGAAAGGTTCTGCCATAATATGAAGTTTAACACATTTTAATATTGAAAATTAGGCCAGAATACCAGCTTCAAAGTAATTTCTATTCGTAAAAATCTTCGCGACCAATGGTGTTTCTCCTTTTATAAGTTTAAAATCCAGCGTGGTGCCTTCATTCCCAATTTTCACCAACAAATCCATTTTACCCCCAACAGTTGCAATTCGTCCCGGGCTGTAAGATTTTAAAGATGTAAATACCGGCATAATCAGACTGGCGAGTTCTTGATGTGATTGAGTCTTCGCCAATTCACCTGAGGCCTGCTTAATGGCATCGAAATGATAGCCAGAAAACGTGGTACAATGCTGCCAGTTGCCAGTTAGATTCTTACGAAAGAATAATCCGCTGATATCTAAAAATCCTGTTTCACGATTTTTCAGAACGAGTGGAAACATGGCCATTTCATTACCATCAAGCAAGTAGAACTTACGGTTCAGGTTGCGGTATCCTAATGAAATTAGACTTCGAGATTTTTCTGTATAAACTGCTTCGAGTTGTTGGTCATCCAGGAAAACGAGGTTTTGAGCGATCGCTCCGGAAATACTAATATAACTTAGGAAGTTCTGTTCCTGTGAGGATGAAGAATTCAAAAAAACGGCTGCCCTGGATTGTATCATTACACCCAAACTTAGCGTCGAGGCCGCCAAAAAGTTTCTTCGTTTCATAGAGTAGAGGTTTTGGTTACAATGATAATACTTTCCAGTCAAACAGTAGTTCCAAATAGTAAAAAATACCAATTAGTTATATGAATATTTGAGGAATACACCTTACATGTTTCACACTTATACTAAAAACATATTCTCTATTAATCAAAATAGCTACTAACTTCTAGCCACAATTTATTACTCAAATTCTTTGTAATCGTACTACTCTCTTATCGAATTCGCCTCAATTCGACCATCCCTTTTCAAAATTAATTTCACCATGTGAACTACGAATTCGATCTAAAATTTCTAATATTGCAACATTGTTGCAAATTAACAAAGTGACAGTTTGGCAAATTCTGCATGATTTGCACTTGATTCCTTCACGACTTTGGAAGGGAAATTTTTAGGACAGAACAGCTCAACAACCATTAATTTATGCAGTTCAAATTCATCAGGATTATTGCCAGACAAGAATGGAGTTCCGTCTTTCGAAGCAAGGTTCCGCTTGCCCTATACGCAGTACTTCTTGCAGTAAGCTTACTCGCCACTTTCACAGGATGGCAATACGTCAGCAAATTCAACCAGCAGCAGACAGCCGCCCGTGAAGAAGTACACGACCACTGGATGAACCAGCCCGAAAGGCATCCGCACCGTGTAGCGCATTACGGCTATCTCGTTTTCCGTGAAAAGTCACCGCTCAGTTTCTTCGATTTCGGTTTGGACAGCTATGTCGGAAATTCCGTTTTTCTTGAAGCACATCGACAAAATACCGTCAACATGAGTGAAGCTGGTTTTTCCAACGGTATGCTTCGTTTTGGAGAACTGAGCATGGCTATGGTGTTGCAGTTGCTGGTTCCGCTGTTCATTATTTTTATAGGTTTTCACACCGTATCAGGACTGAAACAAAACGGTGTTCTCAAAATTCTTCTATGCCAGAGGGCTACCTATTTTGATATTCTTTTGGGCAAAACCATTGGACTCACGGCGGTGACGTGGGTACTCTTTTTACCTCTGCTCCTGCTCAGTTTGTTTGCCGGGATTGTTTCGCTTTCCAACGGAATCAATACGGAAAGTTTCTTGCGTGTCGGGCTGATTCTTTTGCTTTACGGTTTGTATTTTTTGATCATAACCACCATTGTTGTAGCCATTTCTGCCATGAGTTCCACAGCCAAAAATGCGTTGATGGTACTAGTATTGGTATGGATTCTGTTTTTTATTGTAGTTCCAAAAAGTGCCCAAACTCTTGGCAACAGTCTCTATGCTGCTCCCGACAAAATCGCATTTGAACAGGCAATAGAGGCTGACGTAAGCAAAGAAGGCGACAGCCACGATCCGGATGATCCGCATTTTTCCCAACTCAAAGCTGAAACTTTAAAGAAATACGGTGTGGATTCTATTCAGGCCCTACTAGTCAATTATGGGGCCTTGGTGATGCAGGAAGGTGAAAACATTACGTCCCGTATTTTCAACAAACATTACGATAAATTGATCAGCACCTACAAAGCGCAGAATTCAATATCCTCAATTTTAGGCTTTGCAGATCCTTATCTGGCCATACGCAATATATCTATGAACCTCTCGGGCACGGACTTCGATACATTCAGTGCGTTCCAAAAGCAAACAGAGAAATACCGTTTCGAAAAAACGAAAAGTATCAATGAGATCCACTTAACCCAGATCAAATTCGAGAACGACCGTAACCAAAAAGTGAGCACCGAAAACTGGAAAAAACAAGCTGAATTTGTTTTTCAACCTGTATCCATTAAGGACAATCTGGCCAACGGGATGCTTAGCCTTAGCGCACTGATCGCTTGGGTAATCGCTGGCTTCTTTGCCTTAAAATCTATTTCTTCCAAACGCTCCTACCAACTATGAAAATCAGTAAAAAAGTATTGTTTCTGGAAGCTAAAAACTTCCTCCTGGGCAAAACCGTACTGATCGGCGCAATTAGTCTGGTGCTCTTTGGCATATACGGATTTTACCATGGCAGCCAGGTAATTGAGCGTCAGCAGAAAACCATCAGCTCCGTTCCCGAAGTGCATAAGAGCCATTTGGATGTCGTGGTTGAGCACGGAAAAGGCAAAACGGCGGGTTCAACGGCCTATTATCCTTTTTTCTATACTACCAATCCGGCTTCGCCCTGGGCAAAGTTTTCCATCGGGCAAAGAGACATTAATCCGTTTTCGCTCAAAGTAAAAATGCTGGCCATTGAGGGGCAACTCTATGATTCGGAACTTACAAACCCACTGACCCTGCTCGTTGGAAATCTGGATGCGTCTTTCGTTTTTATATTCCTTTTCCCTTTACTGATTATTGCTTTTACGTACAATACCATTTCCGAAGAACAGGAAAATGGCGTTTGGAAAATTGTCCGTACCACCACAGAAAGTATCAAATCAGCGATTATCAATAAGCTTTTGGTTCGTTTGCTTGTTGTATTGGGCACGTCAGTCCTGCTATTTCTCGCAGCGGTTATATACCTGCAACTTCCTTTCTCCTACCCTACTTTTCAGCTCGGCGCTGTGCTGCTGCTGTATGTTATTTTCTGGTTTATGGTAGCTGTGTTGGTCATTTCTCTTGGCAAGGGTTCATCTTTTAACGCCACTACCCTGGTTTCAATATGGATATTTCTCTGCATCCTGTTTCCCGGAATTGCCAATATTGTGGTCAACAACAGCATCCCTGTTCCAGAGGCGGCGGAAACGACGATTAAACAGCGGGAAGGTTATCATGAAAAGTGGGATTTGCCCAAGAAACCCACCATGGAAAAGTTTTATGCCTTGTATCCTCAATATCGCAAATACCCGATTCCGGAAGATCAGTATTCACCCGGCTGGTATTATGCCATGCAACTTTCAGGTGACCTGGAATCGGCTGGTTCTTCTGCGAAGCTTTTTGAAAAATTGGATCAAAGGCAATTACTCTCTGAAAACATTGCTGGACTGAATCCGGTGATCGCTGCCCAGCAGCTTTTGAACAAAATTGCAAACACCGATCTGAGCAGTCACATTCGCTATTTGCAATCGGTAAAAGAGCACCACAGGCATGTGCGTGAATATTTTTATCCTTTCATTTTTGAAAATACGCTCACAGAAAACTTAAACTGGAATGGCTACCCTGCATACGAGCCCGCTGGTTATTCGCAGGACTCACTGACCAAAGGTGTGCTGGCGGTTTCTGTTTGGTCGGTGCTGACACTGCTGATTTCTATCTTATTGTTCAAAAGAAATTTCATTTCTATTAAAGACTCTCAAAATGCTTGAAGCTAAAAATCTGACTAAAAAATACGGCACTCACACTGCCCTCAACAATCTGAATCTGACCATTAAAGAAGGAGAAATTTTCGCCTTACTTGGACAAAACGGTGCGGGTAAAACGACTACGATCAATCTGTTTCTGGGGTTTATTGAACCTACGGAAGGCTCTGCTTCCATCAATGGCATTTCGGTTGCCGAAAATCCGCAGGAGATTAAAAAGTATCTGGCCTATATCCCTGAAACGGTGATGCTTTACCCAAACCTTACGGGACTGGAAAATCTGGAATATTTCTCCTTGTTGGCAGGATTTGAATATTCTAAAAAAGAACTCGGAGAATTATTGACATCAGCCGGGTTACACTCGCAGGCTTTTGACCAAAGGTTGGCCGGATACTCAAAAGGCATGCGTCAGAAAGTGGGTATCGCCATTGCTGTCGCAAAAAAAGCGAAGGTGCTTTTGCTCGACGAACCAACGAGCGGATTGGACCCAAAAGCTTCAAACGAATTTTCCGAAATACTCAAAACACTTGCTGCAAGCGGCACTGCCATCTTAATGGCAACACACGACATTTTCCGGGCAAAAGAAGTAGCCACAAGAGTCGGGATTATGAAAGAAGGAAATCTTGAATCGGTGATTAATGCGGGTGATATATCTGCAAATGAGCTGGAACAGTTGTATCTGCAAACGGTTTAGAAACAACAGTAAGCAGCTAGTTGAAATGATTCGACTAGCTGCATATTTCCACCAGATCGCCCCGTCTTACAATTCCATAACTTTGGGCGATCAGATTTTGCCCGAAAATAATTTTACGATTTTCCTTCCTGTAAGAAGCAAGGGTTTTCAAAGGTTCCACACCGCGTATGCCTTTGCTTTGATCGACGTTAATGAGTACGCAACGCTCACAGGGTTTTGAAACCAAAAATTGCACCGCACCTATACGTACGCAACCCCAGCCATCTTCCTCAAACGGACTGGTTCCCGAAATGATAAAATTGGGACGAAACCGGCTCATGTTCACGGTATTTTCGAGCCTGGTATTCAAATCGTTCAGAGATGCTTCGGTGGTGAGTAAATAAGGAAAATCATCTGCAAAGCTCAATCGGACTCCGTCAGGTGCATCATCAGGATTCATATTTCTATCTCCAAACATCCTGACCAGCCGCACATGCTTCCCCAACTTTGTACTGAGCCATGCGTTCACATCATCATGCGCAACCATTACCTGTACAGTGTCCTTCCAAATCTGCACAGAAATTCCCGTGTCGTTTGATTTCGGATCAAGCGACACCGTTATGTAATCTCCCGGGTTTTCGTGGTCGGATAACACCAGCTCCGAGGCGTTGATTGCTGTCGATATCAGTGCCATGGACGGATGGTTTCGCTGCGTCATAAACTTACCAGCCTCGTCCACCACCATCCATCTCCGGTCGTATTGCAGCCCTTTTTCTTGCACCAGAGCTTCTTCCAGTCTTATTCCTCCCAGTGATTTTACAGGGTATATCCAAATTTCCGAAAGATGCATAACGGGTTCAGCAAAATTTTAGAAACTATTACTATTGTCGCACTCTTTCACCAAACCGGAGCTATCTCTGGCCGCGAACGGCGGGTCCTGCAACACCTGAGAAAGTTTTTCTACGATACATTGTGACGCCTGCTCGCTGAAATCAAGACCTGAATAATCGGGGTTATAACCACTGATGTACGGTACAGCCATGATGAAAATACGTTCGTTATCTATGCCATATTCATTCACGATCTGAAAGTGATCATTGATAGCGATTCCAGGAACCATCAGAAAATATTCCCCGACGGCATTTTGGATTACCTCCTTAATGCCTTCCCGAACACATTTTTCAGCTTCGTCGCCTGACTTGAATTTGAGAACAGCCTGGCTTACGGATCGCTTCGCGAGCAGACTTTTAAACGGCAGCGCCTCGTAGGGCAGATGCGGCTGGCCGGCACAATCAACATAAGTTTTAAAACGAATTGCATGTGATTTTCCCTGCTCGTCTTCGTACTTGTATACAGCACCACCTTTTTCCAGAGGTTCAACGGTGCTGTCGGAGCCAACGGAGACTATTTCGAGCCTGCCGGCGTCGTATAAGGCAAACAATTCATCACAGGAATCCTGTGGTACAAAGGCGATCACAACGGCGATCAGCGGCATGAGCACTTTTTTCAGGCGAAGCATGTCTTCTGCGGAAAAGTACTTGGCCGGATAATTGATCGTGTAGCTAAGCTCGGCGAGCATCTCTTTCCAAAATATCGACTTGCGGTTTTCAATCGACTTTTCAGCTTCTTCGTATTCCTCTCTGAACAACTGGAACGGCTCCTTTTTCTCGCGCATGGCCATCATTTCGTCTACGAAGGCTTCCAGGCTCATGTCCTTGATGCGGCTGTAAAATGCCTTATCCTTATTCCTAAATCCTTTTTTAAAGTTTTCTTCAAACACAAAGTCCAGCGAGAGGAAGCCGCCGTTTTCTTTTCTGTTTTGCTCAACCTGTTCTTTGGTAAGCAACGAATCAGGAGACAAGCGGGGTTCGCGCAAATGGAAGCGGATAGCAGGTAACAAACCATTACGAGAATGCATCACAATCTTGAACTTCTCGCTTCCCTCATCTCCCACATATACAAGTTTGTCGTTGTCGTCCTTCACGAATTTTCCATTACTTCTTGCCAAAGTTCTGACGGCGTCAAAAGCTGTGAGCGACGACCCCTTTATGGCAACAGGATGGTTGATTTTTATGGCCAGCTTGGATGGCGGATACGGAGAATCGTAGAATCCCTCCACTTTGCCCTCGTTCTTCCTGGGCCAGTTGTGTCCGGTGCAAATAATAACCGAATTGAATTCCTCAATACCAAGCTCATCAGTCACAACCTTGACAAGGCCGGTATCAGGATCATCAATGACATCGACAATATTGCTTCCCATATGAACCCGAACGGTTATACCATTATCCCGCGCTTCCTCCAACAGCAGCTTAAACTGTGCTTTAAGATATTTCCCAAAAAACAACCTGGGTAAAACTTTGTACTGATTAAAGTAATCGGCGTCGATACCGAATTTTTTAAGGGTAGGCTCTCCGAGGGTTTCTATCCATTTTTCAATGGAAGTAGCAATTACGGGTATTTCGTTATCCGAAACATTGGTAATATGTTCGCGGTTAGCACCTTCCTGGCTGTAAGGCATGCCAGGTCCCACTTCCTTTTTTTTTTCAAAAATATCAACTTCAAAACTGGATTTAAGATCAACCAGTCTTTTCAGGACAAACAAACAACTTGGGCCACCTCCAAGTATGGCAATTCTAAACTTACCTTCTCTTTCGCTCATATTAGCGGATATGAAATTGATGCAATTGTCTGAATAGTAATCATCAAAAGATATCCTATATAAACTTGTGCCAGGCAGTTTTTGTAGATTTTAGCTCACGCTCCTCCTTCCAGCCATTCCAGAAAGTGTGAAATTTTTTCTTTGCTGATCGTGATAATTGTTTCAAAAGGGACGGTGAGCGCCACGGAAATTTTTCTTCCGAAATACTGCTCAACGTTTTGAATAGCGTTTCTGTTGAGAATAATTTGCCGGTTCGCTCTGTAAAAATCGTTTCCGGTTATTTGCTGTATTTCGTCCAGCGTTTTGTTGAGTGTGTAGGTTTTCCTGTCCAGCGTGTACAGGTGCGTTACCTCGTGTTTAATGTAAAAAACGGCAATATCGTCCAGTTTCACAGGAATAATTTTCTCCTTGTAATGGACCAGTACGGAAGTTGCTTTGGGCTGATTTTTCTGCTGAAAAAGTTGCAGTATGCTGTTCAGTGAGCTGTCGGCCGGAGCAAAGGTTGAGCGGAGTTTGTTGTATTTTTCCAGCGCTTTCACGATTTCCTCTTCCTTGAAAGGCTTCAATATGTAATGAATTCCATTTGTTTTGAACGCTTCAATGGCATATTCATCGTAAGCAGTGCAAAAGATGATCGGCGATTTTATGTCAATGGTTTGAAAAATCTCGAAGCTCAGGCCGTCACCTAATTGAATATCACTAAAAATGAGATCGGGCTCATCGTGGTTTTTAAAATAGGATAAAGCTTCCTGTACTGAACTCAGCAATGCTTCTATGTTCACACCCGGTTCTGCATCCGTGATCATGTCCGCAAGGTCTTCCGCAGTGAGTCTTTCGTCTTCAATTATGATGATGTTCATGATCCAATATTTTTACCCCAACTGAAAAGTAAGCTTCGCTTGATTCTATAGCAATGTCATCTCCAGATAGCATTTTATACCGCTCTCTCAAATTTGCCAGTCCGCTTCCTGTTGACTGTTCGATCGTTTTCTTGGGTTGAAGGTTATTTTGCACAAAAACGTAATCCCCTACTCTTTTTATTGAAATTTTCAGAGGATGTACCTTCGTTAATTCGTTGTGTTTAATCGCGTTTTCCAGTAAGGCCTGTAAGGCGAAAAATGGCAATGTATCTTGAAGGCAATCGTCTTCGGGATCTATTTCAACTTTGTATTCCAGCGCCTCACCAAACCTGATCCGTTGCATTTCCATATAATCATCACACAGTTTCAGCTCCTCTTTTACAGTAGCAAGACCAGATGTATTTCTGACCACCGATGCGCGTAAAAAATCAGAAAGTCGCATGAGATACGCTTCGGCGGTATGCGGATATTTCTTGATCAGTGACTTCAGAATGTTGAGTGCGTTGAAAAGAAAATGAGGTTGTATTTGTTGACGCAGCAGTTGATTAATCGTTTCAGTATTGATGGATTGCAGTTTAAGTAATTCCAGCTCTATTCTGTTTTTTTCGTACTGATGCACGATAAAGTTCTGGATCAGATAAATGAACGCGTAAATAATAAGACTGATATACGGCACAAAAACGTATGCACGCCAGCCCTCCATCTGCCTCAGAACATTCCTGTCGGGAGGACTCAGATTAATCCCCATTGTCCTCAGATATTTATCAAAAAAATGGAAAACGGTGAAGATAACGAGAGTTATTGCGTAACCAGTCAGGAAAGTTTTGGTGCCAATTTTTTCTGTCGGGCTTTCTCTTTTTTTATCATAAAAAATCAATGCTGCGATATTGGCAAAGAATGTAAGCGAAAAAAGAACAAGCGTCACCAGCGCCCGTGACAAAATTGCCGTCACATCCGACTCATTGGTGGTGCCCACAATAAGAGATACAAGAACAAAAAACAAAAGCAGTCTACCGCTCTGTCTGATCAGGTGTTTTACTGGTAATTTCTGATGCATGAACCACTTAAATTTTCATGACAAAGTTATTAAATTATTTCCGGCTATGACTTAACAGGTTATTTGTCTATTAAACTAACACAATAGAATTACTACAACTTGTCCACAATTGAAGTAGAATTTTAGTTAGCAATTGAATAATTATTCGTAATTTCCTTCGTCTGACACAGAGCCTACAATTCCGAATCTCAATTTCAGGAATTTCTTAGCAAATTTCAACAGCCATTTGCTTCAATTTGAAATACATAAATGCTTTTAATTTTCACAATATTTTATAGACATAATTCTATATACAAACTGTTACCTTAATTTTAAAACTCGTCTAATTCTATATTTTTTTCTTATCAAATCAATTTGGTTAAATTAAATCATCGTTTATGAGACTCCTTTTACTATCCTGCTTCCTGTTAATCACTTATTTGAGTTCGGCTCAACAGGTTGTTTCTGGCTTCGTTCGCAATGATCCCAATGCGGGTTCTGTTGATGATAGCGCCGTTCCATTTTCCATGCCAAAGGATAATTTGGTCGTTGTCCTTATAGAAACTACCGGAAATACAGTAGCCGCTTCATCGTCAGTAAACAAGGCAGACGGCGCGTTCACATTATCTGGTGTTCCAACCGGAACATATTATGCCATGTTAATTACGCCAGATGCGCCTTCGCCACTGGGCACTCCTGCGCCTCCATCAATATTGGAAACCAGCTGGACTTTCACTGGTGAGTCGGTTGTGCCGATAGGACCTGCTGATGTTTCCCCAAATGGCTTTACGGAAACCTTCAATGTAAGTAGTAACTTTTCTAATGTGCTGTTTGGTATTCAGGAAAGACCATTTGCACACAACAAATTGAATACTTTGTTAGATAAGAACTCGGCAAGCCCGGTTGCATTATCAGTAAATTCGTCCGCCGCTTTTACTCAGAATGGCTCTGCTGTATTGAGCGGTGCCGATAATGGCGGAGGCTCAATTACTGATTATTCAATCACTGCATTACCAAAATACGGCACGCTTTACCTGGGCGGTATTGCTGTTAGTTCTCTAACGGATGTTATATCCTTAGACCCAAGTGAATTTGCAACGCTGGCATATCAGCCTAATACTACTGCATTGTCTCAGGAGCTGGATTTTTTCACTTATAATGTTACGGACAATGCGCTCACAAAGTCGAACAGTGCGACCTACGTTATACCTTTTGCTCTTCTTGACGGAGATAATGATGCAGTGGTGAGCCGATTCGACCTTGATGACGACAACGATGGCATTACCGATGTTGCGGAATGTAGCTTAAATGATCCGGCCAATGGTTACGCCAACCTTCTTACAGCCTATGGAACAGGGCGATTTAACTCCCTTTTACCCTCTCATTTTGGTTTTACTACACCTGCCCAGAGAACTGGTTTAAATTTAACACAGGATATCAGCGCGTTATTTTCTAAACCAGCCGGATCTATCATCGTCACAGTCACCAATGCCAACACCCACCCTACGGCAGATGTATTTTATGCAAACGACATGACAGGGCCATCTCAATGGACAATTTCAGGAACTTTGGGTACCTATCTGTTGATAACACAGGGGCTTCAATATTTCAGTTATGACACGCGTACAATTACACTTTTGAACAGCACTCCTTTCCGTTTCGTAGGAGCTCAGGGGCAAAGCAATCCGTCTCAAAGCAACTGGAGTTCTGGAAATGATGGTTACAACTGGTGGCTTACGAATAACAACGCGAGAACCTATCCGACTCCCAGCGAGGGTACATTGTCTGTGGGATCTATTGATCCTGAACCCAAATATTTCCAGGTGGCCTCAACCGCCAATAACCGTGATGAATGGGCGACTTACTTCGTAGAAATACTGCCAGAATGTGACGATGACAACGACGGAATTCCGAATCGGCTGGATCTGGATTCAGATAACGATGGATGTCTGGATGCACTTGAGGGCAGTGCTGCATTTCAATTATCTGACATAACTCCGGCAACCGGAACGGTAACAGTTGGCCCTGGTTCACCGGCTACCGGCGGCAATTTATGTGCCTCTCCAACTTGTGTCGATGCCAATGGTATCCCTACAGTTACCGGCAGCAGCGGGCAAACTCCTCTTGATACTTACAACAAGGACGTGATGTCTCAGGTATGCCAGGACGCTATGCCGGTTAGCCTTTCAGCATTTAATGCTTACAAGAGCGAAAACAGTATTGTATTAAGATGGAGTACTGTTTCAGAACAAAATAACAAGGTATTCGAGATTGAACGCAGTGCAAATGGTAAAAGCTGGAATAACATTGGTTCGGTTAACCCTGCCACATCGAATGGAAATAGTAGTGCTGTACAACAGTATCATTTTACAGACATTAACCCGATAGCCGAACAAAATTATTACCGTCTGAAACAAATTGATCTGGACAATACTTTCGCTTACAGTACGATCCGAACGGTACGCATGGGCGTCGAAGGAAAGGCGATTACCGTTTTCCCTAACCCGTCTTCTACCAACCTCAATATTACAGGACTGACCGGTGGCGAAAGCATCAAAGTGTTTGATTTGATGGGTCGTGTTGTTTATCAGCAAAAAGCTGTTGGGACGAATGTACAGCTTCCGGTAACCGGTTTAAACGAAGGACTATACAATGTACAAATCGTCACTGATAAAGGCGAGCGGACTGTTCATAAAATCCTGGTGAAAAAATAGGAAGTTCACGCTTCAATAAGAAAAGTGCCCCGAATACGAAAATCTGTATTTCGGGGCACTTTTACATTTAATAAACTCCATTATCAGGTTTGATTCAGCCGAAAGCTGATCGCCGACAGCCGATAACCAACCATCAATATTCCAAAACCTCCTTGTGCTCATAAGGCTCTACCGCCAGTTCATCCACTGGTAGTTCCGGCCCGTCCATTTTAAGTTTGTGCAGGACGTTGTCGACAATCTGGTAGATAACAGGCACTACAATCAATGTCAGGAACAGCGAACTCATTAGGCCTCCTATTACTACCCAGGCAAGACCGTTTTTCAACTCAGCACCCGCACCGGATGCCATCGCAATCGGCAACATACCAATTACCATTGCAATGGTTGTCATTAAAATCGGACGAAGACGTGCTCTGTTGGCCAGGAACAATGCCTCGTAAGTGCTCTTGCCTTCTGCTTTCAGCTGGTTAGTAAAGTCTACAAGGATAATCGCATTCTTTGCCACCAAACCGATCAACATGATGATACCCAGTATGGTAAAAATGTTAAGCGAATTATTCGTTAATGCCAATGCTAGCAGGGCTCCGATGATACACAATGGAATAGAAAGCAATACCACCAATGGATACACAAAGCTGTTGTACAGACCTACCATGATGAAGTAAACCAACAGTACCGAAATCAACAAAGCCACAAGCATCGAACCGAACCCTTCCGACTGGCTTTCCATGTCACCACCCCAGATATAACTCACACCAACTGGTTTGCTTACATCTTTGATTGCTGTTTCAAGATCACCTACAACTGCACTCGCCGAGCGACCGATGGCCTGAGATTGTACTTTTACAGAGGTGTTTTTATCACGTCTTTCCAACTGACTTGGTCCTGAGCTTTCGGTGATCAGTGCAAACTGAGACAGTTTCACCAACTCTCCACGGCTGTTTGAAAACTGAATGTTGCTTACGTCCGCCACGTTCTTACGGTCGTAATCGTCGAACCTGACATTGATATCATATTCGTACTGTCCCTGACGGAATTTTCCATCCGTATTTCCATTGAACGCCAGCTGCATGGTAGATCCAACCGTTTGCAGGTTCAGTCCCAGTGCTGCCATTTTATCTCTGTCAACCTGTACCGAAATTTCAGGATTTCCCGATTCAGCGGATAATTTTGCCTCGGCCGCTCCCGGCACTTTTCTGAGTGCTGCCAATACTTTATCAGCATACACCGTCACGCTATCCAGGTCAGAACCTGTTACGATCATTTCCACAGGAGCTCTTTGCGCCATACCAATGATGTTGATCGGTAAAGTTTTCACTTTTGCTCCAACCAGAATCTTTTCAAGTTCCTGTTTCACCTTGGCAGCATATATATCCGCCGATTCGTCTCTGTCCTTTTTATCAACGATCCGTACGTTGATTTCGGCCTGATAAGCAGGAGCAAGCGAAGCTATACCACCCGAGCTCGACTGCCCTACGGTCGTGATCATCGAAACCACTTCTTTTTTCGCAGACAAATAATCCTCTGCTTTACGGGTCATCTGGTTGGTTTGTTCAATGGAAACATCTTTTGGCAATTCGATCTGCACGATAAACTCACCTCTGTCACCCATTGGCATAAACTCAGAGCTAATGAACTTACCAGTGAACAAAGTGAAAGAACTGAACAACATGATCGTAATCAAAACCAAAGTAATGGTTTTGTGTCCAAGGCACCATTTCAACAGGCTGCCGATCCAGGCTGTGAAGTTTTCAATTTGTTTTTCAAACCAAAGAATGAATTTACCAAACCAGTTGTCGCCTTTTACATGTTCCAGTTTCCCGAAACGAGACGTCATCAGCGGAACAAGGGTAAACGATGTCAGCAAACTGAGCGATACCGCAATGACAACCACCAAACAGAACTCTCTCAAAATAAGCGCCACCATACTGCTGCTCAGCGATATAGGAAGGAACACCACGATGATAACCAGCGTAATCGAGATTACCGTAAAGCCAATCTCCTTAGCTCCGTCAATAGATGCACGAACCCTGTTTTTACCCATTTCCATGTGCCGGTAAATGTTTTCAATTACCACAATGGCATCATCCACCAGAATACCTACCACCAGAGAAAGGGCGATCAGCGACATCAAATTGAGTGAGAAGTTCATCAGATACATGCCTATAAATGTGGCGATCAAAGATGCCGGAATGGCAATCATTACGATCATCGCGTTTCGCAAACTGTGCAGGAACAAAAGCATGATTATAGCCACCAGCACAATGGCCAGTACAAGGTCAAATACCACTGCATCAGCAGATTCGAGTGTATATTCCGAACTGTCGTTGGCTATGTCAATATTCAGCCCTTCCTTTTTGTATTCATCATGAACCTTTAATAAAATCGCTTTTACAGCCTTACTCACCTCCACCGCATTGGCATCCGACTGCTTGATGATCTGCACCGTTAATGCACTTACCCTGTCTACACGCGCGATTTTTTCTACATCCTTTTGCACGTCCTGCACATCCGCAATTTCACTCAAACGTATCTGAGCACCCTGGTCTGTTGTGGTAACGATCAGATTACGCAGCTCATCCAGAGATTTGTATTTACCGGCAAGTCGTACCAAAATATCCTGATTATCAGACTTCACACTACCCGTCGGAAAGTCCAGGTTGGAAACCATAATTGCCTGCTGTACTTGAGCAATCGACAAACCATAAGCCTGCAATTTTGATGAATTCAGATTCACCTGTATTTCTCTTTCCTGTCCACCTACCAGGTTCACCTGCGCTACCCCGTTCACACGTGAGAGAATGGGCTGAATCCTTTTGTCCATGAGGTCATAAAACGCAGCCGCATCCATTTTGGCCGTTGCCGCCATCGTGATGATGGGCAAATCGTCCAGAGAGAATTTGGCAAGCGACGGTGCATCGGCGTCATCAGGCAGGTCCGAAATGATCGCATTCACTTTACGTTGCGCGTCGTTCAGGAGCAAATCCACATCTGCATTATCGGTCAATGTGATGGTGATCATCGAAAGACTTTCGTATGACACCGATTCCATTTTCTTTACATTTTCAAGCGTCGAAACGGCGTCTTCCAGTTTCTTGGTTACCGTATTTTCCACCTCGCCAGGAGACGCCCCCGGATACACCGTACTGATGGATATTACGCCGGGAGAAAACTTGGGAAGCAGCTCATAGTTGAGCGAAAAGTAACTGATTACCCCGAACAAGGTCAGCGCGATGAACACGATGATGACCAGTGTTGGACGTTTAATTGATATATTGGCTATTTTCATTATTTCCGTATTATAGATTTGAATTCGTGCTTGAATTAATTCTTTTGAACAGCAACCGTAGCCCCATCCACCAGATTAATCTGACCTGTAACCACTACCGATTGTCCTTCATTCAAACCTGCCAGCACTATAACCGACTCGCCGATAATTGCTCCCGGCGTCACTTTTGTAAGGCGCACTTTATCTCCTTCAAGCACATAAACCTGATTGGCATTCACACTGCCGACAAATGCACTTCTTGGGATTACAATGGATTCAGCTTGCTTTTCAAATTTGAACACAGCTGTTCCGTACATCCCTGCTCTGATCTTATTGCCTTTGTCATTATCGACCTTTATTTCCATTGGGAAATTCAAAGAAGCATCTGCTTTGGGAGCGATGAACGACACACGACCTGTGAAAGTCTGGTCTGGAAAAACCGGTACTTTGATGTCAACCTTGCTTCCTGTTTGCAGTTGGACTACCTGACTTTCATTCACCGATACATTCAGTTTCAACTGAGATACATCTACGATATCAAACAAAGCCGTAGCTGTACCCAGGTAAGCTCCTACTTCAATGTGTTTTTTGTTGATAATTCCTGATATGGGAGCCTTGATATGTGCGTCGCCAATCTTTCTTTTTGCTTGTTCAACTTTATTGGCTGCATTGCGCAACTGCAAATTGATATCGTCTACCTGAGATTGCGTTACGCCACCGGTTTTGAAAGAGCTCTCGTAACGCTGCTGATCCACCTTGATTTTCTGGTAAGAATCCTCAGCCGTTTCCAGATCAATGGATAAGTATTTCTGGTCGATTGTAGCAAGGATCTGCCCTTTGCTCACTCTGTCACCTTCTTTTACACGAATGCCTGTAACGACACCACTCGTTTCTGAAAGCAATTTCAAATCCTGATTCGGAACGAAATTACCGTTTGAGCTAAAATCTGAATCAAGCGTTTTCTTGGCAACCGTAACAACTTTTACTGCCGCAGCACCAGTCCCTTTATTTACAATTTCAATTTTTTGCTCATTCTTCTTTTTGTTGTTGGTCAAAACCGTTCCTACCAAAACGCCGGCTACAACAAGGACAACGATGGTTATGATAATTTTTTTCATTGCTGATTTATTTATTGGAATGCTTTATAATGAGAGACTTTTATTTATTCAACAGGGTTTTGATCTCCCCTTTCGATTTTATCAATTCAACTTCTGCCACTTTGAAATTCAGCAGCGCTTCATTGTAGCTGTTCTGAGCTTTCACCAGTTCCGATTCCGCATCAAGCAGATCTGTTAAGCTGGCAAGTCCGTTTTTGTAATTGTTACGGGCACTTGCGAACACTTCCGAAGCTAGCTCCTTGTTGGCTTTTTGCGCATTAATCGCCTGCATGCTGTAAGCAATCTGCTTTTTGGCGTTGTCGTAGTTCATCCGGAGACCATTATCTGTTTTTTTCATCTCTTCCTGACCTTTTTGAATTTCAAACTGTGTCTGCTTTCCACGTGCCCTTCTTGAATAACCGTCGAACACAGGAATTTTTAAGCTCAAACTCACCGCCGAAACGTCATAATTGAGTGCCTTTCCGCTGTACAAATTGAACTTGTTACTTTGGGTATTGTAGTTGTAGTTGGCCGCAAGTGAAAGCGTTGGATAAGCCTCAGCTCTGATTGCCTTATACTGGAAATCCAAAAGCTCCTGCTGTTTATTCAGCACCCGATATGAAAACAAACTTTTGGAATCGAAGGGCTCGTTGTTCATTACTGGTGCGGCAGGAACTTCCATGTTTTCAATAGGATCATTCACAAGTGCGATCTCTGTTTCAATAGGCATTCCCATGTAGTATTTCAGCATGTTTTCCTGCTGAGAAATGGCGTTGATCAGTTCCAGTTTCTGAACTTCCAGATTGCTCTTGTTCACCAATACACGATCCAGATCAATTTTCTTGGCAAGGCCGTTTTCAAACTGTCCTTTGATCATAGATTCAAGCTGCTGCACGCGATCCAGATTGGCATCCACAACTTTGATCTTTTCTTTGGTAATCACCACCTGATAAAAATTGGCGGCAACCTGCTGCATCACATTTTCTTCGCTCAACTGTGCCGATAACCGATACAGTTCAACACTGCTTTTCGCAGCTTTCAAACCAGTGAAAACCTGCTTGTTGAATATCTGCTGGCTCAGCTGAACCTGTGACATGGCGTTCCAGGTCTGTCCGGCTTCGATAGCGATAAACTCTCCCGGAGCACCACCACCAATCGCCGCAGGCAATATAAATTGCTGTACAAGAAGGTTACCCGTAACCGAGCTATTGATATCAATTTTCGGCAGAGCACCGGCTTTGGTTTCAATCACCTTCTGAGCCACATTATCTATGTCGATACGAGCCTGACGGATCACCTCACTGTTTGCCAGCGCGTATTCCAGGGCATTTTGCAGCGTAACGGGAGTTTGCGCATTTACCGTTCCGATCACCAGGAAACTAAATACGATAGGAATGAATTTTGTAAACTTCATTATGTTGTTCTTTTGGATTTAACGATACAAAATTGGCTCGTTAAGCTTCCTTTAGAAAGCAACAAATGGGTGAAACGGACAAAAAAGGGGGTGAAAAGTCCGGAACGGATAACGTATTATCGGGAGGTAATTAATTTATAAAAAACGTCTCATCTTATACATAAAAATTGCCACAGATTCGTCTCTGCGGCAATCGTAGTACCAGAAAAGTGCTGATTGTTGTGTCAAAATAAAATCGCGTTATTTATTAAATGAAGCCAGAATATACTTGCTGATCAGCTCGTCGGCTGGGGATTGCATATTGTAATTTCCACCCGTTGTGACCACGACAAGATCCTGCTCAGGAAAGAGAAAAATCCGTTGACCACCGTTCCCTTGCGCAGCCATTCCTTCATACCGGACACCGTTGCTATCCAAATATTTTAACCACCACAAATAGCCGTAGTTCACATTTTCCACAACCGAATGTTGAGATAAAGATGTTTTCACCCAATTGGCAGGTACAATTTGTTTGCCGTTATACTTTCCCTGGTTCATGTATACCAAACCCAATTTTGCCATGTCCCGAGGTCGTAAGTAGACCTGGCAGAAGTCCTCCGCATTAGACTTGTCGGGTCTAAAATTCCAGCTAAATTTCTTGATTCCCAATGGTTCAAACAGGTTCTTATCTGCAAATGTCGGCAGCGGCATTTTGGTCGCATTCTCAATAATCTTCCCAAGCGTAACTACATTTCCCGAACAATACATACCCTTGCCGCCCGGAACATCAATCATCGGAAGATCTAATGTGAACTTCACCCAGTCGTCCGAGTAATTCATTTTCGTTTCATTTCCCTCCGAATCGGGATTCGTGATATCACAGTCCAATCCGCTTTGGTTACTCAGCAAATGAGAAATAGTTATCTGCGACTTCAACGCAGAATTATTGGCTGGCGTGTAACCAGGAAAATAAGGCAATACCGGGTCGTTTGCACTGCCGATGAACTCTTTTTCAATAGCCAGACCGGTCAGTGCCGAAACAAAACTCTTGGTAGCAGAACGAAGTTCATGAAGGCTGTCAATGGTGTATTCGTAAAAGTATTCTTCAAAAACCAGTTTGTTACTTTTAAGAATGAGAATACCGTGTACGCCCTTGTATTGTTCCGAACTGATTTTGTTTACCATTTCTGCAAGCAAAACCGGATTCAAACCTGAACCTTTCAAATCGCCAGTCGCCAAACCGTCACCAGTGTTCTTCGGTCGACTGTAAACGTACTTCCCAGCATTCAGTCTTGCATACCACATTTGTTTTGGAAAAACCACGTCACGGGATAAAAGTTTGAACCGCTCCTTGCCGACTTCGTATCCCGAAATTCTGTTCTCTTTGTCACGCACAAAACGTACCGAATCGTTGCCGTTGTTCAGGAAAAGATCTTTACCAACTGGCCTCAGCGGATACCTTCCCTTTAATATGACTGCATATAACAAAGTGTCACGTGGAGATGCCGCAATACTTAAAGTTGTATTCTCGACGTATTCATACTTTCCTTCATAGGCTTTCAGATCCTCATAAGAAACCTTAAAACGGGATTGAGCGAATGCGGCTGTTGTACCAAACGCAAGCAGGAAAATGAGGTGTAACCTGGCCATACTTTTTGCAGTTAAATCTTTTTTGAAAGGTACATAAGTTTCCTAGTATTTCGGAAAAATTGCACCTTCAGTGCGTGTCTCCCAAAGCCTGATAATCCGGTATTTTCTTTACCCGAAAATTTTCTCACCTTGCGATAAATCAAGGCTGTATACATGCGAATACTTCCATATACCATTCCGGTGATTATCACCAGCGTTTTTATAGCCACGGCTTCAACCTGGTTTTTATGGGTGGCGGTGGGATTGGTTTTTCTTATTGCCTTTTTACGTGAATCGGTTGGGAAATTCAGTCCTTCTGAAGTCGTTTCAGAATATGCTTTTTTTCACTACGACAAAAGCATGGCAAATCTGAAAACCTGCTCAGGCATTTTTTTCACTGGCTTTAATCTTTGGATTCCTTATTTCCTTTATACAAATCAACTTTCACTGCCTGCATATCTTATTTTTCTTTATTCGGTTCTGATCCTCAACAGCAATTTCGCCATCTCGCTGGCTCATGATCTGATGCATTCCAGCCGGGCTGGAGACCGCTTCCTTTCCACATTTATATTGCTACAAAACGGATTTTTCTATCTGGAATCGGATCATATTTTTATTCACCACCGCTTTGTAGGAACTGATGCCGATCCCGCCACTGCCAGGTATGGCGAAAACATTTACAGCTATTTCAAACGATCAATCAGCGCGCGTTTCAAAATGATTTTATTAAAAGGAGGTACGTTTCCTCAATCGGATGAATCAGCTATTATTGCCGGAAACCGGGTCAGACTTGGCATCTGTCTTGTTTGGCTGATTATTTCTACACTCCTGGGTATCCAGGTGTTCATCTGTATTCTGGTTCAATACCTGCTTGTTACGCTCATATATGAATCGATCACATACATTCAGCATTACGGTCTGATTCGTCAAAAAACGAGTGACTCCAGACCTGAACCGGTTCAGTTGCATCATGCCTGGAACTGTTATTACAAAACTTCCGCATACATGCATTTCATGATGCCGGTTCATTCTATCCATCATTTGAAAGAAGAAAACCTGAGCACGATTAGTGACTACACAGGTCCGTCGATGCCGCTACCTTTTGCAAGTATGATGATGACCGCACTTTTTCCTTCACGCTGGTTTAAACTGATGAACGAAGAAATCGTGTTTTCCATCCGGACCAAACATCTATGAGATCAATACTTTTGATGATCCTGATGTTAAGTTCGTCAGCACATTTGGTGTTGGGGCAAAGTAGCGTTTCTGTTCAACCTTCTTTGCGTTACGGACAAATTCTGGGACAGCCACGAGACTTCAAAAAAGCGCTATACGGTTTTTCTATCGATATAAATAAAGCCACTTACGGCGAACATATCTGGCAAATAGCTCACAAATATCCGCAAATGGGGATTCAGTTTACTGCAACCAAAAGTGCTGAAATGATGGTGGGAAATCAGTTTAGTCTCATTCCGTATCTCGAATTTAACATCTGGAAAAGTAATTTTGGAACACTTCAAATCAAACACGGAACCGGACTTGCATACGTTACACGCCGCCATCACCAAACTTCAAATCCTGAAAATAAATTGCTTGGAACCAAGCTGAACGCAGCTTCCATAATTGACCTGGGGTATTTGATCAAACTCGGTTCAGCACTGAACGTTAAGGCAGGGTTTTCTTTGGGACATATTTCAAATGGCAATCTGGTTCAGCCCAACGCCGGTCTCAATTCGATTACAGGATATGGTACAATGCTGTATTATTTTGATGGGAAGTCGCATGAAGAAAAAAGAGAAAATGCGCCCATCCAAATCAAACGCTGGCGATACAGATTCGCGGCAATAACCGGTTTGTATGACTATGATAAAGTTACCAAAAATCTTCACACGAATAACCAGCTTAGTTTACTAGCCTTTTACCAACATGGAATGCGCTTTCGCACGGGTTTGGGAACGGAGGTTTCACAACTAAATCGGGGGTCTGCAACAGCAACTGCTATTTATGCCGAGGAGGAGGTTTTAATAGGACATCTCGTTACACGTTACGGAATCGGATTGTATGTTTTAAATCCTGATGAAAAATCATTGTTATATGAAAAAGTTGGCATTGCCTGGTATCCGTTTCCTTTGAAAAATCAAGTCGCAGAAAAATTCTCAATTGGAACAGCCATTAAAGCGCACGCCTTCCGCGCAGCTCATGTGGAGATTGCAGCGGGCTACACTTTTTAAATTACTAACGATCCTGATTATACTCTCTGTTGGAACGTATCGGCCTGAGCCAGTAACGTGCACCAACCGCAAATGTAAAAAACTTGGGATAACCCGGTATACAGTTGATATTCAGATCTAAATTTTTTGATACCGAATAATCGTATTCCAGTTCTCCGCCGTACCACACAAAATTCCACTGCCAGTTTTTGGTATTTTTAAGTAGTTTGGTATCCTGCACATAACCTTCGAAGCGATTCCAGCTTTCCCGATAAACGAAGGTAGGTCCGAATCCAAATTCCAATGCATGCTTTTTACCATTCAAAAAATTAACCCTGAATCCTAAATGGGTATGTCCTGCAAACAAACGGGCACAGTCGCTATATGCGCCCTGCGCTACTTTCAGTGAAAATCTTTTTTTATAAATATATCGTTGATAAGAACCAATGAAGCCCCAATTGAGCACAGCAACTGCATTTTTATCAAGTTTGTTAGGCATCAGGAAAGCCATTTTTTCTCCCTGCGGGTGAAGTGTTCCAAATACAAAGCGTAAACCAATATTGTCCTGACCCCTAACCAAGGTGACTGGCGCCAGAAATGTGAGCAAAAATAACTTGCAGAGCAATTTTCGATACATCATTACGGATTGTGTTTGAGTGCCAGTTTGTTCATTTTTGCAAACCACAACGGCGGAATAAGCGCCATGGTAATCATCATAAAATAGAGATAGGGCATGCGCGGTCCGGCTTTCAAATCCTGAATTTTTCTTCCATTTGCAGGCAAATGATGGAGAGAATGCAAGGGCAACAGAAAAAGGATGTAATTGGTGTATTTGTAATAACAGTTCCACGACAGCCGCATGGTAATATCTTCTCCCCTGCCATTTCTGAACAAACCATAATGCTGTATGTAATTGATCAGCTCGTATAGGAAATAGGAGACAAAACCCTGAATAATAAAAAACGCGATTGTCTGCATTGGGTTGTTGGTGAACACAACGATAAGTATCCAGCAAACCAGCAGCAAACCAAGCATTCCTACATTGGCGAGGCGGATTTTTCTGCGTAGATAAGCCGGCAATCCAAACTGCGTCACATAGCAGCTCCAAATTGTAGAAAAGGTAATTTTCACGAAATAAGAATAGAAATTCTGGTTGAGTCTTGCGGTGGTTGGGTCTTCCTTTAAACCAATATCGCGATGGTGGCCGCACAAGTGTTCGGTTGCGAAGTGCGGAATTCCGGAGCAGGTCAGTAGAAGAACAGACAACCCTTTTTGAAATACCGAATTGCTATGCAACATGTCGTGTGCCAGCGTAACAACAAAACATCCTGTGAGCAGCCCGGTGGTAAAACTAAATGCAAGAAGTTGGGAAACGGAAAAACCTGCCCGGTCAACGAAAACAATCCCCCAAATGATAAGCCCTAAAAACACGATTGCATTGATGGACTTGATCCAGGTTGCAGCAGATGAACGGTAAAAAAATCTGAGTTCGTCTGGAAGCTCATTGTTTTTGAATTCTCCCCAGTAGACATTGAGAAAATTAGCAATGAGAAGGATTCCATATAGATAATAAAACTGAGCGTACATACTCACATAAATGTAAAGCAATGTAAGTATGGCCGGAATCATGTATCGCCAGTATCGCTCCATGAGTTTATCTTATTAAGCTTGATGAGAAGTGTTAGAATATTCATAAAACTTAAAATAATTATGCCATTATATTTAATTTACATTTCCATATATAAATATGGCCACATAAAAAGTTAACTTTATTTATCGCGGTTCATCAAATAACATTTATGAAAAAATCTGTTCTATACTCCATCATTCTATTCGTCTCAATGGTCTCCTCATGCCGGAAGGAAGATCCCGAGCCCGATTGCGGTTGTGAAGGAAGTACTATTAAAAAGATAGAAAATGCCAGAGCAGTTTACTATGGTTCTGGCCTCTTTTCAGTAGTGTACGAAAGTGGAGATAGATATTCCTACGCCAGCATGTTTGCCTGCAAAATAGACTCAACCTGGCAAAAATCTTCCGATCCCAAAGTCGCTGACTATACAATTAGCGGGAACATGAAATCTGTTTGCTTTACAGGACCAACACTTATAGCCCAACCAAGTCCGCTGGAAATCACGAGTATTAGAAAGGATTGAGTTTATCTGAATTTTAATAAAAAAATGTCCTTGCCGAAGTTGCAAGGACATAAATAACACTTTCTCAAAAACACATTTAAGGAATAAAGCGCTTGCCAATTATCAGTTTATCACCAGAAAGATCGGCTTCAAACAAATGCGGAACGCGTACATAACGGCCGTTCACACTTTTGTGGCTATGTACAGACATGAGCAGTTTTCCATCAAGCGTATGAAATAACATCCCGTGCCCGAAATTAGGTGGCGTGATTGGTTCTTTCTCATGAATCCATGGGCCGTCCAAAGTACCGCTTTGTGAATAAACCACACCTTGTGTGTAAACGTCGTAAATCCAGCTGGTCCAGATCATTCCCAATCTGCCCGTTTTGGTTTTAAAGAGATACGGTCCGTCGGTTACTTTATTCGGGCGATCCTTTCCATTTTCGTCTTTCTCCCGGTTCCAGGGAGAATCTCTCGCCGAAAATAACAACTTGCTTTCACCTACTGTGCCGCTCAGATCCGGCTTCAATTCAATCTTCTCCATTGTTCCATTCCCTGCCTGCAACCACTCGTAGCAATAGATCATGTAAGGTTTTTTGTCCTCATCAACCCAAAAAGTACCATCCAGCGTAGGCTTATTGGCTGGCAGATATATGGGGTCTTTCATAGGCACATAGGGTCCGTCAGGTTTGTCGCTAACCAACACATGTGAAGCGCGGCGCTCTATAATTTCGTTATCAACTGTGTCGATCTTAACTGCACGATTGGTAAATGTTCCAAAGTAATAGTACTTGCCTTTGTACTGGTGAAGGTCAGCCGCCCAGATCATCGGCTTTGGTCCCATCCAGGAGCCAGGATCCGTTTCGGCAACCCGCGCTGGACCGTCCCATGATTTCAGGTCTTTACTTTTCCATAACATGCCGCCTGTGCCCGTCATGTAATACATTTTAGTTTTGGAATCTGCCAGAATAGCCGGATCGCTCAGGACAATGGAATCCAAAGGAACTCCTGTTCTGAATTCTATTTTCCTGGCTTCCTGCGCTTGTAATGCACTGATTACCAAAAGGTGAAACAAGACCAACACTAAGATATTTTTCATACTTTAATCATCAAAAATTTCCAGAGATAAAACTAACACATTTATCCTAAGTGGGTAAAAGCATTATTTACCCATAATTGAATCATAATTGCTGAGTTTAAATTCAATGTTGTTGCTTTTGTGGTTCATTATCTCAATCTACAAAACTGATCCGGCAGTTTCTAAATCCCGGATTGTCTCTAAAGGAATAATTTTTCATGTATTTCCAGTTGCGTTGCGTGCGCAAAAAAAGACTTCTTGCAAATGAGTACAGGTGATTTACCGGTGGATGAATCAAAGATAAACAGCAGCCAGTTGGATACAGAGTTTGCCATCAGGGCAGCAGGATTAGGTGTGTGGGAAATGGAAGTGGTGCAGAATAATGGTTGGCTACTTTAAATTAAAAACCAATCTGATTCCCGGCGCTGGCTGCTTCACCATCGGCTGACTTAATTTCGGTTCGATCCGTAGAGAAATGTCGTCTGACAGGTCAAAGGTTTTGAGGTGGGCCGCCACGTTGGCCTCTATGATACTCAAAGAATAAATCAGGCCGGTTACGATGATGGACAAATTACGGTTTCGACGCCAGTAATCCTTATTCCTGGCAATCATGTCGCGGGTTAAATTCCGATACTCACTTTCAGTATTAAACAAATTTCTGATCCTGACAGGAACTGTTGCTCCCGCCATACCGGGTTTCATTGCTCCATAGGTTTTACTGGCTTCATCCATATCGTAAAATTCTATATATGACGACAGAAAATCCTGGTATTTCAGATTGTTTAAATGCCAGGAATAAATCCCTCCTGCAAGCGACAGATACACAATTGGCAGTTTCCAGTAATCACGATTATATGTCTGCCCCATTCCGGGGATCAAGGCCAGGCGCACCGCTCTCCGCGGGTCGGGTGAGAATTTCTGATTTTTTTCGACCGCTGCAACAGAGTCAGAGGATTTAACTACTTCACTCATAGCTGCTTTTTTATTTAACAATACATCCTGACCCATTCCTTTAACAGAAATAAGCATGAGCATCAACCACCAGATTTTCACAATGATATGTAGTTTTAATGTTTCACTTCATCATCAGAACGGAAATCGTGCTCATTTAGGACGCGGAAACTGCCCGTTTAAGGTTCTTTAACGTTCGTGGAACATCATTACAGGAATCTGGCACTTTATCAGGTAAAATTTTTAGTTTTGCCATTATACCGGCTGTAATGAGCCATTTGAAAACAGCATTTCATGAATGACCAGATAGCCTTTCTTAGTGAATGGGGAAACGACGGGTTAGATTTTAGCAAGAAGGAGCAGGATGGCTCCGCAATTTCCACGCATTTTATAGTAACTGCGCTCTTGCTTTCCAGGCAGGATATGCCTGCTGTTGAAACAGTTTTTAAATCCGCCGCGAGTAAATACTTCGAAAATGGCAGGATAGACTCCGACTTTATCGACAATGACCATGAGTTAAGAAAACTTATTCTCACAGATATACTCTCTGAGCCCGTGCGCATTTTCGCGCTTGTTGTAGATAAGCGTCAGCTGATCGGAGAAGGGCTTCGTTATAAAGGATCCGTCTACAAATTTCTTCACGGACTCACCGACCGGGCACTTTTTGGTGTTTTTCCAAACCTGGAAATGGTAGGAAATCCTGACGAAGGCAATGGATTTATGGATGGTTTTATCAAATACACGCATCAAAATCACATCCCTAATCTTTTCAATGAATCGACTTTTGGATTTGTTAACACCCGTTCGGAAGTCATTCTGCAGGCTTCTTCATTCATAGCCGGTACGCTTGCCCGCTGTTACGACGAAACCGTGCTCACTGAACAGCGACAGGATTTTGTCCAGCTGATACAACCTGCATTGTTAACCATGAAGTTCTGGCCAGACGTTTTTGCGCCATATCTGGTGAAAATCAATGCAAGAGAACTGAGATACAATGAGGAGCTGGCTAATGTGAGCGTGAACCTTGCCAACGATTTCCTTCATAGAAAAACTGGGAACCAAACACCTCATGTGATCGACCAGCTTGCATGCCTGGGTTATCTGGTGTTTCATTTCAGGCACATTAATCCAACCCGTTACATTTCCAGTTTCGAGATCATGGAGCATATCCGTGTTCGCCGTGGGAAAGCTGTATCACTTCATTATTTCCAAACCAAGGTAATAGCGCCGCTCAGAGACGCCGGCGTGCTTATTGCCAGCAGTTCGCGTGGCTATAAACTGCCTGCAAGTGAGGGAGATCTGTACGATTTTATCAACCATAGCAACACCATTGTGGAGCCGATGCTGGCCAGAATTAAGAAATTCAGAGATCAGATCAACCGTGCTACAAAAGGCAAACTTGACGTACTCGACCGGGAAGAATACGCTGTCATTCGAAAGATCATCGAATAATTCCCAAATCCTGTTCAGTTCTCCTTTATCAACCTCTCGATCACAGACAGAAGATTTCCTTCATCAAATGGTTTTTGCAATACGTCATTCATTCCTGAGCTGATGTATTGACTTTTACTATCGGGCGTGGAGCTACCTGTGAAGCCCAAAATGGGCATTCGGGACTTGCTCACCTCACTGTGTTTCCGGATATTTTCGGTAAGTTCCACTCCATCCATTACCGGCATGTGGATGTCGGTAATGAGCAAATCGTACCTTCCTGCTTCAAACATTCGGAATGCTTCCTGACCGTCGTTAGCCAGATCGTATTTCATTCCATACTTGTCCATAATCTTGCTTACAAGGATCAGATTCATCTTGGTATCGTCTGCAACGAGTATTTTCTTATCCTTTAAAAAGGCCTTCGAAACCTCTGTCTTTTTAACATTCGTTTCTGTGGCAGTGCCAGGTGATACAATTGCAAGCGGAATACTTACTTTGAACTCAGAACCTTTGCCAACCTCACTCTCCACACTGATATTGCCTCCGTACAGATCGACAATCCGCTTACAAATGGCCAATCCAAGTCCGGTGCCAACCTGTTTCGACTCATTGTCAGGTGTTTCAACCTGAATAAAATCTTCAAAGATTTTCTCGATATCCTCCTTCGCTATTCCAACGCCGGAGTCTTTAACACTGATCTTAAAAATCCCGTTTCCCGCACTTGCAGCTTCAAAAGACGCATTTAACTTTACCTGCCCACCTGCTGATGTAAATTTTATTGCGTTGGTAAGCAAGTTAATGACCACCTGTTTTATCCAGAAATCATCCCCGATAAGATTCAGTGTCGTACTGAACTGATAGTCTTTCCGAAGCACAATTTTCTTTTCCGCAGCAAGAACAGAAAGCATGTCTTCTGCCTCTCCCAATATCACTGCCGGAAGAAACGGCTGACTCTTAAGTGTAATTTTCCCACTTTCAAATTTAGAGAAATCCAATATTTCATTAACCAGCGTCAGCAACGTTTTCGACGAATTCTTTATGGCGTTCACATTTCCTTTCAGTTCGTCATCAAGCTTTTCGGCATCTATCAACTGTGCAAATCCAATCACTGAGTTGAGCGGTGTACGAATCTCGTGCGCTACATGCGACATGAATTCACCCTTTTTTCGGGTTGTCTCTGCTGTAACCCTGGCATATTTGAGCAGTGTATTTTCCTGTCTGTAGAGTTTCACGAGGTTCCAGATGATCATAATGGTGAGGGCGAGTACAATGAACACGCTTCCCGAGGACAGTCTGTTTACTTCTTCAAACTGGTATTTCATGTCTTTAACCAGCGAGGTCCGGAAAGCCTTCACATGCGCTTCCTCTTCCGCTCTCATCCCCCTGAGTGCTTTTTTCAGGTTGGCGAATATCCGTCCGTTAATGAGCAACATCTGCCGCTCGGTGGCATTCAGTTGCATTCTGGCCTTTTCATATTGTTCAAAAATGTCTATTCCGCCGGCACCCGAAGTTTCGCCAGTCAACAGCATTGAGTCCTTTATGATGATACTGCTTTCAGCGCGCGCAAGCGACTTGCCCTCAGGTTCTTTATTGGCGATCGCCTCCGCTATGCGTTTAAAAAGTCTCTTTTTACTCTTGTTTTTATCGATAAAAACCGAATCCGTTTTTGCGATCCTTCGGGTTGTTTTTACTAATGGTATCGGCTTGCTCTTTACAATTGGTTTGGAATTTCGCAGCTCAAATGAAAAAGAAAGCAGACTATCTACCAGCATTCTCATTTTAACAAATTGCTCGTCTTTGATCTTTTTGTCAACAATAAGGCTTGACAACGGCAACCCGAGCCGCTTCTTGGAAGCTTCAAATTCGGCGAGCGAATGAGAAACATAGGCTATTTGTTGTTTATAAATATGGATATAGGAGGAATCGAGGGTAGTAACAAATAGCCGGCTGTTATTTTCGGCCTCATACAAAACCGAAATACAACTGTCGAGTTTTTGGTAATTTTCATTCTCCTGGTTCAGCGCCGTAATGTTATTACGAACCATTTGAGATTTGGAATCCTTCATCAGGGTTACAAAAACAAAACTGATAAGGATAACTATTAACAGGATAATCCAGATAAATGAGGATAGAGAGGCAGTTTTAAGAGGATTCTTCATAGTTGACGAGGGTTTTTTATGTTTTCAAGATAAACAAAGTCCATTAAAACCGGCTTTGCAGCAACACAAAAAACACTTTTTCCAATCACTTAAATAACAACATATACCGAAAAAGATGTAGAGACCACCGAAAATATGATCATCCTGTAAACACAAAATATTTCGTTATTTCTTGGTTTTTGTAAGGTATGTAAAGCTATAAAAAATTACATATTAATTAAGCTAAAAAGTTGAATAGTAAAACTATTATGCGAAATGTACCCATATTTCTATTTGAAATAAAATCAACAAATCTTTTACGCAGATAATTTTCGGAAAATTGGTGGCAATAATATCATCTTTATAATTTAAATATCTTCGAAGTCGTTCAGACTGTATGATTTCTACAAGAACGAATTACTTTCCATATATTCCAATGTCTCCGATAATGAACGACGTTAAATTTTTATATCCAAAAAGCGATTCATTATCAATACTTTACATCTCATTAATAGCATTTTTCTTTGCAAATATGGCCTTTGGTTCCATCGCAAAAGCGACTGCCCATGAATCAGGCATAAATAAAATATCAGGCCAAGCTTTTTCAACCGCAGACTCCTGTAAGTTGGGTCCGAAACTTCTTTCTGTAAGTAACATTTCCACATCCTATCTCAACGGTCAGTTTTATGGTCTGGATGTTTTCGAATTTTCCTGGTTTATTAAAGATTTGAAAGGAAACATACTTCGGCAGGGTGAAGAATCCCCCGTAAACAGTAATCCTCTCCTTACGTTTAAGCCACTTCCTGCGGGCAAATACACACTCACTTATCTAGGGAAAAGTTGTGTATCAGCTCCAAGTACCATGGCATTTACCATTACCTCTCCTTCCAGATCTGTTGATAATTCAGCGAGAATGGGCGCATTTTCTCCCGCTACAATAGCCAAAGGAATGGACGAGCACATGGAGCTAAGTATAAGCTGGCACGACGATATTTACCTCGTCACCGACAATGCAACGGCAACAGCTGGTGACGGATACGAATTCAGATACATGATCGGTGCCGAAGTAGTAACTTCTGAAAAGCCGTTGAAAAACTACGTATTTGCCGGCAACAATCCGCTTCGTATCTGGAAAATGAAGACACAAAAGGGTCTGGAAAGCACGGCCCGCTGGTCAGATAAAGAAAATAACGGGTATTTCAGTACCAAGGCTGGTGAAAGTTTTTCCTACAACACTACCGCTGCTTTTAACACGTTTGTGTTTCCCGCTCTTCATGGCAAAGGATTTATTAATCCCATCCCATCCAATTACAATCCGGCGACACAGGTAGCGCAATGGGCAGACATTGCCCCGGATATGAAATTGCCCAAGGGACACGTTTGGGTTGCCACAAGAGGTAAATGGAGCAGCGAAACCTTGCTCGCCAAAGGCGCTACGCACATTCCGCACCATCAGTTGCCATGGGAAAACGAATCAAAAGTAAAGCAGTTAAAAGACGCCGGACACACCTACAACAACGTTCCGCGTACCGAGCATTTTCTTCATTTGAAAGAGAATGGAACTGATCGTACCAAAGACGGTTACAACGCAAAATACTGGCCAAATGGCCCACTGACAAGGGAACAGGCAATTCAAAAGGCAAACGAAGCAGACATCAGCGATGCGATATGGATCGGCGAAACGATGGAAGGTGCTTCGTTTATGTCCGCAGAGTCGGAGATGTGGGCTCACTTTTACAAACGCCTTAACGAACGATATCAGGAAAAATGGGGCACACGAAACATCCCATATTACATTGCCCATAACTATTTTATGTTTTGGCCGTCTGAAATGTCCCTTTCACGGAGTAAAGCCAAGGATCATTACAAACAGCTATTACGCCTGAAAGGATCAGCGCTCCCGAAGACGAATTTCTCACCAGGTGGCTCGCTTTCATCAACTACGCTCATTCCGGAGGCGGTTTACATTGGAGCGCCAGATGTGCAGCAAGGACAGGTTTATGAGGCAGTATACAAAATGCAGGTGATCCACAACATGGGTTATGAAACCGGTATTTTTCTGTTTGGTGTGCACGAATGGCGGCCCAACAACCTGTACCAGTACAACTATCCGGAAGGTAAGTTTTATTCCTACAACAAACTTCCTCTTGATCCCAACGTGATTATTGCAAACGGGTTCATCGCTCAGATATTTGGGAAAATGTACATTGAATGGGGCGGTTCGGGGAAAACAATAGTCAAAAATTTCGACAGTGAATGGGGCAAAGGATTGTGGTATCCCACCGGCTCACAGGAACCACAAAATGGATTTCCTTATTACGCCAAACCACAGACAGAATCATATCCGGGATACACAGGTAGCGACGACCTCTCCTATTTCAGCCAGAAACTTTATAATGATACATTTGGAAGAGTAACAGGTGGAAGCAGAAAGTATCTGAAGTACCGGATCGACAACGGTAAATGGATTACGCCTTCACAGTATAGCGCGGAGGAAATTGTGGATGCGTATTATGACAAACGAGGTTTTGTTTTTTCTGAAACTAAGAACGGACAAACAGCCTGGTTTTACCTGAACTCATTTGCTGACAACAAGTGGCATCAGCTTGAAGTCGAACTTCCAAACGGCTCCATTGCCAAGGAAAGAGTAGCCGGCAACGGAATTCATGCCAAAATGAATTGATCATTGGTGCAAAAGGAATTGTTCCCGCTTGCACCAATGAGTACTTTTTTTAAGCCTCTACATGTTTCTTGAAATTATTCAGGATTGCCTGCCATCCACCTTTCTGCATCTCTATCGAGTTCTGAGTTTCGGCATCAAAGTTTGTTGTGATTTTGGTTTGGTCGCCTTCACTTTCAAACACCGTCCGAACCTGACGTCCGTCTGCCAATGAATAGGCGATTACCGACAACGGTTCAACTTCGTCGTAAATGCCTTCAAAATCAAATCCGAAACTTCCGTCCCGGGCTTCCATGCGCGAAAGGAATTTGCCCCCTACTCTCAGATCATTCTCAGCTTTGGGTGTATGCCAATCGTCCGAAGCATTATTCCATTGTTTGATGTGTTCCGGTTCTGTCCAAAACTCCCAGGTCTTTTCTACCGGTGCATTTACTGTAGTATCAATGGTGATAACCGTTTTTTGTGTTTCTGACATCGTAGTTGCTTTTTTATATAATTTATCAATGAAATTTTATGTCGTAAATATAATTGAAAAGCGAGCCATTTTTCAAAATCGAATTAATTGATTGGATATTTTCCAATTAATGGATTTATTCCATTATATTTGAAAAACAAAACCGCCACGCTATTTAGCGCGGAAGGATGCAGAGAAATTGGAATTAAGGTTGTAATGGTGTTACATCTTGCCTGCAATGCGGGCAAGATGTTTTGTTTAAAACCATCAACTTATGCAGACCGGTTGCTTCCAAGCATCATTTTTCGGATAAAATGCAGAACATGGGTTCGGTAAAACAGCAACACGGGTATCAAAATAATCGAAACGCCAAGTATGATCAGGTAACCTAGAAAATAGCTGTCAAGCCATCTGTTGAGCAAACTTCCGAGAACCAGAATAAGGGTAATCGCAATCGTGAAAGCAATGAGTGCTACAATGGCATAGTAAACTGCGGGCGTAATGAAGGTGGATAGTTTTCCTTTGATTTCTGCCTTTAATTCATCTATCCGATCGTCTATCCGTTGAATTATTTTGCCAACGGTGTTCTGCTTTACCTTTTTCAGCAAGGGCATTTTAATCTCTTCCTCCTGCACACCCGACTGGCTCACTACTTCGTGCCGGTCGATAAGTACGGCATGTGCGTTTGGCGTGATGGCGAATCCATCTGACCGGGCATATACCTTGGTAAACTCTGCCCCGAAATACAGTATGATCGAGGAATAATAGACCCATGTGAGCAAGATTACAATGGATGCCGAAGTTCCGTAGGTTGCACCCAGATCGGATTGTCCGAGGTAAAAACCGATCGCAAATTTGCCGATAATGAACATAAATGCTGTAAAAGCGGCTCCGACAATACATTCCTTCCAACGCAGATAACCGTCTGGAAGCACTTTAAAAATTACTGTAAAAAGAGCGGTGATGACAACAATTACGAGCGCAATATTAAGAGCGGAAAAGATGGCAACAGATGCACCTGAAAAATACCTTTCGAGCCGCTGACTGAGCAGGTCAACCATGGTATTCACACCGAGTGAAACAATGAGTAAAAAACCCAGTGTGATGATGATGGAAAAAGACAAAAACCTATTTTTGAGATACCGCAACCACCCTTTGTCTGGCTTCGCTTTAATTGACCAGATATAGTTAATAGAATCCTGTATTTCAGCAAAAACCCCGGTAGCACCAATAACAAGGGTGACCACCCCGATCGCAGCAGCCGTCCCTGTTTTGTTGGATACCTCAGCATTTTTGATAATTTCCTGTAACTGGCCAGCAGCCTGGGTTCCCACGAGTCCGCTGATTTGCCCGAAGAGCTCGCCTTGAAAAGCCTCCTTCCCGAGGAAAAAACTTGCCAGAGAAATGATGACCAGCAACAACGGGGCGAGAGAAAATACAGTATAATAGGAAAGTGCCGCACTGAGCTTTAAGGCGTTGTCATCAAGAAATTCGGAAAAACTTTCCTTTACAAGTGAAAAGATAAATTTCAGGCGCATCATGATAATTTCTGGTGATTAATGTTGATTGTAACCGTAGTTATCAAAAAATATCTGTGCCAGAAACCGTTTTTTCCATGCCTCAATGATTGTTCAGATTACACACAGCGGCACTTTTCCAATCATCCTGTTGTGTGTCAGAACTGCAAAGTGATCTTTCCGACTGTTCTGCCGGTTTCAATCTGACGGTGGGCTTCGGCCATTTGGTCGAATGAAAAAGTTTCGGAAACGTGCGATCTTATAATGCCCCTTTCCAACAAATCTGCCAAAGCCCTCATACCTGCACCACTTGGAAAAACTTTGATGGTATATCCTTCAATGCCCAGTTCTTTCGCTTTCTCCGTAACTGTTTCATTCAACCCGGACGGGATACTGATGATAGTCCCTCCTTTTTTGATCACCTTCAAAGAACGGTCTATGTATTCACCACCAATGCTATCCAGCACAAAATCAATATCTTCAACCACCTCTTCAAATGGGCCTGCTTTGTAATCTATGTGTTCGTCGGCGTCCAGCGACAATACAAAATCCCGGTTTGCATCTGATGAAGTTCCGATGACGTATGCACCCAGATATTTCGCGATCTGAACAGCATAATGACCCACTCCACCAGCTGCTGCATGTATCAATACTCTGTCACCAGCCTTAATTTTAGCATGATGTGTAAGTGCCTGCCAGGCGGTGAGTGCAGCCAGCGGTGCCGCAGCAGCCTCGTCCATGGAAATGTTTGCAGGTTTCAGAGCCAGTTCAGTGGCTTTGGCCGCAACATGCTCTGCATATACCTTTCCGGGTTTGGGAAAGGCAAGCATGGCAAACACTTCATCACCGACTTTAAAATCGGTTACGTCCACTCCTATTTCTGTGATCACACCTGCAATATCCCATCCCAGTATCACCGGCATCTGATCTTTGATCAGACCGGCAATACCTTTCCCCGATCTGGTTTTAACGTCAACCGGATTAATACTGATGGAAGACGGCTTTACCAGCACTTCATCGGATGCTATCACAGGTTTGTCAACCTCAGCAGCGATGAGATTCTCTACGCCACCAAATTCATTTAAAATAATTGCTTTCATTTTCTTGTTCAGTTTTAATAGTGCAAACTTATACCATAATTTTTAATCATTACTGGTATAAGTTTTCCATATTTTGGTAATTTTGGATCATGACTAAAGAAAACTTGTACGAACCATTTTCAGTTGTTTACAAAACACTGGACGCTTGTGCCAAACATGAACATCAGCATACATTTTTCGAGCTGGTTTACATCATTTCCGGAACGGGAACACAGTGCATCAACAAAAGCACCTTTCAATATCATGCCGGGCACATGTTTCTGATCACTCCGGAGGATTGCCATTCCCTGGAAATAGCGACAACCACCAGTTTTTTCTTTTTGCGGTTTAATGATATTTACCTTAAAAATAATGGTTTGCCTGCCGAGCACATTCACCGGCTCGAATACGTACTGCAAAATGCCAACCACCGTCCTGGCTGCATCCTTAAAAATCAAACGGACAAATTGCTCGTGGCACCTGTTGTGGATGCTATCATCAGAGAATATGAAACCCGGGATGTCCATAACCATGAAATGGTGCAGCAGCTGGTAAACACCCTTATCGTGGTGGTGGCAAGGAACATCGCCAAATATTTACCTGAACAGATCAGCTTGGGACGAGATGAGAAGGCCATGGATATTCTGCAATATATACAGGGGAATATTTATGATCCGGAAAAACTACGGGCGGGGCACATTAGTAATATTTTCGGGATTTCGGAAGCGTATTTGGGCAGATTTTTCAAAAAACATGCAAATGAAACCATGCAGCAATACGTAACCAACTACAAAACCAAACTGATTGAGCACCGCCTTCAATTCAGCGAAAAACGTATCAGCGAAATTGCAGGTGAATTCGGCTTTGCGGATGAAAGCCATTTTAACAAATTCTTCAAAAAGCAAAAAGGTCACAGTCCGAAAGCGTATAGGAATATGATCCGAGCCTGAAAAGCTATTTCCTCTTAAAACGATCGTCTGTCAACGCTTCCAAAAACGCGACAATGTCGTTTTCTTCTACATCGTTCAGGTTGAGCGAACTGCCGAGTGACAAATCGCGGTTGATGCTGTTGCTTACAAATTTATCCGGCGTGTTGTAGTATTGTACCACTTCTTTCAATGTTTTAAACATGGCGTTGTGCATGTATGGTGCTGTAACGCCTACATTACGAAGACCGGGAACTTTGAACAATCCCAAATGTGTACTGTCTCCGGTGATCTTAAATCTTCCGGTATCGTTCAGTTTCTTGCCATCAAAAAGACCAATGCTTTTGAAACGATCGGCTGTAAAATCTTCGCCAGAATGGCATGTTGCGCAATTGGCTTTACCAATAAAGAGTATACGTCCTCGCTTGGCCGACTCCGTCATGGCACTTTCATCACCATCCAGAAAACGATCGTAGGGTGTATCAGTCGTTTCAAGCGTACGCTCGTAGGAAGCAATTGCACTTAGCAAGTTCTTTTCGTTTACTTCGGTTTTAAAAGTAGCCTGGAAAGCTTTGCCGTAAAAAGGATGTTTTTTCAACCGTTCTACGGCTTTCTCAACGGGCAAATCCATTTCGTCGTGTGCAGCTAATGGTCCAAGCGCCTGTTCTTCAAGAGACGAAGCGCGTCCGTCCCAGAAAAAATCAGTTCTTCCCGAAAGGTTTGTAAGAGTGGGGCTGTTGCGCGGCAAACGTGTTCCTTTGTCACCGATACTGAAAGCGGCTGTGTCCGCGAAAGCGAACTCCGGAATGTGGCAGGATGCACAGCTTATCGCTTCTCCTCTTGATAAGACCGGATCAAAAAATAGCTTTTCACCCAGTTTGGCTTTGCTGAGCACCGGTTCTTCCTGGGGCTGAAATGCAACAGCGAACACGAATATCACAATGCCTGTTAACAGCAAAGTCAGTTTTTTTATACTTCTCATTACAATCAATGATATGTCAGTTAACCCGGAAAGTCTCAGTGAAAGGCACACAAAGGCCGTCTTCATTGCTGCACAGCAGACCTTTTATGGTACCGCTGATGGCGAAATCGCCTTTCTTTAAACGGATCTTTTGTCTGAATTCCGCCTTTTCTGTAAAGTAGGTATAGGCAACATCCCAGGTAGGATCAACCGTCTTTTTGGGATTTACCGGAGTAATGTCGCCAATCAGTTCGTAAGCAGTATTTTCCTCAAACCTGAACTCGGTTGGCAAAGGGCCAATTTCTCCTTTAAAATCTGACGAATACAACTTCCAGTTTCTATCAATGGATGCCAAAAACAGGATTTCTACCTCATCTCCGGCTTTGGCAGCGGGCTTTGAAAGTTTCACTGTCCACTTTGAAATATTTTCGTTTTCCTGTGCGAACGCAAAATTTGAAATCAACAGAAAAACCAGTGCAATACGAATAAGCATGGTGTACTTTTTAAGGGATGCGTAGTTTTTAGTAAAAAACGGCAATAGATATACGCATTAATATTTCGGATAATAAACAACTGCAAAGCACTTATTCTTGTCTTTGCAGTTGTCCCAAAATACGCGTACCTAATTACCCATTAACTATTTTCCTTTGACCGGAGAATTCTGAACAGAAGAAGTAAATGTTGTCGGAACCGGTTCTGCGATAAGCGCGTCCAGATCGGTATTCCATTTTTTCACATACTCCGTATAGTAGTCACCGGTAATGGTTCCGGTGTAGCCAGTGTGGATCTGGCGAACTTCCCCTTTGCGGTCGATGATGATCGTCGTTGGGAAAGCCATCATGCGGTTTAATGCAGGCAGTTTTTCAGAAGCTACCTTTTTGTCTGCAATTCCACCGAAAAGAATATCGTATTCGATTCCGTATTTTTTCTTCAAAGTACCCAAAGTGTATTTTGCATACTCAAGATCGTCTTTTTGTTCAAAACCGATTGCGATTGCTTCTACACCACGTGCTTTGTTTTCTTTAAACCAAGGAGAAAGGAAAGCAGTCTGATCCGTACAGTTCGGGCACCATGTACCAACGATCTCCACGATCACCACTTTACCTTTATACTTATCATCGCTCAACGAAACCTGCTTGCCGTCCAAATCGGGCAAAGTAAAATCAAGTCTCTTGTAACCTTCTTTCAGGTGAGTCAATTTGTAAGGATCCGGCAAAGCAGCCTCAGCATTTTTCACACCTTCAAACTTTGTATTGTCGTAGATACCAGAGCTGATAACACCTGTGATAGAGCCATCTTCATTGATAGTACCTTTGTATACACGTGGATTCGGACCAGAAAAATGTGACAGTACGAACTCATTTCCCTGCACAACACCTTCCAGCTCGCGGCTATCGCCAACTGTAGACATTACCACGCCTGTCAGTTTGTTTCCTTCCTGTTTCAATAACGCTACGTTATCAGGCATTTTGGCTTTGCTGAAAACCTGCAAATCCCATTTCCCCGACAAATTGTGTTTGGTAGGCTGCTCTTTGCCTTTTTCAACAAAACGGTAATCTTTACCGTGTTCCGCAGAAAATGGCAGTGAACTACCTCTGAAACCCGGAACCAAACTACGGTATTCACCTGTAATTTTTCCGTCGGTTTCCACGTGCGCAACAAGCGCCGCATCGTAGGTATTCATTTTAACAAAAATCGAGTCGCCACCCAGTTTGGTAACCTTAAAGTCGTCGCGTCGCGTACCGTTCAACAATGTAAGAACAGGATGTTCTTTGTCTTTAGTATTGTATTCAAAATTGAACGGAATGTGTGTTTCGCTGATCACGAATTCGCCTCTCCAGATTCCCTGTTTGGGAGCTTTTGCAATCGGATTGTCTCCTGCATAGGCCAAACTACCTAAGAAAGTGGCGCCTGCTACCACCACGGTCTTCACATGATTGTTGAGTTTCATACAACTGTTTTTGTTAAAAATTGGAACAAATAGTTAAATATTTTGCCTTGCCGGAACAGCAAGGACGTACTCTTTTATCCGGAAACATTTGCAGGATTTTTTCCGGTACGTTTGTCAGTTAAAGGTGGCATTTAACTGGTGTTTCGTTCAAACGTGATGCAAATATAGAGCAAGGAAAAAATGATCACAATTATTTCTCTATAATTTTAATAGACTTAATAGGATATTTTGTTTTCGTACCACCAAACCACTTGTTTGACCAAATACCGCCCACTACTTTTGCCAACGTTTTTAAAACTTCATTTCTATTTCATGTCTTCTAAAGATACTCCCGTATCGCCTTCCGGATGGAAAGCGTATGAAAAAATCGCATTGCGTGCTGCGCTCATTTACGCGGTCATCAGCACAATTCCTTTCACTCCTGAATTCTACAAACAGGATTTCGATGCCGGCTTTAATGTCAATTCTTATCCATTCAGGTGGCTGGATGCCATTTCGCAGAACAAGCCCTGGTTTTTTGCAAGTAACGAAGGAAAGAACTACACAGGCTGGCTCATCACTGTGTTTGTCTGTATTTTTGCAGGCGTAATCTGGAATTTTATTGATAAAAAACGCAGGGATTATGAACGGCTTTATTATTGGTTTTACACCGCCGCACGTTACGGCCTGGTTTTGCGGATGTCGTGGTTTGCGTGGGCAAAAGTATTCCCGGTTCAAATGCCATTTCCAACAATAAGCCAGCTTAACACCAATCTGGGCGACTTTACGCCCGGTAAACTTTACTGGCTCACCACAGGTGTTTCACCATTTTTCGAGGTGTTTGCAGGTGTTTTTGAGTTGATTGCCACAGTAATTATTCTGTACCGACGCACCACCACATTAGGTGCATTGATGATGATTGCGATACTGGTTCCGATCTGGTTTGTGAATATTGGTTACGATGCCGGCGTGGAGTTAACAAGTCTTCATATTTTAAGTTTGTCACTGATGCTTCTGGTGCGCGACAGCAAGAGATTCTACGAAATTTTGATCGAACACAAAGCGGTTGCACTTACCTACGTTCCTAAATTTACTTATCGCCATCATTGGAAAAACCAGATAGGCCTGTTACTAAAATACACCTTCATCCTGTTTTTCGTCCTTTTCAGAGGATATAGTTATGGCAGTCTTTATGCTAACGGAAAGTCGTTTAAATTACCTCTCGAAGATGGATTATCCGAATATGTGGGCCTGTATGATGTAAGCGAATTCAGGCTCAACAACCGCGCCATTCCGGCAGGTATTGCGGATACAACACGTTGGCAAAATGTGATATTTGAAAAGTTCAACAGCATTAGTATCAAGCTCGACAAACCTTTTAAACTCAACACCAAAAACTCCATTCGAACGACCGAATATTATGGCAATATTGGCCGGTATTACTACGGATATTCTGCCGATACCGTCAACCATATTTTCACATTGAAGAACCGCGCTGACACGACGAGCACTTTGAAATTTACCTATAAAAAACTTAATAACCAAACACTTACACTTTCAGGAATTAACGAAAGCAAAGACTCGCTGTACATCGTTCTGACAAAAATAAACAAGCAGTATCCTTTGGAAGAAAAGCGAAAATGGTAACGAAAATGACATCAATTTAAAAATTAAAGTTGGTGGCACAATCCCCGATTTTTTCTAAAATAATGTAGCCAAACTTTGATAATGCCAAAATCCTGAGCTTACCTTTGCAACGTCTTACAATTACTACCTGCAAAGTAAATGTGGATTTATAAAGAAAGAGGGAGAGACAGGCTCTGTGAACTCTTAGCAACTTTCCAGGGTGGAATAAGTGCTAACCTGCCTAAAACAATTAGGAACTATAAATTTACAACCATGTCAAACAAACGCTGTGCATCCGGCCCCGCCAAGTGCGGAATTGCAAACAATCACAAATGTTGCCCCGGCGACAAATGGAGAAGCTGAAAATTCACCTGTTGAATCCTTAGCTTAGTCGCACCGGTTTGATCGAACGCTTTCAGACTGGTGTGACTATAAAATCATTAGTATATAAAATCCATAGGTTAAATAAATTAAATAAAACTATATCATGAAAAAGACCGTATTATCCATCTTGTCTCTTACTGCTTTCGGACTGTTTTCTTTCGTTGGGCCTGGTGACAAAAAAGCAAAGGAAACACCATACTCGGTAAATGTGCAGCAAAGCAAACTGGTTTGGAATGCTAAAAAAGTAACCGGTGAGCATTCAGGATTAACGCCAATCAAGAGCGGATCGCTGGTGCTGGCAGATGGAAAACTGAAAGGCGGAAGTTTTGACATCAACCTCAAAGACCTGACTGTAACCGACATCAAAGACGCTGAATACAATGCAAAATTGGTTGGTCATCTTAAAAATGATGACTTCTTTTCGGTTGAAAAACACCCTGTTGCAAGGCTGGAAATTCTCTCAGCAACACCGGCAGGAGGCAATAAATATGATGTGAAAGGAAAACTGACCATCAAAGGCATTACCAATGATGTGACTTTCCCGGCAGAAGTGACCACCACAGGTAAAAACCTGAAAGCCCATGCCAAAGTGGTTGTAGACCGCACCAAATATGACATTCGTTACAACTCGAAAACGTTCTTTTCGTCCATAGGAGACAAAGCCATTGACGATACCTTTAACCTCGATGTTGACCTGGTTGCAACCGAAGCTGCTGCCGGTAAAGTAGCGAGCAAGACGAAGTAGGTTTTTTAGTGAAATGTTAGTGGAGAGTTTACAGTTTTTAGTAAATAGTTTACAGTGAGAAGTAAAGAAAGTATTTAGTTCACAGTAAACAGTTTACAGACGCGGTTTACACAAAAAGTGACCATGTAAATACTGTAAACTCAAAACTGTGAACTCCAAACTTCTCACTTCTCACTTAACACACCGCCATACTCCTGATTAGGTGATGAACAGGAAGACAGGTGGCTCTTGTCGAGGTTACACCGCCACATCAGATGGAGCAGGAACTGCAGGCTCCCCCGCGCTATCTGGTTGGTAGTTTCGCCAGACTGTCATCACCTAATCAGGAAATTAATTACGTATATACCAAGTCGTGATATCATCCCGAAATGCAAGATTACAACACTACTGCTTTTACAGCCCCCTCCTCTCTCTAACATTACCAATCCATTAACGTTACTATCAACCTCAACCTAGTATGAGAAAATATCTTCCTATTCTATTTATTCTGCTCTCCACCGCCGCATTCGCCCAACGAACATTAACGGGAACGGTTACAGACGCCGGCAGTAAACTGGCGCTGCCGGGTGTTACGGTCACAATTAAACATACCAAACAAGGTACCATAACCGATGCCGAAGGACGTTTCAGCCTCAATCTGGTGAAAGGAGAAACCCTGGTTTTTTCTTATCTCAGTTTTGCTACTCAGGAAGTTCCTGTGACCAAATCGGATGAATACAGCGTTGCGCTGCTCCCTTCGACACATACTCTGGGTGAGGTGCAGGTGGTAGGTTCCAGAAATGCAAACAGGACTAAACTGGATTCTCCCGTACCGGTGGATGTTATTGACCTGAAACCGTTACTTGAATCCGCACCGCAGGTGAGCATCACACAGCTGCTTCAATATGTATCACCATCTTTTCATTCAGTAAACGGAAGTAACGCTGGTGACGCCGGATCGGCACTCAATCTTTCGCAACTGCGAGGTTTGGGGGTGGATCAATTATTAGTACTTGTAAATGGCAAGCGCCGTCACAAAAGTTCTAACATTAACTGGGGTGGCCTGGGAAACGGAGCAACAGGATATGACCTTAATTCGATCCCGACCGCTTCCATCGAAAGAGTCGAAGTACTGAGAGACGGTGCTGCTGCTCAATATGGTTCGGATGCGATTGCAGGTGTGATCAATATTGTATTATCCCAAAGTACAGACAAGTTGTCTCTTACTTCGACCGCAAGCACGCGCCGTCGCGGGGATGGAACAACCACCCGCACCAGTGCCAATTACGGATTTGCTCTTGGGAAAAGTGGCGGTTATCTCAACACCACGGCTGAATTTGCTACTCAGGCCATTGGTATCCTTCCGGGCCGGGACGACGCAGGGCTTTACCTTGGTCCGATTTATGGCGGCGGGGCTAACACAAGAAATTACGACGCAATATACACACGTGAAATTGACGAGGCCATTTTAGCGGATCGTGGCCTTACACGTCACAATTTTAACCGCCGTGCAGGTGGATCAAACAAAGCAAAAGACGCCCTGCTGTTTTTTAATGCAGCCATTCCTTTGAAACAAAATGCGGAGCTGTACACCTTCGGGGGAATCAGTCACCGTAACTCCCAGTTTACTGCTGTATACCGCCTTCCGGGATGGACGGAGCGTAACAATGCATTCCTTTATCCGGATGGTTTTTTGCCCAACATGGACAATATCATTACAGACAAATCTCTGGCAATTGGCATCAAAAGCAAGATCAGTAATTGGGATGTAGACATTTCTAATGTATACGGCAAGAATGATTTTGGCAATGTGATTACCAATTCCCTGAATGCTAGCCTGGGCCAGCGTAGCCCGACTACCTTTGATGCAGGAAGCTACAATGCAAGCCAGAATACAGGAAGTCTGGACATCAGCCGCTATTTCGAAAAAGCATTAAAAGGTGTCAACGTCGCATTCGGAGCACAGTATCGGGTTGAAACTTATCAGATTATTGCCGGAGAAGAAGCTTCCTATTCCAAGGCTGACCTTCGCACAGTATATGGGCTGGATACCACTGCTGCCGGCATTGTTTACAATACCAAAGAAGGACAAATCGGGCTGAACGGGCTCTCTCCCGGTTCACAGATACACGCAGGTTTCCGGCCAGAAAATGCTGTAAATGTGAACAGGTCCATATTGGCAGGTTATGCAGATATTGAAGCGAACATCACCAGCAAATGGCTTGTTTCAGCGGCTTTGCGTCTCGAAAACTTTTCGAGCGTTGGCAATGTCACAACCTATAAGTTTGCCTCAAAATACAGCATCACCGATTGGCTCGGACTACGCGGATCACATAACACGGGCTTCCGCGCACCCGATCTTGCACAATATTATTACACCGAAACTTCAACCAGTTTCCAGCAGGGAAGAGCGATTGATCAGGTGACGGCTTCCAACCAGAGTGCTGCCACAAGAGCGCTCGGGATCCCGACATTAACCCCTGAAAAATCAAAAGGATACACATTGGGTTTCACCACACAGCCGTTCCGGAACTTTGAGTTCACCGCAGACGCCTACCTTGTGGATGTCAATAACAGAGTAGGCAACACTGGTAATTTCTCTGCTACGGATGTGAATCTGCCCGTGGAAGTAAGATCGCTTTTTGTTCAAACCGGTACCACGCAAGCCAAGTTTTTCTACAACTCTTTCAGCACGCGCACAAAGGGGTTGGAATTGACAGGAAGCTACCGCACGCCATTCCGCAAAGGAGCTTTGACATTGTTGTTTGGAGCCAATTTCGTAAACAATCAGGTTACCAAAGTGAACACTCCGCAAGGATTGGAAGCATATCGTTACATCATTTTCAACGATGGCGAAAAGGCTCGTGTGACCTCACACATTCCCGGAAGAAAAATGAATTTACAGGGAACATTTAAGATTGGAAAACTGACTTACATGGCAAGGGCAATTTACTTCGGCTCGGTTACAACGGCTTCTGCCCAAAATGCAAATTTCCCCCAGCCAGATTATTTCTATCAAAAGCTGAACCCGATATGGGTGGTGGATGCATCTGTTGCCTATTCCCTGACCAAATCGATACAAGGGGTGATCGGCGTTAACAATGCATTTAACGAACTGGGCGATTACACGGATCCCAAGTTATCAGCACTCAACAATCCGTCGGTGATAGGTCTTCAAAATGGTAGCGCTGGTATACAGCCATTCATCCGGATTACAGCCAAACTTTAACAGAAAAGAACTTCATATTATGAAAACGAAAAATATTTTCACGTCAGAATCTGTTTTCAAAACACTGCTGGCAACACTTATTGGTGCAACCACATTGTCGGGCTGCGAGGATTCCAGCTACCTTGATGTGGACGCATCTGACCGTCCGGCACTCAGCGCTTTTATCAGTTTTGTCAATGCAAGACCAGTTAACGAAAATCTGAATTTCTGGACTTTCACGGATAAAATCTCGCCTGCTCCCATACCGGTAAATGTCGCTTCGGCTTACTACCCTACCGTTTTCGGCAGTGTACAGATCAACTTCACCGAAGCCAACAACACAGGTTACAAAGCATCTTATCAGTTTGGCAACAGTCCAACTTTTTCAGCAACGGGCAGGCCAAATGGCCCGATTGCTACATTTTATCATACCGTGGTGGCAGCAAGAACAAGCAGTAACAAGGCCGATTCACTCATTCTTTTTTACGATGATTTGAAGGCTCCGGATGCAGGAAAAGCTAAATTACGCTTCGTCAACTTATCGCCTGGCGCAGGCACATTGAATGTGTTAAATGGCAGCACCGCGCTTTTCAGCAATGTGGCCTATGGCAGAGCCGCAAATTCATCTCTCTCGGGAGAAGCGTTAAGTGCGTGGTCATTGGGGCCATTTCAGAGCGTGAATCCAGGTCAATACGACTTGAATTTCACCAATTCAATCACTGGTAATGCAGTAGGTACGGCAAAGTCTGTAACGCTGGAAAGTGGGAAAATTTACACCGTATTTACAAATGGCCTGATTGGCGGCGCACCCTCTTTTTCAGTCTCAACGATCGAACATCCAGTAAAATAAATAGCTTTTAGCTTTTAGCTTTTAGCTTTTAGCTTTTAGCTTTTAGCTTTTAGCTTAAAAAAACAGACTATTGTGAGTATACTGTCCGATCGGACAAATAATCTTTAATAATAGTTTAATAGGTGGTTATAGTTTAATCTCCGTCGGAAAGAGTTTTCCAACGGAGATTTTTGTTTAAAAGATGCAACCTCACATTTCACTTCTTTCTTGGCGATATATGTTTTGTAGTGGATAGTCAAGCACGAAGCGTGCGCAGGCCGGGCAAAAAAGCGGGGTGTGCGGTAGCTACAGCGTGGAAGCTTTTTTTTGCCTTGATTTTTTTGCGGCCGCCGCTGCGGTTACTTTTTTTATCAAGAAAAAAAGTAAGGCTACTGGAAGCCTTTAAATTACCCTCTTTTGTAAGAATTGAACATCTAAAAGCAAGCTGTATACTGATTCTGAACACCTTGAATTTACTCATGCAATTTTAGCAGCGATGTGATCCATTAAGAGTTAGTAGAGAACACATCGCCAATATCAACGCCATTTTTATACTCAGGAACGTCAGAGGGCGATGCTTGAGCTTGTTGGTTTAGATTCCTCCTCAATTCAAATATTTTTCTATCCCCTAAAAAACATCCGCCGTCCCCTTCTCACTTCTCCCCCTACTTCAAATAAAAACTCCCATTTCCCTTGGTAACATCTATATGTAAAATGAAATCGAAATCCAGCAACGCATTTCCCGGGACGAATTGTTTGTCGGTGAAGCCGGTAGGGAGCAAACGGTACTGTGTTGGAAGTTTTAAGTTTTTTGTTTTATTAATTACCGGTGCAGTTTTCAAGAAGAATAGAGGCTTTTTTGTTCTTGTAAAGTAATATTCAAAAGCTTTGTCGTCAGGAGCAATTACTACATTGTTGTCAACAATTTTCCCAGCCTCAGGATTTGTAGCCGTATAAAAGCCGGACGACGTGGTGATACCAAGAACCTTGTAGCGGTTTGCCATTTTGTTGGAAAGAAAATACCCCATACTTTTCGAATACATGCTAGGTTGCTTTTGTACGTGTGCATTGTGAGCCAAAATGATGATTTTGTTATTTTCAGTCATTTCGTTAAGTACATTCACTGCCATGAGCGAATCTCTGACCAACGATAATTTTTCCCCATCCCATTCAGTAATTCCAGGATCATTCAACGTCAGGAACTGTTTGTAATTTGCGATGTTTTTGTTTAGGATCTCAAACCTTTTCCCCTCGGCAGGAAACTGGTTTATAATATGTTCACTCAACGTATTCAACTCAGCGAAGTCCTCGGCGCTGAAATTGTGTTCATAGACCTGATCGCTCAGCAGATGATAATACCCTATCAGTTTTTTAAGTGAATCTGCTGCCTCAATATTATTTTTAACGCTGTAATCAAGCATATTTTCCAGCGCTCCAAATGGGCTCTGCATATCAAAACCGAAAAAGGTGATCTTTTGCTCTCGCTCTTCATTGATCTTTTTCACAGCATCTATAAGTTCAGCAAACTCGACACATTCGTAACCGTACAGTCTGAAACTTTTGAGAATATTTTTCAAATCCTTCCCGTTTCCCGCCATATAGCCGTTGAGTTTTTCCATCTCTGCCATAGGAGCTTCCAGACCGATTTTCGTCACCAGCTTTTTTCCAGCAAGCATTTTCAGAAACGACGTTCTCGCCTTGAAAAACTCCGAAGTTCCATGTGACTGCTCACCAATAGCCAGCACATCGTACCGGCCAAAATCAATCATGCCTCCCGTTTTCTTAATTTGCTGCTCATCGCCTGCCAGAAAACCCGGGTCAATGGTTATAGCATTTTGGCTCAGGACTTCTTCCAGGGACTGCGCGTGGCAAGTGATTGATCCACAAGAGAGAAACAAAAAAAGTAATATCGCAGAAATAGTGACAGAGTAAAATTTCATTTTTAATCGTATTGGTACTATCAACCTAAAGCACATATCATATTAAGTTTACTATCATATATAAAATTTAAAATGTTTAGCAGACAGAAATCTATTACCGATATCAGTTTCCGTCTCGTCTCAACATTCGATCGTGCTATATAAAGAAGATACTACAAAATAAGCGCTGTTCGAATTTGCTACGAACAAATTCGAACACAAGCATTACCTTTGATTAATTTGCACCCACGCCCCGGAAATATGATGTACTCAGATGCAAGTTTGGCACAAGATGTTGAGCGAATAAAACAAATCCCCGTTGTATCCACAATGCTGGACGTCATCTGCAAATCTACAGGCATGGGCTTCGCAGCTATTGCAAGGGTAACGACCGACCGGTGGATTGTTTGCAGTGTACAGGATGAAATTCAATTCGGACTTGTGCCCGGAGGTGAGCTGAAAGTAAAAACCACCATCTGCGACGAAATACGCGACATGAGAAAAGCTGTTGTGATTGATCATGTTGCAGAAAGTGAATATAACAACCATCATACACCATTGATGTATGGCTTCCAAAGCTATATTTCGATGCCCATTATTTTAAAAAATGGTGATTTCTTCGGGACATTGTGTGCCATAGATCCAAATCCGGCACAACTGAACAATACCAAAACCATTGGCATGTTTACGATGTTTGCCGAGCTCATCGCATTTCATCTGCAAGCGCTCGATCTGATGGACAGGAGCACCGCTGCGGTCCAGTCGCTGAACCGCAAGCTTACTGACTCCCTTGATGAAAATCGTCAGTATCGCCATATATCCAACCACAATTTGCAGGAACCACTCCGTAAAATCCGGATTTTCAGCAGCTCACTGGTGGAGGCAACGGAGAATAACAATATTGACAAAGTGAAAGAACTTGCACTGAAAGTGAATTCGAGCGCTCAAAAGTTTTCGATGATGATCCAGGATCTTTCCGATTTTTCTCAGCTGAGATCTAATAACGATGTTTACGAAGTTGTGGATCTGAACGAAATAGCGACAGATGTTTGCCTCCAGTTATCAGCTGCCGTCGATACATTGGAAGCGAAAATTGAAATAGAGTCTCTTCCGAGCACATTGGCATCGCGACTTCAGATCGAACAACTTTTTTACCATCTGATCAACAATACGTTAAGATTTTCAAAGAAGGATCAGAAACCACTCATCAGGATATTCTCAAAGGCATATTTTCCTGATAAAAAATTTACCGAGATTCACATTGAAGACAATGGTGTTGGTATTGAAGAATCTCAGCTGGAAAAGATTTTCGACCTCTTTACCAGGCTGCCCACACATCAGGATGCACAGGGCAAAGGAATGGGACTGGCATTTTGCCGGAAAATTGCCCGCAACCACGGAGGCGATATAACGGCCCACTCACTGGCGGGACGAGGTTCGAGGTTTTGTGTAACGTTGCCTCTTTATCTCTTGTAAAAGTTACCACCTCCGTATAAGCCCGTATCATTTCCCCGACTTAACGATCTAAAATGAGACTCTCTTTACTATTATTTTCATTGTTGAATATCATTTCATCAGGAATTTGTTCTTGTCAAACAAAAAAGTTACAAACTGTTTACTCATCACAGCAAACTGACCTGCCAACCGAATTAAATGAAGTACAAATTTACAGGCTTACCAAAAAGGCCATTCACGCGAATTTTGACATGTCAAAGCTTAATAATTTTGACGAATATAGAAAAGACTCAATATCAATAAGAGAGATTTTTGAACCTTTAAGTGGAGAATACAACTATTACCAGTTCATATCAACTTTCAAAGGGCTGGGAATGATTTTTTCAGGTGATGATGTAAAAGATAGTATAAAGACGTTCCACGATATTTTAATTATTAAAACGAACAATGAAAATAAAATCATTGACGCGTTTCAATACACGCTAGCATGGGCTGAGCAACCTTTTCGATACGACTTGTACAGAAGTTCCGTCACGGATCTTCCGCTTACGGACGGCATGGATATAAGCACCCTAAAATTTACCAGAACTGAATTTTGGGATGCAAAAGATAAGCTTCTAAAAGAAAGCGGAATAATAAAGCTTAAGTGAATGCTCCGGTGAACTACCGCGTTGGCAACGCGGTAGTTCACCGTTTTTTGTTGGCACAACGCCAACACTGCAATTTTAAAACTGCCGCTCCTGAAACGGCGTTCCTTTGTCCTCTTCGCAGTGCAGTTTCAAACTGAAAAGGAACATTGCCCAATTGTAGCTGCAATACTGGTAAAACTCTGTGAGTTCACGCCAGTCGTAATGTTTGAGAATTACCGCGGTAGCTTTCTCGCGTCGTATAATGTCAAAAGAAATACCTGTTCCGATCCACTCCGGATCCGAAGCAATGCACTCCCAAACAACTTTCTGATCCTGCACCAGTTCTACTATTTTCATTTTGGTAACAGGTTCATCCCCAAAACCAAACTCATTGACAAAACCAATTTCGGGTTTCACAACTAAATCTTGCGTCCAAACTTTTGCCAATCCTGCCTGGGTGGTCAATGCCTGATACACCACTGCGGCAGACGCTTTGATGTAGTTGATTTGTTCGATTTTTTCCATGGGTTAAAATTGGGCGTAGGGATGTTTTTTGGTTAAGTAGGTTGTATTTGGAGGTGTAGTTTGCAGTAAGACGTCCGAAAAAGCCATACTCATTTCTGAGGTTCAAAACGCATTTCTATCTCCCGATCGTTGGGCGTGTAAGGGAAAGAAGGTGGTTGTGCAACGGTTACCCGTGTTAGCAGCAGTAATTCTTCTCATATGTCTGTCAGTTCCTTTTTCAATTTGTCCTTTGTCGCTTTTGAAGGCACTTTGTCAACAACCTTTTCAGTCAATGATTTTAGAATTTGAAAGCTGTCGTTTAAATAGCTTTCTGAAGGTGTCTCAATACCGTGTAATAAGTAATTTCTAACTTGTCTCATTTGACTAAGCTGTGATGTCTCTGCAACGGTTAAAATCTTTTTCTCTTTTAATATTCTAAAGTCAGGAATCATATATTTCCTTGACCTTACTTCTTCCTCTGTCAAGAATTCTCTTGCCGCTTTTTCTAAAACAACCCAACATTTTACAAATGATTCAAAGCCAGATGCTTTCTTTTCTGAAACATGCAAATTCTTAAAGTAGTTTTTAAGATTTGGATTGCCTTCGTCATAGAACTCCACTAATAACATATTCAATAATTGGTCAGTCACTGACTCTTTTGATTCAATATTGATTAAGTTAATGTATTTGTTGAAATCCCTTGTGTCTAATTTTTTGATGGTATTTAAATAATTATTCAATAAATAGGTATCACCGAGCTTAATTTTATTTAAATAGTTTTTGTCGATTGAATTTAAAAGAAAGTTGGTCAATTCATACTTGTCTGTAATATCGTTACGTTTCTTAGTTCTTTCAGCCATTGCCGATTGTAATCTTTCAAGTGCTATTTCTCCACTTAAAACAAGCCCGTTAATTTCATCAAGTATTGCAAGCTCTTCTTTTGATAAGTCCCCTGAAAATGGTTTGTAAACAAGGTCGTGTTCTACTTCAGACCAAGCATGCATAAGAACGGATGCTACCTGTATTTCTGCTAAAGTGTCAAGATATCTTTTAGTCAGATTTTCTTCCATAAGTTTAACTCGATAATGAGTCGCCCAATATCCTGAAAAACGTTTTGTGTATTTCGGTGTATGGGCTGCACTTGGGAATTCCTTCTTCTTGTCAATAATAAAAAGCTCATTAACTATTTCATCAATAATTTCTCGTTCAGAAGGGAAATACAATGAAACTCGAATTCCCGCTAAGTCAACAATGTCTTTGAATATGTCGTCAACAGTCTTGTATTGCTTCTCTTCATTTCTTTTGGTCAGCTTATCTTTTAGTCTGTCTGGTCGCTTTGCTCGATGAGTAACAATAGCTTTGATACCTCTTTTAAAAAGTTGGTCTTCAATTTTGCTCGCAACAATTTGAGAGAGTTTTTGATAGTAGTCAAACTCTTTGTTGTACTGTTTTATAAAGTCGTCAATTACCTTCATATCGATGTCTTTGTATTATTGCTGCTAACGTTTTGGCGCTTGGCGCAGTGGCGGATTTCGGAACACAAAACTTTCATTTAACCACAAAAGTTGATGCGAGGTAGAATGTTCAATTAACCACGTCACCCGCCATTGAGCCAAACGCCTGTTACCAGTAGTGCTTTCTTCTGTCGTCATACAAATTTAGCGTCTCTTGTTAATTTACTTTTGTCTAAGTCAAGGTCGTTACTGAACCAGTCGGTCAAGACTTTTTCAATTTCCTTTTCATTAAATGTCTTTGGATTTCGTCTTGATTTTAAGTAATTCTCTCTCGTCATTTTTTCAGCAACTTGTCCAACTTTTTGCAAGTCAAGTTCGTTTCCGACCTTATTTGCGAACCAAAGTCCACCGATAGAAAACACAAGTCCTAAAAGTCCGATTTGCCAATTAAAGTAAAGTCTACCGAGAGATGCAAGAATTAAAATTGCAAGCGTCCCCGTCACCCAATGTGGTGGTCGCAAAATATTTAGATTAAAACCTAAATGCTTTTCTAATTTCTTTGTCCTTGAACGTCTGCTTTGTCTTGGCAAAAGGTCGGCAAGAGGAAAGTCTGTCGATATTGTCTTATTGTCAATTTGAAGTGTCGATGAAATTGCGTCACGAAGTTTATAAAACGCTTGTTGACTTGTGCAGTCATCTGAATTGTCAAGCTGTATTTTGTTTGAAATATGGTCGCAGAGTTGTCCAAAGGTTGTGATATGAACTAACTCGTCACCAACAAACTTGATGTCAAACGAGGTCTCAACTTTTACGAGTAAGTCTTCGATGTCTTCTGGGTCGATATTTTTAAGTTCGTAGTCTGTCATAGCATTACTGGTAACTTACTAATATACGCAAGTTACCAGATTTTCTATATGGATCGGATTTTGCACTTGATAAATAAGGATTGATAAATCAATTACAACAATTCATTGATAATCAGCACAGTATACAACTTTTGACTAAAAATTATATACTATAACAATACAGAATGCACATTGCGTATTTTTCATTGATACACCCGTAACAATACAAAATGCGCAGTCATTAATTCCACATGTTGCCACCTTTACAAGCTGTACGTTTATCAGGCCTATACCCCCATGATCCAAAACGATGCTAGGTTATGCATTGTACCATGAATGACCATACAAACTCGCCACACTCCTGTATCAGACTTGCAGTTGATAAGTATTTTTTTAGTTTTCCATATATTCCCGTTGCGCGCTTTCGTCTGTTTATACCACGCAAATTGAGACTGTCTAAGCAAAACGACGCGGTTGATAAGGGAGTAACTTAGCAAACCATTCCTTAACAATACCCTAAAAAACCAACAAATACTACCAAAACCAAATAACTATTACAATCCCAGTCAGGTTCGGTTAATTTTTCCGCCCGTAAACCGCTTTATCCTTCTCCAATTTCATAGGGATAAAAAATTAAAAGAATTACCTTTGCACCATAAAACGATACTATGATTTATTTCTTCGCCGACGATCAGAATACTGTTTATGCAGTGCAATTGGAGCGAACGCTCACATCGTCAGATACTTCAAAATTAACATGGCTGTTTGCAGGTGCTGAACTTAGCCAGGAAACTGTTCTCACTGATTTTTTCGTTGGTCCGCGCGCTGCCATGATTACTCCATGGAGCACCAATGCCGTTGAAATAACCCAGAATATGGATATTCAGGGCATCATCCGGATCGAGGAATTCAAACGTGTGGATGCCGATTTTTCAGACTTCGATCCTATGCTTTCCCAAAAGTATAACAAGCTGGGTCAGGATTTGTACACGATCAGCATTCTGCCCGAATCCATTCTTGAAATAGAAGACATAGGCTTGTATAACAAGCAGGAAGGTCTTTCATTGAGTGACGAAGAGGTTGATTATCTGAACAAACTGGCTGAAAAACTGAACAGAAAATTGACTGATTCCGAAGTTTTCGGCTTCTCACAGGTCAATTCTGAACACTGCCGTCACAAGATTTTCAACGGAACGTTTGTGATCGATGGCGAAGAACAGCCTGTATCCTTGTTCAAGCTGATCCGTAGAACTTCCGAAACAAATCCGAATGGAATCGTTTCGGCGTATAAAGACAATGTTGCATTTGTAAAAGGACCAACTGTTCAGCAGTTTGCTCCCAAGCGTCCTGACGTTCCGGAATATTACGAAATAAAAGACTTTCAGTCTGTAATATCGCTGAAAGCAGAAACACATAACTTCCCTACCACGGTTGAGCCTTTCAATGGTGCTGCAACAGGATCGGGAGGGGAAATCAGAGACCGTTTGGCTGGCGGACAAGGATCTTTGCCACTGGCTGGAACGGCAGTTTACATGACTGCTCTTTCCAGGCTTGAAGAAAACCGTCCCTGGGAAAAAGGCGTTGAAGAACGCAAATGGTTGTATCAGACTCCTATGGATATCCTGATCAAAGCATCAAATGGTGCCACCGATTTTGGTAACAAATTTGGCCAACCTTTGATTGTTGGATCGGTCCTTACATTCGAACACGAAGAAAACAACCGCAAGCTGGGTTACGATAAGGTAATCATGCAGGCAGGAGGTATCGGTTACGGAAAGGCTGATCAGGCAAAAAAAGAAAAACCGGAAGTTGGAGATAAAATCGTTGTTCTGGGTGGTGAAAACTACCGCATCGGGATGGGTGGTGCTGCGGTTTCGTCGGCAGATACAGGTGCTTTCGGTTCTGGTATTGAGCTGAATGCGATCCAACGGTCTAACCCGGAAATGCAGAAGCGTGTTGCAAACGCAGTGCGCGGCATGGTGGAAAGTGATAACAACACCATTGTTTCCATTCACGATCACGGCGCAGGCGGACATTTGAACTGTTTGTCGGAACTTGTTGAAGAAACGGGTGGAAAAATTGATCTTGATAAATTACCGGTGGGTGACCCTACCCTTTCAGCCAAGGAGATTATCGGCAACGAGTCTCAGGAAAGAATGGGATTGGTGATTGACAAAGAGAACATTGAGACACTAAAAAATATAGCGGATCGTGAGCGCGCACCTATGTATACCGTGGGTGATGTGACTGGCGATCACCGCTTCACTTTCGAATCGGCCAAAACCGGAGCCAAACCGATGGATCTGGAAATGGATGATATGTTTGGCAGCTCGCCAAAAGTATACATGCACGATAAAACGATCGATCGTCAATATGCACCGGTAAGTTATTCGGCAGACAAGCTGAATGAATACCTGGAACAAGTGTTGCAACTTGAAGCTGTGGCAAGTAAAGACTGGCTTACCAACAAAGTAGACCGTTGCGTGGGTGGCCGTGTTGCAAAACAGCAATGCGCTGGTCCTTTGCAATTGCCATTGAATAATGTGGGTGTGATGGCGCTGGATTTCCAGGGAAAAGATGGTATCGCGACTTCGATTGGTCACGCTCCTCTTTCTGCACTGATCGATCCTGCGGCAGGTAGCCGTAACGCTATTGCAGAATCACTTTCCAACCTGGTTTGGGCTCCATTGCAGGACGGACTGAAAAGCGTTTCGCTTTCGGCCAACTGGATGTGGGCTTGTAAAAACGAAGGTGAAGATGCCCGTTTATACAAAGCCGTGAAAGCCTGCTCCGAGTTTGCGATCAGCCTGGGAATTAATATCCCAACCGGAAAAGATTCGCTTTCGATGAAGCAGAAATATAAGGATACCGAAGTGATTGCTCCGGGAACCGTTATCATTTCCGCAGCTGGACATTGCAATGATATTACGGCTGTGGTTGAACCTGTACTTCGTAAAAGTGGCGGTGCCATTTATTACATCAATCTTTCCGGCGATCAATACAAACTGGGCGGGTCTTCTTTTGCACAAGTTCTGAACAAGATAGGAACTGAAACGCCGGATGTTGTAAATGCGGATCGTTTTGCAATAGCCTTCAACACCATTCAGGAATTGATAAAAGGTGGAAAAATTCAGGCTGGACACGATATCGGCAGCGGTGGACTCATTACCACATTACTGGAAATGTGTTTCGCTGACCGCGACCTTGGCGCATCCGTTGATCTTTCAGCATTGGGTAGTCAGGATATTATTGAAAAACTTTTCGCTGAAAATATTGCAATCGTTTTCCAGGCTGATGCGGAAGCAGAAGAGACGTTAACAGCGGCTGGAATCGATTTCCATAAAATTGGAAACGTGACAACGACGGCCGGACTGGAAGTAAAAAATGGCTCTGAAACATTCAGTTTTGATGTGGATCATCTGCGTGATGTCTGGTTCAAAACTTCCTATTTGCTTGATAAAAAACAAAGCGGTCCTGTGAAGGCGAAAGAACGCTTTGACAACTATAAAAACCACGTACTCAATTACTCCTTTCCGACACATTTTGACGGAAGCAAACCTGTAATTGAAGCTGGCAAACCAAGACCAAAAGCGGCGGTACTTCGTGAAAAAGGCAGTAACTCGGAAAGAGAACTGGCCAACGCCATGTACCTCGCTGGTTTTGATGTGAAAGACGTCCACATGACTGACTTGATCTCAGGCCGTGAAACGCTGGAAGACATCCAGTTCATTGGAGCTGTGGGAGGATTTTCAAATTCGGATGTACTGGGTTCTGCCAAAGGATGGGCAGGTGCATTTCTTTACAATGAGAAAGCAAAAACTGCGCTTGAAAACTTTTTTAAGAGAGAAGATACATTGTCTGTTGGTGTATGTAATGGCTGTCAGTTGTTTGTGGAACTTGGACTAATTAATCCGGATCATGAGGAGAAGCCTAAAATGCTTCACAATGAAAGTCATAAACACGAAAGTATCTTCACTTCGTTAACTGTTCAGGAAAATAACTCGGTGATGTTGTCTACCCTCGCGGGGAGTACGATGGGGGTGTGGGTATCACATGGAGAAGGCCGTTTCCAATTGCCGTACGCCGAAGATCGTTACAAGATCGTTGCCAAATACGGTTACGAAACTTATCCTGCGAGCCCAAATGGCTCTGCCTACAATACGGCGATGCTTTGCGACGAAACAGGCCGCCATCTGGTGATGATGCCGCACATTGAGCGTTCGTTGTTCCAGTGGCATTGGGCACATTACCCGGAAGGAAGAAAAGACGAAGTATCTCCATGGATGGAGGCATTTGTGAACGCCCGGAAGTGGATTGAAGGGGTTAAGAAATAACCATTTATAAATTAAGATATGAAAGGGTTGGCCGATGAGGTCAACCCTTTCGTTTTTTACAATAAAACACTCTGCTCATTTATCCTAAGTTTTGTGAATTTTGAATTATAATTTATCAAAAAACAAGCTTTCCTTCAAGCGTGTTTGTTTTTAGGGTTCTATATGATTTGTAAGTGGGGAACCTGAAATTGGTCAATCAAGTAATTTTTCGGCTCGAACGAGTATTTTACTTTTTTGTCTTGACACAAAAAAGTAACAAAAAAAGTCAAGGCTGTACGCAGATTTTAACGGAAATTGAATCATCCAGAGCCTAAACAAAAAAAACTCCTCCTGACGTCGTCAAACAGTTTTTTGTTTTTAACGGCCCTGGACAATCCAATTTCCTAATCTGCGCAAGGCCAGTCTTCAAAAAAACTTGACTTAAAATCCCTTTACCCACTATGATCCGTCTAGAGCCATTTTTAGCTTCAGAGTCTGATAAAATACAGTATCAATGTTTGCGATTCTGGCCCATGGTTGTAACTTACTTCCAATTGTTGTAATGGACTCCTTTTCTAACGAGCTTGTATAAATTTCACTTCAATACATACAAAATGACAAGACTTAGCCTACCGAAAGCCATTCAATTGTGTATAGCCATTCTTCTTTGTTTTAGCACAGAGATTTTTTCACAGGATTTTAACCAGGAGGCCAATAGGCATCAAAAGCTCGGAGACAGTCTGGAGCACGCAAAACAATACAAGTCAGCCGCCCGGCACTATCAGGCCGAGGTTAAACTGAGGAAAATGATAGCTTACAAAAAGCAAGCATCTGTAAATGCAGGTTATAGCTATGCAATGGCGCAGATGCCAGATAGTGCTCTTGTTTGCTTTGAAAACGCCGTAAGACAATTTGGACTTAGTAACAGCAACTGGCTGGACACGGAACCTGCCTTGGCACAGGTTCGGAAATTGAAAAGGTTTACTGAACTTCGGAAGTATATGTCCGAACTACAAGGTGCGCAACAAGATCCTGATCAGGCAATGTTTGTAACAAGTGACATTAATTTATTTTGGAAAGCCTACGATCTATATCAAAAAGACTCCTCCAATGCACAGAAGATTTTCTTAACCGAGTATTTTGAGAAAGGCAGCCCGAGTCTTCAGGAGTATTACAGAATTAAAACCCCCAACATTGGTGGTCTGAAAGGATTTGTACACAACATCAAAAAAATGCCTCGGTTCTATGAAAGTATCAGAGCCAATACAGAGCAGGTTGCTGCATTGGAAGACACCATTCGGGTAATATACCGTAATTTGAAACGATGGTATAAACCCAGTAAATTCCCAAATACAACCTTCGTAATTGGCGCGTGGAGCTCGGGGGGAACCGTTACCAATTATGGTTCAATACTCGGTGCTGACATGCAGTCGGCCAATGCCAACACACCAATTTCGGAATTGAATTTGTGGCAGCAAAAAAACCTGATTCCATTTGTTGGCCTGAAACATGTGGTGGCCCATGAACTGGTACATGTACAACAAAACAATATGGCGGGTGATACAACCCTGCTTTGTCATGCGATCCAGGAAGGAATGGCCGATTTTCTTGGAGAGTTGATCAGTGGTAAAACAGCCAACGAGCGACTTCAGGTTTGGGCTGTCGGCAACGAAAAGAAGGTATGGGCAGAATTTAAGAAGGAAATGTATCTGGATCGTTACTCTAACTGGATTGCAAATAGCAATCAGGAAACTGCTGATCGCCCTTCCGATCTGGGCTATTGGGTTGGTTATCAAATCTGCAAAGCCTATTTCGAGCAGGCATCCGACAAAAAAAAGGCAATATCCGATATGCTCAATATTAAGGATTACAAGGCATTTTTGATACAGAGTAAAGCTGACGAAAAACTTTCAGGAAGTACCAAATAAAACAAGCGGGGCTGGCACAAGCACTGTACCACCCCGCTTACTTCAATTCACATCGTCAGATTTTACTCCTTCAAATCTTGCTAATTTTTACCACAGCATTCGTGTTTTCAAGTTTTTCTTCTGGATTGCGCCCCGTTTTGTTGGTTACATAAATTGCTCCCGTGGCTTTGTCGATGCTGATGGTATTTGGAAGTCCGCCCGTTGGAATTCTTTCGGTCACCTTGTAATCCTTTGCATCAATTACCGCGATTTCCTTTTTGTTGCGGTTCGCAGTGTAAACCACATTCAGTTTCTCGTCATACACCAATCCAATCGGAGAAGTATCGTAACCAAGGTATATTTTATTGATGATCTCACCCGTATTGCCGTCAACCACAGTAACGTTGTTGTCGTTGGATTGGCTCACAAATAGCCGATTGTTTTTGTAGTCAATTGCGATATTCAACGGGCAGTACGACCAGGTTTTAAACTTGCTGATCAGCTCATTTTTCTCCGAGTCAAACACAAGAATATTACCCTCCATGGTATTGCTGTCGGTGGTATATATGCGCTTACGTTCCGAATCCACATTTAGTCCAAGCAAAGAAGCGTCAGGATATTCGATGGAATTCTTCAAAGTATTGGTAGCGCCGTCAATAATCCAGATAGACGGATGACCATGGTCAGAAACGTACACCAGATTCCTATTTTCATCAACCACAAGCTCTCTGATTCTCCCCTTTTCCTTAACGCCTTCAATAATCTTCTGGGTTTTCGTTTTCAGATCCACCGCACTTACAGAGTTCTGTGTAGCATGGCCGATGTACAAAGTCTGGGTTTTATTGTTGACAGTTATACCGAATGGCAGTTTCTTGCCCAGACTGATCGAATCGATTACCGCCAGATTTGTGCCATTTAATACGTACACAAAATTTTCGGAATTTTTGTTAAAACCAGCTTTCGGCCCAACGACGTAAACATTTCCGTTGGTAGGATTATGCACCAGCTGATAAACTTCCGCATTGATTTTTTGTACGCCGTCAATCTTGTATGTTGGCTCCGGTTTCTTTCTTTGTGCAACCGCGGCCACCGCCAAACCGGCAAGGCAGACTGTGAAAAATAATGTACGCATCGTATTGAATGATTTATGTTTGAATAAACTTGGTTCTCGATTGTTAGTAGCGTAACAGCCGGCAAGCCACAGTCGACAACTCAATTATTTTTCACAATGCTTTCAAAAATGGAATGTAAAAAATCAACATAAAATAACCATACAAACCTCACTTTCAATACAATAATATGTCAAAGCCCACGCACAAAAAAGCACCAGGTTCCTTTTCATAAAGGCTCCCGGTGCTTTTTGGACAGTACTCATTTATTGGTGTTTGTTCGGCTTATCTTTCTGCACTTTTCTGGATGTGGTGTCCACGTCATGCCTCTTCCGCGTTGAATCGCTGTTCAGATTTGCATGATTTGACGGATAACCGCCAACCTCTTTCTGATTGCCCTCTCCCGTGCCCATGGCCGCCCGGCTCGCTGCTCCCGAGCTATCGTTTGGCGTCGTTTGAGAATCTGAGCCACTGTCGTTGGTACTATTTGATTCCTTCCCGCAAGATGTGCACATCAGTGCAGCTGCCAAACATAACGTTCCTATGCTATTTCGTAAGATTTTCATTCTGTGGTTAGTTAGTTCTGTTTTAGAGTTTTAAATAACCATACCCACCGGTATATATTCCAGACCCTATAATGTGTAGTCAGCCGTTGCCCCTGCCTCACCACGAATCTGGGTATTTACGTCCGCAATAGGAAGCTCCTTTTTTCGCTAAACTATAATCGATAAGAAAACTCGATAATCACGGTTTAGTGCAAACGTTACTTTTTGAAAGAATTTGATTGTATACGTCAAATTAGCCTCATAAAATGCAATTACAATCGTTTGCAGGGTACAGTTTTTATAGAAGCAATTGCATATTAGTAGAAATACTTTAATGCAATTTTAAAGAAACTCAACAATGAATAACCTACCCACTTTCATTAATGATATTGTTCGGATCTGGAACATACATCAGCACAGGGAGGACCTGTACAAACAAGCAATGACCCTGGACAACGTTGGCTCTCTCCGCCGAGTGTGTAGCCACGGATACATTAGTTCGCTGCTATTCAAAAAAGAGATTCAGTGGATTTATGACGGGGTGAAATGTTCTTTGCAGGATGGCGATATTAATCTTAAATTAAACACTAAAACTATCCCTGCAAAATTTTTTGGAAGTATTGACAGACTTTCCATTGCAAGAATTTTACGTGAGCAGGAACAAAAAACAATCCGGATCTACAACTCGATTATATCAGGTATTACTTTGTCAAAGGATGAAATCGATATTTTTTCAGATCATTTACAAAAACTGAAAGACATTGATTTTCAACTAAATAAAGAACTTATACATAGCTATGAAAATGTCCGATCATTTCAGGTGGCGCTAGCTTCCTGAAATCAGTACAGGTCAATAACAACAAAAGGTTCGTTCTGCGAGCCTTTTGTTGTTATATAGCATTCTACAATTTTAGCCGAATTCGGTATATCCGTCATCTCCAAGAATATCTGTTCCGTTGTTCAAGCGAAAATTCTGGATGATAGACTTTTTTTCTTTGCCATTGCGGGGATCCACACTGATTATAATTCCCCCTTCCCGCATACCGCTGTCGTAAGAATCAAAATGTTGCTCAGGAATTCCTGATCCCCGCATCACATCTTGTTTTCCCGTGACAGCAGAAACAGCTTCGGCAGGCATTTTTCTTTGCAAAGTATTCGAGATTGCGATACCTACTCCGGGCAGAGATATCATGGAAGTAATGGAGATGATGAACCCTGTAAAAGCGTTCGCTGCCTTACTTAACGCCGATTCATCTACTGGTTCATCGGTATAAACCTGATTCTTACTCAGCGTTTCATCGGACATAAGTACAGAGATGTCATCTTCCGTATGCCCCATCTGTATCAGATTGTGATAGGCATTGTCCGCATCCTTTTTGGTAAAGAATACTCCGGAAACGGTTCCGACAGATTTGGATGAAAAACCTTTATTTACCATTTTAATCAGTGCGTTTAACTTTGACAACTTTTGACAATTGACTTAGAGCAAAACTTACAGCGCAATGAGATCGTCCTCCTTAAAACTCTCCTCCACATCGTGCTCTTCGTTATCCCTGAACTTGCAACGTACCTCATCCGAATCGTGTGCATAACCAATTACAGTCATTCCCTGCGTTCCGTTTTTCTCTTTAACCCAGTCTCCTTCTTTGAATTTTTGATTTTCCATAATGTTGATTTTTACAATTAATCAGCATTGAAGTACATAAACTCCAACCAATATCTCCCTGGCTAACAATACTATGCCAGTGACGTCTTGTGGTTCACGAATTGTTTCTCAAAAAGTTTTCCTCAAACGTTCACATAAGAAATGGTAATAGAATAATTTCGATAGTCATTCATATTGGTATAGTTCTTGTTAGTATCTATTGTTGTGCGGGTCCGCACTATCAACTTCACCTTCAACATTAAATACTAGAATTACTATGGCTCAAAATGAAAAATCGAAGAACTCAAATCAGAAACTCGAAGATTTGGAAAGGTTTAAAGAATATGGATCGGGAGAATTTCTGACAACGAATCAGGGACTAAAAGTTAACGACAACCAAAACTCACTGAAAGCTGGTGAAAGGGGCGCTACACTGCTGGAAGACTTTATTCTTCGAGAAAAGATAACTCATTTTGACCACGAACGTATTCCTGAAAGGATAGTCCATGCAAGAGGTTCGGCAGCACATGGCTATTTCCAGGTGTACGAATCGTTGGGAAAGTATACAAAAGCGAAGTTCCTTAACGATCCTGCGTTGAAAACACCAGTTTTCGTACGGTTTTCAACAGTGGCAGGTTCGAGAGGATCCAGTGATCTGGCACGTGACGTACGTGGGTTTTCGGTGAAATTTTATACACAGGAAGGTAATTACGACCTGGTAGGAAATAACATGCCCGTATTTTTTATCCAGGATGCAATCAAATTCCCCGATCTGATACATGCAGTAAAACCAGAACCTCACAATGAGATTCCCCAGGCGGCATCTGCACATGATACCTTTTGGGATTTTATATCGCTAATGCCTGAAAGTACGCACATGATTATGTGGGCAATGAGCGACCGTGCCATTCCACGCAGCTTGCGCATGATGGAAGGATTTGGCGTGCACACTTTCCGGTTTGTCAATGAACAAGGTGAAGGAAGTTTTGTAAAATTCCACTGGAAACCGCTATTGGGCGTGCATTCGGTAGCCTGGGACGAAGCAACAAAAATCTCTGGGAAAGATCCTGATTTCCACCGCCGCGATTTGTGGGAAGCAATTGATACAGGCGCGTTCCCGGAATGGGAACTGGGAATTCAGATTGTAAAAGAAGAAGACGAGCACAAATTCGATTTCGACTTGCTGGATCCTACCAAAATAATTCCGGAAGAACTGGTTCCTATTCAACTTGTAGGGAAACTTACTTTGGACCGCAATCCCGATAACTTTTTTGCAGAAACAGAACAGGTAGCATTCCATCCGGGACATCTGGTTCCTGGTATTGATTTTACCAATGACCCATTGTTACAAGGAAGATTGTTTTCCTATACCGATACGCAACTTTCACGTCTCGGCAGTCCCAATTTCCATGAGATACCGATCAACCGTTCGCTACCGACCGTGCACAATAATCAGCGCGATGGCCACATGCGTCAGCAAGTCAACAAAGGCAGGGTCAGTTACGAACCAAATAGCTTAGGAGATAACCATCCTATGCAGGCAAAGGCAGCGGAAGGCGGTTTCACATCCTATGCAGAGCGCATTGATGCTAAAAAAGTGAGAGCAAGAAGCAACAGCTTTTTCGATCACTTCAGCCAGGCGACTCTGTTTTTCAACAGCCAGTCGGAACCCGAAAAAAATCACATCGTTGACGCATTCTCTTTCGAACTGGGCAAGGTTGAAATACCTGAGATTAGAAAACGGATGGTAGGAATACTCACTTTGGTTGACAAGGACCTGGCTGCAAAAGTGGCCGACAACCTTGGAATAGAAGTACCTGAGCCTCCTGCACAGCTAAACCACTCTGTTCCGGCGGATGGCAACCCTGAGGAATTTCAGCCATTTACCAAAGAGCAGAAACCTGATGCATCGACTGCATTGAGTATGCTAAACACAAAGAAAGACTCGATTAAAACGCGTAAAATAGCGATACTTGCAGCAAATGGTGTCGATGAAAAGTCGTTAAACGACATGAAAAATGCACTGACTGCTGAGGGAGCAGTACCCATGATTATTGCACCGAAACTGGGCAAAATTAAAGGTATCAAAGGGAATGAAACAAAAGTGGATATGAGTTTCCTTACTACCGCTTCGGTATTGTTCGATGCGGTGTTTGTTCCGGGTGGTGCGCAAAGTGCTGCCACTCTGGCGGACGACGCTGATGCCATTCATTTTATTAATGAGGCATATCGTCACTGCAAGGTAATTGGTGCAGAGGCCGACGGAATTGATGTTTTGAAGGCTTCCTATCTTGGTAAAAATTTCCCTGTAACTCCACTCGAAATGGATGTTCAGGCGGCAGAAGGTGTGGTTCTAATTTTCCGTGATGGTGAAGGCTCCAACCGTGAATCAGAGTTCATCAAGGCCGTTGCACAGCACAGATTCTGGGACCGCGAGCTTAAAAGCAAGGTTCCTGCCTGATCAAGCTCACTTTATATCAGACACAAAAGGTTTCCCGAAAGGAAGTCTTTTGTGTTTTGGATTAATGGCATAATCTTTGTGCTTAAGGCAGATCATCACTTACCTCTACAATACTATGTCACAACTAAAAACCTTTGCAGCCATGGCTGTTGCAATATTTATGGCTGCCTGTAATTCCAATCCAACCCAGAATACGGCTCTTGATACCAAACGTTCGGATGAGGATTCGACGTTTAATATTTGCTATTCTTCTATTGTAAAAAAGGATACGGTTTTGTTAAATGCGCACATGTCGGGTGACAGTGTTACCGGAAGTCTTGGTTATAAACTTTATGAAAAAGACCAGAACAACGGATCTATTCTCGGTAAAATGTACGGAGATACGCTTCGTGGCATGTACACTTTTATGTCCGAGGGTAAAGAATCCGTACGGGAAGTAGCATTTATAAAAAAGGATTCTCTTCTGGTTGAAGGCTACGGAGCATTGGAAGAGAAAAACGGGAAAACGGTTTTCAAAGATCCGCAACAGCTTAAATTTGACGGAATTGTATTAGCGAAAGCGCCTTGTAAATAGGATCGCGAGATATGAGAAATGAGCCTGGGACATGATTTTTGTCTCAGGCTTTTTTGTGTCTTTTTATATCTGTTCCAGGTAATAAACCTATGCTGGACAACCCTTGTCTGCCACTTGAATTATTTAACGGTAAATTGTAATTTAATTATTTGATATTCAAATAATTAACACAACTAAAACCAGCTCAATACATACAGTCATAACCCATATATGTTATTGTGACCACTTCGCATAATCTTGAAATTTGTCTTAGACAATAAGTCGAAAAAGTACAACAGTCACACTTTTTTACCCTTAAACGATCTAAGAAAATGAAACGATTAACTATTTTGATGTCAGCAGTATTGATGGTTTTCATGATGGCCTCTTGCGAGAAATCCACAGACGGAGAACCAGGCCCGAAAGGTGATAAGGGCGACACAGGAGCAACTGGTCCTGCTGGCTCTACGGGACCGGCAGGAGCTGCTGGTACTACGGGAACCGCAAATGTGATTTATTCAGACTGGTACGGGCCGGATTTTAACGGAGGGAGCGTATGGACCGGGACAACCCTCGAGGGACGACTGATAAATACAACCAAAAAAGCGGCATCAGTAGTAACCGAAAATATTCTCAACCAGGGGGTTGTTTTGGTTTATGCAAAATTAGGAGCCTATGGGACTATCTACGGGCTATCCCCATCTGCGGTTGCCATGCTTCCAATATCAGGGACAGTAACCCGCGCGGGTGTGATTCAAACCGAATCGTGGCAGGCAGTGGCGCAGACAGGAACTGTAAATGTAAATTTTCAAAATTCCGCTAACCTCTGGGGAACTGCATCTATGGCAACTGACTATCGCTTTCGTTATGTGATCATTCCAGGCGGAGTTGCAGGAGCCCGCCAGGCAGGTATCGATTATAAAAATTACGAACAGGTTAAAAGGGCTTACAACATTCCTGATTGATTTTTACTTTTAAAGAACCCGTTGTAAATACTGACGGAGAAAATGGCCTGGGATACAAATTTATGATTTGTGTTTCAGGTCATTTTTTTGCTTTGCTATTTTAAACTTCAAATCCATCAGGATCATTTTTCATCAGAAAGACAATTATTTCCTAATGAACTCCACAAATATCGGCACCTCGAATTTTATAAATCTATTGCTACATTACGGAACAATTCTTCATCATAAACTATGCTGTATCATGGCTTTCGATCCACGCATCCACCACCGCAGATCAATCAGACTTAAGGGTTATGACTATTCCCGGGAAGGCGCCTATTTCATTACCATCTGTTGCGAGAACATGAAAAACCGTTTTGGTTACATTGAAAATCAGGAGATGATATTAAATGAAATGGGTGTTATCGCATATAATGAATGGGTCGCATTGTCTGGGCGATTTTCAAATATTGAATTGGATGTATTTCAAATCATGCCGAATCATATGCATGGCATTATTGTGATTGTTCCCGTCGGGGCAACCCTCGCGGTTGCCCAAAATGACACGGTGGGGACAGGGTGCGATAATTACATTGAGATGGGGACAGGGGCTAGCCCTGTCCCTACGTCCGGACGGACGGTAACGGTTGGGGACATTGTTGGCGCGTATAAATCGCTCGTTTCCAATGAATGTTTAAAAATATTTAAAATCAAAAATAAAACCATGGGTAAATTGTGGCAACGGAATTATTATGAAATCATAATACGAAATGATCAGTCATACCAACGGATTTCCGACTATATTGTCAACAACCCTGCAAAATGGAAACAAGACAAATTTCATGAGAAATAATATTTGCGCTTGTCGGCTTAAATCTTCTTGTTGGAACCAGTTAGTCAACGAGATACAATTTATCTCTTCAAATTTGTGACCAGAATACAACTGTGGCGTAAAATCAGGATGGTAATCTCTTTCTTCAATTGAAACTAAAAGGATCACTTGTGGTTAGTATTTATACTTGACAATGAAAATCGATAATATGGAATTACTAATATATCTGGTGCTGGGTGCCGTTGTGGGAGCCATGATTGGCTACTTCATGTCAAAAGCCGGTACCAACTCAACACGTCAGAATGAAAAAGATGAGGCGCAGCGGCGGTTGAATGAAATAGAGCTTGATTACCGTGAGCTGAAAACACGAAGTTTTGTACAAATTCAGGTACTCGAAAATGCAATCAGGGACAAGGACGGTGAGCATGTTGTATTAAAAAACGAGATCACGAGTCTGCGTCATAATCAACAATTGGTTCAGGATGATTTGTCGAGAGTAACGGCCAATCTACATGCTGCAAAACAAACTCTGGCAGAAAAAACAGCCGATTTTGCAGGTTCAAAAAAGGAATTGGAATTGCTGTTGCAAGATCTTAATTCAGCGAATCAACGCCTGGCGACGGCATATGCTGAGAACAATGCGCTGAACGAAAAAATGGAAACTCAGAAAATTGAAATCGAAAATCTGGGTAAAAAGTTTAATCTGGAATTCAGAAACATTGCCAATGAAATTCTGGAAACGAAGACTGCCACATTTACCGAACTCAATAAAACCAATCTCAATCTGATTCTGGAACCATTGGGCAGAAACATTGCCGAGTTTAAGAACAAGGTTGAAGAAGTATACATCAAAGAGGCGCAGGAAAGGTTTTCCCTGGGAAATGAAGTTTCAAAACTCGCAGAACTCAACCGCATCATCAGTGATGAAGCACGGAACCTCACGAAGGCTCTGAAAGGCGAAGCTAAAACGCAGGGGCGCTGGGGAGAAATGATTCTGGAAAGTATTCTGGAACGGTCCGGACTGGTGAAAGGTCGGGAGTATTTCATGGAACACGAGCTTCGTGATGCGGACGGAATTGCGCTCAGATCGGATTTGGCAGGAAAGAAAATGAGACCCGATGCCGTTATCAAATATCCCGATAACCGCAATGTGATCATTGACTCAAAAGTTTCGCTCAATGCATTTACAAGGCTCATTGCTGCCGTGGATGTGGATGAACAAAAAACTGAACTGAATGCACACATTGCAGCTATCAAATCCCACATCATTTCACTTAGTGCAAAAGGATACGATGATTACGACAAGTCCCTCGACTTTGTCATGCTGTTTGTACCCAGCGAGCCCGCCTATATTGCGGCATTACAAGGCGACCCGGATCTTTGGAATTTTGCGTACGATAAAAAAATATTATTACTCAGCCCAACCAATCTGATCACGTCCTTAAAGCTGATTGTTGACCTTTGGAAAAGAGAATACCAAAACCAGAATACACTCGAAATTGCTGAGCGTGGAGCAAAACTGTATGACAAGTTTTATGCATTTGTTTCCAACCTGAAAGATGTTGGCACACACATGGAAAAGGCGCAGTTCAAATATGGCGAGGCATTTAAACAATTGTCTGTGGGTAACGACAATCTCGTTTTGCAGGCCACCAAACTGAAAGATCTGGGGTTAAAAACGAAGAAAAACCTGCCAGACCTTGGGTTGCCAAATTCGTTTGATGAGGAGAAATTGATTGGTGGGGAAGACCAGTTTTGACAAAGATTATGACAAGAAGACTACTCTTGCAAGCTTACTTCAGTCATCAAATTCAATAAATATATTTTATTTTGAGGGCATAGAATTTGTACCCTTACATTAGAACATAAAAACACATAATATGAGCACTGAAAAAGCCATTTTGGCAGGTGGTTGTTTTTGGGGAGTGGAGGAGCTGTTCCGACACCGTCCAGGAGTAATTTCAACGGTTGTGGGATACACAGGAGGTGATGTACCCAATGCTACCTACCGCAACCATGGCACGCATGCAGAAGGAATTGAGATCACATTTGACCCGGCTCAGCTGACGTATCGTGGACTGCTTGAATATTTCTTCCAGATTCACGATCCGACTACAAGAAACCGGCAGGGAAATGATATCGGAACTTCTTACCGGTCTGCCATTTTTTATTTAGATGCAAACCAACAAGAAGAGGCCAATAAGCTGATCGCAGAAATGGAAGCATCAGGTACCTGGCCGGGACAGATTGTTACGGAAGTAGTTCCGGCTGGTGACTTTTGGAATGCAGAAATTGAACATCAGGATTATTTACAGAAAAATCCAGGAGGATATACCTGTCACTTCGAAAGACCAGACTGGAAACTGAACTAGTTATCTGCAGATGAACTTATTTGCCTTTTAATAAAGGATCAATAAATTAGGGATTAGTCATACAAGATAGGCGTACTTTGGTGTGCTTATCTTGTTTTATGACAGCAATAAAAATTAACCATAAAAGCTGGCTCATTCTCTTCACCAACGCCTCGCTCCGCTCCAACTGGCATGATTCTGTTGCGAAGTTGCTTCATCGATGGTAACCTCTCCACGCATAATTAATGGGTTACCAAGGTTTTGAAATTTATAGTCTGGCATTCGTCAGGATACGGATTGTAACATTATCAACTAAACATGTTGCCTTATGGATATCATGAAACCATTGGAATTCCATTTCAAGGATGATGGAATTATCCCCAACAATACACTTCCGCTGCTGCTTTACAAACAGGCATTTACATTAAGAGGTAATGAAGCGGGCGACTGGATTAAAAAACATTTTGCTTCCAACAACTGGACAAATAGCTGGCGGTGGGGAATTTATCCTTTTCATCACTACCATAGCAATACGCACGAGGTATTGGCTTTGCTCAGCGGCCAGGCCTTGCTGCATTTGGGAGGTGAACAGGGAATCAAAAAACAGGTTGAATCCGGTGATGTGCTCGTGATCCCGGCTGGTGTGGGGCACAAATGTTTGTCATACAGTGCTGATTTTGTGGTCTTGGGTGCTTATCCCAATGGGATTAAACCTGACCTGATTAGAGAAGTAAAAAGCGCCAGACCCAAGGTAGATTCAAACATTGAGCATGTAAGCCTGCCCGACAAAGATCCTTTGATGGGTAAAAACGGAGGACTGACAAATATTTGGCACCTGGTAAACGAGCCTTTACATGAAAACAAAGTGTGAGAAGCAGAAGCGTTTCTGCTTCTCAAATCTAGCCTAGTGCATCACCAATACCTTTTGCTGCAACACCTGTTCCCGGTTTTGCAGTCTGATTAAATAAATACCCGACGGCACGTCATTAATCTGAATTTCCAGATTTCCCTTTTTGCCGCTAATATCCTGTTTATGCAAAACATTGCCGCTCGTTGTTATGACTTCAATAGTTTGAAAATCCTTTTCTAACAGCACATTGAGGATTCCGGAATTAATAAACGATGGTCTGACGAAATTGCTCGCTTCATTCTCTGCATCCTGTATCGAAATCACTCTGGAATACCTGAAACTTTGATCCAGATCAACCATTTTCAAACGATAGTAGGCATTCTCCGAATTTCCGGCTATGTGCGAAAACTGGTATTTACCTCCTTGTATACTGCTTTGGGAAGTAACCGAGCCCACTTTAGAAAAAGTGTTCAAATCCGTGCCATATTCAACCTCAAATGCGCTGAAATTTTCTTCTCTTGTGGTTTCCCAAAATAGTTTATTTCCTTCAATAGTCCTGCTACCACGAAATTCCGTAAGCGTAACTGGCAGTGCCCCGCTAGCTTCAATTCTGAACAATGAGCCCGGATTTAGCCTCACTGCATACAGTTCACCATTCTGTGCTTCACCTATATCCGACACACTGGTTATGTTTTGCGCCGGGCTTCCGATTGTGGCAGCAGGTCGGATCGTTGTGGTCCAGGCGGTGTTCTCTGCATTGCGTTTGATGAGTTGAAATTCCCCTGAAAAATAATCGGTACCTACATAATAGCCAACCAAGTCCAAATATCGGCTGCCTCTGTACACCACACCACCCACTACCGATGCTCCCTTGTATTGGTAAGCCGGAGCAAAGTTTGAGAACGTTCCACATTTCGGATTTGTACTGGTTCCCGTTGTTGGATATACCGCATTTCCTTCAAAGCAATTCCAGCCATAATTCACACCGGGTGCAGCAGTCGCCGGCCGAAAATCTATTTCTTCCCAGTTGCTTTGTCCCACATCCCCAATCCACATATCGCCCGTACCCCGGTCAAAACTCCATCTGAAAGGGTTTCTTAAACCATAATCAAATACTTCATTATTGAAGGGGTTACCTGACGGAATTGTATAAGGACTTGCGAGAGAATAGCTATTCACGTTGATTCTTAACATTTTACCCAACAAATACGACAGATCAGCTCCTTCCTGTATGGTTCGCTGCGCGTTATTGTTTGGATCTCCCCCGCCTCCACCGTCACCAGTCGATATGTAGAGTAATCCGTCGTCCCCAAAATGCATCTCACCTCCATTGTGATTGTTTGCGTCCCTATGTGGAATCAGCAAAACAACCGCGGCTTCCGTCACCGTTGCCACATTGTTCAAGGGATCGGCCACCTTATATCTTTCAACAACCAGATCACCTGATGATGCGCGGGTGTTGGTATAAAAAGCAAAAAAAACGCCCCGATTTGTACTCGAAGCGCTTGCATAGTCGGGGTGGAAAGCAATACTAAGCAATCCGCCTTCGCCCAGTGTTCCGACTTTTGCCACCGGTGAGTTCAGATTGAGAAATGTAGTGAGCGAGGGTGTAGCCGCATTGGGGTTAAATACTTTAATAACTCCTGCCCGTTCCGTCACAAAAACCCGACCCGAACCATCACCCGCATGAAGAACCTGCATCGGCGATGAAAGTCCGCTGGTAAGTACCGGACTGAGTGTCAAAGTGGATGGCTGTGCCTGTGCAAAAAAGGATAGCATCGTAAGGCTCAAAATACTGCTTAATAGCCAAAGCAACTCCGGCTTTTTCGGATTCCTAATAACGTGCTGCATGTGTGGTAAAGTTTAGATTGACATATACATTAAAGTTATTTCTACTTAATACAGAATAACTGTTACAATATTCATGCCTGAAATAAGGCTTACTAAAATCCCACTATATTGGCCATTTTGCACTGTAAATGAACCACTTTGAGATAATTGAGCAGTACATACTGATGAAAAATATATCAGGTAACCACATTGCTTTATCTATTCAACTAATCAAGCACCTTTTTCAAAACTCGCAATGCTTCCACCATTTCATTTTCCCTAAGTGAAGCGAAGCCCATTCTTATTGCGTTGGTGGAAAAGAATTCGTTTTTAGCGAAACTTCCATTGCTGATGTAGAGACCGTTTTTAGAGGCGTTCTTAGCCATTTCCGTCAAAACAATTTTTTCATCTAAGTTTGCCCACACAGCCAGACCTCCTTCCGGAACCTGGAATTCAATTTTATCCCGAAAATCGGTTCGGAGTATTTCACAAAAGAGGTTCCTTCTTTGTTTGTAAATTTTTAAAGATTTACGAAAATGCCTGTCCATTTCCCCGTTATCAAACATAGCGGCAAATGCCTCTTCCAGCAACGTGTCTCCTTGCCTGTCCACGAGCTGCCTTAGGCCACACGCCGCCTGAATAAAAGGGGACGGGCCAATCATGAAGCCAATTCGCATAGCGGGGGCAAAAGTTTTGGTGATGGACCCAAGGTAAATTACATTTTGATTGTGATCGATACTTGCTAATGGTAAGTGAGGTTTGTTGTCATAATGAAAATCAAAATCGTAATCATCTTCTATGATGGCAAAGCGGTATTGTTTGGCAAGATTTAAAAGTTTTAGCCGCCGCTCTACACTCATGGTAACAGTGGTTGGGCAGTGATGATGCGGGATGATATAAACCGCTTTTATTTTCTTTTTCAGTAAGACACCTTCCAGATAATCAATATCCATTCCATTTTCATCCACCGGAATTCTCACCAGACTCGCGCCAGCATATTTGAAAGTATCATCGGCAGTGAGAAAATTGGACGTACCGACAGCTATACTGTCACCCGACGAAAGCAATAACTGAGCTGACAGATATATACCCATTTGGCTACCCTTCGTAATGATGATGTTGTCAGGAGAAACAATGACACCTCTGGTATTGGAAAGGTATTTACTAATGGCTATCCGAAGATTTTGTGAGCCCTGGGAACTGCCATATCTCAAAAAGCTTTTCCCATAAAATTTTCGCGAAAGGCTGCGATACTCACGCATAAGCTGATCTACCGGTGCCAGACGGACGTCAGGGAATCCTTCATCAATAGCCAGACCGGTGTGTTGGAGACTTTCTGCCGGTGTTGCATTTTCAAACCGATTTGTCCACACAAAAGTCTCTTTCGTATTGCCTTTTTTACCTGACTGGGGTATTGACGGTTTATTAATTGCAGGCAATTTGGATAGTACGAAAACCCCTTTTCGCGGAACTGATTCAGCCCAACCCTGACTGGTTAATTCTTCGTAAGCCATTTTAACCGTATGCCGGTTGACACCGATTAACTCCGCAAGAATACGGGAGCCTGGCAGTACATCCGATGGGCGTAGCGTACCGTTTGTGATTAATGCTATAAACTGGTTACAAACCTGGATGTACAGGGTTGCATGCGCATTCCGGTCAATTTGAATCAGCGATTTATACGGCAACATCTGGGTGGGTATTTTTGTGTAAACTGGTATACAAAGCTATACCAGATATCTGATACTTTTGCATAAAATAGTCTGGTTAGGAAAGCCATTCTATATTCGGATTACACCTGAAATTAACTTATTAATCAAGCAAATTAAATTTAAGATGAGTACTCGAATCAACATTCAAAAAGTAAACCCTGAGGCGTACAAAGCCATGCTGGGACTGGAAAAATTCATAGAAAGCACTTCTCTCACAAGAGCGCATAAAGAACTGATCAAGATAAGAGCTTCACAGGTGAACGGATGTGCGTTTTGTCTTGATATGCATACCAAAGATGCCCGTAAAGCCGGAGAAACCGAGCAGCGGATCTATACCCTCAGCGCCTGGCGTGACACCAATTTTTTCACAGAAGAGGAACAGGCAATATTGGCTCTTACCGAGGAAGTTACGCTGATCAGCAATCATGTGAAAGACGAAACTTATGAACGTGCAGTTAAAATTCTGGGAGAAAAATATCTGTCAGAAGTGATCATGGCAATCATCACTATAAACGCCTGGAACCGCATTGGTATCACCACCAAACTGATGCCGGTTTAAATTCAACATTATTGAATTATTTATTCTAAAAAGTACAGCTGTTGATGGCTGTACTTTTGTTATTTTATTAACCAATCAGCCCTACTCCCCCATAATCTCTTTCCTGTGTTTGACTCCCCACAGATACAGCACATCCAGAATTTGCTCGGCCGATTTGCCGTGTTCTGTTATCGCGTACTCAACTGTGGGTGGAAATGTGTCGTAAACTGTGCGGGTCACGAGTTTATTTGTTTCCAAAATTTTCAGCTCTTTCGAAAGCATCTTATCCGTAATTCCACCAATGTCTTTTGAAATCTGTTTAAATCGTTTGTTCCCGGTCGACAGAGACAGCATGATCAGCAGCTTCCAACGACCTTCCAAAGCTTCAAGTGCGTCCTTGATGGCAAGCACATTTCCGGGACATCCTTCACGAGTGAGCATTTTCTTTTTGGTTTTAAAACTCTGCCGATACTATCCGTTCGGATATCGCTATCCAACCGGATAGTACTATATCGCAGATAGCAAATGTAGATACTTTTGTGTCATTCAAAAAACAACCAATCATGGCCACTCAGCAAAAAACAACAGGATTTCTACACATCGCACTTTGGAGTGCACAGGTATTACTGGCAGCCAGTATGGTTTGGGGCGCAACAATGAAATTATTTACACCAATTGATGAGTTATCGAACATGTGGCCTTGGGCTGCCCAAGTTTCACCTGCGTTCCTGAACTTCACCGCCATTGTAGATATACTCGGAGCATTAGGATTAATACTTCCCGCACTGCTCCGTATTCAGCCAACACTCACACCGATTGCAGCAGTTGGCATTGTAGTTCTGATGATTTCAGCGGCAGCATTTCATATCCAAAGAGACGAAGCATCACAAATCGGAGCGAATGTGGCATTTGCCTTTGTAGCAATTTTCATCGCCTGGGGCAGGTTTACTAAGGCACCTATTGCACCGAAGTAAATGCCAAGTCTTCATCCTATTCCAGCAACTTTTCCGTCTTTGTCAAAAACTTCTCCGTCGCTTCATTGATATCCAAACCCATGCGGTCGGCAAGAATGGTTAGCCACCATACGCATTCGCCCAATTTGTGTTCAAGCTCAGGAATGGTTTGTTCACCTTTCGGCCAGCGGCCTTGTTGTGACATCGTTAATCGGCCAACCAATCCGGCGTCCGTCAGGAAAGCGAGTGCGTCTTCTTCCACCGTCCAGTTGCTGCCTTGGTGTTGCTGTTCCAGTTGGTGATATCGTTCTCTGATTTTCAGTGACCGCTGTTTTATTTCTTTTAAATCTAAATCCTCCATGAGTGATTAGTTTGCGTTAAAAGTGTGTTTGAATTCAACGGGTGTCAGGTTTGTTTTCTTTTTGAAAATCTTGTTGAAAGACTGAGGATGCTCAAAACCCAGCTGATAAGCCACATCGGCAACACTCAGATTGTCCGACGCCAGATATTCCTTCGCCTTTTCAATGAGTTTTTCATGAATGAACTGCTGCGTATTTTGTCCTGTGTGTACGCGCAACAAATCACTGAGATATCGGGGCGAAAGATTTAATTTATTCGCCAGATATTGCACCGTCGGCAAACCCTGCATCAGGGATTCCTTATCGTTAAAATACTGATTGAGCAAATCTTCCAGCCTGGTCAGTACATCATGATTGGCCGCTTTGCGCGTGATGAATTGTCGCTTGTAAAATCGATTACTGTAATTGAGAAGCACTTCAACATGGGAAATGATCACATCCTGACTGAAATCGTCTATGGAGCCGTTCAATTCCTGCAAAATATGCTCAAAAACCTGAGAAATCGTTACTTTTTCCTTTTCCGACAAATACAACGCCTCGCTGGCTGAATAAGAAAAGAAACCATATTTCTGGATTGTTTTTGCCAGCGGATAATTCCTCAGAAAATCAGGATGGATGAGCAACGTGTAGCCGGCATAGTCCTTCTCGTCTTCCGCCGCTGCAATGATCTGATTCGGAGATACAAACGAAATCCCCCCTTCATCAAAGTCATAATAATGCTGTCCGTATTTTACTTTTCCGGTCAGTTTTGTTTTGTATGAAATTTTGAAAAAATCGAGAAGAAGTACTGTCGGCAATTCGTCCGCAGGCGTAGTAATATCGGCATAGTTAACCAGACTCACCAGCGGATGCAAAGGTTTTGGCAAACCCAATGCCCGTTGCAGTTCCGATATGGAACTGAACTTTTTCGGGCGACTGATTTCGTTTTTCATGTTATAAAGCTAATCCTTAATTGGTCAGGTCGTGCTCCACCTTCGAAATATTCCAGTTGACAGTGCTTTGATCGATCATGTCGTGAACAACAGAATCCGCCAATTCGTCCATAAGCCTGTGCATGGAATCGGTGCCGTTTTTTACAGAACCCCAAATGAGTATGTCGGCAATTGTTCCATCGTTTTGCTGCACAATTTTTCTCGACCGAAAACCAGGCTGGCGTTTCAGAAAATGATCAATTTCTGTATTGGCTTCAATGAATTCTTTACAGGAAAAGCTGTTCAATTTGAATGTCGTAATTTCCAGTGCTTCTGTGTTCTTCATGAGTTCAGTTTGTTTTGAGTTGCCGGAAGATGAAGCTTTTTGCTGAGTTCTCTTCTGAAATTTTCGTTACCCATTTCCTCACGTTGCCGGGCAATTCTGACGGCATCATTTCCAGCCAGATAACGCAACTGATCTTTGCCATCTGTGGCCGCTTCGTAAACCACTTCCGCAATGTGTTCTGCTTCTGTAAATTCAATCAAAGTGCCGTCCGCGAAAAGTTCACCCAATCTTTGATTCAGCGTTTCATATTCTTCACCAATAACGGCCTGCATTCCGTTGATAAAATCACTTTTGATGCCGCCAGGTGCAACTGTTTTGATGCCAATGTTAAACAAAGCAAGGTCATAGGAAATGCTTTCGCTAAATCCTTCCAAAGCCCACTTGGTAGCGTTGTAAACCGGAGATAAAGGATTGGAAGAGATTCCGCAGACAGAAGTTGTGGTGATAAAAAGACCGTTTTTCTGTTTTTTAAAATGGGGAATAAATGCTTTTATAACCCGCAAAACACCAGTGAGATTGGTGTCGATTTGATTGGTAATTTGGTCATCCGTGCAAGATTCCAATGCACCAACGAGTCCGTAACCGGCATTGTTGAACACCACGTCAATGGTGGAATTTTTCAACGCTTCACTTACCGTACTTTCTATTTGGGATAAATTTGTGACGTCGAGCGGAAGTAACGTTACATTGCTGAGATGCTGCAATTCCGTTTCCTTTGCAGGATTGCGCATGGTTGCAATCACATTCCAGCCTTTTGCCTGAAACAACCGGGTAGTTGCTTTTCCCAAACCTGTGGAAGCCCCTGTGATGAAAATCGTTTTCATTTTGAGATGTTTAAATTTTACATCACAAAGGTCACTGGTTGCGAATACCCGGAAGTATCCAAACTGAGTTATGTTGTAGCCGAAATGGTTGGTGGGACTAAGAATACTTTTTCTTTAAGTTAAAGAATGCACACCCTTTACCTAAACCCAAAACTCTTTTGAAAACCAAACGAAACACCATAACTAACGGGATACAAATCACCCTTATCGGCAGCAAGAGCAAGTTTTCCTGCAACTCCTCCTAAAATGTTAATTGGAGCAAGTAGTGAAATAAAGCCGGAAAATTGCTTTGGAGTACCTTCGAAAGGATTGTCGTACGCGCCGGAATTACTGGAATAGGAGAACTTCCCCGCCCAGTTTATTTTCTGAAAAAGGGTTCCGCTCATGCCGAGATGGTATACAGAAACGCGGTTGTTGCTCGTGAAAAAATCTGCATAGTTAGGCCAGTTCCAGATGGTTTCCGAAGTTGGAGGAATAAATGGCGTTCCTATTCCCCTGCCCAAATAGGACCAGCCATCTCTTACCTGGCCGTTGTTGAAGTAATCATCTTTCCCTCTCTTATAGCTGGGATCAAGGTCGTCGGCAACCGCTCCACCCTGATTTTTAGTATGAAGGAATTCCAGGACAACCGTGTTCAGTTCAAAATTTGAACCATAACTGTTTTTTCTTCTAAATCGGATCCCGTTCAGGCCATCAGCAATATTACTCAACCAAAACAGTGAGCCATCCTCATAAATATTCTGACGGTATACAAAAATACTCATGCCATAAGTTTCGATTTCCGCCGTCAGATCAATACTACCAAGGTGATTGCCGACCCGGCCGGTTGCATCGTGGTGGCTCGGATTGTTGCTGTGCGCTCTTCCGGTCACAACATTGATGTAGTTCTGAAAGTCGTTGGGCATTTGCCCGTCTTCTGTATTATACGCTGACTTACCGCCCCACTGAACCTGGTGATTGAAGCCTCCATACAATTTCAGGCGCGAATTGACCTTTCCTATTCTGGCGTAAAGTGATTTCTGATGCAGTTTCAAATTGCTGGTAACAGGTCGGTTTTTATCAAACCAACCATCGGAATAAAATGCCTGAAATGACACCCATCCTTTGGTAAACGGCACGGCAACAAATTTTGTAGTCCCCAGCTGAATTTTAGGTATTGGCATGGCGTTGGTCGACCAGGAATAGGATCCGGAGCTTAGTAATGAATCAGCCAGTCCAACCCACTGTTTTTTTCGTCCTGCAAAAAATTCCCAATTCCGGTAGCGTACTGTAAAATGTGCCTGAGGCAGAATAACCTGCGATTTTTCAGCTGCCAATCCTATTACCTCTACACCGCCACCAATTCTCAGGGGTTTTTGCATACCGGATCCCAATCTCCAATAATGTTCCAACCCAACACCAACTCTTCCTGCATTTCCCGTTGACGGGACCGTTCCAAACTGATTGGCCTGAAGCCAGAAAGGAGTACTGTCGATTGAACTTGCGTAACCAGAAATTTCTATATAATTGTTAGTTGAATCAGCGTAGTTCTGCTGAATTTCACCGCTGTTTTGCGCAAAACTTACGCTGTGAATCATGGCTATAAAAAGTCCGCTTTTTCTAATAATCCGACAACTCAAACATTGCATATTTTACTGTTTAAATGGAAGTATGTGTTCTGGGAAGTTTACAAAGTGACCCGCCAAACGCATGGTTTAACGGGTCACTTTGCAGACATTTTAATGAGTTACCTTGTCACTCTTTCGGTACGCCCAGTAGAAAATCTGGGGTAAAACGGTGAAGGATAAAAACATACAGATGAGCAAACCACCTACGATCATAATGGCCAGTGGTTTCTGTATTTCCGAACCCATTCCATTGGAAAGTGCCGCTGGTAAAAGTCCGAGAGACCCCATGAGCGCAATCATAATTACGGGTCGGATACGGCCATAAATACCCTCTGAAATAGCCTGCTTCAACGGAAGTTTCCTGACCAAATTTTCTTTCATCACATGGACCAGAATGATACCGTCGATCGTACAGACTCCGAAAAGTATGATGAACCCGATACCGGCAGATATGCCGAAAATGGTACCGGTGATCCACAATGAAATAAATCCTCCGACAAAAGCAAACGGAATGGTAATGAGTGAGATCAGCGTATCTTTGACATTGCCAAAATCCATGTACAAAAGGAAGATAATGAGCACCAATGCAGCGGGAACGATTACCGACAACTGCTTGGTAGCACGCTCTTTGCTTTCAAACTCTCCCGCCCAAACAACCTTTGTATTCTTGGCAAATTTGACATTTTCCTTTACCACTTTCTGCGCTTCCGCAATGGTGCTGCCCAGGTCACGGCCATCAATACTAAATCCGATTCCGATGTAACGGCTGCTGCCATCACGGTATATAAATGCCGGACCGGTTTTGGTACCGATAGTTGCAATTTCCTTCAACGGCACCTGATGGTCGTCCAGTGAAGGAATTAGTATATTGCCGATCTCTTCTTCTGTATCCCGGTAGTCTTTCTGATAACGAATCGTAATGTCGAACATCCGGTCATTTTCATAAAATACGGATGCCGCCTTACCTCCTATCGTCATTTCTATTACCGCCTGAGCGTCGGCCATGGATACGCCGTGTCTTGCCATGCGTGCCTCATCTAGTTTGATTGCCAGCTCAGGAATACCAATGTTCCGGTAAACCAATACATCCGCAACTCCCTGTACTTTATGAAGATTGTCTGCAACCTGATCGGCCAGATTCTCCATATCTTCCAGGTCTTCCCCGAATATTTTTACCACAAGCGAGCTCTTCACCCCCGCCACATATTCCTCCACATTATCCTGTATCGGCTGGCTGAAACCCAGCTGCACACCCGGATACGACGAAAGCACTTCTTTCATTTCACGGAGCAGGTCTTCCTTATTCACCTTCCTTTTCCACTCCTTTTCCGGTTTTAGCTGAATGTGAAATTCGTTGTTGAAGAAACCCGTCGGATCCGTACCATCGTTAGGCCGGCCGGTTTGACTCATTACAAATTTTACTTCATCGAAAGAACGGAGTGTATCCCGCAAAGCATTCCCCGTTTTTACCGACTGTTCCAGATTGATGCTGTTCGGCAAAGTAGCCCTGACATAAATTGCTCCCTCGTTCAGTTTTGGAATAAACTCGGTTCCGTAGTTCATGAATTTTACAGCACAAACCAGAAACAAAATCACGAAAGAACCCATTACGATCTTCTTATTCCGATCGCTCCATTGATATAGTTTGAAGATGTTGTTTCTAAAAAAGTTCACAACCGGGTTGTTCACTTCCCTCACATTTTTATTGAGCAGCACCTTACACATCGCCGGCACAAATGTCAGACTGAGTATCAGCGAACCAACCAGCGCGTATCCAAGCGTGAAGGCAAGCGGAGCAAACATTTTTCCCTCCACTTTCTGAAAAGAGAAAATTGGCAGCAAGGCAACGATCAGGATGATCTGAGCAAAGAAAATATGCGAAGCCACATTTTTCACACTGCGTTTGATCAGCCCAAGTTTTGACATTTTATTAAACCTGTCGACGCCGAGCCGAAGTGATGATTTTTCGAGATCCACGTAAATCTTTTCGACGATGACCATCGTCCCTTCGAGCAGCAATCCAAAGTCAATCGCTCCCAAAGAAATCAGGTTGGCAGGAAGTCCCTGTATGCGCAACATGGTGATGGCAAACAGGAAAGAAAGCGGGATCACCAACGCAACCGTAACAGTGGTACGCCAGTTGAACAGAAATACAAAAACGATGAGCGAAACCAGCACAATGCCTTCGGCAAGGTTGTGCGTGACTGTATTAACGGTTGCATCAACGAGTTCTGTCCTGTCAATAACCGGTACAATTTTCACGTCCGACGGAAGAATTCGGTTGTTCAGATCGTCAATCGTTTTTTGAAGTTTAATGATCACATCACTCGGATTCTCCCCCCGAAGCATCACCACAATTCCCTCAACCAGATCTTTATCCTCTCCCAGCCCGACCTGCCCCAGCCGGGGTTTGGCGGTAATATTCACTTCCGCAACCTGCTTCACGAGCACAGGCGTGGAGCCTTTTACATTGATCAGAATGTTTTCAATATCCTGCGTACTTTCGAGCAATCCCATTCCACGCACCACATAAGCCTGGTCGCCCTTCTGAATCACATCTCCGCCTACGTTGATATTGCTTTTTTCAACTGCCTCATACACATCCAGCGGAGTGAGGTTGTATTGTGCAAGCAGAGCCGGATTCACCCGCACTTCATATATCTTTTCTTCACCTCCAAAACTGGCTACCGTGGCCACACCCGGCACCGCCACCATTTCCCTTTCAATCACCCATTCCTGCAATGCAGTCAGTTCTTTGATCGGGCGATCGCTTTTCAGTACATATCTGAAAATTTCTCCCGTAGCACCATAAGGCGGTTCAATTTCCGCCTCTGCGCCAGCAGGTAAATTGATATTTCTCAGCCTGGTGGATGCATATTGCTGCGCATAAAAATCGTCGACTTTGTCTTCAAAAAGCACCGTAACAACCGATAACCCGAAAAGCGAAATGGACCTTACATCTGTTTTTTTAGGAATGGTATTCATCTCCTTCATCACAGGAAGTGTCACGAATTTCTCAATCTCTTCGGCACTGCGACCGGGCCACTGGGTGATGATCCTGGCCCTGGTATTGGTCACGTCCGGGAATGCCTCTATGGGTGTGTGAATGTAACTGAATACACCCACCACAGCCAGTACGGCGGTCATAAAAAATATGATCATCGTATTCTTCAAAGAGAATGCGACGATACCTTGTGTTAGTTTTTGCATGAAATGAAGTTATTTATCCGAAGAATTCAACGTCTCCGAGAAAAGAAGAAGTTGGTTGTTGATGACCACTTTTTCGCCTGCTGAAATACCATTTTTAAGGAATACGCGGTCGTTGTCCTTCACATCCACGGTCACTTTGCGTGGTTCCAGCGATTGGTCGGGTTTCTGTATCAGCAGATAGTTTTCATTGTTGTGAAAGATGAGCGCTTTGGCAGGAACACCAATGGCCGTTTCGCTCATATTTTTCTTTACAACAGCTTCGATAGTCAACCCCGGTTTAAATTTGAGTTCCTTGTTTGTCATTAAAATTCGTGCTTTTAAAACCCTCTCATTGGGATCAAAAACCTGCGAAATTTCGGAGATAACACCTTCAAACTGCTCACCCGGATATGCTTTGGATTTAATGGTCGCTTTCATTCCTTTTTGGACAAAAGGAAGATCAACTGCGTAGACATTGGTGGTTACCCATACATCGGAAAGATTGGAAATCGTAAACAGATCTGAGTCGCTTCCGCTGATCTGCGTGCCTGCCGAGATGTTATTTTCAACCACATATCCCCCAACAGGTGCCAGGATTTGGAATACTCCTTTTTCGGAACTTGCATTGTAAAAGGACAAATTCGACTGCACCTTGTCAATCTCAGCTTTCAGAATGGCTACTTCACTTTGCGCCTCCACCAAATCCTTTTCCGAACCGATCCGGTCTTCAAACATCGACTCCGAAATGGTTAATTTTCTTTTGGCAACATTAAGCTGCGATTCCAGGGTTTTGCTTTGCGAACTGAGGTCTGTCAGTTCACTGCTCCGGAGCTCAGCGAGTACCTGTCCTTTGGCCACTTTGTCGCCGAGAGAAAAGTAAGTTTTTGTAATTATTCCGTTAACCAGACTGGCATAATGGACCACCTGATTCGGGTTGTATTCGATCTGGCCATTGAGTCTGATGGACTGCGTTACCGGCTCCATTTCAACGGTATAAGTGTCAACAGGTCTGGCAGTCTCAGTGGTTGTTTTTGGCTTTTGCTCCACAACCTCTTCCGGAGTAGAGTTGCAACCAGAGAGTGCCAGCGTAATAACGGCGAACGCCAGTAACGAGCGTGATGAGTTCAACATGAGGATGATTATTTACTAAAATGAATGACGCTGAATGAGTTCAGCAGGTTTTTAATTTATATCAGATGCAGTCACAAATGAGAGTTCTTCCCGGTTGTCTAGCAACTGTTTTAACGTGACCAGGATGGTACGTTTATTGGAAATGTAGGCGTCGAAAAAATCCAGATATTCAACCATATTGATCTGTCTTTTCAGGAAATATTGAGTATAGGTTTCAAATACCTGATCCAGATCCGCAGCATATTCTGCATCCAGACTCTCATAAGCGATGAGCCCTTTTTTCAGATCGCGGAACGTGTTGGTTACTTCCGCTTCGATCACCTTATTTTTTTGATCTGTTGCGACTTTGGCTTTTTCAATACCAATCTTGCTTTCCAGAATAGCACCCTGGTTCCGGTTGAAAACGGGTAAATCAATTTTTGCCCCAAAACCGAAAAAGTTCAGCAGGAAATTACCACCCCGGTCGTAGTTCATGCCCAGCGTTACATCAGGCTTGCGGAGTGCGTATTCCAGATCATATTTTTTCTCAGACCATTTCTGCTCCAAAAGACTGATCTTTCCATCCGGACGATTTGCGTAAGCAGTGGCGAGGAGTTGGTCCAATGCCAACATTTTCAGAGATTCAACGGCAGGACTAGCCTGGGTTTCGGCAACGAGGTAACTGCTTGCCGGCAAATTCAGCAGGATCGCCAAATCTTTTTGAACGCCGTGAACTTCCATTTGGGATTCCACAATCTGCTGGTTCAATTCAATGCGAAGTGCTTTAAGCCGGAATACTTCCTGTTTGGCCAAATTGCCCTTTTTGTATTGTTTCTCGAATGAAATCAGCAGTTTATCCAGAGATTCCAGCTGGGTATTCAGCACCGATAGATAAGCCTGCTGGTACGACAACTCAAAGAAATTTTTTCTCAGCTGTGTCTTCAATTCCCTTACCAGTTCAGCAAAGTATTCGCTGGCGATATCCCGGGACACCGATTCAAGCGCGACGCGTTTTCTTCTTTTTCCACCGGTTTCAATAAGCTGGCTCAAATCCGCAGTAAATTCCCTGTTCTTTCCAAAATTGCCGAACAGCGGAGGAATGGTTTCGCCAGAAGAAAGCTGATTTTTGGTAGTCCAGAGATTGACTTCATCCAGACTGAATTCCGGATTAGGCCATAGTTTTGCCTGGATAATCTGCGCCTCAGCCTGCTGCATACTCAGCTTCTGAGCGACCAGATCGAAGTTATTAGTAAGAAATAATGCCTCTGCCTCTTTTTGGGAAATCCTAAGGGTATCCTCAGTTTGACCAAATACTTCGGTAAAAAACGGGACTGACAGAAGGAGTATGAAAGTTGCAATGTATGCCTTCAAAACAAATGGGTTTGATAAAGGCACAAAATTAAAAGCCACAGATTAGAGGCTTCTTTAAGGTAAATTATAACTGCATGAGTCCTACATTAAAAGTAAATGAGAGAATTTATTAGAAACGGCTAAGGAGTTTAACACTGCACCGTTGTGCGGAGTGTTAAGAGTAGACTTCCATAAATCTTTACATTTCTAGGGACCAAAACTTAACAAGACGGTAAATGATCTCTATTCGCAGTTTTTGCAAACTAGGGATAACGGGTGAAGACTTGAGTAATTAGAATTGTTCTATATAAAATATATCACTTGTTGCGTATACACACTATCGTTACCTTTGTAAGGTTATAATAATTACACACACAAATTAAGCATTTATGAAACTATTAACAATTGCAATTAAAGATGAGCTTCTTGATCACATCATTAAATCAAGAAACGAGGCGTTTTTCGAGCTGAAGAATTCTTATGTAGAGAAAACCTTCGGGGTTTCAGGTGGGCTAGTTTATAGCTTTTTGAGCGAACTTCAAGACATTGGAATGGTTAGAAAATTGTCAGGATGCGATTCGAGTTCTGTTGCCTTCACAATATCTTCCTTAGACACATTTTATGAAAATGGTGGTTTTGCAAAACAAAACAGTATCAAAAACCTCTTAGAAGACAAGCTGCTGTATGAAGTGAATGACATACTGAAAAACGGTGATCAGAAGGAAAAACCAGAAATCCTAAAAAAGGTTAAAGGGCTTTTGCCAATGTTAGATACTTGTATAGCCTTAGCGACTTTCGTTAAAGGTGAATAATTTAATGCACCAAAAACAACAATTAGCCCGGTCATCAAGATCGGGCCTTTTTTTAGCCTCCTGTCGGGATCGAACCACTGTAAAGCGATCCGTCGATAAATTCATGACAAATCGGTCATGATTAAGAGATGGTTTAAGGGGCAAATTTATCTGCTGCTATTTCAAAATCTTTAGTTGTTGTAATCTTTTCTATTTCGAAATCTATTTTTCGATAAGGAACCTCAGGAGTCTCCCAAATACGCGTTACCATGGTGAAAGCTATTTCGAGCAAGTCAAGCTTTTGATGAACCATTGAATCGGCCATGGCTAAGTTCTTCTGTCCGTTACGAATTTTAGTGCTGGGATACCATACCGAATCAATGTGATTCGCCTCTCTTTTAGTATTACCTACGAAGATTTTTTCAGAAAATAATGATGAAAAAATGTAATTCCTTGGGTCTTTACCTTCAACGGTCTTGACAAACTCCTCAGTTAAGAATTTAATGTTTTCGGTTCGGACCCGATCCAGGAGTACATCACCAGTAGACTCTCCCTTTATAAAGTGGTCATAAATAGTTGGGTAGGTAGGGTCATAGGGTGTAACGTCTGGGTGGAATATTTGACAACAATTCATTTTTTGATCTGGCTTCAGTTTCCATATAGTCATTGTAAGTACATCCCCTTCTTCAGGGACAGCCTCCATTATAGCAGCTTTAAGTGAATTTGAAGCGTAAAATATCGGTACTTCCAAGGAATTACACCTACCAATTGTTTTAAGAAATCTTTTCGGAGGACCTGTTAATTGAGATATCTTATCAAGATATTGTTCGTTTCTGCCAGTTATTCTTTTATTAACTGTCACCCGATAGAACTTTTGATCCTGATTAAAATTGCCGATCCAATAACCCCAGGCGCTGAAGTAATCATTTATTTCACTCTGCAAATCAATGTACTGCTGATCACTAAGGCTCTCGATTCCAGCCTTGCTAATGTTGCGAAAATATTCTAGCTTTTCTAAAACGTCTTGGAGTTTATGGACATTTTCACCACTTATTTCATCCAAACTTGTTAGATTGTTAATCCAGGTCTTTATCATTTTGCTATATCTCAGAAAGGTTTAATAGTTAAAGTAGGCAAAGTTGGCTTAATAGTTTGTATTGGAAATTTAGACGTCTTATTGAAATACTTTCGTTTTGCTAGACAGCCAATGAATAAAGTTAATTTTAATTAAGATGCTTTTGCGTCAAAGAATAAGTTATTAGGAATAAATGCAGTACCGGTGTGTTTGCGTTGACCGTTATAAAATTCTATATATTCTTTCCCCGGTTGTGCGGAGTGTTCACTCCCCGAACTTGAAATACGTACCGTCACAGACGGTGAATGACCTCTATTCGCAGTTTTTGCGAACTACGAATAACGGGGGATTTAGCTTTAATAATCTTTGGCTCATTTCATACCATCTCGTTGTGGTTCACGCACTCGTCTCTGAGCAAACAGCCAATCTAATATTCCAGGCGTAGCATTCAGGCTTGGATTAAGATAATGTCCAACTTCCGGAAACTCAGTGTATTGTGGCTTTCCACCCGCCTGTCGGATCGCGTTAATGACGTTTCTCGAACCTTCAACAGGTACATTGCGATCTGTTTCTCCATGAAATGCCCAAATTGGCACATCCACCATATTTTTTGCCATAGCAGGATCGCCAGCTCCACTCAATGGAATAGCAGCGGCAAACTCACCGGGACGAGTCCCAATAAAGTGCCAGGTTCCGTATCCACCGAGCGAATGGCCAGCTACATAAACCCGGTCAGGATCAATGTTGTATTCTGTTTTGAGGGCATTTAGTAGGTCAAAAACGATCGTATCACGGGTTACTACGCGTGGAATCCCACCCCAGCCGGCTCCATGCATGATCTGTGGAGCAACAATGAAGACCGGATATTTTTTTCGATTATGCGGCTCAGTCAGCTTTTCGATTTCCCAACTAGCCAGTTGCTTGATATTGTCTGTCCCATAACCCGCTCCTCCATGCAGACTCAGCAGCAGCGGGTACTGTTGTGTAGAATCATAACCCTCCGGCGTTAGTAGCCGGTATGAAAGCGTATCACCATGTTGACCTTTGAAAGTCAGCGCTTTAAAAGATTGAGCCTGAATGAGAGCCTGTGGTTGCGGGCGAGTGGCTCTTATTCCTTCGCCCATCAGGTGTACACCCAAAAACAGGAATATGGACAAAGCCAGTAGTCCGACTATGACGAATAGGTTTGGCTGCCGTGATTCTGATGATTTCGACTCAACCGCATGAAGCTGACGAAAGTAACCGATTAAAAGCAACGGCTGTAAACTCGCAAAAAAGGATAAACATAGTTGCCACTTTTCAAGCGCTGGTGTACTCCGCCCCTCGTGCATCTGCGCTGACCAGATTAACAGGGCCAGGGAAGCGCACGATAACAGGAAGCCTAACGCACCGGCAGCCTTCAACCACCCGTTTTTCCCTGAGCGAGAAAACACCAGGGTGCCGGCAGCTGCAAGTGTGGTAGCAAGATCAAATACTAAAACCAGAGGATAGTAGGGTTGAAACACCCTTGTAAGCGGAAATATTATGCAATAGACTAATACTGCGCGCAGCAAGGCGGTAAAAAATGCGATACAACCCGTTACAAAAGCTACACGAAAATGCTGATCATGGTAAGACCGTAATACGAAGACTGTTGCAAAAGACGATACGACATTGGCCAGTAAAAAATAATGCGAAAACGAGTTCTGTGTTACCAGGTCAGCGCCAGCTATGATCGATAAAATGCAGTGAAAAATGCCCATCGCCGAGGAAAGACCCAGAAAGAAAACGGCATTATTATGGAATGTTTTTGTCATACAAGCAAAGTCCTGATCGCTTACCCATTAAGGTAAATGTCCAGATATTTTACTTCATTTATGATCACTTTGTATAATGATCAGGCAACCAACGGCAAGGATACAATCCTGACCTGTTGTGCGGAACATTCCAACCGCGCCGCATCGGCTCTGAACTTGAAATACATGACCTTGTGCGACGGTAAGATACAGTCAGTCGACCTCCATGAATCTTTACATTTTTATGGACGAAAACTTGTAAAGACCGTCACAGACGGTAAATGACTCCTATTCCGCAGTTTTTGCAAACTAAGAATAACGGGTGTTCTTCACCTCAAGTCCAGCTTCCTTTTATCAGAATAAAACACTTTCCCCTTGTCAGTAACCAGAATACAATTGTAGTCAGGATGTTTTCTGATTAACTCCAAACCTGCCTCCTTACCCAAAACCATGAGCGAGGTACTGAACCCGTTTGCCATTTCTGCACTTGGTCCGAATACCGTTACGCTGCTCAGTCCCGTTGCGGGATAACCTGTGGCGGGATTGATGATGTGGGAATACCTCTTGCCATTAAAAGTGACATAATTCTCGTAACTCCCCGAAGTTGTCAGCGCACCATGCTGCAATTGAATGGTTCCTAAAAGTTGGTTTGGTTTTCCTGGATTCGTAATGCCAATGTTCCAGTCGCTGCCATCTGGCTGTGTTCCCCAGGTGGTCATGTCGCCCGACGCATTCACAATGCCCGCTTTGATGCCTCGTTCCAACATCAGACTCCGGCCCTTGTCGGCAGCATATCCTTTTCCTATTGACCCAAAACCGATCTTCATTCCTTCCAGGCGAAGAAAAACAGTAGAATTGGTACTGTCCAGAACGATGTTTTGGTAACCTACTTTCTCAACCGATTTTTTGACCGCTTCCGGCGTTGGCATTTCGGTCATGGAACCATCAAACTTCCAGATTTTATCCATCGCTGCAAAACTGATATCAAAAGCGCCGCCTGTCATCTCCGAAAGTTTAATCGCTCTTTGTGTCAATTCAAAAACCTCTTTATTCACTTTTACAGGCTGGATTCCTGCATTTCTGTTTATCTCCGAAACCTGCGTCCCAGGAATCCATTCCGAGATCAGGTTTTCAATGCGACTTATTTCAGCCACGACCAAATCAATAGACTGTACCGCCTCAGCAGAATCATTGGCGACAACGGTGATGTCAAACTTGCTTCCCATGAGCATGGTGGTTCGTTTGCGTAACACCTGTGCCTGGGCGTTCAAGCTACTTAAAATCAGGAAAACGAAAAGTACAAGTTGGGGCTTCAGTGTATATTTTCTCAAAAACGCGATGTTCATTTTTATCGTTCTAAAAGATATTCTGACCGGCAATTTGAGAAATAATTCGCAGCCTGCCCTGCTCCGGATAACGTTATAGCTATATTTTTACGGTTCTAGATGGATCATAATGGATAGAATACTTTTTCGCCAACCGAAAATAGTGACTTTGGGATTGGGATCGGCCTTATGCAAATTAGGGAAACGACTTGCTCAGCCCGTTAAAAACAAAAAACTGTTTGACGACGGTAGGAGGAGTTTTTTTTGTTCAGGTGATGAGGGAGTCGTTTCCCGTTAAGATTTGCATTCAGCCTTGACTTTTTTTGTTACTTTTTTGTGTCAAGACAAAAAAGTAAAATCTATCGAAATGCGATAAATCCGATTTTTATCTCACCCACTGCAAATCATAACGAACCATATTTTTTACTTTACGTATGTCTTAATTAAAAAAAGACCAGCCACTAATCCATTACAGATTTCCGACTGGTCTCTCATTCTTTTGTTCTTGATTTATTTCTTATGCCTCTATCCTCTTTTCCAACAAACCTGTACGCCACATTCTAAATTGTAAAGCTGCCAATGCGAGAACTCCGTAAACAGCGATCTGTATTCCAAGATGTTTAATGTACGGCAATACATTTTGCAATGTGCCGTGCTCAATCAACAGTATTTTATGTGCATTCAAAAACGGAGTCAACGGGATCAGATTGGCAATAAACTGAACGCCTTCCGGCATGGATGCCAACGGCCAGCTGAAACCACCGATCAGGAACGCCGGGGTTGAGAACATCATTAGAATTTGCGTCGCTTTGAGTGCATCGGGAATGATGACACTGAACAGTATTCCCATAAAAGTAATGGCCAATACAAACAGCGAGGTGGTAACCAAAAATGGCTCAATCGACAACGGAATCGGTGCCCTGAACACACCATGCATGATGTAATAAAAACCCAGAATACCAATTGTAAGCAACCATATCGGTAACGATTTTACAAAAACTGCAAGACCGGCATTGCGTGTATATCCCATCAATTCTGACCCGAAAGTTTTGTTTTGAACCTCAGCCGCAAAACTGACAGCGAAAGCCAGCAACAAAACCTGCTGCAAAACAACCGCAAGCACAGCCGGCCACATGAAGGTGAAGTAGTTTCCGGTCGGGTTAAAAAGCCGTATGTAATTTGCCTTAAAAGTTTCATATTGCGTACCTGCCTGTGAAGCAGAAACTCCTTTTTTCATCAATCCCTGTATTTCAATTCCTGCATTAAAAGTGCCCATTACGGTCTGCACACCCTGAGAAGCCATATTGGCCGTAAGCAGGTTCGAGGTATTGATGAACGTATTCACTTCCGGATATCTTTTTTGCAAAATATCTGCTTCGAAACGCTCCGGAATGGTAATCGCAAGCACCGCATTTTCATTGATCAGATCCTGTTGCGTGCCCGTATTCTCAGGCTTCACTTTCACGATATGAAGGCGTTCGTTGTCTTCGATCATGTCCATCAGGTGGTTGCTCAGCGGACTGTTGTCTTCGTCGACCACAATCACCGGAAGGTTCACAACCTTTCCTTCTTTGTATACAAAACCGATCAGTACCGCGTAAATAATGGGTGCAAATATCATTACAGAAAGTAACGTGCTATTGCCGAAAAAGAGTTTAAACTCTCTTTTCACCATTGGGATGAAATTCTTCATTTTAATTACTTTTTAGGAGAAACTTAAAGTACCACGGTAGCATTGGCCAACAGGTTTTCGGCCTGTTTCACATCTGCCGGAGTTATTTTTAATTCATATACTGCATCCTCAATCTGGTAGTCGGGATAAGCAGTGGTTACGTCTGCATACCGATTCAACTGTTTGATATTCTGTATTCTACCCTTCGTTTCCGTTTTGGAATAAGGAATCTTTATTGCGATTTCATCCCCCTTTTTATAAGCGGCAATACGGCTTTCCGGAATGGTAAAACGGAAGTAAGTGGTTCCCGGCAAATAGCCGCTAAAAAGCGGGTAGCCAGCTGTTGCAAGTTCTCCTTCACGCAGACTTACCGTTTCCAATTGCATGTCATTTGTAGCAATGATGTAACGTTCCGAATACGCCACTTCCACCTCCTGCAATACGCCCAGCGCCTGGTCTGCCTGTCCCTGGGTTGCATTTTGGGTTTCTACCCGCACTCCTTTTTGCGCTTCATTTAATTCCGCATTTACAGCTTCCAGCTGTGCTTTGGCTCCCTGGTATTTGGCAATCATTTCATCGTGTGCCTGTGGCGTAATCATGCTGTCGGCAAACATGGCCTGGGCTCTGGCAAATGATTTTTCGGCAAAGGCAAATTGCTGCTGCATACCCGATTGTTTGGCGCGAAGCTGTTTAAGCTGGTTTTCGGTTGCGCCGTTACGGCTTAGCGATCTTTGTGCTCCGGTTGCTTTTACAGCTCCTTTGGCCTGAGCCAGTTTGGCATTCACCTCCGGGACATCCAGCATAGCGAGTGTGTCTCCACGTTTAACGAGGTCGCCTTCCTGTACATATACTTTCAAAATACGGCCGGTCACTTTGGGTGAAAAAGCCAGTGTTTCTCTTTTTACTTTTCCTTCCAACGGGCGCTCCGGCTGTTGCGAGCAACTTATACCGATCAGCGAAAAGCCTGCGATAGTGATATAGGCGAAGATTGATTTCGTATTCATGATATTTCGATTTTTCAGTTTGGTATTTTATTGAATGGAGGCGACATTCAGGCTGCCGGTCGCTTTTAACAACTCCACCGCTACACGGCGCTGGTTAAAAACTGATTGCAAGTATTCCAATGCTGCGGTTTGGTAGTCTGTCTCCGCTCCCACCAGATCCGTGGTTTTGATAAGCCCGGTTTTGAATTCTTTCGCTGCCTGTGTCAAGGCGTTCAGGGAAGTCTGCCTCTGTTTTTCCCTGACATATATTTCCGCCCTGGCAGAACTCATTTCTGTTTCTTGTTTGATCAGATTGAGTTCCAGTTTTTCCATGGCTTCTTCACGTTCATGTTCTACTTTTTGCAGCTCAATTTTGCTTTGCTGCACTTCCCTTTTACCCTTATTTCCATCAAACAAATCCCATTTAAAGCCAACCCCAATGTTAAAATTGGGCATCAATTCCAGTTTATTTGTTTTCAAAGTCATGGTATTCCCGGTTGGGAAAGGCTCTTTTGCTTTCAACTGAATCCCGAACATATTCAGATAACCCAATGATGTTGAAGCCTGTACTTTTGGTTTCCACCAGCTCTTTGCGGCGTCTATCTGATAACGGTGCGCGTTGATACTCGCGTTGAGCGCCGCAATCTCTGGTCTGCCCATGATCGAGCGATCGTCTGCCGACTCGTTGAGTGGTGTAAGTTCATTATTAATGAGTGCGATACGATCGGTCTCTAAACCCGTATATGTATGCAGCAAATGAATGAGCAGCGTACGTTTTCCTTCATACTGCTGTATTTTGGCATCGAGCTGAGCCTGCGCTACTTCTATTTTTTGGTATTCAAATTTCGTAATCAAACCATATCCAAAAGCTTTTTCAGCGGTTTCAGCATTGAGGCGTAACCTGTTTTTACTTTCGTCCAAAACCAGTTTCACCTGTTTGAGCAGAGCAAGCTGGTCGTAAGCGGTACTGACATCAGCTATAATCTGCTGTCTGTCTTTTTCCAGCATCGCAGTCTGCCCTTTTTCCTTTTCGATCAAGGCTTTTTTGAGTGCCGGAACTTTTCCACCTGTGTACAAAACCACATCGGCTTTCAGACCGCCGGTTACCAGATTCGCACGGTTCGTAAAAGCATCATCCAGAGCCGGTAACGCTATTCCAAGTTCAGGAACGGAGTTGGCAGGCGCTTTGGCGTTGATCCCTGCAGCCATAAAGGCATATTTGCCCGACAAATCCAGATGAGGTAAATAAACCTCTCTGAGTTTTTGCTGATCTACATGTGTGAGGCCAATATCCAGTTGCTTTATAGCAAGGCTGTGATCTTTTTGAAGTGCTGCTGATACGAGTTCTTCCAGATTGGGTGCCTGCTGTGCTTGCAAGGTTGGGCTAAAAAAAGTAGCCAGCCCAAGTCCCCATTTCAATATCCTGTTCATAAGGTTCGATTTGCATTTTATGATGATGCAAAATTCCTCATGTTCAGGGTTGTTTCTTTTGATCTAAATCAAAAAACGCTTTGAGGGTGGTGAAGAGTGCTGTGTGGGCAAGGTGGATTTTGTGGAAATGAAAGTTTAACCGCAATAGGCGCTAAGGTTTTGCGCAATGGACGCGAGGGGAATTTTGATTGTGTAAGGGTAAACGCATTTAAAGATTTTGTTGGATAGCTCTATTCTTTTTAATTTACCCACCCCGCCCTATCGGGCACCCCTCCAAGGAGGGGATTTGCACTCCATTCCCCTCCTTGGAGGGGCGGTCCGCCGCGCGGTGCCCAAAGGGCGGGGTGGGTAATTGCCCAACGGACAGAACATCCGCCGCAATTGCTATATTTCAGTTGACAAAAGCCTAAATGCGTTTGCCCTATGATTATGCTGAGATTTATGGTAATAAGGTTAAAGATATACCGATACTAAAATCTTTGTGACTCTCTCCTTTTCTCTGTGCAACTCTGTGTCCCTCATCAACAACATATCACACCGTCCGCTTAGCCCGGATGCGGCTTAGCGTTTCTTGTGTTATTCCGAGGTAGGAGGCGATGTTGCCGAGAGGTGCGCGCTGTAAAATGCTTGGCTGCGATTCGTTCAGTTTTTGGTAGCGCTCTTCGGCACTTAGAAATTGAAGGGCAACGATACGGTCGGAGGTTTTGAGAAGAAATTCTCGCAGAACATGGTTTTCAATAAGCCTTATTTCCAGAAAATTCTCCATCAGGTTCATCAATCCGCTGTGGCTTACGGAATGTAAAGTGCAGTCTTCCAGCAATTCCAGATAATAACGGCTTGCTGTTCGTCCAAAAAAACTTTCCGGGACTGTCACAAATTGTCCTTCTGTATAAAATCCATAGGTTACATCCTTTCCTTGCTTGTTAATGTAATACATCCTCACCAATCCACTTTCAATAAAATACAGATGGTTGACAAACTGTCCCTGCTCGCAAAGATGTTTTTTTCTGGGATATTCCAACCGCTGAAAACCTGATATGATACCCGCTTCCGCAACTTCTGAAATGGGTGTGATGTGTTTGAAGTATTGTGTAATATCCATGGTTCCGACTTTGTCTGCCTAATATGTCGAGATCATGGCGCATTTCCAAAAAATACAGCTTTTGGCAATACGAACAAACGGATAAAATCTGTCTAAAAAAACCGCTCAAAAGCGATACCGTAAGTAAGGATAAAGTTCTCCTTCTTAGTCCGGCTGATCAGGTTGTAGTTCAGGGCGGTGTTGAGCGTTACCCATTTCCAAATTTTAAAACCGATGTTCAGATTGCTGGTTACAATGTGGTCTTTTCGATCTATGAGCGATGGCTGCCAGAAACCAGCACCGGTCACCGTTACCAGTTCCTTATGTTTCCAATTGAGTTGCAGTCTCAGTGAGTTTCGCACTGTCTGGTATCTCACTTTCACACTGTCTGGCTGGGTGATGTTGCTGTGTTCAAACAGCAATCCGTCGCTGACACTGAACATGAATCCTTCTTTGTTAAAAACCCGGTATGCAAGTCCTGCTCCGGACTGAACCTGCTCACTGATTTTCAGAGAGAAACTGGAAGTAAAGTTGACAAGTCCCCAGTAATAGAAATCCGGAATCTTTTGGTTGTATACATTAAAGTCTACTGAGCTGTTGAAATCGTTATTGGTCCTCGTGTCCAAAGTACCTCCGTTAAGCCAGGCAGCGTTGGAATTCATCACAAAACGTTTCTTTTTCACGCTGTAATTGGCACTGTTGTTCAGAAGATAGGTTGTGCCATCGGCAGTTTTATTAAATGTCCCGGAGGTCGACAGTCTGACACGATGATTGAGAGAGTCACTAAATTGTCCGTAGACAGTACAAATGCAGGTAAAAAAGCAAAAAACGATGAGCTTGTATTTCATTGTATTGAGTGATGGTGGCCGACAAAGATTGGCATTTCACAGGCAAATGCCATCAGAAATGCATCAAAATTCGGTTTCAGTTAAAGAACAATACCAATCCTTTACATGTGATGAAACAAAAAACAAACGGCCATTTGCTATGACCGTTTGTCAGGATAAATACAACACTTTGGGTAATTCAATCAAAGGTTAGCTGCTACCATCAAGTTATTTATTGGTGTTCATTTATTTCCTCCATCACTTCGGCAAATAACTTTGCCGATTTGATCCTGTCTTCGGTGGCGTAGGCTGTTGAAACCATGATGAGCTCATCCACCTCCGTTTCTTCAAGGAATGCCTGAATTTCTGTTTTAACCGTTGCCTTGCTTCCCACAAAGGAATATTTGAGCATTTGCTGTAAAGTAGGATGTGTCAATGCATCTCTCAAATCATAGGTCAGTTCTGTTGGCGGATGTAAACCTTCCGAATTTCCGGTAAGCACACCTATAAACATCCTGATCAACGTAGTGAAAAGTTGCTGAGCCTGTTCATCAGTGTCAGCAACAAATACGTTGACACCGGCCATTGTGTAAGGTTTTTGCAGAAACTCCGAAGGCCGAAACTGTTCCCGATAAATCTTTAAGGCACTATTTAAATGTGTCGACGCAAAGTGACTGGCAAATGCATAGGGCAAACCTTTTGCAGCAGACAAATATGCGCTGTCTGTACTGGATCCCAGGATATATATCGGGACATCGGTGCCTTCGGCAACACCGGCTCTCACTTTTGAACTTTTGTTTTCAACCGAAAAGTATTCCTGAATCTTGGCAACTTCCTGCGGAAATAATTGCGCTGCCTGCCTGAAATCGGAACGGATAGCCTGAGCCGTCAATTGGTCTGTGCCGGGAGCCCTTCCTAGTCCTAAGTCTATGCGGTTGGGATACAAATGAGCCAACGTCCCAAACTGTTCGGCGACAATTAAGGGAGAATGATTTGGAAGCATGATACCACCTGAACCCACTCTGATCGTCTCAGTATTTTCCGCAACATAACCGATCAGAATACTGGTTGCACTACTGGCTATGTGTCCGGAATTGTGATGCTCTGCAAACCAATATCGTTTATAATTTAATTTCTCCGCTTCTTTTGCCAGAGCGAGTGAATTATTCAGTGTCTGTTTGATCGTACTGCCTTGCGGAACAAGCGCAAGCTCTAAAATCGAATAATCTATATGTTTCATGTATTGCTTTTTATTTTGTCGAAATTTTCCGCCACAACGACCGCGGGAAAATCCGTTTTGCAAATTTACAACATTTTGCTTTACTTTGTATAGTACTATACCAAAGGAAAGTAAATCAATTAACGGCGAAGCTCATGGCACAAAAGAAAATGTACTGCGATTGCCTTAACACGGTGAAGCCTGTCCGTGATGCGCTTGACGTAATCAGTGGCAAATGGAAGTTGTCTATCATCATCTCCGTGGGCGTTGGCAATGACCGGTTTACCGATATACAGGATAGCATTCCCGGCATCACTCCCAAAGTTTTGGCCAAGGAGCTGAAAGACCTTGAGCAGCATAAACTTATAAAGCGTAACATCCTCAACGAGTATCCCGTGAAGATCAGTTATGTATTGGAGCCTTATGCCGATACACTGACACCGATTATTTATTCACTCAAAGATTGGGGGCTGAATCATAAAAAGAAGGTACTTGAAGATTAATTGTCTATCTGCATAATGAAACTCAACGGGCCTGGATTCTTCAGTCAAGCCCACCTTACCGCTTACTCAATATCAATAATAAAATTTGGAGTCAAGATTAAAGCGTCTTACCTTTCGAACAAGTTAAATGATTTATAAGTAATTATAAATCAACCTGGTAAAACGTCCCAGCGTTTTAAACCAGAGTTACAACCCGGTTTCCTGCAATAAATAACCCCATCATTTTAAAGAGCTGATTTTCACCGTTCCAAGCGTGGAATAAGGCTAAGGCTATCTCATTTCTGACAGATCTTAAAATCGTCGGAGCTGCAACCCCACTATACATAAAATGTATCTGCCGCAGGAATTTTCTGCCCGGTTCACTGTGCCCTGTACTATCTCGCTTTTCCAATCTCTGTGCGTTTGGCAGCATTCTGATTCCTTACGCCTCAACGATAAATAAATCTTCTCAAACTATTTTCTAACCTTAAACCAAGATCAAATGGCAGCACCCTTTTTAAACGAGCGATTTACATTTACCAATCCCGATGGAAGCACGGTGGAGGTAATAGGCAGCGGCAATCAGTTTTTTGCCCACTTCGAAACGGATGATGGATACACGGTTGTCAAGGATCCACAATCTGGTTTTTACACTTACGCGGAGATTACGAACGACAAAGACCTGTCACCGGTCAGCAATGCCATTGTCGGCAAGGTGGACCCGGCCTCACTCAATCTTGAAAAACATGTTCGCGCTTCTGCCAGTGTGGCGCGTGGTGTAGCAAGCACTTCCAATTTATTGCAGGGACCGGAACCGCGCTGGAAAAAACGGCGAGAGGAAAAGAAAGCGCAGCAAATGAGAAGCCTGAACGCCGGACTGAGCGCTGGTCCAATGCTCGCGCCAACGGTTGGAAACTATGTCGGCCTTTGCATACTGATCGAATTTCCGGATGTACCGCAAACCATCAGCAGACAGGAAGTTACCGATTTTTGCAATAAAACGGGTTACTCCGGCTATGGAAACAATGGTTCAGTGAAGGATTATTTTTTCGACAATTCAAGAGGCAGGCTCACTTATACCAATGTTGTAACGCAGTATTACACGGCAACACACAACCGTTCCTATTACACCGATCCTGCCATCGGCTTTGGTACAAGGGCACGCCAGCTCATCGTTGAAGCATTAAACCATTTAAAAGCGCAGGGTTTCAATTTTGCCCAGTTAACATCCGATGGCAGCGGCTACATTTATGCACTGAATGTATTTTATGCAGGCGCAAGGGTGAACAACTGGAGTGAGGGACTCTGGCCACACCAATGGTCTCTGGCAAGTACATTTGATGCAGGAGGAGGTAAAAAGTTTTCGGATTATCAGATCACAAACATGGGCAGCACGCTCGCCCTCCGCACTTTTTGCCATGAGAATGGTCACATGATCTGCAACTTTCCCGATCTGTACGACTACGACAGTGGCGCTAATTCTTCCTATGGGATCGGACATTTTTGCCTCATGTGTTATGGAGGCAGCGATCTCAATCCGGTGCAGGTAGGTGCCTATCTGAAAAACGAAGCAGGCTGGAGTACGAGTCTGACGACAATTACTCCGGGTATCACGGCAAGTCTGAATGCTACAAATAATGAGTTCTATATTCATTCAAAAAATGCCACGGAATACTTCATTGTCGAAAACCGACAAAGGACAGGCCGGGACAGTTCCCTGCCGGATGCCGGACTTGCAATATGGCATGTGGATGAAAACGGGAACAACAGTCATCAGCAAATGACCGCCGCCCAGCATTATGAATGTTCGTTGGAACAGGCCGATAATCTGTTTGATATGGAACGCCTTGTGAACGGCGGGGATGCGAATGATTTGTTTGGCTCACCCGGTAATACGCAGTTCAACGACACCAGCAGTCCCAATAGCAAGTGGTGGGACAATACCAATTCGGATTTGAAAATTACGGAAATCTCTGCTCCGGGAGCGATCATGACCTTTAAGGCACTGGGAAATGCCGGCTGGGTCTATGGCAAAAAAGTGAGTTACGTGAGTGCGGACGACAGTACGAAGTGGGCACATACAATCATCGACGGTTATCCGGGATGGCGCAGAATCAGACCAACGTCGACAGATGGGATAACGAATATGCTGGTCATTCTGAAAACGGCGGTCGCTTACAAAAGAAACGTGAATGTACTTTTTGAAGCAAATGGTGAAGTGAGTGGCGTATACATGTCCTGACCAATCCAATTTTAAAATCTCTTTTCAATCATTTTCTAACCTCTTAAATTCTATTATTATGTGGTACTATGGTAAAACTGTCAGATATGTTTCTTCTTATGCGTCGTCCAAAAATTGCCATGCCATTATCAATGATGTACCCGGCATGACCGGCTGGCTGAGCATTAAGCCTACATCTACCGATGGCGTAACGAACGTGATCTCTATTTTAACCGCAGCAGTTGCAAGCGGCCGGGGTGTAAATGTCGAAATTACGGCCAACACAATCACAGGTGTTTACATGTCCTAGTTTTTGAACTTCAAAATCAAAAAGGATTACTTATGTCGTATTATAAAATAACATATGAGTCAGACACCATTGAAGGGCTTAAAGCCATTCAGGGTGGCATGTCCAGCCAGGGAACAGATGCCAGCAATTCAGCTGCCTTCGAAACGCAAGTACTTCCGCCGCCACCTCACGACGAAGGAAATACAGACGCACTTGCCGGGATGGTTCCCGCACCACCTGCTAGTGCCAACATGGAAGCAGGTTTAGATTTCACCGATGAGGACACCTCGTCCCAACCACCTCCATTGCCAACAGATGCTGCAATGGACTCGGGTTCGGATGACGAAATCCAGCCTCCTCCATCAGGTGAATCAGGCAGTCAAAATGAGAACGATGGCCCTGTCCCTCCGAGGCAGCCAACGTCCAAAGGATCCGGGAAATGATCATGCCGAATCAGTTCCTGTTCGGAAACAGCAGGAATACCGGCAGATGACATAATCGTGGAGATAATTCAAGTTACAAAGCCTTGCTAAATCGCTGATTTCGGGGCTTTGTAACTTTTTGTTTTTTATGGCAGGGGCATGTGCAGGCTTTCACCATTCATTTCATGACCTCAGATCCGGTGGCAGTCAAACCATCCTGATACATTAAACTTTATTTTTTTGTAAAATATGAAGTTATAATATGGGGATTTCCGTTTTTACTTGTCTGTATGGAGATGTGTTGTCGAATTATTGAAACTTATTTCTATAATAGCCGACTTTTTTCTACAAAAAAAGAACCTTGCATAGAGGTTGTTTTTCTAATGAGGTAACACAGTTTATTTCTTACTAAAACAACATTTATGAAAACATCAATCCGAATCCTGATCCTGTTGATTGCACTCACAGGAACCCTGAATTTTGTAACTAATGCACAGACTTACAATTGGAAGTCGGTGCGGATGGGCGGTGGCGGCAATGTGACGAGCTTGAAGGCGCATCCCAAAGTGCCCAATCTCTATTTTATCACGACCGATGTAGGCACACCTTACCGTTGGAACCACGCCACTCAAAAATGGGAAGACCTGATGTGGTACGATAAGATACCGACCACATACTGGAACTGGGAAGTGGCAGCCCGATGCGGAGATCTTGCCTTTGATCCGAATGACATAACAGGAAACATACTTTATGCCACACACCAGACTGGAAAAGGAACTGTGCCCGGTGGTGGTACCGGGACCGGCACGGTAATGAAGTCGGTGGACCGGGGTGCTACCTGGACTGACTGTCAGCTTCCGATTACGGTGCTGCCAAACAGCGACCAGACTTTCACAGACCGCCTGGTGGTTGATCCCAACAACAGCAATGTGGTGTATGTGACAACACGCGCGAACGGCACTTATAAAAGTACAGCGGCAGGAGCCGTGGGATCCTGGACAAAAGTGAATACTTCCTTAGCCGACAACGTGGCAGGCAGATTTATCTTTTTTGATAAAAGTGGAGGAACACTTAACGGCGTCACAAAAAATATCTTTTTTGGAAGTCTCAATGGCGTTTATCGCAGCACCGATGCCGGAAATACATTTACATTAATGCCGGGCAGCCCCATCCGACCACGTCGTGCGAGCATCAGTAACGATGGTACATTTTATGTAACGCAAACCCTTCGGGACTGGAATGTAAAAGAGGAAGGCACGACCGTGAATAAATGGAATGGAAACAGTTGGATTGACATTACTCCGGCCGCCGGTAAACAGTATAGTACCGTTGGTGTGAACCCGGTAAATAGTAACGAGATCATTATAGCAACCTCCGGAACCTGGAACCACGATGTGGCTTACAGAAGCACAAACGGCGGAAGCAGCGGAAGCTGGACGCCAATGGTGCCAGCAACACGTGACGTAACGGAAGCACCTCATTCAGCTGGCAATGGAGCAAACGGAAATATCGGGCATGATGTCAACGGATTTGTATGGGATCCTTTCAATGAAGGGCAGGTGTGGTTCACCGACATGCTCGATGTAGGACAAACGACCAATGTATGGGCAAGCCAGGTTACCTGGAAACTTCGTAACAACGGTCTGGAAGAAATAGTAGTAGCAGGACCGCTGGTAGCGCCACCTTCGGGACCAAATTTTCTGGTATCTACGACCGGTGATGTAGGCGGTTTTGATCACAAGACGCTTGATACACCCCCTGCCAAAGGAATATCAAGTTTTTTTGCGACCAATACAGGTTGCAATACTTCCGGCGGAGCAATTCAGTATTCCGACCCCAATTTTATAGCTCGTGTAGGTAGTGACGGCTGGAACGGATCGGGCATTGGTGGTTATTCTACCGATGGCGGCACATCCTATACCAAATTTGCTTCATTACCCGGAGCACGCGGACGTATTGCCGTTTCAGCCACAAGCAGAAAAATGGTTTGGGTAACGCAGGGAGGCCTCACCTATCAATCTTCGAATCTGGGAACAACCTGGACACCAGCCGGCGGAGTACCCAATGCTGTGCTAAAACCCGGAGACATATACCAAATCTGGGCAGGCATGAATCCGCTTGCCGCGGACAAGGTGAACGGAGATCTCTTTTACATTTATGCAGCTGGTAAAATGTACGTCAGTACGAATGGCGGTGTAAGTTTTGCGCCTACCGCTGCTACCAACTTGCCTAATGTGGGAAATGTCGCGCAAATGAACGTTGAAACCACACCAGGTATCGAAGGTGATTTGTGGATTTCTTTCTCCGGTGACGGACTTTTTCACTCTACAGATGCAGGCAATACTTTTACAAAAGTGAATCCTGCGGGTATCACCAAAGTGAAATGGATTGCAGTGGGGAAAGCTGATACAACAGCTTCCTCCAATCCGGTACTTTATGTCAGTTCCGAAAGCACGCCGATCAACGGTGTTACCTACGGAGTTTTCCGTTCTGATGACAACGGAGCTACATGGACCACCATCGCAAACCCTGTTCCGGGTATTGTGAGTAACATGACGGCCGATTTGCACGGCAGAGTTTATCTTGGGATCGCAGGGAACGGAATTTTCGTTGGCGAGCCTTCCGGCGGACCGGTTGTTTCTGTTGCGGTAACTCCTGCCGCGGATTCTGTGATAGTAGGTTTAACCAAACAACTGAAAGCAACGCTGACACCGGCGTATCCTTCTAATAATGCAGTAAGCTGGACCTCGTCCGACAACAACATTGCGACTGTAAACGCAACCGGATTAGTTACGGGCGTGAGTACTGGTATTGCAAATATTACAGTAACGACACAAGATGGAGGCAAAACTGCCCAAAGCAGTATAAAAGTCACTCCTGTTATTCATGTGGCAAGCGTATTGCTGGACTCGGCCATCAGCATTGGATTGAGCACAAGTAAAAATCTGACGGCTACAATTTTACCTGCCAATGCGCTCAACAAAAACGTGAGCTGGGCTTCGTCTGATACCACGGTGGCAAGGATCAATTCAAGCGGACTTGTGACAGGATTAAAACTGGGCACTACCACCATAACCGTTACCACGGAGGACGGAGCCAAAACGGCAACAGGTGTATTGACAGTTGGGACAACCGTAATCGCGAACAATTGCGGCGGACCAACAATCGGCAACTTTATAGCCGACAACCCGCAATCTCCAAACATGTGGACCTCGACTGTTACCACGGCAATAGACCTCAGCGGCGTGGTAAGACCCGCACCAGCGGATGCGTATAAAACGCAGCGTAACACCGGATCGCCGATGACCTACCGCTACGAAAATCTGATTCCCAACTCCAAGTATGTGGTACGCTTGCATTTTGCAGAGCTATCAACCGTCATCACGGCTGGAAAAAGGAAATTTAACGTAACAGCCAACACCGTTGCCGATACGTTGCTTAAAAACTTTGATATTTTAACACAAGCAGGTGGCAAATACAAAGGGATTGTGCGTGAATTTGAAGTTAAATCCACAGCACAAGGACAGATCGCACTGGTTTTCAGACCGATTGCAAACCTGAACTATCCTGCAATCAATGCAATAGAAATCGGGCTAAATCCGCTTAGCTCTGTTGCTGTAAACCCTGCAACTGCATTTGTGGGTGTGGGTGATACAACAAGACTAGCAGCAACGGTATTACCAGCAAACGCGACCAATCAAAGGGTAACGTGGACCTCGTCAAATACTTCCATTGTAAGTGTTGATGCAAACGGACTTCTTAAAGGTGAATCTCCGGGTTCCGCGGTCATTACTGCTACGACCAACGAAAGTGGAAAAACTGCCTCTTCAACAGTCACAGCTGCCAACATTGCAGTAACCGGCGTGACCCTTCCTGCAACTGGCGCCGTTGGTGTAAACAATTCAATAACCCTTGTTGCAAGTATACAACCGGCAAATGCTACAAACAAAGCCATCACCTGGTCCAGCTCAGATGCAGGTATTGTTTCGGTTAATCAGAGTGGCGTGTTGACAGGTGTTTCACCAGGCAATGCAACCATTACGGTGACCACGCAGGATGGCGCAAAAACAGCAAGCAGTGTGATTACTTCTTCCAATGTGTTGCTGACATCGGTAGTTCTTAATAAAACGACTGCAACAGTTGGTGTGGGCGATACGACTTCGATTAAAGCAACCGTTGCTCCTGCAATTGCAAGCAATAAAACGGTGATTTGGAGTTCATCAGATCCATCTGTTGCAACAGTAAGCAGTACCGGAATCGTGACCGCCATCGCTATTGGTACAGCCACCATTGCTGCAACAGCACAAGATGCAAGCGGTATTTCTTCTGGTTCAGCCATCACTGTGGTCAGTGCGGGAGCATGCGGTATCATGACGAACAATGGTTTTGAAAGTGGCTTTGTAAACTGGATCAGAAATCCGAATGTCTCGGCAGCAAAAATTGGCACATCTGCTACAAGTGGATTGAAAAGCGCCGTAATTACAGCCGATCAGGGAGCGATTAATTATGGGAAATCAATCTCAATAACCGGTGGTTCGGAAATTACTTTTGATGTTTGGGCCAAAGTGGAAGGAACGCCAAACCCTGCCAATGCAGCACAATTGATACTCCCATGGTGGGCCGGAATTGGGCTAGATTTCTATGATGCTCAGGGCGTAAAAATAGAGAGTGCAAAAATACAGTTCCAGGTACATCCGTCTACGCCAGCCTCTGTTGCAACGGTGTATACCAAATATTCAACCACTAAATTCGCACCTGCAAATGCCGCAACCATCGGTATCTGGGCTTCGAAAGCAGGTCCGACAGGACAGCTTGTATTAGATGATTTCTGTCTGACGATCGCTCCTCCCCCACAAACCGCACAAACGATTTCTTTGGACAGCCTGACACCGAAAATTGTTGGAGACGCCGTTTTTGATGCTGGCGCGGTAGCAACTTCTGGTTTACCGGTTAGCTATGCAAGTTCTGATACTACGGTTGCCATTATTTCCAATGGAAAAATACAGGTCGTAGCACCAGGAACTACTGTAATTACCGCTTCTCAGAACGGCAATGAAGCATATAGCGCAGCTGCCACTGTTAGCCGTACGCTTGTTGTTTCATCTGGTTTGAAAGTACTTTACAAAGACGGCGACAATGGTCAGGTAAATAACAATAACATCAAACCTTTCCTGAGTATAGTTAATGAAAGCCCGGCTGCGATTCCTTACAGCGAACTTACAGCACGCTATTGGATTACCGCTGAAAATTATTCAGGAATAAACAAATGGATTGATTATGCCGAGATGGGAAATAACAAGGTTTCCATGAACTACGTTGAACTTGACAAACCGCGTCAGGGCGCTCTGGGATACATTGAATATCAGTTTAACACTTCGGCAGGAAATTTGAATGCAGGAGGAAACTCGGGTGTGATACAGTCACGGTTTGCGAATACCAACTGGGAAAATCTTGCAGAAAGCGATGATTATTCATTCAAAAATGGTTCTTCTTATGCGGTAAACGATCACATCACTTTGTACAGAAATGGTAAACTTTGGTGGGGCACTGAACCCGATACGATAGTATCGGTAACTGATTTGAGGGTTTATTCCGAAAATAAAAACACCAATGCGGCCCCAACGTCACTGAGCACCTGGCTGAAAATTGAGAACAAAGGAAATGTGCCTGTCGACTACTCTGATCTTTCGATCCGGTACTGGTTCACAGCAGATGGTACGGCCAGCCTCAATCATTGGATTGACTTCGCCAAACTAGGCAACGGAAATATTTCCGGACAGTTTGTAAACAATCAGCAAAGAGCAAATGCCGATACCTATTTCGAACTGAAAACGGCGGCATCTCTTGGTAAACTATATCCGCTGAGCAGCACAGGCAATATTCAGTATAGAATCGGAAAATCGAATTGGTCAGCTTTTGATGAAACCAATGATTATTCCTTCAAATCGGCAGGTTCATTTGCGGAGAATGATAAAATAACGGTTTACTACAAAGGTCAGTTGATTTATGGTCTGGAACCCGCTACACAAGCAAATGCACGACTTGGAGCATCAGTGAGTGATGCAACTTCGGGCCGGCTAAGTGTTACCGTGCTTGGAAATCCGGTAGCAGGTGACCAAGCAAATATCGTCATCAGCGGTTCAGAATCAAGTCCTGTCCGCATTGTGGTGAGCGATCTGAACGGGCGCGTTCTGTTCAGGAAGTTAGTAGACAATCCTGTTGAGAATGAGGAACATGTTCTGCCTCTTGGCAAAAACAGCGGTCTGTATATTATCAAAGCAGGCACAATTAAAGAGTCAGTATCGGTAAAAGTTATTAAGCAGTAATTCTTAAAGTATTTTTATCAGTTCAATGTCTTAAGTCCGGGTCAGCATAAGTTGATCCGGACTTTTTCATGATGTGATCAGTATAACCCCATTCCTCTTTTTTCAATTGAATTATTTGATGAAAAAAAAATATTATTTATAGTATGGGGATGTAGTAGGTTGTCTTGTCTGTATGATTAAACTGTAAATCCACAGTAAGAATAATCAGATGCGTATGGCAATTAATTCTATAAAAAAATTGGGACCCGAATCAGCTGCGAGTGAGCATCCGGATCTTCCCCTGACCGATCACGAGCCGGTAATGCTTCATGATGAATACCTTATTCGTGAAATGTTTGGTCAAAATCCTCAGAAAGGATGCGAGCTCCTGTTTCGCAGATACTACACAAACCTTTGCAACCACGCCATACGATTTGTACACTCGGATGAAGTTGCAGAAGACATCGTTTCCGAAGTATTTGCAGCGTTCTGGCAGAGCCGCACATTCGAGCTCATCACGACCTCCTACCGGGCTTATCTTTACAAGGCTGTACGGAACCGGTCCTACAATTATCTGAAATGGGATATGAACCGCACCTCCCCTCTTGAAACATCAGTAACCCCTTTTGTTGCACAGGCTCTTAATCCGTGTGATGCATTGCTTTACAGTGAATTGCACCAGCAGGTGGAACGTATTGTACAGGAGATGCCGCCTCAATGCCGCAAAGCGTATCTGCTGAAACGTGTGGAAGGCAAAACCCTGGAAGAAATCGCCGCCGAACTGCAGATCACTCCAAAATCGGTGGAAGCGCTCATCACACGCGCAATTGCCCGGCTCCGTAACGGACTTAAAGACAGCTGGTTTTTATTCCTGGCGCTGTTGCTTCAATAAAAATGCAAACCCGGCATGGGGTTGAGAAGACTGTAATTGTCTGTTCTCTACAATGCTAAAATGAACATCGCCTTGTCGCACGACAACGGTTTTGCAGTTGCTCTGAAATTATCAAAACAGTCCTGTCCGGACTGTAAAAGCTAAAAAGTATAAAATGAAAGAATCACTATCAAAGGATGTCCTGTTCGATTTTTTCGACGGAAGGACCACATCCATTCAGCGTAAGCTCGTTGAAGAATGGCTCGCTGACCCGCAGAACGAAGAGCTTTATTATCACTATCTGGACGAATGGGAAACCCGCCATCCGCAGTTCTCACCAAAAGTAGAAGCGGCTCTGTCCGAATACGTTGCCTTCATTCATAACGAAGCGGTGGACAAAGAACCGATTTTGGCACCGACAGAAAAAGTCAGATCAAAAGTCATCAGAACAGAATGGCTCTGGGGCGCGGTGGCAGCATGTTTTGTGCTGGTAGCCGGTTTTGTTTTCAGAAAAGAACTGATGTACAAATCGCTGATCTCAGAAAATGGTCAGATCGCGTCCTATCAGCTTTCCGACGGAACAGGCGTGGTATTGAACGCCAATTCGGTATTACGTATACCAAGGTTAGGTTTTGGATCGGGAAACCGGGAAGTGATCCTGGAAGGAGAAGCCGAGTTTAAGGTTGTGCACACAGAAAACGACAGTCGTTTCATCGTAAAAATGGACAACGATTATCGCATTGAAGTCCTCGGAACCGAGTTTGTCGCTTTCTCCCGTGAAAGAGGAACCAAGGTTTTTTTAACAAAAGGAAAAGTAAAACTGAGCCTGCCAAAAGGAAAACAGCTTTACATGAAACCAGGCAACTTGTTTTCTTCCGAAAAAAATGGCAAAGCTACACTCACAGCCGCAGCGCCAGCCGAATTTGTGGCCTGGAAGCAGGACATGTTCTATTTCAACAATACGCTTTTGTCTGAGGCAGTTGAGCAAATGAACGACCGCTTTAAAGTGAAGGTGCGTATTCTTGATCCCGTTCTTGGAAAACGCCGGATTGGCGGTGTGTATAAAGCCAGACAAGCCGATGACCTGCTTGCCATATTATCCGAGCTGTTACATCTGGAAGTGGTAAAACATAATGAATTTATAGAATTGAGAAAATCAGAAACCAATTTAAATCATGAGTAGCAGATTTCTACAAAAAACCCGCATCGTGCTGACCATGTTATCTGTTCAGCAGCTTTGTACTGCGCAGGCAATTTCCCTTGCAAGTCAGCAGGTGCCAGCGCGTACACAGCATACGGAAAACCGTAACAGAGCAAAAAACCTTAAAGACCTATTGATCGACCTGGGTAAGCAACATCAGGTGAGCATATTGTTTGAAGAAGAAACGGTGAGAAATATTATGATTACCGGCGCTGAATACCACCAGGAGGGAAACAAGCTCGAAAAGCAGTTAAGTGATTTGCTAAAACCCTTTAACCTTCGATTCAAAAAAGCAGGAAAGGAAGCATATGTAATCGTTTCGCGATATGAAAAAAAGACCGTAGAATCTGCTGTTGCTACCATCGAGAGCGCCACCACTTCACCGGCAACTTCGCCTGAGACTTTTAACACACCCGATGTGCTTGTTTCCAGAAATGCAAAACTTAGTCCGGAAGAAATTACTGTGAAAGGTAAAGTAACCGACGAAAGAGGCGACGGACTACCTGGCGTGAGTGTGGTGATAAAAGGCTCACAACGAGGCGTCACGACAGATATATCCGGTCAGTATCAAATAAGCAGCACAAGCTCCAACGTGGTTTTGATTTTTTCATTCGTAGGATATCTACCTAAGGAAGAGAATGTTGGTGATCGTTCTATTATTGATGTTTCACTGGCAGTTGATACCAAAGCGTTGGAAGAAGTGGTCGTAATAGGTTACGGAACGGCTAAGAAGAAAGACCTCACCGGAGCAGTTGCAGTGGTGGGCCGTAAAGAATTCGGAGATGTTTCAGCCACATCCGCGCAGCAGCTTTTACAAGGAAAAATAGCTGGTGTACAGATCGTTAATACAGGCGGACTACCGGGTTCCAACGCCAAAATCATTATTCGCGGTGTAGGTTCGCTCACCAATTCCGATCCTCTGTATGTGATCGACGGAATTCAGGGCGGAGATATCAACTCGGTTAGTCCTTATGACATTCAGGACATTACGGTTTTAAAAGATGCGGCATCTGTGGCCATTTATGGCGCGTCCGCAGCAAATGGCGTGGTATTGATCACCACTAAAAAAGGGAAAGCCGGCACGCCGAGAGTAACCTACAATGGCTATGTAGGGATAGCGCAGGCATGGAAAAAACTTGATATGCTTGATGCTCCTCAATATGTGCAACTGGTGAAGGACATTGATGAAGCGCAGGGAAACAAAGTACCCGACAAGCTGAACACGCCTGATGTATTGGTTACGAGAACAGACTGGCAAAAGGAGATTTTTCGCAATGGAAAAATAACTGAACACCATGTGAACGTAACAGGCGGAAGCGACAAAGCAACCTATAATTTCTCAGCCGGATATACGGATCAGGAAGGGATTATGAAAGACTACGGTTATCAGCGTATCAATTTACGTACGCAGCTTGAAGAGCAGATCGGCAAAAGAATTCGACTTGGACAGACCATCAATTTCAGATACAACAGAACAACCGGAAATGTGGCCAGCTTTGTGGAAACACTTCGCATGCCACCTTACGCACCAACCATGGATCCTACAAACCTTGGTGGTTACAGCAGAGTTACTACCATTCTGGATCAGAATGATGCCCTCAATCCGTTGCCGGGAATTTACCTGACGGAGAAACTTTCAAGAGGTGTTTCCAATTTGTTTCAGCTTTGGGGTGAAGTGGATATCATCAACGGTCTTAAATTCAGAACGCAGGCTAACATTGGTCTTTCCAATACAAACAGCTACAACTATACTGGTGAGTATCTGAATGGCAACCTTAAAACAGATCGCAAAATTGATGAGAGTTACGGTTTTTCTGTTTCACCGATTATTGAAAACATCCTGAGCTATACGAGAACAATCGGGCTTCACGACTTTTCGGTAATGGCTGGTAATACCTACAACGAAGGCAACAGAAGCCGGAGTGTGAATATGACAGGATCGGGATTTACGAATGATCTGATCAAACAAATCGGCGTATCTAAATCGAACAGCATTACCGGTACCGGATCCGGAATTTACGCCTCCCGCTCCTATTTTGGACGCGTAACCTACGGATTTCACGACCGATACCTGATCAACGCTTCTCTGCGCCAGGACATCAATCCCGCATTTGGAAAAGCGTTCAGGAAAGGTAATTTCCCGTCGGTTGGTGTAGCCTGGAAAGTTGCCAATGAAGGATTTATGAAAAATGTTTCCTTCATCTCCGATCTTAAAATCAGAGGTAGCTGGGGGATCACCGGAAATGCCAACATCGGACTTTTCCTTACCGACCCAACTGTATATCGCGGTTATGGAAACAACAACATTGTTTATTCCTTCGGAGAAAGCAAAGCGTTCCAGCAAGGTGCAACAGTTACCAGAGTCCCAAACCCTTTCCTGAAATGGGAGGAAACAACACAGACAGATTTCGGTCTTGACTTTGGTCTGCTACGCAACAGATTGCAGGTTAGTCTGGACTTCTACAAACGTGATAGTAAGGATCTTCTCCTGGACGTAAAACTGCCGGTATCTACAGGACTCGGAGATGTTTACAACGATGCAAGTATGGTTCAAAATGCAGCCAATGCGATCAATAAAGGTTTTGAAGTGGCACTTTCATATGCAGGACAGGCAGGAGATTTTAGTTACAGCGTATCTGCCAACACGGGTTACAACAAGAATAATGTGGTGTCTCTTGGAAGCGGCGGACCTATTGTAAGCGGAACCACAAACGGTGGGATCAACATTACCAAAACAGACGTTGGCGCAGCAATCGGATCCTTTTACGGTTTCCAGGTTGACAAAGTGGTGTCAAGCACTGCTGAGGTTGCCCGATACAACGAACTGGCGGTCGGCAAAGGATTCAAAAGTTATCAGGACGGTTTGAAAGCGGGTGATATCGTTTACAAAGATTTGAACGGTGACGGACAAATTACAGATCTGGATCAGGCGTTTTTAGGTTCTGCAATTCCTGTCTGGACTTACGGCGGCTCTGTCAACTTGGCTTACAAAGCGTTTGACCTTTCGATGGGACTGGCTGGTATCGGAGATGTGAAAGTATACAACGCACTGCGCTACTGGACAGAAGGAACAACCCGACCGTTTAACTCCTCAACTGCGGTATTGGATGCATGGAAAAAAGACGGTGATGTAACGGATATGCCAAGATCAGGACAGAACACACCGTCCAACCTGCGTGCCTCTGATCGTTTCCTTGAAAATGGCTCGTTTATGCGTCTTCGTAATCTCACACTCGGATTTTCGGTACCAAAAACGGTGTTAAACTCCACAGTTGGTAAAGTGTTTTCCAGCTTCCGGGTATACGCAACGGCGATGAATTTGCTGACTGTCACCAACTACAAAGGATATGATCCGGAGGTGAGCGCCAGTGTTAACGATGCGAAATCGTTTATTTTCACAAAAGGCGTCGATACAGGTCAATATCCACAGCCAAGGACTTTCCTTCTTGGATTACAGGTTGGGTTTTAAAATTCTTTTCATTCAACTTCATTTTACCGATAATGAAAAAGCAAATACTTTCGCTCGGAACGCTGGCCTGCCTGGCCTTAGCCGGCTGCGACAACTCACTGGATAATGTAAAAAACCAAGCGAGTTATAACGACGACACCTATTTCACAACACCAGCAACCATTTCGGAATCGCTCACAGCAGCCTATGGTCTGATGCTCTACAAAGGGCTTTATTCAAGAGACTTCTACTATCTCATGGATCTGACCGGTAATGAGGCTGAGGCTGATGCACCGCTTTTGGGAGATGTTTTGCAGCTTCATGATTATAGCTATGCGGCCAATCATGCTCAGATTAATGACCTTTGGTCTACCGCTTACAAGCTCACTTTCAGATCCAATCTGGTGATTGACAAGGCGGCAAAAGTGGTTCCGGCTTCTGATGCCGAGAAAGCAAAACTTACCCAGTACATTTCGGAGGCCTACTTTCTGAAAGCCTATGCGGAGTTTTTGCTGGTAACACTCTGGGGCCGTGTTCCTATTCGTACAGACTACGGCGGCAACAGCGAATTTTATCTATCGAGAGCTACTGTGGAGGATAACTGGAAGCAGATCGAATCAGATCTGAAAAATGCGATCAGCGGCCTGCCTGTCACTTATGCAACGGCCGATCTGGGCCGGGTAACCAAAGGAGCAGCTGTTGCGCTGCTGGGTAAATCCTATTTGTTTCAGAAAAAATATGCAGAAGCAGCAACACAGTTTGACTTGCTTACCAAAGCTCCATACACGTACAGCCTGGTGCAAAATCTTGACGAACTGTTTACCAAATCACCTGTAAAAAATGCCGAAACAGTTTTTGATATCCCTCATAAAGCATGGGGCGGCTGGGCCGAAGGAAGTCCATACTATATGTTCGGTTCTCAGGAAGGATCAGGAAGTGGTAAGAACACATTGACCGGACGCGCCATGGAATATGGCTGGAACGACTGGCGTAACGTATTCATCTCGGATGCAGCCGTAAAAGCATTTACGTATTCCGACGAATCCGGCAAAGTTTATGTGGATCCGAGAGCGAAAAATACTTTTTACGGAGACAAAACAAGTGGCGGCGATGTGACTTATTGCGATAACTGTCCTGGTGGTGCAAAGCCTTACCCATATGCTGAAAACGGCAACGGTTTCCGTTGGAGAAAATATGAACCATACGAGTACAAAGAGAAAGGTGAACTGCCTCAGTCGGATATTAACTCACAGGTAATACGCTACGCCGATGTGCTGCTGATGCTCGCCGAAGCGCAGATCAATAACGGCAAGATCGCTGACGCCCTTCCGCTGATAAACCAGGTAAGAACCCGATCCGGTGCATTTGCCTATACCAATCTGGGAAGTAAGGAGGAAGCGATTAAAAAGATTATGCTCGAACGCCAGCTTGAACTATCCGGCGAACAGGTACGCTGGTTTGATCTGATTCGCTGGGGAGTTGCTAAACAGACACTGAACGCGGAAAAGAAAGCGAAGTATCCAACTTCCAGCCAGCCTTTTTTCCAAGATAAACATGTATTATTCCCTATACCTTTATCCGAGAAAAACACCAATCCGCTTGTGGCAAAAGACATCGCCAACGACTGGAACTAACTGACAATAGCTAAAAACGCCCCGCCGACATCTATCTGTCAGCGGGGCGTTTTTAGCTATAAATAAGGACTAAATCGCGGTGTTTTCCACCCTGGTATACAACTCAGTTACAAAAGAGCTGTAATCAATGAAGGTTTCCGGTTTTGGAATAAAATCGAACGCTCCCAATTCTAGGCATTTATCTCTGACCGACTTAATTGAAGAGGTGGACGTAATGACCACTTTAATAGCTGCGTACTTATCATCGGATTGCATCTCTGATAAAATATCATAGCCATTTTTCCCTGGCATATTCAGGTCAGATAAAATCAGCATTGCTATCTTATACTTTCTCATGATTTGTTAGCTCATAGTAGTTTTGATATATGGTAAAGTAAAAGGTTTTCCCTGTTCCGATTCACACCACATTTTTCCCTGATGACGTTCTGCTATTTTTTTACAAATTGCGAGCCCCATTCCTGTTACCCTCACCCAACATCCCTATCACGCTGCAAATTTGCCCCGGAGTGCAATAACCATATTGAAAAGCGTCATACTCAATGAACGCCTTCTGTGAAGGATGCATGTCCCCGCTTGTTCCGATACCTTCAATGGTGGTAATCTCTGAACCATCCTTCATAACAGCCAGCGTAAGACAGCTAAGCATACGTTCACCATCACAAAGCACCGTACATGCGCCACACTGGCCATGATCGCACCCTTTCTTCGTTCCGGTAAGGTTCGCATATTCTCTGATCGCATCCAGCAAGCTCACCCATGGAGCCAGTTATAATGAAACCTGCTGCCCGTTTATAAGCAAAGTCACGTCGCCTGGTGCTATTGCATCAAGGGTTGAGTGGGTGGAAGATTTTGTGAGCACAAATTCCGTGTTTAATTGGTTAGCGTGCGTAGCAAGACATAATAAGCGTGCCATCGGAATAATGAGAATCCGCGATCCGGAATTTCCTCAATTTCTCACTTTTGAGGTTTGAGGAGCGCATGGCAAGGTTGAAGTTATTCCATGAACATGTGAAAATTTTACACGGCGTGATTTTAATAGAAAGCTCCGGTGAATGAAATATTTATTAAATGATGGCTAAGCGGGGAGAAATTTATCTGGGAACCAGCGGGCTGGTTTTGCCGTATAAAAACAGACAGGCCTATCCTGCCGAATTCGAAGGCCAGAGCCGGATGATGGTGTATGGAAAGCTGTTTAATTCGATTGAAATCAATTCCATTTTTTACAAGCTGCCAAGGCCGGCGACCATTGGCGAATGGACCCGGGCGGTTCGCCAGGATTTCCGTTTCACCTTCAAATTGTGGAAACAGATTTCTCACAGTCCGTCACTGAAATTCAATGAGGTCGATGTGGAAAGGTTTTTTGAAGTAATCGAACCAGCCAGAGAAAAAGCCGGTTGTATTCTTGTGCAATTTCCACCATCTGTTAAAGCCGCCTTGTTCCAAGAAGTATCTTCCCTGCTTGAAACTTTGCAACATTTCAATAAAAATCGCTGGTCTGTGGCAGTTGAGTTCCGAAGTCCGTCGTGGTATACATCCCGTACCTTTGATCTTCTGAATACAAACCAGTTGGCTATGGTTTATCATGACAAATCAGGCAGCCAGTCGCCACACCAGGAGCTGGATGCCGACATAATCTACCTTCGTTTCCATGGACCAAACGGAAATTACAAGGGAAGCTACGACCAGGGATTTCTTTACGAGTATGCAGGTTATGTAAGCGCATGGCAGGATGCGGGAAAAACCGTTTATGTCTATTTCAACAATACCATGGGTGCCGCACTGGAGAATTTAAGAACGCTTGAAAAATTTATGGCTGAGGACGAATGATACATCATTGGTATAGCACCAAATCAAAGTCATCATCCTATTACGTCAAACCAAACAAATACTTGTTAAAGTGAATGAAAAACATCCTATAGAACCCAGCAAATCCTATTTTAGACTGTCGTAATATCAAATAATCTTCCCTTCCAACCATTTGCCCGACTGATGAGTCATCGTACAAAACAATCTTGAAATTATGAAAACAAGTCTTCTTTTCCAGCTAGCTTTTGTGTTGTTAATGGGTTGTAATAAAGCGGATGATTTGGGTCCTGCTGAGCTTACGGGCTGTACAAATGTAACAGGTGCGAACTGTTTCAGAGTTTTGAAAAATGTGGATACATTTGTTTTTTCCATGACAAATACCAGACAGGATGGCACCACTTTTGACAGCTATTTTATCAAAAATGATGATGCGGATGGGTTAACACAACCCCTCGTTCCCTGTAATTTACCAGAAGAGTATCAAAAGAATGGTTTGCGGATCAGATTCAGTGGGCATGCGTTATCTTTCCTAGACCATGGCTTCGGAAATAGTATTGGACTACCTATTGAACTGACCCACATTAAAAAGAGGTAGTTGGATCTGACTGCGTCCGAATCCGGTCTGTTTTCACCGGCCCTGTTAGTTAGCGATCGCTTTTCAAAATTTACCTGAATCACCATATCATCATCTTCTTTCAACGACGCTATTTGCCTGTTCACCGAAAATTACAACTGATCAGACTTTAAAAAGTATAATTTTGTTTATCACAAAAAAAGAAAAGCATACTTCTAAATAATCAGATCATGAAAGCGAACATTGGAATTTCAGAAGAAAATAGAAACGCGGTTTCAGCCCAGCTGGCGAAATTACTTGCGGATGAATTTGTATTGTATACCAAAACCAGAAATGCCCACTGGAACATCGAAGGCGCCGACTTTCATGCCATGCATTTATTTTTCGAAGCGCAGTACCAGCAACTGGACGATGTGATGGACAGCGTTGCCGAACGTATACGTAAGATCGGCCACTATGCACCAGCTACATTAACGCAGCTTTTGCAGCTAACCCACCTTACAGAGGCCACCGCCAATAAAAATGACAGCGCCGGATTTATAAAAGAATTGCTTGAAGACCACGAAAGTATCATCACATTCATTCGCGGAAACATTAACCCATTTGCCAACGAATACCACGATGCCGGAACGAGTGATTTCATCACGGGACTGCTGGAAACACATGAAGAAATGGCTTGGATGTTACGCGCTCATTTTGCCTGAATAAAACATTTCAGAAAACCATAACACTTCTCCCCTCAAAACCGCTGAATAGCTCAGCGGTTTTTTCGTATTTTTTACTTAAAAGTGTTTATGAGCTCAATTCAGTGGTTTTATACCAAAATTGATAACTTAGCTTTCGTATTCCTGTGATAGGAATATACGACCGAAAATAAGTATTTTCGAGCGGTTCAGCCAGGCCGAGGATTCAATCACCAGAAACATATGAAAACGAGCATCGGCATTATGGGACTGACTCCTCTGCTCAGCGAGTACCTGGATCAGCTGGAAGAGGCTGGCCCGAAATCTGTGGACTTACTAAGTTGTGTGAATACTGTGAAGAATATTTGCTTAGGAGCTTTGCAAGAAGCGAAGGCTGTTTACAGCAAGCTGGTGTAATGAAGAATTAAAAACCTGAATATCATGCCTATACATGTTGCCATTACGCGCAGAGTTCTTCCGGGAAAAGAAAAGGAATTTACAGAAGCACTCCGCCATTTTCTCGGCGAATCGTTTTTGCACGGCGGTGTGCAGGGAGCCGGCATGATCTCTCCATTACCCGGAACCGACAGTCGGGAAATCGGTATTCTCAGAACTTTCGCAGATGAAGCTGAGCGCGATGCATTTTATAATTCGCAGCTTTTTAAAGATTGGGAAGCCTACGCCTCCACGCTCACAGAGGAGCCAAATTATCGTCAGCTGACTGGATTGGAAGCCTGGTTTCGTTCACCAACGCCGCCTCCCCGCTGGAAAATGGCGATTGCTACCTTGTGTGGTGTCTTTCCGACCAGCCTGTTTTTGTCCTTAACCATCGGTCCCCACATTCAGCCGCTTCCAATACTGCTTCGTGTTCTCATTATCGCATCGTGCATGGTTACACTATTAACATGGGTGGTTATGCCGCAAGTAACAAAAATTTTGAAACCGTGGCTGCGGAGTGGCAGATAGACAGGCTCTGGTAGAAAAACGGATTCATTTTAGAAAGGTAGAATTTTAGTAAAAAAAGCCCTCGTCACCATCAATCCCTGCTCATCGTGCACTTCTGTCAGCGTTTCGCTAAGACCCTCTGAACTGGGTATCACTGTTGACTACTTTTAGCAGGCACAGCAAACAACTTGCGCTGAGGTAATTTATTGGTTAAATCAGCGTGAACGCCAAAGTTGGTTTCTATCACATCTTTGGGATTTCCAGCAAGCCATTCGCTCAGATCAATCGCCTCATAATGACCACTGTTGAACCCGATCAGAATTCGGCAAACCTTCGTACCCGTATTTTTGATGTAATGTCCTGCTCCGATACGGGGTGTTTTCTTTTCGAGTTCATATTTGAAACTTAGTCCGGTGTTTTCCATGATTGTAGAATTTGGGTGTGAATAATTTATCTATGCCAAATCTCCTGATCACTGAGGTTAATCCTTTCAAGTATTCGTCCAACAGGCAAATCGGATCGTTGGATTCGGTCTGCCTGTTGGATCATACCCTGTATAAAATGCGATGTGCAGGTCAATGGAAATGCCGGTAAATAAATGCTACTAGACTTTGATGCAGCTGCTCGTTAACTTGATAGAAGGTTTTCCATCATCACTTGCATATCATGAAACGATACGAATTTCTCAACCTGTCTATGGCTCTGCCGGTCACGATGCTTTCGGGGCATAAAGCCGGATTTTTTAATCAGGTAAGACCCATAAAGGGATTTACAGTAAAAGGTGGGCAAGACCGTTTCGGTAAAAGCATTACGCTGCTGGAAGGTGATACCTTTTACACCAAAGTCTCATCAAAAGATACCGACGGAGATATATACACCTTTGAGTCTACAAGGGTCAAAAATGGCGGACCGACACTGCACATTCATGACAATCAGGATGAATGGTGGTATATTCTGGAAGGGGAATTTAATATTAAAGTCGGCGAAGAGATCTATAAGGCAAAAACAGGTGACAGTGTTTTTGGGCCAAGAGGTGTGCCGCATACATTTACCAAAACAAGTGAAGGAATAGCCAGAATGCTTATCACTTTCCAGCCTGCGGGACAGATGGAGGCTTTTTTTACCGCGATTGCATCAGGAGCAATGAAGGGCAAATCTGAGGAAGAACAGGATGATTTTAGAAAAAAACACGGCTTTCGCCGAGTTGGTCCGCCACTGGAATATTTCAAGAAGTTTTAACTGTTGTTCGCAGCCAATACAATTACAAACCGATTACATGGCCCGTATCTGAGATGTTGGCTGATTCGTAAAGTCAAATTTCGTTAAATACTCCCACGGGCCATTGTGATACCTCCAGAGCTGAATACCATGAACGGTAAAGCCGAAAGGTTGAAAACTTTGCATCAAATCAGTCTGTAATTTTTTGGCTTCGGCAGGTTCCACCTTATTCTGAACGGTGATGTGAAAGTTTCTCTTTTCCCGGTCCTGATTTGTCATGTGCTCAAACCAGATCCTTTGAAGTTTTTGGTGAAGTGATGGAAGCTCAGGAGAAATAATTTTAAAAGCGGTTCCACCTCCCAGGGACATAATGCTCTGAACTGTTGCATCAAATGGCTGTTGATTGTCTGACAGCTTTTGTAGGTCTTCAAAAATCCACGGTTTGTCAGGCAGGGCATGGAAAAGTGTAAGATGTGCATTCAGATAATTGCGTTCGGCAGGGAAATGCAGCTTGCGTAACTGGTTAAAATAGCTTTGTGCCGAGGGCGTAATACAAAATGTAGCAACAAGTGGCTTTGATGCCAGCGGTTCACTTGGAAAGGATATTTGTTGCATAAAGGTGGATGTTAAGTATTCACAAACTGAGCTCCTGAAATCATAACAAAACCGATTCACCAATATAGTGCCATTCATCTCCGAATAGGTATTTCACAAGATACACGTATCCAAAAGTCCTATCTTCGTATCATGGAAGCTACTACACTAACCCGGCAGGAAGCAAGAAAGATTATTCTGAATGCGGCAGGACTTGCCCGCAAAGCACAATTTGGAACGGGAATTGAGGCCGTATACCGTGTGATAGACCATCTGGGATTTGTGCAGCTGGATACGAATTACGTTGTGGAACGGGCGCATCACCATGTGATGGCCGCGCGTATACCTGGCTACCAACCTCAGTGGCTTGCAGACCTTTGCGATGATTGCAGCATATTCGAGTATTTTGCCTCGGATGCAGGCTACATTCCCATGCACGATTTTCGCTTTACATTACCTGTCAAAAAAGCTTTCAAAAACCAGCATAAACCCATAACAGACCAGGAAGCGAGTTTGGAGAAGCAGATTCTGGATCGGGTAAAAAGGGAAGAACGCGTGATGGTCGGGGATTTCGAGAATGATCGCATCGAAGCCAGCACGGGATGGTGGGATTGGCGTCCGGCAAAGGTTACACTCGAAAGACTTTATCTGGAGGGTGAGCTCATGATTGGCCGGACGAAGACCTTCAAAAAAGTTTACGGACTACCTCTCGATTTTGTTCCGCAGGAAACAGACTTAACCATGCCTGCCGATGAAGAATATGCCCGTTACATCATTCACAGAACATTAGGGGCGCTGGGGATTTCGTCAGCCAAAGAGATGGCCTGGCGTGCCTGCCGTGTAAAAAACAACCTGATCAAGAGCGAACTCCAAAAAATGGTTCAGGCAGGCGAGGTCAAAATGGTGGTGGTGGATGACTTGAAAGGACCGCTATACATGCTTCCGAAACAGGAATTTAACTTTGAAATTTCCAGTGACGTTTTCATCCTTTCCCCGTTTGATATCCTGAACGTATTCCGGCATCGGCTCAAAGATTTCTTCGATTTTGATTATCAGATCGAATGTTTCGTACCTGCTCCCAAACGCAAGTACGGGTACTTTTCATTGCCCATACTTACAGGAGATAAATTCATTGCAAGGATGGATGCCAAAGCCGATCGGAAGAATAAGGTGCTGATTGTCCATAACATCCACTTTGAACCCGGCGACGTTGACCCGCTGATTTTAGAAAAGCTAATCCAAAGCCTCAAAGCTTTTGTGAGCTTCAACCAATGCCGTGAGGTGATATTCAGCAGATCCAATAATGATGCGTATTTGGAGACGATCAGCGGGCGCTTTTCCTAGAAGATTCATCTTAAGTATTTATAGGAAAAGACATTCAGTGAACCAATGTCTAATGAAATAATAGTCTATAATATTGATATATTTAATGGTCTATAATCCAAACTTGCTTCCTACCTTTGCGTTTTTACAAGTTGCGGGGTTAGAAGCTCTCATTTCTACACGCAGGCAGCGAAAATCTTCATGGAAAGCATTCATTAAAACAAATAAAATGAAATTAATACAGGTGATGTTGACCGCATTGGCAATTTCCGGAGCAGGTTCTGAAAGCCTGGCGCAGTTTAAAGGACAAGGCCCTATACAAGGTGTACCAACTGAAAGCAGACCCGTTGAAAAACAGTGGAAAGGCATATTTCCTTTTGAAAAGGAACAGGTATTTTTTTCAAATGACTTTACTGGTGCCAGGTTGAATAAGGCAAACGAGATCGGGAAACGCACGTATGATTTGCGCATTGAGCCGGAAAATACACCAGTGAATGGAAGTCCATGGTATGCGTTTAAAGTCTGGGCCAACCAGGACGGTCCGGTCCGTTTTTCCTTTTCTTATCCTGACAAAGTAAAACACAGGTACGAGCCCAAAATAAGCAAAGACGGCACACATTGGGAGCAGCTGACCTTTAAAGAAGAAAACGGAATCCGGTTGTATGAGGTGAATCCCGGAAAAGACACGATATGGGTTGCAGCACAGGAACTGACCACATCCGCACACGTTGATCAATGGATTAAGAATCTCGAAAAAAAGCAGGGAGTAAAATCATTTTCAATTGGAAAAAGTACACTGGGCAGGCCAATTCAGGCATTCCGATTCGGCAACGATCAAAGCAAAAATTATCTGGTGATACTGGGCAGACAGCATCCGCCCGAAGTTACTGGACACAAAGCGCTGGTGGCGTTCACGGAAGCACTTCTTTCCGAAAATGCGGCAACGAAATCTTTGAGGGATCAGTTTCAGGTTATTGTGTTACCACTCCTGAATCCCGATGGTGTGGATGAAGGTTTTTGGCGGCACAATGCAGGTGGTATAGACCTCAACCGCGACTGGTCGGCATTTAACCAACCCGAGACGAAAGCAGTGAGGGATTTTCTGAAAAAAGAAATTACCGGAGATAAAAAGCTTTTGGCGTCAATAGACTTCCACTCGACTTTCGACGACATCTATTATGTGGTTGAACCCGCAAGAAAAGGCAATGTCCCGGACCTGGTACCTAACTGGCTTTCTTCACTGAAAGAGCGTATTCCGGGATATTTACCAAACATCAAACCGTTGTATTCTGAACCACCGACATACACTTCCTTTAGTTACCTGTTCGAAACATACGGCGCCGAATCTCTGGTTTATGAAATTGGTGACGCTACAGACCCGGAGTTCATCCGCACCAAAGGACGGGTATCTGCCGAAGAACTTGCGCGTTTATTGAATGAGTTTGTTGGTTCCAAATAATTTGTTTGAAAAGATGTTTTGCCAGGTGTAGGCAAATGGAAACCGGCGACACCACAGGAAAAGCATATTTTAAAAACCAAAATAAACCTGCTGGCTTTAACGAGCGGCAGGTTTTGCTTTTAACCGTCTTTTTGCTCTTATACCCCAAAAGTTGTTCACATCAATAAAGGCCACTATTTGCAGCTCCCCGCAATACCGGCTATGCTCATGGCACTCCAACAAATAGACTGTACATCGATCTGCTACGAGACTTACACTAAATTTTTATAGCTAAAATTGTACGAATTCGAGAAAGCTCAAATTTGATTAAGTTCATGACTTACAGGTAGTTTTTGTAGAAAACAGCGACTCAACACGATATTATTGTACACTGCGACGCCAGTTACGAGTTTGTATTTGTTCCCATTTTATATACATTTGGTTACATTATTAGAAAAATTCGATTATATTAATTGTATTTATCTATGAATAGTTATCATCAAATTATTCATAGGTACTACATTGTTATGAAATGCATCTTACCTGCCAACCACATACTATTGTAATGCCCCCCCTCTGTTTCTCGTCGTTATTTTATCCATCCAAAATGAATTACCAGTGAAACAAAATTTTATCCAAAAAAAACGAATACTCTTTGCCGTTCTTGTAATGGCTACCATGTTTTTTAAAACAGCTGCCCAACAGCTGTCCACATTCGAATGCTCGACTGGTCTGGGATACATCCTCACCAACAACTCCGTAAGTGGAAATAACATTACCAGTCTTTATTCATTCAACCTGACAACAGGTGCAAGCAACCTCATCAAGGCCGACATCTTACCAACTATAACTGCCAATCAGAGATTTTTAAACGCCTTTGGCTACAATACGATTGACAATTACCTGTATGGTTACAGATACAATACCAGCCAGATTGCGAAAGTCGGTGCCAATGGAAATATTGAACTTTTGAACATGACGGGCGACGTTGCAAGCGGTGCTTATGCGGCTGGCGATGTAAGTCCCGCAGGCATTCTGTATCTGTTTGGATCAAATAGATTTGTCTCAATTGACCTGAACCCATCATCGCCCAATTACCTTGTGGCTACCCAAAAACTCACGTACACTTCCGCTATCAATGACTTTGCGTTTAGCCCCGTTGACGGAAAAATCTATGGAGTTACTAGCAATCCTGCCAGACAGTTGTTTCAGTTTGATCCTGTGGCTAATACTATGACGATACTTGGAAACACATCCGGGTTCGAACCAGGAGAAACTGATTCTTTTGGTACCGCCTTTATGGATAACCTGGGAAACCTGTTTATCAGCAACAACGCCAGTGGCAGAATTTACAGAATTGCTACACCGCATTCTCTTCCGACAAACACACCCGTAACCACGACACTCTATTCCAGCGCGTTGGCGGGGAAAGCACCCGGTGACGGTGCACGTTGTTCTTCGGCCATTATCCAGCCAAGCGCCAGTAACGACCAGGCATGTAGTCCGGCGTCGAGCACCACACCTGTCAACATAAATGTAGCGGGTAATGATGCTGCCGGAACGTATCCGTTAAACAACAGTTCTGTTCGGCTTATCAATTCGGGCAACCAAAGAGTTACTTCACTGAATGTAACACAGGGGACTTTTTCAGTAAATACAACCTCCGGAGTTATTCAGTTTCAGCCTGCCGCAGGCTTTGTATCAGGAACGGCCACAGCGACATACAGCATTGCCGATAACCAGGGCAACCTGTCCGCTGCGGCAACCATCGCAGTAACCATATGCACTCCGCCTACGGCTGTTAATGATCAAATCACGGGAGTCACGCCGGGACAACCTGCCGTACTGCCAACCATCAACAGTAATGATACTGCTCCAACCGGCACAACGCTGGTTGTTTCGACGATCAACCTGATCCCTCCTGCTTCAATTCCCGCAGCCATTGCAGAAGATACAGATGGCGATGGCGACATTGATCAGATCAGTGTACCCGGTCAGGGAATCTGGAAAGTAGATGCTTCGGGTAATATAACATTCACGCCCGAGGAAGGTTTTCTAACAAGCCCAACTCCCATCAGTTACACAATCAAAAACAGCACTGGCGCGGTGAGCAATCCTGCAACAATTACGGCGAACTATCTGCCAATGGTCACTGTGAGCGGAAATGTTTTTGTAGATGCCAATGGCCTGACAGACGAAATTGTAAACGGAAGTCCATATACGGAGCAGGGACTATATGCATTGCTTGTATCCAGCGCAGGAAAAATCCTTTCTTCACAGGAAGTTGCAGCCAATGGCACTTTCAGTTTTACGAATGTTTTACATGGAAGTTACACTGTGCAGTTGAGTAACGCAGCAGTTGTTACCGGAGCCGATGCTCCTGCGCAGGCTTCCCTTCCTGTAGGAGGAAACTGGTTGTCAACTGGCGAGTATGTTGGTACCACAGCAGGAAGTGACGGAGATGCGAACGGTATCATAACGATCACGGTTACGGGTAATTTGCCTAATGTGAACTTCGGTATTAATCAGGCTCCCACAGCCGTGCCGGTAAACGACATGATACCAACACCACGTCCGGGAGATATTTATGTTTTCAAACCACTCACTGGTTCTGACCCACAAGATGGAGCATATGCCAATTTCGGCTCGTCTACATCGCCTGATGCTCCAAAACCGACCGTCCAGATTTTGGGAAGCACGTTCCAATTCACGGCGATTGATGGAGCTTCACCGTCACTTAGTATCAGCTACGGATCAACGGTGCTATCTACCTCAACTGACAACGCCGTCATAACAGATTTTGACTTTGCCGAACTTGCAGCAACGCTTAATGGAAGCGGATACACTGGTTTTGACTTTGAATATGTGGTGATTGATGCCGCCGGCGCGAAGTCCGCTCCCGTAGTCTACAAGGTGGAATGGACAAGTCCGTTACCAGTGAAACTCACTTCATTTCAGGCAAAAAATGAAGGGCAAACTGTGCAGCTATTGTGGACCACAACAGGAGAGTCAAACGCTGACCGCTTTGAAATTGAACGCAGCGGCGATGCGAACAGCTGGATTAAAATAGGAGAACAGAAAGCCGCAGGCGAAAGCAGTACGCAAAAAAACTACACTTTTGTTGACGCAGCAGTATCGAAAGGCACCAATTACTACCGCCTTAAAATGATTGATACTGATCAGACATTCGCTTACAGCCGGATTGTCAGTGTCGCAAATGAAAATGGTAGCTCGTTGGTTTTCTCACCGAATCCAACAAAGGATTTTGTAACGATAAACGGCCTTACAGGAGGGGAACTTATTGAAATAATCAGCTCAACAGGAATTAAAATTGCTGCCACCACGAACAATGGAAATAGTTTCAGATATGACATTTCCGTATTGAAGACTGGAATTTACATCATTGTGGTAACAAATCCCCTTGGCGAAACGGTATCGCACAGGATTTTGAAAGATTAAGTTCCTGATCAATTACACGCATTCGGTGTAGGTGTTTGTATTCTAAAAAAACCAGAGATTATCAGCATATAGCATGCGATAGTCTCTGGTTTTTATGTTTAAAAAATGACTACGGAAAACTGTCTGAAAGACCAACTTGCAAAATGCAATCAGAATAAATCCGGGTAGTCAGATATGATACCATCCACGCCGATATCAGTCAGCTGTTTGATCTCTTCTTTGGTATTAACTGTCCAGGGAACGATCTGCATCTTTTTATCATGACATTCCTTTACAGAAGCAGCATTTACCGTTTTGTAATACGGACTGTAAATTTCCGGGGTGAAGCCAAGGAGTTGCAAATTCTCGTTTATGGATTTAGCATTAGCCGTCAGGTAAGAAATCGTGACGTCAGGATAGTTTTCATGCAGCACTTTCAACGGACGCACATCAAACGACTGGATTGTCAACCGTTCCCCAAGTTTCTTACTTTCGCATACCTGCATCACAAGCGCAACAAATTCCTGTGGAGACGGATGGTGCTTACCGTCGCCCTGTGGAGCGGATTTTATTTCAATGTTGTATTTCAATGGTTTTATGCCTTTTTGAGTCGCATAAGTTTCCACAGAATCGATCAGCTCAGAAAGTAATGGACGATAGGTTTTGATTTTTTCCTGCCTGGGAAATTGTGGATGTGGCTTGCTTCCGGCGTCAAACCTTTTAATCTCATCATATGGCATTTGAAACAAAATAAGCTGTTTTGCCTCTGCTGCACTAATGTCACTTCCGTCTGCATGACGCATAAAATCCGACGACAAATAAGTATCATGTGAAACCACCACCTGGTTATCTTTCGAAATAACCACATCCAGTTCAAGCGTGTTCACTCCTACCTGTATGGCTTTCATCATGGCCGGAATTGTATTTTCAGGCATCAATCCGCGGGCTCCCCTGTGTCCCTGTTTGTCGAGCGTTCCCTGTCCGAAAACCATGCCTGATGAGCACAGGAGAATAAAAACTATTTTTTTCATATTAATTGCATATCATTTAGTTACACTTAATCTCTCGCTGACTATTAATTTTTTCTCTTAACAAAACCCCATCTTTCCTTCTTAGAGATAACTCCGTTTGCCCAGTATTCTCGGCAAACATCATAACCGCATCCTGTAATTTCTTCTCCGCTTCCGTACAGGTATTTTTAATATTTCTGTCATCCCCAAAATCAAAATAGGGGTAGATAAACCATTTGGAAGCACTATTATTTTTGCCCTTTTTGAAAGACCAGTAACTCTTGGTTTTCTTTATATTTTCAATTATTTTTTCTGATCTATCGGTGCTTAACGTACCATAGTATGAAATGCTGTCAACGAGATTGGGATAAGACACTTTGAAGTAAAAAAATCCAAATTCGCTGTTACATTCACATTCTTGAGAATACCTCACATCTTTTTGCAAAAAGTCCGTCAGTATAACTGCATTTCCTGATGCGTTTCTTGGAAAGTTAAACGTTATGGACTTCATATCCTGCGCGTTGACGCCGAGAGGCAACATGAACATCATCACTAAAAGTAACAATGTAGACGAATTATTTTTTGACAGAAAAATCATGTGTTAGAATTGATATTACCTAAAAGTTTAGAATACGATTATCACTTCTAATTTACACGATTACTATCAAAACACGTTTCTATAATTCCAGCACAAATCCAATTTCAGTTACTTGTTAAAAGAAAAAGAGGTGCCCGATCTTAACACGGACACCTCCTGATCAGCCTAAAAAATTAAAAACTATAACGCAATCCCAACTGGAACTGGAACGGATTACCTGATGGCGTAACCACGCCAGCCGTATTGACACGGTATACAAAACTCTGGTTGGCTTTATCAAATCCAGCTTTTGCGGGAACACCCTCACTTGCTGGAATACCCAACGCGTACAATGCCTGACTACCCAAAGATTTGTTCGTTCCCCAGTCTTTGTTAAGGAAGTTGGCTACGTTGAAAATATCAACAGAAAGTTCGAGTGCATGGCTTTTGTAGAAGTTGAATTTCTTCATCGCACGCAGGTCAAATATGCCATAGAAACCATTGATACCACCGTTTCTTTCCGCCATTTTGCCAGAATATTTCGTGATATAATCTTTCACACTCTGGCTTGCATTCGGATTGTCAAGAATCGCCTGAAGTCCTTTTCTTACGTTCTCAGGTACTGCCGGATTGTTTCTGTCAAATACAAAGGCAAGGTCATTATCCCCGGTAACGAAGTCACCATTACTGTTCGCTCCGGAACGTAGCGTGTACCTTGTTCCACCAATTCCTGAATATCTAAGTCCCACTGTGACACCGTAAAAAGAGGGTAATGAACCGTAGAATACAATTTTATGGCGGAAATGGTTGTCCGAAGCCGTCATCATGCTCAAATCTCTCGGATCATCTTTCACAGGCAATGAAAGTGTCGCGGTATTCGCCACGTTCCCGTTGTACGAAGCGTTGTCTCGGGTATCATTGTAAGTATAGCTCGCCGTAATCTCCCCGTCTCTGAAATAGCGATACGTTGCATCTGCAACAAAAGCAAACTGGTTTACTTTCCCTTCGCTGTTCAATTCCAATACACGTCCGAATTTCGTACTTTTACGTCCCTGTAACCAGTCTCCGGCACCATTGTTCGGCATCGACTCCAAAGGCACAAAAACCCCTCTGTTGTCCTCATTTGCCAAACGGAAGAATGGCTGATCCACCATGTTGCGGTCTACATAAAAGTAATTGTTGCGGCCCAAAGTCATGTATCCGGCAACACCCACTCTCAGTTTATCCGTAAAATAATGGCTGTAAGAAGCATTGGCTTTGTACATCACCGGCACTCTCGCATCAGGACCGTTGGTATTGATCGTTGGCACTTGCAAGGCCGTCAGACTTGGAATGCTGTTGTAATTATTTCTGTATGCTGCAAAATCCGGTGTAGGAACATTGGCACCGCGTACATCCACGGTTGCAAGGTGTTTACCGTCAAATGTCAGGTTATTGATCAGCACATAGTTGTTGATATCTGATGCGAAAATACCACCACCCAAACGGATGATATCGGTATGACGCTCATTAATATCCCAGGTAAACTGTGCGCGAGGCTGAACCACAAATGATTTCAGGCGGTGATCGGTACGGATCTGCAATTCGTCGAAGAGTTCCTGATTAAGTGGGGAAGTCGGGTAATGTGCGTAGTCCAAACGAAGACCGGCAACCACATCAAGACCGGGCGCAAGCTGTGTTTTCAGCTGACCATAAATCCCGGCATTCAGAATGTTCCCTTTTACCGACCAATCGTCCATCAAAGGCACTTCGCGGTAGTAACGGTATGGTTTAAGGTCTTCAAATTGTTGCAGCGCAGTCCTGTTGTTAGGCGCATCTACCGTGTAATGGAAACGGCCATTTACTTCACTACCATAGGTTGACTTTGAGCCTGTGTACATCAGATCCACACCAAAAGTGTACTGAACTTTATCTGTGTTGTAATACAAATTATCAACCAGTTGTAATACATTGTTGGTAAAACCTTCCTGCGCAAAACGGTGGCCTCCCATTTGGATGCTGCCTATTGCCTTTGAACTCCCGTCACTCAAGACTGAGTTCACGTTCTCAACAATTGCACGGGGAATGTTCGCGCCCGGAAGCTGGTCACCCGGACTACTTTCCTGGAACGTGTACAAATGCTGAATCTTCAACTCGTTCGTTACACGGGAATTGATCGAAGAACGCAACGAAGCAAGTAAGCTGTTGTCGACGTTGTAATCGTTACCGGTCGATTCGTAAATATTGATCGATGAGTTATCCGTAAGCCCAAGTTTGTTTCTGTCATTGGTGTAGTTGTTACGGATTGTCAGCAAGTTATTTCTGTTAATCTGCCAGTCGATACGTGCAAAAGCTGCATCAGAACCTCTCTTTTTGTCAAATGTACCGTACTGATCTGTATTGGCAACGCCATATTTCGAACGTGCTATTCCTACAAATTGATCCAATGTCGCTCTGGTCGTGTTGAAACGGTTCTCATCAATTGGTGACTGAATATCTGCAATCACAAATGGACGTGAATCCTGCTGATGATCCCAGGCTACAAAAAAGTGTAACTTGTCTTTGATGATCGGGCCGCCCAATGAAAATCCGAATTGGTTTGTAGAAAACTTGTTATTGATTCTGTTTCCACGAATATCGTATTTGCTCGACAACCAGTTGGCGCGGCTGTAATTGAACACACTTCCGCTCAGTTTATTCGTTCCGGATTTCGTTACCGCGCTCACAGTTCCACCACCCGCACGACCATAAGTAACGTCATACTGGTTGGTTACTACCTGAAATTCACGAACGGCTTCAATCGAAATGGAATAAGGAGCGCCGCTTCGGCTGGTTGTAGCACCGGCAGACGTTGGGTTTTTCGCGTTCATACCGTCAATGGTGTAGTTGGTAGAAGATCCCAACTGACCAGAAATATTACCGCCACGGCTCAATGGAGAAAGGTCCATCAATGACGTAAAATTCCTTCCGTTTACAGGAAGTCTGGTAATATCCTTTGCCGAAATGGCCGTAGATGCACCAATGTTTTCGATTTTATTCTTCAAACCAGACGCAACAACCTGCACCACTTCCAGCGTCTGATCAGATTCTTTCATGCTGATTTTTATTTTAATCGCATCTCCCTGATTCAGCATATAGCCCGTTTGCTTTTGTTCGCCGTAACCTATAAAGCTCACAGTAACAGTATAAGGACCACCCAATGGCAATTCTTTGAATGCATATTCTCCCTTTGCATTTGTAGTTGTCCCAGTAGAAAAACCGGTTGATTCATTACGAACCTGCACCGTTGCACCCGGAAGTTCAGCATTGCTACCGTCGGATATCGTACCTGAAATAGATGCCTGCGTAGTTTGAGCCCATACGTTTGCGCCTGTAAAAACACAGGCAAACGCGAGCATGATGAATAGGAGTAAATTTCTTCTTAGCATAAGACAATTTTCATTTGTGTATTAAATAATTCGACAAATGAAGATATTTTTCTACGCCGTCAGGTTACCAAATCATTACCGAATTGTGAAGGTTTTCGTGCAAGCGACATGCTTGTGTAATAGTCCTAAAATCTCCTGAAACTATCATAAATCGACATTTTGTAAGATAAAGCACAACTGAAATGGCTTTCTTACCAATTAGCCGCATAGCAAATTCCCTGGCATCAAACAAAACTGAAACCTGTTGCCTGCCGAACCCTTAATTTGGTTTTTTAACTAATTGTTAAGAATCTCTCAACGCCTTTTTCGTGGACAAACGTCAAACCATCTTTGTGGTTATTTTAAAGATAGCGCCATACCTTATTTAGCCAATCGCATTTGGTTTGCAGCTATCTGCCATACATTTTCAAGATTAAAACAACCTCAATGCCCATATCCACCATGAAAAAATACCTTCTAACCTTATGCCTTATCACGAGTCTGAAAGTCTCTGCTCAGCAACTCAATAGCACCGCATTTCCGCAGGGACATTCGCATAACGATTATCTTCAGGCTGCTCCATTTACTTTGGCATACCAGCAAAAGTTTGGTTCGATAGAGGCGGATGTTTTTCTGAGAAATGATACCTTGTTTGTTGCACACGAAAGCCGGGAAATCGACAGCGAACGCACGCTGGATAAGCTGTATCTGCAACCGATCCTGAAAGCCGCGGGCAAAAACAAAGGGCAGATTTATGCTGATAAAAAATTACAATTGCTCATTGATCTGAAAACATCATCCGAGCCTACATTGAAGGCGCTGGTGAAGTTGCTTGCACCACATCAGGAATTGTTTGCTGAGAATGGCTCGATCCAAATTGTAGTGAGTGGTAATGTACCTGCACCGGGCGCTTTTGAAAATTATCCGTCTTTTATCTCATTTGATGGCCGCCCGAATGTGACTTACACAGCGAACCAGCTGCAACGAATCGGACTCATCAGCCAGGATTTTGGTTTCTATTCCAAATGGAACGGCAAAGGAATTCCCGTGGAGGCCGACCGCAAAAAACTGACCGAGGTGATTCGCCGGGCGCATGAGAACAAAAAGCCGTTTCGGTTTTGGGCAAGTCCGGATAACATCAATACCTGGAAAGTGCTGATGAATCTGGGGGCTGACTACATCAATACCGACAAGGTTACGGCACTGGGCACTTTCCTGAAAGGCAGAAAGAACGCGGAATTTCAGGCGGAAAGTTTTTACGAACCATACAAACCGACCTATCGGAACAACGACTCCAAAGGTGCGGTGAAGAACATCATTTTGCTGATTGGCGACGGAATGGGTCTGGCGCAAATACATGCCGGTCTCACCGGAAATGCGGGCAAATTGAATCTTGCTCAATTTTTAAATATTGGTTTTTCCAAAACCGCCTCTTCCGATAATTACATCACCGATTCTGCTGCCGGAGCTACTGCTTTTGCAACGGGTAAAAAAACAAGAAACCGGGCGATTGGTGTGGACTCTAATCTGGTTGCCTCACGGTCGATCATCGCTGACATTCAGGAAACGGGCAGAAAAACGGCGCTGATTTCTTCGGGTGATATTACGGACGCCACGCCGGCTTCGTTCTATGCCCACCGTCCGGAAAGAAGCATGCAGGACAGTATTGCCAAGGATTATCTTTCTGGTAAAGTCGATGTGCTGATTGGTGGTGGTTATGCGCATTTTCAAAAAACCGGAACCGATCAGAAGCTCAAAGACGTGGGCGTTCAGGTCTCCAATCAGTGGAAGGATCTGGCATCTCTTCAAACGCCTTTTGTATTGCTTGACGAACAGAATGCCAAGTCCGTGACCAACGGCAGAGGCAACTTCCTGGCTGATGCTTTCAAAAAATCCATCGACAGTTTTAAAGGACACAAGCCCGGTTTCTTCATGATGGCCGAAGGCGCTCAGATCGACTACGGCGGACATGCCAATATTGTGAGTTATGCTGTTACCGAAATGCTGGATTTCGACAGACTCGTTGGCGAAGCGCTCAAATTTGCAGACAGCAACGGAGAAACGTTGGTCATCGTCACCGCAGACCATGAAACGGGCGGCTTGACCCTACTCGACGGCAATCTGAAAACCGGTTATGTAGACGGACATTTCAGCACCGACGACCACACCGGAATCATGGTACCCGTTTTCGCCTACGGCCCCCACTCTCTCGATTTCCGCGGCGTATATGAGAATACGGAGATATACCACAAGCTGATGAAGCTGATTGGGAAATAAAACCTTTGATGTAACATAGCGCATCGGTGTAGTTTCTACTCCAACTAGCTAAACCCTTCATTAAAAAAGGCCATCATGCCAACGAGCGTTATGCTTTTGGTGTGATGGCTTTTCTGTTTTTGGATGGAGTAGGATTATTAGATTATGCCCTTTTGGGATGTAACTAGCCGGTAATAATATTTTTCTTGACAATTTCGTGTGGCAGGAAATGATTTGTTAATTGCTGTAAGGATATTACCCTCTTTGATGATTACAAATTTTGGTTTTGCTGCACTGGCGGGTTCTCTACTAGATTTTGGTTTGGCTTCGTATCGCGTTTTTGTCAAGTGATTAGGGTATTTGATTTTGCAAAATCATATTACGGAGTTGGCAGCTGTTATATTTGACATTCCGTATAAGATGAAACTATTTAAAATAATCATACTCTTTTCTTTACTTTCAAACCCTGTGTTTGGACAGTCCGAGCAATGCACAGGGTACAGAAACGATTTAATTTTTCTCAAAAAGTCTCTTGAAGAAAATTATCCTTCGCTTTACAGATTTAAAAGCAAGGCTTCTATCAACAAGCTATTTGACGACTGCATTCAGGAAATCGACAGTCGCACATCAGAGAAAGATTTTTACAAGACACTCAAATTGATATTGAGCCATATAGAAGATGGTCATTTAAACTGTTCAGCTCCTGACAGCCTGCGACAATTAATTGATGTAAAGGAAAAGCATTTTCCATTATCGCTCTATTTTACAGAGGACAAGACTTATGTGGATTGTTCAAATTTGTTAGGCTTTCCTTCGGGAACAGAAATAACTGAAATTAATGGCGTAAGCATCTCGGCTATCAAAAAAAACCTTTTTAATTATATCGTTTCCGACGGCAAGATAGAAGCAAAAAAATATTGGATTTTGAACCACTCATTTTGGTTCTATTTCAGTTTAGTCTACGGTCAACATAAGGAATATATGATTACCTATAAAAACAGCAACGGTCAATTACTAAAAACAACAGTCAATGCAGTTCATGAAAAAGAAATTCAATGTAAGAGCCTGACAGACAACAATGATGATAAATTAGTTGATTTAAAATTTTTACATCAGAACATTGCCTTATTGACAATCAGAACATTTGCAAACGATGATTTACAAAGTGCTAATATTGATTTCGCAGATTTTCTTAATTCTACATTTAATGAAATAAAGACAAAGAAAATAACCTCTTTAATCATAGACCTTAGACTAAATGGTGGCGGACGTGATACTTATGGTGCTTTGTTATATTCCTATTTATGTGACACAACATTCCACTATTATCAACAGCTCGAAACGTCTTCAAAAATATTAGATGAAAAAGAACATCCAAATTTATCACTTCAACAACCGAAAAATAACTACTTCCCAGGGAAGGTTTATATACTAATTAACGGACTGAGCTTTTCGGTAACAAGTGAATTTTGCACAATAGTAAAAAATAACAACCGGGCGATTTTCATAGGTGAAGAAACAGGTGGTACTTATTGCGGAAATACTTCTGGAAATTTTATCGAAACGTCACTTCCCTATTCCAAATTTATCGTGTTCACTCCAACAACCAAATACACAATGGTTACAACTGACAAAAATAATATTGACAGAGGAATAATTCCTGATTACATTATCAAACCAACTGTTGCGGATTTGATTAACAAAAAAGACGTACAACTTAGTCTAGGTATTAAACTTGCTGAAAAGAATAACAGCCGTTAACATCGGTTTGGCAATAACGGGGCTGAAGTGCAAACCTCAACATCAGTTCTTCTATTGAGCATTTATGCAAAACTTAACTTTTGTTCTTCGATTTCCGCCACTTCGCCAAGCCGCAAATCGTTATAGGCTAGAAAAAAGGATCCGAATGGAAAATACAACTAGACAAATTATAGAAGGAAATACAGCGATTAAATCTAAGAGAATTATTTACTCGGAAATTTTATTTTGACAGTTGGTGGGTTATTCAATATTAATAGCGGCCTAACAGAATCTTTGACCAAACTAACCTTTATAAGAAATGGCAAAATTTATTAAAGTCGTAGATACCAACTATCAATCTGAGTTTTACTACAACGTGAATTCAATTGTCTATTATAGTGCTTCTCAGACAGGTGAAGAAAGGGCTTACCTTTTGCTCACAAATGGGAACTACGTTTACGTTAATGATACAGTGGAAGAGATCACCGCGCAAATAGCCCGAGACTAAACTCCCAAGTTAGGCGTAGTCTCCAGACTACGTCCAAGCGTCATCGTTCTCCAACCGCCTGAGAAATATAATATCCATGTAAGCAAGGCTACCAACTAAAACTCTCAGAAACACGAATTCAAAATTGAAGAGGAATGAAAATAGTTTTTATGGCGATTGGATTGGTGGTTGCGGCCATTGTAACTTTTGCCATATATAGATTTGTAACCGTCAGAAAACAGAATAGCAAACTTAACGCTGAACGGTTTGACAGGGTTAAAGAACTTTATGATAAACTTGAAAGCGGACAGGAAGTAACCGAGGCTGATGTTCTGCCGTATGCTAAAAATATAGTTACAAGAGAGACTGCATTTCAACTTTTGGCTGACTACGACAAGACAAATCTTTTTCCCAATGAATACTATAATCTAATCTCAGGAGCTGAAAGTCATCTTTCAAATTGGTTAGAATTCCCAACAGAACTCGATGCTCACCCGGACGAAATTGAACATATCAAAAGAGTAACGTTGGATTTTGACGGAAAGAATAACCTGGTTCATTATGAAGTTTTTAAATACAGAATGAATGAACCACATTGGGCAGCAGAAGATGGCTGGATGTTAGGAGTTGTCGGTCCTTATTTTGAAGATAGCAAACCTTATGACTTTGCTCAAGCAACATTTAGCAGATTTGGCAGCACATTGGACAAGGTCACTCCGGAGGAAGAAGCAAAATGGGTTCATGAAAATATTTCAATGAGACGATAAGAGAAGCCCAGCCGGGCATTATTTCGGCTGACGGAATTCTATTCCAACCACAACGCAAGTACTTTAACGTCAGCAGATATACTATGACAGCATTTCACGAGCACGAATGGGAGATTGAAGCTTTACAGAATCGCTATAAAGCTCTGAATTGTATTGAGCTAACCAAAGACCAGGCTGAGAAAGTATTTATATATGAACGAGAAAAAAATTCTGGTTCTTCCAAATATTATTTCTCGACATGGGAAGAATTAGACTATGAAGAAGTTAAGTTCAAAGAGATTTTGACTTCGTCGCAATTTGAAAGCTACATGTCCGAACGCCCAAATCAACTAAGGCGAATAGAAGAAAGTTTAATTGAAAATGACAAACAATACTTACCTCAACTGAAAGCGGCAGAAGAAAGCTTTGATTATTACAAAAACATTTTAGTTCCTTCTTTGCGTAAAGATTTGATGCCATTGTATGCAGTTTTTAACTCTGACCGGGAAAAAGTACATTTTCTAAAATCAGAATACAAGCAGTATTTGATTGACGCTAAAAAACAGATTTTAGTTGACCATTTCCGACATTCTAAAACATTTCAACCAATAGTTTTAAAACTTAACCTTTTGCGGCACGAACAGATGTGTTTGCTTCCAGACTATTTATCTTTTAAAGTTTCAATGGATATAGCGACAAAAGCTGTTGCCGATTTTTTACTAGAAAAGTTATTGATAAATTTAAAGAATTTACCAGACGAAATAAAACAGACAATGGATGAATTAAAAGTATTTAATACCAATACCACATCAAAACATATAGGTAAAGTAAGAGGTTGGCATACAACTAATCACATAGAAAATGAAAAAGAGGAACTCATGTCTTTGGTTCTTTTTGATACACAAAAGTACATCTGCTAGCCTGGGATTTACTGTTATACTGGCAGACGAATAGCTCCAACCGACTTCGATATATTGTACTAATTTCAGATGTTTTCGGTCAGAGACCGATTTCGTTCAAACGTACCAGAACGGCGCCGAACGACAAGTTCATCCAAGATGGATTTATACGAGTCCCTGGAAATCAATCCAGGGACTCGTCAATCGGATAACTAGTTGTTTTTTATCACCTTTTGTGAAACAGACGAACCATCAGTCGCTTGAATATTGATCAGATAAATCCCACCAGGGAGAGATCCGATGTTAAGCGTTTTCTTGTTGTCACCCGCCTTGTTGCGACTTTCAATCAGGACGCGTCCAGATACATTCAGAACCTTAATAGTCTCCGTTCCGCTTAATCCTTCGATGGTCAGCTCCTCCTGAACAGGATTAGGATAAGTTGAGATACGGGCCGTTGCATTTTCAACAGATACTGCTCTGATCGAACTGAATGCGTATGTTCCGTCCATATCTACCATTCTCAGCCGGTACAAATTCTCACCGTTAGACGGTTTAGCGTGTACATAGCTATATCCGGACAATTTCTTACTTTCTCCTTTCGAACCAACCGAAGCAATTAAGGTCCAATTTTTCCCATTGATACTGTGCTCCACCTCGAACTTATCACTATTGACTTCTTCTGTGGTAGTCCAGGCCAGATCGACTGTATTGCCTTCCCCGATCTTCGCAGTAAAGCTTGAAAGAGTCACGGGCAAAGCGGAGCTAGATGAGAAAACATAGTTTGCAGAGGCTGAAATCGCTCCCATGGCATCCAGGACCTGGTACTGGAAACCTAACGGATTGCTGCCACTACCACTGCCAAGCGCTCCATAGAACACCAGCATATCCGGGTCAAAGTTAGGAATAGTAGTGTTTGGGGTTATCTGAACCACACCTCCATTTCCAGCACCATAGTCATAGAATATCTGCGTATTCGAATTGATGTTGCCAATAACCAGTGTATTCGCCTCCAGGTCTATTGCTCCATCCTCCGGGTCTGTTCCTGCGAAGGGTAGTAAAGAAGTATAAGGTATAGACAAGTAACCGGTCACGGGGTCAAATCCGCTTGGCGGTGTGGCGGAAAATTCTCCCGGATCGCTGGCAGGATTTATAATAGTTGTTGCTGTCGGTGGCTGCTGGATACCAAAATTGATATTAGTGCTATTCCCTGCGAATGTGAATGGAGGGCTGATTCCATCAACAGGAATTGTACTACCTGTATTTTCCGCACCATTGAACTCGCCCGTATTCATCCATCCTGTCGGGAGGCTTGCTTCAGGTGCTGCCTCACCTACCTCACCATCTGTGGTACTCAAAACCACCGTATAATCTCCGGGTGCGATGTCAGCAGTGAATTCATAAGTCCCGTCAGCATTCACGAGCGCTACCGCTACGACATTTCCATTGGTTCCAACCAGATTGGCATACAGTCCGGAAGGGACAGTGTTGGGGCTTCCTGTGCTGTTGTTTACATTACCTCCATTCGGATCATGGAATACCGTACCAGAAAGGATTGGCGCGGCAATGTCTCCGGTCCACCCGATCGTGTAAGGAACAGATGGGCTTACCGATCCGGCAGCATCATGAACAGAATAGGTGAACGATGTACTGCTATAACCCGAACCTGTAAACTCGAATTCCAGTTTTGTCGGATCGTAGTCGGAAATCATGAAACCAGACGTCGTGATTGGTACTCCATCGTAAATCAGTGTACCATTTCCTGGTAAGGTATTGATGGTAACATCATATGGTTCAGTGGAAGTGCTGTTCAAAATACCCCCATCCGGGTCATTCCCTGTTAAATTTCCAGGAACATTACCCGTATCTACGTTACCTCCAGCGTTTAGCGAAATTGTGGAATTAGCTACTGGTGTTGTAGATAACGTAAACGATTTCGTATCAGCTACCGGTGGCTGTTGGATACCGAAATTGATATCTGTGCTGTTAACTCCGACTGTAAAAACCGGACTGATTCCGTCTACCGGGGCTGTGGTTCCTGTATTCTCAGCACCATTGAATTCTCCTGTATTTACCCAGCCAGCAGGAAGGCTTGGTGCCGGGGCCGTACTACCTGGCGTTCCATTTGTAGTGCTTAGCACCACGTGATAATCGCCGGCTGGAATACCCGGAAAACTATAAAACCCAGATGAGTTTACGGAAGCAACAGCAACGACGTTTCCGTCAGTTCCGATCAAATTGGCGTAAATTCCGGAAGGTGTTGTATTGGGATCTCCTGTGCTGTTGTTAACATTTCCTGCATTCGGATCATGGAATACTGTGCCGGAAACAGATGTATTCAAGATTGCATTGGGGCAACTTGCTCCGTCATTATTGTTTGCACCTCCTGTGGCAGCTGTCGATATCAGAGTGGCGGCATTTGTAGCCGTATTGACCTGGTAAAATCCTCCCAATGTATTGGCAAACACATAAAATGAATTGGCCGTCTGATCGATAAAAATCGAACCAAAGGCCACCTTTTCATCATTTTGGATGCCGCCTCCCGCAATTGTTGTTGCCGTAATTGTTACCTGTTGCGTGACCGGATTAATGGTAAATCTGCGGTACGCATTGGTTGCACTTTGTGCGTCAATAATACCAGTTAACAGCCCACTTGAAGCATTGTAGACGATATCTGATATCTGCAGAGTCGTAGCAGCGCCGGCTAAAGTATTTCCGAACGGAGCGGTATCCAGTGTATAAGCGGCTGTTGGATCAACCAGTTGCAGATAAGTGGATGCCCTGGCTGGATTGATGTCGACTACGTAATATGTTGTAGCCAGCCTGCTGTATATGAACAGGTAGCCGTCTCCAAAGACCTCCCCGACATTGTAGTATGCTGAGACCGCCGGAGGTGGTAAATTAGGAATTGTGTAGCTTGTAAGGGCAGCATTAGAACCAATCTTGACTACCTGATTGGTCAGGACATTGACACCCCAGATATAATTATCCAATGTATTGTAACCTATGGCATTAACTCTCGCCGGGAGCGCCCCCAGCAGGGTTCGGGCGCCTGTGGATACATTGTAGCTATAAAGAATCGAGTTTTCGTCATTAGGCCCGCTCACTTGATACGCAAGATTAGAGCATTCAAATGGGGTAGGTGTTTGCGCCCAGGTAAAGGAAATATTCAGAATTAGAATCAAATTAATTGATGCTGTTCTTAGCATTCTGCTGTAAAAGTTAGCTGTTCCCATATGCAATGGTTTTAAGTAAGGTGTTTAGTTTTTCGTTCAGTTTGATGTAGACAGATCAGAGGAGTTATTTGCTTTTTACCCGTATCCGTTTTGCCGAAACCAATGATTCGCGTACGCTGCAATGTCTCCTTCGTCGTGATGAAAAGCTATCCGGGCGTGTAAAACAGGTTGAATAGAGTTTGTTCATAATTGTTATTTAGTTGTTTTAACTTATAATAATAAGTATCATCCAATTGATCATCCGGCTTTATATCACTTCATCAGTTTTTGTGTTTGGTTAAAAAAAATTGAACTAAATTTCATCAAATGAGACTTAATGATCATCCAAAACAGGTATAGTTATCACGCTTTTTGGATGGTGTGTATAGCATGAATTTTAAAAAGGATAATAAAGAATTAAGATTTTTGTTCGATTAAAATCCGTATCTATTTGTTGTCATCACAAGCAGTCGAATCAACTGATATCAGATCCTCACGAATCGCAGACAATTTTGATAGATAAGTCTTGTATTGTATGTGGAGGTATATTTGAAAAATTACGACCAACCGCAGAAATCTGCCATACCCTGTCGATACCACAGCCGCTGCAATTCTATAATATCACAGTAATTAATACTACTTAACAGTGCGCAATATATATACGAATGAACCAGAAATAGGTTGAAAATCTTGTCAATATGGTATCAATATTTTGTTTTTGAAGGATTGAGCTAACATTTTCGTGCAGAAATTAATCGATACATAAGAATTTCTACCATGTATCCTTAGTGGAAGTTTCGCTCGAATGACGCAAGGTATGGATGAAATATCACGAAGATCATATCGAAGACATTGATAGGGTGCATTACAAACTGTCGTTAAAAGACTATGTGTTGCTCATATGATTCAATATGCTGTCTACCGATATGCCACCTTTTGCTCATCCCGTGAACACGCAGATTTAGAACGCTCCGGATAGGCTCCGAACCGATGTCAAATGCAGCAACAGCCATTGTTCCAATATATTCTATGGCATGATAAAGATCCGGGACTACCTTCAGTCGTTAAGGGTAATCATAGAGCGATCGGACCGTTGGTTGCAATCATAGATATATATCATATTTTTACAATGTTGATTATCAGGTATTTATTATTAATTCAAAACAAGCCACTAATTAAACATGAGAAAAGTAATTGCAGCATTCAATATGACACTTGATGGTGTTTGCGATCATACGACTGGCGTTGCAGACGAGGGACTGCATCAGCATTATGCTGATTTGATGGATGGTGGTGGTGTTATATTGTATGGGCGGACGACCTACCAGCTCATGCAATATTGGCAAACACTGTTGCAAAATCCTTCCGGGGAAAAATCTATGGATGACTTTGCCGTCTCAATGGACAAAATTCCAAAACTTGTTTTTTCCAACACGCTGACAGACACGGGTTGGGAAAGTGCAGAACTTGTAAAGAGACCTCTTGACGAAGAAGTGCTGGAACTCAGACAACAAGTAGGCAGGGACATTCTTATTGGAAGCAGGAGCCTGATCGTTCAACTTCTGAACAGTCATCTTGTTGACGAATTACAGATTTGTATTCACCCCGTCATCGAAGGAAAAGGGCTCAAACTTTTTGACAAGATCACGGACAGGATCATGTTAAAACTCATAAAGACAAAATCGCTGAGCTCAGGTGCAACGATATTCTACTACGAACCGACACGTGAGTAGACGACGAGCTACGAGCAAGGAATTGCCAAAAGGAGAACTCAACAGCTTCGATTGAAAATCTTGGAAAGGACAAGCATTCGCTTTCCGACCAGGCCTCGCCTCTACACTGAATTCAATTCAAAACCACCCCAAACAAGAAAAGGCTATGCTAGTCCTGCAATTACATGTCGTATTTGGCAATATTTTTTGGCTTGCGCCTGAATTCGTAGTTGGAGTCAAAATAATAAACATTGGAATCGTCGCAACCCAAACCGATCATGGGGTGAGCGGACTGTTTCGTTTTCTCCTGTGCAAATGACCGTGAAGCTGTGATTAGTAATACGCTTCCGCTCAGCAGAAGGGCGGATACAGACAATGCTATGACCAGAATTCTTTTGCTTATCTGATCCAGATCTTGAAAAAGAGATTTCATCCTGACTTATTTGGGTTGATTTATGATGTCTAAATATAATTACCGTCGCTGAATTATTGCGTACCCACCAGGTTAACATATTGTTACCACTTCGGAGGATGGCCGTGCAGCTACTGCCAGAATTCAACATCCCGCACCAGATGCACGCCTTTCGGAAACCTGTGGCATGTATTTTTTATAGTCATCTTAAATTTTTCAGATTAACACTAAATAACATGAAGATCAAAAAACTGAACCGATACGACGAGTCCATTGCTAACAAAGAATTCTTCGCTGGCTTATTGGCCGGAGTTGCCCTGGGAGCAATCGCGGGTATCCTTTTAGCACCAAGATCCGGAAAGGATACACTGGATATACTTACAGGAGCCGTGAGCGGTCATGCAGAGGATCTTGAATCTGAATTGAGCAAAGCCGGGGATAAAGTTGGAAAGAATCTGGACAAGGTGTCGACCAAAGCCAATTCACTGGCCAATGAGGCGGAAGATAAATTGAATGATTATGCTGACCAGGCGGAAGATAAAGTATCGGAAGTTTCGGGTGAGGCGAACTCCATTGTTGACAGAATAAAATCCCGCTTTTAACAGGTCGTAATACCACTTGTTAAGGATATAAAATGAGGGCTAACCTGCCGGTTGGTCCTCATTTTTTGATTTGAAACCTACACCCAATGAGCTGAGTTACTAAGTTTAGCAATTCATAAATTACAATAAGAAACAGTTTTTGAAAAAGATACACATCCCCTCCCCGGCTGGCGTGATATTTGTAAACTTGTCAGCAGAAACTACAATTTCTGACTAAAAAACGAACCAACGATAATGCAGGCTGTCAATAGTAACTTATGAATGGGGCCACCGCTGAACACGAGGAGAAGAGAATTGCTGCCCTTCGCAGTTACAATATTTTGGATTCGCTGCCAGAGCAGGATTACGACGAACTGACCAGGTTGGCTTCGGAAATATGCCATACGCCTATCTCACTGGTTTCTCTGGTCGACGAAGAAAGGCAATGGTTTAAATCGAGGCACGGACTTCCGGTAAGTGAAACGCACCGAAACCTGTCCTTTTGCTCTCATGCAATTACCACACCTGACCAGACCATGGTCATCAATGATTCCAGAAAAGACGAAAGGTTTGCCGATAATCCATTGGTAAATGGTAATCCGCACGTGATTTTTTACGCAGGTGTTCCTCTTGTCGACAGTAATGGTTTCGCTCTGGGCTCATTCTGTGTAATTGACAACACACCCAGACAGCTTTCGGATCAGCAGCTTTCGGCACTTAAAGTACTTTCAAAGCAAATTGTGCGGCTTCTTGAAGTCAGAAAACTCCGTTCCGAATCGTCTGACTTCGAATTGGATTTTGAAGGCCGGCTGGAAGATTTGCTTAGCCAGCGCACCTATCATCTTACAAGTGTAAATAAGGAACTTTCGGACTTGAACAGGAAGGTCACGGAAAATAACGATGATCTGAAAAAGTCGAATCTGGATCTGGAACAGTTTGCCTTTGTGGCATCGCACGACTTGCAGGAACCGTTGCGCAAGATCCAGTCATTCAGCGATCTGGTTATGCGGCGATATTCGGGCAGCCTGGGTGAAGGAGCAGAATATATGGCTAAGATCCAGCTTGCCGCGCTCCGTATGTCGCAACTATTGACCAGTCTGCTGAGCTTTTCAAAAATATCATCGGGCAAACAGTCCAAAGGTGTTATTTCAATGGACCAGGTAATGCAAACTGTGCTTTATGATCTTGAACTGGCTATCTCCGAAACAAAAGCGGTTTTGAAATGCGATCCTTTACCCATGGTAGAGGCCGATCACACGCAGCTGTGCCAGGTTTTTCAAAACCTGATTATGAATTCACTCAAATTCAGAAGGAACGACACGCCCGTGCAGATAGAGATCCGCCACAAAACGGTGCCCAAAAAGGATTTACCTGCGGATGTTAGTCTCGCCAGAATTTGCGACAACTACCATTTGATAGAAGTGGCAGACAATGGTATCGGATTTGATCAGGAACAGGCGGGAAAAATGTTCCAGCTGTTTCGCAGGCTTCACAGCACGCGCGAATTCCCCGGAACGGGTATTGGCCTGGCAATCTGCGAAAAAGTGATCGCCAGCCATGGTGGTGCTATATCCGCCAGGGGACAAAAAGACAAAGGGGCTGTATTCAGCGTATATTTACCAGCGGTTTAGCCCAACCCCTTCACTCTGATTTATTTAGCGTTCCCGGTTTTTCATTCTCAGAAACACCGCGTTTGTCCAGCCGAATCCTTCCTGGTTTGCATATTCACCACCGCCCGCGGTCAGGCTGGTATGTGACACATTGTATTTTTCGAGCATCCACCCAGAATGTCAGAATAACATGTGCGTCAGGCAATTACTTTTACAGAATCGTCTTTCAGAATATCCTGTACTTACACCATTTTGACCAGTACCATCAGCATCGCCATAATCGGGATTGTGAGTGTAAGACCCAGCAAACCGCCAAAAGCTCCGATCACAAGCTGAGAGCCGAACACCAGAGCCGGAGGCATGTTGATCATTTTTTTCTGAACCAGAGGTGTCGCTACACTGCTTTCAAATGCCTGTACACCCAGGTACATGACCAGCAACATACAAAACCTGATCGGGCCCGTCGAGTGAAGCAAACAGCAGAGCTGGAAAAAGGGCGATGATCGGCCCGAGGTTTGGGATAAAAGAGAACAACCCGGCATTCTAATGAAAAATTAACCACATCCATCAGTGAATCAATCCTATTGTATGTTTTAAACCCGGATACGTCCATATAATTCTACTACCGAACTATTACCATGAACCGATTTGTGTTGTTACAACACTAGCTTTCAGGAAGTAATCATACAACCGGCAGCAAAATGACTCTGGGACTTTTGAATACATTTATGCCCACATTATTATAACCATTAAGCAATTCCGGATTTAAGTGGCAGTTCACCAGGATAAGCGAAGTTTCCAATCCCGGATCAGCATTTTGACTCACATGAAGAGCATCTTCCAGACAAAAGTCCAGCCATTTTTGCAGAGCGATTTTGAAGAGAATTGATCTATGAAATGAAAAAATATAACTGACCCGGGAAGTAAACGCAAAGCTTGTGGTACGATAAAAAAACAATGAAGATTTTTTTCGTCAGTCTGAATCAAAACCATTTGTTTTGTCTATTAAACTTATGGGCTATATATTCTTAATCGAAATACCACTATGAATTTTACTTCATCCGCGGTGCATAACTGGCGGATTTTCTTTGTAAGCCAGCAAAAATCCGGGGCCAGCTTCCCAGCCGGGTTTTTCAATCCGAAACGATAACATCCAAAGCAACAACAATCCCAACTTATGAAAAATAAATTACCATTATTACGAAGCTGGCGCACGGCTCCGCTCCTGAGATTACAATACACATTTATAATTTTGCTGACCAGCAGTTTGGCCGGCTTTGGACAAAATGTAGTAAGAGGAACCGTTTTTGACGAAAAAAATCAGGCGGTTGTTGGTGCTACCATTGCCATTAAATCAACCACTTCTGGAACGGTTACCGATGCAAACGGGAAATTCAGCATCTCCACTAGCAAAGCACTGCCCTTGACGCTTGCGGCGAGTTATCTGGGATACAAAACACAGGAAATCTCAACGGGAAACAGCTCTGAACCACTTCATATTCAGTTATCCGAAACCACCAATCAGCTGGACGAGACTGTTGTTGTTGGTTACACCACTTCCAAAAGGTCGAGCTACACAGGATCGGTTGCCGTTGTGAACGCCAAAGACCTTGAAAACCTGCAAATTACCACCATAGGAAAAGCTTTGCAGGGAACAATACCGGGACTACAATCCATCGCCTCGGCAGGACAGCCCGGAGCGGATGCCGAATTGTTTGTACGTGGCGTAGGTTCGGTAAATGCTTCAACAGCGCCGCTTTATGTGGTTGACGGGATTCCGGGAGCCAATGCCAACAATTTAAATCCAAGAGATATTCAGTCTATCTCGGTATTGAAAGACGCAACAGCAAGTGCGCTTTATGGCTCGAGAGGTGCGAACGGAGTCATTGTTGTTACGACGAAATCGGGCTCACTGAACTCCAAACCGACTTTCAATTTCTCTGTCAACTACGGTTTTACCGGTCGTGCCGTTAAAGATTATGAATATTTGTCGGCAAAAGATTATTACGAATTACAATGGGAAGCAATCCGCAACACGCAGGTAGACCAGGGCAAAACCGCCGAAGTAGCGGCACAATATGCGACGGATTATCTGGTGGATGGTTCACTTAAAGTCAACGTTTTCGGTCCGAACTTCCCGAAGCCGGTTGGGCTGGATGGAAGGTTGGTGGACGGTGCAACGGCACTCTGGAACGACGACTGGGGCAAGTCCATTTCACGCCCCGGTATTCGCCAGCAGTACGACCTGAGCATCAGTGGCGGAAGTGCCAATACCAAATATTTCCTTTCAGCGGGTTATCTGAATGAACAAGGGTGGATCAGAACTTCTGATTTCCGTCGATTCAATCTGCGTACCAATTTACAGTCGAAAATAAACAACTGGCTTGATGCCGGAGCTACCGTTTCCTTGTCATCAGGTTTGCAAAAATCGCCAAACCAAAGCGACAGCAACACGGGAAATTTCGCCAATTTCCAACGTTTGATATCCAACATTTACCCCGTTTACGAACGCAATGCGGACGGGACATTCATTTTGGATGAGCAGGGAAACAAGAGATGGGATTACGGAAGATATCGCCCGACAACGGCATCCAGCGGTTCCAACATTCTGGGTTCTGCTGAAAACGCGATCTCGGGCGACCAGACAGATGCGGTGCTGCTTGGAACCAATTTCACGCTTACATTTTTGCCAGGTTTGTTCATTAAAACCACTGCAAATGTGGATTACCGTGCCGGTACCTCGCACACCTACTCCCACTCCTATTACAGCACAGGGGTAATTACCGACGGTGCAGGAACAGCATCCAGAAGTTCGAGCCGTACACTGAACTACACCGTAAACAGTTTCCTGAATTATTCATTAAACCTGGGCGCAAACCACGCATTGAGCCTGCTCGCAGGACCGGAAATTTATGTAAACAACAATTCTGAATTATCCGGAAGCCGCACTGGTTTTCAGGTTTTGGGAAAAACCGAACCATCTGCCGGTACACTCAGCGGCGTATTCAACGGAACGTCATCTGACTATCGACTTGCCAGCGGACTTGCCAAACTGGATTATGATTACCTGGGACGTTATCACTTCTCGACCAGCTATCGCCGCGACGGGTCATCCCGATTCAGCAAACAAACCAGATGGGGAAATTTTTGGTCGGTTGGCGCTGCCTGGAATATCAAAGAAGAGGCATTTCTTAAAAATGTATCCAATCTGGATAACCTGAATCTGCGGGCAAGTTATGGAGCCCAGGGTAACGACAATGTCGGAAACTATGCCTACGGAGGTTTCTATTCCATTTACAACAGTTTGGATAAACTTGGATTGCTACCGTCCGATCTTCCCACTCCGGATCTGAAATGGGAAACTAACCTCAATCTCAATTTTGGTGTTGACGTTGCCCTGTTCAATAACAGGATCGTAGCACAGCTGGATGTTTTCGATCGCCAGTCAAAAGACTTACTTTTCAACAAACCACTTTCACCATCAACCGGTTACAGTGGAATTGATGCCAATATCGGTTCACTAAGCAACAGAGGTATCGACGGACAAATCACTGGTGTAATCATTCGCAACAAAGATTTCAGATGGAATGCCACCCTGAACTTTGGACACTACATCAACAAGATCACCAAGTTGCCTCAAAAAGAAATCCTGACGGGTTCCATTGGTCAATACGGAAATACCAAAAAGCTGGTTGAAGGCGGATCTATTTACGATTTCTACATCAAAGAATGGGCGGGCGTAAATCCGGCAAATGGCAAGGCAACCTGGTACAAAGACGTTTTAGATGAAAACAAAAATGTTACCGGCAGAACAACCACAGAAAACCAGACAGAAGCCACTCCTTACTTTCAGGGAAGCTCCCTACCCGATTTCTACGGCGGTTTTAACAACAGCATTTCTTACAAAAACTTCGATTTCTCATTCCTGCTGGCATATAGCATTGGCGGAAAAATATTTGACGGAGACCAGCCGATGGTAACACATTTGGGCAATGCACCCGGTCGTGCCTGGTCGCAGGAAGCACTTAATCGATGGACGCCAGAGAACCCGAATACCGAATACCCTCGCCTATCCTACGTCTCCGATGCCTGGAACACCATTCCTTCCACAAGATTCTTGTATGACGCTACCTACGCGAGGTTGAAAAATGTCGCCTTGTCCTACACATTGCCGCGTGGACTGGTATCCAAGCTGGCATTGAGCGATGTGAAGATACGGCTGGTTGGGGATAACCTTCTGACCTTTTACGGACACAAAGGATTGGATCCTGAGCAAAACATTTCCGGCTCTACTTTCTACCGTTATCCCGCACAAAAGTCATTCTCAGCAGTCTTAAATGTATCATTTTAACTACAACTCTTATCAAACTATGATACGGAAATTCAGTTATTTACTCGTTGCGCTTGCTTCATTTACTTCTTGCCGCGACGACTTTTTCGACACCGCTCCGGCGACACAAATTACCACTCCGGAAGTATTCTCCTCCGAGGCCAATATTGACGCATTCGTTAACGGCTCAATTCGCTTTTTGCTCGAAAACAGCACTTCTCAGGACAATCCGGGTTTGCCCACCGTTTTTCTCACGCATGATGTAATGGGTGAAGATGCTTTTGCACGTGACGGACGTTACGGTTTCAGAGACTCCTACCCTTACCGCGATCCGTTCGACAATACAACCCGCCGGGCACTCTTCTTCTGGACCTTACAGTACACGTCGATCGATCACAGCAACAATATTATTGCCAATGTCAAAATCGACGAAACGAGCAAGGCAAGTTTGAAACACCTCAAAGGACAGGCGTATGCACTACGTGGGCACAATTACCTGAATCTGGTACGGCAATATCAGTTTACGTACGTGAAGGATGCAAATGCGAAAGCCGTTCCGATTTACACAGAACCCACCACACCACTTACCGAACCCAAGCCACTTGCAACGGTGAAAGAAGTTTACGATCAGGTGATCAGCGATTTGACAGAAGCCGAAAAACTGCTGTCTGGATTTGAGCGTACTGTTAAAAACCGCCCTGATCTGAACGTGGTATACGGACTATTTGCCCGCACGTATCTGACTCAGGAAAAGTGGGATCTGGCGAGAGATTATGCTGCCAAAGCCCGCGTCGGCTATCCGATTATGACGCCGCAACAATACACCGAAGGATTCAGTGACGTCAGCAATTCTGAATGGATCTGGGGACACCCGCAAACGGTGACGCAGAATAAGGGAGGCTCGTCGTATCTGGCGTATATCGAAACGACACCGTACGCAACAGATGCAACCGGAACGAACCTTTATTACGGCTACAACAGCATCATGCCGGATCCGAATTTCATCGCTTTATTTGACCCGGCAGATATTCGTAAATCATTGTTCGAAATTGCCAAACAACCAACCGAGGCACTTTACAGAGGTTACCGCTACAAAAAATTCAGAAATAAATATCCCAACCATGAGGGGCATATTGTGCTGATGCGTTCGTCAGAACAACTGCTGATTGAAGCGGAAAGCGAAGCGAGATTGGGCAATCTTCCGGCAGCAATAGAAACGCTGAATGAACTGAGACGTAAAAGAAACCTGGCTGATTTGCCGGCCGGACTTGATAAAAACGGTTTGATCGAAGAGATTTTACTGGAACGCCGCAAAGAACTTTGGGGCGAAGGTTTCCGTCTGTACGACATCCTGAGAACCCAAACCGCACCTGTAAGAAAGGAAACAACCGAGAAGTTTGTAGATACCCGTGGAAACACGGTCAACGTTTTGGGACATTGGATCACCAAATTCCCCGACGGAACGGCACTGGTTCCCAACAGTAAATACTACCTCTTCCCGATCCCGTTGAACGAGATCAACAACAATCCAAATCTGCAATAGATGTGTATTGTTAGCGTGCGAAAAGCCCTGTAAATCTTTGATTTGCGGGGCTTTTTTTTTTAAAATCACCTTGTTCTGGAAGCACAAGACGTTCCTATGGAACGTAGCCGGATTAGGTAGGTTGGCTATTTCTACCAACAAGACGTCCCGATGGGGACGTTTCGTTGACGGTCCACCGTGCGGTAGTAAAGTAATGAAATAAATTAAGGGACGTCCCGATAGGGACGTTTTGTCGGTAGTAATAACGTGATTAAATCATAAAGCGCCGTTCCGTGGGAACGGTTTGTGAGAAATACGATAGTGTGAGATCTATCATAGAAAAGTATTCATAATGCGCGCCAAATGCACCAGCATCGGCGAAGGCAGATCCGCGTAATCACAAGACGTTCCTACGGAACGAAGCCGGATTAGGTAGATTGGCTATTCTACCGACCAGACGTCCCGATGGGGACGTTTCGTTGGTAGTAATAACGTGATCAAATCATAAACCACCGTTCCGTAGGAACGGTTTGTGGAAATACAATCATTTAAAAACCGCTACTTCCCAATTGTTCTCAGTGCTTTTCTGATGATGTAGCTCGTTTCTTTTGATTGGCTTTGCTGCTTCCAACTGGCGCACAAATTCTTTACGAATTCTGGCTGCGTTTTGCTAGCATCGTTCAGCCAATTTCCTACGCTATCCTGCACATATCTCGAATTGTCGGATTTCAGCGGTTCCAGAATGATAAGCCCCTGCGCCGGATCCTGTTTCAATGTTTCAATGTGCGCACACCACACGCCTCTGGGTCTGGTTGCTTCGCTTACAAACCTTCTCACATTTTCATCCTCGTTATTGGTCCATGCGGATAACAGCGACAAACTTTCACTTAAATTTCCGGCTATGCTTTCGCGCACCGCCATCCAGCAAATTTCACGAACCCCAAAATGCTTGTCGGCGGCAAAGGCCTGGATTTGTTTTAGCTTCTCGTTTATACTCAAATTGTTGTTCTTCCCAATCGTATAAGTAGCCCAACACCGAACCAGGTCTGACGGATGCCGGGCCAGGATATCCAGCAATTCAAAGTCTGTGTTTTCAATAGATTGCTGCAACAGCCCTACTCCTATTGCCTCATTAATGGTATTAACGGTTTGTTTGTTCAATCCATCAACACATTTCAGTACGTAACTTAGGTAGTCATTCCTGCCAGATTCAGCCAATACATTTTTAAGCAGTTCTCGTTGGTCTACCGCCAACCATTCCACCAAATTAGCAGTTTGAATCACTCCCTTGTTGAGCTGTACCAATATTTCAACAGGAATATCCTTGGTTGAACGAGCGCCTTTGCGTTTTTCTTCTATCATATATCTTGCTAATATTTCTGCATGCCTGCTATCTGCATCCATAATTTTGCAGGTAGCCATACTGTCCCGCGCGACTACAAATACAACAGGAACGGGAAGGATATTCTCCTTATTTTTGCGAATGTCAGGAAGGTATATGGAATAAACAATAGCGCATATTTTTATCACATAGGGATAAAAAAGTCAATTATATGAAACCAGCACCACGAGCCATAGAAGAGAAAATCTGTCCGTTAGAAATAGCAGTTAATTCCATCAGCGGAAAGTGGAAAATCCCGATCGTGTGGCGGATAAACGAGGGAGAAAAACGTCCCAGTGAAATGTTACGAGGAATTGCCAAGGTTGATAGACGGGTTTTAAACCAGCAGTTGAATGAAATGGTAACGGACGGAATTTTGACAAAACAATCATTCAACGAGCTTCCTCCCAGAGTGGAATACTCACTCACAGAAACAGGTAAAAAACTTGTTGAAGTTCTTTGGCAACTCAATGATTGGGGAAAATTGCTTGTATCCGAAAAAAGTCAATTTCCTGTTAATTAATGCCGTTCACCGAAATTCGAAACAGAATGTTTTCTTTGTTCCCTAATCCATTTTCCGATGAAAACTCACCTATTCCGATTTCTGCTGTTGACATGCCTCACCTTGGGTTCTTTACAAAGCTTATTGGCGCAGGATTTACCTGTGCGTATTTTTTTGATGCGACATGCGCAGAAGGCGGTCGATGGCACCAGGGATCCTGAGCTTTCGCAGAAAGGAATGAAAATGGCATCCACGCTGGATTCGCTACTTAAAGACGTTAAAGTAAACGCTGTATTTTCCACACCGTACAAAAGAACAAAAATGACGGCAAACGGTATTGCAATTCGCAATACTGTAACCATCCGGGATTATGATCCATTCAAAGTAAGGTCGTTGTTGACACAAATTGATCAGGAACCTCTTGAAAATATCGTTGTGATCGGTCATGGCAATACGGTTCCGGAATTTATTAATACGCTGGTGTCCGGTGCCAGTTTGGAAGTGATGGAGGAAAGCGATTACGGTAAACTTTTTGTCATCCATTATTACAAAAACCAGCCGCAGAGAAACAACTATTTTGTACTCAATATTAATTGATATGAAACGTACTTACGGAATCATTACGAATTAAAAAGGTTTCGTTGCTTAACTCCTATTTAAAAGACAAAGCAGATTATACAGTGCCGGAACGTGGCCTGGCCATCTGGATACAGCCTAAACAAAAACAGGATTGGTCACAGATCAGCGAAAAGATGGCTTCAAGCGGGATCAAAATTCTGCCACCAGATCATTACAGTAATGATTCTTCGAATAACGGCATCAGGTTGGGGTACGGTTCCCTTTCAGAAACAGACCTTAAAGAAGGAATAATGCTTTTAGCAAGGCACCTGGTTTCGCTATGCTCATTTTTCCAGGGCGTATGCTACGGATTCATGTTCCCTGGATATTGTTTTTGGAATAATGTACAGCAAATTTTGGAAGGAACGGGTGACGGCAATGCTGATATGGACGATATTCCCGAAAGAACCAGGGCTAATTCCGGTTCGTGTTATCTCGCTTAGACAACCATATCCGAAGTTGCTGGAGATAACCACACGGTTTCGAACAAAACAGGAAATCCATCGCCCCACATCTGATTTGCTAAGACCCGATGTTTTTAAGAATGAGCGTCCGCAAACGCTGGTCGTTTGCATCCCCCCACTGCCCTATCGCACCAATGACGGGAATTAATGATTTTCCGAAATCGGTGAGGTAATATTCCACTTTTGGCGGGACCACGGGGTAAATTATTTTGCCTACCAGCTCATGGTTTTCGAGTTCTTTCAACTGTACATTGAGCACGCGCCGGGATGCCCCCGGAATCTTCCGTTGCAGCTCGCTGGGACGTTGAAAGCCTTCGTTGATAAACCACAAAAGGCGTATTTTCCACTTACCATAAAGCACTTCGCCAATCAGGTCGAGTCCGCAGTTAAGGTCGGGCAATGTTTTTCTTTCGTACATATTGCAAATATAAACATATGCGTCTGATTGCTCAATAGGGCTAAATTTATCCCTATGTGAATCGTATGTCCGTACTTGCCGGCAATGGTCATACTGCCGAAATTTGTACTGAACAAAACGGAAAAGTGATGGAATTTAATTTTGAAAATGAGTTATCTAGTAAAGTCGCGCTGGTGACCGGTGGAAGCAAAGGCGCAGGGAAAGCGATCACAGAGCGTCTTCTGAAAGCTGGTGCAAAAGTGATCATTACTGCAAGAAACAAACCCGAAGATGGGGACAATGGTGCCTACTTTATAGCGGCCGATCTGAGCAAACCGGATGGTACACAAAAAGTGGTTCACGAAGTGCTTTCTAAGTTTGGAAGGCTGGACATCCTGATCAATAATATGGGTGGTTCTGAAACGCCTGGCGGCGGTTTTGCGGTGTTGTCCGATGAGGATTGGGAGCTATCATTTCAGACCAATTTACTAGCTCCTGTCCGACTGGACCGCGGTTTTTTGCCGGGAATGATTGCACATGGAGAAGGTGTGATTATTCATATCGCCTCCATTCAGGCAAAATTGCCTTTGTATGACTCCACACTTCCTTATGCCGCGGCAAAAGCAGCTCTGGTCAATTACAGTAAAAGTCTCTCGAATGAAGTTTCTCCAAAAGGTGTGCGTGTGCTCACGGTATCGCCAGGCTGGATTATGACGACTGCATCCAGCAGAATGATGGAGCGCATTGCCGAAAGCTCGGGAGGAACTGTGGAGCAAGCTGCAAACGGGGTCATGGATGCACTTGGCGGCATTCCCTTCGGCAGAGCGGCCTGGCCACAGGAAGTTGCAGAGCTTGTCGGTTTTCTGGTGTCACCAAGGGCGGCTTACCTCACCGGCACCGAGTATGTGATCGACGGCGGGACGATACCCACGGTTTAGTTAGCTACTACTCAATGTCTTATTTACCATCAAAAGTATTTTCAATCAACATAAATATTTTTATAATCATGAAATTTTCAGAAAATATAGAGGGCTTTATTAAAGCACAAAACAACCTGGACACGACAACATTTGCGAATTACTTTACAGAAAACGCAACCGTTTCTGATGAAGGTTTGTCTTACTTAGGTAGAGATGAAATCAAGAAGTGGATTCAGGAAGCGGGGGAAAAATATCAGATGCAGTCGAAACCAATTGATTTCCAGCAAACCGGCTCAAAAGGGAAACTTACAGTAGAAGTGTCCGGTACATTCCCCGGAAGTCCGGCTGTGATGGAATATCACTTCGAACTAAATGACGCGCTAATCAGCTCATTAAAGATTACAGGTTAAGTAGACACCAGTGAAGCAAAATTGTATTTCGGACTATGAGCTAATGCGTCATCCGGGTTAAAACGGGTGACGCACCATCCGCTTTCCGGGGCAACTTTTTGAATCCGCTCTAAACTTCTTCGCTTTGCAGTACCAACTCCGGGTCTTTATGAAGTCCCCCAATGATCCTTTCTCTGTGGCTCATGCCGAAAACCCGAAGGGACTCAATAATCTCATCGAGGCAGCTGCTGTATTCTGTTAATTCATAGGTCACAGAAACCGGTACGGTATCGAATACCTTGCGTGTTACGAATTCGTTTTGCTCCAAATCTCTCAACTCCTTCGACAATACCCTCGGCGTGATATCCTTCAACTCCCGCTGGATCTCTTTAAACCGTTTGGGGCCACCTGCCAGTGCGACGATAAGCGGTAATTTCCATTTTCCGTTCAAAACATACAATGCGTCCCGAACTGCACCAATACTTTGATTGCAGGTTTCGATGGTGTGAATCGGCTTTTTCATTCCCATTTCTTATTTAAGGTATACAAAAGGATACCGGTATCCTTTTGTATACTAATATATAATGCATAGCAAATGTATCTAATTTTGACCCGCCAAACAAGTACTTCCGTGAACAGAAGCGTTGATGAAATCGCTAAGCAACAACCGAGTCAGGTTGTTAAAATTTCAGACTCGTTAAACTGATAAAAACATTAAAAATAGCTTTCAAACCGATAGTACGGCCAATAAATAGTTAACTCAAACAATTAAATTCATTTAAAATGTCAAAGACAATTTGGAATGTAGATGCGTTACATTCAGAAGTACTCTTCAAGGTAAAACACCTTGTTATCTCAACAGTTACGGGATCTTTTAAGTCTTTCAGCGGCAGCGCCCTTACCGAAGGAGATCAGTTTGAAAATGCGGCGATCGAATTTACGATTGATGTCAATAGTGTGGATACGGGTCAGCCGGGAAGAGACGAGCATTTACGCAATGCAGATTTTTTTGAAGTGGAAACCTATCCGCAGTTCACGTTTGTATCAACAGCTTTTACTAAAACGAAAGGAGATATTTATAAGCTGACAGGTAACCTCACCATTAAAGGAATTACAAAAGAGGTTGAACTGGAAGCCGAATATGGAGGAACTGAAAGGGATCCCTGGGGCAATACAAAAGTAGGATTTGAAGTGACCGGCACAATCGACAGAAAGGATTTCAATGTAACTTTCAATTCGCTGACAGAAACGGGCGGATTAGCATTGGGAGAAAAAATCAAGATCGTTGCAAACATTCAGCTTGCGAAACAAGTATAGAAAAGAAAAGCGTACCGTATTACAGCGGTGCGCTTTTTTCAAATGCGGTTGTCTGCCCGCTTAAATCACTATGCGGCAAGACCGACTTTAATTACCTTGTCCTGAGCCGTTTGATAACAAGGACACTTACCAGCCCTCCTAAAGCATAGTACGCACATGTAATTGGTGCTTGCCCCATGTATATTAGCCGATCACAGCATCGGGCGAAAGTGTTTAAATTTCACCAGAACCGACGCCCAGTACCGGCAGGGAAATCACCGCAATAGTTCCGCGCTGTTCAGGACCTTCCTCTACCGAGAAACTTGCTGAACCCGGATACTGTAAATTTAGCAGCTTGATCCTTTCTCGGATGGATTTTAAACCTATCGATTTTTCTTTGACTACGTTAACCAGCGTTTTATTAGAGGTACTATTTAAACCAATGCCGTTGTCGGACACCTTAATGATAAGGGTTTGTTCCAACTGCTCCATGGTCACTGAAATGTGCGCATCAGTTATTGCCTGACCGATGATGCCATGCAAAATAGCATTTTCGATCAACGGCTGGATCAACATCGGAGGTAGCAAAATCGTGCTTAAAGATATTTCAGGTGCATGCTCAAAGCTGTATGTAAAGGAATTATTGTAACGCATTGCTTCCAGTTCTGTATACAAGCGTAAAGCTTTCCATTCCTTATCTGCCGGAATCAAACTTTTGATGGAATTTTCCAGAATCAAACGGCTCAGCGAAGCAAATTTTTGTACCAATCTGGAAGCTGTTCTTTTGTCATTATCCATGATATACGACTCAATAGAGTTGAGTACGTTAAAAATAAAATGGGGATTCATTTGCGAACGAATTGCGCGCAATTCACTTTCTGACAATTGATACTGGTGTTCCAGTTTCAGGTTATTCTGTTCGGCTTCCCGAAGTTGAAGTGTGTTCGCAAATTTCAGCTTCCTGATCCTCGAAAGATTTAGTAAATATATCAATACTGTTAACAGCGAGACTATTGCCAAAATCCCGTAGAGCCAAAGTTGCCTTATTTCAAGCTGGTCGAACTTCTGTTGCTGAGAAAGAAGATTCAGCTTGTTTGACTGTAATTTTTCATTGTTTTGAGAAATAATAAGCTGCTTTTGCTTTTCCTCACTGACTAATTTTTCGTTTTCAAGAAGTGCTTTTTGTAATGCTGTTTGTTGTAAACCTTTTTGCAGTTCGGCGCGGTTCAGGGCCAGTTGTAATTGCTGTTGTTTCAATTGCCCCTCTGCCAAAATTTGCTTTTCCCGGTAAACCGCCTCCGTTTTGTCGAATTCATATTGCATACCCATTCGGGTAATTTCATTTTTCTTCTCGTCGTTTAGAATGCTGTCGGAAGTCACTTTATAAAGTTTGTAGTAGTTAAAAGCACTATCGGGCATATTCATCGCCGTGTAAACTTCACTCAAACCCAGACTTGCAGCTCTTTTAAGATCTGCAACATCCACTTCGCGGGCAATTTTTAATGCATTGAGGGCATAAGATTTTGCCTTTATATAGTCATGTTTCTGAAAATAGGCGTCCGAGAAGTTCTGATAGTTAAACCCAAGGCTCTTTTTATTATTGATTTTCTCATTAACGGCTATGGCTTTGGTGCCATAGGTTAGAGCAAGATCCGGCTGGCGCAGTTCACTGTAATAACCTGAAAGATTACCATTTTCACGTGCAGCAGTACGTATATCTCCGGTTGAATCTGCAATTTGCAAAGCTTGCTTACTGTATTTTATGGCTTCATGAAGATTTTTGTTTTTCATGTGCAGAATAGCAAAGTTGCTCAATACATGTGTCTGGCCCAGAGTGTGCTTGTATTTTTTGAAAATAGGCAAGGCTTTTTCATAGTTCTTCAAGGCCTGATCATAGTCACGCATTTCGGTATGAACAATGCCAATATTCACCAACACAATTGCCGCATTAAGCTCATTTTTTAGCTTTTCCTGCATTTTAAGTGCTGGCAAAAAGTATTTCAATGCTTCGGAAAATTTGGATTGCGTCATATAAACCAAACCAATGTTTGCTAATCCAGCAGCAATACCGACCTCGTGATTGATGGACTTATCAACGGACAAACCGTTATTGTATGATTCCAAAGCTTCTGGATGTCGCGAAAGATACATCATAATGGCTGCCTTACTCCGATGTGCGCCGGAGACACTTTTTTTGTCTTTGATATTGTTCTGGAACGCAAGAACCTCATCCGGGTATTGAAGCGCCTGTTTGGGGTTCAGCTTCATGGTTTCCGCTGCCAGAAGTAACAGCAGCTCAGCTCTCCTGTCATCCTGCTGTGGCTGGTTTTTCAGGAGTGATGAAAGGGAATCAATTTTGCTATTTTGCGCATAACAGGCAACAGCGCCAGGCAGGATTAGCAGTACAAAGAGGAGGGTAATTTTCAAAAAAATTGCTGACCGGTACATCTGTATGGCGTTGGGTATGTGTATGATATCACCAAGGTTAAAGATAAAAAATTTTGTAGAGTATTGGCAGCCTTTCAATAACCCTAACTACCACTCCACTGGTTTAAACCCTTCGTTCAATCAATCCGGATTCTGGTAGTAAATCAACAGCTCATTAAATGTCCTGTCACATCAGTTTTCGGGCTGAATCGCTGCTATTTGCCAGCATTTTCACTTCACTCATAGTCCGGCATTCTCCATTTATGTAAGACGATCACAGCATCGGGGCAAAGTGTTTAAATTTCACCAGAACCGACGCCCAGTACCGGCAGGGAAATCACCGCAATAGTTCCGCGCTGTTCAGGACCTTCATCCACCGAGAAACTTGCTGAACCCGGATACTGTAAATTTAGCAGCTTGATCCTTTCTCGGATGGATTTTAAACCTATCGATTTTTCTTTGACTACGTTAACCAGCGTTTTATTAGAGGTCCTATTTAAACCAATGCCGTTGTCGGACACCTTAATGATAAGGGTTTGTTCTGACTGCACCATGGTCACTGAAATGTGCGCATCAGTTATTGCCTGACCGATGATGCCATGCAAAATAGCATTTTCGATCAACGGCTGGATTAACATCGGAGGTAGCAAAATCGTGCTTAAAGATATTTCCGGTGCATGCTCAAAGCTGTATGTAAAGGAATTATTGTAACGCATTGCTTCCAGTTCTGTGTACAAGCGTAAAGCTTTCCATTCCTTATCTGCGGGGATCAAACTTTTGATCGAATTTTCCAGAATCAAACGGCTCAGTGAAGCAAATTTTTGTACCAATCTGGAAGCCGTTCTTTTGTCGTTGTCCATGATGTACGACTCAATAGAATTCAGCACATTAAAAATGAAATGGGGATTCATTTGCGAACGAATTGCGCGCAATTCACTTTCTGACAATTGATACTGGTGTTCCAGTTTCAGGTTATTCTGTTCGGCTTCCCGAAGTTGAAGTGTGCTGGCAAATTTCAGCTTCCTGATCCTGGAAAGATTTAGTAAATATATCAATACTGTTAACAGCGAGACTATTGCCAAAATCCCGTAGAGCCAAAGTTGCCTTATTTCAAGCTGGTCGAACCTCTGTTGCTGAGAAAGAAGATTCAGCTTATTTGACTGTAATTTTTCATTGTTTTGAGAAATAATCAGCTGTTTTTGTTTTTCCTCACTGACTAATTTTTCGTTTTCAAGAAGTGCTTTTTGTAATGCTGTTTGTTGCAAACCTCTTTGCAGTTCGGCGCGGTTCAGGGCCAGTTGTAATTGCTGTTGTTTCAATTGCCCCTCTGCCAAAATTTGCTTTTCCCGGTAAACCGCCTCCGTTTTGTCGAATTCATATTGCATACCCATTCGGGTAATCTCATTTTTCTTTTGATCATTACTGATACTATCTCCATACTCTTTATACATTTTATAATAGCGAAATGCGCTGTCCGGCATATTGAGTGCGGTATATACTTCGCTCAGACCCAGACTGGCATCCCTTTTCAGGTCGGTCACATTAACTTCCTGTCCTATTTTCAGTGCATTTAGCGCATAGGATTTAGAAAGTGCATAATTCTTCTTTTGGTAATAGGCATCTGAGAAATTTTGATAATTAAATCCCAGGCTTTTTATATTATTAATTTTCTCATTTTTCTGGATCGCTATTGAACCATATTTTAAAGCCTGATCCGGCTGGCGTTGTTTACTGTAATAGCCGGAAAGATTGCCGTTTTCACGGGCACTTATCCTTGTATTCCCTATTGAATCACCTATTTGGATAGCAAGTTTGCTGTATTTAATGGCCTCATCTAAATTATTCATTTTGGAATGAACGATACCAATATTTCCCAATGTATTTGCCTGACCAACAAAATGTTTGTATTTCTTAAAAACAGATAAAGCACGCTGATAATGACTCATTGCCTCCTTATAGTCCCCCATCTCAGTATAAACAATTCCGGCATTGGTCAACATAATGCCGACATAGAGCTCATTTTTTAATTCCTCCTGCTTTTTGAGAGCTTGCAGAAAGTATTTGAGTGCTTCGGGAAACTTACCTTGTGTCATATACACGATACCAATGTTCCCCAGCGCTGCACCTATTCCTACCTCATTTTTCAGAATTTTATCAACTGTAATTGCCCTATTGTATGACTCCAAAGATTCTGGAAATCTTGACAGGTACAAAAAGATACCCGCCTTTGTCCGGTGAGCGCTGGCTACATAGTTTTTGTTTTTGATGGCATTTTGAAAAGAAAGAACTTCATCCGCATGCGGGAGGCCCTGCTTGGGATCGAATTTCATCCCCTCTGTTGCCAGAAGTAACAGCAGCTCAGCCCGCTTGTCATCCTGCTTTGGATGGCTTTTTAGTAGCAGTGAGAGGGAATCTATCTTATAACTTTGAGCATAACAAGCAACAGTGCCAGGCAGGATGAGCAGTATAAAGAAGAGGCTAATTTTCAAAAAAATTGCTGACCGGTACATCTGTATGGCGTTGGGTATGTGTATGATATCACCAAGGTTAAAGGTAAAAATATTTAATAGACTATTGACAGCCTTTCAATAACCCAAACTACCACTCCACTGGTTTAAACACCTGGTTCAATCAATGCGGATTCCAGCATAAAATAAGTGGCTGCTTTAATGTCCCGTCACACCAGTTTTCGGACTGAATGGCCGCTATTTAACAGCATTTTTACTTCACTCATAGTCCGGTACTGTTCACTAACTAAAAGGCACACTTCAATCAGTGTCATAAAATATCATTTAAAAGGAATCTAAGTTTGATTCATCGAATTAGCGGTAGATATCCTTTAAAAGTATCTCCACGGCAATAAACAGGACACTTACTTTTTCTTAAACAACTTTCAAAACGTAAAATCATGAAAAATCTAATCAACATCTGTAAAATGCTTCCGGTACTAATATTGGTATTAAGCAGTTGCAAAGAAAAATCAGCAGATCCGGTAAGCACAGAGATTACAACCAACGATCTTACCAATTATTACCTGGTAGCAGAGCATAAAACGGGCGGCAACAGATTGGCGATTATGTCTTTTACCAAGGAAGGAGATGTCGTAAAGTCCTCTGCACATTTGCAAGGAGCACTAAGAATTAACGAGGTAAAGGTTGAAAATTCTACTTTTAAGTTTGACTACAACTCAAATGGGGAGTCTGTTTATACTTTTACCCTGAGAAAGGACGCCAGCGGAAATCTACAACTGCAATCCTACGACTTTACTTACAAAGGAGCTGCCAACCAACTGAGCCAGGCCACACTGGTTAAAAAAACAGATGCGCTTCCAATTATGAACAAAACATATTGGATAGAAACGCTTGGTTTTAAAATTGAAATGGACGGCAGTCAACAAGTACTACAATGGATTGATGGCAAACGTTATGCGTCTTATACTTTGGATAATTATGGATTCAAAACCAATAAAGATGAGTACATGGGTGTAGTGGTTCCGAGCTGGAATTTTAATGGTAAAAATGTTGCAGGCATGCTGGTAGAATCCGGAGACCAGGTCGTATTGGGAATTTCCAAATAAAGAAGGGATTTGATTATGGAATAAAGGGATGGAAAAGAAACCGTTCCTTTATCCAACAATCTAAATTCCTGAAAATATCTAATTCTTCTACGATAGTAGCACCTTTTAAGGTTGAGTTCAAAAATCTTCGCCTGATCATTAAGACAAGGGTAAGCGCATTTAAAGATTTATTGGAAAGCTTATTTTTTTGTGTTTTGTCCACCGCATCGGCGAACCCACCCCGCCCTTTCGGGCACCGCGCGGCGGACCGCCCCTCCAAGGAGGGGGTTGGCATCCGATTCCCCTCCTTGGAGGGGTGCCCGAGGGGCGGGGTGGGTATGTCACATATTACAGAAGCCGAAATGAGTTTACCTGCAAAATGCCGATGAGTTGCGTATAAGGAATAAATAACCCAAATTGAACTATAAAACCCGAACCATGCTGAGAGCTGCAATATTAGACGACGAAATACGGGGGAGCAAATTGCTGGTCCACAAACTTGCCGATTTTGAAAGCGAGTTGCAGGTCGTGGGTGTGTTCAATGAATCCACGCTGGCGGTAGATGCGATTTCCGCACTCCATATTGACGTCCTTTTTCTGGATGTGGAAATGCCCGGACTAAATGGATTTCAGTTTTTGGAACGTTTGGGAAGCTTTGATTTCGAAGTCATTTTCACTACTGCCTATGACAGCTATACGTTGAAAGCGCTGCGCTTAAGTGCGGTGGATTATCTGCTGAAACCCATCGACGAGGAAGATCTGCAAACGGCAATGGTTCGTCTGAAAAAGCGGGTGAATGAAAAGACAGCATACAAAGTTGCAAAGCCGGAGAAGAAACCCAACAACCGCCTTGCTCTGCCAACAGCCGAAGGCGTGTACCTTATTGACAAGGCCAACATCATCAGGGTGGAAGCAATGAGTAATTACAGCGTTTTCATGCTGACGGATACCCGAAAAATTGTGGTTTCGAAAACACTGAAAGAATTTGAGCCTGTTCTGGATGACACCCATTTCATGCGAATCAACAGGTCTGTGATCGTCAATCTTGACTTCGTTGTGAAATACCGCAAAGGTGATGGCGGGACTTTGGAACTATCCGACGGATCGGAAATAGAGGTTTCTTCTCAAAAAAAGGAAGCTTTGTTGGCAAGGCTGTTTTAAAGCGGTTCCGATAAACGTCGCCGGAAGGTCAAGAACTATCTTTTGACAATCCTGCTCCTCACTATCATAATTATCGCAGCTACAAAGGTTATCAGATAGACAATCCCTAACCCTACTTTCCTGAATCTGAATGTTTCAAAGTCGAACTCTCTGTATAGTCCGCTGCCTACAATTACAGCAATAATAACCATGATTATCGGGAAGCCATTCTGTTTATTCTCCATATCCTTTATGATTTTTAAGTAAGTAATTGTTGGGTTGAATACCCACGCAAAATACTACAATTTCCCATTTTTCGATGATTTGAAAAGCGTGTTGGCGTAAAGTAAGATGCTTCTTACCTGGGATTCTTTTGTTCGTTTGTGATAAAGTTTCTGCTTCAATCATACTAACACACAGTTCACTAACTAAAATACCCCCTTCAATCATTGTCCCAAAAAGTGACTTGAAAGGTGCATAGATTTAAATCAATAATCAGTCTCTGATTGGCTGTGACACATTTTCAAATGCATTTGCAGCAAATTCAAATGACCCACGCAATCTAATAAACGTCCTTTGTAATCGTCGCGAACCAACAAGATAGCGGCCAGGCAGAGAGATCATGATACCATCGGCTAATGCTGTTACCAACGGCTCATTTATAACGCAACCAGGAAAAACAGTCATCATGGAAACTCGTTTTCTATTTCTCGGATTATCATTCTTTGCGATTCAGGCAACTGCTCAGGATCTGACACAGATCGGAACCCAGAAACCAGTCACCGTCAGCGGTGCGATTGATGTTCGCGCGATCGGGTATAATTCAAAGGGAATTGCTCCCAGGAGAAGCCCCTTGTCATGGGTTGTATCGGGCAGTCCAACGATTGCTCTTTACGGAATCCGCATCCCCATTTCTTTTACATTCACTGAACAGGAAAGGTCTTTCAGCCAACCATTTAATCAGTTCGGACTCAGCCCGACTTACAAATGGATCACGGTACACGGCGGATACCGCAACATCAGCTTTTCGCCGTATACCCTTGCAGGTCATACGATGTTAGGTGGAGGTGTTGAGTTAAGCCCTGGTAAATTACGATTCGGGCTGATGACCGGCAGACTAAACCGCGCCACGACGGTAGACACCACAACCGGAGCTATGCGACCTTACAGCTTTTCGAGATATGGCACTGCGGTGAAAGTCGGCTACGGAACGGAAGCCAGTTTTATCGATCTGAGTTTTTTACAAGCAAAGGATCGTGAAAAGGACTTTGGCATTGATCGTGACTCAGCGCGTATCAGACCGTCCGCCAATTCGGTGCTTGGTAGCAGTTTCAAAGTCAGCTTTTTAAAGAAATTTGAAGTATTCGGAGATGGTGGTATCAGCGTTTACACCAGGGACAGTCAGTCGGATCTGGTGGTTGAAATTGATTCAACGCGAAAATTTATAAAAAGCATTTCTGACATTCTGAAAGTCAACGGTACAACGGAATATTACGTAGCATACAACGGAGGCGTTGGTTACACGAGCAAGCACTTTTCCCTGAAACTCATTTATAAATATGTCGATCCAAATTTTCAGTCGATGGGCGCGTATTTTTTTCAGGATGATTTAAGAAACATTACCCTGAATCCTTCATTTAACGCCCTAAATGGAAAATTGCGGTTTGCAGGAAGTTTCGGGATTCAGAAGGACAATGTAAAAAAACAAAAGGCCGCGACAACGAGCCGGATCATTGGGCTGGCCAATCTTTCATGGGACATTACAGACAGATTGGGACTGGATGCCAATTATGCCAATTATACTTCCAATGCTGAACCCACGGTCACCATGGTCGAAAACAGGTATCTGCTCGCACAAACCAATAGTAACGTTTCGGTAACGCCACGACTGATTTTGCCCGGAAAAACGATGGCGCAGGTTGTAATTCTGTCGTATAACCTGAGTAGTCTGAAAGATCTCAATAAGGATACCTTGCAAGCAGCCAACATTTTATCACAGGTTGTGTTTCTGAACCATAATCTCACGCTTAACAGCCTTGGCCTGACCATCAGCTCAGGACTAAACTACACCTCCAACGAACTCGCAATTGGTACCATCAAAAATTACAGTGCCAACCTGGGTTTTTCAAAGTCATTTTTAAAGAACAAACTGGCGCTCAGCAGCAGCAACAGTTACATCGTTACCAAACCCATGCAGGGAAACGGACGAATATGGAACCTGGGTGGAAATCTGGCCTACATGCCCGCCAAAGGCCACCGGTTCGCGCTCAGGGTGAATGCAATGGATAACAGCTTGACATATTCCGACAGGGAGCCGATAAAATACTCTGAGTTAACGGGTGAACTGGGTTACACTTTCAATTTCTGATATTATGAAAAGGCTTATATTTTACATTCTGTTTTTATTTGGCTGTTTGGAAGGAAAAGCTCAGAACACCTCCATCCGGCTGACGCTCAACGTGCTCCCTCCCTACTCCACCAGCCTCACCGACTATCGCCCGTCGCCATCCGGCCCGGGCAAGATGATTGTGACTGTACAGAACCTCGGCCAGCAACAACAGCGTATTTACATCCGTGCAGAAGTTCGGGGAGAAGACAACGGCGTCCGTATTTACACCAGTCCGGATTACGTACCAGCTACACCAATTGTATTAAATCCCCTTGAAACCCGGCAGCTTTTTCCGGACGAGATCATGGACATCTATGATCCGAACAGACTCGTTTACATTGGTACGGATCAGCGACAAATCAAAAACTCCGATCGTGTTCCCGAAGGAATGTATTCCATTTGTGTACGCGCTTATGATCACACACCGGGGCGCACAAACGTTCCTGTTTCCATGGCCAATCCTGCCGGTTGTACCACCATTTTCATGCGAAATACAGAGCCTCCCATATTGATCCAACCTTTTCAGGATGCGGAGGTGAAGGCGTTTCAACCACAGAACGTTATTTTTTCCTGGACACAACCTGCCGGCTCCGACCTGAGCACCCGTTACAGACTAAGAATTGTAGAAATGTTTGAAGGAGACGGACGACGTATAGACCCGAACGTGATATACGAAGCATCCGGATCACCGATTTTTGATCAGGAAATTGTGGGCAGTGTATATGTTTACGGACCGTCGGATCACGCGCTTGTTCTTGGTCGCCGTTATGCCTGGGCGGTGTCCGCGGTGGATCCAAGCAGCAAAACAGCTTTCCGGAACAATGGCCGAAGTGAAGTAAGGGCATTTACCTACAAACCTTTTCTACCAGGCCAAATTGCCACGGTTCCTTTGTTGAAAAAAGAAGAAAAACCTAAGAAAGGAGGGCGCATAGCGTTGTCTGACGTCAGATTTACCCGGGATACGCAAATTCGGGATCTTGTCATCAATAAATTTAAAGGAAAGCTGGTGTGGGCTTTCAGAAAATCGGAGGCTGGTTTCGTACCGACACCTCCACCCGCCGCTGTGAAAGAACCCGATTTCCCGAGTGAATCAGGAGCTGGAATCGGCAATGTTAATTTCAAAGCATTTGAGCTTGCATCTGCGGTTCAGGCACGAGCGTCCAATGTGGTGAGCAAGGCTGCGGGCAAAGAAAATGGTACTCAGAACAATTCTGCCAATAATAGTTCAAATGCCGTGTATGCGCTGGGCGGTGGTGCTACCACAATGCGTACGGTTTCTATTACGCTGGCAAGTCGCGCAAAAACAGATATAGTGAACATGCTCACGCAGCGCCAGCGTCAGCAGGAAAAAATCCTTTCACTTGCTGATGAAAAACGTTATCCTTTATCACAAACGAAAATCAGCGTTTATCTGAGAAAGAAATCAAAATCCGGAAAGCCAGCTCAGGCTGCTCCGATGATTTTCTGGACTGATGGAAAGAAGGTGCAGGATGAAATTTTGTTGGGACAAACCAATACCAATAGCGCCGGTGAATTTGAGCTGAATTACATGGATCATATTCCGGACGGATACGACGTGTATCTGAAAATCGAAAACCGTTATTTTGAATTTGCAGATTACGATATTCCGTTGGTTGCGGGTCAGGATGGCACATATGATTTCGGTGAATTGGTCGGACTCGCCAAAACTTTCCGCTTGCGTGTGAAGGTAACAAACGAAGAAGGATCAGAACTCGAACTGCCGAAAGTGAGGCTTGAACGTACCGCCGGATTTTATAACGGTGCTTCCACAAATCAGAATCTCTTACACGAAGTGATGAAGGATAGCATCACGGGGCAGCCAGCGGAAGTTGTTGCCATGGGGAAAAGTGGTTCTTTCTGGCCCAGATTGTTTTACAGTCAGGGATTTGCAGATTCGTATTCTGTGGTGATTGAAGGAGAAGGAATTAACAAAACAGTTCATAATCTGAATCTGATCGACTTGTCAAATGTGGGTCCTAATCTCTCGGAGTCTGATCAGGTTGTTTTTCTTGAAAAAAGTTTTGTAGCCAATGTATCACTGCCCGTCGTAGAAGGCCGTGTACTCACCAAAAATGGTGAAGTGCCCGTAGCAGGCGCGGTGGTAACGATTCGAAAAAAAGGAAGCCGTACCGGTGAATCGACCAGACTGTCTAATGGTATGATCGGAGTTACTTATAATCTAAATGACAGATCAGCTGTAACAGACAGCCTCGGCAAATTCAAAGTTGAAAACATTCCGTTAAACCCGGAAGCCGTCGAGGTCATGGTTAACTTTAAAGGAAAGCAGACGATCCACGACAAAGACCTATATCTGTCGCAGCGCGGTGTACGCGAAAATATTGATCCGTTGTTTATCAATGCCGAGCTGATCACGGTTGTAGGTAAAGTGGTGGATGTAAACGGAGAGCCGCTTGCCGATGCATCGCTCAACTGGAAAAGTGGCGGTAAAGCATTTTATAGTGAAGGAGATGGCAGTTTTACGGGTAGTCAAACCGAAGGGAAACATACGCTTATCGCCCGCAAACCTGGTTTCCGTGATACGGAGTATGTGGTGGAGCTAAAAGCTGAATCCAAACAAAAAGGATCTGCGGTATCAAATACTTCTGCCACCTCAGTCAACGCTGCCGTGGGCAAATGGACACAGTCGACCAGTACGGCACAGCTGAACTTCAACGGAACCGGCATTTATGCGGGACAAAAGATTACCCCTAAAAAACCAGAAACGCCTGCACCTCCAAAACCAGGCGCTCAAAATCAGTTCAGGAATATTGCTTCAACAAGCGCATCGGCTACACTTACAACAGCTGCTCAAAACTACTTTGATGTATTCTCGGACGGAATGGCTTCTTCGTCTATTTCATCCGGTCATGTGATCGTGATGAGTAAGTTTTTCGTGAAAGCGCTGGTTAAAGATGCAGCTACGGGCAAGCCGATTGCCGGCGCAAATGCATCGGCAGAAGGCGGAGAGAAGATTTCCGTTACCAATGCATCTGGTGTTGCCATTGTAGAAGACGTTGCGGGTGGAAATGCAGCCATCGTTGTAAGCGGACCGGAAGGTTCTTTCTACGAAACCCGAAAAGCCGAAGTTATTCTGGAAGCTTCAAAGGATACGCTCTCGGTGGAAGTAAGCCTGAAAGCGGGATCCAAAGCAACCGGTTTGGTAAAACAGGGCAATTCGCCGGTAGCTGATGCAGTAGTGGCCGTGGAAGGCATGGAGCACATTTATGCCAAAACCGACCAGCAAGGCAAATATTCGCTTTCCGGCATTCCTGTTGGAGAATACACGCTCATTGCCAGCAAGGAAGGTTTGCTTGCCGGAGAAAAGTCGCAGCAATTTAAGGCGAATGAAGCATACCCAATTGATTTTACACTGACCGATCCCGGTTTCAACGCATCCAAACTTCTGGGTTTCAAACTTGTGTTGCATCGTTCAAAACAAGGTCCCGGCGCCAACGAGTTTATTATATCGGGTGAGCTGAAAGACTTGCCTGATAATCCGATTTTCAAAAAAGCGGGTAATGCAGGTCAAACACTTCGTTTCACGGACAAAACAATCATTAAGGAGGGCAACAGCATTTATCCAAAAGGAGGAGAACTGGTTACAGATGTTTCCGAAATCAAACTAAAAGTATTTGATTATCTGGTTATTAAATTAAAAAATCAGGGCGGTCTTCGGGTACGTCCAACTTCCCCAAACAACCGTACGGAAGGCGAAATCGCCGGTGAAGCGGAAATTGATTGGGGGGCGACTTTCTCAGCTATCTCGGGTATAACCTTACCTTCTATACCGGTTAAAATAAAAACCGGCAATGCCGACAACATCATCGCGCCAATCACCAGCGCCGGTACTGCATCACTCACATCACTTGGAATAACAGGACCCGCCGAAGGTTGGAGTTTGTACGGCATAAAGGTGATTCCTGATCTCCCGGGCTGCACCATTGACAAAGAAGGGTTAAACCTGAAAGGTAAAGTCAAGATTGATAACGTGCCCATCCTGAGCAATCAGGAGTTGAAACTGGAACGTTTTGTGATTAGTAAACGGGGTGAGATCAAAGATGTGAGCGTTAATCTGAACCCGCAGCCTACGCTAACTTTAATTACCTGGAAGCTGAAACTAAGCGGAGTGAGCATCAACCAGTACGGCCTCAAATTAAACGGGGAAATGGAAATGCCGATCCCGTCGTCCGATGTGGCAAAAATTGCGGTGAAGGAACTGGGTATCAATGGCGAACAGCTTACAGGCGGGACGTTCCTGCTCCCTTCAACTGGCGTGGACATTTTCGGTCAGGTGAAATTCCAAACCACAGCAGGTAAGGATTTTACGATTCAGAAAATATCCGGAAGTACGCATTACCGCTTCATTGGCGCCGGTACGATCAACCTGCCGAAATGGATTAATCAGCGTATTGTGCTCGACCATTTCAGTGTAGCCACAAACGGCGATTTCTCGGTTGTTGCCGAAACGGATGTCGAAGTGGATTTCGCCGGCATGGCCAAATTGGGCATTACAAAATTCGGTTTTGCATCCAATGTTTCTCAAATCACAGTCGGCGGAAAATTCAGGTTGAACATCCCCATGTTTGGCATCGGGGCAGACGGAACACTTTATTTCAGAAAAGGCCAGGCGCCACGGATTGATGAACTGGGGATTAACTTCAATCTGGCATCCGCAATTGCATTGGAAGCGAAACTCAAACTCAATGATACTGAATTCAGAGGCAAAGGTGCCATGAAACTGGCGGGTATTCCTGGCGTCGGTCTCGAATTCTGGTATGAGAAAAAGAATCGTCTTCAAACCATAAATGGCGGATCGCAAGGAAATTCCGGTATCCGCGTTGGTGCCAAGTTTGATGCCAAAGTGGTGATTCCTATTGGTTTGGTAAAACTAGATGGGCTAACCGGTGGATTTGATTTCGATTTTGCTGAGAATATTTACAGCATCAATGCAGGCGGGCGAATCACTATTGCGCCAGATCCTTATGGTGTGGTTGCGCTGGATCCGATCGCCATTAAAATCACCTCTGCACCAGGCGGGCCAATCTTCGAAGGAAATGCGGGCGTGAAAGTACTTGATGCGTGGACGCTGGGCTCAGCTACGATGAAACTGGATTTTAACAAAAAACAATTCTTCATCGACGGCGAATTCGGCGCAGGATTTAGTCTGATGAAAGGAATAGATGTAGAAAGTAAATCTGGTGTTCACCTCGAACTTTACACAGGTACAGGAAGCAATTACTGGTTTGTAGCTGGTTATTCCAAAACCCGTATTTTAGGAATATTCGACACCGGCGTTACAATTGCAGCCGGATGGAACGTGCCGAAAAGTACACATACTTCACTGAGCGGAATTCCTGATTATGCGCTTACCAACGGAAGGCTTTATGGCGGATATTTCGGAACACATTCGTCGATTGACCTGGGTCCTTATACGGCTCGGTTAGGACCAGCCAGCGCATCGGCCTGGTATAAAAATAGCGGAATGTGCGAGGTCTATGCCAACTTTAAATCCAACAGTTATGGATTAAAAATAGCCTCAGATTGGCGTGCCGGAGCCAGAGTGTCAATCTCACCTTTTGGAGACATTGCATCTGCTGATGTACGATTTGCGGGAGGACTGGAAGGTTATTATGGCAGTAACAGATGGGGTATCGAAGGTAATCTTTCGGGAACGATACGTGGGCATATTGGATGTGACGGCGGCTGTAACTTCTTTGCTTTTGCATGGCCAATACCGGTGCCCTGCGGTTTCAAGATTTGCGCCAGCGGTGCAGCTCGTGTTGCTTACAGTTCCACAAATGGTTTGAGTTTATCACTAAAACTTTCCGAGTAAAATGAAACGGTCAAATATTCTGTTACTGATCCTTTTAATCACATGTACCTTACCGGGCTTCGGGCAAATCGGTGTTAAGGAGGGCAAGGATGCTGTTTATGTGTACCTGGCCGACAGACGACTATCGGCGCAAACTCCGATGCAGTCCATAACGGGCGTAAACCTGTTCCGTGCAATTGGAAAGGAGGATTTTAAACCGATGGGTAGCGTGCAGGCTGCGCTTACTCCCGAAGACTTCAAGAGCAAGGCGGGCAAAGATATTTTGAAGGACATTCAGGTTCAAAAGAATTTGAAGACCGAACAGGAAGCCTGGGAATTTGTAAAAAAACATCATCTCCTAACCGACTACGGGCTGATCGTACTAAACCCGGATTTTTCTGTGGCGATGGGTGCGGTTTATAAAGATGCAGAAGTTAAAAAGTCGGGCGCCAAAGATGTACGTTACAAAGCTGAATTCATCACAGTGGACGGAAAAGGTAATAAAACCGTTGAAGCAAGTCTTATACTCGGCACTCCTCCTGTTATTGCAAAACCAGAATTACAAGCCGTTGTAGAAAACGACTCTTCCATGATCATTACCTGGAAACTGAATCAGGCAACATCTCCTGATGTGATGCTCGGACAGATCTGGCTGAGAGAAAGAGCCAATGCACCATTCAAAAAAGCAGGTTATGCTTTTGCTAACCGGGACGAAAAGAATGAAAATATCACTTTCACCTGGCAGCAGAAGGTTAAACCCGGACTTTCATACGGGCTTTACATGGAACCGCAAACGCTTTTGAATCTGCCCGGACCTTTATCCGATACCGTTTCCCTGATTTCAAGAAATTTCAGAAGCTTGGCACAAATACCTATTGCCACTGTTAAGGATACTTCCAATGGTATTTTTATTTCCTGGAAAACAGTGGGAGATATTTCATTTCTGGGCGGTATCGTCATTGAACGTAGTAAACTTCCATCCGAAGGTTTCGCCTTGCTGGACACCATTCCGGCATCGGCTACTTCGTATACCGATACGAGGGTTTTACCCAATACTTTATACCATTATCGTTTCAAAATGCTGAGCATTCGTGGAAGTTTGTCGGAACCTTCGGCTTACGTATCTCACCGCATGTTTGTCAAAAAAAGACCTATTGAAGCACCTGAGCGTGTAAAGATCGTTTACAACCAAACAGGTAATGCAGTTATCTCCTGGAAACCAGTGCCATCGCCGGAAGTGAGCGGGTATCAGGTATTTCGTACGTTACAGGGAAAAGATCAGTTTGAGCAGGTTTCCAATCTTTTGCAGGATTCCGTTTTCATTGACACTACGGTTCATAACAGTCGCCTGGTTTATAAATATGCCATCAAAACAATCAATTACGAAAACCGCACGAGCGAGCTTTCCAATATTGTATTTGGCAGTCCGGCGGTAGCGATTTTACCCAAAACACCATACGATGTTGAAGGTTATGCAGAAACCGGAAAAATTACCTTGCGCTGGAAAGACATGGTGGCTTATGATGAATATATCCGCGGCTATACCGTGTACCGGAAGGCATTGGGAGCAGCCATCAAACCGAAAGATACAGAGCTATCGGCAGAAGCATTACGGGCGGATGGTTTCAGAAAAATCAATCAGGAATTGACCAGAGAAGTTGTTTTTGTTGATAAAACAGCCACACCGGGACTCAGCTATGCCTATGCGGTAACGTCCTCCGACCAGTTTGGAGTTGAAGGAAATGCACTCGGAGCAAAGAAAATGGATACGCCTAAACTCACATTGCGCGCACCGGAAATTTATGTCCGACAAACCAGCAAAGGCATTGAAATCACCTGGAACGATGTATTGGTGACCGGAGTAGATAAATACCTTTTGTTCGTTCGCACTCCTGGTCAAAAAGAACCTGCCCTTCTCGCCGAAATACAACCCGGAAAAGAGTTATATGTCAACTCCACTGCCAAGCCAGGCCAGCAATATTTCTACACCATGCAAATCAGCGGAAGAGGCTCAAAAAGTCCATTGGGAATTGAAAAAAGCGCACGTAGAGATTAGATCAAAAACGAAATATTTAGTGAGTTACGATCACTCTGGTTTCAGTAAAACCTTTTAACAATCAACATCATGAAACGCATTATACATACAATCCTGCTAGCTGTTTTTTCTTTATGCCTGCATCCGGCTTGTGAAGAAAAACTGGACCTACTCCCTCCTACGCTTGCCGATGTGAGTGTTACCGAAGTTGGTGTGAACACGGCCAAAATATCGTCGGCCATAACCAAATCGGGTAATCAGGAAATTCTTGATTACGGATTTACAATGTCTCTTTCTGCGGATGCTCCCGTCATAGGCGATGGAAGTATCAAAAAAGGAGCCATCGATAGAGCCACGCCTACGCCTATCGCCATCAATGCTTCGCTAACCGGCTTGCAAACTGCAACCGAATATTATATCCATGCATTTGCCCTGCTTGAAACCGGACCGGTGTTTAGCGAGGGTGTGAAGTTTAAAACCTCCAATGTTCAGCAGCCTGTTGTCAAGACAGAGAGTTTTGAGGCGGTTACAATTAACTCGGCTACACTAAAAGGAAGTGTCTTAGCCAAAGGAAGTTACCCGATATCAGAGTATGGTATTGTATGGAGCGGCACAGCCAATCCTACCACGGCTTCTGCGTCCAAATATCAAGTTAAAGGTGACATTGCCGCTGTGCCCACTTCCTTTTCTACGGAGGCGCGTGGTCTGTCGCCCAACACCGCTTACCATTTCAGAGCTTATGTAATTTCCAACGGTGTAACGAGCTATGGGGCAGACCTGAATTTTAGAACGACGAATGAAGTCCAACCGCAAGTTCAGACCGGAGAAGCGAGGGTTAACTCTACTTTTTCATTGCTGTTCGGACAGATCACAGCCAAAGGAACTTCGCCCATAACCCAATACGGTATTTGCCTCGCTACAAAAGAAAACCCGACAATCGGGGATTTCAAGGCATTCCTTAGCGAAGATGTGAGTGAAGTTCCCAGGTCTTATTCGTTTCCGTTTTTCAACCTGCAATTATCGACGACATATCATTATCGTGCTTTCGTGACCATGAACGGTGTAACTACTTATGGGGAAAACAAAACCTTCCGAACCAGTGAACTTCAACCGACCGTTGAGACTGGTGACGCCAAAGCCTACGACTACTCTGCCTATCTCAGCGGAAAAATTACAGCCAGAGGAAGCGCAGCTATCACGCACTACGGAGTGTGCTGGTCGGAGACTGCAAACCCGACGATCAGCAATGGCAGATATATGTTTTTCGGAAATGTTACCACATTCCCCAAATCCTTCCAGGTGTATGCACAGGGACTAATCGATGATAACCTCTACCATTACCGGGCATTTGTCACAATGAACGGAGTTACCACTTATGGTGCAGATAAAACCTTCAAAACACCCAAACATGTAAACTGATAATTGGATTCGTGGCTCCTTATGGATTGTAAATATTTCAATTTCAAAAACTTAATATATCATGAAAACGATCGTCTCAATCTTCAAAAAAATGGTTCTCCAGACTAATAGGAATTGCATTGCCATCGTATTTGTAATGGCATTGTCGCTCATGACCCTTAATGCCGTAAAAGCGCAAACCCAGGCTTTGCCATTTATCACAACCTGGCAAACCACCTCTCGTGAAAACCCAACCTCAAAACACATTATATTTCCGGGATGGGGTCGTAACTATACCATTTTCTGGACGGGACGTGTGGGTGGACGAACCGTATACGGCCAGCTAGTTGGCAATGGTGCAACCCGAATTGATTTCCCGGCGCCAGGGACTTATCAGGTTAGAGTTGGCCCCGGCAGCGGCACCTTCCATCGGTTTATGATGTATGAAAGTGAAAGTAAAAAGCTTATCAGCGTGGATAAGTGGGGAAGTATTGTTTGGTCATCCATGGGGGCTGCCTTCAAAAATTGCCACAATATGAATGTAATTGCAACGGATATTCCCAATCTGTCACAAGTAATCGATATGAGCAGCATGTTTGAAAATTGTCTCCTGATGACGGGCAATGCAACTTTTAACTCCTGGAACACAGGTAATGTGAGAACAATGAGTAGCCTGTTTAGCAGCGCGCAAAAGTTCAACAACCTATATGGAATTGGAACACAGGCAATGTTACCGACATGAGCCGGTTGTTTCGCTTTGCCAGGAATTTTAACCAGGAAATAGGAAATTGGAACACTTCAAAGGTCACAAATATGTCTAATATGTTCTACGCCACGGGTTCTTTCAACAAACCCCTTGGAAACTGGAATACGGCAAATGTTACCGATATGTCATACATGTTCAATAGTGCAGGGGCTTTCAACCAACCCATTGGCAATTGGAATACAGCAAATGTGCTGACTATGAAAGGCATGTTTGATTCCGCACAAGCTTTCAATCAGGCAATTGGCAGTTGGAATACTTCCAAGGTAAAAAACATGAGCGCAATGTTCTATTTTTCGAAGGTTTTTAACCAACCTCTCGCAGGTTGGGATACCGGGAATGTGACAGACATGACGGCAATGTTTTGCCATAATTATGTTTTCAATCAGCCCATTGGAAACTGGAACACCCAAAATGTCACGAGTATGCATTTGATGTTTTCCATGACCAAGGCATTCAATCAACCCATCGGCGGATGGAATACCGGAAAAGTAACTGACATGTCTAAAATGTTTTACGGGCTTCCACTCTTCAATCAACCGATCGGATCGTGGAATACAGCTTCAGTAAAAAATATGTCGTATATGTTCATCAATGCAAGTGCTTTCAATCAACCAATCGCAAATTGGAATACGTCCGCAGTAACGGATATGTCGCACATGTTTGATCACGCCACTTCCTTCAACCAACCCGTTGGAAACTGGAATACAGCAGCCGTTACAGATATGGCCTACATGTTTCTTAGTGCGCCTTCCTTTAATCAGCCTCTTGGAAACTGGCAGGTTGGCAATGTTAAAAGTATGTATCAAATGTTGGATTCAACAGCCATGTCTACCGATAATTATGGCCAGATATTTATTAATTGGGAAAGTCAAATATTGCAAAGTGGAGTTGTTCTGGGCGCGGCTACACTTACTTACTGCAAAGGTTCTACTTTTCGCAATCTGATCGTTTCCCGGTATTACTGGGTTATACTTGGCGACAGAAAGGACTGTTCCAACTGTACGGGATGTCGCATGGGTGCCAACGAGATAGCTGGTAGTCCTGAGGAATCCAATCTTGCCGAAGTCTCAAAATCTGAAATGGAATCTTCGCCCGGTCTTGCATATCCTAATCCAACTTCTGACAGGCTTTTCATTAATAATGAGGGTGGCAATATCAATTCCATCAGCATTTTCGACTCAAATGGTCGTATTGTACTAAACCAGAATGTCACAAATGGCAGCCTGAATAGAGAGGAAATTTCAATGACCCGCTTTCCTTCCGGCGTTTACATGCTGAGTACGTTTCAGAAGGATGGTACGCGCAAAAGCCAGAAAATTGTCATCAGCAAGTAACCAACAAAACATTTCAGCCCGAAAACCACTAACAACCAGCATGGTTTACTAAATTCACTTCGGATTAGAGCCAGATAACAGGGTATTTGAAGTGATGAAAAGAGTTTATTTTTTGATATTGTTAATTTTAAATGGCTGCGGTCCGGAATATGATACGAAGTATTACAAAGCCATTTCGCCGGATAAAGGGCAGACTGCACTATTGAAGCTGGAAATATCAAAGGATTTCTTTCACGGTGATTATCAAATTATATACGATGATAAATCAAAAGATGACGGCAAGATTACCGGTAATGTAAAGGGCGATACCCTGACAGGAAATTTCCGCTATTTGTCGAGAGAAAACGCGAGGTCTATTGTTCCCATTGTTTTCTTAAAAACTGGCAGAAATCTGAGATTGGGTACAGGCGAAGCCGGAACTTACATGGGATTCAAGGTCTACTCGCGCGGAAGTGTATCCTTCAATGATTCCTTATTCCTGTTTCAACCCATTGAATTACAGGAGTTAAATTCTTTGAAGAATTTAACTAAATAGAGTTCAGAAGAGCGTTTTGGTAAAATATTTGAGAGCAAACCCTGCCGGGGCAAAAAAAAGCCGTCTACCAAAGAGGAGACGGCTTAGCGCGTAATTTCAACTTACCTATTTTTTCTTGAATTCCAGATAAGGAAGTTTCTCTTCAACACCAGTAGCTGTGTTGGTAAGTGCCATTTCAATATTAATCTGCTGCACACCACTTGCATTGATCACTTTCGTGCCCACTCCTACTACCTTTTGCTTCAAAGCAGCCCCAGAGCTTTGCTCTACATCAACGGTTTCGTTAATTGAAAACTGATCGCCAGAGGTGGTTGTTACATTGGTAAGATTCCACTTTTGGGTAAGAATAGGTACGTTTTGCCCCGAAATTGTTGTCGACCTGTTCTGTGTGTAAGCAATTTTAAGCCTGTTATTGTCAAGGCGCTCCACATCCCACGTATGCTCCGACAGTATCTGACCGTCTATATAAAGAGTGTAATAATTGCCTACGAACTCCGCTGCAAAATTATTTTCCGGATCCACCTCTTTGTCTTTATCCTTGCAGGCCCCCATTAGAACAACCAGACAGCAAAAAATTAACTTTTTCATATTATAGTGATTGGTGTAAGCTTTGAAAATCCAAAGGTAAAAAGTGTATTGTTTATTACTGTTTATTTTTTTAGCATAAAACGGCCTTCCGGGCAGTTTATTATTGTTTTTTTTGCAGGGAAACTTAAAATGGCAACTTGCCCAGATCTACATTTCCGCCAGAGATAATTATCCCAACGGTTTTCCTCTCGAAAATTGCTCTATTTTTCAAAACCGCTGCAAGTGATACCGCGCCCGAAGGCTCTACAACAAGTTTCATTCGTTCCCATAAAAACCGCATTGCATCCACAATTTCCTCATCAGATACAGTCAGGATATCGGTCACATGTTCTTTTATGACAGGAAATGTTTTATCTCCCAGATAAGTCAGCAGTCCGTCAGCAATGGTTTTTACATAAGGCGCTTTTTCAATTTTCCCACTGCGAAAGGATAAAATGGCATCCGCAGCGCCTTCGGGTTCACCTGCAAAAACCTGTGTCCCCGGAGAAAAATAACGAGCCGACAAGGCTGTTCCACTCAACAAACCTCCACCTCCAACCGGCGCAATGATCACGTCCAGATGCCCGGACACATCTTCTATAAGCTCTTTTGCAGTAGTTGCCTGCCCTGTCATCACCTCATAATTATTGAAGGGATGTATGAAAGTTGCACCCGTTTTTGCTACAATTTCTGCCACCGTTCTTTCCCGTTCTTCCGGTGTATTTTTACAGAATGTGATGGCTGCACCGTAGCCTTCCACAGCTTTAATTTTCACAAGAGGTGAGTTGTCGGGCATTACGATATAAGCTTTGGCGCCGACCATGGCTGCGGCGTAAGCAATTGCCTGTGCATGGTTTCCGGAGGAATGCGTTGCTACGCCATTTTTTCTCTGTTCCTCTGTAAGTGTCAGTACAGCATTAAGTCCGCCGCGGGCTTTAAAAGCGCCAATTTTTTGAAGGTTTTCACATTTGAAATACAACCTGCTTCCGGTTCTTTCATTCAAAAAAGCAGACGTAAAAATCGGTGTGCGATGAATGTACGGCTTTACTAGTTCGTGAGCCTGAATTATATCTTCCCGGTTCGGGGCATTTTCCAGCATATTCTGAATTTTAGAGATAATCGAATTGAGTAAATTATATCGCTTCCAAGTTAATTGAGTTATTCCCAAAATGCAAAAAGCCTGTCGGTTGACCCGACAGGCTTTTAACAAAATTTAAATCTGATTATTTACCTGCGTTTGGTGTATACAGGTTAAAGAACTGATCCATTTTAGGAGTAATGATGATTTCTGTACGACGGTTCAGGCTACGGTTAGGTGCTGAATCATTCGACACTTTGGGAAGATACTCACCACGGCCACCTGCAATCATACGAACTGGCTCAACACCATATTTCTTCTGCAATGTACGAGCAACGGAAGTAGCACGCAATACGCTAAGATCCCAGTTGTCAGATACTTTATCAGTAGCGATAGGCACATTATCCGTGTGGCCTTCAATAAGGATGTCGATGTCTTTGTAATCGTTAAGGATTTTAGCCACTTTACCCAAAACTGTTTCAGCCTGAGTATTGATCACTGAGCTTCCTGAACGGAATAACATCTTGTCGGAAAGAGATACATAAACCACCCCTTTTTTCACTTCGATCTGAACATCTTCATCGCTAACATCTTGCAAAGAACGTTTCAGGTTAAGTACAAGTGCCATGTTCAATGAGTCTTTACGCTGAATACTAGCGTTTAGATCACGGATTTGTCCGCCTTGCGCATCCATCATAGCAAGTGATTTTTTGATACTTTCAGAACCTTCTTTGCTGATCACAGAAAGATCAGACATACGATCCAGAAGGTTGTTGTTGTTTTTCTTCAAAAATTCGATCTGATCTTCCAGCTCCTTCATTTTAGAAGTTTTGCTGGTCAGTTCGTCATTTTTAAGTTTAAGGTCATTGTTCAAACTTGCCGTTCTGCTATCACAGTCGTTAAGATCTGCTCTTGCTTTGTCAAGCTGGATTTGAATTTCATTTGCCTTGGTCTGAACAGCAAGCATTTTTTTCTTACTGGCGCAGGATCCAAGAACAAATAGCATAGCTACGGCTACAAGCGTATTTCTCATAATACTAAGGGTTATTTTTGGTATAATAAACACTGGTTAAAAGGATACATACTTTAACTGCCTCAAAAATCAAGCCAGACGGCAGGCATATTGCATTCTAAAACGCAAAGGTACAAAAAAATCAGATTGCCTAAGACAATCTGATTTTTCTAATTTCTTTCTAATTAATTCACCAATCAGTCCTCTAATAGCGGATAGACCAAAAAGGATTTCGTCTGCCTTTAATACTCGTCTTCATTAGGTCGGCTAGAATAACGTCATATTGGCCTTGATTTACTTTTTTCCCTTTCATTTTTTTTGGTAATGCCATTAGTTCGCTGGTAACCGGCTTCAATTCAACCTTTTCGGCGGTAATTACCACATCTCCGTCATTAATATCCAGTTCTAAAATGAGACCTGGAAGTCCAAAGTATTTCTCAGGCCCGGCCTGTACGGCGATATCGTTGGAAAACCAGGCTGTAATTGTCTGGTTTTTAATAGTATCCTTAGATACAGCCATCATACACAAATAACCCTTAATCTCTTTAATTTTATTCATGACCTTCCACTGAGGAGCTCTCAGACTATCTTCTACCAGATAGGTTTTACCTGAAATGGTTTCCAAGTCCGTAATTTTTTCATTTTCGAAATTCCGATAAATAAGAAAATCATCCGGTCGGCCCCATCCACCTTCTTCTTTTACCTCCTCATATTTACTCTCCTTTTGATTGAAATAAAGAGTTGTTTTTGTTTTCCACTCATCCTGCTTACCCCAGGTTAATGTCGCCCGATCTTTTTCCTCCTGACTCAAAAAGTCAAGCCGGGATATAACCTTTGTCCAATATTGTACACGCTCATACGTCACTACACCTTCGTGCGATTGAGCCTGAGCCAGTGCATGACTCACTATAAAAATTATAAAAATGGCTATTTGTTTCATCAAAATCGATTTTAATGTTTTAGAATATCTGTTAAAAACCATATCCCTTGCGACGAACCGAGTTATTAACCCCGCGCATGTTGTAGGTAAAGCTCAACATAAAGTACCGTGCAAGTGTACGCACCTGCTCCTGCGACACCACGTTGCCAAAAGCGGACTGCGATATACCTCTGTTTTTGTTGAAAAGGTCATAAGCAGACAAACGAATTTCTCCTTTTTTACTTTTCAGCATCGTTTTGTAAACCGACAAATTAAGAATTGGCATTGACTGGTCAAATCCGAAACGTTTGTTCACATAAGAATTGTATGAAAACCTGCTGTTGAAATAAATATCCTTTGGCATTTTGAAATTCATTTCCGCACCGTAGTTTGTATTCACAATTTTCTGATCCTGGCCCGAACTGATGGAATATTTCGTATCACTGATATTCCAACCTGCGTTGGTATAGATCGTAAATTTATCGCTAGGCGTATAATCCAATCTCAATCCCATGTTATAACCATTGGTATTCGTCTCGTTGAGCACAGCATTGATGTTAGTAAGATTGTTACTCCTGTAATATGAGGCATTTAAGCTTAAGTTACTTTTTGTTTTGACGATTGGGAAACCATAGTTTCCATATGCGTTAAAGCTATTTCCTCCACTTATATTCTCTGCCCTTGTAGTTGTTACCAGGTTTTCTGATACAGTTTGGTTGTATATCACCTGATTTTCATATTTGTTGTAGTACAATCCAAAAAACATTTGGACAAAGCTGCCGGGATTAAAATACTGGAAGCCCAAATTACCCGAGTGTGTAAGTGTAGGAACCAGGCTGGGATTACCAACACGAATATAAAGCGGGTTACTATTATCCACAATAGGCTGCAAGTCGCTGATACTGGGCTCAGATACATTTACGTTGTACCCTCCATACAGATACCTGTTATTCTTCAAGTCATAATTCAGTGAGAGATTCGGAGTCCAATTAAAGAATTTCCGGTCAATATTGGTCCGCACGGGATCGGACTGGTTCACCGCAAAATCTCCATTCAGATGTATCTCCTGAGCTCCCAAACCCGCCGAGATATTAAGTCCATTGTTGGAGTAGCGTAATGATGTTCCCAATCTGTTGAATGTCGATTTATTCTTGTAGTAACGGCTCAGGTTGGTATTCATTTCTCTGCCCGCTTCCTTTACATCAAACACATCCCGATCGACGTCATCTGTTTTCAGACTGAAATTATAGAAACTTTCCAGAATAAACTTCTTGGATAAGGGCTCTATATACAAAATGCTGCTTTTGATCTGATTCCTTAAACTCTTAGTTTCGTTAGTTTGATTGATGTTGATGACACTATCTGGCAAGGTTTGGGAAGATCCAAAAAACCTGTTCATGGATTTTTGAATTGAATTTCCGTCTGAGTTATTAATATTATAACCAAAACTGGCCGCAAAATTCCGCCCTTTCTTTTTAAACTTGTGTCTGAATATGGCGGTATTACCCAAAGCGAACGAGTTGAAATCGGAGTAGTTGTTCACATCACTCATCGTCGACAGCTGATCCACATCCTGCTGTCCCCGGTAATATTCCTGATGGCTTGCATAATCCGTTGTACCATTCCCTATCCGCATGTTACTCAATATAATGAGGGTGTTAAGCGAATCCAATGTTTTTTCAAATCTCAACCCACCGCGATGATTGGCATTGTAATTTCGGCGACCATTTGTATCCAGTGTTGTAAACGCTGAATTGTTCAAAAAGTTAGTCCTCCGCGATATTCCGTCCAAATCCTGGCTTGTTTGATTGTAATAATAACTTGTATTGAATTTGGTTTTCTTCTCGTCGTAGTTATAATTGGCTCCTCCGGCCCAGTTTTTATTAAATCCGCGGTTTTGACCACCACGGCCTGCCTGAATCGTGAGACTTTCTTCGTCATTGTCTCCGCCAAACGATATGTAACTGCCCCCTCCAAATCCAAAATCACCATCATCTCCCCAGTTGAACGACTGGCTACCTTTAAAATCCTGGTAATCATCCCACGACATCCCTCCTGTATTGGTATTACTTCCCAAACCAATGACAGAAAACTGATTCTTCTCATTAAAACGGTTATAATTAATCTTGCCTTCGAGCCGTTTGTCCGTCCCCACTCCGACCGAGGCTTTACCAAATCCTCCTTTCTTATGACTGTCTTTTAACTGTAAATTGAGCGTTTTCTCATGCTTCCCATCGTCGACACCTGTGATACGTGACTGCTCTGTTTTGTCATTAAATACCTGAACTTTGGATATGGCTTCTGCCGGAAGATTTTTGGTTGCAGCCTTTACATCGTCTCCAAAAAACCGCTTACCGTCAACCGTTACACGTTTCACCGACTCGCCCTGCGCTTTAATACTTCCATCCTGCTCAATCTGCATTCCTGGAAGTCTGCGTAAAAGATCTTCTACACTTGCGCCCGGTGGTACTTTAAATGCTCGCGGATCATACTCAACGGTATCGCCACGTATACTCAACGGTGCTCGTGCCGTTTTGATAACGACCTCATAAAGATCCTGATTAAGAAATTTCATGTTCATTTTCCCAAGATCCGTTACATCACCTTCTTTGGGGGTAACATTTTGCTGGTAAGGCAAATAGCCTACATAAGACACTTTGAGCAAATAAGGAACCCGTTTTACATTACGGAATTCAAATGCGCCTTGCTTGTCGGTCCTTCCAAAGTTGACAAGGGAAGAATCTTTTGGCAATAACAACATGACCGTGGCTTCCGGAAGCCCGACGCCGGCGGTATCTGCTATGACACCTTTCATAGTGAACCGGCCCGACTGAGCATGAGTGGTTAGTCCTGCGAGACTACACAATAGCAGAAGTAGGATTTTTTTCAAGGCTAAATGTGATTAAGGGTAAGAGAGTGTAACTAGTAAAATACAATGGTGCAATACTATAAAATTGGTTACATAATTCCAACTATAAAATTAGTTGTAACCCACTTTATTACTAATAAAAGTAATATTTAACTTTATTTAAGATGTAACTGATCGCAATTTAAATAAATAGTATATATAATTTACTTAAATCAATAAAAAATATAATTTGTTATTTTTGCAGCCGTTTCAAATTCCCCATCAGCAAGTTACCTGAAATAAAAGATTGTCGTTATAATGAAAAGAATAGGTTTACTATCTGACACACATGGTTTTATGGACAATCGCGTGCTCAATCATCTCTCACAATGTGATGAGATCTGGCACGCAGGAGATATTGGATCCGTAAAAATTATTGACCAGCTTGAAGCATTCAAGCCGACCAGAATCGTGTTTGGAAACATTGATGACAAAGAAATTCAAAGAAGAACGCACGAAAACCTGCATTTTGAAATCGAAGGTTTCCGGATATGGATGACACATATTGGAGGAGCGCCGCCTCGTTATAATCCTGCGGTTTTACCAGCGTTGAAAAGCGATGCACCGGACATTTTCATATGTGGACATTCGCACATATTACGCGTGATAAGGGATAAGGAGATGTCAAACATGCTGTATATAAACCCGGGAGCGGCGGGAAAAGAAGGATTTCACAAGATGCGCACGCTGCTTCGCTTTAATCTTCATGAAGGTGTAATAAGCCAGATGGAGGTTGTAGAATTAGGCAAACGCGGAGCCATCGAACCATAAAAAACCCGATGCCTGAAAAGACACCGGGTTTGAATCAAATATTTTGAGGAAAATCAGAAAGTCACCTTCGTTGTCTTTTTAACGTTATCTCTCAGGAACTCGGCTTCCACACTTTGCCCTTTCTCATATTTTCCAAGAATTTCCATGTAGTCGTAAATCGTCGCGATATCCTTTCCTGCCAACTTCACTATAACGTCACCGGCCTGTATACCAGCCACCTCCGCAGGTCTTGACTTGGTAACCCCGTCAATCTTCAACCCTTTTCCCTGATAGCTGTAATCAGGCATTACCCCGAGTGTAACCTTAAAATTGGAAGTTGTTCTGCCAGAATGCGTATTGCCGGCAACCACAAACTCAGGTTCCTTTGCTTCTGCATCCACTTTCTCCAAAACTCCTGCTATAAGCTTTAATATTCTTGCTTCTCCTTCAAAATTGATTTTGTCGGCGTCATCACTGGTTTTGTGATAATCACCATGTGAACCTGTAAAGAACTGTACAACAGGAATATTTTTTAGGTAAAATGAGGTGTGATCCGAAGCTCCTACTCCCGACGAATCAACCGTGTATCTTATTTTACTTTTCTCGGCAACAGCGGGGATTACCCTTCCCCAAACAGGGCTCGTTCCCCATCCCGAGATAATAATTCCTTTGGCATCGTCCAGTCTGCCAATCATATCCATGTTGATCATAGAAGACACCGATGTGAGCGGAATAGTAGGCGAATCCGTAAAATATTTGGATCCAAGCAGCCCCAGTTCTTCCCCGGAAAATGCCATAAACAACAGGTTGTGCTTTTCTGCATTGTTATTCCCCGCAAAATGTCTGGCAAGTTCGATCAACCCGGTTGTTCCAGACGCGTTATCGTCTGCCCCGTTGTGTATCTGATTTTTGCTGTCGGGCGACAATGAGCCGCTCTGGTAACCTTTACCCAAATGGTCATAATGTGCCCCGACGATGATCGTTTTTTGCGCTCCATTGTCAAGAAAGCCAATAACGTTCCGTCCGGTAACGGTATGCGGATGACCATCCACAGCATATGTTACCTGAAATGGCTGGAAAAAAGAATTGTCTTTTCCGGCAGGTTTTAAGCCAATGTTTTTAAATTGGTCTGCTATGTAATTAGCCGCTTTGATCTCTCCAAGGCTACCTGTACCTCTGCCTTCCAGATCATCGGACGCAAGAAACTCAATATGTTTTTTGATATCCATTGTCTTGAAATCCTGAGCGAACCCGGATAAAGAAGTACATAAAGCAAGGGCAGTAACGATTACTGATTTCATTATTTTGTGGGCTAAATTCTAATAATTTTCTGTGCGGAATAACAAGTTCCGCTCAAACCGGAATCAGAGCTTTTCCTGGATGTCAGTGAGAAACTTACGAACACGCAACAGGCGCTGAATCAGTAGTTGAGATTCTTCTTTCCGCCTCAACTGCTCTCTTGCTCCTTTGATGGTCCTTCCCTGCTTATCCTTCTGATGCATTATTTTACGAATGACCTCAATATCCCTTTCCGTATAGCGTCTACGATTTCGGCTGTCTCGTTTAGGATTTAACTGAGGAAATTTTTTCTCCCAAAAACGAAGCGCCGAAGCTTCACACCCTACCATTTCGGCAACCTCATTGGTGTCGTAGTATATTTTTTCGTTTGATTCCATATTCCGAAAGCTTAGATAACAAAAGTAGTTAGCCCGTTATTTAATTAAAATGTTTCTAAATAATTTATTTTATTTGTACCAATTCTCGACTCAGAGCTGAGATGGACAAGTAAACCAGTGAATTTATGAAATCCTTTATAACCGTCCTCGTTATTTGTCTGTTCAGTGGTAATATTTTTGCTCAAAACGCCGGTAAATTAATGGCCACTTATGCCTACTCGGCAGCCCTGCCAGTATACAACAGAAATGTTGTGGGCGGAGCTGATTTTGAAAGCAAAGGATCTTCGGCATTTGGAATGCGGTACATATTGAAAAGCAAAAAAGCCATTACATTTGAAACCGGACTTGAATATGCCAGGCACAAGTACGTTATTTCGTCCAACTTACCTCCAAACATACCAGCCACATCAAGAGAAGAGAAGGTGGAACTCCTATCAGTCCCTGTTTATGCCCATCTTAATTTCCTAAAATACCTTTTTGTACACGGTGGCGCACTGGTTGATGTGGAATTGAATAAGAAAAATTCCATCGACAAGCAGTCGGGCATAGGTTTAGGACTCGGCCTTGGCGGGCAGATAAACATAAAAAGGATATCTTTCGTGATCAATCCCTTTTTGCAACGACATGCATTTGTCAGCTTTCCCGACGACACAGGTACACGTCAAAGTTTGCTCAATACGGGTGTTCGTGTTGGACTTGCCTATTCACTTTGAAACTACACCTTATTTTCGGCGAGAGCCTTAATCTTCGTCAGGACTTTTGTAGCAGATTCTGTGTAGGATTCGTAATACTCCAGTCCGTTGTTCAGTTGTGCAAAATCCCCGATCTGTATCGAAAGCGCTGTCTGCTCTGCATCGGCTTTAAGGGAATAGGTAAACGAAATATCGCACTCCGAAGGAGATAAATCCCACTTGGTTTGGTAAAGCGATAACTTTAAAGTTTCCTGTGCTACCATTTCTGTTACCACCATTTTAGAAGAGCCTGCCCATTCTATCTCCCTGCCAGTTTCCAGATAATAGTCCTGAAAATCTTCGGGTAGCGCATCCCATTGACGGATGAATTTGGGTGCGATGAGCACTTCCCATACTTTAGTCAGCGGTGCTTCTATGAGTACCTTATTTTTTACATTCAGCTTTTTCATTACAAAGACTTAAATTATGCAGACTTGATGTACGATCATGCCTGTTAGTCACATATAAAATACGGTGCCAGGCATACGCTGGATAAACACTGGCACCTTCAAGCACGTTCTCCGCTTAGCAATATTTAATTATATTTACGTTAACTACTAATCTCTTACGTTCATGGATCAACGCATCATAAATCTTTTTGACGAATACACGCACAAGCCTCTAACCAGAGACGCATTCCTTAAAAAGCTCGCTAAACTTACCGGGAGTTCGGCGGCGGCCTTAGCACTTCTTCCCATGCTGGAAGTAAACTACGCACAAGCCGCAACGATTTCGGAAAACGATGACGATATTATCACCAGCGACATCACTTATCCCGGCGATGACTCCACTATGAAGGGCTATCTGGCAAAGCCTAAAACCAAAGCGAAAAAAGGCAGTGTTGTTGTGATTCATGAAAACCGAGGGCTCAACCCACACACCAAAGACGTAGCACGCAGGATTGCAAAGGCGGGGTACATCGCACTTGCCGTGGACGCACTTGCACCATTTGGAGGCACCCCGGAAAATGAGGATGATGCCCGGGCGCTTTTTGCTAAAATTGAAGCTCCCAAAAACCTGAATAATTTTCTGAAAGGACTTGAGTATTTGCGAATCCAACCTGACAGCAATGGAAAAACAGCTACCATAGGCTTTTGTTGGGGCGGAGCTTTGTCTAATCAGCTTGCTGTGAATGATCCGCATTTGAACGCAGCGATAGCATATTACGGACGACAGCCCGAGGCAGCGGATGTGCCAAAGATCAAGGCCGCGGTTCAGTTACATTACGGGGGACTGGACGAACGTATCAACGCGGGGATTCCGGCATATGAAGAAGCTTTAAAAACTGCCGGAAAAAAATATGAACTCTATGTCTACGAAGGTGCACAACATGCTTTCTTAAACGATTCAGCACCAACCCGCTATAACCCTGAGGCTGCTAAACTGGCCTGGGAAAGAACGCTGGAATTTTTTCAAAAAAACATTTCATAAAACCAATGGTTTATAAAAAAAGGGGCATTGGACTTGAAAGATCCGATGCCCCTTTTTTACTATCTGACCTGTTACCAAACTTCGGGTACAAGTTTATCTTCTCTCCTCTCAGCGAGCGTCCTGTTTACCTTTTTGGAAAAGTTTCTGAAAAATGCAAAAACAACAACGCCTGTTACCACACCTACTGCTACGATCTTTTTCATATTGACTAATGGTTTATGAATTCTGAATGATTTGAATGCCTTATAAGCAATTCATCATTCTCCATCTTACAAAAACAATACCAGCAGTAGCAAAACGCTAAAAATTCATAAGCTAAATGAGGCCTGGTACGATTTTTAAACCAGCACATGGAAACAATAGATGTGAGTTATGGATGTAGTCATTTTTTTTAAAGCTGTAGGCAACCTACTTTTCGCGGCAATACTTTTCCTGGCGGTGGTAATGACAACCCTACTATCACTTATAACTTATATCTTCCGTGAGCTTAAACCTCTTTTACTACAAAAGAGGACAGCGTTTATACGTAAAATTAAATTGGCCCGTTCTTTACAACACCTGGGGCTCAGGAGATCAGTTTCTGGCGCAACAAAAATTCCAGCTGATTATTGGCATCAATAAGCTTGCTGATCAACTCCTTGTTCTCCTCCCTTAGCCTGAAAATCTCGTAGGCATTCTTTATAATAATTTTGAGCTGCTGCTCATCCCATGGCTTATTGAGATAATAGTAGATGTGCCCCTTGTTCACAGCATCAATTACTGCGTTAATATCAGTATAGCCTGTAAGCAAAATTCTAATCGGCTCGGTGTACTTCTTCAACACCTCAATCAGAAAATCTACACCGGTCATTTCCGGCATCCTCTGATCTGTGATGATCACATGAATAACATTTTTCTCCAGAATCGCCAGCCCCTCCTGTCCCGATGATGCCAACAACACATTAAAGTCTCTCCGAAAGGCCGCCTTAAAGGAATTCAGATTGTTAATTTCGTCGTCTACGTATAATATGCTTATTTTTTCTGAGCGTTCCATAGGGTCATTTTCTTGATCTCGGAGTATTAAATCTAAGGGCTGGCAAAGATAATTTACTTTTTCAGAACCTGTATAATTATTCTACAAGATCCGCGCAGTAGTTTTGTAGCTGATTTCAGAGAAAATCATGGTAATCAATTAGTGGCAAACAACTAAAATATTTTGTTACTTCTAAATAGACACATACTTTTACATAAGTTGCCGAACAATTATGCTCCCAAACTTAAAACAACATGGATTATTGTAAATTTATGTTACCCAAATCATAAAAATGACGACAATATCTATAATTTAGATTAAGGGAAAAATATAGAATTTAGAGTAGCTACAATACTAGTCAGACAAGGCCGCGGATAAGCAGCAATAAATTTGAAAAAATGCACCACAAACAGGAATCAGACCGATTATTTTCGCCAATTGTCTTCGCAAAAGATCAGAACTCTAAGGCCCGGGAATTTAAAGCGAAAAAGAAAGACTCTCCTGATACGCTGATCCTCGACCTGTTCGAATCTCAAAAAAAAGAAATATTTAAAATACAAAATCCGGGGACAAGATTTTCTGATGAAGATCTGAACCGCATTTACAGCGAATGGGTTAAGGGCAAAAATCCTGACGATGAAGGTACCTGGGTTTATTATCCGTGGAGTTACCGGCTTATACATTTACTTGACAGGGAAGAATTTATCACACTTCGCACCAGCAGAAATCATCATAAAATTTCTCCCGGCGAGCAGGCTGATCTTTTTGAAAAAACAATAGGTATCATCGGTCTTTCCGTAGGTCATTCGGTAGCCATTAGTATAGCCACCGAGCGAATTTGCGGCAAGTTAAAGCTGGCAGATTTCGATACCATTGAGTTGAGTAATTTGAACAGATTGAAAACGGGGCTGCACAACATCGGATTGAACAAATGCGTGGTAACAGCCCGTGAGATCGCCGAAATAGACCCTTTTATTGAAATTGAATGCTACACAGAAGGTATTAACGACCAGAACATGCAGCGTTTCATGACTGAGGGAGGCAAGCTGGACATCCTCATTGACGAATGTGACGACATTGAGATCAAAATAGCATGCAGAAATATGGCCAAACAAAACCATATTCCGGTAGTGATGGAAACCAGCGATCGTGGCATGCTCGATGTAGAAAGATTCGACCTTGAAACAAACAGACCTATACTTCATGGCCTGCTGGCAGGAATTCCTGATGAAAAACTTAAAAATATCAGTCCGCAAGACCGCGTACCGTTAATCATGCGAATGGTTGACGCAACAAAAGGGTCTGTACGAGGGAGAGCTTCGTTACTGGAAGTAGGACAGAGCATAAGCACATGGCCGCAGCTTGCCAGCGCTGTAACGCTTGGCGGTGGCGTGGTTACCGATGTAGCAAGGCGCATCCTGCTTCATCAGTTTACCGACTCCGGAAGGTATTATGTAGATCTTGAACAGCTCATTGCAAATCAAAATCCAACAACAGAACAGCTAACCTATACCAAAATACCGCTACCATTCAACCTGCCAGAGGCCGTTCGTATAGCAGATTCGTTACCGTACAAAAAGGTATCACACCTGCCTTCTGAAACGGAATTGAATGAGATTATTGAGGCAGCCGGACAAGCACCCTCGTCGGGTAACGAACAAGCCTGGAAATGGGTTTTCCGAAACGGCAGGCTTCATTTATTTCAGGACCGTTCCAGGTCATTTTCATTCGCTAATGTTGACAACGCCGCGGCTTATCTTTCTCTCGGTGCTGCATATGAAAACGTGGTTTTAAAAAGCTATCAACTTGGCTTTGGCGTTGACAGTGCTATCTTTCCCCTGGGTGAAAAATCAGATTTAATCGCCGCGATCTATTTCCGCGATCTGAGTGATCCGGGTGTGGAAAGTGTCCCGTCTCCCGAACTTCACGAGTACATTGGCACACGTTCCACCAACAGAACCGTCAGCGCTCAATCAGAGCTGGATTCAGAAGACCGGAAAGTCTTTGAGTCTTTACCTGACAATCCAACATTCACCCTTAAAATACTGACCGACAAGCAACAAATTAGCCAGATTGGTGCAATTGCAGGAGAATGTGACCTCATCACACTATTAAATGAACATGGTCATCACGATTATTTTGAAAGGAATACCCGCTGGACTACTGACGAATACAGCCGGTCAAATGATGGAATACCTTTGCAAGTACCCGGTAATGCGCCTCCGCTTATTGCTGCCCTCACGGTTTTAAGAGATAAAAAAGTGGCGTCTGCTTTAAGAACCATAGGAGGAGGAAATGCTTTGGTACAAGCAAGTGGATTTTCAGCCAGCAGCGCTTCCGGCATCGGTGTGCTTAGCATGACCAGTCATTCGCCTGAAGGCTTTTTGAGAGGTGGAATGTTAATGCAGAAAATTTGGTTAAAAGCAACACAGCTAGGCTATACGCTACAACCGCTATTTACTCCGATCTCCCTGTTTCGGCGGATGGCGTCGGGCGCAGGCCTGGAAGAGGATGAGAAAGAGAAGCTAAAAAAACTTAGCAGTAAATTTAGAACTATTGCTAACTTACAAAAAAATGAAATAGAAGTATTTCTATTCAAATTAGCAAGAGCCGACAAACAGTCGTTGAGCACCAAGCGTCTTCCAATAAATGAAATTTTGTTCCGGGTAAACGACAGTGTTGAATGAAAGCCAAAATCAGAGCTTATAAATCACCTGATGACATTGAAACTAGTCTGAGATACATTGAAGGGCACCGGAAGGTATTGGAATCGTATGGAGTAAAAAAAGTAACCTCTGCCAATCACAACTGGCTATATGATGATCAAACTTATGTGGTGATCGTAGAATCGGAGGATGGAGACAGGATATTTGGAGGTACCCGGGTTCAGATTCGGTCCCAAAACCTGAAAATGCCGATGGAGGATGCGATTTCAAAAATAGACAGTAATATTTATGCCTACATGGATAAATATGAAAATAAAAAACTGGCGGAATTCTGTGGATTGTTTAATTCCAAAGAGGTAGCAGGGTATGGAATCGGCAGTATTTTTCTGGGAAGAATAGCGATTGCCATTTGCGCAAACATGGGTGTGGATCACCTGATGGGATTGTGTTCACCAGCAACACTTAGAAACAGCTTACGGGTTGGTTTCGAAATACTTAGAGATCTTGGAAACAATGGAACGTTCTATTATCCAAGAGAAAGCCTCATCGCAACGGCCCTGATTATTGAAGATGTTCAAAACCTTCCCAATGCGACAATCGAGGAAAAAAACCGTATTCTTGATTTAAGAAATAATCCTAGCCAATTTGCGGTGGAAAAAGGCCCGAAAGGCGAACTTGAAATTATTTATGATACGAAGATTTAGGCCACCGGTTGTACAGAACATACTACTTTTCTTACTACTGGGTTTTACGCATGTAAGCTACGGTGCGGAAATACCCTTTACAGGAAAAGACGTAATGATTGGCAAATACCTGGAAATTGCCGAAGATCCCAGTGGCAGCCGTACCATTCATAATCTTAACACGTTAAAATTTACAAAAAGCACGGAGGATGCACCAAATTTCGGTTTCAGCAGCTCTGCATGGTGGATTAAATTTACAGTCAAAAACGAAATATCTGATAAAAACCTTTACCTCGAACTGGGTTACCCGCTCATTCACTCCGGCGAACTATTTACGGAAAATGATTCTGCGTCAGTTCAAAGAATAGCTGCTGACGATTCATTTTATCAACGCGCCACCAAACATCAAAATCTGGTCTTCAGATTAACAATTGACAAAGGCAACAGCCGTACCTATTATTTTAGAGTAAGAGAAGAAACTCAAATTGTACTCCCGCTTTTTATCCGAACCCAGGGTGGCTTTTTTGACTCCATGCTCACCAGCGAAATACTGACCGGGATCTACGCAGGGATTTTGTTTGTAATGATGCTCTACAACCTGTTCCTCTATTTCTCCATCAGAGAAGACAGCTATCTGTACTACGTACTGTACATTTTGTTTATCGGTCTGGCGCAACTTACCCTCACCGGCTACGGATTTAAAATGATATGGCCGCGGCAACCGGAATTCAACTCTCTGGCTCCCACCCTATTTTCTGCCCTGTCAGGATTGTTTGCCGTGTTGTTCTTCCGAAATTTCCTGAATACCAGAGAAAAAACACCGGTATTTGACAAGGGATTGTCTGTCATTGTCGTGGCCTACGTTCTTTCACTTGCTTTTAAGGTCGCGGGCGTTGAGTTTATAAGCTATATGCTGACCAACCTCGCAGGTGTTTGTTCAGTAATTCTTGCGCTTGTTGTGTCGGCAATACTTTCTTACCAGAACTACCGTCCCGCCAAGTTTTTTCTGATCGCCTGGGCTATCTTTTTTCTTGGTCTGTCACTTTTCGTTCTCCGTAACCTGAACATATTGCCCTTCAATACTTTCACTAATTACACCATGCAGGCCGGAACAGCCATAGAGGTGATATTACTATCGTTTGCCTTGGCAGATAAGATTAATGTGCTCAAAAGGGAAAAGGAGCTCTCACAGGAACAGGCACTATTGATCTCACTCGAAAACGAGCGTATTATTACTGAGCAAAATGTGGTGCTGGAAAGAAATGTGGAGGAGAGAACCCGGGAACTGAGACAGGCCAATACTGAATTGATCTACACGCTGACTAAGCTAAAAGATACTCAAACACAGCTGATAGAGTCTGAAAAAATGGCTTCGCTGGGTCAGTTAACTGCCGGGATTGCCCATGAGATCAACAATCCGATCAACTTCGTAAGCTCCAATATCAGACCGCTGAGAAGGGATATTGATGATTTGCTTCAAATTCTGGATTCGTACGGGGAACTTCATGAAGCAGGCGCGACAAATATTACAGAAGATCAGTTGAGGGAGATAAACGACCTGAAAAATGACCTTGATCTCGACTATATTAAAACAGAACTTAATGTTTTGCTTAAAGGGATGGAAGACGGCGCACACCGAACCGTTGAGATTGTGAAAGGTCTTAAAATGTTTGCGCGTGTGGATGATACCGACTTGAACATGGTCGACGTCAACGAAGGGATTGAGTCTACGCTGGTCATTTTGAACTACCAGATGGGTCCTGCACTCAAACTTGTAAAAGATCTGGGAAGCATTCCAAATATTGAAGGATATGGTGGAAAACTGAATCAGGTATTCATGAACATCCTGACGAATTCAATTCATGTTATTCAAAACGATAGTACCAACACCGAGCCCACGATCTGGGTAAAAACCTGGATGAGCGATGCGGACCACGTCAGCATTTCTATGAAAGACAATGGCACCGGGATGACACCGGAAGTAAAGGCCAAAATTTTTGAACCGTTTTTCACAACCAAACAAGTGGGGGAAGGAACGGGACTTGGCTTGTCAATTGTTTTTAAAATTATAGAAGTACATCAGGGTAATATTGTAGTCAATACGGCAGTTGGACAAGGAACAGAATTCATCATTACCCTTCCTATCATAAAGAAAAAGAATACTATCTTAGCAATCAATGAGTAATAAACCAATTCGAATTCTGTATATAGACGACGAGGAACATAACCTCCATTCGTTTAAGGCGACATTCCGTAAGCAATGGGATATTACCACGACCATTTCTGTTGTAGAAGCACTGGAAATTCTTGCATCCAAAGATTTCAATATCATTTTGGCAGACCAGCGTATGCCGATCATGACAGGTGTACAATTCTTTGAAAAGATCCGGGACCAATATCCTAATATCATCAGAATACTGATCACGGGACACACAGACATCGGAGCGGCTATTGATGCTATTAACAAAGGTGAAGTATTCCGTTTTATTGATAAGCCATGGGATTACGTATACGTCGAAAATGCGATTACGCATGCATATGACATTTACAAGACCCGTGAGGATCTGAAACAAAGGAATATAGAACTGCAAAAAGCAAATGAAGAGCTTGATAAATTCGTATATAGTGCCTCACACGATCTTCGCGCACCACTGATGTCGGTGCTTGGGATTGTTAACCTCGCTTTACTGGAAGATGACCTTCAATCACAAAACGAATACCTGGAACTGATTAGAAAGTCGGTAAAAAAGCTTGACACATTCATCATTAACATTATTGATTATTATAAAAATGCACGAGGTGTACCCGTTATTTCAAACATCAATTTTGAAGAGCTGATTACCGAAGTTCAGGCAACTATCCAGTATCTGCCGGAATTTGGCAGACTGAAAATTACCTCAGACATTCAGCAGGAAGGCGTTTTCAAATCTGATGTAATGAAGCTCAGGATCATTTTTAATAATCTCATCAATAATGCTGTAAAATTTCAGGATCCATCCAAGGAGAATCCATTTATACACCTTAAGGTGGAGGCTTCCTCAGAGCATGCCAAAATCATTATTGAAGATAATGGCATGGGGATCAGAGAAATAGATCAGGATAAAATCTTTAAAATGTTTTATCGGGCGGGAGCAACCAACAGCGGATCTGGAATTGGACTTTATATTGTTCATGAAGCAATATCAAAATTAGGAGGAGGAATAAATATCTCCTCCGTCTATGGAACAGGTAGTATTTTTGAATTGAACCTGCCTTCTATCAATAAATAAAACGTTATGAATTTTATCAATATTATATTGATCGACGACAGTGCATTTGACTTGTTCATCTATGAGAAACTGCTCATTAAAAGTGGCATAACCCGGACAGTCAAAACATTCAATTCTGCACGTGAAGCATTGAAATTTTTGATATCAGAAGAAAGCGCGTTGCCTCAAACCGTTATCCTTCTGGACCTGCAAATGCCTGATATGAATGGCTTTGACTTTATTGATGCCTATGCGAAGGTGCCGGAAGGACTGAAAAATAAAATACAGATTTTCATGTTGTCCTCCACCATCGACTCGCGTGATATCGAAAAGGCGAGATCCAGCCCCTACATCATTGACTTACTACCAAAGCCATTGGAAATTGAAGTGCTAAAAAATAGGCTCGCTTAATGACACACAACTACTTATAGAATCACAATTGTCTGTTTAAGTTATATGAAGGATGGTGAGGAACGGACGGCAGTTCCATATTCCACACATTGTTTCCAAATAGTACATTACGGTAAAACAGGTTTTTATCACACGGGATTGAAAAATTAAAAATTGTGATATTTTCAATAAAGAATATAAAATATTTTCACCGCAAGAATTAAATGCTTCATTGGGTACGATATGTTTGGGGATAGGAATTTTAAACTCTTATACCTTAAACTACTAATCCCTAAAATGAAAACTGACGACAAGACCCTGCTTGAAATTGTAAAATTGCATAACCAGTACGTGAAGGAAGTTGAGCTCAGCGGAATTAAACCTCTATCTGTTGAGATTTACAGGAACAACTCCTACAACTTCGTGAGATGGATCAAAGATGAGTTCATTCCCGGCGGCTCCAAATCTAAAAGAAAAGAAATTCAGGCATAAGCTTTTGAAGATTGGGATGGTGACAAACCATTGTTTTTCGTTATTTTTGATGTCGGTTTTACCCGTCTCAATCAATAACAAAGGTAGTCAGCTATGATATTTGCAGTATTAAATTTCCTGAAAGGACGCTTTTCGAAAGAAGCCATCGAAGAAGCAAAATCGAACGAGACAAAAATGTCACGCCAGGAAGCGTTACAGCAATTCAGAAACCTTGCCTCTAAAAGAACCAAAAGGAACTGACCTCCATCCCAGATATCCAACTTTTTCTATCGTGGTCACTACTAAACCGACTGCTCCGTCACCGGTCAAAGTTTATCTCCGTTGTCTTTGGGATCTGGCATAAAATTCCAGAAAGAATTAAATTTAGCTTTGTAACGAGCAGTATCCAGTTTGTATAACGTAGCTTTTTTAGTTGCAGACTGGCTGTTTTTGTTACCTGTATCTATCAACAACCCGGTAGACAACAATTTACGACTGAAATTCCGGCGGTCTATCGGCGTGTCGTATATGGCTTCGTATAGCTTTTGGAGCTGAGGAATGGTGAATTGCTCCGGCAAAAGTTCAAAACCGATCGGATGCAATGCAGCCTTGTATCTTAAGTGCTCAATGGCTTGCGAAACCATTTCATTATGATCAAAAATAAGGGAGGGTCGATCGTCGAGACTTATCCATGACGCATTGTGAAACCGCATCGCATCCTCGTCATGATCATCAATGTTGATCAATGCAAAAAAAACGATTGAGACCGTCCGGGTTACCGGATCACGGCCTACATTGCCGTACACGCCCAGCTGCTCTACATAAATGTCCTTCAAGCCTGTCAAATTGTAAAGAATCCGGTTTGCTCCATCTTCCAGATTTTCATCAAAATCAAGAAACCCGCCCATCAAAGACCATTTCCCCTTCTCCGGTTCGAAGTTTCTTTTAATCAACAGCAATTTGATATCCTTCCCGTCAAAACCGAAAATGATGCAATCAAGAGCCAACAAAATACCCGTGGCGTTGGGATAATTGGTCATTCTACTCAAAAATTATAAGTACAAAGGAAATTCCTGTTGCAGCAAGTTTTGTATTAAACCGAACATCTGTTTATAGATCTCTTTGCCAAACCGACGAAAAGCCTAACTGAGCCGGAATATATCAATTGTATTCCATTTTATTCCATTGTGTTGTAAAAGATGAAAGTCGTGAACAGGAAATTTCGCTAAAAAGCTTCGTTCCCTAAAATCTTCCCATGCTGGCAGAAATTGCTCCGGCGTCAAATCTCTGTAAGCTACTGTAACATGTGGATGAAAATGCCGTTCGTGGTTCATAATGGCAATCTCCGGGAAGTTCACAACAAATTGATCTATAATCTGCGTTTGCAAAAATGAAAGATTCTTACTCAATATCGGATTGATGTAAATAACAGGATGATTTTTGTTGGCAAAGCTTCCGAAATTCTTCAATTCTATATCAAAGGTTTTAGCCTGAACATTAAGATTTACAAACCAATCTCTCACCATTTGATGCTTTGCCGCATCAATAGTAAATGGAGCTTTGAGCGTGATGTGCGGAATTATTCTCAATGATTTATGGCTATTGTAGTTATTTGCTATGTACTCTTCAATAGCCACGATCCTTCTTTGAAGATCTTCTGGCAATACAATGGCGAGGAAGTACAAATTATTCTTTTTCATCATTTGAAATCGTTCAGAACTACCATTTCTCCATACAACCATTACTTATACCTGTCACAAAATACGCAGATTGGGATACATGTGAAACCGTTAAATATTTTCACATTTCATTAACAGCTGATATCAATGCAGTTACCATCTGAAAAAAATAAGTTAACAGTTCCTTAATCTTAAAGACCTGTATTTTGTATTTCCTTCGCAATTATTAGAAAATCGGTTTTCCTGCTTTTCTTATAAAACACCTAAACTCCCGGCCATATGATCTCCGACAGAAGATCCTTTCTTGAAAAAATGTCACAAATCGGTGCACTCAGTTTACTGCCCGTCGCTCCGGTTTTGGCCAATTCTACCGATACCTTACCTATCGAAGAAAATAATCATTTTGTCGCCGACCCTTATTTACAAAATCCCGGTAATGATGAAATAACGATTGTGTTTATCACCAGCAAAAATAGTTTCAGCTGGGTGGAATATGGAAGCGGAACATACACCAGTAAAAGAGAATTCGGCTATAATAATGGTCTTATCGAGGCCAACAATCGCGTCAATAAGATTACACTCTCCAACCTTAAACCCGGAACAGAGCACAAATACAAAGTCGTGTCTACCGAAATACTTGGCTACAAGGGCTCCAAGGTAGAGTTTGGCGAGACGATTTCCAGCCCACTGTATGGTTTCAAGACCCCTTCGTCAGGGGACGAGGAATTCAAAATGGTTATTTTCAACGACATACACGATCGTCCTCAGATCATTCCGCAATTGCTTTACAGGCATGGTTACACAGGAAATAAGCGCGATTATGATTTTGTAGTATTTAACGGCGACTGTTTCGATTGGGTGACGTCAGAACAGCAAATGGTGGACCACCTTTTAAAACCGTCTACGGATGTTTTTGCCAGTGAAATTCCTTTTATACTTACCCAAGGAAATCACGAATGCCGGGGGAGCTTTTCGCGGCGTATTCCGGAATATTTTTCTTATCCGGAAAATAAATATTACTATTCTTTTACCCGCGGCCCGGTTCATTTTTTAATCCTTGATTCTGGTGAGGATAAAACGGATGACAGTGTTGAGTATGGAGGATTATCTGCTTTTGATCGCTACCGGGAGATTCAGAAAAAGTGGCTCGAAAAAGAAATTGAAACTGAAGCATTCAAAAAGGCGGCATTCAGGGTATTGCTGATTCACATTTCACCCTGGCATTCGGGAGATTGGCATGGGACAATGCATTGTCGCGAGGTGTTCGGACCGGTACTGAATAAGGCAAAAATTGACGTGCAAATATCTGGACATACCCACCGATATGCCACGCATGAAGCAGACTCCACCCACAATTTTCCCATCATGATCGGCGGAGGTCCATTGGAAGGAAACCGGACGCTGATCAAACTGCATGCAACATCCAAAGAATTGAATTTGAAGATGATACGTGATGACGGCGAGCTGGCAGGAAAATTAACAATCCAGAAGAAGTCAAGGTAGATTTCACCCGATCGAATACTTTAATTATTTATAACTATCCAAATCCACATGAAGAGTTTATTATTCTGCTTAGCATTATTATCCTGCCTGACAACCTCTGTTCTGGCACAAAAGAACGCCCCAATCAACATTGCCAGCTACAACATCAGAATGGATACCAAGAGTGATGGAATCAATGCATGGCCCAACCGCAAGGAAAATGTAAAGGCCCTGATCGTTTATCATGACTTTGACATGTTTGGTGTTCAGGAAGCTTTTATACATCAGTTGAAAGATATATCAGAACTGAGTGCTTATGCCTACACGGGAAAAGGACGGGACGATGGGTTGGAAGGTGGTGAGCATTCATCAATTTTCTACAAAAAAGACCGATTCAAATTACTTCAATCGGGTGATTTCTGGTTGAATGAAACACCTGATAAGCCGGGAAAAGGCTGGGATGCAACCTGCTGCAACCGCATTTCTTCCTGGGGTAAGTTCAGAGATCTTTTAACCAAAAAAGAGTTCTTTTTCTTCAACGTACATTTCGATCACCAGGGCGTGGAAGCGCGTCGTCAGTCCGGGTTCCTGATGGTTAAGAAAATCAAGGAAATTGCAGGCAACTCAACCACAATACTCACAGGAGACTTCAACTCCACACCGGATACAGAACAGATAAAAACGATCCAAACCTTATTAGGCGATTCGCACGAGATAACCAAACAGCCAGTTTACGGCCCTGAGGGAACGTTTAATGCCTTCAAATTTGACGCTCCGATGAAACAACGTATTGATTACATATTCGTTAGCAAGGATGTTGAAGTGCTTAAATACGGCGTACTAACCGACGCCAAAGACCAGCGATATCCTTCTGATCACCAGCCAGTGGTTGTTAAGGCCATCCTGAAATAATTTTCCAGATTGTATGAATACAAAAAGAGGTTGGCACCTGGTGGGCCAACCTCTTCGTTTTATTACTCTGAACTAAGTTTTACTTCAAACCCAACTCTTCGCCAATCGCCTTCACTTTATCTTTCAGATCGGCGTAAACTTTATCAAAATCTTCATTTTTTTCAAGCGCTGCACGAACGCCAACGTAGAACTTAATCTTGGGCTCAGTTCCGGACGGACGGCAGGTAAACTTGGTTCCGTCTTCGGTAAAGAACTGTAATACGTTTGATGGCTCAATACCCATTTCACCAGACGGAATAGCAGTTGTGGTTCCAGACGTGAAATCAGTGTTGGTCAGCGCTTTGTAGTCGTCCATTCTGATCACAGGAGAACCAGCAAGTGTTTTTGGAGGATTTGCTCTGAAGTCAGCCATCATTTGCTGAATTTCGTCTGCACCAGCTTTTCCTTTTTTAGTCAGGGAAATTAATCCTTCGTAATAGAAACCAAACTGTTTGTAGATTTCCATCAACATATCAAAAAGGCTAAGCCCTTTATCTTTGGCATAAGCAGTAAGCTCAGCAATCATAGCGCAGGAAGCAATTGCATCTTTGTCACGCACCGCATCACCGATCAAATAACCGTAACTTTCTTCACCGCCACCGATAAATTGCTCAATACCTTCTTTTTCGCGAATGACCTGTGCGATGTATTTGAAGCCTGTCAGTGTGTTGTAGCAGTTTACATTAAAAGCAGCCGCCATTTTGTCGATCAGGTCGGTGGTTACAATGGTTTTACATACGAACTGCGTACCGGTCAGTTTACCCGCATCTTTCCAGGCATTCAGCAGATAGTAAATCAATACACTGGCTGTTTGGTTACCATTCAGCAATTGAATTTCGCCGTGATGGTTTTTCACTGCGATACCAACACGGTCTGCATCAGGATCAGTGCCTAAAACCAGATCCGCATCTATTTCCTTCGCCTTATCAACCGCTTTGGACATTGCTTCGGTTTCTTCCGGATTGGGGTAAACCACCGTCGGGAATTGTCCGTTGCCGTTAGCCTCTGCCTGTTCTTCGATAATTGTAACAGCTTCAAAACCCATTTTAGAAAGTAAAGAAGGCACAAGTGTTACACCCGTTCCATGCAAAGGCGTATACACGATTTTCAAGTCTTTCTGACGTGCAATCGCATCTTTTGAGATCGAAAGAGACAGAATGTGATTCAGGTATTTTTCGTCAATTTCAGAACCGATTTTAGTGATTTTCGCAGGGTTACCATCAAATTTCACATCATCAATAGACTGTATCGCGTTTACTTCATCAATAATATTTGAATCGTGTGGTGCCACTACCTGTGAACCATCGTCCCAGTAAGCCTTATAGCCATTGTATTCCTTTGGATTGTGAGAAGCGGTAACCACTACCCCACTTTTGCAACCTAGTTCACGTATTGCAAACGATAATTCTGGTGTAGGACGCAGTGCTTCAAAAAGGTATACATCGATTCCGTTAGCAGAGAAAATATCTGCAATAATTTTAGCAAATTCATCCGATTTAATACGGCTGTCATAAGCAATCGCTACACTTTTTGCCTCATTTGGAAATGCCTTGTTGAGATAATTCGCAAGCCCCTGTGTAGCCGTGCCCACAGTATAACGGTTCATGCGGTTGGAACCGATTCCGATCAAACCTCTCAAACCACCCGTTCCAAATTCAAGGTCTTTATAAAATGCATCGGTAAGTTCTGTGTCGTTTCCCTGATCAATAAGCTGTTGAATAGCTTGTTTTGTATCGATATCATAATCACCGTTCAGCCAGCTATTGACTTTGGCCATTACACCCGGTTCCAGTTTTGCGGTCATAATTAGTTATGTAGAAATGAATTTTGGATAATATTTTAGTTAAAAGCAATCCCTTTTCGATATATAAAAACTGATTGTCAGTGATTTATACCGGAAAGGGACGCATAATTATTTTACCAATTCTTATAGAGCACTATAAATGTAAATATATTCGAAAATTATTTACTTATTTCTAATTCTTCTTTGGAAGTTTCTACCAGCGTTTCCTTCGCCGTTTTATGAATGAGCTCGGCTACGAGGCCGGTCCAACCAGTTTGATGACTTGCTCCGCATCCCCGTCCATCGTCGCCGTGGAAATATTCGTAGAACAAAATATGCTCATTGAAGTTAGGATCGTTTTGCAGCTTTTCATCATTGCCATAAACGGCCCTCTTGCCATCAGGATCCTTTTTGAAGATGTTGATGAGACGGGTGGCAATACCAACGGCTGCATCCTTAATCGTCACCAGATTTCCGGAACCTGTTGGATATTCCACCATGAAATCTTCTCCATAGTAAGCATGGAACTTCATCAATGAGTCAAATATAAGGTAATTCAATGGGAACCAGATTGGACCACGCCAGTTTGAATTTCCTCCCATTATATCCGTCAGAGCCTCCCCAGGCGTGTAATCTACCTGCAATACCTCGCCGTTGATATAGAACTTGTAAGGGTTCTCTTCATGGTATTTAGACAAAGCCCGCACTCCATAATCTGAAAGGAATTCGCTTTCGTCGAGCATTCGTTTCATGATCATTTTCATCCTGTGTCCACGAAGGATCGAGAGCAAACGGTTTTCTCCTTTTCCTGATTCAAACCAGCGGGAGATCAACCTTGCAAGGTCGGGACGGTTGGCTAATACCCATTCTACCCTACGCTTGAAAATCGGCATTTTATCCAGGTTCTGCGGATCCAGAATTTCAACAGCGAATAGTGGTATCAGCCCCACAATAGAGCGAACTTTTAACAGGATACTCTGTCCATTCGGAATGTGGATGACATCATAATAAAACTGATCCTCTTCGTCCCAAAGGCTTATTGAGGAATTTTTGCCACCAATAGACTCCATAGCTCCCGCAATGTGCAGGAAGTGTTCGAAGAACTTGGAAGCCATATCTTGATAAACTGAGTGCGTCAGTGATATTTCAACTGAGATTCGAAGCATGTTGAGCGTATACATGGCCATCCAGCCGGTTGCATCCGCTTGTTGCAGTTTTCCTCCAAATGGCATTGGCGTAGACCGGTCGAATACACCGATGTTATCCAGCCCAAGGAAGCCGCCACTGAAAATGTTATTTCCTGTATCGTCTTTCTGGTTAACCCACCAGGTAAAGTTCAATAGCAGTTTATGGAATATTTTTTCAAGAAACTCTATATCCCCTACACCGTTATTCTGTTCCCGGTCAATTTCGTATACTTTCCAGGTGGCCCATCCATGTACAGGCGGGTTCACATCCGAGAAATTCCACTCGTATGCAGGTATTTGCCCATTTGGGTGCATATAGTATTCCCTAAGCAGTATTTCAAGCTGGCGTTTTGCAAAATCCGCATCCACCCTGGCCAACGGCACACAGTGAAAAGCCAGATCCCAGGCGGCAAACCATGGATATTCCCATTTATCAGGCATTGAAATAATGTTGGCTGCATACAAATGCTTCCATCCCGAGTTCCGCCCCCATTTCCTCCCCTGATTCGGACCTGGCTGGGCAGGATCACCTTTCAGCCATTCATATACATTGTAATAGTAGAATTGTTTACTCCACAGCATACCCGCATAAGCCTGGCGCTGAATGGATTTCAATTCCGGATCGGTAACATCTTTATGTAGATCGTCATAAAAATCGTCAGCTTCCCGAATACGTTTTACGAACAGATCCTCAAATCCACCAAACGGCTCCGAGATCGTGTGATTCACAAAACGCATGCGAAAGGTGGCGCTTTCGCCAGCTTTAATGGTCTTTGTAAACCGTGCCGATGCTTTGGTACCGATGCTATTTGGATTTACAGTGTTGCTTTTCCCTCCGCTTACAATGTAATCGTTGATACCGTCTTTAGGGAAAGCTGTTGTGTTGGCAGTATTGTAGAGCTTTTTAAAGTTCGTTTCATTTTCACAAAACAAAAGTTCGTCAGCTTCTTCGAGATACAGATTATACTTGCCGTGCTTGCGGTGGGTAACTTCAATTAACCGGTGTGAAATACCATTCATCATCGGTTTGTAATTATAAGCTTCATAACCCCATGCCCAGGTATTTCTGAACATGATTGTAGGCAAGACAGTGATTGGCGCATCCTTGGGTCCACGGTTAAAAACCGTAACCTTCATCAGAATATCTTCTTCGTCCGCCTTGGCGTGCTCTATAAAAATGTCAAAATATTCATTGTTTTCAAAGATGCCCGTATCCATGATCTCATACTCAGGATCTTCCTTTCCTCTCCTTCCATTCTCCTGGCGGAGTTTGTCGTAAGGAAAAGCCTGCTGTGGATATTTGTAAAGCATTTTGGTGTAAGAGTGTGTAGGCGTACTATCCAGATAGTAATACATTTCCTTCACATCTTCCCCGTGATTTGATTCCCGGTTGGTAAGACCAAATATTCGTTCTTTGATTAGCTTATCCTGATGGTTCCAGAATGCGAAGGACAAACAAATGTGTTGCTTGTTATCTGAAAAACCTCCTATACCATCTTCTCCCCACCGATAGGCTTTCGAATACGCCATTTCGTGTGTAATGTAATTCCAGGCATCTCCATTGCCGCTGTAATCCTCACGTACCGTACCCCACTGACGTTCTGATAAATAGGGCCCCCACTTTTTCCATCCCTTATTTTCTTTCTGAAGGCTTAACCTTACTTTTTCAGCGCCTTGTGCCATTAATAGTATTAATTTTCTTGATGAATCAATTTGTATGTAAACAACCACAAGATAGAAAGTTGCACATTAAAAACGCCATTACTCTCCGTAGAAATTACAAATTATTAAAAAACCACCCTTATTTTTTCGGGTGGTTCTCTTTTAAAACGTTTGCATTACAATTAATTTTTTAAGCTGCTATCCACTCGCTTACACCTGAGATCTCTTCACGTTTTTCGTATGGGCGAACTTTGTAATCAACATCTCCTGCATAAAAAGCTGTTGTTTTATTTGCTCTCTCCGCAGTTTCTGACAACAAAGGATGGCGTTCTTCATGAAGCAGAGCCATTACATCTGCGATGTACTCTTTAAACATGAATGGCTTGGGCAGCTGATAATATTTCCCATCAGCAGCATGAAGAACGGGAACGGCTCTGAATTTCCCTTCCGCACTTATCTGCCCATATTTAAGCCGCGCTGATACATATTGTTCATCAGTCTCTTCAAAAACGATACCTTTCACGGGACGAATTGACTCCGTTTCGCTGGTTATACGCTCATCCAGTGAGTACAGCAGTTCACGAAGTTTCCAGGTATTTTTTCCTGTACGGATTCTCTCACGTATCGACTGGCGGATGAGGTAGGTAAGTGCCTCTGTAACGTTCAGACCGATTTCTGCCATCTGTTTAAAAATAAACGAGGTGGGCGACATACCCGGAATGGTATTCGGATCGTGCAGCACAATGGTTCCATCAGGCGTGAGAAAGCCATCAATTCGCACACACACGTTGATCCCTAATTGCTCAAAAACCTGCGCAATAACCTGCTGGATCTCCTGATTTTTGCTTAGTGTTGTATCCACAGGGATGCGTTTGCGGCTTGCTCCTGCTTTATACTTCGCATTGAAATCGAATACATCAACCAACTTAAGCACTTCGCTCGGAGGTAAAGCAAGTGGTTTCCCGTCTGCAAACTGAATACAGCCACAAGAGAATTCCTGACCATTTACAAATTCTTCAATGAGTACCTGATCTTCTGCATTGGAACTGCTTAGAAAAAGTGTATCATTTTCATGTGCAAAATGCCTGTCTAGTTCTTCAATAAGTTGCTGTGGAAGATAGATGCTTTTACCAGCTAGCACTACCGGAAAACCGATTCCTTCATCCAGATTAGCCATTTTTTGAGCAAATGCCCTTTTCTCATCTGTATTCAGAGACGTCCAGCTTTCAGCATTCACCTCTATCTGAAAGAAACACTGGTTTACGGCCGCAATAAATTCGTCAAGAGAGTCTTCTTTTACAATAGCAACTCCGATGGAAGAGCCCTGATGTGGAGCTTTAATTACCAACGGCAACCCGAGGTGTTTTTTCAGCACCTGAAAAAGTAACGGATATTCGTCCGGAATCCACTGGCTGTAACGTAGTGTCCAGCTCTTTTTTTCCTGCCCGTTGACCAGGGCTATCATGTCATTTTGGAGGATTTTATCGATACCGACTGCCGAACCCATAAGACCAGGACCGCTGTAAGGGATTTGGTACCATTCGAGAAGACCCTGTATAGCACCATCTTCACAACCTGGGCCATGCATGGCCAAAAACGCAAATTCGAAGTGTTCTTTGAATTGGGAAGGCGTAATTTCTATTCCGATATTTGCCGGAACTGGCTCACTGGCAAGCTCCGGATGCGATTCTACGTAAGTACTGAAACCGTCTTTACGAACATCAGGAGCAGGGTAAAAGTCTCGGATTTGACTGGAATACATGTAGCTGTGTTCCAGTTTAATGAAACGCCCGAAGCTATCTACAAATATCGGGATAGGCTCAAAGAGCGATTTGTCTAAATATTCAAAGGCGGTTTTCCCGCCTGCGAAAGAAATTTCCCTTTCACGGGAAGGTCCTCCGAAAAACACTCCAATGCGCATAAATTTATCCTGATTATTTCATTCAAATCGTGACTGCAATATAAGGCAGTATTTGAGATGAATCAATTTCAAGGGTGAATGCACATGAAATATTTCGTCAGAAGGCTATTAAAACCTGATCCGGAGATCAGGCTAATGCGGCTACGTTAGACGCAACAACTTTGTTCACGTGGGGAACAGCTTTGCGAATCGACTCTTCCAAACCGGCACGGAAAGTCATTGCACTCATTGGGCAGCTTTGGCAAGACCCCTGTAATTCAAGCACAACAGTCATGTCGTCCGTCAGTTCTACTAATTTCACATCACCTCCATCTGCATGAAGATAAGGACGTACCGTTTCGAGCGCCTGCTCTATAAGTTCTATTGTTTTTTCTTTCGAATCCATTGTAAAAAAATCTATCTGCTAAGATGCAAAAATTTATCGTTAAAGTCAAAAATACGCTTCGGTCTTAAACCTGCAACTCCACGGTACGAGTCTTTTCACGGGAAGCATTTCTAATCGCAACTTGCTGAGCGAGTGCTTCTGCCGCACCACGGAATGCTTCATTCACGATTTCATTGTTGTTCATAATCGCAGGCTTCCCATTATCACCGGCTTCACGAATACTTTGCACAAGCGGAATCTGCCCCAAAACAGGAACTTCAAACTTGTCAGCAAGCAACTGCCCTCCACCTTGTCCAAAAATATGGTATTTGTGGTCTGGTAATTCGTCCGGAGTAAACCAGGCCATGTTCTCTATAACACCTAAAATCGGCACATTAATCTGAGGCTGACGGAACATCGACAAACCTTTTGTAGCATCAGCAAGAGCTACCTTCTGAGGTGTTGTAACAATCACCGCACCTGTAACAGGTACTGTCTGTACGAGTGTAAGATGTATATCACTCGTGCCGGGAGGAAGGTCAATTAAAAGATAATCTAAATCACCCCAATCAGTATCTCCAAAAAACTGCTTCAATGCCTGACTAGCCATTGGTCCTCTCCACACAACCGCGCTGTCGGCAGGTGTAAGGAAACCGATGGATATAATTTTAATCCCGTACTGATGTATCGGGTTGATATAATTTTTACCATTTTTCGGAGTAATGGTCGGCTGCATGTTTTCTGCTCCAAACATCAACGGCATAGATGGCCCAGAAATATCCGCATCAATGATTCCAACTTTCGCTCCTGAACGATGTAAAGCCATTGCAAGATTGGCAGTTACCGTTGACTTACCAACGCCGCCTTTTCCTGATGATATCGCTATCACATTTTTCACTCCCGGTATCATCGGGCCGGCTTGTCTTGTTGAAGTCACATTGGCAGTCAAATTAACTGTCACTTCCACATCAGGGCTCAGATGCGTATGAATGGCTTCCACACAGCTTCTTCTGATAAGCTCTTTTAACGGACACGCAGGTGTGGTTAGTACAACTGTAAACTTAACCTGATTTACACCAACCTCAATGTCACGAATCATATCAAGTGTCACCAGATCCTTTTTCAGATCCGGTTCTTCAACAGTGCTTAACGCCTGTAAAACTCTTTCCTTATTAATTGTAAACTCTCCCATTATACTGATTGCGGATTTCCTGTAAAAGGTTCCAAATCCCTTTCTTGTTAAATAATATTCGCCACGTCTCCCTCAATACAATGCAACACCAATAATTCCTAATGAGTTTATAAAGCTGCCGGAAATTCTCGAATTCTTCTTTCAATTTCTTCAAGTTCATCCGAAACATCCGTTGTTGCCGACAACTGCTTCAATCGGGTTCTGACATTTATCAGAAGTTTATACTGGCTAGCTGTATATCCATGCTGCGGACGATGATTCATTAACTGACCTATGCCCTCCCACTCTTTCATAAACGGATATGTAGCCGGGTTAATGTAGGAATCAGCAAAAGTACGAAAGATATACTCCTCAGCCACGCTATTCGGGTGAATAAGATCTTCCTCATAGTAGCGGTAATCGCGAAGTTCATCAACCATAATTTCATAGGAAGGAAAATACTCCGCCTGTACAAACTTTTCAGATAAGCGATGACACAGAAGTCTCAAAGTTGCTTTACTCACCTGATTCAATGGAAGCGTATCCCTGGTGTGCCGCACGGGACTGACAGTTAAAATGATACGAAGATCCCGACGGAATGAACGTAATTTGTGCATCAATTGCTCAAACGGAATGCTGATCTGATCGGAATGCAGCAGTTCTTTCACAAAACGGTCGGCAGGAACTTTGTGGCAATTACCTATCAGCGTATTCGCAGCACGATGCCTGTAAGCGTAAGCGGTTCCGAGTGTGATAACCAACACATCAGCTGTATTTAAAAAATCCTTCACTTTGGCAAGTTTCTCAACCAACTGATTTTCAAGTCGCTCCCGGCTTGTAGCCCATTGTGACGAGTGAAAATCATGGTGAAACCATATTTTGTCGGCATCTTCAAAATACAAAGCAGGATTTGGCTTGCGATTCTCCAGCGCAGAATCTAATATTTTACAAATGCTGATTGGGTTAAAAACGGTACCTAACGGATTGTTTAAAACAGGAAATTTGTAACCAATAAGCTGGCTGCCCATCACCTCCGCAAAACAAGAGCCTATTGTTAATATTTTTGAGTGTTGATCTATTTTCCAGTCCGGAGTAGATACGGTTACTTCCGTGTGTAGTCTTATCGGCTTCATGTTGTTCAATCGTGTAGAACTGCAAAATTAACAGGAAATCCCTAGCGGGCGTGAAAAGTCGGGCATGCAGCTTCTTTATTTACAAAAAATGAAATAGTTTTGGTAAGAATTCAACACACTATCAATTAGATAATGAACGAGGATAGTTATCCCTTCAGGCTATCACGAAACGAGTTTAGATACGAATTTGTTAGTAAAAGTGAGAGAAAAGAAGTCCGCAAAGTCGTTCTGTTCAGTCAAACAGAATCACCGGAGATTTACAACCTTGCACTCCTTGACCTACTTGAAAATGGGACACTTAGTGATATTTCGGAAACAAATAACGAGGATCTGAAAACTGTTCTATCTACAGTTTATAAAATTATTGAAGATTTTTTACATACAAACCCATATTATCTTGTTGTCTTTAGAGGAAGTGATGAAAGACGGCAGCGCTTATACAGGATTGCAATCAGTAGAGAATTAACAAACCTTTCCAAAAAATATAGAATACTAGGAGTTATTCAGGAAGACATATCTTTATTCAAAAAAAATGAGTCTTACGACTTTTATTTGATAGGAAATCATGAAAGCAAATAAAAAAAATGTCCACAAGGAACAACTTAGCGGAGAACAAATAGTCAAAAAAAAGCTTGACGAAGCAAATGCCATGCTACGTCGAGTTGACCTTTCCAAGATAATTATTACACCAACTAGCAAACAGGGTTAATTAGCTAAAATGATTATGCAATCCATACCTTTAGCACTTTTTATATCCCTTAGCCTGATTGCTATAAACTGTAACGCACAGCAGTTGTTCCCAAAGGCTCCCGCTGCACCTTCAAAATATGAGTTCGGAAAAACACCAATGTGGCAGGATGAATTCCAATATACCGGCAAACCAGATCCTGCGAAATGGAGCTACGACCTGGGGGACCATGGCTGGGGCAACCATGAGCTGCAAAACTATACTGACCTTGCAAAAAATGCCCGTGTAGAGGGCGGCAAGCTGATAATTGAGGTGATTAAGGAAAAGTCAGGGAAAATGGAATATAGCTCGGCCAGACTGATTTCAAAGGGTAAGGGCGATTTCTTATATGGAAAATTTGAGATTAAAGCCAAACTACCGAAAGGAACAGGCACGTGGCCGGCCATTTGGATGCTCGCAAGTACCAATACTTACGGAAACAATGGCTGGCCGGACAACGGCGAAATTGACATCATGGAACATGTCGGTTTCGACCCAAATCGCATTCATGGTAATGTGCACACGAAGGCTTTTAACCACGCCATAAAAACCAATAAGGGCAACAAGATCATGACCGTCAATGCGGATTCTGAGTTTCACGTGTATGCGTGCCAGTGGACGCCAGAGGGAATCAGCATCTTGATTGATGGGGTCCAATATTTCAAATTTAAGAAAGAAACCTTCTATTCCTGGGAAGAATGGCCATTCGACAAACCTTTTCATCTTTTATTAAACATTGCCGTTGGAGGCGATTGGGGAGGTCAGAAAGGCGTGGATGACAGCATCTTCCCTCAAAAAATGGAGGTGGATTATGTACGGGTTTACCCTTTGGTTGAAAAAAAGTAGCTTTGAAATTCCAGCGCATGGAAGTAACTTGCGCCCATGGATCATTTCGTTGTTTCGGCCAGGAAGTATCGTCCCGTCACCTTCGACTCGGTGGTTGGCCAATCACACATTACTACTACGCTTAAAAATGCCATCCGCACCAATCACCTGGCGCAGGCATTTCTTTTTTGCGGACCAAGGGGTGTGGGAAAAACAACCTGTGCGCGTATTTTAGCAAAAACCATTAATTGCCAGAATTTAAGTGAGGATGTGGAAGCTTGCGGAGCGTGTGAATCCTGCGTAAGTTTTCAGAACAATGCATCATTCAATGTGCATGAACTGGATGCAGCATCCAACAACTCTGTGGAAGATATACGAAATCTGATTGATCAGGTTCGCTATCCTCCTCAGACAGGCAAATATAAAATCTACATCATTGATGAGGTTCACATGCTTTCACAAGCGGCTTTCAACGCTTTCCTGAAAACACTTGAAGAACCACCTGGTTATGCTATTTTCATTTTAGCGACAACCGAGAAACATAAGATTCTGCCGACCATACTTTCACGTTGCCAGATCTTTGATTTCAACCGCATACAGCCTAAGGATATTGCCTACCATCTTGCAGACATAGCAAAAAAGGAAGGAATTGAGACTGAAAAAGAAGCGTTGGAACTGATCGGCCAAAAGGCAGATGGCGGTCTTCGTGATGCCCTTTCTATGTTCGACTTAAACGTTACGTTTTCAACGGACAACCATCTCACCTACGCGGCTGTGCTGGAAAACCTGCACATTCTTGATTACGACTATTACTTCAGAATAACCGACGCACTCACGTCCGGCAGTGTTGCCAGGTCATTGGTGTTATTCGATGAAATTTTAAGAAAAGGATTTGACGGACATTTGTTTGTGGTAGGTCTGCTGGAACATTTCAGAAATGTACTGGTATGTAAAGATCCTGCCACCGTTACTCTTTTGCAGGTTTCCGAGGTTGCTGAAAGAAAATATCTGGAACAAGCTGTTTCCGCCGATATGAGTTTTCTGCTATCGGCGCTTAGTGTGGCGAGCCAGTGCGACATCAACTATAAATCTGCCAAGAATCAGAGACTACACGTCGAGCTGTGTCTTATGAAACTGGCCCATCTGACGCACATTCTTCAACTTAATTCACTTGCAGCCGTTGATGAAACGGCAAAAAAAAAAGTTGAGCCCGAACGACCTCAGCAAATAACAACAGAACCTGCTGCACCAGTTTATGAAAGAACCGCAGCACCGCGACCAGAACCTGTCGTTGCGCCTGCTTCTGTTACAGTCAATACTGCCGCCAAACCATCGAAACTTAGAAGTACCACCCAGCTCATTGCCTCAGCTCAGGAAATAGCAACTTCTCAGAAAGCAGAAGAAAAACAAGACGGGCATGCTACAATAGTTCAGTCTGGCAGAGTTGAAGACTTGACCTTCGAGAATTTACAAAGTGCCTGGTACGAATTTGCAGAAAAAAGAAGGCAGGTAAAGAACTCAACGACCGAAGAAATTGCTCTGAGAAAAGAGTTCAGGTTAGACGGTTTTTCAATTGAAGTCATTCTGGACAACGACCACCAGTTTGACGCCATTCAAGGAATGCGTTACGATCTGCTCGGGTTTTTGAAAAGCAGATTCAACGAACCAAAACTGGATATTGCTCCAAGAGTTGCACCACAGGAAGTGAGCCGTTTGCCATACACCCCGGCAGAAAAATTCAGCTACCTGGCCGAGAAAAACCCTCACTTACTAGACTTAAAACAAGCCTTAGGATTGGATGTCGATTTTTAGCGGCTCTTCCGCTTTTCAAGGAAAGCCCTATGAAGGTCCAGCACTTGTGGGATCAAGGCAGCATTTTCATCATTTTGAATAAAGAAATCTGCGATCGCTTTTCGTTTTTCGTCAGAGATCTGACGTTCGATAATTGCCCTGATCTCGTCTTCACTTCGTTTGTCGCGTTGTAAAATTCGCCTGATTCTAAGCTCTTGAGGCGCCTGAACTACCACAACATAATCAAGCTTGTTTGCGTCACCGGCAGCCTTCATAATGGCAGCCTCCTTTATAACATAGGGCTGGTTGCCCCTCTCCGACATCCATTTCTCTGTATCTTTCAAAACCACGGGATGGATGATCGCATTTAGCTTTTTGAGAAGCAGTTCGTCTTTGAAAACAATTGAAGCAACATATGAGCGATTATATTCGCCGGATGCATCGTAGGCGAGAGGACCAAGCAAAGCAACGACCTTTTCACGGATTCCGGAATCGTGTGTCGTAAGCCATTTAGCACGTGTATCAGCATCATAGACCGATATTCCAAGACAGGAAAAAACCTTGCAGACTATACTTTTTCCGGAGCCTATTCCGCCGGTAACGCCAATCTGAAGTGGGATACGATCAGTCAGGTCCATCGCTGTTAGTCGTTTATGGCTTCGGTGGAACAGGATTAAGGTATTGTGCTACCTCAAAACTAACACCGGCCGATCGGTGACTAACCTCCACCAAGGGAGAGACAGGAAGTGGGATCGGCAAAATTTCATCGAAGTTATTCTGAATCTTCGGCGCGGATATTCTTAGTCTGATCGTGTCCGGATAAGTGCGTATCATCGAAATAGGTCCATCCACAGATATGAGTGATGGCGATACATTAATGATACTGGATATCACATAACCAGGAGGAATGTCAATGCCGGCGCTATCTACCCGAATCGGAATGATTCTTCTGATTTTACGCTCGAAACTTAGCTCAAACGTGTCAGCTACTACATAATTAACATGCAAGTCCGGAAATAATCCGGTAATCTGATCCGTAAGCGTCGTGGAATTGATGTAGCTCGACTTGTTGGGATTGTTTACTTTATAAATTACAGGAGAGGCATTGAAGTTCAGCCAGGACTTACGTAGCAAATTCCAGCCGTTACCCGAGACATTTACTGAAACCCGCTTGGGTAACGGCTGCAAAGGAACAAACGCTGCATTGTCGAATTCCACTGAAAGAGGATAATTAAGCTTGATAGAATAATTATCCTTATTAAGCACATTCATTAACCAAAAAAAAGTGGCGGCCAACACACAAACCAAGAAGGTTTTTACTTTATTTTTTCCTGAAGGAACTTCACTCACAGCAAATCACCGGTTAGTTTAATTATTGAAAAGCACTTTGCGAAATTGTTTTCAACAAACAACTATTAATTACTTATTCCGCAATGGTACGGGAAATTGCTGATTTTTCAACTGTAAGCTTAACCCCTTTGTCAAGTTCCAATACTACAATGGCTTCCTCAACAGTATATACCTTAGCATGTATCCCTCCGATTGTAACGACAGAATCACCTTTTTTGAGGTTGCCCAACAAAGCTTTTTGTTCTTTGGCCTTTTTTTGCTGTGGACGTATCATGAAAAAATAGAATACGCCGATGATACCGACCCACATCACCACCTGATAAATCATGGCTTGGTCGCCACCTGCTGCTGCTTGTACTAAAAGAGATAATTTCATTATGAAAAAAGGAAGATGTCCGGTTTTAAAATTTAAATAAAATAACTGTATGCTTTTTAATTTTCTGCCGCTGGTTTTGGTGCAGCATTCACAATACCTCTCAAACGCAACTCCGAATAAGCCGGCTCTGTATTGGCATATACTGTGATTGTTTTAACCTGAGGTCCCGATTTGTTTTTAGTATCAAACCGCACTTTGATGCTGGAAGTCGCATTGGCTTCAATCGGCTCCTTCGGCCATTCTGGTGTTGTACAGCCACAAGAAGAAGTGATGTTGTTCAATATCAGTGGAAACTCACCATCATTTCTGAATCGGAATGTGTGCTCCACAACCGCCCCCTCCTGCACAGTCCCAAAATCATAAGAAGAGCTGTCCATCAAAGCCAAAACAGGCAGCTTTGACCCTGCCTGTTTTGATTCACTTTTCTTCTCTGTACCTGAACAGCTCAGTAAAGAAATGGATATTCCAAAAAGAAATGCAAACGTGCATATTTTCTTCATAACGTAAGGTTTCAGCTCGCTTCTCCTTTTATTTGAGCCATCAGGCGATCCACGTCTTCGAGCAATTTCTCTGCCTTTTCACGCGCATCGTTTACTACTCTTTCACTTTCCGTTTTGGCGAAACTGTCCGGCTGATCTCTTTTATCAACCAAATCTTCAATGACGTCCTGAAGCTTTTCGCGGTACTTAGACAAACGATATGTCAGCTGCGTACGCAATACTTCTCCTTTATAGGGTGCATACAATACCCCAAGTGCCGCTCCTGTTACACAGCCGGTCACAAATGCAATTAAACCGTTAGTTGTTTTGCTCATGGTTTGTTAGTTTTTATGAACAACCAGCATTTCGCTGAATTGTTAACCAATGTTGTCAAAAATTATTCCACACCCGACAAACCTTCCCACTTTACTATTTATTGTCAATCAATCCTCTTCCGCTTTTGCGTATCACGCCTTCTTTGGCAAGCTTCACGGACAATACATCAAGCACACCGTTCACAAACTTACCACTTTTAGGGGTACTGTACCTTTTAGCAATCTCAATAAATTCGTTGATTGTCACCTTAACCGGAATTCCTGGAAAATGAATCAATTCTGCCAATGCAGTTTTAAGTATGATCATATCCACAAGGGCAATACGGTCCAATTCCCAGTTTTTAAGCTGATCGTCCAGATATGCGTCGTACTGATCACTCTCTTCAATCACAATCCTGTACAATTCCTCTACAAAAGAACTATCCTCTTCCCAATCTTTGGTAAGCGGGGCAAGTTGCAGGGTTTCGCTGCTATCAGCAGATTTCAAGGTTTTAATTGCAAGGCTGCGAATCAGTTCGCTGTGGTCTGTCCAGTACAAGTCACGCTGTTCCAGATATCCCAGTGAAATTTCATGTTTCAGAATAACCTGACGTAAGATATACTGGATGATTTGCTGATCCTCCTCCGGCGTGTGGGACGCCTGGCTGCAATACTTTTCGTATTCAGCATCTTTTCTGAGAGCTTCCCGATATATTTTTCGGATCAGGTTCATCTCATTACTCCAATTGATACCATTTCTGATAATTTCTTCTTCAAGATTTTTGTCAGCCGTAAGAACCTGTATTACCTGATTGGTATTAAGTCCTCCGTCTTTTGGAAATGGTGCTTCCGGATCGTCGTAACGTCTTTCTCTGTCAATTTTTGCCTGATGCGACAACTCAATCAACATGGAAAGCACTCTTATAAAATCGACATAAATGGATTCGGTTTCATTCAATACCCGGCGAACCATTTTCTGTCCATCGCTGCCGGTTTGTCGCTGGTAAGCAAGAAAAGCACTTTTGGCAACGACACTAACTTTTGCAGGAATTTCCTCAGCTTCGTTCGAATTACCGGTTTTGATAAGTTCGTCGAGGATAACACCTGCCTGTTTCTTCATTTCATTGAGTTTAACGCGATCCTGAAACTCCATTGAGTTCAGATCTGGCGCAAAAGCCTCTTCAATTTGATCCAGCGCCAGCAGGCGATTGGCATCAGCGGTCAATTTTCGCGCGTAAAGCGCCTGAACAGCTTTTGTTCTTAATAATCTTCTATTCAGCATATGCCGGATAACTAATGGATAAAAAGGTACAGTAAACCAAAGAACGTGTCTGCATGTTATTGCAAGGTTAATAGTTACCAGCCCTGCGTTTCTTTTTTAAATAGAGTGCAAAATTAGACTATTTTGTTAAGAATCGGAAAAATTGAAAGCTCCCATTTTACCATACCGGGACACAGCATTCAGTAAAAGATTCGCTAATTTTTCCCGACAAACAGGTCAATCTTTGGCAAGATGAGCGGAATGGATAATTTTTCAGCATGAATATGACGGACTTTACCAGAAAAATTGGTCTTATCTCCTATTACGCAGTTCATGATATTCTTTAACGTTTTTACAATTCCCCTTTAATTCTTCTTTTTAACTTTGTCAAAAATTACAGATGGAAACAGGTATTGAACATTTTCATCTCGATTTTCCTTATTAAACCAATCGATCCGGTAAAGGCTCGCTTTTAATTCTATATCTCTTGAAAGCATTAAAGTACCTCAACCAGTACTTATGGAAATATAAATGGTACCTCATTCTGGGAACCGTTTTCACAGTCATATCCAACCTTTTTGGTATTATACCGGCCCAGCTGGTTCGCTATGCGTTGGATCTGGTGATTGAAACACTGGATATTTATTACCTTTTTGGCGGCTCTGCGCTTCAAAGTAAGATGTACGATATTTTCGCATTCAGCATTCTGTTATATGGTTTGCTGATCCTGGCGATGGCATTACTGAAAGGAATTTTTCTTTTCCTGGTAAGGCAAACCATCATCGTCATGTCGAGACATATTGAATTTGACCTGAAAAACGATGTGTACCAACATTATCAAACGCTGCCAACCAGCTTTTTCAGACAACACAGCACGGGTGATTTAATGGCCAGAATTTCGGAAGACGTGAGCAATGTGCGAATTTACGTCGGCCCTGCTCTTATGTACGGAATCAACCTTATTGTGTTGTTTTTCCTGGTGATTTCATACATGCTTACTGTGAATGTAAAACTGACGTTCTATGTTTTACTGCCCTTGCCGTTGCTTTCCATCAGTGTTTACGTGGTCAATAGCATGATCATGAAGCGTTCACAGGAAATTCAGAAACAGCTTTCGAGCCTGTCCACTTACGTACAGGAAGCCTTTTCGGGTATAAGGGTCATAAAATCTTTCGTTCAGGAAGATCATTCATTTTCCAATTTCAAAACAGAAGCGGAGGATTTTAAGAACAAATCCCTGAAACTGACAAAGGTCGATTCGTTTTTTTACCCGATCATTTTGCTGCTGATAGGGCTTAGTAATATTCTCATCATTTATGTTGGCGGAAAGGAAATTATTAACGGGAACCTCACTCCCGGCAACATTACGGAGTTCATCCTTTATGTGAACATGCTGACCTGGCCGGTAATGGCTTTGGGTTGGACCACCAGTCAGATACAACGGGCCGCGTCTTCTCAGCAACGGATCAATGAGTTTTTAGATGTGAAAACAACACTCATTTCTGACAAAAACATTACGCACCCGCTGGAAGGCTCCATTACGTTTAAAAACGTGGGCTTTGTATATCCCGATTCGGGAATTAAGGCGCTGGAAAATTTTGATCTTAAAGTTGAAAAAGGAGAATCCGTCGCGATTTTGGGCACAACAGGCTCGGGAAAAAGTACATTGGCGCATCTGCTTTGCCGTTTATATGATCCCACCGAAGGTGAAATTCTTGTTGACAATATTCCTTTGAAAGATTACGCCGTACATGCCTATCGCCGGCAGATCGGCTATGTCCCCCAGGATGTTTTTCTTTTCTCTGATTCTATTGAAAACAATGTAAGATTTGGAACAACTGATATGCCTTTTGAGCGTATTGAGCAGGCTGTGAAAGATGCGGATCTTTATACAAACATCCAGGATTTCCCAATGGGCTATGGAACGATGCTTGGTGAACGTGGTATCACGCTATCCGGCGGACAAAAACAGCGACTTTCTATTGCACGCGCCATTGCGAGGGACCCCAAAATCCTAATCCTGGACGATTGCCTTTCGGCTGTTGACACCAATACAGAAAACATTATTCTGAACAACCTGAAAAGGATTATGGATCAACGGACATCCGTAATTATTTCCCACCGCGTTTCCTCAGCCAAGCTGGCCGACCGCATTGTTGTACTGGACGATGGGAAGATTGTTGAGCAGGGCACACACACCGAGCTCATGGCGAAAAATGGCGCTTATAAAGAATTGTATGAGAAGCAGTTGATGGCGGAGGAAGTTTGATAAACATCGCCTTAACAAAACCACTGTTTATTCTTATATTTGTTATTGTTCAACCACTTACTATTCCGTTGAAATATGAAAATAGAATTGGAAGTACCTGACAACAAGGTCTCTTTTATAATGGAATTGATTGAAAGTATTCCATTTATTAAATTCAAGAAAGTAGAAAGTAGCTCCGCAAATCAGATGGACACTACTGATTATCTGCTTAGCACTTCTACAAATAAAAGCCGTTTACTCGCAGCTATTGATCGTTCAAAAAATGGAGATGTTGAATATTATAATTTGATTGAAGAATGATTCTTTCCTGGGATCGTGACGCTTGGGCTGATTATGTCTATTGGCAAACAACAGATATAAAAATTGTCAAGAAAATAAATGAACTCATCAGAGAATGTCTCCGCACTCCTTTTGAAGGTAAGGGAAAACCCGAACCACTAAAGGGCAACCTTAGTGGCTTTTGGTCCAGACGTATTACTGATGAACACAGATTAGTTTACGAAGTAAAAAAGGATTCAGTTCATATTATACAATGCCGCTTCCATTACTAGCGTCTCCCTACTTCGCCATCTTCCTCACTTCTTCTTTCAATTCCTTCATTTCCTGATGTAAACTTTGCAGGCTTACATTTTGAAAATCTGCATCCAGATCAAAACTTAGTTTACTGTTCACCTGCCAGAGTTCACGAATTTCGCTGCGATCAATACGGATCGGTGTATATTCCGGGTTGAGTGAAATCAGATTGATGTAAGTTGTGGCATTGTCCTTCTGTATTTTCTTAACAAGAATACTATCTGCCGTCACGACAACATACATTCGGTTACCAGCCAGATTATCCCAGTCATCCACGGCACGGCCCACAATCCATTCTCCTGAATGCAAGGCAGGTAACATACTATCTCCATCCACCTGAAATCCGCGAAAAGACGCATTACGGTATTCAGGCAAAGGAATACTGAATGCAGGCAGACTTTCAAACCATTGTGTATCGCCGATGTTTAATGGATAACCAGCAGCAGCTTTGGCATTCACCAAAACGATGTTTTCTTTTCCCTCATTGTCAACCGTGATCACCTTGGGGCTCATCGCCACCTCTTCCGCCCTGAGATATTTCTGCCCGCTTTCACCAAAAAGCCAAAGCGGATTGATATGATACTTTTTCAAAAGCTCTTTCACAGCAGAACCTGGAATACGCGTACGCCCCCGCTCGATATCGGCTGTTGTTGCGCCAATACCAAGCTCTTCTGCAAACGTAGCCTGCGTAAGTTTTAACTCTTCCCTTATCTGCTTAAACCGCCTGAACTCTTCTTCGACTGACATATTCCTGAATTAAGTCTGTAACTCCTTAATAATCTCAAAGATAAAAATATTTTGGAATATTTCCTTTTATAAATCAGGATCATTTCCATATATTTGGAAATAATCCATAAAATTGTAAAATTTCCAAACTCATGGATCGCACGATACTTCACATGGATCTTGATACATTTTTTGTATCCGTTGAAAGGTTAATTGAGCCTCGTTTAAACAACAAACCTGTATTGGTTGGTGGCATAGGCGACCGCGGGGTTGTGGCTGCATGCAGTTACGAAACCCGTCCTTACGGCATTCATTCCGGCATGCCAATGAAAATGGCACGAAATCTCTGCCCGGAAGCAACTGTGATCAGAGGCAATGGTGGTACTTATTCCGATCATTCCAAAGTTGTGACCGAAATTATAAAGGAAACAGTACCGATTTTTGAGAAAGCAAGTATCGACGAATTCTATGCGGATTTGTCGGGGCTTGACAAATTTCACAGCTGCCATCGTATGGCATCCGAACTTCGCCAACGCATTAAAAGGGAAAGTGGCCTTCCCATTTCTTTCGGGCTTTCGGCTAACAAGCTGGTTTCCAAAGTCGCAACGGGAGTAGCAAAGCCTGACAATGAAAAAAGAGTTGAGCAGGGTGATGAAAAGGATTTTTTGGCACCGATGCGTATCCAGAAAATTCCGATGGTAGGCGACAAAACGGCGCAGGTACTGAATGATCTTGGTATTAAGTATGTAAAAACGATACAGGATATGCCCATGGAAATGATGGGAAAGGTGTTGGGTAAAAATGGCATTGCATTATGGAATCGAGCCAACGGTCGCGACGATTCTCCTATTGTTCCTTTTCACGAAAGGAAGTCGATCTCGAATGAACGAACGTTTGGCAAGGACACAGGCGATGTAAAATTGATGCGAGAAATGATCAGGGCTATGGCGGAGAATCTGGCGTATCAACTGCGCATTGGAGAAAAACTAACCTCTTGTATTTCTGTCAAGATCCGGTATTCTGATTTTAATACTGTTTCCCGGCAGCTCAAAATCCCCTACACATCTGCCGATCACATTCTTATTCCGCAAGTAGAACGCTTGTTTGACCAACTCCACAACCGCCGGATGATGGTGCGGCTCGTGGGCGTGAATTTCAGTGATCTGGTGGGAGGAAATTATCAGATCAACCTGTTTGATGATACCGAGGAAAAGCTAAATCTGTATCAGGCCATGGATTATATCCGAAACCGATATGGCACAGACAAGCGGGGCAATTCAATTTTAAGCTGGGGAACAACGCTCGGAATTCCTAGTATTGCGAGCATGGGAAATCCGTTTAATGGAGAACCGCCTATTATTCCGGCTCATAGGAATGCTTGATGCTAACTGACCTGATAATCCACAGTTTGAATATTACTTAACTCGTTAAAAATCAAATGCTGTTCTTCTTCCAAATCGAAATCATCCTGCAAACCAAGCCAAAATTTAGGTGTGGTTCCAAAGTATTTACTAAACCGAAGGGCGGTGTCAGCAGTGATCCTTCTTCGACCTTTTATAATTTCACTAACCCGGGTCTGAGGGATGGCGGTGTCTTTCGCAAGTTTATATGCAGTCACGCCCATTGGGTTTAAGAATTCCTCCAATAAAATCTCACCCGGATGAATATTTTTCAGTTTTTCCATAAATATAAAATTAAGCATATAAAATTCATTTCCTCAAAACACCATGTTACTCAATTGCCACTCGTTTTTTAGTCTCCGCTACGGTTTGATTCCGGAAGAAGAACTATTGAAAATGGGTAAAGAAAACGGATATGGCTCAATTGCACTCACAGACATCAACAACACTTCGGGATGTCTTAATTTTATACGAATGGCTCCGAGATACGACATCAAGCCCCTTGTTGGAATCGACTTTCGCAATGGCGTTGAACAGCAATTTGTCGGGTTGGCAAAAAACAATGCCGGGTTTCAGGAACTCAATGGTTTTTTGTCGGAGTATTCCAATGCAAAGAGAAATTTTCCTGATGAAGCTCCGCTGTCTGAAAACGTTGCTTTTATCTATCCCTTTGAGAAAGTGTTAAAAACTAAAAAGGAAAACTTCTTACCAAACGAATACATCGGTATTTCTACCAATGATTTGAACAGGCTCCGTTTTTCACCCCTGTATAAACACAAGGACAAACTTGTGGCATTGCAGCCGCTGAGTTTCCGAACCAAGAAAGATTTTAACGCGCACCGGTTGCTCAGGGCTATTGACCAAAATACGATTTTGAGCAAACTGCAACCGACCGATACAGCCAAAGAAACAGAGCTGATTATACAGGAAAAAATCCTGAAATATCATTTCCAGGATTTTGACCCGATCACTTACAATACGGAAAAGTTAATGGCAAGCTGTAACATTCAGTTCAGCTTTGGCGAAGAAAGAGAAAATCAGAATTTACAGGTATTTGGAAAAAGCAAGGAAGATGATTTTCATCGTATCAGGCAATTGAGCTATCAAGGAATTGGATATCGCTACGGACAGTCGGTAAATGATCAGATTTTTGACAGGATTGCGATGGAGCTTGATCTCATTGAAAAGCAAAACTACATTCCGTTTTTCCTAGTCAATCACGACATCGTCAATTATGCGCGCCACAAGGGATATTACCATGTTGGCCGGGGAAGCGGCGCGAATAGCATTGTAGCTTACCTGCTGAATATCACCAATGTTGATCCGATTGAACTCGATCTTTATTTCGAGCGGTTCATGAATTTGTACCGAAAAAATCCACCTGATTTTGATATCGATTTTTCCTGGCGCGACCGGGAAGATGTTACCCGCTATATTTTCGACACTTATGGAAAAAATGGCCAGGCATCTTTACTGGCTACATACAGTACTTTTCAGCATAGTGCCGCTGTGCGCGAATTGGGGAAAGTTTTTGGCTTACCCACTTACGAAATCGATGCATTGAGCGATGGCAAATATGATCCTAACAAACTGGATCAGCTTTCCGGTCTGGTAATAAATTATGCGAAGTACTTACAGGACAACAATCAACCCAATCATTTGAGCATCCATGCAGGTGGCATACTCATTTCGGAACAGCCCATTCATTATTTTACTGCTACGGATCTTCCTCCAAAAGGGTTTCCAACTACGCAGTTTGATATGGTGATTGCGGAAGATGTTGGGCTGAACAAATACGATATTCTCGGACAGAGAGGTTTGGCAAAAATTAAGGAAACGCTGGAAGTAATCCGTTATAACCGACCCGACGAACCTGAATTTGATATAGACGATGTCAAAAAATTCAAAGTCGATCCCAAAATCAATGACCTCATTGCAGATGGTCAGTGTATAGGCTGTTTTTATGTAGAATCGCCTGCGATGCGCATGCTTCTTAAAAAATTGCGAGTCAATGACTATTTGGGTCTTGTAGCCGCCAGTTCAATTATCCGCCCAGGCGTTGCGAAAAGCGGCATGATGCGGGAATACATTTTACGGCACCGCGACAAACAAAGGAGAAAGGAAGCGCATCCGGAAATGCTTGAATTGATGAAGGACACTTATGGAATTATGGTATATCAGGAAGATGTGATTAAAGTAGCTCATCTATTTGCTGATCTTACATTAAGTGAGGCTGATATTATCCGCCGGGGTATGAGCGGGAAGTTTCGGCGACGCGAAGAATTCGATTCAGTTCGCGAGAAATTTTTTAGAAACTGTCGAAAAAAAGGCCATGACGACAAATTAGCGCATGATGTCTGGAACCAGATCGCGAGCTTCGCAGGCTTTGCTTTTGCGAAAGGACATTCCGCATCTTACGCCGTGGAAAGCTACCAGACACTTTTTCTGAAAGCCTATTATCCACTGGAATACATGGTGGCGGTACTGAACAACGGAGGCGGATTTTATGCACCTGAACTTTACATTCACGAAGCAAGGCTGCACGGAGCAAACATTCTGGCGCCGTGTGTCAACCACAGCAATGCAGAAACTGTTATTGAAGGTAAGAACATTTACATCGGCATGCAGTTCCTGAATGAAATAGAAGAAAAAACAATCGAGAAAATCGTACGTGCACGAAAGTCTGACGGAGTTTTTACCTCATTGAATAATTTCCTGGATCGGGTGGCGATTTCGATTGAACAAATCACCATTCTGATTCGTATCGACGCATTTCGTTTTACGGGAATTGACAAAAAATCATTGCTTTGGAAGGCGCATTTCTGGATTAACAAAACACCAAAAGTACCTCAAAAACAACTATTTACTGCCGAAGTAAAAGATTTCGAATTACCCGTTTTTGAGTCATCCCTGGTCGATGATGCCTACGATCAAATCGAATTGCTTGGGTTTCCACTTTGCAGTCCGTTTGATCTTGTAAAACATACCTTACCAAGAAGCGTGATGTCCAAAGACCTGCACAAATACATCGACCAAAATGTGATTCAGTACGGTTATCTGGTCGCAACCAAAAATACCCGTACTGCAAAAGGAGAAACCATGTATTTTGGCACATTTCTCGATCAGGAAGGGCAATTTATTGATACGGTTCACTTCCCACCCGTTGCTGCGAAGTACAAATTTTCGACAAAGGGTATCTATAAAATCTGCGGAAAAGTGACCGAGGAATTTGAGTTTCTGACCATTGAAGTTGAAGAGATCGTGAGGATGGATTCTGTTGGGAGGTTTGACTAAGTCCGGTTAGAAATAAAATCAGATATACTGACATACTGTTGTCATTTATGAATATTTTCTTTGGACATCAAAAATCCAAACCATCGGCACAAAATGAGCAAAATAGATTTAACCAAAACATTTAAAGAATATTACACGGCAAAGCCAAAGCCGGAATTAGTGCATGTTCACCCCTCCCGGTATCTGTCCATTACCGGAAAAGGCGATCCCTCAGAGAAAATGTATCAAATGAATATTCAGGCGCTTTACGCCACAGCCTATCATTTAAAATTCAATTTTAAGGCAAAAGGACATGATTTCGTCGTCGCAAAACTCGAAGGACTTTGGTGGTTTGACGACGCAAAATTTGGAGGCGTTACCATGGCTGATGCGCCCAAACTGATACCAAGAAGCGAATGGGAATATCGGCTATTGATCCAGATGCCGGAATTTGTCAGCGAGTCAGACATCCTAGCCGCGAAAGATGCCGTGCTAAAAAAGAAAGGCATTCCGTTTGTAGAAAACATCAGCTTTTTTGGGATGAATGAAGGAAAGTCAGTTCAAATGTTGCACGTAGGCCCATTCAGCAACGAACCTGAAACGCTTGCCGTGATGATGCAATTTATACAAAAAAATAACTTCGGCAGAAATGGTTTGCACCACGAAATCTATTTGTCGGATTTCAACAAAACAGCTCCGGAAAAACTAAAAACGATATTACGGGAACCGGTAATTTAGAGGTGCCAAACCTCCTTCATCTGGAAAAGTGTGTGAGTTAATCATCAACTTTTGGGAGCGAAGTCTTTGACTATAAGATAAAAATTTCAGTTTGTGTTTAAAAATTTCACGCTGACATACGCCTGATAAACCAGGTGGTGTCAGCGTTAATTTTTGTTAAACATTTCTATTATCTACTTTGGAATAGCAAGCTTTAACTATATCTTTCGTTTTCTCTTGCATTTTATCAATTTCAACTAAGAATAATGAAAAAGACCTTTTTAATTTGGTGCTTTATCGGTGTCGGATTTAGTTTCACATCTCCTCTGTACGCCCAGGATTTATCGAAACAGATTGTTCCGCTTGATCCAAGTGTCAAAATGGGAAAATTGAAAAACGGACTCACCTATTACATCAAAAAGAACAGTGAGCCAAAAAATCGGGCAGAACTTCGGCTTGCTGTAAAAGCAGGTTCTGTTCTCGAAACCGATGCCCAGCAAGGACTTGCGCATTTCATGGAACACATGAATTTCAATGGTACTACAAACTTCCCAAAAAATGAGTTGGTCAATTTTCTTCAAACGACCGGTGTACGTTTTGGGGCAGATTTGAACGCATACACCGGTTTTGATGAGACAGTATATATGTTGCCAATCCCAACAGATTCAGCGGGATTGCTGGATAAGGGATTACAGGTATTGGAAGACTGGGCGCATGGTGCTCTTCTGGATCCGGCAGAAATTGAAAAAGAGCGTGGTGTGGTATTGGAAGAGTCGCGGATGGGACGCGGAGCGCAACAACGCATGCGTGACAAATACCTGAAAATGATCCTGAACAATTCACGCTACGCGGATCGTCTTCCGATCGGTAAAGACAGTATTCTGAAATCTTTCAAACCGGAAACGATCAAGGCTTTTTACAAAGACTGGTATCGCCCCGACCTCATGGCGGTGATTGCCGTTGGCGATTTTGATGTTAACAAAGTCGAAGCAACGATCAAACAGAAATTCGGATCGATGACTCTTCCGGCCAAACCCAAAAAACGTACGGAGTATAAAATCCCATTGGATGGTTCGACCAACGTGGCAATTGTGACCGATCCTGAGTATCCACAGAATGTAATCCAGTTGATTTATAAACAGCCTGGTTCCAAAGAAAAAACATTAAAAGATGTACGCGACAACTTTGCGCAGCAACTTTACAATGCCATGATGGGTCAGCGGATGCAGGAATTAACGCAGAAAGCAAACCCACCATTTCTATACGGAGGCAGTGAGTATGGCAATTTCCTGGGGGATCTGGAATCTTACACCTCTGTTGCGGTTGCAAAGGATGCACCTTCAATAGAAACAGCCCTGATCGCACTGTTAGAGGAAAACGCGCGTGTTCAGAAGTTTGGCTTTACCCAACCAGAGCTCGATCGCGCGAAAAAAGATTTCTCGAATGCCATTGAACAATATTACAAAGAGCGGGATAAAACCAAATCGTCTAACCACGTTCAGGAATACCTCGACCATTTCCTGAATGACAAACCTTTTATGGGTGCACAAGCGTATTTTGATCTTGTACAAAAATACCTGGAGGGCGTATCGCTTAATGAAGTAAACGCATTGGCTAAAAAATACATCACCGACAAAAACAGATCGGTTGTGATTATGGGGCCTGAGAAGAGCAAAGATGAGATTCCGACCGAAGCGAAAATCCGTGCACTTCTGGCAGATACCGGTAAGGATGTTACAGCTTACGTAGACGACGTACTGGATTCGCCACTTCTTCCGGCAGAGCCAAAAGCAGGTAAGATCGTAAGTGAAAAAGCCTTTCCAAAATTGGAAATGACTGAACTAACCTTATCCAACGGTGTGAAAGTGATGCTTAAACCTACGGATTTTAAGAATGACGAAATCCTGATTAAAGCAACTGCAAAAGGTGGATATTCATTGTTCCCGGGTGAACGTGAAACGGGGATGTTTGCGAGTTATCTGATTCAATCCGGCGGCGTTGGTCCATATAATCAAACACAGCTCCAAAAGTTTTTGGCAGGAAAAACGGTAAATGGCGGTCCGTACCTGAGTGAATTGACAGAAGGAGTTGGCGGCAGTACCAATCCAAAAGATTTGGAAACAACTTTGCAGCTTATCTACGCCTATTTCACCGAGCCACGTAAGGACGCCAACGTTGTAACGGGACTTCTTGCGAACCAAAAGGCATATCTTGAGAACATGAAAAAGACGCTGACTCCGGAAAAAGTCTTTTCAGATTCGCTCAACGCAGTGCTTACTAATTACAATCCGGATCGCAAGCCACTGACTCCGGAAAGTATAGATAAGATAAATCTTGATCGCGCTGTTGAAATGTACAAAGATCGCTTCGCTGATGCATCCGATTTTGTGTTCACACTTGTGGGTGCATTTAAGATTGAAGAGATTAAGCCGCTGCTCGAAAAGTACCTCGGTTCATTGCCATCAACTGATCGTGACGATACCTTCAAACATCCTAATATTTATCCTCCAAAAGGTCGGATCGAAAAAACGATCTACAAGGGTCTTGAACCAAAAAGTCGTGTTTCGTTGATCGCGAGCGGCGAATATGAGTATAACCCGGAAAACAATATTCAAATTGAGGCATTACAGGAAGTATTGCAGATCAAACTGATTGAAGCGCTTCGTGAGGAAGAAAGCGGTGTATACGGTGTTGGTGTTTCTGAAAGTACGGATAAATTCCCGACTGGACATTATCGTTTCAGTATTGGCTTTGGTTGCGCTCCTGAAAACGTGGACAAACTTGTGAAACGCACACAGGAGGAAATAACGAAAGTAAAACAGAACGGTGCCGATAAAAAAGACATCGAAAAGTTTGTAGCAGAAACAAACCGGAAGATGGAAACAGCCTTAAAAACCAACGGTTTCTGGCTGAATTACCTGGATGACAACACATTCCTAGGCGACGACCTGGAAGAAGTATTCATGCAGGATAAGTTGCTCAAATCAATTACAGTAGAAAGCACAAAAGCTGCTGCAAACAAATATTTCAACGATGACAATTTCATTAAAGTAGTGCTGATGCCGGAAACGAAATAGGTTTTTGCCGATAATCAGCTAATCGGAGGATGCTTCTACCAAGAGCATCCTCTTTGTTTTTAATTCAGCTTCACCTTGTAAACGAAAAAAGAGCGCCTTTGAAAGACGCTCTTTTCCTTATTTCAGACGATCAGGCGTCAACCTGATTGCTTAATTATTTAACAACCGCTGTAACCAGACGTTTTGTTTCAGTAGCGATAGCGAAAGGTTTCGCAGTTACGTCACCACCATTGTTTACTACAAAGCTGTAGTTACCGTCAAGCAGGTTAGAAAGGTCAAATATTTTTGTGTACTTCTCTGACTGAGGAATAGATGTGCTGTACACAACTGATCCATCGCTATCCTTGATAACCAGAGAAGATCTCTCTTTTACGTTTTCAAGAGTTAATTTGAATTTCAAATCGCTTGAAGAAACCAATTCGATAGCAGCTGCATTGTTAGCAACTTTTTCACCAGCAACAGAAAGATTTGCAGCAGATACTCCCACCAAAACTGCAACGGTTAAAATTAATTTTTTCATAATATTTCTAATGTTTTAAATGTCTAAATTTTGATTAAACTAATTGTACTTTTCAGATACTCTAAAATTACACTCAAAGTTTATTTTCATCTTTCCGTTAAACTTTCGCTTTTCCGTTTTGATGATTCAAAGGTATACTCAAAACAGTATTAATGTCAATAGCAGACGTTTAGTTTAGTAAAAGTTCTTTTTGCTATTATCTATTAATATTGGAATAATTATATGTTTAGAGTAAAAGTACAACAAGTAGTGAGAAATTTGACAAGTGATTTTTGCACATCGGAAATTTAAATCATTGTATTTTTTAAAGAATTATCAGCAATACCGAGAAGATAACGAAAATATGGTGCTACCTATAAAAAACCATAGAAACACTTAAATCATAGTAATTCTCTGAAAGACAACATTTCGAAGACCAAATAAACACTTAACATTCTGATAACATGACAGATAACAACAACTTTATCAGAGAGAAATCCAAATAAGAATAAAGGATGTAAAATATCCGGGAGAGTTTAAAGTAATTTCCGTTTTTATTCGTCTACAAACCCGGATACTATTTATACAATTTAACTTTGCCAGATAAAAAGCCAAATATCATTCAGACCGTAAAGACGTACAGCAACCAATTGCTGGGCTTTATCCGGCAACGCGTGGGCTCGCAAGAAGATGCGGAAGATATTTTGCAGGATGTTTGGTATCAATTGAGCATGGTACCGGAAGTTGAAGCAATTGAACAGGTCGGGAGCTGGCTCTACAGAGTGGCAAAAAATCGGATTATAGACAAATACCGGAAACAAAAACCTGATTCCCTTTCGGATCACACTTTTGAGGACGAAGACGGAGACTTTCAATTCAAAGATATTCTGCTTGCAGACGATGGGACACCAGAAACGGTTTATATGCGTGAAATGTTTTGGGAACAGCTCACGTTCGCACTTGAAGAGCTTCCAGAAAACCAACGTAATGTATTTATATGGAATGAATTGAAAGATCAGACATTTCAGGAAATAGCTGACAGGACCGGAGAAAATATCAAGACGCTCATTTCCAGAAAACGCTATGCTGTGCAGCATCTGCGCCAACGACTGGAAACCACCTATAACGAATTTGTAAATTACTAACCTCATCGAAGATGAATCAGCAACATAGATCAAGAAAAAAATTCATCATGTTCCCATTTTTAATGTTGGCAGCAGCACTGATTATGGGATACATCGTGATGCTACTCTGGAACCTGATCCTTCCTGATCTTACAAATGTTAAACCGATCCGATATTGGCAGGCCGTTGGTTTACTCGCGCTTTGCCGCATCCTGCTTGGAAATTTTGGGGCGCAATTCAGAAATCACCGGAATTGGCGCGAAGAATTGAAGAATAAAACGTCCGAAGAAAATACCGGACAAGACACATTTGAACCAAGATCATGGCGGGGAAAATGGATGGGGATGAGTCACGAAGAACGAGTACAGTTCAGAGAAGAAATGAGGAAACGATGTAGAAAATAAAGTTAATAAAAGTATATTGATGCACCTGCACCGTTAACTTATTATTGGGTTCGTTCCGGTAAGAGCTGTCGCGAGTGCGTCGAGTGGCAACAATGCTGGTTGACGCAATTTTCATTGAGCAACAGCAATTTAAGTTCGGAGATTTTTATTACTTGCTTTATCTCAAGACAATTATCTCGCCCGCTTCGTAGCTTCACATCAAAATGTGGCAACAAATTGATAAATTATATTTGGCATAAAAGCAAAAATTGATCTATTTGAAGAAATTTTAATACTTTTGTCAAAAGCAACGTTCTGGCACTTTGGTATCAAATTCTACTACTAATGATGATAAGTTACTATGGCAGGCTTTCCTGCTCGGTGACGAAGTTGCATTCACCACGCTCTACCAGCGCCATGTAAGGGTGTTGTTCTCATATGGTAAAAAGCTACTATCCGATGAAGACGCTGTAGAAGACCTGATTCAGGAACTGTTTATTGATCTCTGGCAAACAAGGAGCAGGCTGTCTCAAGTCGAATCTCCACGGTTTTACCTTTTTCGTTCTCTTAGAAGGCGTATCCATAAATCACTATCGCCAGCAAACACGACTACCCAAAACTGGGAATGCATAACAGAAGAAACACTTCCCGTTACGCTTCCTCAGGAATTTTATATCATAGAAGAGGAAGATGTGCAACATCAAAAAGACAGCCTGAACTATTGGCTGAAAAACCTGCCCATACGCCAGTATGAGGTTTTGATGTTACGTTACTATCAGGACTTTAGTTATGCTGAAATTTCAGAAATCCTCTCCATTAACGAACAATCGGTTCGAAACCTCATCCAACGCGGTGTATCGAAACTGCGCCAACTTTCCCTTCATAATATTCTTCTCGTATTACTATTTAATTTTTTTTCCTGATAGTGAGTTAAACCGACACGTTGGTTCCTCTTACTATATATAGGTCGTGTATAATTTTTACACAAAATAGTACCATTAGTATGAATTACGGAGATTTCGAGCTGGAAGACTTCTTAGAAGACAGCTATTTCCAAAAATGGGTAGACGAACCAACCACCGAAGCCAATCGCTTCTGGCAGGAATTTTTGCAGAATCACCCGGAAAAATCAGAAGTAATTGCGACTGCGAAAGAAATCCTGTTTTCCATGGCAGCAGAGATGGAAAGTAACTTTCCGGATGACCAGCAGATAGGCCATATATGGGGAAGGATACAAAATGGTGTCGCGATTCCGGAGAAAAAAATGAAGCCCCTTTGGCCAAGGCTTTCTGGTATAGCGGCAGCCGCTGCGGTAATAATTCTCACTGTCGGATGGTTGCTACGTCCGGAGCATAAAAAAATAGACATCACTTACAACAAACTGACTACTTCCTCTGAAATCCCACTTGTTGAAAGAAAAAATAATACAGCAAAAGCCATCAACATCACACTTCCGGATAGTAGCCATATTGTTCTGGAACCTAATAGCGCTATAAGTTACCCCGGCAATTTCAATGAAAAGGAGCAGCGCGAAGTGTATCTATCCGGACAAGCTTTTTTTGAAGTTAAAAGAAACACTAAACGTCCATTTTTTGTGTATGCCAACGAATTGGTCACCAAGGTATTAGGCACGAGCTTTACCATAAAAGCCTTTGAAAATTCCCAACAAATGGAAGTAGCCGTTAAAACAGGAAAAGTGTCTGTTTTTACGCGTAGCCAAAACATGGAACTTTACGACCAGTCCCAAGAGACTATCCTAACTCCAAACCATAGGGTGCTGTATTCCAGGAAAGCGGAGAGCATGAAAAAATATCTGATTGACGCTCCGGAAATTATCACCTGTGCGGCAATTACACCAGCCATTGTCAATTTCGAAGACGCACCGGTTTCAGATATTTTTAAAAATCTCGAAGAATCTTATGGAATTGATATTGTATACGATAAAGACATTCTCAAAAACTGCCTGCTTACGGCCTCCTTTTCACAGGAATCTTTATACGACAAAATTGAATTGATCTGTAAAGGCGTGGAGGCCGAATTCGCCATTGTGAATGCGCAGATCGTGATCTCCGGCAAGGGGTGCGAATAAAATTTACCAGCTATTGTACCGAAAAACCTAACTAATTTATAATCTTAACCCACCCTGCTTATGCAAAATTAACACCACAAAAAAAGGCTGATGATGTTTGCACCATCATCAACCTGATCGTTTTCCTCTCTCTTACGATTACATCCGCTTACGACGGATGGAGGATTTGTTTTGTCCCATTTTTTTCATGTTTAACAAAACTTTGTAAAGTTATGCAAAAATTGTATCCTAACTATGCTCACTGGCAAACCATTATGAGATTTAGTTGTACCCAACTTATCATTGCGGCGCTACTATCCGGCATAGCCTTCGCACGAACAAGTGAAGCGCAGGAAGTACTAAATAGCCGCGTCACCATTAATATGCAGAATCAGGATGTACGGAAGGTATTATCCACTATTGAAGAGCAGGTTAAGGTTAAATTCCTTTATAGTTCCAGCCTGGTGAAGTCAGACCGTAAAGTGTCTGTCAACATCAAACAAGAGCAGCTTGGAGCGGCGTTAAAAACGATACTTTCACCACTCAATCTGGGTTTTGAAGTCTCAGGTAAACAAATCATTCTTAAAAGAGTCCAAACTCAGACAGGAAATTTGAAGCCGACATCATTCCAGGAAAACAGTGCTTTAGACCGAAGTATAGCCGGAGTCGTTAGCGACAACAATGGTGCCGGACTTCCAGGTGTATCCGTTGTAGTTAAAGGTTCTCAAAGAGGTACTAACTCCGATGCAGAAGGAAATTATAAGATTGACGTACCGGATGGAAATGTTACGCTTACATTCAGTTTCGTTGGCTTTACACCGAAGGACGTAGATGTAACAGCAAACCAGTCTTCCGCTAACGTAACACTTACACAAGACGAAAAACTACTTAGCGAAGTGGTTGTTGTAGGTTACGGTACTGCCAAAAAGAAGGACCTTACAGGTGCAGTTTCGGTTGTAAAAGTGGGTGAACTAACAGAACAACCAAACTCTAACTTAACCAACCAGTTGCAGGGACGTGCGTCTGGTGTAACGGTACTTGGTTCAGGACAACCGGGAACGGCTCCGCAAATCCGTATTCGTGGTATCAACACATTTGGTAACAACTCTCCATTGTATGTTGTGGATGGTGTACCAACGGATGATATCAACAGCCTTAACCCGAATGACATTGCAACCATGCAGATTTTGAAAGATGCTGGTTCCGCCTCTATCTACGGATCCCGGGCGGCAAATGGGGTGGTAGTTCTTACAACCAAAAGAGGTGCAGGTAAAGTGAAGGTGTCATATGATGCTTATTACGGTACACAGCGTACTCCATCAGGAAATGTATGGAATATACTAAGCCCTCAGGGAATGGCTGATTTGAAATGGATGGCAAAAAGAAATTCAGGAGAAGCCCTAAAAGATGACCAGTATGGCGAAGGATCAACCCCCACCCTTCCTTATTACATTGTGCCGTCAGGAAAGAAACAAGGAGAAGTTGATGAGTCTACCTACTATGTAAACCCAAACTACACGGATGCTAGTGATTTTAACTCCTTCACAAGAATAGTAAAGGCAAACCAGGCAGGTACCGATTGGTTTCATGAAGTTTTCAAACCGGCTCCTATTACCAGCCACAATATTTCTGTTGGCGGTGGTGGAGCACAGGGAAGTTACTTGTTCTCATTCAACTATTTCAATCAGCAGGGAACATTGTTAAATACTTACCTGAAACGTTACACTTTGCGTTCAAACACGCAATTCAACGTAAACAAACACGTACGTATTGGCGAGAATCTTGCAATTGCCCTTATGGATAACCCTCGTTCGGGTATTTTGGAAGAAGGTGGTGGTATTGGTATGGCATACAGAATGCAACCAATTATCCCGGTTCACGACATCAGAGGAAACTATGCGGGATCATTTGGTTCGGGATTGGGTAATGCAGCAAACCCGGTAGCGATCAGAGAGCGCGCAAGAAACAACAAGGGTCTGGATAACAGAATTACAGGTAACGTATTTATTGAAGCCGATTTTCTTAAAGATTTCGTATTGAGAAGTAGTTTTGGGGGAGCGATATTCACAGGAAATTCCCGCTCATTTTCTTATCCACAATATGAAAATGCAGAAAACACCACAACAAATGCCTATAATGAGACCGGTTACTCTGGCTACAACTGGACCTGGACAAATACGCTGACCTGGGAAAAGAACTTTAATGAAATTCATAACATTAAAGTTCTTGCAGGAACAGAGGCTTACCAAAATACCGGTCGTTATTTTGAAGGTTCAACTCAGAGTTACTTCTCATTTGACCCGAATTACACCGATTTCGGAAGTGGAGCAGGAACACCAACGCATAGAAGTTATAGGTACACAGACGCCTTGTACTCTTTAATAGGAAGAATTGATTACAGCTTTAAGGATCGCTATTTATTAAGTGGAACAATTCGTCGCGACGGATCTTCAAGATTCTTAAACAACCGCTACGGAGTTTTTCCTGCCGTGAGTGCAGGATGGCGTGTTAGTCAGGAAGATTTCATGAAAGGCGTTACATGGGTGGATGAATTAAAGATTCGCGGAGGATATGGTATTATGGGAAACCAGCTTAATGTTAACCCTGCCAACTCTTTTACCACTTACGGTCTTAACAGAAGTCATTCATTTTATGACATAAAGGGATCAAGTAACAGCACAGTGCAAGGTTTCCAGAGAACGCGAATTGGTAACCCGGATGCTAAATGGGAAAGTAATATCAACTCCAACATTGGGGTAGATGCAACATTATTCAATGGTGCATTGGAAATTTCTGCTGATTATTACCGCAAAGACATTAAAGATCTTCTTTATACCCTCGAACTTGCGGGTACTGTTGGCCAGGGCTCTGCGCCTGCTGTTAACATTGCGCAAATGAAAAATCAAGGGCTAGACCTTTCGGTTTACGGCGAAAAGCAGGTTACAAAAGATCTTAAACTTAACGCAACGTTGACGCTCACTACCTATCAAAATGAGATTGTATCCATCGCAGAAGGAATCGATTATTTTGATCAGGAAGGACGCAGATTCAATGGTAGCAGTATTGTAAGAAATGCTGTTGGTCATTCTATTGGTCAATTCTATGGCTATAAAATTGATGGATTCTGGAACTCGCAGTCCGAAATTGATGCAGCAAATAGTGCGATACAGGAAAAAACTAAAAATCCCGAAGCATTATATCAAACAGATGTAAAAGTGGGTCGATTCAGATATGCCGACTTGAATGGAGATGGACAAGTAACCGCTACTGACCGTACCTTCCTGGGTAATCCAAGTCCTAAATTTAGTTACGGTTTGAATATTGGCGCTAACTATAAAGGTTTCGATTTTGGTATATTTCTTTATGGTGTACAAGGAAACGACATCTGGAACAACCTGAAATGGTGGCACGATTTCAACGCCAACTTCCAGGGAGCAAAAAGCCACACAGCTCTTTACGACTCCTGGACTCCCGAAAACCATAACGCAAAAGCTCCGATACAAGAAAGCAAAGGGTCTTTCAGTACTACGGACGTTCCTAACTCATACTATGTTGAGAATGGATCTTACCTGCGTGCAAAAAACGCTCAGATCGGATACACCTTCCCATCAGCAATGGTAAAAAAAGTTGGATTGGATCGCCTGAGAGTTTATTTCCAAACTGCCAACCTGTTTACTATTACCAAATATTCAGGTATAGACCCGGAAATTGGTCAAAGCCAAACAGAAGGTTCAACATCATTTGGTCTTGATGAAGGTGCGTATCCTAATCAGCGCCAGTTCATTGTTGGTTTAAATCTCTCATTTTAATTTAACGCTTAATCTTAAATACGATGAAGATGTCTAAAAATATTAAGATCATGACGGCTCTCGTAGCAGGGCTCTTCTTATATAGTTGCCAGGATAGCTTTCTGGACAAACCAGCTCTTGGATCACTCAGCGATGCTCAGCTAAGCACCAAGGCAGGTGTTGAAAATCTCTTGATTGGTGCCTATGCTGCACTCGACGGAAATGGTGTGGGTGCTGCGAGTGCATGGGATGCCAACGCAGATAATTGGATATATGGCAGTATTGCAGGTGGCGATGCACACAAAGGAAGTGATGGTTCAGATCAGGCAGGTATTAACGCCATCATGACTTATAGTGCAGGACCAAGCAATGGTTTCTTCAACAGTAAATGGAAAGCTGTTTATGAAGGAATTAATCGTGCGAACACAGTATTGAAATTTGCTCCTTTGGCAACAAATATGACTGATGCACAAAGAGCGGACATCATGGCTCAGGCTCGTTTTCTTCGTGGTCATTATTATTCAGAGGTGAAGAAAATGTATAACAACGTGCCCTGGATAGATGAAACCACGACAGATCCTGCTGCGCAAACAAACACGACGGATATCTGGCCACAAATTGAAGCTGATTTCAAATTTGCCATGGACAACCTGCCTGCCACTCAGGCAGAGGTTGGTAGAGCCAACAAATGGGCAGCTGCATCATATCTTGCAAAAACACTGGTCTATCAGAAAAAATTTGCTGAGGCAAAAACACTTTTTGATCAGATTATATCACAAGGTGTTACAAGCAACGGATTGAAATATGCCCTTAGCGAGAAATATGAAGACAATTTCGATGGAGCAACAAAGAACAATTCTGAATCAATCTTTGCTGTTCAGGCTGCTGCCAATGACGGAACCAACACCATTGACAACGCGAATGCAGGTTCTATGCTGAATCACCCTTACGGTTCAAGTCCATTCGGATGCTGCGGGTTTTACCAGCCAAGTCAGGATCTTGTGAACTCTTTCCGTACCGATCCTGCAACTGGTCTTCCATTCGTTGACAATTACAATGCGACAATGGTTAAAAACGACATGAACATTTTGTCAACAGCACCATTTACACCCGACGTGACTTCTCTTGATCCTCGTTTAGACTGGACAGTTGGTCGTCGCGGGCTTCCGTATCATGACTGGGGCAATCACCCAGGACAAGCCTGGATTCGTCTACAATCTTATGCCGGACCTTATGCACCTAAAAAACACATCTACTGGCAAGCAACTCAGGACAAATATTCGGACAGACACTCATGGGCACCAGGTTCTGCAATTAACATCCTGATCATCAGATATGCTGACGTATTGCTACTTGCAGCAGAAGCAGAAGCTCAGGCCGGAACACTGGCTAAAGCGCAGGAATATGTAAATATGGTTCGTGCCAGAGCTGCAAACCCGAAAGGCTGGCTGTATAAGTACAAAAACGACGCAAAACCACTGGAAGGTTTTTCAACCACGCCTGCGGCCAATTACAAAGTTGCGGTTTACGCTCCGGGAGCATTTGCAGCACTTGGAAAAGACAAGGCACTTAAAACGATCTATTTTGAAAGAAGATTGGAGCTTGGAATGGAAGGACATCGCTTCTTTGACCTGAGCAGATGGGGAATCTCGGAAGAGACCCTTAACGCTTACATTCAATATGAAAGCAAAATCACTTCTGACATTACAGGTGGGAAATTCGTAAAAGGTAAAAACGAATACTACCCAATTCCACAAAGTCAGATCGATTTAAGTACACGTGGCGGCGTTTCATCTTTGAAACAAAATCCTAATTATCAGTAAAATCTGATCAAATCTATAAAAGAGGCGGCCTTCGGGTTGCCTCTTTTTGTATATTTCATCCCCGGAAAATTATAGCTGATCTAGAACTTTTTAGCGCTCATAAATTTTGCATCGACTTTTAACTGCTTCATCCATTTTACTTTGTGTTTTTTTGAATTCCTGTTCTTCCGGCACAAAAAAGGAAGGGCTTGCCGACGACCTTTCACATCCAGGAGCGCAATTATCAGCAAGGCACTGCGGGAGTTGTCATCTTGCCGTATCACCTGCTTTACTGGACAAGGAGACCTGGAAAAAGCGTGTGCTACCAGCTATGGCCAGGCAGCTTGGCTTGGAAGTGTGGCAAAATAGTGCTTACTACCAAAATGAAAAATCAGCCATTTCTTATGCCGACTGGATGATGATTGTAGCCTATTACGATTCACTGGCACCTGCCCATTTAGCAACTGCAAAATCAGATGTTCCATTGAAATCTGACTTTTCAATATTTAAACTCAGAAAACCACAAGCCCCTTCGGATCGGATCGCCACAACAACATTGGCCGCTATTGATCCTATAACCCTTTCCATTTACACGAGTGATTCTGAAACCGGAAACCTTTACCATTGGAATAATGATCTGAAACTGATCTCTTCCAACCCGCTGCCCTCCCCTGCGGTGAACATGGATTTTATCAATAAGCAACAGGCGTTAGTCACTTGCATTGGAGAAATGAAAGCACTGGATATTCCTTCGGGAAACGTGATGCTTGTTGATGAGTCTGGTAAGAGTACTTCAACCATTGCCTCCAATCTGATCAGGCCAATACAGACAGTTGCAGCGGATTTCGACAAAGACGGACTCACTGATTATGTAACATCAAGTTTCGGACATAACAAAGGCGGGCTTTTTTTGATGAAACAAAAGGCTGACAAGTCTTTTAAAACCCTCCCGATTCGTGAGGTTGCCGGTGCGACGCAAAGTATTACTGGTGATTTTAATGCTGATGGCTGGATGGATATCATGACACTTTTCGCACATGGGGATGAAGGAATATGGCTTTTTACCAACAACAAAAAAGGTGGATTTGATCAGAAAAATATTCTCAGATTCCCTCCTGTCTATGGTTCAAGCAGCTTTCAGATGGCCGACGTCAACAAAGATGGCAATCCTGACATCATCTATACAGCCGGCGACAATAGCGATTATTCCCGCATATTGAAGCCTTATCATGGTATTTATATTTTCACAAACTCAGGAAATATGAGTTTTAAGCAAAGCTATTTCTATCCTGTAAACGGAGCTACGAAAGTGATTGCGGCTGATTTCGACCTCGACGGAGATATTGATCTGGCGTCCATCGCGTTTTTTGCAGACTTAAAAAATAACCCGGCTGAGGGTTTCATTTATTTTGAAAACAAAAACAGTTCCCAAAACAAAACTTTAAGCTTTACACCACACGCGGCTCCTGTTAACCAGAATGGCAGATGGATATGTATGGATGTGAATGATGTGGATGGCGACGGAGATATTGATATTGTTCTTGGGAATTACTCAAAAGGATTCTTGAATGAAGATCATTTTACGCCGAACTGGAATACTGCAACGCCTTTTGTCATCTTGGAAAATACGATAAAATAATGTCAATCGTCGCGTTTCCAGTCGGCTGGCAGAAGAGAGGAGAACCGATCTTTTCCCAAATCTCCGGCAATTTCAAAACCCATTGGCATAGAAACCCAGCCTTGTGGTGTAATCACAATATATCCGTTGGGGAAAGTAATTTGCGTGAAGGGATGAGGCATATCAGCATAAGGTGAGCGACTTTTTTTATTGGTATAAAACACTTCCAACGGAGTACCTGACACAAGCAGTCTCTCCGTTTCCAGTTCACCAGGGCGGATCAGACGCATACCACGGACAGCTTCGATTCTGGTATGCAGGTGATTGGAAAGTAAATTGTTCCCATACCCTTGCCTTACTCCAAAACGGCGGAGCGAATCCGGAATGACTTGATAAACCTTGAATCCCTGCTCAATCAGACTGTCTGCAACCATGCTTGCCAGCAAATGTTTCATTGACCCGGTATATGCCACCTTCTGATTAGCTCGCCATAATTTCTTTTGTGCGTCGTCTTTGGGAACGAGCAATTCAAAACGCGTGCTGCCACCATAATAAACTTTACCTTCAAAAAAATCGAAGTCATCCAGATCCTGAAAAATCCGGTAGCCTAAGGCATTGTTTTCGATAATTACAGGTTTGGTACTTTGTGCAGTCAGATGCCCGTTGTCCTCTTCGTAAATTTTCAGTACCTCCGGATTTACAATACGGCAAAGTTTGGCAAACTGATTTGTACCCAATAACTCCCTGGTTATAATTTTTAGATTCTTCTCCCGCCTTTTGTTCTTTCGGGCATATACCGTCACGCCCTGCAAAGCCATGCCCTCCTTCATTTTAAACATGATCTTTTTTACACCAGGCTGTTCAAAACGCAAAGTTTGCCGGATGGTTTCGTAACCTAAAAAGGATACTCCCATTTCCAGATTTCCAATCGAAAGATTCGTGAGCCGGTAATTCCCGTTACCATCAGCATTGGTTCCAATAGTTGAGTTGTTGATAAACACATTGGCAAATGGCAGTGGCTTACCTGTTTTTTCATCGGTAACGGTGCCAGTCAGCGTAACAGTGGCATCCTGCGCGAAGCAAAAAGCAGCCGTAAGCGCCAGGATAAGGGCGGTAAGAATAAACTGTCTGGCCGGGTTCAGATTAATAAACATTGAGATAAGGAATAAAAAACGAATCGCAATAAATTGCCGCAGAACAAATATAAGGGCATGAAAAGGAGTGTAAGCCGATGAATTCAAAAAATTATGAGCTATGTTCCGATTTTCCAGATGATGCGATATTTTTCATGATGAGCTTAGGGCTGGTGCAAGTACCGAAATAAGCAGAAATGGATACGGCAAAATCTCTATGTGTATGCTCAGATCTGGATATGTATTCGAGCTCTCCGTAAAAAAGCTTAATGTCTTCAATCTGAATTTTGTAACAATACTGAACTGTCATATAACAACATTCAGCCAAGTAACCGTGTTTTCTCCCTTTTGAAAATAGCTCCAAACTTAGAAGAATCTTTGATTTGGAGATTATCGAAACCTGTAAAGAAAATAAATTAAAAATAATTCAACTTTTTTCAGGACATATCAAAGACGATTGTCTCTTTATACCTGAACCCCCTCTAACAATTTGGTTTCAGCAAGAATTTTTATAAATATTTAGCACAAGAGGTAAAGATAATGACCATGTCAGATCCAAATATGAAAACAGAATTATCCGGTCAGACAGATACTTTATCGGACGACAGACATTCTGATCTGTGGAGAAATTTCAAATTGGGAGACAGACAGGCCTTTGCGGATCTATTGGAATTGTATTATCCGTTATTGTTAAATTATGGTGTAAGGTTTCAGAAAGACCGTGAGTTTGTAAAAGACTGTCTGCATGATCTTATTCTTGATCTTTGGAACAATCGGGAGAAGCTTGACGATGTACGTCTAATTAAAATGTACCTTCTAAAATCCCTTCGTCGCAAACTACTTCGCGAATCCCGAAGATTAAAATGGTTTCGGGAAGCAAATGAGGTTACTGAAGATTACTCCTTTGAGGTGCAATTTGCCATTGAATCCTATATGATTTCCAATGAGGTGCAACACGAGGATTTGAAAAAACTGCGTGTCAAGCTGGATAAACTAACCAAGCGTCAGCGTGAAGCAATTTATCTTCGTTTTCATCAGCAAATGGAGTACGAGGATATTGCCGGCATTATGGCCATTAACTATCATTCGGCAGTCAATCTGGTTTATGAAGCATTGAAATTTCTACGTAAAAATTGGTTTTTAAGCATTGCTTCCCTGCTTTTATTCCGCAACTAATGTAATCTGATCATTGAGGCTTCTGTAGTCCGTCTGACATCTATACAGAAGATAAAAATAACCAAAAGAAACCACGCAAGACATAAAAAAATTTCGGTTCTGCTACCCAAGTAGAGAACCAAAAGCTAAAAGATATATGAAAAACTACAATCAGTTTGAGGCAGAAGATTTTGTTCAGGATCCATATTTCCGAAAATGGGTTCTTGGAAAATTGCCACCGGAAGATAATTTCTGGCCAGCCTGGCAGGCTGCTAATACCCTACAATATGAGGCTATTGAAAAGGCCCGAACCATGATAATTGCTTTTACATGTGAAGATATTCCGGTTGATCAGCAGGAAATAAGAGCTGGTATTGACGCTATTCTCTCCGACTCAGGCAATAATACCCGCGCTTTCTATCAAAAAATGGTTTGGAAAATCGCCGCTTCGATTCTCTTTTTACTGAGCCTGGGATATGTCTTTTTAAAACAGAACATTTTTTCTGATTCAGGCATTTCTCTGAACTTGACAGATGATCTTCAGGAAATAAATGAGGGATCCCAACCTCGCAGTTTCAGATTATCTGACAGTACACTCGTAACGTTATTTCCCAAAAGTAAGCTCAGGATAGATACGGATTTCGGCAAGAAAAAAAGAGAGGTGTATCTGAGCGGTGAAGCATTTTTTACGGTGGCCAGAAATACGGAAAAACCGTTTTTTGTTTATACCGGAGATGTGGTTACCAAGGTGCTGGGAACCAGTTTTAAGATTAAGGCTTTTTCAACAGATGAAAATGTTTCAGTAGCAGTAAGCACCGGTAAGGTTACAGTTTTTAAACAAAAAAATGGTGCACCCACATCGCATGCCCTTTCTGACGAAATTATTCTGGCACCTAATCAACAGGCGGTGTATGAGAAATCCGGCGAAAGACTGGTAAAAACGCTGGTTGAGAATCCCGTGATATTGCATGGAGAAACTGGCGCCGACGTCCTTGAATTCGTTGATACACCTGTTCCCAAAGTTTTGTACGAACTGGAAAAAGCATACGGTATTAAAATCGTTTTTGATGAACTGCTTCTGCACGATTGCAACTTCACGGCCCGGCTGACGACAGAGCCGCTTTTTGAAAAACTCAACCTGATTTGCGAAACCATTCAGGCCCGATATGAAATCGTGGATGGCCAGGTTGTGATCTATGCAAAAAAATGCCAGTGATATAATTCAGCTTAAAATCGAAAAAACTGTCCGGCTGCGCTTGCAACACCGCCGGACAAGAATGAATCCCGTTGTAAAACGCGCATTGGGGAATGCGGGAAGGGATTGTCTTTGCCTCAAATTTCTTACCATTTTAAACAAAAACCACCTTTTCAGGCCGATCAAATTTATGAAAAAAAACTTACTTCTCTTGTTGATCATGAGGATATCCTTTACCCAAATGATGCTGGCTTTGCTCTTTGCAGGATTGACCTACGCAACTGATGCACCTGGCCAGGACCTGCTCGAAAAACCACTTTCCCTTCAGGTGCGCGATAAGCCACTGAAAGCCATTTTGACGGCGATCGAAAACCAGGCTTCTGTTCGTTTTGTGTATAGTTCCAAAGCCATCCGCGCAGAAAGGCTGACAACAGTCAATGTTCAGAATCAGCCGTTGAAGGCTGTACTTGAATCTCTTTTAAGGCCGATGGAAGTAAATTACCGTTTGGCAGGGAATCAGATCGTACTCAGCCAGCAAACGGAACCAACTCTCCCGGTTTTACAAAAACCTGAAAGCAATGCCATCAGAGCAACCAGCGAAAGAAATCTGACCGGCCTTGTCACAGATGAAACCGGAACGGCTTTACCAGGTGTAAGTATTGTTGTAAAAGGAACGTCGCAGGGAACAACCTCAGGCTCGGATGGTCAGTTTTCATTATCTGTACCTGATGATATAGCGGTGGCTTTGGTTTTTTCTTTTGTCGGATATCTATCTCAGGAGGTTATTCCGGGCACTAAAACTTCACTTTCTGTAATACTTCTGGGCGATAACAAAGCGCTGGACGAAGTGGTTGTCGTTGGCTATGGTACTCAGAAAAAAGTCGATGTGACCGGTTCGGTTTCCACGATCAGGGGAGAAGCACTAACCAAAGCACCCAATCCAAACCTTGCCAATTCCCTGACAGGAAAAATGACCGGCGTGATCACTACACAACAAAGCGGAAAACCGGGTTTTGACGATCCAACTTTCCTGATCAGAGGAAAAAGCACTTTTGGAGATAATGGTGCGCTGATTTTGGTAGACGGCATTGAGCGTTCTTTTAGTCGGCTGGATCCCAATGAAATTGAAAGTGTTACAGTTTTGAAGGATGCAGCTTCCGCCTCCGTATATGGAGCCCGGGCAGCGAACGGAGTCGTTTTAATCACAACAAAAAGAGGAAAAGAAGGAAAAATCAAGATCAGTTATACCGGATCGATAGGATTTCAGACGCCGACAATCGTGCCAAAGATCATGGACGCCTACGACTATGCAACTTATCTTAATATTGCAAAGGTGAATCTGGGAGATAATCCGCGTTTTACCGATGAACAGGTGGAACAATACAAAAACGGGACGCTTCCTTCAACGGATTGGTGGTCGGAAGTACTCAAAAAAAGAGCCGCTATTCAGCAGCATAACCTTACGCTTAGTGGCGGAAAATCTGAGGGTGCAAAATATTTTATTTCCATGGGTGTGCTCAATCAGGATGGGTTGTATGATCTGTCTGGTTTTAAGCGCTACAATCTGAGAGTCAATATTGACAACCAGGTTACCAGAGATTTGAGGCTCAGCCTGGATATTGGTGCAAGACATGAAAATCTGAGCCAGTCTTCCATAGGCGACGGAATTTTTTCAACGGTGATCTATTCCAAACCAACCGAACGCCCGTATACGCCCGACAACATTGCTGCTGGTGGCTTAGGTTCTAACGGACAGGGCTTATCCCCTATCGGGCTGGCTAAAAATTCGGGTTATAATAAAACTGGAAATGATGTTTTTCAAGGAACCTTACAGGCCGATTATTCACCAAATTTTTTAAAAGGGTTATCTGCCAAACTTCGCTACTCGTATGACCGTTTTTTCTCAACGGCCAAGAATTTTTCGACTACATATACTTATTATACGTATGACCGGGCGATTGATAAATACAATAGATTCCAAAGTGGCGGTGGTACCAATTTGTCGGAAGGAACAGCCAATGATATGCGCTCTACGCTACAAACTTCACTGACTTATGACCGCAATTTCGGCAGACATGGGCTCTCGGCCTTATTTTTGATAGAAAAGATCGGGTACAACTACCAAAATTTGCAGGCATCCCGTGTAAATTATATTTCACCAGCTATCGACCAGATTTTCGCCGGTCCGGATCTGAATCAGAAAAACGGTGGGTCAGCTACCCAAACGGCCCGTTTGGGGTACGTGGGAAGGGTTAATTACAATTTTGAAGAACGTTATCTTCTCCAGGCGAATTTCCGATATGATGGTTCCTTCAATTTTCCAAGCGACAAACGCTGGGGACTTTTCCCGGCGGTGTCAGCAGGATGGCGCATTAGTGAAGAGGCCTTTCTAAAAAATCAGACGCTGATCAGTAATCTGAAAATACGGGCATCATACGGGCAGTTTGGGAATGACCGTGTGGCCGCTTACCAATACCTGACCGGCTTTAAATTCGGAGCTGGTTCTGTAATCGGAAATAACTACCAATCGGGAATTACCGACCTTGGTATTCCCAATCCAAACATTACGTGGGAGACGGCAACAAACACAGATCTGGGTTTGGAATTTGGAATACTGAACGGGAAAATTTCGGGTGAAATTGATTATTTCTACAAAAGAACAAAAGATATATTATTGCCAAGAAATGCGTCTGTGCCTGAAACTTTTGGCGCAACGCTGCCTTTTGAAAATATCGGAATTGTCGATAACAAAGGTCTGGAAGTTGTGCTTCGCTATCAAAATCAGTTCAGGAAAGTCAAATTTTCGGCAGAAGGGAATGTTACTTACGCCAAGAGCAAGGTCATTTATATGGATGAGCCCGCCGACGTAGAAAACCGGATCAAAAGAACAGGACAACCATTTGATCAGTTTTTTGCGCTGGAATCAGCGGGACTTTTCCAAACTCAGGAAGAAATAGACCAAGCTCCTGTGCAGGATGGAAACGGCAATAAATCCATCAAAACGGGGGATATCAAATATGTGGATTTTGATGGAAATAATGTGATTGACGGCAAGGATATTCACAAAGTAGGAAAGAGTGATATTCCCCAGCTAATCTTTGGGCTTAACCTTTCACTGAATTATCATGGATTTGATCTGACTGCAAATTTTCAGGGCGCAACCGGTTTTCAGCAATTTCTGCGCTACGATCCGTTCAATCTTGAGTCCAATGCACTTACGATGTTCAAGGATTCATGGACTCCCGAAAATACAGATGCGCGTTTTCCCCGCCTGTATGCCGGCATGAAACAAAACAACCGCGAAAGTTCTTCTTACTGGTTGTACAACGCGTCGTATGTACGGTTGAGGAATCTGGAAATTTCTTACACTTTTTCCAATCTCAACATCATTAAAAAGGCAGGCATCAACAATCTGCGACTTTTTGCCTCGGGTAATAATGTACTGACCTTTTCCAAAATGAAAGATCTTGATCCGGAAGCACCTAATATCAATCCGGGCAATAACGCCTACTATTATCCGCAGATGAAAACCTTCAATTTGGGCCTTAACATTGAATTTTAACTGAACCTTCTTATGAAAACCAATATATTTTATTTTCTCTGGTTGCTTGTGCTGGTAGTTGTGCCGATGTCGGGCTGCGACAGTGATTTTCTTGATAAAAAGCCGCTGGATATTATTTCAAGCGAGTCTGTTTTTACAGATCAGGCTTTGACGGAATCCTATTTGTATAATATTTATGACTACATGCCAGTTGGTTACGGATTGTACCAAATGGAAGGTCAAAATGTACTTTCAGGGCTTGGAATCACAGATCTTCTTGATGGCAGCACGGACATGCTACGCTCTCCTTCGGTTTGGAATGAAAGTAACAGCATCATGATTCCGGGCGTTATCACCGCTACGTATAATCCACTGGAGACCTGGGGTCGAAGTTATCAGGCAATCAGAAAAGTGCATAACCTGATCCATGGTTTGAAAACCAGTACGCTGGATGAAACCTGGAAAACACGTGTAACTGCCGAAGCGAGATTTATCAGAGCCTTCATGTATTTCGATTTGGTGAGGCGCTATGGCGACGTGCCTCTCATCACCGATCTGCAATCTTTCGACAATATAGAAAACCTGCTTGTTGCCAGAACGCCAGCGGATCAGGTTTATGATTTTATTGATGCAGAACTCTCTGCCTGTGGTGAAATATTGCCATCGGTTAAGGAAATGAGAAGCACAGAAGCTGGAAGAGCCACCAGGGAAGCTTGCTGGGCTTTGAATGGCCGCGCCATGCTTTTTGCAAAACGATATGCCAAATCTGCACAAAATTCAAAAAAGGTAATGGATAGCGGAAACTTCTCGTTGGATGGAGATTATAATGCATTATTTCAATCTCATGGTGGAAACAAGGAAGTGATTTTTGAAATCATGTTCAACGGAACCAATAAAGGTCATGCCTTTGATAATCTTTTCCTGCCGCCAAGTATCGACAATGGATGGGGCTCTCAAACGCTGCCAACACAGGAAGCTGTGGATTCCTATGAAATGCTTAACGGGAAAGCCATTACAGATCCTGCCTCAGGTTATGACCCTCAAAACCCGTATATCAACCGCGACAAACGTTTTGCTGCCAGTATCATTTTTGAAGGTGCAACCGTAAAAGGCAAAGTAATTCACACCGGTGCTTTAATGCCAGACGATGGTTTAGGGCTTGAAGGCCGAACGATCACCGGTTATTACATCCGCAAATTTATTGACGAAACAATACCTTTCGTAGAGCTTGATTTTAATGGTAGTAAAACTTCCTGGAAAGAGCTGCGGCTGGGCGAAGTGCTTCTTAATTATGCCGAGGCGCAAAACGAAGCAGTTGGCGGAGATGCGTCGGTATACAGCGCAATTAACCAAATCCGCAGCATCCACGGCGGGTTGCCGCCCCTTGATGCAGGACTTTCTAAAAATCAGCTGTTCGAAAAAATTGTACAGGAGCGCAAAATCGAGCTGGCTTTTGAGGGGCATCGATTCTGGGATCTGAGAAGGTGGAAAAAAGCCGAGCAGGTGCTGCACGATAAGTACATGCATGGAATGAAAATCACGACTGATGCTGTTACTAAAAAACTGATTTACACACCATTTGAAATAAATACCTTACCAAAACAGGTGTTTCTACCCAAACATTACCTGATGCCCGTCGGATTTGCTGAGATCAATAAAAACAAAAAACTGGTTCAAAACCCTGGATACTGATGAAGCATCAACTAAACAAGATAGCTGTTTTGCTGGTTTTAATCATTCACCTTATTACAGCCTGTAAAGAGGTGAATCCCGGCACTCCTTCGACAAATTCAACAGGGAATCTTACCTACTACGTCGATTCTCAAAATGGCAATGATGCCAATAGTGGTTTGAGCGAGACACTCGCCTGGAAAACTTTCGCCAGGGTAAATTCAACCACATTTGTAGGTGGCGATAAAATTTTGCTCAAATCGGGTGGTGTCTGGTCATCCCGGCTTCATCCTTTGGGAAGCGGCTCCATTGATAATCCCATAACCCTTTCCTCATATGGAGACGCGGCCAGACCTGTAATTAATGGAGCCGGACTGGCCGGTGCTGTGGTGCTGCTTAAAAACCAGTCGCACTGGGTCATAGAAGGATTGGAAATTACCAACACCGCCGATGTAAGGAGCAATACCTATCGTTGGGGAATTCAGGTTGAAAATGCGAATGGTGGTGTTTTAAGCAATATCAAAATCATTAACAATTACGTCCATCACGTAACAGGTTCGTTCCGTTGGGCGGATGGTTTTATTGGTCCGCATTTGAACGGAGGTATCGGTGTCAATGTCACAGGAACTTCCGGTACAGATAAGTTTGACAATGTTTTGATAGAATCAAATACCGTTTCTTACAGTGGACGCACGGGAATCGTAGTATGGGACAACGTCTGGAACAACGCCACCCACGCTACCACGAACGTAAAGGTCAGACGAAATAAAGTGGAGTTTATTGATAGCGATGGTATTTTAACTTACGGCTGCAATGGTGCATTATTGGAATATAATGTGGCCAATACCTGCGGAAATTATGCAGAAAGCGGGCAATTCAACGGTTCGTGTGCAATCTGGTTTACGCGCGGAAGTGATTGTATCAGTCAGTTTAACGAGGCCTACAATACAAAAGCCTTACTTGACAATGCAGACGGGCAAGGCTTTGATATCGACCTGGATGCGACAAACGGCATTGTGCAGTACAATTACAGTCACGACAATGCGGGAGGTTTTCTACTTTTGATCGATGCCCGAGGCGATCCCAGCGTTCAGAACGGAACCAGCGGGTCTATTGTCCGCTACAATATCAGCCAGAATGACGGAGCACGGATCATTAACTTCGCCGGAGGCGTCGCACCGAATTCTGCCATATACAACAACATTTTTTATGTTGGCTCCGGGCTTTCAACCAATATCATAGACCACTCCTGGGATCTTGATATGACGCAGCCTTATTATTTCAAAAACAATATCATTTATAATCTTGGGTCGGGAACCTACCGAATTCCTGGCAATGCCGGCAGTTTTGATTACAATTTATATTTTGGCAATCATCCGGTTTCGGAGCCTTGGGAAGCACACAAATTGACATCAGATCCTTTGTTTGTGAGTGCAGGAAGTGGCGGTTTGGGTATCAATTCCTTGGATGGCTATAAAATAGCTGGCTCATCTCCTGCGGCTGGTTCAGGAGTGTTTATAACCAACCCGGGTGCTCAGGATTTTTGGGGAACCACGATTTCGTTGTTGAATTTACCAAGTCGCGGCGCCCATTTTATTGCCGGAGCACCGGTAGGAACCACCGGACAAACGACGATTGATCCGCTCAATTCGTTTGGAAATACGTACGGACACAGCGCAAACATGGTTATTGATAGCAGCAACCCGTCTTATTTCGAAAATGATAGCGCCAGAGTAACACGAAGCGACGCAAATGCTGGTACACTGGTTTACAATTTGAATAGCATTTCGAATTTTAGCATAGCTGTATATGAATTCAGCACCGATCTTTCAAAGGTGAAGTTTTACGCGTCGGCGAATGGAATCTCCTGGAATTTGGTAAGCGTCAACCATACTCCCCCGGCTGCCACATCAAATGGTTGGTTTAAAACCGTTTTCACCCCGGCTTCTGCTTTACCTGCCGGGAACAATTACCTGAAGATAGAGCTTTCTGATGCCAGTAGCTGGAGTACACAGATCGGTCAGGTAAGTATTGCACATGTGAATTAATCTGCTGAATTGACAAATGAAAATGAAACTTCTAAAGGTAGTATTCTCAAATCTTTTTCTGCTGGTAGCATGGTCGGCTTTTGCCCAGGATGCGCTTACGCTGCAAGACGAAGCGTATGGAACAGATTCACTTCAAAAAATGGATGTCTATTTACTTCCTGATCGTACGTTGACAACACCCGTCGTAATTTTGGTACATGGCGGCGGGTGGATGGCAGGCGATAAAGAAGCTTGTAATTTCATGAAGGATTTTCTTACCACTCAAGGTATCAATATCATCAATATCAATTACCGCCTTGCTACCACTGGCAAAATAACATACCGGGAAGTTATGGCGGATATGGATCTGGCTATTGATCATGTGCTCAAAAAGGCAGATCAATGGCAGATCAGGAAAACTAAGTATGTTTTCTGGGGAGGAAGTGCAGGCGGTCATCTGGCTATGTTATACGCCTATAAGTATGATAAGAAAAATGTAATTTCAGCCGTTACAACACTAGGTGGTCCTACAAAACTGGATGATATTGAAACGTTATCAAAAGGAAAAAAGGAGGATATAGAAGGCCTACTACCCCTGATAACAGGAGATAAATGGCAACCCGAAAACCTGGCACAATCCTACCAGGACGCGAGTCCATTTTATGCTATCGCTTTCAGGCCCACTCTTTTGATGCATGGAGAAAAAGATAACATTGTTCCAGTTGGACAAGCCCAAATCATGTACACGCATTTAAAGGAAAATGAGGTTCCGACAGAATTGATCGTGCTCGAAAATGGCGGACATGGCGGAGAAGGTACATCCGCTGAAACATCAAAAAAAATGGCTGTCACGATTTTAAAGTGGGTTCAAAAATATGGGCTTTAAGCAGTAAGATTAAATGACTACCACATAACACCATTTTTTCAAAGACGGTATCTTGTTTCAGAATAACCCTGTTGAAATACCTGCAATAAGCCATTTGACTGCTCGCAACATTCATTTGGCTTATTGCATTAATGTGTTCTTCTGCACCTGTAAAATCCTGCATTAGGTTTTAATTTATACAGCTCGCCACCAACTGCACAGTGAAGACCTTGTCGGTACACCTGACACACCACCAACTAATTCTCATCACTTCTGACTATACTGCTGTCAATTACCCGGTTATAACCGTCGTCTCCGACTGAAACAATACGACTTTTACTCAAAAATTACAGCGATGCAGGATGAATTTTGCAGCACCACTTACATTCCCTTCACAACTGTTTAAAATTTGCCGTGTATAAGAGGTATCTGCCATTCCCTTGGATTCAGATATACGCACATGTAAGGCATTAACAACAATTTCTTTACAAGCAATTTACAAGTTCTCTGTCAGCTTCTTCAAGACAATTGAAGGAGAAACATCTCCAACCGACAGTTACTGAATGACCTGAAACGATTGGTAACAGTAAATTCCCTTCTTCTCCAAACATACTTACCCCTAATTTGACGATTTGTTCCATATTTCCATTTTTCATGTACCGTACTTTGCTAAATAAAATCATATTATTTATTCAGCAAATCATATATGTTCAATGTTAAAGTACGATCCCCCTGATTGATAGTTTACCGCTGAGACCGAAAGTGTAGGCCTCACGATTTAATGGTTTTCGCGAATTTCTTGCCAAATAATTAAAATCAATCTTTCAACGAATGAAGAAAATACTACTCAGGTTATTTAATTCAGCTGTAATCATTGCTGGTTTAACCTTATTTCACTCCACAGTTTTGGCCCAGACAATAAATGCAACGGTCAAACTAAACAAAGATGTTTCTTATCAGAATATTACGGGCTTTGGTGGGTTTGTAAATAGTCCTCAATTCGGGTACAATCACATGAGTGAGGCTGAGATAAGGAAAATGTGGGGGCCTGAAAGTGAAGCAGGATACAACATCATGCGCATATACATACCTATTGGTCAGGAAAACTGGTCGCAATCTCTGGCTACTGCTCAGCTTGCTAAATCACTGGGCATAAAGGTATTTGCCTCACCATGGTCTATGCCAGCGGAGTGGAAAACCTACAATACCACTGCTTCCCGCTACACAAACGATGCGGGTAATACCGTTCCGGTGTATCTGAGAGAAGAACATTATCCCACTTACGCCCAATACCTCGATGACTTTGTTACTTATCTCAGGACAAATGGCGTGGAACTCGATGCAATCTCTCTGCAAAACGAGCCTGACTATCAGGTGGATTACGCTGGATGTATCTGGACGCCTGCACAGATGGCTAAATTCATCAGAGAACAGGGTGATAAAATCAATTGTAAAATCATAGCTCCCGAAACCGTAGGTATCACAGACAATTACGCGACCGCTTTCATGGATCCCGCAGTACTGGCAAATCTGGACATTTTCGGAGGTCATCAATATGGCGTTATTCAGCCCGGTTTGCTGAATGTGCAGGCTCAGGGAAAAGAAGTGTGGATGACAGAATTCCTGATCAACTGGAACCCAACCGGTACCTCACGTAATTTTAACTGGCAGATAGACGCCTTTGATTTCGCTTCCAAAGTAAATGACGCGTTGCTTGCCAATGTAAATGCCTGGATTCACTATGCGACAAAACGCTATTATGGCCAAATGGGTGACGGCCTTTTCGGAACTGTTGAAGGCGAAATAACCAAGCGTGGACATATTTTGTCTCACTATTCTAAATATGTTACGGGAGCAAAACGTATCCAGAATATCTGGAATGACAATACCTCCCAGCTGAGCGGCTCTTCTTATCTCTCCGCAGACGGCAATAAAGTGTATGTAGTCGTGATCAACTCCTCGGCCAACGCCTATAATCTGTCCGTGGATTTACCATTTCTGTCAAACTCAGGGGAAGCAATAACGACCACTGCGTCCACGAACATGGCGGAAAGCAGCCTTGCATTTGCAGGCGAAACAGCCCGTCCTAATGTGAACATTGGGGCGTCAAGCATCACTACGCTTGTGTTCGATAAAAGCGGAGAAAGGGAAGTTTCCGAAATGGTTAGTGAGCTGATCAACTATGGAAAAATTGAAGGACAAACCGTCACCAATTCTGCTTTTGGTACAAACTACAGACTGAGTGGTAAAACGGTTTCCCATAAGGTCGATATGCCATTGCTGAGCGCTAACCAGAATGCAGGGAATGGATACATTCAACTAAGCCAAAAATTTAACAAGCTGGTATTCCGGGTAGAAAGTTTGTTATCCAGCAATCTTTATACATCCAGTAACACCACTCTGTATTATGTCAACAAGGCTGGTGAAGTGGCGTCGCATAATTATGGCACTTTCAACTTTACTAACAGAAACAATTTTGACTGGGTTTTCGATATTTCGGAAGATGTCCTTCCTGACGGGTGTACCGGGATTATCGCTATTTACAATGGTAACTACAGTTCACAACTTACCTTTAAATTCCAGAACGTTTATCTGGCAATGGGTAAAGAACGGGGTTACAAATTCTCCGGGCCCTACAGCAATACGGACAGCTACCTTTTGGATAGTTTTGACGATGTCACCTATACATCATTTGACTTTACAGGAGCTATCGATATCACTACCGATACCGACTGGCATACTGCTGCTAAAAACAAGAACAGCGTATTTTACACGCAAAGTGACGTGCTTAGTAATGGAACAAACGTGATCAACGGATCAATTTGTGAAAAACTGGAACTTAGCGACATGGGTGGAGATTTCTATCCTCCTGTTGGTTTCACTTCTAATACAGCCAAGTACAATGCTACATTAAATGGATTAAAAATGCTCGTCTTACCATTCGAAGCCGATATCCCGACAGGTGTGAAAGCATACACGCTGGAATTTACCGATTCGAAAGTCACAGGTAAAATCATCATTGACTCCAAAATACCGGCTAATACTCCCGTATTGGTAAGTGGCATTGGCACATTCACTTTTGAAGGATCCGGATCCATTTCGTCATCTGCAAACCTGAGGATAAGTGGGGCGCAAAACGGAATCAACAGTAATGCCCGCACGATGCAGGTAGGTATCACAGCCGGGGTGTACATCGGTATTAAAGCGCCAATCGGTGGTTATTATCTGAGCAACGGCAGCGGAACACCTTCATTTAGCCGAATCACAAGTACTTCCCAGCCAACCGTCGGTTCCTTTGATGCGTATCTTGCACCCGGCCTGGCAACAACTGCTGCCAGTCTGGAACTTTTTCTGGACGAAAGTGCTCTCCCCGTTCGCCTTGGAGCATTTACTGCCAAGTCTTCTGAAAATGGAGTACGTCTGGAATGGAATACCTATTCTGAAAAAGACAATGCAGGATTTGATATTGAAAGAAGTAAGGACGCCATAAAGTTTGTCAGAATAGCATCCGTTGAAGGACTTGGAAACAGTGATATTGAAAACCATTACACCTTTAGTGACAATTCTCCGCTTGCAGATATCAGCTATTACCGTTTGAAACAAACAGACGTAGATGGGACGTATTCATATTCTCAGGTAAGATCGGTGAAAAACAATGCAACATCTGTGGTTGCATATCCGAATCCGGTAAGAGATTTGCTCACGATAGATTTTAAAGGAAATAAGGTTGACGGAAAACTAGTCATTGTCAATGTACTCGGTCAGGAAGTTCGTCAATCTACTTTAAGTGGATCAGGACACAAAGAAATTGATGTCTCGAAACTTCCATCAGGCATTTATTTTTATCGAATTGACGGCTTCAAAGGATCATTTGTAAGGGTTGATTGATGGTTATTAGAATTACGCAGTTGATTTGATACCACATAAAAAAGGGGCGTCTCCAAAAAATTGGAGGCGCCCCTTAGGTGTTAGAAAACTATCGTAAACGTGATAAAAATTGCGGTTTTACTATGTTCAACAATTAAACCATACTGCAAGCAATACCAGGATAAACCCTAATTTGATCGACCTTGAATACCAGCAATCCATCCCACCAACAGTTAATCAACTATTTTAAGAGTTATTTCCCTCTTAACACATCGGGGCACACTGAGCTGTTTTCACGTTTTAAAGAGCGCTCTGTGAAACGCCGTCACTTTATTTTGCAACAGGGGACGTGTGCAGACACTTTACTTTTGTTGTATCAGGATGTTTTAAAATGTATACTGTTGACAAAAATAGAAATGAACATAACATCCAGTTTGCCGCGGAAAATGACCGCACAGCAGCCAGGAGGATTTTTGATCTGTCCAGTTTTTACTCAGAAAAGCCCAGTTTGTTTTACATCGAAGCCTTAGAGCCCTCACTGATCCTTCAAATCGAGCATAAGGATCTCCTGGATCTTTTTACGCACCACCACAAGTTTGACCGAAATTTCCGGATCATCATAGAGCAGAAATTTATTGAACTCCAAAACCGGTTGCTCGGCAACATCAGCTCCACAGCCGAAGAAAGATACCTTGCATTTCTGGAACAATACCCGGAACTATCCAACCGGATTGCTAATACACAGATCGCATCCTACCTGGGCATTACGCCAGAATTTCTCAGAAAAATCCGGAAAGATATCACACGGCACGGTTAACTCTTAAACTATATTAAGTGTATTTCTTAAGATTGTTTATGGGTCGGCATGGGGACAAAGGCGTAATTTTGCACTTCTTCAAAGACAAGCAGGGACCTTTTTGTTCTTAAAAAGATCATCAATCATGGAAGATCTATTGCTACTAGTTCAATGATGTAAACCAGCAGTAGGACTGCTCGACAATAAAAAACCATTAAGATGACAACAGACACAAACAATCGCATCATGCAGCGTTTTATTACATTCATTAATTCTGCCAGCGAAACACTAGCCATAGAACTTATTTCCCAGGATGCTCTATTTTATGTACCGGGCCAGCCCGATCCCATGCAAGGTCCTGCAGGGTATCTTTCAATTATTGCCATGATGCGAAGCGGTTTTCCTGACATCAAGTGGACATTGGAAGACATGGTTTCTGAGGGTGATAAAATTGCTGCCCGCTTCACTATGCGCGGGACCCATCAGGGTAATTTTTTCGGTGTACCGGCGACAGGAAAACTTATACAGGCGCAGGCAATTAATTTTTATCATCTTTCTGATGGCCGGTTTGTCAAGGAATATGGCCAGCCCGATATGCTTGCCATTATGGCCCAGATTGGAGCGGTACCTTCAAGGTAAACAGAAAGTATTTCTCCCATCAACGGCTTTTCGATGCCCGAAAGCATAACATCAGGCCGCAAACGCTTTTTTGTTTCCAATCAGAGATAGGATGTTTTCAGCAAGGATGGAAAAAATATCCGTTGATGAGCCGGAAATAAAAAGAAGGAAAAAGCATTAACCGGAGTGTCTTCACCAAATATGAGAAGGTTAAGAACCGGATGTCTCCAAACTTTCTACCTCTTTGGTAAATATCTCATGTAACCGCTCGTAGATGTGGTATTGCCAGATTTAGTTTACAGCGCTGTCGGTCCGCCGCGGGGCTTGCAAGGAAGGGCGAATAGAAGCTGGTTGATCGCCCGAAGCGGTCAAAAGTTCGGTAATGAGCAAGAGCTACTTGTGCTTAAAATTCGAAATGAGTTCAACTATAGAAAACTTAGAATTTGCTCCCGCTCGCAATCTGATTTCCCCATTTCAGGATAGCATCTAGTACCGGAATGAAAGTACTTCCAAAATCGGTAAGGCTGTAAACCACTTTGATTGGCGGTTTTTCCCCATAGACAACCCTTGAAACCAACCCATCTTTTTCAAGCTGTTTCAATTGAAGGCTAAGCGTCATTTCTGTCACTGTTGCCATTTCTTTTTTCAACTGGCTATATCTCTTGCTTGAATCTTTCAGGTGATAGAGGATCACTGTCTTCCATTTACCACCCACCAGATCCATCGCCAGACTGACGGTACAAGGATAGCTCTTGTCGCCATTTTTTACATAATCGCTTGCGCACTCAACCTTCATGCTCTTCTTTTTTAGCACCTATCCAAACTGATAGTTATTGTAAACCTAAGATACTCAATTTAGTTTTGCAACTATAATTATTATAGTACAATAAATCTGATGTAGAATGGCATTAATTATCTTAGGACACCCCGACTTTGCAAACTCATTAGCGAACAAAACGATTATCAGTGAGATAGAAACAAGTGGCTTAGAGGTTGAGCTCAGAAATTTATCAGATCTATACCCCGACTTTAAAATTGACTCAAAATCAGAACAGGAAGCTTTGCTAAGACATAATACAATTGTGTTTCAGTATCCTGTTTACTGGTACAATATGCCAGCCATTCTCAAACACTGGTTTGACCTGGTATTTGAATATCAATTTGCCTACGGCAGTCAGGGCGATAAACTTAAAAACAAAAATTTCCTGCTAAGCTTCACCGTCGGTGCACCAGAAGAAGGCTATCAGGCGCTGGGAGAGCACCATTTTCGGGTACATGAGTTTTGTAAGAACATGGAACAGACAGCCTATTATGCCAAAATGCAATACTTAGACCCGATCTATTTTCATGGAACATCGGTGGCGGCAGGATATACGAAAGAGGATATCATCAATAAAGCCAGGGAGCATGGTCAAAGACTTATTGAGACTTTGACCATGCTGGATTGATCACGGAGCGTATTGCTGAGCAAATGGGGTGCAAAACACAAGGCGTTGCTTTCTAAGGTCCCGGAATTTTCTACCTAAAAATTTAAAGAACCGCCACTAAAACAAAGACAGCAATTCTGATTTTGCTGTCTTTGTATAGGTTAAACTTTAAAAAATGAATTTATCAGCTCTGGGAGCTGTGGCGCCGAAGCGCCGGGTATTAATTATTTACCAGTTTCATAGCGCCCACGCTGTAACGCTCACCCGTGTTGGGATAGCGTCTTACCAAATCATCTATCGCGGCCAAATCTGTGTCTGACAAACTCACATCAACCGCACCGGCATTTTCTTGCAGATATTTTCTTTTCTTAGTGCCAGGGATAGGGATAATGTCCTCGCCCTGAGCCAACACCCAAGCCAAAGCGAGTTGAGCAGGTGTGCAGTTTTTATCGTTAGCAAGAGCAGCGAATTCGCTCACCAGTTTACCGTTATTCTCCATATTCTCCTGCTGATAGCGGGGCAACGTGCGCCGGAAATCTGAGTCTGCCAAAGAAGATACATCAAGTGTATTGGTGACCAATCCTCTGGCCAGTGGTGAATACGGTACCAGGCTAATGCCCAGCTCACGTACTGTTTGAAGGATTTCTGATTCTACATCACGGGTCAATAAGGAATACTCACTTTGCAGTGCAGCGATCGGATGAACTGCATTGGCCTTTCTGATAGATGCTGCGGAAGCTTCACTTAATCCAAGATAACGAACCTTACCTTCTTTTACCAGATCGGCCATTGCACCAACGGTCTCTTCAATAGGCACATTCGGGTCAACCCTGTGTGCATAGTAAAGGTCAATGGTATCAATCTTCAAACGTTTCAGGCTTTGTTCTACAGCAATTTTAATCCAGGCTGGCGAACCATCAAAGTAGGTTCCGGTAGCACTGCTCGGACCAGCGACGCCATCTTTAAACCGGAATCCAAATTTGGTGGCAATAAATATTTTGTCCCTGTTTGGGACCAGTACTTTTGATATCAACTCCTCGTTGGCACCATTGGCATACATATCCGCAGTGTCCCAAAAGTTGATACCCAGGTCCAATGCCTTTTCAAGTGTTGCAATACTTTCCTTGTCATCCACAGGACCATATGCGAAGCTCATTCCCATACAACCCAACCCTATCGCGGATAACTGCTCATTTGTCTTTCCAAGATTTCTATATTTCATCTTACTTTGATTTTTGTTCCCTGCAAAAGTAGGAAGGCACCACGTAAGCAGTTTATAAATATCAAACACTTCCTTATACTATTCAAACAACCGCATTCCTCAACCGGTTAGGCGGCATACCGGTCTGTTTTTTGAAGAAAATGGAAAAATAAGAAGGATATTCAAAGCCAAGACTATACGCGATCTCGGACACATTCCAGTCTGTGTGCTGCAAGAGGGCTTTTGCTTCTTTGACAACCCTGGCTGCTATATGCTCCGTAGTGGTTTTGCCGGTAACCTCTTTCACAGATCGGTTCAGATGGTTTACATGTACCGACAATGCTTTGGCATAATCGACAGGACTTTTCAGGTTCAGGCTTATTGTTGGCGAATCAATCGGAAACTGTCTTTCCAAAAGCTCAATAAAAAGTGAGGATACCCTTGCAGCACCATTGGCATAACTGCCGAACTCTTCCGCTGGGCTTGCCTTCATGGCTTCGTGTATCAGTAAATGCAGATAGCTACGCAGAATGTCATATTTGTGCACATATTCAGATGCTATCTCTACCTGCATTTTTCCAAAAATAGAAGCTATCTCATTAACCTGCGTATCATCCGGAAAGAAGACCGGATTACTGCCCAGCTTGAAAAGCGGCGATTCAAGCAAACTGTTGATGCGTTCACTATGCTGAACAAAATCTTCTGTGAAAAGGCAATACCATCCTGATTGGGCTTCGGATTCGGCTTCCCAGGAATAAGGTACAACAGGATTCGAAAACAATAATGCAGGTCTGTCAATCTGTATCCATCTGTCGGCATAGAAAAGCTTACCCGTCCCAATGATGAGCGACACTTTATAAAAGTCCCTTCGGCTGTATGGCGTAACCACGGAACAATTTTCACGGCTGAAAATATTGATATGTCCCAGTCCTGCATTATTAAGGGTCATCCCATCAGTAAGGTGCCCAGGCTGCCTTTTATAAAAATCTACTACGCTCTCTGATTTTTTCATTCTATAAAATTATAGAATTCAAACCGATAATGAAAAACTAGCATGCGAAGAAATGAAAAAACCTTCTCTTCCAGCCGGCGGAGTTCAGCGCTTGACAAGGCAAATTTTTTAAACTTATCTCTTAAGTTTTAATTCAGCGAAACGGTCCGAGACCAGCCGCCTTTTCTTGGCGCAGTTGACAAAAAGCTATATCGAGATCGTCAAATTATGTATGGAACCTCGCTTGCTCAGATCTAAATTTCAGCAAGCGAGACACAGCAGTCGTTAAAATAACTTTAGACTCGGACTGCTCAACAGACAACTCAAACACCGATCAACCTGTAAACAAAGAGAAGCCATTTCAAACTGTTAAAATTATTGCAAATAATACAATCATGTAAATTTATTACGCAACCGTTTTTTACATATGATAGAGTAATCAATTCATTTCAACAGCATACGTTTTTGGCTTCTTTTTCTTCTTGTTGCGTCCCCACCATATATAAAATCCGGTTACGGGCAAACTGGAACAGAACAGCGAAACCAAGGTAGCAATAATTTTAGTGGTAATTCCGTAAATACTTCCTACGTGAATGGCGTAATTGGAATTTCGGAATTTAGCCCCGGTTGTTTTGTCTTCGTGCCTGACGGTGAAATAGAGATTTCCGTTTCGAGCGTCGTAATGGTGAAGGTCCCAGGTATCCCAACCTGAATTGCCATCGTACCGGATTACACCCAGAAATTTTTTCTCGGTCAGAAAAAAAGAGATTTTGTTCCATTCCGTTTTCTTGGTCATCATATCCATAAAGGCCCGGTCCAGTGGATTGGCTTCGATTTGTCCTTCGGGTTTTAAGGCAGGGACTTCATTGATCACTTTTTTAGGATCATTGCCGAGCAATCGGTAAATGCCATCTTCCCACCATTCGAAACTCCACACCAGGCCTGTTACGGCCAAAATCAATATAAAAATTTGTGTGTAAAAACCACCTACATTGTGTACGTCATAATTCACCCGCCGCCATTTGGCATTGAATTTGATTTTAAACCGTTGCTTTAAAGCACCTTTATTTCTTGGCCACCATAATATCAGACCCGTAATGACCAAAACGAACATGATCAGCGTGGCGATGGCCACGATCATGTGGCCAATGTCATATTGTAACAAAAGCTGCTGATGCATAACGCGCATTAACCATATCCAGTTTGTTTCCTGGTCCACTACGCCCAGCACCTGGGCCGTATATGGATTTACATATACTGTATTTGCATATTCAACTTCGGAAAATGCATTCCAGCCTTCATCTTCGGCATGTTCCATTCCCGAAAATATATAGGCCCTTTTCGGATCACTTCTAATCTCGACTTCTTCAAGTGGCTGATTGGCCGGGACACTTTTCTGTGCTACTTCGAGCAATTTGGTAAGCGACTGCGGCTGCTTTCCGTTAGGTTCCACAAAAATGAGATCGTGGTAGTACAGGTCCGTCAATTCCTTCTCCCAAACATAGACCGTCGCAGGTAAGAAACTCAAAATGACCACGATACCTACGGCCAGTCCGAGCCATAAATGAAGAACCGAAGCAATCTTTTTTACAGTCATTGTTGTGAGTGGTAAAGCTAAAAATCAAACTTACCAGCTGAGCGGATCCGGCTGATAAGTTTAATGTAATAATCTGTTATTAAGGGATTAGTCGTTAAATCTTGAAATCCAGTTCACATAATCTAATCCTTTGATCTCCAATCCCTTGACAATAGCGCCCGAGGCGATATCATACGTGTACACAAAATGCCCCTCAGTGGATGAGGAAACCGCGATATACGCTTTTCCATTTTCCACCCATACGGGAGAGGTGCGGACACCTTTGTCCAGCGGCAGGTTGAGTTTCGTACGCGTTTTGGTTACCAGGTCAAGCACATAATATTCAAAGACATCCGTTGCAGTATAATCCTCGAAAGTTTTCAGCAGATCAGTCCGTCCCATCCGGGTAAGCGCTTTGCCATTTCCAAGATCCCAGAGACCGTAATACTCCCTGTTTCCACTACTGACCGCGGAAAGATCGTAGAAATAATCCGTATCAAAGGAGTCCTTACCATTGCTCACGCGGTAAATCGCGCTTGGCTTTTTGGCATTGATGCCCCAGCGGTCCCCGGTATTGGTCAGAAAATAAACATTGTTATTGTAAGTTACAGTCGAAGGCAGGTCGCTTCCGATGGCTCCCGGATAAGTTGATCTTGTGTCTTTCGAAATAGTAACTTTATCCAAAGCCGGGTAATTTACTGCGGCAAGGTAAGCCGTGTCGGTCACGTTCCAATCTGCATTAAATATGGAGAATCCAATGTATAGTTTATTGTTTCTAAGCACCAGTGAGCCTACCGAAAGATCATTATCCGTTTTACCAATAGCCTGGCCCGTAATCGTTCCCGACTTGGTTACTGCCATTGTCTCCACATTGATTATCGAGTAGCTGAAAATGGGATCAGTTCCCGTTGGGCTTGCATTTTCAAGCATCAAAGTTTTATCATCCAGCCAGGCATAGGTAACAGAATTACCTGTAACCGGAATTTCGGCCACGGTCGTAAGCGCCTTGTTCTCGTATTTGTACTTGGCAAATTTACCGTTCGTCCTTTTGTAGTAGAATCCGTTTTTAAACCAACGGCTCCATGACGTGGTTTCCACACCATTCCCAACCGAAGTAACCGAGCCTTCCGATAGCGTACCGGACGTCAAAAGATACAACGTTGAAGGATTATTGACGCCTCCAACGATCATAAATTCGTCACCCTCGGGTGTTTCAGGAATGGGTTCAGTATTGTCTTTGTCTGAGCATGCAGACATTGCAAACAGTGAGCCCAATGCCGCCATGATGCTTAAACAAGTGGTTTTATTCAGTCCTTTCATTATGGATTTTGTATTAATTATTAAAAGATGTTACGATACATTATTGGAGAAAATATCTCAGTTTGACATTGAAAGACCTGCCTGGTTTTTGCAGTCGGAAATTGTCAAAGGCAAGCTCGTCGAGCAGGTTTCTTGATTCCAGGGAGATGTTGTATTTACCATTTTTTAAGGAATAAGAAATGGTTGCGTTGTGAATGAGCTGAGTGGGAATGCGGCTTTTAGCTGGCTCGTATCCGCGGCTTGGCCAGGTGAGGTAAAACCAATGGACATACTGGCTGAACCAGTTGAACTGTAACCGGTCACTTTCCCGGAAGACGTCATTTTTGCCCAAACCAATATCTGCATTGGCATATAGCCAGGGCTGGTTCGGAATACGGTCTTGATACACGGCCGATTTTCTGTCAATATTAGTTGCATCGGTGTAGCTCGCATTGAAATTGGCAAAGACCAGGTTTTTATAACTGTATTTCAACTCGCCGTCAAAGCCTTTAATGGCCACTTTCCCAACATTGGTATAACTTGAAAATGTGCCACCAGGAACAGCATTGATGAAATCCTTTGCGGTGCGTGAAAAGGCAGCGGCTTCAAGGGTGAACTTGTGATGACTTATTCTTTTGGTAAAGTAAGCACCTACATTGATGTTGTCGCTTTCTTCGGGCCTCAGGGCTGGACTGGCCAAGACGGAGATGCCGTCACCAAATAATTCTTCTACTTCCGGCAACCGGAATGCGTGTTCGAAAGAAGCCTTTAAACCGACACTTTCAAAGAGCTTAAAGCGGGTAGCAGCCCCGTAACCAAAAAAATGCCGGGTATCTTCTGCTTCCTGCTTCACATAACCGGAACCATTGTAGAAAACCGCTTCACGGATGTATGTGTGCAATTGATAATGCTTGGCAAAAACAGAACTCGTTAATCGTTCATTCAGGAAATTACTCTGCCAGGACAATCCCAGAATCCCTTTTCCCAGCTTGTTAGGAACATCCAGCGCGTTGCCTTCCTGGCTTGCATTTTTGTAAGTATTAATTCCCTTGCGCTGTCCGGCATTCAAATTGTAATTGAGTCCCAGCGCATTGTTGGCATTAAGCTGATAGCTGAGATTGGTTCTCAGGATTGCGAACTTGTTGGTGTATTTAAAAACCGCGAACGCCCCCTGTTCACTGAAATTCTGATTGATAGCTGTAATTTTCCCATCCCAACCATAGCGGGAAGCAGAAGTGTCCACAGTGGTCGTATTGTTTGTTGCGTAGGTTGCAAACAGCGTCGCTGTCAATCCTTTAACAAAAAAGTTTTCCTTTTTGTATTTCAAAGTCGGCATTACAAAATGACCAAACGAATGGACTTTTCCATACACCATATCCTGGTCCACACCTGTTTGCCTTTCCTTATACTGATCCGAATACAGAAAACCGATCAATATCAAATCGGCCCACTTCTTATTTCTCAGGCCCACTTCAACCTGCCCCATGGCAGAATGGAACGCATCGTTGAAGCGCCTGAAATCCCGACGGACAAATGCGCCGTTTTGCTCTATTTCGACGCCCCTCATCAGGTAATTGTTGTCGGCATAATTGTAAAAACCGCTCGCATTAATCACAAAGCCTGTTTTTTCATCGCTATAACTGCCATTTAGTGAAGCTCGGTGCGTATTGAAAGAGCCGTAACTATAACTGGCGTCCAAAAATCTTTTGGTATTTTGAGCAGTTACAATATTGACAGCACCGCCCAGGGCATCGGCGCCAAGCTCGGCCGGGACCACACCTTTGTATATTTCTATCCTTTCGGCAAGGTTTACAGGAATGTTGTTCAACGACATAGCACCTCCAAAATTTTCCATCGGGATACCATCAATGAAAAATTTGACCTGTCGGCCGGAAAGGCCATTCATGGAAAAATTAAAATCGGAGCCGAGCCCCCCATTTTCGCGTATCCTGATCCCTGAACTGGCATTCAGGATCTGGTTGATATCCCGATTGGAATTGGCAAATGCTTTAACATCAATAGCATTAACATTAAATCCGGTTTCTTTGAGTTGCTGCGCTTCTGTTTTCCCCAGAATTAAAGCTTCCTCCATACTGTGGGCGTCGCTTTTCAGCACAAATTCAAAAACCAGATCTTGTCCAGATTTCAATGTAAAATCTTTTGACTGGCCGATGTAACCCACTGAGGAAACCGTCATCGTAAACCGACCCTCGGATAATGAACTGAGTTCGAATGATCCGTCGTCCCGGGTAGCCGTTCCAACAGCGGTGCCTCTAAGGCTAATACTGACCCCGGAAAGTGCAGTGCCGTCGTCGGCATGAACATGACCGATAACCTTCAAAGATTGACCGGAAACCTGAAATAGTTGAAACAGTAAAAAGAAAGTGGTTAAAGAAAGAAATTTATGAGAGTCCATTATTTATGCTACTTGTATTTTGAAAAGGCGCAAACAATGCATCTTTGAATACAAGTAGCACGAAAAGACTTTTACCGAAGGTGTGTCGTCAATTTTTTTTTACGACCTAACATTGTGGCGAATTTTCAGTAGCTCTTCAAAATGTAGCCGTAAAAAAAGCCAAAATTGATCCATTGACTTACAGGCTGTTTCGACCAAATTTTACTAAAATTCAAGTGATTGAGCGCTTTAGAATCCTCTTTATTTCCCGTAGCCTTTCCGGCAACGGAATTCCACTTGGCAGGGTGTCAGAGCCTTTTCGTTGAGATCTCGTTTGAAAGACCATCCACTGTCAATCGAAGGCAGACATATCACATACCATCGGCGTTTTGGGTTTCTTTAAGAAAAAGAAAACCCCGAAGCTTTTTTCTAACATAATACAAGCATTTTAGTTGAACAAAGTTCGAACTGCTATGCTTGCAAATCAAGATGTAAATCAGGTAAACATCTTTATTGTCAATTAGTTACAATCATTTTAACGCGTCTTTTTTTTAGAACCAAAGACGCCACGGATGACGTGATTGAATTTTGTGGGATCAAGTCAAAATGTTGGGGACTAACTTGGATTAAGCATATAACTGAGTTAGACGATACAGGAAGAATTCAACGTTACGAACCCCTCTGAACTGACTTCTAAATGCCTTGATCTTTGCGTTGAAGGACTC